>CAVRXM010000008.1:0-25483 GCA_963725085.1 uncultured Solirubrobacterales bacterium | reverse complement strand
CGTCGCGAGGGTTCGGGTCGGGTGCATCGGGCTTGTTACGACGTTCCGGCCGCAAGGTTCAGACCGGGCTACCGCTACGGTTTTACGATGAGCTCACCCGGGCGGACCGCGATCGGCACCTGGAGCGGGGGCAGGTTCCTCCGCTTCGGCGAGGCGATCCCCGAGGAGCGCCTCGAAGCGTTGCTGCGCCCGGACGAGGGGATCTCGACCATGCTGAGCGCTGACGCCTACGGCCAGGGCGAGGCCGACGAGCTCCTCGGCAGGGCGCTGACCGGTGTCCCCCGCGAGGACTACACACCTGGTCGGCGCGATCGGCCACGACTTCTACGAGGGCGAGCGCGACGGGCCGCGCGGCTTCCCCCGCTTCACCGACCCGGCCCTGCGCGGGCCCGACACCTATGCCGACTACCTGCGGGCCGCCGCCGAGCGCAGCCTCGGCCGCCTCGGCGCCTCCTCCTTCGACCTGCTTCTGCTCCACAACCCCGACCGCGTCGGCTACACCAGCGAGGCGGTCTGGGACGGGATGGCGGCGCTGCGCGAGGCGGGCATCGCTGCCGGGATCGGCGTCGCCCCGGGGCCGGCCAACGGCTTCACCCTCGACCTGATCTCCTGCTTCGAGCGGTTCGGCGAGCGGATCGATTGGGCGATGATCATCCTCAACCCGTTCGAGCCCTGGCCGGGCGAGCTCTGCCTCGAGGCCGCCGCCCGCCACGGCGTCCGCGTGATCACCCGGGTCGTCGACTACGGCGGCCTGTTCTGGGGCGACCTCGAGCCGGGAATGGAGCTACCGGAGGGCGACCACCGCGGGTTCCGGCCGGCCGGCTGGATCGAGGCCGGCCTCGAGAAGCTCGAGCGCGTGATCCCGATCGCCGAGCGGGCCGAGCTGAAGCCGATCCAGCTCGCCTGCCAGTGGAACCTCGCGCACCGCGCCGTCGAGTGCGTCGTCCCGACCCTGATCCAGGAGGCGGGGCCGGCGGCGCTCCCGATCGAGGAGAAGCGCGCCCAGCTCGCGGCGCTTCCCGCCGAGCAGCGGATCACCGTCGAAGAGGTCGCCGAGATCCGCGCCGTCGGCGACAATACGGGGTGCATGGCGCTGAAGGGCGCCAGTCCCGAGCACGAGGGCGGGGAGCGGCCCGATCGCTGGGCGCTCGACGAGGAGCTCGCCGTCGTCGCCGAGCGCTGGGGGATCGACCCGGCCCGCGACCTCTCCGGCGCGCCGGCCTGACCCCCAAATCAAGTTTTCCTCCATATGGGAGGAAAACTTGATGGGATCCCGGCTGTGTTTCGGATCGACGAGCGGTCCCGGCCCTGGTGGACCCTGGCCGGAGCCTGCGCCGGGCTCTTCATCCTGATGCTCGACTCGACCGTGGTCGCGCTGGCGCTGCCGAGCATCCACCACGACCTCGGGGCGAGCGCCGAGTCGCTGCAGTGGGTGATGAACGCCTACCTTCTGACGATCGCGGTCCTCGTCGTCACCGCCGGTCGGCTCGGCGACATGTTCGGCCGCAAGCGCGCCTTCCTGATCGGGATCGTCGTCTTCGGCGCCGGCTCGATTCTCGCCGGCGCCGCCCAGAGCCCGGCGATGCTGATCGGCGGCCGGGTCCTCCAGGGAGTGGGCGCGGCGCCGACCCTGACCCTCTCGCTGGCGATCGTCTGCAACGCCTTCCCGAAGGGCGAACAGGCGCGGGCGCTCGGGATCTGGGCCGCGGTCTCGGCGATCGCGCTCGCGGTCGGGCCGCTCGCCGGCGGCGCGCTGATCGAAATCGACTGGCGGGCGATCTTCTGGATCAACCTGCCGATCATCGTCGCCGGGTTCGCGATCATGGCGGGCGGCGCCTGAGTCGACCGACCCCTCGGCCGGGAGGCGGATCGATTTCCCCGGCCTGGTCGCGCTCACCGTCGGCCTCACCGCGGTCGTCCTGGCGCTGATCCAGTCGCGCGCCTGGAGCGCGGGGGCGGTCGTCGTCCTCGCCGCCGTCGGGGTGCTCGCGCTGGCCGCCTTCTGGCGGATCGAGCGCCGGGTCAGCGACCCGATCGTCAAATTCGACCTCTTCCGCAACGGCCCCTACTTCGGCGCCAGCGCCGCCGCCTTCGCGATCGTCGGCTCCTATTGGGCGGTGATGTTCTTCCAGCCCCAGTACCTGCAGGACGTCCGCGGCCACTCGGCGATCGAGAGCGGGTTCCTGATCCTCCCGATCACGGTGCCGATGATCGCGATCTCCCCGTTCTCGGGCCGCTTGATCGGCCGCTTCGGCGCCCGAGGGCTGATGACCGCGGGGATGCTGTTCGGGACCGCCGGCCTCGTCTTCCTGACCCGGATCGGCGCCGACAGCTCCTACGCCCTGGTGCTCGTCGGATACCTGCTATTCGGGATCGCCCTCGGCCTCGTCTACGCGCCGATGTCGACCGCGGCGATGGCGGCGATGCCGGGCGAGAAGGTCGGGATCGCCTCCGGCGTCCTCGCGATGGACAGGATCGTGGCCGGCTCGCTGGCGCTGGCGGCGACCAGCGCCGTGTTCCACGCGCTGCAGGGGAGCGGCGACTCGTTCGCGACCTCGATCGCCGGCTCGACCTGGGTCGGCGTCGCCCTCTGCGCCCTCGGCGCCGTGCTCACCTGGGCGTTCGTCCGCGACGCCGATCCCCCGGGTCCCGACCCGGCGGTCGCGGGTGAGCCGCCGCCCGAGCAGCTGCAACACCACCGCCACCACCGTCGGTTCCACCTCTAAGTGAGGGATCGGCTTGACAATTGCTGTTCCGACCTTTCCACTAGGGATTAAGCAGACCGCATTGGAAAGCGGAATTTGGCATCCTTGCCTTGATGTCGGCGCTTCCTGGGGATGAGCTTCAAGAGCTTTCTGAACGGCAGGACCCCAGGCTTCTGAGGTCTCTCGACGTGGTCGCGCCAGGCGGCGCGCTGCGCGAGGGGATCGACAACATCGTCCACGCCCGCACCGGCGCCCTGGTCGTCGTCGCCGAGCCTGGCGACATCTCCCATCTGCTCTCGGGAGGGATCAAGCTCGACATCGACTACTCGCCGGCGATGCTCTACCAGGTCGCGAAGATGGACGGCGCGATCGTCCTCAACTGCGAGGCGACGAAGATCATCTGGGCCAACGTCCAGCTGATGCCGGACCCGACGATCCTCTCCAGCGAGACCGGCACCCGGCACCGCACCGCCGAGCGCGTCTCGAAACAGACCGATGCGCTGGTGATCGCGATCTCCCAGCGGCGCGACGTCGTCTCGCTCTATGTCGAGGGGACGAAGTACATCCTCCAGGACATCCCGGCAGTCCTCGCCAAGGCCAACCAGGGCCTGGCGACTCTCGAGAAGTACCGCGAGCGGCTCGACCAGGTCGCGACCCGGCTCAGCGTGCTCGAGTTCGAAGGCGGCAGCGTCCTCTACGACGCGCTCTCGGTCCTGCAGCGGGCCGAGCTCGTCACCAGGATGGCGGTCGAGGTCGAGCGCTACATCGTCGAGCTCGGCACCGAGGGCCGCCTGATCGAGATGCAGCTCGAGGAGTCGATGGTCGGCGTCGCGGCGGAAAAGGCGGCGCTGATCCGCGACTACTCGGTCGAGGACTCAGAGCAGAACCTGGAAACGGTCCAGGAGTCGCTCTCGCGGCTGCCGCACGAGGACGTCCTCGACTTCGGCCGCCTCGCCGAGCTGCTCGGCTACGATCGCAAGCTCAACACGCTCGACTTCGCGGTCAGCCCGCGCGGCTACCGCGTCCTCGGCCGCATCCCGAGGATCCCCAAGCTTGTCGTCCAGAAGATCATCCAGGAGCTCGGCACCCTCGAGGACGTGATCGCGGCCTCGGATGACGAGCTCGAGGCTGTCGATGGGGTCGGCCCGACCAGGGCCAAGGACATCCGCGAGGGATTGCGGAGGCTCCAGGAGGTCGATCTGGTCGACCGGTACTTGCAGAGTTGACGGTGCGCAGAGTGCCGTCTGAAATCGAAAGGAGCCAGCGATTCCTGAGCTAGAGGAGGTAGTCGAGGTGACCGAGGTGGACGTCGAGTACGTCTGCGACTTCGAGTTGGGGGACAAGGTCGTCTATCCCCACCACGGAGCGGGCCTCGTGATGAAGAAAGAAACCCGCGAGCTGATGGGGGAGGAGCGCGAATACCTGACGATCAAAATCCTCCACAACGAGCTCACCGTCATGGTCCCGTGCGAGAACGCGGGCAAGGCGGGGCTGCGTCGGGTGATCGACGAAGAAGAAATCAAAAAGGTCACCGCAGTCCTCACCGATGACGTCTCGGAGATGCCGAAGAACTGGAACCGGCGCTTCAAGTACAACCGCGAGAAGATCAAGACCGGCGACGTCTTCGAGCTGGCCGAGGTCGTCCGGAACCTGGCGATTCGGGAGATGGAAAAGGGCCTCTCGACCGGTGAGAAGCAGATGTACACGCGGGCCAAGAAGATCCTCGCGTCGGAGTTCATGTACGCGCTCGACAAGGACGAGGAGGGCGCGGAGGAGTACCTGGACGGCCTGCTGGAGGGGCGCTTCGCCGCCACGGCGTAGTTCAGGCGCAGTCACAGCGGTCATCGCTGCCGCCGGCTCCGGTCAGAGGCTTGGAGCCGGCGGCCCGAAGGCCTTCGTCGAGTTGGGGGGAAGGCGGATGGTCGACTGGTCGATCGAGGCCATGCGCGAGGCCCCGTCGGTGCGGTCGATCGTCGTCGCCTGCCCGCCCGGCCACATCCACGACCTCGGCGGCCACGACCTCGGCGTCGTCGACGGCGGCGAGACCCGGGCCGCCTCGGTCGCCAACGCGCTCGCCGCGGTCGGCACCGCGCTGGTCGCGATCCACGACGCGGCGCGGCCGCTGCTGACCGCCGAGCTTCTCGAGGGCGTGATCGCGACGCTCCTCGCCGACGATGGCGCCGACGGCGCGATCGCCGCCGTCCGGGTCTCGGACACGATCAAGCGGGCGGCGGGGGACGGGGCGGCGGCTCAGGGGTCGAGACGTGCATTCGCCCCCGATAACGTGGTCAAAACACACCTCGAGGGCGAGGAGGGGGTCGATCGGGTCTTCGAGGTCGCGGAGACGGTCGACCGAGCCGAGCTCTGGGCGGCGCAGACGCCGCAGGTGTTCCGGTTCGAGGCGCTGCGCCGCGCGCTCGAGGCGGACCCGGAGGCGGTCGCGGCGGCGACCGACGAGGCGATGCTGGTCGAGGCGGCCGGCGGCCGCGTCCTGATCCACCCCTCGCCGGCCGGGAACGTCAAGGTCACGACCCCGCTCGACCTCCGCCTCGCCGAGCTGATCCTCGCCGAGCGCTCCCCCGGCTCACCCGGAGGGTGTTAGCGCAGGAGCACCCAGACCAGGGCGGCGGCGAAGAAGAGCTGGCCGACGCCGAGGGCGACGCCGAGGTCGATCGCGCCGAGGATCGTCGCCAGCCCGACCCCGGCGGCGAAGGCCGCGGCGAGGACCCCCAGCTGGGCGGGTCGGGAGAGGCGGCTAGGCACGGTTGGATTGCCCCCGGTGGCGGTCGAGGCGCCGGCGGTGCAGGGAGCGGACGTCTTCGGACGGGAGCCCGGCATCTGCTCGCGAGCGGTCGGATAGATGGCGGTTGCGGCGGCGCTCGTAGAGCACCCGCTGTAGCTGGAGGGTGACCACACCGGCGACGACGATCGCCGAGAGGTTGATGCTGAGCTGCTCCATGGCCCCGACCCAGTTGTGCCAATTGCCGAGCGCTGCGGAAACGCCGATGTTGGCCGCCGCTGGGATCGTCGTCACCGAAACCAGGACCCCGATCAGCGCCCCCGACTTGGTCGAGGTCAGAGACAGCATTCCGGCGGCGCCTGCGAAGAGGGCGACGATCAGCGAGAACTCTTCCGGTTCGACGATGAACTTGATCAGGTCGTTTTCGGTGCTGTGGAAGCCGGAATCGACGATCCCGATCGCGACGCAGAAGAGGGTGAAGAGGAAGGCGGCGGTTATCCCGATCGGGAACCCGACCGCGAGCGCCGTCAGCGAGCGCATCGCGACGCCCCGGCGCCGCTCGATTACGGCGACGCAAAGCCCGGCCAGCGGCCCGAACTCCGGCCCGACGATCATCGCCCCGACGATCAGGATCGGCGAGCCGACGAAGATCCCGACCGAGGCGATCAGGCAGGCGAGTGCCATGAAGCCGATGAACGTGCCGCTCAGCTCGGTGGACTCGGAGGTGCGGGCCTCGACCTCCTCCCAGATCACGGCGTCGGACGGCGCCCCCGGAGCCGCCCGTTCCGCCCTGCGCGCCGCCTCGGAGATCTGCGAGTCGATCTCGTCGATCGAGATCGAGCCCCTCCGCGTCACCCCGAGCTCCTTCAGGTCTTCGACGATCACGCTCGTTTCCTCGCGTGCGATGTCGCAGAGGATCAGGTCTCCGGCCGGCTTCCGCGCCGCCCCCTCGAGAAAGACCAGGTTGGAGGTCGAGCCCGCCGCTTCGAGAAGCGCCAACACCTTCTTCGTAAGCTCTGCGACGACGACGATCCGCATGTGGACCATGAGTCGCAGCGTATCCCCGCCCGGCGTCACCTAGGCTGACCCCGTGCTCACCGACTACCACCTCCACCTGCGGCCCGACGAGGACGGGACCACGGCGGATCGCTACTTCACCGCAGAGAACGTCGATCGCTACCGCGAGGCCGCGGCCGCGGCGGGGATCGCCGAGCTCGGCGTCTCCGAGCACATCCACCGCTTCACCCAGTCGCTCGAGCTCTGGGACCACCCGTTCTGGCGCGAACAGGCCCAGGACGACATCGACGCCTACTGCCACTTCGTCCGCGGCACCGACCTGCGGCTCGGGATCGAGATGGACTTCGTCCCCGGCGCCGAGGACCGCACCGCGAACCTGCTCGAGGCGCGGGACTTCGACTACGTCGTCGGTTCGGTCCACTTCCTCGGCGACGACGCGGTCGACCACGAGGGCTTCGACATCTGGGAGGACACCGGCGACCCCGACCGGGTCTGGTCGCGCTACTTCGAGTCGCTCGCCGCCGCCGCCCGCTCGGGCCTGTTCGACATCCTCGCCCACCCCGACCTGGTCAAGGTCTGGGGGCGGGGGAGACCGGTGCCCGACCGCGACCCGCGCTCCTACTACGAGCCCGCGGTCGAGGCGATCGCCGAGAGCGGCGTCGCGGTCGAGGTCTCGACCGCCGGCCTGCGCAAGCCGGTCGGCGAGCTCTACCCATCGCCCGCCTTCGCCGAGATGTGCGTCGAGGCCGGCGCCGCCTTCGCCCTCTCCTCCGACGCCCACCTGCCCGAGCACGTCGGCTACGGCTACGACCGTGCGCTCGAGTTCCTCGACGGCCTCGGGGTCGGGGAGATCTGCGTCTTCGAGCACCGCCGGCGCCGGCTGGAGCCGTTGTCATGAGCCGGGTCGGGATCGGCTACGACAGCCACCGCTTCGGCCCCGGCCGTCCGCTGATCCTCGGCGGGGTCGAGGTCGAGCACGAGCTCGGCCTCGAGGGTCACTCCGACGCCGATGTCCTCGCCCACGCGGTGATCGACGCCCTGCTCGGCGCAACCGGCCTCGGCGACATCGGCACCCTCTTCCCCGACGACGACGAGGGCTGGCGCGACGCGGACTCGATCGACCTGCTGCGCACCGTGGTCGGGATGATCTCCGGACGGATCGAGAACATCGACGCGACACTCGTCTGCGAGGCGCCGCGGCTGGGGCCGCTGCGGGCGGAGATGGAGCGGATTCTCGCCGAGGCGACCTCGGCCCGGGTCAGCGTCAAGGCGACGACCAACGAGGGGATGGGCTGGATCGGGCGCGGCGAGGGAATCGCCTGCATAGCGGTCGCTTCGGTGGAGAGCGAATAATCTTCAAGTGCCGATGGGAAGACTCAGCTCCATAGGCTCGAGCGTCCGCAAGACCGTCGCCGACAAGGCCTTCGTCGTGAAGGTGGCGCACGAGTCGGAAGTGCTCAGCCTGATGCGCCCCGACGTCGCCGCCAAGATCGGCTACACGTTCCTGCGCTGGGGCCCCTCGCCGGCGACCGGGGTCGCGATCGCGGCGCTCCACCACCCGCACGAGACCGCGATCATCGACGAACGCGGCTCGCTCACGTTCGAGCAGCTGCACCGCCGCAGCAACGCCCTGGCCCACTCCCTCGAGGAGATGGGGATCGGGTTCGGGGACGGGGTCGGCGTGATGTGCCGCAATCACCGCGGCTTCATCGAGGTCACCGCCGCCGTCGCCAAGATCGGCGCCAGCGCGATCTACCTCAACACGATGTTCGCCGGCCCGCAGCTGGCCGAGGTGACCCGCCGCGAGAAGGCGAAGGTGCTCGTCCACGACGAGGAGTTCTCCGGCCTGCTCGAGGAAGTCGACGAGGGCGTCGAGCGGGTGATCGGCTGGGCCGACGGCGAGCCGGAGGGGCCGACGCTCGACTCCCTGATCGCGGTCGGCGACGAGTCCGACCTGAAGCCGCCCCCCGACAATCCCCGCTTCGTGATCCTCACCTCGGGCACGACCGGGACCCCGAAGGGCGCCCAGCGCAGCAACCCGGAAGGCCTTCACACGGTCGCGGCGATGATCGACAAGATCCCCTACCGCAGCCGCGAGACGATGGTTGTCGCCGCGCCCCTCTTCCACTCCTGGGGCTTCTTCCACTTCGCGATCGGCCTCCCGACCGCGGCGACGCTGGTCCTGCGGCGCCGCTTCGACCCCGAGGCCACCCTGCGGGCGATCCAGGAACACCGCGCCGAGGTCCTCGCGGTGGTGCCGGTGATGATCCAGCGCATCCTCCAGCTGCCCGACGAGACGCTCCGCTCCTACGACCTCTCCTCGCTGCGGATCACGGCGCTCTCGGGCTCGGCGCTCCCCGGCGAGCTCGCGCTCGAGTGGATGGACCGCTTCGGCGACAGCATCTACAACCTCTACGGCTCGACCGAGGTCGCGATGGCGACCGTCGCGACCCCCGAGGACCTGCGGGCCGCCCCGGGCACCGCCGGCCGGCCCCCGCGCGGCACCATCGTCAAGCTCTTCGACGAGGACGGCAGGGAGGTCCCGCGCGGCGAGGTCGGGAGGATCTTCGTCGGCAGCGATATGTCGTTCGAGGGCTACACCGGCGGCGGCGGCAAGGAGGTGATCGACGGGTTGCTGAGCAGCGGCGACGTCGGCCACTTCGACGCCGACGGCCGGCTCTTCGTCGACGGGCGCGACGACGAGATGATCGTCTCCGGCGGCGAGAACGTCTTCCCGCGCGAGGTCGAGGACCTGCTCGCAGACCACGAGAGCGTCGTCGAGGTGGCGGTGATCGGCGTCGAGGACGAGGAGTTCGGGCAGCGGCTGAAGGCCTTCGTCGTCGTCGCCGAGCGGGCCGAGGTCTCCGAGGAGGATCTGAGGAAGCACGTCAAGTCCCACCTCGCCGCCTACAAGGCGCCGCGGGAGTTCGAGTTCCTCGACCAGCTGCCGCGCAACGCGACCGGCAAGGTCCTCAAGCGCGAGCTGCACGAGCGGCAGCCGCAGAGCTCCGGCTAGCGCCGCTTCGGCCTCTTCTTCGCGAGCTTGAGCAGGACGGTGCGCGGTTCGACAGCGCTGCCGCTCAGATTTGCCTTGAGGCGATGACGTTTGGACCGGCCGAGCCGCGCCCTTGCGCTGCGGCTGAGCTTGACCTTGACGACCTGGGTCGTGCCGCCGGGCACCGAGATCGACCTTTCGCCGTAGATGTCAGGGAGCTTGGGAACAGGGATACGTCGGCGCCTGCTGGACCTCGCTTTCCGGGTCCCTGGGGGGATGAACCGACGGAGGCTCAGTCGGCCGGCGCACGGTTCGGTGCCCGCCGGGCAGCTCAGCTTCAGCAGCGCCCTGCCGCTCCTGACCAGGGCCACCCGCGCCGCGGTCGCCAACGGGCTCGGCCGGCAGCAGACGAACTGCGTCCTGCTGGTCTGCGTGGTCGAGCCGCCGGCGTTGGTCGCCGTCACCTGGCAGGCGTAGTCGCCGCCGCTCGACCCTTCGACGCCGATGTTGGATCGGGTCGCGCCGGGGATCGGGCTGTCCGTCCCTCAACCACTGGTAGCCGACGCTGTGCGGGGCCCGGTAGAGCTGGGCCTCCGGCATGTCGGCGGCCCAGGTGCCTTCGTCGCAGGTGAGGAACCGCGGCCGCAGCGCGATCTGCGCGGTCAGCTTCGGCGCGCCGGTGCCGAGCGGGGCCTTGAGGAGAGTCGGGAAAGCGCGGCGGCCGGAGTCGACGCTCCGGTCGAGGTTCAGAGCTTGGCGCCGCCGCCGCCGTCGAACGCGGCGAAGGAGATCGAGGCGTTGCCGAGACCTGCTCGTGTTGGCCCAGTAGACCCGGCCCGTTGCCGGGTCGATCGCCACGCCCCGGCGAGGAGTCGTCCGGCGCTGCCGGTCGGAACGTCTGCGCCGCCGCTGCCGTCGAGGTCGCCGTAGGACGAGGTTGCGGAATAGGGGACGAGCCTTTGTCGCTGACCCAGTAGATCCGCCGTTTGGCGGTCCACCGCGACCCCGGAGGTGGTGACGCCGGATGCGCTCCGTCGTGTGATGTCGGCGCCACCGCTTCCATCGAGGTTGGCGTAGGAGATCTTGCCGCGTCTCGTTCGACCAGTAGATCCGTCCCGCAGTCGGGTCGATCGCGACGCCCTCGGATTGCTCGCCGTCGCGCCCGTGGTCGTTGCAGAAATCCGCCGCCGCTGCCGTTCGAGGTTTGCGTACCCGATCCGTTCGGTCGCCGGCCCCTGGTAATTGCGCCCAGTAGATCCGCCCGCGCCGAGATCGAGCGCGACCCCCCGCGGCCAGTTCAGCGGGCGCGCCGCGATCGCCAGATCCGCGCCGCCGCTGCCGTCGAGGTTGGCGACCGAGATTCGTGACTGGGAGCCGCTGCCGCTCGCCCAGTAGATCTTTCCGGCGGCGGGATCGAGCGCGATCCCGTGGGCTCTTCGTTCGACGCCGCCGTCGTGTCGAGCTCGCCGCCGCCGCTGCCGTCGAGATTCGCGTAGGAGATGCCTCCGCTCGAGCCGAAGTAGACGCGATCGGCGGATGCCGGGGCGGCCGCCGCGAGCATTCCCGCGACGATCAGGAGCACTGCTGCCGAACACCTCGTCCCCATCTGCCTCGATCGTACAGCCGCCCCGAGAGGTCCCCGCATTTTGCGGACTTTTTGGCGCCCCGGCCGGTGGCGGAGGCGCCGAGTTGCGTAGTAGGTTGCCTCGATGGGCGTGGAAACGGCGTGATGGGCGAGCCCGCGGTCAAATTGGACTCGGTCGAGGAATCGACGGCGGAGATCCGGGGCATAGCCGAGCGGGCGCTCGGCTGGGTGCGGGAGAGCGATGAGCGCGCCGCCGAGGCCGAGAGGAAGGTCGCCGAGAGCGGGGCCAGGGCAGAGGCCGAGGCCGCCGAGCTGAAACGGCGGGCGAAGGAGACGCTGCAAAAGCTCGGGGAGGAGGGACGCGGTCGGGTAGCCGCGGAACGCGCGAGAAGGCGCGAGGCGGAGGCTCGCGCCGCCCGCGCCGAGCAGGCCCGCGACCGCGCCGAGGAGGCGTTCGAGTCCGCCCAGGAGTCGGCCGCCGCCGAGCGCCAGAAGCTGATCGAGAACACCGAGGAGGCTGTCGCCGCCGCGATCAGGCGGACCGAAGGCGAGGCGTCGAAACGAGTCCGCGAGGTGATCGAGGCCAATCAGGGCGACTCGGACCGCCGGGTCGCCGCCGCCGAGCAGCGCGCCGCCGACGCCGAGGCGAAAGCCGACGAGGCCCACGAGGCGATGGTCCGGCTCGAGGCCGAAATCGAGGAACGCGTGTTGAGGGGCACCGAGGAGATCCGGCGCGAGTCGGAGGACCGTGTCCGCAAACTGGTCGAGAAGGTCGAAGGCAAGGCGACCGAGCAGGCCCGCAAGCGCGCCGACGAGCAGCTCGAGGCGGAGTCGGAGCGGATCCGGATCCAGGCCGAGCAGCGCGAGGCCCGGGTCCGCGAGGCGGCCGAGGAGGAGATCAAGGCCAGCGCCAAGCGCGCCCGCCGCGAGGCGCTCGCCGCCGCCGAGGAGACGGCCCCGACCTGGTCGCGCGCCGCCGAGACCCCCACCGGCCCCGGCTACCGCACCTTCTAGCCGCTCCCCAGAGCCGAATCTCGGCCCGGCCGGGCATGGATCGCCAGCCGGCCGGGTATACAGACAAGCCTGATGGAGGCCGCGACCGTCCGGGCGGAGTCCCCTCCTGGTGGCTACCTGAGGGAAATGGCCGGGGCGCACCCGGCGGGCGCCGCCTTCGTCGTCCTCGGCGCGATCGCGCTCATCCTGCTGGTCTCGCAGGGCCTCCACGACCTCGCCCAGGCGACTCTCGACGGGATGACGCTGGGGACGATCTACGCGCTCGGCGCCGTCGGCCTCACCCTCGTCTACGGGATCCTCCGGCTCGTCAACTTCGCCCACGGCGATTTCCTCACCTTCGGCGCCTACATGGCCTACCTGGTGAATGTCACCTGGGGGCTGCCGCTGGTCGCCGCGATCTTCTTCGCGATGGCGACGACGGCGCTGCTCGGAGTCCTCACCGAGCGGGTGATGTGGCGGCCGATGCGAGCGAAGGGGGCCGGGTTCCTGCAGCTGATCCTGATGTCGCTCGGCCTCGCGTTCCTGATCCGCTCGACGGTCCAGTGGTTCTGGGGGTCGGAGATCCGCACCCTCGAAGTGAACGTCACCAGCAGCGTCGAATTCCTCGGCCTGCGGATCGGGCAGACCGAGCTGATGGTCGTCATCGTCGGGCTCGCGGTTCTGATCGCGGTCGGGCTGATGGTCCGCTACAGCCTCCTCGGCAAGCAGATGCGGGCGCTCTCGGACGACATCGACCTCGCCGAGACCGCCGGGATCGACACCCGCCGCGTGATTCTCTACACCTGGGTCTTCTCCGGCGCCCTCGCCGGCCTCGCCGGTGTCCTCTCCGGCGCGCTCACCAACCTCCAGCCCGGGCTCGGCTTCGACCTGCTGCTGCCGATCTTCGCCGCCGTCATCCTCGGCGGGATCGGCAGCCCGTTCGGCGCTCTGACCGCGGGCCTGGTGCTCGGCGCCGTGATCGAATGGTCGACCCTGGTCTTCGAGCCGCGCTGGAAGGTGACGTTCGGGTTTGTCGCCTTGATCATCGCCCTGATCATCCGGCCGCAGGGCATCTTCGGCCGCGCGAGGGCGGTATCGAGCATGGGCTCGCTGCCGCTTGCGATCACCTTCCAGGCGCTGACCGACCTCGGCTTCTGGACCGGGGTGCTGACGATCGCCGGGATCTACGCCGTCGTCACCCTCGGCCTGCAGATGAACGTCGGCTTCACCGGGCTGACCAACTTCGGCCAGGCCGGCTTCATGGCGGTCGGCGGCTACTCGATGGCGATCCTCGTCCTCAAGGCGGGCTTCTCGTTCTGGCTGGCGCTGCCGGCCGCGATCCTGATCACGATGGCGTTCGGGGCGCTGGTCGGGCTGCCGGCGCTGCGGCTGCGCAGCGACTACTTCGCGATCGTCACCCTCGCGATGGCGGAGGTGGTGCGGCTCGTCGCCCAGAACGCCCGCGGCCTGACCGGCGGCAACGAGGGCCTGTTCTGCAACTTCGACAGCAGCGGCCAGACCTGCTTCGACGACTCCTGGCGCTCGGTCTCGAAATCGATCCTCGACTTCATCGAAAACTTCTGGTCGAGCCCCGACTCGCTGGTGCCGCTGCTGATCGTCGTCTGGGTCACGGTCGCGATCGGCACCTTCGCCCTCAGCCGGATCCAGGCGACGCCGTGGGGGAGGGTGCTGCGGGCGGTCCGCGAGGACGAGGACGCGGCCCGGGCGCTGGGCAAGAACACCCTCCTCTACAAGGTCCAGTCGCTGGCGATCTCGGCGATGATGGGCGCCCTCGGCGGCTTCTTCCTCGCCCTCTTCCTGGCGACGATCCACCCCCACGACTACGAGCCGATCGTGACCTTCTACGCCTTCGGGGTGCTGATCCTCGGCGGCCTCGCCAACTACAGGGGGGTCGCCGTCGGTGCCGTTGTGCTCTGGACGGCGTTAGAAGGGACGCGGTTCCTCGAGCTGCCGATCAGCGGGGAGAAGACGGCGGCGCTGCGCTACGCGATCGTCGGCCTGGTCCTGATCCTGCTGATGGCGTTCCGGCCCCAGGGCCTGTTCGGCAAGCGCCAGGAGATGGTCCTCCGTGAGTGACGCCGCCGCCGCTCCGGGCGCGAGGGCGCTGCTCGACGTCGAGGATGTGGTCAAGCGCTTCGGCGGCATCCACGCCGTCGACGGCGCCAGCTTCGGCGTCGCCGAGGGGTCGGTGACGGCGCTGATCGGCCCCAACGGCGCCGGCAAGACGACGCTCTTCAACGTCGTCACCGGCTTTCACCGCGGCGACGCCGGCTCGGTCCGGTTCGCCGGCGAGGACGATCCTCCGCAAGCCCGCCTACGCGATCGCCCGCCGCGGGCTGGTGCGGACCTTCCAGATCACCAAGGCGCTGGCGGCGATGCCGGTGATCGACAACATGATGCTCGCCGCCCGCGACCAGCCGGGCGAGCGGATCCGCAATCTCTTCCTCCGCCCCGGCGCGGTGCGGGCCCGCGAGCGCGAGGTCCATGAGCAGGCCGACGAGCTGCTCGACGTGTTCGGGCTCGAGCGCCTCGCCGGCGACTACGCGGGGACTCTGTCGGGCGGCCAGCGCAAGCTGCTCGAGCTGGCCCGGGCGCTGATGGCGCAGCCGCGGCTGCTGATGCTCGACGAGCCGATGGCGGGGATCAACCCGATCCTCGGCCGCCGCCTGCTCGACCACATGCAGCGGCTGCGGCGGGAGGAGGGGATGACCTTCCTCTTCATCGAGCACGACATGGAGGTCGTGATGAACCACGCCGACCTGGTGATCGTGATGGCGGAGGGGCGGGTGATCGCCGCCGGCGAGCCGCACCAGGTGCGCGCCGACCAGGCCGTGATCGACGCCTACCTCGGGGGCGCGGCGTGAGCGAGGACGGGAGCGAGAACGGCGCCCTGCTCGAGGCCCGCGGCCTGGTCGCCGGCTACCTGCCCGAAGTCGACATCCTCAGCGGCGTCTCGCTCAGCGTCGGCGAGGGGGAGATCGCGACGGTCGTCGGCCCCAACGGGGCCGGCAAGTCGACCCTGATCAAGACGATCTTCGGGCTGCTGGCGCCGCGCGAGGGCCGTGTCACCCTCCGCGGCGAGGACCTCGACCGGGCTCGAGCCGCACTCGATCACCCGTCGCGGGATGAGCTACGTGCCCCAGCTCGACAACGTGTTCGCGAACCTGACGGTCGAGGAGAACCTCGAGATGGGCTCGCTCGACCGCTCCCGCACCCGCGAGCGGACCGGGCGGATGTACGAGCTGTTCCCGCGCCTCGGCGAGCGCCGGGCCCAGGCGGCGGGGACGATGAGCGGCGGCGAGCGCCAGCTGCTGGCGATGGCGCGGGCGCTGATGCCGGAGCCCGCACGTCCTCCTGCTCGACGAGCCCTCGGCCGGCCTCGCCCCGGCCTTCGTCGAGCAGATCTTCGACAACGTCCGCGAGATCAACGAGGCCGGGGTGACCGTGGTGATGGTCGAGCAGAACGCGCGCCGGGCGCTGTCGATGTCGGACCGCGGCTACGTCCTCGACCTCGGCCAGAACCGCTTCCAGGGCGCCGGCCAACGAGCTGCTCGAGGACCCGAAGGTGGCCGAGCTGTACCTCGGGGGCACAGCTCGGCTCGACTCCGAGTGACTCCCGGGGCGCTATTCCTTCGCCTTCACTTCCACCGTTTCGATTTCGTCGAGCTTGCCGCCCTTGAATTCGGACACGGTGTAGATGTATTTCGAGAGGTCGCCGTTTTCGTCCCAGTCGATCGGGCCGGAGGCGCCTTCGTAGTCGATGTCTTCGCCGTTTTCGATCGCTTCACTGGCTTCGGCGAGCTGCTCGAACGTGTACTTCTTCCCGGGCGGACCGGTCACGTCGACTATCGATTCCGCGATCGCCGCGCCTTCGGTCGAGCCGGCGGCGAGCGCCCCCAGGTAGCAGAGGATCACGTTGTCGAAGACGCCCGAGTCGAACAGGTTGCGCGCGGGCCGGGGGCTTCTTCGTAGAGCTTGTCGAAGGCGTTCGGGGCTTCGCCCTTGAAGGTGCCGGGCGCCGTTCCCTGCAGTCCTTCGGTCGCCTCCGGGCCGACCAGTTCGGTCAGATCGGTCGAGCTGAGGCCGTCGGTGATGAACGTGTCCTTCGGCGACCAGTTGCCGGTCCTGACCAGCGCCGGCCCGAGCTTCGCGAATGTTTCCGGGAAGTCGATGATCACGTAGTTGTCGGGGTTGCCGGAGACGATTTCGTTCGCCTCGGAGTTGTAGCTCGGCTGTTCGGGGTCGTAGATGACCTTGGCGCCGACCTTGGCCCCGCGTTTTTCGAGCTCGGTCGCGAGCGAGTCGGCGAACCCGGTCCCGTAGAGGTCGTTGCGGGCGCCGATGTTGATCGTCTTGCCTTTGAGGTTGCCGAGCACCTTTTCCATCCGGTCGGCGAGGGCAACGCCCTGCAGCCCAGTCCGGCGGCACGGTGCGGGCGAACAGTCCTTCATCCTCGATGTCGGAGAGCGCGTCGGCAGTCGAGGCCGGCGAGATCAGCATCACGCCTTCGGGGACCGTCACCGAACGGGCGACGGCGACCGTCGCGGTCGAGGCATAGTCGCCGGAGATGCAGGTGGCGCCGTCGGCGATCAGTTTGCGCGCGGCCTGGACGCCGCCCTGGTCTTCGGACTGGCCGTCTTCGGTCAGGAGCTTGACCGTGTCGCCGGAGCCCGTTTTCTTGATCGCGGCGTCGACCTGTTCAGAGGCCAGGTTGCCGGCCTTTTCGCCGGCTTCTCCGTAGGGAGCGAGGTCGCCGGTGAGCGGGACCAGGTTGCCGATCGTCAGATCGAGATTCCCTTCGCCTCCTCCCGTGCTTTCGTCGTTGCCCCCTCCGCACGCTGCGAGGCCGAGCCCGACGGCCAGCACAGCAACGGCCGCCGCCAATACGAGAGTTGATCGCTTCACTGGAGCACTCCTCCTTTGACGTTCGGCCCCTCCTGCCCGGGGGCGCAGAACCGTTGCCCAGGCCCTACCCGCTGGCCGGAATCTCAACCAGAATGGGATTTCCGGCCATCTCGAGCAGTGACCGCTCTAGCATCCCTTTCCTTGCTCGAGTGTTTGGAGTAGACGTGTTTTCCCGAGTGCCTCGAATCGCGATCGCGACCGGCATGCTGTGTCTCGGCATCGCGGCGACCCAGGCCGGGCCGGCGAGCGCCGCCGGCCAGGTCGACTCGTTCTCGGCGACGGCGTCGGCGAGCCAGGCGGGCGGGCATCCCGATCTCAGGCTGCAGGTCTCGATCGAAGACCCGGGGGCGCCGGAAACGGCGAAGTCGCTGACCGTCGAAATGCCGGCGGGCCTGACCGGCTACCTCAACTCGGTTCCGCTCTGCTCGCTGGCCGACCTCGCGACCGACGAATGCCCGACCGATTCCCAGGTCGGGCTCGCGACCACCCACGCCTCCGCCGGAGGCGATCCCGACTTCCTCTTCGGGACCGCCCCCATCTACGCGGTCGCGGCGACCGGGAGCGGCGGCTACGGGCGTCTCGCCTTCACGATCCCCACCCTCGACTTCACCCAGTCGGTGATCGCCGCCGTCCGCACCGGCAGCGACTACGGGCTGAGGCTGACCGCGCCCAACCTGCCGATCGCCGCTCCGCTCCAGGCCCTCGGGCTCACCCTCTGGGGGCTCCCGTACGACCCCGTCCACGACGCGGCGCGGTTCCCGCTGGGGTCCGAAGGCTGCCCGGGGCTCGCCGACGCGAGCTGCAACACCGAACCGACCGCCTCCGACGCCCCGGAGAAGGCTCTCGTCGGGTACCCACCCACCTGCGGCCAGCAGCTCTCGCTCGGGCTCGAGCTCCAGACCTACCAGGACCCCGAACACCTGACCGGGGCGTCGACCGCCCTCCCGGCGCCGACCGGGTGCGACTTCGTCGGGTTCCTGCCCTCGGTCTCGGTCGGGGCGAGCGCGAGCTCGCGGACGCGGAGCTTCCTCGACGTCGACCTCCAGCTGCCGCAGGAAACGGGACCATTCCCGACAGCTTCCAGCGCCAAGTCGATGACGATCGACCTCGGCGGGGCGTTGCGGCTCGACCAGGCCGCGATCGACGGCCACGCGGTCTGCACCGCGGCGGAAGCCAGGATCGGGACCGAGCAGCCGCCGGCCTGCTCGGCGCCGGCAAAGGTCGGGACGGTGAAGATCCAGACGCCGGTCGTGCCGCAGTTCGGGGGCGGCGGGACTCCGCTCGGCTCGCACTCGACCCGGGTCGCCATTCCCCAGATCGCCGGCTCGGCCTACTTCGGCGGTCCCGAGCCCGGCGGCGGCTACCGCGTCTACCTGCTGCCAAGGGGCTTCGGGATCGAGATGAAGCTCCAGATGGTGCTGAAGCCCGATCCGAAATCCGGGGATCTGGTCGCGAGCATGCCGGTACTTCCCCCGTTCCCGCTGAGCGAGATCGACCTCGAGATGCCGGCCGCCTCGGGCGTGGTCAAGACCGCCGTCCGCTGCGGCCCCTACGTCGGCTCGAGCACCGTGACGCCCTGGAACCCATCGCCGTTGCTTGAACCGGGCTTCGAAGTCCAGCCGCTTCCCCTCAGCACCGGCCCCGGCGGCACCCCCTGCCCGGGCGCGCCGACGGGCGCCCACGTCGCGCTCGCGCCGACCCACATCGTCGCCGACGGCAAATCGACCGTGACCGCGACCGCCCTGGTGACCGACGCCGACGGCATCCCGGTCCCGGGCGAAACGGTCGAGTTCAGCTCGTCCGACCCCGGGCAGGCGATCGGCCCGGTCCTCGACAACGAGGACGGCACCTACAGCGCCGCGGTCACCTCATCGACGGCGGTCGGGACGCCGACGATCACCGCGAGGGTGGTCTCGGCCGAACCCGAGCTCTCGGGGTCGGCGCAGCTGCGCCAGGACCCGATCCCTTCCCCTACGGCCGGCACACCGGCCGTGCCGCAGGCCGAGAAGAGGAAGGTGATCCCGACCGTGAGTTTCGGCAAGCACCCGCCGCGCCGCACCCGGAGGCATCGCGCCGTCTTCACCTTCAGGAGCGATGTCGCCGGCTCGACCTTCTTCTGCAAGCTCGACGGGCGCCCCTACCGCCCCTGCCCCTCGCCGACCAGGCTCTCGGGTCTCGAGTTTGGGGCAGCACCGCTTCAACGTCTACGCGGTCAGCCCGTCCGGGAGCACCGGCGTGCCGGCGAGCCTGCGTTTCACGGTCCTGCCGCCGAAAAGGCCGCGGGCCGGCTAGAGAACCGGTTCCCACTTCGCCTGGTCGGGCGGGCCGGGGCAGAATTCGAACTTCAGCGGCTGCTCGCCGAGAGCCAGCAGCGAGGCCGAGACCGTGCCGAAGATCCCGCCGGCGCCGCCGTGGCGGACGTTGAGCGCCCGCGGGTCGTCGTAGGGGCGGTCGACGTCGGCGAGGAGATCGGGCCAGCCGCCCCACCCGGCCGGGGCGCGGTCCTCGGGTTCAGGTGCCGGGGCCGGCGCTGCGTCGAACTCGGGCAGCCAGTAGCGCTGCCGCGGGTTGCTCATGTCGTCGAGGTCGGCGGCGGTGAGGATGTGGAGGCCGGGCGCGACGTCGTGTTCGGTCAGCTCGGCGCCGTCGTAGCGCAGCCAGGTGACCTGGCCCGGTTCGGCGACGACGAGGTTGAAGGGGCGGATGAGGCTGAGGTCCTCGGCGCCGATCGCCTCGGCGCCGTTCGAAACCGCGATCAGCGTCAGCGGCCCCCGACTTCGCGCCGTCTCGTCGGTCAGCCCGGTCGGCTCGATCCGGTTGAGGATCACCGCCACCCGCCGCTCGCCTGGATCGGCCGCCAGCCAGGTCCCGCCCGACTCGATGTCGCGGCCGGCGATCACCCCTGGGTGCTCCTCGGGCCACCGTTCGGCCGGCGGCTCCCAGGCCCGCGCCCTGAACTCGTCCCGGGTCGAGGCGAGCAGGACCGGCCACCCGGCCTCCGGGTCGAAGGCGATTATCAGGGTGCACATCGGCTTCTCGGCTGCGACTACTTCTCCGGCTTGATGAGCCGGATCTTCGTCGTCTTGCTGTTTGGGCTTCCACCGGTCGGGGTGAAGGTGATCTTTGCCTTCACCTTCACCGCTCCGGTCCCCTCCAGCTCGCGCTTCTTCTTGCCCGTGGATATGACCTTCACATTCACCTTGCCGGCAGCGCTTGCGTTCTTCCTCTGCTTCTTGATCCCCTTGCCGCTGAGAACGAGCTGGCCGGGCCCTGGAACGCTGACGACCAGAGTTGCGGTTCCCTTTGATCTGTTGAGCCGCTTTGCGGAGATGCTGAACAGGTTCGACGGAGGCGGCGGGGCGGCGGCGGGGGGGAGAGCGAGTCGACCGCCACCCCTACCGGGCCGCCGGCGCCGGTGATGAAGCTCTGGTTCGGTTCCGACCCGTCGAGGTTGGCCCGGCCGATCGAGCTGGCGATCGCGCTCCCGTTGGCCCAGTAGATGTGCTGGCCGTCGACCGCGACGCCAAAGACGCCGCTGGTGCCGGTGATGAAGGCGGGGTTGACGATGGTCCCTTCCAAATTCGAGCGGTCGATCGTTTCCGTGCCGCGATTGGTCCAGTAGATGTGCTGACCGTCGACCGCCACCGCGTAGGGGCTGCTGGCCCCGGTGATGAAGCTCTGGTCTATTGCGGAGCCGTTGAGATCGGCGCGTCCGATCGTGGTGCCGTCTTCGCCCATTTCCAGGGTGAAGTTGGCCCAATAGATGTGCTGGCCGTCGACGGCGATTCCGATCTTGGAGGTGATAGGAGGGGTTGCCCCGCTGATGAAGTTCGGGTTGGCGCCTGAGCCGTCGAGATTTGCCCTCCCGATCGCGCAGCACCCGTTGGACCAATAGATGAACTGGCCGTCGACGGCCAGGCCCTTCGGAAAGTTCGCGCCGCTGATGAAGCTCTGGTTGACGCCGCTACCGTCGAGGCTCGCTCGCCCGATCGTTTCCGCGGTGTCGTTCGCCCAGTAGACGTACTGGCCGTTGACGGCGACCCCGATCGGATCGGTGGCGCCGGCGATGAAGCTCGGGTTCGGGCCCGACCCGTCGAGGTTGGCCCGGCCGATCGTTTCGGTCGCGCCGCCGGCCCAGTAGACATACGCACTGGCCTGGCCCGCCAGGCCCAGGCAACTCGTGATCGTGAGTAGGACCACGGCTACTACTCTCGAGATCATGGTGCTCCTAACCTAGCCTGGCTTGCATGGTGGGCGCAAAGGTGGTCTGATCGAAGGACTCGAGTGGAGGAGGAAGCGATGGGATTTCTCGACAAGCTCAAGGGGACCGCCAAACAGGCCGTGAGTCCCGGCGAGCAGATGAAGGAGCGGGACAAGATCCAGCGGATCAATCAGTCAGGAATCGAGGCGCAGGCCACTGTCGACTCGATGCGTGAGGTCGGCTCCCAACTGGGCGGAGGTCACGAGATCGAGTTTGAGCTGACGGTTCATCCGGCGGACGGTGATGACTACCGGGTGAGCACGAGCCAGTCGATGCACGAGCAAACTCTTCAGGGCGTGACAGAGGGTAGTGAGGTGGTAGTCAAGGTCGACCCCGACGATCCGCAGTCGCTGTTGGTCTGGGGTGCCGCGACCTGACGGTTCCTGAATAGCATCCGCGCCATGAGTGCGGAGCGGGCAAGCGTCCATCTCTGGTTCATCGCGCCGCGAGCGAAGCACGAAGAGTCGTGATGCGCGAGGTGCGGATCAGGGACACTTTGAGCGGCGAGCCGGCGACGCTCGACCCGGGGGCCGAGGTCGGGATCTACGCCTGCGGGCCGACCGTCTACAGCCGGATCCACATCGGCAACGCGCGGCCGTTCGTCGTCTTCTCGCTGTTGGCGCGGTTCCTGCGGTCGGAGGGCTACCGGGCGAAGCTGGTCATCAACGTCACCGACATCAACGACAAGATCTATGACGCGGCGCGCGAGGCGGGGGAGGGGTCGGCTTCGTTCGCGGCGCGGATGACCGCCGCCTACTTCGAGGACACCGAGCGGCTCGGGCTCGGCCGGCCCGACGCCGAGCCGCTGGCGACCGAGACGATCGGCGAGATCCTCGAGCTGATCGCCGAGCTGATCGACACCGGCCACGCCTACGAGTCGGGCGGCGACGTCTACTTCAAGGTCCGCAGCTTCAACCACTACGGCAAGCTCTCCAACCGCAACACCGAGGACATGGACCAGGGCGAGGAGGCGGGCTCGGCGTCGCTGAAGGAGGATCCGCTCGATTTCGCCCTCTGGAAGGCGCAGAAGCCCGACGAGGACACCGCCTGGGACTCTCCCTGGGGACCGGGACGCCCCGGCTGGCACATCGAGTGCTCGGCGATGGCCGAGGCCGAGCTCGGCCCCTCGTTCGCGATCCACGGCGGCGGCTCGGACCTCGTCTTCCCCCACCACGAGAACGAGATCGCCCAGTCGGAGGCGGCGGGGCGGCGGTTCGCCCGGGCCTGGATGCACAACGGGATGATCGAGACCGACGCCGAGAAGATGTCGAAGTCGGAGGGGAACATCTTCCAGCTCTCGGAGGCGCTCGACCGCTACGGGCGCCTGGCGGTCGTCGCGTATCTGATCTCCGGCCACTACCGGCAACCGCTCGCGTTCGACGAGGAGCAGATGGACCAGGCCGCGGCGCGTGTCGAGCGGTTGCGCAATTTCTTCCGCGAGCATCCGGTTGGGGACGTGCCGGGACTTAGCCGCCCATATGGGCGGCTAAGTCCCGGCACGTCTGAGGGTGGGGAGGGCGCGGCGCGACTCGAGGCGTTTCAGGGAAGCCCTTGCCGATGACTTCAATACGCCGCGGGCGCTGGCCGAGGTGTTCGATCTCGTCGCTGAGGCGAACCGGGCGGAGGTGCCGGGGGCGGCGGAGGCGGTGCTCGAGATGCTCGAGCTTCTCGGGCTCGAGTCGGTGGCCGAGGCCGAGGGTGGGGCGGACGACGAGGCCCAGCAGCTGCTCGACGAACGCGAGGAAGCGCGGGCGGCGAAGGACTTCGAGCGCGCCGACGAGATCCGCGACCGGTTGGCCGAGCTCGGCTGGGAGGTCCGCGACTCGGCCGACGGCGCCCGTCTGGTGCCGAGGGACTGACCGTGGCCGAGGGCGGCCAGGTCATCTACGGCAAACGGCCGGTCGAAGAAGCGGAACGCGGGAGGCGGAAGGTGCGGCGGGTCTGGCGCGCTCCCGAGACCTCGCCCGAGGAGCTCGAGCGGCTCTGCGGGTCGCCCGACCACCAGGGCGTCGTCGCCGAGGTCGACCCCTACCCCTACGTCGAGGGCAGGGGCCTGCTCGCCCAGGAAGACTCACTGCTGCTCGCCCTCGACCAGATCCAGGACCCGCGCAACCTCGGCGCCGTCTGCCGCTCGGCCGAGTTCGCCGGCGCCGCCGGCGTCGCGATCCCGGAGCGGCGCTCGGCCGAGGTGACCGCGGTCGCCTGCAAGGCCTCGGCGGGCGCGGTCGAGCACCTCGAGATCGCCCGCGTCCGCAACCTCGCCGACTGGCTCGCCGAAGCGAAGGCGGCCGGTTACTGGATCTGGGGGGCCGACGCCGGCGCCGAGGACCCGCCCTGGGCCGTCGACCTCTCGGGGCCGACCGTGATCGTGCTCGGCGGCGAGGGAAAAGGGATCCGGCCGCGCGTCGCCGACGCCTGCGACGGGCTCGTCGCGCTGCCCCGTCGCGGCCGGGTCGAGTCGCTCAATGTCTCCGCCGCGGCAACCGCATTGCTGGTCGAGGCGGTCCGCCAGCGCCGGTAGCACCTGCAACGGCGGTTGCAGAAATTCGCAATTTGGGGTTGACAGAACTCCGCGCTGCGGTAAGACTACCGCGCCAATAGGGGTGAACCTCAGGTTGAGTCTGAGATTCTCTCCAGTCAATAGGGGCGCCTCAGGGGAGGTACCGGCGCCACGTCCCTTCATCTCAAAGGAGAAGGAACTGTGGCTCGTTCGTCGCCTACGCAGGAATTGCGGCTCCCCCGCGGGCGCCTCAACGGCTCATCGCGGCAGGAAACTAACCCTCAACCTGAGCTTGATGATCACTATCTGGTCGCGCTCGCCAAGGACGGCCGCACCGACGCCTACGACGCGATCGTCCGCCGCTACCGCGGCTTCGTCCGGCTCAAGGCCTCGTCCTACTTCCTGCTCGGCGGGGAGAGCGACGACCTGATCCAGGAAGGGCTGCTCGGCCTCTACAAGGCGATCCGCGACTACCGCTCGGACCGCGAGTCGAGCTTCCGCTCGTTCGCCGAGCTCTGCATCACCCGCCAGATCATCACCGCGGTGAAGACGGCGACCCGCAACAAGCACACGCCCCTCAACCAGTACGTCTCCTTCAGCCAGACCCCGGCCGCGGCCGGCGACTCCGATACGACCCTCGACGAGATCCTTCCTGGCCCCTCGGTGACCGACCCGGTCAACCAGGTGATCGCCTCCGAAGAGCTTGCGAGCCTCGTCTCCTGCCTCTCCGGGACGACCGGCGTCCTCTCCGACCTTGAGAGCAGCGTCCTCTCCCTCTACCTCGATGGCCACTCCTACGAGGCGACCGCCGAGCGCCTCGAGTGCGACACGAAGACGGTCGACAACGCGCTGCAGCGGGTCAAGCGCAAGGTCGCGACCCATCTGGAGTCGCGGGAGGTGCAGGCGTAGAGTCACGGAGCGTAGGCTCGTCCGATTGCTATTCTTTACCTATGGTTGGAAAGGTAAAGAATCAGACCAAGATCTCTTCCAAGCACCAAGTCACGATTCCGGCTGCCGCTTTCCGCAGCGCGGGGTTCGAGGCCGGTGACGTGCTGAAGGTGGAGGCAGAGGGGGCCGGCCGAGTCGTCCTGACTCGCATCGACGCTCTGGTCGACGAGTACTCCGGCTCTCTCAGCACCGGCGGCGAGCTGCGCAAGCAGGTTGAAGGGCTCCGTGAGGAGTGGCCGTAGTCCTCGATTCGGATGCGGTGATCGGCTTCCTCGATCGCGACGACGCCCTCCATTCCGCAGCGAATGAAGCGATCGCCCCGCTCGCGCACCAGCAGCCCCTGCTGACGTCCGCGGTCACATACGCCGAGGTGCTCACGGGTGCCCACCTCGGCCACCACGGCGAGGACCAGGTCGACGGGTTCTTCGCCGATCTGATCTCGGCGATTCTCCCCGTCGATCTTGAAGTTGCCGAGCTCGCCGCCGATCTCCGCGCGCGGGCGCCCGCGCTGCGAATGCCCGACGCCTTGATCCTCGCTACCGCCGAGAGCAACCCCGAGACCACCCTGATCGTCACCGGCGATGCGGCAATGGGAGGTGTTCGCGACCTAGAGGTGGAGGTTCGCCTCTTGAGCGACCGCGGGTCGAGGGCGTAGATTCCTTCCAGATGCTGCGCCACGTCGTCATCTGGTCGATGGCCGAGGGCCACGAGGACGAGCTCGACGACGTGCTGCGCGAACTGCGCGAGCTTCCGGGGCAGATCGAGGAGATCGCCGGGCTCAGCGCCGGCCGCCTCCTCAACGATTCCGAGTTG
>CAVRXM010000007.1:0-77253 GCA_963725085.1 uncultured Solirubrobacterales bacterium | reverse complement strand
AGTTGTGAGCAGCGCCGTCTTCGCCGTGCTGCTGGTGAGGATTGCATTGATTGCGCGGGTGGTGCCGTGGATGAAGATCTCGGCCTCGGAGAGGAGTGACTCAATCGGACCTCCCAGGTCCTCGGCGGCGAGCCGGACAGCGTCGAGGATGCCCTCGGCTGGGCTTTGCGGGGTCGTCGATGCCTTGTAGAAGCGAACCTGACCCTCGGTCTCGACGGCCAGATCGGTGAACGTTCCGCCTGTGTCCGCCGCGAGCCGCATGGTCGTTCAGCGGGAGAGGCCCCGTGTCGTTTGATCTGTCAGGCCCTCGATCGATCGACGATACAAGAGGTGCCTGCCTCGCGAAAGGGCCCGCCGCCCAGCGGGCGGGAGGCGCTCAACCCGCGGCGCCGACCAGCGCGGCGTCGACCCCGGCGGGAAAGAGGGTGCCGATCACCTCGTCTCGGATGCGGGGGCCGTCGAGCGCCGCCTCCGAGGTCATGGCCTGGATGACGAGGCCGTTGAGCACCGCGTCGAATCGCCACGCCAGGGGGATCGCGTCCGACCCACTCTCCTGCGAAGCGAGGCCCTCGAGAGCATGATCGATCAGGTCGTACCAGCTGTGAAGGCGCTCCTCCATGGTGTGACGCAGGCTCGCGAGGTGAACCGCCTCGCCGTAGGCGTTTATCCAGACTCGCCAGCTCTCGTTCATCGGCGGGTCGTAGGCGAGGGCACTGTCGAGGAGCGCGGTCAGACGCTTCTCCCCCGCGGGCACCCCCTCGACGGCCGCCCAGAGGCGGTCCTGGGTCCGGTGTGAGACGAAGAGCAGCGTCTGGGTCAGCAGGTCCTGTCGGTTCGAGAAATAGTGATTGAGCATGCCCGTGCTGACGCCGGCCTCCTGGGCCACTTTCCTCAATGTCGTGGCGGCGAATCCTTCGCGCGAGATCACCGTCGCCGCGGCCCGACAGATCTGCTCCCGCCGTATCGGACCCATACCTAACTTGGGCATTCAGAGCCCCTTTCCTAGCCCATCGATAAGGCCTATATTCGTATATCAAACCAAACGTCCGGAATGCAACCCGGCAGGTCCCCGAACCAGAACGGAGAAGAGGATGGGAATCGAGCGCCACACCACCAATCCCGCGAGCGGCTTCAGCGATGCCGTCGCCGTGCAGGGAGCAGGCCGGCTGATTCACGTGTCCGGAAACGTAGGTTTCGGCGCGGACGGGAAGGTCGTATCCGGCGGAATGGGTGCGGAGGCGCGGGCGACATTCGACAACATCGAACGAACCCTCGGCGAACTGGGCGCCGACATGTCCCAGATCGTGAAGATAAACGCGTTCGTCACCTCGCTCGACGACTACTCGGAGTACGCCGCTGCCCGAGAGGAGCGTTTCGGCGACAAGCTGCCGGCCAGTGCCACGGTGCAGGTCGCCGGCCTGCTCGTCGGCGCCCAGATCGAGATCGACGCGGTCGCTTTCGTGCCCGACGCCTGAGCCGGGGGCTAGGGAGCCGGCACCCCGGAGATATCCGCCCTGGCCGAGGCGACGTCAGCTATCGCCTGGCCGATCGCCTCCGCCGCCTCGGCCAGCTCCTCCTCGCTGAGGACGGTGGGGAGCCCGAACTCGCCGCCCGACCCGAAATAGACGCCCCGCGTCACCGCCGCGAGGTGGAGCATCGAACAGGCCGGCCAGTCGATCTCGCCGCCCGGCCCGTCCTGCACGTAGACGCCGAAGGCCGATCCCACGCCAGCTGTGCGGACGGGCAGATCGCTGGTCGCAGCCGCGGCGGCGATCTCCGCCCTCAGGCGGTCGGCCTGGTCGTCGATCCGGGCGATCGCCTCGCCACTGAGATCACGAAGCGCGATCGCCCCGGCGACCATACCCAGAACGTTGCCGTTGAACGAGCCGCCGTGGTAGAGCGGGTGCTCGGGATGGAGGTCGAAGCTCGCCATCATCTCCGCCGGCGCGGCGAGGACGCCGACCGGAAGGCCGCCGCCGATCCACTTGCCGAGGCAGGTCATGTCGGCGTCGAAGCCGAACCTCTCGGCGGAGCCGCCCTCGGCGAGCCTGAACATCAGGCAGTCGTCGAGGATCAGCAGCACCCCCGCCTCGTCGGCGAGTCGTTGCAACTGCAGGAGGAATCCCTCCGGCGGCGGCGTCACCACGCCGGTGTACTGGACGGGCTCGACGATGATCGCCGCGACGTCATCGCCGCCGCGTTCGAGCGCCGCGGCGTAGCTGTCGAGCTCCCCGAAGGTAGCCAGCGCGACCCGTCCCGGTTCCTCGGGCCGGTCCTGCAGGCCCACCTCGAGGTCGTCGTAGGAGCCGTGGTACGCGTGCCAGGCCTTGACGACGACCTGCCGGCCGGTCACGTGGCGCGCCAGCTTGATCGCGAGCATGGTCGCCTCGGTGCCGGTGTTCGCGAACCGGACCTGCACCTCGCCGGGTATGCGGTCGCAGAGCATCTCGGCGTACTCGATCTGGGCCTCGGAGGCGCCGGGCCAGGCGGTGCCGCGAGGAAGCGCCCGCTGCAGCGCATGCTCGATCGGCGGGTAGGAGTGCCCGTGGATCAGGCTCAGGCCGTTGCAGAAGAGGTCGAGGTAGCGATTGCCGTCGACGTCATAGACCGAGGCGCCGGAGCCGTGGTCGAAGACGACGGGATACGGCGCGAACCAGGCCAGAGTGCGGGTGAGCCCGCGTGGCATCGACTTCGCCGCGCGCTCCATCAATTGGGCCGAGCGCGGAGTCATCTCGCGGTACCGGGCCTCGATCGGACCCGTCAATTCCTCTGGCATATGTCGCTCCTCTGGTCTGGTGCACCACACATATCGATCGGTCGGTCCGTAATGACCTGCCGTCGCTCCGGGGTCCTCGACTGACCCATGACTTAGCTTCCCTTTGCGCCGCGCTCGGTCTCGGTGGCCCGCAGCTCCTCCCGACGCAGCCGCGTCGCCTCCTCGTCCACGCCCAGACCGACGGGGCCCGCCTGCGGCCGCAAGACGACGCCGTAGACCCCCTCCGCGGCCTCGGGGCTGACCCAGCCTTCGAGGACGTCGTAGACGACGGCGTCTGGGTCGCGGTCGAGCGGATCGCCGTAGCCCCCTCCCCCGGCCTCGACGCCGCGAATCCACTGCCCCGGCTCGAGCAGGGAGTCGCCGACCGGCTCGGTGGCCCGTTCGCTGCCGTCGGCGCTGATGACGCTGGCGGATGCCGCCATCCCGGGCTCGCCGCCGAGGACTCCCTGCGGTGGGTTGAGCGCGAAGTCAGCCAGGTAGAAGGCCCGCATCGGTGTCGCCGATGGTCCGTAGACCACCTCCGAGGCGGGCCCGCCGCGCAGCCGCCCGGCTCCTCCCGAATCGGGCAGCAGGCGCAGCGACCTGAACCGAAGCGGGTACATGCGCTCGAGCATCTCAACGCTGTCGATGTAGACGGTCTTCGAGCAGTCGGGCATCGCATAGGTGATCCAGCCGTCGCAGTGCGGCGACGCGGGCCCGCCGTTGTTGCCGATCACCATCTCGCTCACATAGGGGTTGCCGTTCTCGTAGGTGCCGGAGAAGACGGCGTAGCCGACGCCGAGCGCGCCGGCCCCCTCGGCGAGCCCCCGTCCGTCGCCGAGCTGGCAGAAAGCGCTCTGCGCGGCGTTGATGATCCGGTTGAGCACGTTCGTGGTCGAGACGGATGCGGAATACGGCTCGACCAGGCCGCCGGCGATCGAGCCCTCCCGCAGCAGCACCTCGACGCGCCGGAAGGAGCCCGCGTTGCGCGGGATGTCCTCGTCGAGGCAGTTGAGCAGGGCGATCGTGCAGCCGCCGCGGGCGCAGTACTCGGAGACGTTGAGGCCGAACGGGATGCAGTCCGGGTTGTCTCGCAGATCGAACGTGACCTTCCCCCGCTCGGGGTCGACCTCGACGGCCACCTTCACCTCCACCCCACCGGGGAGGCCTGGGATCGGGTCGTGCCGGGAGCGGCGCTCGAGGCGCCGCTCCGGCAGCTTGCGGATCGCCTGCTCCATCGACCGCTCGGAGTAGTCGAGCCACTCGCGGACGAACGCCTTGATCGTCTCCAGCCCGTACCGCTCGATCACCTCCTGGACCCGCCGTTCGCCGATCCTGGCGGCGCCCACCGCGGCAAGGTAGTCGCCGTACCACACCTCGGGAACCCGGATCCGGCGTTTGCACATCCGGATGATGTCGTCGACGTCCTTGTAGTCCTGCTGGACCTTGACGCACGGGAAGACGAGCCCGCCCTCCGCGTACACGTCGTCCACGTATGCGACGTAGGTCGACGGTTCGGCGTTTCCGCAGTCCGCCTGGTGCGCCTTGGCCGAGGTGGTGAAGACGTGCTCGCCGTCGACGAAGACGGGGACCAGGATCGTGTGGTCGGCGGTGTGGGTGTTGCCGAGGATCGGATCGTTGTGGAGATAGGCATCGCCCTCGCGGAGATCGGGGTGAAGCTCGCGCATCGAGCGGGTCTGCAGCCCGGCGCCGAGGACGTGCACCTGCAGACCCTCCGCGGCAGCGAAGAGCTGGTCGTCGGCCGTGATGATCGAGCAGGAGAAGTCGCGCGCCATGTTGAGGATCGAGGAGCGGCCGGTGCGGAAGAGGGTGTTGGTCATCTCCCTGACGATCGCTTCGAAGCGGTGTGCGAGGACGGCAAGCAGGGTCGGGTCCACGAGGCCCTCTTCCTCCACGCGTCCGGCCTGCGCGGCTTCCAGATCCTGGGTCATCCGAGCTCCAATCTGTAGTTGCCCGACTCGGTCACATGGGCGGTCCAGCCCGGGTAGACCACGATGGTGGTCTCCGGCTCGATCAGGATCGCCGGCCCTTCGGCGACGGCGCCGGGACCCATCTCGGCGCCGAGGTGGATCGGAACCTCGACCTCGCCAAGGTCCGGCATGAAAGCCACACGGGAGTCGTTGCCCGCGCCCGCCCCGTCGTCCGAGCGGCGCTCGCTGCCGACCGCCGGCTTCCTGGTGCCGACGACGACTCGACCCTTCCACTGGCTCAGCTCGATCTTCTGCCCCGGCTCTCGAACGGCGAAGATCCGCTCGTGGGCGTCGTGGAAGCTTTCGATCAGAGCATCGAGCGAGGCCTGATCCGGCACGCCTTCGCCTGCGAGCGGGATCGGCACGTCCCAGACCTGGTACGCGTAGCGCGCCTCGACGTAGTAGCGGCTGCTGGCATCGCCGTCGAAGCTGGCCGGCAGCTGCTCCTCGAACTCGGACATCCGCCGGCGCAGGTCGGCGATCGTCGCCGCCACCCCCTCGAAGTCGAAGTCCTGCGAGTGGGTCGCGTGCGGAGCGGTGACCTCGCGGACGATGTCGCTGTGCTGGCCGCCGAATGCCGCGAGGACGCCGGCCGCCTTCGGAATCAACACCTGGCGGCAGCCGAGCTCGCGGGCGATCGGGAGGATGGTCAGTCCGGCGGCTCCGCCCCCGGCGACCAGAGTGCTGTCGCGAGGATCCACCCCCTCGTTCACCGTCAGTTCCTGGATCGCCGCGATCATCCGCTCGTTGGCGACCGACAGAACTGCGTGGGCGGCCTCTTTGGCGCTGATCGAGAGAGCCTCGGCGAGCCCCGCCATCACCGCTTCGGCCGCCGCCAGATCGAGCTTCATAGCGCCGCCCAGGAAGCGGTCGGGATCGACATATCCGAGGGTCAGCGCGGCGTCGGTGACCGTCGGCCGGTCGCCGCCGCCCCCGTAGCAGGCCGGGCCCGGATCGGCGCCGGCGCTCTCGGGCCCGACCCTGAGCAGGCCACCCGAGTCGACCCAGGCGATCGAGCCGCCGCCGGCGCCGATGCTGCGGACATCGACGGAGGAGAGGCCGGTGAGGTGCCCCGCGAAGGGCTCGCCGAGCCAGGTCTCGTTGGTGAACACGAGGTCGCCGTCGCGGACGAGGCCCACCTCGAAGCTGGTCCCGCCGGCGTCGCAGACGATCACGTCACCGCTGCCGGTCTCGGCCGCCGCGATCGTCCGCGCCGCGACCGGGGCGAGGGAGGGGCCCGACCGAACCGAGAGCAGCGGGCTGGCGATCAGGTCCGTCATCGGCACGGCGCCGCCGGCAGATGTCGCCGCGAGCAGCTCGCCCGCGAAGCCCTCGGACTCGAGGCCACCCGCGATCTCCGGTAGATGGCGCTGCATCAGCGGCCTCAGCGAGGCGTCTATCGCGGTGCTCGAGGCTCGCCGGTACTCGCGGACGATCGGGTTGACCTGATGGGAGAGCGAGTAGGGGACGCCCGGCATCTCCTCTTCGATCAGCTTGCCGAGGGCGAGCTCGTGGGCTGGATTCGCGGTCGCCCAGAGCAGGCACACCGAGACGGCCTCGATCTCCTGCTTCCTGGCGCTCGCCAGGGCGGCACGGGCCGCCTCCTCGTCGAGCGCCGTGATCACCTCGCCGTGGACATCGATCCGCTCGGGGATCTCGAACGTGTTGCGGCGGGGGACGTAGGGCTCAGGGAAGGGGCGCGAGTAGTCGTAGGGCCGCAGCGAACCGCCCTCGCGCCGGACGAGGATGTCGGGGAACCCCTCGGTGCAGAGGAACGCCGTCCGGGCTGTCTTGCTCTCGAGGATCGCGTTGGTGGCCTGCGTCGTGCTGAAGATGAAGAGAGAAGTGCGGCCGAGCAGGTCGGAGATCTCCTCGCCGAGCTGTCCGGCTGCGCCGGCCAGGGCGGAGCGCAGGCCGTCGAAAAGACGCTCGGGCCGGGTCAGCGACTTCGCCAGGGTGAGGCCCCCGGAGGCGTCGCTGACGACCACGTCGGTGAACGTGCCGCCGATGTCGCAGGTGATCCGGGCCTCGCCGCTCGCGCTCATCGATCCTGCGGGGGGCGCACGTAGTCGGCAAGTCGGTCGGCGATCAGTTGGGCGTGCTGCGCGAACTCAGGCGGCCGCGGCGGCTCCCGGGCTTCCCTCGCCCCCTCCCGACGCGCATCGGTGGCGGCGGCGTCGAGGTGACCCGCCTCGTCGATGATGACCGCGTAGACGTCGGCCGCCTGCTCGCGGCTGACGAAGCCGCTGCGGATGTCGTCGAGGACCAACTCCACATCGCGCTCCCAGGGCGGGCCGTAGCCGCCGCCCGAAGTCGAGATCGCGTAGACCGTGTCGCCGGGCCCGAGCTCCAGCTCACCCCACCCCGGCAGCTCGTCGACCGAGCCATCGGCTCGCCTCAGGTATTGGCGCGCCGGCGTGCCCGGATGGCCCCCTCGGGCGCCGATCGCGGGATGGACGTAGCCGTCCGTGGACCACATCGCGTGGATCTCGGTGTCGGCCGGCCCGTACTCCACGTAGGAGGCGGGGGCGCCACGGAAGCGGCCGGGCCCACCGCTGTCGGAGACGAAGCGATCGGCCCAGACGATGATCGGATAGAGCAGCTCGTCGACCTCGGTCGAGTCGCGCAGCATCGTGCCGCCGTCCCCGACCTCCCCCGACACCGGCCAACCGTCGGCGCGGGCGTGACCGGCGCCTCCGGTGAGGCCGAGGATCATCAGGTTGACGAACGGCGCGTCTCCATGGCGGGGGTCGCGACCGGAGATGTCGGCGACGGCCGCCGTCAGGGTCCCGGTCTCGGCCATCCCCAGGCCGTCTTCGAGCTCGGCTATGGCCCGCTGGGTGGCGTTCGCCACCCGGTCGGCGAGCCCGGTGGTCGCGGTTGAGCAGCTCGCCGGATGGCGTGGGATCCCGACGATGCAGTTCTCACGGATCAGGATGTCGAGACGGCGGAAGCTTCCTGCGTTGGGCGGAACCGCGACCGGGAGGCTGTTGAAGATGCCGATCATCGCCGCGGTCCGGCTGGTCGCCTGGGTCAGGTTTATGCCGCAGGGCAGGCAGTCGAGGTTGTCCCGCAGGTCGACCTCGATGCGGGCGTCCCGGGGGTCGACCTTGACGCTGACCTTGACCGGAACTCCCTCCTCGATGCCGGCATCGGGAAGCGGGTCGTGCTGATTGTGGGCGACGCTGTGGCCGGCCGGCATCGCCCGGATCGCGCTCGCCATCATCTCCTCGCTGTAGTCGAACCAAGCCTCGGTGTAGGCGTGGAGCGCCTCCCAGCCGAGCTCGTTGCCCATCGCGAGAAGCTCCTGCTCGCCGATGCGAGCGGCCCCGATCATGCCGATGAAGTCCGCGTACCAGACGTCGGGCACCCGCAGCCGGACCCGGCACATCTCGATCATCTCGGGGACGTCGGTGTAATCCCGCTGGACCCGCACGCCGGGGAAGATCAGCGCGCCCTCGTGATAGACGTCGCGCGCGTTGGCCCAGAGGGTGGTCGGCTCCGAGTTGCCGATGTCGGCCATGTGCGCTTTCACCATCGCCGTGAAGTGGTGGCGGCCCTCGTCGTCGACGACCGGGACGAGCACGCAGTGGTCGCCCGCATGAGAGTTGCCGTGGTAGGGGGAGTTGTGGAGGAAGGCGTCGCCGGCGCGCATCTCCGGATGCAGCTTCGCGAGCGACTCCGAGATCAGGTCGGGCCCGCTCATCACATGTATCGGCAGGCTCTCGGCGGCCGCGAGCATCTCATGGTCCTTCGTGATCACGCAGCAGGAGAAGTCGCGGGCAGTGTTGAGCACCGAGGACCGGGCGGTTTTGAAGAGGGTGTTTGTCATCCGCCGGACGATGCCCTGGATCCGGCTGGTGATCACGGCCAGGGCCACCGGGTCGAAGCGCTCGCCCGCCGGTGGCGCCGCTCGCTCAGCTGCGGACTGCGTCGCCACGCCTCACCTCCTCCCTCTCCTGCTCCTCGGCGCCGTCGCGGATGATCAGGCTGGCTCCGGCTCGCATCGCCACACTGCCGGGCTCGACGACGATGGTTGTCAGCGGCGATTCGACCAGGGCAGGGCCGAAGAGCTGTTCGCCCTCAGCGAGCCCGGCGAGGGAGCGGACGCTGGCGCGCAGCGGCCCGTGCCCGGAGAAATAGACCTCGCGCTCGCCGTCGGGTGCCGACGTCGGCGAGTGCATCCTCGCCTGCGACGAGTCCCCGGGGAGCGGGCAGGTGACCCGCGCCCGCAGGCCGATGATTTCGACTGCTGAGCGGTGGTCGCGCACCGCGAATATCCGGTCGTGCAGGTCCCTGAAGTCGGCGAGGAACGCTTCGAGCGCGGCGGGGTCGTCGCCGAATCGATCCCCGCGCAGAGGTAGGTCCAGCTGCCAGACCTGGCGCGCGTGGCGCGCCTCGGCGATCATCTCGATCGCGTGGTCCGCGCCGCCGACCTCTGCGGCGAACCGCTCGCAGCGATCGTGAAGCTCGGCCAGGACCCGGTCGGTGCCGTGCCAGTCGAAGTCATCGGTCGAGGTGAAGCATGCGGCGGTGAACTCGGCGCCGAGGTCGGCCATCAGCGCGCCGACCGCGCTCAGCGTGGCGCAGGCCTCAGGGACGACCATCGTCTTGCAGCCCAACCGCCGCATGATCGCGGTGCCGTTCAGGCCCGCTGCCCCGCCGCCGCCGACCAGGACAGCGTCGCGGGGATCGATACCCGCGTCGACGGTGACCTCCTTGATCGCCTGGACCATCTGCTCGGTCGCCAGGGCGAGGATCGCCGAGGCCGCCTCCTGGAGCTCGAGGCCCAGCGGCTCGGCGACGTCGCGGGAGATCGCGGAGCGTGCCGGCTCGGCGTCGAGCGGCATCGCCCCGTCGAGAAAGCGCCGGGGATCGAGATAGCCGAGGACGAGGCAGGCATCGGTGACGGTCGGCAGCTCCCCACCACGGCCGTAGGCTGCGGGCCCGGGGTCCGCGCCGGCGCTCTGCGGGCCGACATGGAGCAGGCCGCCGTCGTCGATCCAGGCGATGCTGCCCCCGCCGGCCCCGATGCTTTTGACGTCGACGGCGGGGAAGCCGATGATGTGGCCGGTGTAGGGCTCGCCCAGCCACGCTTCGCGAGTCATCGGGATGCGGCCACCGCGCACGACCGAGACCTCGTAGCTGGTGCCGCCGGTGTCGGTGACGATCGCGGTATTGGCGTCGGCATCGGCCGCCGCGAAGTGGCGGCCCGCGACCGGCGCCATCGCCGGCCCGGAGTTGATCGAGGTGATCGGCTTCTCTGCCGCTTCGCGAGTGTGCATCAGCCCGCCACCGGTCGAGATCATGAGCAGCTCGCCGCTGAACCCGGCGGCGCCGAGTGCGCGCTCGAGGTTGCCCAGGTACTCGGTCATCAGCGGCTTCAGGGAGGCGTCGATCGCAGTCGACGAGGCCCGCCGGTACTCGCGCAGGGTCGGGTTGAGCGCGTGCGAAAGGGTGTAGGGAACGCCCGGTAGGTGCTCTTCGAGGAGCTCGCCCACGCGCAGCTCGTGGGTCGGGTTGACGATCGACCAGAGCAGGCACACGGCGACGGCCTCGACCCCGATCTCGGCCATCCCGGCCGCCGTCTCCTCGACTGCCCGCTCGTCGAGTGGGCGCAGGACCCTCCCCTGCGCGTCGATCCGCTCAGGGAGCTCAAAGGTCAGCTCGCGGGGGATGTAGCCGTCCTGGTAGCCCTCGCTCCAGTCGAACGTCCGGTTGCGTCCACCTTCCCGGATCAGCAGCATGTCGCAGTGCCCGAGCGTCGTCAGCAGGGCTGTCTTGGCGGTGCTGCCGGTGAGGACCGCATTGGTCGCCCGCGTCGTGCCGTGGATCAGCATCTCGACCTGGGCGAGCAGCTCGGAGCGATCCATTTGCAGCGCCGCGGCGGCCTGCTCGAGGACCTCGAGGATGCCGATGATCGGATTGGCGGGCGTGGTCGGAGTCTTGAAGATCCGTACCTCGCCCTCGCGCTCCAGCGCCAGATCGGTGAACGTCCCTCCGGTGTCGATTGCGCAGCGCACCTGGCAGCTTTCCTCGCTGTATGACCTCGCGGCGACTATATACCGATTGATCGGTTTGGGGCAAGCAACCGTCTGGTTCCCCCGCATCTAGGCTTCTGCAAGGTGAGCGAGCTGGGCGGAACCGGCCCCGAGGAGGGAAGCGAGCGCTTCGTCGCGGTGCTGGGCGCAGGGCTGATGGGGGCCCAGATCGCCTGCGAGTACGCGCTGGGCGCCTGGTCGGTGACCTGCGTCTCCCGGCGGCCCGAGGCCGCCGAGGCCAGGCTCCGTGAGGCGCTGAGGCTGGTCGAGCGAGAGCGGCTGGCGGACGCGTCGACCTGCAGCGCGGCGGCAGCGAAGGTCCGCTTCGCGACCCCTGGAGCAGACCTCGGCCACTGCGAGCTGATCGTCGAGTCGCTACCGGAGGACCTCGATCTCAAGGCCGAGCTCCTCGGCGCGCTGGCCGCCCGCCACTCCGAGGCTCTGGTGGCGACGAACACCTCCTCGATCTCGGTCACGGCATTGGGAGGCGCGGCAGGGGTTTCCGGTCGTATCGTCGGCGCCCACTACTGGAACCCGCCGCTGCTGATGCCGCTGGTCGAGATCGTCGCCGGCGAGGGGACTCCGGTTGAGCGGCTCGACGCGATCGCCGCGGTCCTCACCGAGCTCGGCAAGCGGCCGGTCCGGCTCAACCGCGAGGTCCCCGGCCTACTCTGGAACCGCCTCCAGGCGGCGGTGCTCCGCGAGTGCCTGTGGCTCGTCGAAGAGGGAGCTGCCCCACCGGAGACCCTGGACGAGGTGATGCGCGACGGCCTCGCTCGCCGTTGGCGCCTCACCGGGCCGTTCGAGACGGTGGGGCTGGGCGGCGCCCAGGTCTTCGACGCCATAGCCGAGAACCTGTTCCCGTCGCTCTCCGACGCAGGTTCGGGAACCGGCTTCGGGCCGCACGTCCCGACCGATCCGGAGCGGTTGCGGGCGTTGCGCAGCGCCCGGGACGAGGAGCTGGCGCGGCTCCTCAGGGAGGAAAGAGAGACCAAGCCTTGACAGGTGAAGGCAGGTCGATTACGTATTGACTGATCGATATAAACCGCGCCGCGCCGGAGGCAAGTGTGACCCGCGATCCTCGCCACGACATCCTCTTCGAGCCGGTTCCGATCGGCCCGAAGACGATGCGGAACCGCTTTTACCAGGCGCCGCACTGCACGAGCTTCGGCGCCGACCGACCCGGCGCCCAGGCGCACATTCGGGCGATGAAGGCGAAGGGCGGCTGGGCCGCCGTGAACACCGAGTTCTGCTCGGTCCATCCCTCGGCCGATTCGCTGCCCCTGATATCGGCCCGCCTCTGGGATGAGGATGATGCGCGGAACCTCGGCGCCATGGCCGAGCTCGCGCACGAGCACGGCGCGCTCGCCGGAGTCGAGCTCTGGCACGGGGGCTGCGTCACCGGGAATCTCGAGACCAGGCTGCCCGCCCGCAGCGTCAGCCAGATGACCGATGACAGCCTCTACAGCACCAGCTGCTACGAACTCGACAAACGCGGCATTCGCGAGATCCAGCGTCACTACGTGGCCGCCGCCGAAAGGGCGAAAGAGGTCGGCTATGACATCGTCAACGTCCACGGCGCGGAGGGCGGGGCGATAACCCAGCACTTCCTGATGGCCAAGTACAACCGCCGCACCGACGAGTACGGGGGATCCCTCGAGAACCGGGCCCGCTTCTGGATCGAGACCATCGAGCAGGTGAAGGAGGCGGTCGGGGACGACTGCTCGATCACCGCGCGGCTCTGCATCGACACGCTCAACGACAGCCCGCTCGGGGTCAGAGCGTCCGAGGAGGCCTACGCCTTCATCGAGCTCGCCGATCATCTCGTCGACTTCTGGGACCTCCAGGCCGGCCCCTACGTCGCGGCGGAATGGGCCGGCGAGGACGTGGTCGCCTCTCGCTTCGCGGGTGAGTTCTCGCATCGCGAGTACGTCGAGGCCGTGCGAGGCGCGACCCGCAAGCCGATCGCCGCAGTCGGCCGCTTCACCAATGCGGACACCATGGCCGAGGCGGTGCGCTCGGGCGTGATCGACATCGTCGCCGCGGCCCGCCCCTCGATCGCGGACCCGTTCTTGCCCCGCAAGATCGAAGAGGGTCGCTACGACGAGATCCGCGAGTGCATCGGCTGCAACGTGTGCGCGTCGCGGTTCCCGATGGCGACGCCGATCGTCTGCACCCAGAACGCGACCCTCGGCGAGGAGTTCCGGCGCGGGTGGCACCCCGAGAATTTCTCCCAGGCGGCGAACGCGGAGAAGACGGTCCTCGTCGTCGGCGCCGGCCCGGCCGGCATGGAGTGCGCGATGGTGCTCGGCAAACGCGGCCTCAGCGCGGTTCACCTCGTCGACGACCAAGAGACGCTGGGCGGCAGCATGAGGATGATCAGCGCCTACCCCAAGCTGGGCGAGTGGGCGCGGGTCGTGAACTACAGGCAGATCCAGCTCGACAAGCTCTCGAACGTCGAGGTGATCGCCAAGACCCACCTCGACACGGAGGGGGTCCTCACCTACGGCGCCGACATCGTCGTCTTCGCGACGGGCGCCCGCTGGCGCTCGGATGGAATGAACGGCCCGACCCAGGCGCCGATCCCGGGGGCCGAGCTCGATTCGGTGCACACACCTGAAGAAGTCTTCGCGGCCGGCGGCCGGATCGACGGCGAGAGGGTCCTCGTCTACGACACCGACGGCTATTTCACCGCGGTGGCGATGGCGGAAATGCTGATCGCAGCCGGCAAGCAGGTGACCGTGGTGACGCCGTTCGCCAACTTCGCGATGTACATGTTCTTCACGGGTGAGGGGTTCCGAGTCAACCGCGAACTGCGCGCCCAGGGGGCGACGATCCTTCCTGGGCATCTGGTCAACGAGATCGGGCCGGGGAGCGTGCGAGGCCAGGGAATCTGGGCACCGGACCCGGTCGAGTGGGATGCCGACGCCGTCGTCCTCGTCACCCAGCGCGAACCCTGCGATGCCGTCTTCCGCGAGGTGAGCGCTGACCCCGAGCGCCTCGCGGCGGAGGAGATCGAGTCGGTCCACCGGATCGGGGACTGCCTGGCGCCCAGGCTGATCGCCGAAAACATCTTCGACGGCCATCGCCTGGCGCGAGAGATCGACAGCGAGGACCCGTCCGAGCCGCTGCCCTTCATCCGCGAGCTTCCAACCGTAACCAGGAGCCCAGAGGTCGCCGCGCCGCCCAGCTGAGCGGACCGGGACCCAAAGGAGAAACGAAACCGAAAGGTAAGAACATGGGACAGCTGGCAACCAAGATCCCGAGCTACTCGGTGCTGGACGCGCCGATGGAGGCTGCGCCGATTCCGGAGGAGGACATCATCTCGGGTAACCCCGAGTCGACCATGGCCATCCTCTGGCAATCGGATGACAACACGCTCTACAACGGCGTCTGGCACTGCACGCCGGGCACCTTCATGCTCACCCACCCCGGGGAGACGCTCTGCCTGGTGGAGGGTCGCGTGACGATCACCCCCGAGGGAGGCGAGCCGATCACGCTGGGCCCCGCGGATGTCGCCTACATCCCCGAGGGCACGGTCGCCCGATGGGAAGTCACGGAGACGGTGCGCAAGGGCTTCCACTCGCACGACTCCACCGGCAAGCTGCTCGGTGGGTGAGGCCTCGCTCTGAGGATCCTCGTTCCGATCAAGCAGGCCGCTGTCCTCGACGGCGACGCCGAGCTCTCCGGGGCCACCGTCAGCCCGGACTCGCTCGAGTGGCGGGTCAACGAGTGGGATGACTTCTCGCTCGAGGCGGCCCTGCAGCTCGCCGAAGCCGTCGGCGGCGAGGTCGTCGTCGCGACCGTCGGCGGCGAGCCTGCGGAGGAGGCGCTGCGCGCCGCCCTGGCCAAGGGCGCCGATCGCGCCGTGCGAATCTGGGACCCGGTGCTCGAGCAGGCCGATCCACTCGCCATCGCCGCCGTGCTGGCTGCGCTGGCCGGCCGCGAGGATCCCCAGCTGGTGCTCACCGGCGTGCAGTCCTCCGACGCGGCCAACGCGGCGACCGGCATCGCCCTGGCCGGGCTGCTCGACTGGCCGCGGGTGGCCGTCGTTCGCGGGATCGAGGCCGAAGGCGATGTGCTGACCGTCGAGCGTGAGCTCGAAGGCGGCGCGGCCGAGATCCTGCGAGTGCGGCTGCCGGCGCTGCTGACCGTGCAAACGGGGATCAACGAGCCCCGCTACGCGACGCTGCGGGCGATCAAGCAGGCGCGCCAGAAGCCGCTCGAATTGCTCGGCCTGTCCGACCTCGGGCTCGATGAGAGGGACATGGCGGAGGTCGCCGGTTCGCGCACGGTCACCCTCTCGGCGCCGGAGCGCGGCCAGGGAGCGACCCTGCTCGAGGGCTCCCCCGACGCGATCGCCGGCCGGATCGCCGAGATCATCCGGGAGCAGCTGGCCACTTGAGCGCGGAGGTGCTCATCCTCGGCGAGGTGACCGGCCAGGGCCTGCGTCCGGGAACCCTGGAGCTGATCGGGGCGGGCCGCGCCCTGACGCAGGATGGCGCCGGCCCGCTCACCGTGGCGATCCTCGACGGCGAAGCCGAGGCGCAGGCGGACGCGGTCAACCTGGCCGGGGTCGATGAGGTCCTCGCGATCGGCTCGCCGCACGAGCGCTTCGAGCCCCACGTCGCGCAGGCCGCGCTCGAGGCCCTGATCGAGCAGCGCCGGCCGGCCGTGGTGCTGGCCGGCCATACCGTCGCCTCGCTCGGCTTCGCGCCCGCGGTCGCCGCCCGGGGCGGGCACGGCTTCGCGAGCGACGCCTCGGAGGTGGCCTGGAGCCCGGAGGGCCTGCGCGCCAGGCGGGGCGCTTTCGGTGACCATCTCACGGCAGAGCTCGAGTTCCCCGGCAAGGGGACGGTCATCCTGCTGCTCAGAGAGGGCGCTTTCGAGCCGGCCGAGGGAGCCGGTGAAGCCGTGCTGACCACGCTCACCCTGGACATCGCAGATTGCGCCCGCACCGAGCACGTCGAGTACCACGACCCACCGACGGGCGACGTCGACATCACGACCGCCAACTTCCTGCTCTCGATCGGGCGCGGGGTCGAGGAGGAAGAGCAGGTTCCCGAGCTCGAGCGCCTCGCCGAGCTCATGGGGGCGACGCTGAGCGCCTCGCGCCCGCTCGTCGACGCCGGCTGGGTGGCGAGCGAGAGGCAGGTCGGGCAGTCAGGCCGGGTCGTCGCGCCGACGGTCTACCTGGCGTTGGGTATCTCCGGAGCCGTCCAGCACCTCGCGGGAATGTCGAAGGCGAGGACCATCATCGCGGTCAACAGCGATCCGGACGCCCCGATCTTCTCCGTCGCCCATTACGGTGCCGTCGCCGATCTTTTCGACATCGCCGAAGAGCTCGAGCGGCAGTTCGCCTAGCCGTGGCATCGCTCCTGGCGCAGGTCAAGTCGCGGCCGATTCTCTGGGACATGCCGCCCGGGATCGAGGCGCTCTGGTACGCGCTCGTCGCGGTCTCGATTGCGGTCTTCCTCTACGGGGTCCTCCGGCCATTGCTTCGCTACCGCCACGGCAACCGCGACGGCCTGCCGCCGCTTCGGGAGCTGCCGGGACGCTTCTGGTCGGCGACCGTCAGCGTCTACTCGCAACTCACAGTGGCACGCCGCGACGCGCTCGCCGGCTGGGCTCACCGCGGCATCTTCTACGGCTGGGTCGTCCTCGCCGTCGGCACCGTGGTGGTCGCCCTCTCCCACGACGTGGTGGAGCCGATCTTCGGCAGGCCGTTCTATGTCGGCAACTTCTATCTCGGCTTCAAGGCCCTCCTCAACCTCCTCGGGACGGCCCTCATCGCCGGGCTGCTGGTGATGATGGTGCGGCGCGCCGTGCTGCGTCCGGCAAAGCTGGACTACAGCCGGCCCGACCGACCCAGCGAGGCGCAGGAAGACCGCCGCCGCGCCTACCGGGTCGGGGACTGGGTCTTCGTCGTCAGCTTGTTGGCGATCGCGGTCACCGGGTTCATGCTCGAGGGCGTCAGGATCGCCATGGAACACCCCGGCTACGACGGCTTCCAGTTCAGTGGCTGGCTGGCCGCGCAGCCCTTCGAAGGCGCCGGCGAGGCGACGCTCTCGGCCTGGCGGCACGGCATCTGGTGGTTCCACGGGCTGTTGGCGATCGTCTTCGTTGCCTCGATCCCCTACACGAAGGCGAGCCACATGCTCGCCAGCTACGCGAGCATGGTCCTCCGCGACCCGCTGGCCGGCAAGCGGCTGCGGCCGATCCCCCCCGAGCGGGCCGAGGAGCCCGCCGGGTACGGATCGCTCGCCGACTTCTCGGCCGTTCACCTGCTCCAGCTGGATGCCTGCACCCGGTGCGGCAAGTGCCACGAGGCGTGCCCGGCGCTCGCCACCGGCCGGCCCCTCTCGCCGCGCGACGTTGTCCTCGAGCTCCACGAGCGGGCGCGCGCGCAGCCGATATCCGCTCCGATCGGCGGCGTGCTGGGCAGCCTGCTCTCCGACGCCGGCGACGGGGAGAACGGCTCGCCGCGGGAGTCGGTCCTCGGCGAGGACGGCATCAGGGCGGAGACGGTCTGGTCCTGCATGCAATGCAACGCCTGCGTCGAGATCTGCCCGGTGGGGATCGAGCAGGCGCCGATCATCAACCAGCTGCGGCGCCGGCTGCTCGACGAGGGCGAGCTCGACGCCGGGCTGCAGGCGACGCTGGAGCAGATCCATCGCTCGGGGAACTCGCTCGGACAGAGCCGGCGCAGGCGCGGCAAGTGGGCCTCCGAGCTCCCGTTCGAGGTGAAGGACGCCCGCGATGAGGAGGTCGAGCTGCTCTGGTTCGTCGGCGACTACGCCTCGTTCGACCCCCGCTCCCAGCGGGTGACGCAGGCGCTCGCCGGGCTGCTGCACCGAGCCGGCGTCGATTTCGGGATCCTCTACGACGGTGAGCGGAACGCCGGCAATGACGTCCGCCGGGCGGGTGAGGAGGGCCTCTTCGAACTGCTCGCCGAGCACAACGGGGAGCAGCTCTCGAAATGCTCTTTCGACCGGATCCTGACCAGCGACCCGCATTCCCTCAACACCCTGACCCATGAGTACGGCGAGTTCGGCGGGCCGTGGACGGTCGTCCATCACACCGACCTGCTGCTGGAGCTCGTGCTCGATGGCGCCCTCGAGCTGGGCGACCCGCTCCGACATCGGGTCACCTACCACGACCCGTGCTACCTGGGGCGTCACAACGGCGGCTACGACGCGCCGCGGGAGCTGATCCGCCTGCTCGGCTGCGAGCTGGCCGAGATGCCGCGCAACCGCGACAACTCCTTCTGCTGCGGCGCCGGCGGCGGCCAGATCTGGGTCGCCGATCAGGGCGAGGGCGAACGACCGTCCGAGAACCGGATCCGCGAGGCGCTGGCGCTTGGCGCGGTGGATCTGTTCGTGGTCGCCTGCCCCAAGGACGTCACCATGTACGAGGACGCGATCAAGACGACCGGGAGCGGGGAGCTGCTGCAGCTGCGGGAGATCACGGAGCTGCTCGAGGAGTCGCTCGCGTCGGCATCCGGCCGTGTGGCCGCCGGCGGGCCCGCTCAGACGGGGTGATTGGGGTACTCGTGCACCGAGACCAGCCGCACGGGCCCCTTCAGCACGCGGTAGCTGTGCGGGCGGTCGGCGCGAAAGGAGATTAGGTCGCCGGCCTCCAGCACCTCGGCAAACGAGTCAGTCGAGATCTCCAGGGAACCCGCCGCCACGGTCACGTGCTCATAGAGTCCGGGGACGTGGGGCTCGGCGTGGCGGACCGCGCCGACCTCGAGGACGAGGGTGTAGATCTCGATCAGCGAGACATCGACCCGGGTAAGCATGTGTCGGGCGACCAGACCGTCGGTGTCCAGGCCGGCGCTGTCGGCCGCGATGATCGGGACCTCCGCCTCGCGGACGACGGTGAAGTCGCCGTCGCTCCCACCGTCCTCGCCGACCAGCGTCGCGAAAGGAACCCCGAGCGCCGCGGCGAGCGCCCAGACCGTGTCGATCGACGGGTTGCCGATACCCCGCTCGATCATCGAGACCGTCGACTTCGCAACCCCCGCCTCCTCGGCGAGCGCGGTGACGGTGACTCCGCGTGCGGTGCGCCAGCGGCGCAGGTTGCGCCCTATCGACTGCTTCACCCCGGGCACGGTCGGCCATTCTAGTTCGGGCCGGCACGCCACCGCCCCCGGGGCAGCTGTGATCGCCGGTTAGGATCCGCCCAGGTGGCAGAGCCTCCGATCCTCACCGAGCAGCGCGACGGGGTGCTCGTGATCACCCTCAACCGCCCCGGCCAGCGGAACGCCGTCAACGGCGAGCTCGCGGAGGGGATGGCGGCCGCCCTCGAGCGCCTCGACGAAGGCGAGGAGCTGCGGATCGGCGTCCTCAGCGGCGCCGGAAAGGGGTTCTGTGCCGGCATGGACCTGAAGGCGTTCGCTCGCGGCGAGTCGGTGGAGGCCGGCGGGCGTGGCTTCGGCGGGATCGCCGAGCGACCGCCGGTCAAGCCGCTGATCGCCGCGGTCGAGGGATTCGCCCTGGCCGGCGGGCTCGAGGTGGCGCTCGCCTGCGACCTGATCGTCGCCTCGCGGGGGACCCAACTTGCGATCACGGAGGTCAGGCGGGGCCTGATCCCGGCCGCGGGAGGCCTGCTGCGGCTGCAGCGCCGGGTCCCCTACCACCTGGCAATGGAGATGGCGCTCACGGGCGCCCCTATATCCGCTGAGCGGGCGGCGGAGGTCGGGCTCGTCAACCGCCTGGTCGAGCCGGGGCAGGCGCTCGAGGCGGCACTCGGCCTCGCCGCCGAGATCGTGGCAAATGCCCCCCTTGCGGTCGCCGCCTGCAAGCGGATGATGCTCGAGGCGCCGGGATGGCCCGAGGGGGAGCGCTGGGCCCGCCAGCTGCAGATCGCGGATCCGATCTTCGCCTCCGAGGACGCTCACGAGGGCGCAATCGCTTTCACCGAGCGCCGCCCCCCGGTCTGGCGCGGGCGCTGATCGCGGTTCAGGGGGTGAGGACGATCTTCAGCGCTTCGCGGCGGGAGAAGATCTCGTAGGCCTCGGGGGCGTCGTCCAGCGACATGTGATGAGTGACGAGGGGCGTGGGGTCGAGGCGGCCGTCGGCGAGCATGTCAAGGACGGGGTCGAGGTGGGCGATCACGTTGGCCTGCCCGCCCCTGATCGTCAGCGACTTGAGCCAGGCCAGGCCGAGGTGAATTTGTCCACGCTCGGCGTAGATGCCGATGCACTGGACCCTGCCGCAGTCGCGCGTCAGCCGCAGCGCGAGTTCGAGCGCATCGACGTGGCCGACCGCGTCGATCGCGACGTCGACGCCGCCCCGCCCGGCGGTCAATGCCCGCACCTCCGCGCGGACGTCCTGCTCGTCGAGATGCAGTGGCGTTGCCCCAAAGGACTCGGCCAGGGCGAGGCGCTGCTCGACCTTGTCGATCGCGAGGACCCTGGCGCCGGCGAGCCGAGCGGCCTGGACCACGCAGAGGCCGACCGGCCCCAGCCCCAGCACCGCTGCCACCTCGCCCTCACGCAGGTCCGATGCGGCAACCCCGTGATAGCCGGTGCCCATCACATCCCCGGCGAAGAGGGCGACGTCGTCGGAGACGCCGTCGGGCACCTTGCGCAGAGCCAGGTTCGCGTGCGGGATCAGCGCGTACTCGGCCTGGGTTCCCTGCAGGGATCCCATCGTTGCTCCGAGCCCGAAGCTCCGACCCTCCAAGCATCGCTGATACTCGCCCCTCATGCAGTGGAAGCAGGTACCGCAGGCAACCTGGAAGGCGCCGGCGACGCGGTCGCCGACCTCGACCCGGGTCACCGCATCGCCCAATTCGACCACCGTCCCGACGTACTCGTGGCCGATCGTGAAGCCCGGCTCGATGTCGAGGCGGCCGTCGTAGATGTGCAGGTCGGACCCGCAGACCCCGGTGGCGTCTATCCGCAGGACAGCGTCACCCGGCGCCTCGACCTCCGGAATCGGCCGATCCTCGACTCTGACCTCACCGGGACCTTGGATTGTGAGCGCTCGCAAGGGGAAGCTTTTCCAGATCGATTGATCGGCATCGGTAAGATACCAGGGCCTTTCGGCAAGCCGAAGGGTGGGCACGCGCAATGAGCACCTCGCCCTCAGACCCCGTGCTTGACCTGCCGGGCGCGATCGGGTTCGTAGGCCTGGGGAAGATGGGCTCGCCGATGGCGTCCCGTCTCGCCGTCGCCGGCGGTGCGCTCGCGGTCCACGATGCAAGGGCGGATCTGACGGAGAGCGTCGCCTCCAGCATCGGCGCGACTGCATGCGCCGACACAGCCGCGGTCGGCGCCGCCTCCGACCTCGTGATCACGATGCTCCCCGACGGCGCCGCGGTCGCCGCCGCCGTGCTCGGCGATGGCGGTGACGGCGTGGCGAGCGGGATCCGACCGGGCGGGCTGATCGTCGACATGAGCACGGCCGCCCCGGCGCGGACGCGCGAACTCGGCGCCAGGCTGGCCGAGCTGGGCATTCGCCTCGTCGACGCCCCAGTCTCGGGGGGGGTGGCCCGGGCCGAGACCGGCGAGCTCTCGATCATGGCGGGTGGGGAGCCGACCGACGTCAGCGCCTGCGCCGGTGTCTTCTCGTCGCTCGGCTCTCGGGTCTTTCACATCGGCCCCCTCGGTGCCGGCCACGCGGCGAAGGCCCTCAACAACGCCGTCTCGGCTGCCGGCCTGATCGCCGCCGGCGAGGCTCTGGTCGTCGCTGAGCGGGCCGGCATCGACCCGGCGACCATGCTCGAGCTGCTGAACGCCTCGAGCGGGCGCAACAACGCGACCGAGAACAAGATCGGACAGTTCGTCTTCAGTCGCAGCTTCGCCTCCGGCTTCGCCCTTGGCCTGATGGCGAAGGATCTGGCGATCGCCGGCGATCTCGCGGCCGAGTTGGAGGTCGAGCCGCATCTCATTCTCGAGTCGAGCCGGATCGCCGCCGCGGCCGATCGGGCGCTCGGCCCAGGAGCGGACCACACCGAGGTGGTCCGCTGGCTGGAGCAGCATGCAGAGGAGGCCTGTACGACCCCAACCGATGAGAGGAGCTGAACGCATTTGAGCGCTGAACCACAGAGAGCGGAGGGGCTCTACGCCCGTGGACTGGAGATTCGCAAGGAAGTGCTGGGGGACGATTACGTCGAGAAGAGCCTCGCCGCCGCACGGGAGGACGACTTCACGGCGCCTCTCCAGGAGCTCGTGACCGAGTACTGCTGGGGGGCGATCTGGTCGCGAGAGGGCCTCGACCGGCGGACCCGCAGCATGCTGAATCTGGCGATGATGGCGGCGCTCGACCGGCAGCGGGAGCTGAAGCTCCACCTGCGCGGGGCACTCAACAACGGCGTCAGCCGGGAGGAGATCCGGGAGGTGCTTCTGCAGGCCACCGTCTATTGCGGCATCCCGGCGGGGCTGGAGGCCTTTCGAACGGCGCGGGAGGCGTTCGAGGAGGTGGACGGCTAGCGGGTGCTCGAGACGGAGCCGCCCTACTCGGTCACGGCGGTCAGGTACGGGACCGTCGCGCTGCCGCGCTCCTCGCTCTTCTCCAAGGGTGCCGGGGCGCCGGGAGAGGACCAGCGCATGGACTACTTCTTCTGGCTGCTGGAGAACGAGAACCGGGTGATCCTGGTCGATACCGGGTTCTCCGGGGCGGGTGCTCGGCGTCGCGACCGGACCATGCTCCGCGAGCCGGCCGAGATCCTGCCGCGGTTGCTCGAAGGGGCGCAACCGGACGCGCTCCTGCTCACCCACCTTCACTACGACCACACCGGCAACCTCGGCCTTGCCCGGCACGGGCCAATATTCCTCAGTCGCCGCGAGCTCGATTACTGGAGCGGCGAGGCGGAGGACCTCGACCTCGTCGAGCGCGCGGACATGCAAGAGCTCGACGCTGCTCGCGCCCAGGGACGAGTGAGGTTCCTCGACGGCCGCGAGGAGATCGCGGCCGGGGTAGTCGCGGAGGAGACGGGCGGGCACACGCCCGGCCAACTGATCGTCGAGGTCGCCACCGCGGAGGGCAGGGTCGTGCTCGCCTCCGACGCGCTGCACTTCTACGAGGAGATGGATGGTGACTCTGTCTTCGCCCAGACCGTCGACGAGGAGGGCGCGAGCCGTGCCGTGCGGCGCCTGCGGGAGCTTCAGGAGGCCGGCGCCGTCATCGTGCCCGGGCACGACCCACTCGTCTGCGAGCGTTTCCCCGCGCTCGGCGATCTGGCCTTTCGCATTGCCTGAGGTTATGGTCGGGTGAGGAAGGCAAGCTTGGACACGAGCCGGAAGAGGATCATCAGCTGCGCGATCACCGGGGCAATCCACATTCCCTCCCAGACGCCCCACCTTCCGCTTACCCCGGAGGAGATCGCTGAGCAGGCGATCGGCGCGGCGCGGGCCGGAGCGGCGATCCTCCACCTCCATGCCCGCGACCCGAAGACCGGCGCGCCGACGCCGGACCCGGACGTGTTCGCTCGTTTCCTGCCCCAGATCCGCGAGGCAACCGACGCGGTCATCAACATCACCACCGGCGGCGGGCTCGGAATGTCGCTCGAGGAACGCAGCGCCGCCGCCAACCGCTTCTCCCCCGAGCTCTGCTCGATGAACATGGGGAGCATGAACTTCGGCATCTTCCAGATGGCCGAGGGCATCTCGGAGTTCAAGAACGAGTGGGAACCGGCCTACCTCGAGATGACCCGCGACTTCATCTTCCGCAACACCTTCGCCGACGTCGAGAAGCTGGTCGCCCGCCTCAGCGCCGGCGGAACTCGGTTCGAGTTCGAGTGCTACGACATCGGCCACCTCTACAACCTCGGCCACTTCCTCGACCGTGGGGTCGTTGAGCCGCCTCTGTTCGTCCAGAGCGTGATGGGGATCCTGGGCGGCATCGGCACCGCGATTGAGGACCTCCTGCACATGAAGCGGACCGCCGACCGCCTCTTCGGCGATGCCTACCGCTGGTCTGTGCTGGGGGCGGGGCGCAACCAGACGCCGCTGACCACTACCGCCGCCATCCTCGGCGGCAACGTCCGCGTCGGCCTCGAGGACAGCATCTACCTGCGACGGGGCGTCCTCGCCGAGAGCAACGCCCAGCAGGTGGAGAAGATGGTCCGCATACTCGATGAGCTCTCGATGGAGCCGGCCAGCCCCGAGGAGACAAGGCAGATTCTGGGCCTCAAGGGCCCGGAGGCGACCGCGATCGAGCTGTAGGTCAGTTGGCGTCGTGCGTCGCCATCTCGACGAAGTAGTCGAGCGCGTCCGGGTTGGCGAGGGAGTCGCGGCTGACCGCCTTGGCGGGCTCCGTCCCCATCAGGATCCGCTTCACCGGCACCTCGAGCGCCTTGCCGGAGAGCGTCCGCGGCACCTCGGTGATCTGGAAGACCTCGTCGGGGACGTGCCGCGGTGAGCAGCGTTCCCGCACCCGACGGGCGATCTCCGCCGACAGCTCGGGCGTGACCTCGTTGCCCTCCCGCAGCACGACGAAGAGCGGCATCCAGCCGTCGGTGCCTGGCTTCGGGATGTCGACGACGAGGGCGTCGGTGATCTCGTCGATGTCGAGCACAGCCCGGTAGATCTCCGCGGTGCCCATGCGGATGCCGGCACGGTTGATGGTGGAGTCGGAGCGCCCGTAGATGATCGCCGTGCCGCGCTCGGTGATTTCGATCCAATCGCCGTGCCGCCAGGTGCCGGGGAACATCTCGAAATAGCTCTCCCGGTAGCGCTGACCGTCGGCGTCACCCCATAGGTAGAGCGGCATCGAGGGCATCGGCTCGGTGATGACCAGCTCCCCCACCTCGCCGATCACCGAGTTTCCGTCTTCGTCCCAGGCCTCCACGGCAGCGCCGAGCGCGCGCCCCTGAAGCTCGCCGCGGTAGACCGGCAGGGTCGAGACGCCGCCGACGAACGCGGTGCAGATGTCGGTGCCGCCGGAGGTCGAGAAGAGCCATGTGTCCGCCCCCAGCTGCTCGTAGATCCAGTCGAAGCCCTCCGGCGAGAGCGGCGAGCCGGTCGAGCCGATCGAGCCCAGGGTCGAGAGGTCACGGCCGGCGCCGGGCTCGACCCCGGCCTTCATGCAGGCCCCGATGTAGGCAGCGGAGGCGCCGAACATCGTCATCCTCGCCTCCTCGGCGAGGTCCCAGAGACGGCCCAGGTCCGGGTGACCGGGATTGCCGTCGAAGAGGACGATCGCCGCCCCGGTGAGGAGGCCGGAGACGAGGAAGTTCCACATCATCCAGCCGGTCGTCGTGAACCAGAACAGCCGGTCGCCGGGGTGAGCGTCGACGTGGAGGTTCAGCTGCTTGAGGTGCTCGAGGAGGATGCCGCCCTGGCCCTGCACGATCGCCTTCGGCAGGCCGGTGGTCCCCGAGGAGTAGAGGACCCAAAGGGGGTGGTCGAAGGGGACCCGCTCGAAGGAAAGCTCGGAGCCGGCGCCGGCGGCCGCCAGCTCCTCCCAGGGGACGACGCCCGCCAGCCCAGAGAGATCGGGCTCGGGATTTAGGTAGGGAAGGACGACCGTGCGCTCGAGGCTCGGCATCGCGTGCTGCAGGGCGGCGATCGTCTCGGTGCGGTCGAAGTCCTTGCCGCCGTAGCGATAGCCATCGACGCAGAAGAGGATCTTGGGCTCGATCTGGGCGAAGCGGTCGACGACGCTGCCGACCCCGAAATCTGGTGAGCAGGAGGACCAGACGGCCCCCAGGGAGGCGGTGGCGAGGAAGGCGACTATCGCCTCGGCGATGTTCGGCATGTAGGCGACGACGCGATCGCCCGGGCCGACCCCGAACACCCCCAGCCCTGCGGCGACCGCCGCGACCTGGCTTCGCAGCTCCACCCAGGAAAGCTCGGCGAGCTCCCGCAGCTCGGAGGCATGCAGGATCGCGGTCGCAGCGTCGTCTTTGCCACGGAAGACGTGCTCGGCGTAGTTCAGCCGCGCGTTTGGGAACCATTGCGCTCCCGGCATCTCCCGCGAGGCGAGGACCGGGGAAGCCTCGCCGTCGGCCTGGACGTCGAAGAAGTCCCAGATCGCCCCCCAGAAGCCGTCTGGGTCCTCGACCGAAAACTGCCAGAGCTCCGAGTAGCCCGGCCAAGGGCCGAGCTCCCGCTCGGCTTCCAGCCAGCGGGCGAACTCGGATATCCGGGCCCGCTGGACCGTTGCGGCCGAAGGCTGCCAGAGCGTCTTGGCGGCCTGGGCGTTCACCAGCGGGCAGTCTATTCGGGCGCCTCGGCGCTACCACCCGTGGCGCCCGGTGGGAGCATCGCCGGCGAAGCCCCGCCCTGAGGAGATCGACGTGCTCGTCCGAAGGCGACGGAACACCGCCGCGGGTGGCGACTACCTGCTGCAGAATCCACACTGCCGCGAACCGCAAGGAATGCACCCGACAAGAATCGAACTCGCGACCTTCGGCCTAAAGACCGAGCGCCGACCGCGTCATGACTTGCTAGCGCGATTCTTGAGATAGAGATGCGACGACCAGTAATTCGGCGATCGAGTCGCTGACGCGAGTGGAACTGTCCGTTATCGCCGCTGGCAAACCCCTGCTTGTCGTTTACGGGTGGGAAAACCAGCGTCTGGCCGGCCACCGCCGGAGATGCAGACGGGAGCGGCGACCGGCCAGGCTGGTGGAGGAGCATGGGAGGAAGATTCCCATCAGCCTTTGGGAGAGGAATCTATGCCTTCGACCCTCTCTCGCTCAAGAGGCGGACCTCCACCTCCAGACCACGAACGGCCGCCATCGCCGCATCGCCCTGATGATCAGCTCGATCTCAGGGTCGCTCTCGGCGGTCGCGAGAATCAAAGCGTCTGGCATTCGGAGCGCAGGTGCCCGGACACTGAGATCGGCCGCGAGCGCGGCGACCTCGAGGTCGACAGGGACGATCGCCGAGATCAGATCTGCAAAGAAGCCCTCGACGCTCTCCTCACCGTGATGGCCGAGGCCGGCACCCGTGAGGACCTCCGCATAGGTGACCGCCGAAGCCAGTAGCGGCTGCTCGCGGGCGAGCGCGCTTATCGCTTCATTTGCCGCTGGGTGCAACGCGTCGTCGCGATCGAGGAAGCCGATCACCGCATCCGAATCGAGGACTACCGCCACTCCTCACGGAGCCCTTCAACCTGCTTGCGCAGCTCGCCGCCGGTGCTGAGAGAGCCGCAGTACTCGTCGACCAGAGCGTCGATGCGAGTCAGCACGACTCGGCGCGATCGGGAGGGCAAATCTCGACGGGTCGGAACCGAACCAGAGCTTCATCACCGGCGCCGGCGGCCCGGTAGGGGTGGCGGTCGACTCGCTCTCCCCCCCGCCCTCGCCCCGCCGCCTCCCTCGAACCTGTTCAGCATCTCCGCGAAGCGGCTCAACAGATCAAAGGGAACCGCGACTCTGATCGTCAGCGTTCCAGGGCCCGGCCAGCTCGTTCTCAGCGGCAAGGGGATCAAGAAGCAGAGGAAGAATGCAAGCGCTGCCGGCAAGGTGAATGTGAAGGTCATATCCACGGGCAAGAAGAAGCGCGAGCTGGAGGGGACCGGAGCGGTGAAGGTGAAGGCAAAGATCACCTTCACCCCGACCGGTGGAAGCCCAAACAGCAAGACGACGAAGATCCGGCTCATCAAGCCGGAGAAGTAGTCGCAGCCGAGAAGCCGATGTGCACCCTGATAATCGCCTTCGACCCGGAGGCCGAGTGGCCGGTCCTGCTCGCCTCGACCCGGGACGAGTTCAGGGCGCGGGCCTGGGAGCCGCCTGCTAGCTGGCAGAGCCTGTCCGGCCTGGCCCGAAGTCGTGCCGGCCGGCAAGATGCTCGTCGGCTTGGGGGCGTGTCAGCTCGTAGAGGGCGAGGCGGTGCCCACCAGGGGAACGCACCGCAGCGCATGGTCCGTGGGGGATGCCGAATTGCCCCTCCAGTTCCAGACCGCGCCGCTCGAGCTCTGCGAGCGTTGAATCGAGGTCGCCCACTCGGTAGACGAGAACCGGCGCCTGCCCTTCAAGGTGATCGGCCAGGAGGAGGCGCGGCGACCTCTCGCTCAACTGCATCTGGGCGACGCGGGCCCCAAAAGCTTCGATTGCGAAGACCACAACGCCGCCAATCACCTCGGTGAAGAAGGCGAGGTCGCGCTCGACGTCGCGGCTCGGCATGTAGAGGAAGTCGAAAGCCTCGAAGGGTGGTCCGGCCGCCGGCCGGGAATGATCGGACATCGTCAATTGCCGCCTGACATAGGCATCGACAATTATGGAGCTCGAGCAGCAATCCCTTGATGCTGCGACCGGCGAGGTCTGCGAAGCGGATCAGCAATCAGCCCGCCGGAGCCGATGACTCGAGCTCACCGGTCCGCCTTTGATTTCGGTCGTGTCTTCGCAGGCATTAGGCTCTGGCGTAGCGCAAGCCTCAAGCTTTCGCATGACGGCGGTCGATCAGGTGGCTCTTGCGGAGATCCGGACGGACGATTTCGATGCTGTGATCTTCGACCTCGACGGCGTGATCACAGACACAGCGTCCGTCCACGCCAACGCCTGGAAGCGCATGTTCAACCGGTTCCTCGCAGATCGTGCAGATCAGGCAGGCGAGGATCATCGACCTTTCGGGGACGAGGACTATTACCTATACGTAGACGGCAAACCGCGCTACGACGGCGTTGCGTCGTTTCTCGATTCTCGGCAGATCTTCCTCCCCCGCGGGGAGCTTGAGGATCCCCCTGCCGCGGAAACGGTGTGCGGTTTGGGCAACCGCAAGGACGAGCTTTTCCTGACTCTCCTGCGAGAGCAGGGCGTGGCTTCCTTTCCGTCCTCGATTGAGCTGCTGCATCGACTGCGGGCGAGGGGCACTCGAACGGCGATCATCTCCGCGTCCCGCAACTGCGCTCAGGTTCTCGAAGCGGCGGGCATAGCCGAGCTCTTCGACGAGAGAGTCGACGGCCTCGACGCAGATCGCCTCGGTCTTGATGGCAAGCCCGACCCCGCCGTCCTCATCGAGGCCGCGGGCCGGCTTGGGGTCCAACCGGGGCGCACAGCGGTCGTCGAGGACGCGCTCGCCGGCGTCGAAGCCGGGCGTCGTGGGCACTTCGGCCTTGTGTTCGGCGTCGACCGCAGCGACCATGCCAAGGCGCTGCGGGAACGAGGAGCCGATGTCGTGGTCAGAGATCTTGGTGATATTCGCATCGGGGAGACGGGAGGAGGCCTCCCTTGAGCGGCACCGCTGCCGCGGGGGCGCCAACCCTGAGTGGCTGGTCGCTGGTCTACGAAGGCTTCGATCCCGATCAAGAGGCCCTGCGCGAGGCCATCTGCGCATTGGGGAATGGCCGTTATGCGAGCCGCGGAGCGGCGCCCGAGCACGATGCGGACGGGATTCACTACCCCGGCACGTATGCGGCCGGTTGCTACAACCGTCTGACCAGCGAGGTGGCCGATCGCAAGGTGCAGGACGAGTCGATCGTCAACATGCCCAACTGGCTTCCCCTCACCTTCAGGATCGAGGACTCCGAATGGTTTGACCTCTCGAAGGCAGAGCTCGCCGAGTATCGCCAGGAACTCGACCTGCGTCGCGCGGTACTGACCCGTCGGCTTCGCTTCCGGGACGACGAAGATCGCGAGACCGCCGTTACGCAGCGCCGATTCGTCAGCATGGCGAACCCGAACGTTTTCGCGCTCGAGACCAGGCTCCTCGCCCTCAACTGGTCCGGCAGGGTGACCTTCCGCTCGGCGTTGGACGGCGACGTGGCGAACGAGGGCGTCGCGCGTTATATGGGCCTGGACAACCGCCATCTGCGGCCGATCGACGCGGCGGCGGACGACCTCGAGACGGTCTTTATCGAGTTGGAGACCAGCCAGTCTCACATCCGGGTCGCCGCGGCGGCGCGAACGCGATTGCTGCGTGATGGCGAGCCCGTCGCAACCGCGAGTCGGTCGATCGAAGGGCGGGCCTTGATCGGCCACGAGCTCGAGGCAGATGTCAGCGAGGGCGTGGAGATCACCGCGGAGAAGGTCGCCACCCTCTACACATCGCGCGAACCGGCAGTTTCCGAGCCTGGGCTAGAGGCCCATAGGGAGGCGGTCAACCTCCCCGGCTTCACCAAGCTGCTCGCCAAGCACGTCCTGCATTGGGAGCATCTTTGGGATCTGTGTTCACTGGAGGTGCGCGATGACCAAGAAGCTGTGCCGACCGAGCTGCGACTCCACCTCCTCCACCTGCTGGGGACCGTCTCCGACCATACCGCCGAGATCGACGCCGGGATCCCGGCCCGAGGGCTCGCCGGCGAGGCATACCGCGGACACGTGTTCTGGGATGAGCTCTTCGTCTTCCCGTTCTTCAACCTCTGCTTCCCGGACCTGAGCAGAGCCCTGCTCCGCTATCGCTACCGGCGTCTCGGGTCCGCCCGCTGGATCGCCCAGGAGGCTGGATACGACGGAGCCGCCTATCCTTGGCAGAGCGGCTCAGACGGCGCCGAGCTGACCCCCACGGTCCACCTCAACCCGCGCTCCGGTCGCTGGATCCCGGACAACTCACATCTGCAGAGGCACATCAATGCCGGGATCGCCTACAACATCTGGCTGTACCACCAGGCGACCAGGGACATCGAGTTCCTGTCGCTCTACGGCGCGGAGATGTTCATCGAAATCGCCCGCTTCTGGGCGAGCGCCGCCACCTGGGACGCTGCCCGCGAGCGGTACGTGATTCGCGGGGTCATCGGACCCGACGAGTACCACGATGCCTACCCCGGTGCGGAGCGACCCGGAATCGACAACAACGCCTACACAAACGCAATGGCGGCATGGGTACTGTGGCGGACTCGGAGCGTGCTCGAAACGCTCCCCGAGCAACGCCGCGAGGGGCTGTCGCGGATGCTCGGGCTTCGGCGCGAGGAGCTCGAGCGATGGGAGGAGGTGAGCCGCAAGCTGCTGATCCCGTTCCACGACGACGGGATCATCAGCCAATTCGAGGGCTACGAGAGGCTCGAGGAGCTGGATTGGGAGGGATACCGGAAGGAGTACGGGAACATCGAGCGGCTCGACCGGATCCTGGAGGCCGAGGGCGACAGCCCCAATCGGTACAAGGCTTCGAAGCAGGCAGACGTGCTGATGCTCTTCTACCTGCTGTCGGCCGAGGAGTTGGGAATGCTCTTCAAACGACTGGGTTACCCGTTGGAGAGCGACTCCATCCCCAGGAACGTCCAGTACTACCTGGCGCGCACCTCACACGGCTCGACCCTGAGCCGGGTGGTTCACGCCCGGGTGTTCGCCCGCTCAGATCGCGAGCGCTCTTGGGGGCTTTTCCGCGAGGCGCTCGAGACCGACCTTCTCGACCTCCAGGGCGGCACCTCCTCCGAGGGCCTGCACCTGGGCGCGATGGCCGGCACCGTGGACCTTGTCCAACGTGGCTTTTCGGGGATCGAGACCCGCGAAGAGGTGCTATGGCTCGATCCGAGCCTTCCCGAGGAGCTGACGGAGCTGCGGCTCAAGATCCGCTATCGGCGTCATTGGGGCCTAGAGATCGAAATCGCGAGGAACCGGATCAAGGTGACCGCTCGCCCCGCGGACGTGTATCCGATCAGGGTCGGCATCAGAGGAGAGATCATCGAGTTGGCTGCCGGCAGCTCGGTGGAGCGTCCACTGTGAGCAGCGGCGCACCGGGGGCACCCCTATCGCGATGGCCCCCCGTGTGCCATGGTTGTAACCGGATGAAGAAGATTCGCGATACCAGGGGCCGGCCCACATCCGATCGATCAGATCGGCTTCCTTGCGTGTCACGGGAGGTCGGGCAGGAATTGTAGAGATGCCGCCCGGATTGGACCTCGAGACGCTCGATTTCACCCTCGAGTCGCTCAGCGAGTTCGGCCGTCGCGAGTTGCCGGACTCTGCGCTGATCGAGCTGGATGAGCGCGACGAGTTCCCAGAGGAGGTCGTGCGGCGAATGTGCGGAGAAGAGCTCGGAATCCAGCTGCTCTTCATCCCCGAGGAGCACGGGGGGATGGGTGGCGGCGCGCTGGACATCTATCGGGTATGCGAGCTGATGGCGGCCGTCGATCTGGGAATCGCGACCTCCGTTCTCGCGACTTTCCTGGGCAGCGACCCGATCGCTGTCGGGGGAACGCCCGAGCAGAAGGGGCGCTGGATGCGGCAAATTGCGGAGGAGGGAGTGCTGATGGCCTACGGCGCGACCGAGCCCGACGCCGGCAGCGACCTCGCCGCGCTCAAGACCAGGGCGGAGCCGGTGTCCGAGAACGGCACGGTGGTCGGCTACCGCCTCAGTGGTGCGAAGCAATGGATCTCCAACGGTGGCGTGGCCGAGCTCAGCTCGGTCCTTGCCCTTGCGCCAGGTGGCCCGAGCTGGTTCGTGATCGAGAGCGGCACCGAGGGCTTCACCCATGGCGAACACGAGGACAAGCACGGCATCCGGCTCTCAAACACCGCCGCGCTGTTCCTTGAGGACGCCTATGTCGACGCCGACAACCTGATCGGCGCTGCCGAGGGACAGGGCCTGATCCAGGCCCAGGAGATCTTCGGCTACACGCGACTGATGGTCGCCGCGTTCGCCTTGGGAGCCGGCTGGGCAGCGCTTGACCGCGCGATCCCCTACTCGACCGAACGCATCCAGGCGGGGGGGCCGCTGTCTGAGAAGCAGGGCTACACCCACAAGCTGATCGTTCCGCACGCCGTGCGGCTGGAGGCCGCCCGCGCGGCCATCGAGGAGGCCGCCGAGCGGATCGACGCCGGCGAAGGATCCCTCAACACCGAGGGCGCAATCGCCAAGTATCTGGCAAGCGAGGGTGGAAACGCCGCCGCCGACGCGGCGATCCAGGCTCATGGCGGCTACGGCTACACCCACGAGTACATGGTCGAGAAGATCAAGCGCGATGTCCGCATCACGACGATCTACGAGGGGACCTCGGAGATCATGGAGATGACGATCGCGCGTGATCGCTGGCAACAGCATCTGAAGGCGCACGGCGATCATTTCCACGCCGCGGCGCGCGAGCTGGAGGCGCTGGGGGCCGAGCACCCCGAGGTCGGCGCGGGGACCACCGCGCTCGCGTTGCACGCTCTGGCCGAGGTCTTCGAGGCCGCGCGGAACGCGCGGCTGACCCGCAGCCAACACATCCTGCTACGACTCGGACAGCACGCCGCGACCGTCGAGGGCGCCGCGACCCTGGTGCGGCGGGCGGCGCGGGCGGCGGCGGGCACGCTCTCGCCGAAGGCATCGCGGCGCTTCGATGCGGATGCCCTCGCGGCGATCGCCCGGGTCAACGCCCGCGAGGTCGCGCTCGACGTGGCCACCGAGGGGGTGCGCTGGATCTCCGGTGCGAAGGCCGTCGGGGAAGATGACTCGACAGCGCTGGTATCCCGAATCGGGCTTGCCGCGATCCAGGCGGCGCAGGCGGGCCTACTTGCCGACATGGACGCCGTCGCGGACGCGATCTATGGCCGGTCGGAGCCTGAGGGATGACAGTTCGACGCCACAGGCCCGCACCGGGAGCCAGCCCATGAGCGAGGCGAGCCGCGCGATCGCCATCGTCGGCGTTGGGGCGATCCTTCCCGACGCGCCCGACGCGGCGACCTTCTGGCGCAACGTCAGCGAGGGCCACTACGGGATCAGCGAGGTCGCCCCGGATCGTTGGGACCCCGAGCTCTACTTCGATCCGGACCCAAAGGCTCCAGAGCGCACCTACTCGAAGATCGGTGGCTGGGTGCGCTCATGGGAGTGGGACCCCCTCGCCTGGCATCTTCCCATCCCGCCCAAGGTCTCGGAGGCTATGGACGATGCGCAGAAGTGGGGGGTCACCTGCACCCGGATGGCGCTGCTCGACTACGGCTGGCCGGAGCGGTCCGCTCGACCTCGAGCGCACCGCCGTCGTCTTCGGCAACGCGATGGCCGGCGAGCACCACTATCTGACGACGATCCGCCTCGCCTTCCCCGAGCTCGAGCGCGAGCTGGCGAGGGCGCCGAGCTACGCCGAGCTGCCCGCGAGTGCGCGCGAGGCGATCGCCCGCGAGCTGCACTCGAACATCGACGGGTGGTTGCCGCCGGTGACCGAGGACACGATGCCGGGTGAGCTCGGAAACTGTCTCGCTGGTCGCGTCTCCAACCTCTTCAACCTGCGCGGGCCCAACTTCGTCGTCGACGCGGCCTGCGCCTCGGCGATGGCGGCGATGGACGCTTCGATCGACGGGCTGATCGAGCACGAGTTCGATGCGGTGATCACGGGCGGGATCGACCGCAACATGGGTGCCTCCACGTTCATCAAGTTCTGCGCGATCGGAGCCCTGTCTGCCACCGGCACAAGGCCCTACGCCGACGGTGCCGACGGGTTCGTTATGGGCGAGGGCGCGGCGCTGTTCGTACTCAAGCGGCTCGAGGATGCCGAGCGCGATGGCGACCGGGTGTACGCCGTCATCCGCGGCTTGGCGGGATCGAGCGACGGCAAGGGCAAGGGGATCACGGCCCCGAACCCGATCGGCCAAAGGCTCGCGATCGAGCGTGCCTGGCGAAAGTCGGGGCTCCCGCCGGAGGTGTGCTCGCTGATCGAGGGTCACGGCACGTCGACCCGCGTCGGCGACGTCGTCGAGGTCGAGAGCCTCTCAGAGGCATTCGCCGGGGCCCACCTGCCCGCCGGATCCGTCGCCCTGGGGTCCGTGAAGTCCAACATCGGGCACCTCAAGGGCGCCGCGGGGGCGGCGGGGCTGCTGAAGACCACCCTGGCGCTGCACCACAAGGTCCTGCCGCCGAGCCTCCACTACGAACGGCCGAACCCGAACATCGACTGGACCGCCTCGCCGTTCGCGGTTAACACCGAGCTGCGCGAGTGGGAGACCCGCGACAGCGTGCCGCGGGTTGCGGGCGTGAGCGCATTCGGCTTCGGGGGCACGAACTATCACGCAGTGCTCGAGGAGCACGTGCCAGGGCGCCTGAGCGGAGGCAGTTCGGCCTCGATCTCGGTTCCGGCCGATGCCGGCGGGACCGCTGACTCCGGCGCCGTCGCGACGCCGCCCCAGCCGAGCGTGGCCCACCGGGAACACGGTGGGGCGGCGAAGGCCCCCCTGCGCGGAGCCCTCGTACTGGGCGGCACCGACGAGGCGGACGTCGCCCGAGCGCTCCGCGCCGCCTTCGAGGAGGCGCGCGCCGGGCGCTGCCCCGCTCCAGCGCCGCCGGACGCGGAGGCGCTCCGCTCAGCCGAGCGAGTGGCGATCGACTACGGGGACGCAGACGAGCTGGCGGCGAAGGCCAGCGCCACCCTGAAGGCGCTTGACTCGAACGACTCCGGCGTATGGCAGGCGCTCCAGGCGCGCGGAATCTTCCACGGAAGCGGGCCGCAACAGGGCAAGGTCGCCTTCCTCTACACCGGCCAGGGCTCGCAGTACGCCGGCATGCTCGCCGAGTTGCGTGCGATCGAGCCGCTCGTGGCCGAGGCCTTCGAGGAGGCGGACGAGGTCATGAGGCCGTTGCTCGACGGCAGGGAGCTGAGCGGGTTCATCTTCGCCGATCGCGACAGCCCGGAGGCGCTCGCCGAGGCGGAGGAGCAGCTGCGGCGAACCGAGATCACCCAGCCGGCCGTCCTCACGGTCGACGTCGCCCTCACCCGGATGCTGGAGGCCTACGGAGTGTTGCCGGACTTCGTCATGGGCCACAGCCTCGGCGAGTACGGAGCGTTGGTGTCGGCCGGAGCACTGCCCTTCGAGCAGGCGCTAGAGGCGGTCAGCGCCAGAGGCCGTGAGATGGCGAGCCTCGAGGTCCCGGATCCGGGGGCGATGGCGGCCGTGATGGCGCCGGCGCAGGAGGTCGAGGAGGTGCTCGAGTCCTCGGAGGGTTACCTCGTGCTTGCCAACATCAACTCGACAAACCAGGTCGTGCTGGGGGGCGATACCGAGGCGGTCGCCCGCGCCGTCGGCGCCTTCCAGGAGCGCGGCCACCAGGCGATCCCGCTGCCGGTCAGCCACGCCTTCCACACCGAGATCGTGGCCCCGGCGAGCGAGCCCCTGCGGGCGATGCTGAGGCGGGTTCGGCTCTCGCCCCCCCGGATCCCGATCGTGGCCAACGTCGATGGCGAGTTCTACCCGACGGGAGCCGGCGTGGAGGAGCAGATCATCGACATCCTCGGTCGCCAGGTCGCATCACCCGTGCAGTTCGAGAAGGGCCTGCATACCCTGTTCGACGCTGGAGCACGCATCTTCGTCGAGACTGGGCCAAAGCGGGCCCTGCACGGGTTCGCATCCGATGTCCTCGACGGCGATGGGGTGCTCAACCTTTACACCAATCACCCGAAGCTCGGCGACCTGGCGTCGTTCAACCATGCGCTCTGCGGCCTCTATGCCGCCGGGCTCGGCGCCGGCCGGGAGCGCGAGCCGGTTGATGCTGCACCTCCGGCACGACCCGCGCCCTCCTCTGCGCCCCGCCCCTCCGAGGAGAGCGACGACGTCGATCGCGAGCTCGGCCGGCTCGCTGCCGACTTCCTTCGCCGCAGCAGCGAGCTCCTGGGTGGGGCCTCCCCGACCGGCGCGCCGGCCGATCCCGTGGTGATCACGGGCGCGGCACTCGGCCTTCCGGGAACCGAGCGCGTCTTCGATGACCGCAACGTCGCGCGGATCCTCCACGGCGAGCAGTTCATCGACGTGATCCCCTCGGACCTGCGACATCAGATTCTCGATCGTCACATCACGCGTCTGGTCAAGAGCGACGACGGATCGGCGAGCTTCGAGGCGATCGACGACGTCGCCGACGTGATCAAACTTGCAGCGCGGGAGGGCCAGCTGGACCTGGCCGCGGAGTTCGGGGTCGACCCCGACCGGGTGGCAGCGCTCGGACGCGGCACCCAGCTTGCGATCGGTGCCGGCATCGACGCCCTGCGCGACGCCGGCATTCCCCTCGTCCAGCACTACAAGACAACCACCAAGGGAACGCAGCTCCCGGACCGTTGGGCACTGCCTGCTCCCTTGCGCGACGACACCGCGGTCATCTTCGCATCGGCGTTTCCAGGCTTGGAAGAGTTCGCTTCGGAGGCCGAGCGCTTCTCCGAGGATCGCTCCCGCCGGGAGCGGCTGACCGAGGTCGAAGCGCTTCGCCAGCGCCTCGCCGGCCATGGCGACAGCGTCGCGCTGGCCGAGGTCGACCGACATATCCACGACCTGAAGATCGAGCTCGAGCAGGAGCCCTATCGCTTCGATCGCCGCTTCCTCTTCCGGGTCCTCTCCATGGGCCATTCTCAGCTCGCGGAGCTGATCGGCGCACGTGGGCCGAACACCCAGGTCAATGCGGCCTGCGCGAGCACGACCCAGGCCGTTGCAATCGCCGAAGACTGGATCCGCGCGGGACGCTGCCGGCGGGCGGTCGTGGTCGCGGCTGATGACGCGACCTCGGACGAGCTCCTACCGTGGATCGGCGCCGGGTTCCTCGCCTCCGGCGCAGCGGCCACCGACGAGGTCGTCGAGGAGGCCGCCCTGCCGTTCGACCAACGTCGCCATGGAATGCTGCTGGGAATGGGCGCCGCGGCGCTCATCGTCGAGAGCGCCGCTGCCGCACGCGAGCGTGGCGTCACGCCGATCTGCGAGGTGCTCAGCTCGGTCACCGCCAACAGTGCCTTCCACGGCACCCGCCTCGACGTCGACCACATCGGCGAAGTGATGGAGAGCCTCGTCGCTCAGGCCGAGGCGAGGGGCGTGGACCGGGGCCGGATCGGCGAGGAGATGGTGTTCGTCTCCCACGAGACCTACACCCCGGCGCGGGGGGGCAGCGCGGCGGCCGAGATCCACGCGCTGCGCCGGGTCTTCGGCGCCGCCGCCGAGAAAGCGCTGATCGCAAACACCAAGGGGATCACCGGTCATCCGATGGGCGTCGGGCTCGAGGACGTGGTTGCGGTCAAGTCGCTCGAGACCGGCCTCGTTCCACCGGTCCCGAACTTCCGCGAGGCGGATCCGGAGCTCGGTGCCCTCAACCTCTCCCGGGGAGGCTCGTACCCGGTCAACTTCGCGCTCCGCCTTGCGGCAGGATTCGGCTCGCAGATCAGCATGCTGCTGCTTCGCTGGACCCCGGTGCGCGATGGCCGTCGCCGCAACCCGGAGGAGCTTGGCTATTCCTACCGAATCGGAGATCCCGATCGCTGGACCGATTGGCTGCGGACGATGAGTGGCCAGGAGGCGCCCGAGCTGGAGGTTGTGCAGCGGCGCCTGCGATTCGTCGATCGTGGCCAGGGCGCGAAGCGCGAGGATCGCTTCGCGACGCCCGCGCCCGCGCCGACCCCGGAACCTGTCGGTACGGTCCCACCCGCACAGGCTCCACCTCCGGCGGAGCCGTCAACCCCCGCCGCGGCCGAGCAGGAGGTGGCTGCCGGCGACGAGGTCACCGACCGCGTCCTGGCGCTGGTCGCCGAGCAGACCGGCTACCCGCCCGACCTGCTCGACCTCGATCTCGACCTCGAGGCCGATCTCGGGATCGACACCGTGAAGCAGGCGGAGGTGTTCGCGACGATCCGCGAGACCTACGGCATCCCCTTCGACGAAAGCCTGAAGCTGCGCGACTACCCGACCCTCAACCACGTGGTCGCCTTCGTGCGTGAGCGGGCGGCGATCCCGCCGCCACCGCCCTCCCCCGCCGCGGCCGAGCAGGAGGTGGCTGCCGGCGACGAGGTCACCGACCGCGTCCTGGCGCTGGTCGCCGAGCAGACCGGCTACCCGCCCGACCTGCTCGACCTCGATCTCGACCTCGAGGCCGATCTCGGGATCGACACCGTGAAGCAGGCGGAGGTGTTCGCGACGATCCGCGAGACCTACGGCATCCCCTTCGACGAAAGCCTGAAGCTGCGCGACTACCCGACCCTCAACCACGTGGTCGCCTTCGTGCGTGAGCGGGCGGCGATCCCGCCGCCACCGCCCTCCCCCGCCGCGGCCGAGCAGGAGGTGGCTGCCGGCGACGAGGTCACCGACCGCGTCCTGGCGCTGGTCGCCGAGCAGACCGGCTACCCGCCCGACCTGCTCGACCTCGATCTCGACCTCGAGGCCGATCTCGGGATCGACACCGTGAAGCAGGCGGAGGTGTTCGCGACGATCCGCGAGACCTACGGCATCCCCTTCGACGAAAGCCTGAAGCTGCGCGACTACCCGACCCTCAACCACGTGGTCGCCTTCGTGCGTGAGCGGGCGGCCCCCGCGGCCGGCGAGCTGGAACCCTCCGAGCGCGCCGGCGGTACCGAGGCCTCGGGCGAACAGGAGCCCGGCGGGTTTACACGCCGGGTTCCGGTCCCCGTGGTGCGGCCGGCGCTCGAGCACTGCTTGGCCACGGGCGTGACGCTCGGGCCCGGGAGCCGGGTGATCATCATGCCCGATGCCGGAGGCGTCGCCTCCGCGCTCGCCACAAGGCTCGAGAAGCTCGGGGTCGAGGTGCTGATCGCGGATGGCGCTGAGGACGACGACGCCTTCGAGCGCCGGATCGAGGCCTGGAAGGGCGCGGGGCCCGTGCAGGGCGCCTTCTGGCTGCCGGCCCTCGACGCCGAGCGGCCGCTGGCCGAGCTCGATTCGGAGAGCTGGGCCGGGGAGCTGCGCTCCCGGGTCAAGCTCCTCGCGATGATGATGCGGGCTCTTTCCGAGCAGATTGACTCCGAGGGCACATTCCTGATCGCGGGCACGCGGCTCGGCGGCCGGCACGGCTATGACTCTTCCGGCGCGACCTCGGCGATGGGCGGCGCCGTCAGTGGATTCGCGAAGTCGCTGGCTCGCGAGCGCCCGGAAGCGCTTGTCAAGGTTGTCGATTTCGCGCCCAGCCGCAAGACCGCCGCGCTCGCCGAGATCCTGATCGAGGAGGCGCGCCGGGATCCCGGCGTGGTCGAGGTCGGCTACGCAGATGACCTGCGCTGGTCGGTGGGCCTGCTCGAGCGGCCGGCCGAGCGCGACCCAGCCCGCAGGCTGGGAGCCGACACCGTCTTCCTGGTCACGGGGGCCGCGGGCAGCATCGTCGCAGCGATCGTCGCCGATCTGGCCGCGGCGTCGGCAGGCACCTTCCACCTGCTCGACCTCGTCCCTGAGCCCGACCCCGCCGATCCCGACATGAGGCGGTTCTCGGACGATCGCGACGGGCTCAAGCGCGATCTCGCCGAGCGGATCAAGCAGCGTGGTGAGCGGCCGACCCCGAAGCTCGTCGAGCGCGAGATCTCGCGCATCGAGCGTGCTCGGGCCGCTCTCGACGCGATCGAGGCGATCCGCGAGGCGGGCGGCAGTGCGCACTGGCACCAGGTGGATCTCACCGATCCGGATCAGGTGTCGGCTTCAGTCTCAGCCGCCCTGCAGGAGAGCGGTCGGGTCGACGTCCTCCTGCACTGCGCCGGCATGGAGGTGAGCCACAACCTGGTTGACAAGCCGCAGCGCGAGTTCGACCTGGTCTTCGACGTGAAGGCGAACGGCTGGTTCAACCTGCTCCAGGCGCTCGGCGAGAAGGGCCCGGATGTCGCCGTTGTCTTCAGCTCGATCGCCGCACGCTTCGGCAATGCCGGCCAGACCGACTATGCGGCCGCCAATGACCTTCTCTGCAAGAGCATCTCGCGCCTGCGCCGCGACACCGGGATGCGCGGCGTGGCGATCGACTGGACCGCCTGGGCCGGCATCGGCATGGCAAGCCGCGGCTCGATACCGAAGGTGATGGAGATGGCGGGGATCGAGATGCTGTCGCCGGCGGAGGGAGTGCCCGTCGTCGGCCGGGAGCTCACCGCCACCGGCCCCGGCGCCGAGGTGGTCGTGGCCGGAGCGCTGGGGGTGCTGGCCGAGGATCGTCATCCGACCGGAGGCCTGGATCTGGATTCGGCCAGCGAGGCGATGACCGCCCATCGCTGGCCGATGACGGGCCGTGCGTCGAGCTTCACCCTCGCCGAGGGGCTCACCGTCCTCACCGAGCTCGATCCGACCGATCAGGCGTTCCTCGACGATCACCGGATCGAGGGAATCCCGGTGCTGCCCGGAGCAATGGTCATCGAGGCCTTCGCAGAGGCGGCGGCCGCGCTGATGCCCGGGTGGCAGGTGGTGGCGCTCGAGGACATCGAGCTGACGGCGCCCTTCAAGTTCTACCGTGACGAGCCGCGCACGGTCGAGCTGCAGGTGCTGCCGCGCGACGGCGGTGACGGCACGCTGGTAGCCGACTGCCGTCTGGTGGGAAGTCGCTCCCTGCCCCAGGGCGAGCAGCGAGCCGTCCACTTCACCGGCCGAGCTGTTCTCGCGCGCGAGCTTTCCCAGCCACCGGATGGGGAGGTGGCCCCCGGCGAGGATTCCGAGAATCGGGGCGTTGGCTCGGAGGCGATCTACCGGATCTACTTCCATGGCCCTGCCTACCAGGTGCTGGAGCGGGCCTGGCGCTGTGACGGCACCGTGATCGGCCGCCTAGCCGGCGACCTGCCGCCTGATCACAAGCCGGCCGGCGAGCCCACCCAGGCCGCGCCCCGCCTGATCGAGCTCTGCTTCCAGACGGCGGGGGTCTGGGAGCTCGGCACCCGGGGACGGATGGCGCTTCCCACCCACGTTGATCGGATCACCCGCTTCGCCCAAGCGGGCGCACCGGGGACGCTCGTCGCGATCGTTACCCCGCGCGAGGATGAATCTTCGATCGACGCCCGGGTGGTGGATGAGCAGGGTCACGTCCGCGTCCTGCTCGAGGGCTATCGCACGATCGAGCTCCCCGGTGCTCTCGATTCCGACGCGCTCGAGCCGATCCGCTCGGCGATGAGATAGCGGGGGGCTGGGCATGGACATCTCGTTCCATCGGCTCGCGATCGTCAACCGAGGCGAGCCGGCCATGCGCGCGATCCGAGCGGTGCGCGAGCTGAACGATGGAGCCGACGACCCGATCACGTTGATCGCCCTGTACACCGAGCTCGAGCCGCAGGCGATGTTCGTCCGCGAGGCGGACGAGGCCCACTGTCTGCACCCGACCCGCGTACAAGGAGCCGAGCAATCGAGCGAGTACCTCGACCTCGCGGCCATCGAGGAGGCGCTGGTCGCAACACGGGCGGACGCCGCCTGGGTGGGCTGGGGGTTCGTTGCCGAGGATCCAGATTTCGCCGAGCTCTGCGAGCGCCTGGGGATCGTATTCGTGGGTCCCAACCCGAGCGCCATGCGGCTGCTTGGTGACAAGGTCGCGGCCAAGCGTCTGGCCGAAGAGGCGGGCTTGCCCGTGGCGCCCTGGAGCGGCGGCGCCGTCGACAGCCTCGCCGACGCCCGCGAGCAGGCCGAGCGCATCGGCTACCCCCTTCTGATCAAGTCCGCCGCGGGTGGCGGCGGCAGGGGGATTCGCCGAGTCGACGCACCAGAGCAGCTGGAGCCCGCGCTCCAGAGCGCGCGTGCCGAGGCGAGGGATGCGTTCGGCGACGAGGCGGTGCTGCTCGAGACGCTGATCGCGCCAGCGCGTCACGTGGAGGTACAGGTGATCGCCGATGGACAGGGGACCCCCTGGGCGGTGGGCGTCCGCGACTGCTCCCTCCAGCGGCGAAACCAGAAGGTGGTCGAGGAGTCGAGCAGCCCGGCGCTCTCCGCCGACCAGGAACGAGCTGTCAGCGAGGCGGCGGCGCGGCTGACGATGAGGGCCGGCTACCGAGGCGCGGCGACCGTGGAGTTCCTCTTCCAGCCCGATCGGGGGCTGCTGTCGTTCATGGAGGTCAACACCCGCCTGCAGGTCGAGCATCCGGTCACCGAGGCGACGACCGGTCTTGATCTTCTCAAGCTCCAACTCCACGTCGCGTCGGGCGGGCGACTCGAGGGTGCGCCCCCCGCCCCGGTCGGCCACGCGATCGAGGCGCGAATCAACGCTGAGGACCCCGCACTCGGCTTCGCCCCCGCGCCCGGGCGCATCATCTTGCTCCAACCACCTGGCGGGCCGGGGATCCGTATCGACGCCGGGATGTCGGAGGGCGATTCGATCCCCGCCCAGTTCGATTCGATGATCGCCAAGGTGATCGCCTGGGGACGGGACCGCACGGAAGCCCTTGCCCGATTGCGACGCGCCCTCGCCGAAACAACGATCGTGGTCGAGGGCGGGACGACCAACATCGGCTTCCTGCTCGACGTCCTCGGGCGGCCGGAGTTTCGCGCCGCGGAGGTGGACACCGGCTGGCTCGATCGCCTCCAGCTGCGCGGGGAGACGATCCCGGTCCGTCACGCCGAGGTTGCGCTGGTCGCGGCGGCGGTGGAAGCGACGGATGTCCAGACCGCCGTCGATCGCGCCGCGTTCTACGCGTTCGCGCGAAGGGGGCGCCCCGAGACTCCGGCCGCCGGCTCCCGCGAGATCGAGCTTCGCTATCACGGGCAGCGTTACCGACCCGCGGTTCGCGAGATCGGCCCGAGCCTTTACCGCGTCACCCTTGACGGCACCTCGGTCGAGGTCAGTGCGGAGCGCATCAGCGCCCACGAGCGGCGGCTAAAGCTCGGCTCCCACGGGTTCAGGGTGGTCACCTCTAGTCAGGGCGAGGACCTGCTGGTCGAGGTCGACGGCGTCTCGCACCGAGTCTCTCGCGGCGATGGTGGCCTTGTGCGCAACCCGGCGCCGGCAGTAGTGGTCTCGATCCCGGTTGAGCCCGGAGACGAGGTCGCCACCGGGGACGTCGTGGCCGTGGTCGAGGCGATGAAGATGGAGTCGTCGCTGGGCGCGCCCTTCCCGGGCCGCGTGCGGGAGGTGCTGGTCGGTCCCAATGTCCACGTTGGCCCTCAGGAGCCGCTTGTCCGAATCGAGCCCGTGGAGGCAGGGGTCCCCGAGCCGGGCGTCGAGCGCCTGCGGCTCTCGATCGGAGACCTGGTCAGCGCCGACAGAGCCACGTTCTGCCGCGAGAACCTGCGGCGGCTCGAGTGGCTGGTGCTCGGCTACGACTCTGAGGCCGGGGAGGACGATCGGATCCTCGCGGCTCTTCACGATGCGTGCTCGGATCCGCTCACCTGTGACCCGGCGCTGATTCCAGGCGAACACAGGATTCTGGGCGTCTATGCGGACCTCCAGGCCCTCAGCAGGCCCTACCACGATGAAGCCGATCCCAATTCCGAGTTCTTGCGAAGCCCGCGCGAGTACCTCGACGCGTACCTTCGGTCTCTCGACGTCGAGGCCGAGGGGCTGCCGGAGCGGTTCGTCGCCGACCTGAGGCGAGCGCTCTCGCACTACGGGGTCAAGGGCCTGGACCGAACCGCGCAGCTCGAGGAGGCCTGCTATCGGCTGTTCCTCTCGCAGCGGCGAGCGGAGCAGGTCAGGAGGGTGATCGTCGCCTTGCTTGACCAGCGGCTCGAGCAAGTCGAGCTGCTGGCGGGTCACGTCGGGGACGACTTCCGGGAGGCGCTCGACCGCCTGATCGTCGCGACCCAAGGGCGCGATCAGATCCTTACCGACCTGGCGCGCGAAACCCGCTTCCGCTACTTCGACCAGCCACTGATCGAGGCCGCTACGACCACGGCCTACCGCGAGGCCGAAGCATCTCTCGAGGCCCTCGTCGCCGACCCGGAGGGTGCCGCCCGGGCGGATAAGATCGACGCGCTCGTCGATTGCCCGCGCCCGCTGGTGACGCTGCTGAACGAGCGGCTGCGAGACACGGGAGAGCAGGTGCGCCGCGTTCTGCTCGAGGTGATGACAAGGCGCTACTACCGAATGCGCGCCCTGAGTGATTTCGAAGTGCTGGAGCTCGCCGGGCGCCTCTTCATCACGGCAACCCATGCTGACGGAACCGAGCGGCGCCGGGTGGTGACCTCCTATGTCGATCTCGGAGACCTCCCCACCGCGTCCACTGCCCTGAGCGCCTACGCCGCTTCGCTGCCCGAGGGTGAGGCCCTGGTCGCGGACTTCTACTCCGAGTACGACGGCGAGCCGCCTGCGCGGGGGGAGCTGGCAGAGCGGCTCAGCTCGGTACTCGACGCAGCGGGGCTGGCGCGAGGCGTGGAGCGGATGGTGATCGGGGTGGCGGAGCCGGCTCGCGGGCGGGGTATGTCCGCGGTGGACCTGTTCACCTACCGGCCGGCCGAAGGCGCGATGGTCGAGGATGAGGTGCTGCGGGGGGTCTTGCATCCGGAGATGGCGGACCGCCTTCGTCTCTGGAGGTTGTCGAATTTCGAGCTCGAGCAGCTGCCCTCGACAGCCGAGGACGTCTACCTCTTCCATGGCGTGGCGCACGAGAATCCCAAAGACGAGCGGGTCTTCGCCCTCGCCGAGGTGCGCGATCTGACTGCCATCCGCGATCAGCGCGGGCGCCTCACCGCTCTGCCGGAGTTCGAGCGGATGCTGGTTCACGCGCTGGAGGGGATCCGACGCTTCCAGGCTCACCGCAAGCCCAGCCGACGCTTGCTCTGGAACCGGGTGGTGCTCCACGTTTGGCCCGTGGTCGAGGGGCTGACCCCGGCGGAGATCGAGCCCGTGCTGGCCCGCCTCGGTCCTTCGACGCGCGGGCTGGGGATAGAGATGGTGTTCGTCAATGCCCGGGTCCGAGAACCGGACGGCGCCGAGCGCGACCGGGTGATCCGGTTCTTCCCGACCGGCTCCGGCGTTGTGGTCGAGGTCGACGATCCGCCAAACCGGCCCCTGATGCCCTACGACGAGTCCAGTGAGCGAATCGTCTCTGCACGCAGGCGGGGGGCCCTGCACCCGGCCGAGATCATCAAGATGATCGCCCCCGCGCATTCGGGCGACGACACGGTGCCGGGCCAGCCCGCCGGGGACTTCGAGGAGCACGACCTCGACCCAGCCGGAGTCCTGGTGCCGGTGCGGCGCCCCCTGGCGACAAACCCGGCCGGGATCGTGGTAGGGGTGATCAGCAACTACACCGAGCGCTATCCGGAGGGAATGCAGCGAGTCGCTCTTCTCGGGGACCCGACGAAGGCGCTCGGCTCGCTTGCCGAGCCGGAGTGCCGGCGGATCATCGCCGCCCTCGACCTCGCCTCCAAGCTCGACGTGCCGCTCGAGTGGTTCGCGATCTCGGCCGGCGCGAAGATCGCGATGGACAGCGGCACCGAGAACATGGACTGGATCGCCGCCGTACTGCGAAGGATCGTCGAGTTCACGCAGCGCGGCGGGGAAGTGAACGTCGTCGTCACGGGGATCAACGTGGGCGCCCAGCCGTACTGGAACGCCGAGGCGACGATGCTGATGCACACGCGCGGTGTCCTGATCATGACCCCCGACAGCGCCATGGTGCTGACCGGGAAGCAGGCCCTCGACTACTCGGGCGGCGTCTCGGCCGAGGACAACTTCGGGATCGGCGGCTACGAGCGGATCATGGGGCCGAATGGTGAGGCTCAGTACTGGGCCCCCGATCTCGCCGCGGCGTGCCGACTGCTGCTCGATTACTACGAGCATGCCTACGTGGCGCCCGAGGAGCGCTTCCCCCGGCGCGCGAAGACCTCCGATCCACTCGACCGGGACGTCAGCCATGAGCCTCACCGCGCGCCGCAGTCGGGGCTGAGCCGGATCGGTGACATCTTCTCCGACAAGACCAACCCAGGCCGAAGAGCGCCGTTCGACATCCGCTCGGTGATGCGAGCGACGATCGACCGCGATCACCCTCCCCTTGAGCGCTGGGCGGCGATGCGTGATGCCGAGAGCGCCGTCGTCTGGGACGCGCACCTCGGTGGCTGGCCCGTGGCCCTCCTCGGGATCGAGTCGCGGCCCTTCGCCCGGCGCGGGGAGTTGCCTGCCGACGGTCCAAGCCGGTGGACGTCCGGCACCTTGTTTCCACGCTCCTCGAAGAAGATCGCCCGGGCGATCAACTCGGTGGCGGGACGCCGCCCGGTGGTCGTGCTGGCCAATCTCGCCGGCTTCGACGGCTCTCCGGAGTCGATGCGCGAGTGGCAGCTGGAGTTCGGCGCCGAGATCGGGCGGGCGGTGGTCAACTTCAAGGGCCCGATCGTCTTCTGCGTGGTATCGCGCTTCCACGGCGGTGCCTTCGTCGTCTTCTCTCAGCGCCTCAATGAGAACCTCGAGACGATCGCCCTCGAGGGGGCTCACGCGTCGGTGATCGGCGGCGCCCCGGCGGCAGCGGTTGTGTTCGCCCGCGACGTCGCCCAGGCGACGGGCCGCGATCCACGAATCGTCGAGATAGAAGCGCGGATCGCAGCAACCGAGGGCCAGGAGCGCACCCGTCTTCGCGCTCAGCGGTCCGAATTGTGGGATCGGGTGCACTCGGAGAAGCAGGGCGAGCTTGCCGCTGAATTCGACTCGATCCACAGCGTCGAGCGGGCCGTGGAGGTGGGTTCGGTCCATTCGATCATTTCGCCGGCGGCGCTGCGCCCCCATCTGATCGAGGCCATCGAGAGCGGAATGCGGCGCACGGTCAACGGAAGGGGCGGCGATGGCCGGACTCGGGTGGCTGACGCGCGTGCTCGCTGAGGTCCCGGAGGACGATGCGTGGCTGAGCGAGCGTGAGCGCGAGATCCTCTCGACGCTCCGATCCGAGAAGCGTCACAGCGACTGGCGGCTCGGGCGGTGGACGGCGAAGGCCGCGGTGGCGACTTGGAAGAAGGTGCCGCCGGCTGCGGTCGAGCTCCTCGCCGCGGAGGACGGGGCGCCTGAAGCGTTCGTCGACGGCAGGGAGACGCCGGTTGCGCTCTCGCTCAGCCATCGCGGGGGGCGGGCGTTGGTCACCGTGAGCGATGCGCCAGCCGCGCTCGGCTGCGACCTCGAGGTGCTGGAGGCGCGCAGCCCGGCATTCGTGAGCGAGTGGCTCGGCGCGGACGAGCGCGAGTTGGTGAGCAGTCTGACCGGAGACCACCGAGATCTGGCGGCGAACCTTGTCTGGACAGCGAAGGAGGCGGCCTCGAAGGCGAGGCGCGAGGGCCTGCGGCTAAATATCCGGCAGGCAACCGTCGAACTCGGGCCACTGACTGACCCCGGCGGCGGATGGGAGCGATTTCGAGTCGCCTGGCAGGACGGTGTGGTCGAACTCGGTTGGTGGCGCCGAGACTCGAGCTGGGTGATGGCGATTGTGAGCGATCTCGCCGACGAGTCGCCGCCCGTCGAGCTTCATTAATCACAGTCGAAGTGTCCAGAGCGGGCGCTCAGAAGAGCGGATGCCGGTGGCCTTCCCCGTCGGAGTACTCGAAGACCGGTTCCACCTCGCCGGCCGGCGTTTGGCTGGTGATCGCGGCGATCGCGCGAACGGCGCCGGATCGCACCTCCCCGGACTCGGAGTCGAGAAGCGGCAGCAAGCGATCGTAGAGGTCGCGATCGCCGGTGGCTGCAAGCGCCGCCGACGCCTCGCGCCAGAGCTCCGGACGCTCGCCAAGGACCTCAACCAGCGCCTGGCAGGCACGCGGATCGCGGGTGCGCCCCAGGGAGAGCGTGGCCGCGCGACGCACGGTCACGCTGGGGTCGTCGAGCGCTTCGATCAGCGGCTCAACCGACCCTGCGAGCTCGCCGACAACGCCCAGCGCTCGCGCCGCCTCCGCGCGCACTTCGGGTGTGGGGTCCTCGCGCAACAGCGCACACAGGCGCACCTGGGCCGCCTCGCTCATGCGGGCATGGTACGCACCGCTAGTCCCGCGCCGCTTGCCGCTCACACCGCCGAGCCCTTCCCGGTTGGAGCGTTTCCGGCAGATCTCTCCACGACGGGCACCTTGGCCGCCGCACCCTGAGGGTGGCCACTCGTTCTATCGAACGCCGTAATGGGGGTGGAGGAAGCCAACGCTCCCGACACCCTTGCAGCCCTCGAATCCCTTCGAATCCTCCGCATCGGCGCAGGACGGTGGCTTCCCACCCTCACGATCGGATCGGCCGCGCTGCGCGCCATCGACGTTCTTGGTCTCGAGCCCATTCGCTCCCCGGCCCCCTGGCTGCAACGCTTGGCGCAGACACTGTTGGGGCGAGACGAGCCGTACGACTGGCCCGTCGCGGTTGCGTGACGCTCGCCCAGAGCCTGTCCCTGCTCCAGCGCCGCGACGGGGGACTGGGTGCGCGCCACCGGGGGAGCGCTACCCTGCGCAACACCTGGCTGGGACTCCAGGCAGCCCAAACGCTCGAACATATTCTGGAGGTCAACAATGAGTAAGTACGTCCGCTTCTTCGAAGACTTCGGCATCACCGACGTACCGCTGGTGGGCGGCAAGAACGCTTCCCTGGGCGAGATGTATCGGGAGCTCTCGAGCGGGGGCGTGCGCGTGCCTAACGGCTTTGCCACCACCGCCGAGGCGTATCGTCACATGCTGGAGGAGGCGGGCGCCCGCGATGAGCTGCACGCCGCGCTGCACGACCTCGACCCCACCGATGTCACCGACCTGGCCAGAAGGGCAAAGCGCGCCAGGGAGATTGTGTATGGCGCCGGCGTGCCCGATGACCTGGCAGGCGAGATTCGCGCCGGCTACCGGCAGCTGCAGGAGGAGTACGGCGAGGACCTGAGCCTCGCGGTGCGAAGCTCCGCCACCGCGGAGGATCTGCCGACGGCGAGCTTCGCCGGCCAGCAGGACACGTTTCTGAACGTCCGCGGTGAGGAGAGCCTGTTGGACGCTTGCCGTCGCTGCTTCGCGAGCCTTTTCACCGACCGCGCGATTCACTACCGGGTCGACCAGGGATTCGACCACTTCCAGGTGGCGCTGTCGATCGGCGTGATGAAGATGGTGCGCTCCGATCTCGCCGCCTCGGGTGTGTTCTTCTCGCTGGACACCGAGTCCGGCTTTCGTGACGTTGTGTTCATCACCGGCGCCTACGGCCTGGGCGAGAACGTGGTGCAGGGCGCCGTGGACCCGGACGAGTTCTACGTCCACAAGCCGACTTTTGCTGCCGGTTACCACGCGGTGCTGCGCCGCCTGTTGGGCGACAAGGCGGTGAAGATGATCTTCCTCGAAGGCGAGACCAAGCACACCACCCGTAACGTCCCCGCCCCCAAGACCGACCGCGAGCGCTTCTGCATAAGCGATGAGGACGTCTTGGAGCTGGCCGACTACGCGATCAAGATCGAGGACCACTACGGCCGACCGATGGACATGGAGTGGGCCAAGGACGGCATCGACGGCAAGCTGTACATAGTCCAGGCCCGGCCCGAGACCGTCGCCTCCCAGCGCAAGCCCACGTCGCTCGAGAGCTACTCGCTCGACGGGCGCGGCGAGATCCTCGCAGAGGGGCGATCGGTGGGCGAGAAGATCGCCTCGGGCAACGCCCGCCTGATCGAGAACGTGACCCACCTGTCTGAGTTCAAGCCCGGCGAGGTGCTGGTCGCCGACATCACCACGCCCGATTGGGAGCCGGTGATGAAGACCGCTGCGGCGATCGTCACCAACCGCGGCGGCCGCACCTGCCATGCAGCGATCATCGCCCGCGAGCTCGGCGTCCCCGCCGTTGTCGGCGCCGGCGATGCGACCACCAGCATCTCGAACGGGGTCGCGGTCACAATCTCCTGCGCCGAGGGCGACATCGGGCGCGTCCTCCGCGGCGGGGTGCCGTTCCACGTCGACCGCACCGAGGTCGGGGACATCCCGCGTCCGGCAACCCAGATCATGATCAACCTCGGCAATCCTGATCTCGCATTCAAGACGTCCTTTCTGCCCAACGACGGTGTCGGTCTGGCGCGCATGGAGTTCATCGTCAGCGAGTACATCAAGGCCCACCCACTGGCCCTGATTCACCCTGAGCAGGTCAAAGACCCCCAAACACGCGAGAGCATCGCGCGGCTGACCAGCTCCTACCCCGACGGCGAAAGTTTCTTCGTGCAGCGCCTCTCCGAGGGCATCGGGACGATCGCCGCGGCGTTTTGGCCCAAGCCGGTGGTGGTGCGCATGTCCGACTTCAAGACCAACGAGTACGCGAGCCTCCTGGGGGGCGCCGACTTCGAGCCCGATGAGGACAATCCGATGCTTGGCTTCCGCGGCGCCTCGCGCTACGCCCATCCTGCCTACGCGGAGGGCTTCGCCCTGGAGTGCAAGGCGATGATACGAGTGCGCGAGGAGATGGGGCTAACCAACGTCGTCCTCATGCTCCCCTTCGTGCGCCGCGTGGACGAGGCCGATCGCGTGCTTGCCCGGATGGCTGAACTGGGCCTCGAGCGCGGCAACAACGGCCTCCAGATCTACGCGATGTGTGAGATCCCCAACAACGTCATTCTCATCGACAGGTTCGCCCAACGCTTCGACGGCTTCTCGATCGGCTCCAACGACCTCACGCAGCTCACCCTGGGAGTGGACCGCGACAGCGAGATCGTCGCGTTCGACTACGACGAGCGCGACGAGGGCGTCAAGGAGATGATCCGCCTGGCCATCGAGGGATGCCGCCGCAATCACATTCACTCGGGACTGTGCGGCCAAGCGCCGTCGGACTACCCGGACATCGCCGAGTACCTGGTCGAAATCGGGATCGACTCCATGAGCCTGAACCCAGACACGGTGCTCAAGACCACCCGGCAGGTGCTGGAGGTGGAGCGAAGCCGGGGAGGCGAGGGGGATGGACAATGAGGGCACCGCTTCGATGACCTGAAGGCGGGGCTCGCTTTGACTGCCTCAGGTGATCTCCGGCATCCACCCCTTCCGACGCGTCTGGGTTGACGAGGGACCTAGACCTTCCGCTTGTCGTCCTGTGACCGCCCGTGCCTCTGCAGGAGAAGCTTCTGGCCTGGAAACCGATACTGGTTCTCGGGCGCCGTGCGCCCGACCCTAGGGCAACGGATCCAAGTAGCTCGCGGGGGTCCATCCTCTTCCCCGTGGGCGGGCGGCTCATCGCTCCTCAGCGCCTTCTCCGCAAGACGGATCCTCACATCACTCGATGGTGTCCGGGCTTACCTCGAGCGCTTCGTTGGGCTGGACTGACAGCCAACCCAAGGCAGTCATTCTCTCGACCCACGCCATTGACGATGACTAGGGGGCTCAGCCGACAGCTCCCCGGGGAGCTATGGCCGGTTGCGGCCGTAGAGGTCGTGCGCTTTGACCCATTCTGCCGCGAGGATCGCCCAGCCGAGTGAGAGCTCGCCGCAGAGCACGGTTGCCGCGACGATCTCGGCGAGCTTGCGGACCTTCCCGGTGCCGTAGCAGCCGAGCAGCTCCAGGCATTCGCGCTGGGTGGCGAGTCCGGTGCCGCCGCCGTAGGTGGCGACGATCAGCGATGGGAGCGTGATCGAGGCGTAGTAGTCCCCGTTGGGGAGCAACTCACTGAAGCCGAGGGCCGCGGAAGACTCGGCGACGTTGGCCGCATCCTGGCCGGTGGCGATGAACAGGGCGGCGATTCCGTTGGCCGACTGCAGTCCGTTGTTGTTGACCCCGGACATGAAGCCACCGAGGTTCGACACCTGCCGTGCCCGGAACAGCTTCTCGCCGCTGGTGTGCATTTGCTCCTCGATCAGTGCGGCGGGGATCGTCGCCTCCGCGACCACGCGCTTACCCCGCGTGCGCAGCACGTTGATCTGCGAGCTCTTCTTGTCGGTGGCGAAGTTCGACTCCAGATAGAAGTCGGTTATGCCCTCATAGTTGGAGGTGATCCAGGCGCAGGCCGCGGCGGTCGCCTTGCCTGTGAGGTTCTGGCCCGCGGCGTCGCCGGTCGTGTAATCGAAGCGCGTGAACAGGATCCGGCTGGCCGAGTACTGCTCGATGCCGCGCAGCTGTCCGGTACGCGTGGTGGTCTCGGCCGCTTGCTTGACCTCGTCGAAGTGCATCGTGAGCCATTCCCCGAACGCTCGGGCCTCGCGGGCGCTCTCGAACACGAAGGCGGGGGCGCGCTGCATGGCGTCGTCCAGGATCGTGGTCTTCACGCCGCCGGCCTCGCGCAGCGTCTTCATGCCGCGGTTGTAGCTCGCCACCAGGGTGCCCTCGCTCGTGGCCAGGGGAACGTAGAACTCGCCCTGCGCATGCTCCCCGTCGACGAGCAGCGGGCCGGCGATGCCGATCGGCACCTGCGCGACCCCGGTGAAGTGCTCGATGTTGCCGGGGAGAATCGATGGATCGAAGGAGTAATGGGAGACGTGCTCCAGCCCCACGCCCGTCTCCTCGCGTAGGAAAGCACGGCGCGCTTCCGCGGCCTCGGGCGTGTAGTCGTTCTCGCGATCACGCGGGATCTTCTTGCGCTTCGATCGGGGAGGTGTCATGTCGTCTGCTCCTGCCGTGGATCGTCTTGGGGAGCGGCTGTCCGCGTCAGGCAATCGCTCGCCGCGGGACGCTCGATCGGAGATCGCGACCCCTCATACACTCGCGAGGCTTCGATAAGGAAACCGGGGATCTCTTCACGGGTCTGTCGCGGACGCTGGTCAGGGAGATCGCCCTCGCCCTCACGGTGCGCAGCAAGATGCGGCGCACCTTGCGACAGCACAAGCGCCAGGTCGAGCACGAACAGCGCCGCCTCGGCACTGAACTGCACCGCGACGCGCGGCAGGCGGCGCGAGCCTGACTCGCTCCGAAGGAGCTTCGGTTCGGAACGGGGGTTCCTAGCCGCCGACCGTAACACCGCGCGGCACCCAAACTTCTTTGAGGAACGCCGCCAGCTCCGCGTTCAGCCGCTTCGGGCTGAGCCGCCACTCGAGGATCGAGTTCGCCTCGACCAGCCGCCCGTTCGCCAGCTCCTCAGCAAGCATCCCCGAGTCGCTGAACGGGTGCACCGGATCGCGTGGGTGGCCGACGATCAGCGTCGGCTGGGCGATCTTCAGCCGCTCCTCCCGGTGCGGCGCGGTCTCCCCCAACAGCAGCCCCTCCAGCACCGCGCCTGAAGGGCCGGGGCGCTGGCGGACCCAGTCGAGCCCGATATCGATCAGGTAGTTGGTGCGGGGGACGGCCGAGGTGAGGCGGGAGATGACCTCGAAGGCCGGCCGCCCCACTCGCAGGCCGAGCAGGACCGGGGCGAAGGTGGCCGCGACCGCGGCCAGCGCGTTGTCGAGCACCGGCATCTCGATGAACAGGCCGCTGACCCGCTCAGGGTCGTGGGTCGCCAGCTCCAGGGCGACGTTGGCTCCGAGCGAGGTGCCACCAACAACGGCGGAATCCAGCTCCAGGTCGTCGAGCAGCGCCACCATCTGGCGGGCGAACAGCGGCATCGAGTAGAGGCGCAGGTCCTCGGGGCGATCGGAGCGCCCGTGGCCGAGCAGGTCGACGCAGATCACCCGGTTGCCGCGCTCAGCCAGGGCCGGCCCCAGCCGCTCGAACATACGGCGGTTCATCAGCAGGCCGTGGATGAGGACCAGGACGCGCTCGCCCTCGCCGTAGGAGTCGAACTCGATCCGGTGTCCCTCGTAGCGGAACTCGCCCATTTCAGCGCTGGTGGCGATCTTCTCCACCCCTCGCCCTAAGACGCTGCCCTAGCGGCCTGAAACCGGGCCTGCCAGTCCTCGGGGTCGAACTGCGCCGGCTCGGTCTCGGCCAGGAACCGCTCGAGCACGACGACGAAACGCGACGGCGCCTCGAGCTGGGGCAGGTGACCGACTCCCTCGAAGACCTCGAGCCGGCTGCCCGGGATGTTGCGATGGGCGTGCTCGCCGTGGTGAGCCGGGATGATCGGATCACGGGCCCCCCAGATGATCAGCACCGGCACGGCCTCGGCCAGATAGAGGCGATCGCTGGCGTCGACCCGTTGGCCACCGGTGCCGATTACCGAGCGCACGGTTGCCAGGAATGCGGCGCGGCGCTTGGGGTCGGCCAAGGAGGCATAGCCTCGCGCGACCTCGGCGATGTCGGCGTTCGGTCGCAGGCCGATCGCCCCCAGGCCGCCCGCGAGCGCGGATCCGACCCGCCCTCCGACCCCGGCTGTCGCCGCGATGAAGAGCTCGGCGCCGGGGAGCGCCGCGGCGCGCAGGATCGGGCTCACCTCGCGGCCGAGGCCGCCGCTTGAGACCAGCACCAGGCGCTCGACCATCTCCGGGAACTGGTAGGCGAACTGCATCGCGATTCCGCCGCCGAGCGAGTGCCCGACGAGCGTGACGCGCTGGTGGCCGAGCGCGAGGAGCAGATCACGCAGGCCGGCGGCGAGCGCCCCGATCGAGTAGTCACCGCCGCCCGGCGCCGACTCGCCGTGCCCGGGAAGGTCAGGGGCGATCACGGTGTGATCACGCGCCAGCGGCTCGATCACCTCCTGCCAGTTTTCGAAGTTCCCTCCCATGCCGTGGATCAGCAGCAGGGCCGGGCCCTCGCCGGCCTCGGCGTAGCTCACCGAGCGGCCGTGGAGCGTTTCGGTCTTGACCTCCATCGCGCTCACGCCGAAGCCCCCTCGGCGTTTCGCGCCACGGCCAGCACATCCCCGACACAGGCATCGCGGACGCGCTCGGGCTTGAGCTCGAAGGTCGCTGCGACTCCGGGGGCCACCTCGCTCACGCCGGCGCCGATGCGCGCCAGCTGCATCGAACCGAGCATCTGCGTGTAGAGCAGGTTGGCCGTGAAGGCGGGGTCCTCGATCGCGAACACTCCCCGCTCGGCGCCGGCGGCGAGAATCCGCTCCAGCCGCCCCACGCAGGCGGCCAGCGCCTGGCCGAGGCGAACCCACACCGCGTCGGAGACCTGCTCGCGCAACCCGTCGGCCGGCCGCTGCATAAGCGACAACGCGCAGTCCATGAAGGCGGGGTACTCGAGGCAGAACTCGACGTAGCGCAGACAGGCTTGCTGAAGCGCGGCTGCCGGGTCTTTGGGTTCTCGCGCCGCGGCGCTGCGGTCCTCGAGCTCGGCGAGGTAATCGGCGAGCGTCAAGACGAAGATCTCCTCCTTGGAGTCGAAGGTGCGATAGACGTCCGGTTTGTGCATGCCGGCGGCATGGGCGATCCTCTGGACCGGCGCGTCGCGCCAGCCGCGCTCGTCCAAGAGCGTGCGTGCCGCCATGATGATCGCTTGCTCGCGTTGGCTGCGGCGCTCGCGTCGGGTCGGGCTTCTCCGACTTCGGCTTGCAGACACCATGCGAGGTTACCAATGGTTCTACCAAAAGTCCAACCATTGGTTGCATGCGGAGCCAGCTTCGCCTACCCCTTCTTCCGGCACGTGCATCTGACCATGCTCGAGCCGTTCGTCTGGGCTTTTCGGCACGGGCTGACTGACTCGGCCGAGTAGGGATGAACTTCTCAGGCGCTGCTGCATCAGCCAATCGCAGCGCTTCATCTTCCCCTCCTGGCGTCCCGAAGGTGCGCACCGCCAATAGCGGCACCTCCGGCCTGGTCCGGCGGGTCGTGGAAGCGCACCTCGCGCACCCCGGCCCGCCTGACCGCCGCCTTGAACCGCTTGCGGAGAGGCGTCGAGCGGCTTGCGGTCGGTCGTGGCCTGGGACAAGATCTCCGCAACCATTCGGCAAAGCCGACAAGATGACAAGAGGCAAAGTCCAACAGGGAGTTGGAAAGGAGTCCAGATGGCACTCGCAGACAAATCCGTGGAGCTCTCCGAGGAAGTGTTGGAGGAGATCAAGGACGGACAGGAAGCGGCGATCGGCGCGGTTCGCAGTTTCGTCGGCAGCGTCGACAAGACGCTGGCTGGATCGGCGAGCCCCTCGCAGGTCGAGGAGATTGTCGACTCGGCGCTGAAGATGGCGGACAAGCTGGTCGAGACCCAGTACGAATTCCTGAAGAAGGTCGTGCACAGCGCCGGCGAGTCGGCTGGGAGCGGCGACGAAGGTGAGGAGGCGTAGGTCGGGACGAGCGGGGTCGCCGCCCACCGCACATCTTTGCCAGGGCTTTCGGCTACCGCCGTTGACGCTCCGATGACCGAGGCTGGCGAATTCAAGTAATCGGCCCCTTCAAGGGGCGCGGTATCTCCGATGCCACCCTTGCCACAGGCATATCTCGAGCCCATGCTTCGGGGAGAGGCCGCCTTCTGCGCTGCTGCGCGTAATTCACGCTTGACGCGCTCCGATCGCTGTGGCAGCTTCGTCTTGCATATGCAAGCGGTGAAAGGGGCAAAGTGGCAAAGGTCCTGATCATGGAGTTCGACGGCGACGTTGAGGGCTATGCGAGGGTCACCGAGCGCCTTGGCATCGACGTGGCAAGCGGTGAGGGCGACTGGCCGGCAGGCCTGTTCTTTCACAGCGGCGGAGTCAGGCCGGGCGGCTGGATCGTCTCCGAGGTCTGGGCCTCGCAGGAGGACCAAGAACGCTTCATGGCTGAGCGGCTCGGGCAAGCCCTGAAAGAAGCCGGCGTAGAAGATCCGCCAAGCCGGGTCGAGTGGTTCGATCTGGCTGCCTACCACAAGCTCCAGTAGAGGACGCCACGCCAAAATGGGTGGGTGCTACTCGCCGCTACGGCCTGGAAGCATCCGACCCAGGCAACGGACGTGCGATGGCACCATCCCCCAGCGCTCGTAGAAGCGCAGCGCTTCCTCGTTGCCAGCGATGACGTTCAGCCCGATGAAGCCGACGCCCGCAGCAGCGAGACGCAGCTCGACCTGCTCCATGAGCAACGAGCCAATCCCCCAGCGGCGCAGCTCGGGTTCAACCGAAAGCGCCTCGAGCTCGCCCATCCGCTCATTCGTCTTAAAGCTCCAGTCGCTGTCGCAGATCCGGAAGAAGGCGAAGCCGACCGGCGAGCCTTCGCGCTCGGCGATCAATAACCATGCCTCACCCGCGCGCATCCAGCGCTCGAACTCGGTCCGGCGCCGCTGCCAGGAGTCCTCTGCATCCCGGAATGGGGCGACCTCGCGCGCCTCGCCAGCGACCTCGGCGTGATGGTCGTGCATCGCGCCCCATAGCGACTCCACGTCATCCAGTCGCTCCACCCCTGCCTCAACGATCTTGACCTCGGGCGGCCCTGTCCGGTCTGCGTTCAAGGTGAGGTGAGCATAGAGGCGTTATGCAGTCCGCCTCCATCCCCTTCTGCCTACTCGGATGGGCGGAATCAGGACGACGTGGTGAAAAGATAGACAGCACCGAAGACCGTGGACTGCGAGAAGCCCCTTCGCGGTTTGCTCGGCGAGTCAATCCGCCCTTTCCTGGACTCCTGGCGGCAGCGCCTCCCATAAGCTCGTTCCGTGTCTCCAGAGCTTGAAGCCCGCTGCTTGGCGGAAATGCTGCTCGGCCGCCCTATCCGGATCCCTGCCCCGGATCGCCCGAACAGGGCGTTGGCCACCTGCCCATCGCGCCCGAGAGCTTCGGCGGGTGCCGCCGGAGCTCGTCCATTGGAAGGGCTCTCGCGATGATCCATGGAACGGAGGTGACCAGTCCGCCGACTTTCGTCGGCCTATCTGAGGCGACTCGTCTGCGGAGCGGGTTGGTCGAGGCGGCCACCTCCCCCATAATTGCCATCTCGGCGGTGTCCGGGGCCGGCGCTCAGGCCGCCGCCTCCGTCGGGGTCGCCGGCGCCGCCGAGGCGGATTGAGCGCAGTCGAAATGGGGGACGATTCGAGGCGGCTCCCCGGCTTCCCGACCGGACGCGCGGGCCTGCGCCGGATCGCACACCATCCCGGCCTCGGCGGCTCCCGCGCCCTGCTGCGGCGCCAGCTTGTGGAATTGCTCGAGCGGCTCGCGCTCCTGGGCTTCGCGATCTGCGCGCTGCTCGCCGTCGGGACCGTCGGCTACATGGTCACCGAAGGCACGTCTGTTGGTTTCGGCCTGGTCTGGGCCCTCGACACCGTTGCCACGGTCGGTTCAATCCCGGAGCCGACCGGAACAGGAGGTCAGATCCTCAAGGTCCTGTTGATCGTCTTCGGCGTGGGTACCCTCTTCTACGCACTGGTTACGTTGGCCGAGTTCTTCGTCGCGGGCCATCTCTCAGGCCTGCTCGAGGAGAGAAGGGTCTTAAGGAAGATCGACTCGCTGTACAACCACATCCTGATCTGCGGCTTCGGCCGGGTGGGGCGCCAGGTCGCCCGCGACCTGCAGGCGGCGGGGCGCGACTTCATCGTCCTCGACAACAACCCGGGCGAGACGAGGGAGCACGCCGACGCGATGGGCGCGCCTTTCATCGAGGGCTCGCCCTCAGATGACGAGGTGCTCCGCGGCGCCGGGATCATGAGCGCCGCCGGGGTGATCGCCTGCGTCGACTCGGACGCCGAGAACATCTTCATCACGCTGACCGCGCGCGAGCTTCGCCCCGACCTCGCGATCGTCGCTCGCGCCAGCGTCGAAGACTCCGAGAGCAAGTTGCGCCGCGCGGGCGCCGACCGAATCGTCTCCCCCTACAGGGAGAGCGGCGCGGAGATGGCCCGCTCCATCCTGCACCCGCAGGTGACAGGGGTCGTCGAGGTCGCCCCCGGATACCGGATGGAGGAGATCGAGGTGACCGTCGGCTGTGCCGGCGCTGGCGGGACCCTCGAGGAGGTGCGGGGATCGGCGACGATCGTGGCGTTGCGGCGCCGGGGCGGGACAGTGGAACCACAGCCGCCTTCTGACACCGTGCTTGAAGAGGGCCAGGTGATCGTCGCGATGGGAGAGGCGAAGGCACTGGAGCGTCTGGAGACCCTGATGGTGCCGGGTCCGGCCGGGGCCTGATCTAGACCCCGGGCCCAGAACCATCTGCGCCCCGTCGCCTCCTGCTACCAGGAACGCTCACCCACGACCCGAACCCCCGAACTCCCGGCTTGAAAGGGCGTAATCGGGAAGGATTCTGCGGACAGACTAGACCTCAATGAGAGTTGCGCCGATTTGCGCCGCAGAGCCTCTGAGCGATCTCACTGCTGCGACGAATCCGATGCGCCGTTGCCGGTCGGGACTAGTAGGACCGAGCACGCGGCACGATGCGCGACTCGCTCGCTGACGCTGCCCAGTGCCTTGATCCCGCTCAGGCCGCGGCGACCACAGATCAGCATCGAGGGTGCTTTCGACTGGGTGGCCTCGATGATTTCGTGGGCAGCGTGGCCTCTGGGCTCGCTGAGCGCAGGCTCCTCGCCGGTCATCTCGCCGATCTCGGCAATCTGGTCTTCGATCACCCGGTGGCGCTCTGGATGCGACCTGCCGACGACGTGGACAACCTCGAGCTTCGAGTTGAAGGCGGTGGCGACCCGCGCGCCGACCCGCATCGGAGCCCAGGACCCGGGCGAACCGTCGCTGGCAACAATCAAGTGCGTTGGGAACCTGTTTGGGCCGGGGGGCTCTCGCGCGATCAACAGAGATCGGTCCGTCATGTGGGCAGCCCTGCTGGCGGTGCCGACAAGCATGATCCCGGCAGCGCGCGAGCGACCGTGGGTTCCGAGGATCAACAGGTCATGACGCTTGCTCAGCGGAAGCAGGACATTTGCGGCGTTTTGGCGATCGCTGCCAATCTCGATCGAAGCTGAAACCCCGGCCTCTCGGGCGATCCTGCCGGCCTCTTCCAAGCCCTTCTCAAGCCCTTCTTGCCTGTACTCCGGCCCCAGCTGGCGGTCGACGCGGACGGCGATGAAGTGAACGGAGGCTCCGGTTGCCGCCAACGCAACCGCCTGCCGCGCCGCCTCGGTGCTTCCTGGGCCGCCTTCGATGCCGCAGAGGATGCTGGGGAATGGCGTAGTCGTTTTTGCCTCTCCCTGGTAGGTCCTCAGATTTCAGCAGGTTCCACCTTACCGCCCAAATTCGCACGGTTGGTACTTGGTCGAGTTCAAGCCTTGTGGGGCGGGCGATCTCATGGCGCACTTCGGCCGGCCAGATCGCCGAAGCTCAGCCACAACGACCTCGGGGGCTGGCGGCTCAGCTAGGAGCCCGAATCGGGCAGGCCGAGCATCCCCACAGCCGCTCCCGGCGGCACACCGCCTGATCGGAGGCTGACCCCGACGAACCTCCTGCCCCTGCCGGCTACCGGGCTGACTCGATTAGGCCGTAGTGGCCGTCGTAGCGCATGTAGATCACGTTGCCGCAGCCGCTCGCGGCATCGGTGAAGTACATGAACCGATGGTTGAGGATGTCCATCTCCGCTACCGCGTCCTCGAGTCTGGTCGCCCCGCTCATCCGGCTCTCCTCGTAGACGATCCCAGCGCTTTCGCCCGACCAGCCGATCCCGCTCGGTCCGATAACGCCGAGTCGGCCGTCGTCGCGGTGGTACGCGACGGCGTCGGCGCCGGTCTCGCGCTCGATGAACAGGTAGAAGTCGTGATCGAGGAACTCCATCTCCTCGGCGGCCTCGGCGGGGGTGAGCGGGTCGGTGGCGAAGGTCTTGCGGCGGACTATCTTCCGCTCCTCCGGCGCTCGCGGGAAGTAGTCAGGACGGTCGGTGGCAGAGCTGGAATGCCGCCACTCGCCCGCCTTGCGCTCGGTCGGACGGCGGGCCTGGTCGGTGCGACGGTCGACGAAGTTCCGCAGTTGCCGCTCGAGCCGCTGAGTGAGGCTGTCAACCGCCGCGACCGGGTCGAGGTCGGCGACCTTCGCCCGGATCATCGGGCCATTCAGGTCGATCTCGCCCTCGGCCCGGGCGGAGCGTTCGATCCGCGGGTTGGGTTCCTGGACGAGGACCACTCGAGCACCGAGGACTGGGATGTCGACGAATCGGTCCAGCGCCCCGACCTTCTCCTCCGCGTGCTCGCGCGCCTCAACCGGGACGTCGCCTCTGATCGTCACCTCTACCTGAATCATCCCTCCGACTACCTCCTTACCTCTCGTCGCTGCTCAGCCTCGCCAGGATCCGAGCAGAGGCTCGGCGGCCGATCGCCACAGTATCGGCCGCCGGATGGCACCACTCGGGTCGCTCTCCATCAGCGACGTCTTACATTAGGCACCCCGATCGTTGCGCGGGCGCTGCCCAGGTGACAGTACGCCAGCTCGGTCAAGCCGCGAAGTTCCACCATCCTGGTGGCGAGCCTCCGCTGGAGCCTCGGATGCAGTGGCCCTAGGGCCGCGTTGCCGGATGCTTGATGGCGGCGGCTGGGACATCAGATTCCTCACCCGCCGGCGGGTATGAGCCAGCCCCAGGCCCAACTCTCGGCAACCACTCGAGCCACCTCGGCAGATACCAGTTCCAATCCCCGAGCAGCTTCATCGTCGCCGGCAGCAGGACGCCGCGAATGATGGTCGCGTCGATCAGCACCGCTACCGCGAGGCCGACACCCAACTGCTTGAAGATGAGGAGCGACAGTGTGGCGAAGATCGCGAACACCGCGATCATCACCACCGCGGCGCTGGTCACGACACCGGCTGTCGTCTTGATCCCGTGGGAGACCGCGTCCACGGTCGGCCTGCCGCGGTCAAAGCCCTCGCGGATTCGAGTCAGGATGAACACGTGGTAGTCCATCGAGAGGCCGAACAGCACCACGAACATGAACAGCGGCATCCAGGAGACGATCGCGCCGTCCGACTTGAAGCCCAGCAGCGACTCCAGATGGCCCTCCTGGAAGATCCAGACCAGCACCCCGTAGGCGGCACCGACTGAGAGCAGGTTGAGGATGATCGCCGTGACTGGAATCACGAGCGAGCGGAACGTGAACAACAGGAGCAGGAAGGCCGCCGAGAGGACGAAGACGAAGACCAGTGGCGCGTGTGACTTCATCGTGTCGTTGAAGTCAGTGGAGCTGGCGGTATAGCCGCTGACGTCAGCCGTCGCCCTCGGGACTCTTCCGATGGTTGCCGGAATCAGGGTGTCGCGCAGCTTCGCCAGGGCCGCGGTCGATTGGGAGTCGGTGCCGTCGCCGGCAACGGGGATTTCGACTACCTCGACCGTGTGATCGGGGCTCACGGTTGTCGTGATCGGCTGCTTGAAGTCCGGGCTAGCAGTCGCCCGAGCGCGTAGATCGTTGATCGCTCCAACCACCTGCAGCGACTTCACGTCGTTGGCATGGACCACAACCTGGGCTGGGATCGGCCCACCGGGGAAGGACGCTTGGATGCGGTTGTAGGTCTTGATCACCCCGAGGTCCTGCGGCAGGGTCTGGACGCCCGGCGTCGCCGTGTGGAGGCTGAACGCTGGGATTGCCAAGAACACCAGCCCCCCGCCGGCGAGGACGACGGCGATGACTGGATGGCGGAGAGCCGGATTCAGGATTCGCGACCACGCTCCGCTCTCGCCGACGTTCCACCTTCTCCTCCTCGAGAGATACGGGATCCGCCCCTTCTCCACCCGGTCTCCAAGCCAGGCAAGGACTGCAGGGAGGACAGTGAGCGACCCAACCACGGCGACGGCGACGACGAGGATCGTGCCGGTGGCAAACGACTGGAAGGTGGGCGCTCCGGCGAGGTACATGCCCGCCATTGCGATCATCACCGTGAATCCAGAGACCATCACCGCACGACCCGAGGTCGCGGCTGCGGCCGCCAGAGAGGCCCCCTCGCTTCGCCCCGATTCGCGCTCCTCGCGCTCGCGACGCAGGTAGAACATCGAATAGTCGACGCCGACCGCAAGGCCGATCAGCAGAATCACCTCGTTGATGGATTCGTCGACTCCACTGATATGGCTGATCACGCCGATCAGGCCGATCGTCGCCAGCACCGAAGTCAGGCCAAGCAGCAAAGGCACGCCGGCTGCCACCAGGGCACCGAAGGCGACCAGGAGAATCAGCAACGTGACCGGCAGCGAGGTCACCAGTGCCGTCTTGAAGTCTTCGCTGATCGCGGCGCTCACCTGGTTGTCCGAGCTCGCTTCGCCGAACTCTCCGATCGTCAACTGCGGATGGGCAGCCTGCGCGGCTTCGACGGCCCGCAGGGTCGCATCGGCGCGCTTCTTTGCCGTGCTCTGGTCGCCGGCGATCTTGAAGCGGGTCAGCGCGGAGTGGCCATCCGCAGAGATCTGTGAGCGGTTGGCAGCTTCGTAGGGGCTCTCGATCGCGTAGACGTACGGCAACTGCGAGAGGCGGAATTGCGCGTCGCCGACCGCGGCGCGGAAGGGCAGGCTGTCGTCGTTTTCCGTGGTGCTCTGCACCAGCACCATCTCGTCGGCGTTCTTCGGAAACGCGGCTTCGACCGTGCGCTCTGCGCGTCCCGACTCGCCGACTCCGAGCTGGGCGTTGTCAAGCGTCTTTGCCCCGACCGCGCCCCCGACCATGAAGGCGATGATCACGAACGCAAGCCAGCCCCAGATCGCGGTCTTGCGATGCTGGGCGCTCCATCGCCCCATCCGAGCAGCGACGTTGAGGCCTTGGTCTGCCGCTACTGCCTCATTCGCCGAGGCCTGGGCTTCACTCGATTCCGGATCCGGACCGGACGTTTCGCTTCATCCACGCTCCTCGGGGCCACAAGCGGGAGCGAAAGGGATCCTGGCGTTCGAGCCTATCCCACATGCCTTGAAGCTGCAAAACGCAGCGGTGGAAATAACTTGGGGCGCGTTACCGGACATAGCCCAATTCCTTCAGATACTCATGGGCGGCCGCGGCCGGGTCCTGCTTGTCGATTTCGACCCGGGAATTCAGCTCCTGGATGACCGGGATCGTCATGTTGCTCTGAACCTTTTCGATCGTTGCGCCCAAGTCTGGGCCCGCTTGGTCGGCGACCTTCTTCGAGACGATGAAGATCGCGTTGCCGGCCGGGATCAGGCCCTTGTCGTCGTTCAGGATCGTGTACCGGGTCGAGCGCGCGAGCTGGGCGTCACTCGTGAACAGGATCGAGAGGTCCGCGTCACCCTTGTCAAGCACCGTGTAGCGCCGGCCGATGGCTACCGGCTTGAACTGCTTGAACCTTAGGCCGTAGTTCTTCTCGAGGCCCGCAAGGCAGTCGATCCGCCTGCGGCACTCGGGGGACCCGGCGAGAACAAGTTTCTGCGACTTTCCAGTTAGATCCGAAACGTCCTTCAGGCCCAGCCTCTCGGCTGTGGTTGTGAGAGTTCCGACGGCGTTCGAGTCCGCGAACGGGGTCGGTGCATAGGCCACGATCCCCTCCTTGGCCAGGTCGGCCTTCGCCTCGTTGTAGGCCTGGGAGGCATCGGACGGGATCTTGTTCGCGGGGACCTGGAAGAACGAGCCGAGTGCAGTGGACGTGTACTCGGGGTAGCCGCTGATCTGGCCAACCTTGATCGCCTTCAGGGCCACCGTCTCTGAGCCCAGGTTGAGCTTGGTCTTCACGTTGTAGCCAGCGGTCCTTATGGCCTGGGCGTAGATCTGACCCAGGATGACCGACTCGGTGAAGTTCTTCGAGCCAACCGTGATCGTCGTCTTCCCATTGGCCGGGTTCGACTGGATCAAGAGATTGCCTTGGACCCCGGAAACCGTCGGTGAGCCGCCGCCACCCCCGCAGGCAGCGATGCCGACCACAAGTGCCACGGCGGCGGCCAATGCGAACCCCGTCCGTACCCGAATAGCCCTATTTCCCATTTCCCCTTCCGATCCGGAGGGTCAACAAGCCAGCGCAGAACCTATGAAACCTTTGCACTTTCGCGGCAGGTTTGATGCGTCACAAGAGTTGGTGGGACTGGCGGGCATCTAGCCAAACCCCGGGCTGAGGAAGACGCGGGGGAAGACGAAGGCAACGCGACGGCCGTCCGGGTAGGTCGCGACCACACGCACCGGCAGGTACACAGCCGGCTGCCCGGCCCAGACTCCTCGCGCCCGGCCGTTGGCCGGGATCCGGAACGGGCTGCCCTTATGGCTCAACCCGACGTCGTCAAAGTAGCCACCCCAGTCCCGGCCGTCGGCGCCCGCGTTGTGGGGCACCGGCCCCGGGCTGATCAGATGGATCGAGTGGCCGACGACCGATGCTGCTACCGCAACCGCCCGACGGCGCAGCACCAAGTCGAAGCCCACCCTGTCGCAGCCGGTCGAGTTGGCTCGCGGACAAGACACCCCCATATAGGGGCCGTAGACGATGCCCGGGCGACGAACCCGCAGTTCGCTCAGGTCCACCTTCGCGAACCCGGTGGAGGCGGCGATCATCTCCGGCACGAACTGCCTGCCGCCGCAGCTGTCGCCGACCGGCGCCGCGAGCCGATTCAGTGCCTGCGCGACGAACTGCCTGCCCGAAGGCCGCCGATAGACGGCAGCGAGGCTCTCCAGCCGGGCCCCGGTCAACGCACGACGCAGGCCGAGGCGGAGGCAGAGGCCAAACCGGCGGGGGCCGACGCCGGTCCCCGCCTTGTAGTCGGCGGCGACACCGCGCAGGATCTTGTCGCGTAGGCTCGAGAGAGCAATCTCCCGACCCCACGAGCCCGGCCGCACCGTGACTTCAGCCCGTACCGGCGGCGGCTCGCTTGAGCCGCCGCAGGCCGACAGGAACAGAGCGAGCGAAAGAAGGGGGATGACCGCAACTGCGGTGTGCTTCATACCCCTTATACGGGCACGATCCCAGCTGAGGTCCCTTCAGCCCCGCCCTGTAAACGGCAGCCCCTCTCCCCTAGAGCTTCGCCCGCCATTCGCAGTAATGACACGACGACTAGGGAACAACGCGAAACGACGTCTGCGCCGGCGGGCCCGCGTCACCCGCGGCGTTGGTCGCGACCGCGGTCACCAGGTAGGCGCCGGGCTTGAGGCTCTGTGGCTTCTTGCCGGGCTTCCCGTATCGGCCCGAGTAGAGGATCGCGTTCCTGCCCTTGCCCAGTTGTCGCTTGAAGGCACTGGTCGCGCGGTGGTGGGCGCAGCGCCCACCACCCTTCAGGTGCTTACAGGAACGGCTCGCCGTCACCGTGAAGGCAACCGTTGCGACTTCCGACAGCGTAAGCCGCAGCGTGGTCCCGGCGTGGACCGCATGTTGCGAGACGACCGCGCCTCCGGCCTTGACCCTGAATGCCTTCGGCGTCGCATGGAAATCGGCGATCGACGGCATCGAGCTTCTCGAGCCTCCGCCGCCGGCCGGCGAGCAGGTCCCCTGCGTGGACGCATCGGTGGGACAGGCGTCCTGGGTGATGTCGCCATAGCCATCGTGGTCCGCATCGGGCTCGATGTCGGCGTCGTAAAGGAAGGTGCCGTTATGGGTGAGCCCCGTCACAGTGATCCCATCGGCGCCATCATTCGTTTGGGTGTACGTCGCCGAGCCGCCGCTCACCTGGAAGCCCTGGTCGCGGAGGCTCGGCACCGTCAGGCCGACGTAGGCCCCGGCCGGTATGGGCAGCCGGGTCTGGAATGTGGAGATCTGCGAGAAAAGCGGCTGAGCGGGAGCCGTCACGCTCCCGATCGTGCTCGAATGCAGGACCGAATACGCGCTGAATTCACCGCCGCCGGCCGCAGGGTTGGGAGCTACGACGCGAGCGCGGTAGTCGCCCGCGTCTCCATCCAGCACCCGCCAACGGACGACGACGCCGTCGAACGGCGCCGCGGTAGAGACGCCGCCAACCGTCTTCTGGATCCGCATGCAGCCGCCGCCGCCGCAGCCTAGTGGTGGAGTCGAACGTCCCCCCTGCAGGTCACTGCCGAGGAGCGTCCCCGAGCAGGCTGAGGTCGCGATCGGCGAGGCGGGGCAAAGGTCCTGGGAGGTGTCGCCGTAGGCGTCACCGTCTTCGTCGGGCTCGAGCACGGCCTGAATGTTGACGCGCTTTTTGGTCGTTGCTTCGGTCGTGAACGAGTTTCCGAGGAGCGGGTTGGGCGTCACGGTGCCGTTGCTCACCGCATCTTCGACCGAGCTCGTCGCGAAGACTTCCGGAGTCTCTTCGATGAACGCGTTGATGGCGAAGCGGGCTCCGAGCAGGTCGCCGGCGGTGGCGGGGATGCGATCGAAGAAGGTGCTCGGCTGCGCCAGGGGCAGGCCGTCGATTAGGTGTTCCGACCCCTCGCTGATCACGCTCGCGGTCGACGGGCCAGGGGTCCTGAAGGTCCGCGCCTGGACCCAGTCCGTCGGTTCGGTTTTTTCGCCGATCCGCATTCTGAACTTGGTCAGCACCCCGCTGAAGGGGAAGGCGTAGCTGCTGCTGGGCGGGCCGGAGCTGGTGCGCTCGAATCGGGTGCATGAGCAGCGACCTTCCGGTTCGTTGCTGGAGGCGATCTGCCCGATCAGCTGCGGCCCCGCCGCGCTCGCCGGCGCCGCCCCGACGCTCAGTGCCAGCGCGGCAGCGAGCGCCACGAAAACAGCCGGCACAGAGACCTGGACGAGACGGCTCACGAGTAGAGCTTGGCACGTGCGAGCAATGAAACACCAGTCGAGTCTGATCCAGGCCCTGCCCCACAATGCCCCCGGGCCATCGATCAGGCGTCCCGCGAACCCGCACGAACGAACAAAGCCCGGAATCGGACTGCGCCGGCGTTGGTCGCATGGATAATCGAGGCCTGCCGGGGGCGGTAGCTCAGTTGGGTTCGCTGCCGCTGCCATCGAGGTTCGCCCGCCCGATCGCCGTCCTCCAGCGACGCGACCTCGCACGCTGGGTTGAAGAAACAGCTACGGGCTCTATAGGCCTCTGGACGCGGCTGGGTCTAAAGGCCTGGGTCGCAATAGGACTGGCGCTGACGCAGGTGATCACTCTGTGTAGATGAAGTGGCCGCCCAGGATTTCGGTGACCGTCCCAAACTGGAATCCTCGGGCGCGCAGGCCCCGAATGATGAGCGGCAGGGCTGTAACGGTCTGAGGGTGGTGGCCGCCGTCGTGCATGAGGATGATCGACCCCGGTTCAGACAGGTCGAGAACGTTGTTGCGAATCGCGGCTATTCCGGGGTGTTTCTCGTCTCCCGAGTCAACGTCCCAGAGGACGGTCTCAAGCCCGTTGCGCCGCGCCGCGGCCTCGACCTTCGCGTCGATCAGCCCATATGGCGGCCTGAAGAGGCACGGAGTGAACCCGGTGGCGTCACGGATTAGCCGGTTTGTGGTCGCAAGTTCCGTGTAGCCGGGATATCGCGGGTGGTCGAAGGAGTGGTTGGCGATCTCGTCCCCGCTGGCAAGGATCCGACGCATCAGCGCTTCTCGGTTGGTGACGTGGCGCCCCTCCTCGAAAAAGGTTCCCCTCACATGAAGGCGATCGAGGATCGCGAGGATGCTCGGAGTGAAACTGAGGCTGGGCCCATCATCGAAGGTCAGCGCGACAATTCGTCGGCCGCGGGACCCGTGGGCGACGTCGACTGCACCCCCGGAGGTGCAACCGATTACCTCGCGGGCGCCGACCGGGGTGCCGCCGCTTCCGTTCGATGAGCTCGCCGATTCGACGCCGCGGCTCCCGAAGGCGATCGCCATCAAGGCCAGCGCAACCCCCACCTTGCCAGTGCTGCTCAGACGGTGGCCAGCCCGATGCATCGTCACGGAAGCAGCAGCGAGCAGAAGACGCCGTCGGGGTAGAACGTTCGCTTGTATTCGAGCCACCGGGAATAGCATGCTGCCTGAGCGGCAGGGGCTTCCAACGCTACGGCGCCAGCTCGTCAAGGAAGCCAAAGAGGACAGCATTCGTCGCGCCCGGGTCCTCTATCGCGCACCAGTGCGCCGCGCCCTCGACCACGCCGGTGCGGCCCTCGGGGGCGGCCTGAGCGATCAGCCTGGCCGCCTCCGGGGGTGTGACGGGGTCCTCCGAGCCGCAGAAGGCGAGCAGTGGGCAGCGCAGCGCCGAGAGGTCGGGCATCGCCGCAGGTGCCGTGGCCGCGGAGCACTCGGCGTAGGCCAAGTGGTCATTGGAAGCAATCAGCTCCTGCATCAAGCCGAGCAGCCTCGGGTCCTCGGCTCGGCAGCGCGCCGAGAGACCGGTGATCGCGACCCCGGCAGCGATCTCGTCCATGCGGCCGGCCCGGGCCAACTCAACCCTACGCTCGAACACAGGACCCGCCTCCGGGCGCCAGGCCAGCGCACCGCCGCACACTGCTAGGGCCCAGGGCCGCTCTCTGAGGCGCACTGCTGCGTGGGCGGAGATCATTGACCCCACCGAGTGCCCGATGATCGCCACCCGCTCGACTCTCAGGGCGTCGAGCAGCCCGCATGCATCGAGCACCCACTGTTCGACCGAGTAGGGGCCGGGCGGCTTGTCGGAGCGCCCCGCGCCGCGCTGGTCGTAGGCGATTCCGCGCCAGCCACGCTGCCGGCAAGCCTCGAGCTGCGCCAGCCAGGCGTTTGCCGAGCCGCCCAAGCCGTGGAGGAAGAGAACTGCCGGGCCCTCGCCGCCGGTGTCCTCGTAGGCCAGCGTCAGACCATCGATCTCGATCCGCTCGGTCATTCAGCCCGAACCGTATCTGCCCCCACCAGGAAGGCTGGGCGGACGGGCTCGACCGCTCGTGAGCCGATGTAGTCGAGCAAGCTGAGCAGGGAGTAGGTCGTGGGAAAAGGAATGGACCTGCAAATCGATAGTTCGAATCCGGGGCGGCATTCGATCCCGCGACCTTCGGGTTATGAGATGCCTCCTGAGAACCTAGTTCGGGAGCCCTGCGGCTTTGCCAGGCGGGCGGCAGCGGCGCCCCCTAGTTGTAGCTACTCAGGACGTTGTTCAAGCTCAGCGAGCCGAGCCGCGGGCGCCTTGTGGCCAAGGGAGCCGTCTCGTCGAGTGAAGTTGTAGTCGGTCAGCCAGCCAGGTACGCCGCCGTGCGCTCAGCCGAGGGCCGTGGATGGCTCCGTAGGCCCAGCGGTTGGTCAGCGTCTGGATGAATCTCTCGGCCTTGCCGTTGGTGCGAGGCCGATAGGGCAGGTGCGCAGGTGGCGCATGCCGAGCTCTGCGCATGCCTCTGCGTGGACGCCAGAGCGGTAGCAGGAGCCGTTGTCTGAGCGCACCCGCTCGACCGTGATTCCCATTCCCTCCAACCAGCGCACCGCCCGTCGCAGGAAGCCGGCCGCCGTGGCGCCCTTCTCATCGCTCAATACCTCGACGTAGGCGAGGCGGGTCGCGTCGTCGACGCAGACGTCGACGAACTCCCAGCCCGTCGCTCCCTTGCGTTCGTGGTCGGGCCCGCGCTTGAGCTGGCTCTTGCGGTGGCCGGTGACCCTGTGCCCGGCGCCCTTCGCGCTGATTCGCCCCAGCTTCTTGACGTCGACGTGGATCAGCTCGCCAGGGCGCTTCGCTCGTCGCGGTTCGGTGGCTCGGGAGGCTCCAGGCGACTGCGCTTGCCGAGCCCGATTCGCTTCAGCCACCTCGAGACGGTCGAGAGCGCCATGCCCAGGGCTTCGGCGATCTCCGCCGCGGTCATCCGCGACCGCCGCAGGGCCTCGATCGCCCTGAGGCGATCGGCGGGCAACTGGTCGGCCGGCGCCTGGGGGCCGAGCTCCGATCGCGCAGGCCAGCCTCCCCCTCGGCTCGCCAGCGGGCCAGCCACTTGGCCGCACTGCGCTCGCTGATGCCGGCGGCCTCGGCCGCCCCCATCAGCGACCAGCGCTTCTCTTCGATGCGCTTGACCAGCAGCTTGCGGCTGTTCGGGCAGGTGCGGGCGTTAGCGTGGATCTTCATCCAGTGTCCTCCTTGTTGCTCGGTGGGTCGACACCCCCAGCCTTCAAGGAGGCCCGGATGAACAACGTTGTGAGGAACTACAGCTAGTGGCTTGTGGGTCCTCGGGCTTCCGGTCAACGTCCGCTCCAACAGCGTCCCGCCTCTCGGCTCCGAGAGTGGGGACTTGCTGCGAGCACGGGTGGTTCGGGAGCGGGATCAGTTGAACGTCGGCCTCCTAGGGGCCGTACTCGTTTCCATGTGGACCTCGAGCAACGCAAGGGCGAGAGAGGTCGCGGGTTGCAGTACGGGGGGAGCGAGCCCGAGTCCCCACATCGTCGAGCTGGCGGATGGGGCCAGGGCACTGATTCGACCGATCCAACCGTGGGATCGCGAACGACTGAACGAGGGATTCGAGAGCGCCAGCCAGAGGTCGATCTTCCTGCGCTTCCTGACTCCCAAGCCGCGGCTCTCGAGCAAAGAGCTCGACTACCTGACCGACGTTGACCATGTCCGCCATGAGGCGCTGATCGCAGTCGCCCCCGAAACTGGCCAAAGCTTTGGCACAGCCAGATTCATCCGCAGCGACGACCACCCTGAGACGGCGGAGTTCGCGATCGGCGTCGGCGATCAATGGATGCGAATCGGCCTGGGAGCGGCGCTGCTCAGTGCGCTCGTGCTCCGCGCTTGCGAAGTGGGCATCATCCGATTCACAGGCACGATCCATTCCGACAACATCGCGATCAGGCGCCTGTTAGAAAAGGTCATGGGGGTCTACGAGACCAAATCGGCGGGCATGGGTGCCGTGGAGGTCGCGGTCGATCTCCAGTGAGAAGGCATTACCGCCAAACCCCGGATGGGTCGAATCCGGAGCCCGATTCGTCCCTCGCTACCACCCGCGGATCGTCGAGAAGACTCGTCCCACGGATTGAAGCCGGGGCTGGCGCGCTCAGTTGAAGGACTGGATCCATGTCGAGCACGGCTCTTCCAGCCCTGGCAGCGTTCATCCTCGCCGGGGAGTGCCTCCTCGGCGGCCACGGCGAAGTCGAGCCCTGGCGTTGGGACGGCGGGGTCGGCCGCGCACAGCTGTTCCTGATCAGCGGCGGGCTCCTTCCTCTACGAAGACCGACGTTCGAGACGCTCGCCAGGGCCGGGTTGTCCTGACCCTCGGGCCGACCCGCCCTGGCGCCGGCTCCCACGGTCATCGCTCGGCTCGCTCAGGCCTCTCGAGGGCGTCCAAGAGCTCACCGACCTCACGCTCACGGACAAGCGGGTGGCGAAGGGGCAGCTCGGGCTTGACCTTGTAGCGGTTGCGGCGGCCATGTCGCTCACGTAGCACATAGCCCTCCTCGACCAGCTCGGAGAGCACCTTGTGGGCGGTCCGCTCGGTGACTCCAACCGCAGCGGCAATGTCACGCAATCGGACCCCGGAATCCTGAGAGATGCAGAGCAGAACGTGGGCGTGGTTGGTGAGGAAGTCCCAACTCGGAATTGCCCCGCCAGGCATCCCCTCGATCTCCACCAACTGACCATTATTTCTAGAATTGTTATTCATGAATTAATGATACACTTTACCTACTAACCCCCGCCCCTGGAGCACATGGAGCGCTGGTACCAAGCGACAGGGGCTCCACCGAAGGACTCTGCGGTGGAGGCTCGGTTTGATCGAGTCAGAGAAGGGCCCAATTGGAGGCCATCATGTTCCAGACCCAGCCGATCCCGGCGACCGCTCCGCGGATGTAACCCCGGAGCTCGCAGACGCCCTCTGCGTCGCGATAGGAGGCAAGCCACGGAGGGGCAAGCCAAATGTAGGCCGTAGCCCGTCAGCCGTAGGCCGTAGCCCGTCGCGGTTTGCCACGGGCGCGCGCCCCCGTGGAGCAATCGGCGGCCGGTCAGTTGAGACGACACGCAGGACACCGCTTACGAGCAGGGCCGACCGCGGCGACGAGCGGGTCCGCCTGATCGAGGAGGCCGTGCTGCTCATCCGCGGCGAATGGCCCGGGGTCGCCTGCGGGCTCTGCGAGACGGTCAACCGAGCCACGGGGCTCATCATCACCCCACGGGGCGCGCTAGACGAGACCCTCGAGCGGACGGCCGACGAGGCCATTCGGGTCGTCGAGGGCCTCTATGGGCACGAGGCGGCGTTCGAGGTGAGGCGACTCGCTGCTATCGATCCGCACCCCGAGGGAGCCTCAGCTCTGCACGGCACCCGGCGCCACCGATGGTTCGGGCTGCCCTCGCTACCGCGCAGGGGAGTCGGTGCTCGCGCCGGCTAGTCAGCCGAGACCGCCCGCCGGCGACGAACACGTCGTGCCCCAAGCTGGCTTCCGGCTAATCGGGGAGGCCGGATTTGAACCGGCGACCGCTCGGCCCCCAGCCGAAGCACACGACTGCCATATGCACCCGGACGCGTCCCATGCGTCCCCTGCTCGGGACGCATCGCACAGATCGGACGATGCGTCCGGTACCAAAGCGGTACCGGGCCCCCGGTGGAGGGGTTCAGGGAAGCGCCGGGGAGAGACGGCTGTCGGTCATCTGAGTGTTCGAGAGTCGCCTGACCCCTTTGATCAGCACCAACAGTTGTGCGCGTCGCCGATTGTGAAGAACACGAAGGCAAAGAACGTCGCGCTTAGGACGACAGAGAGGCTGACTTGGGCCAGAACGATGAGCGCCGACTGTCCGCGAGATATGGCGAGCTGGAGGCCCGCCGCCCAATCGCCGATCTGCTCACAGATCCACACCCGCCGATGCTCTCACCCTCGGATGCAAGATGGAATCGACGATCCAGGCCCCCGCCTAGCGTCGCGATCAGGCGGGCCTAGAGGTCTGGGTTGGGGATTTCGCCGCGCCGTTCGAGGTACGCCGGCAGGGACTGTGCGCGGCCTCAGGTGTTCTCGGAGGAATAGGCGAAGCCCGACTCGTAGCCACACTTGCCACTCATCTCGAAGTTGAGCTCCCCGTCGACCACCTCCAGCCGATCGGCGATGATCTCCCTCCCCTGTTGGTGGTGCCCGGGGATGACGCAGGTCACTGTTTCGGGGACGGCTGCCGGCTCGCGGACCCGAACGGTGACCTGGCCGCCGGCGCGGAACCAGCCTCGGCCTGGCGTGTGGTCGATCTCGATAGAGACTTGGCGGACCCCGTGGAGCCTGCTCTCCTTCCAGACCCAGGGAAACTGAACCTCGGGGGTTCCGCCGAGGCGGCCAAGAAAGATTCCCTCAAGCGCCTCACGCTGGTCGCGATTGGCCCGCTCATCGATGTAGAGGAAAAAGTCCCAGGGGGAACCCGTCTCGTCGTCGTTATACCGCAGGGCAAGCACGGTACGCAAACCGGAAAGATCCGTTTCGCCCGCCGTCCCATCCTCGATCTGCCAGGAGAGCGAGCCCAGGCAGATGCCCTCGGTCGACCGCCCGCCCTTTCTGCCGCCAATCGTCCGGCAGGGACAGATCGCCTCGCAGTTGCACGCCTCCAAGTAGCTGCCCGAGATCTGCCACGGAGATATCTCGACGTGACCGGCGCCATCCTACGTACCTTGACAGCTTGGAGCGCCCGAGATCCCCACGCCCGCGTCCAAGACGTCGCATTCAGTCATCGCCTGGCAGTTCGCGCGCCACTCGGCTGACCTGGCGTGCACGGGCATGGGGCGTTCACCTTGGTCCTTCCAGCGAGAGCGGATCATGACGTCCGCTGTCCCCCATCGAGCAGGGCCTACGTGGTGACCTTTGGCGGGGGCACGATCGCCAGTCGGTAAAGCGGTGCGGCTGACAAATGTCCCCCGCTCCGTCTTGCCAGTACGGAAGCGGACGGAAGAACTCGGGCGGCTGGGCAGCAGACCGTCCGCGGCCAGCGCATTCGGCGGGCCTACGTCTTCCCGGCGCCGCCGGACCGCGTCCCGCGCGTCGCGGTCCAAGCGCGCGAGCAACACCGACCGGCCGGGCCTGGGCGTCATTGAGGTCTGACCGGCGAGCGGGACCTTCAATGGCGGCACGCCCGAGGAGGCGGATCCAGGCGAGCGAAGGCAGCGGATCCCCGCCCGCGTGGAACATAGAAGTCCGCGCGGGCGTGGTTGCCATCGGGTATCACGCATTCCCTAACTTGGTCTGCCCAGAGCGTGCAGTCGGTCAACTCCTCGACCGTGGATCAGGCTGGCATCCTCGACCAGCATCGCCCCGTCGAGACCGCGCGCGTCCTGCCGCGATCGCCGTTCGACAATTCATCCCTTCCGGCGGCGGCAAGCAGATCACGACCCAGGTCAGGCGCTCTCAACGCGCGCCTTTAGCTCGCCCGGGCGGGCGTTGACCAGCATCGCGCGGACCGCGGTCTCGACCGGGTCGCGGCTAGGCGTTTCCGATCACCCGTCCCGGATCGCCGTCCAGGGTGTACGTCGCTCGCGTCCGCCCATCGCCCAGATCCTCCAACGTCCAGGAGCCCTCGAACGACTTGAGGTCGCCCTTCTCCTGCGCCCCAGGAAAGCCGCGTGGGCGGTTCGTAGCTAAACCGAACCAGCGTCTTGACGTGCCTGACCTTGATGTCACTCTCGCTCTCCACCAAGCTCGGGCGCCCGGTGTCGTCCCGCTCCAGCGCCGACATCGCTACCAGCCCGCCCTGCCAGTCGGGCGCCGTGAGCACGTCCTCCACCACCGCCCACACCTCATCGACAGACGCGTCGATCTCTGCGCTGGCGGTGCCGTCCATGTGTGCCATCGAGCCCTTCCGCGAGTGGCAGCAGCTGGATAGCCTATCGTCGCCTGCGTCCGCACAGCAGAGGATTCGAGAGAGTGGGCCGCATCGGGCTCGACCAGTGACCTCCTGCTTGGTGCCGGGGCCTAGTCGACCCTTGGGCGTCCCCGTCGAGCAGCAACGAACCTCAGACGCCGAGCACGGCTCATAATCAGTCGATCGATGGCCAAATGAGCAAGCGCATCGCCGTCATCGGAGGTGGAGTTGCCGGGCTCGCCGCCGGCTACCTGCTGGGACGGCAATTCCAGATGACGCTGTTTGAGAAGGAGCCCCGCCTGGGCGGCGATGCGTACACCTACACGGGGCGGGACGGACAGCAACTCGACATCGCGGTCGCCGCGTTCGGCCGAGCCGGCTACGACCACTTCTTCCGCCTCCTCGCCGAGCTCGGAGTTGTCACCCGTTCCTCGGCAGGCACGTATATGAGCTTCCACGATCTCGACACCCGGCAGGGCATCTACGTCACGCCGAGCCTTCGGGGGCTCCGCGCCCAGCGCTTCCGGATCCTGCGACCCTCGCAGCTGCGGCCCTTCTGGGAGCTGTCGCGCGGGCTTACTGAGGCTCGGAGGATCCAGAAGGAGGGCGGCTTCGGCGATCTCACCGTGAGCGAGGGGTTGCGCCTCCTCCCGCGCATCAGCGGTGACGCAGATGGTCTTCATCTGCGCGCTTTGTCTGCTGTCCTCGATGAGCGCCGAGGAGGTGTTGGAGGCGCCGGCGCGGTTCTTCTTCGGGAAGATCGCAGTCCACAACGACGTGATCTCGCCGAGGGCGATCTATTCGGTGCGCACCCTCCCTGGGGGAACGAGGAGCTATGTGTCCGCCATGGCGCGGGCCTTCGACGACCGGTCGTGCGCAAGCGCGGATCCGGCCGTGCGCCGACGACGACCGGATCCGTATCGCGTTTTCCGGGGGTGGCGAGGCCACTTTCGACAAGGTGATCTTCGCCTGTAACGCCGACCAGGTCCTGGATCTGCTCGAGGCGCCGACGCCGCTCGAGCGGGAACTGCTCTCCGCCTGGCGCTATAAGGACGGCCGGCTGGTGGTACACCGGGATTACACCGCGTTCCCGAAGCGGGAGCTCATGCAGGCCTACACCTTCCTCTACCGACGGCGGGACGGCGGTTTCCGACCTCGGTGAACGGGAGCTTGTGGTTCGAGCCCTCCGTCCCGGACACCTGCGACCTGATTGCCTCGCAGCACCCGAACTTTCCCATCCGCGAGGATCGCGTCGAACTCGATACCGTGTTGCGAACCCCGATTTTCGATTTCCGCTCCTGCGCCACCACCGCCCGACTGCCGAGCTGAACGGCGTGAAGAACACCTACTACTGCGGCAGCTATTTCGGCTATGGCCTGCACGAGGACGCGATCCGCTCTGCGGTGGATCTGACCAGACAGCTGGGAGTCGAGCCCTGGCAGCAGGGGCCGCCAGACCACCAGAACCTTCTACCCTCGGGCAGGGCTGAGATGAGCCATCGGAGCTCGGGAGGAGCGCCGACGGGATACAGGTGAAGGCGGGCGTCGCGGGTGAGGTTGACCCTGGTGCCACTGGTTCGCGTCGACGTCGAAGACCTCGAGGGGCGCGCCCTCGTGGCGCTCGCGCAAGAGGCCGCCCCTCAAAGGCACGCGTGAAGTACTAAGCCACTATCCCACTTGGGATGACGGGCGGCAATTGTCCCCAGAAGTCACACCCCCTTTCGACGCCTCCGCTTTAATCGCCGCGCCCAGCTTCAAGCACGAAAACACCAGTGCGACGTGTGGCGAATCTGTGGCGGTCACTTCCGTAGTTCCCAGTGCTGACTGGCCTTCAACGCCCGATAGACAGGGCCGAGACCCCGTCGATGACGCTATTCCTCCTCAGCCTGAACGGCAAGA
>CAVRXM010000006.1:0-63416 GCA_963725085.1 uncultured Solirubrobacterales bacterium | reverse complement strand
CCGAGCTTCGGGCTCCGCCAGTGCTGCTCGAGGCGGCCGGCGAGCTCGTCGGCGAGGCCCTCGATCGGCACCCGCACCTGCTCCAGCGAGTCGCGGTCGCGGAGGGTGACGGTGTCGTCCTCCATCGTCTGGCCGTCGACGGTGACGCCCCAGGGCGTCCCGATCTCATCCTGGCGGCGATAGCGCTTGCCGATCGAGCCGCCCTCGTCAAACTCGGCCGGGACCCGCCGGCGCAGGCTCTCGAAGACCTCGCGGGCCCTCTCCGGCATGCCCTCCTTCGAGACCAGCGGCAGGACCGCGACCTTGACCGGCGCCAGCTTCGGGTGCAGGCGCAGCACGGTGCGCTTGCGGCCCTCGACCTCCTCGACGTCGTAGGCGTCGACGAGGAAGGCGAGGGCGGCCCGGTCGGCGCCGGCCGCGGGCTCGATCACGTAGGGGACGTAGCGCTCCTTCGTCCCCTGGTCGAAGTACTCGAGCTTCTCGCCGCTGAACTTGGCGTGCTGGGTGAGGTCGAAGTCGCCGCGGTTGGCGATCCCCTCCAGCTCCGACCACCCGATCGGGAACAGGTACTCGATGTCGCTCGTCGCCGAGGAGTAGTGGGAGAGCTCGTCGGCGCCGTGGGGGCGGACCCGCAGCAGCTCGGGCCGGATCCCGAGCTCGGTGTACCAGCGCTCGCGCTCCTCGATCCAGGCCCTGTGCCACTTTTCGGCTTCGGCCGGAGGGACGAAGAACTCCATCTCCATCTGCTCGAACTCGCGGGTGCGGAAGATGAAGTTGCCGGGGGTGATCTCGTTGCGGAACGACTTGCCGATCTGGGCGATCCCGAACGGCGGCTTCTTGCGGGCGAAGCCGAGGACGTTCTTGAAGTTGATGAAGATCCCCTGTGCCGTCTCCGGCCGCAGGTAGACGGTCGAGCCCTGGTCCGCGACCGGCCCGACGTGGGTCTCGAACATCAGGTTGAACTGGCGCGGCTCGGAGAGCTCGCCGCCGCACTCGGGGCAGCGCAGCTCGGCGTTTGGGTCGCCGCCTTCGGCCTCGACCGCCTCGCGCAGGTGGTCCTCGCGCCAGCGTTTCTTGCACTCGCCCAGGCACTGGACGAGCGGGTCGGTGAAGCCCTCGAGGTGGCCCGAGGCCTCCCACACCCGCGGGTGCTGGAGGATCGCCGAGTCGAGGGCGACGATGTCGTCGCGGTCCTGCAGCATCGCCCGCCACCACTCGCCCTTGACGTTGTTCTTCAGCAGCACCCCGTAGTGGCCGTAGTCGTAGGTCGAGCCGAGGCCGCCGTAGATCTCAGAGGAGGGAAAGACGAAGCCGCGCCGTTTGCAGAGCGCGACGATCTCCTCCATCGTCACCGTGTCGGGTCTGGTCTCGGGGGTCGCCGCCATTCCGGGAACGGTATAGAGCGGCTGCGATAATCGCCCGTCCCCGATGCCGATCTACGAGTACAAGTGCGAGAACGGGCACGTCTTCGACGTGATCCAGAAGATGAGCGACGACCCGCTCACCGAGTGCCAGGAGTGCGGCGCGCCGGCCGAGCGCGTCCTCCATCCGGTCGCCGTCCACTTCAAGGGGTCGGGCTTCTACAACACCGACTACGGGCGCAAGAAGGGCGGCGGCAAGGACGGGTCCGGGTCGGAGAGCTCGGGCGAGTCGAAATCCTCGGAGTCGGGCACTTCGGACTCGGGCTCTTCGGACGCGAGCAAGTCCGACTCCAAGTCCGGCGACAAGGCGAAGGCCTCGACCGCCGACTAGCCCATCAGCTGCTTCACCGCCCGGCGCCGCTCGGACTCGGGCACTTCGATGCTCGATTCGGGGCCTTCGAGGTCACAGCCCGAGTTCTGGCCCGAGCAGAGGACGTCGGCTTCCGAATCACCGCCGATCGCCGCGGCGAGGACCAGCTGCGGCATCGTGAAGAGGCCCATGTCGCTGACGAACGCTTTCGGCGCCTCCCAGCCGATGATCGGGCCCTTGATGAAGTTGTAGGGGAGGCGCAGGGGGTCGGTGAGCCGGCCCTTGATGCCGCTGATCACTTCCTGCTGGGCCCGCTCGCGGTCGAAGTCGTCGTAGCCGAGGGTGTAGGCGCTGACGCCGGGGCCGGGGCATTCGCTCGGCTTGCGGATCCGGGCGTAGGTCAGGGCCTGCTGGCCGTCGAGGGTGTGCTCTCCCTTGCCGAGCCGCAGGGTGTAGCCGCCCTGGCCGCCGCCGGCGCCGCCGGCGATGTCGGCGCAGATCTTGACCGGAACGTCGACCTTGACCCCGCCGACCGCGTCGATCAGGTCTTCGAACCCGGAGAAATCGACGATCGCGACGTGGTCGATCTTGATGTTGAGGAAGCCCTCGACCGCCTGGATCTGCGCCTTGGCGCCGCCGAATGCGTATGCGGCGTTGATCTTCTGCGGGTTCTGGCCGGGGATCTCGGCGTAGGAGTCGCGGGGAATCGAGAGTTTGTTGAACTTGCCGCCGCCGGCGCGGATCAGCATCAGGGTGTCGGCGCGGAACTGGCCGACCGAACAGGAGCCGTGCGGCGCGTCGCCGTGCGCCTGCTGTTCGAAGCACTCCTGGGTCGGAGCGTGGCCGGGCTCGGCGGCGTCCGGCGAGCGGGCGTCGGTCCCGATGACGAGGATCGTCTGCGGCTTGAACAGCAGGAAGGGATTGCCGTGCAGCGCCGACTTCGCTTCGCCGGAGAGCTTGAAGGCCTGGAGCTGGGCCGAGACCGCGAAGGCGAGGAAGCTGATGAAGATCCAGCCGAGCGCCGCGAGGCCGACCCATTTGAGGACCCGCTTACCGGTGATCCGAGAGCGCTCGGTGCCCTTCCCGCGGTCGCCGCCGCCGCCACGCCCGGGCAGCCGCAGGCCCCTGCCCTTGCGCTCGCGCAGGCTCGAGAGGTCCGGTTTGCGGAACCTCGACAGGAGCCCCCTGCGGGCCTTGTAAACCTTGTAGTCGGGCGGCTCGGACGGCCGCTGCTGATCGCTCTCGGGCATGAAAGGGTTAGGAATGATGCCGATGCGCGCGGTTGACTGCGAAAACACGAGATGAGCCCGGCCGAATCGATAGGCGTCGACCTCGGCGGGACGAAGATGCTGATCGGGGTCCTCGACAGCGGCTCCGAGGTTCTCTGGGAGAGCCGCGAGGCCTCGACCGGCCAGACCGAGGAGGAGCTGGTCGAGCTGCTCGTGCGCGAGGTCGGCGAGGCGCGGGAGGAGCGCGCCGGCGTCGGCGCGATCGGGATGGGGATCCCGGCGACGATCGATCGCGAGCGCGGCGTCGCGGTCTCCGCGGTCAACCTTCCGATCGAGGACCTGCCGCTGCGCGACCTGGTCGAGAAGCGGACGGGGCTGCCCGCCTTCCTCGACAACGACGCCAACGTCGCCGCCCTGGCCGAGTTCCTCTACGGCGCCGCAAAAGGCGCACAGAACGTCGTCATGCTGACGATCGGCACCGGGATCGGCGGCGGCCTGATCCTGAACGGCGAGCCCTACCGCGGCGCGACCGGTGCGGGCGCCGAGCTCGGCCACTTCACGATCGACGTCAACGGCCCCCGCTGCCAGGGCAACTGCCCGAACAACGGCTGCCTCGAGACGATGGCGTCGGGGACGGCGATCGGCCGCGAGGGTCGGGCGGCGGCGGAACGCGAGCCGGACTCCGCCCTCGGCGCCCTGCTCGCCGAGGGTCACGCGATCGACGGCAAACTGGTGACCGAGGCGGCGCACTGCCGGCGATCCGACCGCGATCGGCGTCCTCGAACTGATCGGGAGCCGGCTCGGGATCGGCCTCGCCGGGCTCGCCAACATCTTCGAGCCGGAAGTGATCGTGATCGGCGGCGGCGCGATGGCCGCCGGGGACCTGCTGCTCGAGCCGGCCCGCCGCGAGCTGGCCGCTCGGGCACTGCGGCCGATGAACGGGACGCCCGTGGTAGCCGCCGAGCTCGGCGGGGACGCGGGGATGATCGGGGCGGCGGCGATGGCCCGGATCGAACTCGAGCGCGGCGGGGACTGATGCCGGGCTCGCTGATCGTCTGCCCGACCCCGATCGGAAACCTCGACGACATCACGCTCACGGGCGCGGGACGCACTGGTCACCGCCGACTACATCGCCTGCGAGGACACCCGCCGCACCGGGTCGCTCCTCGACAAGCTCGGGATCCGGCCGGCGCCGCCGCTGGTCTCCAATCACGAGGGCAACGAAGCCTCGCGGGCGACCGAGCTGGCGCAGCGGATCGAGCGCGGCGACACCGTCGTCCTCGTCTCCGACGCCGGGATGCCGGCGATCTCCGACCCCGGCTTCCGGCTCGTCCGGCGCTGCATCGAACGCAGCCTCGAGGTCGTCGTCCTGCCCGGCCCCTCGGTGGTTCCGGTCGCGCTCGTCGCCTCCGGCCTGCCGACCGACCGCTGGCTCTTCGAGGGGTTCCTGCCGAAGCGCTCGGGGGAGATGGAGCGCGTCCTGCGCTCGGCCGAGACGGTGATCGCGTTCGAGTCCCCGCGCCGGGTCGGCGAGTCGCTGGCGGCGCTGGCGGCGATCGCGCCCGACCGCCCCGCCGCGGTCTGCCGCGAGCTGACCAAGATGCACGAGGAGATCGCGCGCGGCTCGCTGGCCGAACTGGCGCGGCGCTTCCGCGGCGATGTCAAAGGCGAGATCGTCTTGGTGATCGGGCCGGCCTCCTCCGAGGACCACGATCGCGACGTCGGCTTCGCGGTCGACGCGCTCCGCCACCTGGTCCAGTCGGGGGCGCGGCCGCGGGCGGCGGCGAGCGTCGTCGCGGCGCTGACCGGGACCAGGGCCAACGACCTCTACCGTGCCCTGACCGGCCGCGAGCCCAGACAGTGAGCGCACGATGAGCGACGACCGACCTACTACGTCACCACCCCGATCTACTACGTCAACGCCGAGCCCCACCTCGGGCACGCGTACTCGACGATGGCGGCCGACGTCCTCGCCCGCCACATGCGCCAGCGCGGGCGCGACGTCTTCTTCCTCACCGGGACCGACGAGCACGGCGAGCCGATCGAGACCGCGGCCGAGCGCGAGGGCGTGACCCCGCAGGAGCTGGTCGACCGCAACGCGGCGAAGTTCGAAGAGCTGATGCCGATCATCGACGCGACCAACGACTTCTTCATCCGCACCTCGGACCCCCGCCACACCGATCGCGTCGCCGAGATCATCCAGCGCGTCTACGACAACGGCTGGGTCGACAAAGGCGTCTACGAAGGCTGGTACTGCCCGCGCTGCGCCGACTTCAAAACCGAGCGCGAGCTGGGGCCCGGCCAGACCTGCCCGATCCACGAGATCGAGCTCGAGCGCCAGCGCGAGGAGAACTGGTTCTTCCGCCTCTCGGCGTTCCAGGCCCAGCTCGAAGGGCTCTACGAGGAGCGGCCCGACTTCGTCGTCCCCGACTTCCGCCGCAACGAGGCGGTCTCGTTCATCAAGCAGGGGCTGGAAGACGTCTCGCTCTCGCGGCCGAAGCTGAAGTGGGGGATGCGGCTGCCCTGGGACCCCGACCAGCGGATGTACGTCTGGTTCGACGCGCTCCTCAACTACGTGACGGCGCTCGCCTTCGCACGCGACGGCGAGGACCTGAGCGACCGCTACTGGCCGGCAGACCTGCACGTGATGGCGAAGGACATCCTCAAATTCCACGCCGTGATCTGGCCGGCGCTGCTCTGGGCGGCCGACCTCGAGCCGCCGCGGCGGATGGCGATCCACGGCTTCCTGCTGATGGGCGAGCGGAAGATGTCGAAGTCGCTCGGCAACGTCCTCGACCCGTTCGCGGTGATCGACCGCTTCGGCGCCGACGCCCTGCGCTTCTACTGCTTCCGCGAGGTCAGCTTCGGCCAGGACGGCTCGATCTCGACCGCCGGCTTCGAGGCCCGCTACGAGACCGAGCTCGCCAACGACTTCGGCAACCTCGCCAGCCGGGTGCTGGCGATGATCGAGCGCTACCGCGACGGAACGGTCCCGGTCGCCGCCGTCGACGCCGTCCTCCAGGAGGACTTCGAAGGCGTCCTCGAGCGCTTCAGCGACCTCCTCGACCGGGCCGAGCTGAGCCAGGCGCTGGAGGAGGCCTGGGCCCTGGTCCGGCGCCTCAACCGCTACGTCGAGGAGACCCGGCCCTGGGAGCTCGCCAAGGACGAGGCCGACCCCGAGCGCCTCGACGAAGTCCTCTACAACCTCGCCGAGGGCCTGCGGGTCACGACCCTCCTGCTCGCGCCGTACCTGCCGCAGACGTCGAGAGCTGCTCGGCGCGCTCGCCGAGGACTCACGCGCTCGCCGAGCTCGGCTCCAGGGAGGCGGCCAGAAGGTCGAACGGGTGCCGCCGCTGTTCCCGAAGATCGAGGCGAGGCTGCGACCCGTCGACGCTCCGGTCGCAGGTGAGCCGATGGTCGCTGGAGCTCCAGCTAAGGGTTCTGAGCGGAGCACTGGCGGCCAACTGTCGTTACAGTCGCGTGTCTTCCAGAAACCGCTTCGACACCGCTGGCCGGGTCGAGCTGCGGACTCGGTGGACAGTCGAAGTCGTCGAGCCCGGAGCCATCCGCGGTTCGAAGCGCTGGGGTGCTCGACGGTACAGACTCATCTCGAGAGGACGAGACCGCCGGATCACTCGGGCGGTTCTTGCTCGAGCGCTCGCGCTCGGGCGAGCGCCTCGGGGCCGAGCTGGCCGGCTCGGTGTAGCCGCAGAGGGCCATCGTCAGGTCGAGGTCGGCGAGGATCATCTTGAGGACGGTTTCGACGCCCTGCTGGCCCTCGAGGGCGAGGCCCCAGATGTAGGGGCGGCCGAGGAGGACGGCGTCGGCGCCGAGGGCGAGGGCCTTGATGATGTCGCTGCCGCTGCGGATGCCGCTGTCGAAGAGGACCGTCAGGTCGTCGCCGACCGCCTCGGCGATCGGGCCGAGTGCGTCGAGCGAGGCGATCGCACCGTCGACCTGGCGGCCGCCGTGGTTGGAGACGACGATCCCGTCGATGCCGCGGGCGACCGCCTCGCGGGCGTCGTCGACGTGCTGGATGCCCTTGAGCGAGTATCGGCAGCGAGGTCAGCTCGCGCAGCCAGCCGAGGTCGTCCCAGGTCAGCGAGGGATTGACGTAGACGCCGAGGTAGTGGCCGGTCGCGGCGCCGACGTCCTCCTCGGGGGGCTTCTCGAGGTCGTCGCGGAAGACCGGGTCCTGGAAGAAGTTGGCGACCCCCATGCCCTGCAGGAACGGGAGCCAGGCCTGCTGCAGGTCGCGCGGCTTCCAGCCGGGGATGAAGGTGTCGACGGTGACGACGATCGCGCCGTACCCGGCCGCCTCGGCCCGCCGGACGAAGCTCTCGACGTGGCGGCGCTCGGCGGTCCAGTAGAGCTGGAACCAGCGCGGCGAGTCCCCTCCGGCCTCGGCGATCTCCTCGAGCGTGAAGTGCGATGCGGTGCTGGCGATCATCGGCACGCCGAGGCCGGCCGCCGCGCGCGCCGTCGCCAGCTCGCCGTCCTCGTGGACGATCTTCTGCACGCCGATCGGCGCCAGCAGCAGCGGCGCCGGCATCTCGGTCCCGAGAACGGTGGTCGAGAGGTCGCGTTCGGCGACGTCGCGCAGCATTCGCGGGACGAGGCGATGCCGCGCGAAGGCGGCGCGGTTGGCGTCCATCGTCTCCTCGGTCCCGGCGCCGGCGAAGACGTAGGCGGCCGCGTTGGGATCCATCTCCTCCGCGGCGCGGCGCTCGAGCTCGGCGATCGCGACCGGGATCGAGGGCGTCTCGCCGCCGAGCCCGCGGGCGTAGATCTCGCGGTAGTAGTCGGCCGGATCCGACATGGCGCAAGGCTATTCATAGACTGGCCCCGGTGATCGACTCCCATACCCATCTCTTCCTCTGCGAGGGCGAGGAGGACGACCTGGTGGCGGCGGCCGAGGCGGCCGGCGTGCGGCGGATGCTCAACGTCGGGCTCGGCACCGAGACGAACCGGGTCGCCCTTGCCGCCGCCGAGCGCCACGAGGGGGTCTTCGCGACCGCGGGCTGCCACCCGACCACGGCCGACGAATTCGACGACGACCTCGCGGCCGAAGTCTGGGAGCTGGCCGAACACGAGAAGGTGCGGGCTATCGGCGAGACCGGCCTCGACTACTACCGGGAGACGGCGAGCCAGGGGGCCCAGCAGGTCGCGTTCGTCGCCCAGATCGAGATCGCCGACCGCTTCGGCCTGCCGATCGTGATCCACGCCCGAGATCCCGACGGGGAGAGCGGGGCGGTCGACGAGGTCTTCAGCATCCTCGACCAGCACCCGACCGAGGTCCCGGTGATCCTCCACTGCTTCCTCGCGCCGTGGCGCGTCCAGGACGCGATCGAGCGCGGCTGGTATTGCTCGTTCTCGGGGATCGTCACCTATCCGAAGGCCGATGAGCTCCGCGAGGCGGCCGCGGCGCTGCCCGACGAGCTGCTCCTGGTCGAGACCGACGCCCCGTACCTGGCGCCCCAACCGGTGCGGGGGAAGCCCAACGAGCCGGCGAACGTTGTCGCGACGGCGGAGGTGGTGGCGCAGACCAGAGGCCAGGCCTACGAGGAGTTGGAGCGCGTCGTCGAGGCGAACTCGCGCACCCTCTTCGGCTGGTAGGCGGCCGTGGTTGAGCGCCCGTCCGGAAACCTCTACGCACGTTTGGCGACGGCGGACGCTGCGCAGGGCGGCGTCCTCAGTCGGCCGAATGGCGCTGCCATTCGTGCCTCCTCGTCCTGGCCCTGCTTGGTCCGGCGCTCGCCAGCCGCACACGCGGAGTTTCCGGATGGGCGCTAGGCTCGGCCAGAACTTCCTCGCCGACCCGAACCTGCTCGACGCGATCGTCCGCGACGCCGAGCTCGACCAGGGCGACGTCGTCCTCGAGGTCGGCGCCGGCGAGGGGGTGCTGACCGAGCGCCTCGCCGGGGCTGCCTCGCATGTTCACTCGATCGAGCTCGACCGCGGGCTCGAACCGGCGCTCGCGGAGCTGGCCAGGCGCGAGAACGTCGACCTTCACTGGGGCGATGCGATGAAGATCGATCTCGCAGCCCTCGACCCGGCACCGACCGCGCTCGTCGCCAACCTGCCCTACTCGGTCGCGACGCCGCTGATCCTGCGCACGATCGAGGAGCTTCCCTCGCTGACCCGGTGGACGGCGATGGTCCAGCGCGAGATCGCCGACCGCCTGCGCGCCGAGCCGGGTGGCCGCGTCTACGGCTCGCCCACCGTCCTGGTCCAGTTCTCCTGCGACGTGCGGCTGGTTCGCACCGTCGACCCCGCCGTGTTCCGCCCCCGGCCGCGGGTCGAGTCGGCGATCCTCGGGCTGCGCCGGACCGGGCCCGGCGCCGACGCCGCCACGCGCGAGCTGATGCGGGCCGCCTTCGCCCACCGGCGCAAGTCCCTGCCGCGCTCGCTCGAGCACGTCCGGCCGGGGATGCGCGAGGCGGCGCGCGAGGCCCTCACCGAGCTCGGCCTGCCGCCCAACGCCCGGGCCGAGGCGCTGTCCCCCGAGGACTTCGCGGCGCTGGCGGCGAAGCTGGCGCGATGAGGATCCTCGCCCCCGCGAAGATCAACCTCTGCCTCTACCTCGGGCCGCGCCGCGCCGACGGCCTGCACGAGCTCTGCTCGCTGTTCGAGCCGCTTGCGCTCGCCGACCTGATCGATGTCGGGAGCTCGGAGGCCGACACGGTCCTCTGCGAGGCGCTGGGAGGCGGCGGGAATCTCGCCGAGCTGGCTCTTGCCGCACTCCGCGCCAGTGGCTGGGGCCATCCCCCGCTCCGGATCGAGATCGAGAAGCGGATCCCGATCGCTGCCGGACTCGGCGGCGGCAGCGCAGATGCGGCCGCCGTGCTGCGGCTCGCCGCGGGCGAGGTCGCCGACCTGCCGGAGCTGGCGGCGGCGCTCGGGGCCGACGTCCCCTCGCAGCTGCTCCCGGAGCTCTCGCTCGTCCAAGGCGCCGGCGAGCACGTCGAGCGTCTCCCTGACCCGGCGCCGCACGCGGTCGTCCTCCTGCCGGGGGGTGGGGGGCTCAGCACCGCCGAGGTCTTCGCCGAGGCCGACCCTCTCGGCCTCGGGTTCGGCGCCGGCGAGCTGGCCAGGATCGCCGGCCGCCTGCGCGTTGCGGCGGGCGCCGGCGCGTCGCCGCTCTCCTACTCGGACCTGCTCGTCAATGACCTCGAGCCGGCGGCCCGCGCCCTCCGCCCGGAGATCGGCGAGGCGCTAGACGCCCTGCGCCGCGCCGGGGCAGGCCACGCGATGCTCACCGGCAGCGGCCCGACCGCGGTCGGGCTCTGCGAGGGCCTGGCGGCCGCCGAGCGGGTCGCCGAGCAGCTCGACCGTGACGACGCGATCGTCTGCGAGGCTGGCGCCGCGCCATGAGGCTGCCGGGCGGCAAAGCGAAGGGGTGGCGGAAGTGGGCGATGCGGGGGGCGATCGGCGTAGCGGCCCTCGCCGCGTACATCGCATTCACCCAGCTGATCGACCTCGAGAAGGTCCTCGAGGACGTCTCCCACGCGCTCGGGGCCTGGACCTACCTCCTGGTCGGGTTCTTCGCCTTCGCCGAGACCGGGGCGTTCGTCGGCCTGCTGGTGCCGGGGGAGACGGTGATGATCCTCGGCGGCGCCACCGCCGGCCAGGGCGCGACCAACGTCTACATCGTGATCGCGATCGCCTGGGTCTGTGCATTCGCCGGCGACTCCACCAGCTTCTTCATCGGCCGCAGGCTGGGTCGCGAATTCCTGATGCGCAACGGCCCGCGCTTCGGGGTCAGCGAGGAGCGGCTCGAACAGATCGACGACCACTTCGAGCGTCACGGCGGCAAGACGATCTTCATCGGCCGCTTCGTCGGCTTCGTGCGCGCCTTTGCCCCGTTCATCGCCGGCAGCTCGGGGATGCGCTACCGGATGTTCGTCCCCTACAGCGTCCTCGGCACCGGGATCTGGGTCAGCAGCGCGATCGTCCTCGGATACCTGTTCTCGCGCAGCATCGACTCGGTCCTCAACTACGCCGGCAAAGGCGCCTTCGTCCTCGGCGCCTTCATCGTGATCGTCGTCGGCGGGTTCTCCCTCCGACGCCACTTCAGGGTTGCCGAGAACCGACGCGCGGCCGTGCGCTGGATGGAGTCCCACGCGGCCACCCGCTGGATCGTCCTCCTCGTCCGCCGCTTCCGACCCCAGCTCGAATTCCTCTGGGCGCGGGTGACGCCGGGTGGGACGTTCGGCCTCGAGTTCACGTCGTTGATGGCGGTGCTGGCCGTCGGCGGCTTCGTCCTGATCGGGTACATCTCGATCATCAACGGCGATCCCGGGCCGACCCCGGGCGACGAAGTCGCGGCCGAAGTCGTCGAAGCGCTGCGCACCCGGTGGCTCGTCGACGTCGCCAAGGTGGTCACGGTGCTCGGCTCCTCGGCCGTCGTCTTCCCGCTGGTGGCGATCTCCGCCGCCGTGCTCGCGATGCGGCGGCGCTGGGCCGAGTTCGCCGTGCTGCTGATCGGGATGGCGATCGTCTTCGTCGGCGTGCACGAGATCAAGGCGGCGATCGACCGGCCGCGGCCCGAGGGCTCGCTCGTCGACGCCTCCGGGTCCTCGTTCCCGAGCGGCCATGCCGCCTACTCGACCTTCTACGTCTGGCTGGCGGTGATGTTCGTCCTCAGGCTGCGGCCGGGGATCAGCCGCGGCGCGGCGATCGTCACCGCCGGGCTGGTGCTGACCGCGCTCGTAGGCCTCACCCGCGTCTACCTCGGCGCCCACTACCTCAGCGATGTCAACGGCGGCTGGGCGCTCGGCGCCGCCGCCTTCTCGCTCTGCGCGGCGATCGCCCTCACCATCACCACGTTGCGCCAGAATGGGCACCGTGCTGTTGCTGGCGGTCCAGAAGATCGAGAATGAGTACCTGCTGTTCGGCGCCGCCGGGCTCGTCAGCCTCGCCGCCTTCATCGGCCTGATCCTCGTCCCGGCGATCAGTTCCTACGGCCGGATCTGGGAGAAGGCGGCCGCGGGCGTACTCTCGCTGATCGTCCTCTGCGCCCTGGTCCTGACCGGCGTTGTCGCCGGCCTCGCGTTCGTCTACTACTACGACGCGATCTCCGAATTCTTCAGCTGAGCCCGGGCCGGACCCTTCCGCCAGGGATAATGCGCGGCATGTCGGCGACCGCAAAAGGTCAGAAAAAGGCTGCAAATCCCGCAGATGCAGGGGACCTCGCCGCGCTCTCTGAGGCGGTTGAGGGAGGCGCCGGTCTGCCCGCGGTGGCCCGCGCCGCGGCCCGCGTGCTCGACGCCAGCGTCGCCCTCATCGACCGCTCCGGCGCCGTGCTCGCGATCGCCGGCGCCTCGCCCGACCAGGAGAAGAAGCTGCTGGCGGCGGGGGAGGGGGTGACGACGACCGAGCTGCGGGTCGCCGACAGCGTCGTCGGCGAGCTCCGCCACCGCGGCAGGGCCGAGCCCGACCCGACGATCGCGCGGATGGTGACGACGCTGCTGGCGCTAGAGCTCGAGCGCTCGCGCTCGCCGGAGTGGGAGAGCGAGGAGGTGGCGTGCGCCTTCGTCGATGCGGTGATCGGCCGCGAGGTGACCGACCGCGGCGACATCGTCGCCCGCGCCGCCGAGCTCGGAGCCGATCTCGAGAAGGGGGCAGGCGTGATCGTCGTGCGGACGGCGCCGCGGACGGCGCAGACCGGCGAGTGGCGCGATCGGGTGCTGAACCTGGCGATGCGGACCCTGCGCTCCTTCGCCCCCGGCGCGCTCGCCAACCCTGACGGCGGCGAGTCGACCGCGGAGATCGCGGTGATCGCCCCCGCCGAGGACGACGAGCGCCTGGCGCGGGCGGCGAATGGGCTCTCGCGCGAGCTCGAGGAAGCCCTCGCCGGCTTCCACGTCACGATCGGGTGCAGCCGCCGCGCCGCCGACCCCGCCGACCTCCACCGCGCCGGCAGCGAGGCCCGCCTGGCGGTCAACGTCGGCGAGGCCGAGGGGCTGCCGCTGCTCGCGTTCGAGGACACCGGCGCCTACCGCCTGCTGCTGCCGGCGATGAGCGAGGACCCGGGCGAGCTCGAGCGCTTCTACGGCGAGACGGTCGAGCCGCTCTCCGCCTACGACGAGCAGTATGAGACGGAGCTCGTCGCCACCGTCGAGGCCTACCTCGACAACGACGGCAACGTCGCCGCGACCGCGAAACAGCTCTTCACCCACCGCCACACGATCCGCTACCGCCTCGAGCGGGTCCGCGAGCTCTGCGGCCACGACGTCTCCGCAACCGAGGGCCGCGAGAAGCTCGGCCTCGGCCTGAAGGCGATGCGCGTCCTCGGCATCGCCTCGCCGCGCGGCCCGGCGATGGAGCCCGGCGCCGAGGGCGGCAAGGTGCGGCCGTCCTCAGAGGAGTAGCTCCGGGGGGAGGATTTGAACCCCTCTCTTCCAGGACCAAAACCTGGCGTGCTACCGATTACACCACCCCGGATTGGGGCTCGACCTTAGCGGGCGATCGATCCGCATCGCGTCGTCCGGGACCCGAACTAGTGTTCGATCATGCCCAGGTATTCCGAGGAGGAAGCACGCCAGGCTGTCGCTGCATCGATGTCCTACAGCGAAGTGCTTCGCCGTCTTGGAATGAGACCTGCCGGCGGCAATCACGCGGTTCTCCGGAAGTACGTCGATCACGTATGGCGCATCTCGACCAATCACTTCGATCCCAACGCGGCCTCGAGCGCATCCCTCGAGAACCCGCCGATGCCACTGGATGAGATTCTGGTCCAAGGCTCAACCTATTCGCGTCGGAACCTCAAGCACCGCTTGTTCGAAGAGAATCTCAGGGAGCGGAAGTGCGAGCTTTGCGGCCAGGATGAAATCTGGCGTGGGAACCGAATGTCGCTGATCCTTGACCACATCAACGGAGTTCCCGACGACAATCGCTTGGAGAACCTCCGACTGGTCTGCCCGAACTGCGCGGCGACCCTAGAGACCCACTGCGGTCGGAAAAACCGGATGCCGCCCCCCATTCGTGCCTGCAAGAAGTGCGGCCGAAGGTTCACGGCGAAATATCGGCGACACGCATATTGCTCCCGCGAGTGCGCAATGAGCCGGGATCGTTCAACCGAGCTTCGCGGGAGGCCGACACCCGATCGTAGAAAGGTGGCGCGCCCACCCTACGACCAGTTGTTGCAGCAGATCGAGGAGACCGGCTACTCGGCCGTCGGCCGCAAGTACGGAGTCTCCGACAACGCGGTGCGGAAGTGGGTTCGCTTCTAGGAGAGGCAGATCGAGCGCGAGGCCGCCGAGAATGCGGCGCCCGCCGACGGCGGTTGATCCCGTCTGGCGCCCCGCTTAGGGTTGCCGCTATGGAGATGGGTGGCCTGGCGGCTGATCCCGAGGCCCAGAAGGAGCTGCGGCGCACCTGGAGGGCGCTGATGGCGATCGGGATCGCCGCGATCGTGATCGGCTGCATCGCGATCATCTTCCCGGCCGCCTTCTCGGTCGGGACCGCGATCTTCATCGGCTGGATCCTGATCATCGTCGGCGCCGTCCTGATCGCGGCGGCGTTCAACGCGACGACGGTCGGCAGCGTGGTCCTGAGGTTGATCTGGGCGTTCCTGACGTTCATCGTCGGGTTCTGGCTCGTGATCGAACCCCACAACGGCACCCTCACCCTGACCTTCGTCCTCGGCATCTACTTCCTGTTCATGGGCGTTACCCGAATCGCGGTCGCGTTCGCGAGCCGCGGCCAGCAGGGCGCCGGTCTCGTCGGCCTCAGCGGGGTCGCCGGCCTCCTGATCGGAATCCTCGTCCTCGCCAAGCTGCCGAGCTCGGCCGACTGGGCGATCGGCCTCCTGGTCGGAATCGACCTGATCTTCGCCGGCTGGATGCTGGTCTCGATCGCCCTGGTCGGAAAAGACCTCTCCCGGGGCGCGACCGCCCGAACCACCTGACACGGACTACGATTCCGGGGTGAGCTCGCCTCTGGTCCTGGTCCTGGCGGCGGGCGAGGGCACCCGAATGCGCTCCTCGCTGCCGAAGATGCTGCATCCCGTCTGCGGGCGCCCGATGGTCGCCTGGCCGATCCTCGCCGCCCGCGAGGCCGGGGCCGGCCGCGTCGCCGTGATCGTCTCGCCGAAGCACGATCTCGCTCCCGGCCTGCCCGAGGGAACCGAGACCGTCGTCCAGCCGGAGCCAGACGGGACCGGGGGCGCTCTTCGCGCGGCCGTCGACCTGATCGGCGAAGCGGACACCGTCGTCGTCCTCTCCGGCGACCACCCGGTCGTCTCCTCGTCGGCGATCGCCGAGCTGCTCGAGGCGCACCGCGACGCCGACGCCGGCGCGACGGTGATGACCGCCGTGCTCGAGGAGCCCGGCAGCTATGGCCGGATCATCCGCGACCCCGACTCCGGCGACCTGGCCCGGATCGTCGAGGCGAAGGGGGAGGGCGACGCGACCCCAGAGGAGCTCGAGATCCGCGAGGTCAACACCGGCGCCTACGCCTTCGCCGCCGCCCCGCTCGCAGACGCGCTCGGCCGGATCGGCAACGACAACTCCCAGGGCGAGTACTACATCGGCGACGTCCTGCCGCTGATCCGCGAGGCGGGCCGCCGGGTCCTCGCCGCCGTCACCGAGGACGAGGGCGTGATGATCGGCGTCAACACCCGGGCCGAGCTGGCGATCGCCGAGGCCGAGTCCCGCCGCCGCATCCTCGAGGCCCACATGCTTGCCGGCGTGACGATCGTCGACCCCGCCTCGACCTGGGTCGAGGCCGACGTCGAGATCGCCGCCGACGCCCGGATCGAGCCCGGCACCAGCCTCCGCGGCGGCTCCGCGGTCGGTGCGAACTCGACCGTCGGCCCGCTCACCACCCTGATCGACGCGCGCCTCGGCGAGGGCGTCGTCGTCCCACATTCCTACCTGGTCGAGTGCGACGTCCTCGACGGCTGCCATGTCGGCCCCTACGCGTACCTGCGGCCCGGAACCGAGCTCGCCGCCGGCGCCAAGGCCGGCTCCTTCGTCGAGATCAAGAACTCGAAGATCGGCGAGGGCTCCAAGGTCCCCCACCTCTCCTACGTCGGCGATGCCGAGGTCGGCGCCGGCAGCAACCTCGGCGCCGGCACCGTGACCGCCAACTACGACGGTTTCCGCAAGCACCGGACGGTGATCGGCGACCAGGTGCGCATCGGCGTTGACACGATGCTGATCGCCCCGGTACAAGTCGGGGACAAGGCCTACACTGGCGCCGGAGCGGTGGTGAAGGGCGACGTTCCCGAAGGGGCACTTGCGGTGAGCGACAACGATCAGCGGAACATCGAGGGCTACGCCGAGAAGAAGGCGGGCGAGATTCGTGAGGAGGAGGACGAGTGAGCGCGATCGAGGAGCGCCCGGAGACGAGCGGCGGCGACCGCGATCGGGCACGACTACTCGAAGCGGATGATGGTCTTCGGCGGCCGCAGCTCGATGGAGCTCGCCGCCAGGGTCGCGAACAAGCTCGACATCGACCTCGGCCAGGTGACGCTGAAGACCTTCGCCAACGGCGAGGTCTACTGCCGCTACGAGGAGTCGATCCGCGGCGCCGACGTCTTCATCGTCCAGTCGACCAGCGCCAACGAGCAGAGCGGGATGACCCCGAACGACGCGCTGATCGAGCTGCTGACCATGATCGACGCCGCCCAGGGCGCCTCTGCCCACCGGATAATCGCCGTCATGCCCTGGTACGGCTATGCCCGCCAGGACAAGAAGTCGGCCCCGCGCGAGCCGATCTCGGCCCGGATCGTCGCCAAGTGCCTCGAGGGGGTCGGGACCGACCGCGTCCTGACGATGGACCTCCACGCCGGACAGGTGCAGGGCTTCTTCCACATCCCGGTCGACCACATGACCGCGATGCCGATGCTGACCCAGTGGTTCGTCGACCAGAACATGACCGACGACCTCGTGATCGTCTCCCCCGACGCCGGTCGGGTGAAGACGGCCCGCAACTTCGCCCGCCGGGTCGGCACCCACTGGGCGGTGATGGAGAAGGAGCGCCCCGCCCAGCAGGTCGCCGAGATCGGCTACGTGGTCGGAGACGTCAAGGGCAAGACCGCCGTCCTCGTCGACGACATGATCGACACCGCCGGCACCCTCTGCGCCGCGGCCCAGACCGTGCGCGACGAGGGCGCGGCGCGGGTGATCGCGGTCGCCACCCACGGCGTCTTCTCCGGTCCCGCCTACGAGCGCCTCGCCTACGAGGAGTCCGGAATCGAGCGAATCGTCGTCACCGACACGATCCCGCTGCGGCCCGACGCCCCCGACAACATCACGGTCCTGACGACCGCCAGCACCTTCGCCGACTCGATCCGGCGGATCTTCACCGACGACTCCGTCTCGGAGATCTTCGCCGGCGAGAACCAGCTCTTCTAGCTTCCCCCGCATTCCAGAGCGGTTTGCGGGCGATTTGGGCACGAGGCGGTCACGGGCGAGGCGCTAGCGCGGCCCAATGGAGCGTCGCCAGGTAGCCCTTCTCCTCGGATTGAGCCTCGAGCCCAGAGTTTGGACAATCTCCCTGGTTCCTCTTCTGACCCGGCACCCGGCGTCAAGGGCTTAGGTCAGGCAATCGCGTCCGCGATGACGCTGCTGTTAGCCTTCCACCCCGTCGAGCTTTTCCTCGGTGCCGTAGCCCTCGATTCCCACTGCGGGTCATCTCCGGCAGTTCCGATGCGCGCTCGACCTCGACCAGTCTCGGGCATCGCCTCCTGAATTGTCGCCATGCGGCCACGTCCATCGCGCTCGAGGACGCTGGTCGCTACTGCGACCTTGGCCATGTCCTCACGAAGCACCGGCAGCGCCTTGGTGTCCGCGGAGACTTCGCGTAGCGCCCGGGCACCTCCGCGAGAGCCGAGGTGTGCTCCTCCATCGCCCGTGCTCTCGACGATCTCGGGGATCGTCCGCAGCGCCCCGATCACGTCAGCGGGCAGCGCGAAGAGGCGACCGAGGGATGGAAGCGCGAGCCGCGCCATCCCGGCTCACTCGACGGGGAGGGGCATCTGGATCCGGGCCATCGCCTTGACCATGAAGCAAGAAGCTACCGCGCTCGCCGCTCAAGAGGGGCCACGGCTCCGACCGCGACCACCCCGAGGATGGCGACGACAAGGAACGCCCACCGCATGGCGGACCTTCGAGCTAGGAGGCTGATCTGCCCGGGCTCAGTTGCTGGGTCCGCCGACGTCGTGTTCCTCGCCGCCCGGACCCTCTGGCTTCGTGCCGCTCGCGGGCGAGTTCTTGATCAGGAACTGGACCAGCTGTTCGATTTCACTCTTGGAGATGCTCTGGCCATAGTTCTTCGGCATCACGTTGGCTGAGTAGCCTTCGGCGATCTCGCTGTTCGGGTCAACGATCATCTCTTCGATCCCGGCCTTGTCGTCGTCGGGGGCCAGGTATTCGTTCAGGTCCGGCCCGGTCGTTCCAGTCGAGTTGGCTGCCTTGAAGGTGTGACAGCTGCCGCAGCCGTTGCTCGCGAAGACCGGGGCGCCCGCTTCGTTGGAGGCGTTCCCCCCAGTTGCCGCGCCTCCGGTTCCTTCTTCGGGTTCCGCCGCTTCAGCGGTTGCTTCCGCCGGTTCAGCTTCTTCGGCTGCGTTCGAGGGGGCGGAAACGTAGACGGTCTCCGTCTTCGTCGAGCCAAGGAGGCCACCAGCCACCAGGCCTCCGACGAAGGCGATTACGCCTATGACGACGAAGGCCCAACCTTCAATCAGCATCCTTTTCCAGCTGGGCTCGCGCATCGCGTTGATCATATTCGGCGTTCGACCGACTCGCCCTCTTCTGAGGTGCGGAGCGGCGGGCTACCTTTTTCCCCATGCCGAGCGCCGAGCGCCCGCCCGTAGGCCGATGCACGCGATACATTACGATATATCGCGTTAGCTCACGATAGAAAGGTATCTGATGCACCACAGACATCCACGACACGGTCCCGGCAGGCGCGAGTTCGCGCGCAGCCGCGGATATGGCTACGGCCGCGGCGCGGCCGCGGTGGGCCGCGCGCGCGGCGCGGTGACGTTCGCGCCGCCGCCCTCGCCCTCCTTGCCGAGCGGCCGATGCACGGCTACGAGATGATCCGCGAGATCGAGGAGCGCACCGAGGGGGCATGGACCCCGAGCGCCGGCTCGATCTACCCGACTCTCCAGATGCTCGAGGACGAGGGCCTGATCAGCGGCCAGGAGATCGAGGGGAAGCGCCGCTTTACCCTGACCGACTCCGGGCGCGCGGAGCAGGAGTCGCGGGCGGGGGAGCAGGCGCCCTGGGACGCGGTCCGAGCGGGAACCGACCCCGAGCAGTTCCAGCTGCGCGATTCGGTCCACAAGCTGCACCACTCGATCGGCCAGGTCTTCCACGCCGCCGACGAGGACCAGCAGCGCCGGGTCCGCGAGCTGCTCGACGAGACGCGGCGCCGGATCTACGCGATCCTCGCCGAGGAGGGCTGAGGCCGGAACCGCGATAATGCCGCCTCGATGAGCGGCCGCAGAGCACCGCGCTGATGCCGGAGGGCCTGCGGCTGGTCGGCCACAAGGGCGCCGACCGGATCGTCCCCGGCAACACGCCGGAGAGCTTTGCCGCCGCGATCGAGGCCGGCGTCGACACGATCGAGATCGACGTCCTCTGGACCCGCGGCGGCCATCCCAGGATGGCCGCCGCCGATCGGACGCCGCTCCTGATCGCCCATGACTGGCACGACGCCGAGCGCCGTCGCCCGCTGACCCTGGCCGAGGGGCTCGACGCCTTCCTCGAACCTCCTCTCGACCGGGTCGAAATCGACCTCGACATCAAGCTCCCGGGCCGCGAGGAGGAGATCGTCGACGCGGTCCGCGAGCGCGACCTCCTCGACCGGGCGATGATCTCGACGATGGAGCTCTCGACCCTGGCCCGGGTCCGCGAGCTCGAGCCCCGGCTCCGCCGCGGGTGGACCTACCCGAAGGTGACCAGGGACTGGGCCTCGAAGCGGTGGGCGCGGCTGCCGATGCTGGCGGCGCTGGTCTCGATGCGGCGGCGCTTCCCGGCGATCGCCGCTCGCGAGCTGCCGGAGATGGGGGTCAGCGCGCTCTGGGTCTATCACCCGATCGTCACCCCGCGGCTGGCCGAGGTCGCGCGCTCCGCCGGCGTCGAGCTGATCGCCTGGACCGTCGACGACCTCGACCGGATGCGGAAGCTGGTGGCGGCGGGGGTCGGCGGTTTGTGCTCGAACGACCCCCGCCTGTTCGCCTCGATCAGTTGATCGTTCGCGCGCCTACTTTGCGAAGACTCGGTCGCCCACCTTCGAATCGCCGAGTGTGTCGAAGGCGACGAGCCTTCCCTCGCCGTTGTAGGTGAGGATGTCGGCGTCCTCCCACGCCTCGCCATCGAGCGAGACCGTTGTCAGGACAACGACCTTGCCGCCGTCGGCGACGAAGTCGTGCGGCGCCGTGGTGAACTGCTTGCTCACGAACTCCCCCCAGAGCTCGCCGACCGCCTGCTTGCCGTTGTAGGTCCCGGTCAGCGCATTGTCGCCGCGCACGGTCCACTCGATTGAGTCGTCCATGTTCTTCATCGCGCCCTCTGCATCGCCGTTGCTGAACGCGCGATATGCCTCTTCTGCAGTCTGCTTGTTCTCCTGAGCACCCATGTTCGGGTCCCTTCTGTGGATCCTTGGGATGGAAGATCGAGCATAGACCCATCGCACGCACCGGTCACCTGGCTCGACCGTGCCGGGCGACGCCGTCAGCGCTGGGTTGACCGTCAAGCGGTGCCGGCGGCGATCAGGACCAGGTTCCGCATCCGGATCACGCCGTCGTCCGCGTGCTCCGCCACCGCCTCGGAGACGGCCGCCCACGTTTCCTCCTGAACCTCCTCGGGATGCGGTTTCAGGAGGTTGGACACCGGCGGGGCGATCTCCTTCACGAATTGGGTGAAGGCGTCCGCCGACTCCCACTCGAAGTCGACCTCGAGCTCGTCGACATCGACGTCCGAGAAACCACCTCCCTCGAGCAGGCCGCCGATCGCCTCTGGGGTCGGCCGCGACAGCGGGCCAGGCGTTCCGGGCGGGGGCGGCTCGACACCGAGTCGCTGCATCACCGTCCTCATCGGGACCGCCAGGAAGGGCACCCGATCGGGCGGCCCCCAGGAGCTGATCGCCATCCGGCCACCGGGCTTGATGAAGCCCTTGATCCTTGCCGCCGCGCCCTCTCCGTCGGGCTCGAAGATGATTCCCCAGCGGGAGAGGGCGGCGTCGAAGCTCTCCACCGGCAGGTCGAGCGAGGCCGCGTCGCTCTCGAGGAACTCGATATTGCCGAGCCCGGCTGCCGCCGCCCGCTCGCGGCCGAACTCGAGCATTCCGGCCGAGATATCGCTGGCGACCACCTGCCCTCCGGGGCCGACGACCCTCGCCGCTGTCAGCGTCGGTTCGCCGTATCCGGCGGCCACGTCGAGGACCCGGTCGCTCTCGCCGATCCCGGCCATCTCGACCATCCTCGCGCTGACGACATGGGTCGAGCCGTCGATCAGCTCATTCCACTCCCGCCATCCCTCGGACGCCGTGTTCCAGTCGCGGCGCTGGCCGGCGCGAAATTCCCCGGCGTCTATTTCTGCTGCGCTCATCGCCCCCTCCGGGTTGGAGTCAGCCCAACCTATGGGATCGGAAGTCCCCGTAAAGGACTTCTCAGACGGTCCCCGGGGTCGCCGTCGGCGGCGCGTTGCGACCGCCTTTCGTCCGCACCGCGGACTCGAGCTCCTCGACGGTGAAGCCACCGAGCGCCTCGTTGTCGGTCGCGTAGCGGTAGAGGGCGACGCCGAAGATCCCGCTGAGGGCGCTGCTGATCACGGCCGAGACCGCGAATCCGATCACGCCGAGGATCACCAGCAGGGCGCCGACGAACCCGGCCGAGGCCCAGATCAGGATGCCGGCGACGACGAGGATGATGCTCGGCAGCATCCCGAACAGGAAGACGGCGCCGCCGATCGCGATGTTCCCGGTGATCTGCTGCCCCCATTTCTGGCGGAAGATCGACGAGGAGCGTTTCAGGGTCTCGACCGGGCCGGTGCCCTCGAACGCGATCACCGGCGCCGCGAGGAACGTGATCAGGGTCCAGCCGATCGCCAGGACCCGGCCGAGGACCTCGCCGAAGATCCCGCCCTGGTTCTGGAGCGCGCTGAGGATCAGGCCGACGAAGGCCGAGAGCGCCGCCCATCCCGCGATCTGCGAGAAGCGGCTGCGGGAGACCGCGAGGCCGTCCCCGACCGTCGCCTCCTCGCCGCGGAAGACCATGTCGGCAGCGGCGGCGAGGCCGACGCTGAAGTAGTAGCCGATCAGGGCGAGCAGGTAGTACCCGATCACCGCCAGCGGGCCGCCGATCGCGGCGCTGCCGTTGTCGATCAGGTAGAGGCCGGGGCCGACCACGATCGCGGCGCAGATGATCACCGCGATCCCGCCGTAGAGCGGGAACTTCGCCAACGCGGGATGCCCTCGCAGCAGCGCCCAGCTCTTCTTGCTCAGCTCCCAACCGCGGCGTATCCGTCCCATCTATCGCTCCTCTCAGCCCGCTCCGGCCAGTCCGGGTGTTCGCGACACTCCTCTTCCCTCGAAGTACTCCCACTCCTCCTCGCCGAGCTCGGTCGCGGGCGGGTCGCCGTAGACCCACTCGCGCATGATCCGGTGCCAGTTGCGCTTCGCGCGCAGCTGCCCGAGCACGGCGACGACGCCGATTTCCATCCGCCGCCCCATCAGCTCCTCGGCGGGCAGCGACTCGCGCCGCATCAGGTCGTAGTACTCCGAGCGCGGGTCGTTGGTCGACTCGATGATCTTCATCACCCGCCGGGCGCTGATCTCGATCTCGCGATCCTCGATGTACCAGCCGCCGACGGCCATCATGTGCTCCATCAGCCGTTCGGCGTCGAGCTTCGAAGGGCTCTTGATGAAGCCGAGGTCGTGGAGCGCGGACCTGAACGCCTCCGGGTCGTCGCGCGAGGCGGCGTCGAAGGCACGCTGCTGGAGCACGATCTGCTCGTTGTCGAGCTTCTTCGTCATCCCGAAGTCGAGGAAGGCGACCCGGCCGTCGTCCATCAGCAGGTAGTTGCCGGGGTGGGGGTCGGCGTTGAAGTGCTGGAGGTGGAAGATCGAGCCGAGGCTGCCGCGGAAGACGATCTCGCCGAACCGGCTGCGCTCCTCGTGGGGAAGCTCCTTGATCTCCTCGAACCCCTTGCCCTCGACGTACTCGGTGACCAGGACCCGCCGCCGTGAGAGCCGGGTGATCACTTCCGGCACGTAGATGAACGGGTGGTCGCGGTAGGCGCGCGAGAAGCTGCGCTGGTTCTGGGCCTCGTACTCGTAGTCGAGCTCCTCCATCACCCGTTCGCGGATCTCGTCCGCGATCGCCTTCGCGTCGAGCCCGGGGGCGAGCGCGCGGGCGAGGCGGACCACGGTCCCGGCATTGCGGAGGTCGGCATCGAGCGCCTCCGCGATTCCCGGGTACTGGATCTTGACCGCGACCGCGCGGCCGTCGAGCAGCTTTGCCCGGTGCACCTGGCCGATCGAGGCGGCGGCGAACGCCTCGCGCTCGAACTCGGCGAACAGCTCGTCGAGCGGCTCCTCGTCCCATTCCTCCTCGAGGATCCCTTCGACCTTCTCCCACGGCATCGACGGGGCGTCGGTGCGGAGCTTCGCCAGCTGCTCCTGGTAGATCTCGCGGTACTCCTCGGGAATGAACTCGGTGTCGATGAATGAGGCGAACTGGCCGAGCTTCATCGCCGCGCCCTTCATCTGGCCGAGCGCGCCGACCATCTTCATCGCGGTTTCGAGGTGGCGCTGCTCGAGCTTCTCGCGGCCGCCCTCCTCGGAGCGGGCGACGTTGGTCGCCTTCGTCCCCGCGTAGCGCGCGCCCTGGACCCCGACGACCGAGCCGAGCTTGGCGGAGCGGCGTATCCGGCCCTTCGGAATCTTCGATTGATCGGCCATGAGTGGATTCTGAAGGGTGCCACAGGCTCCCGCCGCCGCCGTTTCTCTATCCTCTTCGATCCGATGGCCACCGGACGCGAAACCCTGAAAGCGGCTCCGCGCGCGGAGTACGGCTCGCGCAGCTCGCGCCGCCTGAGGCGCGAGGGCCTGGTGCCCGGCGTCGTCTACGCCGGCGGCAGCGAGGCCCGCACCTTCCAGGCGGGGGAACGGGAGATTCGCGCCGTGCTCGCCGGCGGCCAGGCCCTGTTCGACCTCGAGGTCGAGGGGGCCTCGGCGGTCCCGGTCGTCGTCAAGGAACAGCAGCTTCACCCCGTCCGCGGCAACCTCGAGCACATCGACCTCCAGGAGGTCAAGCTCGACGAGGAGATCCAGGCCGAGGTCGCGATCGAGCTCGAGGGCTCCGAGGTGGCGCCCGGCGTCAAAGAGGGCGGCGTGCTCGAGCACGTCACCCGCGAGATCACCGTCGAAGCGCTGCCGACCGAGATCCCGGAGCGGATCGTCGCCGACGTCTCGGCGATGGAGATCAACGACACCCTGCAGCTCTCCGCGCTGACGATCCCCGGCGACGTCAAACTGGTCGCCGACGACCCCGAGGAGGTCACGATCGCGACCCTCTCGCCGCCGCGCGTCGAGGAAGAGCCCGAGCCCGCCGTCGAGGAGGAGGCCGAGCTCGTCGGCGAGGAGGGCGAGGCCCCGGCCGAGGAGGAGGGCGAGGCCGCCGAGGGCGAGGGCGACTCGGGCGACTCCGGCGAGGAGTAGCCGCAATCGGCCTGTTTCGCCGCCGGGAGGACCCCTCCGGCGAGCGGATCCTGATCGTCGGCCTCGGCAACCCCGGCCAGCAGCTACGCCGGGACCCGCCACAACATCGGCTTCGAGGTCGGCGCCGAGCTGTCCCGCCGCTGGGACCTGCCCCGCGCCAAGAGCCGCTTCGGCGGCCAGATCACCGAAGGGCGCGCCGGGCCCGGGGGGCCGCGGGTCGCGATCCTGCTGCCGCAGACCTTCATGAACGACTCCGGCGACTCCGCCGGGCCCGCCCGCGGCTCGCTCAAGGTCCCGCTCGACAGGGTCATCGTCCTCCACGACGAGATCGACCTTCCCTTCGGCGAGGTCCAGGCGCGGCTCGGCGGCGGGCTCGCCGGCCACAACGGGCTGAAGAGCCTCCGCGCCGGGTTCGGCGACCCCGAGTTCTGGCGGGTCAGGGTCGGGGTCGGCAGGCCCGACTCGACCGACCCCGAGATCGTCTCCGCCCACGTCCTCGGCGGCTTCCGCGAGTCGCGCGAGGAGGTCGAGGCACTGATCCTCGCCGCTGCCGACGAGGCCGAGAGCTTGGTCGAGCGGCTAGGTTCCGCCTGAGCGCGGAGCGAGGGAGCGTCCATATCGGGTTCTTGCGACCGAGCGAAAGCTAAATTTATGTCGGATCTCCGAACCACGTATGACGTCGATAACCAAGGCGTCGCCGTCCTCCGCCTCGAGCGCCCCGAGGCGCGGAACGCGATCGACACCCTGATGCTGAACGAGATGCTCGCGCGGCTGGCCGAGGCGCGCGAGGACGAGGCCGTCCGGGTCCTCGTGATCAGCTCCGGCGACCACATGGGCCTCTCCGCCGGGCCGACGTCCGCGAGGAGCTCGATGGGGAGGCGAAGGTCGAGCGGATGCAGCTCTTCGCCGATCTCTACAACGCGATCGTCGCCTTCCGAAGCCGACGATCGCCGCCTGCCACGGCGACGTCGTCGGCGGCGGGGCCGAGATCGCGATCTGCTGCGACATGCGCGTCGGCGGCTCGAACCTGCGGATGCGGTTCCCCGGCGCCGCCCTCGGCGTCCCGGTCGGCCCGGCGCGCCTGGTCACCCTCTGCGGCCTCGCGACCGCCAAGTACCTGCTGCTCACCTCGCGCACTGTCGGCGCCGACGAGGCGCTGCGCCTCAGCCTCGTCAACCGGGTCGCGCCGGCGCCGCGACCGAGGAGGCCGCGGTCGAGCTCGCGACCGGCGTCGCCGCCCACCCACCCGAGGCGGTCGCCCGCCTCAAGCAGATGCTCCACGCCTGGGACGACGTCGAGGCCGCTCGGCGCCGAGGGCGAGGGCCAGGTCGAGTGGCAGCGCTCCGGCCCGGCCTGCCGACGTCGACTAGACGTCCGGCCACGCCTCGGCGGCGCGTTGCGGCCGCCTTTCGTCCGCACCGCGGACTCGAGCTCCTCGACGGTGAAGCCACCGAGCGCCTCGTTGTCGGTCGCGTAGCGGTAGAGGGCGACGCCGAAGATCCCGCTGAGGGCGCTGCTGATCACGGCCGAGACCGCGAATCCGATCACGCCGAGGATCACCAGCAGGGCGCCGACGAACCCGGCCGAGGCCCAGATCAGGATGCCGGCGACGACGAGGATGATGCTCGGCAGCATCCCGAACACGAAGACGGCGCCGCCGATCGCGATGTTCCCGGTGATCTGCTGCCCCCATTTCTGGCGGAAGATCGACGAGGAGCGTTTCAGGGTCTCGACCGGGCCGGTGCCCTCGAACGCGATCACCGGCGCCGCGAGGAACGTGATCAGGGTCCAGCCGATCGCCAGGACCCGGCCGAGGACCTCGCCGAAGATCCCGCCCTGGTTCTGGAGCGCGCTGAGGATCAGGCCGACGAAAGCCGAGAGCGCCGCCCATCCCGCGATCTGCGAAAAGCGGCTGCGGGAGATCGCGAGGCCGTCCCCGACCGTCGCCTCCTCGCCGCGGAAGACGATGTCGGCAGCGGCGGCGAGGCCGACGCTGAAGTAGTAGCCGATCAGGGCGAGCAGGTAGTACCCGATCACCGCCAGCGGGCCGCCGATCGCGGCGCTGCCGTTGTCGATCAGGTAGAGGCCGGGACCGACCACGATCGCGGCGCAGATGATCACCGCGATCCCGCCGTAGAGCGGGAACTTCGCCAACGCGGGATGCTCTCGCAGCAGCGCCCAGCTCTTCTTGCTCAGCTCCCAACCGCGGCGTATCCGTCCCATCTATCGCTCCTCTCAGCCCGCTCCGGCCAGTCCGGGTGTTCGCGACACTCCTCTTCCCTCGAAGTAGTCCCACTCCTCCTGGCCGAGCTCGGTCGCGGGCGGGTCGCCGTAGACCCACTCGCGCATGATCCGGTGCCAGTTGCGCTTTGCGCGCAGCTGCCCGAGCACGGCGACGACGCCGATTTCCATCCGCCGCCCCATCAGCTCCTCGGCGGGCAGCGACTCGCGCCGCATCAGGTCGTAGTACTCCGAGCGCGGGTCATTGGTCGACTCGATGATCTTCATCACCCGCCGGGCGCTGATCTCGATCTCGCGATCCTCGATGTACCAGCCGCCGACGGCCATCATGTGCTCCATCAACCGTTCGGCGTCGAGCTTCGAAGGGCTCTTGATGAAGCCGAGGTCGTGGAGCGCGGACCTGAACGCCTCCGGGTCGTCGCGCGAGGCGGCGTCGAAGGCACGCTGCTGGAGCACGATCTGCTCGTTGTCGAGCTTCTTCGTCATCCCGAAGTCGAGGAAGGCGACCCGGCCGTCGTCCATCAGCAGGTAGTTGCCGGGATGGGGGTCGGCGTTGAAGTGCTGGAGGTGGAAGATCGAGCCGAGGCTGCCGCGGAAGACGATCTCGCCGAACCGGCTGCGCTCCTCGTGGGGAAGCTCCTTGATCTCCTCGAACCCCTTGCCCTCGACGTACTCGGTGACCAGGACCCGCCGCCGTGAGAGCCGGGTGATCACTTCCGGGACGTAGATGAACGGGTGGTCGCGATAGGCGCGCGAGAAGCTGCGCTGGTTCTGGGCCTCGTACTCGTAGTCGAGCTCCTCCATCACCCGTTCGCGGATCTCGTCCGCGATCGCCTTCGCGTCGAGCCCCGGGGCGAGCGCGCGGGCGAGCCGGACCACGGTCCCGGCATTGCGGAGGTCGGCATCGAGCGCCTCCGCGATTCCCGGGTACTGGACCTTGACCGCGACCGCGCGGCCATCGAGCAGCTTTGCCCGGTGCACCTGTCCGATCGAGGCGGCGGCGAACGCCTCCCGCTCGAACTCGGAGAACAGCTCGTCGAGCGGCTCCTCGTCCCATTCCTCCCCGAGGATCCCTTCGACCTTCTCCCACGGCATCGACGGGGCGTCGGTGCGGAGCTTCGCCAGCTGCTCCTGGTAGATCTCGCGGTACTCCTCGGGAATGAACTCGGTGTCGATGAATGAGGCGAACTGGCCGAGCTTCATCGCCGCGCCCTTCATCTGGCCGAGCGCGCCGACCATCTTCATCGCGGTTTCGAGGTGGCGCTGCTCGAGCTTCTCGCGGCCGCCCTCCTCGGAGCGGGCGACGTTGGTCGCCTTCGTCCCCGCGTAGCGCGCTCCCTGGACCCCGACGACCGAGCCGAGCTTGGCGGAGCGGCGTATCCGGCCCTTCGGAATCTTCGATTGATCGGCCATGAGTGGATTCTGAAGGGTGCCACAGGCTCCCGCCGCCGCCGTTTCTCTATCCTCTTCGATCCGATGGCCACCGGACGCGAAACCCTGAAAGCGGCTCCGCGCGCGGAGTACGGCTCGCGCAGCTCGCGCCGCCTGAGGCGTGAGGGCCTCGTGCCCGGCGTCGTCTACGCCGGCGGCAGCGAGGCCCGCACCTTCGAGGCGGGGGAACGGGAGATTCGCGCCGTCCTCGCCGGCGGCCAGGCTCTGTTCGACCTCGAGGTCGAGGGGGCCTCGGCCGTCCCGGTCGTCGTCAAGGAACAGCAGCTTCACCCCGTCCGCGGCAACCTCGAGCACATCGACCTCCAGGAGGTCAAGCTCGACGAGGAGATCCAGGCCGAGGTCGCGATCGAGCTCGAGGGCTCCGAGGTGGCGCCCGGCGTCAAAGAGGGCGGCGTGCTCGAGCACGTCACCCGCGAGATCACCGTCGAAGCGCTGCCGACCGAGATCCCGGAGCGGATAGTCGCCGACGTCTCGGCGATGGAGATCAACGACACCCTGCAGCTCTCCGCGCTGACGATCCCCGGCGACGTCAAACTGGTCGCCGACGACCCCGAGGAGGTCACGATCGCGACCCTCTCGCCGCCGCGCGTCGAGGAAGAGCCCGAGCCCGCCGTCGAGGAGGAGGCCGAGCTCGTCGGCGAGGAGGGCGAGGCCCCTGCCGAGGAGGAGGGCGAGGCCGCCGAGGGCGAGGGCGACTCGGGCGACTCCGGCGAGGAGTAGCCGCAATCGGCCTGTTTCGACGCCGGGAGGACCCCTCCGGCGAGCGGATCCTGATCGTCGGCCTCGGCAACCCCGGCCGCAGCTACGCCGGGACCCGCCACAACATCGGCTTCGAGGTCGGCGCCGAGCTGTCCCGCCGCTGGGACCTGCCCCGCGCCAAGAGCCGCTTCGGAGGCGAGATCACGGAAGGGCGCGCCGGGCCCGGAGGGCCGCGGGTCGCGATCCTGCTGCCGCAGACCTTCATGAACGACTCTGGCGACTCCGCCGGGCCCGCCCGCGGTTCGCTCAAGGTCCCGCTCGACAGGGTCGTCGTCCTCCACGACGAGATCGACCTTCCATTCGGCGAGGTCCAGGCCCGGCTCGGCGGCGGGCTCGCCGGCCACAACGGGCTGAAGAGCCTCCGCGCCGGGTTCGGCGACCCCGAGTTCTGGCGGGTCAGGGTCGGGGTCGGCAGGCCCGACTCGACCGACCCCGAGATCGTCTCCGCCCATGTCCTCGGCGGCTTCCGCGAGTCGCGCGAGGAGGTCGAGGCACTGATCCTCGCCGCTGCCGACGAGGCCGAGAGATTGGTCGAGCGGCTAGGTTCCGCCTGAGCGCGGAGCGAGGGAGCATCCATATCTGGTTCCTGCGACCGAGCGAAGCGCGAAATTTATGTCGGATCTCCGAACCACGTATGACGTCGATACCCAAGGCGTCGCCGTCCTCCGCCTCGAGCGCCCCGAGGCACGGAACGCGATCGACACCCTGATGCTGAATGAGATGCTCGCGCGGCTGGCTGCGGCGCGCGAGGACGAGGCCGTCCGGGTCCTCGTGATCAGCTCCGGCGACCACATGGGCCTCTCGGCCGGCGCCGACGTCCGCGAGGAGCTCGATCGGGAGGCGAGGGTCGCGCGGATGCAGCTCTTCGCCGATCTCTACGACGCGATCGTCTCCTTCCCGAAGCCGACGGTCGCCGCCTGCCACGGCGACGTCGTCGGCGGCGGCGCCGAGATCGCGATCTGCTGCGACATGCGGGTCGGCGGCTCGAACCTGCGGATGCGGTTCCCCGGCGCCGCCCTCGGCGTCCCGGTCGGCCCGGCGCGCCTCGTCACCCTCTGCGGCCTCGCCACCGCCAAGTACCTGCTGCTCACCTCGCGCACGGTCGGCGCCGACGAGGCCCTGCGACTCGGCCTCGTCAACCGGGTCGCGCCGGCGGCCGCGACCGAGGAGGCGGCGGTCGAGCTGGCGACGGCCGTTGCGTCCCACCCGCCCGAGGCCGTCGCCCGCCTCAAGCAGATGCTCCACGCCTGGGACGACGTCGAGGGCCGCTCGGCGGCCGAGGGCGAGGGCCAGGTCGAGTGGCAGCGCTCCGGCCCCGGGCTACCGACAGCCGACTAGTCGCTTCGGCCAGAAGGAATGGCGATTTCGATCGCTTGCCCGGTATCGTCGGCGCGTGCTCGTCCGCCGTCGTGCCTTCGCAGGCGCGAACAGAGTTCCTCTCGTCCTCGCGACCCTCGCCCTGCTTCTGATCGGGGTGCTCGGCTCCCGCGGTCGCCTCGGCGAAGCTCTACCCGGTCAACGTAAAAGGCGACGCTCCCGATGCCGCCATCGACGAAACGTGCGACACGGCGGGCGCTCCGACCGAATGCACGCTGCGCGCCGCGATCGAAGAGTCGAACGCCTCGACCACGATCAACGACTCGATCGAATTCGACGGCAGCTTCATGGGTGACCCCTCCGACGACAAGATCCTGATCAGCGGTGCGGCCCCGGAAATCACCGACAAAGTGAAGATCTTCCCCACGGGAACCAAACCCGGCCAGCGCTGCGAACCGATCGTCGGGATCCTCGGCCCCTGCGTGCAGATCGAACGGGCGACTCCCAGCAACGACGGGCTGATCGTCGCCGAGGACGAAGTCGAAATCAAAGGCGTGGCGATCGTCGGGATGGCGACCGGCATCAACGTCGTAAACGAAGCGACGGAATTCCGTCTCGAAGACTCCTGGATCGGGCTGCTCCTCAACGCCGAACCGGGCGGCAACGCGACCGGCGTCCGGCTCGGGCCCGCGACTGAAGGCGGCATCATCGGCGGGCCGAACGAAGGCAACCCCAACGTCTTCGGCAACAACGGCACCGGCCTCGACCTCGAGGGAGCTGTCTTCTACTCGATCAGCGGCAACTACTTCGGGGTGGGGCCGGGCGGCGGGGTCGAACCCGGCGAAGAACCGGGTGCCAACAACTTCAAGGACCTCGAGATCACCGACTACAACGGCGTCGCCGCCAAGGAAAACAGCATCGGCTCGGACGTCGGCGCCGCCTCTGCCGGGGCACCATGCGACGGCGGCTGCAACGTCTTCGGCAGCAGGAACCTCGTCTCGAGCATCGTCAACATCGACCTCAAGGGCGACGGTGGGCTCGAGGAACCGGCCTCGGGGCCGAATGTGATCCAGGGCAACTACATCGGGCTCGCCGCCGACGGCACCGCGCTCGAACAGGCCGAAATGGGCGAAGCGGCGATCCGGGTCGGCGGCGCCGACGAAGTCCTGATCGGCGGCCCCGAACCGGGACAGGAGAACCACATCAGCGGCGGCAGCTACGGCGTCCTCGCCGGGATCGGCGCCGAGGATCTCGTCGTCCAGGGCAACGCGATCGGCCTCAACGGCGACGGGACGGGAACGGTCTCACCCGCCGATCGGTACCGGCATCTTCGACAGCTCCGAAGGCGTGCTGGAAGCCGATCGGGCACGGATCCACGGAAAACCGCATCCTCATGGCCGGCGGGGTCGGCGATCGAACAGCACGGCCCCGGGATCCCTGATCGCCGAAAACACAGATCGCGGCGGCGACCGACCGGGATCAAGCTCTGGGGCAACGACGAAACCGGCTCCCAGTAGCGTCGAAGGCAACCTGATCGAAAACTCGTCTGGCAACGGCGTCCTGATCGAAAACGACGAAAACGTCCTGCTCGGCAACGAAATCCTCGGCTCGCAGGAAGCCGGGATTCGGATCCAGAACTTCCTCACCCTCGCTTCGACCGGCAACACGATCGGCGGCGACACCACGACCGATGAAAACACGATCTCCGAAAGCCAGGGCGACGCAATCGAGGTCGCCGACGACGAAGACGACCGACAACCGTCATTGGCCGCAACCACGGCTCCGGGAACGGCACCGAAGCCGGCGACCTATTCATCGACCTCGGCGCCGACGGGCCGGGCAATGAGGCAACCGGTCCCAACGATGGGATCCAGGCGCCGACGATTTCCAGCGGCGACGACGACCGGGGCGAGCGGCGGCGGCGCCCGGCCCGGCGCCCTGGTCCGCGTCTTCCGCAAGGCGACCTCCGCGCCGAGCGAGATCCAAAGCTTCCTCGGCGCAGGCGACGGCCGACGGGGCGGGCAACTGGTCGGTCACCTTCCCGTCGCCGATCTCGGGCGGGATCAATATCGCGGCTGACCAGACCGAAGCCTCGGGGACCTCGGAGCTGACGCTGGCGACGACGTCGGCGCCGGCGCCGAAAGAAGAAGGCGGCACCGGCGGAACCAAAGAAAAAACCAAAGACGTCAAGAACAAGAACAAAGGCAAAGCGAAGGGAAAGAAGGACAAGACCCCGCCCCAGACGACGATCACCAAGGGCCCGACCCGGGCGCACCCACAAGCGCACGGTCGAAATTCAAGTTCAGCTCGAGCGAGGCGGGCTCCAGCTTTGAGTGCAAGCTCGACCACAAGCCCTTCAAGAATGCCGCTCGCCGAAGAAGCTACAAGCGGCCTGAAGCCGGGCAAGCACGTCTTCAAGGTGCGGGCGACCGACGCTGCGGGCAACGTCGACCCGACCCCTGCGGTGAAGAAGTTCACGGTGCTGAAGTAGCCACCCCACGGCGCATGTCGGGGAGAATGGGCCCGTGCTGACCGTCGCCGTCACCGGACCGACAGGAGAGATCGGCAAGCCGTTCATGGCGGCGCTGCAGCGCGCCCCCGAGGTCGGCCGCATCGTCGGCATGGCGCGCCGGCCCTTCGACCCGGTCGCAAACGGGTGGGACAAGGCCGAGTACCGGCCGGGCGACATCCGCGACTCCGGCGCGGTCGCGGCATTGGTCGACGGCGCCGACGTCGTCGTCCACCTCGCCTTCATCATCGTCGACGACAGCGACGAGGGGCCGGAGATAAATCGGATCGGGTCGCGCAACGTCTTCGAGGCGGCGGTCGCCGCCGGCGCCGAGCGCCTCGTCTACACCTCCTCGGTCGCCGCCTACGGCTTCCACCGTTGGTTGCCGGACCTGATCACCGAGGAGGAGCCGGCGCGGGGGTCCGACCGGCACCCCTACTCCGCCGACAAGGCCGAGGTCGAGGCCGAGCTCGCCGAGGTGCTCGACGGCGCCGAGATCGACGCCTACGTCTTCCGCCCCTGCATCGTCGCCGGGCCCGAAGCGACCCTCCTGCTCGACCTCGTCCCGCTGCTCGCGCTCGGCCAGAAGCTGCCGGGGCCGGTGCGCTGGGCTCTGAGGCGGACGCCCAGCCTGCGCCCGGTCCTGCCCGATCCCGGCGTCCGGTTCCAGCTCGTCCACCACGACGACGTCGCCGCCGCGCTCACGGCCGCGACGATCGGCATCGGCGAGCCCGGCCCCTACAACCTCGCTGGCCCGGGGGAGCTGACGATCTCCGACCTTGCCCACGAGCTCGGCTGGCACGCGGTGGGTGTCCCGACCGCGCCGGACGTCGCGATCGAGGCCGCCGCCGAGGCGCTCTCCCATGTCCCCTACATGCCGCAGGAGGCGACCTGGATCGAGGCGGTCCGGCGTCCGATGCTGATGGACACGACCCGGGCCCGGCGGGAGCTGCGCTGGATGCCGCACCACGACGCCCGCGAGACCCTGCGGCAGACGATCGCGGCCGTCCGCAGCCGCGGCTGATCTCCAGACGTGCCGTGGGTTAGCCGCCCATATGGGCGGCTAACCCACGGCACGTCAGTCCGACCAGGTGCGAGGGTCGAGCTCCGTGCCTCGCTCGAAGGCGTCGGGGGCGGCGAGGACGCGGTCGGCAATCTTCGCGCATGGGGCGACCCAGAGCTCGCCCGCGGTGGAGGCGGCGGCGGCGTGGTCGAGGAGGGCACCGAGGCGCTCGCCGCCGAGCCAGTCCAGCATCGCGAGATGGAGGACGACGGCAATGTAGCCGCCGTCGGTCGCGAGCCGCTCGAGCTCCGCCTCGAGGCCGGCGAGGAAGGCGCCGGGATCGAGCGGCCCGGCCGCTCCCGCGACCTCTTCGCGCACCGCCTCGAGGCCAGGCAGGAGGCTGCTGGCGTCGACGTCGCGCCAGCGGAACGGCAGCAGCGCGATCCCGCCCTCCTCGCCCGCTCCGGCGCCGGCCGGGGAGCAGTAGCGCATCCCGGCCTCACGAAGGACGCCGAGACCGCCCGGCCCGAGGCCGCCCCCCGGCGGCCGGACCCCCGCCATGTCGAGGCCGAGGGCGCCGAACGCCGCCCTGCCGCGGGCCAGGTTCTGCGCCTGCTCGGCGGCGCTCAACCCAGCCCAGTGCTCGTGGCGCCAGGCGTGATAGGCGACCTCATGCCCGGCCGCGTCGATCTCGGCGAGGAGCTCGGGATAGACATCGGCGTTGAGGCCCTCGACGAAGAAGGTGCAGCCGAGACCTCGGGACCCGAGCTCGCCGAGCAGGGAGGGGAGGACTCGGGTCGCGGTCGGGTGGTCGCCGAGGGGGGCGTCGGGAGGGATCGCGCCGAGCTCGATTTCCGCCGCCTCGCCGAGATTGTCGAAGGTGAGGCTGAGGGCGGCGCGGGCACCGCCGGGCCAGCTCGACCCGCTCACGACTCCAGGAGGGCCGGGCTCCAGCTCTCCGGTTCGCGCCGGGCCTGCTCGCGCGCCCAGCGGAAGTGGTGGCGGGCCGAGGCCAGCAGGACCGGGAAGTTGAGGATCCCGGCAAGCGCGAAGCGGCGCGACCCGGGCGCGGTCTCGGTCAGGACGCTGAGGACGCTGGCGACTCCCCAGCCCCAGAGCACCGCGTTGTAGGCGGGAAGCTGTTCGTCGCTCAGGCCCTCTGCTTCGTCGAGCATCGGCAGGCCGTTGTGGAGTGACCACGGCCAGGCCTTGAAGTGGACGGCGACACCGGCGACGCCGATCCCAGCGTTGAACGCGGTGATCCGCTCGGCGGCCCGCCCGCCGCGGGCGGCGGCGATCAGTCCGAGCGGAATCAGGAAGGCCCAGAGCGCGGTCGCCCCGCCACGGCCGAGCTCCGGCTCGAACACCAGCCCGACCCCGGCCCGGGTCTCGAACGCGTTGTGGGCAAGGAGCCCGAGCGTCGAGCCGGCGGCGAACGGTCGGCGGAGTCGCATGTCCGGCAGCGTAACCTGGCCAGTCCGATGAGCCTTCGCCCACTGATCGAGATCAGCGCCGAGAACGAGCGCCTGAGCGCGCTCGCGGCCGATCTTGCCGACGCCGCCGGCATCGGCGAGGCGGTCAGCGTCCGCGCGTCGGCGACGCTGCGCCCGCTGCTGCTGGCGACCCTTCTCGAGGACGACCGCGGCCTCGCCGGCCGCCCGGCGCTCCTGGTCAGTGCCGACGACCGCTCCGCCCGCGACCTCGCGGCCGACCTCTCCGCCTACATGGCGCCCCGTCGTATCCGCCTCTATCCCTCGCGGGGAACCGGATACGCCTCGCACGTGACGCCGCCGCCCCACCTCGTCGGCCTCCGGATCGACGCCCTCGACGCCCTCCGCGAGGGCGGGGACGCCGTTGTCGTCGCCAGCGCCGTCGCCCTTGCCGAGGCGGTGCCCGACGCCTCGCTACGGCCCGCCGGCTTCGCCGTCTCCAGGGGCGACGAAATCGACCTCGGCGCGGTCGCCGAGGACCTGGTCACCGCCGGCTACGAGCGGGTCGAGCAGGTCGAGGAGCGGGGCCAGTTCGCGATCCGCGGCGGCATCCTCGACGTCTTCGGAGCGACCGAGGAGCGGGCGGTGAGAGTCGAGCTGTTCGGCGACGAGGTCGACTCGATGCGCTGGTTCTCGACCTTCACCCAGCGCTCGCTCGGCGAGGCCGAGCGGGTCGAGCTCGCCCCCGCGGCCGAGCTCGACGTCGAGCACCGCGAGCTGGCCGAGCTGGCGGCGATGGAGGCGGCCGAGGAGGGAGGTGAGGCGCCAAGCCTCGCCGAGGTCCTTCCGCTCGAGCAGTTCGGGGCACCCCTCGACCTCGTCCCCGACCGGACTGCGGTCATCCTCGCTGCTGCCGAGGAGATCGAGCCGGCGCTGGCCGACCACTGGGACGACGTGACGACAGCGATGCATGCCGATGACGCCCGCCACCTCTACGTCGACGTCGCCGCGCCGCTCGCCTCCCGCGCCGTCCTCGCGGTGAGTGGGGCTGGCGACGACGGCGAGGACGCGTTCCGCGCATCGCGGGCCGAGTCGCCCGCGCGCAGCATCAAGGAGGCCGAGGGCGAGCTGCAGAAACTGGTCCGCTCCGGCTACCGCACGGTCGTCGCCTTCGACGGGCGCGGTGAGGCGGAGCGCGCCCGCTACGGCCTCGACCGCCTCGACGCGACGATCCTCGACGGCGGCGCGCTCTCGCCCGACCCCGGCCTGGCCTTCGCCGAGGCGCGGCTTCGCGAGGGCTTCGTCAGCCCCGAGCTGCGGCTGGCCGTCTTCCCGTTCCGGCGCCTCGTCCACCGCCGCAAACGAGCGGCGGAGGGCGCCCCCGGCGCCGGTCGAGGCAGGCTCGCGTTCAGCGACCTCCGCGTCGGCGACCACGTCGTCCACGAGGATCACGGCGTTGCCCGGTTCGCGGGGTTCGAGACGCGCGAGGTCGGCGGCATCACCCGCGACTACCTCTACCTCGAATACAAGGGCGAGGACCGGGTCTACGTCCCCACCGACCAGCTGGCGAAGCTGAGCCGCTACGTCGGCGCCGGCGGCGAGCCGGCGCTCTCGGCGCTCGGCGGCAAACGCTGGCAGAACATGAAGGCGCGCGCCCGCCGCGCGGCCGGAGCACTGGCCGGCGAGCTGCTCAATCTCTACGCCGAGCGGCGGACGCGGAAGGGCCACGCGTTCTCGCCCGACGGCGAGTGGCAGATGACGATGGAGGCCGCGTTCCCCTATCGCGAGACCGCCGATCAGGTCGAGGCGATCGAGGCGGTCAAGGGCGACATGGAGTCCGAGCAGCCGATGGACCGGCTGGTTTGCGGCGACGTCGGCTTCGGCAAGACCGAGGTGGCGCTTCGCGCCGCGGTCAAGGCCGCCGCCGACGGCAAGCAGGTGATGGTGCTGGCGCCGACGACGATCCTCGCTCAGCAGCACTTCGGCACCTTCCGCGAGCGCCTCGCCGACCTTCCGTTCATGCTCGACTGGGTCTCACGCCTGCGCAAGCCGGCCGACGTCAAAGCGGCCCTCGCGGCGTTCAGAGCGGGCAAGGTCGACATCCTGATCGGCACTCACCGGCTGCTCTCCCGCGACGTCCGCGCCGAGGACCTGGGCCTGCTGGTCGTCGACGAGGAGCAGCGGTTCGGCGTCAAGCAGAAGGAGCTGCTGCGCCAGCTCAAGCTCAAGGTCGACGTCCTCTCGCTCTCGGCGACCCCGATCCCGCGCACCCTCCAGATGAGCCTCGCCGGCCTCCGCGACATCTCGGTGATCGAGACCCCGCCCGAGGGGCGGCGGCCGGTGCGGACCTACGTCGGTCCCTACGACGAGGACCTCGTCCGCCGGGCGGTCGAGCGCGAGCTCGAGCGCGGCGGCCAGGCCTTCCTCCTCCACAACCGGATCGACAGCCTGCCCGAGGTCGCCGAGCGGCTGCGAGGGCTGGTCCCGAAGGCGCGCGTCGCCGAAGCCCACGGCCAGATGGAGGAGTCCCGGCTGGAGCAGACGATGCTCGGGTTCCTGCGCGGGGACGCCGACTGCCTGGTGACGACGACGATCATCGAGTCCGGCCTCGACATCCCCACCGCCAACACGCTGATCGTCGAGCGCGCCGACCGGCTCGGCCTGGCCCAGGCCTACCAGATCCGCGGCCGGGTCGGGCGGTCGCGGGAGCGGGCGTTCGCCTACCTGCTCTATCCCTCAGCGGAGATGCTGACCGAGGAGGCCGCGGCCCGTCTCTCGACCCTCGCCGACCACACCGAGCTCGGCTCCGGATTCAAGATCGCGATGCGCGACCTCGACATCCGCGGCGCCGGCGACCTCCTCGGCGAGGAGCAGTCGGGCCACGTCGCCGCGGTTGGGTTCGAGCTCTACTGCCAGATGATCGACGAGGCCGTCGCCGCCGCCGGCGACCGGGCCGGGGAGGAGGAGGCCGAGCCGCTGCGCTTCGACGTCCCGGTCGACGCCTACCTGCCGGCCTCCTACATCCCGTTCGAGGCGGCCAAGATCGACGTCCACCGCCGAGTCGTCGCCGCCCGCGAGCCGGGCCAGCTGCGGGCGATCCGCGACGAGCTTGGCGACCGCTTCGGGCCACTGCCTCCCGAGGCCGAGAACCTGCTGGCGCTGCAACGGGCGCGGATCGAACTGCGCCTTGCCGGCGCCAGGAATGTCGAGCTGCGCGGAGGCCGGCTCAGCATCGTCGGCGTCGAGCTCGACTCCGAGCAGGCGAGCGCCCTCGGCGAAAAGGTTGAGGGATCGCTCTATGAGTGGCGCGAGAAAACGGCGTCGGTCCGGGTGCCGGACGAGCCCCGCGAGCGGCTCGACTCGGTCCTGGCGATGGCGGCCGGGCTGCGCGACACGTTGAGCGCAAATTTAGCCGAAAAAGATATGCTCCCCGCCTCGTGAGTCCGAACCAGGGCAGGAAACCCGCCTCGGGGAAAGGCGGGAAAAAAGGCGGCGCGCCTCAGCGTGCCAAGGACCCCGCTGCCCTGCGGCGGCTGGCCTTCCTCGCCTTCGGCGCCGTGTTCGTCGTCCTGTTCGTGGTCGTCGCCATCGCCGAGGGCCTCGGCGATCCCAGCATCCCGTCCGGCGACGTGGCCCTGGTCGAAAACGCGCCCGAAGACACCGGCCACATCAGCAAAACGGAATTCGACCGCTCGCTCGAACAGGCCGCGGCTCAGAACAAAAAAAAGGTGCCGAAACCGGGCGACCCCGAATACAAGGAATTGACGGAAGCGGCGCTCGGAAGCCTGCTCGACTCGACCTGGCTGCGGGGCGAGGCCGCCGAAGAGGGATTCTCGGTTACCAAGGCCGAAGTCGAAAAGGAATTCAAGAAACTGAAGAAAGAAAACTTCAAAACGGAAGCCGACTACCAGAAATTCCTCAAGGAATCGGAATTCACCCAGGCCGACGTCGACGAACGGGTCGAACTCCAGATTCTCAGCACCAAAATCCAAAAAGGGATCACCGAAGGCGCCTCTGAACCGAGCAAGAGCGACATCGAAAACTATTACGAAGCCGCCCTGGCGACCCAATTCACCAAACCCGAAACCCGCAACCTTCGCCTCGTCGTCAACAAAGACAAGTCCAAGGCCGAATCGGCGCTCGCGGACCTGAAATCGGACAACTCCCCGAAAAACTGGAAAAAAGTCGCGAGCAAGTTCTCCGAAGACGAACTGAGCAAGTCCAAAGGCGGGTTCCAGCAGGGGATCGCCGAAGGGGTGCTCGAAGAACCGCTGAACGAAGCGGTGTTCAGCGCCGTCAAGGGGAACGTCGAAGGCCTGATCAAGACCGAACGCGGCTACAACCTCTTCGAAGTCGAAAGCTCGACTCCTGAAACGACCCAGGAACTGAAAGCGGTCGAAGAACAGATCAAACAGCAGCTCGAACAGCAGAACGAACAGGAAGCGTTCACCTCGTTCGTCTCCAATTACACGACCAAGTGGAAAAGCCGGACCTTCTGCGCCGACGGCTTCGTGATCGAACGCTGCGCCAACTTCGAGCCAGAAGCGCACCCGTCGACGGCGGAACCGGCCTGCTACGAAGCGAATCCGAAAACTCCGGCGAAAGCCTGCCCCGCCCCGGTCTTCCAGCTGATCCCGGCCCTGCCGGGCACGATCACGCCGGTCGAACCGCGCGGGACGCCGCTCGCACAGCGCCCGATCCCTCCCGCGGGCGAAGAAGAAACGCCGGCGGTGCCGACGACGCTGCCGCCGACCACCCCGTAGCGCCGCGCGGCAAATAGACTGGCGCGTCCGTGAGCGCAGAGCGAGCAAGCGTGCATCTCTGGTTCTTCGTGAAGCGAGCGAAGCGCGAGCAGTCGCGATGAGCGCAATCTCCTCGATTCACGCGCGCCAGATCCTCGACTCGCGCGGCAACCCGACCGTCGAGGTGGAGGTCGTGCTGGATTCGGGCGCGCGTGGCCTGGCCGCCGTCCCCTCGGGGGCATCGACGGGCGAGTTCGAGGCGGTCGAGCTCCGCGACGGAGGCGAGGCCTGGGCCGGGAAGGGCGTCGCGCGGGCGGTCGCGAACGTCAACGGAGAGATCGCCAAGGCGCTCGACGGCGCCCATGCCGCCGAGCAGGGCGCCCTCGACGAGACGATGATCGAGCTCGACGGCACCCCGAACAAGGGCAGGCTCGGGGCGAACGCGATCCTGGGTGTCTCACTCGCCGCGGCGAAGGCGGCCGCCGCCGATTCCGGCCAGCCGCTCTACCGCTATGTCGCCGAGCTCTACGGCGGCGGCGAGCCGAAGCTGCTGCCGGTGCCGATGATGAACGTCCTCAATGGCGGCGCCCACGCCGACAACTCGGTCGACTTCCAGGAGTTCATGATCGTCCCGGCGGGCGCCTCGACCTTCTCCGAGTGCCTGCGGGTCGGGACCGAGGTCTTCCACGCACTGAAGAAGAGCCTCGCCGCGCGGGGGCTCTCGACCGCGGTCGGCGACGAGGGAGGGTTCGCGCCGGATCTCGAGTCCAACGAGGCCGCGCTGCAGGTGGTGCTCGCCGGGGTCGAGGCCGCCGGCTATGAGCCCGGCACCGACGTCTACATCGCCCTCGACCCCGCCACCAGCGAGCTCTACGAGGGCGGGAAGTACGAGCTCGAGCACGAGGGCCGCGCGCTCGACTCCGAGGAGCTGGCGGCCTACTGGGAGGACGCCTGCTCGCGCTACCCGATCGTCTCGATCGAGGACGGGATGGACGAGGAGGACTGGGCGGGCTGGAAGCACCTCACCGAGAGGATCGGCGAGCGCGTGCAGCTGGTCGGCGACGACCTCTTCGTCACCAACCCGGTGCGCCTGCGCCGCGGGATCGAGGAGGGCGTCGGCAACTCGATCCTGGTCAAGGTCAACCAGATCGGGACCCTGACCGAGACCCTGGAGGCGATCCGCGTCGCCCGCGAGGCCGGATACACGGCGGTCATCTCGCACCGATCGGGCGAGACCGAGGACACGACGATCGCCGACCTCGCGGTCGGGACGGGCGCCGGCCAGATCAAGACCGGGGCGCCCTCGCGCTCGGACCGTGTCGCGAAGTACAACCGGCTGCTGCGGATCGAGGAGGAGCTCGGCCAGGCGGCCGAGTTCCCCGGCCTGCAGGCGTTCGCCCAAGCTGCCGGCAGGTGAAGGAATGCGGGGCCCGGCCGCGTAGGACCGGGTATGGCAGCGCGCGCCCACGCGGGGAGGACGACCGCCCGTCGGCCCCGTCGCAAACCCGCCGCTCGCCGCAAACCCGCCGCTCGCCGCGGCGCGAGCAGGATCAAGTGGGACCGGGTCGGGCGAATCGCCCTCACCCTCGTCCTCGCCGCCGTCCTCTACTCCTATCTGAATCCGGCGATCGATCTAGTCAAGACCTACACCGCGACGACCGCGGCGAAAGCCGAGTTCCACCAGGTGCTCGCCGAAAACAAGCGCCTCCACCGCCGAGTCCAGTCCGCGGACGATCCGGTCTCGATCGCCCGCCGGGCACGGGCCCAGGGCCTGCTCGCCGAAGGCGAGAAGCCAATGGTCGTCCGCGATCTGAAGCCCTGAGGCGCCTCATCGGAGGGGCGGCCCGTTGATCGGCGCCGCCACCTACATCCTCACCGCGGCGCTGCTGGCCGCCGTCGCGATCCCGGTCGGGTTCAGCGCGGTCCGCCTCCGCCGCCGCCTTCTGCCCGAGTGGGAGGGTGCCCCCGCCCACCTGATCGACGCCCTGCTCGCCGTCGCCCTCCTGATCTGGCTCTCAGAGCTCCTCGGAGTCCTCCAGATCCTCTACGCCTGGACCCTCGTTGTCTGTTCGCTTGGCCTGGCGGCGGCGGTGGCGCTGTTTGCCGGTTCGCCGAGGATCAGCAGAGAGTCCCCTCCTGCGGGTGGCGCCGGTGGAGGGGGGGTCGAGGACGCCCTCGCCCGCAATCCCCCCCTCCACCGGTGACAGGACCCGCGGGTCGGGGCTCCTGATGTCCCTCGTCACGGTCGGCGTGATCGCAGTCGCCTTCGCCCACTGGGGCCTGACGGCAAAGGATGCACTCGACAGGGGCATCTTCAATTTCGACTCGCTCTGGTACCACATGCCGTACGCGGTCGAGTTCGCCAAGAGCCACTCGGTCACCGGCTTCCATCCCACGGAGACGGTCCTCACCAACTGGTTCTACCCGCAGAACGCCGAGCTCCTGCACGGGATCGGGATCTTGGTGACCGGGCGCGACACGCTCTCGCTCTTTCTCAACTTCGGCTGGCTCGCGATCGCGTTCCTCGCCGCCTGGTGCGTCGGCCGGCCCTACGGGCGCGGCCCGCTCTGCGTGGCCTCGACCGCCATCGTCCTCGAGTGCCACACGCTGGTCGTCCGCGAGCCCGGCGCAGGCAAGAACGACGTCGTCGCTGCGGCGCTGATACTGGCCGCGATCGCGATCCTTCTCAACGCCGCGTCCCGGTCGGGCGGGGGGAGGACGCTGCCGGTCGGGTGGCCGCTGGCAGCGGCCGGCCTGGCCGTCGGCCTCGCGGTCGGCACCAAGCTGACAGCGGTTGCGATCGCGGCGGCGCTCACCGTGGCGGTGATCGCGCTGGCGCCGGCGGGGAGGCGGTTGGCCGCGAGCGGTTGGTGGTTCGGGGCGGCGCTGGCGGGCGGGGGCTACTGGTACCTGCGCAACCTGATCGCCGCCGGCAACCCGCTGCCGCAGGCCGAGCACCTGGGGCCGATCGGGCTGCCGCACCCCGAACGGCTCCAGACCGGGCGGCCGGACCACAGCATCCTCCACTACGCGACCGACACCGGCGTCTGGCACGAATACTTCGCCCCGGGCCTGCACGACGCCTTCGGCGCGCTATGGCCGCTGGTCGTCCTCGGGGCGATCGCCGGCCCCCTCATCGCCCTCGTCTGGGGCAGGGACCGCGTCCTGCGCTCGGTCGGGGCGGTTGTCGTGGTCGGGATGCTCGCCTACCTCGTCACCCCGCTCGGCGCCGCCGGCGCCGAGGGAGCGCCCGTCGGCTTCGCGATCAACATCCGTTTCGTCCTGCCCGCGATGTTGGCGGGGGCGGCACTGCTCCCGCTCGCGCCCGGCCTCGACCGCGAGCGCAGCCGGTGGATCGCCCTCGCCGTCCTGCTCGGGGTGCTTCTGCTCACCGATCGTGCCGACGCCGTCCTCCGCGACCCCTCGCGCCTGTTCGGGCTGTTGGTCGCGGCGGTTGCGGTCCTCGTCCCCGCCGCGCTGATCTTCTTCTTCACGCGGCGCCGGGCCGCGCCCGCCGCACTCACCGCCGCCTTCGCCGGGCTCGCCCTGGTCGCGGTCGCGATCGGATACCCGGTCCAGCGCCACTACCTCGGCGACCGCTTCGGCCCCGGCTCCGAAATCCCCGGGATGGATCTGAACTCCGCCGTACGTCTGGGCCCAGGGCAAGACAGACGCCAGGATCGGCCTGGTGGGGACCACGGCCGGTTTCCTCGGCTATGGCTTCTACGGCACCGATCTCTCGAACGCCGTCAGCTACATCGGTGCTCCCGGGCCGCACGGCGCCTTCAACGCGATCCCCACCTGCAGCGAGTTCCGCGCCGCGGTCAACGACGCCGACCTCGACTACCTCGTCACGGCGCCGTTCCTCAACTACATCCATCCCACCAACCCGGTGCTCTCGCCCGAGGCCGGGTGGCTCCGTGGCGAGCCGGCGGTCGAGCCGGTTCTGCGCAACCGGGAGGTGACCGTCTGGCATGTCGACGGGCGACTCGACCCGAGCGGCTGCGGGCCTGAGAACGCGCCGCTGCGGCGGATCCCGCAGCAGCCGGCTTCCTGACCCGCCCGCCTGGGTAACCTCATCCGGGTGAGCTACTCGCTCGAAAACGGGCTCTTCCAGTGGGAGGACGGCAGGCGGGCGCTCGATGGCCTCGGCGACGACCCCGCCGAGCGCCGCCGCGCCGACCGCGTCATCGCCGCCGTCCACGAAGAGCTGCGGCGCCGGATCGGCCCGACCTTTGGCGCCAATGAGCTCGCCGAGCTCTACGCGAAGGGCACCGATCCCTACGTCGGGATCGCCCAGGAATCGGCGCCGGGGCTGACCACGGACCCGCAGTCGCTGGTCGACGCCGCATTCTGGCTCTACCTGCGGAAGGCCGGCGACTTCGCCGGCGGCCGCAACCTGATCAGGTAAAACGCACCTCCTCCGCTCTCGCGGGGGCGCGCTCGTCACAACCGGCGATCTCGCGCCCCCGCTTCCGCGTCCGGGGGCGGCTTGGCGAGCTACTCGTCGCCGTCGCCGTCGTCGTCGCTCTTCGGCGTCGTCGCCGCCGGCGCGGCGGATCACGATCTGGTCGGGGTCGATCCGGACCGTCACCTCGCGTTTCCCCGCCCAGTTCTCGACGTAGACGGGATTGTCCTTGACCGAAGCATCGAGCCAGAGCCCGTAGCCGTCGGTCTCTCCGTGGTCGAAGGTCCCCTCGAGCTCTTTGCGCCTGCCACGTCCGCCGCGCCGTCCGCGGCGACGCCTCCGGCGCGGGCGGGCCTCACTCTCACCGCCCTCGGTCTCCTCGCCGTCCTCGTCCTCGCTCTCCTCCTCCGCGGGGGGCTCCTCGGGCTCCTCGACCTCCGCCTCGACGGTCGCGGCCTCGACCTCTGCCTCGATCTCGTCGCGGAGATCGACCTCGCCGCCCCCGGCGTTCTCGTCGTCGGGGTTCAGGTCGTGCTGTTTGCGGAAATCACGCAGCTCGGTCGCCGTGACTTCGAGCTGGTGGGCGATCCAGGCGTCGGTCCTTCCCTGGCGCACCCAGGCGCGGATCTGGTTCAGCTGTGGCTTCAGTGAGCGTCGGGGCATGACGAGGTCTTGCGCGCCGCTCGCGGCGCGAAGGGACGGAGATGGACGCTTGCTCGCTCGGCGCTCATGGCGCGCGAGTCTATTCAACCGTGGGTCTGGACCGCTGGCACCCGGTCAACGCCTAGGCCATCAGGAACGAGAGCGCCTCGAACATCGCGACGATGACGACGACGACGGTGACCGTAAGGCACACCGCGAGGACGCTGAAGCGCACCTTGCCGGACTGTTCGTCGCGGACGATGCGGCGCTGGCGCGAGCGATTCGCCGCGCGGCGGCGGAGTTGCTCGCGGCGGCGGCGCTCCAATGATGTCTCCTGTTCGAAGGCGACCTCGAACTGGGAGATGCTCTGACGCATTCGCATAGATGGCCGGCCGGGAGTGGGAACCCAGCCTGAGGCTGACCGTACCAAAGCTGCACGCGTCGTTGCAGGAGACTGAAGTTGCGATTCGCACGAACTCGTGCGGCGGGCGCACTAGGGCCGGCAGGCCCCCCAGAGCCCGCGTCCGGCCCGCGCGGCTCCGATCTCGAGCCGGCGCAGGACTGGGGCGTAGCGGTCGTTCGGCGGGATCGTCAGCGTCCGCGCCAGGCCGCGCTGCACGAGGGTCGCGTTGACGAAGCGATCACCGAGATGGACGTAGGCGAGCAGGCGGCCGTAGACGTCGCGCCGCTCGACCCCGAAGACGAGCCTCACCGTTCGGCCTTCGAGCAGATGGTGGGTGAAGTCGGAGGCCTGCGGCCCCCAGCACTGCACCGGCGTGTCGGGCTTGACCGTCTCCGGAGTGTCGATTCCGATCAGCCGGACGTCCTCGGCCTCGCCGCCGATCCTGGCTTCGAAAGTGTCGCCGTCGACGACCCGGGTCACCGGTGCCGTCACCGCCGCCGGCTCCCCGCTCGCTGCCCGCTCCCACGGGCGCAGGATCAGCAGCGCCAGCACCGCAAGCAGGACCAGGCTGCCGATCGAGTCACGCCTCATCCGGGTCCAAGCACCTGGCCGCCCGGACTCTGCCCGGGCGCTATGGGATGCGGCGAACGCTGGAGAGCAGCGTCTCCTTGATCTGGGCGATGATCTCGAGCGCCTCGCTCCACTCGCGCTGCCAGACGTTGCGGCCGAAGATCACACCGCTGCCGCCGGCCTCCAAGATCTCGCGCGTGTGGTTGAGGACGGTCTCGTCGTCCACCCTCGAGCCACCCGACAGGACGACAAGCGAGCGGCCGGCGGACTCGACGCACTGGCGGATCGCCTCGGCCTCGTCGACCTCCATCTCGTTGTACGGCGCCTGCGCGTCCTTGTCCTTGGCCGCGTCGATCTTCGGCATGTTGAGCTTGACCACGTCGGCGCCCATCTCCATCGCCAGCCGCGCCGCGTAGTCGATCGCGTAGAAGGAGCTGGCGCCCGCCCTTTGCTTCGACCGCTTCGCCGCGGGGGTAGGACCAGACGACCAGCGGCATCCCATAGCGATCGCAGTCCTGGCGCACATCGCGCAGCTGGGCGAGGTCCTCGTCCTGGCGCGGCGAGCCGACGTAGAGCGTGTAGCCGACGGCGTCGGCGCCGAGCCGGACCGCGTCCTCGACGCTCGCGTTGCAGCTCGAGAACGCCTTCGCCGAGGAGGGGAGGTCGGTCTTGCCGTTCACCTTGAGGATCAGCGGCACCTGGCCGGCGTAGTCGGGGTAGTACTTGGTTGCCATCCCGATCTGGCAGGCGAGCGCGGAGTAGCCGGCCTCGGCAGCGAGCCGGAACTGGTAGTCCGGGTCCTTCGAGGCGGGGTTCGGAAAGAAGTCGCGCGGGCCGTGCTCGATGCCCTGGTCGATCGGGAGCAGCATCAGGGTGCCGTTGCCCGGTCCGAACTCGAAGAGCAGCCTCCGCAGGCGTGTCCGTTTGCCGGGGGCCAGCTCCGCCAGCAGCGATTTCTGCTCGGTCAGGCTCTTCAACTCCACGCTGATTCCTCCTCGGTTCTCTGAAGTCGCTTTGCCTCCCCAGTATGGCACCGGACCCCGGGCCTGGGGCAGGCGGGCGGCGGCCGGTTATCCTCGTTGGGTGGCGAGCGAGCAGGCTGGCAAACATGAGTGAGACTGAGCTCAGCGTCATCTGCAAGAACTGCGGTTCGGAGGTCAGTCCCTACGTCACCGAGTGTCCCTACTGCGGGGCGCGGCTGCGGAAGCGGGCCCCGAAGCTGGAGCGGCGCGGTGACGCGCTCGAGGCGCGCCCGCGACGGCGCGGGGCGAGGCTGCGAGGAAGGCTGCGTCGCCGTGCCTCCGGCGCCGTCGCCGAGCGCCCCTATGCGACCTGGGCCCTGATCACGGCCTCGGCGCTCCTGCTGATCGTCCAGAAGGCGACCGGTGCGACCCTCTCGGAGGTCGGCGGGCTCGATGGTCCCGTTCGACAACCAGTGGTGGCGACTCCTCACCGCGCCGTTCGCCTACGTCGACGTCGGCTACCTGTTCGTGATCGCGATCGCGCTGGTGATCTTCGCCGGCGGGCTCGAGCGGCGCCTCGGCACCTTCGCGGTCGCCGTCCTGCTCCCCGCCTGCGGTGCGCTCGGGATGCTCGCTGCCACCGGCGTCGCCGAAGCGGAAAGCCGGGTCACGATGATCGCCGGCGGCAACGGGATGGCACTCGGGGCGATCGCCGCCTGGTTCGCGATCCGCCGCGCCGATTCGCGGCGCGCAATCGACCAGGACTACGACATCATCGGGGTCGCGGTCGCCGCCGCGGTGGTGCTGCTGCTGCCCCTCTTCGAGTCGAGCGCCGACGTCTTCGCTGGGCTCGCCGGTGCCGCGGTTGGCGGCCTGGCCGGCCTCGCGGCCTCCGCGCTGCGCCCATCCGAATAGATTGAGCCGATGGCCGATGACGACGCCCAGCGGCTGAGCGCCGCGATCGAGCGGCTGACCGACGCCGAGCGCTTCGCGGAGGCCGAGAAGGTCGTCTCGAGGGCTGCGCCCGAACTGCAGCGCGTCCTTGCCTCGGCGATGGCCGCGGGCGGCTGGTTCGGCGAGTCGCATGAGGCCGAGGCGCTGCGGGCGGCCACCGTCCCTGATCCCGATGAGCGGATCACCGCGATCAGATCGCTGCTCGCCGAGGAGGCGAGGATGGGGATGATGGTTGGGGTTGCCGTTGGCTGGGCACTGAAGGAGGAACTGATGGACGACGACCAGACGAAGGGAGAGGGATAGATGGAGATCCGCTACCACGGGCACTCGTGCTTCGAACTCACCGAGGGGGAGGCCAGGCTCCTGGTCGACCCGTTCCTGAAACCGAACAACCCCGCCGCGATCGTGACCGCGGAGGAGGTCGATCCGACCCATATCGCGATATCCCATGGGCACGTCGACCACATGGCGGACGCCGTCGCCGTCGCGATGCGGACCGGCGCCGAGTGCGTGGCGATCGTCGAGATCGTCAACTGGCTCAAAGAGCAGGGCGTCGACGCGATCCACGACCCCAATCTCGGTGGCACCGTCAGGTTCGACTGGGGCTGGGTGAAGCTCGTGCCGGCCTGGCACACGAGCACGATCGCGGGCTCCGAGGAGGCGCCGTTCAGCCCGACGCCCGGCACGGTCACCGGGACGCCTGCGGGCCTCGTGATCTCGATCGGCGGTGTGACCGTCTACCACGCCGGCGACACCTGCCTCTTCAGCGATATGAAGCTGATCGCCGAGCGCAACCCGATCGACGTCGCGATGCTGCCGATCGGCGGCCACTACACGATGGATCGCCATGACGCCGCCTACGCCGCCGGCCTGATCGGCGCCGGGACCGTGATCCCGATGCACTACGACACCTTCCCCCCGATCGAGACCGACGCCGAGGCGTTCAAGGCCGAGGTCGAGTCCTCGACTTCCTCGACGGTCGAGGTGATGGGGCCGGGGAGATCTTCTCCCCCTGATCCCGACTTTGGCTGGCCAGCCAGTCCTGCGGTAGTCTCGGCTACAGCCGGCAGCGACCGAGGAGAGGATCAGATGGAGGCCAAGGAGGCAGCGGGGACCCAGTCGAGGACCGAGCGGGCGGACTACCAGGCCACCGCCGACCCGGCGCTGATGAAGGAGGCCGACCGCACCTCGGAGGTGAAGCTGCTCACCTACCGCGAGCTCTACCTGCTGTGGGAGCGCCAGCAGTGGCTCACCCAGGACCTCGACTTCAGCCGCGACCGCGAGGACTGGCACGAGCGGATCCCCGAGGAAGAGCGTTTCCAGCGGATGTACGGGCTCTCCTCGTTCTTCATCGGCGAGCAGAAGGTCGCCGAGGAGCTGGGCCCGATCATGAGGGCGGCGCCGACCGAGGATCAGAAACTCTTCCTCTGCACCCAGATCGCCGACGAGGCCCGCCACGTCCGCTTCTTCGAGCGCTTCTACCGCGAGGTCGGCGTCCTCGAGTCGGATCAGCTCTCGCAGATGCTCGAGCAGACCTCGGAGCACCTCAACGACAATTTCGGCCGGCTGTTCGACGAGATGCTGAAACAGCGCACCGACCGCCTCTCGGTCGAGCCCGAGGACACCGAGGCTCTGGTCGAGGCGGTCACCCTCTACCACATGGTGATCGAGGGAATGCTGGCGCTCACCGGCCAGCACTTCATCATGGACTTCAACGAACGCGAAGGAACGCTCCCCGCCTTCGTCGAGGGGTTCCAGAACGTCGCCCGCGACGAGCACCGCCACGTTGCCTTCGGGTCGGTCTTCCTCCGCGAGAAGGCGCGCGAGGACGATCGCTACAAGGAGGCGATCCAGCGGGCGTTGCAGGAGTCGCTACCGGTCGCCGACGGCGTCCTCTCGCCGCCCTGGGCCGAAGACGTCGAGGACTGGGAGCTGTTCGGCTACTCGCTCGACGAAACCCGGCAGTTCGCGGGAACCTGCCTCGCGCGCAGGCTCAAGGTCATCGGCCTGAGCTAGTCGCCGGCCGGCTATTCGGAGGGGGCCGCGCCGGAGCCTTCGGCGTCGGTGCCCGAGGGCGCTGCTTCGGGCGCCGGGTTCGGCCGGTGGCGGCGGCGGCGCTTCGCGCCGGCGGCGGAGCGGCTTCGGCGGGCGGGGGAGTGGGAGCGCTGCCGACGGTGACGACGACCGTTTCGCCGCTTTCCGGAGCGCCGGCGGAGCCGGTCGGCTGTTTCGCTTCGGTCACCGCGGGGGCACCATCACCGTCGCCACCGGTCTCGGGGTCACCGGATGCGTGCGATCCGGTTGCCGGGTCGGCCGTGGTGTCCATTTCGGGCGCCGGTGCCGTGGCCGGATCGTGGGCGACCGTCGGTTCGGGGGCCGGGGCCGGGGCCACGGCGGTGCTCGGTCGGTTCGGGGGCCGGCATCGCGGGCTTGCTCGGCGCGACCGCCGGGACCGGGGCCACGTGCGGGCTCCTCGAGGCCGTCGCCGCCGGGCGTGGATTGGGCGCGGGGGCGGTCACCTGCTGCTCGACCTGGACCGCTCCCGCGGTGAGGACGGCGGCGGTCACGACTCCGGCCACTGCCTTGGTGCCGATCGCTCCGCCGACGGCGCCGATGCCACCGGCCGCACCGCTGCTGCCCAGCGCAGCGCCGACGCTGCCGACGGCGCCGGTCGCGCCCCGCACCAGCGCCGGCGGTCGCGCCAGCACCAGCGCCGGCGCTTGCGCCGCTGCCGCCGAAGCCGAGCTTGGAGAGGATGAAGCCCTTCAGCGCGAGCAGCGGCCCGGCCGGGAACAGGGCCGCGAGCGCCTTGTCGTTCGAGCGGACCTGGGAGCGGAAGTCGGAGCACTCCTCGCAGTCGCGCACATGGCGGCGGACTGGGCCGGAGACCTTGCGCAGGCCCTCGGTGGCCTCGGCCAGCTCGATCCGGACCTCGCCGCAGGTCAGCTGGCGGGCCTGGCTCGCCTCGGCGAGGGAGATCCGGGCCCGGACCAGGAGCGACTTGACCGACGGGACGCTGGTCTCCATCGCCTGGGCGATTTCCTCGTAGGACATCGCATCCATCTCACGCAGCATCAGGGCCGAGCGCTGGGTCTCGGGAAGCTTTCCGACGTCTGCGAGCAGCTGCCGGAACTCCTCGCGGTTGTGGACCTTCTCGGCGGTCGAGGCGGCCTCGACCATCGGGACCATGTCCATCGACTCCTGAGCGTCGGCGGTCGGCTTGCGAAGGTGGTTGAGGCAGCGGTTGCGGGCGATCCGGTAGAGCCACGGCCGAAGGTTGATCTCGCGATCGTCGGCGAGCATCGCCCGATAAGAGTTGACGAAGACCTCCTGGAGGACATCTTCGGCGTCCTCGGTCGAGCCGAGCATCTGCCGGCAGAAGCCGAGCAGGCGGCCCTGGTAGCGGTCGACGATGGTCTCGAAGGCGCCGGCGTTGCCGTTCCGCGCCATCGAGATCAGGCGGGGATCCCCCTGCAGTTTCAGCAGTGGGGAGCGGCGGGCAAGAAGTCCGCGCTGACTGGCGTGTGTAAGAGCTGATGCCTCCAAGCGTGCAAATCTCCCAGGGAAGGCGTTTGATCTCTGCCCGTAGAGACACCGTACCAGCGCGCTAGTTGCGGCCCCAGGGCATTTTTAGGGTCGCTTTAGGCCGCTCGAGTGCCCGGGGCGGGACTCGAACCCGCAAGCCCCCTAAGGGGCAGCGCCTTTTAAGGGCGCCGCATTTGCCAATTTCGCCACCCGGGCTCCCTGATTATCCATAGGCTTCGGCTCGTGGAGCACGGGGGACGAGTGGTCGCAAAGGCGTTGGCGTCGCGCGGCGTCAGCCACCTCTTCACGCTCTCCGGCGGGCACCTCTTCTCGATCTACGACGGCTGCCGTGCCGAGGGCATCGAGATCATCGACGTTCGTCACGAGCAGTCGGCCGTGTTCGCCGCCGAGGGCTTCGCGAAGGCCACACGCGGGGTCGGGGTCGCCGCCCTGACCGCCGGGCCCGGTGTGACCAACGGGGTCAGCGCGATCGCCGGCGCCCAGGCGAACGGCTCACCGGTCTGCGTGCTCGGCGGCAGGGCCCCGGAGCTGCGCTGGGGCGCCGGCTCGTTGCAGGAGATCGACCACCTGCCCTTTGTCTCGCCGCTCGTCAAGGACGCACGGACGGTCAAGGACCCGGCGTTGATCGGGCCGATGACCGCGGCGGCGCTCGACCTCGCCACCGTCGCGCCGAGCGGGCCGACCTTCGTCGACTACCCCCTCGACATCGTCTTCAGCGAGGCCGAGCCCGAGGTCCCGGATCCGCCGGTTGCCTCGGCCGTCGCGGCGGAGGGCGTCGAGGAGGCGGCCGCGCTCCTCGCCGGCGCCGAGCGGCCGGCGATCATGGCCGGGACCGGCCTCTACTGGGGGCGCGGGGAGGAGCAGCTGCGCGCCCTCGCTGAGCGGCTCGGCGCCCCCGTCTTCCTCAACGGCCTCGGCCGCGGGTGCCTGCCCGCCGATCACGACCTCGCCTTCAGCCGCGCCCGCGGCGCCGGCCTCGGCGGCGCCGACGTCGCGCTCCTGATCGGGGCCCCGATCGACTTCCGCCTCGGCTTCGGCGGCAGCTTCGGAGAGGATACGAAGCTGGTCAGGCTCGACGCCGCGCCAAACCAGCTGACCGCGAACCGGAGACCCGAGGTCGACCTCGTCGGCGACGTCCGCGTGACCCTCGAGGCGCTCCTCGACGCGGCCGGCGACGGCGCGCCGCGGACCACGTCCTGGCTCCAGCGGCTGCGCGAGGTCGAGGGCGAGAAGCGGGCAGCCGAGCTGGAGGAGCTGGAGGATGGCCGCTCCCCGCTCCATCCGGTTCGCGTCTACAGGGAGCTGGGTGAGGTCCTCGACCGCGACGCGATCGTGATCGGCGACGGCGGCGACTTCGTCTCCTACGCGGGCCGTTTCGTCGAGACCTTCGAGCCGGGTTGCTGGATGGACCCCGGGCCGTTCGGATGCCTTGGCGCCGGGCCCGGGCAGGCGATCGGCGCCAAGCTCGCCCATCCGGAGCGCCAGGTCTGCCTGTTGCTCGGCGACGGCGCATTCGGGTTCGCCGGCATCGAGTTCGACACAATGGCGCGTCACGGTCTCGGTGTCGTGGGTGTGATGGGCAACAACGGGATCTGGGCGCTCGAGCACCACCCGATGAAATACCTCTACGGGTACTCGGTCGCGGCTGAGCTGAGGCCGGAGACGCCCTACGACGAGATGGTCGAGGCGCTCGGCTGTGACGGTGCCGTCGTCCGCGATCCCGAGCAGCTGCGGCCGGCGCTCGAGCGGGCCTTCGAGTCCGGCAGACCGACGCTGGTCAACGTCATCACCGACCCCGAGGTCGTCTACCCCCGCAAGTCGAATTTGGCTTGACGAGCGGGATCGCCCGCTCCCGCCCCTCCCGGCCCCTTACGAGAATCGACCGCCATTGCTGGCGGCCGATTCAGATTGGCCCCTCAGGACGGGCAGGGGTACGTCTTCAGGGACCATTATGTGCTCTCCAGACCCAGACGGCGGGAGGCGCCATGATGCGGCAATCGTCCGGATCCTTCGAACGGGACCGGAAACGGGCATGCACCCATCCCCTTTCCCACGTCGGGATTATCTGCCTGCCTATCCGATCTGTCTAGTCGTGCATTATCTGTCTACTCATTTATGAGTAGAGTCGAGATACCAAGTTTTATGGGTTCAACCAAGTCGTTTACCCATATGTAGGGGTGCTTTGCTGCAGCCTGTACAGCGGGTCCCAAGCCGCTCAGGAGGACGCGGCGCTGATCGCGGCCCCGTAGAGGATGTCGTGCTCGGAAACCTCGATCGCGTCGAGCCCGAACGCCCGCATCGCCTCGATCAGGATCACGACGCCGGCGATGATCGTCGGCGCCCGGTCGGGGTGAAGGCCGACGACCCCGGCCCGCTCGGCGAGCGGGGCCCCCGCCAACCTCGAGAGCCGGCGCTGTATCGCCGGCAGCGAGAGGACGTGCCCGTGCACCCGCTCGGGGTCGTAGGGGTCGAGCTCGAGCTCGATGGCGGCCAGCGAGGTCGGCGTCCCGGCGACGGCGATCCCCTTCGACGCTCGTGGCAGCGGCCGGTCGGCGATCGCGGCGTCGATCAGCGACTGGACGTCCGCGGCGAGTGCCTCGAGCTCGACGGTGGTCGGAGGGTCGGTGGCGATGTGCCGCTCGGTGTGGCGGACGACTCCGGCCTGGAGCGAGGCGTGGAAGTCGATTCGCTCGCCGTGGCCGACGATCAGCTCGGTCGAGCCGCCGCCGATGTCGATCACCAGTGCCGAGTCGACCGCGGCCCGTTCTGCCGTCGCCCCGAGATAGGTCAGCCGCGCCTCCTCCTCACCGTCGAGGACCCGCGCCGAGAGCGCGAATCGCTCGCGCAGCTCGGCTATGAAGGCGTCGCCGTTCCCGGCGTCGCGGACGGCGCTGGTCGCGATCGCGTCGGTCTTCTCGACGCCGGCCTCGACACAGGTCGCGACGTACCCGGCGATCACCTCGCAGGTCGCCTCGATCGCCTCCGAGGACAGCTGGCCCGAGAGGTCGACGCCCCGCCCGAGCCTGGTCACCCGGCTCTTTCGCTCGACCCGATCGACGCGGCCCTCGGCGACGTCGGCGATGAAGAGGCGGGTCGAGTTGGTGCCGATGTCGATCACGGCGACCCTGTCGGGGCTCCCGGGCATGGTTGCGGCACTCTAGAGATGTGGAGCGGTCTAGTTCGCCGGTAGCCCGAACTCGGCCCGCCGGGCGGCCGGGACGAGCTCGACTGCGTCGGGATGGCGCTCGATGTACTCGCGGACGAAGGGGCAGTGGGGAATGACGGCAAGGCCCTCCTCGCGGGCCTGGGCGAGAACGGCCGCGATCAGCGCCCCGCCGTACCCCTTCCCCTCGTGCTGGGGCAGGATTTCGGTGTGGATCAGGTCGATCCGGTCCCCGAACCGGCGGTACCTCAGATACCCGACCCGCCGCCCGCCGACCGTCTCCTCAAAACGGCTTCTGTCCGGGTTGTCCCGGACTTCCGGCTGCGGTCGACGCCTCATCAGAGCTCCGCTAAGATTGGCAGTCCGCCGCGGGGTGGAGCAGTCAGGTAGCTCGTCGGGCTCATAACCCGAAGGTCGCGGGTTCGAATCCCGCCCCCGCTATGCAGGAAAGGCCCGCTACGGCGGGTCTTTCTGCGTTTCGGGGGCCGTTGCGGGCGGCGGCGGGTTGGCACCAAGTTGGCACCAAATCTTCGCCGGAACTGCTTCAGCGCGGCGACTCTGAAACCGAGTAGGGATCGGGGGCGGCCGGGTGGTGCCAACTGCGGTTGTAGACGTAGCGCGGGAAGGCGAGAACCTCGGCCTCCTGGCGTTCCTGAAACAGGGCGATGATCCGGTGGCGGAGCACGGTCGCCTCGATAACCATCGGTGGCCATTCGCCATCAGGGTCAGGGAATCGCAGCGCGAACCATTCGGCCCGCTCCCGGTCCAGGGTCCAACTGATCCCCCGAATCTCGTTGAAGGCGTTGACGCCCCGGTAGACGGGCACCCGCTCCGCCAGCTCCGCCCGCTCCTCCTCGTTCATCAGATACTCGTCGCGGCCCGGACGGGGATCGGTGAACAGGCGCTTCCAGTCAGCCGGGGTCAGCGGCTGGCGCTCAGAGTCCTGCCACGCATCGCGCACGCCCTCCCAGTAGTCCTTCGGCGGCAGGTCCTCGGGTGCTTCCCGGATCAGCGTGCCTCGGGAAAAGTGATCAGCGAACCTGAAATCCGCCTTCCAGTCGCTGATCTCGCCCATCGCCTGAACCTATAACGCCCGCCCGGTTTCGTAAAATTGCAACACCGAGTCGCCGCTGATCCGCCCGCGACGACAGCCATCGACGGACCGGGGCGGGGAGCCGAAGGGTTCCGCCGATGGCAATCGCGACGAAAGACACCGGGAAGCGGGTGCAAGCCTGGATTTCGCCGAGCCTCGCCGCTCGGCTGAGAGAGCAGGCCGCCGCCGAGCGCCGCTCGGTCAGCGCCACGATCAGGCTCGCGGTTGAGGACCGAGTTCGCGGTGGGAGTGGGGGCGAGCGATGAGCTGGTCCTTCCAAATCCCCTGCGGCGACCCGAGCGAGCGCCTCAACGTGTGGACGATCCTTCAGACGACGGCGGAGATCGCCGACCCCATCGACCGCCGAATTAGCGCCCACATGCTGGAGCGCCTCAGCGATGAGTTCGGCGCTGGCACCTTCGGCGATGCAATCGAGCTGCTGACCGAGGCTGGCAGCGCCGGTCGCCGCGAGCTGCTCGACAGCGCCCGCGTCGAGTGCGGGATGCGGTCAACCGGCGAAGTAGACGCCGCCCGCGACTTGGCCCGTGCTCGCAGGGACGATGTGCCGCCGCCGCCCCGATCCGGGCCGATGCGAGACCCGGCGGGACTCGCCTGGATGGGATGTGCGGCCGAGGGCTGTCAGACATTCCCGGTCGATGACCTCGGCAAGCCGGTGCCGGTCCGGGCGCGGAAGTGGTGGTGTTTTCAACACAGAGACCGCGCCGCCGAGCACGACCTCGACGACTGGACTGGACCGGCTCTCACCATCGGTCCGAACGGATTGGAACAACCGGAAGACGAAGCCGAACGCGCCCACTATCAGCGGATCGATGATGAGCGCAAGGCCGCCGACGAGGAGCGCAACCGTCGCGCACAAGAAGACGATGAACGACTGCGCAAGCTCGAAGCCGAACAGAAGCCGGAGAAGTTTTTCTGAGGATGAACAATTCGGTCTGCACACACGAGGCGGCGCACGTGACGGGTGCAATCGCCGCTGCCGGTTGGGTCCCGCTCGAAGTCCGTGTCGATCATCCCGAGGACGGGGTGGCGGGGGTGATGCTCTCCAACTTCACCGAGCACGGCCTCGACTACGGCTGCCTGATCGTCACCTTGGCGGGTCCGGCGAGCGAGGGCGAACTGATCGCCTGGCCGCCGTCGAGGGACAGCCATAAGGACGAGCGCGACGCCGCGATCCTGGTCGAGCACCTCGGACTCACCGAGTCCGATTACGCGACCGCGCTGGCCGTTACCGAGCGCCTCCTCCGCGCCCCGGAGGTGAAGGCCGCCACCGCACTGGTGGCGCGGGCACTCGCTCGCGTGTCGGTAATCACCGAACGCCAGTTGCGCGAGCTACTCGGTCCTTACATCGACGCGATCCGGCAGGCGTACCAACACATCGTCAGCACTGCCGGAATCCCAGTGCCAGCGAGACAGGAGGCAGTTCCATGCTGATAAAGCAAGTCGAGGCGACCGTGACGCAGCAAGACGAGGGCATCTTCGAAGCGCTCGCCAGCACCTACGGCCTGGATCGCCAGGGCGAGCGGGTCGCTCACGGTGCGTTCAAGGAACACTCCGCCGCTGGCAAGACAGCGACAAGATGCTGCCGCTGGCCTGGAATCACCAGCTCGACGCGGCCAACTTGATCGGCGAGGTTGACCCAAGTACGACACGGGAAACCCCGGACGGGCTGCTCGTCAAAGGCCAGCTCGACCTCGAAGACAGTTCGGTCGCCGAGCAAGCCTGGCGAAGTGTGAAGTCAACAGAGTCGGGTTGTCTATCGGCTACCTGATCGAGGAGGAGCGGGTCGGCGAAGACGGGGTGCGGGAATTGCTCGCGGTCGATTTGATCGAGGTCTCATTGACTGCCAGTCCGAGCAACGACGGCACCAAGATTCTCGCGACCAAGTCTCTCCGCCCGCCGGTCCAGATTTACACCTTCGAGATTTGACTGTGAAGCCTGCTCCAGCCAGTAGCTCCAGTCGGGCCGGGGTGGGTTCCTCGCCTGCCTCGGCCCTTCCGGCTGGAGAGGTCCGTGAAGCCTCGGAGGTTGAACGCACCGAGGAGGTGCGGCGTCGCGGGTCTGGAAAGTCAGACTGGATCGGCGGCGTCGCGCCTGTTCTTCAGCCGCCGTTTTCCCTGGCGAGGACGGCGGCGCGACTCAGCGGGAAGGGGATTTCATCGGCCGATACGGGGATTGCTACGCAACGGCTCATGGTGCCGTCCCAAATCTGGCATTCGATCGTGTCATGCCCCAAATCACCTTCGGCGGTAAATGTTTCGCCTGCATCGACGTCCGCAGCATCGTCTACACAGACCGCAACCCGCACTCCGGTGCCCGTGTCGTTCCTGACCTCAATTTCGGGCGGCGTTGAGCAACCGCTGCCAAGGAACGCAACGGCAGCCGTGCAGGTAACGAGGAACAGCCGCTGCGCGGTCCGCCAGTTCCCACCGTCGGTCATGGTCGGGGAGTATCGGCAAGAGAGGCGACCGACACGAGCCGCCCTCGACGGTCTCACGAAGCGGCGCACCAAAGACGGACCCAAGGGACCCTTTCAGGTCGGGGGACGGTTGAGAGAAACGCTCTCGGCTACGGAGATCGCCGCGTGCCCAATCGCAGAGAACAGAGCCGCCATCGTGAGGGTTTCCGGTGAGAAAGGGCGGCCAGAACGGCGACCTGATCGAGGCGATCAAGCGCGGTTTGCCGGATGGGGTCGAGATGGATGAGCGCGAGGAGGCGCTTCTAGCGCTCGCCGCCGCTCAGTGCGCTGACATTGAGCGGGCCGAGGCCGATATCGCGGAGCGCGGCTACCTCGTGCCCGGCTCCCGTGGCCAGCAAGTCGTAAATCCCTCGGTGGCCGAGGTCAGACAGTCGCGCTTGGCGCTCGGGAAGCTGCTCGGCCAGCTCGACCTACCCGAGAGCACCCGCGAAGCCGTACAGGCCGCCCGCCGGGCCGCGCAGGCAGGTTGGCGGAGGACAGCGTGACGCGGCTGATCGGCGCCGCCGCCCGGCCCTTGGAGTTGGAGGAGCTGATCGAGCTGACCTTGGGCGAGCCGCCGCGCTGGTACGGGCGGGAGAGCTGCTTCGCCTCCGAGGAGCAGCGCCGCGCCGCCTGGCAGGCCCACCGGGGCGAGCTGGGCGGGATCAGCGGGCATTCCCGGCCATCGCTGCTGGGGATGGTGGCGATGAGGCGGAAGGCCGAGCGGCCCGAGGACCGCAAGGACGAGATTCTCGCCGTCGCCGCCTACGGCGACCTCGAACCCCGCGAGCTGGAGCGCTGGAGCGGCAGTCGCTCGAAGCCGACGCCCGGATCAGCAACGGCCACGCTGTCGTCGCCGACCTGGAGACCGCTGCCTTTTACGGGAAGGTCTGCGAGGCAGTCGGGCGATGAGCGAGCAGCGCCGACCCCGATGCTCGATCTACGAGCAGTACGTACAGCGCGGTCCGGCTCGCACCTCGGTCGTCCGCGATGGGCGGGTCTGCGAAATCGACGCGAACGGTGAGCTGCGCCCGCTGCCGCCCTGCTGTGACGATCCGTGGGCCTGCCGGAAGCCTGGGTGCTGGACCAAACTCGGCGTCGTGCTGCCGGACCGCTAAGAGCCCCCCCGGCGTCCAGGTAGTCGTGTCCGCCCGTGATCAATACGACGTTGAGCGCCAAGAGGGTCAGGAACACCGGCTGCCCGACGAAGTGCGCCTCGTACTGTCGCCGCCCGTTCCGGCGTGAGGCCGTCAGCGGAGACCAAACGACGTGCTTCACCGACAGCCGGGTCATCTCCGGCTCGGGAAGATCGAGGGCATCGGACCAGTCATGCTCGACCGCGTTTCTCACAAACCGCATACCCGGCACCAGCTCACCGTTGTCGTGGGGTTTCCACCAATCGTGGGCGAGGGCCTTCGAATATCGGAGGTCAATGGCTTGCCCCCACCGGACCGCTTTCCCTGCGGCGGCGTAAAGAGTGGCGGGGCTGACGGGGTGATCGAATGGATCGTCGAACCGGTCGGGTTCCCTCATATGGGCCTGGATGATCGGGTTGAGGAGACCCGGACGATCCCCTCCAGTTTGGAATCGGTGCGCCGCCTTCTGGTAGCTCGAAAGCATCAGCTCCAATGGCACGGCGGCGTCGGGCACCGGCTCGTAGTCTGACCAGCCAAACGGCGGCTCGGCGGTGGAGCGACCGGGCCTGGAAGGTTGGGCCGCAGAGATCGCCGACGAAAGCGGCTCGACGCGCACGGCGTCCCCGCGCCACCGCCGCGAAATCGCCGAGCGGGGCTGTCCCCGGTGTCAGCTACGCTGCGGGGGATCGGTGCCGCAGTGGCACTGGGTTTCAGGGTTCCGCGAGCGGTCTCTTGGCGGGGGCCGCTTGCACTTTCTAGGGGCGCATTACGACCGAGACAAGATGTATGAGAGTCGGCATGCAATACCTGAAACCCACCGCCAACAGTCACTCCACCGATGTCATCGACACCGGCTTACCTCGGTCTCAGCGACTACGACTGCCGCGGGGCGCAGGAGATCGAGCCGCGCAGCAGCTCGGAGCCGCTCCGGCTCCAGCGACTGGCAGACGTGGAAAGCGCGACGGTGGCCTATTCGCCGCCGCGGGCGGAGCAGCGCTACCGAGGCGGCGCGATCCGCCGAGCGAGGTCTCCCCGTCGTCTGCCAACTTCCCGCCGCCACCTACATCGCCGCCTCCGGCGACGCCGATCAGACGACCGCGGCGCGGGGTTCGGGTTCGGGGGCGCTCGCGTGCCCGCCGACCTGGCGCTCGCAAGTCCCGCCGCCCTCGCGCTTGTAGATCGCGCCGATCAGCGGCTCGCAGCGGCAACGACCCCCCCGACGACGGAGGTCCTGATCAGATAGCGGCAATTGCCGCCCGACCGAAAGGGGGCGGCCGATGAGCGCTGCTTTCGACCGTGTAATGCGGCGCTCGAAGGGGCGGACTGCCGCCAAGGTCGGAGCTGGCTTTGTCCGGCCCACGACGACCGCAGCGCGAGCCTCAGCGTCACCGAAGGCGACGACGGCAAGGTTCTGATCCACTGCCACGCTGGCTGCCGCTTCGAGGAGGTCGTCGCCAGCCTGGACCTACGGCCGCGGGACCTTTTCGAGATTGCCTCGCCCGCTCGCGCAACCGCGAGGGGGGGTGGGGGTTCGTCACCCCCCCAATCCCCGATGCACGGTTGCACGGTCGGTGCATACGCCGAGGCGAAGCGGCTCCCTGAGCCGTTCCTGCGCGAGCTGGGGATCAGCGACGCCCCTCGATAGCCGCTTTGGCTCGAAGGTGCTGCGGGTGCCGTATCGGGACGCGCAGGGAGCCGAGGTCGCGGTGCGGCTGCGCCTCGCTCTCGACAAGGGCGAGGACGGAGCCGACCAGCGCTTCCTCTGGCGGCAGGGTCTGAACTGCTCCTCTACGGGGTCTGGCCGGGTCGAGCAGGCCCGCGAGGCCGGGTTGGGTGGTGATTGTCGAGGGGGAGTCCGACGCGCAGACCCTCTGGCGGCACGGAATCCCGGCGGTTGGAATCCCCGGCGCGACCAACTGGAAAGAGCAGCGCGACGCACCGCCAGCTCGACGGGATCGAGCGCGTCTACGTCGTGATCGAGCCGGACAAGGGCGGCGAGGTGGTGCTTGGCTCGCTCGCCCGAGTCCTCCGATCCGCGACCGCGCCTGGCTCCCTGCAACTGGACGGCTACAAGGACGCCTCGGAGCCTGCACGTCGCCGATCCGGGGCGGATTCGAGGTCCGCTTCCGGGAGGCGATGGACGCGGCCGAGCCGTGGCGCTCGGTGGCGGCGCAGGCTGGAGACCGCGGAGCGCCGCGAGGCGTGGGCGCAGTGCCGGAGCCTCTGGCCTGAGAGCGAGGACATCCTCGCCGAGTTCTCCGCCGACCTTCGCGCCTGCGGCGTTGCCGGGCGAGGAGAGATTCGCGAGGCTCGTCTATCCTGACCGTGACGACCCGCTTGTTCGTGCGGGATCGCCTCGCTGGCCGCGAAGGGGCCGAGCGCCGCGGTCATTCTTCATGCAGTCGCTCAGACCCTGCGCTTTTTCCCGGCCGCCGCCTACTTCGCGCTCACCGGGTGGCGCGAGCGCGCGTTGATCTACGCCGAGGCGTCCCTCGTGCATCGGATGCTGGTCATCTACGAGGCCACCGGGATGGAGGGCGACAAGGCTCAGCTACCTGATCCGGTCGCTGCTCTCCGAGGGGCGGATCCGCTACGCGACCGTGATGAAGGAGGACGGCGAGCTGAAGCGGCCTGATCGACCGCGACGGGCCGACGGGGCTGATCACGACGACCACCGCCGTCGACTGCACGCCGAGAACGAGACGCGGCTGCTGCGTCGGCGCGACTGACACGGCCGGAGCAGACCAAGGCGCATCCTCCTGCCTACTCGCCGAGGAGGACCGCGAGGCGGTCGACTTGGAGCATGGCAGCCTCCAGACGTGGCTCGAGCTCGGCGACGCCGCGGTCGCGTCCCGTACGCGCGGGACCTCGCGAGCCGATCCCGCCAAGGCGGTCCGGCTGCGGCGCGACTTCCCGCTGGTGCTCGCGTTGATCCGCGCGCACGCGCTGCTCCACCGGGCCAGCCGCGAGCGCGACCGACGCGGCCGTGTGGTCGCGACCCTCGACGATTACCGGTCGGTGCGGGAAATCGTCGCCGAGATCGTCAGCCGAGGCGATCGGGGCGACCGGCCGCGAGAGTCCGCGAGGTCGTCGAGGCGGTCGCCGAGCTGGACAACGGTCCGAGCATCGCCGAGGTGGCGCGCCGGATCGGGATCGACCGCTCGGCCGCCAGCCGCCGAGTCCGACAGGCGCTGGAGGCCGGATACCTCCGCGACGACGATGAGCGCAAATCGAGGACGCGGCTGGTCGGCGGCGACCCGCTCCCCGAGGAGGAGGAGATTCCTTCCCTCGGTGGCGCGGCTGGCTGGTCCGTGCAACCGTGCAGTTAGAACCGAGGGGTTAGCGAACACCCACCCCCCCGACGACCTGGTCCCGTCGCTGGAGGAAATCGAGGGGCGATGATGCCCTCGACCCCGCGAGAGCGCGAGCAGCTCTGGGCATCTCTGGAAGCCGCTGGATTCCTGGACCAGCCGCGAGCGCCGGATCGCAATCCTGCGCTTTCTGACCGAGACCGTCGCTGCCTGCCCCCTCTGCGAGCTGCCGGTCCGGCGCTGCGACGCCCGCTGTCTACACGGCGACGGACTCGCCCACCTTGCCTGCGCGAGGCGGTGGGAAGGATGAGCGACCGGCTGCTCAGGGCCGAGGAGGTCGCCGAGCGGATCGGGATGCGGACCCATTACATCTATGCGCTCGCCCGTCGCGATCAGATCCCCCACGTGAGATTCGGTCGGAGCCTCCGCTTTCGGGCCGAGGCCATCGAGGACTGGCTAAGAGAGCGGGAGCGAGGAGGGGCGCGGCGATGAGCGTCCGAGCTGGCGGCAGTAGGCTCCCGCTCGGCCCGCGGCCAACGGGGGCGGTCTTCCAACTTCCCCCGGCTGCGGGCCTTTTCCCCCTATCCTTGGTGGAGACCGTCCCAATTTCAAAGGGGGGAAGTAGATGAGTGAGAAGCGACGCCGTAGCCACGGCACCGGC
>CAVRXM010000005.1:0-1125657 GCA_963725085.1 uncultured Solirubrobacterales bacterium | reverse complement strand
TCGGGGGCACCCCGACGTCCTGCTCCTCCGTGAGGGCGGCCGGACCGAACCCTTCAACTGGTCATACGGGTACCCGGATCCGTACGTACCCCGCTCGCTGACATTCGAGCTCGAGGAGCGGATCGGCAGCCAGGGTGAGATCGTGCTGCCGCTCGAGGAGTCCTCGACCGTGGAGACGATCGAGGAGCTGGGCCGGCTGGGCGTGAAGGCGGTCGCCGTCTGCCTCCTCTGGTCGATCGCGAACCCCGAGCATGAGCTCGCGGTCGGGCGTCTCCTGGAGCACAATCTGCCGGGCGTCCCGTTCACGCTCTCCCACCGGCTCAACCCGACGCTCCGCGAGTATCGCCGTGCCTCGAGCGCGGCGATCGATGCCTCTCTGAAGCCACTGATGACGAGCTACCTGAGCGACCTCGAGGAGCGGCTTCGCGACCACGGGTTCGCCGGCCGGCTGCTGATGATCACCTCCCGGGGAGGCGTCGTCGACGCCGCCGACATGGCCGCCGCCCCGATCCACTCGCTCAACTCGGGGCCGGCGATGGCGCCGGTCGCCGGCCGCCACTATGCAGAGCTCGACGGTCTCAGCGAGAGCGCCGTCGTCGCCGACTGCGGCGGCACCAGCTACGACGTCACCCTGGTCAGGCGCGGGGCCATCCCCGTCACCCGCGAAACCTGGCTCGGCATCCAGTACGAGGGCCACATCACCGGCTTCCCGGCGGTCGACGTCAAGAGCGTCGGCGCCGGCGGCGGCTCGATCGCCTGGCTCGACGAGGGCTCGCTCCTCCACGTCGGGCCGGGCAGCGCCGGCGCCGACCCAGGGCCGGTCTGCTACGGCCGCGGGGGAAAGCGAGCCGACCGTGACCGATGCCGCCGTCGCCCTCGGCCACATCGACCCCGAGTTCTTCCTCGGCGGCTCGATGGCGCTCGACGCCGAGGCTTCCGTCGCCGCGATCCGGGCCGAGGTCGCGGACCCGCTCGGGCTCTCGGTCGACGAGGCCGCGGCGGCGATCATGTCCGTCGCGACCGAGCGGATGATCCAGTCGATCGAGGAAATCACAGTCAACCAGGGGGTTGACCCCCGCTCGGCGGTGGTGATCGGAGGCGGTGGGGCGGCCGGCCTCAACGCGGTGGCGATCGCGCGCCGGCTCGACGCCCCGCGGGTCGTGATCCCCCAGGCCGGCGCAGTGCTCAGCGCCCGCGGCGCGCTGATGTCCGACCTGGTCGGCGAATTCGCAGCCGCGTTCTTCTCCGCCTCCGACGGATTCGACCACGAGAGCGCCCGGGAGCTCGTCCGCGAGCTGACCGGGAGGTGCCTCCAGTTCGCCGAGCGCAGCGGAAGCGATTCCGAGCCATGGATCGAGCTGATCGCCGAGGCCCGTTACCGCCACCAGGTTTGGCAGCTCGACATCGGGCTTGCCGAGCAGGGGCTCGACGCAGCCGAGGGCCTGGCGGAGTTCGTCGAGAGCTTCCACGCTGTCCACGAAGAGGTCTACGCGGTCCGCGACGAGCGGGCCGTCGTCGAGGTCGTCGGCCTCAGGGCGCGCGTCACATGCCCCCTTCAGGGCGGGGGTGCCGACCAGTTTTCCGCCACCACTGCAGGCGGGGGCGTGCTCCGGCGATCCGCCTACTTCGAGGGCATGGGACGGGTCGACACCGCGATCCATCGGCTCGAGGCCCTTGCGCCGGGCGCCCCGATCGTGGGTCCTGCGGTCGTCGAGTCGTCGTTCACGACCATCGTCCTCAACCCGGGCGCAACGGCCGAGCGTGCGCCCAGCGGCAGCCTAATCATCCTTCCCTTCGGTCCTGACCCGGGCAGTGCCGCTGCGCTCGCCACCGAGGCGGTGGGTTGAGATGGAAGCCGGCTCCAACGCACGCCTCGACGTAGTCACGCTCGCTGTGATGACAAACCGGATGGAAGGCGTCGTCCGGAAGATGACCAACACCCTCTTCCGCACCGCGAGGTCGACTGTCCTCAACACCGCGAGGGACTTCTCCTGCTGCATCGTCACCGCCGACCACCAGATGCTCGTCATGGCCGAGTCGCTGCCGATCCACGTGATCAGCGGGCCGGACATGATCAGCCGCTGGCTGCGCCGCCTCCATCCGCACCCGGCGAGAGGAGACGCCTACCTCCACAACTCGCCCTACCACGGCAACTCCCACGCCGGCGATCACTGCATCCTGATCCCGGTCGTCGACGAGGAGGGTCGTCCACGGGCGACCGCGGTGGTCAAGGCCCACATGGCGGACATCGGCAACTCCGAGCCGACGACGCTCACGGCGACGGCCAGGGACGTCTATGAGGAGGGGGCCCTGATCTTCCCCTGCGTGAAGGTCCAGGAGGACTACCGCGACGTCGACGACGTAATTCGCATGTGCATGGCGCGGATCCGCGTCCCGGACGACTGGTACGGCGATTACATCGGGATGATCGGAGCGGCTCGCGTCGGGGAGAGGGAGCTGCTGCGAATCGGCGAGGAAATCGGCTGGGACTCCTTCGACCGCTACGTCGCCGACTGGCTCGCCTACAGCGAGGAACGGATGCGGGCGACGATCCGGTCCCTTCCGGCGGGCCGCCGCAGCGGCCACGATCTGCATGATCCGGTGCCGCTCCGGGGCGTCGAGGAGGGGGTGCCGATGGAGGTCGGGATCGCCGTCGACCCGAACGAGGCCGAGATCGAGGTCGACCTCCGAAGCAACCCCGACTGCCTGCCCTGCGGCCTCAACCTGACCGAGTCCACCGCCCACACTTCGGCGCTGATCGGCGTCTTCAACAGCCTCGACCACACGATTCCGCGGAACTCCGGAAGCGCCCGGGCGGTCAGGGTCCTGCTGCGGGAGAATTGCTGCCTCGGCATCCCGGTTCACCCCGCCAGCTGCTCGCTGGCGACGAGCGGCCTCGCCGAGCGGCTCGCCGGCGTCGTGCAGAGGACGCTCGCGGAGTTCGGCGACGACCTCGGCATGGCGTCCACCGGACCGGAGTGCGCGCCGGCCACCGCAAACATCTCCGGGCGCGATCCGAGGCACGGGAACGCGCCGTTCGTCGACATGACGATCCTCGGCCAGTCCGGCGGCGCGGGCCACCCGCACGGGGACGGCTGGCTGACCAACGGCGAGACCAGTGACGGCGGCTCGATGATGCGGGACAGCACGGAGGTACTGGAGCTCCTGCGGCCGATGCGGATCTGGGCGGACAGGATCATTCCGGACACGGAGGGCGCCGGCTGCTTCCGCGGCGCCCCCTCCCTCTACGTCGAGTACGGGCCGGTGGACACCGAGCTGGAGGTGATGTACGCGGCCGACGGAACGATCAACCCGGCGCTGGGGGCCCGCGGCGGAGAGTCCGGCGCCCTCGCCAGGCCGATGATGCGCCGCGCCGACGGCGAGGTCACAAAGCTGGACGCCTGGGGTCACGTGGTGCTCCAGCCCGGCGAGACGATCATCTCGATCTCCGCCGCCGGCGGAGGCTACGGGCCGCCAACGCATCGCGATCCGGAGCGGGTCAGGCACGACGTCGAAGAAGGCTGGGTCAGCGCCGCGCGGGCCGTCGACGCCTACGGCGTGGTCCTCGCCGAGGACGGCAGCGTCGACGAGGCCGGGACGGCGGAGCGGCGGAGGCTGGTGGAGGGGGGGCGGCCGGGCCGGACGGGCCCGGTGGCGACGTCGCCCTCTCCCTCATCGACTCAAACCCGCCACCCCGGGCCGGCGGCGCGCAACCGGCCACCTAGAACGCGACCGGGTACTCCGCCGACCTCGTGAAGGCAAGCGATCTGACGGTTGCGGCGGTGGGTCGGTACTCGAGCCCGATCGCTCCCCGGTAGCCGCAGGAGCGCAGCCGGGCGAGGATCGCGGGCAGGTCCAGGTTGCCGCTGCCCGGCTCGCCCCGTCCCGGGAAGTCAGAGATCTGGACGTGTCGGATCAGGTCGCCGTGTCGATCGATCGCCGCCAGCGGGTCGCTCCCGACGCGGGCCAGGTGGTAGACGTCGAAGAGGATCCCCAGCGCCCCTGACCCGGCGTCTTCGATCAGCTGTCGGGCACTCGCCGGGTCGGGGGCGAGGTAGCCGGGATTCTCCACCTCGTTGAGCGGCTCGACCACCACGGTCAGGCCGCGCGCCCGAGCCTCGGCGCCGAACGAGCGCAGCATCAGTACCGCGGCGTCGCGCTGGCGCCGGACGCCCAGGTCGGGCAACGCCCGACCGACGAGGACGTTGATCGTCTTCGCCCCGATCCGGGTCGCCAGGGTGGCGGCGGCGGCGAAGCCGCGCTCCGCCTGGTCGCCTCGCGAGGGGTCGTTGATGAAGCCACGCTCGCCGGCCTCCAGGTCGCCCGCGGCGCAGTTGAGAAGCGAGACGGAGAGCCCCTCCTCCTCGACCCGGGCCGGCAGCTGCTCGCGCTCGTCGGGCTGCGGCCAGACGGTTTCGATGGAGCGGAAGCCGGCCCGCCGGGCGGCTCGCGGCCGCTCCTCGTAGGGCAGCTCCGCGAACAGCCAAGAGATGTGTGCGGACCAGGCCAGGTCCGCCAGCTCGGTCGGCGTTGCCACCTAGCCCTGCGCCGGAATGAAGGCCACCGCCTCCACCTCCAGACGGGCGTCGGCCACCAGGCCCGCAACCTGCACGGTCGCGCTGCTCGGCGGCGTTCCCGCGAAGGCGCGGCCCCGGGCAAGGTCGTAGTCCTCGTAGTGATCGGTGCTGGTCACGTAGCCGGTGATCTTCACGACATCGCTCATCGCCGCGCCGGCTTTCTCGAGCGATTGCCGGATCCGAACGAAGCACTGGTCCGCCTCGGCGGTGAAGCTCGAGTTGACCATGTTCCCGTCTGCGTCCGCCCCGATCTGACCGGAGACGTAGATCCACCGTCCCGGCCCTTCGAAGCTGATCGAGTCGCAGAAGGTCGTCCCCCAGGGGCTCTCGACGCGCTGCTTATCCATTGCCACTCCCTTCACATGCGTTTGTCGGTGAGCTCGGCCACTTCCTCGAGCGCGCCGAGCAGGCCATCACGTGCCTGCTCGAGCGCGTCTTTTGCGACGGCGCTGGACAGGGCGATCTCGCCGCCCGGCCCCATGAAAACTCCTCGCAGCAGTGCGGACAGATGCAGGAGGCTGGTCGCCTCTCCGGCGTGGAAGATCGTCTCGTGCCTGCGCAGGGAATCGGTCACATACACCCCCATCACCGAACCTTCCCCGACGATGGTGAGTGGCAGGCCGAGGGCAGACGCCCGCTCGCTGAGCGAGGCGCGGAGCCCCGCCGCCCGCTCGTCCATCGCGGTGATCGTCTCTCGCGTCAGGTGCTCGAGGCTGACCCGACCGGCGACGCAGCTCAGAAGGTTCCCGTTGAAGGAGCCGCCGTGGTAGAGCGGCTCCGCCCGCTCCGGGTCGAGAACTTCCATCACCTCGGCGCGGCCGCCGAGCGCTCCCATCGGCATCCCTCCGCCGATGAACTTGCCGAGGAAGGTCAGGTCGGGCCGCAGCCCGAACCGCTCCGCGGACCCCCCGACGGCGAGCCGCAGCATCAGGCAGTCGTCGAGGACGAACAGGGATCCCGCCCGCCGCGCCGCGGCTTCCACCCGCGACAGAAAGCCGGGCGGGGCGGTGGTGACGAGGCCGCTGAACATCAGCGGCTCGAGCACCACGGCGGCGATCTCCGGCCCATGCTCGACGAGCCTGGCCTCGAAGGCGTCCGCGTCGCCGAACCGAGCGAGGTATACGCGGCCTGGGATCTCCGGCCGACCGTAGAGGCCCACCTCGAGGTCGTCGAAGGCGCCGTGGAAGCCGTCGACCGCCTTGAGGATCGCCGGTCGCCCGGTCGCCGTCCGGGCAACCTTGACCGCGAGCATCCCCGACTCCGTGCCGGAGTTGGTGAAGCGGACCCGCTCGAACGCCTCGATCCGCTCGCAGAGCATCCGGGCGAAGGCGATCTGCTCCTCAGAGCCGACCAGCCATCCGGATCCTCGCTCGGCCGCCAGCTTCAGCGCCTCGACGACCGGCGGGAAGGCGTGACCGTGGATCAGGCTGAGGCCGTTGTTTGCGAGGTCGACGTAGCGATTGCCGTCGAGATCGATCAGATACGGGCCCTCCCCGCGCGCGCCGACAAGGGGGTAGGGCCGGTGATAGCCCCATCCGCGGGTGATGCCGCGAACCATGTAGCGGCGGGCCTGCGCCATCGCCGCCGCCGAGCGAGGGGTCTTTCTTTCGTAGGCGGCCTCGAGCCGCGCGCGGGCATTCGCTGCGATGGCGAGCTGCCCGCTCATGATGGGTCACCGGGGTGCCTGCCGATGCTTGACAGGGTGTCGAGGCCAGAGCTAAGGTCGTGTACCCGAATCAACTGATCGGTATGGAACCCGAGAGCGCCTGCGAAGTAGTCCAGAGAGCCACCTTTTCAGCTTCCGATTCCGAGAAACTCGCGGGTCTGCGCAGGCGTCGCCACCGGCCTCCCCATCGTTTCGCAGAGGGACTTCGCCCGGGTCACCAGCTGGGCGTTGGACTCGGCGTACTCCCCGGCGGTGAAGTAGACGACGTCCTCCAGTCCAGTCCGCACGTGGCCGCCGAGTGCGAGGGTCACCGCCATCATCGGCGTGTTGTGGCGCCCGATCGCGGTCACCATCCAGGGGACGCCGGGTGGGACCATCCCGGCGAACAGGAAGATCGTCTCCGGGGTGGGTGGCGCTCCCCCTCTCACCCCGAGCACGAGATGCATCATTCCCGGCGCGCCGTTGCGCTTCTTCGCCATTCGCGCGGCGGTCACGGCCATCCCGATGTCGAAGCACTCGTACTCGGGGAGGATCCCCCTCCGGTCCATCTCCTCGGCGATGTCGGCGATGAGCGAGTTGGGATTGAGGAAGACCGTGTCGTCAGGCCCGAAGTTAAGGCTCCCGCAGTTGAGCGAGGCCAGTTCAGGCTGCGCCTGCAGCGAGCGTCGTCGCTCCTCGGGACCGGTGCCGAGCTTCCCGCCGGTCGTGAAGTTGAGGACGATGTCGTCGACCCGCTCCCTGATCGCTTCCTTGATCGCCAGGTAGTCCTCTGGAGCCTGGGTCATCTCCCCGTCGGCGCTGCGCGCGTGGATGTGAAGGACGCTGGCGCCGGCCTCCGCCGCGGCAACCGCCTCGCGGATGACGTCGTCCCGGTCGACCGGCTGGCTCGGGTTGCCGGTCATGATGCCGCCGGCGACGGCGCAGGTGAGGATTGCCGGGTCGCCGCCCTCCGGACTCACCCGGCGGCCCTTCGAGTCACCGCACAGCTCGGGATTTTCCGCCACATATCTTCGGCTCCCAGGCCGGATAATATATCGAACGGGTTAGTTTGAATCGAACAGAGGAAGCAGCGGGAGTGGAGAGGGGGTCGCTCGCGGTCGGGGACGAGGTGGCGGCGCCCTTGCTGCCCGGGCAGCCGAACGCTGCGGCTCGGGCAAGACGGGTGGGCGGGAACATCCTGCGGGACCGCCAGCTCGCGATCCCGATCGGGGTCCTCCTGTTCGTGGTCCTATTCGCTCTGATCGTGCCGCTGGTCTGGACGCAGAGCTCCACTCACGGCGAACTGCTCGATGCGCTGGAAGCGCCGTCCGGAACCCATCCCTTCGGCACCGACCAGCAGGGTCGCGACATCCTTGCGCGGGTCGCTGGAGGCGCCCGCATCTCGCTCCTCGTCGCATCGCTGATCACCATCGGAGGCGCCCTGATCGGCGGCTTGATCGGACTTATTGCGGGGACCCTCGGCGGCGCCTCCGACGGGATCTCGATGCGTGTGATGGACGCGATCCTCGCCTTTCCGCCCCTGATCCTGGCCATGGCGGTGACGGTCGGCCTCGGGGTGGGAGTCAGCACTGCGGCTCTGGGGGTCGCCCTCGTCTCCGTCCCTTGGTACGCCCGCCTCCTGCGTAGCGAGGCGCTGCGGATCCGGGCCCTCCCGTTCATCGAGGCCGCCCATGCGATGGGCTCAACGAGGACGCGGATCATCTCCCGCCACGTCGTCCCGCACGTCCTCCCCGTCCTCTTCATCCAGATGGCCGCCGCTTTCGGCTATGCCATCCTGGCGCTCGCCGGCCTCAGCTTTCTCGGCCTCGGCGCCCAGGTGCCGACCCCCGAGTGGGGCGCGATGATCACCGAAGGGCTGTCGGTCTCCCTCACCGGCCAGTGGTGGGTCAGCGTCTTCCCGGGCCTGGCGCTGCTGATCGCCGTGACCGCGGCGAGCATGGTGTCGGATCGGATGAGGGACCGCCTGGATCCCCGCGGCCAGTACGCGAGGTTGTAGACGATGAAGCGGGTGATCGCATACCGGCTCGTCGGCTCGATCGCCGCGATCTTCGGCGCCTCGATCCTCGCCTTCATCATCATGCGGGTTCTGCCCGGCGATCCGGCCCGCCTCATCCTGGGGCCGCTGGCGCCCGCATCGGCGGTGGCCACGCTGAACGAACAGCTCGGCCTGAACGAACCGATCTGGGCGCAGTACTGGCACTACATCTCGGACTTCTTCACCGGCGAATGGGGCTACTCGTACAGCCTCAACGCCTCGGTCAAGTCCCTCTTCGTCGAACGCATGCCGGCGACCATCGAATTGGCCATCTTCTCGTTCCTGATCACGATGGCGGCGGCGGTGATCCTCGCCCTCATCTCCACCTACCGGCACCGTCCGGTGACCGATTCGATCGTCCGCGGGGCCTCCTACCTCGGCTTCGGGACGCCGCCGTTCTTCCTCGCGATCCTGCTGCTGATCATCTTCTTCAAGGCGTTCCACCTCCTGCCCGGCCCCACCGGCCGCCTCGAAGTGAACGCCGAAGCGCCGCCGTCGGTGACCGGGCTGTACCCGATCGACGCCCTGCTCGCAGGGCAGTTCGGCACGTTCTGGGAATCGATCGAACACCTGATCCTGCCCGCAATCGCACTCGGGATCTCCTCCTTCTCGTTCATCGTCCGCCTGCTGCGCGCGAACCTCCTCGAGGTCTCCCGTGAACCGTTCCTCGTCGTCGCCCGTGGCAAGGGGCTGCCGCGCTGGACCGCCTTCCGGCGGCACGCCCTTCCCAACGCCTTCCTCCCGACCCTGACCACCGCCGGCCTCGTCCTCGGGGAATTCCTCGCCGGCAGCGTCCTGATCGAACGAGTCTTCAACTGGCCCGGGATCGGGTCGCTGGTCTTCGAAGCGATCGTCAAGCAGGACTACGCGATCGTCCAGACCTTTATCCTTCTTTCCGCTGTCATCTTCGTCGTTGTCAACCTGCTCGTAGATCTGCTCTATGCGGTGATCGACCCGAGGGTGCGAATCCCCGCGGTTACATCGGCGTGAACATGGGACGCCTTCGGGATATGGGCTCGCGCTCGCGCCGCGACGGCGGCGCGAGCGACCGCGATCCTGGCTCGAGCGTGGCTGAGGCGGAGCGCGAGTTCGTCCTTTCCGTCCGCAACGTCAGCACCGTCTATGAGACCGACGACTCGACTGTCCACGCCGTCCGCGACCTCAGCTTGGATCTGCGCGCAACCGAACGGTTGGGGGTGGTCGGAGAGTCGGGTTCGGGCAAGTCGGCGCTGGCGCTCTCGATCCTGGGCCTGATCGAGCCGCCGGGCCGCGTCGTCGAGGGCGAGATCAAGCTGAACGGCCGCGACATCTCGAAGCTCTCCGACCGCCAGCTGGCCGCGGTGCGCGGTAAGGAGATTGCCCTCATCCTGCAGGATCCTTCGACCGCTCTGGATCCGGTCAGGACGATCGGCAAGCAGATCATCGAGGCGCTGGCTGCTCACGAACCCGGCCTACGGCGCTCGGCCGGGCGCAAGCGCGCCGCCGAGCTGCTCAGCGAGGTGGAAATCGCGCAGGGCGAGCGCCGCCTGGACGAGTATCCACATCAGTTCTCCGGCGGGATGCGCCAGCGCGTTGCGCTGGCGATCGCGATCGCATCGAACCCAGACGTGCTGATCGCCGACGAGCCGACCACCGCCCTCGACGTGACCACCCAGGCACAGGTGCTCAGCCTCCTCGACAGGCTCGTCGACGAACACCGCACCGCGGTCATCCTCATCACCCACAACCTCGGACTCGTTTCCGAATTCTGCGACTCGGTGGCCGTCATGTATGCCGGAAGGCTGGTGGAGACCTCGGGCGTTGAGCACATCTTCCGGGCCCCGACACATCCATACAGCGAGGCGCTGCTGAAATGCGTCCCGAATCCGGAGCGGCTCGTCAGCGGTCAGCTGCCGGCGATCGAGGGCGCTCCGCCGAACCTCTCCAACCTGCCCACCGGCTGCTCCTTCGAGCCCCGCTGCCCCGTTGGCAAGGGACTGGCGCAGTGCCAGCAGCAGGAGCCCAAACCGCATCGAGTGGACGGCCCGGAGGGTGCGGCGACGGTCGAGTGCCACTTCGCCGAGTCGCGGATTGCGGAGCTAACCGCATGAGCCCCACCGATACGGCCACCGGACCGATGCCGGATCGAACCGGCGAGGACGGGCCGCTCCTCGAGGCACGGGAGCTCTCGAAGACGTTCATGGTCCGCGATCCGCAGCGATTCGCACGCCGCGTCCCGGTCACCGTGCTCGACCAGATCTCACTCAGCGTCAAACGCGGCGAGACCTTCGGCCTGGTCGGCGAGTCGGGGTGCGGGAAGTCCACCCTGGCCCGCTGCCTGCTTCGGCTCCTCGAGCCGAGCGGCGGAGAGGTTCAGTTCGAGAACGTCGACCTGACCACGCTCGGAAGGGACGACCTGCGGCAGCTGCGACGGCGGATGCAGCTCGTCTTCCAGGACCCCTACGCATCGCTCGATCCCCGCATGACCGCATCGGCGATCGTCGAGGAGCCCCTCGAGATCCACGAGATCGGGGACCGCGCACAGCGGCGCGAGAAGGCGATCAACATGCTCGTCGAGGTCGGCCTCACCGCCGCCCAGGCCGCCCGTCGCCCGCACGCCTTCTCGGGTGGCCAGCGCCAGCGAATCGGGCTCGCTCGGGCCTTCGTCCTTCAGCCGGACCTGGTGATCCTCGACGAGCCGGTCAGCGCCCTCGACGTCTCGGTCCAGGCCCAGGTGCTGAACGTGCTTCGGCGGCTGCAGCGGGAGTTCGGGCAGACCTATGTCTTCATCACCCACGACCTCGCGGTCGCCGAGTTCTTCTGCGACCGGATCGCGGTCCTCTACCTCGGCCAGGTGATGGAGGCGGCCGACAGCGCCACACTCTTCCGCAGCCCGCTCCACCCCTACTCCGTGTCGCTCCTCTCGGTGGTTCCGGTGCCGACCGCCGGCGGCCGCGAGCGGCGGGCGAAACGCCGCCCCCCGATCGGGGAAGTGGGCTCGGTGGTCGAGCGACCGCCAGGCTGCCCGTTCGAGCCTCGCTGCCCGGTCGGCCGCGGGCGCGACATCTGTCGCCAGCAGCGACCGCCGCTTGTCACGCACGCTCCCGGGCACTCGGTGGCCTGCCACTTTCCCGGCGAAATGAAGGTGGATCGTGGCGTCGCCGACGTCGCCGAGCAGCACCTTGACTCAGATGGTACGAGCCGGTTAGGGTCGGATACCGATTGATCGTCACGGAAAACGGAAATACGGAAATGGCGCTGCCACTGGAGGCAACGCTTCGGTCATGACAGAAAGGGACGGAGATTCCATGGCTCGCAAAGCATCGGCCCGGATTCAGCCAGTGAGGATCGCCGCCGCCGCCGCGGCAGTCGTGGCCGCCCTCTTCCTCGCAGCCTGCGGGGGTGGCGGCTCCTCGAGTACGGAATCCGGAAACAGCGCCTCCGGCTCCCTCAACACGGCCGAAAACGATCCCAACGCGACGCTGATCGCGAACGTCGCCATCCCGCCCGCGACCCTCGATCCGAGCTTCACCTTCGCCAACCTGGAAGTCGGGCTTGACGGCGCCCTCTACTCGGAGCTGACCCAGCCGAAGCGCGTCCCCGGGCCGGTGGAAGGAAGCACCGAACAGGATCTCGCGGTCACCGCGGTGGAACCGTACGTCGCCGAATCCTGGAAGTTCAGCAACGGCAAGCGCACCCTGACTTTCAAGATCCACCCCGGTTTGAAGTTCCCTAGCGGTGACCCTGTGGACGCGAACGCCGTCAAATATTCGCTGGAAAGGACCCAGACCGGGGAATCGGGGGGCTACTCGGTCCTCGAAGAAACCGACTTCAAGCCGCCGCTGATCAAGTCGATCTCCGCTCCGGACTCGCAGACGCTCGTCATCAACTACAAGCGGCCGGCCCCCAACCAGCTTCAGGTCCTCTCGACCCCGACCGCCGGGGCGATCTACGACCCCAAGCTGCTCGAAGAACACGGTGGCCAGAAGCCGGCAATCCCGATCAAATGGCTCGGCACCCACTCGGCCGGCTACGGCCCCTACAACCTCAAGAGCTACAAGCCGAATCAGGAACTCGTTCTCGAAGCCAACCCTGACTTCTTCCAGCCGCCAAAAACGAAGAACATCATCATGAAGTTCGTCCCCCAGAACGAAACACTTCTCCTGCAGGCACAGTCCGGGCAGGCCGACGTGACCCTCGGAATGTCGGGACAGGCGGCGAAGAGCCTCGAAGGCAACTCCTGCTGCATCGTCAACGCGGCGAGGTCCCGGCAGGCGCAGACGCTGAACTTCCCAGAGAACGACAAGGCGCCGTTCAACAGCGGCAAGTTCCCCTTCTTCCTGAACAAGAAGTTCCGCCAGGCGCTGAGCTACGCCTTCCCCTACGAAGCGGTCCTCCAGAAAGTAGGGTACGGGTACGGCGAACTGTATAACGGAGAGTGGATGCCGGCGTTCTCCTGGTACGACCCGAAGGTCGGGCCCCCGAGGGAAACCAACGTCGAAAAAGCCGAACAGCTGATCAAGGAATCAGGGGTGAAGACTCCGGTCAGCTTCCCGATATACGTGACCCAGGGAGCGACGGTCGAAAAAGAAATCGCCACCGCCGCGCAGGCGGCGTGGGAACCGCTCGGGGTCAAGGCGGAAGTGAAGACGACATCGTCCGCCAACTTCCTCGAAGTCGTGTACGAAAGCCATGAAGGCGCGACCGTCTTCATCGACGGCCCGCAGGTAGTGGCGCCCGACTACTACTGGGCCTATGACCTCCAGTGCCCGCCGAACAACGGCTTCAACGACACCAACGTCTGCGTCCCGGAAGCGGACAAGCTGATGAAAGAAGTCCCGTTCACCCCAGAAGGGCCGGAACTGACAGAAGAAGCTCAACAAAGCGGACGAACTGTGGATCGACGCCGCGCCGAGGATCTGGGTCTACAACCAGCAGGTGGTGAGCGTTCTGGGCAACAAGATGACCGAATACTATTCGAGCGATCTGCCCGAAGTTCGGTGGTGGGCCAAGACCAAGTGACGCTCGACTCAGCCTGCTCGATAGGCGCCACCCGGCTCGACTGAGCGGGCCCGGCGCGCTCGGTCGGCAACGGCGACGGGCTCGAAGGAGACGCCCCTCCTCAGCGCCAGGTACCCACACAGCAGGGCGACCGCCATCAGCGCGTACGCGGTGCGCTGGCCCGCCGCCTGTGCGACCGCCGCTCCGCCGGCCGAGCCGAGGATGTTGCCCGGCGGCCAGGTGAAGTTCATCACCGTCACCGCCATGATCTGCCCGACCCCGGCCGCGAGGCAGGCGTCCGAGAGCATCACCATCAGCGGCGCCCACAGCACCCCGACCAGGACCAGGGACCAGCAGATCATCAGCGCCACCAGGACCCGGTTGTCAGACCAGGGCAGCGCGAGCACAACCGGGAAAAGGCAAAGCAGCGCGATCCTGATCGGCCGCAACGGGCCGCGACGGTCCGACCATCGTCCGAAAAGCGGCCGGATCAAGACCCCGGCCAGAGCCGCGACCGCGAAGGTCGCCGCGATCTCTCCGGCGCCGGCGCCGATCGCGTGCTGCTGGAGAGGAGCCAGGACGCTGAGGGCGGCAAGCAGGGTGGCCGGCAGGGCGGTCAGCCAGATCGTCGTCCGCACCGAGCTCGAGGAAACCATCGCCCGTACGCGGGAGCCGACGAGGCTGATCGGCTCGGGTGGTGGCATGCGCAGGGTGAGAAGCGCGAGGAAGATGCAGGCCACCGCGACACCACCGAAGGCGGTCGGGCGTCCGACGGCAGCGGCGACTCCCCCGACGGCGGGCCCGAGAATCGCCCCTGTCTCGGCGACTCCGAAGGCGTAGCCAAGCCGCTCACCGCGACCCCCCAGTGGGCCCACCTCGAGCAGCCAGACGAGCCCCGCGGTCCAGCAGGTCGCTCCGGCCACGCCCTGGAGGAAGCGTGCGCTGAGGAGCGCCGCGTAGGTCGGCGCCAGGCCGAAGGCGGCGCTGGAGACCGCGAAGGCGACCAGGCTCGCGACCGCCGCTGTGCGCGGCCCGTTCCGTGTGCAGAGGACCAGCGCCAGCGCCGCGCCGACGATCGCACCCAGGGCGTAGCTCGCCATCAGCACCCCAACCGCCGAGGTCGAGAGGTCGAATTCCCGCTTCAGCCCGGGCAGCAATGGCGAGAGCAGGCCGAAGAAGAGCAGCTCTAAGAAGAGCAGCGCAGTGGTGAGAGCTAGCAGCCGGCGCAAGCTTCGGGTCCGTGTCGACTGATCGGTTTGGAACCTAGCAGAGCCGGGTCAGCCGAGCAGGTCCAACGCGGCCCCGACGATCGTGTCGACGTCGATGCCGAAGTGGCGGTAGATGTCGCCGACATCGCCAGACTGACCGAAATGATCGACGCCGAGGCCGGAGCTCGGAGCTCCGTGGATCGCTGAGAGGAAGGAAAGGGCGTGGGGATGGCCATCGTGGACCGAGACGATCGGCGCCACCCGCTCGGCCGGAAAGAGGGCGTCGAGAAGCGCCTGCTCACCCTCCGCCAGCCCCTGCCGGGCCCTGAGCGCACGATAGAGGAGGTCGGGCGAGGTCAGGCAGACGACGTCGGCGGCAATTCCGGAGGCGCCGAGCTCCTCCGCCGCCTCGCATGCCTCCGGGACGGTGACGCCGACCGCCACGATCGTGACCTCCGGCCGCGTCAGGCGTGGTGCGCAGGAGATAGCCGCCCGCGAGCACCTCACGGCGTCGGCGCTCCCTCGCCTCGGGGTCCTTGGGCAGCGACGCCAGCGACTGATCGATCGGTCTCGTGCTGAGCCGGAAATACGCCGATTCGCCATCGGTGCGCGCGAGCCTGCTGAGGGCGGCGAGCAGCGTCCACTCCAGGTCCTGGCCGAAGGCGGGCTCCCAAGCCGTGCACAGGGGTTGCTCGATCCCGATCGAGGGGGTGATGACCGATTGGTGGGCGCCCCCCTCAGGGGCCAGGGAGACGCCGGACGGCGTGCCGACGAGGATCGACTGGCCGCCGGCGTAGATGCCGAACGACCACGGCTCCAGAGCCCGCGCGAGGAACGGGTCGTAGAGGGTTCCGATGGGAAGCAAGGGCTCCCCTTCCCGCGACCAGGTCGCGCCCAGCTCACCCAGCAGGCCGACCATGTTCGCCTCAGCGATCCCGAGCTCGATGTGCTGGCCACCCCGGCCCTCGCGCCAGTGCACCAGCGTGTTGGTGTCATCCCCGAACCAGTCCGTGCGGTCGGTGGGGTTCCAGACGCCAGCATGGTTGATCCAGCCGCCGAGATTGGTCGACAGGGCGACGTCGGGACTTGTCGTCACCACCCGCTCGGCGACGTCGGACGCAACTCTGCGCAGTTCTGTCAAGAAGCGACCAAAGGCCTGCTGCGTGGAGAGTTTCCCAGTGTGCTCATGACCGATCTCGCTGGGCACCGGCGGCGGGGGCCTGCGGGAGGCCGGCTCCCGCCGCAGGCGATGCGCGGCATCGGCGCACAGCTCGGCCTCGGGGCTGTCGGCTGGAAATCCCGCCCATGGGTCGCGGGCGTCTGCATCCAGCTCATCCGCCAGCGCCTGCCATTGGTCGGGGCTGAGCAGGGCCGAGTGATTCGCAGGATGGCCCTCGGTGGGGAGGCCCCGCGCCTTGATCGTGTAGGCGAAGATCACAGTCGGCCGATCCTCGAGATCGGCTTGGTGAAATGCGTCCAGAAGGCCGCCGAGGTCATGCCCGCCGAGATCCCTGATCGCCAGCCCCAACTCCTCGTCGGTCAGGTCGGCGAGGAGGCGCTCGACGTCGTGGCGGTCCCAATCGTTGCCGGGCAGGCGGCTGCGAACCTCCTGGGGCTCGCTTCGCAGGATGCGCTGGTACTCCTCGTTGCTCATCTCGTCGATCCGCCGCCGCAACGCGTCGCCGCCGTCGCGACCGAACAGCTGCTGCAGGCGCCGCCCGTACTTGAGCACGATCGTTCGCCAGCCGGCATCTTCGAACATGCCGCGAATCCGGCCGGTGGCGATGTTGGGCACGACCCGGTCGAGAGACTGGCGGTTGAGGTCGACAACCCACGTCACTCCGTCGAGCGACGGGATCGTGGGGTCGACCAGCGCCTCCCAGACGGCTCCCTCGTCCAGCTCCGCGTCGCCGAGTAGAGCTATGTGGCGACCGGCCGGCTGTCCCCCGAAACGAGACCTGACATAGCGGCTCGCCAACGCACTCCACAGTGTGGCGGTCGCACCGATACCGACCGAGCCAGTGGAGAAATCGACGGGGTAGGGATCCTTGAGCCGGCTTGGATAGCTCTGCATGCCCCCGAAAGCGCGCAGCTCGGTCAGGTAGGCGGGATCAAGCCAGCCGAGAAGATAGCTAATCGCCTGTGCGACCGGGGCGGCGTGCGGCTTGACGGAGACGCGGTCCTCCGCGCTGAGGTGTGTGAAGTAGAGCGCCGTCATGATGCTGACCATCGAGGCGGAGGACGATTGGTGGCCTCCCACCTTCACTCCCGACGAGGTGCGGCGGATCTTGTTGGCGTGATGGATGATGCTCGTCGCCAGCCAGAGCACCCTCCTCTCGACGCTCTCGAGCACCGCGAGGTCCGGCGATGCGTCCCCCTGCTCGACGACGGGCAGTCCCTCCTGCATGACCTGGAGAGTAGGCGACCCCTCGTAGTCCGCGCAACTTCTCGCTGCAGGTAGGCCCGTTCTGTGAAAGATATCTCTGGAGATCCATGCTGGAAGTTAAGATTCTTCAGCATGGAAGCGCAAATTGACGGGACCGACAGGGAAATTGTCGAGCTGCTCCTCGCAGCCGGCCGTCGCACGCTCGCGGACATCGGCTCGGCGGTGGGTCTATCGGCCCCCGCGGTCAAGCGCCGGTTGGCGCGATTGGAGGAGCTGGAGGTGATCCTTGGCTACACCGCCCGCGTCGACCATGCCAAGCTCGGGGAACCGATCGAGGCCTTCACCGAGCTTCGCTTCGCCGGGGACACCGAGGTCTCGGCGATCGCTCGCGTCGCCGACGGTGTCCGCGAGGTGGACACGATCTACACGATCGCGGGCGATCCAGATGCCCTCGTTCACCTGCGGGTCCGGGACCTGGCGGGTCTTACCCGGGCGATCGACAAGCTGCGGCGCAGCGGCAGGGTGACCGGGACAAAGACATTGATGGTCTTGGACACTCACGAACCACGGGGGAGCGACAGATAACGGAGACATGAAAGGGGCTGCGAGAGATGACGAGTGAAGCAATGCCCAAGAGCTGGCGCGGCAGGTTCTACGAGGACTTCGAGGTGGGCGATGTGTACCACAGTCGGATCGGGCGGACGATCTCGGAGACTGACAACGTCTGGTTCACCGCGTTGACGATGAACACCAACCAGGTCCACTTCAACTCCGAGTTTGCCGCCAAGACGCGCTTCGGGAAGCCTCTGGTCAACAGTTGCCTCACCGTCGCCCTGGTCACCGGCCTCTCGGTCTCCGATACCAGCGAGAACGCCGCCGCCAATCTCTCCTGGACCGATATCGAACTCCCCGCGCCGGTCTTCGCCGGCGATACCTTGTGGGCCGAGTCGGAGATCCTCGACCTGCGCGAGTCCCGCTCCGACCCAGACGTCGGCATCGTCCTGCTGCGGACCCGTGGAATCAACCAGCGAGGGGAGACGGTGGTGGAATTCAAGCGCTCCTTCATGGTCTACCTGCGCGGGGCCCCGCAGGCGCAGGACGGCTTCCCGAAGCCGCAGGACAACTGGCGAGGCTGACAAGTGGACTTCACGATCGGCGACGAAGTCAAGGACATCCGCGCGGCAGTGCGGGAACTCTGTGCCGATTTCCCCGGCGAGTACTGGCGCAACCTCGAGCCCGACACTTACCCGACCCAGTTTGTCCAGGCGCTCACCGACAAAGGGTGGCTCGCGGCCCTGATCCCGGAAGAGTACGGCGGGTCGGGCCTCGGGATTGGGCCGGCAAGCGCGATCCTCGAGGAGATCTGCGCGACCGGCTGCAATGCCGGGGCCTGTCATGCCCAGATGTACACGATGGGAACGCTCCTGCGCCACGGCTCCGACCGGCAGAAGGCCGAGTTCCTGCCGAAGATCGCCGCCGGCGGGCTGCGTCTGCAGGCGTTCGGCGTGACCGAGCCCGACGCCGGCTCGGACACCACCAGGATCAAGACGTTCGCCCGCCGGACAGAGGACGGCTACGTGGTCGATGGCCACAAGATCTGGACTTCGCGGGCCGAACACTCCGATCTGATGCTGCTGTTGGCGCGCACCGCCGCCGCTGACGAGGTCGAAAAAAAGAGCGACGGCCTCTCGGTCTTCTTGGTCGACATGCGCGATCGCGGCCCGCAACTGACGATCAAGCCGATCAAGACGATGATGAACCACGCGACGACCGAGATCTTCATCGACGGGCTCGAGCTCCCCCCGGACGCCCTGATCGGCGAGGAGGGGAAAGGTTTTCGATACATCATCGACGGGATGAATGCGGAGCGGATCCTGATCGCCGCCGAGTGCATCGGCGACGGCCGCTTCTTTATCGACCGCGCTTCCTCCTACGCCGGCGAGCGGGTCGTCTTCGGCAAACCGATCGGCGCCAACCAGGGGGTGCAGTTTCCCCTCGCCCGCGCCCACATGTCGGTCGAGGCCGCCAGCCTGATGCGCTGGAAAGCCGCCTGGCTCTACGACAACGGTGGGCGCCCCGGCGCCGAGGCCAACATCGCCAAGTTCCTCGCCTCGGAGGCTTCCTGGGAGGCTGCGAACGCCGCCCTCGATGCGCTGGGCGGCTTTGGATTCGCCCAGGAGTACGACATCGAGCGCAAGTTCCGCGAGACCCGCCTCTACCAGACCGCACCGGTCGCCAACAACCTGATTCAGGCTTTTGTCGGCCAGCACGTGCTGGGGCTGCCGAGGTCCTACTGATGGCCCGCGACACCCGAGCAGCTCGGTGTGCGCCCCGTTTGCCGCGCCTTCGAACAGGTCGCGGACCAACTGCGCGAGCTGATCGTCGATGCACTCTGCCCAGCGTCCGTGCTTCAGCAGTGGGCTCGACCCCCCAACGGTGTGCAAGCCAATTCCGGAGCGGCCACACTCCGGCGCAGCCAGGGCGCGGGATCATAATCCGCGTGTCGGGGGCTCGAGGCCCTCCTCCGGCATTGCTTGTAGAGCCAAATGCGCCACCTCGGGCAGCGTTCTTGAATCGGCATGAAGGTGCCGAGTCCGACCCGCTGTAGGGGGGCCGGCCTACTCGGCTGGCCCGGCGCGCACGATCATGGGGCGTCCACCTTGGTCCTGCCAGCGAGAGCGCATTGTTACTTTGCCACTGTCGCCGGAGTAGCGAATCATCGCCACGCTCTCCGTGTCGCCGACCTCGACGCTAAGAATCTCGACGCCCGTGACCGGCTGCGGCAGGGCTGAGGCAATCTGGGGAAGTTGGGGGCGCAGCTCCTCGATGAAGTCCGACGCGGCGGCGTCCGTGTCGCCGCGCAGAACCGCGTCAGCGTGCTGCTTGATGTGATCCCGCGTCCGTTGATCGTCCACGTCCTCTGTCTCCTCCGAGCGTGCAATGTGGGCACGGCTAGCGTCCTCTCCTGAGCCTACCCGGAGTACGGGGTCAACCTTCCCTCGTGAATAGGGTCGACCCCGTTGCGAGGAAGCAGGGGGCTGCCGTCTGAAAAGCCGGGGTGCGGCCGGTCGCCCCTCTAACACGACTTGCCTCTAGGTCGCGTTAGTGGACGCGGACCCTGAACTACAAGCAAGCGATCACGGGCGTGATCCGCCCAACCCCAATTTCGAACGTAGCCCAATAGCGTTCCTAGTCAGGGTCACGCTCGAGCTCGGCGCCGCTCCGCCATCCTCTCGTGCACAAACCGCACCACCGCGGCCCCCTCGCCGACCGCGGTCGCGCAGCGCTTGATCGAGCCGGCGCGGACGTCGCCGGCGCAGTAGACGCCGGGGGTGCTGGTCTCGAGCAGGCCGTCGGCGCCGGCTTCTGTGCCGGTGAGGACGAAGCCCTTCTCGTCGCGGGCGATGCACTCGCCGAGCCACTCGGTGCAGGGCGCGGCGCCGAGGAAGAGGAAGAGGAAGTTGAGCGGGACCTCGGTCCCGTCGGTGAGGGTGACCCCGTCGAGGCGGCCGTCGGATCCGTGTAGGACTTCGACTTCGCTGCGGTCGCGGACCGCGACGCCGTAGCGGTCGAGGTCGCGGATCAGGTAGTTCGACATCGTCTCGCCGAGCTCGGCGCGGCGGTGCAGGAGCGTCACCAGGGCGCCGCCGCGGGCGAGCCAGATCGCCGCCTGGGCGGCCGAGTTGCCGCCGCCGATCACCCCGACCCGCTGGCCGCCGCAGAGGTGGGCCTCGGGCGGGCCGGCTGCGTAGAAGACGCTGATCCCCTCGTACTCGGCCAGCCCCTCGACCGGCAGGCGCCGGTATTCGGCCCCGGTCGAGAGCAGCACCGCCCGCGCCGCGATTTCGTTGCCCTCCTCGAGGTGGACCACGTGGCGGTCGCCGTCGGGCTCGAGCCACCTGGCCCGGTAGGGCGTCGCCGTCCGCGCCCCGAACTTGCGCGCCTGGGTGACCGCGCGGCTGGTCAGCTCGCTGCCGCTGATCCCGGCCGGGAACCCGAGGTAGTTCTCGATCCGCCGCGATGTACCGGCCTGGCCGCCGAGCACGGTCCCCTCGATCACCAGCGTCTCCAGCCCCTCCGAGGCGCCGTAGACCGCGGCCCCGAGGCCCCCGGGCCCGCCGCCGAGGATCAGCAGGTCGACCTCCTCGCTCTGCGCCAGCTCCAGCCCGATCCCGAGCGTCCGCGAGAGCTCGCCGGGGCTCGGGTCACGCAGCTCGCCGCGGCCGGGGATCCGCACCAGCGGGATCTCCTCGTCGCCGAGCGCAGTCGAGGACCTCGTCCTCGGTGTTCCAGTCGAACGGCAGCCGCATCCGCCGCGCGAACTCGACCAGCTGCCGCGTCGCGGGCGAATCGGCCGGGCCGACGATCTGGATCCCGATCCCCTCGCGCGCCTGGAGGTATTCGCGGCGCTCGACGAAGGTGGGGAGGAGGAGCTCGGAGAGCGCCGCGTCCTCGAACAGCAGCTTGCGCAGCACTTCGCGGTCGACCGCGATGTAGCGGAGCGGCTTCGTCGCTTCCGCGGTCAGGAACACGGCCTGCCCGGTGAGGAGGTTCATCTCGCCGAGGAACCCGTGCTCGGGGTGGGTGGCGATTTCGTTGCCGGCGGAGTCGCGCACCTCGATCTCGCCCTCGAGGATCGCGATGAACGGGTAGGTCCGGTCGCCGGGCTCGAACAGCTTCTCGCCGACCTCGGCGCTCCGCTCCTCGCCGTGGTCGCGGAGCGTCGCCAGCTGCGAGCTCGAGAGGACCCGGACCGGCAGGTCGGCCATCAGCTCAGCATCGGCGACGGCGGGATCCGCGTCTCGCCCCGGACCTCGGGGATCACCATCCCGACCTCATCGACGAAGCAGTAGGACCAGTCTTCTTCGGGCTCGAGCGAGCGGATCAGCGGGTGGCGCTCGTCGCGGGCGTGGGCGCTCGCGTGGCGGTTGGGCGAGTCGTCACAGCAACCGACCTTGCCGCACTCGAGGCAGATCCGCAGGTGCAGCCACTTGCCCCCGGTCTTCAGGCACTCCTCGCAGCCCTCGACCGACTCGGGAAGCTGGGTGACCTGGACCTGATCGAGGTGGGTGCATTCAGGCATCCGTGAAAAGCCTAGACCAGTGGCGCGCGCGGCTCTAAGCTCGGCGAATGCGCAAAGTCTTTCCGCCAATGGGCCTCGCACTCGCGCTCCTCGCAGTCCTCGTCCCGATGCTGGCCGTAACCGGCACCGCGGCCGCAAAAGGGCACGGGCACAAGGCGAAAAAGTGCAAGGTTGGGAAGGTCGCGGTGACGATCAACGGCAGGGCGAAATGCACGCCGCTGCGCAAGGCGCTGCCGAAGCCGAAGGCCGCCGACCAGAACCTGGCCGCGGTCCAGCAGGCGCTGGGGATGGAAATGAAGGGGCTCAGGCGCCACGGCAAGAAGGTCCCCACCGCCCGCGGCGTGCTCGGCGCCGGCGGGCTGAAGAAACTCGAAGGCGCGGTCGGCAAAGGCCTGACGCTGGCCGAGCACCTCAAAGAGGCGAAAGCGTCGACCCTCTTCGCGGCCGCGTCGCCGCTCGCGACGGCCTCGGGCGGATGCACCCCGATCCCCGCCGCCCGTGGGCAGGGCGACAAATTCAAGTCGGGCGGCCTCAGCGGCAGCGTCGACCTCTCGAACGGATCGGCCCAGCTCGGTATCGAGGGCGGGCCGGGGGGGCTGCGGGTCCAACTCGACCTGAGGATCTGCGACCAAGGCGGGCTGAAGCTGCCGAGCTGCCCCGAAGCGAACGGCCGGCTGGACGGCACCGACGAAAGCCTGATGAGCATGGACCTGAAGATCTTCGAAGGGAGCCAGCAGGTCTTCGGGCAGAGCTTCGGGTTCAAGTCCCGGACGGTGATCGCACCGGTCCAGGTCGATGACAACGCGAATCTCGAATTCTTCGAAATCGACCACCGGTACAGCGAGAACTCGTCGAACAACGGCGTCTCGGTCCACCTCAACTACCATGGCCACGCCCGGGTCACCTACCCAGGGGCCAACTACGACCCGACCGGCACCGATGTCGAAGCGAGGGCCTCGGTCGCGGGCGTCGACGACAGCAACGACGAACTGCGCGAAGCCGAGTTCGACCTCGCCTTCGAGGCGAAGCCGAAGGCCGACAAAATCTTCGCCGCCGAGGTCGACAAGGTGATCCAGGCGCTCGAATCGGCGGAAAAAAACTGGATGACGCCAAACGCCTGCGCGCAGATCACCTTCAAACCGGATAGCAACTCGCTCAAACCCCTGAAAAAGGACAAACAGGACACCTTCGACGCGGAAGTCAAATCGGCGGACGGGGGCAAGCCGGAATCAGGCACCTGGACGATGTTGAAACAGGCGAACGGCACCTTCACCCCGACGACCGCCCACTCGAACCCCGCGAAATTCAACTACACGGTCAAAAAAGTCGGCAACGAAGTCTTCATCGAAACCAAACTCAAAGTCGTCTCCGCCGCGGGTGTCGCCGAAAAAGACTGGATCCAGCCGACCGAACCCGACCTGATCAACCACATCACCGGAGAATTCACCGTCATCGAAAACCTCGGCGGCTCGAACATCGAATGGTACGGCGAAGCGACCTACGACCGGTTCGTGCCTGGGCTGAGCGGCGCGATGGGTGCCTACACGCTCGCGTCCGGCACCGCCACCGGCGTCTTCTCGGGGAAATCCGGCGATGGGGACGGCTGCGAATGGACGGGGCAGCACAAATTCACGATCGAGAAAAACAACGCCGTGACGGTGCTTGAAGTGAGCCCTGGAAGTCTCGAACCGCCCTACGAATACAACATCGAAGCGACCGTTCGCAACCAGGATCCCACCGGGGTGACCCACACCAACTGCAGCGAACCGATGTACAACGGGACGGCGGTGGAAATCCAACCCGACATGGACTTCTACACCAACCCACAGGTGAGCGACGACGGGATCCGCTACAAAGGCTCAAGCTCGGAATCCCCCGGCCCGGGATACACGATTAAACAGACCTGGGACTTCGAAGGGACCAAATAGAGATTCGCGCCCTCGAGCCGGCAGCGAACGTCCTCGCCTTCTACGAGGGGCGGGTCGAGGGCCACCGCTTCGCCGATGAGCCGAACTGGGTCGACGAGGGGGCGATCTCACTCGGGATCGCCAGCTACGCGGTCCTCGCCGGCCGCGAGGCGCTGGTCTACGACACCCACGTCTCGGTCGAGCGCGGGCGCTTCATCCGCGAGGCGCTGGAGGAGCGCGGGGTCGAGATGGTGACGGTCCTGCTCAGCCACTGGCATCTCGACCACATCGCCGGCAACGAGGCCTTCCGCGACTGCGAGATCCTCGCCACCGCCCGCACCGCCGAGCTGCTCGAGGCGAACCGCGCCGCGATCGAGGCAGGCGAGCTGGAGGGGCCGCCGCCGATCGACCCGCTGGTCATGCCGACGCGCACCTTCTTTGGCGGCGAGCGCCTCGACCTCGGCGGGACCGAGGTCGAGCTGATCGAGGTCAACATCCACAGCGACGACGCGGCCGTCATCTGGCTACCGGCTCAGCGCCTGCTCCTCTGCGGCGACACGATGGAGGACACGATCACCTACGTCGATGAGCCCGAGAGCTTCGACGCCCACCTCACCGACCTCGAGCGGCTCTCGCGCCTGAAACCCGACCGCATCCTCCCCTGCCACGGCGATCCCGATGTGATCGCCGCCGGCGGCTACAACCGCGGCCTGATCGTCGCCACCCAGCAGTACATCAGGGCCTTGCAGCGCTGCCGCGACGACCCGGAGCTGCGCGACCGTCCGCTCCGAGAGCTGATCTCAGGGCCACTCGAGGCCGGCTGGGTCAACTACTTCGAGCCGTATGAGGCCATCCATCGCGAGAACCTGGAGGCGGTGCTGGCCTCACCGAGTAGGCCACGCGGGTAGGGCGAGTTTCCTTGCGGTTTGCGCGCCTCCTGTGAGGAATCTCTAGTTAACGTGGCATCATGGCCACGATGCGCGAAAAGTGGACCGACGAGCGCCTCGACGACCTCAACCACCGGGTCGACCTCGGGTTCGAACGGGTCGATAGGCGCTTCGACTCAGTCGATAAGTGCTTTGACTCAGTCGATAAGCGCTTCAATTCGTTTGAAGCGCGGGTCGAGTCGCGCTTCGGCCACGTTGATGCCCGCTTCGACCGCCTCGAATCCCGATTCGATTCGATGCAGCGCACCATGGTGCAGGCGGTGATCACACTGACCGGCGCGATGCTCGCCGGCTTCGCCGCAATCATCGCGCTGATGGCGACGCAGCTCTGATCAAATCGCGGTCGTCTGAAGTTTGCAGTGGTCTCAGTGCGCGGGCCGGTGCACGTGGACGGACTTGTTGTACCCGGTGATCGCGCCGCCGCCGCGGAGCTTCATCGCGAGCCTGATCGAGAGCCGCGCATGTTGCTGGAGCTGTTTGCGGGCCGCCTTCCTCGGTTTGATCTTCAGCGTCGCCCTCCCCTTCTTGACCTTGGCATGCGCTCTGCCGAAGAGCCTCTTCGGTGAGACGATCCTCGCCGCGGCGCTGATCGAACTGGTCGAGGAGCAGCGGAGCGTGACGATCAGGGTTCCCGTCGCCCCGAGGCGGGATTTCTTGATCTTGCATTTCGGAGCCGGCCCGGTGGTGAATTCGGCGAACGCTCCCGGCGTCGTGCCGGTCGGGTTCGTCGCCGTGACCCGGTAGCGGTAGGCGCTGCTCGGGGTCAGCCGGCTGAGGGAGATCGAGACCGGCTGGTCCGCGGCGCTCGCGGAAAGATGAAGCGGTGTGCTGGTGGTCGTCGCGCTGCCGCCGGGGCCGTACTCGACGACGACGTCGGTCGGCTGCGAGTGCCCGTTGACCGTGGCGGCGATCGTCGCCTGTCCGGCCCCGACTGCGCTCGCCGCGCCGGTGGTGACATTCGGCGGGGTTGTGATCCGCCCGATACGCCCTACATTGGCCTCCGTGAACCAGACGTTCCCGTCCGGCCCCGGCGCCACGCCGAAGAGCCCGACGCCGGTCGGGAGCGGGAAGCCTTCGATCGTCCCGCCGGTCGTGATCCGGCCGATTTCATCGGGGCCCCCGAACCACAGCGCGCCGTCGGGCCCGGCCGTGATCTCGTCCGGGTACATTTTTTCCGGCAGCGGGAAGGGCTGCTGAGCTCCGTCGGTGGCGATTCGGACGACACCCGGAGGGTTCAGCGTCGTGTACCAGAGCGCGCCATCGGGGCCGGCGGCGATCCCCTCCGGGTTCTGGAAGCCCGCCGGCAGCGGGAAGTAGGTCGCGATCCCGGCGGGGGTCATGCGGCCGATCATGCTCACGCTGTACTCGGTGAACCAGAGGTTGCCGTCGGAGCCTGCCGCGATCGAGCCAGGCCCTTCTTCGGTGGTGCGCGACTCATCCGGCGCGGCCAGCGGCGTGGTCGCCGGGATTCGCCCGATCACCTTCCCCGCGCTCTCGCTGAACCAGAGCGCGCCTTCGGGACCGGATGTGATGTAGCTGGGTTGAGCCAACGGGTTCGGCAGGTCTTTCGTGAGGACGTTGCCCGCAGCGTCGATCCGGCTGACGCTCGAGGGGCCCTGGCTCACGAACCACATCGCGCCATCGTTTCCGGCCGCTATGTCGTACGGAGACTGCAGCCCCGGGAGCGGCGCCTGAAGTGTGATCCTGCCGTCGACCGTATATCCGCCCGATCCCATGGCTGCTGAACTGGGCGAACCAGAGCGCCCCGTCGCTGCCGGTCGCGATCGCGCGCGGGCCCGATTCGCTCGAGGGCGGGTCGCTCGCCGGGAACGTGTTGATCGTCGGCGTCAGCGCTGCCTGGGCGGGGATCGCGCCGCAGATCGCGAGCGCGAGGCCCACCAGGACGACCTGGAACGTCCGCCTCATCCCGACCAGGTTAACCGGGGGCCGGGCATCGGTTCCCCGGTTTGCGGGAATGAAAGGCTGCCGGGATGAGCGACTCGGCGACCAGGTCCGACTTCAAGGGGCACACCGCCTGGGCGCGCAGCCTGCAGGGACCGCTGCGCGATTTCCTCGCGACCGAGATCGGCAGCGCCGTCGTCCTGCTGGGGGCGGCGGTCGCGGCGATCGCCTGGGCCAACATCGACCTCTCCTCCTACGAGAGCGTCTGGCACACCGAGCTGACGATCGAAGTCGGCTCCTCGGGCATCTCCCAGAGCCTGCGCGAGTGGGTCAACAACGGGCTGATGACGTTCTTCTTCCTCGTCGTCGGCCTCGAGGTGCGGCGCGAGTTCGACGTCGGCGAGCTGCGCGAGCGCCGCCGCCTCGCGCTGCCGGTGCTCGCCGCGCTCGGCGGGATGATCGTCCCGATCGCGATCTTCCTCGCCTTCAACGCCGGTGATGACTCGGCCCAGGGGTGGGGGGTGGCGATGTCGACCGACACCGCCTTCGCGCTCGGGATGCTCGCCATGGTCGGGCCGCACTTCCCGGACCGGCTGCGCGGCTTCCTGCTGACGATCATCGTCGTCGACGACGTCGTCGCCCTGCTCGTCATCATCGCCGCCTACAGCGGCGCGATCGACGTCGTTCCGCTGCTGATCGCGGCTGGCATCTTCAGCGTCTTCGTCGTCAGCCTCGGGATCGCCGGGATCCGCGGCGGCCCGCTCTACTTCATGCTCGGGCTCGCCGCCTGGGTCGCGCTCTTCGAGTCCGGGGTCGACCCGGTCGTCCTCGGCCTCGCGGTCGGGCTGGTCGCCTGGGCCAACCCCGCCGGCCGCGGCGAGCTCGAGCGCGCGACCCAGCTCTTCCGCGACTTCCGCGAGCAGCCGACCCCCGAACTCGAGCGCTCGGCGCGCTCGGGCCTGCGCGCGGCGGTCTCGCCGAACGCGCGCCTGCTGCGGATCTACCACCCCTGGACCAGCTACGTCATCGTCCCCCTCTTCGCGCTCGCCAACATCGGGATCGCGATCGACGGCGACTTCCTCTCGCGCGCCTACTCCTCGCCGATCACGCTCGGGATCCTGGTCGGATACGTGCTCGGCAAGCCGGTCGGGATCGCCGGGATCTCCTGGCTGGTGACGAAGCTGAGCGGCGGCCGCCTGCGGCCGCCTGTCGGGTGGGCGGCGACGATCGGCGGCGGCGCGATCGCCGGCATCGGGTTCACGGTCTCGATCCTGATTGCCTCGCTCGCCTTCGACGGGGTCGAGCTGCGCGAGGCGAAGCTCGGCGTGCTGACCGCTGGCGTTGTCGCCTCGACCCTGACCTGGCTCGTCTTCCGCGGCACCGCGATGCTGCCGCGGCGGGCGCGGATCCGGGCCCTGCTCGGCGACTCCGAAGTGCTGACCGACCTCGCCGTCCCGGTCGATCCCGAGCGCGATCACATCCGCGGCCCCGACGAGGCCCCGGTCACCCTCGTCGAGTACGGCGACTTCGAGTGCCCCTACTGCGGCCGCGCCGAGTCGGTCATCCGCGAGCTGCTCGCCGACTTCGGTGACGTCCGCTACGTCTGGCGCCACCTGCCGCTCTCCGACGTCCACCCGCACGCCGACCTCGCCGCCGAGGCCTCGGAGGCCGCGGCCGTCCAGGGCGCGTTCTGGGAGATGCACGACATCCTGCTCGACCATCAGGGCGAGCTCAAGTTCCGCCAGCTGCGCGGCTACGCGCGCCAACTCGGGCTCGATCTCGAGCGCTTCGACACCGACCTCCGCGAGAGCTCCCACGCGGCCCGGATCGAGGAAGACGTCGACTCGGCCGACCTCAGCGGCGTCACCGGCACGCCGACCTTCTTCATCAACGAGCGCCGCCACGACGGCGCCTACGACATCGAAGCCCTCTCCGGCGCGGTGCGGGCGGCGCGGGCGCGGGCACTGATCGCGGCCTGAGTCAGGAAAGCGCCTTGGCGACGCGACCGCGGGCCCGGAACAGCCGGGTCGTGATCGTCGCCTCGGGAACATTCAACGCCCTCGCTGCCTCGCCATAGGAGAGGCCGGCGACATCGACGGCGACGAGCGTGTCGCGTGAGGGCTCCGGCAGCGCCGCGATCGCCGCGAACACCTCGCGCGCCTCGACGGCGGACGATGGGGCCGCTGCGCCACCCCCGCGATCGGTCACTTGAAGCGACTCGGGCTCGACGCCGGTCGTCTGCGGACGCCGCGCGGCGGCGCGGCGATGGTCGAGGTAGGTGTTGCGGACGACGCTGAGGAGGTAGCCCACATCGTTTTCGTTGCGCACCCGGCGCGGCCGCGCGAGCACCCGCAGGTAGGCGTCCTGGACGAGGTCCTCGGCGTCCTCACGCGAGCCGCACAGCGCCCACGCCACGCGGTAGAGGCGATCGAGGTGGTCGCCCAGCGTCCGCGGGTCGAGCACGTGCTCCGCCGTCGGCGGGCGGAGCGGCAGGCGTCTGACGAGGGGTTTTTCGAGCGTTGGCGCGTTCGTGCTCATCGTGGATCAACCGTTGCCGAACATATCAATGTCCTGATATGTTGTCAACCTCCTGATATACACTTTCCTCTGTGAGCGTTCCCGTCCCACCACTGATCGGGCAGCGGTACAGAGGCGCCGAGGGGCGAAGCGGCTACCTGCTGCGCCAGGCGAACCAGAAGTTCCGCGGGGCGATCGAGCGCGCCCTGCGGGCACACGACATGACCCCCGCCCAGTACGGCGCGTTGAGCGTGCTCGCCCGCGACCCCGGTTCCTCGGGCGCCGATCTCGCCCGGGCCTCCAACACCACCCCGCAGGCGATGAACACAGTGTTAGTCACTCTCGAGCGAGAGGGCCTGATCGAGCGCCACCCGCACCCGACCCACGGCCGCATCCTCCAGGTGACGCTGACCGAGGAGGGCGAACGGCGGCTCGAGGCCGCCCATCCCGCCGTCAAAGGATTGGAGACGGCGATCGAGGAAGGCTTCACGGCTGATGAGATGGCGGCCGCCAAACGCTGGCTGGTCGCCGCCGCCGAGCGGCTCGAGCGGCTCGGCGCCGACCGATGAGTTCCGGCCTGGGAAGGATCGGGAGTCAGCGGCGTCTTTGGCTGTAGACGCACCCCGATCGCCGTCCGGGCGGTCGTGAACTCGATCCGGAGGTATTCCAATGTTTTCTCTCCCGAGACGGCTCGCACTGATCGCCGCACTTGCGACGGTCGGTGTCCTGTTCGCTGCGAGTGACGCGAGCGCGACCGTCGGACCCCCAGTTGTCAACAACAACACCGTGACGGTGACCAGCGACGCCGGCGCCGACACGATCACGATCGCAGCCGCGGGCGGATTCATCACCGTCAACGGAACCGCGACGACCCTGGAAGCAACCACCGCCGCCGAAATCGTCGTCAACGCCGGCGGCGGCAACGACACCGTCGACACGTCCGCCCTCTCGGCGACGAACTACAACAACGCGACGATCAACGGCGGCGAAGGCGACGACCTGCTGACCGGCGGCGCCAGGAACGACCTCATCAACGGCGAGGCCGGCGAAGACCGCGTGGTCGGCTTCAAGGGCAACGACGTCCTCCAGGGCGGCGACGGCAACGACGTTCTCGTCTGGAACAACGGCGACGCCAGCGACCGCGACGAAGGCGGTAACGGCGTCGACGAAGTCGAGGTCAACGGATCGCCGACCGCTACCGATCAATTCAACGCCAAGCCTGACGCCGAAAAGCCGGGGTTTGTCTTCTTCGAACGCTCGAACCTGGTCAAATTCTCGATCGAATCGCAGGCCGAGCGGCTGACGGTCAACGGACTCGGCGGCGAAGACCAATTCATCCCCGATCCGGCGGCCCCGACCGGTCTCGCCGGCCTCACCGCCCTCACCCTCAACGGCGGCAGCGCCGGTGACAGGCTTGTCGGCGGCGACGGCGCCGATCAGATCAACGGCGGCACCGGCGCCGATGAGTTGTTCGGTGGAGAAGGCGCCGACCAGATCAACGGTGGCGACGAAAACGACGAAATCAAAGGTAATGGCGGCGATGATCGCATCGTCGGAGGGACCGGCAGCGACAGCCTGACCGCCGAAGCGGGCGATGACGCGATCGTCTGGAACAACGGCGACGGCAGCGACCCCGTCAACGAAGGCGGCGCCGGCTTCGACCGCGTCGAAGTCAACGGCTCCCCCGCCGCGGGCGACCTCACCCAGTTCGACGCCAACGCAACCGAAGCGTCGTTCGTGCGGACGAACCTCGTCGCGTTCACGCTCGAAATCGCGCCCGACAACGAGGTCCTCGCGTTCAACGGCCTCGGCGGCAACGACGCCTTCAAAGTGCACGATGAAGGGTCAGCGATGACCGTTGCCGCCGACGGCGGTGCGGGCAACGACGAACTCACCGGCGCCGATGAGGCAGACAGCTTCTTCGGCGGCTCTGGGAACGACCTGCTCATCGGAGGCGCGGGAAGCGACCTCCTCGACGGCCAGGAAGGCGAAGACCGGATGTTGGCCCGGGATGGGACAAGCGACCTGGTCCGCGGCGGTGCCGGCAACGACAGCGCCCAGACCGACCGGATCACGGTCGACGCCGTCGACGGCGTCGAGACGCTCGAAGCGACTCCCGCTCCGGTCCCGACTCCGGGACCGCCGCCCACGGTTCCTCCCAAACCGCAGCCAAAAGCGGTTGACACCAACGCGTTGCTCCCCAAGGTGGGCCAGTTCTCGGCGGCCCACTCTCATGGCAAGCTCATCGCCCGCGCGCCGGTCGAATGCCCGGCGGCAGAGGCGGGAGGGTGCCGCACGTCCCTCACCCTGGAGACGGCGAAGGCCGTCAAGCTGGGCAAGGTCCGCGCGGTGCTGGTGCTCGGATCGGCGACGGTCAGCCTGGCTCCCGGCCAGAGCAAGACCGTGCAGGTGCGAGTCAATGGCGGTGCCGCGGCACTCGCCAAGAACGGCAAGCTCGCGACCCGCGTCCAGGTCTCGAGCTCCGACGCCGCCGGCAACACGGCGGCGGGAACGATGGACGTCGGCCTGCGGTTCCCCGTCCGTTAGCACGACGCCACGCCCAGGAGGAGGCCCCGCCGAACGCGGGGCCTCCTCCTTTCTCTTTGCCTCGGCGCCGATGCACGATCTCCGGGCCACAGATTGAGTCCCGCGACCGCTGATAGCCTCGCCCCGGTGGCCGCCGACGGCCGGATCCTCGATCCCAGCACGCTGGGGGATCACATAGATCGACTCTTCCGAGCCGCCTGGGCCCTCTCGGGCTCCCGCGCCGACGCCGAGGACCTGGTGCAGGAGACGTTCGCGCTGGTGCTGGCGAAGCCGCGCCGGATCCGTAACGAGGACGACATCGGGTATCTGCTGAGCGTGCTGCGCAACACGTTCCTCAGCTCGCGTCGCGCGGCGGCGCGGCGCCTCAGGCCGGAGGCCCTGGCCGAGGGCGTCGATCCGGTCGACCCGAGCACCGCGACGCGCCCCGATCAGGCAGCGGAGGCGCGCGAGGTGTTCGCGGTGATCGCCGCGCTTCCCCAGCCCTTCCGCGACGCCCTGGTCGCGGTCGACGTCGTCGGGCTCAGCTACGCGGAGGCGGGCGAGCTCCTCGATGCCAAGGAGGCGACAATCACCTCGAGGCTGTTTCGGGCCCGCGCCCAGGTCGCGCGCGGGATGGAATCGCCCCCCGAAGGCGTCCAATAGGTAGAGACTGAATTCAGATGCCCCACGAAGACGACACCCCACTGAGCGAAGAGGAGCTCGCCCTGGCGAAGAAGGGCGAGGCCCTGATCGCCGCCGCGGTCGCCGACACCGAGGCGCCGCAATCGCTGCGCGAATCGATCGAGCGCGACCGCGAGCGGGCCCAGGCGGCGCCGCCGGCGCTCGTTCTGGCGGCGCCGCCGGCGGATCGCTGGCCGGCGCGGTGACGGCGGTCGCGGCGCTCGCCGCGGTCGTGCGTCGCGATCCAGGGCGGCACGAGCGAGAGCGGGGAACCGTCGCTGGCCGATGTGCAGCAGGCCGCCGGCCTCGAGGCGACCGGGCCGGCCCCGGCGCCGAACGGCGGCGATCCGCCGGTCCTCGCCGCCCGGGTTGGGCCGATTCAATTCCCCGACTGGAAGCAGAGCTTCGGCTGGAAGGCCGTCGGCAGTCGCGAGGACGAGGTCTCCGGCCGTGCGGTGAAGACCGTCTACTACCGCAACCCCGAAGGCGCTGACCTCGGCTACTCGATCGTCGCCGGCGAACCGATCGCGGAGCGCCCGCCGGGGCGCGAGGTCACGCACACCGGAGACACGTACCACGTCGCCCACGCAGGGGAACACACCCTCGTCACCTGGACCCAGCAGGGCCACACCTGCACGTTCGTCGCCTCCTCGAGCGTCCCTGACTCGCGGCTGGTCGAAATCGCCGCATCGCGCAACACCTGACCCCGGGCCCGAGCGCCTCGCTCCGTATTCGGCCCGGCCGATCAGGGCCTGAGCCGGTAGCGGAGGTAGAGCGCGGGCGAGTCGAAGTTCCGGCTCTCGACAAGCTCGAGGTCGATTGGCTCCTTCAGGGCCGGGAAGAAGGGGGTGCCGCCGCCGAGGATGACCGGGATGACGAAGAGCTGGTACTCGTCGACCAGGCCGGCCTCGATCAGCGCCGCGGCAAGGCCGGCGCCGCCGACCGCGAGGTCGCTTCGCCGATTCCTCCTTCAACCGGGCGACCTCCTCGACCGCCCCGTCCCTGACCAGCCGCGCGTTGCCCTCGACCTCCTTGAGCGTTCGCGAGAAGACGACCTTCGGGAGGGGCTTCCAGATCCGCGCGAACTCGAGCGCGGGCTCCGATAGGGGCCCCTGCTCCTCGGCCGTCTCCCAGTAGAGCATCGTCTCGTAGAGGCGCCGCCCCAGGAGGTGGACGCCGAGCTCGCGCACCCGCTCGTTGTGGAAGCGGTGCAGCTCCGCGTCCGGCGCCGACCACTCGATCCCGCCGTCCGGGCCGGCGATGAAGCCGTCGAGGGACACGCTCATCGAGTAGATCAGCCTCGGCACGGCGCCTCAGAGATCCTCGCCGGAGAGCTCGGCGCTCAGCTCCCAGAGGCGGCGGCGGGCTTCGGGGTCATAGGCCTGGGAATCGGCGGCGGCCTCGGCCTGGCGGTCGAAGAAGCGGCCGCTGACGCCGTCGAGCTCGGGTGCGGTCGCGAGGCGGACCGTCGCCTCGATCCCGGCCTCGAGGGTGTCGATCGGGTTCCCATACTGCTCGAGAACCATCTTGGTCGGCATGAAGGTCGAGGGATGGAGGCTGTTGACGGTGACGCCGCTGCCATCGAGGCGTTCGGCGAGCTCGACTCCGAAGCTGATCTGGGCGAGCTTGCTCTGGCTGTAGGCGCGTTTGCCGTCGTAGGAGCGCTCGAGCATCGGGTCGTCGAAGTCGAGCGGCGCCTGGCCGATCGAGGCGACGTTGACGACCCGGGCGGGCGCCGAGCGGCGCAGCAACGGCAGCAGCCGCAGGGTGAGGACGAACCCGGCGAGGTAGTTGACGGCGAAGCGGAGCTCGATCCCGTCGCTGCTCTCCTGGCGTGTGGTCAGCTCCGGTTTGCCGGAGCCGATGCCGGCGTTGTTGACGAGAACGTGGAGGCGGTCGGTCGAGCGCTCGACCTCGTCGGCGAGGGTTCGCACCTGCTCGAGCGAGGCGAGGTCGGCGAGGTGGGATTGCACCGGCCGGTTGCCCGTTTCCCGCTCGATCTCGGCCGCGGTCGTCGCCAGGCGCTCGGGGTCGCGGCCGTGGATGTGGACCGTCGCGCCGTCGGCGGCGAGCTGCCGGGCGACTCCACGGCCGAGCCCGTCGGTCGCTCCGGTGACCAGGACGACGGTCTCCTCGATTGAGCGCGCCTCCACCCTCGGCACCTTAGAGCGCCGACTGCCCCGGCTCGGCGCAACGGCGGATCGAGGCTAGGCTTGGCCGGACGTGTCACGGCCATGGATAAGCTCGGTGATCGCCGCCGCTGTGATCCCGGCCCTCCTCCTGATCGCCGCCCAGTCCGCGTCCGCCGGCATCAGATGCCGATTCGACCCCGCGACCCGTCTTCTCTCGGTCGACGCACTCGAAAAGAACCTGATCGGCGCCGAAGCCGAGCTGCAGCGGGCCGGCGACCGCATTCGGGTGACGGACGAATTCTCCGGACACCGGATCAACTGTCACGGATCGCCGACCGTCACCAACACCGATCGGGTCAAGCTCCGCGTCGTCGGCGTGAGCTCGATCACGGTCTCGCTCACCGGCGGCCCCTTCGCCCCAGGCGCCACGCCCGAGCCCGATGCGTCCTCGGAGATCGAGTTCACGGTCCGGGGAGGAGGATTGGCGATCCTCAGCGGCGGGACAGAGGCCGATCACTTCAGCTACGCGACCGTCGCCGGCCAGAGCGGGATCAACCTCGACCCGGGTCCCGAAGATGGGGACATCGACTTGCTCACGCCCGATCCGAGGACCCTGTTCATCGCCGACGGCGGGCCGGGCCCGGACACGATCGACGTACTCGAGCGCCCAAAGGTGGAAGTGCAGGAGAGGGGCGGGCCCGGCGGCGACAGCCTGAGCGCGGCGGGATCCCCGGAAGCGATCCTCGAAGGCGATTCGGGGGCGGACCAGATCATCGGCAGCGCCGGGGACGACATCATCACCCCCGGCCCGGGAGCCGATCTGGTGCAGGCCGAAGGCGGCACCGACGAGATCAAGAACCCCCGCGACGGGAGCCGCGACTCGATCGAGTGCGGCGGGGGTACCGATCTCGTGATCGAGCGCGACCCGCCCGATCGGCTGCGCTCCTGCGAGAGCTTCCGTCCGAGACCGTTCGCGTGAACTGGGGATTCGTCGGCGCCAGTCAGTGGGCGGGGCATTACCTGATCCCGGCGGTGCGCGCGACGGAGGACGCGAGGGCGGTTGGCGTCTTCTCGAGCTCGGCCGAGCGCGGCGAGCGGTTCGCCGAGGCGGCGGGGCTCGAGCGCGCCTACCCGTCGCTCGAGGAGATGCTGGCCGACCCCGGGATCGACGCCGTCTATATCGGCACGACGAACGATCTCCATGCGGAGCGCACGATCGCCGCGGCCCGGGCCGGCAAGCACGTCCTCTGCGAGAAGCCGCTGGCGCTGAGCCTCGCCGAGGCGGCGGCGATGATCGCGGCGTGCGAGGAGGCCGGCGTCGTCCTCGCCACCAACCACCACCTGCGAGGGGCGCCGACGATCAGGGCGATGAGGGAGATGGTCGAGGCCGGCGCGATCGGCGAGATCCTCGCGGCGCGGGTCTTCCACGCGCGCTCGCTGCCCGAGGAGCTCCGCACCTGGCGCCTGCGGAAGCCGGAGGCGGGAGGCGGCGTCGTCCTCGACATCACCGTCCACGACGCCGACACCGTCCGCTTCCTGCTCGGCGACGAGGTCGCCGAGGTGACGGCGCTGACCGCGAACCAGGGCCTGGCCGAGCCGCCGCTCGAGGACTCGGCGATGGGGGTGATGCGGATGCGCGGCGGCCAGCTCGTCTCCTTCCATGACGCCTTCACCGTGCCCCACGCGGGAACGGGCTTTGAGCTGCACGGAACGGAGGCCTCGCTGATCGGCCGCGAGGTGATGACACCGGACCCGATCGGGCAGGTGCTGCTGCGACGGCTCGACGAGATCGAGGAGGTCGAGATCGCCGAGCGCGGCCCGATCTACGAGCGGGTGGTGCGGTGCTTCGGCGCGGCCGTTCGCGGCGAGGGCCGCCCGCTCGCCACCGGCGAGGACGGGGCCGCCGCGCTCGCGATCGCGCTTGCCGCGCTCGAGTCGGCGCGCAGCTGCCGGCCGGTGGCTCCGCGTTAGGCTAGGCCCGTGCTGGCCAGCTTCCAGATGCTGCCTGAGCAGCCGGCCGATGAGCTTCTGGAGTCGATCCGGATCGCCGACGAACTGGGGTTCTACGGCTGCTACAGCGCCGACGAGATCTACCACAAGGACGGCTGGATGCTTCTCGCCGCCGCCGCGCGGCAGACCGAGCAAATCGCGCTCGGGCCGTGCGTCGCCCCGATCTACATGCGCGACCCGACCTATGTCGCGCAGCTTGCCGCGACCCTCGATGAGCTCAGCGGCGGGCGGGCCGAGGTCGTCTTCGGGATCGGCAACATCGCGATGCTGCAGCAGTACGGGGTGAGGTGGAAGGGCACGCGCCCGATCGCCCGCCTGCGTGAGGCACACCAGGTGATGCGCGCATTTCTCGACGAGGGCTCGCAGGATTTCGCCGGCGATTTCTACGTCTACTCGGGCGTGACGACCGCGGCCCGGCCGGTCCAACGACACCTGCCGCTGAAGATCGGCGCGATGGGCGGGCCGAAGTCTATGGAGCTCGCGGGGGAGGTCGCTGACGGACTGATCACCGCGTGCGCCTACTCCACCGAGGCGCTCGGGTACACGGTCGATTGCTTCGAGGCAGGGATCGAGCGAGCGGGCAGGAGCTGCGACGGGCTCGACCTCGGCGACTCGCTGCTGGGCGCGATCGCCGCCGACGGCGAGGTGGCGCGCCGTGCCGGCCGGATCCTCGCCGCCTTCTACATCCCCTCGATGCCGCCCGCCCTCCTAGAGCGCCACGGAATCGACCCCGATGAGGTTGCCCCGGTCAGCGAGGCCTTTGCCGCCGGCGATGTCAAGCGCGCTCTCGGCGCCACCCCCGATGCGATCGCCGACCGCCTGGTCGTCGCTGGAACGCCCGAGGACTGGCTGCAGTGGCTGACCGAGACCTACGCTCCGGCCGGCCTCGACCACGCCCTCGTCTCCTTCACCGATCCGTTCACCCTGCGCACCTGGGCGGGAGTCGAGATCCAGGGTCTGCCGACGCTTACCGAGCAGGTCAGGCTGTTCGGCGAGCGCGTTCTGCCGCAGCTCGGCTGAGCCCCGGGGCCCAGGTGTAGATTGACCGAACCATGAGCGACGGCGCGGAGACCGCGGTTCTCGCCGGAGGCTGCTTCTGGATCATGCAGCAGCTGCTGCGCGACTGCGACGGGGTCATCTCCACCCGCGTGGGATGGACCGGTGGCCAGAACGAGAACCCGACCGAGGAGAACAATGACGGCCACGCCGAGGCGGTCGAGGTCGTCTTCGACCCGGAGCGGCTCTCCTACCGGGATCTGCTCGAGTACTTCTTCCAGGTCCACCGGCCCGATCTCGGTGCAGATCTCGTCGGCTCGGGGTACCGCTCGGAGATCTTCTATACGAGCGATGAGCAGCGCCGGGTCGCCGAGGAGACGATCCCCGACGTCGACGCATCCGGTCACTGGCCGGGCAGAGTCGTGACGGAGATCAGCGAGGCCGGTCTCTTCTGGGAGTCCGAGCCCGAGGACCAGGACCACTTCGAGCGCTCTCCCGGTGGCTGCCCGACCCCCTTCCCTCGGCTCGACAATGTGAGTGCCCCGACCTCGAGGGGTTAGGCTGCGTCCATGAGCTTGCTCAGCCATGTCCTCGGCGTTCACGAGAAGGTCTACAAGGCGACCGACGGGCGGGTCGGGCACAAGGTGCTCGGAGTCCCGTGCCTGCTGCTGCGGACCGAGGGCCGTCGCTCGGGCGAGATCCGGACCAACGGCCTCGTCTACGCGAAGGACGGCGACGACTACGTCGTCGTCGCCTCGAAAGGCGGTGACCCCAAACCGCCGGCCTGGCTCCTCAACCTGCAGGCGAACCCCGAGGTCGAGGTCCAGCTCGGCCGCGATCGCGAGAAGGCCACGGCAAGCGTCATCGGGCAGACCGACCCCGAGTTCGACCGGCTCTGGAAACTCGCCAACGACAACAACGGCGACCGCTACAGCGCCTACCAGGCAAAGACCGACCGGCTGATCCCGGTGGTCGTCATCACCCCCAACGGGGTATGACAGACCCAATACCGTTGGAACCGATCGGAAGGGAGCAGGACGATGAGTGCAATCGATGAGTTGGTCCAGAACAACGAGGCCTTCGCCGCGGGCTTCGACAAGGGCGATCTGCCGCTCCCCCCGGCAAGGAAAATCGCGATAGTCGCCTGCATGGACGCACGGCTGAATCCCTATCCGATGCTCGGTCTCTCGATCGGGGACGCGCACGTGATCCGCAACGCCGGCGGTGTCGTCACCGACGACGAGATCCGCTCGCTGGCGATCTCCCAGCACCTGCTGGGCACCGAGGAGATCATGCTGATCCACCACACCGACTGCGGGATGCTCACCTTCAGCAACGAGGAGTTCCATCAGATGCTCGAGGAGCACTCCGGTGAGCGGCCCGAGTGGCACGCGATGAACTTCGCCGACCTCGAGCAGGACGTCCGCGACTCGATCAAACGGATCAAGGAGAGCCCGTTTATCCCGAGGACGGACGCGGTTCGCGGCTTCGTCTACGACGTCAAGACGGGCCGGCTCGAGGAGGTCACCTGACCGATGCGATGGCCACCCAGCGCCGCTAGCGCTTCCTGACCAGCTTCACGACCTTCGTCCTCGATGCCGGCGTGCCGCCGGTCGGGGTGAACGTGAATTTCGCCTTCACCTTCACCTTGCCGTCGCGCTTGAGCGATCGCAATGTCTTGCCCTTGGCCTTGAGGATGAGCTTCACGGTCCCGGCCCCCTTCGCGGTCTTGCTCGCCTTTTTCACCTTCTTCGAGCCGACGAGGAGCACGACACCCGGGCCGGGAACGACGATTGCCACTGTCGCCGTCCCCTTCTTCTTGTGCAGCTTGACCTTGCCGAAGCGGAACTGGTTCGAGGGCGGCGGCGGCGCCTGCAGCTCGAAGGCGCCGATGTCGGCACCGTTCGCCCCCGCGGCGGCCGAGATCGGGATGCCGGGATAGAGGACGGGACGGGCCTGCCCGCGCTGGTCGGTTCCCAACGCGCCGGCGCCATTATTGACGGCAGGGCTGCTTGCCGTGATCGCCATCGTCTCGGTCGGGCCGCCGTTGTTCTGGAGGGGCCCCAGTTGGGGGTCGACGCCGAGAAGGTTCGAGCCGGCGACGGTTTCGGTGAGGGTCGCGCCGGTGGGGTTGCCGAAGAGGCTGAAGGCGGCGTTGAACGGCCCTTCGAGGTCGCCGCCGCCGCCGTCGGCGCTGTTGCCGGCGACGATCGTGTCCTCGAGCCGGATCGGATGTTCGCTGTCGACGAGGACCCCACCGCCCTTCGCTCCGGATCCGGTCGAGTGATTGCCGGAAATGGTCGAGGCCTCGACCAGGATTGTCCCTTCGGAGGAGTTGAGGACGAGGCCGCCACCACCGTTTTTCGCGGAGCTGTTGCCGAAGATCGTCGAGTTGGCGATCGTCGCGCTTCCTTTCGAGACGGACCCGACGATTGCGCCGGCGTCCGTCTGGGCCTGGTTGCCCGAGAAGGTCGTGCCGGTGACGAGGACGCTGCCTTCGAGGAGCTCGATGTTGAGCGCACCGCCGGATCCCGACGTCGAGTTGCCGTTGAAGGTCGAGTTTTCGATCGTGACGGCGACGCCTTCGCCGCCGACCCAGGCGCCCCCGCCGGAGATCGCGTGGTTGCCGCTGAGGGTGGTCGAGCGGAGTGTCAGCGACCCTCCGAAGCTGTCGATGCCGCCGCCGTAGTCCGAAGCGGTGCCGCCGGTGATCAGGCAGTTGATGATCGTCAGGCTCGAGGCCGGGTGTTCGATGTCGTTTTCGATATTGCCGCCGCGGCCCGAAGCGGTTCCATCGGCGATGTGGAGGCCGGTGATCGTCACCGGGCCGGGGCTGGGGAGGTTGATGTGGATGACGCGTTTTTCGGCGCTCTGGGCGACGGTGATCTGACCGGGCCCCGGTCCCTCGATGTCGATGGGGTCTTTGATCTGCAGTTCGGCGCTGAGCGTGATCGTCCCCGCGAGGCCGCCGGCGAAGTCGATCGTGTCGGCGCCGCTGTTCGCGTTCGCGGCGAGGACCTCGCCGCGCAGGCTGCCGTCGCCGGAGACGCCGGATCCGTTGAGGTTGGTGACCGTGAATGTCTGCGCCTCGGCCGCCCCGGCGAAGGCGAGGGCCGCGAGCGCGATCACCGCCGCCGCCGGCAAGCCGGCCCGAGCGAGGAATCGCATCATTCGGAAAAGGTAACCACTGTCAGGGCGGCCCGGCAGCGGTGCGGACAAGCGGACGATCCCTCGCAACGATCGGGACGAGCGCGTACGCTCTGCTCGCCCTACGAGCTGCCCGCCTAGCTTAATTGGCCAAAGCACCTGATTTGTAATCAGGAGAGTCTCGGTTCGATTCCGAGGGCGGGCTTCCGCAAGGCGCCTTTCCGAAGCTATGGCGCGGAAAAGCGCCTTTCGCTCAATCCGAGGAGGACTCGCCCATCGCGCGGGCCTTTTCGGCCGCGAACTCCTCCTCGGTGAGGACGCCCTTCTCCTTCAGATCGGCGAGCTTCTCGAGGCGGGAGAGGCGGGCGTCCTGGTCGCTGCCGCCGGCCGCCGCCGCGTCGGCTCCTCCTCCTCCTCCTCCTCCTCCTCCTCCTCCTCCTCCCGCGGCTGCTCTCGCCGTCGCCTTTGCGCATCTCCGGCAGCCGCAAGTTCTCCATCCGCTCGCCGATATTTGCGCTCTTCACCGCACCTGCGACCCGCGCTTTGGTGCCGCCGAAGAGATCGTCGAGGCTGACGTCGGGGTTCTCGCCTTCGGACTGTCTTCGAAGCTCGTGGATGCCGGCCGCGGCGAGCCCGGCGAGGATCAGGACGGTGAGGAAGGTGCGCAGGTTCTGGGTCGGCGCCGAGAGGAAGTAGATGCAGACGACGATCGCCAGCAGCGCGTAGACCCAGGCGGTGTGGTCGCGCAGGAACGGGGTCAGGACGCGGCGGGTCGATTTCGCCGGGTTCGTCGGCGAGGCGAGCCAGCCAGCGATCCCGAAGAGGACGCCGAAGACGATCACCGTGATCGCGATGCTCACCATCAGCGAGGTGGCGATCGTCCACGCTTCTTCGGCAGCCGGCTTGACGGTTTCTTCGACCACCAGTTCGTCGACGACGATCCCGCCGGCGATGCTGCGGAAGACGATCACCGCGAACCCGGCGGCGATCAGGCCGACGCCGCAGAACAGCACCGTCACCCAGCGGTCCTCACGCGAGAGGTAGATGGCGAGGCCGAAGAAGAGGAACGTCAGCAGGGTGAGGATGATCGCGAGGCCCTTGATCGCGGTCGCGATCGTCTGCGCGGTCTTCAGCTCTTCGGACTTCAGGATCACGATCCGCCCGGCGTCTTCCGGCAGTTTTTCGGACAGCGATTGGCCGATCCCGACTTCGTTGGCCAGGTTGGTGACGAGGGTCGAGAGGTCCAGCGTCACTTCGCCTTCCCCGGTCGAGATGTTTTCCTTTTCGTTTTCGAGGACGGCGATCAGTTCTTCGTGCGCGGTCCGGTTCGCGGCGCGCCAGAGCTGCTGTGCGCGGGCAGTCTGCAGGACCTCGTTGGCGCCGGTCCCGGCGACCGAGCGGACCGCCCCCGACACCGGCCCGGCGAGTTCCTTGGTGTCGCCGGGCAGGATCCCTTCGAGTTCTTTTTCGACGTCGACGTTTTCGTAGAGCGTGTTGACGAGGTAGTCGGCGACCGCTTCGCGGATCTTCGTGTTGGCGATCAGCTTGTCGCTGGTGTGCACCCAGTCGTCGGTGTTGAGCGCCTGGCGTTCGATCCAGATCCCGAAGACGCTGAGGAAAGCGAAGACGGAGCCGAGGACGATCAGGACCTTGACCAGCCGGCTGCGTCCGCGGCTCATTGGTATGTGATGCTATACGGCAGGCATGAAGCTGGAGGGGATTCACCACATCACCTGCATCACCTCCGACGGCCAGGCCAACGTCGATTTCTACGCCGGCGTGATGGGCCTCCGCCTGGTCAAGAAAACGGTCAACCAGGACGACCCGACCGTCTACCACCTGTTCTTCGCCGACGAGAAGGGCGACGCCGGCTCCGACCTCACCTTCTTCGAGTTCCCGGGCGTGCCGCAGGGCCGGGCCGGCGCCGGCGACGTCCACCGGATCGTCTGGCGGGTCGCCTCGCCCGAGGCGCTCGACTTCTGGGAGAAGCGGCTCGGCGGCGAGGGGATCACCGTCGAGCGCGGCGACGGCGCCCCGAGCATCCATTTCGCCGACCCCGAGGGCCTCGTCCACGAGCTGCTCGTCGTCGACGTCCCCGACGAGCCGCTGATCGCCGACCACCCGGAGGTGCCGGCCGAGGTCGCGCTGCAGGGCTTTCACGCGGTTCGCGCCTACTCGGCGGCGCCCGACGCGAGCAAATCGCTGTTCGAAGCGCTCGAGTTCGAGCCGACCGAGGAGGGGGGAGGCGGCTGGGAGGCCCGCGGCTCCCAGCGCGGCGGCCTCTATCTGTATGACGAGCCGCCGCAGGAGCGCTCGCTGCAGGGCGCGGGATCCGTCCACCACGTCGCCTGGGCCTCGACGATCGACGAGCACGATTGGTGGCGCGAGCGGGCGATGGCCGGCGGCGCCCATCCGACCCCGGTGATCGATCGCTTCTACTTCAAATCGGTCTACTTCCGCGAGCCGAGCGGGATTCTGTTCGAGATCGCGACCCTCGGCCCCGGCTTCACAGTCGACGAGCCACTCGCCGAGCTCGGCGAAAAGCTCTCGCTGCCGCCCGCCTACGAGCACCTCCGCGACCGGGTCGAGCCGAACCTTCGCCCGATCCTGAACCCGCGCGCCAAAGCCCGCACCGAGTGAGCCGCGACTTCACCTGGCGCGACGCCGACCGCGTTGTCGTCTTCCGCCGCGGCGGTCTCGAGGCCGCGCCGAACCTGCTCGACGAACACGGGTTCAACAGCTTCGACCTGCTCAGCACCGAACGGGCGCTGCTCGACGCTCCCATCCTCGGCGAGGCGGCCGAGACGACCCACCTCGTCGACCCCGGCCAGGTGCCGGAGACCGCGGCGGTGCTGCTCGAGACGGCGAGGTCGAGCAACCTCGTCGCCTACGGCGGCGGCCGGGTGATCGACACCGCGAAGGCGATCGCGGCGATCACCGGCGCCACCGTCGCCGCGATCCCGACGACGCTCTCGGGCGCCGAGATGACCGGGATCCACCGCCTTCCGGCCGGGGCCGAGGAGCGGGTCATCGGCCTGATCCGGGCGCGGCTGGTGATCGCCGACCCCGAGGCGATGACGTCACACTCCGAGGCGCGGCTGCGGGCGAGCGCGATGAACGCCCTCGGCCACGGCGCCGACTCCCTCTACACGCCGTTCGCCAACCCGGTCTCCGAGTGGACCGCGCTGCGAGGCGCGGGGCAGATCGCCTCCGCCCTCGACGAAGCGCGCGATTCCCGCGACCGCGCCGCCCTCGCCGAGGGCGCGATCCTCTGCGGCTACGCGATCGACTCCGGCCTGTTCTCGATCCACCACGTCGTCTGCCAGACCCTGGTCCGCGTCTGCGGCAGCCCCCATGCCGAGACCAACGCCGCGATCCTGCCGCGGGCGATGGCCTTCATGGAGCCGCGCGCGCCCGACGCGATCGCCTCGCTCGCCGAGGCGATCGGGTGCGACCCGGCCGCGATCGAGCCGCGCATCCTCGAGCTCGGCGGCAACCCGCTCGGCCTCGGCGAGGCGGGGGCCGATCGCACGAAGCTCGACGAGGCGGTCGAGGCGATGCTGCAGCGGGCGGAAATCGGCTTCAACCCTCAGCCACCGACCCGCGCCGAGCTCACCGAGATGATCGAGCGCGCCTGGTAGCCGGCCTGCGCGCGACGAGATCAGGTCGGCGGACCGGGCAGCTGCAGGAGCTGGATAACCGAGAAGACCAGCATCACCGCCCCCAGCGCAACCAGCGCGTACCTGCCGCCCCGCAGGGGGAAGCGCGTGCTGATGCCGATCAGGAAGAGGACGCTTGCGAGGTAGACCGTGGCGCGCACGTACTTGTCGGACCTCTCGCCGGCCTCCGCGCCGGCGTCGAATGCCGCGTCCGCTTTCGCATCGAGCGCCCTTCCCTTGATCAGCCCGGGCTGTCGGTATTGCGGCATGTAGGTCGGCCCCGGAGGCGCGTTCGGATTGTTCTCGGGTTCGGTGGCGCGCCAGGCCTCGAAGGCGACCCGGAACGCGGGGCGGAAGCGGTGCTCGGCGAGTTCCATCGCCTGCTGGTTCTTGGCGGTGTAGGCGGCGAACCAGGCCTCGAAGGTCGAGGAGTCAAAGCTCCGCAGCTCGAGGGCTTCGAGGTTGGCGCGGTTCGCTTTCGTCCTCTCCGCCGCAGCTTCGGCAAGCCCGACCCGCGACTCGGTGCTCCACTTCGCCGCCGCGTAGCCGGACCAGGCTGCCAAGAGCGCAACGACGGCAAGGAGGACCGCCTCGAGGATCGAGACGATGCGGTCCCGCCGCTCGTGGGAGTCCTTCCGATCGCTCTCCTCGGCGTGCCCTGCGATCTCCTTGCCGACCTCCTGTGGAGACAGTCCCTCAGGCATCGTGTCGCTTCCCCTCGGCTCTTCCCGCGCTCACCTCAGGGACCCTACGGCTCCCGCCGCACCTTGGCCGAGCCCGGGTCGGCGGCGCCCCGACGGGGGGCGATAGCTTTGTGCCCGTGCCGAGCCTGCAGACCGACGACGGCCGCACCCTCGCCTGGCGCGAGGTCGGCTCCGGCCCGCCCCTCTTCTGCCACTGCGGCGGCCCCGGCTTCTCCTCGCTCTACTTCGGTGAGCTGCCTGAGCTCGCTGCCGAGCGCACCCTCCTGCTCCTCGACCCGCGCGGAACCGGCGACTCGAGCCGGCCGGCGGACGCCTCGGCCTACGACCTCGAGGACTACGTCGCCGATATCGAGGCGGTGCGGGAGCACCTCGGCCTCGACCGCCTCGATCTGCTCGGCCACTCCCACGGCGGTTTCGTCGCGATCGTCTGGGCAGGCACCCACCCCGAGCGGGTCGGGCGCCTCGTCCTCGCCAGCACCGCGACCCGGTTCACCGACGACATCCGCCAGCGGCGCATGGGGCCGATCGCAACCCACCAGGGCCAGCCCTACTTCGAGGACGCGATCGCCGCCCTCCAGGACCAGCAGGCCGGCAACTACGCGAACGACGAGGAGCTGATCGCCCTCTACGAGCGGGCCGGCCGGGTGCTGGCCCCGCTCGGCACCGACATCGAGCCGATCGCGCGGGCGCTGATCGCCGCCGGGATGAACTCCGACGCGCTGCGCCACTTCAACGGCACGATCGCCGCCGGGATGGACCTGCGCCCGTACCTGGCGCGGATCGAGGCGCCGACCCTGGTGCTCAGCGCCGAGGACGACCCGTTCGGCGGGCCGATGGCGGAGGAGATCGCCGAGGGGCTGCCCGACTCAACCAGAGCCGTCGTCCCCGGCGACCACTTCACCTTCCTCGAGCCCGACAACCGCGCGGCCTGGTCGAACGCGGTGATCGAGTTCTTCCGTACCTAATATCGAGGTTGCCCGCTGGGGTCTGCGGGCGGAAAATCGCCTGTAGTGTCGATTCGTCCTCTATTCGCGGCAGCTTTGGTGGCATTGCTCGGGCTGTCCCTCCTCGCCGTCTCCTCCGCCGCCGGCTCAGGCAGCGACTCGGGCGCCGGGGCAGACCCGCTCCGGATCCACGGCGAATACCAGCTCGAATTCGGGTTCGCGAAGCGGGCGATCTCGCGGGAAACGGCGGCAGTTTGCGCGAAGACCTCGGGCTGCGCGAACTGGTCGGTCACCCCGTGCAAGCGCCAATCCTGGCACCGGGTCGACTGCGTCTCGAATCTCCACGGCGAAAACGGCGTCACCTGCAGCTGGGTGAGCATCGCGGTCTGGCCGCCCTCGTCAGATCACCTCCTACTCCGCCACAAGCGGATTCACTGCTCGCCGCTCGCCTAGCCGAGTTCGACGACCACGACCCTGAACTTTTCCAGGCTGGTCCCACCGCCACAAGCCGAGTCGCCGAACACCTTGGCGCTGATCTGCTGCGGGCCGGACTCGGTCAGGAGGCTGGTCGTGTAGCTCCCCTCCGGGAACCGCGTGTCGAAGCCCGGAGGGGCTTCGCTGGCGAAGATTTCGACGAAGGTGGTCGGCGCCCCGTTCACATACACCTGCACGCCGGGGCGGCAGGATTCGCCCGGAGTGGAAACGGGATTCCCCGCGACCTCGGCCTGAAGCTGGTAGCTCTTGCCTCCGACCGGGGTGAATGATGTGGTTCCGGCCAGGGCGACCGGGGTCGGACCCGGCGGAGTTTCGGTGGTGGCTCCGGGGAGGTTCGTCGCCGAGGAGTCGGCGACGATCACGCCGGGGAGGGTGCCCGCCGCCAATGAGGTCCGCTGGATCGTGCCCGGCTTGATCTTGGCGTTGGTGATCGTCTGCTTCTTCAGCTGGTTGTTCGTCAGCGTGCTCTTCTTGATCCGGTTGCCGGGGATCGAGTTCTTCTTGATCTGCTTGCCGTTGATCTTGCTCGCCGCCCAGACCGCGCCTCCGGTCAGTGCCAGGAACAGCGCCAGGGTGGCGACCACGTTCGCGTACGTGAGCCTGGGTCGGATCCGCATCGGTGAGACCTCCTCGGGATGGGTCCCGGGCGGCCTTGGCCCGCCCGGCCGGCAACCTGCGGCTCAACCCTACCTCGCTCTCTGGTAACCAGGGGCGTTCGCCCGTGTAGCGATCCCCGATGGATCGCGGCGGCGACCCCCCACGCCTGTCCGAGTCCGCGCGCAACGGCGCGCGGGCGGATTTCGTGAGCGACGAGCGCCTCGCCCGCTATCACGAGTACACGCGCAGACACGGGGTCAACTGGGTCCTGTATCTGCTGGCGCGGATCTTCATGACCCCGTTCTGCCTCGTCTACTTCCGCTACCGGCGCGAGGGCAAAGAGCACGGGAAGGGGCTGAAGGGGGGGCTGATCGTCGCCGCCAACCACCGCAGCTTCTTCGACCCGTTCCTGATCGGCGGGATCCTCCCCTGGCGGCGGCCGATGAACTACGTCGCCAAGGTCGAGCTCTTCCGCAACCCGCTCCAGGCCTGGCTGATCTCCCGCCTCGGCGCCTTCCCGATCCGCCGCGGCGAGTCCGACGAGGTCTCGGTGGAGACCGGGCGCCGGATCGTCGAGCGCGGCGGCACCGTCTGCATCTTCCCCGAGGGGACGCGGATCCGCAGCGGCTCGCTCGCCCAGCCCAAGCGCGGCGTCGGCCGGCTCGCGCTCGAAACCGGCGCCCCGGTGCTGCCGACGGCGGTCGTCGGCACCGAGCACGTCCGCCGCGGCTGGAGGATCCGCCCGCGCCGGGTCAGGGTCCGCCTCGGCCGCGCCGTCCGCTTCCCGCGCGCGACCGAGCCCTCGCAGGCGCTGGCCGAAACGGTGACCGAGAGGATCTGGCCCAACGTCCTTCTGCAGTGGGAAGCGATGGGCGGCCTGCCGCCGATGCGCCGCGCCGCGGTGATCGGCGCCGGCAGCTGGGGGACGGCGGTCGCCGTCCTGCTCGCCCGCGGCGGCCTCGACGTCCAGCTCGGGACCCGCACCGTCGAGCAGGCCGATGAGCTCGCCGCCGAGCGCTACAACCAGCACTACCTCGAAGACGTCGAGCTCCCCGACTCGATCGACGTCCGGCCCGCCTCCGAGATCGAGCTCGCCGGCCTCGACCTCCTCTGCCTCGCGATCCCCTCCGGCTCGCTGCCGCAGGCGGTCGGCGCGATCGCCGACCGGATCAGCGACCGCTCCTCGGTCCTGCTCCTGACCAAGGGCCTGATCGCACCGCAGGGCAAGCTGCCCTCCGAGTACGTCGGCGAGCGGGTGCGGGCGCGGGCGATCGCCTGTCTCGGCGGCCCGGCTCATGCCCGCGAGGCCGTCTCCGGGTCCGCCGCTCTCGTCCTCGGCTCGGCCGACCGCGACCTCCGCCAGCAGCTCGGCGAGGTCTTCGACTCCGCCGGCCTCGTCTGCGAGCGCTCGGGGGACGTGACCGGGGTCGAGATGGCGGGCGCGGCGAAGAACGCCGCCGTCCTCGCCGCGGCCGCGACCGAGCCCTACGGCCGCAACGCGGCCGGGATCGCCGCCGCCGAGGTCTGGAGCGAGTGCATCGAGTACGCCGAGGCGCTCGGGGCCGAGCGCGAGACCTTCACGGGCCTGGCCGGAATCGGCGACCTGACCGCGACGCTGATGGCGCCGAGTGGCCGCAACCGCCGCGCCGGCGAGCTGCTCGGCGAAGGCACGCCGGCGGATGAGATCCCGGCGCTGATCGGCCACGCATCGGAGGGGCTCGACACGGTGCCGCTCCTCGCCCACGCGGTCGCCGCCGCCGGCAGCCCGGCCGAGGCGCTGACCGGACTGGCGGCGCTGATCGAGGGCGAGATCGACGGCGACGAATGGGTCGCCGGCCTGCGTCGGGTCGAGCAGGCCCGGCGGGCCGAGATCGGGAGCGAGTACCCGAGGACGGGGGCTAGGCTTGGTGCGTGAGTGCGGAGCGAGCGAGCGAGATTTCCGGGGATTATGAGAGCGAGCGAGCGAAGCACGAGGTGTTGTCGTGAGCGCGGCCTCGGAGAACGTCGAACCGGCGAGCCTCGACCCGGCCGAGAAGGCGGAGATCGACCGCGCGTTCGAGGACCTCTACCGGACCCATCTGCGCGACGTCTACTCCTACGCCTACTACCGGGTCGGCAACCCGCACGACGCCGAGGACCTGACCGAGCAGGCCTTTCTGCAGGCCTACCGGCACTTCCCGCGAGCGCGGGCCGAGTCCGACGGGCGGCCGCTGCGGCCGTGGCTGATCCGGATCGCCCACAATCTCGCGCTCAACTTCTACCGCGACCGCTCGCGGCGGCCGCAGACCTCGCTCGAGAGCGCCGACCCGATCCCGACCCAGCACGGGACCGAGGCGATCGCCGCCGGCCGCGAGGAGCTGCGCCAGGTGATGGAGCATCTCGACAAGCTGCCCGACGACCGGCGCGATGCGCTGATCATGCGCTTCGCCCTTGGCATGGACAACCGCGAGATCGCCCGCGCTCTGGGTCGCACCGACGGGGCGACCAAGGTGTTGATACATCGCGCGATCAAACAGCTCCAGGAGGAGATGGGTGACGATGAGTGAAACCGCCGAATCCGCATTCCCGGGCGAGTTCGAGCGCCTGCTCTCGGACGCGCTGCGGCCGATCGAGCCGCCCGAGCGCCTCTCCGGGCGGGTCGAGGACACGCTGGCCGCGGTGACCGCCGCCGCGGCCGAGGAGCTCTCCGACTGGGCCGAGGAGCTCTCCGAGAGCGAGCTGCGGGCTCTTCGCGACCCCCGCAACTGGGTCCGGCCGGTGATCGCGGTCGGTGCCGGCGGCGTCGCGACCGGCGCCCTCGTCCTGCTCGAGATGCGCCGCCGCGGCCGCCAGCAGACCAAGGGCGGCCTGCGCTCGATCGCCGGCCGCGTCCGGCCCTAGTCCCGCCACGCTCGCCCCGGTCGCGCTCCGCGGCTCTACTCGACCGACTCGGCCGGGCGCCGGGCGCCGGTCGAGTCCGCCGACGCGACCCGTCGCGGTGTCGCGGCCGCGGCGGCGAGGCCGAGCGCGCCGAGAACGAGGTGGAGCAGGTTGTCACCGGTGTTGGTGGGGATGAAGCCGAGAATCGCGTCGCCGCTGCCGACGACGAAGCCCCAGACGCCGAGGACGACCAGCACGAGGCCGAGCCAGAGCGAGTAGGAGCGCGAGGCGAAGCCGGCGACGAGGAGGCCAATTGCGCCGAGGGCGATGTGGATGACGTTGAGCCAGCCGTTGACGGCGAAGGCGCCGAGCATGTCGTCGACCTCTCCCGGGCTGCCGAAGGAGGCGCTGTAGAAGAAGCCGAGGATGCCGAGCATCACCAGCAGGGCGCCGGCCAGCGACGCGTAGAGCCGGGCCGGGCTCGGGGGCTCCATTCGGGTCTCTTTGCTGGGGGCCAAGACGCCGCGATTGTAGGCTCCGCAGCTCGATGGCCACCTGCTACCGCCACCCCGATCGCGAGACCCGCGTCTCCTGCTCCTCCTGCGGGCGCCCGATCTGTCCCGAGTGCATGACGCCGACCCCGGTCGGGATGCGCTGCCCCGAGTGCGCCAACCAGCGGACCCAGGTGCGGCGCGGAGCGGCCGCGCTGGAACCGACCGGCTACACGGCGACGATCGTCCTGATCGCGCTCAACGTCGCCGCCTACCTGGCCGAGATCGCGAGTGGGGCCGGCGGGCTGAGCGGCACCAGCGGCTCGGTGATATCCAACTTCGCCCTGCAGGGGAACGCGGTCGCCGACGGCGAGTGGTACCGGCTGCTGACCGGCGGCTTCCTCCACGCCGGGCTCTTCCACATCGGCTTCAACATGTTCGCCCTCTTCGTCCTCGGCCGCCTGCTCGAGCCGGCGATCGGCACCCCGCGCTTCGTGGCCCTCTACTTCGCCTCGCTCTTCGCCGGCGCCTTCGGCGCGATTGCCCTGACCAGCCCGAACGAGCTCACGGTCGGAGCCTCGGGCGCGATCTTCGGCCTCTTCGGCGCCGCCTTCGTGATCGCCCGCGGCCGCGGGCTCAATGCCCTCGCCTCGGAGCTCGGGGTGATCCTCCTCATCAACCTCGGCCTCACCTTCGGCGTCCCCGGGATCAGCATCGGCGGCCACCTCGGCGGGATCGTCGGCGGTTTCATCTGCGCCCTCTTCATCGTCGCCGGCGAGCGCGGCAACCTCGGCCCCAACCCCCGCGCCGCCGAGATCCTCGGCATGGCCGCTGTCGGCTTCTTCTCGATCGCCGCCGCGATCACGATCGCCTGACGTGCCGTGAGTTAGCCGCCCATATGGGCGGCTAACTCACGGCACGTCCAACGGACTGGACGGGTTCGCGGGCTGCGGCTACCCTGGCTCGGATGAGGTTCCCCACGGGGTGCCGGCTGCTCGTCCTCGCGTCGCTCGTCCTGGTCGCGGCTACCGCGCTTGCGCCGGCCGCGTCGGCGAAGGGGAAGAAAGTCACCTGCAAAGGGAACAAAGTGGCGGTAAAGGTCGGGAAGAAGAGCGCCTGCCTGCCGCTTGCCAAGGTCTTGCCGCCGCCGCAGGCGATCGACACCAGGCTCACCTACATCCAGCAGGTCCTGAAATTCGACCCGGCAAGCGCGGTGAAGGGCGGGAAGCGCAAACGGGTCAGGAAGCTTCAGAGCGGTTTCCGCGCGGCGGCCAAGCGGGCGGAGAAGAAACTCCTCAAGGTCGCGCCGAAGGCGCTGACCTTCATCGACCGCAGGTCGGGGAGCGCCAGATCTTCGTCATTCCCGCCCGGCCCCGCGCTCGCCTCGGCCGGCTGCCACCCAGGGCCGGCGGGACCCACCGGGGGCTTTGAAGGCGCCTCGGTGGGCATGCTGGGGGACAACGGCGGCTACATGGATGTCCCGATCGGCGGCGGCCTGCACGCGAAGATCACCTTCGTCTCCTGCGGGGGCGTCACCGCCTTCAACATCCCCGAGTGCCCGACCGCCAACGGCATCGTCGACGGCAAAGGCCGCGGCGAATTCAGCGTTACCTTCGAAATTCGCAGCTCGAGCCGGGTGTACTCGCGGAACACAACCAACTTCGAACAGAAAGCGAAGATCCACGGTGTGGTCGGGCCGGACGCCAAACTCAAGTCGATCGACGTCGAGCACACCGAGGAACTATTCATCGTCGCCACCACAGAGGGTTATCCGATCGTGATCAGGGGCGGGGTCACGCGGAAGGTCCACATCCCGATGCCGAGTGCCCATTACGACCCCAACCAGGCCAGCGTCGTCTTCTTCGGCGACCCGCTCAAGCCCGATTCCGGGGCGGAGTCGTTCGCCAACACCGCTAAATCCGCGATCGACAGCTACAAGAGCGCCGAGGAACGCTGGAGCAGCTTCGATCGTCAGCCCAACTGCGCGGAACCGGTCTTCAATCCCGACAGCAATGCGATCAAATTGAAAAAGGGCGACGCCAAACAGCTCGGCATCTACGCAAAGGCGCGGGCCGACGGGGGTAGGGCGACCGAAGCGAGGTGGACCCTGCTGGCGCCGTTCAACGCCGAGTTCTCGCCGACTGGCATCGCAGGATGCGTCGCCGACGATCCAGTACACGGTCAGCAATAGCCCGGCTGGAGATCAGGTGCGAGTCCTGGTCAAAGTGACGTCAACCGCAGGGGTTGGACAGAAGACCTGGACGCAGCCGATTGCCCCGCCCGGACGCAACCACATCGTCGGGACCTTCAACGGGGAATTCAAGGGCCCCCCCAGCGTCGAAGGCCGGACGGTTCAGATCTGGAGCGGGAACGTGGAATTCAACCGGTTCGGGACGATCGAAGGCGCGGACTACTACACCCTGATCTCAGGCGAAGTCACGATCACGGCATCGGGGCTCGACGGCTCCGGCATCAGCGGCTGCCAACAGCAGGGCTCGAATTCGAACAGAAAATTGCCAGGTGGCTCGATGGAAATCACCCCACTAGGCAAAGAAGGAGGGGCGCCCTACGAATACTCGATCAGCGTCTCGATGCCGTTTGAAGCGCTGAACATCACCCGCATCAACTGCAACAAAGCATCACAGGAAGCAGAACTCGAAGGCACGGAATACCCACTCACGCCCCTCTATACGTTTTCGCCCTCGGGTCAGGAATCGACCGACGGAATCGACTTCTCCGGCACCGTCGATGAAAGCCCGTTCGAATCGGTATACGTCCAGCACTGGAACCTTCACGCAACCGAATAGTGCGAGGGTGAGCGCGGCATGCGGGTTCTGGCGATAGTCCAGGAGGCCGACGCCGGCCCGGGCGTGTTCGCCGAGGCGGCCGCGGCGCGGGGCGACGAGCTCGAGGAGTGGTTGATCGCAGAGGGCGGCGATCCGCCGGCCGATCCCCACGGCTACGACGCGGCGATCGTCCTCGGCGGCGCGATGAACGTCGACGACGTGGAGGAGCACCGGTGGCTCGCCGACCAGAAGCTCCTCCTCCGCGCGCTGCTCGTCAACGAGGTGCCGCTGCTCGGAGTCTGCCTCGGCGCCCAGCTCCTGGCCGAAGCGGCGGGGGAGGGGCCGCGGCGAGCGCCGCGGCCGGAGATCGGGTGGCACCGGGTCGAGCGCACCGGCGGCGGCGCCGAAGACCCGCTGATCGGCGCGCTCCCGGAGTCCTTCGAGGCCTTCCAGTGGCACAGCTACGAGATGGGGATCGACCGCGGCGCAGCGATCGCGCGGAGCGAGGTCTGCGCCCAGGCGGCGCGGTTCGGCCCGGTGGCCTGGGCGATCCAGTTCCATGCCGAGGTCAGCGAGCGCGACGCGCTGAAGTGGACCGCCGACTACCGCTCCGACCCCGACGCGGTCGCGATCGGCGTCGACCCCGACGCGCTCGCCGCCGAGATCAGCGAGAAGATCGGCGCCTGGAACGAGATCGGCCGCGCCCTCTGCGCCCGCTTCTTCGAGCTCGCCGCTGCCGCTACTCGGGGGTGACGTAGGCGGCCGGAGATGCCGCCGTCGACCATCATCGAGGAGGCGGTGACGAACGAGGACTCGTCGCTGGCGAGGAACAGCGCCGCGGCGGCGATCTCCTCGGCGAGGCCGAACCGGCCCATCGGCACGTGGACCAGGCGCCGCCGGGCTTTCTCGGGGTCGGAGGCGAAGAGCTCCTCGAGCAGCGGCGTGTTGACCGGCCCCGGGCAGAGCGCGTTGACCCGCACCCCGCGGCGCGCGAACTCGACCCCGAGCTCGCGCGAGAGCGAGAGCACGCCGCCCTTCGAGGCCGTGTAGGAGATCTGCGAGACGGCGGCGCCGAGGACGGCGACGAACGAGGCGACGTTGACGACCGAGCCGCCCTCGCCGGCGAGCAGGTGGGGGATGCCGTGCTTGCAGCAGAGGAAGACGCCGCGCAGGTTGACGTCCTGGACCCGCTGCCAGGCCTCGAGCGAGGTGTCGAGGACCGACTCGTCGTCGGTCGGGTTGATGCCGGCGTTGTTCATCAGGACGTCGATCCGGCCCATCTCCTCGCGGGCGCGGGCGTAGGCGTCGCGGACCTGGTCCTCGTCGGCGACGTTGGCCTGGATCGAGAGCTCGCCCTCGGTCTCGGCGTCGAGGTCGATCCCGACGACACGCGCGCCCTCGGCCGCGAACAGCCGCGCGGTCTCGGCGCCGATCCCGCTGGCGGCGCCGGTGATCACGCAGACCTTGTCCTGCAGACGTCCTGGCATCAGCCCTCCTCGGTTGCGTAGTAGACGTTCTTGACCTCGGTGTAGTGGGCGAGCGCGTCGGGGCCGAGCTCGCGACCGACGCCGGACTGCTTGAAGCCGCCGAACGGGGTCGAGACGCGGACCGAGGTGTTCGAGTTGATCGAGATGACGCCGGTCTCGACCGCCCGCGCGACCCGCAGCGCCCGCGCCCCGTCGCGGGTCCAGACCGAGCCCGAGAGGCCGTAGATCGTCTCGTTCGCGAGCCGGACCGCCTCCTCCTCGCCCTCGAACGGGATCACGCAGGCGACCGGGCCGAAGATCTCCTCGCGGGCGGCGCGGTCGTCGTTGTCGACCGGGGCGAGGACGGTCGGCGGGAACCAGTAGCCGGGTCCGTCGGGCGCCGAGCCGCGGATCGCGACCGGGGCGTCGTCGGGGACGAACGAGGCGACCTGCTCGCGCTGGCCGGCCGAGACCAGCGGCCCCATCTGCGTCTGCTCGTCGAGCGGATCGCCGACCCGGATGCCCTCGACCTCGCCCCGCAGCGCGTCCATGAACTCGTCGATCGCGGCCCGCTCGACCAGGATCCGCGAGCGGGCGCAGCAGTCCTGGCCGGCGTTGCCGAAGACGGCCATCGGCGCCGAGGCGGCCGCGGCGGCGAGGTCGGCGTCGGCGAAGACGATGTTGGCCGACTTGCCGCCGAGCTCGAGCGTCACCCGCTTGATCGTCGCCGCCGCTCCCGCCGCGATCCCGCGCCCGACCTCGGTCGAGCCGGTGAAGGCGATCTTGGCGACGTCGGGGTGCTCGACCAGGCGCCGGCCGCAGACGCTGCCGGGCCCGGCGACGACGTTCAGCACTCCCTCCGGGCAGGCCCGCGTCGACCGCGATCCGCTCCAGCTCGAGCGCGCTCAGCGGCGTCAGCTCGGCCGGCTTCAGCACGATCGTGTTGCCGGCGGCGAGCGCCGGCGCCACCTTCCAGGAGGCGATCGTCAGCGGGAAGTTCCAGGGGACGATCAGGCCGACGACGCCGAGCGGCTCGCGGAAGGTCATGTCGATGCCGCCGGCGACCGGGATCGTCTGCCCGAGCAGCCGCTCGGGCGCGCCGGCGTAGTAGCGGAAGGTCTCGGCGACCATTCCCGATCTCGCCGCGGGCGTCGCCGATCGGCTTGCCGGCGTTCCGCGCCTCGATCCGCGCCAGGTCCTCGCCGCTTCTCGGCGAGCGCGTCGGCGAGGTCGTGGAGGATCGCCGAGCGCTCGGCGGGGGCGACCGCGCGCCAGGCAGGGAAGGCCTCCCTTGCCCGCGCCACCGCGGCGTCGATCTCCTCGACGCCGGCCCGCGGCAGCTCGGCCAGCTCCTGCTCGGTCGCGGGCTCGATCACGCTCAGCGTGCTCACGCTGTCGCACTTCCCTTCACCTGTGGGAGGGAACTGCGACATCCCCTCCGGGCGGCCGCGACCAGCGCCGCGATCACACGGTCATCGACGTCCTCCTCCGGGTGCCAGATGACGCCGAGGGCGAAGCTGCGGTCGGGCAGCTCGATCGCCTCGACCAGCTCGTCCTCGACCGAGCGGCCGCTGACCACAAGCCCGTCGCCGACCTCCTCGACCCCCTGGTGGTGGTGCGACTTCACCCCGACCCGCTCGCCCCCCGCCGCCTCGGCGGCGAGGCTGCCCGGCTCGAGCGCGACCTCGTGGTCGCCGAAGGTCCCGGGCACCTCGCGGTGGCGCTCGTGGCCGACGACCTCGGGCAGGTGCTGGCAGAGGGTGCCGCCGCGGGCGACGTTGAGGATCTGCATCCCGCGGCAGATCCCGAGCAGCGGCATGTCGCGCTCGATCGCCCGCCGCGCCAGCGCCAGCTCGAAGCTGTCGCGCTCGGGCCAGATGCCCTTCGTCTCGGGGTGGGGCTCGGCCCCGTAGCTGGCGGCGTCGACGTCGGAGCCGCCGGCGAGGATCAGCGCGTCGAGCAGGTCGAGCACCCGGTCGGGCTCGGCCTCGGCCGCGGCGTCGGGCGGGAGCAGCACCGCGGTCCCGCCGGCTCGCTGCACCGCGGTCGCGTAGGAGCGCGGGGCGAGCGCCACCGTCTCCTCCCAGACTCCCCAGCGGGCGCGCTCCAGCGCCGCGCAGATGCCTATCGACGGCGAACCCATGCGCACCCAGCTCCGCCTAAATGTTCGTTGCGAAATCGACCCGGATTCGAACGACCGGAGATCACCGTGTCGATTTCTCCACTCACAGTCGCTCGAAGCCCCGGAAGCGCTCCCAGTCGGTGACCGCGGACTCGAAGGCGTCGATCTCGACCTGCGCCCGGTTCAGGTAGTGGTCGACGACGTCGGCGCCGAACGCGTCGCGGGCGACCTCGCTCTCGGCGAACGCGTCGCGGGCGTCGTAGATGTTGCGCGGGACGCGGGGCTTGTCGGACTCGTACGCGTTGCCCTCGAAGACCGGCTCGAGCGTCAGCTCGTTCTCGATCCCGTGCAGGCCGGCGGCGATCATCGCGCTCAGCGCCAGGTAGGGGTTGACGTCGGCGCCCGGCAGCCGGTTCTCGACCCGCAGCGCCTCGCCGTGGCCGACGACCCGCAGCGAGCAGGTCCGGTTGTCGCGGCCCCAGGCGATCGCGGTCGGCGCGAAGGAGCCCGGGGCGAAGCGTTTGTAGGAGTTGACGTGCGGCGCGTAGAACAGCGTCAGCTCCTCCATGCAGGCGATCTGGCCGGCGATGAAGCGCTCGAACAGCGCCTGGTCGGCGGCGAACGCGTTGGCGCCGTCCTCGGCTGCCAGCGAGCAGTGGATGTGGCACGAGTTGCCCTCGCGCTCGTTGAACTTCGCCATGAAGCTGATCGACTGCCCCTCCTGGGCGGCGATCTCCTTGGCGCCGTTCTTGTAGATCGCGTGGTTGTCGGCGGTCCGCAGCGCCTCGTCGTAGTGGAAGTTGATCTCGTGCTGGCCGAGGTTGCACTCGCCCTTCGAGTTCTCGACCGTCAGCCCGGCGGCCGCCATCTCGTTGCGGATCCGGCGGATCAGCGGCTCGACCCGGGCGCTGCCGAGCAGCGAGTAGTCGATGTTGTAGAGGTTGGCCGGCTCGAGGTCGCGGAAGCCCTTCTTCCAGGCCTCCTCGTAGGTGTCGAGGAAGACCATGAACTCGAGCTCGGTCCCGGCGTTGGAGCGCGAGGCCGCGCTCCTCCAGGCGGGCGAGCTGGCGGCGCAGGATCTGGCGCGGCGAGGCGACGACTTCGCGCCCGTCCTCCCACTGCGAGGTCGGCCATCAGCATCACCGTCCCCGGGTGCCATGGGACCGGGCAGAGCGTCTCGAGGTCGGGCTTCATCTGGAAGTCGCCGTAGCCGGTGTCCCAGGAGGCCATCGCGTAGCCGCCGACCGTTTCCATGTCGACGTCGACCGCGAGCAGGTAGTTGCAGCCCTCGGCGCCGTGCTCGAGCATGTCGTCGAGGAAGTGGGTCGCGGTCAGCCGCTTGCCCTGCAGCCGCCCCTCCATGTCGGCGATCGCGAGCAGCACGGTGTCGACCGTGCCGTCCGCGACCGCCTTCTTCAGCTCCTCGACCGTCACGCGAGGAACGTTACGTGTTCGTCACAGTGGCGATCCCAGGACAGCTCAGGGAGCCGCGGGCCCGACTTCCGGCGGCGGGCCGATGTCCTTCTCGAGGTCGATCTCGCGCACCTGGCCGGTGAAGTGCTTGCGGGCGCTCACCATCCAGGCGATCCAGGCGAGCAGGATCACGACCCCGACCGTCAGCGGCGCGTAGTTGAAGGCCTCCCAGGTGAATTCGTCGTTCCAGGGCACCGCCAGCGGGGTGAACGGGAGGCAGAAGATGATCGTGATCAGGCCGACCCAGAAGGTCGCGAACGGGTTCATCCACTTGTACTTGCGGCCGTTCGTCCAGGGCCCTGGCTCGAAGTCGTCGCCTTTGCGCCAGCGCAGGAAGATCGGGATCACGTAGGCGATGTAGAGGCCGATGACGGTGATCGAGACCACCGCGAAGAAGGCGAAGGGGACGTTTTCACCGTTTCCCTTCAGCGCCGGCAGGGTGATGATCAGCGCCGCGAGCGCCATCGCCATCACCGCGTAGAGCGGCACTCTCTTCTCGTTGACCTGCGAGAGGTCGGCCGGACAACCGTGTGCCCGAACCCTTTGTCGCGCGAGAACGCGTAGCACATCCGCGAGGCGCTGGTCAGGCAGGCGGCGCCGCAGAAGAGCTGGCCGACCACCGAGATGATCAGGACGAACTTGCCCCAGCCGGTGCCCAGCGCTTCGACCAGGAGCGTCGGCGCGAAGCCGAGCGCTTCGTTGGCGCCGTCGACGTTGGTGACCGCGAAGGTGATCGCGAGCAGCACGATCCAGCCGATCAGCGCCGAGTAGAAGATCGATCTCCAGACCCCCTTCGCCGCCGATTCGGCGGCGCCATGGGTCTCCTCGGAGATGTGCGCCGAGGCGTCGAAGCCGGTGATCGTGTACTGGGTCAGCAGGAAGCCGAGCGGCAAGACGTAGAACCAGTACATGCCTTCGCTGAAGCCGCTGTTGTTGATCCGGTGGCCGAAGACGAAGCTGACGCTCTGGTGGGTGTCCGGGACGAATACCAGGACCAGGACGATCGCCGCGACGCCGACCACGTGCCACCAGACCGAGACGCTGTTGACCAGCGAGAGCAGGTGGGTCCGGAAGATGTTGACCGCGGTGTGGACGAGCAGGATCAGCGCGAACAGGAGGAAGACCTCCTCGAGGATGTGGGCTTCGTCGCCGAAGTTGATGCCGAAGATGTTCACTTCGTAGAGGCCGAGGACGACGTTGAGGAAGGTCGCGCAGGCGTAGTCGACCGAGGCGACCACGGCCGACCAGCCCGATCAGGTTGAACCAGCCGGTGAACCAGGCCCAGACCGGGCCGCCGAGGCGGCCGGCGAACCAGTAGATGCCGCCCGCGGTCGGGTAGGCGGAGACCAGCTCCGAGAGGCAGAAGCCGATGATCAGGATCGGGATCGAGATCAGCGGCCAGCCCCAGGAGATCGCGATCGGGCCGCCGTTGTTCCAGGCCTGGCCGTAGGTCGTGAAGCAGCCGGCGAGGATCGAGATGATCGTGAACGAGATCGCGAAGTTCGAGAACCCGCTCCAGGCCCGGTTCAGGGACTGTTTGTAACCGAGTTCGGCGAGGCGTTTTTCGTCCTGGCTCTGTGGCGTCGCGGTGCTGCTCTCCATCCGATCGCTCCTCCTTGGTCGAGACCCTTGCGATAAAAGGTGTGGCGAGCACACCTAAGAACCCGGGGCGAGCCTAAGTCGCAGACGGCACATTTGTCAATCCCCGGCCGGAGAAGTTCCGCAAAGACCTTGGACCTACAGGCAAAAACGATCGGCGAGCTGACCCGGATCCTGGGGGAGCCGGAGGGCGAGCCCTCGCCGCTCGACGGCGGGATCACCAATCGCAACTTCCGCGCCCGGTTCGGCGGGACCGACGTCGTGATCCGGCTGCCGGGCAAGGACACCGAGCAGCTCTCGATCGACCGCGGGGCGGAGCGGGTCGCGAGCGAAGCCGCGGCCCGGGTCGGGGTCGGGCCCGAGGTCGAGGCGATGCTCGACGACCCGCCCTGCCTCGTCACCCGCTTCATCGTCGGTGAGCAGATGAGTGCCGAGCAGCTGCGCGAGCCGGCCGCGCTGGCCGAGGTCGCCGCCGCGCTCCGCGCCGTCCACGGCGCCGGCGAGCTGCCCGGTCGCCTTCGACTCGTTCCGGATCGTCGAGGACTACGCCGAGCGCGCGACCGGGCGCGGCGCGGCCCTGCCCGCGGACTACGAGTGGGGCCGGTCGGTCGCCTCCGGGATCGAGGCGGCGCTGAGCGGCCCCGAGCACGACCCGGTCCCCTGCCACAACGACCTCCTCGCCGCCAACTTCCTCCGCTCCCCGGACGGGATCCGGATCGTCGACTGGGAGTACGCCGGGATGGGCGACCGCTACTTCGACCTCGGCAACTTCGCCGTCAACAACGACCTCGACGAAGATGCGGAGACGGGCCTGCTCGACGCCTACTTCGGCGGGCCGCCGACCCCCGGCCGCCTCGCCTCGCTGCGGCTGATGCGGTTCATGTCCGACTTCCGCGAGGCGATGTGGGGCGTCCTCCAGGGCACCCTCTCCGACCTCGATTTCGACTTCGCCGCCTACGCCGCCGAGCACTTCGGCCGGATGCGGAGGACCGCCGCCGACCCCGGCTTCGAGACCTGGCTGAAGGAGGCCGGTGCCGCCGCGGGCTGAGCTCCCCGACCGCGCCCGCTGCGTGATCGTCGGCGGCGGCGTCGGCGGCGCCTCGCTCGCCTACCACCTGGCGAAGCTGGGCTGGGACGACGTCGTCCTGCTCGAGCGCTCGCAGCTCACCTCGGGCTCGACCTTCCACTCGGCCGGCCTCGTCGGCCAGCTCCGCGGCTCGGTCTCGCTGACGAAGATGATGATGCACTCGGTCGACCTCTACCGGCGGCTGAAGGACGAGTCCGAGTTCGACCCCGGCTGGACCGAGTGCGGCGGGATCCGGCTCGCCTCGAGCGAGGAGCGGCTCGAGGAGCTGCGCCGCCAGGCCGGGTGGGCGAAGACCTTCGGGCTGCCGCTCGAGCTGATCTCGGCCGAGGAGGCGAAGGAGATGTTCCCGCTGATGTCGACCGAGGGCGTGCTCGGCGCCGCCTGGCTGCCGACCGACGGCTACATCGACCCCTCGCAGCTCACCTTCGCCCTCGCCGACGGCGCCCGCCAGGGCGGCTGCCGGACCTTCACCTCGACCCGGGTGACCGGGATCGAGGTCCGCGACGGCCGCGTCCGCGGAGTGCGGACCGACCGCGGCGAGATCGAGGCCGAGGTCGTCGTCGACGCCGGCGGCATGTACGCGGCGGAGATCGCGCGGATGGCGGGCGTGCGGGTGCCGGTGATCCCGATGTCCCACCAGTACCTCGTCACCCAGCCGTTCCGCGAGCGCGACGAGGGGCGGCTGCCGACCCTGCGCGACCCCGACCTCCTGATCTACTACCGCGAGGAGGGGGGAGGCCTGATCATGGGCGGCTACGAGCGCCAGAGCCTGCCGGCGTTCATGCCCGACGGCGCCGCCGGGCTCGACCGGATCCCACCCGACTTCAACGGCCGCCTGCTCGAAGAGGACTGGGAGCGCTTCGAGGAGATCATCGAGAACTCGAAACGCCGGGTCCCGGTGATGGACGAGATCACGGTGACGAAACTGATCAACGGCCCCGAGGCGTTCACCCCCGACAACGAGTTCTGCCTCGGCGAGACCGAGGTCGGCGGCTTCTTCGTCTGCGCCTGCTTCTGCGCCCACGGCCTCGCCGGAGCCGGCGGGATCGGGAAGGTGATGGCGGAGTGGATCGCCGAGGGCGAGCCGAGCCTCGACCTCTGGGAGATGGACATCCGCCGCTTCGGCGCCCAGTACCGCTCGCCCTCCTACACCCACGCCCGGATCAAGGAGACCTACGAGACCTACTACGACATCCGCTATCCCAACCACGAGCGCCAGGCGGGGCGGCCGCTGCGGGTCTCGCCGGTCAACGCCTGGCACCGCGAGCACGAGGCCGCCTTCGGCGAGAAATCGGGCTGGGAGCGGGTCAACTGGTACGACTCGAACGCGGCGGCGGGGGACGAGGGGCTGCGGCCGCGGGGCTGGGCGGGTCAGCACTGGTCGCCGGCGATCGGCGCCGAGCACCGCGCCACCCGCGAGCGGGTCGGGCTCTTCGACGAGTCCTCCTTCGCGAAGCTCGAGATCGAGGGGGCCGGCGCGGCCGAGTTCCTCGAAGGCCTCTGCGACAACCGGGTCGCGCGCGAGCCGGGGAAGATCACCTACACCCAGATGCTCAACCACCGCGGCGGGATCGAGTGCGACTTCACCGTCGCCCGCCTCGCCGAGGACCGCTTCTCGATCGTCACCGGCACCGCCTTCGGCAACCATGACCGCGAGTGGATGCGCCGCCACCTCCCCGGCGACGGCAGCGTCCGGATCAGCGACGTCACCTCGCAGCGGGCCTGCATCGGGATCTGGGGGCCGCGGGCGCGCGACGTGCTGGCGCCGCTCACCCCCGACGACCTCGGCGACGAGGCCTTCCCCTACATGTCGGTCCGCGAGATCACGGTCGGCGACGCCCCGGTGCGGGCGCTCCGCGTCACCTACGTCGGCGAGCTCGGCTGGGAGCTCTACTGCCCGAGCGAGTACGGGCTCGGGCTCTGGCGCGCGATCTGGGAGGCGGGCCAGGAGCACGGGATCGTCGCCGGCGGCTACCGGGCGATCGACTCGATGCGGCTCGAGAAGGGCTACCGGGTCTGGGGCGCCGACATCACCCCCGACGAGACCCCGTACGAGGGCGGGGTCGGGTTCTGCGTCAAGCTCGACAAGGAGGGCGGCTTCATCGGCCGCGAGGCGCTCGCTCGAGGCGAAGGAGCGGGGCCCGCGGACGCGGCTGCGCTGCCTGACGCTCGAGGACCCGCACTCGATCGCGCTCGGCAACGAGCCGGTCCGGGTCGGCGGCGCCGAGGAGATCGTCGGCCGGGTGACGACCGGCGGCTACGGCTACACGGTCGAGCGCTCGATCGCCTACGCCTACCTGCCGCCCGACCGGGCGGAGCCGGGAACCGCGGTCGAGGTCGAGATCTTCGGGCGCTGGGTCCCGGGCGAGGTCGCCTCGGAGCCGCTCTTCGACTCAGAGGGAGAGCGGGTCCGGGGCTGAGAGCGCCTTCGAGCTCTGGACCGGGAGGAGGCCGGCGATGATGTGCTCGGTCCCCTCGATGTGCTCGCGCAGCAGCCGCACCGCGCCGGCGGCGTCGCCGCTGCGCAGCAGCATCACCAGCTGGCGGTGCTGGTCGTTGGAGCGGGTCAGGACCTCGGTCGGGTGGGCGATGAGGGAGATCAGGTCGCTCATCTGGCCCTGGACCTCGGTCATCGCGGTGAGCAGGCGCGGCGACGCGGCCGCCTCGGCGAGGCCGATGTGGAAGCGGATGTCGAAGCGGCGGTACTCCTCGAAGTCCTCGGCGCCCGCCATCCCTGCCGTCAGCTCCTCGAGCCGCGAGAGCTGTTCGGCGTTGGAGCGCTCGGCGGCGAGCAGGACCGAGCCGGTCTCGATCGCGACCCGGTAGTCGAGGACCGCCCAGGCGGCCTCGTCGAGGAGCTCGCCGGGGCCGCCTGCCAGCGGCGGCTCCTCGGCGACGAAGGTGCCGCCGGCCCGGCCCCGCCTCGAGACCAGATGGCCGCTCTGGGTCAGGGTCGTCAGGGCCTGGCGCAGGGTCGAGCGCGAGATCGCGAGTTTGCGGGCGAGCTGGCGCTCGGGCGGCAGCCGGCTGCCCGGCGCGAGCAGCCCGAGCCGGATCGCGGTGCCGAGCCGCTCGACCGTCTCCTCGAAGGTCGTCGGCGGCCGCACCGGCGCGAACACGGCCTCCTGTGCGGCCCCGTCCTCGCTCACCGCCTGCCTCTCCTCGCGGTCACACCCAAACCGTACGCCCCGACAGCGCTCCGGTGTTCGAAATGTCGAAATATTCGACATTTCGAACACCGGAAGGCCGGAGCGCCGTTCCGGTGGGAGTTTCCGTCGCTATCCGGGGATAACTCCCACCGGAGCCGGGGGCTAGGCGCGGCCGATTGGCGCGCGGACCTCGGCGAACTCGACGCTTCCTGGGACGTCGACGAGGTCGGGATGGAGCAGGTGGCCGAGCAGCTCGACCCCGTCGACGAGGCGCGGCCCGGGCCGCGAGAAGGTTGCCGCGGCGTCGACCGCGAACACGGTGCGGGCGCCGAGCTCGGCGACCCGGTCCCAGTGCTCGAGCACCTGCCCGCGCGCCTCCTCGACGCCCCAGCCACACGGCATCGCGACGACGACGTCCGGGCGCAGCCCGGAGAGCTCGCCCCAGCTCACTTCCGGCGACTTCAGCCCGGGCGGCCCGGCGATGTCCTCGCCGCCGGCGATCGAGACCATCTCCGGCACCCAGTGGCCGCCGACGAACGGCGGGTCGAGCCACTCGAGCGCGACAACCCGCGGCGCGCCGGCCCCGGAGACCGCGGCGCCGACGGTCGCCAGCCGGCCCTCGAGCTCGGCCCGCAGCTCACGAGCCTCCGGCTGCTTCCCGGTCGCCTCGCCGAGCCGGACCACGTCTTCGAGCACCTCGGCGAGGGAGCTCGGGTCCTGCTGGAGCACGTGGGGCTCGCTCGGCAGCCGCGCAGCGACCCTCAGCACGTCCTCATAGGAGACGGCGCAGACGTCGCAGACGGCCTGGGTGACGATCAGGTCGGGGCCGAGCTCGGCCAGCCGCTCCTCGTCGAGCTCGTAGAGGGCCCGGCCCTCGCCGACGACCGCCTTCACGGTCGCGTCGATCTCGCCGGCGGCGATGTCGGGCGGCAGGACGGTGCTCGTCAGGAAGGGGATCGAGCGCGCCTCGGGCGGGTAGTCGCACTCGTGTGTCACAGCCACGACGCTCTCGCCGAGGCCGAGCGCAAACAGCATCTCCGTCGCCGAGGGGACCAGGCTCGCGATCCGCATCGCGTTCCAATATGCCACTCGCGCCGTTTCGGCGGCCGGCCCGGGTATATTCCGGTGGCCGAATGGCCGAAGACGACCTCCCCCGAAGTACCGGGTCAAATAACCGATGAGCGTCCTGCTGCTCGTCCTGCTGCTCGTCCTGGTGGCGATCAACGGCTTCTTCGTCGCCGGCGAGTTCGCGCTCGTCCGCAGCCGCCGCGGCAGGATCGAGCAGCTCGCCGAGGAGGGCGAGTCCGGCGCCGAGGCCGTGATCGAGCAGCTCGACCGGATCGACGAGTCGCTCTCGGCCTGCCAGGTCGGGATCACGATGGCCTCGATCGGGATCGGGTTCCTCGGCGAGCCCTCGCTTGCAAAGCTCCTGGAACCGGTCTTCGGTGGCCTCTCGCACGGGGTCGCGGTCGCGCTCTCGCTGGTGTTCGCCTTCGCCCTGGTGACGGCGATCCACATCAGCATCGGCGAGCAGGTCCCGAAGATGCTCGCGATCACGCACGCCGAGCGGACCGCGCGCCGGGTCTCGCGGCCGCTCAACTGGTTCCGGGTCGCCACCGCCCCGGTGACGAAGGGGCTGAGCGCAATCTCCAACGCGGTCGTCCGCCTCTTCGGCGTCGACCCGACGGACATCGAAGAAAAGCACTCGGCCGAGGACCTGAAGCAGATCATCGACAGCTCCAGCGCCGGCGGCACGCTCGACCCCGGCGAGGCGGGGATGCTCGGCGGCGTCTTCCACCTCCACGAGCAGGACGCGCGGGCGGTGATGACCCCGATCCCGGCGGTCGTGACGATCGACTTCTCCGACCACGTCGAGACCGCGCTGCGGCGCTGCGTCTCCTCCGGCCACACCCGCCTGGTGGTGATCGAGGACGACAACCCGGACCGGGTCAAGGGGATCGTCCACAACAACAGCCTCGCCCGGCTCTACATGAACGACGGCCCCGATGCCTCGCTCGAGTCTGTCGTCCGCGACGCGCTGATCATCCCCGAGACCCGGCCCCTCGATGACCTCCTCCACGACCTCCAGGTTCAGCGCACCTCGATGTCGGTCGTCGTCGACGAGTACGGCCGGACGGTCGGGATCGTTACCGTCGAGGACATCCTCGAGGAGGTGGTGGGGGAGATCGAGGACGAGACCGACCCGCGCGCCGCGGCGCTGCGCCGGCTGGCCGGCGGCGAGTGGTTCGTCCGCGGCCACGTCTCGCTCGGCGACCTCGCCGACGTCGGGATCGAGCTGCCGGCCGACCAGGAGGCCTACAACTCGATCGGCGGCTATGTCTTCGCCGAGCTCGGGCGGCTGCCGAAGCGGGGCGACACGATCAGCGCCGACGGCTACACGATCCGGGTCGAGTCGGTGCGCGAGAACCGGGTCGAGGCGGTCCGGATCAGCGGCTCCGGACAGGCCTCCGACGCCGCCGGTTCCGTCCGCCCCGGCGCCTAGCTTCTCCGGGCAACCCGCGTCCTGCTCGATCCTGGAGGTATCGCATGTGGGTTGTGCGTTTGAGCGACAAGCAGCTTGAGGTGCTGAGAGCGCTGCTTCGCTCCGAGGAGCACCTCGGCCCGGCGCTGAAGGGAGCGGTCGAGGCGCTGGACCTGGCACGCTGGGACGACCTGCCCGAGGCGGAGCTCCCGTGGGCCGAGATCGAAGAGGCGGCCCGCCGCCAGGGAATCTCGCCCGCCGACGTGATCTGGGACCTCGCCGGCAAGCGCTAGCCGCTGCGGCCCGTCAAACAGCCGATCAAGTTGACCAGGGAATACACGGTCAACTTGATGTGAGCCTGGGATCGGATCGGCTCTAGGCCTCGGAGTAGTCGTAGAAGCCGGCGCCGCTCTTGCGGCCGAGCTTGCCTTCGCCCACCATCGCGATCATCAGGCCGGGCGGCTTGTGGGTCGGCTCCTCGGAGTCGGCGTAGAGGGCGTCGCCGATCGCCTCGGCGACGTCGAGGCCGACGAAGTCGAGCAGCGCCAGCGGGCCCATCGGGTGGCCGGCGCCGAGCTTCATGCAGGCGTCGACCTCGCCGGCCTCCATCCCGGTGCGCTCCATCAGCCGCACCGCGTCGAAGAGATACGGGAAGAGGAGCCGGTTGACGACGAACCCGGCCTGGTCGGGGACCTCGACCGCGGTCTTGCCGAGGGCCGCGCACCAGGCCAGCGCCCGCTCGCGCGACTCCTCGCCGACGCCGTCGAGGAAGCAGACCTCGACCAGCTTCATCCGCGGCACCGGGTTGAAGACGTGAAGCCCGAAGAGCCTGTCCGGAACGCCCGCCGCATCGGCGATCTCGGCGACGCTGAGCGATGAGGTCGTGCTGGCGAGGTCGGCTTTCGGACATGCTTCGGCGACCGCGCTCAGCACCTCGCCCTTCGGCTCGACCTCCTCGACGACCGCCTCGACGACGACGTCGCAGTCGGCGAGGTCCTTGGGGTCGGTCGTCACCCGCAGCCGCGAAGGCTCGGCGCCGTCGATCTTGGCGCAGGCGGCGACCACTTTCTCCTCGGCGCGCCAGGCCGACGCCTCGCTGCGGGCGAGCAGGATCGTGTCGGCGGTCGTCGTCGAGACGGCCGCGAGGCCGGTCGCAATCGCGCCGCTGCCGGCGATCCCCGGCGCTTCGTACCCCTTTCCCCCGCTCATCACCCGGGTTCCTATCAAAAGGGACTGTGTGAGGCCCCTCATCCGCGGGATGATTGACGAATCAATCGAGTATTGTGATGAAACTGACATTGGTGGACCAACGGAGGCATCGTGAGCGCGGAGCGAGCAAGCATCCATATCTGGTCTCTGCGAAGCGGGAGGATTTGAAATGAGCGAGAACGGCAGCGGCAGGTTCGGTGGGCGCGAGGTGGTCATCGTCGAGGCGGCGCGGACGCCGATCGGCGCGGCCACCCGAGAAGGGCTACTACAAGGACGCCATCCCTCGAACCTTCTCGCCAAGACCTACTCGGAGCTGATCTAGCGCGCGGGCATCGACCCGAACGAGGTCGGCGACGTCGTCGCCGGCTGCGTCCAGCAGTTCGGCGAGCAGGGCCTCAACATCGGCCGCAACGCCTGGCTCGAGGCCGGGCTGCCGCAGGAGGTCCCGGCGACCACCGTCGACCGCCAGTGCGGCTCGGCCCAGCAGGCCGTCAACTTCGCCGCCGCCCTCGTCGCATCCGGCGTCCACGACGTCGCGATCGGCGGCGGCGTCGAGCACATGGGCCACATCTCCTTCGCCGACTCCGCCTCAGGTGATGGAGGAGCACGGCTTCGCCTTCTCGCCGGAGCTGCTCGAGCGCTACAACCTGATCCCGCAGGGCCTCTCGGCCGAGATGATCGCCGACAAATGGGAGATCCCGCGCTCCGAGCTCGACGAGATCGGCCTCCGCTCCCAGCAGCTCGCGGCGAAGGCGACCGAGGAGGGACGCTTCGAGCGCGAGATGATCCCCTACCAGGTCAACGGCGACACCTACATGACCGACCAGGGCCTGCGCGAGACGACCCTCGAGGGACTGGCCAACCTGAAGCCGGCCTTCAAGGAGGACGGCAAGATCACCGCCGGCAACTCCTCGCAGGTCTCCGACGGCGCCGCCGCGGTGCTGCTGATGACCCGCGAGAAGGCCGACGCGCTCGGGCTGAAGCCGCGGGCGCGGATCTTCGACCAGACGACGGTCGGCGTCGACCCGGTGATCATGCTGACCGGCCCGATCCCGGCGACGCGGAAGCTGCTCGAGCGCAACGGGATGACGATCGACGACATCGACCTGGTCGAGATCAACGAGGCGTTCGCCTCGGTCGTCGCCGCCTGGCGGCGCGAGCTCGAGCCCGACATGGACCGCGTCAACGTCAACGGCGGCGCGATCGCCCTCGGCCACCCGCTCGGCTCGACCGGGGCCCGGCTGATCACCACCCTGCTGCACGAGATGGAGCGCTCCGACAAGGAGATGGGCCTGGTGACGATGTGCTGCGGCGGCGGGCTCGGCACCGGCACGCTGATCCAGCGGATCTGAGCGCCGGCGCCGATGCCGGGGCTGCTGGGGGATATCGGGACGATCGAGTGGGGCCGGCGGACGAGGGGGATCCTCGGCCGCGGCGAGCAGGCGCGGTTCATGGCGGCGGTCTGCCTCCAGACCGCGAAGGCGCTGCCGCGCGTGATCGTCTCGCGCAGCGGCAGGGGCGGCTCCGGTCCCGACCCCTCGGAGCTGACCCCGCCCGACACGCCGTTCGCGAAAGAGGTCGTCGAGGCCTGCTCTGAGCTCGGCCCGACGGTGATCGAGCACAGCTACCGCTCCTACGTCTTCGCCCGCGCCCTCGGTGTCGTCGAGGGAATCGAGTGCGACGAGGAGGCGCTGTTCGCGACGACGATGTTCCACGACTACGCATTTCCCGAGATGGACTCGCTGACGGATCGCTGCTTCGCCATCGCCGGAGCCGAGGCGGCGGAGCGGTTCCTCGAGTCCTCGCCCCTCTCGGAGCAGGAGCGCCACGACGTCCTCGACGCGATCTGCCTCCACATCAACCCCTGGGTCGACCGCGAGCGGGGCGCACTCCAGTACCTCGCCCACGATGGGATCGCGCTCGACGTCGTCGGCCTCCGCAGCTGGGAGATCGACGGCGCCGGTGCCCGTCGCGTCTTCGACCGCCATCCCCGCCACGGCTTCAACGGGCTCGCCGACACGAAGATGAAGCCGCATGGGAAGCGGGTCAAGGGCTGCCGTGCGGGGGCGCTGTTCCGGACCGGCTTCGGCCAGGCGCTGAAGCTGAGCCCGTGGGCGTCCGCTCGAACAGGCTGAGAGCAAGGCTCCGGCGTCAACGCCTGGCCAGCCAGCCAGGTAGTCTCCGCCCGTGGACCTGAGCCTTTCCCCCTCCGAGCAGGAGTTCCGCGACGAGGTCAGCACCTGGCTCGAAGAGAACCACCCCGGGCCCGAGCCCGACGGCGGCCTCGAGGAGGTCATGGAATTTCGCCGCGAGTGGCAGCGCAAGCTCCACGAAGCGGGATGGGCCGGGATCTCCTGGCCGAAGGAGTTCGGCGGCCGCGGCGCGACCCTGATCGAGCAGGCGATCTTCGTCGGCGAGGCCTCGCGCCTGGAAGCGCCGAGCCCCGCCAACGTCCTCGGCCTGGCGATGGGCGGCCCGGTCGTGATCGCCCACGGGACCGACGAGCAGAAGGCCCGCTACCTCGAGCCGATCCTGACCGGCGAGGAGATCTGGTGCCAGGGCTTCTCCGAGCCCGAGTCCGGCTCCGACCTCGCCTCGCTGAAGACGAAGGCGGTCAAGGACGGCGACGAATGGGTCGTCACAGGGCAGAAGGTCTGGACGACCTTCGCCCAGTACGCGAAGTGGTGCATGCTCGTCGCCCGCACCGACCCCGACGCCCCCAAGCACAAGGGCCTCACCTACTTCCTGATGGACATGGAGCAGGAGGGGGTCCAGGCGAAACCGCTGGTCCAGATCACCGGCGAGGGCGAGTTCAACGAGGTCTTCATCGAGGAGGCGCGGATCCCGGACGCAAACGTCGTCGGCGGCGTCGGCAACGGCTGGACGGTCGCGATCACGACGCTGATGAACGAGCGCGCCGGCCTCGCCTTCGGGGCGATCGCCCAGCTCTCCAACAGCCTCAAGCGGCTGGCGACGCTGGCGACCGAGACGCGGGTGAACGGCGGCGTTGCCGCCGAGGACCCGGTGATCCGCCAGCGCATCGCCCAGCTCCAGATCGAGGCCGAGACGATGCGGCTGAACGCCTACCGCGGCCTGACCAAGACGATGCAGTCGGGGATCCCGGGGCCCGAGGGCTCGCTCGGCAAGTGGCAGTGGGCCGACATCAACCAGGGGATCGCCGAGCTCGCGCTCGACATCGAGGGCGCCTACGCGCAGCTCACGCGCGGCGCCGAGCACGCCGTCGCCAACGGCGCCTGGCAGTACTCCTTCCTCCGCACCCGCGCCAACTCGATCGAGGGCGGGACGACCGACATCCTCAAGAACATCATCGCCGAGCGGGTGCTCGGCCTGCCGAGGCTGCGCTGAGATGTACTTCGACCTGACCGACGAGCAGCAGGCGATCAAATCGACGGCGCGGGACTTCCTCGCCGCCCGCTACAAATCGGAGCGGATCCGAGAGCTGGCCGAGAGCGAGCAGGGATTCGAGCAGTCCGACTGGCAGGAGATGGCCGAGCTCGGCTGGCCGGGGCTGGCGCTGCCGGAGGAGTGGGGCGGACAGGGACTCGGGATCGTCGACCTCGCGGTGCTGTTCGAGGAGATGGGCTACGGGCTCGCGCCCTCGCCGCTGCTCTCGACGACGCTCGTCGGCCTGGCGCTGGCCCTTTGCGGGTCCGACGACCAGCGCGACCGCTACCTGCGGCCGCTCGCGGCCGGTGAGAAGCGGGGCGCGCCGGCGCTCTGGGACGCCGGCACGACCGCTCACGCCGGGGGCGTTCACGATGGAGGCGAAGGCCGACGGCGACGACGTCGTCCTCGATGGCGAAAAGGTCCTGGTCCCCGACGCGGCATCTGCGGACTTCCTGCTCGTCGCGACCGACGACGGCAAGCGCCATATCGTCGACCGCGACGCCGCCGGAGTCGCGATCAGCGCCGAACCGTCGATCGACCTCACCCGCCGCCTCCACTCGGTCAAGCTCGACGGCGTGAGGGTGCCGGCGGCGGACACGCTTCCGGCCGAGGGTCGCGACTACCACGAAGTCTTCCTGCGGATCTGCGTCGCGCTTGCCGCCGAGTCGACCGGCGTCGCCCAGCGGACGATGGAGATGGCGGTCGACTACGCCAAGGACCGCCAGCAGTTCGGGCGCCCGATCGGCGCCTACCAGGCGGTCTCGCATCGCTGCGCGCAGATGCTGCTCGAGACCGAGAACTCGCGCTCGGCCGTCTACGGCGCCGCCTGGGCGGCGGACGCCGACCCGGACTCGCTGCCGCTTGCGGCCTCGATGGCCAAGGCCTACGCGTCCGACGCCGGCTGGCGGGTCCCCGACGCCTCGATCCAGGTCCACGGTGGTATCGGGTTCACCTGGGAGCACGACCTCCACTTCTTCCTCAAGCGCGGCAAGGCGAACGCGGCGATGTTCGGAACCGCGGCCTGGCACCGCGAGCAGGTCGCGGACCTGGTCCTCGCGGCCGCCGGCGAGCCAGTCCCCGCCTGAGCGCCGGCATGAGTGCCCTGGACCGGATCTCGGTCGCGGCGATCGGCACCACAGTGGCCGACCTCGAGGCCGAGGCGAAGCGGGCCGAGGCGGCGGGGGTCGAGTGCGTCTGGGCGCCGGAGCTCTTCCGCTCGGCGGTGACCCAGGCCGCCTACCTGGCGGGGCGGACCGAGACGATCGGGATTGCGACCGGGATCATCTGGGCCTTCACGCGCAGCCCGTTCATCCTCGCCGTCAGCGCCCTCGACATCGACGAGATGTCCGGCGGGCCGCTTCCGGCTCGGCCTCGGCTCCGGCGTCAAACGCCTGAACGAAACCTGGCACAACGCCGAGTACGGGAAGCCGGCGCCGCACCTGCGGGAGGCGATCGAGGCGACCCGCCTGATCATGCAGCAGGCGGGCCGGGGCGAGCCGATCCGCTACCAGGGGACCTACTACGACATCGACATCAAGGGCTGGATCCGCCCCCACCCGGCGCCGCGCGAGTCGGTGCCGATCTACACCGCCGGGGTCCAGGGCGGAATGTGCCGGATGGCGGGCGACGTCGCCGACGGGCTGATCGGCCACCCGATCCAGAGCCTGCGCTGGATCGACGAGGTCGTCGTCTCCTCCTTCGAGGAGGGGCTGAAGCGCTCCGGCCGCGACCGCGCCGACTTCGACTACCTGCCGACGGTCTGCTGCGCGATCGACGACGACGAGGCGAAGGCGATCGAGATGGCCCGGCGGACGATCTCCTTCTACGCGACCGTGAAGACCTACATGCCGCTCTGGGAGCTGCACGGCTTCGCCGACAACGCGGCCGAGGCCGGCGAGGCCTTCCGCCGCGGCGACCTCGCCGCCGTCCCGGCCGCGATCAGCGACGAGATGGTCGACACCTACTGCGCCGCCGGCCCGCTCGACAAGGTGCGCGCCAGGGTCGAGGAGACGGCCGAGCGGGCCGACGGCCTCTTCCTGACGCCGCCGACCTACTTCATCTCACCCGAGGAGCTGAGCGAGTACCAGAATCGCCTGATCGACGCCTTCGGGCCGAGAACGTGAGCGGGGCGGGGGAGACCCGCGAAGAAGCCGTCCTGCGCCGGGTGCGCGCGATACCGGAGGGGTTCGTCGCCACCTACGGCGACGTCTCGCCGGGGTCGCCGCGCTACGCGGGCGCGGTGCTGTTCGCGGCCGATGAGCCCGAGCTTCCCTGGTGGCGGGTGGTGCGGGCGGATGGGACGCTTGCCAAGGGCACGCGCCAGCGCCGCCGCCTTCTCGCCGAGGGGGTCCCGTTCCGCGGCGAGCGGGTCGACCTGGGGCGAGCCCGAGTGCCCTCGTAATTAGGGCCAGACCCGCTCGCGACCACCGGCGCCGGGGATGGCGACGCAGAACTCGGGAGCGGGCCCGAGGACCAGCTCGCGGCGCCAGATCGTCGTCTCCGGCAGGTCGGCGAGGAACGTCTGGGTCGGGATCAGCGGCGGCTTGTCGTGCCATTCGGCGCCATCGGGAATCTCCGCCGACCCGCGGACGTGCAGGTAGATCCCGCCCCAGCCGGCGGCCGCGTCCGCCGCGGCACGATCGTGGGCGGGTCGCCTGACCGGGTCGACCGCGGCCTCGTTCAGCTCGCCCAGCGAGGCCCAGTCGTCGACCAGATACCAGTCCTCGTAGCCCGGCCCTCGATCGAACGGCAGCTCGTCGACGCCGGAAGCACGCCGATCGGTTCTCGAGCTCCGAGTGGAATCCCCGCAGCGCCTCCTCGTACTCGGCCCTGTCGACCTCAGCGCCCGGCCGGTGCCAGAAGAGGTAGGCGAGCATGCCGGCCGCCTACTCCTCGCGCGGGGTGATCCGGAAGACCGAGACGACCTCGGCCTGCTGGGCCTCGGGGTGGACGACGTAGGCGCTGGGGCCGCCCCCGAACCAGCCCGAGCTTTCGTTGTCGCCGACGAAGATCCCGGGGTGGTGCCTGCCGTCGCCGTCCTCGACCCAGACCTTGTCGCCCTCCTTGAAGGGGTGCGGTGCGTCCTCGCTCATCGACGCAAGCCTAGTCGCGCCGAGGCCCTTGCGAAAGCGAGGGCGGGCGACCTAGGATCGGTTGTCCAGTCGTCTCCTCCAAGGAGGTTCATATGTCCGACGATGCGTGGCCCAAGCTCGGCGCGTCGATGGGGATCGTTTCCGCCGTCCTCCTGATCCTCTCCTTCATCTTCGGCCCCGGCGAACCGCCTGGGTTCGACGAAACCGCCGGTCAGGTTCGGTCCTTCCTTCAGGAGGAACGGGGCGCGGTGCAGGCCGCGGTCGCCTTCCAGTTCGCCGCTCTCGTCGCCTTCACCTGGTTCCTCGGCAGCGTCTTCTACCGGCTGCGAGACGCTGAGCCGGGCGCGGCCCGCCTATCGGTGGCGGCGCTGGCAGGCGGGGTGCTGGTCACCACGGGAGGCCTGGTCGGCTCGGCCGGCGGTGGAGCGGCGGTCTACCACGTCGACACGCTCGGTGCCGACGCTGTACTCGCCCTCTGGGACCTCAGCGTCTTCGGCTTCCTGTTCTTCCTCGCCGGTTTCACCGTTCTCGCCGGGGCGACCGGGATGCTGGCTCTCCGCACGGGGACCCTTCCGTCCCTTCTCGGTGGCTACAGCCTGCTGGCCGGCGCCTATGGATTGATCGTCGGCGTCATCGGGACATTCAGCGAGACGGGTGCCTTCTCGCCCTCCGACGGTGCGCTGGGCCTGATCGCGTTCCTCCTGTTCCTCGTCTGGCTGTTGGCGATGGGAGTGGTCCTGGTCCGCGAGCCGCGCGGGTCGGCGCCGCCGACCTAGAGCGGCTCGGAAATGGGACGGCCGACCCCTCCGCCTCGCTGCGCGCGGAGGGGCCGGCTCGGGTGCCCGTCCCTAGGGGCAGATGACGATCAGGTGGAAGTCGGCGTCTTCGTTGGCACCGGCTTTGTCGCGGGTGTGGACTTCGATCGCGCCGGCGTTCGCGGGTGACGTATTTGTCTGGGCGTAACCGGATGTCGGCACCGTGGTGCCGGCGTTGTTGCGGCCGGCGACGTCGGCGCAGCCGGTCACGTTCTGCGGCAACTGGATGATCACCGCGCCCCCGCCCTCGGCCGCGCTGATGCCGACGTCGCTCGCCCTCGAGAGGGCGGCGTTGCCGGGGCCGGACGGGTTGTTCACCACCGCCCAGTAGGTGTGCGCCGCGCGGGTGGCGGACGGCACGACCCCGAGCTTGTTGGTGTTGATCTGGAAGCCCGTCAGGGTCTTCTTCTTCAGCTTGCCGCCGCCGATCGTCTGCTTCATGATCGCGCCGCCGTTGATGTGCTGCGCGGCGTAGGCGGTACCCCCCAGCGCGACCGCGAGCGCGACCAGCGCGACGATCATCGCCGGTGATGGACGTCTCTTCATCAGCCTCCTCATCACTGCTCCTTTCGGCCGCAGGGGGCGTGACCCACTGCTACCCCGCCCACGCGGGGCTAACCCCGGCCATCTCGGTCAGTAGTTGAAATTAGGTAACAGTTTCGACGGCCCGGAGTCGCGGTCCTGCCTGGAGCTCAATCCGGCAGCGTCGCGGCCCAGCGCCTGAAGCCCTCGATGTCGGTGACCTCGGGCCCGTGGCCGGGCAGGATCACGCTCGGCTCGAGCGCTGCGAGCTTGCGGATCGAGCGGCGGTTCTCGGCCGGGTCCGGCGTCAGGTTGTCGGGCGGCGCGGCAAGCCTGGTGCGCAGCGAGAGGTAGGTGATGTTGCGGATCACGTCGCCGCAGATCGCGACGCGGTCGGACTCGCGGAAGAAGATCACCTCGCCGGGAGAGTGGCCGGGGGCGTGGACGACGCGGAAGCCGGCGACCTCGTCGCCCTCCTCGAGGAGCCGGTCGACCTTGCGCGGCGGCCCCGCCCAGAGCCGTGCGTAGAGCCGCGCCTGGAGCCCGTTCGTCGCCGCGATCGGGCGCCGGCCCTCCATCGCGTCGACGTCGTCGGGGTGGCAGGCGAGGGGAATGCCGCGCGCCTCGCAGACCGCATCGGCGCATCCCTGGTGGTCGGCGTGGACGTGGGTCAGGGCCAGCATCGAGATCTCGCGGCCCTCGAGCTGCTTGAAGATCCGGCTCCGGTCCCATCTGCGCCCGGCGTCGATCAGGACGTCGCCGGCGAGATAGACGTTGATCAGGGGCCGCGGCCGCTCGTCGAGTCGCCAGACGTCCGCCGCGACGTTCTTCATCAGTGGTCAATGCCGAGGGTGCCGCGGGGGTCGCCGCTGTGCTCGGCGAGGTCCTCGAGCTCGGCGATCTTCCTCTCGCCTTCGACCCGGGCGGGGTGTCCGGCCGGGAGCGGCTCGATCAGGCGCCGGATCCGGTTGCGGACCTGGAGTGCGAAGTGGGGGGTCGAGGCCCCGGCCAGGGCGCGGACGTCCTCGGGAGTGACCTCGCGATCGGCTGCCAGCAGGTTCGGGTTCTCGGCCTCGCTCACTTTTCGCCTCCGATCTTCGCCAATTCGGCGAGCTCGTCGATTTCCGCCTGCTGAGTCACGTCGATCGCGTCCTGGTCCCCGATCACCCACACGTGGTTGTAGAAGGCGCGGGTCGGGTCGTTGCTGTAGCCCGGCTTGACGTCGAGCAGGTATTCCCGCAGCGCCGCCGGAAGCGTATCGGCGCTGTCGGTGAGCAGCAGCGGCCCCCAGGTGCCCGAGGCCGAGAGCGGCGCCGCGGCGACCGCGTCGAGCGGCGAGTCCGAGCGGGCGACGACGAAGCCGTGGCCAGGGTCGTTGACGTTCCAGCCGAAGCCGCCGTCGAAGTAGCGGGCGAAGGCGATCGCGTTGCTGACCGGGTCCTCGCCCGAGACCCGCCGGACCCTGTTGTCGATCTTGGCGATCTGGCGGACGACCTGCGATGAGATCGCGGAGGAGGGGCCGAGGACGTAGACGGGGACGTCGGGGTGGCGCTTCAGGGCCCGGACCGTCGGCGCCGGCAGCGATTCGGTTTCCGCGTAGAGGACGGGGTCGCCCGAGCGCGCCGCCCAGGCGGCGGCCGGCATCGCGATCTCCGGCTTTGCGGCGGGGGCGATGACGACGTGACGGGGCGGGCCGCCGAAGAGCTTGTCCCGCAGCTGCGCGATCGCCGCCGCCGCCGCGGCCCCGGTCCCGTGGACCCGGGTCGTCTGCATTCCGTCGGGCGCCTCCGCTTCGCCGATCACGAACGCCTGGGCGCCGTGGGCGGCGCCGGAGCCCGCGGGGTCGAGCGCCCGGACGGCCGATTCGGTCGCTTCGGGGATCTCGTCCGCGCTCGAGATCAGGAGCGGCGCCCGGATCGGTTCCGCCATCAGCACCGATGCCGCGATCGCGCTCTGCCAGTCGCCTTCGTCGACGAGGACGACGGCGTCGGGACGCTGTTCGGGCGTCTGCGAGGGGAAGACGGCGAGCGCGACGCCGGCGGCGTTGGAGGCCGGGTCGGGCCCGCCGACCCTGGTCGTGTTGTTGGTCGCGAATTCGGGATAGCCGAGTTCTTCGGTCGACTCGGACTGGACCGGTTCGGAGGCCGTCGTCTCTTCCGGCGCGGTCGTCTGACTCGCCGCTCGGGGCGGCGCCGGGGATCGAGTTGCCTTCGTTCGATCCGCCGAGGATCGCGGCGACGATGAAGACGACGGCGATCAGGACCAGCGCCGCGAGAACCTTGAGCGCCGTCGGCAGCTGCCGGCGCTTCGGATGGCGGGGCGGCTCGCCGGGCCCGGCGGCCTCTCCACGGGCTTCTCGGACGCCGCCGGTTTGGGGTCGGCCGCCGGCTTCGGCTTCGGGTCGGCCGCGGGCTTCGTCTCGGCCGCCGGCAGCGGGACATCGGCGTTGATCGGCTGGTTCCTGCGTGCCACGACGCGCAACCTAGAGCAATCCCCGACGTGATCGCCCTTTGGGGCGCATGTGGTGCGAAATGGCGATCACGCCCCGGCGACGGGAGGACTGGCTGGTCAGTCAGCTAACCTTTTCGAGAGCGATTGACTGACCAGTCAATCAACGACCGCGCCGACCAAGTAGGAGACCGATGAATTTCGAACTCAACGACGAGCAGCTGGAGTTCAGGGACCGCTGCAGGACGTTCGCCCGCGACGTGATCAGGCCGGCGGCGCGCAAGCACGACGAAGAGGAGAGCATCCCCTGGGAGGTCATCCGCGAGGCCCGCAGGCAGGGCTTCGGCACGCTCGAGTCGATCCAGCGCTCTGCCTCCGACCCCGAGGGCCAGATGCAGGTGATCTCGGCGGAAGAGTTCCACTGGGGCTGCGCCGGGACCGCGCTCGCGATCTCGGGCTCCGGGCTCGCCGCGGCGGGAGTCGCCTCCTCCGGCACGCCCGAGCAGATCGCCCGCTGGGTGCCGGAGTGCTTCGGGACCGCCGAGGAAATCAAGCTCGGCGCCTACGCCGTCACCGAGCCGCAGGCGGGCTCCGACGTCAAGAGCCTGAAGACGACCGCGAAGCGGGACGGCGACGAGTGGGTCCTGAACGGGACCAAGGTCTTCATCACCAACGGCGGCATCGCCGACGTCCACGTCGTCGTCGCGACCGTCGATCCCTCGCTCGGCACCCGGGGGCAGGCCTCGTTCGTCGTCCCGAAGGGGACGCCCGGGCTGAGCCAGGGGAAGAAGGAGTCGAAGCTCGGGATCCGCGCCTCGCACACGGCCGAGGTCGTGCTCGAGGACTGCCGGGTTCCCGGCGGAGTGCCTGCTGGGCGGCGACGAGAAGCTGGAGAAGAAGCTGCAGCGCGGCCGCGAAGGCAAGAAATCGCGCGGCGCCGACGCTCTCGCGACCTTCGAGGTGACGCAGGCCGCTGGTCGGCGCCTCGGCGCTCGGGATCGCCCAGGCCGCCTACGAGTGGACCCTCGAGTACCTCGACGGGCGGACCGAGGACGGCACGCCCGCTGCTCCAGACCCAGCGGATCCAGCAGACGCTCGCCGACGTCGCGACCGAGATCGAAGCGGCCCGGCTCCTGGTCCAGCGCGCCGCCTGGATGGGGCGCAACGGGGTCCCGATGCGCGGCGGCCAGGGCTCGATGTCGAAGCTCAAGGGCGGCGACGTCGCGATGTGGGCGACGACGACATTGATGGACATCGTCGGCCCCGCCGCCTGGAGCACCGAGTACCCGCTCGAGAAGTTCTTCCGCGACGCGAAGATCTACCAGCTGTTCGAGGGGACGGCGGAGATCCAGCGGATGGTCATCTCGCGGATGCAGGCCGCCGAATACGCCGAGAGGCTCGGCTACGGGCCGAAATCGCCGCCGAGGCGATTGCTGAGAAACCTGAGGCCCGTAGCGGCTTAGGCCGCCGCAACGCCCGCTTGCAGGACCAGGAATTCCTCGGCCGGCCGCCGACGCCTGCCACGGTCTCGCTAGCCTGCCTCGCCATGCTCCAGATTCGCACTGCCCCGGCGGCGCTGCTGGCCGCCGCGGCGGCGCTGATCGTGCTGCTCGGTGCGAGCACGCCCGCGTCCGCCCGAGGATCTCAGCTCAAAGCTCGAAGCCAGGGAAGCGAAGCTCTCGCACGTGCGCGACCGCGCCGGCGTGCTGACGACGACGATCTCGCACTACCGCGACCGGATCGAACGGCTGACCGACGAGGTCGCCGCGCTGCGCGGCCAGGAAGCCGGCGTCAAGCGGCGCCTCGACGCGAAGCAGGCCGAACTCGATGAGGCGGGCGCGGAACTCGATGTCGCGAAGAAGCACCTGGCGGTCGTCAGGGCGCGCCTGAAGCGGGCCCTGGTCGCACTCCGCCGGCGCCTGGTCGGGATCTACGAGACCGGGACCCCGGACGTGCTGAGCGTGATCGTCGGCGCGCAAGGCTACGGCGACCTGATCGACCGCAGCGCCTACCTCGAACGGATCCACGGCATGGACGAAGCGGTGATCGACCGGGTGCGGCAGCTCCGCAACCAGGTCCAATCGACGGTTCGGACTCTGCGCACGGCGAAGCTCACGATCGAAGCGGCACGCGACGCGATCGCCGCCGAAAAGGAGGCGCTGGCCAGCGCCCGCGCGGCCGTGCAGAAGCGCCAGTCGAAGCTGGTCTCGGCCCGGCGCGACGCGCGAGGCGGCGCTCTCGAAGATCAACGAAAACGAACAGCACCTCGAGGGCGAGGTCGCCGAAATCCAGGCCGAAATCGCCGCCACGCTGCAATCGAGCTCCTCACCGGCGCTTCCCGCGGGCCCGATCCGGTACGGCTCGGGGCAGCTGATCTGGCCGGTGGACGGCCCGGTCGTCTCCGGCTTCGGGATGCGCTGGGGCCGCATGCACGAGGGGATCGACATCGCCGTTCCCGAAGGGACCCCGATTCGCGCCGCCGACGCCGGCACCGTCGTGCTCCTGCAGTCCGAATCGGAAAGCGGCGGCTACGGCAATTTCACCTGCCTCGACCACGGCGGTGGCCTCCAGACCTGCTACGCCCACCAGTCCTCGGTCGCCGTCAGCGCGGGGCAGAGCGTCTCCCAGGGCCAGGTGATCGGCTATTCAGGGTGCACCGGGCACTGTTTCGGCCCCCACGTGCACTTCGAGGTCCGGGTCGGGGGCGTGCCCACCGACCCCCTCGGCTATCTCTAAAGTCCTAATACCCAGTCTTAGATTGAAATCGAATATTGGTCTAAAAATCCAAATTTTTGGTATGGCGGAAAAGGATTCGCCTGCCAATGTGGGTATTAACCAATCGGAGCGACGAAGCAGGAGGTTTCGTTGATACGTCACTCCCAGTCATATCTATTTGGAGCGATTTCAGGCACAGCGGTGATCGCGGCTGCGGTCGTCTTCTTCATCCTGCTCGTGTCTGCGCAGGCGCTCCGTGACTGGCCGATCTCCGATCTGAGCCTGCCCGGCAGCGGCAACACCTCGACCTCCGTCTCGCCTGCGCAGTCGCTCGGCGGCGGCTCCGCGAACGCGGCCGCAGAAAGCCTCAACGGCCCGATCTCGGTATCCGCGGCGACTGTCGCGCCGGCGGCGAAAGCCGGCGGCGGCGCCAACCACCACAAGGCCTCCGGTGGCAACCAACTCGGCAGGGAAGGTCTCGCCCCAGTCGCAGATCCAGGGCAGCCGCGGGGTCCAGTCCGCTCCGGTCCAGCAGCCCTCGGGCACCTCACCAGCACCCGCGCCGACGAGCGGAAGCGGAAGCACGCCCGCCGGCTCGGGAACAGCTTCACCAGCGCCCAGCGGCGGCGGCAACTCCGGCAGCGCCGGGCAGGAAGCCAGCTCGCCGCCGAGCGCCGGGAACGTCGGAACCCGCACCGCGCGAGCGGTGACGAAGACGGTCAACGAAATCTCCAGCGCCGCCCCGCCGCCGGTGCCATCGCCCGTCACCAACACCGTCGACCGAAGTCGAAGAACGGGTTGCTCCCACCTCGCCGTCGTCGGGCTCGACGAGCGACAAGGTGAAGGAAGCGATCGCCGGCATCGGCAACTAGCTCCTTCAGGGCGCCCCACACGTCACAATGCCCGTCGATGATGGGCCCTGACGAGCAACCCGGACAGGCGAGTGCGCTCGCGGACCCGATCGCGGGCTCGCCGGTGTTCCCTGCCGGGACCCGGCTCAACGAGCGCGGCCGGATCGAGATCGCCGGCTGCGACACGGTCGAGCTTGCCGCCGAGTTCGGCACCCCGGCCTACGTCTACTCCGAGGACGACCTCCGCGCCCGCGCCCGGCAGACCGTCGCGGCATTCGCCGAGCGGACCGAGAGCTTCGAGGTTCTCTACGCGAGCAAGGCCCTCTCCTGCACCGCCGCCTACCGGCTGTTCGCCGAGGAGGGGCTCTCATGCGACGTCGCCTCCGGCGGCGAGCTGCACCTGGCGCTCGGCGCCGGCTTCGACCCGGAGCGGATCTACATGCACGGCAACAACAAGTCCGAGGCCGAGCTGCTGGCGGCGCTCGACGCCGGCGTCGGCCACCTGATCGTCGACTCCTTCGACGAGATCGAGAGGCTCGAACGACTCGCCGCCGGCCGCAGCCAGCGCGTCCTGCTACGGGTCACGCCCGGGATCCGGCCCGACACCCACGAGAAGATCGCCACCGGCCAGGAGGACTCGAAGTTCGGGATCCCGCTCGCGACCCTGCCGCTGGCCGTCGAGCGCTGCGACGGCGGCCGGGCTCGAGGTTCGCGGCCTCCACGCCCACATCGGGTCCCAGGTCTTCGACCTCGACGTCTACGGGCAGCTGGCCGAGGTGCTCGTCGCGGCGGGCGAGTATCCCGAGGTCAACATGGGCGGCGGTTTCGCGGTCGCCTACACCCGTGACCAGGTCCCGCCGCCCGCGGCCGCCTACGCCGAGGCGATGCTCGAGCGCCTTCCCGAGGGGATCAGGCTCCTCTGCGAGCCGGGCCGCTCGCTCGTCGCCAACCCCGGCGTCTCCCTCTACACGGTCGGGACGGTCAAGGACGTCCCCGGCGTCCGCCGCTACGTCGCCGTCGACGGCGGCATGGCCGACAACATCAGGCCGATGCTCTACGGCGCAGCCTACGAAGCGGAGATCGCCGACCGCGTCGGCGACTCGACCGCCTGCCGCCTGGTCGGGATGCACTGCGAGTCGGGCGACGTCCTGATCGAGGATGCGCGGCTCGAGGACCCGCGGGTCGGCGACGTCGTGGTCATCCCCGCGACCGGCGCCTACGGCCACTCGATGGCGAGCAACTACAACGCCGTGCCCAGGCCCCCCGTCATCTTCTGCAGCGAAGGCGACGCCCGCGTCGTCGTCCGCCGCGAGACCAACGAGGACCTGACGGCGCGCGATGTACCCGAGCTCTGAGCCGTTCCGCATCGGGCTGCTGGGCCGCGGCACGGTCGGCGGCGCCTTCGCCGAGCTGCTCGCGGAGCGCTCGGCGGCGGTCGAGGCCGCGACCGGGCGGGCGGTCGAGCTGGCCGGGACCCTGACCCGCAGCGAGGGCGATTTCGCCGAGATCCTCGACCGCTCCGACCTCGTCGTCGAGCTGATCGGGGGCACCGACCCCGCCCGCGAGTACGTGCTCGAGGCGCTGCGCGGCGGCCGCCCGGTGGTCACCGCCAACAAGCAGCTGCTCGCCCAGCACGGCGATGAGCTGTTCGGCGCCGCGCGCGAGGCCGGGGTCCAGCTCCGATTCGAGGCCGCGGTCGCCGGGGTGATCCCGATCGTGCGCGCGATCCAGGAGAGCTTCGGAGTGACGGAGATCGACAAGGTCTTCGGGATCGTCAACGGGACGACCAACTTCATCCTCACCGAGATGGCGGCGAGCGGCGCGGCATACGACGAGGCCCTCGCCCGCGCCCAGGAGCTCGGCTACGCCGAGGCCGACCCCAGCGACGACGTCAGCGGCGCCGACGCCGCGGCGAAGATGGCGATCCTCGCCCGCCTCGCCTTCCATGCGCCGGTCACGCTCGACCAGGTCGCCTACGAGGGGATCGAGAGCGTCACCCCCGACGACATCTCCTACGCGCGCGAGCTCGACCTCTCGCTGAAGCTGCTCGGGGTCGCCGAGCGCCGCGACGGCGGGATCAGCGTCCGCGTCTTCCCCTGCTTCCTCTACGGCGGCCACCCGCTGGCGCCGGTCGAGGGCCCGTTCAACGCGGTGATGGTCGAGGCGCCGGCGATCACCGAGGTGACGATGTCGGGCCCGGGCGCCGGCGGCATCCAGACCGCGTCGGCGGTCCTGAGCGACGTCGTCTCGATCATCTCCGGCGATGCGCCCGTGCATGAGGCGGGCGCCGACCTCGAGGTCGTCTCCGACGTCAGCTCCTCCTTCTACCTGCACCTCGAGGTCGCCGACCGGCCCGGCGTCCTCGCCCAGATCGCCAAGGTGCTGGGCGACAACGAGGTCTCGGTCAAGAGCGTCGTCCAACGCGGGATCGGCGACGACGCGAGGCTGGTCATGGTCCTGCACGAGTGCCGCGAGTCGAATTTCGCCGCCGCAGTCGCCGAGATCGCGCGAGCTCGAGGAGGTCCGCTCCGCTCCGCGTGCGATCCGCGTCATCGAGGAGGAGTTCGTCTGAGCGCATGCGGAGCCAGCGTCGAAATCTGATGATGCGCGCAGCGGAGCAGGCGCGAAAGGTATGTCCATGCCCGGCTCGCTGATCGAGCGGTACCGCGACCGGCTTCCGCTCGAGGCCGGCGACCCGGTGGTGACGCTGAACGAGGGCTCGACGCCGCTGATCGAGGCCGAGCGGCTCTCGGAGCGGCTCGGCGTGCGGACGCTGCTGAAGTTCGAGGGCGCGAACCCGACCGGGAGCTTCAAGGACCGCGGGATGACTGTCGCGGTCTCGAGGGCCAAGGCGCGCGGGGCCGAGGCGGTGATCTGCGCCTCGACCGGCAACACCGCGGCGAGCGCCGCCGCCTACGCGGCCCGCGCCGGCCTGCGCGGCGCGGTGATCGTCCCGGAGGGCAAGATCGCGATCGGCAAGCTCGCCCAGGCGCTGATGCACGGCGCCCGGGTCATCGCCCTGCAGGGGAACTTCGACGAGGCGCTCAGCATCGTCCGCGACCTCGCCGAGCGCCACCCGATCGAGCTCGTCAACTCGGTCAACCCGTTCCGGATCGAGGGCCAGAAGACCGCCGCGTTCGAGGTCGTCGAAGAGCTGGGGGAGGCGCCGGGGGCGCTCGCGATCCCGGTCGGCAACGCCGGCAACGTGACCGCCTACTGGCAGGGCTTCCAGGAGATGGATGCCGCGCCGGTCCTCTATGGGTTCCAGGCAGAGGGCGCGGCTCCGCTCGTCCACGGCGCCCCGGTCGAGAACCCGGAGACGGTCGCGTCGGCGATCCGGATCGGCAACCCGGCCCGCTGGGAGGAGGCGATGGCGGCGTTCACCGCCTCCCGCGGCCGCGTCGCCGCCGTCTCCGACGAGCAGATCCTCGACGCCTACCGCTGGCTCGCCGCGCACGAGGGAGTGTTCTGCGAGCCGGCCTCGGCGGCCTCGGTCGCCGGGCTGCTCGCGCACGGGATGCCGGTGCTCGAGGGCGAGGCGGCGCCGGAGTCGGTCGTCTGCGTCCTCACCGGCCACGGCCTCAAGGACCCCGACACCGCGCTCTCGAAAGCGCCGCCGGTCGTCAACTGCGAGAACGACCTCGGGGCGGTCGAGCGCGCCGTGTTCGCGTGACCTCGCGCCACCGGATCGTCCGCGTCCCCGCCTCGTCGGCGAACCTCGGCCCGGGCTACGACGTGATGGCGGCGGCGGTCGCGATGCACCTCGAGCTCGAGGTCGAGGAGACCGGCGAGTTCTCCCTCGACCCAGGCCCGCTCGACGTCCCCGGCGGGCGCGACAACCTGATCGTCCGCGCCTTCGAGACGCCTGCACCCGGCGGACGGGATCGCGTTCCGGCTGCGAGAGGGAATTCCGCTCGCGCGCGGGCTCGGCTCGAGCGCGGCGGCGATCGTCGCCGGCCTCTGCGCCGCCGACCACCTCTTCGAGCTGGCGCTCACCCGCGAGGAGCTGCTTGCTGCGGGCGACCGAGATCGAGGGGCACCCGGACAACGTCGCGGCCGCGATCTACGGCGGCTTCGTGATCTGCGGCGAGGGGCCCGAGGGCACTGTGAGCGCAGCCCGCTTCGACCCGCCCGACGGCCTCGAGGGCATCGTCGTGATCCCGGCCGAGGAGGTCTCGACCGAGCTCGCGCGCGAAGCGATCCCGGCCGAGGTCCCGCTCGCCGACGCCGTCGCCAACGTCTCCGCCGCCTCGAGACTCGTGCTGGGGCTGCGGAGCGCCGACCTCGACCTCGTCGCCCGCGGCCTCGCCGACCGCATCCACCAGCCCCGCCGCCGGAAGCTCTACCCGCGCTCGATGGAGCTCGTCGACGACGCCCGCGAGCTCGGCGCGCTCGGGGCGACGATCTCCGGAGCCGGCCCGACCGTCCTGGTCTGGACGACCTGGCAGGACGCGGGCAAGGTCGCCGAGGCGCTCGAGGGCCGGGCCTCGGGCTGGGCCGAGGTGCGCCGCCTGCCGTTCACCCCGCTTGGCGCCGACGTTCCGGAGCTTTAGGGTCACGGGTGCGACACACGAAAGGTGGTGAGCGATGGCAGACGGCTACACGATCAAGCATCGCGACGAGTTCGAGGTGATGGAGGGCTCCGGCAGCGCGACCTGGATGCTGGCGCGGAAGGCTCTGGGGACAGACTGCTTCGGGTACAACCTGGTCGAGATCGCGCCGGGGGGCATGATTCCCGAGCACAATCACGGCAACAGCGGCGAGATCGAGGTCTACATCATCCTCGACGGCGAGGCGACGATGAGGCTCGGCGGCGAGGACCACCCGGCTCCGGCCGGCACTTACGCCTCGATCGATAGCCCGACCAGCCGCACAATCCTCAACCAGTCCGACGCCCCGGTAACCGCGCTCCTGATCGGCGTCCTGCCCGACGGCGGCTACGAGCCGATGTCCTGGGGCTGAGCCCCAGGCCGAACCGCCCTATAATCCCCCGACTCGTCAACCCGTCGCGCGCCCGCTCGGAGAAGGCGCGGATCCCGGGAGGTCAACATGAGCGGTACCCAGTCACCGAAGAGCGAGGGCGGTGATTTCCGTTACTCGCCCGAGCAGCCCTACAGGCCGCGGGTCTCGCCGCCCAGCGTCGAGGACAAGGACGCCTGCGCGATCTACGCCTCGGTCCGCAAGGACGCGACGCCGACCCACGACCCGATCCGCAACGCGATCCCCGCTCTGCAGAAGATGCTCCACCGCGCCGGCAACGTCGACGGCGAGGGCGACGGGTGCGGCGTCCTGCTCGACATCCCCCGCAAGCTCTGGGCCGAGGAGGTCCGCAGCGGCGGCCACGACCCCTCGCTGACCCTCGACGACGCGTTCGCCGTCGCCCACGTCTTCGTCGACCGCACCTCGGACCTGCAGCGGGTCCAGCACGACGCCCGCGAGCTGCTCGGCCGCGGCGGCTTCCGGATCCTCGCCGAGCGGATCGGCGTCGTCGACTCGCCCGCGCTCGGCCCGACCGCGCGCGAGGAGGAGCCCCACTTCTGGCAGATCTGCGGCCTCGTCGCCGACGCCTCCCACCGCGACCGCGTCCTCTTCGACCTCCTCTCCGAGCTCGAGCTGCGGCTCGGCGTCCACGTCCCCTCGTTCTCGGCGACGACCTGCGTCTACAAGGTGATGGGAGCGCCGAAGGTGCTCGCCGCCTATTACCCCGACCTCAGCGACGAGCGCTTCGAGACGATCGGGTGCTTCGGCCACAACCGCTACTCGACCAACACCTGGCCCTCGTTCAAGCGGGTCCAGCCGTTCTCGGTCCTCGGCCACAACGGCGAGATCAACACGATCGAGCAGCTGCGCCAGGAGGCGCGGATGCTCGACGTGCCGATCCCGTCCGGCAACTCCGACTCCCAGGACCTCAACCGGACGATCGAGACGCTCGTCAGCCGCGACGGCCTCAGCCTCGCCGAGGCGATGGAGATGGTGGTGCCGCCGATCGTCGAGGAGATCCGCCGCCTGCCCGAGGAACTGCACGGCTTCTACATGTACCTGCACCAGGCGATGGGGCCGTTCGCGCAGGGCCCGGTCGCGCTGATCGCCCGCCACACCGACGAGTGCGTGTTCTCCGCCGACGCCCTCGGCCTGCGGCCGCTGTGGCAGGTCGAGACCGGCGATGACTTCGTCTTCAGCTCCGAGCCGGGCGTCGTCGCGGTCAGCGAGATGGTGAGTGAGCCGAAGCCGCTCGCCCCCGGAGAGAAGGCCCTGGTCGAGATCGACCGCGAGCGCAAGCGCTCGCTCCTCTGGCCTCACGACGAGATGCTGCGGATCGTCCGCGAACGCTGGCTGCAGCGCAACGGCATCGAGGAGGTCGGGCCCTACGCCCGGGCGCTGGAGACCGGCGGGCCACTCGAGGGCGGCGAGGTGCCGGGCTACTCCGACGCCGGCCCCGAGGAGCCGGTCAAGGTCTCAGACCGCGTCCTCGCCGGATTCGGCTGGCAGCGGGACGACGTCAAACTCGTCCAGCAGATGGCCTCCAACGGGGCGGAGCCGATCGGGTCGCTGGGCTACGACGGGCCGCTCGCCGCGCTCTCGCCGGAGCGCCAGAACCTCGCCGACCACTTCAAGGAGACGGTCGCGGTGGTGACCAACCCGGCGATCGACCGCGAGCGCGAGGTCGAGCACTTCTCGACCCGGGCCGTCTTCGGCCGCCGCCCCTCGCTGGCCGCCGCCAACGTCGACACGGGCACGATCGAGACCTCGCTGCCGGTGATCCTCGGCGGCCACCACGAGATGGCGCCGCTCTCCGACAGGACCTACCGAGAGGTCGCGCGCCGGCATCGCACCTACCTGCTCGAGGACCTCTGGGAGGAGTTCCGCGGCCGCGCCGGCGCGGTCGACATCTCACTGCTCGAGTCGGAGACGACGAAGGGCGCGATCGAGCGGATCAAGCAGGAGGCCGTGAAGAAGGTCCGCGACGGGGCCGAGCTCCTGGTCCTAACCGACCGCACCGTCTACGACGCCGAGCGGCGCTACCTCGACCCGCACCTGGCGACCTCGGCGATCGACCAGGCGCTGAAGCAGTTCAAGGTCGAGCCCGGCGAGGAGAACCTCCGCCGCCGCTGCGGCATCGTCCTCCGGGCCGCCTCGATCCGCAACGTCCACGACGTGATGCTCGCCCTCGGGCTCGGCGCCAACGGGGTCTGCCCTTACACGATGGTCGAGGTGATCTGCGTCGAGGACTACGAGACCGACATCGGCAACCTCTGCTCGGCGCTGACCAAGGGAATCGAGAAAGTGATCTCGACGATCGGGATCCACGAGGTCCGCGGATACGCGCGCCAGTTCTCCTCGATCGGGATCAAGCCGGAGCTGGCCGAGCTTTTCCAGACCGAGGCGTTCGCGGCCTCCGAGGCCGGCGGCACCGGGTTCGCCGACCTCGACGAGGACACCAACGAGCGCGCCCGCATCCTCTCCGAGGACGACGACGCGAAACCGGCGAAGACGTTCCGGTTCTACCCGAAGGTCTACAAGGCGGCAATCGCGACCGCAAACGGCTCCGGGACCTACCAGGAGTACTCGGAGAAAGTCCGCGACCTCGAGTCGCAGAACCCGATCTCGATGCGCCACATCATGGGTCTGAAGGGCGACCGGGACCCGGTCGACCCGGCCGGGGTCGACGCCGGCGTCGGCCACCATGACTACCCGGTGGTGATCTCCTCGATGAGCTTCGGCTCGCAGTCGGAGCCCGCCTTCCGCGCCTACGCCGAGGCGGCGAAGGCGATCAACATCCTCTGCGTCAACGGCGAGGGCGGCGAGATCCGCGACATGTACGGCCAGTACCGGAAATGGCGCGGCCAGCAGGTTGCCTCGGGCCGGTTCGGGGTCTCGGCCGAGATGATCAACTCCTCCTACGTCGCCGAGATCAAGATCGGCCAGGGGGCGAAGCCCGGCGAGGGCGGCCACCTGCCCGGCAAGAAGGTCTCCGCGAAGGTCGCCGCCGCCCGTAACGCGGCGCCGGGAACCGACTTGATCTCGCCGTCGAACAACCACGACCTCTACTCGATCGAGGACCTGGCCGAGCTGATCGACGAGCTGAAGACGGTCAACCCCGACGTCCGCGTCTCGGTCAAGGTCCCGGTGGTGCCGAACATCGGCACGATCGGCCTCGGGATCGCCAAGGCCGGAGCCGACATCATCACCCTCTCCGGATTCGAGGGCGGCACCGGCGCCGCCCGCCAGCACGCGCTGCGCCACGTCGGCCTGCCCTCGGACATCGGCACCCGCGCCGTCCACAGGGCGCTGATGGAGGCGGGGATCCGCAACCGGGTCGAGATCTGGGCCGACGGCGGCTACCGCACCGGCCACGACATCGTCAAGCTCCACTGCCTCGGCGCCAACCGGGTCGGGTTCGGGACGCTGGCGATGGTCAGTCTCGGCTGCACGATCTGCCGCGGCTGCCAGCTCGACACCTGCCACGTCGGGATCGCGACCCAGATCGAGACCGTCGAGCAGGCCCAGGAGCACGGGCTGAAGAAGTTCACCCCGCAGGAGGTCGACCTCGCCGCCGAGAGCTGCGCCCGGTTCTTCGCCGCGATGGGCGAGGAGGTGAAGGAGGTCGTCGCCTCGCTTGGCTACGACCGCGCCCAGGACCTGGTCGGCCGCTACGACCTCCTCGAGCAGATCTCCCACCAGGACCGGATCGACCTCGCCGAGCTGATCACGCCGCTGGAGGAGTTCCTCGACCTCGAGCCGATCGACCTCCCGGTCGCCGCGGAGGTGGCCGACGAGCGCGCCGAGTCGGGCCTCGTCGTCGCCCGCCCGATCCGGATGGAGGCGAAGGAGGCCTCGAGCCAGATCGCCGCGCTCGCGCCCGAAGTCTGCTCCGGCCGCACCGTCACCAGCGAGTTCCCGCGGGCAACCGACGCCAACGACCGGGTCCTCGGGACCGAGCTCGCCGGCGCGATCTCGCGCGCCCGGATCTTCGAAGACGGGCCCGAGCCCGACGACGAGGTGCTGGCCGATCTCTCGTTCAACGGCGGCTCGGTCGCCGGCCAGGGCTTCGGCGCCTTCAACGCCTACGGCGTCTCGATCAGGGTCGAGGGCGGCGCCCAGGACGGCGTCGGCAAGACGATGCTGGGTGGGACCGTCTCGGTGCTGAAGGGCAGGGGGGCGAAGGGCCGGCGCCTCAACGGCTCGGTCGGCAAGTCCTTCGCCTACGGGGCCCAGCGCGGCCGCCTCTTCGTCCAGGGCTCGGCCGACTCGCGCTTCTGCATCCGCCTCTCGGGCGCGGACGTCGTCCTCGGCGGCGAGCCGGAGGGCGACATCGACGACGGCCGCGGCTGCCTCGTCGACCGCGCCAACGCCAAGGGCTTTGCCTTTGAGTACATGACCTCCGGCCGCGCGATCGTCCTCGGCGACATCGGTCCCTGGGCCTGCGCCGGAATGACCGGCGGCCGCGTCTACGTCCGCCAGAACGCCTTCGGCCTCGACCACGAGGCGATCGAGCGGCGGCTCGGCGAGGGCGCGAAAGTCGAGCTCAAGGCGCTCGACGCCGACGGCCTGATCGACATCGACGACCTCCTCTCCCACTACGCCGACGAGCTGCGCGCGACCGGGCAGGACGGGGAGGTGCAGCGGATCCTGGGTCTTGCCGCGGACGCGGCGAGCAACTTCGTGATGGTCGTGCCGCACAAGGTGCAGGCCGACCCGAGCATCTCGACCGAGTAGGGGCTGGGGCGGTGCGGGTGTCCCTCGCGGGAACCCGCGTCGATATCGGATGAAGGGCTCTTGCGTGGGGCGGCTCACAAGTTCCCGCCGAGGAACACCCACCCCGCCAGCTCCAGCCGGTCGAGATGCCGGAGCCGGTCGAGGGGTGGACCGCGGCGGTGGGCTGGCGCGGTGGAAATGCGCTATTTGCGGGTTCCGGCCTGTGCGGGACGTACGATGCCCGGCGTGATGGCCGATCAGGATCCGCGCAGTCCCGGCAGTCCCGGCAGTCCCGGCAGCGCCCGGTGATCCGGGGGAGCCGATCCCGCTATCGGCGTCGCCGGCGATATCGGAGGCGGCGGAGCGGGCACGCGAACGCCTGCACGAGGAGATCGAGCGGGTCCGCGTCGGGGTCGAGGAGATGATGGCCGAGCAGGCCGGAGGAGACGACGCCGCCCTGCGGCGCGAGTTGGACTCGATCCGCGAGGAGACCCGCGAGTACGTCAAGCGCCGGGTCCGAAAGAGCGAGAAGCGTCTGGAGAAGTCGATCGACCGGGTCGAGCGGCGGACCCGCAAGCTCGAGGAGCGCCTCGACGCCGCCGAGCAGGATCGGCGCTACGCGGAATGGCGGATCCACACCAACACCGAGGCGATGCTCGACGGGCTCCTGCGCGAGGTGCGGGCGATCGCGGACCTCTTCGCGCGGTCGCGCTAGCGGCGACGTTCAGGCTTCGAGCACGAACAGCTGGTAGCGGCCGATCCGAAGCTCGTCGCCGTCCTCGAGCTTGCCCCAATCGATCTCGTCGCCGTTGACGAAGACCCCGTTGAGGCTGCGGTCGTCGAGCACTCGCAGCGAGGCATCGGGTTCGGAGATGACCAGAGCGTGGCGGCGGGAGACGCTGGGATGGTCGAGACGGATGTCGGCGGCGATGCTGCGACCGATCCGGGTCCAGCCCTCCTTGACCTGGAAGACCCGGATCGCGTCCTCGCCGCGTCCGACCAGGTAGCGCCCCGCGCCGGGGAGGGCCTCGCGCGCCTCCTCGAGCCAGCCCGATGGCAGGTCCTGCCCCGGCGCCGGGAATTCAAGAGTCTGCGTCCCGTGCTCCTGCATCGGCTCGAAGATCGAGTCGCGGCGGAACGAGGTCCCCCGACAGCGCGCACAATGGGGCATGGCGTCGTCCTCCTGCAGGCACACCTGGGTCCCGCACTTGAGGCAGAAGAATGTTCCGGCTCCGGGCATCGCACCCGTGGACAGGCTTTCGGACGTCCTTCTGGCGGTGCTGAAGATGGACTCCTCCTAACTGCGGCTGGGGCGAGGATCGTATCGCGCCCCCGGCCCGCTTGCATAAAATCCCGATCGCAATGGGTCCAGTCAGCGCCGCGGTCGAGATCGACGTTCCCCGCCAGGTGGCGTTCGCCGAGCTCTGTGACCTCAGTCGCCGCCCTTCGTTCACCGACCATTTCATCTCCGACCTGCATCTGACCAGGATCGACCCGGTCGGCGTCGGCGCCGGAGCCCGCTTCCGCTTCCAGACGCCGCCGCGCCACCTCTGGATGGATACGACGATCACCGAGGTCTCCGAGCCGCAGCGGATCGTCGAGCACGGCCGCGGCGGCCGCGTCAACAGGATCCCTTCGACGACCGTCTGGGAGCTGCTCGAGGGACCGGGGTCGCTGATCACCGTCCGCGTTTCGTTCTGGACCGAGCCCTCGAACCCACTCGACAGGGCGATCGACTCGGTCGGGATGGCCTCCGTCTGGCTCGAGCGCGGCTGGCGCGAGGCGATGAGCCGGCTCCGCGACAACCTCGAGTCCGGCGCCGGCGAAACCGGGCCGGTCGCGGTCGCCGGCGGCAACCCCCACGCCACCGGCATTCCCTGAACCGGTCTATATAGACTCACGCACCGCTGATGGCCCGCATCCGCAAGCTCCTGCTGCCGCTGAGCGCCGCGATCCTTCTCGTCGCGGTCGCCGCCGCCGTGTCCGCCTGCGGCTACTCCAGCGAGGGCGACACGAACGTGGTCGAGGGGCAAACGGTGACGCTCGGCGAGCTGCAGTACACCGTCATCTTCTCCCGCTTCCTCAACTCGAACGACAGCGAGGACTCCGCCTACCTGGTCGGGCAGCCGGAGCCGCCGCCCAAAGGCTCGACCTATTTCGGCGTCTTCTTCATGGTCCAGAACGAAAGCGAAGACTCGCAGACGCTCGCCGACTCGTTCACGATCAAGGACTCCGAGGATGAAACCTACGAAGCGCTCGAGAGCAAGAGCCTCTACGCGCTGCCGATCGGTGGCGAAGTCGAACCTCAGGAACAGATCCCGGTCCTCGACTCGACCCCGCAACAGGGGCCGATCGAGGGTTCGGTCGTCCTATTCGAACTGCCGGCAGCGGCCTCCGAGAACCGGCCGTTGACGCTCGAAATCCCCGGCCCCGGCGGGCCTGCCGAAGTCAAACTCGATCTCTAGAGACCGGCGGAGAGGATCTGCGAGGCCGCCGGCGCAGCCACTTCGCCGCCCGCCGCTTCGGCTTCGATCAGCAGCACCCCGACCACGAGCTTGGGGTCTTCGGCGGGGGCGAAGGCGGCGAACCAGGCATCCTTGATCTGCTCCGGTTCCGGCGAGTTCTCCTGGCCGGGCACCGGCCCGAGCTCGGCGGTCCCGGTCTTGCCCGCGACCTGGCCCTCCGGGATCGCCCCGGCATAGCCGGTCCCTTCGGTGACGACGCCGATCATCAGTTCGGTCAGCTCGTCGGCGATCTTCTTCGACATCACCCGGACCGGCTTCCTCTCGGGGCGCAGCTTCTTGTTCAGGACCAGCGACGTCGGCTCGAGGACGCCGTCGTTGGCGATCGCCTGGGCGATGCTCGCCATCATCAGCGGCGTCGCCAGCACTTCCCCCTGGCCGATCGCGGTCACCCCGAGGTCGACTTCTTCGCCGATTTCAGTCGGGATCGTCGGTTCTTCCGGTTCGATTTCTTCGAGGACCCGGTTGTCGTAGAGGCTGGGCGGCGAGTTGAACCCGAACCGTTCGGCGGCGGCGACGAAGTCGTCGTTGCCGATCTTCGGCCCGAGCGGCGCGAAGTCGGCGTTGCAGGACTCGGCGAAGGCTTCCCTGAATGTGCCGCCGCAGTACTCGCCGTTGGCGTTGCTGATGAAGCGACCGCCGACGTTGGCGCCGTTGGTGATTTCGAAGCTGTCGTCGAGCGAGACGACCCCCTTCTGCAGCGCGGCTATCGTCGTCAGCATCTTGAAGGTGGAGCCGGGCGGCTGGGGGGCGGAGAACGCCTGCCCGGCGAGCGCCCGGATGTCGCCGTTGTCGGGGTCGAGCACCGCCACCCCGCCGGAGCGGCCGGCGAGGGCGGTCACGGCCGACTGCTGGAGGTCGGGGTCGATCGTCGTCTTCACCGGGGAGCCCGGCTTCGGCGCCGCCCCGGCGATCACCCTGGCGGAGCCGCCGTTGTCGGCGACCGCGAGCAGGGTCCCCCCGGGCCGTCCCGCGAGGCGCGCGTTGAAGGCCTGCTCGACGCCGCTTATCCCGACCGGCGTCCCCGGCGGGAAGCCGCGGCGGGCGAGGGTCGGGAGTTCGTCTTCTTCGGCCATCCCGATTTCCCCGGTGACGTCGATCATCGCGCTGCCGAGCGGGTGTTCACGCGCTTCGGCCGGGCCTTCGGCGAGCGTTTCCCCGTTCGCCGCGAGGATCGGCGCCCGCGGCGCCAGTTCGATTCTGGCCTCGAGGTGCTCTCCCCTGCGCAGGCCGGGAAACACCAGGCTCGGGTCCCAGGCGATGCCGCCGTCCTCGTAGGGGACCTCGAGGTCCTTTTCGGCGGTACCGAAGGCAACCGTCCGTGCGGTGATCGGGACGGGGACGACCTCGGTGGAGTCCCGTTCCTCGGGATCGCCGGCGCCCTCGCCGCTCACCCCCCGCAGGGTCGCCGTCTCGGTCGCTTCGCGGTAGGCCTTGGCGAATTCGTCGGCCGAGACCCGGCTCCGCGATTCTTCGTTCAGCTCCCGGTACATGGCGACGAAGTCCTTGCGGCCCCAGGCTTCGACGAAGCTGCCGGCGGCATCCTTCGCCGGCGACCCGGGCACTCCCGAGATCGCGCCGAGGATGAAGGCAACCGCGGCGACGACTGAGAGGGGGACCATGCGGGTGACCAGACGGCGGCGCCGCGCCACCTCGGGCGGGAGGTTGCTCACTGTGCGGGGAATGTACTTCCTGGCTCCGCTAGCCCGTGCAGGCTCCGGTGTCGACCGGCGAGGCGGCGTCGGCGAGGGCCCTCAGCACCAGGTCGTTGGGGATCGCGAAGCCCCCGACCGGGGCGGTTGTGGTCGATGCGAACACCGTCGCCATGACCCGGCCGGCGGAGTCGACCAGCGGCCCGCCGGAGTTTCCGCTGTGGACGGTTCCGCGCAGGAACGCGAGACGGCGCTGGATCGGCCCGCGGCCATATGAGTCGTCGCTGAGCAGGGTCGTGGTGTCGCCGAGGCGGGCCGGCGTCGCCGTGTAGGGGCCGTTTTCGGGATAGCCGAGCAGGGCGCCGGCGGTGCCGCGCCTCGGACTTGTGGCGATCTCGAGCGCGGGAACCGGGGCGTCGATCCGGAGGATCGCGAGGTCGTTGCCCGGGTCGTAGTTGACCGGCGTCGCGTCGAGCGAGGCGCCGGCCTCGGTCGTTACCGTCGTATCGTCCTCGCCGGCGACGACATGGGCGTTGGTGACGACGAGATCCGGCGCGCCGACCCAACCCGAGCCCTCGACCCCGAGGCCGCACGCGGTCCCGAGAACCCGGACGACCGAGCGCCGCGCCGCGATCACGGCGGGGGCGTCGAGGACGGCGGGATCGGGCCGCGCCACCGGCCCGGTCGGGCCGGCGATCGTCGGCGCGGGGTCGACCCTGCTGAGGGCGTGCAGGACCGGGCCCGAGGGCGGCAGGAGGTCGTTGAGGTTGCGGAGGATCACCGAGCGCTGGACGTCGGCCCGAAGCTGCGCGGTGCCGGGGGTGTGGAGGGCGGCGGCGCCGAACACCCATGCAAGCCCGAGGGCGGCGGCGACGATCAGCGCCGCCCCGCCGATTCCGTCGAGCGCGTCCAGGGCCCGCCCCCTGATCAGCCGCTCGCGCAGGCTGAGGGCGATTCCCTCGAGGGTGAACGCGACCAGCGCCCCGACCAGGAGCGCCCCGATTGCGGCGAACAGCGGCGCGTAGGGGGACTCCGAGCCGCCGCTCAGCAGCAGCGGCCCCAGCCGGCTGCCGGCGAAGGCGCCGACGAAGAACCCCGCCAGGGTCAGGGCGCCGACGATCAGCCCCTGGCGATAGCCCCAGATGCCCATCGCGATGGCGAAGGCGACGATGCCCCAGTCGAGCGCTGTCATGGCTAAATCCAACCAGGCGCAGGGACCGTCAAGGCCCGTCACTTACGTTCAGTAAGCTGGAAGGCGAGGTGGAGGCGACACGCGCCACAGAGGGGCCCGCCGGGGTCTGCCCGCATTTCCATGCCGCGATCGAGCTGATCGGCAAGCGATGGACCGGGGCGATCGTCTGTGTCCTCGCCGAACGGCCGCAACGCTTCGGCGAGCTGGTCAAGGCGGTGCCCGGTCTCTCCGACCGGCTCCTATCGCGCCGCCTCCGCGAGCTCGAGGAAGAGGGACTCGTCGAACGCGACGTCGAGCCGGGAACGCCCGTCAGGGTCACCTACTCGCTGACCGCCGCCGGCACCGAACTCGGGCCGGCGATCGACGAGCTCCGAACCTGGGCACGCCGCTGGAAGCGGGCCGGATGACGGACGCGGGCAGGCCCGCGCCGCAGAAATCGGAGACCCAGGAGCCGGAGCTGCCGGGCCCGTTCGCGGTCGGCCGCTATGCCCGCAAGCTGCAGGAAGAGCTCCGCCGTCGGGCGCGGGTGAGGCTCGTCGGCGAGGTGACCGGGGTCAGCCGCAGCAGGGTCCAGGCCTACTTCGAGCTGCGCGACGCCGAGGGCGCGGTCCCCTGCGCGATTTGGCTCGACGACCTCGAGCGGGCGGGCCTGCCGGAGGACGGCCTGCGCGATGGGGTCGAAGTAGTGATCGCCGGCGGGCCTGACTATTACCCGGGCGGCGCCCAGGCCTCGCCCGAGCTTCTCGTTCCGCGCGACCCACGTGCGGCTGGCGGGGGAGGGGGACCTGCTCGCCCGCCTCGAGGCGCTCCGCAAGCAGCTTCGGGCCGAGGGCCTGTTCGAGCTCCAGAAGCAACTGGCGCGGCCGCTGCTGCCGAGAACGCTCGGCGTCGTCACTGCCGAGCGCGGCGCCGCCCGCCGCGACCTCCTCGCCGGGCTCCGCCGCCGCGGCTGGGAGGGGACCGTGGTCTGGGCCTTCGCGCCCGTCCAGGACCGCCGCGCCGCGCCCGCGATCGGCGACGCCATCCGCGATCTGGCAGCCCGCCCCGAGGTCGAGGCGATCGTCGTCACCCGCGGCGGCGGCAGCCTCGCCGACCTCTGGGCGTTCTGCGACGAGACCCTCTGCCGCACCGTCGCCCTGCTGCGGGTGCCGGTGATCAGCGCCGTCGGCCACGAGCGCGACTCGACCCTGATCGACGATGTCGCCGCCGTCGCCTGCTCGACCCCGACCCACGCCGCCGAGGCGGCTGTGCCACTCGACTGCCTCGACGCGCGCCGCGGCCTCGAGCGCTCGGCCGCGTCACTGCGGCGCGGCGCCGACGGGGCGGTGGGAGCCCGCGCCAGGCACCTGGCGGCGCTCGCCCGCGGCCCGGCCCGGGCGCTGCGGCGTGAGCGGGTCTCCCTGAACCAGCGGACGCGCGAGATCCGGGCCGCCTCCGAACGCGGCCTCGCCGAGCGCTGCTCGTTCCAGCGCCGGATCGCCGTCGTCGTCCTCGAGCGGGCGCGGCGCCGGGCGGCCGGCGCCGAACTCGGGGGTCGTCGCGAGGCGCTGAAGAGGATCGAGGTCGCGCTCCGGGCGCACGAGCCCGAGCGCACCCTGGAGCGCGGCTACGTGCTGGCCGAGAGCTCCGACGGCGAGCCGCTGACGAGCGCCGAGGCCGCACGCGCCGAGGATCGGATTAACCTCCGCTTCGCCGATGGCCAGCTGCAGGTGCGACCCGCCCGCGGCGGACGCGGCCTGAGCGCGGAGCGAATGAGCGAGATCACCGGTGATGACGAACGCGAATGAGCGAAGCGCGAAATTGTCTTCAAGCGAGCGAGAGACCGTGAAGCCTGATTCGTACGAGGGCGCGGTCGAGCGCCTCGAGGAGATCATCGACCGGCTCGACTCCGGACAGGCGGGCCTGCGGGAGACGCTCGAGCTCTGCCGCGAGGGCCGCGATCTGGTCGGTTACTGCGCCGAGGAGCTCGACGCCGTCGGCGAGGGGCTGAAGGAGCTCCGCCTCGACGAGCTGGCGGCGAAGCTCGAGCCGCCGGCCGAGTCCGACTAACGGCCGCTCCCGGACTCGCTGAGCCCGGGATGGACCCCGCTGCCGATTCCCTGCTCGTCGACGACGTGGCGCAGGAGGTCGGCGAGCCGCTTGCGGTCGGCGGGGCTCAGGCCCCGCATCAGTTCCTCTTCGTGCTCGCCGGCGATCTTGCGGCCGCGGCCGAGCTTCCTGCGGCCCGCCGCGGTCAGATGGAGGCAGCGGACCCGCCGGTCGCTCGGGTGGGGCCGGCGCTCGACCAGTCCTGCCTGTTCGAGCTCGTCGACGATCGCCACCATCCGGCTCGGCGGCGCCCCGATCGCCTCGGCGATCGCCTGCTGGGAGCAGCCCTCGGCCGCATCGATCACGTTCATCACCCGGAACTGGGGTGGGTGCAGGCCGACCTCGGCGATCCGCGCTGCAAAGCGCTGTGAGGCGAGGATCCCGACCTGGGAGAGGAGGAACGCGACCGAGGACGGAGCCCGGTCGCCGTCGAGCGGCGCGCTGCCCATGTGACGAAGATTACACCGAGTTGATTACATCGCCTAATCATTATTGGTATACATCGTTTCTTCCGTGAAGGACTTCACACCCTTTGAAAGGACAGAGTGCATGACCCGTCACCTCACTCGCCTCGCAGACTTCTCCTATCGCCGACGCGGCACGGTGGTGCTCGCCTGGATCGGCGCCCTGGTCGTTCTGATCGGCCTCGGCTCGGCGCTCAAGGGCGAGTACGAAGCCGACTACAACACCCCCGGCTCGGAGTCGAAGGCGGCAAGCGACCTGACTGAACGAAAGTTCGGCGGCTACACCGGCCAGGAAGTCTACGTCGTCTGGAAGGCTCCGGACGGCGCCCAGAGCCCGGCCGCCACCAGGCGCGTCGACAGGTTCCTCGCCGAAGCCGAAAAGGTCGAGAACATCGGCCCGGCGGGCGCGACCCGCGTCTCCAAGGACGGCAAGATCGCGACGACGACGCTGCCGATGACCGTCCCCGGCTGGGAGATGACGAAGGAACAGGGCGAACAGCTCGTCGACGCCGCCGAAAAGAACAGCGGCGACGGCCTCGAAATCCAGCTCGGCGGCGACCCGATCTACCGCGCCCAGGAAGGGGCGAGCCCGGAGGGGATCGGGTTCATCGCCGCGGCGATAGTCCTCCTGATCGCGTTCGGCTCGCTCGTCGCGGTCGGCCTGCCGCTCGCGATCGCGCTGGTCGGCGTCAGCATCACCTCCGGCGGTCTGATCCTGCTGCTCGCCAATGTCATCGACGTCCCCGACTGGACGACGGCCGTCTCCGGCTTGATCGGGATCGGGGTCGGGATCGATTACTCGCTGCTGGTGTTGACCCGGTTCCGGGCAGCGCTCCATGCCGGCAAGAGCCGCCACGACTCCGTCGTCGAGGCAGTCACCACCGCCGGCCGCAGCGTGATCATCGCCGGCTCCACCGTCGTGATCGCGGTCCTCGGCCTGTTCCTGACCGGCCTCTCCTACATGTACGGGGTCGCGCTCTCGGCCTCGATGGCGGTGCTGGTGGTGATGATCGCCTCGATCACCCTGTTGCCGGCCCTGCTCTCCTACCTCGGCCCACGCGTCGACCGGCTGCGGATCCCGTTCCTCGGCCGCGCCCAGAAGACCGAAGGCAGCGAGGAATCGCTGGCCTGGCGCTGGAGCCACGCGGTCCAGAAGCGGCCGTGGACGGCGGCGATCGCCTCGACGGCGCTGCTCCTCGCGCTCGCCGCTCCGGCGCTCGGGATGCGGCTCGGGTTCCCCGACGCCGGCAACGACCCGCCGAGCACGATGACCCGCAAGGCCTACGACCTGATCTCCGAAGGGTTCGGCCCGGGGACCAACGGCCCGCTGGTGATCGCGGCCGAAATGCCGGGACCGAGCTCGAAGGGTGACGTCAACGCGCTCGTCAGCCGGATCCGCGGAGAAGAAGGTGTCGCCTATGTCCCCGCCCCGCGCTTCAACGAAGCCGGCGACGCGGCCCTGATCACGGTGATCCCGACGACCTCGCCGCAGGCCGCGGCGACCCGCGACCTCGTCAAGCACCTGCGCGGGACCGTCGTGCCGGAAGAGCTCGGCGGGACCGGCGTCACCGCCGAGATCGGCGGCGTGACGGCGGCGCTCGAGGACCAGAGCGTCTACATCGTCGACCGCATGCCGCTGTTCATCGCCGGCGTCGTCGGGCTCTCGTTCCTGCTGCTGCTGATCGCGTTCCACTCGCCGCTGATCTCGCTCAAGGCGGCGGTGATGAACCTGCTCTCGGTATCGGCCGCCTACGGGGTGATGACCCTCGTCGCCCAGGGCGGTGCGGTCGGGAACCTGATCGGGATCGACCACGAGGTGCCGGTAGCCCCATTCATGCCGGTGATGATGTTCGCGATCCTGTTCGGGCTCTCGATGGACTACGAGGTCTTCCTGATCTCGCGGATCCGCGAGGAGTATCTGAAGGACGGCAACACCCGCCGGGCGGTGGCCGACGGCCTCGCGAAGACGGCCCGCGTGATCACCGCTGCGGCGGCGATCATGGTCGTCGTCTTCCTCGCCTTCGTCGCCTCGCCGGAAGTGTTCCTGAAGCTGTTCGGGATCGGGCTCGCCGCGGCGATCTTCTTCGACGCCACGGTCGTCCGGATGGTGCTGGTGCCGGCGGTGATGCAGCTGCTCGGCCCCCGCAACTGGTGGATCCCCGACTGGCTCGAGCGTCGGCTGCCCCAGCTCGACGTCGAGCGGGTCGCGACCGCCGAGGGGAGGTAGAAGCGATGGCGAGGCTGATCGTCACCGAGTTCATGACCCTCGACGGCGTGATCGAGGACCCGGGTGGGGAGAAGATCCATCCCCACTCGGGCTGGGTCTTCGAGCACATGGGCCCCGAGCAGCAGGAGTTCAAGCTCAACGAGACGATCGAAGCCGAGTCCCACCTGCTCGGCAGGGTGACCTACGAAGGTTTCGCCGCCGCCTGGCCGCAACGCGAGGGCCCGTTCGCGGAAAAGATCAACTCGATGCCCAAGTACGTCGTGACCTCGACCCTCTCGGACCCGCTCGAGTGGGAGAACTCGACCGTGATCCCGGCCGATTCCCACGTCGAGGGGATCCGCGAGCTGAAGGCGGCCGACGGCGGCCCGATCCTGGTCGCCGGCAGCGCGACGCTGGTCAGGTCGCTGATCGAGAACGAGCTCGTCGACGAGCTGCGCCTGATGGTCTTCCCGCTGATGATCGGCGGCGGCAAACGGCCGTTCCCGGATGACCGCGGCAAGCACGCGTTCAAGCTCGTTGGCAGCACCGCGTTCGAGACCGGGGTGACCGTCAACACCTACGAGCCGGCCTGAGATCGCTCAGGACGGCTCGTAGGGCGGCGCCTCGCCCCAGCCCCAGCGCGGCACCGGGGCGTGCTCGGCGACCTCGGCATCGGGCTGGGAGTTGTGCATCGCGAGGCGCGTGCCCCACTCGAGGTAGGCGACGAGGGCCGAGCGGAACTCGGGGTCGTCGGGCAGGCCGGCGTCGTCGGCGGCGAGGCTCATCAGCGACGCGAACCGGAACCGCTGCTCGGCGCTGATCCCGAGGTCGCGGTGCTTGGCCAGCATCTGCTCGTAGCCGCCGAGCTCCTCGGTGTAGCGCGGCGGGCCGCCGAAGACCTCGACCCACCAGGCGATGACGTGGTCGCGGTGCTTCTCGGAGACCCCGCCGGGGAAGAGCCCGCTGAGCAGGTCGTCGGCCTCGACCCGGTCGTAGAAGGCGTCGATCAGGCGCTCGAACGCCTCGGCTCCTCCCGCCCATCCGAACAGAGTCGGGGTCATCAGGATCGATGGAAATGGTCGGTCATCCCCCATGACCTTTGCAGAATGCGGAAATCGGCCGGATCACTCGGGCGTGGCGCCGCGCGGGCCCGAGCAGAGCCCCCCGAGTGCGGGGCAGCCGCGGCAGAGGTCCCAGCTGCGGGTGGCGGCCGGGGCGGGGGGGAACTCGCCGGCCGCGATCCGCTCCACCTCGGCGGCGATCCGGGCCCGGCCGGCATCCATGGCGTCCCGGTCGAGCAGGGTCAGGACCGGGTCCTCCGGGCGCTCGAGAAAGACGTAGGCGACCTCGACCTCCGGCGTGCCCAGGGCCTCCGCCACCGCGAGCGCGTAGATCGAGCGCTGGATCTCGTAGCGGCCGGCATGGGAGGCGGGGGTCGAGCCCGCGAGGCGGTCGGTCTTGTAGTCGATCACGAGCGGCGCCGCCCCGTCGCGCTCGACGAGGAGGTCGATCGACCCGCGCAGGACCGAGCTCGAGACGCCGAGCAGGAGCGGCACCTCCGCCCTGACCGCGCTCCCCGCGGCGACCCGGTCGCGGAATAGCCCCGACCCGAGCCAGGCGCGGACGGCTGAGATCAGCTCCTCCGCGCCGCCGCCATCGCGTTCGAGACCGGCGGCGATCGCGTGGGCGCCGGCCAGGTCCGGCTCCGGCTCCGCCCAGCCGTTCGCCTGGCTCCACTCGAGCAGGGTGTGGACCGCCGCGCCGCGGGCGCTCGCCTGCTCGCGCCGGCTGCCCGACCGCTCGCCGTCGTCGCTCTCGGGCACGGGCATGCGCGAGCCGTCGCCCGCCCGCCCGCCGATCCCGAGCACGCGTTCCATGTAGAAGCGATACGGGCATTCACCGAAGGCCGAGATCGCGGTGTAGGAGAGCGGCCGCCGGGGGACGACGGGGGGGCGGCGCTCGAGCAGGGGGGCCGGCCCCTGCGGTGGCTCCGCCGATGCGCCGGGCGCCGCCGCCGTCGCGCTCAGCAGTCGCGCCTGCTCGGGGGAGGGGAGGTTCACCCGGACGGCGATCTCCGAGGCGCCGAATGAGGCGTCGAGGCCCTCGCGGGGCGGGGCGGCGGGAACCGGTGACCGTCGAGTCGGCCTCCCTGCCAACGCCCAACGCCTCGACGATCCGCTCGACCACCGGGGTCCCCGGCCGGGGCGCCTTCGCCTTCGGCTCGACGACGCCGCTCAGGATCAGCCGCTGGCGCGCCCGGGTCGCGGCGACGTGGAAAAGGCGCAGCTCCTCCTCGGCGCCCCGCTCCTGCAGGTCGTCGCACAGATCCCGGTAGCGGAAGAGATTCATCCGACGGTGCGCCGAGGCGGCGAAGCTGGAGGCCGACCGTCGGGCTCCGCGCCGCGGCCGAGGGCGAGGACCGGCAGCCTGCCGGCGAGCAGGCGGCGCCCGAGCATCGGCACCGCGACGACGCCGAACTCGAGCCCCTTGGCGCCGTGGACGGTCATGATCCGCACCCCGTCGTGGCCCTCGACCGCGGTCGCGGCGCCGGCGTCGGCATCGGCGTCGGCGCGGACCGCCAGGAACTCGAGCAGGCCGCGGAGATCGCGACCCTCTGGGCCTCGAACTCGGCGGCGATCCGCATCAGCTTGCGGACGTTCGCGAACCGGGCCTCGCCCGCCGGCCGGGTGAGAATCGCGAGGTCGTACCCCGTCTCGGTGACGACGGCGTCGATCAGGTCGCGAGAGGCCGAGCCGCGTACTCCGCGAGCGCAGGCCGACGATCCGCTGGGCGAATTCGCGCAGCAGCTCCCGCTCCGCGGGCGGGATCCGCTCGAGCCGCTCGGGGTCGCTCGGCTCGGCCTCGCCGACCCCGGCAACGCGCTCGAGGACGGGCCAGATGTGGCGGCCGCCGCCGGCCGCCCGGCGCAGGAGCCAGAGGGTGTCCGGCGCGGCCCCGCAGGCCGGCGAGGCCAGCGCCCCGAACAGCCTCTCGTCGTCGAGCGGGTTGGCGATCGTCGCCAGCAGCGCGCAGACGTCGCCCACCTGCTGGTGGGACCAGTAGCCCTGCCCGCCCACGGTGTAGGGGCGAAGGCCGGCGCGTTCGAGCGAGTCCTCGTAGGCATCGAGGTGGGTGAACGCGCGCAGCAGGACGACCATCTTGCCGCGCTCGACGCCGCCCTCGACGAGCTCGCGAAGCCTGGCCGCCAGGAACCGGGCCTCGGCGAGCTGGTCGGCGGAGTCGTGCGTCGGTCGCCGGCTGCAGGTCGATCGCCCGGTCCTTCTTCCAGCGCTTGCCGTCGGCGGTCAGCAGCATCTCGACCGCGGGCCCGCCGCCGCCGGGCGGCTCCTTCGCCGCGGGCTCCGCCCCGACCCGCAGCGGCCGGTAGCCGTCCCCGAACAGGCCCCGGCCGATCTTGTTCACGGCCCCGATCAGCTCAGGGCGGGAGCGGAAGTTGCCGCTCAGCTCCATCACCTCCGCCGTCCCGCGCCTCCTCGGCGCCGCGGCGGTGCTCGCGGAACACCTCGAGGTCGGCATGGCGGAAGCCATAGATCGACTGGAGCTCGTCGCCGACGACCATCAGCCTGGTTGCGGGGCCACGCAGCGCCTCGATGAGGCGCAGCTGGAGCCGGTTCGTGTCCTGGAACTCGTCGACGAGGATGTGGGAGAAGCGGTGCTGGTAATCGGCCCCGATCTCGTCCCGCTCGAGCAGGTCGACGGCGAGCATCTGCAGGTCCTCGAAGTCGATCCCCGACCGCCGTTCCTTCGCCGCCGGGAAGCGCTCGGAGAACTCGACCAGGAGTTCTCCGACGTGACGGTAGACGAGCCCGCCCTCGCCGGCCTCCGCGACCCGGCGACGCCGCCTCGATCGCCTCCCGGTAGGCGCTGAGGGCCTCGCCGCCCTCTTCGTCCGCAGAGCGCCGTCCAGATCTCAGGTCCGGGGGCTCCGAGGACGCCCGCGTGAGCTCGGGCGCCCGCTCGGCATCTCGCGACCCGGGCCGCGGGCTTCAGGTCCGCGATCGCCGCCGCAGCGCCTCGGCCGCGCCCGCACGGCGGCGGCCGGATTTCCTACTGCGGGCTCGGGGAGCGTCGGCAGAGGGTGGCCGCGGCTGCGGAGCTCCTCGTGGACCGCGATCACCATCCCGCGCAGGCCCGCCAGCTCGTAGGCGGCCACGGTCCGCTCGCGGTCCCCGTCAGCCCCGGCGAGGAACTCCTCGAGCGCCTCGTCGAATGCCTCGCCGGCGACGCGCTCCGCCTCGGGCGCGTCGAGGACCCGGAACCGCGGGTCGATCCCGGCGGCAACGGGGTGGCCGGCGAGGAGCCGGTTGCAGAACCCGTGGATCGTCGTCACCCAGGCGCCGCCGAACGCCGGCGAGCAGCTCCCGCGGCGCGCTCGCTGCCGGCGTCGGCGCGGAGCTCGAGCGCGGCGCGGATCCGCTGCCGCAGCTCGGCCGCGGCCTTGTCGGTGAAGGTGAAGGCGAGGATCGCGTCGGGCTCGACCCCCGCGTCGCAGACGAGGCGGCAGTAGCGGTCGACCATCACCCCGGTCTTCCCGGTCCCGGCGCCGGCCTCGACCAGCACCTCGGGCCGGCGGCGGCGATCGCGGCCTCCTGTTCGGGGGTCAGCTCCCGCTGGCTCATCACTCCTCTCCTCTTCCTCGTCGCGGCTCCTCGATCGCGCGGTCGCGGCGGCAGATCGGCGCGAAACCGCAGTAGTTCGGGCAAATCCGTGGCCGCGCAGCCCCGGGTCGGCGGGACCGGGGTCGCGACGGATCGTGCCGGCCCTCATCCGCGCGACGATCTCCCCGGCGCCGGGCGCGGGAGTCGGCGATGCAGCTCCTCGAATTCCGTCTCGTCGACGACGTCGGCCGGTAGAGGCCGTAGGCGGCGAGCTCCGCGCTCGGCGTCCTCGAGGACGGCGCCGCGCGGCCGTCGCGACGAGGTTCCGCGCAGCGGGAGGTAGAGGCCGCCGACGGTCTCCGCGCCCCAGAGCTCGGCGACGGCGATCATGTAGAGCTGCAGCTGGAGCTTCGCCTCCTCCTCGAGCTTCGCCCGCGCCGTCACCGCGCTCGAGAGCTTGTAGTCGAGGACGAGCGCCCGCCCGTCGGGGTCCCGGTCGACTCGGTCGATCGCCCCGTGCAGGCCCCAGCCGTCGATCTCGAGGGCCGGGCGTTCGCTGCTCCTCCGCCCTCGCCGAACCCGGCCTCGAGCAGCCAGGGCTCGAACGGGCCGCCGTCCGCGCTCGGCCTCCTCGCGCGAGGAAGCGGTCGAGCAGGACTTCCACCCGCCTCACCATCGCCCGCTCGACCGGGTGCGCGCCGATCTCGCGCTCGGCGGCGACCTCGCCGAGCATCTCGAGGCCGCGGGCGATCCAGGCCCCGAGCGAGGCCGGCCGGGGCGCCGCTCGCCGCCGGGCGCTCGCGGTAGAGGCGGAAGAGGACCCCGTGCATCAGGCCGCCCTGGATGAGCGGGTCGGGCATCGGGGTCGAGCGGCCGCGGGGCGAGCTCGTGGGCGACGAACCAGCGGTAGGAGCATTCGTCGAACCCCTCGAGTGTCGTGCCGCCGTAGGCGGCGACCGCGGCCGAGCGACTCGAGCACGGCGGGGTTCGAGAACGGCCCCGGGGCCCGGCTGGCGGCCTCGGCCGTGCGCGCCGCGCGCGAGCCGGTGCCGCGAGCCGCTGCGCGACCTCCCCGGGCGCCGTCATCGGCGGCAGCGAGCCGGCCTCGGCGGCGGGCCCGCGGGCGGCGATCGCCCGAGCGAGCTCATCCTCGGACGGGGCCTCGGCGAGCGGCTGAACGACCTAGGCGAGGTCGCGGCCGCGGGTCATCTCCTCCTCGACCGGGTCCGGCGGCTCGCCCGCCGGGGCCGGGTCGAGCAGGCGCCGGACCTCGTCGATCAGCGGCGAGCGCGGCTCCGCGACGCCGTTCTCGTCGCTGTCCCGATAGGAGAGGAAGAGGCGCCGGCGCGGGCAGCGCGAGGCAGGCGTGCGAACAGATAGCGCTCCTCGGCGTCGGTGTCGCGCCGGGGCTCGAGGCCGAGCGCGGCGCGCTGGCGCCTCGGAGAGGAACGGTTCGCGCGCCGCCGTCGCGGCGGGGGAACTCGCCGTCCTGGAGGGAGCCGACGATGACGTGGTCGAAGCGCGCGGCTCGCAGCCGGTAGGGGCTCGGCGATCCGGACCCGGCCCTCGACCGGCCCGCGCCAGACACGGACCCGAGCTCGCCGAGATCGCGGCGCGAGCTCCTCCGGGCGGGGGGCGACTCGCCAAGCTCGGCCAGCTCGGCGAGGGCGCTTGCCGATCACGGCCGCCGCCGCAGCTCGAGCCCGTCGCCCCGCCCGGGCAGCGGACCGTCGCCGCTCGCAGCGGGCGCGAGGCCATCGGCGGCGAGCTCGGCCGGCTCGGCCGCCAGCGCCCCGTCGCGCCTCGCGCGACCTCGCAGCCGGACAGGTCCCGCGGAGCCGCTCCTCGCCAGCAGCCCGAGCGCCGCTCGGCGTCCCGGATCCGGCCCCGGCGGACGCGGCGCTCGAGCCAGTCGACCACGCCCGGCGGCAGCTCCGCTCGGCCCGCCGCAGGTAGCGGAGCACGTCGCGCGCGCGCCGACGCCGAGATCGGCCTCGAGCATCGCGATCAGCGCGCCGCCGACCGCGGTCGCTGCGACCGGCACCTCGGCCTCGAGCGCGATCGGGACCCCGTAGGACTCGAGCACCGACGCGAGCAGCGGCGCCGCGCCGCGACGGGTCGCGGAGGGCGATCGCGATCTCGCCCGGGTCGGTGCCGCGGCGAGCAGGCGTGACGACCTCGGCGGCGATCGCCTCGGCCTCGCCGCGCTCGCCGGCGGAGCGCAGGAGGACGAGGCTCGTCGTCGGGCGCCATCCGCTCCGGCTCGGCGGCGCCGAAGCTTCGCTCGAGGTGGAAGAGAAGGGGGGAGGGGGTGTTGCCGGGGTCCGGCCTCGGTCGCGGTCTCCTCGTCGACCCCGATCTCGCGCAGCTCGCTCGAGCAGCGCCGGCCGCGCCGCGAGCGCGAGGTTGCCGCTCCTCGTAGGGGAGGGCGACGGTCACCTCGGTCGCCGCCGCCAGGGCCCGGACCAGGTCGAGCTGGTTGCGGGTGAGGTCGTCGAGGCCGTAGAGGAAGACCGGCCGCTCGCCCCAGAAGCCGCCGGACTCGGCGCAGCAGCGCGATCGCCTCGCGGGCGATCGCCGTAGCTGTCGACCGTCCCGAGCCGGTCGCGGACCTCGGCGTAGCCGGCGAACAGCGCCGCGACGTCGGCAGGTAGGCGGAGCCCTCGAGGGTCGCGGCTGCCGCCTCGACGTCCGCCGGCTCGAGCCCGGCGCCCTGGAGCTCGTCGAGCAGGCGCTCGAAGCGCGCGGCGAAGCCGGGCCGCGAGGCCGAGCGCCGGAGCGGGCCGAGGTCCCGCGGCGCTCCGCGATCGCCGTCGAGATCGCGCCGAGGCGCTGGGCCGGCGTCAGCTCGGCGCCCGGGCGGGGCCCCGCCGCCGTCGCGACGGTGCGGAAGAGGCCGCTGAAGGTCATCACCGAGGCGCCCAGCACCGCACCCTCTCGCAGAGCTCGCGCTCGAAGCTGTAGACGTCGTCGACGGTCGGCACGACGAGGACCGGATCGCGCTCCAGAACGTCGATCAGGGCGCGCCTGACGAGGCCGGCGCGGCCGGAGTTCGGGGGTCCGTGGATCAGGTTCAGAGGCATCGGTCGAGCGGTCCAGCATAGGTCGGCTCCCGGCGCGCGACTGCCCGGGGCGATTTGACGTCTTCCCCGCTCTCTACATTGGGCCGCGATGTCCCTCTGCTTCGTCGACCCAGCCGATGCGATCCGCGCCATTGCCGACTCGATCGGCCGCGAGGCGCGCCGCCAGCTGCTCGGCGAGGCGGTGCGCGCCTGGGTCGACGAGATCCCCGACAGCGAGCTCGAGACCCACTACGCGAAGGCGCTCTCCGAGCTCGACGAGCACGACCTCTCGATGCTCGCCGCCTGGCACGGCTCGCTCGAGGTCGGCCAGCCGCTGCCCGAACCGCGACTTCCTGATGGGCGCCTTCGGCTCCCTCGGCGACAACCGGCGCGAGGCGCTGAAGCTCGCCGCCGGGTTCCGCGGCGAGGAGGCGGTCGACGCCGGCGTCACCGAGGAGGACGCGCTCGAGCTCGTCCTCAGCCTGCTCTCGCCGCCGCGCCTGATGGAGCTCGCCGTCGAGGCGGTCGAGCTCTACGTCTGGGACCGCGCCGGCTCCGAGAACTAGTCCGCGCTCCGTCGCCCAGCGTCGCCGAGCTGCGGCGCGGATCTCGGGATCGCCTGCTCGTTGTCGCGGAAGTGGACCGCGTTGATGCCCGGCCCGCTGCGCCCCTTCGCAGTTGACCTGGACGTCGTCGACGAAGAGGCAGGCCTCGGGCGCGCATCCCGATCCGCTCCAGCGTCATCGCGTAGATCTTCGACTCGGGCTTGCGGCAGCCGACGAAGCCGGAGTCGACGACCGTCTCGAAGATCTCGTCGACCGGCAGCATCGAGCGCCAGAGCGGCTCCCACTCGCGGACGTTGTTGGTCAGCATCGCCATCCGGTAGCCGGACTCCTTCAGCTCGCGCATCAGGTCGATCATCGCCGGGTTCGGGTTGAGCGCCTCGAAGTAGATCTCTTTGAACCGGTGCATCTCCGGGCCGGTGGCCGAGCAGCGGCTCGAGCGCGTCGGCGATCTGCTCGAGGAACGCGGCCTCGGTGATTTCGCCGCGCTCGAGCTTGAACAGCGGGTTCTCGCCGTCGCGCCTCGGCGCTCGCCTGCATCGCCTTGCCGAGGTCTTCGGTCGAGATCCCGGTCTGGTCCTGGAAGGCCATGAACGACTCGATCAGCGGCGTCGTCAGGACCCCGCCGAAGTCGGAGATCACCGCCTCGATCCGCTCAGCCATCGGCCCAGACGATCTCGTAGTGGCCGAGGCCCTCGCGGCCCTCGAGCGACCAGCGGAAGAAGGCGACCTCGGACGACGAGGCCGGGGCGGCGGACCGAGCTGGTGCTGATCAGGGTGCCGGCGCCGCGCAGCGGCTGGCCCTCCTCGCCGTCGACCCAGAGCTCGAGCGTCGCCCGCCGCTGCACCCCGTCGGGCCCGTACTCGGTCGAGAGCAGCGCCTCGGAGACCTCGACCGGGGCGCCGTCGGGATCGCAGAGGACCGCCGCCAGCGCCTCCTCGCCGTGCTCGGCGGCGCCGTCGGGGCGCATCGCCGAGAGCGCGAGCAGGCCGCCGTCGGAGAAGACGATCCCGATCGAGCGGCGCTGGATGGCTCGCTCCGCGCTCACGGGCGCGGAGACTATCTTGCGCCCGGTGACCATCCGCAGCGCCGACCCCGAGCTCGACGCCGCCGCCTGCGCGGCGATCTACGCGCCCCACGTCGAGGCGTCGCCGACCTCGTTCGAGGCCGAGCGCGCCGACCGCGGACGAGATGGCGGCGCGGATCGCGCGGATCGGCGCCACGCATCCGTGGCTGGTCGCCGAGCGCGAGGGCGAGACCGTCGGCTTCGCCTACGCCTGCGAGCACCGCTCGCGGGCGGCCTACCGCTGGGCGGTCGACGTCTCGGTCTACGTCGGCCGAGGCCGATCGCGGCCGGGGGCTGGGGAGGGCGTCTGTACGAGGAGCTGTTCGAGCGCCTCCGGGCGCAGCGGTTCCGGGTCGCCTGCGCCGGGGTGACGCTGCCGAACGAGGCCGAGCGTCGCCCTCCACGAGGGGCTCGGGTTCGTCGCGGTCGGCGTCTACCGGCGGATCGGCTGGAAGGCCGGCGCCTGGCGCGACGTCGGCTGGTGGCAGCTCGACCTTGCGCCCCGACGCCGCGGACCCTCCCGAGGAGCCGCTGCCGCCCGGGTACCATTGAGCCATGTCCGAGAACCAGACAGACGCGTCCGAGAACCAGGCCGAAGCAGTAACCGAGGACGACGTCCTCGAGGCCCTCGAGGAGGTCATCGACCCCGAGCTCGGCCTCGACTTCGTCTCCCTCGGCCTCGTCTACGACGTCGAGGTCGGCGGCGGTGAGGTATTCGTCACCTTCACCCTGACCACGCCGGCCTGCCCGATCGGCCCCCAGGTCTCCGAACAGATGCGGGAGTTCGTCGGCGACCTCCCCGGCGTCTCCTCGGTCCACCCGAAGATGGTCTTCGACCCCCCCTGGTCCCCGGAGATGATGTCCGAGGACGCCAAGTTCGCACTCGGGTTCTAGGCAGGGTTTGCGGGGTCATGAGAGGGTCATAGAGGGTCAATGCCGACCCGATCCCAACGTACCCATGGGCTACCCCTCGCCGTGGTCCAGGTAGGCGTCCAGGCGCTCGCGGGCCTCGGCCTCATTGCCGGGGAGCAGGTGGCCGTAGCGGTCCAGCGTGATGGTGGTGGTGGCATGGCCCATATAGGTGCTCAGCGTCTTGACGTTCAGGCCGCTGGCGATTGCGATGGAGGCGAAGCTGTGGCGGGCCTCATGGAAGCCAAGCGGCTCCAGCCCCGCCGCCTTCCAAGCCTTGGCCGCATGGCGGCGAAATTGGCGGGGGTGGATCGGATAGCGGCTGTCTTTGGGGCTGGAGAACAGCAGCGCCTCAGGGGGTGGGTGATCGAGCAGGACGAAATGGTCCGCCAGCAGGATCGCGAGGCGCTCGATGATCGGCACCGTGCGGGCCTTGCCGTTCTTCGGCTTGACGAACTCGCGGGCGGTCGGGTCCCAACCGCGCCGCACCTCCAGCATGCGGTTCTCCGGGTCGATGGCGGCAATATCCATGGCCAGAATCTCGCCAACTCGCAGGCCTGCATACAGCCGCCAGCCCCAGGGCCGCTTGGTCACGCGCTGGCAGGGCCGCTATCAGCCCCGCCGCTTCCATCGGAGTGGCAACTCTGTCCCGCGCCTCACCACCGCTGGGAGGCGGACGCCCGCACACGGGTTGAGGTTTACCCAGCCGCGGCATTCCCCCCAACTGATCAACGCCCGTAGGGAGGCGACGATATTGCGGGTATTGGAGGGGCTGCGCCCTTCCGCCGCCAGTCGGTCAGCGAAGCCCTGCACATCAGAGCGCGTCAGACGGCCAATCCGAGTTGGCCCCAAAGCTGGGAGGACCTGCGCCCGAAGGTCGGTGGCGTATCCCCGTTGCGTGGACGGCTTGTAAGGCTGCCCGCCACGGCGACGGACCGAACCATCTTCCATCCCCCAACGAACATGTTCGCCGCCTCGCGGATCGTAGGACCGCTGTTGGCGGACAAGTGCCCCCGCGCTGTCGAGAGCCGGGGGTCGTGGCCCACGGAGGTACTAGCTGCGTCCAAGGGCCGTCTGGTCAGCCTGTGGCAACAGCCGTCCCCTGAACTTGCATTTCTTCGGGGAGAACGTCTTCGACTCCGCCCACGTAGATAACGGTCACGGTATGAGACGGCGACCGATAGATCAGCTGCCCGGTTTCGCTTTTGTTCTCGCCGGTGACATCAACCAGTCCTGGACGTTTCAACGTTTGTCGGGCCGAAAAAGAGACCTACGTTTTTCGATTCTATACCCCGGATTGAGGTACTTGGTGTACCCCCAGAAGGCGTTACCTTCGGAAGTAGAAATCGTCACGTACAGGCGGGCCTTTTCGCCAGAAATGCAGCTAGCCCCCGAAGGTGAGCCCATCGCTGCTGAATATCTGGTCGCGCTGCCGGTGTTTCCGAAAGGATTTAGGGAGCCGAATCGATCCCGGCGCTATGGAAGTCGATTCGCTGCGCCCCATTCCCCGCCACCGTCGCGCTGTCGGCGCTCGTCGCGTGGTCTGAACTCGGACCCGGTGGTCGGGATCTCTTCCCGGCTTGAGCTTCGCCGCCGTGACTGCGCCCTTCTTCAGCTTGGCGGTGGTAACCGCGTTCTTCTTCAGCTGCTTCGTCCCAACCGAGTTCTTGGGGAGCTTGATTGCGGCGTACGACGCCCCTCCCAGGGCTATGAATAGCGCGAGCGTGGCAACGACGTTTGCGTAGGTCAGCTTGGGACGGAACACGTTCCTCCGTAGGTTGTGGCTTGCGGCCTTGTCCCCCCTGACGGACGGAGGCCCGGTCACGGACGGTAGTCCTGGTGGGCCGTCGGGTCAAAAATCCTGGGAACGGATCGGTGAGAAACCGGCGCGAAGCCTTGGTGAAGGACGGGCACTGGCTCGCATTGAGTCTTAGCGCCGTCCTCGCGTACCCACAGATTCGACCCGCAAGCGCCGGCAGACGTCTCCCTTCACCCTCGCACCCTGCTCCGATACCCACCAGGACCCCGAGGGAACTTGACCGCGCTCATCTTTTGAACTTTCCCCCTCTCAGGCAAGGGACCGAAGTCGCTTGTCATGCGGAAAACCCGCCCGCCCATGGCGCAATGCGCTTTACCCGGCTGGGTTTGCGGGCCCCGGCAAGAGCATGGCTCCCCTTGTTAGTCGCGTTCTAGGCCGGACTGCCGGCAGGCGGACGGGCCGGGAGGCCACGCGATGATGCTCTACGCCGGCCTCGACGAACCTTCCCGCTTTTCCCAAGCCGCGCTCTGCTATCCGCCCACGTCGATCCACGAGCTGCCCAGGACGCCAGATTCTTGAACTTCCGGCCCTTAATCGTCGCCTAGGGTGGTCGCCTGACGAGGGGACTTGGCTTACCCAAGCCCTTTGCGGCGTCGGGCGCGAGCTGCACCCGGCCAAGGCGCTTACTCAAGCGGCAGCAAATTGCCGCAGCCAGGCACGGATCGCCGCCAATGACACAGCGGCTTTAGCCGTAGTGCAATACTGCCCGTGTGCAACTGATCGTTTACACCCGGACAAGCACCACCAATGGCGACTCTCTGGCCGCCCAGGAGGAGGCTTGCCGTCGATGGGCTGAGGCGTCCGGCCATGAAGTTGTGGCCGTCCAGAGCGACCCCAGCGTGTCAGGAGGGAAACCAGTCGATGAGAGGCCCGGACTGGCTCAGCTGCCCTGGTCGCAGTGGAGGCAGGCGAAGCAGACGGCATTGTGGTTCACAACGTTGACCGGCTGGCCCGCGAGCTTCACGTACAGGAGGCGGCACTAGACAGGGCGTGGCGAGCAGGTGCCAGTGTATTTGAGACTTTCGATGGCGAGATACCCCGCGACGATCCCAATGACCCTCAGCGCACATTCTTGCGTCAGGTATTGGGAGCCGCCGCACAGCTTGAGCGCGGCCTGATCGCGGCACGGCTCCGGAGAGGCAGACGCCGAAAGCGGAGCGCGGCGGGTATGCGGGCGGGCCTACTGTGCCGTTCGGCTTGAAGGTTGAAGGCGAGGGCCGGGAGGCTGCGCTAGTGCCGGACCCAGACGAGCAGCGGGTAGCCAATTGTGACTTTCCGCAATGGGGGGATGACACTGGGCAGCGATTGCCGAATGGCTAAACGCTGAGGGTGTGCCGACACAGCGAGGCGGAAGCTGGCACATCACAAGCGTCCGGCGACTGCTTGCCCGCATCAACCCGACCTAAGCTCACCGGCGACCAGCGCCGCGCCCGCCGGCATCCGATGCACCACCCGACTCTTCGGAAAGCCCCGCGCCACCAACGCCCAGACGGCCCGGTAGAGGGGAGGGCCCCGATCTTCCCGGATTATTGTCGACCGGCTGCGGGCGAGTACCAAAATCCACGCGTCTTCATCATTTATGGCCACGGATGACGCGCCCTAATCACCCGGCACCCGGAGGCTCGGGCGGCGACATATGCTGGAGGCGTCCCCGCCGGTGCGACCAGTCGCGGATCGGATCGTCTTCGAGCTACTCAGGGACCGCGAGTTCAGCCGCGGCGAGGTCGTGAAGCCCGCCAGGGCGGTCCCAAGCAGCAGGACGCCGGCGGCGAGGCCGGTGGAGGCGATCAGCGCAGTGCCAGAGAGTGCGAGGACGAGGATGACCGGGCCGACCGTCAGCGCCCAGCCGACGGGTCGGTAGCGCGGGATATGGACGCGATGGTCGAGCCACAGCAGAAGAGGCCCGATCGTGATCGCGATTGACGGTAGCACCCAGTCGGAATGGCCGGCGGCGCGGACGATGACCGGCAGGACAAACGCCGCGATGAGCTCGATCACAGTCGCGATGGTCACGTCCCGCTCGATCCGCTTGCCCTCTCGGGCTCTTCGGTCGAGGGTGGTGCCCGCGGCCGTCCGGATCGCGTAGACCACGGCTCCGATCACCATGAGGGTCGAAAGCAGGATCAGTACGAGCGCAATGCCACCCCCGATGGCTCGGCTTCCCCGCACGAGCCAAAGCGCGGCAAAGGCGACCTGGATGAGACCGCCGACCCACCGCACCCGCCGAGACCAGGCCGCAGTCGGTGTGAGATCTGCGGGATCGGTCGCGTTCAGATTCTGATCCGCTCTCGTCCTCGGCCCCTGAGGGATTGAGGGCACCTCGACTCCTTTGATCGCTCGGTTCCGGATGAACAACTCGTGAGGAACTACAGCGAGCGGCCCGCTTCCTGCGCGCCGCTAGCAACGCCCTGGCGTTTTGGGTTAACTCTGCGAGCTGAAGTGCACGATCGCTGAGCCGCAACCGACCCCCTGGACCCAGACGTTCTGGACGCCTTGATTTCCGGGGCGAGATCATCCGGGGAGACGATCATCTGCGCGGTGAAAGACTCGTCGTTGCCGTCCCCGGCCCGGTAGAAGTCCGACGAGCACCGCCGTGTCCTCGTCGGTTACGTGCTTTCTTCCTCCCCCGCTGGCCGGTGCATTTGAACGTTGTTTCGGTCATGAGTTCGGCCGTGTCCCAGCGCACGCCCTGCCCTGCGAGACAGCCGGTGAGTTTGCCCTGTTCCACCGTTTCGGTGCAGCGGAATCCGCCGCCCGAGTGCACGAAGCCGGGCTGGGCTGTACGCCCCGCCGCCGGTCAGGAAGGCAGCGCCGGTGGGAAAGCCGCGGATGTTGGCGGCGTTGAAGCCAAAGCCGGTCCGACTGTGGCTCGCTGCCAGTCCGAGGCGGCGAGCACTAGGGAAGCCGCGGCCATGGCGAGCAGCGCCCACCCTCGCTTGCAGATCGTGACCATGGGGTTTCCTTTCGGAGTGGCTGGCCTTTCGGGTTCTAGAGACTCCGGCGCTCCCGTTTGCCCCCCCAACGGCGACGCGAACGACTATATACCCGGCTCGCGCATTGCGCGCGGACGGCACCAGGGGCATGAGGAAATGGTCAAGACGGGCAACGCCAAACCCCGGAAGAGGGTTGTACGCCTGGGATCCCGTGAGTTCGCGTTTCGGAAGTGGTCGCCTCGCCTCGGCCTTGACCGCCGCTCGCCAGATTGACTCTTCGGCCAACCGGGGCTACCGTCGGTGTGGGCCATAACCCGCTGGGGGGGCAAGTGGCCGAAAGCCAAAACCCAACGGAGGTTCAGATGCGCCCGAAACTGACCTACGCGAACGTCGTCGCTACGCTTGCCCTGTTCATCGCGATCGGGGGTGAAGCGCTTTCGCGGCGTCCCAGCTCGGCAAGAACACGGTGGGCAGCAAGCAGCTCAAGAATAACGCCGTCACCACAGCGAAAATCAAGAAGGAAGCGATCACCGCCGCAAAGGTCAAGAAGGGCACGCTGACCGGCAAGCAGGTCAACGGCAGTACCTTGACGGGCGTCAGCGCCGCAAGCCTGGGTACGGTCCAGTATGTCTCGGCAGTTGTAACGATCACACCGGGTCCCGGCGGAACCATTGGCACCGCGACTTGTCCGTCTGGTCAGAAGGTCATCGGCGGTGGTGCGACCGTGAGTGATCCCAAAGTGGCCTTCGTGAATGAAGCCGCCCCGTCCCCGACCGGAATGCATGGCTGGCAAACGCGTTTATCTTGGGCGCTGGCTCCTCCTCATTGACTGTCACGGCAATCTGCACCCCAGTGACGACTGCAAGCGGCTGAGAACGCGCTGAATCCTGATCTGCCCTTCTCGCTTTACTCCTCAGTGTCCTGGGGACATGGAAAGCAATTCTTCTGTGGGGAATGCCCCATCTGAGGGTGTTACACCGTTAGGAGGGCTTAGAGCGTGGTGCGCTTACCGGCGGCTAGCCGTGGAAATGTCCCCCACTCCGTTCCCAGACCCCTCGGCGGGCCACCAGAGCCGCCAAGAAGGCCACACAACCGATGAGAGGGAAGCCGAAGCGCATCAGAAGTAAGCGAGGAGTTCCCAGGACCCGTCTCGGAACTGAACGTAGAAGCCACGCAAGTCGCAGGACGCGCACCGCATCCCGATTGGATGCAGCCGGACATAAACGGATTTCTGAAGGACCTTCGACCCGCACAGCCGGCGAGTTGCACTGAGTGCTCGGTCTTCGTGCCCCTCTTGACTTCCGGAGCTCGAAGCTTGCTTCCAGAATGAGCGATGCGCTTCGCCGCTGGTATCGCGGAGCGAGGATTCTTCGGCCGAACCAATCGGCGACCTGGGGACAACTTTGGTCGAAAGCTGTGGCGCATGGAACCGGGGGCGCCGCAAAGGCCGCAACCGCGAGACCAGGGATCAGGACGAAGCTGAGACGCATGAACTCCGCCGGCGATTATCCCGGCGACCGGACGCCTGCGAAATACCGAGAACTTGGGGTTTCGAACTAGACTTCCGTCGCGATTACCAACATTGGGGCTTGTTTTCGGCTGCATGGACTGAGACGATGGATGCCCGACGGCGATAGTCACGACCGTTGGAGAGGGGGGTTGAGGTCGTGAAGCGGGGGTTTCTACTGGCACTGGTGTGCGTTGGCGTGTTCGCTGTAGGCGCTCTTCCCGCCGGGGCAGCCCGAGTGCATCACTGCGGCAATCCGCCTGGATGGTCAGGGAAGCTCACCGGTATCGGGGTCGGCTGCCACAAGGCACGCGAAGTCTTCAACGGGATTCATTGCGTCGACAGCCGTTGCAACCACATCGCCTCCGGACGATGGAAATGCTTCCGACATCGGATCAGGGCCTACGTGGGCCACGGCAACTGCCATCTCCTTCACAAGCGAGTCCGGTGGGTGGTATTCGAGTGAGCCTCATTCGATGCCTTGGAGCAACCGCGGTGATTGGTGCTCTGCCTGACCGGAGGCACGTCCGTAGCTGGACAGGTCCGCCATGCCGGCCACGTCGCATTTCCGCACACGTCCTGCTGTGGCCTTCAGCAGGTGGTGCTGAAGGTCTTCGGTCGTATCCATGTTCACTACCGAGTCTGCGTGACGAAGCCACACCCGGAGAAAGCCGCAAACGGCAACGGGTCTGAATCAGCGAACAGCTGATTTGGCCGTGAATCGCGAGTAGCCGCAAACAGCCGCAAGCGCTCGGGCAATCTTCTAAGCCGTGGGTCGCTGGTTCGAATCCAGCCGGGGCGTTCGCACTAGGCCAGGCCGGGAGCCGGGAAGGGGTCCTGGCGGAGAGGTTTCATGAGGCCTTCCCGGACATTGACATCGGCAGCCTTCAGCCTGCCACTACGATTGTTCAGGGTCCCAGGTGAAGGCGGTAGTCCGACGACGCCGCGCCTCCATACCGAATCCGTGCCCAGGGCCGTACCCAGGGGCATCCGGAAGGTGCCAATTTGGAGGGTGATCCGTATTTCCGCCAGCGGAGATGATGTCCGAGGACGCGAAGTTCGCACTCGGTTCTAAGCAGAGGGGCCAAAGGAATGGGGATCGGTGCCAGCCGATTGCGCCGTGCCGTTGACTCTCAGGAGCCTGAAGGAGGACCTGGATGATGCGGTTCCAATTTCGATGGCGCGCCTGACTTGAGTTCCGCCTGGCGACCCAGGCGCTCGAGCTCGAGAAGTCCGGCCTGAGCTACCAGCTGGTCCCGCCCGGCTATCGCTTTCCGTACGGCCACACGCACAAGAAACAGGAGGAGGTGTACGTGGTCCTGCGCGGGAGCGGGCGGATGAAGGTCGACGACGAGATCGTCGACCTCAAGGAATGGGACGCGGTGCGCGTCCCGCCCGGTATGTGGCGAGGCTACGAGGCCGGGCCGGAGGGCCTCGAGATCCTCGTCATCGGCGCGCCGAATCTCGGCGATTCTCTCGCGCGATGACGTCGAAGGCCAGCGCGATTGGTGGGCTGACTAGCGCCAGATAGGCGAAGGCCTGCAGTGCGCTGAACACGTGCGGGGTGGTGCGAGGATGCCAAGGTCGCGCTCGGGTTCTAGGCAGAAAAGAGCCGGAACCCAGCTCTCACACTCAGGCAGCGTCCGCGAGCGGAGACCTGGAGGATGAGGGCTCGTATCACGCGGTATGTCCTCACTGCCAGCTGCGAGACGTACTCCGTGGCCACCTGCTGGAACGGCGTTGGGATGAGGATCTGGATGTATAGGGTGGTGGGGTACCCCCTCCTTGCATGGCGACGAAGAAGACGAGCATCTATCTCGATCCGAGATCTCATTTCCCTTCGAGCAGTGGGCCGAGCGCGAAGGGGTGACGAAGGCGGAGATGATCCGCCGCGCTCTACGCGCCGCGGTCGAGCGCGATGGCGGCCAGTCCCGACCCAGCATCTTTGGGGTCTTCGATGGCCCCGAGGACCTGTCTGAGCGTACTGACGAGCGCCTCGACGACGGATTCGGGGAGGAGTATCGTCCTCGACACCTCGGTGGTGCTGGCGCTGCTCAACGCGCGCGACCGGAATCACGACAGGGCACGCGAGTGGGTGATCTCGAACGAGCAGGCCCTTGCGACAACGCCGCTCGCGGTCGCGGAGATGGACTACTTGGTGCGCGCGTCACGCGGGAGGCGCGGGCGCCGAGGCCCTGTGGGCGGAGCTCGAGGCCGGCGCGTACGGCGTCCGCTGGTGGCCGGCAGCGGTACTCGACTCGCTGGAAATCTCCCGGCGCTGGCGCGCGATCGACCTCGGGTTGACCGATGCGTCCCTCGTTGCGCTCGCGGGGCGGCTCGGCACAGCAGAGTAGCGACCTTCGATCAACGCCATTTCCCGGGCGGTCAGCCCGAGGCGGTCGGGTCCTCGGAGCCGGTGGCGTCCGCATTTCGGCTGCTACCGATCGATCCGCCTGACTACCTCGGATATTGAGTACGACCTGTTTGACGGCGACGGCTGCGGATGACAGCCTGTCGACTCAATGGGCGTTGGGGTGATCAGGGGCTCGCTGCGGCGCTTTCTCCTCGTTGGCGCCGGGACGATCGCGATCCTCGTCGGCATGACGAGCACGGCGAGCGCGGCGTTCTCGGTGACGCCCACCCGCAGTTTCCCGATCGGGACGTTCCAATTTGGCGGCTACGCTCCCGGGTTCGACGGGACCTTCTGGACGGTCGCGACAGGTGAAAACAGCGGCGGAAGCGTCGGGCACGTCGACGACGAAGGCCACAACCTCGGCGACGGCTTCAACATCAACGATTCGGCAGCGCTCGGAATCGCCTACTACGGCGGCAGGGTCTACATCCCGGTCGGCAGCAGCTACTCGCAGAGGATCGTGTCGTACAACACGAGTGGCGGGGACTTCCTTCACGCCGACTCTGAAACCGGTCAGCGGATCGGCTCCAACCAGGTGATCCTGCGCGCCTACCCGAACGGGCTCGGCACGGTCGGGTTCGGGCAGAACAACAAAGTCGCGACGATGAACCTCGCGTCGAACGTCGCCGCACACCCCTGGTATCCGATGGCCTTCCACGGCAACGGGGTCAACGATCCCATCTACGACTCCGAAGTCGGCAACGCGTTCGAAACCTGCTCCCTCAGCGGGGAAGGGATCGTCATCGGCGAACCGGACCCCTATTGCGGCAAATACGGCTATACGGATCCCGGCGGCCTCAACAGCAAACATCCGGGCTTCAACTACGCGATCGACACGGCGCCCGGGCTGGGCGGGCTCTACGTCGCCGAGCTCTATAACGACCGGGTCACCCACATCAACACCGTCGCCAACCCGGGGGCGATCATCGACTTCACATTCGGCGGCTCGGGCAGCGGCGCGAGCCAGCTGAGCAGGCCCTATTCGGTGGTCGTCCAGCCGGGGACCAACGACGTCTTCGTCAGCGAGCAGAGCAACTTCAGGATCTCGGTGTTCGACGCCGGCGGCCACTACATCGCCTCCTTCGGGTACGGGGTCCTCGACGGCTCCGACACGATGCAGGTCTGCGGGGTGGAAATCGGCCCCTGCCGGGCGGGGATCTCCTACCTGACGGATCCGCGCTCCTACTTCACGAGGCTCGACTTCGGCCCCGAAGGCGAACTTCTCGCCTACACCGCCGCCGACCGGCCAGATCCAGGTCTTCTCGGTGGCCGGGGCCCCGGGGTCGGGCGGGCCGGGCGGGGGAGGAGGTCCGGCCCCTGGCGGTGCCAAAAAAGCCGGAGAGCAGGTGCGGCTCGCCGCCAGCCCGATCAAGGTGAAGAAAGGCGCGAAAACGAAACTGACGGCGATCGTCAATCGCGGCAAAGACTGTGCCGAGCGCAAGGTCCTCTTCCAGGTCAAGACCGACCGAAGTTGGGACAACCTCGGCCGGGCGGTCAAACCGGGCAAAGGCTGCAAGGCCTCGAAGAAAGTGAAGGTGACCGCCAAGTCCGTCTTCAGGGTCGTCCTCATCGACGCGAGCAATCAGGAGACCCTCGGCTACTCGCCCAAAGTCACCGGGAAGCTCAAGTAGTGCCGAGCCTCCGGGTCATTCGTCCGCCTCGCCGCTCGTTCTTGCCGCGCCGGAGTACTCTCAAGCCAAGACGCTCGGTGCGTCTCTTCCAGGGCGTATCGGGTCCCGGCAATTGATCGGTTAGGCGGTCAGGCGATGAGAAGGATCAGCTTCAGTCCGGCGATGGGCGTTGCCCTTGCTGCCCTGGTCGTGGCGGTCTCCGGCGGCGCCTATGCCGCGACGAGCGGCCACTCCGGCGAAACGATCGCGGCCTGCGTGCGGCACAAGGGCGGCGCTCTGTACGTCGCTCACCGGTGCCGCCATCGCGACAAGCGCCTGACCTGGAGCGCTCAGGGCCCGCGCGGCGCAGCCGGACCAAGGGGGGCGGCGGGCACGAACGGCGCAGCGGGGCCGCCCGGCCCCGCCGGCCCGACTGTCCTCGGCCAGCCTGCGGCCTGGGTTCTCCACACCTCGGCGCCCCAGAATGATTCGGTCACGGCGGACGCCACCCAGACCGACAGCAATGGCGAGGAGGACGCATTCAAGTTCGGCGGATTCGGCGGCCCGTTCACCGCGACCGGGCAGATGCAGCAGTACCTGCTCAGCCCCAGCAGCCTCAGCGGGAGCTCGGTCCGCCTCAGCTCGGTCGGCTTCTGCTACTTCGTCGGCCCCTACCCGCCCGGCAACACCTTGACGAGCACGGTGATCAACCACGTCTGGGTCTACGAGCTGAACGAGGCCGACACGGGCACGGGTTTTCCACCCACGGCGGTTTCCACGCCCCTCGACCAGGCGGTTTCGCTCGGGAACAAAAGCCATGGCTGCCCGACCTTCACCCTGACAAACCCACCCCCGATCGACCCGGGCCGTTCCTCTTCCTCCGGGTCCGGGTGGTCGACACCCAGGGCAAAGGGGACAGCAGCGGCGCGCTCGCGCAGTTGGGCAGGGTCACGGCCAGCTACACGCCGTGAACCCACCGGTCGCGCCGCTCGGCTCTAGGACTTCTCCTTCCGGCCCTTCTTCACGACCTGGAACTGCGACATCAGGCCGTGGTCCTCGTGGTCGAGCATGTGGCAGTGGACGACGAACTTGCCGATGTAGTCGCTGAGGTGGCCCGCGATCAGGAGGCGTTCGTTCGGGAGGACGAAGAAGGTGTCCTTGAGGCAGTCTTCCCAGGGCGGGGGCGGCTTGCCGTTGCGGGCGAGCAGGTACCAGTCGGTGTGGTGGAGGTGGAACAGGTGGGCGACCGAGGTCTTGTTGACGACCTCCCAGGTGACGGTGGTGTCGATCTCGGGGAAGGCGTCGGCTCGGGCGGGGTTGAAGCTGTGGCCGTTGATCACCCAGGTCGGCGTGAAAAAGCCGCCGATCTCGATCGTCCACCTGTGATCGGGCTCTTTCGAGACGTGCTTCGTCCAGGCGGGCAGTGGCCGCAGGCGGTGGGGGATCTTCGTCCTGTCCGGCATCCGGCCTGAATCGACCCGGAACTGCATCAGCGCTCCGACGTAGGGCTTCAATCCGGTGACCGTCCCGCCGTCTTTCCGGGGGCCGCTGCGCAGCTCGACCGACTGCCCCCCCGCGCTGGAGAAGTCGATGATCAGCTCGACCCGCTCGGCGGGGCCGATCAACACGTTGTGGCGTTTTACGGGTCGCGGCATCAGGCCGCTGTCGGTCCCGATCTGGGTCATCGGCATCCCATTCGAGAGGTGGAGGTTGTAGGCGCGGAACTGGGAGGCGTTGAGGATCCGCAGGCGGTGGCGCTGGGGCGTGACCCGGTGGTGGGGCATGAAGGCGCCGTTGACGAGGACGGTGTGGCCGGTGATGCCGTCGGCCGGCGGGCGGAGGTCGGTGAACGGATCGGTGAGCTGGTTGTGGCGGTCGAAGGTCCGCTCGGCGATCATCAGGGGGATATCGCGGTCCCCGGAAGGCAGCGGCAGCGAGCGGTCGAGGTCGTCGTCGACGATCCACATCCCGGCCAGGCCGTGCCAGACGTTCTTCGCGGTGTGATCGAGGCGGTGGTCGTGGTACCACTGGAACGCCGCGCGTTCGGGCCCGCCGTCCTCGTGAAGGTCGTAGACGTAGGTTCTGCTCCTGCCCGGATAGAGGAGGAAGTCGTTGCCGGACTCGGTCAGCGGCAGGTCCTGCGGGATGTCGCAGAAGAATGACTTCGGGTGCGACTTGGTCAGCCCGCCCGGCTGGCCGTCGAACTGGGTCCGATTGTGGCCCCCGTGGAGGTGGACGCTCAGCTCGCCCGCTCCCGGGGGCAGCCGGTGGTGGAAGGTGACCTCCGTGCGGTGGCCGGCGGGCCTGCGGATCGTCGGCCCCGGGAAGCTCCCGTCGTAGGTCCACATCCGAGTCCGCCGGCCGGGAAGGACCTGGATCTCGGCCTCGCGGATCGGCACGTCGATCCGCGCCTGGTCGAGGACCCGCGGGATCGGCAGCCGGGCCCGGAACGGGACCATCCCGGCCCGGGCCGGGGCCGGCCCCGCCGCGAACGGGACCGGCCGCCCGGTCCGGGCCCAACCCGGGACGAACAGTGAGAAGGCCCCGCCCCCCAGAGCCCCGATGAACGCCCGTCGCCTCAGGCGCCGCGGATCTGGGGAGCGGTCGGCCGTCTCAGCCTCCTGTCGGCGGCAGCACTTCGATCGAGCCGTGCATCCAGGAATGGATCACGCACATGAAGGTGATCGTCTGCGGGCCATTCGAGGTGTCGACGGAGACCGGTGCCGTGAAGGTGGCCTTGGGCTTCATCCCGGTGAACCAGGAGTCGCCCTTCTTCTTCAGGCTCCCGACGGTGTCCCAGCCCTTCTTGCCTGCGGTGGCGGGGTTCTGCGTCGGTGGGCCTTCGCCCTTGACGCCGTGCCATCCGGCGACCGCTTTGCAGATGTGGCCAGGGGTGAAGCACAGCTTCCGTTCCTTCTTGGTCTTCGGGATGTCGGCTTCGGTTACCAGCGAGAAGGTGTGCGGGCCGATCTGTTTCGAGTTCGTCTTGTTGGTGATCGTCAGGTCTTCGCCGGCGACGATCGTCTTCGGGTAGACGAAATGGACGGAGCGCCCCTTGCCTTCGATCAGGACGGTGTTCGCGGGCGCGGCTTCGGCGGCGGAGTCGCCGGCGCTGGCCCAGACGGGCCCCGCGATGCCGATCGCGGCGAGCGCTCCGACCGTCGCGACCACGGCCGAGCGGCAGATGATCTGCTTCAAAACTCTCTCCTTTTCCGCGGCCGCCGACTGGTGACGGCGCGTCTCCTCGGTTGAATTGATCGCGGGACGCTACATCCGCGAACAGGGCTTATCAATGCTTAATTTTGGGGGTTATGTGAACGTGACGAAACAGCTTTGTGAAGCGGTTTTCGACCATGTCTCAATTCTGCCGGCGCTGCTACCGATACGGGTCACATGGATCCGAGAGAGACCGGGGCGCTGATCGGGCTCGCGCAGCGTCGTTTCCAGAACTTCTCCGAAGCCGCCGACTCCCTTCTCGAGACGCTCACAGACGTGGTTCCCGGCGTCCTCGTCCTCGGCCGTCTCGACCATGATGAGCAGATCCACTACGTGATCGAGGTGAGGGGGGACGCCGTCGAGGGGCTCCGTCGGGGCACCGCCCTGATCCCGGCCGAGGCCGGCGTCGTCAGCCCCGACTCGTTCCGGTCGCTCAGCGCCGTCGACTGGATCAGCGCGCCGCTGGAGATGGCCGATGGCAGGATCGCCGGCGTCCTCTGCGCCGTCTCCGCGGAGCCGGACGTCTACCGGCCCGAGCACGCCGCCCAGCTGGGGATCGCCGCGAGGCTGCTCGGCCACGAATGGGAAAGCGTTCAGCTGCGCTCGGAGCTGCGGCGCCTGCGGGGCCAGGTCAACGCCGGTCCCAGCACCGACGCCGAAACCAGCCTTCCCGACCGCGAAGGGTTCAGCGACCTGCTCCGGGCCGAGTGGAACGCCGTCGGCGAGGAAGCGGTCGAGTCCGTGCTCGTCGTCTGCCGCGTCGCAACCTCCCCGAATGGCAGCGGCACGCCGGCCCCCGGCGATCGCCTTGCCCTGAAGATGGCCGCCGACGTGCTCGCGGCCACCGTCAGGGGGGCCGACAGGGTCGGACGGGTCGGGGAGATGTCGCTGGCCGCGATTCTCGTCGGCTGCCCCGTGGAGGAGACGCCGGCCTTCGTCGCCCGGTACCTGGGTGCGCTCGAACGCGTCACAGGCGGCGAGCAGGCGGCTATTGACGTCTCATGCGGCATCCAGCCGCTGGCCGGCACCACCACACCGAATGAAGCCCTCGACCTCGCCGAGGCCGCGGCCGGCGACGGCGGCGGGTCTCCGGCAGAGAGCCTCTCGGCACCGGCGGCGCTCGAATGACGGAACTGGCCACCCAGGCTCGCGCCACCACCGCCGGCTTCGACCCGGGGGCGGCGGGGGTGACCGCGCCCTCGAACCCGGATCGGCGCGGAGTCTTTCTCGCCGACGTCGTGGTCGAGCTCGGCCTCGCGGATCAGGAGACGATCGAGGCGGCGCAGCAGGCGGCGCAGGAGACCGAGAGGAGCCTCGAGCGATACCTGCTCGAGTCGGGCATCCTCGACGAGGAGAGCCTCTCGCGGGCGATCGCGGAGCGCAACGGGCTTGACCACGTAGACCTCGAAGAGTTCGAGGTCGACACCGACGCGGCGCAGATGGTGACCCGCTCGGCCGCCCAGCGCTACCGCGCCGTGCCAATCGCCTTCGCCGGCGACGGGGCGCTGATCGTAGCCGTCCAGGACCCGTTCGACACCCTTGGGATCAGCGACATCGAAGTGATGACCCGGAACTCCGTGCGGCCTGCGATTGCGACCTCCTCGGGGATCGACGCCCTGATCGAGGGCCTGCCCGAGCATCCGGTCGCGAGGCCGGCGGTCGCAGCGCCCGAGCCCGCGGCGGAGGATCCACCTGAGGAACCGGCGGTCGAGGAGCCGGCGAGGGAGGAGCCGCAGGCCGAGGAACCGGCGGTCGAGGAGCCGCAGGCCGAGGAGTCCGCGATCGAGCCGGTGGTCGAGGTCGCGTCGCCGTTTGAGCCGACGCCGGTACTCGAGGGCGGAACCGACCCCGAGCTCGAGCTGAAGCCGGAGATCGATGTCGAGCCGGAGCCTGAGCCCGAGACCGAGCCGGAGCCCGAGACCGAGCCGGAGCCCGAGACCGAGCCGGAGCCGGAGCTCGAGCTCGTCCGGTTCCCGGAGCCCGAGCTGGCAGACGACGACCCCGACGCCGAGGTGGTCTTCGAGCTGAAGCCCGAGCTCGTCCGGTTCCCGGACCTCGAGCCCGAATCCGAGCCGGAGCCCGCGGCGGGCGGTAGCGGGGTGCTCGATCTCGAGGACGAGCTTGGATCACTGCAGGAGACCGCCCGACGGGCGGATGAGCTTGCTGCCTCGGTCGAGCGACGGATCGCCGAGCTCGAGAGCACGGACGCCCAGTCCGAGCGGCTCGAAGTCGAGCTGTCCGCTGCGCAGCGGCGCATCGAGGAGCTCGAAGCGCAGGTGAGCGGGTTCGACACCCTGGCCGGGGAGCTCCGCGCCACCACCGCAAAGCTCGAAGAGGTCAACCGCGTCCTCGAAGGAAGCGTCCGCTAGCGCCCGAGCTGCGGGTCCTCGCCGTCGACCTCCTCGGCGGTGCCCTCGAAGTCATAGCCGGGCCCCGGCTGGGCTGGGCCGGCTCCGGTCGAGCGGAAGGGCCCCGTCCCGACGACGACGAAGCGACGGCCGAGGTAGAGGCCCATGAAGCGGCGGACCAGGGCCCGGGTCGGCGGGATCAGCAGGATCAGCCCGAAGATGTCGGTCACGAACCCCGGTGTCAGCAGCAGCGTGCCGCCGATCGCGATCATCAATCCATCGGCCACCTCGCGGGCCGGGAACCGCCTCTGGGCAAGCGCCTCGTTGAAGCGGCGCCAGGCACCGCGGCCCTGGTGGCGGAGCAGCAGCGAGCCGAGCAGGGCGTCGGCGAGTAGCAGCGCCAGGGTCGGCACGACCCCGATCGCCTGCCCGACCTGGATGATCACGTAGAGCTCGACGATCGGGACGACGATGAAGAGGATGACGAGCAGTGCCATCCCTCCAGCCTAGAGATCAGCCGTCGGCTGCTCCGAGCGCGGCGGCCGCCTGCTCGAGCTCGGCAAGCGACTCGTCGATCCCCTCGGCGACCGTGACCACGTCCTCGACCGAGTCGTAGTCGGCGAGCAGCCCGAACCCGATCCGGCCGTTGTAGCTGATGATCGCGACCGCGAGGCCGTGGTTCTCGGGCAGGAAGGCGATCGGGAAGACCTCCTCCATTTCGCGGCCGAGGACGTAGAGCGGGAGCTGGGGCCCGGGGACGTTGGTCACGATCAGGTTGAAGAGCCGGGTCGAGAAGTTGAGCCGCGAGGCCTGGGCGAGGAGCGTCATCGGCGCAAAGTCGTTGAAGCGGGAGATCACTTCGGCGCCGAGCGCCTGCTTCGAGCGCTTCAGGCCCTCCATCTGCTGGGTCACGACCCGCAGCCGCCGCACCGGGTCCTCGAGATAGACGGGCAGCGGCCCGCGCATCACCGTGAGGCGATTGCCGAGCTCGCCGCGCTCGTCCTCGGTGCGGATCGAGACCGGAACCAGCGCCCGCAGCTCGAGTCCCTCGGTGCGAATCCCGCGCCGGTGGAGCCAGCGGCGCAACGCGCCGGTGACCACCGCCAGGACGACGTCGTTGACGGTCCCGCCGAGGGTGTCCTTGATCCGTTTCAGGGTCGCCAGCTCGGATCGGGTGACGACGAACCGCCGGTGGGGGCCGATCGGCTCGTTGAGCGGGATCTTCGGCGCCGGGTCGGCGAGCGCCCCGACGATCTCGCCGAGACCCTCGAGGGCCTCGGTGGCGCGCTGGGCGGCGGAGTCGGGCCGGCGCACCACGCCCAGCGCCTGCTCGGCCAGCCGCAGCGGCGCCCCGGCCGCCTCGGACACGCCGCGGGCCACCAGCTTGGCGCCGCTCGGGGTCGGCTGAGGCTTCCAGCCGTCGTGGACAGGCGCCGGCTCCGGGGCGCGCTCGAGGTCGAAGAGGACGCTGCCGATGTCGACCCCGGAGATCCCGTCGACCGCGGCATGGTGGGTCTTGGTCAAGATCGCGAAACGGTCGCGCTCGAGCCCCTGGACGAGCCACATCTCCCAGAGCGGCTTCGAGCGGTCGAGCTGCTGCGAGAAGACGCGGCCGGCGAGCCGCATCAGCTGCCGCTCGCCGCCCGGCTCGGGCAGCGCCGTGTGGCGGATGTGGTACTTGAGGTTGAAGTTGACGTCGTCCGCCCAGAGCGGCCGCCCGGCCTCCAGCGGCGGCGTCACCAGCCGCTGGCGGAAGCGCGGAACTTTGTCGAGCCGCCCCCGGACGTGGTCGACGAGGTCGAGGTAGGGCGGGGGAGGGCCCTCGAAGATCAGGAGGCCGCCGATGTGCATATGGCTCGTCGAGGTCTCGTTCGTCAGGAACGAGGCGTCGGCGGCGGTGAGCCTGTCGAGATGACCTCCGTTCGTGGTCATGGAACAAATGCCTCGCGCTTCACTCGCCGCGCGAAGAACCAGATATGCACTGCTTGCTCGTTCCGTGCTCATGGTGCAAGGCTAGCCGGTAGCCATCGGTACCCTGCGGTCATGCCCTCAGCGTCGATCTCTGCCCCGCGGCGAGTCCTGCTCGCCGCGCCCCGTGGCTACTGCGCCGGCGTCGATCGCGCCGTTCAAACGGTCGAGCGCGCGCTCGAGTTGTACGGAGCGCCGGTCTACGTCCGCAAGGAGATCGTCCACAACAAGCACGTCGTCGAGGAACTCTCGAAGCGGGGCGCGATCTTCGTCGAGGAGGAGACCGAGGTCCCGGAGGGCGAGATGGTGGTCTTCTCCGCCCACGGCGTCGCCCCGGCGGTGCACGACAACGCCGCCGCCCGCCGGCTGCGGACGATCGACGCCACCTGCCCGCTGGTGACGAAGGTCCACGTCGAGGCGCGGCGCTTCGCCGCCGACGGCTACACGATCGTCCTGATCGGCCACGAGGGCCACGAGGAGGTCGAAGGGACGACCGGCGAGGCGCCGGCGAGCATCGTCCTGGTCCAGACCGTCGACGAGGTCGAGACCCTCGAGGTGTCGGACCCCGAGCGAGTCGCCTTCATCACCCAGACGACCCTCTCGGTCGACGAGACGGGGGAGATCATCGCCGCCCTGCGCTCGCGGTTTCCGGCGATCGTCAGCCCCAAGTCCGACGACATCTGTTACGCGACGACAAACCGCCAGATCGCGGTGAAGCAGCTGGCCAGCGAGTGCGACCTGGTGCTGGTGATCGGGTCGACCAACTCCTCGAACTCCAACCGCCTGGTCGAGGTCGCCCGCGAGCACGGCGCCGCCTCCCACCTGATCGACAATCACACCCAGGTGCGGGAGGAGTGGCTGGAGGGGGTCGAGACCGTCGGCATCACCTCCGGCGCGAGCGCGCCCGAGGAGCTGGTCGAGGCGCTGGTCCAGTTCTTCCGCGAGCGCGGCGCCGACGATGTCGCCGAGCTGCGGACCGTCGACGAGGACGTTCGCTTCATGCTGCCGAAGGAGATCCGCGAGGAGCTTGCCGCGCGGGCATGATGTCCCAGTTCGTCGCTCCCGCCGAGCACTACGACCGCTTCATGGGCCGGTACACCGTTCCGCTCGCCCGCAAGCTGGTCGACGAGGTCGGAGTGACGGAGGGAATGCGGGTGCTGGACGTCGGTTGTGGGCCGGGCGGCCTGACCTCGGAGCTGGCGGGCCGGGTCGAGGCAGAGCACGTCGCCGCGATCGACCCCGCCGAGCAGTTCGTCGCCGCCTGTCGGGAGCGCAACCCGGGTGCGGATGTGCGCCAGGGCGTCGCCGAGGAGCTGCCCTGGGGGGACGACTCATTCGACGCTGCGCTCTCCTGCCTGGTGCTCGCCTTCATGCGCGACGCCGACGCCGGGCTTGGGCAGATGGCGCGAGTCACCCGGCCCGGAGGCCGGGTCGGGGCCTGCATGTGGGACATCGCCGGCGGCGGGATGACGATGCTGCGGCTGTTCTGGAGCGCGATGAAAACCGTCAGGCCCGACACCGAGGGCGAGCAGCCCCGAGCCGGAACCTCGGAGGGCGACATCGCCGAGCGCCTGGAGCGCGCGGGCCTTCGCGACATCGCCGCCGGCGCACTCGTGGTCAGTGTGGAGTACGCGGATTTCGAGGACCTCTGGATGCCGTTCACGTTCGCGGTTGGGCCCGCGGGCCAGGCGCTCGCAAAACTCGAGGACGAGGAGAAGGAAGCGGTGTGCGAGGCGATCCGGTCCGAGCTGCCCGAGGGGCCGTTCACCCTCGATGCCCGCAGTTGGTACGCGTCAGCGACCGTCTAGGGAACGCCCGCGGCAAAGCTCACTGACCAGATGCGGGCGCCGGGGGAGGGGCGGAGGGAGAGGGAGTGGTGCTCGTGGCGGGGATGCTCGGCGAGCGGATAGAGGGCGGCGCCATTCACTCGGACCGGATCGGTTGCGGTGTCGTCGATCGCGATCGCGATCTCGCCCTCGCCCTCGGCGGTGACGTGGGCGCCACCCGCCTCGTAGGCGAGCTCGAGCGTCTCTCCTTCCTCGCCCGCGACCCACGGCCGCTCCCACGACCCGCCCGGGAAGACCTCCGGCGTCGGGGCGATCACGACCTCACCCGGGACGTCGGTGGGGCGAAGCGGCGCGATCGGCTCCGGCAGCTCGCGCAGCGCGTCGATCTCGCGCAGCTCGGCCTGGATCGCCTCCTCGGTCCCGCGGTAGTCCCCCTCGCCGAAGTGGAACCAGGCCAGCGCCCCGCCCTGGTTCCAGAGGAACAGGCTCGGCCAGCCCTCGCAACCGTAGGCGTGCCAGAGCTCGCGCCGGGCGTCGATCGCGACCGGGAACGGGACGCCGAGGCGCTCGAGGCCGGTTGCGACGGCCGCCGGGTCGGCGCCGAACGGGAACCGCGGCGCCTGGACCCCGAGCGTGCTGAGGCCGACCTCCCGGTAACGGGCGTCCCACTCGACCAGGTAGGGGAGGGTGCGGACGCTGTTGAGCTGGGCGAAGTCGAGGAAGTGGACCAGGGCGGGCCCGGCCGCCGTCAGCTCCGGCATTGAGCCCGGAGCGGCGCCCACCCACTCGATCTCCGTCGGCAGGTCGGGGGCCGCGATGTGGTCACGATCCGGTCGCATCGGCGGGGCCGGACGTTATCCTGGCCGCTCCGCACGGCGACGAAGGAGGACTGACGTGAGCAACGATGTCTGGGAGTCGATCGAGCAGGCCCGCGAGCGCTGGAACGTCCTCGAGCACCCCTTCTACCAGCGCTGGTCGGCCGGTGAGCTGACCCGCGAGGAGCTGGCCGCCTACTCGGGGCAGTACCGGCACGCGACCGCTGCGATCGCCCGTCTCAGCGCCTCCGTCGCCGAGTCCGCCCCTCCCGCCGAGCGCGCCGCGCTTCGTCGCCACGCCGCCGAGGAGGCGGACCACGTCGCCCTTTGGGACGGCTTCGTCGACGCCGTCGGCGGTGACAGCTCGGCCGCGCCGACGCCGGAGACGCGCGAGTGCGTCGCGGCCTGGACCGCCGAGGACGACCGCCTCTCCCAGCTCGTCCGCCTCTACGCGATCGAGAGCGGCCAGCCGCAGATCTCACGCACCAAGCGCGAGGGGCTGGCAACCCACTACGGGATCGGCGACGGCGACGGCAACGAGTACTTCCGACTCCACGAGAAGGCCGACGTGCACCACGCGGCCGAGGGTCGTTCGCTGATCGAGGCGCATCTCGACGGCGCCGACCCCGATGCCCTGGCGGCGGCCGCGGAGGAGGCCTTCAGGGCCAACTGGCACCTGCTCGACGGGATCTCGATCGCCGCCTGATTGAGCAAGAATTTAGCCTTGGCGCAGCGCGGTTGCGCTAACTTCCCGCGGCGATGATCGAGATCGTCCTGGCGGGGCTGCCGCTCCTGGTTCTCGTTGCCTCGCTGCTCTTCGGCCGCTATCCCGGCCTCGAGACTGCGATGCGCCTCGCCGAGCGGATCGCAACCCGCGCCCGCTCGCGAATCACCACCGCGGTCAACGCTCGCCGTCCCCGCCCGGTCGCCTCCCACGCGGCCCACGGCGGCCAGCTGCTCGCCTTCTCGATTGCTGGACGCGCTCCGCCCGCCTAGCGCGGACCGAACGCACTGCGACTCGAAAAGGAGAGAGACATGGCTTACAAGAGATCGTTCGCGCTGCTTCTGGCGCTCGCCGCCGCCGTGGGCCTGGTGGCCTGTGGCGGGAGCGGTGGCGGCTCGACGACGGCCGGCGGGTCGGGGACGTCGCAGGCGGCAGGAACGCCGCCGACGATCGTCGTCCGCGACGAAGAACCGGTCAACGGCGTCGAAACGCTCGAATACAGCTCCGGCGAAGAGGTCGAATTCAAGGTCGAATCGAACACCGCCACCGAGGTCCACGTCCACGGCTACGAAGTCGAGAAGAAAGTTCCGGCGGGAGGAACGGTCACCGTCTCGTTCCCGGCCGAACTCGAAGGCATCTACGAGGTCGAGGTGCACCCGGCTGAGGAACAGATAGCGGAGCTGCGGGTCAATCCATGAGCCTTACCTTCCTTCCCTTCGCGCACGCGCTGGCGTCGCGGCAGGACCTTCCGGTCCCGGCATGGCTGTTCGCGTGGGCGGCGTCGATCGTTCTGATCGTCTCCTTCTTCGCGCTCTCGGTCGCCTGGCGCGCGCCCCGCTTCGAGGAGGAACGATGGCGTCCGCTCGGGGCAGGGCTCTCGCGGGTGCTGCTCGGCTATCCGGCCCAGATCGTGTTCGGGGCGATCGGCGTCTTCCTGCTCGGGCTCTCGGTCTACGCCGGACTGCACGGGACCGAAGCCCCGGACCGGAACTTCGCCCTGACCTTCATCTTCGTCACCTGCTGGCTCGGCTTCCCGCTGTTCAGCGTCCTGATCGGCAACGTCTACCCGCCGTTCAATCCCTGGCGGGCGGTTGGCCGGGCGATCGGCGGCAGCTTCTCGGCGATCGCCGGCCAGCGACCGGCCCACCTGCGGTATCCGGAGCGGATCGGCCGCTGGCCCGCCGCGATTGGGCTGATGGCGTTCGTCTGGCTCGAGGTCATCTACGGCGGCAGCGGCGGCGTCGCGGTCGGCCTCAACCCACACGTCACCGCGGTCGCGATCCTCGTCTACAGCGTCTACACGCTGGCGATGATGGGGCTGTTCGGGGTCGAGGAGTGGTGCGAGCGGGGTGAGATCTTCTCGGTCTACTTCGGGATGTTCTCCCAGCTCGGCTCGTTCGGCGTCAAGGACGGGAGGATCGGCGTCAGGAAGCCGTTCTCGGCCGCGGTCCACTGGGCGACGATCCCCGGGTCGACCGCGGTCGTGATCGCCTCGATCGCCAGCACGACCTTCGACGGCGCCCAGGAGGGCGCCTTCAAGGGGGGCATCGAATGGCTCTTCGAACGCCTCTCGGACATCGGGCTCAGCGGGCTCACCGCGATCCGCCTCACCGACACGATCTTCATGATCCTCAGCTTCCTCGGGGTCGGCCTCGTCTACCTGATCGGGGTCCGCGGGATGGCGAGCGTCGAGGGCGCCCCGTCGCGGGAGAAACTGCGGAAGGGGTTCACCCACACCCTGATCCCGATCGCGTTCGCCTACCTGGTCGCGCACTACTTCAGCCTCTTCGTCTTCCAGGAGCAGGCTCAGTTCACCTACCTGATCTCGGACCCGTTGGGGACGACGACCACCGACCTCTTCGGCACAGCCTCGTCCGGCATCGACTTCAAGGTGATCACCGCGAATCAGATCTGGTACGTCCAGGTCGGCGTCCTCGTCCTCGGCCACGTTCTCGGCCTGACGCTCGCCCATGACCGGGCCACCGCATTCTGGCGCGACTACCGCCAGGCGGCCCGCTCCCAGTACTGGATGCTGGCGGTGATGGTCGCCTTCACCTGCTTCGGGCTCTACCTGCTCTCGGTAGCAAACGGTTAGGGGGACTACCCTGCGGTTGATGCTTCCACTCGCCCACGTGGGTCACTGGCTCTGGGTGCTCTACCTTCCGCCACTGACGATTGTGCTGTTCTCGGTCGTTCGCAGCAAGCTCAACGAACGCCGCGAACGCCCAAACCAGCGAAGTACCGATTAGCGAGCATCACGATCTGATTCTCTGCGAGCGGCGCTGATATGGCGCATGGCCGCCTGCGGACGCGAAGCGGAGGAGGCGGCGGAATATGTCAGAGGATCTCGGCGAGGCGCCGTTCGAGCGCGGCGGAGATCTCCTCGCGGACCTGGCCCTCGGGCAGGCGCTCGACCAGGGCCTCGAGGAAGCCCTCGATGATCAACCCCTTCGCCTCGGCCGGGTCGAGTCCGCGGGCGGTCAGATAGAACAGCTGCTCGCGGTCGATCTGGGCGATCGCCGCGGCGTGGGTGCAGCGGACGTCGTCGGCTTCGATCTCGAGGCCGGGGATCGCGTCGGCGTGGGCGTCGGGGGAGAGCAGCAGATTGCGGCTCTCCTGGAAGGCGTCGGTCTGCTGGGCGCCGGGGTCGACCCGGATCATTCCCCGCCAGACCGCCGTCGCCCCGGCCGCGAGGACGCCGCGGAAGGCGAGGTCGGAGATCGTGCTCGGGGCGGCGTGCTCCTGGGTCGTGTCGAAGTCGAGGTGCTGACCGGGACCGCCGGCGTAGCCGCCGGTCACTCGGGCCTCGGAGCCGGCGCCCGCGAGCTTGGTCTCCATCCGCACCTTGCCGCGGGCCGAGCCGAACCCGAGCGCGGTCCAGTCGAGGCGGGCGTCGCGCTCGACCTCGGCCCGCTGGGTGGCGAAGATCCAGGCCCGCTCGGAGATGTCCTGGGTGCTGACGTAGCGGAGCGCCGCCGCCTGGCCGACGTGGAGCTCGACCACCGAGTTGAGCAGCGCCTCGGTCTCGTCGCCGGCCGAGCCACAGTGCTCCCAGACCTCGGCCTCGGCCCCCTCCTCGAGGACGACCAGGGTCCGCCAGGCAACCGCCGCGCCGTCCTGGTCGAGCGGGATCTCGACCCGGATCGGCTCTTCGACCCTGACGCCGGCGGGGACGTGGACGAGGACGCCGTCGCGCCACTCCGCCTCGTTGCGGGCGACGAACGGGTCCGCGGCCGGGACCAGGGACCCGAGCCGCTCGCGCAGCAGGCCCTCGTGGCTCTCGAGCGCGGTCGCGAGCGGGACCACCGTCGCCTCGCCTGCTCCCTCGATCGAGGCGTTCGCCTCGCCCGGGGTATAGCCGTCGATATCGAGCTCGGTGAGGTCGGTGAATTCCCACCCCTTCGCCTTCTGGTCGGGCAGCGCCAGCTCCTTCGCGAGAGAGGCGCCCTGACGGCGCCTCTCCTCAAGCCAGCCCGGTTCGGTCACCAGCGCCTCAGCCAATCGAGCCCTCCATCTGCAGCTCGATCAGCCGGTTGAGCTCGACCGCGTACTCCATCGGCAGCTCCTTGGTGACCGGCTCGATGAAACCGTTGACGATCATCTTCGAGGCCTCCTCCTCGTCGAGCCCGTGGCTCTGGAGGTAGAAGATCTGCTCGTCGCCGATCTTCGAGACGGTCGCCTCGTGGCCGACGTCGGCGTCGTTCTCGCCGATCCGGATCGTCGGATAGGTGTCCGAGCGCGAGTCCTCGTCGAGGAGGAGCGCGTCGCAGACGACCTTCGAGCGCGATTCGGTCGCGCCGTCGGCGACCTCGAGCAGGCCGCGGTAGGTGCTGCGGCCGCCGTCCTTGGAGATCGACTTCGAGAAGATCGAGGACGAAGTCCGCGGCGCGGCGTGGATGATCTTGCCGCCGGCGTCCTGGTGCTGTCCGTCGCCGGCGAAGGCGATCGAGAGGATCTCACCATGGGCCTCGGGGCCGAGCAGGTAGATCGAGGGGTACTTCATCGTCAGCTTCGAGCCGAGGTTGCAGTCGACCCACTCCATCGTCGCCTTTTCCTGGGCGACGGCGCGCTTGGTGACGAGGTTGTAGACGTTCTGCGACCAGTTCTGGACGGTCGTGTAGCGGACCCGGGAGCTCGGCTTGGCGACGATCTCGACCACCGCCGAGTGCAGCGAGTCGGTCGAGTAGACCGGCGCCGTGCAGCCCTCGATGTAGTGGACGTCGGAGCCCTCCTCGGCGATGATCAGCGTCCGCTCGAACTGGCCCATGTTCTCGGTGTTGATCCGGAAGTAGGCCTGCAGCGGCATCTCGACCTTGACCCCGGCGGGCACGTAGACGAAGGAGCCGCCCGACCAGACGGCCGAGTTGAGCGCCGCCAGTTTGTTGTCGTTCGGCGGGATCACCGTTGCCCAGTACTCGCGGACCAGGTCCTCGTGCTCGCGCAGGGCCGTGTCCATGTCGGTGAAGATCACGCCCTGGGCCTCGAGCTTCTCGTTGACCTGGTGGTAGACGACCTCGGACTCGTACTGGGCGCCGACGCCGGAGAGGAATTTGCGCTCCGCCTCGGGGATGCCGAGCCGGTCGAAGGTGTTTTTGATGTCCTCGGGGACCTCGCTCCAGTCGCGGCTGTTCTTTTCCGAGGCGCGGACGAAGTAGTGGATGTCGTCGAAGTCGATCTGGCCGAGGTTGCCGCCCCAGGTCGGGGTCGGCCGCTCTTCGAAGTGCTTCAGCGCCTTCAGCCGGAAGTCCCGCATCCACTGCGGCTCGTCCTTGTACTCGGATATCGATTCGACGACCTCCCGGGAGAGGCCCTTCGGCGCCTTGTAGGCGTAGCCGCCCTCGGGATCGTGGAAGCCGAACTTCTCCTTGTAGTCGGCGTTGATGCCGGCAAGCTCTCTTTTCTCTGCAACTGCCTCGGGCGTTGCCATTACTGATCGACCTCCAGGGTGATGGTGTCGTCCACGACGGTCGCCGTGAACGTCCGCACCGGAGCATAGGCGGGGAGCGTCTTCGGCCTGCCGGTGGTCAGGTCGAACAGGGACCCGTGGCGGGGGCACTCGACCGTGCAGGCACCGGCGTCGAACTCGCCCTCGGCGAGCGGGCCGTCGTCGTGCGAGCAGCGGTCCTCGATCGCGTAGAGGGTGCCGTCGCAGTTGAAGACCCCGATCTTGGCCCCGTCGTGCTCGACAAGGCGCATGCTGCCGGGCGGCAGCTCGGCGAGCGGGCAGACTGCGATGGATGTTCCTGCGGTCTCTGGCACTGGTCCGGGTTGCTCCCCACTATCTCGCTAGTGCGGGTTGAGACTTAATCCTACTTCTACGGTCGGATTTTAGCGGCCGCCCCGGCTCGGCATAGTCGTAACGAGGTTTTTTCATCGTCCTGCCGGGCACTGGGAGGATGAGGCTCTACGAAAGGAGCAGCGATGAGCGAGAAGACGACTTTCAAGCCCGGGAGTCCCTGCTGGATCGACCTCGGGACCCCCGACCAGGATGCCGCCGGCGAGTTCTACGGCAGGCTGTTCGGTTGGGAGCTGCATGAGGACGAGAACGCCGAGGAGACCGGCGGCTACCGAACCGCGCAGATCGACGGCCGCGCCGTCGGGGGAGTGATGAAGCTGATGCAGGAGGGCCAGCCGCCGGCCTGGCTGACGTACTTCGCCAGCGACGACGCCGACGCCACTGTGGCCGCGGCCAAGGAGGCCGGTGGTAACGCGATCGTCGAGCCGATGAGCGTCCTCGACTACGGCCGGATGGCCGTCCTCGCCGACCCGACCGGCGCCGCCTTCGGCGTCTGGCAGGGCGGCAAGAACGTCGGCTTCGGCGTCGTCAAAGACACCGGCTCCGTCAACTGGGCCGAGCTCAACACCCGCGACCCGGGGACGGCGAAGGAGTTCTACGGCTCGGTCTTCGGCTGGACGTTCGAGGACCAGGAGTTCGAGGAGCACGGGCACCTACACGGCGATCAGCCTCGGCGATGAGACGTTCGGCGGCCTGATCGACATCACCGACCGCGTCCCGGCCGAGGTCCCGGCCGCACTGGCTCGTCTACTTCACCGTCGACGACGCCGAGGCGACCGTCGCGGAGGCCGAGCGAGGGGGGCGGCGAGGCCGTCTTCGGCCCGACCGGAGATCCCCAAGGTCGGGCACGATCGCGGTCGTCAAAGACCCGTTCGGCGCCCTCTTCGCCGTGATCCAGCCCGACCCGCGAGATGCAGCCCAGCGCCTAGCTGCCGTCGGAGGGAGCGAGGTCGGAGACCGCCTCGGCGGGGTCGCCGGCCTCGCCCTCGTCCTCCCATTCGGCCGCCTCGCCGAGGCTGGCGCTCTTGACCACCTTGAGGCCGAGCATCGCGCACTTCATCCGCGTCGCCGAGATATCGATCCCGAGCAGGTCGAGGACGAACTCCTTCGGCAGCCGCAGCACCTCCTCGCGGGTCTTGCCGACGAGCTCGTCGGTCAGCAGCGAGGTGGCGGCGGTCGAGATCGCGCATCCCTTGCCCTCGAAGGCGACCTCGGCGACCCGGCCCTCGGCGTCGAGGCGGATCGTCACGTGCTGCTCGTCGCCGCAGAACGGGTTGTTGTCCTCGTACTCGAGGTCGGCCTTCTCCAGCCGCCCGAAGTTGTGCGGCCGCTTGTAGTGCTCGAGAATCTGCTCGCGGTACAGCTCATCCATTGATTCGAGGCTAGCGAAGCGGCCTCAGCAGTCCGCCAGCGCCTTTGCGTAGAAGCCCAGATAGGCGGGCCAGTGACCGTCCCAGTAGGCACGGTCGTGGCCACCGGGCCAGGTGTCGTGCGCGCTGATGTCGGCCCCCGCTTCTTCCAGCGCATCGTCGAAGGCGACGTCGGCGATCAGGAATGGGTCCTTGGTCCCGGCGTCATTCCAGATCGGGATCGGGCCGAACGCGCCGGGGTCGGCGCGGACCCTGGAGATGACGTCGTTGGCTTCGAAGTCCTCCGCGTCGTCAAAGGCTTCGGGCGCGGTGTCTTCGGCCGCGAGCCAGAGAGCCGGGGAGTGGCCGCCCACCGCGCAGAACCGGCCCCGGTGATGGAGGGCGATGTCGTAGGCGCCGAAGCCTCCCATCGAGATGCCGCCGATCGCCACTCGTCCCGGGTCGGCGCTGCCTTCGCGCGCGGCGAGCGGGATCACTTCGTCGACGACGTAGCGATCCCAGTCTCCTTCGGCGCGGTCGTGCCAGTAGCCGTGATCCCCACCATCGGGGAAGGCGATCACGGGTGCGCGCCGGCCGAGCCCGGCGAGCGCCTCGAACATCGCTTCGTCTTCGGCATAGGTCTCGGGAGACTCGCCGCGACCATGGAGGAAGACAACGAGCGGCCGCCGTTGCTCGGCGCCCTCGGGGACGACCACGGTGACCCCGAGGTCTTCGCCGACCGCCCTGCTCTTGACTGTGAGATGGAGAACGCGGGCGCCGTGCCTGTCGGCGGGCGCAAGGACAGTCAGGTTGAGGACCAGCCAGGTTGCGCCCAGGAGCAGCAAACCGAGTAGCAGGGCTGTCACCAGGCGGCGGCGACGGACCCGTCCCGGCGAGGGGCGTCGCGGGTGGCTCACAGGCGCGGGAGCCTAGCCCCGCTCCTGCTACTTTGGCGTCGATGCGGGGGCTCTGGAGGCATCTGACGTACCCGATCCGGCGCTGGCCGCGGATGATCAGGGCGGCGATCGCCTGCGGAGCCGCGGGCGTCGTCGCGATCGGGGCCGCCAACGCCTACGTGCTGCTCAGCTCCGACGGAGAGGCGACTGCGGACGTCCGCGAGGTGCCGCACGCCGAGGTCGCGATAGTCCCCGGCGCCGCCGTCCTGCCGGACGGCGGGATGAGCATGATGCTCGCCGACCGGGTTCGCGGGGCGCTCGCGCTCTGGCGGGCCGGCAAGGTCGACAAGATTCTCGTCTCCGGCGATCACCATGCCTGGGCCTATGACGAGCCGGGGACGATGCGCCGCGCCTTGGTGCGTGGCGGTGTCGCACCGCAGGACGTGTTCGAGGACCACGCTGGGTTCGATACCTGGGACACGATGCAGCGGGCGCGGAGCATCTTCGGCGTCCGCGATGCGGTGATCGTCACCCAGGGCTTTCACATGCCGCGGTCCCTCTACCTCGCACATGCGGCCGGGATCGACGCAACCGGGCTGACCACCGATCTGCACCCCTACGGGGTCCAGGGCGCGAAAAGCGACGTCCGCGAGATCCTCTCGCGGGTCAAGGCGGTCGCCGACGTCTCGCTCGGCACCGCCGCGACCGGGGGCCCGTCGATCCCGATCACCGGCGACGGCCGGGCGAGCTGGGGCCCGCAGCCGCCGCCGGGCACGCCGCCCGCCGGCGCCCCGGGCGGCTAGAGCCCGAAGACGCGGCGAGCGTCCTCGAGGCCCTCGACCAGGCGGTCGATCTCCTCGGGGATCGTGTGGACGGCGAAGCTGGCGCGCGCCGTCGCGGCGACGCCGAGGCGGTCCATCAGCGGCTGCGCGCAGTGGTGCCCGGCGCGGACGGCGACCCCGTGGCGGTCGAGGATCTCGGAGACGTCGTGGGCGTGGACGCCCTCGAGCTCGAATGAGACCGGCCCGGCCCGCTCGGGGCCGGGAGGCGGGCCGAAGATCGTCAGGCCCTCGACATCGGCGAGCCTGCGCAGCGCGTAATCGGCGATCTCTTGCTCGTGCTCGAGCACCGCGTCCATCCCGAGGCCGTCGAGCCAGCGCAGTGCCGAGGCCATCCCGATCGCCTGGGCGATCGGCGGGGTTCCGGCCTCGAAGCGGGCGGGCGGGTCGGCGTAGGTCGTTCCCTCCTTGGTCACCTTGCGGATCATCGAGCCGCCGCCGAGGAACGGCGGCGTCGCACGCAGCAGGTCGAGCCGCCCCCACAGCGCGCCGATCCCGGTCGGGGCGTAGAGCTTGTGGCCGGTGATCGCGTAGAAATCGACTCCCAGCGCGGCCATGTCGAGCGGAAGCTTCGGCGCCGCCTGGGCGCCGTCTGCAAGAACCAGCGCGCCGGCGTCGTGAGCGAGGCGGGAGATCTCGGCAAGCGGGTTCACCGTTCCGAGGACGTTCGAGACGTGGGTGACGGCGACGAGCTTCGGCCCGCGTTCGAGCAGCTCGCGAAGGACGTCCATGTCCAGCAGCCCCTCCTCGGTGACCGGCACCCAATCGATCCCGGCGCCTGCCCGCTCGGCGAGCTGCTGCCAGGGGACGATGTTCGAGTGATGCTCCATCTCGGTGAGGACGATCCGGTCGCCCGCGCCGACGTTCGCGTCGCCCCACGCCCGGGCGACGAGGTTGATCGCCTCGGTCGCGTTGCGGACGAAGACGACCTCGCGTCGGTCGGCGGCACCGATGTGGTCGGCGACGGTCGCCCGCGCCCCCTCGTAGGCTGCCGTCGCCTCGGCCGACATCGTGTGCGAGCCGCGGTGGACGTTCGAGTGCTGGCTGCGCTCGTAGCGGTCGACCGCCTGGATCGAGGCCAGCACCCGCTGGGCGCTGGCGCCGCTGTCGAGGTAGGCGACCGGGACGCCGTTGACCTCGCGGGCCAGGGCCGGGAAGGAGGCGCGGACCTTCTCGATCGGGAAAGCCGGGACGGGTGAGGCTTTGGTGCTCGCCGGCTCCATCGTCACCAGAGGCTAAGCAGCAGCCTCCACCTCCTCGCGGATCCAGCCGTAGCCCTTCTCCTCGAGCTGGTCGACGAGCTCCGGGCCCGCCCTCCTTGACGATCCGTCCCTCGAACATGACGTGGACGAAGTCGGGTTTCACCATGTGGAGGATCCGCTGGTAATGGGTGATGATCAGGACCCCCATCTCGGGGCCGGCGAACTTGTTGACGCCATCGGCGACGGTCCGCAGAGCGTCGATGTCGAGGCCGGAGTCGGTCTCGTCGAGGACAGCGATCTCAGGCCGCAGCAGCGCCAGCTGCAGCAGCTCCATCCGCTTCTTCTCGCCGCCCGAGAAGCCGTCGTTCAGGTAGCGGCTCGAGAAGTCTTTCGGGATGTTGGCGAGCTCCATCGCCTCCTGGGCGATCTTCGCGAACTCTTTGATCTTCACCTCGGGCTCACCGTCCGCCTCGCGCTTGGCGTTGAGGATCATCCGCAGGTACTTGCTGACCGAGACGCCGGGGATCGCGACCGGGTACTGGAACGCCATGAAGAGGCCGGCGCGCGAGCGCTCGTCGGGGTCGGCCTCGGTCATGTCCTCGCCCTTGAAGGTGATGGTCCCATCGGTGACCTCGAAGGCCGGGTGGCCCATGATCGCGTTCGCGAGCGTCGACTTGCCGGACCCGTTCGGGCCCATCAGCGCGTGGACCCTGCCCTTCTCGACGTCGAGATCGAGACCGCGGAGGATCTCCTTGCCCTCGGCGCTCACGTGCAGGTTGCGTATCTCAAGCTCAGCCATTCGTCTCCGTTTCGTTTTGGTCAGGCGGCGCTGCCGACCGGCGCTCGCCGCTCGGTCGGAGCGGGGCCGCCCGCGAACTCGACCAGCTCGGCCAGCGTCGTGCCGGCGAGGGCCTTGGTGACGCCGCCCTGGACCCGGGTCCAGAGAAGCTTCGTCGCGCAGGCGTGGTCGCCGTCGCTTTCGTGCGAGCAGAGGACCTTGCCCTCCGGGGTCTCGTGGAAGCACTCCATCGGTGCGATCTGCCCTTCGAGCGCCTCGACGACGACGTCGAGGGTGATCTCCTCGGCGGGCATCGCCAGCCGGTAGCCGCCGTGGGCGCCCCGGGTCGAGGTCACGAGCCTGGCCTTGCGCAGCCGGGCGACGAGGTGCTCGAGGTAGGAGAGCGGCAGCCGCTCGGCCTCGGCGACCGCGCTGAGCGAGATCGGCGCCGCGCTCGGCTGGCGTCCGAGCTCGACCATCAGGCGAACCCCGTACTCGGCTTTGGTCGAGAACAGCATCTGTCTAAATCCTACAAGAGCGGTCGGTTATGCCGACGCGCCCTCCTCGGCGGCCTCCCGCTGGCCGAGCTCGACGTGGGCCCGGCTGTCGCTGGTCCTGATCAGGACCAGAGTCAGGACGAACCCGCCAACGCGAACAGGGCGCCGCCGAGGAACGCCGACTGAAACCCCTCGGTGAGGCCGGTGGCCTGGCTGACCCCGCCACTGGACAGCACGTGGTCGGTCCGCGTGATCGCGATCGCCGAGAGGACCGCCAGACCGAGGGCGCCGCCGATCTGCTGCGAGGTGTTGATCAGGCCGCTGGCGAGCCCGGCCTCCTGCTCCTGGACGCCGGACACGGCGGCGATCGTCGTCGTGACGAAGGCGAACCCGAGCCCGGCCGCGGCAAGCAGCGACGGGCCGAGGATGTCGGTCGTGAAGCCGCCGCCGACGGAGACGCGGCTGAACCAGAGCAGGCCGGCGACGATGAAGAGCATCCCCGTCGCCAGGACCGGCTTGTAGCCGAGTTTGGTGACGAGCTGGGAGGCGACACCGGCCGAGGCCATGATCACCAGCGCCAGCGGCAGATAGGAGAGGCCGGCGTGGATCGGGCTGTATCCGAGCACCTGCTGCATGTAGAGGGTGATGAAGAAGAACATCGAGAACAGAGAGGCGCCGACCAGGAGGCCGACGACGTTGGCTCCGGTCAGGGTCCGGATCCGGAAGATCGAGAACGGGACCAGTGGTTTGGTCGAGCGCAGCTCGATCGCGACGAACGCCGAGAGCAGCGCCAGCGAGAGGGCGATCAGGCCGATCGTCTGGAACGACCCCCAGCCGGCGCTGTTGGCATCGACCAGCGCGTAGACGAGGGTCGAGAGCCCGGCGGTGACGGTGACGGCGCCGGCGACGTCGAACGCGCGCGTCCGCTCGTCGTCGCGGCTTTCGGCGATCAGGCTGGGGGTGAAGGCGAAGGCAACCAGGCTGACCGGGACGTTGACCCAGAGGACCCACTCCCAGCCGAGGCCTTCGGTGAGGACGCCGCCGAGGAGGACCCCGGCGGCTCCGCCGGAGCCGGCCACCGCGCCCCAGACGCCCAGCGCCTTGTTGCGCTCGGCGCCATCACTGAAGGTGGTGGTGACGATCGAGAGCGCCGCCGGCGAGATGATCGCGGCGCCGAGGCCCTGCGCCGCGCGGGCCGCGATCAACTGCCCCTCGGTCGCGGCGAACCCTGCGAGCAGCGAGGCGAGCCCGACCAGCAGCAGGCCGGACATGAACACCCGGCGGCGCCCGAGCAGGTCGGCGGTGCGGCCGCCGAGCAGGAGGAATCCGCCGAAGGTGAGGACGTAGGCGTTGACGACCCAGGGCAGGTTTTCCTGGGAGAAGTCGAGAGCCCGTCCGATCGAGGGCAGGGCGACGTTCACGATCGAGGCGTCGAGCACGACGACGAACTGGGAGGAGCAGAGCAGGATCAGCGCCAACCAACGCTTCTCCTGGAACTGTCCGTCGGCCGCCGTCATCGGACTGGGTCTCCCAGTCAAGCAAACCGCGGGCCCCGGCGGCTCAGGGCTCGATCAGGCCGCGTCGGATCGCGTAGCGGACCAGCTCGACCCGATCCCGCATTCCGAGCTTTCGCATCGCGTTTGCCCGGTGGTTCTCGACCGTCTTCTCCGAGAGATGGAGGATGCCGGCGATCTCCTTCGTCGTGTTCGCCTCGGCGACGAGCTTCACGATCTCCTCCTCGCGCGGGGTCAGCTCCTCCTCGCCGGCCGAGCCGCGCTCGAGCACGTCCTTGATCAGCGATCGCTGCGCCTCGGGGGTCAGGAATGGCTCATCGCGCTCGACCGCCCGGATCGCGGCCAGCAGGTCGGTGTCGGCCTGCGCCTTGAGGACGTACCCCGACGCGCCCGCCTTCAGCGCCTCGAACAGGTAGCGCTCGTCGTCGTGCATCGAGAGGATCAGGACCGCGACCTCGGGCGCCTGCTCGCGGATCTCGCGGGTCGCCTGCAATCCGGTCAGCTTCGGCATCCGCACGTCGAGGATCGCCAGGTCGGGCCGCTCGCGGATCGCCAATTCGCGCGCCTCGGCCCCGTCGGCCGCCTCGCCGACCACCTCGATGTCCGGCTGCCGCTCGAGCAGCAGCCGCAGCCCCGAGCGGACGATCCCGTGGTCATCTGCGATCAGCACTCTCACTTGCGCCGCCTCCCGGGGGGCGGCTCCACTTCCAGATGCACCGTCGTGCCCTGGCCCGGGCGCGACTCGATCGTCAGCTCGGCGCCGACCAGGAGGGCGCGCTCGCGCATGCCGCCGATGCCGAGGCCGCGCTCGGACTGCTCGAAGGCGAAGCCGCGGCCGTCGTCGGCGACCTCGAGCTCGACTCCGGCGCCGGAGCGCCGCAGCGTCACCTCGATCCGGTCGGCATCGCTGTGGCGGGCCGCGTTCGACAGCGCCTCCTGGGCGACCCGGTAGACGACGAGCTGCACATCGGGGTCGAGGTCGGAGAAGTCTCCGTCGGTCTGCGAGCTCCGCCTCGAGCCCGGGGCGAGCGAGCTGCTCGACCTGGCCCGCGATCGCCGCGGTGAGGCCGAGGTCGTCGAGCGCGGTCGGTCGCAGCTGGCGGGCGAGGGCGAGCAGCTCGCGCATCGCCTGATTGGCAAGCGCCTTCGTCTCATCGACCTCGGCGGCGAGCTCGGGCGGCGCCACCTCGCGGACGGCCTCGAGCCGCAGCAGCAGCCCGGTCAGGGACTGGTTGACCTCGTCGTGGAGATCGCGCGCGACCCGCGCCCGCTCCTCCTCCTGAGCGCGGAGGGCGGCGGACCCAGCCCGCCGCCGCTCGGCCTCGAGCCGGTTCATCATCCGCAGGAAGGCGAGCTCGAGGCGCTCGACCTCCTCGGTCTCGCCGATGCCGTCGATCGAGGCCGGCAGCACCGGCCCGGGCCGGCTCAGGTCCACCTTCTCCATCTCCTCGATCAGGTCCTCGAGCGGCGCGAAGCGCCGCCGCTGGGCGACCAGGCCCACGGCCAGACCCGCCGCGATGACGGCGAGCCCGACGATCGCCACAGTGCTCAGCGGAGGCTCCGAGGTCGCATCGGGCAAGCGTAGAGCCGTCGATCTCGCCTGGGCGGCCCAGGGCCGGCGAATAGGGGTTGCCACCCATAGTGCGAATCCGCCCGGTGCGGCAATACTTCTCGGCAGCCCCAACCGAACAGGAGCAGACCGAATGACCACCACCAAGCAGTCCACCTTCGGCGCGACCATCCGCACGACGATCCTGCTGGCGTCGCTCACCGGCCTGCTGGTCGTGATCGGCGCCCTGATCGGCGGGCCGGAAACGGCCCTCACCTTCCTCTTCATCGGCCTCCTGCTCAACCTCGGCTCCTACTTCTTCAGCGACAAACTGGCGCTGAAAATGAGCGGCGCCAAGCCGCTCGAGGAGTCCGAAGCGCCGCGGATCTACCAGATCGTCCGCGAACTGACGACCCGCGCCGGCCTGCCGATGCCGCGCCTCTACCTGATCCCCCAGGAACAGCCGAACGCCTTCGCGACCGGGCCGCAACCCGAAGCACGCGGCGGTCGCGGTCACGCAGGGGATCACCAAACTCCTCTCCGAGGACGAGCTGCGCGGCGTCCTCGCGCACGAGCTCGCGCACGTCCAGCACCGCGACATCCTGATCCAGTCGGTCGCCTCGGCGATCGGCGGCGCGATCACCTACATCGCCTACATGCTGCTCTGGTTCGGCAACGACGACAACTCGCCGCTCGGCCTCGTCGCCTCGCTGGCGCTTGTCCTGCTGGCGCCGATCGCGGCCTCGATCATCCAGCTCTCGATCTCGCGCCAGCGCGAGTACGCGGCCGACGCCGGCGGTGCCGAGATCTGCGGCAACCCGGAGTCGCTGGCGAGCGCGCTGCTGCGGCTCGAGCAGGGGGCGGAAGCGATGCCGATGCAGGTCAACCAGGCCGCCGAGCCGCTCTACATCGTCAAGCCGTTCTCGGGCGGGGGCCTCTCGCGCCTCTTCTCGACCCACCCGCCGATCGAAGAGCGCGTCCGGCGGCTGCGCCAGATGCGCCCCAGCCTCGGCTGACAATATTCCGCCGCCTCGCTCCGGCCTCGCAGGGCGCGTTGATTCTGGGCGCTATACTTATTGAAGTAAAAGCCGATCCGGATTCGGGGATTTGAAGATATGGCCACCAGCGCGCAGACCAAACAGCAGATCGAGGAGATCGAGCCGTTCGAGGCGGCGGCGGAGATCGAGGGCGGCGACGTCGTCCTGATCGACACCCGCGAGCCCCACGAGTACCAGGAGGCCCACCTCGAGGGCGGCAAGCTGGTCCCGCCCGGGCTGCTCGGCGACGAGATCGCCGAGGCCGCGCCCGACAAGTCGGCCCGCACGATCCTCTACTGCCGCAGCGGCAACCGCTCCTTCAAGGCCGCCGAGCAGATGCAGGAGCTCGGGCTACGAGGACGTCGCCTCGATGGCCGGCGGGATCCTCGCCTGGCAGGAGCAGGGGCTGCCGGTCGTCGCCGCGACCGGGATGACCCCCGAGCAGCGCGACCGCTACTCGCGCCACACGCTTCTTCCCGAGGTCGGGGTCGACGGCCAGATCAAGCTGCTCAACGCGAAGGTGCTGCTGATCGGCGCCGGCGGCCTCGGCGCGCCGACCGCGCTCTACCTCGCCGCGGCCGGGATCGGCACCATCGGCCTCGTCGACGACGACGTCGTCGACGCCTCCAACCTGCAGCGCCAGGTGATCCACAACACCGAGCGGATCGGCGAGCCGAAGACCTCCTCGGCGCGGAAGACGATCGAGGCGCTGAACCCGGACGTCGACGTCGTCGAGCACAACCTCCGCCTCGACGCCGGCAACATCATCGAGCTGATCCGCGACTACGACGTGATCGTCGACGGCGCCGACAACTTCCCGACCCGCTACCTGCTCAACGATGCCTCGGTGCGGCTGCGCAAGCCGGTCGTCTCGGCGTCGATCCTCAGCTTCGACGGCCAGATCTCGACCTTCGTCCCGTTCGAGGGGCCGTGCTACCGCTGCCTCTACCCGACCCCGCCGCCGGCCGAGCTGGCGCCGAGCTGCTCCGCCAACGGCGTCCTCGGCGTGATGGCGGGGACGATGGGCACGCTCCAGGCCAACGAGGTGATCAAGCTGGTGCTCGGGATCGGCGAGCCGCTGATCGGCCGCCTGCTCCTCTACGAGGCGCTCGGCACCCGCTTCACCGAGCTCAAGGTCCGCCGCGACCCCGAGTGCCCGATCTGCGGTGAGAACGCGCCCGAGATACCCGGACTCGGAGCTGGGGAAGTTCCCCGACTACGAGGCTCTTCTGCGCCGGCTGAACCCGGTAGGTTCCCGAGCGATGGCGACGGTGAGGATTCCCCCTGTCCTGAGGCAGCACACCGGCGGCGCCTCCGAGGTCGAGGCGGCCGGCTCCAACGTCGGCGAGGTCCTGCGGGCGCTGACCGGGGAGCACCCGGCGACCGAGCAGCAGCTGTTCGGTCCCGACGGCGATCTCAACCGCTACGTCAACGTCTACCTCAACGACGAGGACGTGCGGGTGCTCGACGGGCTCGACACCGCGGTGGCCGACGCCGACACGGTCGTGATCCTGCCGGCGATGGCCGGCGGGCGCTAGCGCCCTCAGCGTTCGAGCACGAGCCCGAGGAAGCGCTTGGTCCGCTCCTCGCGCGGTTCGTCGAGGACACGCGCAGGCGGACCCTGCTCGACGATCACGCCACCGTCCATGAAGACGACTCGGTCGCCGACGTCGCGGGCGAAGCCCATCTCGTGGGTGACGACGATCATCGTCATCCCCTCCCCGACCAGCTCCCGCATCACGTCGAGCACCTCCTTGACCAACTCCGGGTCGAGCGCGCTGGTCACCTCGTCGAACAGCATCAGGTGGGGGTCCATCGCCAGCGCCCGGGCGATCGCGACCCGCTGCTGCTGGCCCCCCGAAAGCCGTTCCGGGTACTGGTCGAGCTTGTCGCCGAGGCCGACCCGCTCGAGCAGGTCGGCCGCCTTCCTCCGTGCCTCCTCCTTCGAGCGCCCGAGCACCTTTTCCGGCGCCATCGTCACGTTCTGCAGCGCGGTCCGGTGGGGGAAGAGGTTGAACTGCTGGAAGACGATCCCGACGCGCTGTCGGACGAAGTCGAGCTCCCAGCCCGCCTCACCGGAGGGTGCCTTCGGTCCCTTGCAGATCGTGCGCCCCTCCAGGTAGATGTCGCCCTCCTCGGGCGGCTCGAGCAGGTTGATGCAGCGCAGCAGAGTGCTCTTCCCCGAGCCGCTGGGCCCGATCACGCAGACGACTTCTCCGCGCTCGACCTCCAGGTCGATGCCCCTCAGGACCTCGAGGTCGCCGAAGCGTTTGTGGACGCCCTCCAACCTCAGCAGCGATCCGTCGTCGGAGGCGTCGTCCACGGCCGTCTGCTCATCGGCGCTCAGTGCCATCGGCTCCATTACAGCGCCTCGACCCGCGGCGTACCGCGGCTGAAGCGGCTCTGCTCGCGCGATATCAGCTTGTCGACCAGGCGCGCCAGGGGCAGGGTGACGATCAGGAACATGATCGCGCCGAGCGTCAGCGCGGAGCTGTTGAAGGCCTTGGACTGGATGTCCCTGCCGACCAGGGCCACCTCATTGAGGGCGATCACGCTGACCAGGGTCGTGTCCTTCATCAGCGCGATGAAGTCGTTGAGCAGCGGCGCGAACACCTTCCGCACCGCCTGCGGCACGATCACGTTGCGCATCGCCTGGCGGTGGCTCATGCCGAGCGAGCGGGCCGCCTCCATCTGACCCTGGGGCACCGCTTCGATCCCGGCCCGGTAGACCTCGGCCATGTAGGCGCCGTAGGTGATGGTGATCGCCAACACGCCGTACCAGAACGGATCGGGTCGGCCGAACCATTGCGGGATGCGGATCACTTCCGGGCAAGAAGGAGAGGAACGGGAGGCTGCCTGAGATCAGCAGGATGATTATCAGCAGGGGGATACCGCGGAAGACGTCGATGTAGGAGATCGTCAGGAAGCGGACCGGGGCGAGCGCCCTGCCCGGGAGCTGACGCAGCAGCGAGAGGGCAGGCCCCACAGGAGTGAGAGGGCGCCGGCGATGGCCGAGAGTTCGAGGGTGATGACGAACCCGTTGAAAACTTCGCCGAAGTGTTTCGACATCTGTGAGAGGTCGAAGTACTGGTTGATGATCTCGTTGCATCGTGTTCTTCTGTAATCCGGACCCCGTCTAGCCTGCTCAGTAGAGAGGGGCGCCGATCAGCGCCCCTCCAGTGTGCCGAATGCGGCCCTCCGGCCGGGCGGCTCAGGTCGGTTCGTGCGGCTTCGCCCGGAAAATTTCCGGCGACGGCGGCTTGCCGAACCACTTCTTGTAGATCGTCGTGTATTCGCCGTTGTCGACGACTTCTTCCAGCCCTTCGTTCAGTGCTTCGCGGAGTTCGTCATCGCCCTGCTGGACGACGAATCCATATTCTTCTTCCGTTTCGATCCCGCCGGAGATTTCCAGTTCCGGATCCTGTTCGACCGCTTTTTCGGCGACCGGCCGGTCGATCACGACGGCGTCGAGGATCCCCGCCTTCAGAGGCTGAATCGTGTCCGGACCCTGCGGGTAGGTGCGGAGTTCCTTCGTGTCGATTTCTTCTTCGACGTATTCCTCGCCCGTTGTGCCCTGCTGCACGCCGACGATCTTTCCTTCGAGGTCCTTTTCCGTTTTCAACCCGGTGGTGCCTTTGGTGACCAGGATCGACTGCGCAGACGGGAGGTAGTAGGGATTGGTGAAGTCGACGGTTTCCTCGCGTTCAGGCGTGATCGTCGTCGCCGAGGCGACCATTTCGAACTTGCCCTGAGCCAGGTCGCGGAAGATCGTGGGGAAGGAGGTGTCCTGGAATTCGACTTCGCGGCCGATCTTTTCGCCGATCGCTTCCATCAGTTCGACGTCGAAGCCCTTGAATTCGGTCTTGCTCGCGCCGAATTCCTCGAACGGCGGATAGGGGACGTCGGAGCCGACCGTCAGCTTTTCGCCGCCTTCTCCGCCGGTGGTGCTCCCGCCGCCGCCACCGCATCCGGCAGCGACAAACGTCATTGCGGACACCGCGAGCGCGAGGATCAATGCTGTTAGCCGGGATCTGCCCATCAGGGATTGCCTCCGTTCGGTGATTCGGCGGGAAGCGGCGAAAATACCCCTTTCCGCGATCGTTCGGCAGTCCGGAGCATCTCCGACCCACGGCTATACTTTTTGAAGTAAGGGATTCGATGGCGCGCAACCAGCTACTCAACCGGCCCTGCGGGGGACGCTACAGCGACATCGTCGAGTCGATCGGCAACACCCCACTGGTCGAGCTCCCGCGCCTCACGCCCAAGCCCGGAGTCCGGATCTTCGCGAAACTCGAGGGCCGCAACCCGACCGGCTCGGTCAAGGACCGGATCGCCCGCTCGATGATCGAGACGGCCGAGGCCGAGGGGCTGATCGAGCCTGGCAAGACGATTCTCGAGCCGACCTCCGGCAACACCGGCATCTCGCTGGCGATGATCTGCCGCCGCAAGGGCTACCCGCTGAAGGTCGTGATGCCCGACAACGTCACCGCCGAGCGCACCCAGCTGCTCGAGATGTACGGGGCGGAGATCGTCTACTCGGAGGGGGCCAAGGGCTCCAACGGCGCGGTCGAGGTCGCGCTCGAGATGGCCGACGACCCCCAGTACTACATGCCCTACCAGTACGGCAACGAGGCCAACCCGCGCGCCCACTACGAGGGCACCGCGGTCGAGATCCTCGAAGAGCTCGACGACGTCGCCGCGTTCGTCGGCGGCCTCGGCACCGGCGGCACCCTGATGGGGAACGGCCGGCGGCTGAAGGAGCACGACCCGGAGACGCTGATCGTCGCCGCCGAGCCGATGCAGGGCGAGATGGTGCATGGGCTTCGCTCGCTCGACGACGGCTTCATCCCGCCGATAATCGACCTCTCCCTGATCGACCGCAAAATCATGGTCTCCAACCGCGACGCGGTCGTCTGGACGAGGCGTCTCCTCGACGAGGAAGGCATCTTTGCCGGCGTCTCCTCGGGAGCCATCGCGGCGATCGCGGTCCGGATCGCGGGCGAGCTCGACGGCGGCAACGTCGTCTTCCTGATTCCCGACGACGGCTGGAAGTACCTCTCCTCCGGCGTCTACACCAAGCCGATCGAGGAGATCGAGAACCTCGACTCCACCGTCTGGTGGTAGGTCGGGCGGTCCACTAGCCTCGCGACGAGTGCGGAGCGAGCAAGCGTGCATATGTGATTCCTCGCGCAGCGAGCGAAGCGCGAGACTTGTCTGATGCGGATCGCCCGGAGCCTGGTCGACGAGATCGTCGCGCACGCGCGCGAGGACCTGCCGAACGAGTGCTGCGGAATGGTCGGCGGCAGCGACGGTGAGGCGCGGACCGTGTACCGGGCCGAGAACGCCGAGGCGAGCCCTCTGCGCTACTCGATCGACGCCAAGGAGCAGTTCCGGCTGATGGAGACGATCGAAGGGGCGGGGGAGGAGCTGGTCGGGATCTACCACTCGCACACCAAGTCCCCCGCGTATCCCTCGCAGACCGACGTCAACCTCGCCGGCTGGCCCGACGCCGTGTACCTGATCGCCTCGCTCGAGGACGCCGACGCGCCGGAGGTCAAGGGGTTCTGGATCCGCGACGGGAAGATCGAGGAGACTGTTCTCGATGTCGGGTGAGAAAAAGCTGGTGAAGGTCGCCTACGCCCAGCAGCAGGCCGAGGCGGAAATGATCCAGGGCCTGCTCTCCGAGAACGGGATCCCGAGCCTGCTCCGGCGGGCCGCGGGGTTCGACGTTCCCGACTTCCTCGCCGCCGGCCCGCGCGAAGTCCTGGTCGCCGACGAGATCGCCGACCAGGCTCGCGAGGTGCTGGAGGGGACGCCCGGGACCGAGTAGGTCGGAGGGCGAACCCGGTTCAGTGCGCGCAGGTCCGGTAGTGGCGGGTCTGCTTGAAGCTGCGGCCGTCGGTCAATTTGCCGCTGATCGTCAGGGTGTGGTTGCTGCGGTTGCTGTGGCTGAGGTCGACCCTGGCGGTCCAGCGGCGCCTGCCCTTGACGAGGCGGAGCTTGTGCCCGTCGAGGGTCAGCTTCGCGCTCTTCATGTGCGACTTGCGCGGGTTGAGGCTGACCCTGAACGCCCGCTTCGGCAGGCAGCGCATCCCCGGCAGGACGCTGACCGTCGCGACGCTCCCCTGCGAGGCACCACCGGTGCCGGTGGAGGAGCCCCCAGTCGTGTTCGGGCAGCCGTTGCCCGGGCCCGCAGCGATCGGGCAGGCATCCGCTTCGTCGTTGACGCCGTCGCCATCGAAGTCGCCGACGCTCGGAAGGCTTCCGCCCACCGTCGTCACCTGGGCGGTCGGCTGTGAGACTCCCTGCCAGCCGACGTGGCCGCCCTGGCCCCCGTAGCCGCCCTTGCCGACGGTGATCGTCGCGTCGGGCGCGACCGTCGCGCGGGCGTCGATCGCGAGCACGCCGACCGAGGCGCCGCCGGCACCGCCGCCGCCCTGACCTCCATCACCGCCCTTGCCGCCGTTGCCGCCCGAGGTACCGGGGCCCCATTCGCTCCCGTAGATTTCGGGTCCGGGGGGGCCGCCTTCGCCACCGGCGCCGCCGGGCTGGCCGAGGCCACCGTTGCCGCCCTTGCCACCGTCCGCGGCATGGATCACGGTGCCGTCGAGGACCAGCGCGTGGGCGCCTTCTCCGACGTAGACGCCAATCGAACCGCCTCCGCCGGAGCCGCCCTTGCCGCCGGCGCCGGGCCTACCCCCGGCCCCGCCGCCGGAGCCCGGCATGCAGGTGTTCTCGCTCATGCCGCCGCCGCCACCGCCTGCTCCGCGGGTTCCGCCGCCCCCGTCGGTCCCGGGCATCGGCGCGTAGATCAAAGCCGCGCGGTTGAGGCTGTCGAGGCCCGGCAGGCCCGGGGCGCCGGGGAGTCCAGGCGAGCCGAGGCCCCCCGGCCAGTACATTTCGCCGCCGATACCGCCGCCGACGCTTGGGTTTTCGGGGTCGCTCTGGCCGTTTGTGCCGCTGAAGGGATACGGTTTGAACCAGTCGCCCCCGGTCCCTCCGGAGAGGAGGCCGGCCGCTTCGCCGCCCTTGGCGCCCGGGTTGAAGGTCCCTTCGAGTTCCTGGGGGTCGCAGTTGGGACTGCCGACGGCCTGCTTACCGTTGGGCGCCGCGGCGGGCGGCGCCTGGGATGCGTTCGCCCCGTTCGCCCCGTTGCCCCCTGCCGCCGGTTCGACGGTGACCCTGCTGAGGGCGAACTCGCCCTGATTCCAGGCGCGGACGCCGTACGACGTCGTCCCGCCGAAGATCCCCTTGATCGTCAACATCTGGAGAACGATCCCCGGGACGGCGACGGTGACGACCTGATTGGGCGCCTCGAGGGTCGTTACGTTGGCCGCCGAGCGCGCCCAGGTCGCCTGGTCGTAGCCGCCGTAGATGCCGATCCCACCGGTGCCGCCGAGGATCGAGACCTTCCCGTCGTAGGTCCCGGCCGCGACGTAGACGTCCTTGTGCGCGGCGAGGCCCGCGACCGCCGCCGCCGCGACCGTCGCCATCGGGTGGCCGAAGCTTCCGTCGTTCGCGTCGTTGCCCCCCGGCGCGACGAAGATCGCGGCGGCCTTGTCGCCGTCGATCCCGTCGCAGTTGGAGTCGACAAAGCCAAGGTCCGGCCTGTCGACCGCGCCCGGGGCGCAGTCGGCGAGCGCTGGTGCCGGCGCCGAGACGCTGAACAAGGCCGCGATGGCGAGTGAGAGGGTGATCAGGAGCGGGAGGCGTTGCGCGAGTTTCTTCATGCGGCGATGATCTCCGCGCCGGGACGATCCGGCCATGGGGCGGTCCGCCAACCTCTGGGCGGAAAACCGACCCCTGGTCTATTCGGGGGCGGGCCTGGCGATCGAGCGCAGGTAGTCGCGCCAGGCGTCCTCGATTTCGGCCGAGCGGGCGTCGAATGCCGCTTCGAGGGTCGGGCGGCTCCCGCCCGGCAGCAGCTCGAGCGCCAGCCGCTCGCAGGCCTCGGGCCCGCGCTCGGTCTCGAGCAGGTCGAAGATCGTGCCGCCGAGGATCACCGCGTCCCGCCGCGACGGGGGGAAGGAGGGCCGGGCGCTCTCGCGCAGGCGCCGGATCACCGGCGCCGCGGTAGAGCCCGACCTGGCGCGAGAAGTACTGGGCGGCGCCCTCGACCAGCCAGGCCCACCCGAGGTAGCGGGCGAACCGTCGCGGGGTCCAGGACGGTGGCAGGTCGGGGTTGTTGGCGGCGATCACGAGCTGGGCATAGAGCCGCTCGGCGGTGCCGCGCAGTGCCTCGCGCGAGTCGTCGCCGGCGGCGCGGCGTTCCATGTGGAGGTCGTTGAGGACGTGGAGCTCGCGTGGCCATCGCCCAGCCGGCGAGGTAGCGGCGGCCGGCCGGGGCGGCGGACCAGCGCGCCGCCGGCAGGAACGGGTGGGCGAGGGCGAGCAGCGCCGGGTTGGTGTGGACGACCACGGTCACCTCGCCCGGGACGACCGCGAAGCGGTCCTCGAGCCGCAGCCGCAGTTCCTCCATCCGGTCGAGGGTTCCCTCGGCGAATGCGGCGTCGCCGCTGTCGTGCCTCGCCGTGAAGCTCAGCGAATTCGTCTCGACCCACGGCATCGCAGGCGAGGCTACTCCGGGAGGCGGCTCAGACCAGTGCGGGCTCGCGGTCGGCGCAGACCGACCGGATCTCCTGGCGAGCGCGCTCGTACTCTTCGTCCGCCATCACCGGGGTGCCCTCGAACGGCAGTTCCCGGTCGATCTCGACCCAGGAGTGGCAGCCGTGGTACTCGTCGCGGACGCGGACGGTCACCGGGCGCGGGATCCGGTGGACCCGCAGCAGCAGGATGTGGAGCGGATGGCGCCGCTTCCAGTTCAGCCGCTTCTCGGCGTAGTCGGGCGTCCAGACGTAGAACGGTGAGAGCTCGTCGACGACCCGTGGGTTGTTGATCGTGAAGTGGTCGGTCACCTCGGCCCAGCAGCGCAGGCGGACGCGGTCCGGCTGCGGGATGCCGCCGTCCTGGAGCAGCGCCCGCGGCGGCGGGTCCTCGTCCGGCCAGACGCCCTCCTCGAGCGCGCGCCGGAGCTCGGGGTGGTGGGACTCGCGGACCAGGTTGTTCCGCTGGTGGTCGAAGGTCGGGTAGAGGAAGAAGCGCTCGTGGTCGAGCTCGAAGTGCTTGTTCTCCTCGCGGATCCCGCCCTTGCGGAGGGTGAGCAGCTGCTCGCCCTCGGCGAGAGCGCGGACCGTTACGGCCCATTCCTTTAAAGCGATCGGCATTTGAAAGCAGTACCTAAGAGGTCAAATAATTCGGCGACTGGGGAGGATGGCGCCGCGGAACAAGTTCCAGGCGGAAGCCCCGTCCAAGGCCCGGCATTCTAGACCAGGAGCGCCGAATCTCAAAATCGAGCTTGCGTTAAGAACGCCCCCCGCCGCCTGGAGTCTCGATCCGCAGGATCGTCTCCGTGACCGATGTCACCTTCGGCCTTCCCTGGCAGCTCGGCGCCGTTGAGGAGGTTGCGCCCGGGCGCCCCGTCCGACGCCGCCGCCGCGGCCCCGTGGAGGATGCCGGCGGCGCTCGGTGATCAGGGTGAAGCGCATCGGCGCCAGGGCCTCGATCTCGCGCACGATCCCGTCGCCGCCGGCGGTGCTCGCCGTCGCCGCCGCTGCCGCGCCGGATCGATAGCTCGCGGACGCGGAGCGGGAATTCGGCCTCGAGCGCCTCGGTCGGGGTGTTGAGCGTGTTCGACATCGCGACGTGGATCGCGCTCGGGCCGTCGGCGTCCGGGCAGGCCCCCTGGCCGCCGCCGATCGTCTCGTAGTAGGCGAAGCCCTCGTTGGCGAGGGTCAGGTTGTTCATCGTCCCCTGCCCCTGGGCGGGGACCGGCCGGGCGCCGGCGAGGGCGCTGATCACGAGGTCGGCGACGCGGCTCGAGGTCTCGACGTTGCCGGCGGCGACCGCGGCGGGCTCGCGGGCGTTGAGCAGGCAGCCCTCGGGAGCCCGCACCTCGATCGGCCGGTAGGCGCCGGCCGAGGGCGGCGCGTCGGGGTCGGTGAGGACGCGGACGGCGAAGTAGGCGGCCGACTTCGTCACCGAGAGGGGGCAGTTGAGGTTGCCGTCGACCTGTGGGTCGGTGCCGGCGAAGTCGAGCAGGAGCGAGTCGCCGGCGATCGTCGCCTCGACCCGGAGGTAGATGTCGCGCGGCGTGCCGCCGGCGTCGTCCTCGAGCACGTCCTCGGCCCGGTGCGTCCCGTCGGGCAGGGCGGCGAGCGCGGCGCGGGTGCGGCGCTCGGCGTAGGCGAGGATCTCGTCCATCCCGGCCCGGAGCCGGTCGATCCCGTGGCGCTGGGCGAGCTCGGTCAGCCGTTCGGCGCCGACCCTGTTCGCGGCCCGCTGGGCGCGGAGGTCGGCGAGCCGTTGCTCGGGGAAGCGCATCCGGGCGGCGATCTCGCGGAGCTCGTGCATGCTCGCCGGCATCGGCGGGATCACCACCCCCTCGTCCTCGAGGCGGGTCGAGGAGGCGGGCATCCCGGCCGGGGTCGGGCCGCCGACGTCGGCATGGTGGGCGCGGCAGGCGGCGAAGCCGAGCAGCAGCCCGCCGACGAAGACCGGCGAGACGATCGTGATGTCGGGAAGGTGGGTCCCGCCGCGGAACGGGTCGTTGAGGATCCAGGACTCTCCCGGGCGTTGTTCGAGGTCGAGCACCGCGGCGACCGCGTCGGGCATCGACCCGAGGTGGACGGGAATGTGCTCGGCCTGCATCACGAGCTCGCCGCGCGCGTCGAAGAGCGCGGTCGAGCAGTCCTGGCGCTCCTTGATGTTGGCCGAGTAGGCGGAGCGGATCAGGGTCGCGCCCATCTCGTCGCAGGCGGCGCGCAGGCCGCCGATCATCACCTGCAGCGTGATCGGGTCGAGGCCGCTCATCTCCCCACCTCGGCGCTGATCGTTCCCGTCTCCTCGACCCGGGCGGACCAGGCGGGCGGGACGACGAACGTCGCCTCCGGCAGCTCGAAGACGACCGGGCCCTCCGCTTCCAGACCCGCCGCAGGCTCGCCGCGAAGCACCGGCGTCTCCACCCACTCGCCGCCGAACCGGATCGGGCGGCTGCTCTCGACCAGCTCCCCGCCCGCCGCTGCGGTGAGCGCGGGCCGCGGGCCCGGCGCGACCATCGCCAGCCGGATATGGACCAGCACGACCTCGCCGTCGGGGTCGCGATGGCCGTAGCGCTCCTCGTGGGCCTGCTCGAATCGCTCGACGAGGTCGGCGGGGTCGGGGCGGGCGTCGCCGGGGACCGGCAGCTCGAAGGCCTGGCCGGTGTACCGCATCTCGTAGACGACCTCGGGCTCGGCATCGTCGAGGCCGCCGCCGAGCCGGGCGATGAGGGCGTCGACCTCGGCCGCGATCCGCTCGGCGGTCAGGTCCTCGCCCTCCAGCATCACCGTCAGGGTCGTGTCACGGCGCCGGTCGGAGGCGCAGAGGCCGAGCGCTGAGAGGACGCCGCCCGCACGCGGGCAGAGGATCCGCCCGATCTCGAGCTCGGCGGCGATCGCGGCCGCGTGCATCGGCCCGGCGCCGCCGAACGGCAGCAGCGCGAAGCGGCGCGGGTCGACCCCGCGCTCGACGGTGACGACCCGGAGCGCGCGGACCATCTCCTGGTTGGCGATCCGGACGATGCCCTCGGCGGTCTCGAGCTCGCCGAGGCCGAGCGAGCCGGCGAGGCCGGCGACCGCAGCGCCGGCGGCGTCGGCGTCGAGCGCGACCCCGCCGGCCAGCGTCGAATCCGAGGCGAGGACGCCGAGCAGGAGGTTGGCGTCGGTGACCGTCGGCTCGGTCCCACCGCGCCCGTAGCAGGCGGGTCCGGGGACCGCGCCGGCCGAGCGCGGCCCGACCCGCAGCGCGCCGCCGGCGTCGCGCCACCCGATCGAGCCGCCGCCGGCGCCGACGGTGTGGACATCGACCATCGGCAGCTGGACCACGCGTCCCTCGAGCGTCCGCGAGTCGGTCCTCCTCACCCGGCCGTCCTCGACGACGCAGACGTCGCACGAGGTGCCGCCCATGTCGAGGCCGATTGCGTCGCCGCCGCCGCCGGCGCGGGCGATCAGGCCGGCCCCGACGGCGCCCCCCGCCGGCCCGGAGAGGACGCTCCAGGCGCCGGCCAGCGCCGCCTCCGCGGCGTCGGCGACGCCGCCGGAGGACTGCATCACGAGAGGTCGCGGCAGGCCGGCCTCGGCGGCGGCGGCGGCAAGCGCATCCGAGGTAGCGGCCGAGAAGGGGCGAGAGGTAGGCGTCGATCGCGGTCGTCGAGCAGCGCTCGAACTCGCGGTGCCGGGGCAGGACCTCGTGCGAGGCGGAGACGTGGACTCCGGGCAGCTGCCGCCGCAGGTGCTCGGCGATCTCGCGCTCGTGGGCCGGCTCGAGGTAGGAGAAGAGGAGGCAGATGGCGACCGACTCGGCCCCTGCCTCGCGGACCAGCTCGGCCAGGCGCGCCGGCTCGTCGTCGGCAAGGGCGTGATCACGCCCTCGGGGCCGACTCGCTCGGAGGCCTCGAACCGCATCTCGGGATCGACCAGCGGCGGCGGCTTCGGCGTGCAGAGCCGGTAGAGGTCGGGACGGTCCTGGCGGCCGATCTCGAGCAGGTCGCCGAATCCGGCGGTGGCGATCAGCGCCGTGCGGGCGCCCCGTTCCTCGAGCAGGGCGTTGGTGCCGACGGTCATCCCATGGGAGAAGACCTCGACCTCGCCGGCGTCGCCGCCGGCGCTCAGGACCTCCTCGACCGCCGCGATCACCCCGACCGATTGGTCCTCGGGCGTGGTCGGCACCTTCGCGGTGTGGATCCGCTCCGCCGTCGACCAAGACCGCGTCGGTGAAGGTCCCGCCCACGTCGACCCCGAGAAGCATGCGATCAGCCCGGCCTCAGCGCCATGTCTTGCGACGGGTGGCGCCGTCGGGGGCGACGACGATGTGGATCGAGTCGAGGGCCGGGTCGAGGTTGGGGAAGTCGGCTCGAAGGTGGCCGCCGCGCGACTCCTCGCGCTCGAGCGCGGCGGTGGCCAACGCGACCGCGAGCGGATAGGGGTCGGCGAGCAGCTCGCGCAGGAGCTCGGGGCGCCGCATCGGCCCGGCGAGGCGCCAGACGGCGTCGCGGGTCGCCTCCGCCGGGGGCTCGAAGCGGCGCTCCGGGAGGGGCGGGCGGTCGCCTTCGACGGTCTCCTCCGCGGCGGCACGGCCGGCGCGGCCGCCGAAGACGAAGCACTCGCTGAGCGAGTTCGAGGCCAGCCGGTTGGCGCCGTGGAGCCCGGTGCAGGAGCACTCGCCGACCGCGAAGAGGCCCGGCAGCGAGGAGCGGCCGTCGAGGTCGGTCGCGATCCCGCCCATCGTGTAGTGGGCGGCGGGGGCCACCGGGACCGGCTCGGTCTCGGGCGAGAGGCCGGCCTCGGCGAGCGACTCGAAGACGTTCGGGAAGCGGGCGGGGTCGATGCCGCGGAGGTCGAGCCGGACGCTCTCGACCCCGTCGGCCTCGATTCGGTCGAGGATCGCCGCAGTCACCGCGTCGCGCGGCGCCAGCTCGTCGGTAAATCGGCGCCCGGAGGCGTCGAGCAGGGTCGCGCCCTCGCCGCGCACCGCCTCGGTGATGAGGGCGCCGTCGAACTTCGTCCCGGGCAGGGCCAGCGCGGTCGGGTGGAACTGGCAGAACTCGAGGTCGGCGAGGTCGGCGCCGGCCGTCGCCGCGATCACCGGGCCGGCGCCGATCGCCCCCCGCGGGTTCGTCGTCCGCCGCCAGAGGGCCGCGGCGCCGCCGGTGGCGAGAACCGTCGCCGCGGCGATGACCGGCTCCTCCGCGGTCAGCACCCCATGGCAGCGGGCGCCGTCGCTCCACAGCGCCGTCACCGAGGTCATCTCGCGGACCTCGATCCGCGCCTCGGCCGAGGCCATCGCGGCGAGCTTCGAGGTGATCTCGTGGCCGGTCTGGCTGCCGCCGGCGTGGACGATGCGGCGGCGGGTGTGACCGCCCTCGAGACCGAGCGCCAGCTCGCCGTCGGGCGTGAGGTCGAATGCGACGCCCCGCTCCTGCAGCTCGTGGACGATCGCAGGCGCCTCCTCGACCAGCGCCTCGACCGCGGCGGGGCGGCAGCAACCGCGCCCGGCCGCGATCGTGTCGGCAGCGTGGCGGGCCGGCGAGTCGCCCGGCTCGAGCGCCGCGGCCAGCCCTCCCTGCGCCCAGTAGCTGGCGCTCAGCGAGAGTGGGGTGCGGGAGAGGAGGCAGACCTCGGCTCCCGCCTCGGCGGCGTTGATGGCGGACCAGAGACCGGCCGCGCCACCGCCGACGACGGCCACGTCGAACTCACGGCCGGAGCCTATTTCCGCCTCGCCTCCTCGCGGATCGCCTCGATCTGTCCCCGCAGCCAGGCGGCCGCGCCTTCGCGGGCACGAGCGTCGGCGTCGCCACCGGCGCCCGCCGATTCGCTCGCCCGGCGCTCGGCCTCGGCGACGCGCCGCTCGGCAGCCTCGGCCTGGGACTCGATTTCGGTCAGCCGGCTCTCGGCGGCCGTGATCGCCTGCTCCTTGGCCTCGCGCTCGCGCTCGATCTCCTGCTGGTTGGAGGCGCGCAGCCGCTCGAGCTCGTCGGCGTGATGAGCCCGCGCCTTCTCCAGCTCCTCCTGGGCGCGGAGGCGCTCGGTCTCGAGGTCCGCTTCCAGCGACCTGATCTCGGCCGTGGTCCGCTCGCGCGCGGCATCGGCTGCCTCGGACGCCTTCTGAAGCCGGCGCTCGGCCTCATCGGCCCTGGCGCCGAGGCCCTCGCCGCCCGACTGGTCCCGCTCCGCGCTCACACCACAGGCTCCCGCTTCGCTCCCTCGCGAAGAAACAGATATGCACGCTCGGTCGCTGCCGCGCTCACGGTCCCAATCTATCGTCACCAATTAGGGCGCGGTAGGCGACGATCGTCCGCTCCGCCATCCGCGCCGCCGACAGCAAGGCGGCGCTTCTCGCACCGTCGACGCGGGGGTCCTCGGCGTCGAGGAGCGGCGCGAGGCACTCCAGCCAGGTGGCGGTTTCGAAAGGGGCGCAGAGAGCCCCGGCGATCCCCTCGAGCGCGAACGGGGCGATCCCGACCGGCGTCGAGAGCACCGGGACGTCGCAGGCGAGGGCCTCGACGCAGGTCATCCCGAAGCCCTCGTTGTCGGAGGTGACCAGGACCGCGTTGGCGGCGTTGATCCAGGTCGGCATCCGGTCGGGGTCGATCCCGCCGCCGGTGAGGAGCTCGGCCCCGGCCGCCCCGGCCAGTTCGAAGGCGCGGTCGGCCCGCTTCTCGGCGCGGGCCGGGTTGGCGGGGAAGAAAAGGTAGCGGCCGCCGGGATCGAGCCCGAGCTCGGTGCGGGCACGCTCGCGCAGGATCGGCTGGAAGCGCCGGAGGTCGGGCCCGCAGGGAATGACCGCGGCGCCGGGGACGGCGGGAAGGCCGGGCCGCCCCTGCTCGGTGGAGAAGAGGGCGCGGGAGACGGCGGCGACGAGGTCCGCCCGCCGGGCCAGCCGGCGCGACATCGGCCCGACGACGTGGTGGCGGACATCGGTGCCGTGGAAGGTCACCATCAGCGGCGTCGCGCCGGCGAGCCTGGCGCACCAGCCGGCGAGGCCGTAGTGGGCGTGGACGAGGTCGAAGCTCTCCTCGCGCAGGAGGCGGCGGAGGCGCCTGGTGGCGGGTACGTACTCGTTGCGGCCGGGCGGGAACCCGAAGAGGTCGACCTCGACCCCGGCGCGGCGGATCTCGTCGATCTGGTCGAAGACCCAGCGCCCACGCTGCGGTGCAGAGGCGTCGGGCATCAGGTTGGTCACGACGAGGACCCGCATCGGCGCTGAGGGTATCCGCAGGCGTCGTCGAGGTTGGATCCGCAGGCGTCGTCGAGGTTGGTGATGGCCGGCCCCTTCCCGTGACGGATCGCCTGCTGCTCGCTATCCTCGCGTCAAGACCGCGAGCGAGGGCAGCCATGCCATGACCAGGTCCGGTGGGAGCCAAACGAGGGACGGGCGGCGATCTCGACGCCACCGATTGTCGTGTCTCGTGATTGCCGCAATGAGTGGCACCCTGCTCTGGGTCAGCTCCGCCTCGGCGGCCGCACCGACGATCGAAAGCGAGTCGGTTTCCGACATCAGCCCGACGGGCGCGACGCTCGAAGCGAAGATCGATCCCGCTGGCGCGTCGGCGGGCGCCTTCTACCAATTCCAGCTCCTGCTCGACCCGGGGGAAGCGCCGACCGAATTGGCCTGTCCGACGTCGCCGCCACCCGGTTACTCGGTGTGCGTCGGCCCCCAGGACTCCGGCGCCCTGCCGCTTCGGTGGATTCCCGGCGACGAAGCGCACACCATCAGCCTCGATCTCTCGACCGCCGGGGTGAGCCTCAGCCCAGGGAGGACCTACTACTTCCGGGTCCTCGTCGCCGATCGGGTCTTCAGTGAAGACGCGGCCGAATGGGAACCTCCGGCGGTTGTCGGTTCGAGCGAACAGTTCACGACGCCGGCCCTGCCCTCGATCGAGAGCGAGTCGGCATCGAACGTCACGGCGACCGACGCGACGCTCGAAGCCGAGGTCAATCTGCACGAAACCGGGGCCGGCGCCTACTACCAATTCCAGCTCGTGACCGACCCCGGCGAGTTTCCCTCGGAAATCCTCTGCCCCCTGACGCTGCAGCCGGGCTATTCGGCCTGCGTCGGGCCGGAGGGCCCGGGGGCTCTGCCGATCGGCTTCCTCCCGGGCAACACGCTTCAACCGAGTGCGACCTCCCACGCCAGTCTCGAGCTCGCCGACGCAGGTGTGGTCCTGCAGCCCGGAACGGTCTACCACTATCGGATTCTCGTCGCGCGCCGGGTGTCGACCGAAGACACGATCGAATGGGAACCGCCGACCTTGTTCGGCGTGGATCGAACCTTCACCACGCAGCCTGGGTCCGCATCGCCGATCCCACACGGCGACGGGAATCCCGGATCACCCTTGCCGCCCTCTTCGTCACCTGGCCGTGCCCGGCATCACCACCACCATCATCACCACCGCCACCACCACGGCCGCAGGCATCGCCACCGGGCGCACTGACGGTTAGCGATTTCCCCGCCTAGCGGGCGAGCTCTGAGTCGAAGTTCGCGGCCGCGCTTGGGTCTTTTCACATGGTCGCTCGCGAGTCGGCACACCGGCGTCTGGATCGGTCACGCGAGGCGGCGGACGATCGCCGAAACCAGCGAGAAGGAGGTTTCGATGATCTACAGGCTGATGGGACGGGCACACGCCGCGATCGCGCGGCGACTGCGCGGGATACAGGATCTTGCCGAGGGCGAGCGGGGGCAGGGGACGGTCGAGTACGTCGGCCTGATCCTGCTCGTCTCGCTGCTTATGGTCGGGATGGTCGCGGCGATGAAAGGCTTCAACGGCAAACAGGGGACCGAGCTTGCCGGCGTCATCGTCGACAAGATCAAGGAGGCGGTCGACAAAGTCAGCTTCAAATGACCTGGGGCGGCTCGCGTGAAAGACTCGCCGCGTGGCAACGGCATCGCGAAGCTACGACCGGGCGCCCGCCGACATCCGCCCGGTGACGATCGACCCCGGCTACGTCGGGACGGCCGACGGCTCGGCCCTGATCTCGCAGGGCGGAACGCGGGTGATCTGCACCGCCTCGGTCAACGACTCGGTCCCGAAATGGATGCAGGGTCGCGGCCGCGGCTGGGTCACCGCCGAGTACGCGATGCTGCCGGCGTCGACCGGCGACCGCAAGCAGCGCGACGTCTCACGCGGCAAGCAGGACGGGCGCGGGGTCGAGATCCAAAGGCTGATCGGCCGCTCGCTGCGGGTCGTCGTCGATTTCGGGGCGCTCGGCGAACGGAGCGTCTACGTCGATTGCGACGTGATCGAGGCCGACGGCGGAACCCGCTGCGCGGCGATCACGGGGGGCTACGTCGCACTGCGGCTCGCGTTCCAGAAGCTGCTCGACGAGAAGAAGATCGCCGAGATGCCGCTCACCGGATCGGTCGCCGCCGTCAGCGTTGGGATGGTCGACGGCCGGGCGCTCTGCGACCTCGACTACTCCGAGGACGCGAGGGCCGAGGTCGACGCCAATGTCGTGATGACCGGCGACGGCGGCCTGGTCGAGGTGCAGGCGACGGCCGAGCGGACGCCGCTCTCCCGCGCCTCGCTCGACGAGCTCCTCGGGCTCGCCGAGATGGGGATCTCGCGGCTGCGCCAGGTTCAGGAGCGGGTCGCCGGGCAATGAGCGCGGGCGCATAGGTTGATATTCGCGACCGGCAACAAACACAAGCTGCGGGAGATGCGCGAACTGCTGCCGGGGGTCGAGCTCGAGCCGTTGCCCGATGAGGTCGAGCTGCCACCCGAGGACGGTGCCGACTATGCCGAGATCGCGCTCGAGAAGGCGCGCGCGGCCCACCGCGGCAGCGGCAAGGCGGCGATCGCCGACGACTCGGGGATCGGTGCGGTCGCGCTCGGCGGCCGGCCCGGCGTTCACTCGGCCCGTTACGGCAGCGCCGGCGCGACCGACGAGGAGAACCTCGAGAAGCTCCTTCGCGACGTTGCCGCTGCCGGAGGCAGCAGGGCCGCCTACTACACCTGCGCGCTGGCGCTCGTCGAAGAGGACGGGACCGAGCTGGTCTTCGAAGCCCGATGCGAGGGGACGCTGATCGACGAGCCGCGGGGCGAGGGCGGATTCGGCTATGACCCCGCCTTCGTCCCCGACGCGACCGGCCCCGACGACGGACGGACGATGTCCGAGCTGAGCCAGGCCGAGAAGAACGAGATCAGCCACCGGGGAATCGCCGCGCGGCTGCTCGCCGAGCATCTCGGCGCCGTCGCCCGGCCGCGGCCATGATCCGGACGAAAAGCGGCGCCGCGGGCCTCTCGATCGCGTCGAACGCGCTCCTGATCGCGATCAAGCTCGCGGCGGGCGCGATCACCGGGTCGATCGCGATCGTGACCGAGGCGGTTCACTCGCTGATCGATCTGATCGCTTCGGTCGTCGCCTTCGTCTCCGTCCGCAAAGCCGACGAGCCCGCCGACGCCGATCACCCCTACGGGCACGAGAAGGTCGAGAGCCTGGCGGCGACCATCGAGGGAATGCTGATCCTGGTCGGGGCGGGGATCATCGTCTACGAGGCGACCCACCGCCTGGTCGTCGGGGCCGAGGTCGAACGGCTCGGCGTTGGGATCGCCGTCATGGGGTTCTCGGTAGTTGCCAACCTCGGGGTCTCGACAGTGCTCTCGCGCCAGGCCGAGGCCCACGAATCGCCGGCGCTCGAGGGCGATGCAGCGCACCTGCGCGCCGATGCACTGACCTCAATCGGCGTCCTCGCGGGCCTCCTGCTGGTCCAGATCACCGGGGTCGTCGCGTTCGACTCGATCACCGCCCTCGTCGTCGCCGTCGCGATCGTCGCCGCCGGAGTGCGGATCCTCCGCCGCTCCTCGGGCGTGCTGGTCGACGAAGCGTTGCCGGACGAGGAGATGGACCGGATCGAGGCGTCGATCGCCGCCGCCCGTACCGCGGAGGTCGCCGGGTACCACAAGCTCCGCGCCCGTCGCGCCGGTGCCCGCCGCTACATCGACCTCCACGTCCAGTACCGGCAGGGAACCAGCCTCGAGCGCGCCCACGAACTGGCGCACGAGATGCGCTCCGCGATCGAGGACTCGATCCCCGGGGCCGAGGTCCTGATCCACGCCGAGCCGGAGACCTCGCTTCGCGAAGACCAAGGTGGCCCGTACCGGTCGGGCTAGGGATTGGGGAGGAGGTTGACCGCGGCGGCGATGCCGACCGCGGCGACCGTGATCGCGTAGCCGGTGTAGCTGCTGACCGCGAGGAGGATCGCGGAAATCGCGCAGACGACGACGACCGTGGTCCAGGAGGCGCGGGCCAGGTTCACGGCAGCCGATCGCGCTTCGCTCGCTGCGCGCACTGACAGAGATGGACGCTTGCTCGCTCCGCGCATGGCACCGGATCGCGCTTCGCTCGCCGCGCGCACTGACAGAGATGGACGCTTGCTCGCTCCGCGCTCATGGCGCGGTATTTTGGCCGACGTGGCCGACGACGTGTCCAATCCCCCCGCGAACGCGGCGACCGAGGAGGCCGCCGAGCGCGCGCTCGCGTTCCTGAACGAGATGTCGCCAGACCTGCGCGGCGCCGCGATCATCGGCTCCGACGGCGCCGTCCTCGCCGCCGACGGCGACGCGAACCGGTGGCGCGAGGATGCGATGGCGCTGTTCGCCGCCGCCGACCGCGCCGACGAGGAGCCGGCCGAACAGATCCACATCGGGACCGAGCAGGGAGAGGTTTTCGCCCTGCGGCATTCCGGCCTCGCCGCGGTGGCCGTCACCGAGCGCTTCGCGCTGGCCTCGCTGCTCCTGTTCGACATGCGGGCGCTGTTGCGCGAACTCGCCACCGGGAACGGGTTAGCGTGACCCCGCCGAAGCCGCACCGGGTCCTGCTCGACCGGGTCTCCGGCTACGCCGACGAGGCCGCCGCCTACATGCGCCGCCGCCGCGTCTCGCGGCGCCCGTTCGCGCGCCTCTACTATCCCGGCGGGCGCGCCGTCGACCACGCCGCCGACGCCGAGGCGGCGGGCGAGCTCTTCGTCGCCGCCGGGCGCCTGATCGAGGTTGCCGGCGAGCGCGGAGCGAGTGAGCGTCCATCTCTGTTTCCTCGCGAGCGAGCGAAGCGGGACCATTGATGGGGGGACATCTCGCCGAAAGCGCCGCGCCTGAGCTGTTCGAGCCCGCCGTCGCCGAGCGGGTCCTCTCCCGGGCGCTCACGTCCGGCGGCGAGTTCGCCGAGCTCTTCGCCGAACGGCGCGGCGGGCTCTCGATGGCGATCGACGAGTCCCGGATCGAGTCGGTCCAGTCGGGGGCCGAGGAGGGGGCCGGAGTCAGGGTCGTGAGCGGCGGCACCACCTATTTCGCCCACGTCGACGGGCTCGACCCCGCCGACCTCGAGCGCGCCGCCGATGAGGCGGCCGCCGCGCTGCGCGGCGACAGGGTCGAGCCGCGGCCGCTGCAGGCCGTGGCGAGCACGCCGCACCGGATCGCGGTCCGGCCTGAGGACGTCTCGGCCGAGCGCAAGGCCGGACTCCTGCGCGAGCTCGACGAGCGCGGGCGCGCGGCCGGCGGCGAGATCGCGCAGCTGCTCGCCTCCTACGCCGAGGCCCGTCGCGAGGTGACCGTGGCCAACTCGGAGGGCCTTCTGAGCGGCGACGACCGGACCCGCACCCGGCTCGCCGCCCAGGCCGTCGCCCGCCGCGGCGATCGGGTCGAGACCGGGGCCGAAACCCTCGGCGCCCAGCGCGGCTTCGAGCTCTTCGACGACGACCCGGCCGAGATCGCGGCGAGCGCCGCCGGCAAGGCCCTGACCCTGCTCGACGCGCGCCCCGCGCCGACCGGCTCGATGCCGGTCGTCGTCGGCGGCGGGTTCGGCGGCGTCCTCTTCCACGAGATGACCGGTCACGGCCTCGAGGCCGACCACATCCAAAAGGGGGCCAGCGTCTACGAGGGCAAGCTCGGCGAGCGGGTCGCCCAGCCGCTGCTGAGCGCCTACGACGACGGCCGGATGCCGAACGAGTGGGGCAGCGACGCGATCGACGACGAGGGGACCCCGACCCAGAAGACCCTTGCGATCGAGGAGGGGCGGCTGACCTCCTACCTCTACGACCGGCTGCGGGCCGATCGCGACGGCGTCGCCTCGACCGGGAACGGTCGCCGCCAGAGCTTCCGCCATCTCCCGATCCCGCGGATGACCAACACCTACATCGCGCCCGGCGACGCCGAGCCCGAGGCGATGATCGGCGAGGTCGAGAGCGGCTTCTACGCCGTCTCCTTCGCCGGCGGCCAGGTCGACCCGGCGACCGGCGACTTCGTCTTCGGCGTCTCCGAGGGGTATCTGATCGAGGGAGGGAAGGTCACGGCGCCCTGCCGCGGCGCGACCCTGATCGGCAATTGCCTGCAGGCGCTGGAGTCGATCGACGCGGTCGGGAACGACTTCTGGATGAAGACCGGGATCTGCGGCAAGGGCGGGCAGAGCGTTCCCGTCGGCACCGGCCAGGGCCACGTCCGGATCGCGGCGATGACCGTCGGCGGAACCGATACATGAGCGCCGAGGATCCAGCGGCGATCGCCGCCCGCGCCGTGGAGGAGGCGCTCGCCGCCGGGGCGGACGACGCCGAGGCATACGCGTCGGAGGAGTCCTCGCGCGAGATTCGCGTCCACGGGGGGGAGGTCGAAAGCCTGACCGCCGCGACCGGCCGCGGGGTCGGGGTCCGTGCCTGGATCGGTCAACGGGTCGGCTACGGCTACGGCACCGACCTCTCCGAGGACGGGATCAGGGCGATCGCCGCCCGCGCCGCCGAGGCAGCGGCAGCGGCCGACGAGGACGAGTTCGCCGGGCCGCCGCGCGACGCGGGGGATCCGGACGCGATCGAGGGCCTCGTCGATCCCTCGGTAGCCGCGTGGCCGACCGAGCGGGCAGCCGACCTCGCGCTCGAGGTCGAGAGGGCGGCGCTCGAGGCAGACGCGCGGGTCGTCGGCGTCGAGCAGGCCGTCTACGCCGACGCGACCGAGCGGATCGCGATCTCCTCCTCAACCGGAACGGGCGGCGGCTTCGAGGCCTCGAGCTGCTATGCCTACCTGCAGGCTCTCGCCGAGGGGGAGAACGGCCGCGAGACAGGGCTCGGGTTCGGCCTCGCCCGCGGCCCCGCCGGCCTCGACCCCGCCGCGATCGGTCGCGAGGGCGCCGAGCGGGCGACGGCGATGATCGGCGCCGAGAAGCCCGAGTCGCGCTCATGTCCGGTCGTCCTCGACCCGACGGTCGCCGCCTCCTTCGTCGGGCTGCTCGGCTCGACCCTGGGCGCCGACGCCGTCCAGCGCGGCCGCTCGCCGCTTGCCGGCAGGGTGGGGGAGGAGGTCGCCGGCGAGGCCTTCGTCCTCCACGACGACGGGCTCGACCCGGCCGGGTTCGCCACCTCCCCGATCGACGGAGAGGGGCTGCCCCGGCGCCGGACTGCGCTGATCGAGGGCGGCCGCCTCCGGACCTATCTCTACGACACCTACACCGCCCGGCGCGGCGATGCCGATTCGACCGCGAGCGCCGGGCGCGCCGGCTACCGCTCGCAGCCTTCGGTCTCCGCCTCCAACCTCGTCGTCGCACCGGGGCAGGCGGGCTTCGCCGAGCTGCTCGCCGACGCCGAGGGCGGGGTCTGGGTCAGCGACGTCGCCGGGCTGCACTCCGGCGTCAACCCCGTCAGCGGCGTCTTCTCGGTCGGCGCCTCGGGCCGGGCGATCAGGGACGGCGCCCTGGCGGAGCCGCTGCGAGAGTTCACGATTGCGAGCGACCTCGTCTCGATGCTGCGGGCCGTCCTCGGAGCCGGAGCCGAGTCCCGTTGGGTCCCGTTCGGGGGCTCGGTCAGCACCCCGCCGCTGCTGATCGGCGAGATGGCCGTCAGCGGTTCCTGAACCGGAGGCATGCACTCACGCCGAGTGCGCTGTTAGATTGCCGCCGACCTCAACGACGACGGAGGAGCTTTGACGTGACAAAGGCTGAGTTTCTGGACCGACTGGCAGCGGACGAGCGCGTGGGCAGCAAGAAGGCCGCAGGTGATGCGGTCGACGCGGTGCTCGACACGATCACCGACACTTTGGCCAACGGGGGTGAGGTCAGCTTCACCGGGTTCGGCAAGTTCCACGTTGCCGAGCGCGGCCCCAGGCAGGGCGTCAACCCGCGCACCGGCGAAAGGATCACGATCCCGGGGGGCAAAGTTCCGCGCTTCTCCGCCGGCTCGGCGCTGAAGTCCAAAGTCAAGGGCTGAAGCGGCCCTGAGCCCATTCGCGGATCGGCTGGCGGCGCTCGTCGAAGAGCGCCGCAGCCAGATCTGCCTCGGCCTCGATCCGGACCCGGCCAAGGTCGGCTCCGGCGAGGCCGGTGGCGATCGGGGCACAGGCGCCGCCGAGAGTGCCGCGGCGGCTGTCGCGGCCCACTGCCGGGCGCTGATCGAGCGAGCGGGCGCCGCCTGCGTCGCGGCAAAGCCCCAGCTCGCCTGCTTCGAGCGCCTCGGAGCGCCGGGCTGGTCGGCCCTGTCCGAGGTCTGCGAGGCGGCGCGGGCGGCCGGCCTCCTCGTCATCGCCGACGGCAAGCGCGGTGACGTCCCGGTCACCGCCGCTGCTTACGCGCAGGCGCTGGTCGGTGAGACCTCCACCCCCTGGGGGCCGGTCCCCGGTCTCGGTGTCGACGCCTTCACTGTCAACCCGCTGCTCGGCCTTGACGCGCTGGAGCCGTTCGTCGCGGCAGCCGAGGCGGCGGGGGCGGGAGTATTCGCCCTCGTCCGCACCAGCAACCCCGGCGCAGCCGACCTCGAGGACCTTCCCGCCCCGGAGGCTCCTCTGCACGAGCGTCTCGCGGAGCTCGTCGACCGGCTCTCGGAGCGGCTCGCCGGGAGCGGCGGCCTCAGCGGCATGGGCGCCGTAGTCGGCGCCACCGAGCCCGGCCACATCGCCCGCCTCAGGGAGCTGATGCCCCGTGCCGTCTTCCTGCTGCCGGGAGTCGGAGCCCAGGGAGGCAGGCCTGAGCTGCTCGGAGCGGCATTCGCCCCGGGGCCCGCGGCAGGGCTCGTCTCCGCCTCGCGCAGCATCGCCGCCGATGCCGATCCGGGCGCGGCGGCGGAGCGCCTGCGCGGAACCGTCTGGGAAGTTTCGACCAGCTGAATCGGCGTCCAGCGGCTATACGATCCCCTGCCCGATCAGGATTCCGGCCTCTCAGAATGAGCAAGCGCTCCTCAGTACCCGCTCGAGTCGTTGCGGTGACCGCGCTGGTCTGCGGCGTCGCCGTGCTGCTGTTCGTGGTCGCCACGACCCTCAGCGACAGCGGCGACTCGGGGGGGAAGCCGGCCGCGAAGGGCCAGGTCTTGCAGGGTAAGAAGGGCAGCAAGGGCAGCTTCCACAGCGCCTACGTCGTGCAGAACGGCGACACGCTGACCTCGATCGCCCACGAGACCGGCGTCCCGGTCTCCAAGATCCTGGAACTGAATCCGGGCGTCGACCCGCAGATACTGATTTCCGGCGAAAAGCTCAAGCTGCGGTGAGCCGCATCGCGGTCAGGGCGTTGCTGCTGGCGGTCCTGCTGACCGCGGCGGCGGGGCCCGCAGCCACAGCGGCTGGGCCGCAATTCGAAGCGCGCGCCTGGGCCCTGATCGACGCCGACACCGGCGCCGTGCTCGCCTCCCACGCCGCCCATCGTCCGCTCCCGATCGCGAGCACGACGAAGATGATGACCGCCTACGTCGCCCTCCACGACATGCCGCTCGACAAGGTCGTGCGCGCCGTTCCCTACCACCCGATCTACGGCGAGTCCCTCCTCGGCCTCCGCACCGGGCAGCGGATCAGCGTCCGCGACCTGCTCTACGGGCTGATCCTGCGCAGCGGCAACGACGCCGCCCACAACCTCGCGGTCGCCGCCGCCGGGTCAGACGCCCGCTTCGTCCGCGCGATGAACCGCCACGCTGCAGCGCTCGGCCTCTCCGACACCCATTACGCCAACCCTGTCGGGCTCGACGAGAAGGGCAACCACTCGAGCGCCTACGACCTGACCGCACTCGGCCGCCGGCTGCTCGAGAACCGCGCCTTCGCGAAGATCGCCAACTCGCGCTCGGTCGTTCTCCACAGCGTCCACCCCGAGCGCAGGATCGAAACCATCGATGACTTCCTGCTCGAGGTGCCGTGGGCGAACGGGATCAAGACCGGGCACACCTTCGCCGCCCAGTACGTCCTCGTCGGCGCCGGCAGGCGCAAGGGCGTCGAGCTGATCTCGGCGGTGGTCGGCGTCTGGACCGAGTCCGGACGCGACGTCGACACGCAGCGGCTGCTCGATTACGGGTTCTCGCTTTACCACCGGCGGCACCCGGTGCGCGCCGGCCAGGTACTCAAGCGCGCCGACATCCGCTACGAGGACGGGGCGCTGGCGCTGCGGGCCTCGCGGACGGTCATGGTCGGCGTCCGACGCGGCCAGCGGGCGACGGTCTCGGTGCGGGCGCCGCAGGAGGTCGAGGGCCCGATCAGGCGCGGCGCGGCGCTCGGCTCGGCGACCGTGAGCGTCGGCGGGAGACGGGTCGCGACGGTCCCGCTGCGCGCCGCCCAAGCCGTCGAGGAGGCGAGCGTCGTCGACAAGGCGCGCAGCTTCATCGCCGACTACGCCATCTGGCTTGCGCTGGCGCTGTCGGGGATACTGGTCGCAGCTGTGATTCTCCGGCGCCGCACCCGCACCCGATGATCCTCACGGTCACCCTCAACGCCGCGATCGACAGGACGGTCGCTGTCCCGAACTTCCGTCTCGGCCACCGCCACCGGGCGGTCGAGAGCCGCACCGTCGCCGGCGGTAAGGGCGTCAACGTCGCCCGCGCGATCGGCCTGCTCGGCCGGCCGGTGATCGCGACCGGGTTCGCCGGCGGGCCGACCGGGAATCGGGTGCTCGAGCAGCTCCGCAAAGAGGCCGTCCTCACCGACTTCATGACGATCGCCGGCGAAACCCGGATCAACCTCGCGGTGATCGACCCGACATCGGGCGAACAGACCGAGATCAACGAGCGCGGGCCGGCCGTCAGCCCCGAGGAGGTCGAGCGCTTCGTCGAGCGCCTCGCCTACCTCGCCGGCGGCGCCAAGCTCTGCGTCCTCGCCGGCTCGCTTCCCCCGGGCGCCCCCGAGGACCTCTACGCGCGCCTCGTCGAGGAGCTCCGCCAGCGCGACGTCGAGGTGATCCTCGACGCCGACGGCGAGCCGATGCTGGCCGGGATCCGGGCCGGCGCCTCACTTGTGACGCCGAACGAAACCGAGGCCGAGGAGCTCGTCGGCCAGGAGTTCTCGGGCCGCGACGACGTCGTCAACGGGCTGGCCGAATTGCTCCGACTCGGGGCCGGCGAAGCCGCGATCACGAGGCCCGACGGCTGCATCGCGGTCGTCGGCGCCGGAGCCGAGCGGACCTTCCTCGAGGCGAGGACGCGGCCCCTGGACCCGGTCTCCACCGTCGGCTCGGGGGACGCCTACCTTGCCGGCTTCATCGCCGCCCGCTACGACGGGATGGAGCCCCGCGAGTGCCTCGCCTACGCGGTCGCCTGCGGGGCCGAGTCGACGCAGCATTTCGGCGCCGGGGTGGTCGATCGAAACCAGGTCGAGCGCCTCCTCGACCAGGTCGAGGTCCAGGACTTGGAGGTCCACGCGGAAGTGTAGTCTGGCTGTTCAACGCCACCCCGCCCCCTGGAGGACCAATTGGAGATCGACATCGGTCGAGGCAAGAAGGGGAGGCGCGCCTACGGATTCGACGACATCGCGATCGTTCCGTCGCGCCGCACCCGCGATCCCGACGACATTGACATCAGCTGGACGCTTGGCCCCTATCGATTCGAGCTTCCGCTCGTCGCCTCGGCCATGGACGGGGTGGTCAGCCCCGACACCGCAGCCCTCGTCAACCAGATCGGCGGGCTCGGCGTGCTCAACCTCGAGGGGATCTGGACCCGCTTCGAGAACGCCGAGGAGCAGCTGGAGAAGATCGCCGCCGCCCCCAAGCACCTGGCGACGCGGACGATGCAGGAGATCTACTCGGAGCCGATCAAGCCGGAGCTGATCGGGCAGCGGATAGCCGAGATCAAGGAGCGAGGCGCGGTGGCCTGCGGCTCCCTCACCCCGCAGCGGGTGCGCGAGCACTACGAGATCGCGGTCGAGGCCGGGATCGACATCCTCGTCATCCAGGGCACGGTGATCTCGGCCGAACACGTCTCGACCACGGTCGAGGCTCTGAACCTGAAGGAGTTCATCGCCGAAGTGCCGGTGCCGACCGTAGTCGGCGGCTGCGCGTCCTACTCCACCGGCCTCCACCTGATGCGGACCGGGGCGGTCGGCGTGCTGGTGGGCGTCGGGCCCGGCGCGGCCTGCACGACCCGCGGCGTGCTCGGGATCGGGGTCCCGCAGGCGACCGCGATCGCCGATGTCGCCGCCGCACGCGCCCAGCACATGCTGGAGACCGGTGAGTACGTGAACGTGATCGCCGACGGCGGCATGCGGACCGGTGGCGACGTCTCGAAGGCGATCGCCGTCGGCGCCGACGCCGTGATGGTCGGCTCGCCGCTGGCCCGGGCGAAGGAGGCGCCGGGTCGGGGGTTCCACTGGGGGATGGCGACCTTCCACCCCTCGCTGCCGCGCGGCACTCGGGTCTCGACCAAGCAGGACGGGACGATGGAGGAGATCCTCCTCGGCCCGGCCCAGGAGAACGACGGCACCTTCAACCTGATGGGGGCCCTGAAAACCTCGATGGCCACCACCGGCTATGAGGACATCCGCTCCTTCCAGAGGGCCGAGGTGATGGTCGCCCCGGCGCTGCAGAGCGAGGGCAAGAAGCTCCAGAACGAGCAGTCGGTCGGAATGGGTTCCAACGGCCGCGCCGCCGTGTCAGCGGGGGTCGCTGTATCGGATGACTGACGGGATGGCCGGCGGGTCCTGTCGCCGGACAAGCGGATGAAGGACCGCTGAAGGTGAATGCACGAGCGAACGCGAATCGAAATCTGACGGTGTTCGCGTGAGCGAGGTAGCCGCGACCAGTGAGCAGGGCTCGGACAACCCGGCCGTGGCGGACGCGGAGCGGAGCACACGGCCGGAACCTGCCCTCGAGGAGGTGCTCGTGCTGGATTTCGGGGGCCAGTACTCGCAGCTGATCGCAAGGCGGATCCGAGAATGCGGAGTGTTCGCCGAGATGCTTCCCGCGACTGTCTCCGCCGAATCGATTCGCGAGCGCCGGCCCAGGGCCCTGATCCTCTCCGGCGGGCCGGCCTCGGTGTATGAGCCGGGCGCGCCGGCGTTCCCGACCGAGCTGCTCGAGCTCGGGATCCCGATGCTGGGGATCTGTTACGGGATGCAGGTGATGGTCCAGAGCCTCGGCGGCAGGGTCGAGGGGGCCGAAGCGGGAGAGTTCGGGCGCACCGAGCTGACCCTGCGCGACCACGGCGGCACGCTCCTCGCCGGCCTGCCCGAGACGCAGAGCTGCTGGATGAGCCACCGCGACGCGGTCTTCGAGCCGCCCGCGGGGTTCGAGGCGCTGGCCTCGACCCCGGGCTCGCCGGTTGCCGCCTGCGAGGCGCCCGACCGCGGCCTCTACGGGATCCAGTTCCACCCCGAGGTCGTCCACACTCCCTACGGGACCGAGATCCTGACCCGGTTCCTGCGCGAGATCGCCGGCTGCGTGGACCAGTGGTCGCCGCAATCGGTGATCGCCGAACAGGTCGCGAGGGTCGGGGCCCAGGTCGGCGACGGCCGGGTGATCTGCGGCCTCTCCGGCGGGGTGGACTCCTCGGTCGCGGCGCTGCTCGTCCACCGCGCCGTGGGGGAGCAGCTGACCTGCGTCTTCGTCGACCATGGGCTGATGCGGCTGAACGAGGCCGAGCAGGTGGTCGAGGCGTTCGAGCGGTTCGGCATCCCGCTCGTCCACGTCGACGCCGAGGAGCGGTTCCTGAGCCGGCTGGCCGGCGTCGAGGAGCCCGAGCGGAAGCGGAAGATCATCGGCGAGGAGTTCATCCGGGTCTTCGAGAAGGAGGCGGCGAAGCTCGAGGACGCGCGCTACCTGGTCCAGGGGACCCTCTACTCGGACGTGATCGAGTCGGGCGGCAGCGACAACGCGGCGACGATCAAGTCCCACCACAACGTCGGCGGGCTCCCCGACGACCTCGAGTTCGAGCTGGTCGAGCCGCTGCGGATGCTGTTCAAGGACGAGGTCCGGGCCGTCGGCGCCGAGCTCGGCCTCCCCGAGCGGCTGGTCTGGCGCCAGCCCTTCCCCGGGCCCGGGCTGGCGATCCGGATCGTCGGCGGCGAGGTGACGAAGGAACGCCTCGACATCCTGCGCGGCGCCGACGCGATCCTCCAGGAGGAGATCCGCGCCGCCGAGCTCTATCGCCAGCTCTGGCAGTCGTTCTGCGTGCTGCCGGTCGTCCGCTCGGTCGGGGTCCAGGGCGACGGGCGCACCTACGCCTACCCGATCGTGATCCGGGCGGTGACCTCCGACGACGCGATGACCGCCGATTGGGCGCGCCTGCCTTACGACCTGCTGGAGCGCGTCTCGAACCGGATCATCAACGAGATCGCCGGCGTCAACCGCGTCGCCCTCGACATCTCCTCGAAGCCGCCGGCGACGATCGAGTGGGAGTAGCCGATCCGGCCATCGACGTGCCGTGAGTTAGCCGCCCATATGGGCGGCTAACTCACGGCACGTCCCGATGGGATGCTCCCGTTTGCGATTTCGATAGGGGCGCTCAGTCTGCTGCAGGCCGCGCTGGTGGCGCTGCCGCGGGCCCGCCCGGCCGGCTGGGTGGAGTCGCTCCGCAGTCCCTGGTGGGCGGTGATCCCGGCCGCCTCGATCATCGTCGTGATCGGCATCGTCGCCGCGACACCGGGCTCGGCCACGACCCTCTCCTACCTGGCGCTGATCGCGTGCCCGCCGCTGGCGGCGTTCGCCCTCGGGTGGCTGATCCGGGGCGCGCGCCCGGCCTGGGCGCTGGCGGCGCTTCCCCTCTTCGCCCTCGCCTGGGTCTCGAAGGGCGCGCTCGCCGGTGAGGCCGCGGCCGCGGCGGTCTCCTCGCTTGCCTGCGTCACCCTCGGCTGGCTGCTCGCCTCCGCCGTTCCGGGCCCCTGGCTGCGGTGGGGGATCTACGCGATGGCGACGATCGACGCGATCCTCGTCGCCGCCGAACTCCTGCAGGGGCCGAACGGGGTCCTCGTCGCTGCCCACCCTGGCGCGCTGCCACGGCTGCAGCTGATCCGCTTCGGCTCGGCTCAGATGGGGTTCGGGGACGTATTCGTCGCCGCGACCACCGGCTGCCTGCTCGCCGCCGAACGTCGCCGCCAGCTGACCGCGGCGGGGTTGGCCGCTGCGCTCGGCCTCGCATTCGACCTCCTCTTCTTCGTCCTCGACACGCTGCCGGCGACGGTCCCGATCGCGGTCGCCCTGGCGCTGACACTGAGGCTGGCGCCGGAGGGCGGTGACACCGAGGCCGCGCTCAGACCCCGGCGACGCGGGTGATCGCGAAGATCATCGCGAAGCCGGACGCGGTCAGCGCGACTTTCTGCCAGGAGGCGTGGGCGTGGGCCTCGGGCAGGAGGTCGGTCGCCCCCATGTAGATGAAGAAGCCGCTGTAGAGGCAGAGGATGTAGCCGAGGGCCTCGTCGGAGACGGTCATCAGCGAGCCGACGATCGCGCCCAGCAGCGGCGCCAGCGCGTCGATCCGCAGCCATTTCTTTGCCTGCCCACGGTTGCCGGACTGGCTGAGGACGAAGCTGACCGTGTTGAGCCCGTCGGCGAAGTCGTGGCTGATCACAGCGATGAAGACGAGGAAGCCGGTCGTCTCGTCGAGGCCGAAGGCGAGGCCGATCCCGAGCCCGTCGATGAAGCTGTGGACCGAGAGTCCTAGCGCGCCGAGAACCCCGACGCGGTGGTGGGCGCGGGCCTCGTCGGGATCGTCGCGGTGGTGGAGGACCAGCGCCCGCTCGGCGAAGAAGAAGGCGAGGAAGCCGACCGCGACGAGGGCGGTCGCCCGGCTCGTGTCGCCGACGTTTTCGATCCCCTCGGGGAGGACGTCGAAGAGCGCGACGGCGACGACGACGCCGCCGGTCAGCGCGATCACGGTGGGAAGGGTGTGGGAGAGGCGCAGCGCGATCTGGCCGCCGACCAGGGTCGCGACGACGGTCAGGGCGGCGAGGGGGATCGCGAGCCCGGGCACGCCGGCCTCAGCGCCCGCCGCCGCTGCCGCAGCGCGGGCAGGTCCCGCGGAGGACCACGTCGTGCGCGGCGACCGCGAACTCGGACCGGCGGCTGACCGCCTCGATCGCCTCCTCGAGCGCCTCGCTCGCGAACGGGGCGAGCCGCCCGCACTCCTCGCAGACGATGTGATGGTGATGGAGCTCGGGGTCGACGCGCTCGTAACCGGCCGCGTCGCCGCCGATCTCGACCCGCTGGATCAGGTGGAGCTGCTCGAGCTGCTCGAGGGTCCGGTAGACGCTGGCCCGGCCGACCGAATCGAGACGGCGGTCGATCTCGAGCGCCGTCACCGCGCAGCTCTCGCGGTCGAGGAGGTCGACGACCTGGCGGCGCGAGCCGCCGCTCCGGTAGCCGGCCTCACCGAGGCGCCTCATCGCAAGCTCGGCCCAGCCCATCGGCGGAACCTAGCAGAGAATGAGAACCAGTCCCATTCTCATCCTGGAACCGGTTCGCGCCTAGCTGTAGCGATCCCAGCGTTCGAGGTAGGGGAGGGGGTCGATCGGGCTGCCGCCTTCGTACCAGCCCGGTGGTTCCCAAATCTCGAAGTGGAGGTGGCACCCGACGGCGTCGCCGGTTTCGCCGACCAGCCCGATCGGCTGGCCGGTGCGGACGACCATCCCTTCCTGCAGGGCAGAGGGTTCCCGCATGTGCATGTAGGCCATGTCGAAGCCGGTCCCGCGCCCGTCGATGACGACGTAGTTGCCGGCGGCGCTCTGGTAGCCCGCGTACTGGACCCGCCCGCCGCGGGCGGCGACGATCGGCGTCCCGCATCTGGCGAGAATGTCCTGCCCCTCGTGGGTGTGGCCGGATCGGGCGGCGCCGAAGCGGTCGGCGGCATCGCCGAAGTCATGGGCGCCAAGCAGCGGGAACGAGTACCCGTAGAGGGAGAAGCCGAGGCTGACCGGCGCTTCGGACGAGGAGGCGCGGCGCTTGGCCCGCAGCGGTTCGGGGCTCGTCTGCGGCGTGACCCTGAACGTGTAGCGGCCGTTGGGGGCCGGGCGGCCCAGGGCGGTCACCCCCGACCACCGGACCCTGTCTTCGGCTCCGGGCGCGACGTCGTTGCGGTAGTAGCTCGCCATCACTTCTCCGGCCGCGTCGACGACATCGATCCGAAGGTCGTTCTGGGGCTGGTCGCTGCCGATCGTGTAGCGGAGGCTCGGGTAGCGGACCCCGTAATAAAAGGACTTCCGCGGGGTGACTTCGGCCGACTCCAGGGTCAGGTCGCCGGCGCTCGGGGTTGCGTCGGCCGGGGTGCCGGTCGGGCTCGGCGGGGCCGGAGCCATGCCAGCCGGAGTCGGGGCGCCGCCGGTCTGGGCGGCGGCGGGCGCTGCCGAGCACGCCAAGACCATCGCAAGTGCGACGATCAATCCAAATCCGGTTTGCCGGAATCCGGCAGCCGTCCCGCTGCGTGCCACCTACAGTCCTCTCTTTCGTTCGCCTACGGAGTTAGCTGTCGGGCTCGCGCTGAAAGAGCTGCGCTACGGACCTGTTCGTCCGATTCGCCCCGGAGACCTGCAACGGCCTCTTCGGTTCCTCCGCTCCCGTCCGGCTGGGCCAGGCGGGATTCGGCACTGCTTGGCGCGGCAGTATAGAACGGTCTGCGGCTATGATGCTGGACCGCCGCGCAGGGTTGCCCGCGCGGTTTTTCAACGATGAAGACCTATGTAGCAACATCCGCCGACCGCCAGCGCGACTGGTACGTGGTCGATGCCGAGGGCCAGACCCTCGGCCGGCTGGCGACCCGGATCGCCAACGCCCTGCGCGGAAAGCGCAAGCCCGAGTACACCCCCCACGTCGACACCGGCGATTTCGTCGTCGTCGTCAACGCCGAGAAGATCCGGGTCACGGGGAACAAGCTCGAGCAGAAGCGCTACTGGCGCCACAGCGGATACCCGGGTGGGATCAAGTCCCGGAGCCTGGGGGAGATGCTCGAGAGGCGTCCCGAGGAGGTGATCCGCAAGGCGGTGAAGGGAATGTTGCCCCGCAACCGGCTTGCCCGCCGCCAGCTGACCAAGCTCAAGGTCTATGCCGGCCCGGACCACCCCCACGCGGCGCAGAAACCTCAGCCGATGGAGATCGAGCGATGAACGAGGACGGGAAGCAGAACGAAGAGACTTCAGAGGAGTCGGCAGAGCCCACCCCGCAGGACGACGCCGCCCAGGCCGCGGGTCCTGTCGACGAGGATGACTCCTCGTCCTCGCGGGACGACGCTGCGGGCGAGGAGCCATCCTCGACGCCACCCGCGGCAGAGGCGGAGGAGTCCGACGGCGAGGACACGCCCGCCGACCCCGGACGCGAAGCGGAGGAGTCGGCGGTTGATGGCGAAGCCGCAAGCCCGAGCGAGGAGGAGTCGCAGTCTGATTCCTCTGCGACGAGCGAGGGCGATGAGTCGCCAGAGGCCTCCGAGGACGAGGCGCCTGACGCCTCCGAGGACGAGGCGCCGGAGGCGCTCGCCGAGGATGCGGCGACCGAGGCCGAGGAGCCAGAGGTTGCCGAGGAGCCGAAGGCGAAAGAGAAGAAAGCCGATGTGATTCCGGGAGCCGACCTCGAGCCGATCGCGGTCGAGGAGGAGGAGCGGCCCCGGAGCGCCGAGGAGCAGGCCCGCCTCGAGGCCGAGGAGGAGGAGCGCGCCCGCAGGGAGGCCGAGCTCGTCGGCTCCCGAGGTGAGGACGAGGACCGTCCCGCGCCCCGTGAGCCCGCCAAGCTCGAGGGCGACGCCCGCTACCTCGCGACGGGCAAGCGGAAGAGCGCGATCGCCCGCGTCACCCTGCTGTCCGGCAGCGGCGAGATCGTCATCAACAGGCGCCCGATCGAGGAGTTCTTCCCGCGCCCGCTGCACCAGACGATGGCGCGCCAGCCGCTTGCGACGACCGGTTACGAGGGCAGCGTCGATGTCCGTGTCCGCGTTCACGGCGGCGGCATCGGCGGCCAGGCCGGCGCTGTCCGGCACGGGATCGCCCGGGCGCTCACCGAGGTCGATCCGGAGCTGCGGAGCGAGCTCAAGCGCCGCGGCTACCTGACCCGCGACGCCCGCGTCAAGGAGCGCCGCAAGGCCGGCCTGAAGAAGGCCCGCAAGCGTCCGCAGTTCTCCAAGCGCTAGGGGCCCGATTGTCGGCGGAGCGCAAGCTCTTCGGAACCGACGGGGTCCGAGGGGAGGTGGGCGCCTTTCTCACCGCCGAGATGGCGATGGCGCTGGGGCGGGCGGCGGTCGCATCCCTCGGCGTCGAGCGCCCCCAGGTCCTGATCGTCCGCGACACCCGCGAGTCGGGGCCGATGCTGGAGTCGGCTCTCGCCGCCGGAGTCGCCGCGGCAGGCGGGGAAACCCTGCTCGGCGGCGTGCTTCCCACCCCCGCCGCAGCGATCCTCGTCAGGCGCCTCGGCCTCGACCTCGCGGCGGTCGTCTCGGCCTCGCACAACCCCTACCGCGACAACGGGATCAAGTTCTTCTCCGCTGCCGGGACGAAGCTGAGCGATGAGGCGGAGGCCGGCATCGAGGACCTTCTCGACGGCTGTCGAGGTGATGGCGATAAAGCGGAGCCAACCTCGACCGCATCGGGGCCGGGCGGGGTCCGCGAGCTCAACGGGGCGATGGAGGACTACCTGCGGGCGCTGGAGACCGCGTTTCCGCTCGACCTCAGGGGCGTGACCGTCGCGCTCGATTGCGCCAACGGCGCGACCCACAGGGTCGGGCCGGCGATCTTCGAGCGGCTCGGGGCCACGGTCGACGCGATCGCGGTCGAGCCCGACGGGCGAAACATCAACGACGGCTGCGGCTCGACCCACCTCGACAAACTTTGCGCCCACATCGCCGCATCGGACGCCGACATCGGGTTCGCCTTCGACGGCGACGGCGACCGGGTCCTCGCCGTCGACGCCTCCGGCCGGTCGCATGATGGCGATGAGCTGATCGCCCTCGCCGCGCGTGGGATGAAGACGAGGGGCGAGCTCGGTGGCGGGGTCGCGGTGACGGTGATGAGCAACTACGGGTTCCACCGGGCGATGGAGGACGCCGGGATCGAGGTCGCGGTGACGAGCGTCGGCGACCGCTACGTGCTCGATGAGCTCGGGCGGCGCGGCTGGGCGCTCGGCGGCGAGCAGTCGGGCCACATCATCGACACCCGGTTCGTCGCCACCGGCGACGGGATCGCCGCGGCGCTGATGACGATGCGCGAGCTCGGCGGCGGAGACCTCGCCGACACGGTGCCGATGGAGAGGGTGCCGCAGAGGATGGTCAACGTCGAGGTCGGCGACCGCGACGCGCTCGAGGAGGCGACCCCGATCTGGGAGGCGGTCAGGGAGGAGGAGGGGCCGCTCGAGGGCAGGGGCAGGGTCCTCCTGCGCCCGTCCGGCACCGAGCCCCTCGTCCGGGTGATGGTCGAGGCCCCCGACGCCGGGGAGGCCGAGGCGATCTGCGAGCGGCTGGCGGCTGTCGTCAGACGCGAGCTCGCCTAGCGGCGGGCCCAGGCCGTCTACCCTTAATCGCCTCGATGTGCGGAATCGTCGGATATGTGGGGCGCCGTCCCTGCCGGGACATCCTGGTCGCCGGGCTCGAAAAGCTCGAGTACCGAGGCTATGACTCGGCGGGCGTCTCGGTGATCGAGGACGGCCACGTCGACAGCGTCCGCGCTGTCGGCAACCTCGCCAACCTCCGGGCTGCGATGGAGGAGGAGGGCGGCGGCGGTGTCGCCGTCGCCGCGCCGCCGGCCACGACCGGCGTCGCCCACACCCGCTGGGCGACCCACGGCAGGGTCACCGAGGAGAACGCCCACCCGCACAGCGACAGCTCCGATCGCGTCCACATCGTCCTCAACGGGATAGTCGAGAACCACGCCAAGCTGCGCCACCGGCTAGAGGAGGAAGGACAGGAGTTCAGCTCCGAAACCGACGCCGAGGTCGTCGCCCACCTGATCGCCGGCCATTACGACGGCGACCTCGCCGCCGCGGTCCGGGCCGCGTTCGGCGAGCTGCGCGGCCATTACGCCTTCGTCGCGATGCACGCCGAGGAGCCCGGCATCCTCGTCGGAGCCCGCAAGGAGTGCCCGCTGGTCGCCGGCGTCGGCGATGGCGAGAGCTTCCTCGCCTCGGCGATCCCGGCCTTCCTCGCCGAGACCCGCCTCGCGGTCGCGATCGAGAACGACGAGATCGTCACGATCGACTCCTCCGGGGTCAGCGTCACCGACGCCGAGGGCAATCGGGTCGAGCGCGAGCCGGAGGAGATCTCCTGGGACGAGACCGCGGCCGAGAAGGGCGGCTACGAGACCTTCATGCTGAAGGAGATCCACGAACAGGCGGATGCGGTCGCGGAAACGATCGCCGACAGGCTGCCGGGAGACGAAGCGGTCGACCTCTCCGAGGTCGAGCTCGACGACTCCTTCCTCTGCGACCTGAGGCGGATCGTGATAGTCGCCTGCGGCACCTCCTACCACGCCGGGCTCGTCGGCCGTTACGCGATCGAGGAGTGGGCGCGAGTCCCGGTCGAGATGGACATCGCCTCCGAGTACCGCTACCGCAACCCGGTGGTCGGCGCGGGCGACCTCGTGATCGGGATCACCCAATCGGGGGAGACCGCCGACACGCTGGCGGCGATGCGTCTCGCCCGCGAGCGCGGCGCCAAGGTCCTCGCGATCACCAACATCCGCGGCAGCCAGGCGACTCGGGACGCCGACGCGGTCCTCTACACCCGCGCCGGCATCGAGATCAGCGTCGCCGCGACCAAGACCTTCGTCGCCCAGACGGCGACGATGTACCTGATCGGGCTGAAGCTCGCCGAGCTGCGCGAGACGATGTCGACGGAGCGGCTGGCCGAGCTGGTGGCAGAGCTCAAGCACCTTCCCTCGAAGATCGAGGAAACGCTCGCCGCCTGCGAGGACCACGTTCGCGAGGTCTGCGCCAAGCAGAGCGACCAGGGCTTCTTCCTCTATCTCGGCCGCCATATCGGCCTTCCCGTCTGCCTCGAGGGGGCGCTGAAGCTGAAGGAGATCTCCTACATCCCGACCGACGCCTACGCCGCCGGTGAGATGAAGCACGGGCCGATTGCCCTGCTCGACGAGTCGACGCCCGTCGTCTGCGTCGCGACCGAGAGCCCGGTCCTCGACAAGATCCTCTCCAACGTCGAAGAGGTGCGCGCCCGCGGCGCCTCGACGATCGCGATCGCCACCGCGGGCGACGATCGGGTCGACGCAGTCGCCGACCAGACGATCGAGGTAGCGCGGACCGACTGGATCATGCAGCCGATCGTTGCGATCCTGCCGCTGCAGCTGCTGGCCTACGACATCGCGAAGGCCCGCGGCCTCAACGTCGACCAGCCGCGCAACCTCGCCAAGACCGTCACCGTCGAGTAGCGTCGGGCCTGGAGCCCCGCGATGGAGCCCTGGCTGAATCCCCTCTACGACGCCGACGGGATGCGAGCGATCGACCGTTGGGCGATCGAGGAGCGCGGGGTGCCCTCGCTCGAGCTGATGGAGGCCGCGGGCCGCGAGGTGGCGACCGCGGTCGGCGACCTCGCCCCCGATGGGCCGATCCGCGTCCTCTGCGGCAAGGGCAACAACGCCGGCGACGGCCTGGTCGCGGCGCGCTACCTCGCCGAGGCCGGCCATGAGGTCGAGGCGCTCCTGCTCTGGCCCGCCGGCGAGCTGAGCGGCGACGCGGCCGCCAACCTCGCCCGCTTCGCGGCCGTGCCTTTGGAGGGCGACCCCGCGGCGCGGCTGGCCGGCTCGGGGGCGGTCGTCGACGCGATCTTCGGGACCGGGTTCTCGGGGGCTCCGCGCGAGCCCGCCGCGGCGGCGATCGAGGCGATCGCCCGCAGCGGGGCGCCGGTCGTCGCCTGCGACATCGCCTCCGGGGTCGACGCCTCGAGCGGAGAGGTGGAGGGGCCCGCGGTCGAGGCGGCGATCACGGTCAGCTTCCACGCACCAAAGCTCGGCCACCGGATCGCGCCAGGCAAGCGGCACACCGGCGAGCTCCGGGTCGTCCCGATCGGGATCCCCGACGGCGCCCCGTCGGCCCCCGCCGCCGGGGAGATCGGGGCGGCTGTCCTCGGGCTCGCTCCGGCGAGGGGCCCGCGGTCGACCAAGTTCAGCTCGGGCCAGGTGACGATCGCCGGCGGGTCGCGGGGCCTGACCGGCGCTGTCCAGATGTCGTCGCTGGCGGCGATCCGGGCCGGGGCCGGCTACGCGACCGTCGCCGTACCCGCCGACCTCGAGGCCGTCTTCGAGGCGGGCCAGCCCGAGGTGATGTCCGCGGGCTGCCCGGGAGGCGACGGCTTCCTGGCCCCGGCCTCGGCGAAGGCGGTTCTGGGCGCCTTCGAGCGGGCTGCCGCCGGTGTCCTCGGGCCTGGTCTCGGTCGCGATCCCGCCTCGGTCGAGCTGGCGCGGGAGGTGATCGGGGCGATCGAGGCTCCGCTCGTTCTCGATGCCGACGGCCTCAACGCCCTCGCCGGCCTGCTCGACCGGGTCGCCGCCCGCGACGCGCCGACGGTCCTCACCCCCCATGCCGGAGAGCTGGCGCGGCTGCTGGAGACGGGCTCCGACGAGATCTCCGCCGAGCGCCTGGAGTCCGCCCGGCGGGCCGCTGTGGCCGCCGATGCTGTGGTCGTGCTGAAGGGCGACGACACGATCGTCACCGACGGCGACCGAGTCGCCGTCAACGTCGTCTCGGCTCCGGCTCTGGCGACGGCCGGGACCGGCGACGTCCTCTCCGGGATCGTCGCCGCCCTGCTCGCGCGGGGGCTGGAGCCGTTCGCGGCGGCCTGCGCCGGCGTCCTCGCCCACGCTCGGGCCGGGAACGATGCAGCCGCGCGGATCGGCGCCGCCGAGTCGACCATCGCCACCGACGTGATCGACTCGATTCCGGCCGGGCTGCGGCCCGGGTAGGGCGCCGGTCCAATAACCTCGCACTCCCAAGATGACGACGGCCGCCGAGATCATGGACACGACCGTCCCCACGGTGTCTCCAGACGCCGACGCCCGGGACGCGGTCGAGCTGCTCGCCAAGACCGATAAGGGGGCGATCCCGGTCATCGAAGAGGGCCGCAAGCTGGTCGGAATCGTCAGCGAGTCCGACCTCATCATCGGCGACGAGGAGGCCGACCTTCACCTGCCGCTGTTCTTCGACCTGATGGGCTCGCCGATCTTTCTCGGCTCGCTGAAGGGCTTCGAGGAGCGGCTCGACAAGGCGTTCGCGACCAAGGTCTCGGAGCTGATGACCGCGGAGCCGGAGGTCGTCAGCGTCGATGACGACGCCGAGACCGTCGCTCGGAGGGTCGCCGAGACACATCACAACCACCTGCCCGTGGTCGATGGCGACGGCCGGCTCGCCGGCCTCGTCACCCGGGCCGACGCGCTGGCCGCGCTCGTCGGCCGCTAAATGGCGCGGGCGACCGCCCGGATCGACCTCAGCGCCGTTCAGCGCAACTGCGCGCGACTGAAGGAGGAGGTCGGCGAGGGCGTCGAGCTCTGCGCGGTCGTCAAGGCCGATGGCTACGGCCACGGCGCGGGCGCCTGCGCCGATGCGGCGCTCGAGGGCGGGGCGACCCGGCTTGCCGTCGCGACCGCCGCCGAGGCGGAGCGGATCGGCCGCGCCCTCCCGCATGTCCCGCTGCTGACGATGGGGGCGCTGACCCCGGAGGAGCTCGATGGCGTGCTCGGCGCCGGGTCGGAGATCGCGATCTGGCGTGAAGGCTTCCTCGGGCTGGCCGCCGAACGGGCACGGGCCTGGGGGCGTCCGGCCCGCGTCCACGTCAAGCACGACAGCGGCATGGGCCGGCTCGGGAATCGCGACCCGGCGAGGGTGATCGCGATCGCCCGCGCCTGCGCGGCACACGAGAACCTCGAGCTGGCCGGGGTATGGACCCACTTCGCCACCGCCGACGAGCCCGATTCCGAGTTCTTCGACGATCAGCTCGAGCGGTTCTCGGTCGTCGCCGAGGCCGTGCGCGAGGAATTTCCCGACGTCATCGTCCACGCCGCCAACAGCGCCGCCGCCCTCCGCGATCGCCGCTCGCACTTCGACATGGTCCGCTGTGGTGTGGCGATCTACGGGCTCGACCCGTTTCAGGGGGACCCCGCCGAGCAGGATCTGACTCCCGCGCTCTCGCTCTCCTCCTACGTCGCCGACGTCAAGCCCTTCGCGGCCGGCGACAGCGCCGGCTACGGGCGCACCTGGCGGGCGCCGATCGATACCCACGTCGCCGTGCTGCCGCTCGGATATGGGGACGGTGTCCGCCGCGGCCTCTCAAACAACGCCGAGGTGCTGATACGAGGGCGCCGTCACCCGCTGGTCGGGACGATCTCGATGGACAACGTGACGGTCGACGTCGGTCCCGAGACCGACGTCGAGCCGGGCGACGAGGCGGTCCTTATCGGGACTCAGGGCGACGAGTCGATCCTCGCCGAGGAGGTGGCCGGGCGGCTCGACACGATCAATTACGAGGTCACCTGCGGGATCTCCGCCAGGGTCCCGAGGTCGGCGGAATGAGCGCGTGGAGGTGACGGGCCTGGCGGACCGTCTCGAGGCCGCGCCACTGGTGGCGATCGCGCGCGAAGCGCTGGCCGGCGGCGAGGAGGCCTGGATCGCCGGCGGCGCCGTCCGCGATGCCGCCCTTGGCCGCGAGGTCACCGATCTCGACCTCGCCGTCACCGGGGATCCGGCCCCGGCGGCGCGGGCGATTGCCGCCGCCGGCGAAGGCCACGCCTTCGAGCTCTCGGCGGAGTTCGCCACCTGGCGGGTTGTGGCCAGGGACCGCGCCTGGCAGGTCGACCTGACCGCGCTTCGGGGCGAGACGATCGAGTCCGACCTCGACGCCCGCGACTTCACCCTCGGGGCGGTGGCGGTTCCGCTCGCAGGAGGGGACCCGATCGATCCCCACGGCGGGCTCGCCGACCTCGAGCGGGGCGTCCTGCGGGTCGTCGGGGAGGGCAGTTTCGCCACCGACCCACTGCGGCTGCTGCGGGCGCCGCGGATCGCCGCCGAGCTCGAGCTCGAGCTCGACCCAGGGACGCGGGCGCTGGCTCGATCCGAAGCGGTGCGCGCGACCGAGGCCGCCGGCGAGCGGCAGCTCGCCGAGATCCGCCGGCTGATCTCCGGCCCCGACCCGCTGCGCGGCGTCGCGCTCCTCGACGATCTCGGCCTGACCGCCGCGGTCCTGCCCGAGCTCGAGGCACTGCGTGGAGTCGAGCAGGGGCCGAACCACCACCTCGACGTCCACGGCCACACGATCGCGGTGCTCGAGCAGACCCTTGTCGTCGAGGCCGGCCTCGACCGCTTCGCCGGCGACCGCGCCGACGAGGCACGCGAGCTGCTCGAGGAGCCGCTCGCCGACGAGTTCACCCGCGGCGGCGCGCTGCGGCTCGGTGCCCTTCTGCACGACATCGCCAAGCCCCAGACCCGCGGCGAACGGAACGGCTACGTCACCTTCATCGGCCACGACAAGCTCGGGGCGCAGACGATCTCGGAGATCTGCTCGCGGCTGCGGGCGAGCCGCGCCCTGACCGACCACCTGCGGGCGCTGACGCTGAACCACCTGCGGCTCGGCTTCCTCGTCCACGAGGCGCCGCTGCCCCCGCGCCGCGTCCACGAGTACCTGCGCGCCACCGAGCCGGTCTCCGCCGACGTCACCCTGCTGACCGTCGCCGACCGCCTCTCGGCCCGTGGCGGCGGGCCGTTTGCGACCGAGGACGCGATCGAGGATCATCTCCGCCTCGCCCGCGAGATGCTGGCGGCCGCCCTCGACTGGCGCCGCGACGGCCCGCCCGAGTCGCTCCTCCGCGGCGACGAGCTGGCGGTCGAGCTCGGGATCGAGCCCGGGCCCGAGCTTGGCGGGATCCTGGAAGAGCTCGAGGCCGCCCAGTATGCGGGCGAGGTCACGACCCGGGACGAGGCGGTGGAGCGGGCGCGCTCGATCCGCGGCTGATGATTTCCTGTACCCAGTTTGACTAGATGATTCGTCGGCAGACGGTGCATCCGAGCTGGCCGTCCTGCTAATGCAAAAAGGTCGCATGACGCTCAGGGCTTCGAAGCAGCTACTCCTGGCAGCCACCACGTTGATCCTGGCCGCGGGGTCTGCGCCTGCGGGTGCGGATGCCGCGGAAACCGTGATCGGCTTCGATGACCATGGGGCCGGCACGATCATCGGCAACCAGTACGCCGCGCAGGGCGTCACATTCGATGTCAAGCCGAGCGGTGCGGCTGAACTGCACCCATCTGTGGTGGAACCGCCCAGCGGCGAGACGCACTCTTCGCCAGGAGCGCTCGACGTGAGCCAGAAATGCGGCAGCGAGTTCGCGGAAGCACATATGTGGGCCGGCTTCGCCGCTCCCCGGAATCACGCAAGCATCTACGTCGGAAACGTCGAACCGACCGAAGGCTTTCCGGCTTCGATCACTCTGCAGGGCTATGACCTGGGCGGGAACGCGATACCCCTCGCCAAAGACACCGAGGGCATCTCCGGGGTCGGGATCGACACGAAGCTCGAAATCGCAGATGCAGAATCCGACATCGGCTATATCGAGCTGACGAGTCCGATTCCGACCCTGTGTCATGTCGCGGTCGACGACCTGGAATTCGAATCGCTGCCGAGCTCTATCCCACCGGATTTCGGGCTGTCCGGGCCCAGCCTCGCAACGACTCTCACTCCCGGGAGCTCGGCGAGCGTGCCGCTGGTCCTGCACCGGAACTCGACCTCGGTCGGCCCGATCAGCTTCGGCGTGAGCGGCCTGCCGACGGGGGTGAGCGCAAGTGTCAGCCCGAATCCGAGCAGTGGTCCGGACGGTAGCGCGCTCACCCTTGACCTCTCCGCAAGCCCCAACGCCCCGCCGGTCTCCAACAACCTCGTCACCGTGCAGGGCGTGCCGACCGCAGGAGCGGGCGAACTCGCGCGGTCGGTGAAGATTCTCGTCTCGGTCGCGGGGAACTACGACCTAAGGGCCCAGGGGCTCGAAGTGACGCAGGGAATCCAGCCCGAAGGCGAACTGAAGCCAAGCGGCAGCAACGGATCGGGCGGCAGCTACAACTGGCTCTCCCTGATTGCGCACAAGCAGACCGCGGTCCGGTTCTTCGCCGATGCCCACGGCCAGATCGCGTCCGGCATCAAGGAAGTCGGTGCCCTTCTCTATGGCTTCAGGGACGGGCGGGAACTGCCCGGCAGCCCGCTCCGGCCCGACTACGGCCCACCCTCGACCCAGGGCGGCGGGCCGGGATTGACCAGCGTCCAGGAGGACAACCCCGCTCCGGTGCTCGAACCGGAGCGGATCAGCAACGAACACGCCTACACGTTCACCCTGCCGGTTTCCTGGACCTCCGGCACGATCAGCCTGCGCGGGAATCTGTTTCAGGAACCGGGATTCCCGCAGCCGGGGCGTCGGCCCGAGTGTTCAACGTCCGATTGCAAAGGCAACAACAGCTTCGCGATCAACGGCGTCACCTTCTATGACACCAAGACCGTCGCCCTCGACACCGTGGCATTGAGTGTCAACGGCGCACTGCCCGTCTCCGCAAGCGTCGCCACCGAAGACGCGAGGCTGATCACGCCACTGGCAAATCCCGGCTGGAACCCGCGCAACCCGAATGACGGCTTCACGGTGCTGCCCTACCAGGGCATCATCGACATCAGCGACATCGTCAATTCGAGCAGGAATGAACTGGAAATGGGCGGGGCCGCACACGGTCGGGTGAAGGACTGGGCCTCGGCGATGGGAAACCCGAACTTCTCGACGATGGGGATTGCCAAGGGTGGCTTTCGCGGGCTCACCGGAGGTGGGATCGAAAGTGCCTTCGGCACCTTCGGGAACGTCTCGGCGATCACCTTCGATCCAACGAATTCGCCGGGGAACCGTCCATTGTCGGGCGTGGCGCATGAGCTGTTCCACCAGTTTGGCCTGGCGCACGCGAGCAGCGAGTGCGGCGGCGGCGACGACGGTGACAGCGACGATGAAGGCCAGAGCGGGACGCCGTGGCCGCTGAAGCCGGGCGAGACCCACGCCGCGGAGGCGGCGGCGCTGGGAGAGCCGGGTCAATTTGTGAACAATGGGGGCGACGACCCGAACTCGACCGAAGGATTCGGCCAGCTGCTGGGGATCGGGTTGAGGATGGACTCCTTCCCGTACCGGATCGTGGCCGACGGCGTGAGTTGGTGGCAGAACATGGACCTGATGTCCTATTGCGCGGGGAAGACCGGGGGCGCAGTAGGCGGCGACCCGGGCGTCTGGGTGTCGCCGATCAACTGGTATGCGGTCTACCGAACCTTCGCCGCGAGCGCCGGCGCTCACTCTTCCCGCTCCGCGAGGCACGGGGCGAGCCGGCCAAATGCCCGGATCAACCGAAGGCGCCTGCGGGTGATCGGCTACGACACCGGATCCAGCTTCAGCTTCACGAGCGTCGGACCGCAGGTCGGGCCCCGGCTCAAGACCGGAACCTCCGGCTTCAAGCTCGTCGCCAGGGGCCGCGGAGGTCAGATCCTGCGCAGCGTCCCGATGGCGGCTGAGTCCCTCCACCAGGACGGGGATGCCGCACTGCTGGAACTCTCCGCGGAAATCCCGAGCCACGGAGTCGAGAGCGTCGAAGTGCTGGACAACGGCGTCCCGGTCGGCAAGCGCACGCGCCCCCGGCGCCGACCCAAGCTACGAGTGCTTTCGCCGCGGCGCGGCGCGGTGGTCGGCGGGCGGAGCAGCGTGGCGGTGAAATGGAAAACCTTCGGTGCGAGTCGCAAGAACGACACTGCTTCGGTCGACTTCTCGAGCGATGGAGGGCGCAGGTGGCGGCCCGTCTTCATCGGGCCCGACCACGGCAGGGCAAGGATTCCCGGGAGCTATCTCGAGGCGGCCCACCGAGCAAGGGTGCGGGTGCGGGTCAACGACGGATTCGACGAAGGGGTCGCGACCTCGGACACGTTCACGAGCCGCCCCGCTCCCCCGGTTGTGACGATCGCCAAGACGCCCAAGGTGCTTCCCGGAGACACCGGTTTGCAGCTGACGGGGCAGGCATTCCAGCCGGGGCCGACGGCGCTGAGGGGAAAGCGGCTGCGCTGGTTCGACGGTTCCCTGCCCCTCGGCAGCGGGACGGCGATCATGACCGGCACTCTTCCTCCGGGCAAGAACCACATACGCCTCGTCGCTCACGGAGCCGGTGGATCGGCCGCCAGCGCCGGCGCGATCGTCAAGGTGAAGCCGGTCCGGCTCCCGTTCCTGCGGCTCTCGGTTCCGAAGAAGATCGGGCCGGGAGCGAAGAAGATCGTGATCAAGGCACGCTCCGCCGTGCCGACCCTTCTCACCGTCAACAAGAGCAGGTTCAAGGTTCGGGCGAAGACCAAGAAGCTGGTTGTACCGATCAGTCCGCGAGGGCGGTCATGGCTCCACATGGCAGTGACCGCAAACGGCATTCGCACGGCGTTCGCTGCGATTGTCGGGCGGGGCTGACCTGGCTCTCCAGTCGTCCCGAGGTCCTCTGTTGCCACGGTGACGGCTCAGCGGCGTGTTTGGCTGAATCTGCCGCGAGCGAATCCGGCCCATGCCCGCGGGCGCCGCAATAGGGAGAGCGCGAGCGGCAGAGAGTCGAAATAGGTGAAGCGTTCCGTTGCCAGCCCGTCCTCGTCGAGGACGAAGCGGTCGACCGACTCCCAGGAGATCGCAGCTCCGCCGGCCGTTCCCCGAACCGTGAACTCGATCAGGACCCCATCTCTGGTGGCACCCCAACGGTGAACTTCGGCGGTCATGTCGGGGATCAGCTCGAAGAGCGAAGCGAAGGCGCGCCTTCCCTCCTCCAGGCCGTGTGTCGTCGCGGTCATCGGGGCGGAAAGCCGTGCATCGGGCGCGAGGACGGTCGTCGAGCCCCTCCACGGTCGGTGCCTGCCAAAACTCGGTGAACCGTCCGACGAAGTCCGCCGCCCGCTCCTCGTCCCGGGTCATGCCGAGACCGTAGCGGGCGCCGCGATCGCCATGAACGCCGGCGCCGCCGATTCTCTCCCGTCAGGTAGCCTCTCCGCCGCATGGCCAAAGAGGAGAAGATCGAGATGGAGGGCGAGATCACCGAGGCCCTCCCCAACACGATGTTCCGCGTCAAACTCGACAACGGGCACGAGGTGCTCGGTCACATCTCCGGCAAGATGCGCCGCCACTACATCAGGATCCTGCCCGGCGACCGGGTGAAGATCGAGCTCTCGCCGTACGACCTCGACCGCGGCCGCATCACCTATCGCTACAAATAGCTGACCGCCGCGCTCGGATCGGGCTCGGCAAGCTCCGCCACCAGCGCCGACCAGGCGAAGTCGACAGCGCCGAGGCCGGTGCCGTCGCGGGGGTCGTAGTACTCGCGCAGGCCTTCGCGCTCGACCGCGCCGAACAGGCCCTCGGCCAGTCTCGCCGCCTCCTCCTCATAGCCGAGCCGGCGCAGCCCGATCCAGATCATCCAGGCGGAGTTGACCCAGGTCGGGCCGCGCCAGTAGCGGCGGATCGGGCCGCGGCCCGCCGCCCGGCTCGTAGCTCGGCTCGTCGGCGGCCACCGACGGGGGCGCCACCGGAGTCGCGAACTCGCGCGGGGACAGAAGGTGCTCCTCGACCAGCCGGTGCCCGATCTCCTCCGGCAGGTCAGGAAGCGCCAGCGGCGCCAGCGACGCCCAGGTGACCGTGCGCGGCCGGACCTTCCCCGGCTGGGCCTCGTCGACGAAGAGCCCGCGGCCCTCGTCCCAGAGCCGCTCGATCAGCGCCGGCGTCGCCGAGGGACGGCCCAGGGCCTGCAGCGAGAGGGACCAGAACGTGTTGACCATCGCCTCGCAGAGCAGGGGCCCGCCGGCGTCGCGGACCCGCGCCGCGTCGAAGCCGAGCCGCCTGTTGCGCCGCACCAGGCAGGGAAAGCCGATCCTGCCGTTCGCCCGCCGCCCCCAGACCTCGTCGAACTTCGGCGAGGCGTCGAGGCCGGACTCGTCGGGCTGGAGGATCCAGAGCAGCCCGTCCCCCTCGAGGTCCCGGTTGCGCGCCAGCCACTCGACCTGAGCCGAGATCCGCGGCTCCGCCCGCGGATCCCCGACCGCGATCCGCCAGGCCCAGGCGAGCAGCGGCGGCTGGATCGTCTCAGTCTGGAACGCCCGTCGCGAGGCGACGTTGTAAAACGGCAGCCGGCTCAGCGAGACATGCCGGTCCCAGAAGATCGTGTGGCCGATGAAGCCGTCCTCGCGCTGAGCCGAGAGCAGGCTCTCGAGCTCGCGCCGGGCGCGTGTCGGGTCGAACCGGCGCCAGACGATCGCCGCGAAGCACGAGTCCCAATACCACTGCCACGGATAGCGGCTGGGGCTGGGGCGGGTGTAGGCGAAGCCGGTCCCGTCGCGCTCGCCCTCGAGCCAGTTGCCGCGCAGGACCCGCTCCGCGATCTCGACGACCGCCGGCTCTGCCATCAGACCGCCGTTCGCCGCATCCCACGCAGTGAGAGGGCCGCGACCAAGGCGAGCATCCCCGCCACCGCGACGAACCCCGGCCAGGTTTCCGACCAGGTGATCGAGCCGACGATCGCCCGCATCAGGGGCCGTCGGCTGCCGCCGGCTCGGCCTCGGCGAGCGGAGGCAGGGCGTCGACCCAGCGGCGGCCGTTCGCCCGCTGGAGGGCCTCGGCCGCGTCGAGCAGGAGCTCGTCGCGTCCCCAGGCGGCCTCGAGCTGGAGGCCGATCGGGAGGCCTCCGGAGCTGAGCCCGACCGGGACGCTGATCGCCGGGGTGCCGGTCAGATTGGCGAGGGCGCCGCCGCGGACGTTGGCGCGGTCGGCGGTCTCGGTTCCCGAGGGCAGCTCGACGATCGGCGCCTCGAGCGGGGGCGCGGGAGCCGGGACGGTCGGCCAGGCGAGCACGTCGACCTCCTCGAAGAGGGCCGCGAGGCGGCGCCGGGTCAGCGTCCGGATCAAATGCGCCTGGGAGACGGCGACCGACGGGATCAGCATCCGGTACTTCATGACGCCGCGGTTGATCAGGCTTATCTCCGGGTTGAGCCGGTTGAGCTGGTCCGGCGTGACCCCGCCGAGCCCGTCGCTGTTGGCGATCAGGATCGCCGCGATCGTCGCCTCGGCGAGATCGGGGATCGCCACCTCGTGGATCGTGCCTCCGGTCTCCTCCCGAAGCATCTCGATCGCAGCCTCACAGGCATCGCGGACCTCGGGGTCGACGTCCTCGGAGGGGACGTCGTGGACGATTCCGATCCGCAGTCCGGAGGCATCGCCCGCCGCGAGTCCCTCGCCGAAGAGCGCCCCGGCGAGGAGGCGGCAATCGGCGGCGTCTGCGCAGAGCGGGCCGGAGACGATCGTCGTCGTCGTGGCCGCTGCGTGGTGGCCGTCCATCGCCGAGCGGGCGAACGTCGGCTTCAGCCCGGTCAGGCCGCAGTAGGCGGCCGGGTAGCGGACCGAGCCGAGCCCGTCGGCTCCGACGGCGCCGCCGACGAGGCGGGCGGCGACCGACGCGGCAGGGCCGCTGGAGGAGCCGCCCGGGCAGCGATCGATGTCCCAGGGGTTGTGGGCGGGGCCGTAGACGGAGATCGCCCCGGTGCTGCCTGCACCGAGCTCTTCCATGTTGCCGACTCCGACGATCACGGCCCCCGCATCGCGCAGTGCGCGGTAGGGGCCGGACTCCGCCGGCGCGGTCGGCTTCAGCAGTTCGGCGCTGCCGAAGCGCTGCGCGCGCCAGGGCAGCGGCCACTCGTCCTTGATCACGACCGGGACGCCACGAAGCGGCCCCTCGGGGGCCGCGGCGAGCATCTCGCGCGAGCGGTCGGGGAAGGTCTCGACGATCGCGTTCAGCGCCGGGTTTCGCTCCTCGATCCGGGCCAGGGCCTGATCGAGGAGCTCCGACGGATCGGCTTCGCCGGACGCGACCGCCTCCGCCTGCCCTCGCAGCGAGAGGTCGATCGTCCTCACGCCTCCTCCTCGGGCGGCGGCGTCTGGGAGAGATCGAGGCTCCGCTCGGGCCTGACCGTGCTCGTGTCGAACTCGATCAGCTGGCGGATCGCGGGCCCGAAGACCTGGTGGACGCCGTTGATCACCGCGAGGTCGGTCTCGTCCGCCTCGATCCCGAGCGAGGCTAGGCCGGCTGCGATGAATTCCCCTCCGCGATCGGGCGCGTCGTCCATGTCGGCAGGCAACCCTAGACCACCGCCCGCGGCGCCATCCTGGCCGGGATTGTGCAAATCGCGCTGCCGGCGGGCATTTGGCCGTGCGTCCAGGCAGAATCGGGGCCGCAACCCTGCCTCCGGGACAGGGTTAGGTGAGTCTTGCTGACCGTTACCGACAGCCGAAAGCAGCGGAGCCGGGCGGCCGCCGCCCTCTGCCTCGCCTGCGCGCTGGCGGCGCTGGTCGCGTTCGCGCGGCCCGACGCCGCCGACTCGGCCCCCGCGCGGGTGATCGTCCTCGGCCAGACCGACGTCTCGCCGAAGCCGTCGTGCCCGGGCAAAACCGTCAACAACGTCGAGGTCGTCCCCTGCCGGGTCGAGGGGCACGTCTCCGGGTTCCAGGTCAACGCCGGCGGCGTCCCCGAACCGTACGTCGTCCCGTTCGACGGCAAGATCGTCGCCTGGTCGATCGCCCTCGCGCGCCCCTCGCGCGAAGCGACGGCGAAATCGACCGACGAGGTCGGGTTCTTCAACGAATTCCTCGGCTCACCCTCGAAGGCCCGGATCGGCGTCCTGCGGCGGCTCGAAGGGTCGAAGCCGCCCCGCTACAAGCTGGTCCGCCAGAGCCCGCTGGTCACCCTCAACCCCTACTTCGGCAGCACGCCGGTCTTCGCCCTCGATCACCCGCTGAGCGTCGTCCAGGGCCAGGTCGTCGCCCTCACCGTCCCGACCTGGGCGCCGATGTTCGCCTTCAACGTCTCCGAAGTGAACACCTGGCGCGGCAGCCGGGCGACGGGCCACTGCTCCTCGAAGGAAGACATCCAGAGCGGCCACCCGCAGCAGGGGGTCGGCAAGGTCAAGACCTACGGCTGCTTCTACTCCTCGGCCCGGCTGCTCTACACGGCGACGATCGTCAAGAAACCCTGAGCGCCTAGTTCAAGGACGCAGGGAGCGATACGTGCTCTGCACTTGAGCGACCGAGGACGCCGAAATAGGCGCTCAGATCGCCTCTTGGCGCAGGCCGCAGTAGGGGCAGTCGCTGACGTCGAGCCCGATCAGCTGGTCGCAGCGGCGGCAGGCGCGGAGGTTCTCGGGCGAGCGCGGCAGCGAGGAGGCCGATGGCGCCAGCGGCAGAATCGCCGCCACCGGGATCATCTCCTCTTCGGTCTCGCGGTCGGCGTAGACCGAGCCCGGCTCGGCGTGGGCGAGCGCCTCGCGGCCGGAGCCCGGCGCCCGCATCCGGTATAGCTGGCGCTGATTCATGAGCGCGCACAATATCCCACCCGCCACCCCCGGACGCGGGAGCGAGGGCCAGTCCATCTCTGTTTCCTCTGGCCCGAGCGAGAGCAGAGGAGGCGGCGGAATATGAGAGATCCTCCTCTTCCACGGCTACATGCTGCGCGGCACCGGCAGCAACATCTACACCGCGAACCTGGCCGCGGCCCTGGCCCGGCTCGGACACGAGGTGCACCTGGTCTGCCAGGAGCGCCGGGTCCGGGTCGAGGGGGTCGAGATCCACAACCCCGACATCCACGGCCTGCTGCCGGTCTACCTCAAGGACCCCTACGAGGGTTTCGAGGTGAAGGCGTTCCCGGAGCTGACCGAGGCCGAGCTCGACCGCTACCTCGAGGACAACGTCGCAGCGGTGCGCGATGTCGCCGCCGCCGCCGGGCCTCCCGACGCCGCCCTCGCCGGCCACCTCGTGATGGGGCCGTGCATCCTCGCCCGCGCGGGGATCGGCGAGTTCGCCGCCAAGATCCACGGCTCGGCGCTCGAGTACACCGTCAAACCGAACCCCCGCTTCCTGCCCTACGCCGAGGAGGGGATGCGCGCCGCCTCCTGCGTCCTCACCGGCTCCCACCACACCGCCGAGTCGCTCTGGGAGGCGCTGCCGGGCCTCGAGGGGCTCAGGGAGAAGACGCGATTGGGACCGCCGGGCGTCGACACCGAGCTGTTCCGCCCGCGGAACGGCGGCGGCGAGCGGGAGCCGGTGGTCGCCTTCGTCGGCAAGCTGATCGTCTCGAAGGGCGTCGACCTCCTGCTCGCGGCCTGGCCCCTCGTCCTCGCCCGCAACCCCGGAGCGCGGTTGCGGGTCGCGGGGTTCGGCGCCTATGAGGAGGGGGTCGAGCGACTGCTGGCCGCCCTCGACCGAGGCGACCTCGACGACGCCCGCGAGGATCGCAAGGCTCGGCCGCGGGCTCGAGGGCGGGCCCGAGCGGCCGCTCCCGATCCTCAGCGCCTTCCTCGCCGCGCCGCCGCCCGGCTATCTCGACGCGGCGCGCGGAATGGCGGCCTCGGTCGAGCTCGTCGGCCGGCTCGAGCACGATGAGGTCGCGGACCTGCTGCCCGACGTCGAGGCGCTGGTGATGCCGAGCACCTTTCCCGAGGCGTTCGGGATGGTCGCCGCCGAGGCCGCCGCATGCGGCGCATTGCCGGTCTCCGCCGGGCACTCGGGGATGCTCGAGGTCTCCCGCAGCCTGGCCGAGGCGCTGCCGGCCGAGGCGGCAGGGCTGACCTCGTTCGCGGTCGAGGAGGGGGCGATCGAGGCGATCGCCGAGAGGCTGAACGGGTGGCTCTCGCTGCCCGGGGAGGACCGGGCGGCCGCTCGCGATGCGCTGGTCTCGACCGCCCACCGGCTCTGGAGCTGGGAGGGCGTCGCCCGCGGGGTCATCGCCGCCTCACGGGGCGAGCTAGACCGTCTGCCGGATGCATAGAATCCCCGGCCGAACGATGATCGGCCGCCTCCCGATATTGAAAATGTTCGCCGTCACCGCCGTCGCGACGGCGGTGATCTCGGCGGTGATGCTGCAGATCCACTGGAACGGGGAAGAGGCCTCGACCGCGGCCCCGGAAATCGATCATCTGCTCGACGTGATGATCGTCCTCTCGTCCTTCGTCTTCTCGCTGGTGATGGTGATGCTCTTCTACGCGCTCTGGAAATTCAGGGCGAAACCGGGGGACGAGTCGGACGGCGAGCCGATCCACGGCAACACCCGGCTCGAGGTCGCCTGGACCCTGATTCCGACGATCATCGTCCTCTTCGGGGCCGGCTACAGCTGGGTCGTCCTCGACAAGATCGAAGAAAAGGACGAAAACCCTCTCACCGTCCAGGTCTTCGCCCAGCAGTTCGCGTGGAGCTTCGGCTACCCCGGCAAGGGCGAGGCCTTCTCGCAGGGGGTCATGCACGTCCCGGTCAACCGCCAGGTCCAGTTCAAAATGCACGCCCAGGACGTGATCCACTCGTTCTGGGTCCCGGAGTGGCGGATCAAGAAAGACGCGGTCCCGGGGCTCACCACGACCGCGATCGTCACCCCCGACAAGGTCGGGCACTACCAGCTGATCTGCACCGAGCTCTGCGGCTTCGGCCACGCGACGATGCGGGCTGAAGTCGTCGTCGAGTCGGTGCCGGAATTCCGCAAATGGGTCGAAGGGCTGAAGCAGAAAGTGCCGAAACCGTTCGAGGACTCGGTCATCCAGGACACCGAAACGAACCCGGTGCCGATCGGGGCGGGAGGGGCATAATGGGGGTCAGCGCCTGATGGTGAACGCGATCAAACGACCCGGGTGGATCAGGGGCGGGCTCGGACTGATTCTGGGTGCCGCCTTCGGCTTAGGCCTCGTCGTCGCGCTGCGCGCGGTCTCGGGCCTGGAGATCTGGCAGACCAAGCAGACCGGGTACCCGCACGTCGTCGTCCCGCTGGTGAGCGGCCCGCTCGGCTTCCTGCTCGGGTTCGGCTGCTTCGACTACTGGCTGCGCTGGGCCTTCGGCGCGCCGACGATCCCCGAGGACCACTCCCAGCACGGGGCCAAGAGCTGGCGGGACTACTTCCACTTCAACACCGATCACAAGGTGATCGGCATCCAGTACATCGTCACCACCTTCTTCTTCTTCTTCGTCGGCGGCCTGATGGCGATGCTGATCCGGGCCGAGCTCGCCCAGCCCGGCCAGCAGATCGTCGAGGCCTCGACCTACAACAGCCTCTTCTCGACTCACGCGGTGCTGATGATCTTCGTCTTCGTCATCCCGGTCTTCGCCGGCATCGCCAACTACGTCCTGCCGCTGATGATCGGCGCGCCGGACATGGCGTTCCCGCGCCTCAACGCGCTCAGCTTCTGGATGCTGCCGCTGGCCGGCCTGCTCTTCATCGGCAGCTTCCTCGCCCCCGGCGGTGCCTTCGACGCCGGCTGGACGGGGTACGCGCCGCTCTCGACCGGGGCGCCGCTCGGGCAATCGTTCTTCAACCTCGGGGTCCAGTTCGCCGGCGCCTCCTCGATCGCGACCGCGCTCAACTTCCTGGTCACGATCATCACGATGCGGGCGCCGGGGATGACCTTCTGGCGGATGCCGCTGCTGGTCTGGGCGAACCTCTCGACCTCGCTGCTGGTCGTCGCCGCGACGCCGTTCATCGCCGGCGCCCAGTTCATGGTCCTCTTCGACCGCGCCCTCGGCACCCAGTTCTTCGAGTTCGCGGGCGGCGGCGACGTCGTCAGCTACCAGCACATCTTCTGGTTCTACTCGCACCCGGCGGTCTACATCATGATGCTGCCCGGGTTCGGGATCATCTCCGAGGTCATATCGACCCATGCCCGAAAGCCGATCTTCGGCTACCGGCTGATGGCGCTGGCGCTGATCGGGATCGTCGTCCTCAGCTACTCGGTCTGGGCGCACCACATGTTCGTCGCCGGGATGTTCAGCTGGCTGCGGGTGCCGATGATGATCACCACCCTGCTGATCGCGGTCCCGACCGGGATCAAGATCTTCTCCTGGCTGGGGACCCTCTACTTCGGCAAGATCCACACCTACTCGACGGCGATGCTGTTCGCGCTCGCCTTCATCGTCACCTTCACGATCGGCGGCATCAGCGGCGTGATGCTGGGCATGGTGCCGATCGACATCCACGTCTCCGACACCTACTTCATCGTCGCCCACATCCACTTCGTCCTCTTCGGCGGCTCGGTCTTCACGATCTTCGCCGGGATCTACCACTGGTTCCCGAAGATCACCGGCCGGATGTACGACGAGAAGCTCGGCCGCGTCCACTTCTGGGGAACGCTGGTCGGGACCTGGGGCACGTTCATCCCGATGCACTGGATCGGGATGGACGGGATGCCGCGCCGTGTCGCCGACTACGCATCGCAGTTCGGGAACTGGAACCTGCTGATCAGCTGCTTCGCCTTCATGCTCGGCGCGATCCAGCTGGTCTTCCTCTACAACATGATCGTCAGCTGGCGGTACGGGCCGCGCGCGGTGTCGAATCCCTGGCGGGCGAATTCGATCGAGTGGCAGGTCTCCTCGCCGCCGCCGATCTTCAACTTCGACGAGATCCCGCGGGTCGTCGGCGGCCCCTACGAGTACGGCGTCCCCGGCGCGCGCCACGCGATCATGGGCGGCGAGGGCGCCGAGGTGACCCAGCCCGAGCCCGCGAAAGCAGGGGCAACGTGAGCGAGGAGCAGGCCCGGAGGCCCGGCCGCTGCTGATCTTCCTCAACGAGGTCGCGGGCGGGCGCAAGCTGATCAAGACCGTCCAGGAGCGCTCCGGAGAGGCCTCCTCGGTCGTCGTCGCGGCGCCGCAGAACCAGCCGGCGGCAGGCCAGATCATCGACGTAGCCGAGCTTCGCGACGCGGCCCGCGCCCGGGTCGAGGTGACGATGTCGGTCCTCTCCGAGTACGGGATCGACTCGATCGGCGAGGTGATGGACCCGCAGCCGGCGCTGGCGCTCGACGACGCGGTCCGCGCCCATGACCCCGGCGAGGTACTGCTCTCCTGCCTCGACGAGACCCGCTTCGGATTCACCCGCAAGGACCTGGTCGAGTGGGCGCGGAGCCGGTTCGAGCCGGACGTGACCGTGACCCACATCCCGGTCCGGATCCAGGATGACTCGATCCGCTGGGACGTCAGCCACACCCTCGTCGTCGCGACCCAGACCGTCGCCTCCCCCGACCTCGTCGCGCGGCTGAAGCAGCGTGCGTCCGCCCGCCCCCACCGTTTCACGATCATCTGCCCGCGCGCGGAGGGGGTGTCCGAGCCGGTCGTCGCCCGCGACCTCGCCTCGACGCTGGCCGAGCTCTACCGCGCTGACATCGACGCCACCGGCCAGCCGATGAGCCCCGACCCGTTCCTCGCGGTGGAGAACGCGATCAGGCACTACCGGGTCGACGAGGTGCTGATCTCGACCTTCAGCGGCGAGCAGTCCCGCTGGCTCGAGGAGGACCTGATCGGCCGCGTGCGGGAGATCACCGAGAAGCCGGTCGAGCACCTCGAGGTCGGCCGCGGCGCCGAGAAGGTCGCCGCCGCCGTCGCCGAGGGAGAGGAGGCCTGATGGAGAGCGCTTCGGTAGCCCTCGGGCACGGCCACGCCGAGGAGCACCACGGGCCGCCGGAGGCCAACCAGAGCTCGAGGATGGACCGCCAGACGCTGGGGATCTACCTCTTCATCGTCTCCGAGGTGATGCTGTTCGGGGCCTTCTTCGCCGCCTACTTCTTCCTCCGCGTGGTCGTCAATCCCGCCGACCTGGCCGCCGGAACCGTTCGAACTCCCGGTCGCCGTCGCCGGCTTCAACACGGCGATCCTGGTCTCCTCGAGCTTCACGGTCCACTACGCGTTGGTCTCGATCAAACGCGGCAACCGCCGCGGGCTCAAACTCGGCCTGCTCCTGACCTGGCTGCTCGGCGCGACCTTCCTCTTCATCCAGCTCAACGAGTACGCCCACATCGGGTTCAGCGCCCGCGATCTCGGCTTCGGCTCGATCTTCTACTGCCTGACCGGGCTTCACGGCGCCCACGTCTTCATCGGCCTCTGCCTGCTGAGCTTCGCGACGATCCGCGCCTTCCGCGGCCACTTCGGCCCCGAGGAGAAGGACCACCTCGGCGTCGAGGTGCCGGGCATCTACTGGCACTTCGTCGACGTGATGTGGATCATCGTCTACACGACCGTCTACATCCTCTAGCCCTCCAGCACCTCCCAGCGATGGTGCGGCGGGGTTGAACTGAATCGGCGGCCGGGTAGTACAACATGCATATGCACAACCCTCTGAGATCCGAGGCCGACGCATTTCGCTGGGTCGTGGTGATCGGAGGGGGGGCGGTGGCCGTGATCGCGCTCACACTGCTGACGCGGCCGGTGTTCGGCGTCGTCTTCGCCGCGGCGCTGATCGGGTTCGGATGCGGGGTCGCCTGGCGCAACTCGCGCGGCGCGATGCCCGGCAGCGTCGAGCTCACCCGCGGGCGCGATGGCCGGCACCGGATCCTGGTCGTCGCCAACGAGACCGTCGGCGGCGAGGCGCTGCTCGAGGAGATGAGGAACCGGGCCGCGGCCACGACAGCGAGATCCTCGTCGTCACGCCCGCCCTGCCCGGCTCACGGGCCCAGCATTGGGCCTCCGACACCGACGAAGCCACCGAGCTCGCCCGCCAGCGGATGGAGCTCTCGGTGCTCGAGATCGAGCGCCTCGGGCTGAGGGCGAAGGGCGAGATCGGGGACTCCGACCCCAACACGGCGATCGAGGACGCGCTTCGCGCCTTCCCCGCCGACGAGATCGTCATCTCGACCCATCCCCCCGAGCGCTCCCATTGGCTCGAGCGGGGCGTCGTCGAGCGGGCGCGGGAGGAAATCGACCTCCCGGTCACCCACGTGGTGGTCGACCTCGCGGCCGAACCCAGCGTCCACTGACGCGGCGACTCCGCCGCCCCAGCGCGCTAGCTGCGGTGAGGACGGGGGTCTGCGCCCCCTCTGGCGCTCGGTTCTCCGCCCCTTCGGGGGAGAGACGCGGCTCGAGCCGGCCCGCGGTGGCCACCGTCCACAGCATCGCCAGCCAGGTCGTCGTCGCCACGGCGACGTGGAGCCAGACCAGCTCCGACGGCAGTTCCAGGGCCCACTGGACGCCGCCGATGACGCCCTGGAGGGCGAGCAGGCCGATGACCACTCCGAGGGGCCGTGCGGCGCGCCTGTCGCCCCCTCGGCGGCGCAGCAGGAACCAGACGGCGATCGCCGCCAGGCCGAAGACGGTCGCGATCGCGGAGTGGCGCTGGACGACCCATTCCAGCGTTCCCGTCCCCTCGAAGTCGAAGCGGTGGACGAGCTGCCCGGCGTGGGCGCCGGCGTGGGGCCCGGAGCCGGTGGTGATCGTCCCGGCGAGGATCGTCAGCTGCCCGAGCGGGATCAGGCCGCGCACCGACCAGACGCCGAGGCGGTCGCTCGAGGAGCGCCGCTCGCCGGGCTCGTAGCGGGAGCACCAGGCGAGCGCGAAGGCCGCGTCGAGCAGCAGCATCGAGAGGATGAAGTGGCTCATCACCAGTCCCGGGGCGAGGTCGTACTTGACGACCAGCGCGCCGAGGATCGCCTGGCCGATGACGCCGAGCGGCAGCATCGCCCCGAACAGCGCCAGGTGCCAGCGGAACGGGCGGCGGAACCAGGCGAGGACGCTGGCGGCGATCACGGCGAGGCCGACGAACCCGGTCAGGACACGGTTCGTGTACTCGATCACCGCGTGGGTGTCGAGCGGGGGCACGGTCCCGCCGTAGCACTTGGGCCAGTCGGGGCAGCCGAGCCCTGAGCCCGTCAGCCGCACCGCGGCGCCGGTCAGCACGATCAGCGCCAGCGCCGCGAGCGCGACCACCGTGACCCGGGCGTAGAGCTGCGGCGAGATGTTCGAGACGCTCGCGCATCGCCCCAGATCATGCCCCACCGCCGCTTCCGGCAGGTAGCCCGCGACCCTCTACTTCGAGCCGCCGCCTCCTTTCGAGGTCGAGCTGATCAGGTATTCGACCAGCTGTTCCAGTTCCTTCGGGTCGATCGTCTGCTTGAAGTTGCCGGGCATCACGTTGGCCGGGAAGCCCTTGGCGATTTTCGCGTTCGGGATCGACGATCGATTCTTCGATCATCGCCGCGGTCTGCCCGGGCAGGACTTCGTCGAGGTTCGGCCCGACGGTCCCGCCCGCTTCGGCGGCGGCGAGCGTGTGGCAGCCGCCGCAGCCGTTGGCGGCGAAGACCTGCGCCCCGGCGCCGCCGGCGACTTCCGGCGGCGCCGCGCCGGGCACGCCCGCCCACTTGCCGACGTAGGCGGCGACGTCGTCGAGGTCCTGCCCGCCGAGGATCTTCGGCGGCATCGAGACCGCGGGGTTGTCGTTGCTCGGGCGCGGATACTCGACCTGGCCCTTGACGATCCCCTCGATCGTCGAGTCGGGCTCGCCCGCGGACGCGGGCCGCGGCGAAGGCGTCGTCGAGGTTGGGGCCGACCTGGGCCGAGGTGCCGGCCTCGGCGAGGGTGTGGCAGGTGCCGCAGTTCTTGATGAAGAGGGCGCGGCCGCGCGTCTCGTTGCCGCTCGTCGTCCCGCAACCGGAGGCCGCGATCACCAGGGATCCCAGGGCGAGCAGGGCGGCGAGGGCGCGGATTGTCGTGCGTGATCTGGGCATGTCGAAGCGGCGCGAGGCGCGCCGGAGTCTATATGTCGGCTACCCGAGAAAGAGGCTCGCGGGCAGCCCCTGGTCGGGTAGGCTTGAGCCGATCAACACGATCTCGCGGTCCTGACGGACGGAGGCCAGATGCAGGTACGGGATGGGATGTCGGAGGTTGTCCTGACGGTCGGCCCGACGCACACGCTGCGGGAGGCCGCGGCGATGATGCTCGAGAAGGGGACCGGGGCGGCGCTGGTCCTCGACGAGGAGGTCCCGGGCCCGAGCATCATCACCGAGCGCGACGTCCTCAACTCGGTCGGGCGCGGCGAGGACCCGGACGCCGAGCGGGTCTCGGCGCACATGACCGACTCCGTCATCACCGCCTCGCCCGGAATGGAGCCTCGAGCGGGCGGCGGCCGAGATGTCGCGGCGGGGGATACGCCACCTGGTCGTCGTCGAGGAGGGCGGGATCGTCGGAGTGCTCTCGATCCGCGACATCGTCCGGGTCTGGACCTCGGACGGCGCGACGTCGGAAGTGCCGGCGGACTGACTAGCCCCTGGGCGGGCTGATCGTCTCGACCGGGAGGACGGCGCCGCGGACCCGCTGCCTGCGCGGCAGCCGGTAGTAGTCGCCGCGGGCGCCGGAGACCATGCTGCGAAGGGCGGCGAGCAGGATCACCCCGCCGATGACCGAGAAGACCCAGGGCGGGACCATGAAGCCGTCGGCGAAGATCCCGCAGACGGCGGCGACGGCGCCGAGGGCGAAGAAGGCCGGGGCCCAGGATGGCCGCGGCGCGTAGACGAGCTCGCCCGGCTCGGGTATCTCGCGATGCTCCGCGCTCATGAGGCGATGTAGAGGACGGCGACCACGAAGCTGAGGGCGAAGACCGCGGCGGCGATGCCGCCGGCGACCAGCCCCGCCGTCATGTTGCCTTTCGCTGTCTCGCGGTCCATTCTCGGATTCCTACCAGAGAGCGCGGTCGATCGGCATCGAGATGAACAGGAGCGCCAGGTAGGCGAGCGAGAAGAGGTAGGTGCGGAGCGCCCAGCGGCGGTCGGCGCTGCGCAGGAGCCGGACCGCGCAGTAGATGAAGGCCGCCGCCGAGCGCCATCGAGACGACGAGGTACTCGAAGCCGAAGCCGCCGGCGCAGAACGGGAGCTGGGTCACGGCGTAGAGGAGGATCGTGTAGAGGAGGATCTGGCGGCGGGTCTCGTCCTCGCCGCGGACGACCGGCAGCATCGGCACGCCGGCCTTCGCGTACTCGTCCTTCATCAGCAGCGAGAGCGCCCAGAAGTGGGGCGGGGTCCAGAAGAAGATGATCGCGAACAGGTAGAACGCGGTGCCGCTGAGGTCGCCGGTGACGGCCGCCCAGGCGACCAGCGGGGGCACGGCGCCGGCGGCGCCGCCGATGACGATGTTCTGCGGCGTCGCCCGCTTCAGCCACAGCGTGTAGACGAAGACGTAGCCGAACAGGCCGCGAGATCGAGAGCGCCGCGGCGAGCGGGTTGACGGTCAGCGCCAGCAGCGAGAACGAGGCGACGCCGAGCGAGGCGCCGAAGGCGATCGCGGCGGTGGGGGAGATGCGGCCGGCGGCCACCGGGCGGCTGGCCGTGCGGGCCATCCGGCGGTCGATGTCGCGGTCGACCGCGTGGTTGATCGCGCTCGCGCCGCCGGCCGAGAGCGCGCCGCCGAGGCAGGTGAGGAGGACGAGGCCGATCGAGGGGTCGCCGGCGACGTACATCGTCGTCACCGTCGTCAGCAGCAGCAGCGACTGGACCTTGGGCTTGGTCAGCGTCAGGTAGTCGCGGAGGACCGCGGCCGCCGCGGCGGGGCGCCGCGAGACCGCCGCTGCACTCGCCTCGTAGCTCACGTGGTCAGGCTACCGGCTGCGACTCGCGAGCGGGCTGCTCGGGGCTGCTGGTGCGATGCGAGATCGCCTCGCGGATGTCGCGCATCGGCCGGGCGCTGCGCACGTCCGGCAGGACGTCGAAGTTGTGCGGGTCGGGAGGCGAGAGCGCGAACCACTCGAGCGAGTCGGCGCCCCACGGGTCGTGGCCGGCCTCGACGCCGACCGAGCGGCTGAGGATCGCGTTGACGACGGTCAGCAGGATCCCGATCGCGAGGATGAAGGAGCCGATCGAGGCGACAGGTTGTAGGCGTTGACCCCGGTGTTGTCGAAGAACTTGTAGGCGTCGGCCACCTGCCCCTCGAGCGACCCGGCGAGGAACAGCGGGATGAAGGTGACGAGGGTGCCGACCGCGATCGTCCAGAACGAGATCCGGGCCATGTTCTCGCCCATCGTCCTGCCGGTCAGCTTCGGGAACCACCAGTGGAGGGCGGCGAAGCCGCCGAAGACGGCGCCGCCGATCAGCGCGAAGTGGGTCGCCGCGGTGCTGTCGGTCGTGTGCTGGATGCGCCATGCCGAGGCGATCAGCGAGTGGCAGATCTCGGCCGTCGAGGCCGATCGAGATCGAGGAGAGGGCGCCGGCCGCGAACAGCAGCGGCGCCCGCATCCTCGCCGCGCCGCCGACCAGGGTGGCGATCAGGTTGAAGAAGACGAGGCCGAAGGGGACGATCAGCGCCAGCGACATCGCCATCGCGAAGTACTTCCACCCGATCGGGATCGGCGCGGTGAGCATGTTCTGGGGCCAGGCGAGGGTGCCGATCACGGCGATCGCGACCAGCGACCCGATCGTCGCGTTGCGGTTGAAGAGCGGCTTGCCGGCGAACGCGGGGACGATCTCGGCGATCGCGGCGAGGGCGGTGATCAGGATCAGCATGTAGGAGCCGGTGTAGAAGATCCAGCTCAGGTGCTGCCAGAGCAGCGGCGCCCCGCCGGCGTCGCCGGCGAAGAAGACGCCGTCGAAGTTGCGGTCGATCAGCAGCATCGTCACCGCCGCCAGGAACACCCCCCCGATCACCAGCATCAGCCAGGAGCCGATCGCGGCCGCCCAGGCGAACACCGGCAGCCGCCGCCACGCCATTCCCGGCGCCCGGCAGCGGCGGATCGTCGCGACCAGGTCGACGGAGATCAGGACGAAGCCGAGCGTCGCCAGGCCGGTCGCGGTGGCCCAGGCGTCGATCCCGTTGTTTTCGAGGAACGCCAGTTCGCTCAGCGGCGCCAGCGGGTTGACTCCCCCCTCCGAGGGGGTGAAGAGCAGGCCGGCGTAGAGGACGGCCGCCCCGGCCAGGTACAGCCACGCCCCGACCTGGCCGACCCGCGGCAGCGCCGTTCCGCGGGCGCCGATCTGCAGCGGCGCCAGGTAGTAGAAGAAGCCGAAAGCGAGCGGCAGCGCGAAGAGGAACAGCGCGGTGGCGCCGTAGAGGGAGAGCATCCGGTTGAAGAAGACCGGCGTCAGGAAGGTGTTCTCGGGGATCGCGAGCTGCAGGCGCATGATCACCAGCTCGAGGAGCGCGAGCGAGAGGAACCCGAGCGCGGCGACGATCATCATCCGGCCGACGTCCTTGTGGTCGGCGCTGGTCGCGATCTCGACCCAGCGGGCGCGACGCCGCGGGAACCCGTCGACGACCAGCTCGGGCGGCTTTCGGGAGGCGCTCATTTCCCCTTCTTCAGTTCGGCGACGACCGTGTCCTGGGCCGTCTGGATGTCGGTCTTGGTCTGTTCGATGAAGGCTTCGTATTCCTCGGGCGAGACGACTTCGACTTCTGTGCGCATCGGCGCGTAGGCCTGACCCGAGAGGGTCGCCGACTGGCCGCGGTAGGTCCCTTCTTCGTCGGCGCGGAACATGATGTGGTGGTGGCGGCCGGGAACGGCGTCCGCCTTGCCGGCGAGTGACGGGACGTCCCAGGTGTGGACGACGTCGGTCGAGACGAGGTCGAGGTCGACCGCCGTGTCGACCGGGACGACCAGCTTGTAATAGGTGAAGGCTTCGTTCGGGTAGCCGTAGCGCCACAGCCACTGCTGGCCGGTGGCCTCGATTTCCAGCGTTTCGCCGCCGCCCTTCTTCGACTGCAGCCCGTCGGCGCCGGTGGTCGGCGCCTCGCGCGCCTTGGTCGTGTAGACGGTCCCGAGGACGAAGACGACCACCGCGAAGGCGGCGAGCGCGCCGCCGACCCGGAGCTGGATCCCGCGTCCGCCGGTGAGCTCCCTCGGCTCGGTCCCGCGCCCGGAGTGGTAACGACGGAGGGCGTAGATCAGAGCGACGTTGATCGCGACCACGAGGATGATCGCGGCGACGAAGCCGATCCAAAGCAGCGTGTCGATCTGGTCAGTGCCAGGAGAGTGGGACGACAAGGCGCGGCCATTCTAATCACGCGGGCCGCCGTCGCGGACGGCCGCGAGGTGCCCGGCTGCTCCTATACTCGCCCGCTCAATGCCGACGCGATCCCGTCGATCTCCGGCGCTGCGCGCGGTGGTCCGCGCCGGAGCGGCCGGAGCGCTCGCGGCGGCGGTCGCCGTGCCGCTCCTGCGACGCCGCCTCCGCATTCCCGCGCCGGTGACGATCGCCGCCTGTGCCTCGGGCCCGCTCGCCCTCGCGGTGCTCTACCCGCGATCGCGCAAGCGCGACGTCGGGCTCTACATGCTCCAGATGTGGGCCTTCACGATGGTCCACGAGCTCCCCTACGACGATCCCGACCGGCTCCGCAGCCGACTCAAGACCCGCTACCCGATCGTCGCCGACCGCGCGCTCGGCCTCGGCAGGCTCCCCAACGCCCGCCTCCAGCGCACCCTCGGCCGGATGCCCGGGGTCGGGGTCGTCGATCGCTTCCTCACCTGGGTCCACTGGCTCTGGTTTCTCGAGCCCTACGCCGCCCTGGTCTTCATCCTCGTCCGCCATCCCGATCGCTTCCCGCGCGCCGCGCGCCGTCTCGCCGCCGTCTTCGACATCGGTTGCGTCGGCTACTTCGCGGTGCCCGACGGCGCCGCCGTGGTGGGCCTCCGAGCAGGGCCTGACCGGCGAAGAGGTGCGGCGGATCATGGTCGAGGTCGGGGAGGAGACCTGGCGCGGCGCCTGGCCGCGGATGTACGCGGCGCTCGGCGGCAACCCGTGGGCGGCGATGCCATCGCTTCACTTCGCGACCTCGACGACGGCGGCGATCTCGCTCTCCGAAGCCGGGCGCGGCCCGGGCGCCGTCGGCTGGGCCTACGCGGCTGACCCTCGGGTTCGCCCTCGTCTACCTCGGCGAGCACTACGTCACCGACCTCGTCGCCGGAGGGGCGCTGGTCGCCGCCGTGCGGCGCGGCGAGCTGCTCGCCGAACCGGCCGTCGAGCGGGTGAACGCCGGCCTGCGACGCCTGGAGAGGATCGCCAACTCCCCGATCATTTAGCGTCTTGGAGGTGTCTCCAGAGGGCTCGGCGAACGGTAATGGCGCCGCCGGTCTGCCGCTTTTCACGCCGCGGCGCCTCGTGCAGACGATTCTGCTCGTCGTCGTCCTGCTCGTCGCGATCTACTTCCTGTTCCCGAAGCTGGTCGGCCTCGGCGACTCGCTCAGCAAGCTCGGCGACGCGGATCTGGTCTGGGTCCTGGTCGCGATCGGGTTCAGCGTGGTCGCGATCGCGACCTACATCGCCCTCTTCAAGGCAGTGGTCGGCGGCAAGGCGCTGCGGCTGACCTGGGGCGAGACCTACGAGATCAACATGGCGGGGGTCGCCGCGACCCTGCTGTTCTCGGCCGGCGGGGCCGGCGGGATCGCGCTCACCTACTGGGCGCTGCGCAAAGCGGGGATGGAACGGCGAGACGTCGGCCGCAGGATGGTCGCCTTCCTCGCCCTCCACTACGCCTTCTACCCGCTGGCGCTGATCGTCTTCGGGGTCCTGCTGCGGACCGGGGTCCTGCCCGGCAAGCACTCGGTCGAGCTGACGATCATCCCCGCCGCGGTCGCCGGCCTGATCATGCTCCTCGGCGCGCTGGTCGCCCTGATCCCGCCTGACGTCGGGCCGCGGGTCAGCAGACACTTCCACGGCGAGCGCACCCACGCGATCGTCGACACGATCGCCAAAGTCCCGGCGACGGTGGGGGAGGGGCTGAGGTTCGCGCTGCGGCTCTTCGTCCATCCGTCGCGCGGCGGCCTCGCCGTCCTCGGGGCCGCCGGGTTCTGGGCGGCGAACATCGGGATCCTCTGGGCCTCGTTCCGCGCCTTCGGGATCCAGGTCCCGATCGCCGTGGTCGTCCAGGGCTTCTTCCTCGGCATGGTCGCCAACCTGTTCCCGCTGGCGCCGGCGGGGGTCGGCGCCGTCGACGCCGGGATGATCGGCGCCTTCGTCCTCTTCGGCATCCCCGAGGAGACGGTCTTCCCGGCGATCCTGATCTACCGGCTGGTCGCCTTCTGGCTCCCGATCCCGCCCGGGATCGTCGCCTTCTTCCAGCTTCGGGTCCGGGTCCAGCGCTGGGAAGAGGAGGGGCTGCCGATCGACCGACGGGAGCCTGCCCACGTCGAGCCCGCGGCCGCCGGAGCCGAGCGTAGGGTCGAGGGAGGCGCTTGACCGGGGGCGTACTATACAAAGTAAAGTATTAGACTCAGGCGGCAGCAAATGAGCGACCAGAAGAAGACCGAGAACGTGATCATCATCGGTGGCGGCCCGGCCGGCTACACCGCCGCCCTCTACACCGCCCGCGCCAACCTCGAGCCCCTCGTCTTCGAGGGATTCCAGTGGGGCGGCCAGCTTCAGAACACGACCGACGTCGAGAACTACCCGGGCTATCCCGAGGGGATCATGGGCCCGGAGATGATGGGCCAGTTCCGCGCCCAGGCCGAGCGGTTCGGCGCCCGGCTCGTCACCGACGACGTCGACCGCGTCGAGCTCTCCGACGGCGGCGTCCAGCGGGTCCACGTCGGCGACGACGAGTACCTGGCGAAAACCGTGATCCTCGCGATGGGGGCCGAGCCGCGCCGGCTCGGGGTGCCGGGCGAGCTCGAGCTCTCGGGCTGCGGCGTATCCACCTGCGGCGTCTGCGACGGCGCCTTCTTCAAGGACAAGAAGGTGATCGTGATCGGCGGCGGCGACTCGGCGATGGAGGACGCGATCTTCGTCTCCAAGTTCGCCTCCGAGCTGACGATCCTCAACCGCCGCAACGAGTTCCGCGCTTCGAAGATCATGAAGGGGCGGGCCGAGGAGCGGCCCAACATCGAGTTCAAGACCCCGTTCGTCGCCGAGGAGTTCGTCGGCGGCGACGAGGGGAAGCTGACCAAGGTCCGGCTGCGGAACACAGAGACCGACGAGGTCGAGGACCTCGAGACCGAGGGCGCCTTCGTCGCGATCGGCCACATCCCGAAATCGGAGATCGTCGCCGATCAGATCGGCACCGACGAGGACGGCTACATCCTCACCGATGGCCGCTCGACCCGGACAAACCTGGCCGGCGTCTTCGCCGTCGGCGACGTCGTCGACCGGACCTACCGCCAGGCGGTCACCGCGGCCGGAACCGGGTGCATGGGCGCCCTCGACGCCGAGTGGTACCTGCGCGACACGCCGCCCTCGCCGGAGGCCCACTGGCAGCGCGGCGGCGAGCCGACCGAGATCGCGCCGACCCCGGTCGCCGACGCCTAGACCAGCTTCTGGACGACGAAGGTCCGGGCGCCTCTGGGCGTCTCGGCCTCGACCGGCTCGCCGACCTTCGCGTCGCGAAGGGCGCGGCCGATCGGCGACTCCGCCGAGAGCCGCCCCGCGGCGAGGTCGGCCTCGGTCGAGCCGACCAGGGTCCAGGTGTTGACGGCGCCGCTGGCTTCGTCGAGGACCTCGGCGGTGAGGCCGAAGGCGAAGGTGTCGCTGACGCCGGCGACCTCGACGACGACTGCGTTCTTGAGCCGCTCGCGCAGGCGCTTGATCCGCGTCTCGAGGTGGGCCTGGTCCTCCTTGGCGATGTGGTACTCGGCGTTCTCCTTCAGGTCGCCGAGCTCGCGCGCGGCCTTGATCCGCGCCGCCAGCGCGGTCCGCGCCGGGCCTTCCAGCTCCTCGATCTCCTTCTCGAGCGCTGCAACGCCGTCCTTGGTGATCGCCTCCCCGTCAGCCATTGCGCCACCTTTGCAGATGCGCGCTGCCGGCGTCAGCGGTTGGCTAGGGTCGGAGCATGGCCGGCTGCACCCACTACCGCGAAATCGAGCTCTACGAGCTCCCCGAGGAGATCGCCGGCTGCGAGGAGTGCCTGGCCGAGGGGATGCAGTGGATGCACCTGCGGATGTGCCAGAGCTGCGGCCACATCGGCTGCTGCGACAACTCACCGGGCAAGCACGCGACCGCCCACAGCCAGGAGTCCGGCCACCCGATCGTCCGCTCGGCCGAGCCCGGCGAGGACTGGAGCTGGTGCTACGTCGACCAGGTCCTGTTCCGGGTCAGCGCGCCGCCAGACGCAGCGTGATCGATCTCGTCCGGACCAGCGGCTGCCCGTCGGTCGGCGTGTAGGTAGACCCTCAGCCTTCAGCTTCGATTTGCCCTTCGCGCTGAGCCTCGTCTTCGCTTTGCCCTTCGGCTTGACGACCAGGTTCGCGCCGACAGCTCGGCGCTGGAGCTTCCGTCGTTTCATCGCCAGCGATTTGCCGCTGACAGGAGCGTGCCGGCGCCGAGGCGCCGACCACGATCGTCGCCGTTCCCTTCTTCCGGTTGAGTCTCGCCTTGTCCCAGCTTCAATCCGGCGAGATCGGGAATGACCCGGGGCTCGTTGCCGAGGTCGAGCCGGCTGCCGTTGGTGGCGGTGACCACGCAGCTGTAGCTGCCGACGCAGATCGGCGACGATCCTGCTCGCGGTCGCTCCGGGCGAGGGGCTGGCCGTTGCGCAGCCACTGGTAGGAGATGCGTCTGCGGCGCCCGGTAGAGGAACGACTCGAGCTACGTCGGGCGCCCACTGGCCCTGGGCTGCAGTCGAGGACCTCCGCGTGTGCGGTTCGACGATGTGGCGCTCGAGCGGTGCGCGCGGAATCGTGCGCCAGGCCGACTGCTGGGCGGCGCCGTGTTGCGCGGCTCCTGGAGCAGCACCGGGTACTCCGGGTCGTCGCGTGTGGCGCCGGTGGTGTCGAGCAGGCCGAGCGTCCCGCCGTCGGTCAGGCTCGCGAAGGCAATCGAGTTGGCTGTGGGCGCCCCCCAATAGACCCTCTTGGCGATCGGGTCGATCGCGATCCCATTCGGGCTGTCGAGAGGCAGCCCGTCGGTGAACACGGAACCGCCTTCGCCTCCATTGGCGCTGGCGAAGCCGATGCCCGAATCGCCGGTGTTGGGCCAGTAGACGCGGTTGGTCGAGGCGTCGACGGCGACACCCCTCGGCATGTCCACCGTGCCCCCGGTCAGGTCGAGGGAGCCGCCGCCCCCCGAGCCGTCGAGGTTGGCGAAGTCGACGTCATCTTCACCCCCGTCGAAGTTCGCCCAGTAGATCCGGTTCTGGGCCGGATGGACCGCGAGGCCGAGGGGCTGTTCGACCAGCCCCCCGGTCGTGTCGAGTTTGCCCCCGCCCGAGCCGTCGAGGTTCGCGAAGAAGATCGATGGGTCGGTGAAGTTGGCCCAGTAGATCCGACCCAGGGCGGGGTCGATCGCGAGGCCGTGCGGTTCGGCCACCGGCGCGGGGGCGGTGTTGAGGACGCCGCCGCCGGAGCCGTCCAGGTTCGCGAACCGGATCGAGTATTCCGCGCCGTCCCGGTTGGCCCAGTAGATCCGTCCCGCGGCGGAGTCGATCGCGAGCCCTTCCGGATGGTCGACCGTGACGCCGGTGATCGGGATCTCCGCGCCGCCACCCCCGGCGAGGTTGGCGTGGGAGATGCTTTCGCCCCCTGCGTTCCCCCAGTAGATCTGGTCGGCGGCGCTCGCCGCCGCCGCGGTCATCCCGAAAATCGCCACCGTGAGGCAGGCGCCGCAGATCCAACGGACGGCCTTCATCGCACCCGTTGTATCAGTGCTTGAGGCGGAGGGTGATCGACTTCGCTGCCTGGAGGGGGCTGCCGTTGGTGGGGGTGAATTCGAGTTTCGCCTTCACCCTCACCTTGCCCTTGGCTCTCAGTTTCTTCAGGGCCTTGCCCTTCGCCTTGACCAGGATCGTCCCGGCGAGAGGCGCTGAAGGCGAATCCAGCGTCCTCGATTTGACCGCCCTGCCGAGAAATGCGACGACCCCCGAGCCCGACGTCGCGACCGGCAGTTTCGCGGTGCCCTTCTTCCTGTTGATCGTGGGAGTGCCGAGGGCGAAATTGGCCTGGATGTTGAGCGCGGCGCTGTCCTGGGCGGTCGGACCAGCGCCGTTCGTCGCCGTGACCCGGCACGCATAGTCCCCGACTTCGGTCGCGGAGTAGGAGCTCGCTGTCGCCCCCGGGATCGGCCGTTCGTTGCGCAGCCACTGGTATGAGAACGACTGCGGGGCGCGGTAGAGGGACGCTTCGTAGAGGTCGGGCGCCCATGAGCCCTGCGAGCAGCTGAAGGACTCGCCTTGGCTCTCGACGAAGGGCGGCGCGCCCTTGCGGGGTTTGGCGACCAGGGGAATCGCCTTCGGCGCCTTGGTGATCGCCGGCGCCGCGGTGTTCACCGGCGTTTTCAAGAGCGCCGGGAACGCGGGATAGCTCGGTTCGATGCCGGTGGTGTCGATCGCTCCCTGTCCTTCCCCGGTCAGGCTGGCGAAGCCGATCAGATGCTCCGCGTTGCTCGCCCAGTAGACGCGATTGGCGGCGGCATCCAGCGCCAAGCCCTCGGGGTCGATCCCGGCGAGTTCGAATCCACCGCCTTCGCCGCCCGCGAGGCTGGCGCTGCCGATCGATTCACCGGCCGAGTTCCCCCAATAGATCCGATGGGCGGCACCGTCGATCGCCAGCCCGATCGGGGAATCGTCCGTCGTCACGGTGGTGTCGAGGTCATCGCCACCCGACCCGTCCAGATTCGCGTATGAGATCGAGTCGCTGGTGTCGAAGTCGTTCGTCCAGTAGAGGCGGCCGCCCGCGGGGTCGATCGCGACGCTGAACGGTTCGGCGACCGTCGCTCCGGTCGTGTTCAGATCACCGCCGCCGGATCCGTCGAGGTTGGCGTAGGAAATTGTGTCGGCCAGGGCGCCGGCACCCGATTCCGAGTTGGCCCAGTAGATCCGGCGCGTGGCCGGATCGATCGCCAGGCCCGAGGGGCCATTGACGGTGGCGCCTTCGGTGTTGAGCAGGGCGGCGCCGCTGCCGTCGAGGTTGGCGACGCCGATCGAGCCGGTGTTCCAGTTCGTCCAGTAGAGCTTGCCTTCGGCCGGGTCGAGCGCCATGCCGTATGGCCCCTCGATCAGGTCGGCGGGGATCGGAAGGTCGGTGGCGCCCCCTCCGGCGATACCGGCATGGGAGATCGCGGCCCTGTTGTAGTCGACCCAGTAGACGCCGTCAGCGGCCGATGCCGGCTGCGCCGCGACCGCGAGAACTGCTGCCGCAAGGGCAATGGACGAGATCCAGCGAGTCCGGCGCATCTGAATCAATCTAAGCAATAGCAGGTAGTTGCATCCATCATTCGTCCGGGCGGCGACCGCGGGGAATTACCGGGGCGTCACGATCGAGAACCCGGGGTCGGGCTCGTCGAGGAGGCCGAGGAGCTCGCCGAGCTTCGCCGGGTCTCCCTCGACCCGCAGCCGCCCGGCCGCAACCAGATCGGAGAGCTCTGCGGTTTTCAGCAGCAGCTGGTCGAGCGCCGCGCGCTCGACGACCAGCGCCGCCTCGGCGTCCGGGTCGTGCCTGCCCGGGGCGTGGCTGAGGACGCCGTTGCGGACCGTGATCGAGTGCGCCTCGTCGGGGTCCGTCACGACCCAGTCGATCCTCAGATGCAGGCCCCATGCGCGGGGGCCGTTGAGGCGGATCGCCATCGCGTCGAGCAGCTGGTCGACCGAAAGGCGGGCGAGGAAGTCGGGCGGCGCGGCGGCCGTCGGGGTGCCGCTGACGCCCTGGCGAAGCTCCTGCGCTCCCATCAGGAAGAAGTTCCGCCAGGTCGCGTTCTCGGCGCCGTAGCCGAGCTGCTCGAGCGCGTCGGCCTGGAGCTCGCGCGCGGCGGCGTTCTCGGGCTCGGCGAAGACGAGATGATTGGCGACCTCGGCGACCCAGCGGTAGTCGCCGGCGGCGAACGATTCGCGGGCGATCTCCAGCGCCCGCTCGGCGCCGCCGATCGCCTCGACGTAGCGTCGCGCCCGCTCCCGCGGCGGGTGCTCCCAGAGGTGGGCGGGGTTGCCGTCGAACCAGCCCATGTAGCGCTGGTAGATCGCCTTCACGTTGTGGCTGACGGAGCCGTAGAACTCGCGGCAGCGCCAGTCGGCGGCGAGGCTCGGCGGCAGCTCGATCTCCTCGGCGATCTCGGGGCCGGTCATGCCGCGATTGATCAGGCGCAGGGTCTGGTCGTGCAGGTAGGAGTAGAGGTCGCGCTGATTGGTCAGGAGCTCGACGATCTCGGCACTCCCCCAGCAGGGCCAGTTGTGGCCGGCGAAAAGGACGTCCGAGGCGTCGCCGAACAGCGAGATCGCCTCGTCCAGGTGCCGGGCCCAGATTCGCGGGTCGCGGACGAGGGCGCCGCGGAGGGTGAGGATGTTGTGCATCGAGCAGACCGCGTTGTCGGCGACGCAGAGGGCGCGCCGATCGGGGAGGTGGAAGTTCATCGCCGCCGGCGCCTCCGCCTCCGGCGTCAGTTGGAAGGCGATCCGGATCCCGTCGACGTCCTCCTCCTGCCCGGTCGCGCCGATCTCGACGGTCGGCGGCACCAGCGTGATCGTCCCGAGCGAGGTCGTCTGCCCGAGGCCGGACGTGAGCTGGCCGTCGGGCCCGCGTTCGAGCAGCGCCCCGTACATGTAGCCGGCCCGGCGCGCCATCGCCGGGCCGGCGAAGACGTTCTCGCTGACCGCGTGCTGGAGGAACCCGGCCGGGGCGAGGACCGGGACACGGCCGGACTCGACGTCCTCCTGGGAGACGACGCCGCGGGCGCCGCCGAAGTGGTCGACGTGGCTGTGGGTGTAGAGGAGGCCTGTGACCGGGCGCTCGCCGCGGTGCTCGCGGTAGAGGGCGAGCGCGGCGGCGGCGGTCTCGGCCGTGACCAGGGGGTCGACGACGACGATTCCCTCCTCGCCCTCGATCACGTGCATGTTCGAGAGGTCGAAGCCGCGGAGCTGGTAGACGCCGGGTGCGAGCTCGAACAGCCCGGCGACCCGGTTCAGCTGCGCCTGGCGCCAGAGGGCGGGGTGGGCGGTGTCGGGCGGATCGCCGTCGAGGAAGGCGTAGGAGGAGAGCTCCCAGGCGGCTCGCCCGCGCTCGCCGTCGACCACCGGGGGGTCAAACGCGGCGATGAGGCCCCTCCTCGCGGCGTCCAGTCCCTCGGGGCCCGCTCCCTCCAGCTTCCGCCGGGCGTCTCGGTTCTGCGCCGCGGTCTGCTCCGTCGCGGGCCTGCGGCCGAGCGCCATCTCAACCCCCGGTTGCCGCCGAGAGGCTCGGCGCCGGCGCGTAGGCCTCGCCGTATCGTTCCCTGAGGTCCTCGAGCAGGGCGACGGCGGGGCCGGCCCCGATCAGCGCGGAGAACTCGATCGGGCCGAGCGGCCAGTTGAAGCCGAGCCGCATCGCGGTGTTCATGTCGGCCGGGGTGCCGACCTCCTCTTCGAGGGCGAAGGCGGCCTCGTTGGCGATCTGGGCGATCAAACGGGGGAGGATCTCGGTCGCCGCCGGGTCGATCCGGGCCAGGTCGCCGGGGTCGAGTGTCGGCGCCTCGATGTCGAGGTCGGGGTCCTCGCCGCGGTGGCGGCCGTCGCCGTAGGCGTAGAAGCCCTCGCCGCTCTTGCGGCCGAGGCGGCCGGCCTCGACCATCTCGGCCTGGATCGGGCTCGGCCGCCAGCGCTCCGGGCGGCCGCCCTGCTCATAGAAGGAGCGGGCGACGCTGAGGTTGACGTCGAGACCGATCAGGTCGATCAGCTCGAACGGCCCCATCCGGAAGCCGCCACCGAGGCGGCAGACGCGGTCGATCGTCCCGGCGTCGGCGACCCCGTCGCCGAGCATTCGCAGCGACTCGAGCGAGAACGGGCGGGCGAGCCGGTTGGCGATGAAGCCGGGGCTGTCCTTGGCGCGGATCGGAATCCGGCGCATCCGCTCGACGACCGCGGTCGCCGCCTCGAGCGCCCCGGGGGAGGACGCCTCGGTCGCCACCACCTCGACCAGCTTCATCCGCGTCGGCGGGTTGAAGAAGTGCATCCCGACGACGCGCTCGGGGGCCGGCGTGCGGGCGGCGATGTCGGCGACCCGCAGCGAGGACGTGTTGGAGGCGAGGATCGTCCCCTCGCCGCAGGCGGCGGCGAGGTCGGCGAAGAGGGCCTGCTTGAGGTCGAGCCGCTCGGGGGCGGCCTCGATGATCAGGTCGCAGCCGGCGAGTCCCTCGAAACCCTCGACCGTCGTCAGCAGGGCGCCTGCCCGCTCGGCCTCGTCCTCGCTCCATCCCCTGCCGGCGCCCTTCGCGAGTCCGGCGGCGGCAGTTTCCCGCGCCCGCCCGAGGACCTCGGCGTCGGGATCCTGGATCCGGGTCGGGTAGCCGCCGAGGCAGGACATCGCGGCGATCCCCGCGCCCATCGTGCCGGCGCCGACGACGCCGACCGCCTCGACGTTCACCTCACCGTCCCTCGAACTTCGGCTCCCGCTTCTCGAGGAAGGCCTGCATCCCCTCGACGCGGTCCTCGGTCGCCATTGCCAGCTCGTAGAGCCGGCGCTCGTTCTCGAGCCCCGCCGACATCGCGGTCTCCTCGGCGGCGAGAACCGCCTGCTTGGCGAGCCGCGCCGCGATCGGCGGCCGCTCGGCGACCGTGCGCGCCAGCTCGAGCGCCTCCTCGACGCACTCGGTCCTCTTCACGACCCTGTTCACGAGCCCCATTCGCTGCGCCGTCTCGGCGTCGAAGCGGCGGCCGGTGAGGACGTACTCCATCGCCAGCTGCTTGCCGACCGTGCGGGCGATCCGCTGGGTGCCGCCACCGCCGGGAATGATCCCGAGGGTGATCTCCGGCTGGCCGAACTGGGCGTCGTCGGAGGCGACGATCATGTCGCAGGCCAGCGCCAGCTCGCAGCCGCCGCCGAGGGCGTAGCCGGAGACGGCGGCGACGAGCGGGGTCCTGATCGCGGCGAGCCGGCGCCAGAACGAGGCGGCTGGGTGGCGCAGCGCCTCGGCGAAGGTGCGCTCGCTCATCGCCCTGATGTCCGCCCCCGCGGCGAAGACGTCCTCGGAGCCGGCGATGACGACGCAGCGGACCTCGGGGTCGGGGTCGATCCGCTCGAGCTCGGAGGCGATCTCCTCCATCATCTCCGGCGAGAGCGCATTCCGGGCCTCGGGCCGGTCGAGCTGAAGCAGGGCGACGCCGAACTCATCGGCGCTCACCTGAATGAATTCAGTCATTCAAGTGAGCTCACTCAGTCCGCGCTCATCGGAGTCATCGCGTTGATCCCGGTCGCGGCGCGGCCGATGATCAGCTTCTGGATCTGCGACGTCCCCTCGTAGAGCGTCGTCACCCTGGCGTCGCGCAGGTAGCGCTCGACCGGGTAGTCGTCGACATAGCCGGAGCCGCCGTGGACCTGGATCGCGAGGTTCGCGCACTCGACCGCCGACTCGGTCGCGTGCAGCTTCGCCACCGAGGTCTCGACCGTGTTCGGCTTGCCTTCGTCCTTCAGCGCGCCGGCGCGGAGGACCAGCATCCGCGAGGCGTCGCGCTTGAGGATCATGTCGGCGATCATCTCCTGGACGAGCTGGAACCGGGCCAGCGGCACCCCGAACTGCTTGCGCTCCTTCGCGTAGGTGACCGAGGCCTCGACGCAGCCGTCGCAGATCCCGACGCAGCCGGCGGCGACGCTGTAGCGGCCGTTGTCGAGGGCGCTCATCGCGACCTTGAAGCCGTCGCCGATCTCGCCGAGCATCGCGTCGTCGGGGACCTCGACGCCGTCGAGCGCGAGCTCGGCGGTGTCAGAGGAGCGCAGCCCGAGCTTGCCGTGGATCTCCTGGCTCGTGAAGCCCTCGCTCTCGGTCGGGACCAGGAAGCAGGCGAGGCCGCGGTGCTTCTTCGCCGGGTCGGTCTGGGCGAAGATCAGCGCCACCTCGGCGAAGTTGCCGAGCGAGATCCACATCTTCTGGCCGCTGATCGACCAACCGGAGTCGGTCTTCGTCGCCCGGGTCCGCAGGTTGGCGGCGTCGGAGCCGGTGTCGGGCTCGGTCAGGCCGAAGCAGCCGAGCGCCTCGCCCGAGCACAGCCGCGGCAGCCAGCGCTGCTTCTGCTCCTCGCTGCCCCAGCGCTCGATCGAGCCCGCGACCAGCGAGGTCTGGACCGAGACGACGGTGCGGGCCGAGGAGTCGGCGCGGCCGACCTGCTCGACGATCAGGCCGTAGCCGATGTAGTCGAGGCCGCGGCCGCCGTATTTCTCGGCGACCGGGGCGCCGAGGTAGCCGACCTCGCCGAGCTTGCTCGCCAGCTCGCGGTCGAAGCGGGCGGCGCGGTCGTTCTCGCGGACACGCGGGGCGATCTCGCGGTCGGCGAATTCGCGCGCCGCTTCGGAGATCAGTCGCTGCTCGTCGCTCAGCTGGAAGTCCATCTCACCTCTGCTCTTTCGTCATCGTGGGGGATCGGTCAGAGCTCCCTGCCGAGAGTCTCCTGGAATGCTTCTTCGGCCTCGCGGGTGCGCGGCCCCGGGGCCGCCGGCAGCTCGGAGCCGTCGATTGCCGACACCGCCTGGATCTCCCGCGTCGTCGAGGCGAGGAACGCCTCGTGGGCGGCGCGGAGGTCGGCCACCGGCCAGGCGCCCTCCTCGACCTTCAGCGCCTTGACCAGGCGGTCGCGGGTGATCGATTCGAGGACGCCGTTGTCGAGGGCGGGCGTCCGCAGGCCGCCCTGCGGCGAGACCCAGAAGATCGATGACGTCGGCGGCTCCAGCACGGTGCCGTCGGGCTGGACGAGGACCGCCTCGTCCGCGCCCTGCGCCTGGGCCAGCCGGGTCGCCTGCATGTTGGCGGCATAGGAGAGCGACTTGACGCCGTTGAGGATGACGCTCGGGCTGTAGGTGACGGTCGCGATCCGGACCGTGTCCGCATGTTCCGGGATGGTCTCGGTCGCGGCGATCCGCCGCCCGCCGCGGGTGACGATCAGCCGCAGCTGGCCGTCGACCTCGCCCGCCTCGGCCAGCAGCGCCTCGATCTCGCGCTCGAGCGCGGCGCGGTCGAACTTGAGCTCGATCGCCGCCGCCGACCGCCCGAGCCGGTCGAGATGGTCGCCGAGAGCGAACGGTCGGCCGTGGTAGAGCCGGATCACCTCGAAGGCGCCGTCGCCGCGGTAGAGACCGTCGTCGCGGAGCGGAACCGTCGCCTCCGCTGTCGGCGCGATCCTCCCGTCGACGCTTGCCAGCTCATTCGCCGTCATCGAGCGGCGAGGCTACCTCAACCCACTGCCCATCATGTTTTCCACCGTATGGAGGGTGAAATTGATTTCGGCGCTGGTCGGGCCGGGCGGGTTCGGAGCGGTGGGCAGCGCCTCTACCGCGTTTCCCTAGTCCGGAATGCTCAGCGCGTGCGTTCGCGCTCATCTCGGCGCAACCTCCACCTCGTGGCATATAGACCGCCTCGAAGACGGTCGCCAGTCCCTGGCCGACGCCGACGCACATCGTCGCGATGCCGTAGCGGCCGCCGCGGCGGCGGAGCTCGTGCAGGAGGGTGGTGGTGAGGCGGGCGCCGGTGCAGCCGAGGGGGTGGCCGAGGGCGATCGCGCCGCCGTTGACGTTGAGGCGCTCCTCGTCGATCCCGAGCTCGCCGACGCAGGCGAGGACCTGCGAGGCGAAGGCCTCGTTGAGCTCGATCAGGTCGATCTGGTCGAGCTCGAGGCCGGCGGCGGCGAGGGCGCGGGGGATCGCCTCGACCGGCCCGATCCCCATGTAGGCGGGGTCGACGCCGGCGACGCCGCTGGCGACGATCCTCGCCAGCGGCTCGGCGCCGAGCTTCTCGACTCCGGCCTCGGTCGCGACCAGGGTGCAGGCGGCGCCGTCGTTGAGGGTCGAGGCGTTCCCGGCGGTCACGGTCCCGCCCTCGCGGAAGACCGGGCGGAGCTTCGCCATCCGCTCCAGCGAGGCATCCGGGCGCGGGCCCTCGTCGGTACCGACGACCACCGTCTCGCGGCCGTGCTGCGCCTCGATCGGCGCGATCTCCTCGGCGAAGTCCCCGCGCTCGGTGGCTGCGACCGCGCGCTGGTGGCTGCGGAGCGCGAACGCGTCCTGGGCCTCGCGCGAGATCCCGTAGCGCTCGGCGACGTTCTCGGCGGTCTCGCCCATCGACTCGGTCGAGACGCCGCGCTCGGCCATCCGCGGGTTGATAAGCCGCCAGCCGAGGGTGGTGTCGTGCATCGTCTGCTCGCCGCGGGGCAGGCCGCGCTCGGGCTTCGAGACGACCCAGGGGGCGCGGCTCATCGACTCGACCCCGCCGGCGAGGTAGAGGTCGCCCTCGCCCAGCTTCGCCGCCCGCCCCGCCGAGTTGACCGCCTCGAGCCCGGACGCGCAGAGCCGGTTCACGGTCGCTCCCGGCACGCTCTGCGGCAGCCCCGCCAGCAGCGCCGCCATCCGCGCCACGTCGCGGTTGTCCTCGCCGCTCTGGTTGGCGGCGCCGAAGTAGACGTCGGTGATCCGCTCGGGGTCGACGCCGGTCCGCTCGACGATGGCGCCGATCGCGTGGGCGGCGAGGTCATCGGGGCGGACGCCGGAGAGCGCCCCCCGGTAGGAGCCCATCGGGGTGCGGACCGCGTCGACGACAAATGCCTCAGACATCCGGCGGAACCGTATCCTGGAACCCACCTATGGGTTTCGTCCTCGGCACGATCGCCCTGCTGCTGGTGCTGGTCTTCATCCTGGTCTTCGTCGCCCATGTCAGCCAGCGCCGCGACGTCGACCTGGTCGACTGGAGGCCGACCCGGTCGCCCGAGGTCGAGGCCCAGAACGAGATCGACGACGTCCGCCAGATGGTCGAGGCCCAGAACGAGATGCGCCGCCGCCGCGGCGCCCCCGAGCTCGACGAGCACCGGCTCCGCGCCGAGGTCGAGGAGGAAGAGCTCGAGCGCCTGCGTCGCGGCGACCCGTTCCAGCCCGACTGAGCGCGTGGCGCGGGCGCTGATCGTCGGCTGCGGCTGTCGGGGGCGGATGCTCGGCGAGCGCCTGCTCGCCGACGGCTGGGCGGTCCGCGGGACCAGCCGCCGCGACGAGGGGCTGGCGGCGATCGCCGCAGCCGGCATCGAGCCGGCGCTCGCCGACCCGCTCTGGCCGGGAACCGTCCTCGATCTGGTCGGCGACGTCGCCGTGGTCCTCTGGCTGCTCGGATCGGCGACCGCCGATGGGGGGGCGGAGGGTGTGAAGGCGATCCACGGCGACAGGCTCGAGCGCCTGCTCGAACGACTGGTCGACACCCCGGTTCGCGGCTTCCTCTACGAGGCGGCCGGCGCGGTCGAGCCCGGCGCCCTGGCGGCGGGGCGACGCGCGGTCGAGAGCGCCGCCGCGACCTGGCGGATCCCGGTCGAGGTCGTCGCGGCCGACCCCGCCGATCCCGAGGCCTGGGCAGCCGAGATGAAGTTCGCCGGTCGGCCGCCTCGTCGCCTGACCGCCCACGCCGGCGAGGTCAAAGGTCTAAACTCGGATAGGAATTTAGGTGAATGGCATCCAAGCGCATCCGCACCGGAAGGAGCGACAAATATGGGTCTCAAACTTGGCGACGTAGCACCGGACTTCGAGGCTGAAACGACCGAGGGCCCGATCAAGTTCCACGACTGGATCGGCGACTCCTGGGCGATCCTCTTCTCCCATCCCAAAGACTTCACCCCGGTCTGCACGACCGAGCTCGGGTACATGGCCAGCATCGAGCCCGAGTTCGAGAAGCGGAACGTGAAGATCATCGGCCTCTCGGTCGACCCGCTCGAAAACCACGAGGACTGGGTCGACGACATCGAGGCGACCCAGGGCTCGAGGCCGGAGTACCCGATCATCAGCGACGCCGACTTCCACGTCTCGAAGCTCTACGACATGCTGCCGGCGGAGGTCTCCGGGGATCCCGGCGACCGCACTCCGGCCGACAACCAGACGGTCCGCAACGTCTTCGTCATCGGCCCCGACAAGAAAATCAAACTGATCCTCGTCTATCCGATGACGACCGGCAGGAACTTCGACGAGGTCCTGCGGGTGATCGACTCGCTGCAGCTGACCGAACATCACAAAGTCTCGACGCCGGCCAACTGGAAGAACGGCGACGACGTGATCATCGCCGGCTCGGTCTCCAACGACGAAGCGAAGGAGATCTACCCCGATGGCTGGGAGGAGCCGCGGCCCTACATCCGGATCGTCCCGCAGCCGGAGAAGGAGAAGGTCTAGCCGAGGCGGTCGAGGAGCTCGGCGAGGATCCTCGCCGTCGCACCCCAGATCAGGTGGCCCTCGACCTCGTAGGTCGGGGTGTGGATCGGGACTCCGCGCCGGATCAGCCTTCGCATCGCGTAGCCCCTCTCGAGGACCTCGAGCGAGAAGGTGAGCAGGGTCTCGACCTCGGCCGGGTTCGGCTCGAGGTCGAGCTCGGCGGGGTCGGGGATGCGGCCGACGAACGGATGGATCCTGTAGCCGGTGACGAAGGTCCCGGTCGGCGGCAGGGCGCCGCTCAGCTCGACGGCGCCGCGGGCGAGCGCGATCTCCTCCTCGGCCTCGCGCAGCGCGGTCGCGGCCAGGTCGGCGTCCGCCGGGTCCCTGCGGCCGCCGGGGAAGGAGATCTCGCCGGCATGGCGGCGGAGGTCGGCGCGGCGCTCGGTGAAGATCAGCCCCGGCTTCTCCGGCCACCCGTAGAGGGGGAGGAGGACGGCGGCGTCGGTGTCGCCGCGAACCTCGATCGCTCCGCGCCTCCTCGGGCGAGAGCAGCAGCTCGGCGAGGGGGGCTGGCGCCTTATCCGTCATATCGACGTAAAGGTGCCAGGCCGCCCTTCAGATGATCACCTGGACGGTGCCGCCGTCGACCGACCATGCGGCGCCGCTCACATAGGACGCGCGCTCGGAGCAGAGGAAGACGATCGCCGAGGCGATCTCGCCGACCTCGGCAAGGCGGCCGATCGGCCGTTTCGACCCGGCGGCCTCGAGCGCCTCCTCGCGGCTGCTTTTCGCCGGAACGCCGGAGAGCTCACGCGACTGGTCGAGCAGCCCGCCGGGCTCCATCCACAGCTCGGCTTCGACCGGCCCGGGGCAGATCGCGTTGACGAGGACTCCGCTGCGCGCGTAGCGGTCGGCGAACAGGCGCGAGAGCGAGAGCTCGGCCGCCTTCGCGACCGAGTACTCGGGCATCGCTGCGGAGGGGCGCTTGCCGGCGGTCGAGCAGACGTTGACGATCCGGCCCCAGCCTCGTCCCGCCATCTGCGGCGCCGCGGCCCGCATCGCCCGCAGCGGCGCCATCACGTTCAGCTCGTACTGGGCCCGCCAGTCCTCGTCGGGGACGTCGTCGAGGTCGCGCCAGCGGGCGGCGCCGGCGTTGTTGACGAGGACGTCGAGCCCACCGAAGCGCTCGATCGCGGCCGCGAGCATCCGCTCGCCGGCGTCTTCGCCGGTGACGTCGAGCGCGAGCGCCTCGGCTCGGCCGCCGGCACCGGCTCCCGCCTCGCTCGCGGCGTTCGCGGCCTCGCTCAGCGCGTCGGCGCTGCGCGCGACGAGCAGGACCGCGGCCCCCTCGGCGCAGAGCTGGCGCGCCGTCTCGCGGCCGATGCCGCGAGAGGCGCCGGTGACGACGCAGGCCCTGCCGGCGAGGCCGAGGTCCATCAGGCCTCCTCGATCCGATAGGAGACGGCGACGTCGGTTCCCTGGGCGAGCACGCGGTGGACCGGGCACTTGCGGGCCACCTTCAGCAGCGCCTCGCGCCGCTCCTCGTCGAGCTCGGCCGGAATGTGGATCGTGACCGAGAACGAGCGCGGAGTGAAGCGGTCGTACTCGACGTCGACGGTCACCTCGACCTGGCCGAGCTCCCAGCCCTTGCGCTCGGCATACATCTCCATCGTGATCGCGACGCAGCCGGCGAGCCCGGCGGCGACCAGGCGGGTGGGGGCGGGGCCGGCGTCCTCGCCGCCGGCCTCGACCGGCTCGTCGATCAGGAGCCGGTGCTTGCCGCCTTCGATCTCGACATCGTGGGCAAAGCCCTGGCGGCGCCGGGCGACGACCCTCATGCGGCTAGGACCGGCGCCGGCCCTCGAACAGCGCCGGCTCGGGGACGTCGGCGAAGCGGGCGAGGGCGTAGGCGTAATCGGAGGCGCGGTTGACGAAGTGGACGACGGTCTCCCCGGCCAGCTCGCCGGCCTCGTTGAGGGCGCTCAGCCGTCGCTCGGCGCGGCGGATCGTCGTCCGCGCGACGTCGAGCTGGGCCGAGAGCTGGTTGCCGCCGGGGATCACGAACTGCGGCGGTAGCTCGACCTGGCCCATGTAGTGGTCGATCCGCTCCTCGAGCTCGGCGACCATCGCCTCGGTCGTGCGGCTGATCCCGTCTTCGAGGCGATCCGCCGCCTCGGGCGCGGTCGCCAGCTCGGCGCCGGCGACGAAGAGGTCGTCCTGGAGGCGGAGGACGTCGGCGGCGAGGTCGGCCTGGTCGGGCCCGCAGAGGGCGCGGGCGACGCCGAGCTGGGAGCAGGCCTCGTCGAGGGCTCCGTAGGCCTCGGTGCGGCCGTGGTGCTTGGGGACGCGGCCGCCGTACCAGAGCGAGGTCGTGCCGTCGTCGCCCTTGCGGGTGTAGATCTTGACCATCGGGAGACTCATCCTACGCAGGGGGTTAGGATCGGAGCGATGTCTCGTCGCCCCTGGCTCGTCCTCACCTCAATGCTCGCTATGTCGGTCGTCGCGCTCGGGACGGCCGCTGCCGCGATCGCCTCGCCGGTGACGGTTGGCAGTCCGCTGACCGCCGCGTTCGCACCGAGGGTCTGCGATTCCGAACACACCTGTACCGGGCTGATGGCGACCCTGCCAGAGGCCGGCGCCGTGGCGACTTCGCCGGTCGACGGGGCGGTCGTCCGCTGGCGCGTCCTCCAGGGGTCGCCAGGGCGCCAGTTCAACCTGCGTGTGCTGACGCCGAAAGGCGGTAACGCCTACACGGCTACGGCGACCAGCGCTCCCGGCGCCCCGGCCGGCGAAGGCGTCGAAACCTTCCCGACCGCACTGCCGATCAAAGCGGGCCAGACCGTCGGCATCGACATCGACCCGAATGCGGAAATCGGGTTCATCAAAGAAAATGGCGGCGCGCTCATCAGCTGGTCCCCGGCCATCCCGGAAGGGCCGATGCCATTTCCACCAGAAGAACTGAACGCCGAGATCGGCTTCAACGCCGACGTGCAGCCACGTCCGACGGTGACCGGGGTCAGTCCCGCCAAGGGGTCCTTCAAGGGCGGAGCCTCGGTCAAGATCAGCGGCTCCGACTTCGCGGGGGTCAGCGCGGTCACCTTCGGCACCACTCCTGCAAAGAGCTTCACCGTCGACTCCGAAGCTCAGATCACCGCGGTCGCGCCGCCCCTTCCGGCCCGTGCCAGCGTCGCGGTGAGCGTCACCACCATCGCCGGGACCGCGACGAGCGCGGCCACGTTCAGGGCCGGCGCCTGCGTCGTCCCCAATCTGAAGGGGAAGAAGAAGAAGGCCGCCGGCAAGAAGCTGAAGAAGGCCGAATGCAAGCTCGGCAAGGTCAAGGGCGATCATTCGCCCGACTCGAAGATCACCAAGCAGAGCCCGAAGGCGGGCAAGAAGCTCGCCCCCGGCAGCAAGGTGAAGGTGACGCTCGGGTAGCTACCCGACCGGGTTGAAGACGAGCCCGCTCATCACCTTCGGGAAGAAGTAGGTCGACTTCGGCGGCATGTTCTCGTCGCTTTCGCAGATCGCGCGGACCTGGTCGACCGGGATCGGCCGGAGGATGAAGGCGACGTCGTAGGTGCCGTCCTCGATCAGCGCGAGGGAGTCCTCGACGCTCTTCGCGTAGCCGATCCCGCGCTTGGCGAGGATGTCCTCCTCGCTCATCCCGGCGATCCCGCGCAGGACCAGGGTCTCGAGGATCGCCGCGTCGAGGCGGCGGTATGCCTCGGGCTTTCCGGCGAGCTCCTCGTCGAGGGCGGCGATCGCCGAGTCCTTCAGCCGCAGGCGGAAGCCGCGGCCGTGATGGGAGTCGTAGAGGCCGAAGACGCCGACGCCCTCCTCACCCAGCGGGTCGAGCTCCTCGGTCGGCACCTCGGTGACGTCGAACAGCTCGCGCAGCCCGTTGCCGAGGGCCTGCTGGCGCTCGGGGTCCTCGGCGAGCCCCGACAGGAGGCGGTGGGTCGGGAAGACGGTGAGCCCGGGGTCGTCGAGCCCGGTCAGCGCCATCAGCGTGTAGTTGTGGTCACCCTCGCCGCCGACCTCGTCGCGGTAGGCGAGCGCGGTCTCATAACGATGGTGGCCGTCGGCGATCAGCAGCCGGGCGTCGTCGAGAAGCTCGTGGACGGCGGCGTGGACCTCGGGGTCGTCCACTTTCCAGACCTTCGTGACGGCGCCGGATTCGTCGCTCGCCGTTCCCCAGGGCTCCTGCCCGTCGATCGCGGGGGCGACCAGCGGCCAGGGGTCGGAGGTGGCGAGCGAGAAGATCGCCGAGAGGTTGTGGCGGGTGGCGCGGGTGAGGTCGAGGCGGTCCTTCTTCGGCCCCGGCAGGGTCCGCTCGTGCGGGAGGACCTGGCCTACCTCGAAGTCCTCGACCCTGACCCGGGCGAGGATCCCGTGGCGGGTGCGCGCCTCGCCGTCGGGCCCGGTGTAGTCCTGCGTCATCGCCCAGATCGACGGTTCGGAGTCGGTGACGAGCGCCCCGGCGTCGCGCCAGGCTTCCATGGTTCGGGCCGCCCTCTCGTAGGGGTCGTCGCCGGTCTCGGTCGGGCCCGACTCCCCGTAGGGTTTCGGCAGGTCGATCGCGACCGCGTTGTAGGGCGAGCGGGCGAGCAGCGCCGCCCGCTGCTCGGTGTCGATCACGTCGTAGGGCGGCGCGGCGACGTCGTCGAGCCGCCCGACGACGTCGAGGTCGTAGTGGGTCGCGAAGATCGGTCGGACGTCGGCCATCGGGCCGGAAAGCTAGCGGTTGTGCGCGGGACTGATAGAACGGGCCGATGGATGCGGCGCCCAGGACCGATGAGGAACTGCGCAAGCAGGCGATCACGCAGCTGAAAAAGAAGCGAGATTTCAGCACCCACGTCTTCATCTACGTCGCCGTCAACGCGATGCTTATCGTGATCTGGGCGGTCACCGGGGCCGGCGTCTTCTGGCCGATCTTCCCGATCGTCGGCTGGGGCATCGGCGTCGCCGCGAATGCCTGGGACGTCTACCGTCGCAAGCCGATCACCGAGGACGAGATCCGGCGCGAGACCGAGCGCCTGCAGGGCTAGCGGCCGGCCGCTCTAGACTGGGCGCCTCGGGGCGTGGCGCAGCCTGGTAGCGCGCGGCCTTTGGGTGGCCGAGGTCCCCGGTTCAAATCCGGGCGCCCCGATATCTGTAGCACAATTCGTGCTACATTGGTCGGTGTGAGCCGTTCACTGCACGTTCGTCTCGATGACAGCTCCGCCGCTGCCCTGCAGATCGTTCGGGGTGGCGCCATGAGCGATTCTGAGGCCGTTCGCACCGCTCTGCGGGAGTCCGCGGCTCGACGCAGGACGCGTTCGTCGATCGCCGAGGAGGTCGTGCGGTTGGCAGCCGACGAAGCGGATCGAGCCGAGATGCGGATTGTCCGCGAGCAGATGGCGGAACTCGCTCCAGAGTCCCTCGACTGACGTGGTTCGCGGCGAGGTCTTCCGTTTGCCTTCTCCGCGAGGCGCGCGGGGAAGGGAGCAGCAAGGTGCGCGTTATGCGGTCGTGGTCCAGGCGGATGAATTCATGGCATTGAGCACCACTCTCGTCTCACCGACTTCCGCCGGCGCGCGCCCCGCGACCTTCCGTCCAACGATCTCACTCGACGGGACCGCAACCCGAGTCCTCGTAGAGCAGACCACGGTGGTCGATCCGCAGCGCCTCGGCGATTCCGCCGGGCGCCTTGATGCCGATGAGCTTCGAGCTGTGGACGATGCTCTTGCGTTGGTCTTCTCGGGCTGCTCTACGCCGAATTTGATCCGGCGGCGCCCCGAGGGGCTTTGCCGCGCAGGGCCGGCCGCCGGCGCGCATACACTCCCGCCCTCGTCTCAACTTCTCAGGGGGTCTCATGATTCGCGCCCGTCGCTTCGCCAAGCCTGTGCTCGCACTGATCGCCGTCGGCGCCATCGCGCTCGTGATCGGAGGCTGCGCCTTCGTCAAACCGGGGAGCCTCGCGGTCAGCCAGCCGGCGGGGATCGGCTCGGTTCGGGTGCACTTCATCTTCTGCACCGTCGGCGGAAGCGAAATCTGCGGCCCGAACGAAGACGACGAATCACTCCAATACCTGATCGGGATCGCGGTGCCGCCGGGGTCGGTGCCGCCGGCGACCTTCACCGCCGTGCCGATCGGCGGAGGTGCCCCGCTCGTCTTCACCCGCAACGACGAAGTCCCACCCGAGATGGCCGCCTCCTCCGTGACGTTGCAGAAAACGCTTAAAGAAGCCGAAACCCCGGAAGAAAAAGAAGAGGCCGAAGAAATCGAAAAACTGTTCGGCGGTATCTGGCCACCGAGCGGCCTGCAGGGCGTCGGCTACCTCTCGTCGCCCTCTCAGGAAGTCAAAGGTCAGGCCACGGAATGGTCGGTTGACGTCGACTTCGGCCTTCCGACCGCGGCGGACGGTGGTCCCTTCCCGGGGCCTTTCGCAACCGCCATCGCCGAGGGCTTCCGCGTCGTTTCCAACGAACAGCCGGCGACCCGGCCCGTCCACTGCGTGAGGTTCGAAGGCACAACCAGCCTGCAGGAAAGCGAAGCCGTCTGCTTCGGCGGCGCCCCCGAGGTGCAGGCCGGCACCGCCGACCTGCGGATCGCGGCCCCCGCGAAGCCGGCGAAGGCCTTCGTCGGCGGCAGCGCCCAGCTCACTTTCCCGCTCAAGTTCGCCGGCACCGGCGGGACCGTGCCGACCTTCGCGCTGAGCGCGACGACGACGGCGAAAGGCGGCAAGGCCAAGCCCGCATCGAGCAGTTTCACGCCCGGCACGCCCGATCCCAGCACCCATCTGGCCCCGACCGGGACCGGCAAGGTGACTGTCTCCCTGCCCAAGGGGATCAAGCCCAAGACCTACGAAGTGACCCTCACCGCGAAGACTCCCCAGGGCGGCATCGTCACCCAGGTGGGGAAGGTAAAGGTGACGAAGCCGAAGCTGAAGTTCGGCGGAGTTCAACTCGACACGGCCAAGGGCACGGCCACGCTCAAGGTCAAGGTCCCGGGCGGCGGCAGCCTGACGATCGCCGGCAAGGGCGTCGCCAAGGTCAAGAAGAAGGCGAAGAAGGCGAAGACGCTGAAGGTGAAGATCGCGTCCACCGGCAACGCCGGCGCCCTGCTCGACAGGTCCGGCAGCGCCAAGGTGAAGGTGAAGGCGACCTTCAAGCCGACCTCCGGCATCTCCGTCTCGAAGTCGAAGTCGATCGTCCTCAAGCTGCGCTAGTCCCTCGTGCGGCCCCGGCGGGCTATGCGATCGCGTGGGTTACCCTGCACCGGTGCGTTTCGTGACTCGTCCCCTGATCGCAATCGCGATCGCCTGCCTCTGTCTCGTCTCGGTTGTCGCCCAGGGAGCGTCGGCCGCGCCGAAGGAAGTCGCCTACCGGTGCGACCTCGACATCTGCCTGCTCGATCCCGACAACCCCGCCGACGGCTTCAACCTCACCGACAACGGGGCGACCAGCTACGACAGCCAGCCGGTCTGGTCCCCCGACGGCAAGAAGCTCGCGTTCGTCGCGACCTTCAACAACGTGATGGCGCCGACGCCGAACGTCTACGTGATGGAACCGGACGCGCCCGAACAGTCGGTCAACATCGCATTGCAGGTGACACACTACGCGAACGGCAACGTCCCATTGGGCGAACTGGCGTGGTCGCCGGACGGCTCGAAGATCGCCTTCGCGCGCGGGATCGCGAATCCCGGAGCCCAGCCGCTGTTCGTCGTCGACTCCGACGGAACGACCGCGGAACCGCTGCAGATCAGCCCCCACGGGGGGCACCCGAGCTGGTCCCCGGACAGCACCAGGATCGCCTTCTGGTTCAGCAACCAGGTCTACCTGAAGAACGCCGACGGGAGCGGTCCCGAAGCGCCGCTGCCCAACGGGGGCGGCAGGGAACCGGCCTGGTCACCCGACGGCAGCAGGATCGCGTTCGGCTTCCCGGCGCACCCTGCGGAATTCCTCGATCTGCACATCGTTCCCGCCAGCGGCGGCGGCGGCCCGGTGATCGTCTCCTCGAACACCCAGTTCATGTTCGAGTCCTGGTCGCCCGACGGATCGAGGATCGCCTATCGCGACACCGCGCCGACGAACATGGAAGGCGGCTACTTCAGGGTGGCCAACGCCGACGGCAGCGGCGATCACGGGCTGCCGGTGGTCCAGGGCCTGAACGCCAATGGACCGGCGGCCTCCTGGTCGCCGACGGCTCCCGGGTCGTCTTCCACGGCTTCTACTTCGGCGATATCTCGACCGAATCCGACAACACCGACAAGGTCTACATCGCCAACGCCGACGGCTCGGGCTCGGTCTCCTCGATCACCGGCGACAAGAGCTTCGAACCGGCCTGGCGGCCGAGCGCGAAGGTCCTGCCGCCGCCCACCCCGCCGGTGCCGGGCCCGAGGATCAAAGCCAAAGTCATCTGGATCACCAAACGGATTCCCTGGACCCCCGGCCAATCGACGATCTACGTCGCGAAGTACTCCTGCGCAGAGATCAGCTGCGGGGTCGGCACCGAGGGCAAGTCGAAGGCCGTCGGCCCGCCGTCGATCCTGTTCAAAGACGAAAAGAAAGTCACGAGGACGATCGTCGTCGGCCGCGGCCACACCCGGATCCCCCCGAACAAGACCAGGCGGCTGAAGCTCAAGCTGACCCACGCCGGGATCGCGGCGCTGACGAATCTCGGCAAGCTGGCGGTCAAGGTCAAGGTGACGATCACCGTGGCCGGGGTCGGCAAGCTGGTGCGGACGCACACCGTCCACGTCGTCAAGAAGCCCCGGCATCACTGACGCCGAGGATGATCTGGGTGCCTGACCGCCCTGCACTCAGGTTTTCCGCCACGAGGCCGATACTCGACTGATGAACTCCGATCACCAGGTGGTTGAGGTCGTCGAGACCGTCGAGACCCGCCGGCAGCGCTCGGAACGGGTTCTATTCGAAACCGATCGGCATCTCGTCATCGGCGACGTCACGCTGCCCGCAAATGGCTACCAGGGCCGGTTCTCCGACGCGATCAACCGCGTCGAGGTCAGCTTCATCCCGCTGCTCGACGTCGAGCTGATTCCGCTTGGCGAGGGGAAGCCGACCAAGCACGATTTCCTCCTTCTCTCCAAGTCCCACATCAGGCTCGCCCACCCGGCGGCCGAGCGCGCACTAGCTGTAACGGCGGCGGCGCCCCTCGGTCCAGGCCGCGAGGTCGAAGAGGAAGGCGAGGATGACGATGAACCACTCGAACCCGAGAACCCCGTTCGAGCCCGAGCTCCACATCAGCGCGTAGGCGAGCGTCGTCCAGGGCAGGAGGAAGAAGCCGAGGAAGGGGACGAACCAGCTGTCGAAGGCGCGGCTGAGGATGTCCGAGAACACCCAGACGCAGAACAGGGCCAGCCGGGGCGAGATCAGCGCGAGGAGGATTGCGAGGCAGCCGATGCGCAAGCCTACCCGCCTTGCGCCGGTCTGTATCGTCGGTGGCAGCCCGAAAGGAGGCTGACCAGTGAGCAGATTCGGCGACCTGATGATGTCCCTCAGCCCGAACAAGACGAGCATGCCGAGCGCCGAGGACGCGCTGCCCGGCCGCAGCGAGCCGGCATTCGACGTGCCCGAGCTCAACGCCGTCCTCGGCACCCCGATGAAGCCGCCGTTCCCGGACGGGATCGAGACCGCCTACTTCGCGCTCGGCTGCTTCTGGGGGGCGGAGCGGCTCTTCTGGGAACTCGACGGCGTCTACACGACGGCCGCCGGCTACATGGGCGGGACGACCCCGAACCCCACCTACGAGGAGGTCTGCAGCGGCCGCACCGGGCATGCCGAGGCCGTCCTCGTCGCCTATGACCCCGCGAAGGTCTCCTATGCCGACCTGCTCAAGGTCTTCTTCGAGGAGCACGACCCGACCCAGGGCATGCGCCAGGGCAACGACGTCGGGACCCAGTACCGGTCCGGCCATCTACTTCGTCAATGACGACCAGAAGGCGACCGCCGAGATGGCGCTCAAGGGCTACGACGAGGCGCTCCGCGCCGAGGGCCATGACCCGATCACGACCGAGGTCGAGCCCGCCGGGCCGTTCTACTACGCCGAGGACTATCACCAGCAGTATCTGCACAAGGTCCCGAACGGGTACTGCGGCCTGAAAGGGACCGGCGTCTCCTGCCGGATTCCCGACCGCCGCTCCCTAAAGCCTCACACCCGGCGCGGCGACTAGCATCCCGCGACCGTGACTCCATCGTTCGGCTCCTACGTCGTCGGCTGCCTGGCGACAATCGGCATCGTCTCGGCGGTCGGCCTCGGCGGCTACTGGCTGCGGCGCTGGATCGTGCCGGAATTCTCGGGCGCCCTGGCCCGGCTCGCCGACGCGACCCTCGCGGTCGCGCTGCTGTTGATGGCGCTCCAGATCCTGGGGTCGCTCAGCATCCTGACCAAGGGCTGGATCATCGTCGTCTGCATCGCCTTCGGGCTCGGCGCGGCGGCACTCGGCTGGTGGATGGCGCCGGCCGACTCGAGGGCGGTGAGCGCCCCGAGGGTCCAGACGATCGCCCTGCTGCTCGCGATCGGGGTCGCGTCCTGGGTCGTCGCCGAGTGGACGTTCCCGGCCCAGCAGAGCCTCGACTTCGGGATGTTCGGCGGCGATACGACCTGGTACCACATGCCGTTCGCGGCGCGGTTCGCCCAGGAAGGGTCGACGGTCCCGCTCCACTTCACCGACCCGCTGCGGCTCGTCGCCTGGTTCTACCCGGGCAGCTCGGAGCTGATCCACGGTTCGGCGATCGTCCTCTTCGAGACCGACTGGCTCTCGCCGCTGATCAACCTGGTCTGGCTCTCGATCGCCCTGCTCGCGGCCTGGTGCGTCGGCCGTCCGTACAAGGTCGGGCCGGCGACCCTGGTCGCCTGCTCACTCGTCTTCTCGGCCGGGGTGATGATCGAAACCCAGCCCGGCGAGGGCCGCAACGACATCATGGGCCTCGCCTTCCTGCTCGCCTTCGCCGCTTTCCTGATCAACGGCCACCAGCGCCGCGCGCCGCAGGCCGGCGCGGTGCAGGACGCCCCCGAGACCGACGCGCCCCTGCTCGACCGCGGGCCGCTGATCATGGGCGGGATCGCGGCCGGGATCGCGGTCTCGGTCAAGCTCCCGCTGTTGGCGCCGGTCGGGGCGATCGCGGTCGGGATGGTCCTCGTCAGCGGCAGGGGGAGGCGGCTGGTCACCGCCGCCTGGCTCGGGATCCCGGCCGTGATCATCGGCGGCTACTGGTACCTGCGGGCGGCGATCCACACCGGCGGCAACCCGATCCCGCAGTTCAAATGGGGGCCGCTGCACCTGCCGACGCCCAACCAGATGCCGCTCGACCCGCGGCCGCGATTCTCGGTCGCCGATTACATCTTCAACCCGACGATCTACCGCAAGTGGTTCTTCCCGCAGCTCGAGAACGCGCTCGGCCCGCTCTGGCCTCTGATCCTGATCATCGCCGTCGCCGCCGCGGTCTACATCGCCGTCCGCTCCCGCAACAAAGTCCTGCGGGTCCTCGCCGCCGCGGCCCTCCTCACCGCAATCGTCTACATCTTCACCCCGCTGACCGCCGCCGGCCAGGAAGGCTCGCCGACCGGCTTCTTCACCAACACCCGCTACCTGATGCCGGGCCTGATGCTCGCCCTGACGCTGCTGCCGATCGCGAGGCCGCTGCGAGCGCCCGACAGCCGCGCCTGGCAGACGCTGCTCTTCCTGATCTTCGTCTACGCGATCACCGTCCTGACGACGCCGCGCTGGTATCCGGGCTACATCGTCGGCACCGTGTTCCTGACGATGGTCCTGGTCTGGGCGCCGGCCGGGCTCGGGCTGATGCGGGCCCGCGGGGAGGTGACGCGGGGCCTGGTCGCGATCACGGGTGCGGGCATCCTGCTGCTGGCGGTGGTTCTGGGACGGGCGCAGGAGGTCCAGTACTACAAGCACCACTACACCCGGGTTACCCCGTTCCTCCAGGAAGGCGGGCCGCAGCAGGCCTACACCTTCGCCCGCGAACAGGAAGACAAGCGGATCGGGATCGCCGGCTCGGGCGAGATCTTCTTCGGCCAGTACGGCTACTACGGCAAGAACCTCGACAACTACGTCCAGTACATCGGGGTCCCGGGGCCGCGAGGCCAGTACCGGCTCGCCACCAGCTGCCGCCAGTTCAAGCGCCGGATCAACGCCGGCGAATACGACTACCTGATCATGAGCCGCTACACGCAGGACGCCGCCGACTCGCCCTACTGGTATCCGATCTACGCCTGGGTGAAATCGGACCCGGCGCTGGAGAAGGTGCTGGAAGAGCCCGAAATCACCCCGCAGCCCGACTACGTCTTCAGGGTCAAGGGCAAGCTCGACCCCGGCGGCCTGCGCCGAGATCACGCAGGAATGACGGCGTGCCGGCGGATCAGGTCCGCCGAGCGCTCCGGCTGCTCCCACCAGAAGAGGTGGCCGACACCCTCGAGCAGCTGCGGCTCGACCCCGACCAGCGCCGCGATCTGCTCGCCGTTCGGTGAGCGCAGGAGCCGGTCGGCGGTGCCGTGGATGACCATCGTCGGCATCTCCAGCCCGCCGAGGCGCTCGCTGGTGTCGTGCCTCGCGCAGGCCCGCATCTGTTCGTAGATCACCGGCGCCGGGGCGGGGAGCGCTTCCGCCATCTCGCGGAACGGGCCGAAGTTCGAGTCCTCAGCGCGGAAGGCGGGGGAGAGGTTGATCTCCCACATCGCCCGGTAGACCTGGATCGGGTCGCCCGATTTCCAGGCCTCGCCGAGCAGCGCGAGGTCTGCCGGGTCCATCAGGGTGCCGTCCGGGCCGCCGCAGTAGGAGGCTCCGATCGTCAGGGTCCGGACCCGCTCGGGGTGGGCGAGAGCGAGCTCCTGGGCGATCATCCCGCCCATCGAGATCCCGACGACGTGGACGCTCTCGAGCCCAAGCGCGTCGAGCAGCGCCAGGGCGTCGCCGGCGAGGTCGACGATCGTGAACGGCATCTCGGCCCGCGCCGAGCTCCCCATCCCGCGGTGGTCGAAGACGATGCATTCGAAGTCGCGCTCCAGCGCCTCGAGGAAGGGCCGGCCCCAGGCCAGCCGGGTCGCGGCCATGCCCTGGATCAGGAGCATCGGCTCCCCCGACCCCGAGCGCTCGTAGTAGAGCTCGGTCCCCCCTGCATCGACGCTGGGCATCGGCCAGATCCTATGCTGCGGCCCCCCAGGTGTCGGGGGCGGTGCAATGTGGTGGCGAAGAGTGCACCTCGACGGCGTCACCTTCCGCGCCGAATCCTGAGACGACCCTGCGGCCCCTTGCCAAGCGAAACAAGCAGGACTACGCTCGCCTCGTCCCCAGTTGAGGAGGAGCGATGAACGGCCTACGTCCTAAGTTGACCTACGCGAACGTGGTGTCCACCATCTGCCTATTTCTCCTCCTTGGGGGTGGTGCCGCTCTGGCGGCGTGTCATCTCGGCAAGAACTCGGTCGGGCCGAAGCAATTGAGGAAGAACTCCGTTACCGGGCCGAAAGTGAAGGACCACTCGCTCACCGGCCGAGACATCGATGCGTCGACACTCGGGACTGTCCCCAGGGCGGCCGATGCGGACCACGCCACGACGGTCGATGCCTTCGCCCATCCGGTCACGGTCCACCTCGTGGGTGAGAGCGGCGAGCCACCGTTCGAAAATCAAGCGTCGAATTACGGGACGGATTCACGCCCACCGGGTTCTACAAGGACCATGAGTGCGTGGTCCACTTGCAGGGGACCGTCGGCAATTCCAATAACAACGCGGTTGCCTTCACCCTGCCGGTGGCGGATCGCCCGGAGAAGGCCGTGCTCGCCCCAATCACGGGTAACCCCCCGGCGACCGGAACGGCCCTTGTGGACGCAGAAGGCACCGTTCGCCTCAATGCTTCGGTCCCCCAAGGAATATTATGGCATCGACGGCGTGAGTTTCAAAGCAGCGACCTGCTAGCTGGCTCAAACGATGGGCGGGGTGGGTCAGGGCACGCCTTCACTGCTAGGGGATGCCCAGCCGCCCCTCGGCGGTCGTCACAGGTGACCCGGGGAACGGGGGCAAAGGCGTGGGCAAGCCACGCCCCGTCGGCGACAAGGAGTGAGCTGTCGCCGAAACTCATTCGAGCGAATGCGCTGCCTTCGACTGTCAGGCGTGCGAGCCACCGTCTGGACTTGCGGCAGCCCCGGAGTAGGCGAGCTATTTATGGATCGGGATTTAGTACAACAGGAGACGGCGCTTTGTTCGCCCCCAGTCCTAGCTGCAACCGCAGTGAGACTTGATGGGACCACCTTCCGCGCCGAATCCTGAGAGGCAATCGGAGGCCGCTCAGCCGCTTAGCGTTTTCACATAACCGCTCGCCCTATTCATTGCTCTCGGGGGCGCCAGTTATGCCGCGCTCAAGCTGCCGAAGAACTCGGTCGGCAGCAAGCAACTCAAGAAGAATTCGGTGACCGGAGCGAAAATCAAGAATGAATCGGTCACCGCCGCCAAGGTCAAGAAGGGGACGTTGACCGGGAGCCAGATCAACCTCTCGACGCTTGGGACGGTGCCGAGCGCGAGCCACGCCAACTCGGCGGACAAGGCCGGCAATGCCGAAACGCTAGGTGGAGCGCCTTAGGGCGCCTGTGCGAGCAAGCAGCAGGAAGCCGTCCATCTGATCGGGGAACCGGGAGAGCCAGAATTCGAACCCGGTGCAGGCAACACGGAAGAATCGACATTGAACGCGGGCTTCTACAAGGACAGCCTTGGCGTTGTTCACCTTCAGGGCACAGTCGACGCCGACGTTGGCCAGATCATCTTCACCGTTCCACCTGGATTCACCACCGCGTCGCAGGTCTGCTTCGTGGGCCCCGCATTCCTGGGTCCGGTGTTCGAGGTCGATCGCGTCTGCGTCCTGCAACAGGGCAACGTCTTAATCGCGGAGGGCGAAGGGCCCGAATTCATCGGCCTTGACGGTTTCACCTTACCCGGCTGAAGGGCGTGCCGAATCCTGGGAGGCGACAGGAGGCCGCCTCTTCGACGAACGCGTCACAGCCAGAGTCTTTCAGCTAACGCGCTCTCGACCTTTCCCCGATTGACCCAACCGCGCATCAGGCATAGAGTCGAGCTGTCTCGTCCACTCGATGCCGGCTAGCTGAAAGGAGACTGCGTGCGCCCCAAGCTCACCTACGCCAATGTCATGGCGACCATTGCCGTTTTCGTTGTCTTGGGCGGTGCTTCGTATGCCGCCGTCAAGCTGCCCAAGAACAGCGTGGGCTCTAAGCAGATCAAGAAGAACTCGGTCACAACGACGAAAATCAAGAACGGGACCGTCACCGGCCCGAAGATCGCAAACGGGGCGATCACTGGTGCTCAGGTCAAGGAGGGCTCGCTGACCGGAGCCAACGTGCAGGACGGATCCCTGAGCGGAACGGACATAAACCAAGCGAGCCTTACAGGGGTTCGCGCCTCGAATGTGTACGGGGTGGCGCTGAACGGCAACTGCACGCCCGCCGCCCCGTTCCCGTCCGGCGTGTCGGCTTCGCAGGCGGGCTCCGGATGCGTGACGACTTTTCCCTTCAGCGTGATCGACTGCGCGGCGACTGCGACGGTAGGAATCCGCACGAGCCTGCTGATCGTGGCCGAAGACCGGACCGTGGAACGTTGAGAGATCCGAGGAACCCAAACGAGCTGAGGACCTTCCCTACCGGGAACGGCGCGAAGAAAGCCGAGCCAGTGGACGTGACGTTGGTGTGCTGACGGATCGTCTTCTTCTTCCCGAGTAGAACTTCTCGGAGCTTCAGCCAGAAGCCACCGTGAGCCGTATGAGGGCATGAAAGCGACTCTGCGGGGAATGGCTCATCTCGGGGTGTGGCACCGTTCTCACTCGCTGCGACGGACTTATGCCTCGCTGCGCTACGCCTGCGGCGACGATCCGGTGTACGTCGCGCAGCAGGGCGGCTGGAAAGACCCGACCTTCCCGATCCGGGTCTACGCTAGGGCCGTGGGGCGGCGCGAGCGGCTGTCAGGAGCCCACCTTGAAGCGTCCAATGCGGCCCTTGATTGCGCAGCAATGGGCAGCGAAGGGGAAAATGAGGGCTCCGGCGCATCTCGGGCGGCTTCCGAGAGAACCCAGGAAACGGCTGCCTAGAGCCGAAATCTAGACATCCTGCCCCCGTAGCTCAGTGGACAGAGCGACGGCCTTCTAAGCCGTGGGTCGCTGGTTCGAATCCAGCCGGGGGCGTCGCTCCACAAAGCCAAGTGCGCCCCGTCGCAGGTGGAGGAAAAGAGGGGGTCACTCGGACCCCCTCCTGTCCTCGCTGGCTACCGCCGCCTACTGTTCCTTCAGAGCCTGTGCGGCGGCCGCCACGCAAGCGCTGAAATCGCTGCGATGCTCGCCTTCTTCGGGCTTGCGATTCATATTGGCGCAAGCCCGACCGGGCGCAGCGGCACCGTGAAGCGCCTTTGCCACGTCCGCGATGCATTTGCCGAATTGCGATCTGTTGTCGCCGAAATTCATCTTGAATTCCTGGCACTCTTCACGCCCCAGCGCTCGGGCGGCACCAGCGCTGAGGTGCTGTGAGACGCGGGGGTTCGCGGTCGCGCTCGGCGCGACGCCTTCAGGCGGCCCGAGGGGGAGGCCTTCGGGCGGGCCAAGTGGAACCCCTTCGGGCGGTGGGGTCCCTTCGGGCGGACCCAGCGGGACACCTTCCGGGGGAGTCGATTCGGGCGGGCCAACCGGAACGCCTTCCGGCATGTATTCGCTGCCAGGGTTTTCGGTGCCGGTGTAGCCGGGCGGCACCTCTTCCGGCCTGTATTCGCCGCCGGGGTCTTCCGTGCCCGCGAGCGCGAGCGGAGCCGCGACCAGGCCGAGCGCCGCCGCCAGCGATGCGAGCTTCGCCATCCGGCCCAGTCGCCTGTGGAACGGCCGCAAATGCGTCATCTCTCCTCCTAAGGGATTCGGAACCTAGAGCGCCGTTGTGGCTCTTCGACCCAGTAAACGTTCAGTCGCCGAAATTGGTCAGGCGGAAGTTGCGCAACTTGACCCGCCCCTCGGTCGCGGCTAGCGTCGCTTCGGAGAATGCGACCGAAGCTGAGCTACGCCAACGTGATCTCAACGCTTGCCCTGATCGTCGCGGTCGGCGGCGCGAGCGCCTTCGCGGCGGCGCAGCTGGCGAAGAACAGCGTCGGCCCGAAGCAGCTCAAGAAGAACGCCGTCACCGGGGCAAAGATCAAGAAGAACGCCGTCACCGGGGCGAAGGTGAAGGACCAGTCGTTGAGCGGGAAGGACATCGACCTCGCCAAGCTGGGCACGGTGCCGAGCGCGAACGTCGCCAATAGCGCCAACTCCCTCGCAGCGCTCGAAGCGGTCCATCTGATCGGGGCCCCGGGCGAGCCCCAGTTCGAAAACGGCAGCACCAACTTCGGCTCGGAGGGCCCATTCACGTATCCGCCGGTGGGCTTCTACAAGGACCACGAGGGGATCGTCCACCTGGAGGGGTACGCCAAAGTCGATTCCGGACCCGGATTCGTCTCGGTATTCACCCTCCCACCGGGCTATCGGCCGGCGTCTTCTGGTGTCTCGCGGTTATTCGAACAGCACGAAGAATTGATCACCGTCATCGGCGGCGACGGCAAGGTGCTGGCGCGCGAAAAACAAAGCGCCGCGCTCGAAGGCATCGCCTTCCGCGCCGAATCCTGAGCTTCAGAACGCCGCGAAGCGGACGAAGCTGACCGCGCCGACTGCGAGGCAGTAGATCGCGAACGGGGTCAGGGTGCGGGTCTGGAAGTAGCGGACCAGGTAGCGGACGGAGATGTAGGCGGTGACGCCGGTGATGACGAAGCCGACCGCGACCTGGCCGTGGATGTGTTCGCCGGCGCTGCCGAAGAGGCTGGGGATCTTGAGGACACCGGCGGCGAGGATGACGGGAGTGGCGAGCAGGAAGGCGAAGCGCGCCGCGTCCTCGTGCGAGAGCCCTTTCCAGAGGCCGCCGACCATCGTCACGCCGGAGCGGCTGATGCCCGCCAGGAGGGCGAGGATCTGGAAGCTGCCGATGATCAGGCCGTCGAGGTAGGGGATGCCGGAGATGCGGATGTCGGAGGCCCGCGCTTCCGCCAGCTCCTCGGCAGAGCGGGGGCCGCTGGCGTCGCGCGGTCGCTCGGCGCCCGGAGCGGGAGTCCCGGCCGGAATCTCGTGCTCCTCCTGGTAGCGAGTGCGGGCGCGCTCGCCGGCGAGCAGGATCAGCCCGTTGATGAAGAGGAGGATGCTGGCGGCGACCGGCTTCGCGAAGACGGTGCGGAAGACGTGCTCGAACGCGACGCCGGTGAGGCCGACGGGGATCGTGGCGATGACGATCAGCCAGGCCAGCCGCTCATCGGCGTCCTCGGCGCTGAGGCGTCGCTCGCGCAGGCAACGCGGCACGCTGCGGAGGAAGCCGCGCACGATCCGCACCCAGTCGGCGCGGAAGAACCAGAGCAGGGCGAGGGCCGTCGCCACGTGCAGCGCGACGATGAAGGCGAGGTAGAACGAGGACTCGCTGTGGGCCTGCGAGGACTGGGTGACGAGGGTTTCCCATTCGCCGCCGATCCAGGCCGGGACCAGCACCGAGTGGCCGAGGCTCGAGACCGGGAAGAGCTCGGTGACCCCCTGCACGAGGGCGATCACGATCGCCTGCAGGTAGGTCAGCATGGCGGCAGGCTACTACAGCTACGTAGTAGCTTGTCGTTCTCGGTGCTGTGCGATCCTGCCACCGAGGTCTGCCTTGAGTAACCGTGACACCAACAGGCGCCCGGCCGGCGCACTTCAGGGCGAGGTCCTCGCCGCTCTCTGGGCGGCCGACCGTCCGCTGACGCCGGCCGAGGTCCAGGACCAGGTGGGCGGCGGCCTCGCTTATACGACGGTGATGACCGCGCTCGCGCGGCTGCACGAGAAGGGCGCCGTCAAGCGCGAGAAGGTGGGGCGCGCGTACGCCTACACGCCGATCCTCGACGAACCCGGGATCGCCGCGTCGCGGATGCGGGATCTGCTCGAGGCAGGCGAGGACCGCGACGCGGTCCTCGCGCGATTCGTCGGCAGCCTCAGCGAGGAGGAGGAAGTTCTGCTGGTCGAGCTGCTGGGCGATGCTCGTCCCGAAGGCTCCGGACCGCGATGAGCAGCGCGGCGATCGTCTCGCCCCTGCTCGTCGGCGCCGCGCTCGGCATGGTCGGCCCGCATCTGGCGCGGCGCCTTCCCCCGCGCGACGCGACCTGGCTGATCAGCGCCGGCGCGGTCGTCTCCGCCCTGAGCCTCGGAGCGGTCCTCTTCCTGATCGGCAGCGTGCTGGTCGCCCAGGTCCCCGACATCGAAGGAATCGGGCACTGGTCGGCGGCGATCCTGAGAGAAGACTCGCCGACAGAGCCCGTCATCGGCGCCGTCGCGCTGTTCGCGGCACTCGCCGGCGCCGTCGCGGCCCTCTTCGCCGCGATCCGGCAGTCGCGGGCGATGCGCGCCGCCGCCCGCGCCATCGACGGCCTGGCCGGGGGACAGAGCCTCGTCGTGATCGACGGTGCGGAGCCGGGCGCCTTCGCGATCCCGGGACGACGCGGCCGGATCGTCGTCACCCGGTCGCTGCTTCGCCGGCTCTCCCCGGGCGAGCGCCGCGTCCTGCTCGCCCACGAGCGGGCCCATCTCGAGGCGCGCCACCACTGGCATCGGAGCGCCGTGTCGCTCGCGATCGCGGCCAACCCCCTGCTCTGGCCGCTGCGCGCGGCGATCGCCTACGCGACCGAGCGCTGGGCGGACGAGCGCGCGGCCACCGAGCTCGGCGACCGGGTCGGGGCGGCCCGGGCGCTGGCACGGGTCGCGCTCCTCAGCGGCGGCACCGCCCACCGGCACCCCCGCCTCGCGGCGGGCCAGCTGGCGGTCCCGGCCCGGGTCTCGGCGCTGCTGGCCGACCCTCCGCGGCGCCGGCCGGTCCTCAGCGCCGCGACGATCGCGCTGATGGCCCTCGCGATCGCCGCCGCGATCGCGGTCGAGATGCGGGTCGAGAGCATCTTCGACGTCGCGGTCCACGTCTACCGGGCGAGCGGCGGCGGCTAGCCGGACAGCGCCTGCAGGCAGCACCTTTCGTGCCCGGGATGGGTTCTTACAGATGCAATGGCACGCAGGGAGCGCCACACCGACATCGCACTCGCGGTGCTCGCCGGCGCCTCGGTGCTGGGGATCGTCCTGATTCGCAGGGTCGCCTAGCCGGATAGAGGTGTTTGACCCGTCACGGCCCCGGGTACGTCCGTCGCCATGACACTGCCGATTCTCCTCATCGTGATCGGGATCGTGCTCGCCCTGCTGGTGAGCTGGATCCTCGGAATCATCGTGATCGTCATCGGGCTTGCGATGCTGGTGATCCCGCGCCTCGGCGCCGGGAGAACCACCCGCGTCTAGCGCGCATCGACGACACTCCAGGGCATGGCCCCATGGAAGCTGCCACTGATTGTCAGCGCGATCACGCTGCCAATCGTCGGGAGCTTCCTGGTGGCCGGGCCACCGGCCGGGTTCATCGCCGGAGCGCTGGCGGTCGTCGCGCTGCTGGTGATCGCCGCGCGCCAGCGGCCGCTCGGCCCGATCGGCGAGCTGCCCAGCGACGGGCGCCAGCACCTCCTCCTGGTCGTCGCGGGCCCGGTCGAGGAGCCGAGCGCGGTCCGCCAGATCACGACGGCGGCCGGCCTGGCTTCGGGCGGAGACGCCGAGGTCCGCGTGCTGGCGCCGGCGCGGATCGGGTTCCTCGACCGCTGGACCTCCGACGTGAGCTCGGCAAGAGATGAGGCTCAGCGCAACCTGGTCGCGACCGTGGCGGCCCTGGCCAAGGACGGGATCGACGCCGAGGCGCGGGTGGGCGACGAGGACTTCGTCCAGGCGATCGAGGACCAGCTCCAGACCTATCCCGCCGGCGAGGTCGTCCTCGTCAGCCCCGACCCCGCCGCCTCGCAGGAGGCCGCTCCGGCGGTGAAGGAACTGCGCTCGCGTCTGCGGGCGGAGTTCCACCATGTCGTGCTCGGCGCCTGACCAGCTCAGCAGCGGTGTGGACTGGCGCTGCTCCTCACCACCTGGAAGGCGCTGCCGGGGATCCGCTTCAGCTGATCGAGGTTCTCGTCGTCCCAGCGGCGGTCGCTGGTCCCCCCGAAGAACCAGTTCGAGCCGTTGTCGGCGACGATCAGGCCGTAGTGCTTGAGGGCGACCGCGATCGCCCGGGCGGGCCCGCTGAAGCGGCCGAGGCCGTAGCCCGGCTTCAGCCGCAGCCGTGTCCCCATCGCCGGCGCGGCGGGGTCGGAGGTGTCGCCGGCGCAGTGCGAGGCGGGGTGGACCCAGGCGTCGCGGGTGCTCTCGAAGGTGACCCGGATCGCGTGGTCGACCTGACCGGTTGCGGCCTCGTCGTAGCGGATCAGGCCGGGGAAGATCGGCAGCCCGGCGGCGTCGGCCGAGGTCCACGAGTCGGGCCGCAGAGCGGTCGAGCGTAGGTCCCAGCGCGCGCCCGAGTCGGCGTTCCAGTGGGCACCCCCGCTGTGCTCGGGGAAGGCGCGGTAGAGCTCGTAGAGGGTGCAGTCGTCGCGATCGACGACCAGCACGTGGCGGTCGCCGTCGCTCCCCGAGCCGCCCTCGACCGGCGCCGCCGGCGGTATCGGGAACGGGCCGGGGTCGCTCTCGTCCCCGTATGCGGTGTAGTGGATCGGGAGGTCGCGCTGGCGGTAGCCGACGACCGAGTAGGGGAAGCCGTAGGCGCGGGGCGAGCCGAAGTCGGGGTGGAGCGCGACGCCGCCGTGGGCGTCGATGTAGGCGATCGTCGCGGCCGAGCCCGGCGCGACCGGCGCCCTCGAGATGTCCTGGTTCCAGGCCGCCTCGTTGGGGAGCGAAGGGGCGCGGGGGGAGAGGCTCGGCGGCGGGTCGGGGAACACCGGGCAGCCGCCGAGGTCGGGGTAGGGGCCAAGGGCATGGGCGGGCCCGGAGAACGCGAGGCCGACCGCCGCCGCGACGATCCCCAACCCGAGCTTCAAGCCGGCGGTTGCCCTTCGCGGACCCGGAGCCGCCCGACGTCCAGCTCCTCGACCTCGAGCCTGCCGATCTTCGCCTGCCGCAGGGCGAGGCGATTGATCGCGAGGCGATTGACGGAGAGCCTGCCGATCGCGAAGCCGCCGATCGCCGCGGCGCCGACCGCGAGGGCGCCGATCGCGGCGGCCCCTCGCGCCTGGGCGCCGGTCGCGGTGGCCGGGCGGGCCTCCGGCCGGAAGAAGGCGATGCCGCGTGGTGCGGGCATGATCGAACCGTATCGCCTAGCCTGCCGGGAATCGCGATGCGGATCCGGACCTACATGGGCGTCAGCGTCGACGGCTTCGTCGCGACCCCGGACGGCTGGCCGGTGATGCTCTCGATGCCGGATTGGGCAGGCCGCGAGGCCTACGGGCTGCCCGAGCTTCTCGAGACGACGGGCGCCGCGGTCATGGGCAGGACGACCTTCGAGCCGGCGGTCGGGGCGCCGAAATGGCCATGGCCGGGCCTCGAGGTGTTCGTCCTCACCTCGAGCCCGCTGCCCGACGGCGCGCCCGAGGGCATCGTCACCGACGCCGATCCGGCGGCGCTCCTCGAGCGCATGCGCGAGGGCGGGTTCGAGGGCGATGCCCACCTGATCGGCGGCCCGAAGACGGTCGAGGCCTTCCTCGCGATCGGCGCCCTCGATCAGCTCGGCATCGTCAAGCTGCCGCTGCTGGTCGGCGGCGGCGTGCCGTTCTCCTCATCCGGAATCGAGATGCAGCGCCTCGCGCTCGAGTCCGAGCGGTCATTCCCCGACGGCGCCGTTGAGCTCCTCTACAGCGTCGCCTAGCCCTTCGGCGTGCAGGGCAGCACGTGGGTGAGGCCCAGCTGCGTGCCGTCTTCGAACCGCGCCGTTCCTTCCGTGAAGTAGCGGCCGGTCGGGCAGCTCGCCGTCAGGTAGCTCTGCTTCCTGCCGCGGAAGGTGAACCTACGGCCGATCCTGAGCTTGAACCGGGTGACCGAGCCGGCCCCGCCCGCGATCCGCGGTATCTCGGCGACCGCATGGATCCCGAAATGCCCGCGGTGGATCCGCGTCAGCTCGACGGTGGCGACTACGGCGGTCGGCGCCGGGACCGACACGTAGGTGTGGACGTAGAGGCGGGTGGTGCTGCCGTGCACCCCGCCGTTGAAGAGGACGATCGGCCCGGTTGCGCTGAACGGCGCCTGTTCGGGGAAGGCGACCTCGACGTCGCCGTCGCCCTCGCCGACAATCGCGTCCGGGCAGGCGCTCTTCGCGGCCGGGGTCGGGCGCGCTTCCAGCTGGCCCCGCTTGCAGGCGGGGAGGCCTCTCGCATCGACCACGATCGTCTTGTCGAAATCGACGGCGACCGACCGGATCGCGGGCGGGTGAGCGCCGTCGACCGTCGCGATGTGAGCGTCGATTATCGCCGAGATCGGCGCCTGTTCGTGCCGTGGCAGCGCCCGCGGGATGATCCCGCCGTTGTCGGTGAGGACGAGGTTGCCGATCCGCGCCGACTCCGGCTCGGCCTGGGTGGTCGCTGCGATCGGCAGCGCCAGGCAGGCCCCGAGAAGCGCGGTGCGGATCAGCTTCGAGCGCATCACGGCGATGATCCCTGCCGCGGGCGAGCATCTCTTCCCCAATGTGGGGCCATGTTCGGCCGCGGATCAGCAAACTGGGAAAGCGGGGCCGGCCGGGTCAGTCGCCGAGGCGCAGCGCGATCTCGAGGTCGGTGGCGAAATCGGCGAGCGGGCGACCGAAGAGATCCTCGATTGCCCGGATCCGATTCGTGACCGTGCGCCGGTCGACCCCGAGCGTTGCCGCGGTCGAGGAGACGTTCCGCTCGGCCGCGAAGTACGCGCGCAGGGTCTCGCGGGCGGCCCGGCCGCCGTCCCGCATGCCCTCGAGCGGCTCGAGGTAGAGCTGGCGCAGGGAGGCGGAGACGAGGTCGTCGCGCAGGATCGAGGCCGAGAGGATGACATCGGCGTAGCGGAGGGTCGCCTGGCCGCCGCGCTCGGCGATCGGCAGCGCCGCCTTCGCCTGGCGATGGCTGAGCCGCCAGCCCGCGATGCCCTCGCCGGGCTCGCCGACCGTCACGAAGACGCGGTCGAGAGGCATCCCATCGAGCTCCCGCAGCGCCCGCAGCGAATCGAGCGGGGTCCGGCCGCCCAACCAGCAGGCCCAAACCGGCTCCTCCTCGCGGCAGACGGCGAGCAGCCGGCGGTCGAGCTGCTCGGCCAGCACCCGCATCGCCTCCGGCGCGCCCTCTCCCTTCGCCATCACGGCAAGGTGGTGGGCGTCGAGGTCGTAGCCGAGCTCGGAGTGGTCAACCAGCTCACCGGCGAGCAGGCTCTTGACGCACTCGCGACGGCGCTCAGCGGCGCTGCTCGGCCAGGCCTTGGCTTCGCGGCCGTGCTCGTCGGTCACTCCTTCGACGATGCGCTCGAAGCAGGTCGCCTGCCTGCGCATCAGGACCCGGAGGGCGGCGCTCGGCGCCTCGACCCGCTCGGCCTCCTCGACCAGGAAGTCGCCGAGGAGCGCGTTGGCTGCGAAGTAGCGATGGAGGACGGTCTCGAGCGGGACGCCGGCGCGGGCAGCGACGCGGGCTTCGGCGAGGACGGCTGGAGGGAGGCCGGGGGCGCGGCGCTCGCCGGCCTCGATCACGGTGAGGACATACTCGAGGGCGGCGCTCAGCGCTTCGCCGAGCCTCTCGGGGTAGGTGGGGTCGGCGACCTTGCCGGGGTCGGCGATCGCGTGGGCCCGGTTGGCGATCGCGGCCTCCAGCTCGGGTTGCCGCTCACGCAGCCTCGACGCGAGCGCGGAGCCGGCCTCGTCGAACGGGCGCTGCGAGGTCAACGCCCGACGCCGCCGCTCAGCTGCCGCGAAGCGCGCACTGCCGGAGACATGGTGCTGACCGCGCTCGCTCACGCTCCCAGCCTAGCGCCGGGGCCGATATCCGCCGGCAGGCGAGCCGCTAGATTGGAGGCCCGCGGTGGACGTAGCTCAGCTGGTAGAGCTCCTGGTTGTGGTCCAGGCGGTCGCCGGTTCGAATCCGGTCGTCCACCCTAGAGAAAGCCCCCGCAAAGGCGGGGGTTTTCACTTTCTCGGTTATGGGGACGATCGGGGCCGTGGTAACGCCGTGGTAACAAAGGTGCGCTATTCGGTGTCCAGCGTCCCCGCGTCCGGGCCGCCCGGTTCAAAGCCCAGCATCCGCGCGGACGTGTGGCCAGATGAGCAGGCCCAGGCGTTATCGCCGGTCAGTTCAACCCGATGATCACGGTGGATCGCCCGCCTCCCCCGGAGAACTGATCAGGAAGGGCTTTCGTCTGACCCAGTTGCGTTGAGCTCGGCGATTGCGGCGTCGGTGCTCAGTACCCGGCCAAACTCCGGATCGAGGTTCGAGGCGGTGACTCGAGCGAGCTCGTCGGCGGTGACCGTGCCCCCATCGTGATCGTCCTGATCGAAAGTGTGGGTGGCGTCGATCGCGAACGCCACCTCGTAGCCGAGGTCAGAGCCGACTCGCGCCGTCGTCTCGCAGCAAAAGTTCGTCTGGATGCCGCAGATCACGAGCTTGTCGACCCCATCCTTTCCCAGCCAGTCGTGCAGATCGGGCGTGCCATGGAAAGCTGAATGGACGGTCTTGGTGACCAGCAGGTCCGGATTGCCCTCGACCACGTCCTTGAACTCGCTGCCAGCCTGGTCGGCTTGTAGCGGTGTGCCGTCCTCGTGATGTCGCACGAACACGATTGGCTGGTTGCTGCCGCGCCATGCGGCGATCAGCGCTCTCACGTTTTCCTCGCAGGCGGTGTTGTTCCGGTGGTGGCCGAAGAACTCAGCATCGTCGAAGCCCCTCTGCACATCCACGACAATCAGAGCTGTTCGGTCCATGGCGACAAGACTACGCCCGCGCGGCTGCTTCCTTCAAGTCGGTCAGGGGGCGCTCCTGTCCATCTTCGATGGCAACCCGCCGGGGCCGCCGGGTTCGAGCCTTCGCCTCGCGCGAGGGCCATAGCCGAGTTCCGGCACGCCACTCGCGACGAGGATGGTTTCAGCCTGGGGCAGTGGGTCGGGAATCGACGGGCACGTCGCTATCAGCTCTCCGAAGAGCGGCGACAGCTACTTGAAGCCGTGCCTGGTTGGGCCTAGGACAAGCACCGAGCCGCCTGGGAGGACGGCTATGAGCACCTGCGGTCCTTTGTTGAGCGCCAGGGCCACAGCCGGGTGCCAGCCTGCTACCGCGACGAGGACGGGTTCAGGCTGGGTCGCTGGGTCGTCCATCAACGAGAGTTTCGACGCGGGGGCAAGCTCTCGAATCAGCGACAGCGGCGGCTGGAAGCTGTACCGGGCTGGGTCTGGGACGCACGGAAAGCAGGGTAGGGCGACGACGCTTAAGCAGATCGGCCGGGCGCGGTGATACACGGGTCTAGGGGTTCACGGGGAGACCGGCGTCGGCTCAGTGCCCGTGGCAGTGCTTGCACTTCTTCCCTGAGCCGCACGGGCAGGGTTGTTATCACCCACAGTCCTTCCGGTGCAGAGTGGAGCCCGCGTCGGTGACGCGGGCTCCAAACGCTGCTTTGCCGTCCGTCCTCAGTGGAGGGTGCCGACCTTGATCGCGGTCAACTCCTGCTGCTGTGCTGCGAACGTCCCGTTGCCGGCGGTCTTGTGGCAGTTGAGGTCGAGGGATACGGGTTCCGGCCCCGAGTTGTAGAAGCCAAACGTGGCCGCGAATGGGAATGGCGATGTGGATGACGCGGCCAATGACCACGGCACCACGCTGCCGGTGGCCACATTGTTGCCGTCGTTGTTGATGAGCACTCGACACTCGCCACCGATCGAGAAGATGGGGTCCGAATCGCCAACCCTCGCGGAGTAGTTCACGATGTAGCCGCCGGGCGACAGATTTGAGATCTCGATTGTGGAGTTGCCACTGGCAGAGAAGGCGAAATACCCGTCGCTCGGGCCTGGCGCACCGTCCGTGCCGTTGGTGCCGTTGGTGCCGTTGGTGCCGTTGCGTGCCGGGCGCGCCGGTGTCGCCCTTCGCGCCGGGCGCGCCGGTGTCGCCCTTCGCGCCGGGCGCGCCGGTGTCGCCCTTCGCGCCGGGCGCGCCCGCTGGCCCGGCGGCCTTGCCGATCTGGCTGGCCACCTCCTGCTGGACCGCCTTCTTCACGAATTTCTTCAGCGCGCTGTTGCTCATGCTGATCGAGGCCGTGCCGCCGATTGCTGGCACGGCAACCGCCACCGAGACGATCAAGGCAAGGCCGATCGAGACGAGACTCCGCTTCATTTGGGGCTCCTTTTTCCGAAGACGCCCCCCGATGGCCCCCCACTCGCCCTGTATGGCTAGTCTCGCACACCTCCCCCCGACGAACGGGGATTCGACGAATATCCCGCGATGCGTCCGGGCCGGGAGGATCCAAAACAGCCGCCACCGGAGCCGCCACCGGATCCACCGTTGCAGCCGCCGCCGAGGTTCCCCCCCTTGGGAAGAAACAAAGGGCGATCCGCCGATCGAACCGCTCGAACGACGCGAACCTCTCGAAAAGAAGTAGTCGCCCACGATCGTGGTAACAGCCGTGGTAACAACTTGAGCGAATCTCAGCTGATCTCAGGTGCCCTCAGGGCAGATCTTCACGCCTGAGGGAGTCCGGTAGACGGCCATGGCTGTGGTTGTGGTCCAGGCGGTCGCCGGTTCGAATCCGGTCGTCCACCCCTCACGAAGTCCAGTTGCGAAGCCAATTCCACGGAATCTGCCAGCTGGCGCGCCCCAATTGAGCTACTACAGAAGCTACTCGGCGTCTTCCGGCTCATAACCCGAAGGTCGCGGGCTCGAATCCCGCCCCGGTTTCTCCCATGATGACGGCAGGCGTGACGGCGCTCTAGCCGTCGAGTCCAGCGATGATGGCCCAGGTGGCGATTGCGCCGCATACGCTGGTGTCGCGCCCAAACGCCGTGTAGTACGCCACGGCCCAGGTGGTTTGCTCGTTGATGCGGAACTCCTTCGCCGGCAGATCGCCGTTGATGACGGGATCAGACATGTTTCGGACTGCCGCCCAACGCGTAGGCGTGCCGAGTTCGTCGGTGAGCAGCCCCAGGACGGCATCCCCCATCTCCACTGCGCAGCCGTCGCGGTCGAGCTGGTTGGCCGAAGTGCCGTACTCGAAGTAGTCCGTGGTCAGGATCGGGTGGAACTCCGGCATGTCGCGGCCGTCGAGGCGTATCTGCGGGAGGTTGCCACGGCCGGCGAGTACCGGACCGGACCACCTATATGCCTTGGTCGGGGGCCCGATCGGCGGCTCCTCGAGACGCTCTCCCAACGGCCGCATCAGCCTTTCGGCCGTCCCGAAATGCTGGGTTGGGATCTCCCACTCGGAATGGTATGCCTTCCCGTTGAAAGCCTCGGCCCGAAACTCGCGGGCGCAGCGGAATTTGGCTGCGCGGGTGATCACCACATCGCCGAGCCCGAAGGCTTCGTGGGTTGCGCCGGCGGTACCGATCGTCAGCAGGTGAGTGCAGCCAGTCTCCTCGAGGATTTGGCGAAAGAGCTCCTTGACTGGCAGCGTCGCCGTGCCCGGATTGGTTTTGCTCGAGATGCCGTCTTGGTTCATGTGCAGCTCACTCTTGACGCAGAGGACGGACTTCGAGCCGACCTGGGTCGGCATATAGCTTCCGAGCCGTGCCGCGTTTCGGGCGGGGGCACCAGCTCTGATCTGGTCACGCAGCTGCTCGAAGTTGTGCGCGTACGGGTACCACTTCAAGCGGTTGAAACCCGGCGTGAAGACCTCGGCCAGCGCGTCGGCCTCATCAACCGTCCAGGTGATGACCACGACATCGGCAGTCGGCAGTCTGTCGCTGGGCCCAGGGGATGAGTCGAGAGGCTTGGGAGTTGGCGCGAGGTCGGCGGGCCAATCGATCGCAATCCGCGGTTGCGCCGCCTCCTCAGCCTCGTCCTTCGTGTACTCGATTCCCCGCGCCAGCACATAGGTTGCAATCGCTTCGCGCTGTGGATGATGCGGCGGCGGAATAGTTGGGCTCATTGGCTCAAGACCGAGCCGTCAGCCGCAATGCGGAGCCCATGCGTAGGTGGTCGGTGGCCCAACCCATACCCATAAGCTCTGAATTCCCCAGCCATGGAGTTTCCTCCTCAGGCGCAGTGCTTCGGCAGTTCCTACGGGGCGATGCTATTTGGCATCCAGCCCCCCGGTCAAGCTCAGCCGGACACATAGCTGGGTCAACTCGCGACATCCCGCGCGACTCCGTGGGCGTCGGCGAGAGACGATCGAGTCAGGTAGCCACCCTCGCTCCACGACAGCCCTCTGCACTTGGTTGGCCGGCGTGAGGGCGGGGAGGACCAGCCATGCCCGACCGTAATGGACGGCAACAACTGCGAGTTGCCAGGGACCCAGCTGAACCGGCAACCAGCAAAGCGGGGCGCTGAAGGGACTTCCGACCTCTAAACGGCACACCGCAGCAGGCTCAGTTTGGCGGGGAAACGTGCGCGTAGACCTGCACGACGCGAAGGATCAGGCACGACGCCCGCTGAACGGCGACGATGGGGAGATCCCGGTCCTAGACAATCTCGCCTTCGCGGGCGAGATCCTGCCCGATTGGTACGACGACTGGCTCCTGATCGAGCGAGAGCGCTTTCGCCAGCTCGTGCCGCACGGGCTGGAGACACTCGGCGAGCGCTTAATGAGGCTTGAAAGGTATGGCGAGGCAGCAGACGTGCGCTTGCCGCCGTGGCGAGCGAGCCGCTGCGCGAGAGCCCTCACCGCCTCCTGATCCGGATCCACATGGCCGAGAAGAACCCCTGTGAGGCCGTGCGGGAGTACACGCTCTATCGCTGGTTGCTGCACGACCAGCTCGGCCTCGAACCCTCGTCCACGCTACGCGACCTGTTGCACGACTTTGACGCTGCGGTAACCGCGGAGTGACGGCAGCGGGCGAGTAATGCGCCCGTGTGCCGGGGCATCGCCCAGCGCGCAGGGGTGCTTGTGCTACGGGCAGTCGAGTACGCGGCTGGCGTCGAAGCGGTCGTGCGGATCGTCGAGAGGTGGCTCGAGGAGTTCGAGCGCCTTGAGGCTCGGCTGGCGAAGCCAAATGACTCGCATGAAAGCGGCTGAGCGCCGGTCAAATCGGCGGCGATACGACCCTGCTCAACTATCCGCGGGTGGTAGCGAGAGACGAATCGAGCCCCGGATTCGACCTATCGATTTGCAGCCATGCCTCGCGCCTTTGATGCGCCCAGTGGGCTTTAGAACAGTGATGAGATCCCGACGCGCGAATCGCCGGCGCGACACTCCGGCGCGATGCAGGCAAAGTCGACCTGAAAGATCGATCCAAAGAGCGATTTCGCCGCGGGAAAGATGTAGGTCCCCTTTTCGAGCACCAGTTCCTCGACGCTGGCGCGCTTGACGATCAGCAGCTGTGGCTGCTGGTGCGGCTTGCGGAAGCGGATCAAGACCGAGTCTGAATCACTGGCTACGTAACTGCCCTCGATTTCACGTTGGTCCGTCAAGACGACCAGGACGTGAGGACGCACTTCCGGGAACTCACGTTGGCGCGCTCCGCTCAGCACGATTGCGGCAATGCCGGCGGCAATCAGTAGCCTCCACAGCGGGAACGACGGATTCCCGTTCTCGGCCAGCTGGGTCAAATAGCTCCCGATCAATCGCAGCGAGTAGTAGAGAAGGACGGTCAGAGCAGCCGTGACGATTACGCCGGCCCAACCGAAGGGGACGAACAAGAGGATCAGCGTCCCGATGGCCACCGACGGAACAAGCGCGTCCGAAGCAAGCCCATTCGCCACCAGGCGGCGGACCCGGGAGGGGCTGTCGGGCTCGCGGGTAGCCCAGCGGGCGATACGGGCGCCCCCCCATCCGAAGACCGCAAGTACCAGCCCGCCGAAGAAGATCGAGATTGCCAGCTCACGAACGCCGGCGGCGGCTACTTGCGCCTTTGAGATCAGTGGCAGGATCTCCTCCGGAGGCAGACCGCCGCGCTTGAACCGCTGCCACTCGACGAAGTAACCGGCACCGAAGAAGAAGATCCCGGCGCCGGCGATGGCCACCAGCGCCTTGCCCGCCGTGTCGAGGCTTTCGCTCAGCCGTTCGCGTAAGCCGATACCGACCTTGCGAACAGCGTCCGGCTTGGCGAGAGGTGGAGTCTGGGACGCCATCAGCCCGAGGTCTCCCCGCGTCCTCGCGCACCGTTCTCTCCCGCTGTCACTTTTGTGCCGGAGGGCATCGGCCTCCAGACTGGCAACTCGTTCCACAGGTCGCGATGGAACGTCGCCAAGCTCCCACCAGCCAGCCCCCAGCCGCGATAGACGAGGTGCTCGCAGGGCTGAGCTGGAAGCCTCGAGAACGTTGTATTGACTTCGGCCAGTCGCTCACCATCAAATACCGGGACTGGGTTCGGCGGCCACAAGAGCGCGAGTACCAGATCTCAGCGACGGAGGCGAAGCCGGGGGCCGTGATCAACATCGTGTCCCTCCTGAATTGGGGGTGAAACGACCCGTTCAATCCAAGCTAACTGACCTGGAGATGCCCGTCAATCAGGGACTCCATCTTTTGTTGAGGCCCCCTGACACTGCAGGCAAATTGTTGCTACGGCTAGCGATTCACGTCCCAACGGTCCTGTTGCCGAAAGAGGAGGCAAGATGCCGGAGAACATCGGAGAGACACAGGAACTGAAAGAAGTGGAGGCGGCCGGTAAGGACTGGTCCCAACACGTCAGGGAAATTGGTGGCCTAGTGGCGGTGGTAGCCGGCCTGCTGGCAATCGCCGGAATCGCCGCCGGGGCGTTGATCGCAGACAGCCAAACTGCTGCGACAGTCGCCGGTTCGACAACAGCCGTAGTCGGCGCGGTCGTTGGCGCATACCTGGGCGTAAAGATCGGCACCGACCAGACGAAGAACGCCATCCAAGCTCAAAGGGAAGAGGCGGCCAAGGGGCAGATCTACGCGGCGCACATGCCCAAAGAGGAAGCCCTGAAAGCCGTTCCGCTGGCGCAAGAAGCTGCTGAGGCCGTCCGCGCCTTGTGAAATGAGCGCGACGGTCGGCGCCGTGCACTCATACAGACGCCTATGGCGGCTTGACAGCGGCGCACCGCTGCTGGAAGCCTCGCTTAGGACGGGGCGCCGACTGCCGGTCACCGAAGGCGCTCACCATAGGACAAACCTCAGGAGGTGGTCAGATGCCACGCAAGATCAAGGGATATGGATGGCTCCCGGATCTCCCTGACGGGCGGGATCTGCTGTACGGAGCCCCAGTTGAGGCCGTCGCGGAACTTCCAAAAAGGGTGGACATGCGCAAGAAGTGCCCGCCGGTCTACGACCAGGGACAGCTCGGCAGCTGCACCGCGAACGCGATCGGCGCCGCCCTGGAGTTCGACCAGATGAAGCAGAAAGAGGAGGCGTTCACACCTTCGAGGCTGTTCATCTACTACAACGAGCGGGTGATGGAGGGCACGGTCCACTCGGACAGCGGCGCCCAGATTCGCGACGGCATCAAGACTGTCGCCAAACGCGGCGCATGCAGGGAGGACCCGACCTGGCCCTACAAAATCGGAAAATTCGACGCCAAACCACCGAAACCCGCCTACTCCGAGGGCAAAGAGCACCAGGCGATCCAATACCTGCGGCTCACCCAGGCCCTGAGCCAGCTCAAGGGCTGCCTGGCCTCGGGGTTCCCGTTCGTCTTCGGCTTCTCCGTCTACGAGAGCTTCGAGAGCTCCCAGGTGGCCAAAACGGGCCATGCACCGATCCCGAAAGCGAACGAGGCTCTCCTGGGCGGCCACGCCGTCATGGCGGTCGGCTACGACGAGGCGAAACAGTGGTTCATCGTTCGCAACTCCTGGGGCACGGGCTGGGGCATGAACGGTTACTTCACGCTGCCCTACCCATACCTTCTCCAACCCAGCCTGTCGGGGGACTTCTGGACGATTCGAGGGGTCGAGTAAGGAGAGAGCCGCGGCTGGAGGGATCGTGGCTGGGTGTAGATTCGACGCGCGCCCGTGATCGTCGACCTGCACGCGCACTATCCGATGCATCTCGTTCCTCAGCCGCGAGTGAGGCTCCTGCGGCTTCTCCTCTCGAGCAAGGAGCGCCGGCGCCTGCGAGATTGGCTGCGGGCGCTCCTCGTCGGCCTTGCAAGTCTCTTCGCCAACTACCGCTCGCTCTTTTCCGGCCCCCGTGTGCGAATGAGATACATGCGCGCGGGGGGCGTGGGCGTCGCGCTGTCCGTCGTCTATTCGTTCTTCGACGAGATCGACGTTGTGGACGGGGCGCAACCCCGCTCCGGCTACCTCGAATCGATCGAGAACCAGCTCGAGGTGGTCGAGAGCCACATCGCAGCTCGGCACGGCGATGACGCCCTTATCGCGCACAATCGGCGCGAGTTGGCCGCCGCCCAACGTGCCGGCAAGCTTGCACTCGTTCATTGCATCGAGGGCGGCTTCCATCTGGGATCGGAGCCGAGGGAGGTCGAAGCAGCGGTAGACCGGCTCGCCGGGCTGGGTGTGGCGTACATCACCCTGGCGCATCTGATCTGGCGGGAAGTGGCAACTGACGCCCCGGCCCTGCCTTTCATGACCGACGCGGAGTACCGCCACTGGCTGCCGCAGCCGGAGAAGGGGCTTACGAATCTCGGGCGAGCGGCGATCGAGGCAATGGTGAGGGAGCGCGTCCTTGTCGACGTTTCACACATGAGTGAGCGTTCGCTGGAGGACACCTTTGCCTTGCTCGACCGCCTCGACCCTGACAGGTCGGTGCCGGTGCTGGCCACCCACGCGGGGTACCGCTTTGGGGATCAGGAATACATGCTCCAGGCGGAGACGCTTCGAAGGATCGCCCAGCGGAACGGGGTGGTCGGATTGATCTTTGCCCAGCATCAGCTGAACGACGGGCTCCGCGGTCCCGATTCTCGCCGTTTGGGACTCAGAGTCGGAAAGGGCCGGCAATTCGAGCAATCGTTCGAGGTCCTCTGTCGCCATGTCGATCGGATCCGCGAGGTGACCGGCTCACACCGGCACACGGCGATTGGCTCCGACCTCGATGGGTTTATTAAGCCGACGCTCGCCGGCTTCGAGGACATGCGGGACATGGCGGCTCTCGAGCGGGCGGTGCGCGAGCGCTACGGCGAGGAGGACGGCGAGCTGATCTGCTCGGGCAACTCGCTGCGTGTCCTGACCTCCTTTTGGGGTGGGAGAGAGAACTGACTGGGGCTTGGTGAGATGACGACAGCGCCTGAGCTCCTGCAGCGATTTCAACCGCAGCTGCGCTATGACTCGAATGAGGCCTTTTTCGCCGACTCGGCCGCGATGTGGACGGACAACCCGGCGAATGCCCTCCGCCGCGCGTCCAGGCATGGGCGGCCCGGCGACCTGCTGGCGGCGGCGAAGCCCGGCAGCGGCCAGGCACAACTCAACCTCGCCTTCCTGGGCCCCTCGCGCTACCCCGGTGGGGAGGCGGTCCAGTCCACCGATGCCATCGATTGTTCGCGACGCGACTACCGTGACCAGTACGTGGCTCTGCGACGAGATCGGACCTACGCCAATCGCATGTACGGGAAGGCCCGGGAGGATCGGGGACGCCTCTGGCTCCAATACTGGTTCTTTTACTTCTACAACGACTACAACCTGGCGGGGGGATTCGGGCTTCACGAGGGCGACTGGGAGATGGTCCAGTTCCGCATGGACGAGGGACACGACCTGCCCGACCTCGCCGTCTACGCGCAGCATCGGTGGGCCGAGGTCGCGCCCTGGGATGAGGTCGAGAAGCTCGAGGGGCAATCCGACACAGCCCTCGTCTATGTGGCCCGCGGTTCGCATGCCTCCTACTTCCACGCCGGCTACCACGAGACCGAGGCCTGGTACGACCTCGCCGACGGAAAGAGGAAGACCCCTCACCTCGCCCTCGAGGTGGTCGACGAGGACGACCCCAGCTGGGTGGCATGGCCCGGAGTCTGGGGAGGCACCACCGCGCCAATCCCGGGGCTCGACCAGCCCAGTCCCACGGCCCCCTGTCGGCACGACCAGTGGGAGCGCCCCGCGCTCCTCCTCGAGCAGGCTCGCTCGGTCAAGCGAAGCGCCCCGGCCCCTGCGCCGTCGGTCCGGGTTTCGCGCCAGAACGGATATCTCCATCTCTCATATGACTTCCGGAGCCATCGCGGATCGAAGCCGAACCGACTCGTCGTCACGGTGAACTCCGAGGACGACACCATCCAACCTCGGACATTCACCTTCGTGGTTGACACCGCACTCGCGGGGACGATCGTCACGACCGTCGAACTGAAGCCCGCGCAACACTACGACGTCTACGTCAGCGCCGTCGACGCCGGAGGCAAGCCAACCGACTCGGCACTAACCCTCATCCGGCCGATCGGAACTCGAGAACCCGGGCAGCTCCCGGTTCTGCCATGGCTGGGCGGAGTGGTGCGCGCCGTCCGGCGAATGTTCGGCGGCGATTGACTACGTCCATCGCTTGACTGACTGCCCGGTCTCGGGGGGCTGCGGAGCAGCTAGCGGGGCGGACGGACCATGAGGCCGATGCGATACCGGGGGTACCACCTATCGCGCAACCGCGTCAAATTTGTGTCACCCCGTGTCCACTCCTTGCAAAATAGGTTCGGGGAGCGATGCCAGCAGTACCCCGGACAGGCAAGGACCGAATGTCGCTATCACCCACAGGTGCCGAGCGCGTCGCTCGGCACCTGTGGGTACGCATTAGCCCCGTGCCAACTGCTTGACGGCGTTGCTCATTTGCTCAACCGCCGCGTGCTGCACTTGCTCTCGAAGCTTCTCCTGCTTGGCTCCGAGAAATGCGTGCGCCTGGATATAGATGGCCAGCGCTCCCAGTATCTCCTCCGTCGGGTCTTGCACCCGTTTGATCCATTCTTCTGGTTCCGGGGGAGGTTCGATGTGATGGTGATGGAGCAGCCACCAGATCAGGCTCGGCCACCATGGGGGACAGAGTTCGGGCTCCACAGGCAACCTCCTTGCTCTTGCCGGATGTACGTCGCCGATCCTCTCAGAGGCGAGCTGGCAAATGGGGCTGCTGTGGACGAATGGTCTGCTGGGCGGGTCTTCGGCCCCGGGGTGGGGTCGGAGGTCGATCGAGGCGGTGATCAGGTGGTTGGGTGGTTTCTCGTCCCACATGGCGAGGTTATTTGTCGCGGCTGACCCTGCAACGGCGGGTGTAAGGCGCCGAAGCCACAGCACCTTTGCGCCGTCACGGCTACCGGCGGTAATGTCAGTCGAATGGCCGAAGGATCAGAGAAGAGAGAAGAGAGATATGAGCAGGCTGCGCGGACGACTGAGCTCCGCCAACGGGTGTCCGTCATCGCGCTGTTCATTGCGCTCGGGGGAACCGGCTATGCCGCGTTCAAGCTACCGAACTTCGTCCGGCCCGAGCTTGCCGGGTAGCGGAGATGACCACCGCCGGGACCGTCAGAGATGTGCTTGAGCGAATGGAGGCCATCGATCGCGTGCTTCCATCCAGTGATGGCGTGAAGTGGTTCAACAAGCTCTACCTCGAAGTGACGCGGGAGGTGGCCACGACCGTGCCAGGACAGAATCAGGCGGCACCGGGCTTCCTGGCGGCGCTCGACGTATGTTTTGGCAACCGCTACTTCGATGCGTTCGACGCCGCCGGAAACGGCGCGGCGCCGCTGGCGAAGTATCCCTTCCACGCCTGGAGGCCGCTGTTCGAGGCCCGCTTTGCGACTGGCATCGCTCCCGTGCAGTTCGCGTTGGCAGGGATGAACGCGCATATCAACTATGACCTGGCGATCGGCGTCTGCGACACGTGCGCCGCGCGCGGGACCGAGCCGCGCGACGACGGTCCGGAGCATAGGGACTACGAGTCGGTGAACGGCCTCATCTCGCAGGTGGAGGAGAAGGTGAAGGCGTGGATGATGACCGGGCTCCTGAAGGAGCTTGACCTCGTCCTCAATCCGGTGGATGACATCGTGGCTGTCTGGAACGTGCAGAAGGCGCGCGACGCCGCCTGGGTCACCGCGGAGGTGCTCTGGTCCCTGCGGGCGATGCCGCCCCTGCGCACCGACTACGAGGCGATCAATGACCGGGCGGTGGGGTTCGCCAGCCGGGCTCTGCTGACTCCCGTCGGGCTGGCCGCCTGACCGCGCGACACGCGCTATTTGGCCGGACTACCGCCGGCCGGGTTCTACAAAGACTGGGAAGGCGTCGTTCACGCAAGAGTGCCCTGTGGACGAAAAGCAGGAGCGGCCGGTCGCGGTCAGTAGGTGGGAGCAGACCCGCTCCATCGATGGGTCGAGCGGGCCGCTGTGGGGTAGGGTCAGCCACGGATGGCTGCGACGGGCACGACCCCGAACTCCCGCGAGTCGCTCCAGGGCGCCGGGTGGATCTGCCGGGCGGGGCGCTTCCGGGCATTTGTCCCGGACAAGCGGCCACTGTCCTGGCTTCAGCCACGAATGCTGTGGGATGCGCGGAACGACGTCGTGGCCCGGCTGGCGGGGGATCCCGTCAACGACCTTCGGCGAGCCTGGATGCGGGCGGTGGAGGCGGAGTCAGAACGTGACGGCGCCGGCGACCCGCGGCTGATAGACCGGACCGGCAAGGAGGAGGTCTCGTTCATGGTTATCGGCGACCCGGGAGAGGGGGACGCGTCACAGTGGGCCACCATTCCGCCGCTGGAGTCGACCTGGGGCGGCACCGACTTTGCCGTGATCATGAGCGACGTCATCTACCCCGCTGGCAACGCCAACGAGTACGAGGAGAAGTTCTACCGCCCGTACCGCGACTACCCGGCCCCGATCTACGCGATACCTGGCAACCATGATTGGTATGACGAGTTACGCGGCTTCATGTACCACCTCTGCGGCCTCGATGAGATGGCTCGTCCAGACCTCACCTACGCCCGCAGTCAGCCCTCCTGGCAGCGCGAGCTGCACCGCATGCTGTGGCGACGACCGGGCCGACCCACGTCGCAGCAGGCCAGCATCCGCGCCTCGTGGCGTGGCAGTCCGACCCAACGCTCCGCGCAGCGCTCGCCTTATTGGACGATCGAGACCGACCCGGTGCGGATCGTCGGCATCGACACTGGAATCCTCGGCAGCCTGGACAATGATCAGGGCGAGTGGCTGCGCGAGGTCTCGCGGGATCCACACCGGCCGAAGATCCTCCTGACCGGCAAGCCGCTCTATGTCGACGGCGATTACCATCCCGGCTCGATCGAGGGTGGCGGAACTGTCGACGAGATCGTGCGCGACCCCGACGCGGGGTACATCGCAGTGATCGGTGGTGATATCCACAACTACCAGCGCTATCCAACGAAGCTCGAGGACGGGCGGACCCTCCAGTACCTAGTCGCGGGCGGCGGAGGGGCGTTCATGCATCCAACCCACCCCATCCCGCGTGTGCTCCTGCCCGGAGTCGAGGAGGACGACTTTGTCTGCTACCCGCGCCGCGGCGACTCCCTCGCGCTTTTCAGCCGCCTTTACGATCGCAAGCTCGCCTTCGGCCGCGGCTATTTCGAGATCTCACCCGACGAAGCAGCGACCTTCCTCGGCGAGCGCCTTGGCATCGAGCCGCGCCGGAGGAGCGCCGACGAGGTCGTCCTCAGCGACCGCGCCCGCCGCGCCGCCGAGCGAATCCTGCCCTTACCCGGACGTGCCCGGGGGCCCTTGCACCCGCTGTTCGCGCTGTGGTTCGACATAAACGAGCCACCGATGTTCAAGAGCTTCCTCCGGATAGACACCAGCACCGTTCGTGTGCGGATCCAATGCATTGCCGCCACCGGCTGCCGCGACCAAGAGGATGATCCCCCGGTCGAGGACGAGCTCGTCGCCGAGCCGGACAAGGCAGGTCGTTGGATATGGCGCGAGGCAGGCGGGGAATGAGCCAGCGCTAACGCATGCGACTGACCCGAGCTGGAATCGGAATGACTGCTACAAGATTGACTAAATCCACTCTTCGGCCGCAGGTAGCGATGAAGCTGTGGTGATCGTTGCGGTCGACGTCCGCTTACAGCGATGAACAACCTAGAGGCTGTGAAGCGCAACGCACGGCGACGACGTCGAAGCGAGAGACGACCTCAGCGATCGTGCAGATGTCGTCTAGGTTCCGCTTCGGGCTGTCATTGGGGCGCTCTCCCACTTCTCTGTCAGCCCGCCAAGGGCACGAATGTTCCGGGTGCCGATAGAGCAGGTTGCCTTGCTGCGCTTGGCCGGCACGACGAAATCTAGTCCAGCTCGCAGTCCGTCGAGGTCGTGTTCGACCGCCGCTGGAGGTTTGTTGACATCCACGGCAGGGGTCATTGCGAGGATCAGCTCAATCCTAGGTTTGCGCCCGCGGAGCCGTCAAAGGGCCTGCAGGCTGATTGCGCAATCCGTTTAGAAGGGGTTGCAAGTGTCCAGTTCCATGGAAGGCTGAGGTGGGATACACCGCTGTGACGAGGAATTAGATTGGAAGCCCCCATTACTGGGATAAGCCCCGGCAAACCGGTAAGCGTTCCGTCGCAAGAGCCACCGGCCTGGGCTCGGGTTCAGGACCAGATCGCCTGGTACGACGCCAAGAGCCAGCTCAACCAGCGCTGGTTCAAGGGGCTCAAGGTCTGCCAGATCGTCACCGCTGCCGCGATCCCTGTGGCCGCGTCGGTGTCGGCGCCACTCTGGCTGGTGGGCGGCGGCGGGGCATTCATCGTGGTGCTCGAGGGCCTGCAGCAGCTCCAGCAGTACCAACAGAATTGGACGACCTATCGGGCGACCTGCGAGCAGCTCAAGCATGAGCAGTTCCTGTTCATGGCGCGAGCCGGTCCCTACGACGTCGCTCCCAATCCCGAGGCCCTGCTCGCTGAGCGCGTGGAGAGCTTCGTGTCTCAGGAGCACGCGGCCTGGGTGTCGCACCGCGAGGAGGCGAGCAAGCAGATGGGCGGTGAGGGTTGAGCACGGAGTCGGAGGGGCAGGCTAGCGCGCCGGTGCGGAAGGTCTTCATCAGCTACCGGCGAGAGGACAGCGCAGCCTACGCCGGGCGCCTCTACGACGCCATGGTGGCCCGATTCGGGGAGGGCAACGTGTTCATGGACCTCGACCTCGCGCCCGGCGTCGACTTCGTCGAGCGGATCACCGAGGCGGTGGGCGCCTGCCAGGTGTTGATCGAGGTGATAGGGCCGAACTGGGCAACGGTCAAGGACGCTGAAGGCGGTGTACGGATCCTCGACCCCGATGACTTCGTTCGGCTCGAGCTCGAGATCGCCCTAGGGCGCCCCGACGTGACGGTGATCCCGGTGCTCGTCTCCGGAGCTCGAATGCCGGGTCGGCGGGACCTGCCGCCGGAGCTGGGGGCGATGACGCGGCGCAACGCGCTGGAGCTCAGCGACCAACGCTGGGGTTACGACGTTGGGCGGCTGGGCGGCGCGCTTGAGCAGCTGCTGGCGGAGGGGACGGCGGACCAGGAAACGGTGGCCCGCCCGTCCCCGTCGGCTCCGGGGACACCGGCCGTCGAGCCTGCCTCGACCGAGCAAGCCCCGGCGGCCGGCGGCGAGCCGCCCGCGGCGGCCGGAGTGGCTAGTGCGCCAGCGCCGGATGCAGTCTCGCCGGCGCCCCTTCACCGAAGGAGTTGGCGGGGTTGGGCGATCGCCGGGGTACTCACGCTCGCGGTCGCCGCGGTGGCTCTAGTGGTCGGGGTGTTGGGGGGTGGCTCAAGCGATGAAGGAATCGAATTTCGCCGCTTTACGGAAGCGAGTGCCTTCACCGTCGACGTGCCCAAGGGCTGGCGGTTGGATGAGGAAGAACTGGAACTCGGCCAACTCAAAAGGACTTCGTTCGAAAGCCCTTCACATCAGATGAGGGCCGAGGTAAGTCAGGAGCCGGACCGCCCCCCCGCGACCCGGGCAGAAAAAGCGCAGACCGAACGCAGCCAAGAAGCCAGTTATTCGCCGATCACATTCTCGCGGCAAACGGTGGACGACCGAGATGCGACGCTCTTCGGATACGAGATTGATGAAACGGAGCTCGAATCTCGCCTCTCCACGGCCTACACCTACTTCTTCAACGCCGGCGAATCGGGGTGGAGGACGCGGGCGGTGGGGGTAGGGTCGGAAACCAGCTCTGAAACGGTGCTCGAAATCGCAACCCGGATGGCCGCGACGCTGGAGCCGCGCTGATCGGAACGGCGCCGGGGGCGTCGCCGGGTTGCTGCGATTTGCTTGCGACGACGGTCCTCAGATACGACCAGCAGGGTCAGTCTGTTTCCTTGGCGCACGGGGTGCCAAGCCAGCGGCTCAGCCGCTCGTGAGAGATTGCCCGTAGCTGCGCTTGGGTATTGCGAAGCTCCGCCCTTTAACTGCGCCTATCGCGCGGATCGGGACGAAAGCGGCGGCCAGCTTCTAACCGGCAAATGTCTGATGGAGATCGCCCTTGGGTGCAGGTGAGCCCATGATTAGCTCGGTGGCCATGATCCGCTCGAAGGCGGCGGCGGTTGCGAGTCGTCGCCAGGTCGACGGGGCATTGGTCACGATCGGGAGCGGTATAGGCGCCGTGCCGCCGCCGCCATCCGGGTCCAGCACTCCCGCGCCGAGGAGAGCATCGTCGCTACCCTCGCGCAGCTCGAGGCGCAGGCGCCGCAACGAGCTGAAGCGCTTGCCGAGCGACCCGCCGGGGCTGCTGGCGCGGCGAGCCCGCAGCAGTACCTCACGCCCGTCCGCTTTGAGCGTCCCCTCGTAGACGAGCGCGCCCCGCTCGAGCTTGACGCGGCCATCGCGCAGCAGGGCCTCGCCGATCGCCGGCGCGCTCACCCGGCCGACCAGCCGGGCCTCCCGCCCGGGGCCGGCGAGGAACGCCGCCGCATCGGGTATTTCGGCGGCCAGTTCGGTTCGCCCCAGCCGCCCGGCGTGCCGCTCGCGCCAGGAGACGCGAATGCCGACCTCCACCATCTTCGTCGCCGCGGGCGTCAGGGGGACGCCGTGCTCGCCGTCCGCTGCCGCAAGGTAGTGGCAAGCGTCGCGATAGCCCATCGCAACGAGGGTTGCCGCGTCGATCCGCCCCAGGAAGAAGTCTGGATCGAGGGGGATCGGGTGGCGTGGTTTGACCACGTGGACGATTACCGGCCGCCTCTGCCCGTAGGGGGAGTGCCCCGCTCCGATCGCCTCGTTCAGCTCGCGGACGCGGTCAAGCTCCTCGAACAGGACGCCGTTCGCGCTCTGCTCGATCATGTGCACGTACTGCAAGAACGGACCGTCGCGGTAGGCCGGCGTGTTGCCGATGCACCAGAGGATCCACAGCTCCTCGGCCCCGCGTTTGACTGCCTCGATGAGGTTCGCGTCCTTGATCCACACGGCGTCGAGATAGGGCGCCCCGGCCCGCTGCACCGCGGGCATCAGCACGGGCAACGAGATGCCTGCGACGAGCGCGCCCTGGTCGACGTTGCGATGCTCGATTGCCTCGTTGGTCTTCGTCGCGTGATTGCAGACATTGAACGTGCCTTCGATCCCCTGCGCGGCGCGGATCGCCTCGACGTCGATGCCCAGGTGCGGGAACACGTGGCGTTCGATCCCACCAGCGCCGCCGAATCCGCGCAAGCGCGGGGCCCGCAGGTAATCGCGCAGCGGCAGTGGGGCGGCGAAGCCCCACACCCGCAGCGTCCGCCAGCGCTCGGCCATCTCCCGCGGCGAGAGGCCCGACATCAGCATTGCCAGGTTGATCGTCCCGCCCGAGGTCCCGTCCGCGTGCGCGAAGCCGAGCCCCGCCTCCTCCAGCGCGCAGAGGACGCCCGCCTGCCAGGCGACCCGCATACCCCCTCCGGCGAGGATCAGAGAGCGGCGCGGCGCCTCGCGCGCGTCCGGGTCCGCGGCGAGTGAGGGCGTGTGCTCCATCTCTAGCGGCGCGGGGTCGAGCGGGGGTGGGCGAAGATCACGGCGAGCCCGAGAAGCCCGGAGCCGCCAAAGACGTAGGCGTTCGCCGGCGGTGGCCCATCGACCGGGGGAGCGACGGCCCGTGCGGCAATCCCCGAGCCCATCAGCGAGAGGAAGGGGCGGTTGGTCGCCGGGTCGCGGTAGATCCGCCTGCGCTCGCAAAGCGAGAGCACCTCGAACCCCATCTCCATCGCCCGCAGGAAGCGATGCTGACTCATCATCGTCGCCCCCGAGCGCTCGGAGAGCTCATCGTGCCGATCGAACCCGGAGATCAGGGCAACGTCGCTGCGTCCGAAGGCGTCTCCGGCCGCGCCAGCCACGGCGCACATCCCGGTGTAGCCGTAGAAGAAGGCATCGCTCAGCAGTGGCAGCGCTCCGCGGCGCCTCACCGGATCCGCCGCCAGTACGCCGCCGCGAGCAGCCCCGAGAGCAAGTCGAAGAAGGCGACGCCAAGGGCGAGCGGCGAGAAGATCCGCCGCCTGACCCCGATTCCCACGGCGAGAAAGGCGCCGATCTTCTGCGCCGCCGCCCAGAAGACGATCACCGGATCCCGCCCCGGACGCAGCAGCGCGTTCAAGAGCCCGCCCCCGACGATGACCATGAACATCCCGATCGTGCCGAACAGGTGGCGCGTGGTCGCGTCGTCCTCAACCATCAGCGAACGCAGTAAACGCCGCGGGGCAAGCGCCTGCACCGCGCCCGAGACGACGGTCAGCGCCGAGATCGCGATCAGCGTCCGGCGGAGGAGCGAGTCCGACATTTCAGGCCGCCTTCAGGACGAAATAGAGCGCGATGGCGAGCCACTGCACGGTCCAGAGTGAGACGCGGACGACGTTCAGCCGCATCCACTTGCCGAGCAGCGTGTGCAATCGATCCGGATCGGTGACGCCGGCCTCGAGCTCCTTGTTGTAGGGGAAGATGAACAGCATGGTGAGCGCGGTGGCCGCGATCACGGCGACCAGGTAGACGATCGGTGACCACAGATACGCGCTGCCGGCCTCGCCCAAGATCAGGACTGCGGCGGCGATCATCATCGCGATCGTCATGTAGGTGAAGAAGCGGGTGGCGTTCTCGACCGGCTCGATGAACGGCAGCGCATAGGTCTCCGGGGTGAGCCGGGGCGCCAGCGGGAAGGAGAACAAGATGAGCGACCAGCCGGTGCCCAGGTACATCGAGGCGAACAGCAGCATCAGCCCGGCGACGATTGCGTTCGCGGTCTCGCTCATCGTGGCTCCGGCGCAGTGCTCTGGCTGTCCTCCCCATCGAGGGCCGGGTCGTTTGGCGGCGGGAGCCACTCCTGGCTCTGGCCGAGATCGACTACGCCCTCGAGCCCCTCTGGAATATCGGTGGGCGGCTGCTCGAAGTTGAGAAACCAGCCCTCGAAGTGGTCGTCGAGCACCCCGCCGGTCCGCGGGAACCACGCCGTCAGCAGCGGCCGCTCGGCGATGTCCAGCTCCTTCAGCACTGCGAGTCGCGGGTGGTCGCCGATGACCAGCCGCCCGGAGCGCGTGAAGGGGAGGTTGAAGCCCGCCGTCCCCTGGAAGTAGATGTATGACTTCATCAGCATGCCGCGGAAGGAGCAGTAGTTGACGGCGGCGGCGCCGACCGGCAGGCCGGCGAAACGCGGCCGGTCGATCTCGATCCGCATGGCGAGCTGCCCGTCGAGGTCGTACTGGCTCGACACGGTCCGCTTCGCGATCACGAAGTCGAGGTTGGCCTGGTGCTTGGGCATGCCCCAGATGCCCTTGCCGCCCTTGACCGAGATTTCGCTGCTGACCGGGAGGTCGAACACGTACTGTCCGGTCCCGTAGTGCCGCCTGAAGAGCGCCGGCAGGAGCGCCGGCCCGGGCCGGTCACCGTGCGTACAGGCGATCGCGATCGAGAACTCGACGTAGCGCCCGATGTCGGTCATCTCGTAGTTCACTACCGTGACGACAAGCGCGCCGCGGTTTCCCCAGAGCCGGAAGGGGTGAACTTCGTCGCCGGGGATCAGCTCGCCCGCCTTGCCGGCGTCGATTGGGAAGATCGCCATCAGCGAAGGCGTGTCCTCCGAGTTGACCGGCAGGGCGAAGCGAATGCCGTCGACGAGCGCATGACGTCCCTCCTGCCGCTTGAGGCGCTCCGGGATTCTCATCAGCTGGCCCCTTTCTCCAGCTCTTCGACGATGACCGGGAAGATGTCTTCGTCCGCTCGCTGGCCCATGAAGACGTCGAGGTGTCCGTAGCCCGGGAAGAAGTGCGCGGTGTGGCGGCCCGAGCTGTGTCGCTCGAACCACTCATGGGTGCGGTGCTGGCTCTCTGGCAGAAAGCAGTTGTTGACCTCCCCGGAGAGGAAGGAGAAGCGGGCATCGGTCTGCGGCGGCCCGGCGACGAAGTCCCGGGGCAGCTCCTCGCGGCCGTCGACCGAGACCAGGTGCTCGGCCTTGACGCAGGCGAGGATCTGCTCGAAGAACGTCAGCGGCACGTCGGCGAACTCGTACTTGAGCCACTCGTGCGTCTCCGGATTCAGGTTCTCGTGGCGCCACAGCGTCGGGAAGCCGACGCCGTAGGTGAAGCTGGCCAGCCGGCAGACCTGGTTGTCACACTCGTGGTGCGTGGCGAGCACGAAGGCGTGCAGCAGCTTCGGGAACACCCAGGGTGCCCCGGTGAGTCCCCACTGCGGGTTGAGGTAGCCGAGCACTCGGGCAGCCGGCGGAATCGCGAACCGCAGCTTCGCCTCGGCGAAGCGCGGCACCACCGGGTGTAGCGTTACCGCGTTGGCGACGATCGTTTTCACCTCCGGCACGAGCCCGGCGACGGCGGACATCGTGAAGCTGGTCGAACCCTGGCAGTGGATCACCGCCTCGATCTGCTCGGCGCCGGTCTTCTCGACCACCTTCCGCACCGCCCGCGGGTGATCGAACACCGCGGCCTGGTCGAGCGTCCACTTGTTGTGGGGAATGTCGATGCTGGCCCGCCAGTTCTCGAGCCAAACGTCGTAGCCGTCCTCGACCAAGAAGTCGACGACGTTGCGCCGGGTCGGGGCGCGAAAGATGTTGGCACGCACGCCCGCGCCGTGGACAAGCAGAACCGGGCCCTTTGCCGGCGCATGCTTGCCGGTGACGTGGATCAGGTTGCATTCGAGACCGTCACCGGCGGTAAACTGCACGATCTCTTCGCGCTGGTCCGCCGCCCTCACCCACCCCTCTTTGCGATGGGGGCCGTAGACGTCCCAGAGGCTGCCGGCGAACAGTGTGCCGAAGCGGGCGACGGCGTCCACCCTACCGTCGGGCTCGGTGTCGAACGTCGTCAGCTGCTTGGCGAAGTCGAGCGGCTCGATGTGGAGGATGCCGGCGGCGACGACCTCGGCCGACTCGTCTCCATCCGGCTCGAGGTGCCCCGCCAGCACGCGCGTGTAGAGGGTCGAGGTGTCCTTCCAGACGTTGTCGATGCCGGGGTCGTCCCTGACCACCTTGAACCCGGTCATCGTCAGCGGATGATCCTCCGCGTCGGTGAAGTGAAGGCGATAGAGCATGCGCTTGTTCCGCTGGTCCCCATCCACGTTCACGAACAGGTTGAAGTCGCCCCGTTCGACCGGGCGCTCCCCGCCGAGGGCATCGCAGCGCACGTAGCCCTCCGCCCGGGCGAGGTGGCGCTGGTCGGCGCTGAAGCGATCGAGGTCGTCCGCGGTGATCGTCAGGTGGAACATGAAGCGGGTCTCGCCGCGCTTGCCATCGTCGTGGCCGCGCTCGAAGTCGCGCTCGCCGAAGCTCACGAACCCCTTCATCTCCTCGGTGAAAGCGATCGAGACCCCGCGGTGCTCCGCGACCGGCACGGTGGGGTCGTCCACTGCCCACGCAGGGGCCGCCGCTGGCATCTGCGGCCGCACCGGATGCGTCAGGTCGGCAGTGCGCCCCTCGAGGATCGCGTCGGCCGAACGGTCCGCCATCGCCGCGATCGTCAGGCTCGGGTTGGGGCCCACCGGGCCGGGCATGATCGACCCGTCGACGATGTGGAACCCGGGGTGGCCGAAGACCTCGCCATTGGAGTCAACGACGCCGTCCTCCTTGCTGTTGCCCATCGGGCAGCCGCCGAGCGGATGTACCGTGATCAGCCGGTTCAGGTACCACAGGGGATTGTCCTGGAAGTCGGCGCCGAGCTTGTCGGCGATCTGCTCGCAGAGCTCGCGTACGCGGTCGAAGTACTCCGCCGAGCGGCCGTGCTTGTGCCAGTCGAGCTGCAGGCGACCATCCTCCAGCGACATCTTCCCGTCGGGGATGTCACGGCCCATGCCGAGCAGCGGCAGCACCCCCGCGGATAGCCCACAGTCGCCGAACAGTGAGGAGATCTCGGCGCTGAGCGAGGTGTCGCGGTCGCGGCGAAGGACGCGGCGAACCAGCCGGGCGATGATGCCCGGCGCCATGCGGGCGACGATTCCGGGCGAGTCGACGCCCTGCAGCATCCAGTTGCCGAACTCGGGGAAGCCGGCGTCCTCGACGTAGAACCCCCGTCCCTCCTCGCCGCCGCCGTCGAGCTCGTCGGGAATTCTGATCGCGCTGGTGATCACCGGCCCGTACCCCGGGGAGATCATCCGCGGCTTACGCCCGCCGTTCCCGTCGGCTTGCGTGCAGCGGACTGCGAAGGTCAGAAGATCGCCATTGCCCGAGAAATGCGTGCCGAGTGCGTTGCTCAGCCTGGGGAAGGCGGCGCGGTTGCGCAGCAGAAGGTAGGTGGAGCCGAGCGTCCCCGCCGCCAGCACCAGGCGGTCGGCGCTGACCGTCGTCCGCGGCATGTTCGCCGTATCGGCTGGCTGGCCCTCGCTCTCGGGGTCGTGGGTGACGTAGTGGATCGCGTAGCCACCGGGGTCGCGCGGCTCGAAGCCCCGCACCTCGCAGCTGCTGCGGATGTCCGCGCCGGCGTGCCAGGCGGCGGTCAGATAGGTGTAGTCGAGCGAGTTCTTGGCGCCGAAGTTGCAGCCGACGTCACACTCGCCGACGAGGCGGCAGGTCTGGCGGGTGCGGCTGTGGATATTCGGCCTTGACTCATATATGGGCTCGCCCGGAATCGGCTCGGTGCCCGGCTCCGGCGCGAAGGTCACCGCGAGGTTGGGCAGGAACCAATCGCGGCCGAGTTCCTGCGCGGCAGATTTGTAGGCGATCGTCTTAGGCGTGGCGTCGTAGGGCGAGCTCTCGAGCGGGTACGGCGTCGCGCCGAGCATCTTCTCGGCCTGCTCGTAGTGCGGCTCGAGCTCCTCGTAGCTGACCGGCCAGTATTCGTAGCCGGCCCCCGGCTGCTCGTGCACGAACCATTTCGGGTCCTTGCGGATGAGGACGTTCGCGTAGATCAGCGAGCCGCCGCCGAGGCCGCTGCTCACGATCGACTCAAGGCCCTCGAACGACCACACGTCGAACATCCCCTGCAGCCCCTCGCTCGGGTCCCAGAAATTGTCGCTCATCCCGAGCGGGCTGCGCGGGAAGGACCCCGGCGGATAGCGCTTCCCGCGCTCCAGCACCAGCACCCGCCGCCCGGCCTCCGCGAGCCGGCAGGCCATCACCGAGCCGCCGAAGCCCGAGCCGACGATCACCGCGTCAAAGTGCTCAGCAGCGACCGTTTGATCCGTATCCATGGTGCACTAATAACTTGGCTGGGGTTTGAGCGCAACCCTTCTGGCCAAACCATCAAATTGCCTGTTCGAAGCTCAGCGGCATGGACTTCCGCCTTCGCCCGATCCACCACGGCGAACGCTGAGACATGCGCTGGCGTCGGATGGAGCGTGACGAATCAGGTGACCCCCAATCGCCCGCTCAAGGAACTGACGCTGTACGACGTCAGCAAGTCGCAGCCCCAGCGTCGCGAGCTTCCGTGGGAACGTCACTCGCGCCGATGGTCCGGACGTCGAGCAGCTCCAACCCCTCAGGGGGCGCCGACGCCCCCTGAGGGGGAGGGCGCTGGAGCGGGTGCCGGTTCGGGCGTGGGAGCGGGTGCCGGCGCGGATTCGGGCGCGGGACTCGATTCCGGGGCCGCGCTCGGTTCGTTGCCGCTCGCCTTGTTGCCTTCCTTTTCGCCGCCGCTTGCTTCCGGTTCGAGTTCTTCGTATTCGTATTCGCCTTCGCTTTCGCCGCTCGTCGAGGACGAGTAGCCGGAGGTGTGTTCTGTGTGCAGCCCGGAGAGTTCGGGGAGGCTGGACGGCACCCCGAATTCGGGGCAGTTGCCGTTGACGGCCTGTTCCATGAAGTAGCGCCAGATCGGCCCTGCGGTCGGACCGCCGAAGCCGGTTTCTTCCCGGGACTGCGGGTGCCCGACCCAAACCGCCGTCGAGAAGAGCGGCGTGTAGCCGACGAACCAGGCGTCGGAGAGCCCCTCTGAGGTGCCGGTCTTGCCCGCCGCCGCGGAACAGCCCATCGAGGTGTAGCCGGCGCCGGTCCCCTGGGTGATCACGCCCTCGAGCAGACTGGTGACTTCGTATGCCTCACCCTCGGTGAGGACGCGCTCGCCCGTGTCGGGATTGGGTTCGTCGACCTTGCCGCTCGGGAACTCCACGCGGCCGATCGCCGTGGGTCGATGGCGGATGCCGCCATCGGCGAGCGTTGCGTACGCCGAGGCCATTTCCAGCGGGGTGACGCCGACCCGCAGCCCGCCGATCGCCTCGGCGGGCACCGATTCGAGCGGCGAGGTGATCCCCATCTGATGGGCCGTGTGCGTGACGTTTTCGGGGCCGACGTCAAGGTCGAGCTGGGCGAAGACGGCGTTGACCGAGTCCCAGGTGGCGCTGGCGAGCGACATCGTCCCCCCGCCCGGCTCGGCGTTGTGGACGGTCCAGGTGCCCCCGCCCGGGATCTCCAGCGTCTTCGGCGAGGTGCCGTCGTAGTACGTCGAGTAGGGATCGATCCCCTGCTTGATCGCGGTGCTCAGGACAAAGGTCTTGAAGGAGGAGCCGGGCTGCCGGTGCGCCTGCCAGGCGTAGTTGAACTGGCTTTCTTCGGCAGATCCGGGAGTGGAGGCGAGCGCGACTATCTCGCCGTTGGAGGGGTCGACCGAGGCCAGCGCCGCCGCCGGCCCGCCTTCGGGGTAGCAGACCGAGCAGGAGTCGACCGCGGCCTGGGCCAGTTCCTGGAGTTCGGGGTTGATTGTCGTGTAGGCCTTGAGGCCCCCGTAGCGGACGGTGTTGATGCCGTACTTGTCGATCAGCTCCTGCTGGACCAGGTCGAAGAGGAACGGGTCGCGAATCACCTGGTACTTGTGGCCCGGGTTCAGCCCCAGGCCCCGGTGGATCGCCGTGCGGTACCTGCGATTGCTGATGTACCCCTGGTCCTCCATCGCTTCCAGCACCTCGTTGCGGCGTTCGAGCGCGGCCCTGGGGTCGAAGAACGGGTTGTATTCGGACGGCGCCTGCGGGAGGCCGGCGATCAGGGCCGCCTTGGGCAGGCTCAGGTCCTTGGCGGGCTCGCCGTAGTACGTCTGCGCCGCGGCTTCCGCCCCCACCGCCGTCTCACCTTCCACCGTGCCATACGGGGCGGTGTTCAGGTATTGGGTGAGGATCCAGTGCTTGGAGTGCGCGTCCTCCAATTCGAAGGCGAGGCGGACTTCCTTCAGCTTTCGTTCGAGCGTCTGTTCGGGGTTGCGGATATAGAGGTTGCGGACGAGCTGCTGGGTGATGGTCGAGGCGCCCTGGACAGGCTTACCGCCTGCCAGCAGGTCCTTCCAGGCAGCGCGGGCGATCGACGCCGGGTCGATCGCCCCGTGGTCGAAGAAGCCCTTGTCCTCGATCGCCACGGTGGCGTCCTTGAGGTCCTGCGGGAGAGCGCGCGCGGGAATCGGCTGGCGGATGGTGCTGGCGCGGATGAAGCCGATCAGCGATCCGTCGGCGGCGAAGATCGCCGAGGAGCGGCCGCGCTGCACCGGCTTCAGGCTGGACAGCGGCGGCGCGGAGTTGTAGACGCCGATCGCCCAGGTCGCGGCGACGGTGCCGCCGGCCAAGAGCAGCACGAGGAGGACGCCGCCGACCAGGAGCAGCTTCCAGTGATTTCTGTGCGACCTGCGTCGCCGCCTTCGGGTTCGCCGAGCCATCGGGGAGGAACCGTATTGAGGCTACAGAGCAGGCATCTTCTACCGCGCCTTCCGCAATCTCTCGTGCGGCAACGAGACCCCGCGGGCCAGGGCTCCAGCGACTTGACTCAGGCGCCCTCACCGCCGCCGGTGGCGACCGCGTAGGCCTCCTCGCCGCCCATGAAACGGAGTCAGCGTGACGTAGACGGCCCATGGCACCAGCTCCGCCAGCCGCTCGGGTCCCTTCTGCTTCACGTGGTCGTAGAAGAGCGCGTAGAGCGCCCCGCCGATCGCCTCGGCGGTGATCGGCGGGACATCTGGGGCAAGCTCGTAGCCCGCGGCCAGCAGCGCCTCCATCTGTTCGGTCACCCGCTCACGTTGCTCGAGCGCCCGTTTGCCCGCCGCGTACATCTCGACCGCCCCCAGCCGCGCGTACTCGGGCTCCTGCACGCCGTAGAGGAACATTCCCTCCTGCGTGGCCCGGACGGCATCAGGCCAGTCCTTGGCGATCCTGAAGGCCGGCAGCGCGGCCGCCAGCATCTGCAGCGAGCCGACGTCGAGGGCCGCCACGACCGCATCCTCCTTGCTCTCGAAGAGCTCATAGAAGGCCCGGTAGGAGGTCCCGGCACGCTCGATGATGTCGGCGATCGTCGTTTCCGGATACCCCTTCTCTGCGACGGCGGCCGCAAGCCCCCGCAGCAGCCGCTCCGACGGATTGGACGCGGCCTGCCGCTCCTCGAAGGGCAGCGGCCGCAGCACGCGCCGCCGCGGCCCGCGCAGCGGCCCCGGAGGAGGGGGGTAGAGCAGGAACCAATCCCAGAGCTGCGGCGCCAGCTCCACCAGCTGCTCGGGCTGGCCGCGGTAGAGGTGCTTGTGGATCACCTTCTGCACCCCGCCGATCAGCGCCCGCACCATCTCTGTGGGCATCCCCTCGCGCCCCATCGCCTCAAGGATCGGCGTCGCCAGCGCCTCGAGGGAATCGGTTACGCGGTCGAGCAGCGCGACCGCCTCGCGCCCGCCCGCGTAGACCTCGACGATGCACATCGTCGCCGCCGCCGGCTGCGCGACGATCCCCTTGATCAGCTCTTCGAACGCCTTCTTCGTGAGCTGCGGGTCGCTCGGCGGCTCGCCGTCTGGCAAGAGCCTCTTCGACGCGGTTTCCAGCGCCGGCCCGACGAGCGCCTCGATCGCCGCCAAGAAGCACGCCTGTTTGTCGCTGAAATGCTTGTAGAACGCACTGCGCGACACCCCGGAGACCTCGACCAGGTCGAGGATCGTCGTAGCGTCATAGCCCTTTTCGGCGACGTTCGCCACCATCGCCCCGTAGAGGCGTTCACGGTGGTTCTGCTCCGCTTCCGCGGCAGTCGTGCCCCCGCCCGGGGGCAGCGTCTTCTCGCCCAGCCGCCTCGAATCTCCCCACGGTGTCTCCACCATCCGGGGCGGCACCATATCCAGACCTCTGGCTCCCTCTGATGGGGCGGATTTCTGCCTTCTAGACGGTAATTCTCTGACTATCACTGGCTCCTTTACGGTAGAGCATCGTTGGGGAGAAAACCTAATATTTATGCGGGTTTCTGCCAGTAGCCCTTGACATCAGGGTTGGACTATGTTCTAGTTATGCCCGGCTTCCGGGAAGCGAGTCGTTTGTACGGGGAACGGAAGTCCGCAGCGAAGCTGCAGAGGAGAAAGGCATTGGCCCGGCAGGGCTTGCGAGCTATCGTGAGTTCGGGGGGCCGCTAGAAAGTGGAGAGGGAGAGGGACAGGAACGTGAGACGCGAGTCGAAGGCATCGGCCTCCGGGGGCGCCCTCACCGTGCGCGGTGAGGTCCGCGGCCGCGGCTTTGCGGCGCGCTACCGCCTCGCCCTGTTCGGGCTGCTCGGCCTCGCCCTCCTGCCCCTTGCCCCCGCTTCTCCCGCCGCCGCCGCGCTGAAGTACCAGCAGAGTGGCAGCTTCACCAACAACTTCAACTTCCTCATCAACAACAGCGTCGCCGTCAACGACCACAACGGCCACATCTATGTCGCCGACAGCGGTAGCTCCAACGTAGAGGACTTCACCTCCCCCTCCGACACCTCGCCGGCGATCTGGGAAGGCTCCAACACGCCCCACGGCTTCTTTGGCGGTCACGTTTCGGTAGCAGTCGACAACTCAAACGGCGACGTCTACGTCGCCGACGGCAACCACAGGGCGATCGTCAAGTTCGACGAGAACGGCAACCTGATCACGAGCTTCGGCGACGGGACGCCCGGCCAGCTCACAGGTACGGCCACGACTGCCGGCTCGTTCAGTCCCAACGTCAACAGCTACTCCTCTTGGGGCATAGCCATCGATCAAGCCAACCACGACCTTTACGTGCTCGACGGCCGCAACCGCGTGATCGACATCTTCGACCAGAACGGCGCCTACCTCAGTCAGATCACCATCCCCGACAGCATCGTCCGACAGAGCGGCAGCTATCTGACTGGGCTCGCGGTCAACAACAGCGGCACCGTCTACGTCTCGGACTGGTCCGGTCCCAATCAGGTCTATCAGTTCGACTCCTCGGGCAATTATGTCCGCACGCTCGACGGCTCCAACACGCCTGATGGCAACTTCTCGGGCGAATGCACCGGTTGTTCCTTGATCTCGGTGGCCACCGAGAACTCCACCGGCAAGGTCTTCGTCGGAGCAATGGCCCACACCAATTTCGACGTCTTCGACAGCTCGGGCAACTTCCTGGCGCCGCAGGGCTTCCTTCCGCAGTACAGCTATAACAGCGACATCGCAGTCGACCAGGCAAGCGGCGACGTCTACGTTGCGACCTACGGCAGCATCATGTTCTTCAAACCGGTCATCGTGCCCGACGCTGCCCTGGGCGCTACCTCCAATTCGACCGCGACGAGCATCACCCTCAACGGTCATGTTGACCCCGCTGGCGGCGGGGCCATCACCAATTGCTACTTCGAGTACATCTCTAATTACAGCTTCGACCACCCCGAACCGTACTACGCGGACCCTTGGAGCAACGCAACACAAGCTCCCTGTACGACCAACCCGGCCTCCAGCCTTCCCTACGCGAGCGCCACCGACGTCAGTGCCGACGTCACCGGGTTGGCACCGGGCACGGGCTATCACCTCCGCCTCACCGTTGTCAACGCCAAAGGCGACAACAGCGTCACCAGCGGGTTTGCGAGCGTTGGGAAATATCAGCTCGCGTCGGACTTTGGCTCGGCCGGCTCGGGCGACGGTCAGCTCAATAACCCTCAGGACGTTGCGGTCGACAACTCGAGCGGCGACATCTACGTCGCCGACACCGGAAATCATCGTGTCGTCAAGCTCGATTCCTCCGGCAATTTCGTCTCCGCCTGGGGCTGGGGCGTGAGCGACGGCAACGCCGCAGCCCAGATCTGCACCTCCGGTTGCCAGGCGGGGATCGCCGGCTCCGGTGCGGGCCAGTTCACCACGCCGACCTTCATTGAGGTGGACAACTCCGCAGGCCCGTCCGCGGGCGATGTCTACGTGGCCGACACGGCGGACAACGTGGTCCAGAAGTTCGACCCGGAGGGCAACCTGATTACGAGCTGGGGAACAAACGGCGCCAAGACCTACAGCGGCGGAATCGCCGGAATCGGCGTCGATGGCAACGGCGTTCTCATCGTGCAGCCCGGTAGCGGCAATGGGATCGCCCTCGATTCCGACGGCAACGTCATTGCAGGCACCCTGGCGATCGATACTTCCAACAACGACCGCTACTACAGCGATGGTACCCAGATTCAGCAGTTCACGACGGCGAGCGGGTGCAATCCGAGCAACCCCTACATACCCTGTCCATCGGTAGATACGTTCGCAGTCGGCAACCTGCACTCAGCCGCAGGCCTGACCATCGACCCATCGAGCGGCGTTCTCTACGTCGCCAACGCAGGCGATAACGACATCGCGGTGTTCGCACCGCTTCCGCTGCCCACGGTCACGACCGCGACGGTGGAAAATCCGGGTTCAACCTCAGTCACCGTGACCGGCCACGTCGATCCGCATGGTGGTGGCAACGTGGTCGACTGCCATTTCGAGTACGGGACGGACACCACCTACGACCTCGGCAGCGTTCCCTGCTCGCCTGGCACTCCCCTCTCGGGCCCGACCGATGTAAGCGCCGAACTCAGCGGCCTCACGCCCTTCATCACCTACCACTACCGGCTTGTCGCCATCGGCGCCAACGACTTTGGCCTGCCCAGCTACAGCAGCGACCGTACCTTCACCCCGGGCCCATCCCTCACGCCGACCATCGACGCCACCTCGTTCTCGGACGTAACTTCCACGACGGTCACGCTCGGCGCCCAGATCAACCCCAACCTCGCTCCGACCACCTACATCTTCCAGTACGGGTACGGAACCGATACGAGCTACGGCTTCCAGACCATCGCCGGCGACTCGATCGGGTCCGACGGGGTCGACCATGCCGTCAGCAACGCGGTATCCGGCCTTCGGCCCGCCACCACCTACCGCTTCCGCGTCGTCGCGGTCAATCTCAACGGCGTCGTCGACGGTCCCGACCGGACCTTCACCACGCCCGCTTCCCCCTCCGTCGCTGGAGCGACCGCGTCGGGCGTTACCGCGACCACCGCCACGCTCAACGTGAGCATCCGCCCGGGCTACCGGCCCACCACTTACCACTTCGAGTACGGGCTGACCGATCACTATGGATCGAGCACAACGGAGAGCGCTTCGGTCGGCTCGGATAACGCGGTGTATCCGGTCAGCGCCTCGATCTCCAATCTTGCGCCGCTCACCCTCTATCACTTCCGCGTCGTCGCCACCAACGCAATCGGGACGACCGATGGTCCCGATCAGACCTTCGCCACGTTGTCAGGGGCGCCTGTCGTCACGCTCCCGCCGGCGACCCTGACCTGCAAGAAAGGCTTCGTCAAGAGACACGGCAAGTGCGTTAGGAAGCCACACCACAAGCTCAAGCACCACAGGAGGAGTCATTAGTGAACGCCGCCATTCAAGCACGCTCCTTCCCTAATCGGCGCAGGGTGCGGCAGCGCGCGATGTTCGCGGCCGTGGGATTGCTTGTTGCGATCGGGGCGCTCTTCAGCGCCGCACCGGCATCAGCAAAGCTCGTTCACGTCTTTACGACCTATTACGGCGCCGCCGGCTCCACCCCGGCCAATCCCTATCCGGTCTCCCAACCCTCGGCCGTCGCTGTCGACAGCTCGTCGGGCTCCTCTGCCCACGACCTCTACGTCACCGATCCTGGCAACCACCGGGTCGAGAAGTTCGACTTCGCCGGCAACTTCATCCTCATGTTCGGCAAAGGCGTCGATCAGACCAGCGGCGGCAACGTCTGCACCGCGGCATCGGGCGACACCTGCCAAGCCGGCGCCTCCGGCTCCGGCCCCGCGGCCTTCACCACACCGGCCTTCCTCGCCGTCGATGGCTCCAGCGGAGCCTCGTCGGGCGATGTTTACGTCGGCGACACGGGCGACAACATCGTCTCCAAGTTCGACTCCGGCGGCAACCTCGTTACCGGCTGGCAGAGCGGGGGTCAGCTCAGCCTCGGCGGCATGGCCGGGGTTGCTGTTGACACGAGCGGCAACCTTTTCGCCTTCGACGGTGGCACGGTGTTCAAATACACCCAGAGCGGTGCGAGTGTCACCAACTTCCCCGTGCCGCGCGGCACCGATCCGGTCGGACTCGCCGTCGATAGCGCCGACAACCTCTTCAAGGTAAACGGCGACCCCAGCGTCGAGGAGTTCACCGCCTCTGCTGACATCGGTCAGGTGACGAACTCGGATACGACCACCGGACTTGCGGTCGATCAGTCCAACAACTCCCTCTATGTCGACGGCGTCGACGGCATCGGAGACATTGGCTTTTACACTTTCTCCGGCCCGGCGAGGTGCGTGCCGGGCAATAACCAGGGTTGCGACCCGTCGGAGGCCTTCGGAGGCGCGAAACTGCACGGCGCCCAGGGCCTCGGAGTCGACGCCTCTAACGGCGTCGTCTATGCCGTCAGCACGAGCACCAACAACGTCGCTGTATTCGGCACCGAGATCTTCCCCGACGCCGTTACCGGCATCGTCAAAGATCCGACGAAGACGTCCGCCACGCTCACCGGTCATGTCGATCCCGCCGGCGGGCCAAACATCACCGACTGCCACTTCGACTACGGCACCGACACCACCTACAGCCTCGGCAGCGTGCCCTGCTCGCCCTCGACGCCATATTCGTCGTCTACGGACGTAACGGCTCAGATCACCGGACTTACTTCAGGCGCCACCTACCACTACCGCGTGGTCGCGACCAACGCAACCGGAACCAGCAACGGCAGCGATCACGCCTTCCAGACCGAGGGAAGCAACATCAGCCACGCGCTGAGCGACTACTTCGGTACCGCGAGCTCCAATCCCCCTGATCCGTACCCGCTGTCGGGGCCGACCGACGTCGGCGATCGACCAGACGACCCACGACTTCTACGTCACCGATCCTGGCAACCACCGGGTCGAGAAGTTCGACGCCGCCGGCAACTTCATCCTGATGTTCGGCAAACACGTCGATCAGACCAGCGGCGGAAACGTCTGCACCGCGGCATCGGGCGACACCTGCCAAGCCGGTACCTCGACTGCGAGCGCAGGTGGTTTCATCACCCCCACCTATCTCGCGGTTGATAACTCAAACAGCAGCTCAAAAGGCGACGTCTACGTCGGTGACACCGGCAGCATCCTGGTCTCCAAGTTCGATTCTTCGGGCAACCTCGTCACCGGTTGGGGTCCGGGCGGAACGAAGGACGGCTCCGACACGGACCTGACCTGCTACTGCTTGAGCGGCGGGAATGTCTTCGGTGTCGCCGTCCGGCCCTCCAACGGCGATCTCTACGTCGGCGGCGCCTGCTGCGACAACGTATTCCAGTACACCCCGGATGGAACCTACGAAGGGCCGTACCAAAACGTGGGCGGGCAACCATGGATGAAGGTTGATGCAGCCGGTGACTACTTCTACACGGCGCCGAATGGCTGCTTCTTCTGTGGTGGTGCTGGTGGAATTGGCGAGAGCCTGCCGCCGACTGGCAACAACCGCAGAGACCTTCTGTTGACCACCGACAATCCGACCGCGGGGTTTGATTTCGACCCCGCAACCGGCGAACTCTACCAATCGGTAGGGACGCTCAACCAGGGGACCTCAACTGATCACCCGCCTCGCGTCGATCGCTACGGCGCAGACTGCAACTCGGAAACTGCGCCGTGTGATCCGGCGGACTCGTTTGGCAGCGGCCAGGTTCTCGGCCCGGCCGGCCTCGGGGTCGACGGCAACTCGCACACCGTCTATGTGGCGGATCCGCCCGCCAACGACGTCGCCGTTTTCGGCGACGTGCGCCCGGTCGTCACGACGGGGCCGCCCACCAACGTCACCGATTCGACCGTAACCCTCACCGGCCACATCGACCCGCTCGGCCGCGGCGACGTCGTCAGCTGCTACTTCGAGTACGGCTTCGACAAGACCTACGGCACCAAACTGCCCTGCACCCCCGATCCGGCCTCTTCGAGTTTCACCGGGCCGACCGACGTCACCGCGGAAATCAGCGGCCTCTCGCCGGGCACCACGGATCATTATCGCCTCGTCGCCACCAACGCCGCCGGCTCCACCGCCCAGGGTGTGGACCATACGTTCACTACCACGCAGCCGCCCGCGATCGACGGCCTCGCCTCGGCGCATCTCACCGAAACCTCGGCAGACCTGAATGCCCAGGTCAATCCAAACGGCCTCGATACCACCTATCACTTCGAGTACGGACCGACGCTCTCCTACGGCCAGGTCGCACCGCTTCCCGACGGCACGCTCAGCGCTGCCGACTCCGATCAGCCGATCACCGTTCACCTCGACAACCTGACCCCGCATGTGGTCTACCACTACCGCCTCGTCGCCACCAACGCCGACGGCAGCACGGTGAGCGACGACCAGACCTTCAACTTCTACCCACCGCCTTGCCCGAACGAGAACGTGCGCCAGCAGACCCAGGCCGATTTCCTCCCCGACTGCCGGGCGTATGAGCTAGTCTCGCCCGGGGACGCCGGGGGCACCCAGCTCAGCCCCAGGGGCCCAACACCGGCTACGCCTCCAATCCGGCTCGCTTCTCCTTCACCGGTCAGTTCTCGTCCATTCCGGGATCAGTTGGCAAACCGATTGACGGTGACGGCGATCTCTACGTCGCTACTCGCACCGACAGGGGCTGGGTCACCCGCTACGTCGGCATTCCGTCGGATCAGGCCGCCGAGGACGGCGGCCCGGCGCAGGGCCCACCCAACTCAACCCCGCGCCAGGAACACCGCTCCCCGTCCGCCATCCCCGGGGTCCACAGCAACCAGAACTCCGTCCTCACCGACCCCAGCATGAGCAAATTCGTCGACTTCAACGAGGGCAACCAGAGCATTGAGAGCATCTTCGGCTCGGACTTCCAAAACAAGAACGTGATCTCCTCCAACGCCGGCTGGGTCTGGGCGGCCGACGGCACCGCCCTCGGCCGCTGGCCGACCAACCTCGGCTCGGTTCCCGCCGGCAGCTACAGCGGCTACCCGACGGCGGCGGGTCTGCCCCTGTCTCATGTCTCCACCACTTACGGCGGACCGCCCGCCACGGTCGCACCCGGCGGGAAGCACGCCCTCGACTGCCCGTTCGCCACGAATAGCTTCGGCGGCGGTTATGCAACCGATGCCAACTTCTGCCCCGGTGACGTCACCGCCTCCGCGGACCTCAATCACTTCGTCTTTGCCAGCACCTGGAACGTCTTCGCGCCCGGCGGTCAGCTCACCGCCCCCGGCTCGGTCTACGACAACAACACCGTCGCCGGCACCGTCGCCGTCGCCTCAAAGACGCCGGCCGGCGACAACATCCCCTCGGAGCCAACCGATGGCGCCGGTGATCCGCTCCAGATTCCCGGCGTCTCCCATGATGGCTCCCATATCCTGATGGCCGCCGGTGGCACCGGGCCCTGCGGGGCCGCCAACTGCGCGCCGGAGCCCTGCGACGCCGACTACAGCGACGTGCGCCGCTGCCTGATGCAGCCCAGTCACCTCTACATGCGCGTCGACGACACCGTCACCTACGACGTCTCACAGGGTCACGATGTTCACTACGTGGGCGTGAACGGGGATGGAACCAAGGTCTACTTCACCACCGCCCAGCAGCTCACCCCCGACGACACCGACACCAGCGCCGACCTCTACATGTGGGATCAGTCGACCGACTCGATCACCCTGATCTCCATCGGCAACAACGGCGCCGGCAACAGCGACAGCTGCAAGGGCGGCCTCGACACCGACACCGGCACCGTCTCGACGCAGTGCGACGTCGGGATCTTCAATCAGCTGTTCTTCTGCCAGGTGGTCTACGGCCCGTTGAGCGGCGGGGGCGGCAATTGCCTCTCCGACAATTCCATCGCCTCCCAGAGCGGCGATATCTACTTCATCTCTCAGGAGAAGCTCGACGGAACCCGTGGGATATTCAACCAGGAGAACCTCTACGTTTACCACAACGGAGAAGTCCAGTGGGTAACAACTCTCACCGGTAATTCGTTCTGCTACGAGGATGGCTACAGCTTTCCGACAAGGTGCGACAGCGTCCTGCGCATGCAGGTCACCCCCGACGGCAGCTCCATGGCTTTCGTGACCGCCAACAAGGTGGCCCAGTCTCAGTACGACAGTCAGGGGTTCCAGGAGATGTACAGGTATCAGCCCTCGACGCGCAAGATGATCTGCGTCTCCTGCGACCCCAGCGGTGCGTCGCCGACCTCAGATGCGAGGGCGAGCCAGGACGGCCTCTTCCTCACCAACAATGGCCGGACCGCGTTCAGCACCAACGACGCCCTTGTTCACACCGATACGAACAACGGCGAGGACGTTTACGAGTACGTCGACGGTCGCGCCCAGCTGATTACGCCTGGCACCGGCGAGACGGGTTCGGCAGGGGAACTCCAGTTCCTCGCCGCCGGTTCGCAGCCTGGGCTCGTCGGAGTCAGCGCCGACGGCCGCGATATCTACTTCGGGACCTTCCAGACGCTGGTTCCCTCCGATCACAACGGCCTTTTCATGAAGTTCTACGACGCCCGCGCAGGCGGCGGCTTCTCGGCGCCGGCCCCATCGCCGCCCTGCAACGCCGCCGACGAGTGCCACGGCGCCGGCAGCCTGCCGCCGTCCGCCCTTGTGAACGGCACCGGCGCCGCCCTTGGCAGCGGCGGTAATGCCTCGCCCCTCGCCAACCGGGCATCACAAACGCATGCGCCACAAGCGTGCCCGTAAAACCGGACATCACAAACGCCACCGGAGGGCAGGGCGATGATCAACCGACTCAGGTTCACCACCGCGGTGTGCGGCGCTCGTACTGCTGCTGGTCGCATGGCTCTGCCGGCTACCTGCCGGGCAAACAGCGCCGATCACGTCATTCACGGCCATACCATCGACCACCCAGGCCGGCGGTCACCCCGATCGTCGAGATGCAGTTCACCGTCAAGAACCGCATAGTGCAACAAACCCAGAGATCCCTGCAACTGCTCGGACGCCAAAGACGCCATCGTCCACATGCCCGCCGGGTTCATCGGCAACCCCCACGCGACCCCGCAGTGCACGATCGCCGACTTTTCCGCCGATAACTGCCCGATCGACTCGCAGATCGGGATCGTCAACGCCGTGGCCGGGGGCCAAACTTGATCAGCGCGCTCTACAACGTCGTTCCGCCGCCCGACATCTCGGGTTGCTCGCCTTCAAGATCCCCATCGGCGATGCACCGCAGTTCGTAATTCTGAATGCGCCGGACCGGCAGCGACTACGGCCTCGACGCGACGGCGACCTCGATCTACCATGGCTTCCTCCCGCTGACGCCTTCAGCAGGTCCTCTGGGGGGTGCCGGCCGATCCGATCCATGATGCGCTGCGCATCAACGAGGCGGCCAATCCGCAGGTTCCGGGCTTCTCCGTCATGACGGACACACTGTGCAATTCCGACGGGTCGCCAGTACCAGCGATCCAAACACCGTCGTAAACCATGCGGTCCAAATTCCGCCGCGGCCTCGAACAGCCCGCGCGCTCCCTTTCTGCAGAACCCGACCAACTGCGATGGTCCGCTGAGCGCTATCGTCGGAGTCCTGTCCTACGACGGCGGCAGCGATCACGCCGAATACCCCGTGGCCGCAGCCGACCGGCTGCGATCAGCTCAGCTTCAACCCGAGCCTCAGCGCCCAGCCGACGACAACGGCAGACCGACTCGCGCCTCGGGCATCGACGTCGACCTCAAGGTGCCCCAGCAGCTCAGCCCGACCGTCCCGTCGCCGTCGGAGATCAGGGCGACGACCGTCACCCTGCCGGACGGCTTCTCGATCAACCCCAACGCCGCCGACGGCAAGACCTCCTGCTCCGACGCCGCAGCGCAACTTCGGCACCGAGGAGCGCAGCGCAATGCCCCGAGTTCTCGAAGGTCGGCACCGTCGAGATCGACAGCTCGGCGCTGCCGGGGCCGATACCGGGCTGCATCTACCTCGGCGAGCCGCAGCCGGGCAACCGCTACCGGATCTTCCTCACCGCCGACGGCTTCGCCACCCACGTCAAGCTGGCCGGCATCGGTCACACCCGATCCGCAGACCGGGCAGCTGGTCGTCACCTTCCAAGACCTGCCGCAGAGCCCGTTGACCGAGTTCAACATGCACTTCTTCGGCTCCGAGCGAGGCCTGCTCGCGACGCCGACCCAGTGCGGGACCTACCCGGTCAGCACGCACCTTCACGCCCTGGGACGCGGCGCTTCCGAACGCAGACGTCGACCCAGTTCTTCACGCTCGACAGCGGCCCCGAGCGGCGCGCCCTGTCCCGGGCACGCCGCGGCCGTTCAGCCCCAGCTTCAAAGCCGGCGTCGCGGACAACACGGCCGGCGCCCACACGCCCTTCTCGCTCAACCTCAACCGCAGCGACGGCGACCAGAACCTCAGCGGCCTCGACGTCGACGACGCCGCCCGGCTTCACCGCGACCCTCGCGCGGCGTCCCCTACTGCCCGGAGTCGGCGCTTCGGCGCTCGCGGCCGACCCGGCTACTCGGGCCTCGCCGAGCAGGCCAGCCCGAGCTGCCCCGCCGGCTCCCAGATCGGCACCGTCGATCGGCCGGCGCCGGCGCCGGGACCCACCCGCTCTACATGCCGGGCAAGGTCTACCTGGCCGGCCCCTACAAGGGCGCCCCGCTCAGCCTCGCGGTGATCACGCCCGGCGGTCTCCGGCCCCTATGACCTCGGCAACGTCGTCGTCCGGGCCGCGCTCCACGTCGACCCGACCGACGCCCAGATCACCGCCGTCTCCGATCCGCTGCCGCAGATCCTCGACGGGATCCCGCTGCGGCTGCGCTCGGTCCGGATCAACCTCGACCGCCCGAACTTCACCCTCAACCCGACCAACTGCGATCCGTTCGCGGTCGGCGCCACGGTCTTCGGCGACCAGGGCGGCGGTGCAGACCGCTCGAGCGCACTTCCAGGTCGCCAACTGCGCCGACCTGCCCTTCGAACCCAAGCTCGCCCTGCAGCTCTCGCGGCGGCACCAAGCGCCTCGGCAACCCGGCGCTGCACGCGATCCTCGACCGCCGAGCCCGGCGAAGCCAACATCGCCACGCGCCGCGGTCGACGCTGCCGCACTTCGGAGCTCCTCGACAACGCCCACATCAGGACGCGCCTGCACCCAGGCCCAGTTCGCCGCCGACACCTGCCCGCCGGGCTCGATGATCGGCAGCGCCCGAGCGCCACCCCGCTGCTCGACCAGCCGCTCGAAGGACCCGTCTACCTGCGCGCGGCCTCGGCCACAAGCTGCCCGACCTCGTCGCCGACCTCAAGGGCCAGATCGACATCGACCTCGACGGCCGCGTCGACTCCGTCAACGGCGGCCTGCGCACCACCTTCGAAACGGTTCCCGACGCCCCGGTGAGCAAGTTCACCCTCAACCTCAAGGGGGGCTCCAAGGGCCTAATCGAAAACAGCGAATCCCTCTGCCGCAAGAGGCAGGTCGCGATCGAGCAGCTCGCGGGCCAGAACGGCAAGCACGCCAACGCCGACGCCACGATCCAAACGCCCTGCGGCAAAGCCAGTAGGCACAGGCGGCACCTGAACCGGGCCAGGGCGGTGCGCTGAGCGATGCGAACTACGAGGAGAGAGCCGGGGACAATGCGGTCAAAGACGGATAGGGGAGAGGGAGTGCTTCATCGAGTCGTTATCGGGATCGCCGTGTTGTGCGTGTCATTCTGCATGCTTGCTTTGGGCGCAAGCTCGGCCTTGGCCGACCGGACCTTTGACTCAATCATTACCCCCTTTAACGGCCCAACCGCCGTTGACTTCGACGCCAATGGGAACGTTTGGATCTCAGACCGTGGGCAGCTAAACAACCCCCCTGGACAGGCAGGCCTCTACAAATACAACCCCTACCCCTCGCGGACGCTGCTCGCCGAGCCCAATACCTACGACCCTTGGCAATACTATTCCTCGGCATTCAGCTGGCTGTCGATCAATCCACCAATGAGGTTTTCGTCACCCAGTCGAACGGGCGCACAGTTGACATCTTCTCCGGGGACGACGGGCATTTTCCTCCGCGAGTGGAGCTCGATAAACGGTACAGCTGGCCAGTCAGGTATTCACATCGCAATAGACAACAGCAACACCTTCTCCCGAGGCCGGGTCTATCTTTCACTGGAGTCGCCGGAGGATGATGTTGAGATCCTCGATGCCGCCCAGCGGCCAGTCGATTTCCCAGCCACCGCCAGCTACATCGACGGCAACCTGCTGACCGGCACGCCCAGCGGCTCCTTCGGCGACGTCCAAAACATCACGGTCGACTCCAGCGGCAACATCTATGTCACCGATGCCGCATTCAATGGTGTGGTCGATGAGTTTGACTCGGCTGGTCTTTCTTGCGCACCTTTCCAAACACCGGTGGTGTTGGGGTTGACCCGACCAACGGCAATGTTGTGATCTCCGGGGGGTTCCGGCCCCCCTGCTCTCCGAGTTCGACTCCTTGGGCAATCTTCTTGAGACGCTCACCAACGACAACAATGGTCCCATGCAGACGGGAGGCAACCCCGGCGTCGACCCCAATGGTTACCTCTACTTGCCTCAATCGTCGGATCGCATCGATATCTTCAGTCCCAATGTCGTCGTCCCCGCCCTCACCTACAAACCGCCGACCAGCCCGACGACGAGCTCGGCGACGCTGAATGCCGACGTCGATCCCAACGGCGGCGGCGACATTACCGCCTGCCACTTCGATACGGCACCGACGCCTCCTACGGCACCGCGTCACCTGCGCGCCCGACCCGCAGCCCGGCGCCCACTTCTCCTCGCCGACCGATGTCAGCGCGGGGATCTCCGGCCTCTCGGCCGAGACGACCTACCACTACCGGGTCGTCGTCGCCAACGCCGACGGCACCAAGTATGGCGCCGACCGGACCTACACGCCGCACAAGGTGGTCGGGCTCAGAACCGACGACCCGCGACGGCGTGACCGCCTCCGGCGCGCAACGCTCAACGGCTCCTTCGTCGGCGACGGCACCCACACCACCTACTACTTCGAATGGGGCCGACGACCGCCTACGGCAACAGCCGCAGCGCCGCAGGCGCTGACGCCGGCTCGCCGTCGGGCCCGACTAGCACCGCCCTCCCGCCTACGTCCTGACCGGCCTCGAATCCCTACTACGACGTACCACTACCGCGTCGTCGCGACCAGCGCCGCCGGGACCGACCACCGGCGAGGACCGACTGTTCACGACCCTGCCGGCGTCCCCGACGGTCAGCAGGGCGCCGCAGTCACCGCAGTCCACTCCGACCGCGCGATCATCCACGGCGAAGTCGACCCGAACGGGGCCGACACCGATCGGTCCACTTCGAGTACGTCGACGACGCGACCTTCCAGCAGAGCGGCTGTCGGACGCGACGCGGCCACGCCGCGAGATCGGGTTCGGGATGGGCAAGGTGTTCGCAGCCGCCAGCCGTCCCTCAACGGTCTCAGCCCCGGGAACCCTCTACCACTACAGGGTTGTGGCACGAACTTCAGCGGGCAGCGGCAACCCGATGCGGCGACCTTCAGCACCTTCGCCTTCATCCCCTCCTTCAGCCGACCCCTGCCCCAACGCCCACGTGCGCCAGCAGACCGGCGCCGCCCTGCTGCTCGACTGCCGCGCCTATGAGCTGGTCTCGGCCGTCAAACGCCGGCGGCTATGACGTCGAGTCCGACCTGGTCGCCGGGCCAGACGCCCTTCGGCGGCTATCCGCGAGCGCCGAGGCGCCGGGCCCTCTACGGCGATCCACAACGGCGGCATCCCGGGCACCGGCAACCCGACCAACCACGGCCTCGACCCCTATGTCGCGACCCGCGAGCGCCGACGGCTGGACCACCACCTACGTCGGCATCCCGGCCGACAACCCCATCGCGACCGGCGCCCTTCGCCTCGACGCTCGGCCGAAGCCGACGCAGAGCCTCGACACCTTCGCCTTCGCCGGGCCCAACATCTGCTCGCCCTGCTTCGCGGACGGCATCGACCGGCATCCCCGTCCACCTGCCCGAACGGCAGCTCGTGCAGGGGATGGCCGGATCGCTGGACCCCGGGCCCCGGCCGAGCCGGACGGCTTCATCGGCAAGCGCTTCTCGGCCGACGGCACCCACCTCGTCTTCGGCTCGACCTCGCAGTTCGAGCCCGACGGCAACTCAAACGGCGACGTCTCGATCTACGACCGCGACCTGAACAGCGGCACGACCCACGTCGTCTCGAAGACGCCCCGGCGGCGCGACGATGATGACCGGCGACCGCGGGATCGGCGAGCTCGACATCTCAGCAGACGGCTCCCGGGTCGTGTTCGGCCAGCTCGTCTCCACCGACGCCCAGGGCAACCACTACTGGCACCTCTACATGAACGTCGGCGGCTCCGACCACTCGATCGACCTCACGCCGGGCACGACCGCGGGAGTCCTCTACGACGGGATGACCGACGACGGCACCAAGGTCTACTTCACGACCACGGACCCGCTCACGGCGACGACACCGACACCAGCGCCGACATCTACCGCGCCGACGTCACCGACTCAGCGGCCACCCTGACCCGGGTCTCGACCGGCACCGGCGGGAGCCGGCGACACGCGACGCCTGCGACCCGGCCGCCAACACCGATCCGCAGCCACTGGAACTCGGTCGGCCGAGTCCCAACTGCGACGTCGTCGCGGTCGGCGGCGGCGGCGGCGTTGCCACCGGCGACGGCACGATCTACTTCCTCTCGCCGGAGCAGCTCGATGGCCCCGAAACGGCGTCCCCGGACGCCCCCAACCTCTACATCGCAAGCCCCGGCTCCGCCGCCGCACTTCGTCCGCACCCTGGAGTCGAGCGCGAATGCGCCGCTGCCGCCGTCCGTGCATACCTTCCTGTACTCCTTCGGCACCTTCACAAATATCGCCGGTACCGCGATCGATCACTCGAATGGCGATGTCTACGTAATGGATATCCACCAGGACTTCGGCAGCGCCGACGTCCTTAAATTCGACTTCGCTGGTCATACCGATCAACAGCTTTGGTAACAGTGGGAAACTGAGCGTGCCCGGGGGGATCGGCTTCTACGGTGTCCCGGTCGGTATCGCCGTCGACAACACGTGTTCGATCCAACACCTGACCGGCAGCGCGCTGAACCGCTCTCGACCTCCAGCGGCGACCTCTACGTCCCTGACTATGAGTTCGGCGTGGTCAACAATACGGCTCCAGATCCGGTTCACATCGCCGACTTCACCACCGGCGCGGGTATCTCCGGGGGAACCTCACCCGGTGGCGTCGCGGTCAATCCGACCAACGGCAACGTCTACGTCGCCAACAACGTATTCTTCGGTGGCCCGGGATCGGTTTCCATCTTTGACCCCCAGGGCAACCTGCTCACCAGCTTCCCGACGCTCGGCAACCCAACTGGATGTGGGGGTCGATTCGAGCGGTAACGCCTACGTCGTCAGCGGCGGCGGTCTCCCCGCCGCCAAAGGCGCCGCCGAGACATACAGCTCCACCGGCACCGACCTCGGCCAGATCGACGGCCACCGCTTCCTGACGCGGTTGCGGTCGATCCCACAGACGACCACGTCTACGTCGACGAGGGCAACCGGGTGGCCGAGTTCGACTCAGCCGGCAATCCATTCGGCGCGCCGATCCGGACCTCAGACGGCGGGTCGATCTCGAACTCGCTTGGGGTAGCCGCCGACTCCGGCAACGCTTGCGATCAGCGATCGCGGCCATGGAGACGTTGCCTACTTCGGACCGCGCGTGGTGCCCTCCGACCTCGAGCGTCGACAACCCGTCGTCGTCGACGGCGTCGAGCGCCGCCGGCACCCGCAACACCGCCGACTTCCAGGTCACCCCGATCGGCGACGACGCCGTCTTCACCTCGACCCTGCCGCTGACCGGATACGACAGCGCCGGCCACCAGAGGTCTTCCGCTACGACGCGCCGACCGACACGCTCGACTGCGCCTCCTGCAACCCGACCGGCGAGCCGGCGACAGGCGACGCGACCCTGGCCACGAACGGCTCAGCCTCACCGACGACGGACGCGTCTTCTTCAACACCGACCGAAGGCCTGGTCGACCGCGACTGAACGGCAACAAGGACGCCTACGAGTGGAGCCGCAGGAGCCGGCCGGCGAGGTCGGCGCCTGCCACGAATCGGGCGGATGCGCGGAGCTGATCTCCACCGGCACCAGCCCGCTTCGACTCGAGCCTCTCTGGGGGTCAGCGCCGACGGCACCGACGCCTTCTTCTTCACCCGCGACACGCTGGTCCGACAGACGAGAACGGCACCGCTGGTGAAGATCTACGACGCGCGCGCAGGACGGCGGCTTCGCCATCCTCCCGCCCCCGCTCCAGTGCAAGGCCTCCGACGAGTGCCACGGCGCCGGCAGCCAGGCGCCGCCGCCGCCCGACGATCAAGACGATCGCCGGCACCGGTGGCAACGCGAGTCAACGCCAGCCGGCGAGGTGCAAGAAGGGCCTCGGCAAGCGCACGGCAAGTGCGTGAGAAGGCACCGCCAGCGAGCACGAAGCAACCACCGTCATGGCTAAGCCAATAGCGAACGCACAGATCGCAAGAGGAGACCGAGACGATGAGCCCGCAGACCGAACGCGCCGCCGGACCGGTGACCGCCGCGCCCTGGCGTCGCGCTCTGTGTCGCACTCAGTCTCTTGACGGCGGTGGCCTGCGCCACGCCGGCGCTGGCCTCGGAGGCGATCGACATCCTTCAGCACCACGACCTCGACACCAGGCGCCGGCGGCCATCCCGACCTCACGACGTCCTTCACGCTCGACAACCCGGGCGCGCCGGAGGCGGCGCAGAACGTGATCTTCAACGCGCCCGAGGGGCTCTTCGGCAACCCGTACGCGATCACCCAGTGCACCTCCGTCGGACTTCGCCCTCGACCAGTGCCCGCTCCAACTCCCAGGCCGGGCTGATCACCGTCCACGCCAACTACGAAGGCAATCCCGACTACCTGCTCGGCACGGCGCCGATCTACGACCTCGAGCCCGAGGGCGATCAGACGGCGCTCTTCGCCTTCATCGTCCCGACCCTCAACATCCCGATCAACATCCCGGTCGCGGTGCGGACCGGCGACGACTACGGGCTGCGCTTCACCGTCTCGGACATCACCCAGCTGACGCCGCTGGCCGGCGGCCGACTGACCTTCTGGGGCTTCCCGGCGGACACCGAGCCACGACGCCCAGCGCTTCCCGAAGGGCTCCCCGGGCAACCCGGCCGGCTGCCCGGCCGACGCGACACGCAGCTGCACTCGGCGCAGCCCGTGACCGCCGGCGATCCCGGTTCACCCGCTGACCGACAACCCGACCATCTGCACGGGCGCCGCTGCCGATCACGCCTCGAAGTCCAGACCTACCAGGACCCGGACAACCTCTCCCACGCCGAAGCCGCGCTACCCGCCGACCACCGGACTGCGAACAGCGAGGTCTTCAAACCGGTCCTCTACGCCAGCCCGACGACGAACGAGACCGACTCGCGCCTCGGGCCTCAACATCGAGCTCAGCGCCCCGCAGTTCCTCGGCTTCGCGCAGCGTCGCCCGTCGCAGATCCGATCGGCGATCGTGACCCTGCCCGCAGGGCTTCACGGTCAACCCCGACGCCGCCGACGGCCAGACGCGCCTGCACCGACGCGCGAGGCCAACTTCGGCACCGAGGCGCCCGCCCACTGCCCCGACAACTCGAAGATCGGCACCTTCGCGATCGGCACCCCGGCGCTGCCACGGCCCGCTCGACGGCGTCGTCTACATCGGCGAACCGAAGCCGGGCAACCAGTACCGGCTCTTCATGGTCGCCGACGGCTTCGGCATCCACGCCAAGCTGGTCGGCTCGGTCCAGCCCGACCCGCAGACCGGTCAGGTGACCGCCCACTTCGACGACCTGCCGCAGGTGCCGTTCGACGACTTCAACCTGCACCTCTTCGCCTCCGACCGCGGCCTGATGGCGACGCCGACGCAGCTGCACGCATCTACAACGACCGAAGCCGACTTCTTCCCCTGGAACACGGCCCTGCCCGAAGTCAGACTCGAGCCAGATCTTCAGCCTCGACTCGGGCCCGCACGGCAGCCGACTGCCCCGGCCAGGTCCGGCCCTTCAAGCCGCGCCTCGCCGCCGGCACCTCGAACCCGGTCGCCGGCGCCTTCTCCGCCTTCACGCTGAAGCTCGACCGCGACGACGGCGACCAGTTCCTCGGCGACCTCAACTTCACGATGCCGCCCGGCTTCACCGGCGACCTGCGCGGCATCACCTACTGCCCGGAGGCGGCGATCGCCGCCGCCGCGCAGCAACCCGGGCCGCGCCGAGCAGGCGATCCCGAGCTGCCCGGCGTCGAGCCAGATCGGCACGACGAACGTCGCCGCCGGCCCGGGCTCCCACCCGTTCCACGCGGTCGGCAAGATGTACCTGGCGGGCCCGTTCAAAGGCGCGCCGCTGATCCTCGTCGCGATCACCCCGGCCCTCGCCGGGCCCTATGACTACGGCACCGTCGTCGTCCGCGTCGCCCTCCACGTCGACCCGCTCGACGCCCACGTCATCGCCGTCTCCGACACGGTGCCCCAGATCATCGGCGGCATCCCGATCCGGATGCGCTCGATCCAGGTCAACATCGACCGGCCGAACTTCATGATCAACCCGACCAACTGCTCGCCGTTCACGGTCGACTCGCAGGGGATCGGCGACCAGGGCACGGTCGCCGACTTCTCCTCCTACTTCCACGCGTCAACTGCGCGACGCTCGCCGTTCAAGCCGAAGATGACGATCGCGCAGCTCGGCGGCCACAAGGCGACCAGCCGCGCCAAGAACCCGGCGCTGCAGTTCGACCTGCGGACCCGGCCCGGCGACGCCAACATCAAATCGCTCTCGGTGACGCTGCCGAAGGCCTTCGAGATCGACCAGCGCCACCTCGGCAACATCTGCTCCGAGAGCGCAGCTCGCCGCCGAACGCATGCGCCGGGCCGGCAGCCGATCGGCACGGCGACGACGAAACGCCGCTGCTCGACCAGCCGCTCACCGGGCCCGGCCTACGCGGTCTCGGGCTTCGGCAGGCTGCCGCGACTCGCCTTCATCCTCGACGGCCAGGTCCGATCTGATCCCGCAGGCCGAATCCGACACTCGGTCAAGGGCGGCCGCCTGAAGACCGTCGTCCCGGTCGTCCCCGACGCCCCGATCGGCCACTTCCGCCTCGACCTCTTCGGCGGCAAGCAGGGCTACCTGACCAATACGCGCAGCCTCTGTGCCGCCCCCGCGGTCTCGACGATCGAATTCACCGGCCAGAATGGCCGGACCCTGACCCGGAGGGTGCAAACGAAGACCGCCTGCAAGACGAAATCCAAGCGCCATAAGGCAAGGCGCCACCGACGGCACCGGCGAGGCTGAACCCGCGACAGGGAACCGTCGGGAGCGGGTTCCATCTGATCGAGCCCACAACTTGAAACGAAGGCAACTTCAGCTCTCGGGGCTATCAAGGATCATGGCCGATGCTTTCCACAGCACCTTTTGAAGTCACCAATCGTCATCGGGCTCGCCGTCTGTCTGGCCCTCGCGACGGCGGGCTGCGGCTCGAGCTCTTCGAGCACGTCGACCACGACGGGGGAGACCAGCGCAGCGCCGGGAGGCCCCCCGATCACCTCGACCCAACCGGGTTCCGGTCAAGGCGCCTCCACGACCACCGGGCCCGGCCAGAGCCACGCTTCGGGCTCTTCGCGCTCCGAAAGCGCCGGGGGGATCAGAAGCATCCTCGAATACGGCTCGGCGGCGGGCGGTGCCGAGAAGGCGGCCGTCGCCGCCACGGCGCGCTCATACTTCACTGCCCTTGCCGACCGCGACTACGCGAAGATCTGCGCCGCTCTCAGCGTCGGCAACCGCGAGCAGATGCAGCTCTACATGAAGGGCCAACACCGCAGAGGGGGCTGCGCGAAGGTGCTGAAGAAGCTCTCGATATCTCCCCAGTTCGTCGCCAGCGCCCGCAAGGCAGCCAGGGGCGCCGTCAACTCGGTGCGGGTCAAGGGCGACACCGCCTTCCTGCTTTTCCGGCCACGGGGGGGGAGCGCAAGCTACTTCGTGATGAAGCGCGAAGGCAGCGCTTGGAGGGCGATTAACCTCTCTCCCGGGCAACCCCTGCAACCCCTATGTGCCCTAATGGCGAGGGCAGCGTGGAACCTACTCGGGCATGACTGGTGCAACGCTGGTCGCGGCCGGCTGTGGCTCCTCATCCCGGACCGCCGTACAGAGCGTCCAGGCCAACCAGGAAGCGGCCGCCCGGGCAGCCGCCGCGCGCCGAAGCCGTAGGGCGCGAAGTCTATGGGAGCTCAGAACCACACAGTGAAAACACGTGAGCCAGACGCGAAGCATCCGCAATCACTATTCAGAATGGCAAGACTTTCGATAAGTCGATGCCGTTTAAGGCGAATTGAAAGGCTGCGCGCGATAAGCGCCATCATCAGCGACGCTAGCCGGCGGCGGGGAACCGAGGCTCCACCCCTCGATATCGTTCGCACATCTTCGGCTTTGGTGAGCTGCGAGTCCGAATCGTGACCGCAGCTGTAGTGGGAGCCCTGGGCCTCGCCTACGCCGCTCCGGCGAACGCAGCGACCAACCTCGCCCAGAAGCAAGGAACAGCAGGGTGCATAACCGAGACGGGCTCCTCCGGTGCATGCCAACTGGGGCGGGGATTGGTCGGCAGCACCGCGATTGCCCTGAGCCCCGAAGGCAACAACGCCTACGTCGCTTCTTCCACCTGGAACAGTCTTTCGGTCATCGACCGCAATCCCACCGACGGAACGCTTACACCGATCCAAAGCCAGGCCGGCTGCTTCTACAGCAACTCACCCACATTCACCAGCGTGTACAACCTTTGCACGAAGGTCCGACAGCTCGCTGAAGCTGCCGCTGTCGCCGTCAGCCCCGACGGCAAGAATGTCTATGTGGCTGCACCCTCCGACAGCGCCGTGGCGGTCTTCGACCGCGATCCCGCCACCGGCGAGCTGACCATGTCGAGCGGCGCCGACGGCTGCGTCAACCCAGACGGCTCGAGCAGCTGCACCCCCGGCCGCGCGCTTGACACGGCAACCGCCTTGACCGTCAGCCCCGACGGCAAGAATGTCTATGTCGCGCCTCTTCCGGTGAAAACGGCGGCATCGCGATCTTCGACCGCGATCCCAGCACGGGCACCCTCACTCAAAAGAGCGGCGCCCTCGGCTGCATCAATCGAGACCGGTGCCAGCAGCTGCACGGTGGGCCCCAACCAGATCCTCGGCGCGCAGGCCGTCACCCTCAGCCCCGACGGCAAGACCCTCTATGTCGTTTCCGCGACGCGGCAGGCGGTGACCATCTATTCCCGCGACACAACGACCGGCGATCTGGCGCCGCTGCCGCCCCCGGGGACTGCGTAAAGGAGAGCGGCGGCACGGGCTGTGAGAGCGGAGTCGCGATGATCCACCCGGTATCGATCACCGTCAGCTCCGATGGTGACACCGCCTACGTTGCCGGCCAGCAGAGCCATTCAATTGCGATCTTTGATCGCGACCCTGCCACCGGCGAGCTGACCCAAAAGTCTGGCACTGCGGGCTGCATCAGCGAGGGTGGCTTCTCCGATCCGATGCAGGCGGGCACGCTGGGAGCTTGTCAGAGCGGAGTTGGCTATGCGTGGCATCAGCTCTATTGCGATCCTCCCCGATGGCTCGGCCCTCTATGCCGCCGCCCAAAACAGCTCCGGGCTCGACGTCTTCGCGCGTGCCCCCGACGGGACCATCACCCAGCTACCGGGAACGGCGGGCTGCATCACCGACACCGGCTACGAAAACCCCAGCTGGCCGTGGACCGCCGGTGCCTGCGCGCGCCAGCCCTCTGCCAGAGGCGACGCGGTGAGCTCCGACGGCGAACACGTCTACACCGTGGCGCGAAGCGGCAACCGCGGCGTTGGCCATCTTCGACGTCGTACCGGAACCGCCCCCTGCACCACCGCCTTCCCCTCCTCCCCCTCCGGCAACGGCAAGCCGCCCAGTGCGAACAGGCGCTTGCCAGCCTGCGGGAAGCGCAGCGCCACATCAAACTCGCCGAGAGCGCGATCCACAGACAAAGACGCGGGAGAACGAAGGCAACGCGTGTCCGTGCGAAACGGAAGCTGAGGCGAGCGATCAAGCGTAACCGGCGTCAGATCAAGCGGTGGAGCCATAGCGCTGGCAGTGCACACCGGGAAATAGCAGCATCTGTGGCTAATGGCTAGGTTGACCCGGAAGCTCGCATTCCCGTCGCGCTTCTTGCCCTGCTGGCGGCGCCGGCCGCGGCGTTCGCAGCCGACTACACCTGGAGCGGAGTAGCGAAAGAGGAGCCAGTTTTTGCGTCGTGTCCAATCCAGAAAACTGGCTTGGAGGGGTCGTGCCGAGCGGCTCGGTGGGAACGCTCAGCTTTCCGTTCGTGGGTTTCAAACCCCATAACAAAAGCGAAAACGACCTGATCGGCATCAGTGCCAACGCGATGGAAATCACCGGTGGCTTCCCGAGTCGCACGCATCCGGAAAGTTCCATCTACGAAATCGAAGGGAACCAGATCGGCCTCGGCGAAGGCGGCATCACCGTCACCCCCGCCGTCGAGGCCACCGCTTGGACAACAGACATCATGGCGCCGCTCCTGCTGAGCGCCCCGCAAACGTGGACGGTCAACGGCAACGCAAACGGCACCGGATACCTCCACATAGATGGCGACGTCAGCGGCCCCTCCCAGGCGCTCAGCGTCGCCCTCAACACCGGCACCCTCGCGGTCGGCGGCGATATCGAGACCGCTCGATCTCCTCAGCGGCACCGGCTCCGTTCAACCTGGGCGCTGCCCTGGGGAACCATCCGGTCGGGGCGCTGAACGGCAACAACGGCAACCCGGTCAACGTCGGCGCGGGCGTCAGCCTGTTCGACCAGAACACCAACGCGTTCGACAGCAACACCTATGACCTCGGGGCGCTGACGCTCGCCGAAGGCGCGCTCCTTGCAGCTCGGTCAACCGGAGTCCAACGCCCCGGTCGCGCTGCCGGTCAACGGCGGGGTCAGCTTCAGCTCCTCCAGCCAGCTGTCGCTGCTCTTCAACTCGCGCATCACCGCGAGCGGGCCGGTCAACCTGGACGATGTCGCTCAGCCTCAAGGACGGCAGCATCCTGATCGACGGCTCTCCCGCCTGCGACATCACCGACGTCGACACGTTGATCGAAACGACCGGGGACGCTCACCGGCACCTTTGCGGGGATCCCCGACGGCACCGTGATCTCCGTGCCCTGTGGCCTGCCCGTCGATGCCCTGGCGCGCGTCAACTACACGTCCCACGCGGTGATCGCGACGCTGCTGCAGCGCACCACTACCGCGCTTGAGGTATCCGACACCACCCCGCCGGCCGGCAGGCCCGTGACCGCCACCGCCACGGTGACGGGGGAGCGCGTCGGCGAGGGCAACGCTGGGGGCACCGTCTCCTTCTTTGACGGCGGCGCCCCGATCCCAGGCTGCTCGGCGCAACCGCTCTCCCCCCAAGAAAAGTCGCGCTGCGGTCTGCGAACTGAGCTTCCCGGCGCCGGGCACCCACGAAATCACCGCCGCCTACTCGGGCAGCTCGACCTTCCTCGCATCGACCTCCTCGACGCCGCGCGTGATCGTCGTCGGGCTCCCCGGCCCCGAACCACGTCGGAGCCACGGACACTTGGTCTCGCTCCTCCGCAAGACGATCCGAGTCAACGCCAGCGGCGCCGCCTGGCTCGGGCTGGACTGCCGCGGCGAGGCCAGCTGCCCGCGGCACCCTGAGGCTCACCGTCAGTCGCAAGAAGGCGACGACGATCGGCACCGCACGGTTCTCGATCGCACCCGGCAAGCACACGATCGAGGTGAAGCTGAACCGGACCGGGAAGCGGCTGCTCGCCGGGTCCGGCGGGCGGCTCGAGGCAACTTCATCATCATCGGCGACGGTGCGGTGAAGCAGCGCCGCGTCCACCTCGTCCTCACTGGCAGGAGAGCGGGTCGCTGAGGAGCGGCTGGGCGTTGTGCACCCGGGTCACTGGAGCCTGCGCAAGCTGGACTCGGTGACTCTCCCGATATCAGCTTTTAACCAGTAAGGAGATGGCGTTGCCCCTGCTTTAGGCGGCCGACGCCGGCGGGTTCATATTCGCCACCCTCACAAGCTGACTGCGCAGCGGCGTGCTGTCTTTCAGTTCAGGGGTCGGCGACCGGCATAGGCTTCGAAAGCAAGCTCGACTCGAATTCCTCACGTCGTGCAAGTCGGGCCACCAGGTTCACGCACCTGAGGCTCGGGCTTCATCGATTTGCGGTGCGCGGTGTCGACGCCAACGGCCAAGTCGGCGCTCTTGCAGCGCATTCGAATGGCGGATCGAGCTGCTTGGGAGCGAGAAAGCGGGGCCCTGAGCAGGGACGCGGAATATGCAATCCTTGAAGGTTCGGGGTGGCAAATCGAATCCGATCTGTCTGTCAGGGAAAGGCCGATCCGTTGGTCCTGGCGTTGGTCTGCATATGTTTGACCTGGGTCATCACCGACCACGCCTCTGCCAACGCTCCGATTGTCTCGTTCTCCGCGCTTCCCTCGACCACGCAGGCTGGCGGTCACCCCGATGTTGAGGTGCAGTTCAACGTCAAGAACCGACTGACTCAACAGAGCCAGAGCGCCTGTAACTGCGAGGACGCCAAAGACGCTACCGTCCACATGCCCGGCTGGGTTTATCGGTAACCCTCATGCCACACCGCAGTGTACGATCGCCGACTTCGCCGCGGATAACTGCCCAATCGATTCGCAGATTGGAATTGTCCACGCTGTGGCCGGCGGCAGTGATGTGATTAGTGCGCTCTACAATGTCATCCCGCCGCCCGATGTTGCCGGTTGGCTCGCCTTCAAGATCCCCATCGGGGATGCGCCGCAGTTCGTCATCTCTGAATGCCCGGACCGGCAGCGACTACGGCCTCGACGCGAAGGTCGACCTCGATCTACCACGGCCGGGCCTCCCGCTGGAAGCCTTCACGCAGGTCCTCTGGGGGGTGCCGGCCGACCCGATCCATGACCCGCTGCGCACTCGACTCGGCGGCTCAACCCGCAGGTTCCAGGCTTTACCGTCCTATGCACGGACAGCTGTGCGATTCCGACGGGATCGCTCAGCACCAGCGATCCAAACACCGTACGTAAACCGTGCATCCAAACTTCCGCCTGCGGCCTCGAACAGCCCGCTCATGCCGCTTCTTGCAGAACCCGACGAACTGCGACGGTCCGCTGAGCGCTCTCGTTGGACGTCCTGTCCTACGACGGCGGCAGCGATCACGCCGATTACCCCTGGCCGCAGCAGACCGGCTGCGATCAGCTCAGCTTCAACCCCAGCCTCTACGCGCAGCCGACCACCACGCCAGGCCGACTCACCGCTCGGCATGGACGCCAACCTCAAGTCCCTCAGCAGCTGAGCCCGATCATCCCCTCGCCCACCGAGCTGCGCGGCACGACGGTCACGCTGCCCGAAGGCTTCTCGATCAACCCCAGCGCCGCCGACGGCAAGACCTCCTGCTCCGATGCCGCAGCCAACTTCGGCACCACGCACGCAGCCGACTGCCCCGAGTTCTCCAAGGTCGGGACGCCTGACGATCGACAGCTCGGCGCTGCCGGGGCCGCTCCCCGGCTTCGTCTACCTGGGCGAACCGCTGCCCGGCGAACCGCTACCGGATCTTCCTCGTCGCCGACGGCTTCGCCACGCATGTCAAGCTGGCCGGGCACGGTCACTCCCGACCCGGTGACGGGCCAGCTCGTGATCGCCTTCACAGAACCTCCCCCAGAGCCCGCTGACCGCACTTCAACCTGCACTTCTTCGGCTCCGAGCGCGGCGCTGCTCGCGACGCCGACCCGCTGCGGCACCTACCCGGTCGACGAGCACCTTCACCCCCTGGGACTCGAGCGCTCGCGACGCAGACCTCGACGCAGTTCTTCACCATCGACAGCGGGCCCGAAGGGGCCCCGTGCCCAGGGCCCGACACGCCCGTTCTCGCCGAGCTTCGAAGCCGGCGTCGACGAACACCACCGCCGGAGCCCACTCGCCCTTCGCGGTCGAATCTCGACGCGCGATGACGGCGACCAGAACCTCGCCGGGCTCGACGGTCACGACGCCGCCCGGGTTCTCCGCGCACGCTCAAGGGGGTCCCCTACTGCCCCGAGGCGGCGATCGACCGGCTCTCAAAGCCGCTCTACTCCGGGCTCGGCCGAGCTGGCCACGTCCGCGTGCCCGCCGGCCAGCCAGGTCGGCACCGCCGATCGCAGGCGCCGGCGCCGGCACCCATCCGCTCTACGTCGCCGGGCAAGGTCTATCTCGCCGGGCCCTACAAGGGCGCGCCGCTGAGCCTCGCTCGTCGTCATCCCTGCGGTCTCCGGGCCCTACGACCTCGGCAACGTCGCGGTCCGCGCCGCGATCGAGTCGATCCCGACACCGCCCAGGTCACGGCGGTCTCCGATCCCCTGCCACAGATCATCGAAGGGATCCCGCTGCGGACCCGCTCGATCCGCATCAATCTCGACCGACCCGGACTTCGCCCTCAACCCGACCAACTGCGACGCCGTTTCCGTCGAGCCCCGATCGCAGGCAACGAAGGAGCGGCCGTGGAACCCGCCGCGCACTTCCAGGTCGCCAACTGCGGCACCCTGCCGTTCAGCCCGAAGCTGGCGCTGCAATTCGCCGGTGGCACCCGGCGGGCAAAGGATCCGGCACTCCATGCCACCCTGAGCGCCGACCCCGGCGAAGCCAACATCGCCCGTGTCGTCGTCGTTCTCCCGCACTCGGAGTTTCTCGACAACGCCCACATCAAGGGGCCATGCACGGCTGTGCAGTTCGCAGCCGAAGACTGTCCGGCGGGGTCGGTGATAGGACACGCAATTGCCGAGAGCCCCCTGCTCGAAAAGCCGCTGGAAGGACCGGTGCTGATTCGCAGCTCGGTCCATCGCCTGCCGGACCTCGTGATTGCGCTTCGCGGACAGGTCCGGGTCGATCTCGCCGCCCAGGTCAGTTCCGTTCACGAACGCCTTCGGGCGAGTTTCAAGGCCCTCCCCGATGTCCCGATCTCGCGAGTCCGCCTGGATCTCAAGGGAGGCAAGAGGGGGCTGCTCGAAAACAGCGAAAACCTCTGCAAGGAGCCGCAGCGCGCCCGGGTCAGACTGGTCGGCCAGAACGACAAGGTGCACATCGTCAGCGTTCCCGCCGGCGCAGAATGCCGGCGAGGCACGCTCGCAGCGCTAACATCCCGGTTGCCCTTCCCTCGCGGGTGGGCGAACAGGGGACACAAGGATGTTCAAGCTGCCAGGCCGATCCGTCCGGGCTGCCCTTCGTGCGGCCAGGCGCCGGGTGCGCGGAAAGGGCAGGACGCGAGCCCTCATCTCAGGCGCGCTTGCGGTCGCCGATCGGCGTCCTCGCGGCGCCCGTCCACGGCGAGCGCGCTCAGTCCGGCAGCCTGATCGTCTACCTGCGGGGCGGCGTTTCCCCGCGGACGCTTCCCCGCGACCACCCGACCCCGGTCTCCGTGCGGCTTCAGGCCGGGATCCAGACGTTGAACTCGGTTCCGCTGCCACGCGTCAAGAAGATCCGCCTTGAACTCGCCTACCGGGGTGCGCTCGACACCGAAGGCCTGCCCCTCTGTCCGCCGGACCCAATTGCGCGCGCTTGACACCCGCCACGCCCTCGCGACCTGTGGAGCCGCCCTAGTCGGCAAGGGAAGCCTCTACTCGCGCGTCTTCGTGCCGTCTCAGACCCCCGTTCGGCCTCCATTTCCGCCTGCTTGCGTTCAACGGCAAGACCCCTCAAGGCCGGACTGCGATCTGGGTCCTCGCCTACTCACCCAATCCGCCGGTCTCCTTCGTCCTTCCATTCCATGTGCATCGACAGAAGGGCCCCTTCCACACCGTGCTGGTCAGCGTCGTCCCGCCCGACGTCGGCACCTGGCCTCATTTCGCTCACTTCAACATGGTCGTCGCCCGCCGGTATCGCTTCCTTGGTCGCGTGCACAGCTACCTCCGCGCGTCCTGTCCGCTGCCCCCGCGGTTCACATCGGGCCTTCTCTCGCTCGCCCGCGCCACCTTCAGCATCGACAACGGCCCCGACCTCAACGTGGAAACGGTCCGCACCTGCCGTGCCGCCGCTTGAGCGGCCTCTGTCCTAGTTGCGCAGTGGAATTGGTCCTATGGCGAGGGCGACGTAGACTGGGTTCGCCATGGGGGGGAGCCCGGGTGAGGCGAGGCTTCGCACGGCCGTCGTCGGCCTTGTCGTCGTCCTGATCTGCTGCGGGGCTCTCGGCATCGCCGGACTCGGCGTCGAAGACAGGCTCGAGCCGACCTCCCTGATCGTGCCGGGCACCGACCTCCGCCCGCGGCCAGGCTCTCGCCGAAGAGCACTTCGGGGACTCCTCGCCGTTTGCGGTCCTGCTTCGGGGACCGCGCGGCGCGATCGAACGGCAGGGCCCGGCGCTGGTCCGGGCGCTGCGCCGCAATCCGCGGCTGACCGCCATCTCCCCCTGGGACCGCGGCTCCGTCGCCTATCTGCGTCCCGGCCCCGGCCGGGCGATCATCCTGCTCGACTACCACCTGCCGCTCGACGTCGCCATGCGCGACACCGTGCCGGCGCTCGAACGCACCCTCGCAGAACGGGTCCACCCGCCGGTCGAAGCGATCCAGTCCGGTTACGCCAGCGTCTCGCGCGCCCTGCAGAAGGAATCGCTGAGAGCGACCGAGCGCGCCGAGCTGATCGCGGCGCCGCTTCTGCTCATCGTCCTCCTGCTCGTCTTCCGCTCGGTCATGGCGGCCGCGATCCCGCTGGCCTTCGGCGCGCTCACCGTCGTCGCCGGTCGCGGCATCCTCGTCCTCCTCGACTCGGTGATGACGATCGAAGCCCTCTCGGTGGTCGTCTGCACGATGATGGGCCTGGCGCTGGGGGTCGACTACTCGCTGTTCATCGTCTCCCGCTTCCGCGAAGAGCTCGCGGCCGGAGCCTCGCCATGGCAGGCCGCGACGATCACCCGGCGCACGGCGGGCCGCACCACGCGTGTTCGCCGGCGCAACCCTCTTCACCTCGATCCTCCTCTCGTCCTTCCTGCAGCCGGGCTCCCTGCTGCTCTCACTGGCCATCGGCACTTGTCGTCGTCACCCCGATCAGCGTGGCGATCGCCTGGGTCGCGCTGCCCGCGCTCCTGGCGCTGCTCGGGGAGCGGATCAACATGGGCGCGATCGGGAAGCGCGCTCCCGCGCGGGGCCGCTCCCGCGTTGCGGCCATGCGCCGACTCCGCGCTGCGCCGCCCGGCCCTGGCCGCCGCGCTGATCGCGGTGCCGCTGCTGCTGCTCGCCGTGCCCGCCCTCGCCTTCAACACCGGCGCCCCGGGGGTCAACGAGCTGCCCAAGCTCGAGTCCCGCCCGTCAGAGCGCCGAAGCGATCGATCGCGCCGTCGGCCCCGGCTGGGAGGCCCCTTTCGAGATCGTCGTCGCCGCCCGGCGACGGCCCGATCACGACCCAGCATCGGCTCGCGCTGCTGGTTCGCGCGCAGCGTCGCATCGCAGCCCGCCCGGAGGTGCGGGCGGTGATCGGCCCGGCGCCGATCCAGCGGGCCGTCCGGCCGCTGCGCGGCCTCGGCGAGCGCCTTGCGTCCAGTGGGCCCGCCGGCCCGACCCAGCTCTCCGACCTCGGTCCCGGCCTGCGCCGCGCCGCCGCCGCCGTGGCCCGCCTGCGGGCCGGCCTCTCGCGCGCCGCCGAGCGGCAGCGGCCTGCTCGGCGAGGGCTCGGAACGGGCCGGCGCCGGCGCCGGCCTGCTGGCCGGCGGACTCGAACGCGCCGCCGCCGGCGGGTCCCGCGCCAGCGAAGCGCTGGGACGGCTCGCGACCGGCACCGGCCGGTTGGCAGCCGGCCAACGAGAAGCGTCGAATGCCGGCCTGGCCCTGGAAGTCGAACTTCACGCCCTGGTCCCCAGTCTTCGCAACAAGGCGCTGCGACGAGCACGCCGTGTCGCCAACGAACTGGAAGCGGCGGCCCGGAGCGACCCATCGCTGAGAGGGGTGGCCAAGCAGGAGCGACTGCTCGCCCGGGTGCTCGCGTCCGAGCGCGACAAGGTGCGGAGCATGCGCGAAGTCGCGATCGAGCTCCACGGCGCCCTCAAACAGCTCGCCGCCGGCGGCACCCGGCTCGAAAACGGGACGCGCCGCCTTGCGGGCAAGGGCGAAGAGCTGAAGGGAGGCCTCGAGCAGCTCAGCTCCGCCGCGCATCGCCTCTCCGCCGGGCTCGCCGCCCTGCAACGGCGGCGCCGGGGCGCTGCAGCGCGGGCTCTCGAACGGCTACAGCCGCTCCTACGCGCTGCAGCGCGGGCTCGGGCGCGCGGGGGTACGCGTCAGCGCCGCCGCGGGTCCCCTCGCCCGCGGCGCCCGCGAGTTGCGTCGCAGCTCGCCCCATCTCTTCGACTCCGGCTACTTCGTCCTCTCCGCGATCGACGGCGCGCCGCCGGTTCCCCGCGGCCTCGCGGGCGAGGCGGTCAACGTGGGACGGGGCGGACAGGCCGCGCGACTGCTCGTCGTCTCCACCGACCCCTTCAACACGGCCGGCTCGCGGGCCACGGGCGAGCTCCTCGACGACGAAGCCCAGCGCCTCGTCCCGCGAAGGCAACCTGGTGACGGGCGTCAGCGGAGGCGCCGCGATCCTCAACGACTACGGCTCCGCGACCAAGTCGCGGCTGCCGCTGGTGATCGGCGCGATCGTCCTGATCACCTTCCTGATGCTGGTCGCGATCCTCCGCGCGCCGCTGCTCGCCGCGCTGGCCGTCGGCCTCAACCTGCTCTCGGTGGCCGCCGCGGTCGGCGTCGTCAGCCTCATCTGCAAGATCCCCGCGGGCTACCCGCTGGGCGGGCACAGCTATATCGACACGGTCGGCGCGGCGGGGATCTTCGGGGTCACCTTCGGCCTCTCGATCGACTACGCGGTCTTCCTTCTCGCCCGCATGCGCGAACGGCGTGATGCCGGCGCCGACAACGCGACCGCGATCGCCTTCGGCCTCGAGAAGACCGCCGGGGTGATCACCGGCGCCGCGGCGATCATGGCGGCCGTCTTCATCTCCTTCGCCGGCGCGCCGATCGCCACCGTGAGCCAGCTCGGCGTGGGGCTCACGGTCGCGATCCTGCTCGACGCGACGGTGGTCCGGATCGTCCTGCTGCCGGCGCTGATGCTGATGCTCGGCGATCGGGTCTGGCATGTTCCCACCGCTCTTCAGCGGGTGCTGCCGCGTTTTGATCTCCACGGAGCTTCTTCGGATGATGCGGGCGCGTAAAAGAATTCTTCGAGCGGGCGGCCTTGCGGGCGCCGGTTGGTGAGCGCGATGATGCTCGCTGTGATGGCGCTGAGCGCATCGGCTGGGGCCGCGGTCGCGCCCGACCGCGCCGAATACGTCAGCCGCCTCGAGTCGATCTGCAAGCCCGGCGTCGAAGCGACCCAGCAAGCGGTCCGGGGCGTGCGCTCGGACATTCGAGCCGAACGCCTCGCCGTTGCGGCAGGAAAGCTCGGCAGGGCCGCGCGGATCTTCGACGGGACCGTGGGCAGGATCTCGGCCGTTCCGCGCCCGCCGCACGACGCGACGCATCTTGCCAAGTGGTTCGGCTACCTGAAGCTCCAGGAGTCCTATCTGGGCCGGGCGGCCGCAGCTCTGCGCGCAGAGCAGATCCCCCGCTACCAGCACAACGCCGTGCTCTTCGTCCACAACGGCAATCTCGCCAACGACGTGGTGATCGCCTACGGCTTCAACTACTGCCGCTTCAAGTTCTCCCGCTTCGACTGAGATGAAGCGAGGCACAGCTCGCGATCTTCGCGGTAGAAAGCCGTTTTATTCAGATTCTAGGTCTGAGCGCGATGTTAGGCGAGACTGTTGACTTTCGCGGTTGAGTGATGTACTAATTAGCGAGGAACACTTCCTCGGGTCCCCCTGGCCCGGGGAACATGCCACCCCCACTCGGGTGGCAGCGGGGCCAGCCCGGTTTCCTGTGCCGGGAGGCGCCATAGCGGTACCCATTGCGCGCCCGTTCCGGGGTCCTTTCCCGGGTCCCTGGGTGAGTCGTGGTGGAAGAGGAGCGGCCGGGCGCCTAGCGGGTCTTCCCAGCCCACGGCGCCCGGCCCCCTGCTTGCCGCTACCGACTGCCGGCGTTCCTGCGCCGGCGGAATTCCTCGATCGCCTCCTCGAAGGAGCCCCGCGAAAAGTCCGGCCAGAGCTCATCGGAGAAAACGAGCTCCGATTCGGCCACCTGCCAGAGGAGATAGTTGGACAGGCGCCGCTCCCCACCTGTGCGTATCAACAGCTCGGGGTCATGCATGTCCGGGCGCATAGAGGCCGCCCCGGAACTCCTCCTCGGTCGTCCCCTCGAACGCCTCGGGCCGCGCGCAGGATCTCAGCCCGCCCGCTGTAGTTGAAGGGAACGAAGAGGGTGATCAGATCATTGGCGGCGGTCAGCTCATCGGCCCATTGCATCCGCTCCGCGAGGCTCGGGGGAACCGGACTGCCGCGCTCGCCGATGAAGCGCAGGCGCACGTTCTCGGCGTGAAGTTCCGGCGTCACCCGGTCGATGTACTCCGCAATCAGATCGATCAGGTCGTCGACCTCCTTCTGAGGGCGGGCCCAGTTCTCGGTCGACAGGGCGTAGACGGTGAGCTCTCTGATCCCGAGTTCGACGGCGTCGCGCAGTCTCGCTCGCACATTCTCCGCGCCGGCTCGGTGTCCCGCGGCCACCGGCAGCCCTCGCGCCTTCGCCCAGCGCCCATTGCCATCGGTGATGATGGCTACGTGGACGGGGCCCTGGCGCTCATCCATAGCGGCGCAGGCGCATCGCGACCATGATCAGCCGCACGGTCGGGTCGAGTGATTCGAACAGACGCCCCCTGATTGGCCGAGCGTATCCACTGTCGGCGCCGGGAGCGCTCAGGTAGAAGCCGGCGACCCCGGCGAGGATGGCTCGGTGTCTGCGCGCGTGGCGCAGATGGGCAATGGCTGCTTTGGCACGGCCGGCGAGCAGACCGATCCGAATCGCCGCCTGCTCGTTGTTGGCGAAGTAGCTCAGGTAGTTGTGCTCACCGGCCTCGAGGTCGTCCTCGCGGTCGATCAGGTCATCGAGCAGCACGGTCAGTGCCCCGATTGGAGGGAAGTAGGCCGCATCGATCAGGGCCGCCTCATCGGCCGTCGTCCGAGGGTCGGCCGCGGCGGCGATCAGGGCATGGGTCGCCACCGAAGAGCACGCCCCGGCCGCCAGCTCCCACCAGAGGTATCCCGGCGCGGACTCATGCCGGCTCGCCCACGCCTCGAGCTCGTCTGCGCCGGCCTGCGCCGCGGCATGCGTGTAGCTCTGTCCCTCGCCGCAGCGGTTGGCGGTACGCCGGAGCAGCGGCTGCATCCGCTCGGACGCCGGCAGTTGCACCACAGCGTCTTGACAGGCAGCTACCAAGGCGTCCAAGTAGCCGCCATCCTCGCGCTGGGGGTGATGAACGTAATAGTCGCCTGACTTGGTGTCGGGAGAAACGGCGTCGCAGATCGCCGCGTGCAGGGCAAGGCCATCCGCCAATGGATCGCGTACCCGCTCCTCGCCGATCGAGTCCAGATAGTCGATCGCGATCTGCAGTGGTGCTATCGCTTGCAGCGCCTCGGCTCGACGCGCCCGCGGAGCCAGGATCGCGAAGACCGCCGTAGCTTCGGGGTTCCGGCTATTCGCTTGCAGCGCCGAGAGCGCCCCGGCTCGCAGGAGGGGGTCGGGGATGGTCAAAGCACGCACCCGCCAGCGGTCCAACTCGGCGCGCACTAGTGGGAGGATCTCTCGCTCGTAGGCGATAAGCGAGGAAACCGCCGTAGTCGCATTGGCTGCCAATTCCGATCCCATCGCTCGTAGTGTCGTCGCTGCTCCGATCCGCCGTCTTCTGATTCAAATTGCGATAGCTCAGCCGCTCGAGCCGAAGGGCTGCGAGACCCGGATGGCTCCGTCATCTATTTGACGCGACGATCGCCCGAAGGACTACGACCCGTTCGAGTAGACCCCGGGAACTACCCGGAGTACTGAACTGATGAACGAGCGAACTGAGCGAAAGCCCAGCCACGGAATGCCGGATAGACCGGAGGAGAGGTCCTTTGTGCGGTTGTGGTCCAGGCGGTCGCCGGTTCGAATCCGGTCGTCCACTCCTCTTGCATCTCCTGCTGTGAAGCCGAATCCACGAAGGTCGCAGATCCGAATCCTGCCCTCGGGGTCAAGATTGGACCCCGCGGCAAGGGGTAGCCAAAGGCGTCTCGTCCGATCCCCACAAGGACGGAAGGAAGGAACGAGATGCGCACATTGATGCTCGCAGCAATCGTTTGCGCTGTGGTTGTCGGCCTCACCGCGCCGGGGGCCATGGCTGCCCCTAACCCAAGCGGGACCGGTCAGCCGGGTGCGGAGTGCGGCGCCGCCGGGGCAACCAGCGAACCGAACGGGTTCAAGACCGGGGGATTCTCAAATGCCGAGTCGCACTACGCGGGTAGTGAAGGCACGCCGTCGGCAGAACACGGCAATTCGCACGCCGTGTCGCAGTACGACGTGGCCTGCTACCAGGTCACCAGCAACCATCCCTCTAGCTGACGAGGAAGGAAGGGCCGGGCCGACCAGTCGGCTCGGTCCGTTCCCCCATTCTGGGATAGACAGGATGCCCTGCGCAGCTAGAGGGCGCTAGTCAGCCCACCAATCGCGCTGGCCATCGACGTCTTCGCGCGGAGTCTCGCCGAGATTGGGCGCACCGATGACGAGGATCTCGAGGCCCTCCGGCCCGGCCTCGTAGCCTCGCCACGTACCGGGGGGGACGCGCACCGCGTCCCATTCCTTGAGCTCGACGATCTCGTCGTCGAGCTTCATTCGCCCGCTTCCGCGCAGGACCACGTACACCTCCTCCTGTTCCTTGTGCGTGTGGCCGTACGGAAAGCGATAGCCGGGCGGGACGCGCTGGTAGCCCAGGCCGGACCTCTCGAGCTCGAGCGCCTGGGTCGCCAGGCGGAACTCCAGGTCCGGCGCACCATCGAAATTGGACCCGACGTCCTCCAGGTCCTCCTTGAGGTTCCTGAGAGTGAACGGCACCGCCCAATCCTATGGCCCCCTGGCTGGGGTCGCCGATCTGATGCATCAACCGCCGCTGTGCCAGATTCTCGAAGGCGGCGCTCCGCGGTCTGCAGGCGCGGTGTGGGACATGAACGAGCCGGGGCCCGGTCCGCCGCTCCACCTCAATCGCCTGGTGGGATTCCGTCTCGGCTCGCCTGGCCGCGAATTCCGCCTCGGTGAGTTCGCCGTTCGCGTCTTTCATTTTCAGCTCCACGAGGTCCACCATCGACATGTTGGCGCCCCGCGGCTCGACCGGGCTTCGCCTTGAGACGACATTCCTCCGGGGCCGGGCACGGCCTAGTATTGGAGCTGAGCGACTGTGGGAGTCGAGAGTCGTGGGAGAGATGACGGCAGCCTCACTCGAAGGTGTCACCGGGTGAGTAAAACGCGGAGGAGCGGGTGATGCGATCGGAAGTCGCAGTGCTGGGCTTCTCCACACCGGGGCGCGGTGGCGCGACACGAAGCGACCGGCTGCTCGTTCCGGTCGTGATTCTGCTGGCGGGCGTCGTGGCGGCGGCCGGATGTGTGGCGGCGCTCCTGACGCCGCCCGGTGGAACCGCGGAGCCCGCAGCGACGGCCCGCCATGGCCTGACGAGCTTGCCGATGGCCGCGCAGGGCCCGATCTCAGCCGCCCTCGGAAGCGAAGGACCGGCCTACCGTCTCAGGGGCCTCGAGGCCGTCAACCCGGCGCAGCAGTTGCGCGCCGGGTTCTCGCGCCGTGGTGTCGACGTCGCCTCTGGCAAGGCGCGGCTTGGCATGACGCTCTCCGCGTACGGTTACGCGAGCACCCTCGAGCCAGTGGGGGCTGCCCTGCCGCACGCCAGCGTCAACCGTGTCAGCTACGGGCACGGAGCGCTCACAGAGTGGTACGCGAACGGTCCGTTGGGAATCGAGCAGGGCTTTGACGTCGCGACTCGCCCCACTGCCGCCGCCGGGCCACTGACACTCTCGCTGGCTCTTTCCGGCAACCTCGCCGCGCGGCTGCGCAACGGCTCGGTGCTGCTCACCGGCCGGGGCGCCGCGCTTCGCTACGGCAACCTTCTCGCCACGGACGCGCGCGGGCACGTGCTGCGCTCCTGGCTGCAACTGGTCGAGGGGCATGTGCTGATACGCGTCGCGGACCGCGGCGCCGCATATCCATTGCGAATCGACCCGTTGATCCAGCAGGGCGAAAAGCTCACCGCTGCGGGTGCCACCGGAACCGGCCGGTTCGGCTACAGCGTGGCGCTGTCCGGAGACGGCAACACGGCGCTGATCGGCGGGCGCTACGAAAGCCGCGACGCCGGGGCGGCGTGGGTGTTCACGCGCTCCGGCTCGACCTGGACCCAGCAGGGCGGAAAACTCGTCGGCACCGGCCACACCGGAGCAGGTGAATTCGGCCACATCGGAGAAGGTGAATTCGGCAAGAGCGTCGCGCTCTCCGCCGATGGCAACACGGCGCTGATCGGCGGGCCCGGCGACGACAGCGGCACCGGCGCGGCCTGGGTCTTCACGCGCTCGGGCTCGACCTGGACCCAGCAGGGCGAAAAGCTCACCGGCACTGGCGAGAGCGGAGAAGGCGATTTCGGTGAGCGGGTCGCGCTCTCCGCCGACGGCAACACGGCGGTGATCGGCGGCTGGCGCGACAACGAACGCAACGGCGCGGCCTGGGTCTTCACGCGCTCGGGCTCGAACTGGACCCAACAGGGCGAAAAGCTCAGCGGCACGGGCGAGGTCGAAGAAGGCAGATTCGGCTACAGCGTCGCGCTCTCCGCAGACGGCGACACGGCGCTGATCGGCGGGCCCAACGACGACAGCGGCAACGGCGCGGCGTGGGTGTTCACCCGCTCGGGCTCGACCTGGACCCAGCAGGGCGAAAAGCTCATCGGCACGGGCGAGACCGGAGCAGGCGAATTCGGCAAGAGCGTCGCGCTCTCCGCCGACGGCGACACGGCGCTGATCGGCGGGCCCAACGACGACAGCGGCAACGGCGCGGCGTGGGTGTTCACCCGCTCGGGCTCGACCTGGACCCAGCAGGGCGAAAAGCTCATCGGCACGGGCGAGACCGGAGCAGGCGAATTCGGCAAGAGCGTCGCGCTCTCCGCCGACGGCGACACGGCGCTGATCGGCGGGCCCGGCGACGACGAGCGGCAACGGCGCGGCTTGGGTCTTCACGCGCTCGGGCTCGACCTGGTCCCAGCAGGGCGGAAAGCTCTTCGGCGCTGCCGAGGCCGGACAGGGCGAATTCGGCTTTGAGCGTCGCGCTCGCCGCCGACGGCGACACCGCGCTGATCGGCGGGCCCGAGGACGACAGCGCCACCGGCGCGGCTTGGGTCTTCACGCGCTCGGGCTCGACCTGGTCCCAGCAGGGCGGAAAACTCACCGGCGGCGAAGAGGACAACCCCCAGTCCGGCGTACTCGTCTCGCTCTCCGCCGACGGCAACACGGCGCTGGTCGGCGGCTGGTATGACGACGGCACGAAGGGCGCGGCCTGGGTCTTCACCCGCTCGGGCGGGGTGTGGAGCCAGCAGGGGCCGAAGCTGACCGGCGGGGGCGAGACCGGAAAAGGCGGGTTCGGCACCAGCGTCGCGCTTTCCGCCGACGGCAACACGGCGCTGATCGGCGCGCCCGGCGACACCAACGACAAGGGTGCGGCGTGGGTGTTCACGCGCTCGGGCTCGACCTGGACCCAGCAGGGCGGAAAGCTCACCGGTGGGGAAGAAGAGGAAGGGTCCGCCTGGTTCGGCTACACCGTCGCGCTATCCGGCGACGGGAAGACCGCGCTGATCGGCGGCTGGCTCGACAGCAACTGGAAAGGCGCCGCCTGGGTCTTCACGCGCTCGGGCTCGACCTGGACCCAGCAGGGCAAAAAGCTGACCGGCGGGGGAGAGGACGGGGAAGGGATGTTCGGCACGAACGTCGCGCTCTCCGCCGACGGCAACACCGCGCTGATCGGCGGCTGGAACGACAAAAGCGTGGCCTTCGGAAACCGCGACTACAGCGGAAAGGGCGCGGCCTGGGTGTTCACCCGCTCGGGCGGGGTGTGGAGCCAGCAGGGGCCGAAGCTGACCGGCGGGGGCGAGATCGGCGACGAACCCGACAATGAAAACGGCAAGTTCGGCACGATCGTCGCGCTCTCCGCCGACGGCGACACGGCGCTGATCGGCGCCTGGAACGACGACGACAGCAAGGGCGCGGCGTGGGTGTTCACGCGCTCAGGCGCAGTGTGGAGCCAGCAGGGGCCGAAGCTGACCGGCGGGGGCGAGGTCGGGGAAGGCAGGTTCGGCGTAAGCGTCGCGCTCTCCGCCGACGGCGACCGGGCGTTGATCGGAGCGCTCTACGACGACAGCACAAGAGGCGCGGCGTGGGTGTTCACCCGCTCCGGCTTGACCTGGACCCAGCAGGGAGGAAAGCTCACCGGCGCCGACCAGGCCGGAGAAGCCGAATTCGGCACAAACGTCGCGCTCAGCGCCGACGGCGACACGGCGCTGATCGGCGGCTGGCGCGACAACGGCGGCACCGGCGCGTCGTGGGTGTTCGTGGACCCGCCGACCGCGACGACAGGCGCAGCGACGAGCGTCGGCGAAACCAGCGCGAGTCTCAACGGAACCCTCGGTGCGGGAGGCTCGAGCACGGCGTACTTCCAGTATGGGACGACCGCGGCCTACGGGTTCTCCACCGCCACTCAGAGCGTTGGCGTATCCGGCAGCTCGAGTCCACTTGCGGCCGCCATAGGCGGGCTTGCGCCGGGAACGACCTACCACTTCCGACTCGTCGCCGAGAACTCCGGTGGGGTGGCCTACGGCGGCGACCAGACGTTTGTGACCGAAACCCGAGGCCCGACCACCACCCCGCCGGCCGAACCCACCTCCCCGTCACCGCCGCCGGGACCCAGCGTGACGTCCCTGCCTCCTGCGGTGCAGCACGCACGCCAATCCACGACGAGATGGCGGGAGGGCAATCGGCTCGCCCGCATCAGCCGCGTGAAGACGCCCACTGGAACGACCTTCTCGTTCTCGCTCAACGAGGCAGGCAACCGTGACCTTCAGCTTCGCCCGGCGTGTCGGCGGCCGCACCGCGACGGCGGGCACGCTCACCTTCACGGGCCACAGTGGCGCCAACAAAGTGGCGTTCCAGGGCCGCATCTCGCCCGGAGAGAAGCTCAAGCCGGGGCGCTACACGCTTGCGATTACGGCCACCAACTCTGCCGGAATGCGCTCGGCGCCGAAGTCGCTGAGCTTCACGATCGTGAAGTAGCACTCGGTGTGGTCCCGGCGGGTGCCGCGGCTACGCTTCCGCCGTGCTCGCCGACCCCCACCATCCTTGAGTCGCCGCCTCGCCGCTCGCCGCCGCGGTGACCGGGCCGCGGGGTCGCTGGGTGACGATCGCCGTCTGGTTGACGATCGGTGTCGCCGGCTTCGTCCTACGCAGCCACATCGACCAGGTCACCGCCGTCGGCCAGGCCAGTTTCCTGCCGAAGGACTCCGAATCGACCCGCGCGTTGAAGGCGCTCGAGGGCCAGGCCGGAAAGCATGGTGCCGCGAAGGTCGAAGAGGTGCCGGCGGTGATCGTCTTCGCGCGAAGTGGAGGCCTCACCGCCCACGACCTGGATGCGATCGGGCGTCTCGGCGACGGCCTCAATGAGCTGAACATCACCGGCGCGACGCCGATCATCGACCCCTTCTCGGCCGATGCGCGCGGGTCGCTCGGCGACGTCGCGAAGCTCGCCAGCGGGGTCGGGCCGATCTCACGCGACGGCGAAGCGGCCCTGGTGGTGCTGGCGATCAACGCCGCCGACCGCGGCGCGATACAGGAAGGCGTTCACAAGATCCGCAGGTACCTGGCCGAACACCCGATCCACGGCGTCTCGGCCTACGTCACCGGCCCGGCTGGGATCGCAGCCGACCTCTCACGCGTAGCCGACGAAGCGGGTAGGACGCTTCTGATCGCGACCCTCGGGCTCGTCCTCATCCTGCTGCTTGTCGTCTATCGGGCGCCGCTTCTTGCGCTGCTGCCGCTGATCGCCGTCGGTGCCGCCTACATGGTCGCGATCGGAATCGCCTACCTGCTGATCAAGGCCGGGACGATCGTCGTCAACACCGAGGGCACCTTCCTCATTGTTGGTCCTCGTCTTCGGCGCGGGCACGGACTACTCGCTGCTGCTCGTCCACCGCTACCGGGAGGAGTTGCGGTCAGGGCGGCCCGCGACCGAGGCACTGCCGAGCGGGCTGGTGGAGAGTGCGCCCGCGATCGCCGCCTCGGCCGGCACGGTGATCGCCGCGATGCTGGTCCTCCTCGTCGCCGACCTGCAGTCGACCCACTGGCTGGGACCGATCCTGGCGATCGGGATCGCGGTGATGCTGGTCTCCGCCTTCACCCTGCTTCCGGCGCTGCTCGCGCTGCTCGGCGAGCGCGCCTTCTGGCCCGCCGCTGCGGCGGCGCGGCGCGGCGGCCGCAACCGCTGGGCGGGTGTCGCGGCGCTTGTCGAACGGCGCTCGCGGCCGATCATCCTCCTCGTCACCGCCGGCCTCCTCGTCCTCGTCCTCGGCAACCTCAGCCACCCCGGCACGATCGGCTTCGGCCAGGGCGAGACGCGGCCGACCAACTCGGGTCGCGGGACCGCGGTGCTGAACGAACATTTTCCGCCCGGGCTCGGCTCGCCGCTGACCGCGGTGGTGCCGCCGGAGGATGCCGCGCGGGTGACCGAAGGGATGAAACGGCTCGCCTCGGTGCGGCTCGCCGTCCCGGTGCCCCCGACCGGCGCCGGCGCCGATGCGGTGGTCGTCGTGGTCCTCGCGGGAAACCCCTATTCCGGCGAAGCCGCCGAACACGTCTCGCGTGTGCGCGAACGCCTTCATCAATTGGCACCGCGCGGCCTGCTCGGCGGAATCCCTGCCGAGAACTACGACATCGAGCAGACCAACGCCCGCGACACGCGGCTCATCGTGCCGTTGGTACTGCTCGTCGTCGGGTTGATCCTGGTCGTGTTGCTGCGTGCCCTGGTCGCGCCGCTCTATCTGATGGCGAGCGTGATCCTCTCCTTCGCCGCAACGCTCGGGCTCTCGACCTTCGCCTTCTCGCACCTGGCGAACGAAGGAATCGCCTTCAACCTCGTCCTGCTCTCCTTCTTATTCCTGGTCGCGCTCGGGGTCGACTACAACATCTTCCTGATGACCCGGGTCCGCGAGGAGGCCGAGCTCCACGGCACCGCGGCGGGGGCGCTGCGCGGCCTGGTCGCCACCGGCGGCGTCGTGACCGGCGCGGGCCTGATCCTCGCCGGCACCTTCGCCACCCTGACCCTGCTGCCGCTCGAGGAGCTGATCCAGATCGGCGCCACCGTCGCGATCGGCGTCCTGATCGACACCTTCGTCGTCCGCGCTCTGCTAATCCCCGCCACCACCTACCGACTGGGCGGGAGGGCGTGGTGGCCTTCGCGCCGGCGGTGACGGGACGGGACGAGGTCGACGCTCAAGATCTCGGACGTAGGGAGACTCAGCCCTCGACTTCGCGGTAGTGATCGCGCCAGATCACACGGTGGATTCGCAGGTGCCGGGGCAGCGTCCTCAAACCGGGTATGAACGGAATGCAGATGAATGCGAGGCTGAGGACCCCCATCAGGGCGAAGATCAGCGCGTCCGCGTTGGGCGATTCCTTGAATGGTTCAATCTGGTACCAGAAGGTGTAGAGCCAGAGCCAGACCTGACCGGGATAGCTGCCGGTCTCGTTCATCATTCCCCACTGCGTGCCCAGCAGGTGTTGGCCTTCGGCCCGTTCCTCGAAGTAGCCGCCGCCGGATAGGAATAGGAGCGGCTTGGTGTAGTTGGTCTGGTAGAAGCGATGATCGCTGGCCAGCAGGACGCCGTCGAGGCCGCCGCTCTGCGCCAGGCCGAGCAGCGACGCCATCATCGGCGCGACCGGCCCGTAGTGGCCGGCGGGGAGGAGGATCGCTTCTCGACGCGGGTAACGGGCGTGTTCGAGCGCCCCTTCGTAGGCGCCGGTCCAGGCTTCCTGCAACGCGGGCGGGGCAGCCTGGTAGACGGTGAGTGCTCGTCTGAGGCGCACATTTCCCGGGACCTCGCTCAGCGGTTCGAGCACGAAGTCCTTCGCCGTGTCGATCGGGATGCGGACCCCTGGCGCGCTCTGCAGGTCGAGCGGCCCGATCTTCTGGGTGGCTTCGGGAGTGTGGTTGTAGGGAGGTCCGTATTCGGCGAGCTCGCTGGTTCCCGCCAGCTCGGTGACCGAGGTAGCGACAAAATCGCTCGGGTCGGCCTGCGCCCAGCTCTGGATCGTCGTCGGCGGGTCGTCGGGGGAGGAGAAGAGGACGGTGAGGACGATCGCCAGCAGCGTGACCACGCCCAGCGCGACGACGAGCTCCTTGATCAGGTCGTAGCGGACGAACGGTCCCGGCCAGGGTGCCCGCGGGTCGGGTGCCGCGGGTGCGGTCGCGCTCACCGGGTCGCTCCCTCACTCGGTGGCGCCTGCTCGGCCGCAGCCGCGACCTTTGCCGGGTAGGGCGGAACGACGCCGTGACGGCGGACCAGCAGCACATGCCAGACGACCAGTGCCGTCACCGCAAGCGGCAGCAGGATCACGTGGAACGTGTACATCTGACCGAAGTTGGCGACGTTGAAGAAGGCGCCGATGCCGACCGAGTTGAGCCCGTCCTTGCCCTCGCTGGCAATCCACTGCGAGTCGAAGTTCTGCTGCGAGAGGTAGCCGGTGAAGGCGGCGCCGATCGCGACCAGGAAGGAGATCGCTCCCGTTACCCAGGTCCGCCCCCTACCGCCCCGCCAAGCGCCCATGAAGAACTTGCCCCAGAGGTGGACGACCATCGCGAAGAAGAACAGCTCGACGCCCCAGAGGTGGATACCGTTGAGAAAGCGCCCGAGGCTGTTCGTGTGCCACCAGGTCGGCCCGCCGAGTCCGAGGATCATCCCGGATGCGACGACGACGACGAGCGCCGCGATCGTGGCGACGCCGAAGACGTAGATCCATGAGGACACATAGGAGGGCTGGCGGTCGGGGAGGAGCTTCTCGGGCGGCAGCGAGCTGACCGCGCGCTCGCGCACCCAGGTGGTCCACATCCGGCGCTCCTCGGGCGACATCCCGCTCCCCTCGCTCAAGGCGTGCGCTCCCGCTTTGGGAAGGGAATGAGGATCGCGACAATGAACACGGCGATCATCAGCAGGATCACGACAACATTGGCGACTGACATCTGAAAGAAGTGCCAGTGGATGTAGTGAGCCGGATGGCTCAGGTCGAACAGCGCAGCAAGAATCACATGGACTGAGGGTGCCATTGCATTACCTCAACCCTTCGGTCGGTTGTGGCGACGCTACACGAGGAACTCGCAATGTCAACCGGCCTAAGGAAGTCCTCATTTCTCTCAAGAGGCGCGCAGCTCGGTGAAGGAGCGCTCGATGCCCTCGGCCAGGATGGCTACATCCGGCGCTGCCAGGCGGTCGGCGTTGAGGCCGAAGACCATCTGGCCTGCGTAGGTGACGACCGCGATGCCGATCGAGTGACCGGCGAAGAGCGGCACGAGGGGAAGGACCTCGACCAGCGGTGCGCCGAACGCGTACATCCGCTCCTGGGAAGCGCGGACGTTCGTGATCGTCAGGTTGAACATCCGGGTGCCGCCGAACATCGACCGTGCGAGCAGGGCGCCGGCGAGTGGCGGCCCCATGTCGGCGAGGTCGACGATCGCCTTGCCCCCGGTGCGCTGCGATCCGCCCTTGAGCTCCTCTGCCCGCTCGACGACCCGTCGGTAGCGCTCGATCGGGTCCCCCTCGGTCACGGGCAGCTCGACGAACAGTGAGGTCAGCTCATTGCCGAGCGCGTGCTCCTTGTCATCGGAGCGGATGTTCACCGGCACCTGGGCTCGCAGATCGCCCTCCGGCAGCGCGTCGCCGCGTGAGAGCAACAGGTGTCGCAGGCCGCCGGCGCAGAGCGCCAGGACGACGTCGTTCACCGTGCCGCCAAGGCGCGTCTTCGTCTCCTTTATGTCGGCGAGGTCGTACCGCACTGTGGCAAAGAGCCGGGTGCCGCTCATCGGCCCGTTCAAGCTCGACTTCGGTGCCCCGATCAGCTCCTCACGCGCGACCAACTCAAGCGCCGCTCGCGCGCGATCGAAGGATTCGCGAGGGTGTAGCGCCGCACCGACCCCGGCCCGCGCCCCGCGTGCCACCAGGCCGGGCGAGAGCCAGAAGCGGCCGTTGCCCAGCTCTTCGACCTCCCCATTGCTCGGCGCGGGCTGCGGGTGGTGCGATGGCGCCTGCGGGGAGGGATCGAGCAGGACGGTCCCGAGGTCAACCGAGCCCATCCCATCCACGAGGCAATGGTGCGTCTTGGTGACCATCGCCCAGCGCCCATCCTCGAGCCCGTCGAGCAGCGTCATTTCCCAGAGTGGGCGGTGGCGGTCGAGGCGGTGCGACCAGAAGTCCCCGAGCCACTCGTGCAGCTCGGCCTCGCCGCCCGGCGCCGGCAGCGTCGCGCGATGAACATGAGCATCGGAGTCGTACCCCTCTGCCTGCTCCCAGGTCAGCCACGTGAGCGGGCCCGCGTGCGGCCCGGAGAGTCGCTGGGAGAAGCGCGGCAGCAGCCCCGCCCGCTCGCGCAGGTGGTCGCGGAGCTCGCCGATGTCCGGCGTCCCGCCGCCGGGGAGGGGGTCGAAGATGAGCGCCCCGCCGATGTGCATGTGCGCGGCGTCATCGAACTGCTCGAGCTCGAGGAACATCGTGTCGAGCATGCTCAACTGCTCAGCCATCGCCTGTCACCACCTTGGTCGCTTTGAGGTGAACCTAGCGCGGACGAGGCGCAGCGGAATCGGGGTAAACCCGAAGGCCTACATGCGGTCTCGATACCCACCCGGCGGCTGCTGATAACGGGGGTCGGCGACGCGCCGATCGTCGACCAGGACTTCGGACTGGCGCGAACGGCGAGACCAAACGGCCCATTGCCAGATCGCGATCGCCAGGCCGACGGCGCCGGCGATCATCAGGATCAGGCCGATCGTCCGGAGGTCGAACCCCTCGACGTGGAGGTGGGTAGCGAAGCGAAGGATCGCGCCCACCGCGATCAGGAAGATGCTGCCTGCGAAGGTCATCTCATCCGCCCGCCTCTAGGCAACCCGGCGGAAGAGATAGATCGCCAGCAGGATCAGGATGATGACGATGAGGATTCCTACGATGGTCATTGGATCTCCTTTGGTTGGATTTCTGCTCGGTGAAAAGGTCAGGAGACGGCGATCACGGGGTCACAGGTTCTCCTCGATCTCGTCGGCTCTGCGGCCATGCGTGCGGGCCTGCTCGCGCTCGCGCTCCACTCGCTCGCCGGCGTCCTCCGACTCGGCGGCCAGTTGATCGGCGCGGCTCCGCTGCTCCTCAGCCAGGCGCTCGTGTCGCTCGGCCTCCTCCGCGGCCTCGGCCGCCTCGGCTCGCCTTGCCCGCTCTGCCTCGGAGTGCTCGTTGGCCTTCGCCGCCCGCGTCTGCGCCTCGTCGCGGTGGGCGCCCGCCCGTTCGGCGAGACGCTGCTTTTCGAGCCGGCGGCGGGCCGCCGCTCGGCGCCCGATCGCTACCGCGGCGGCGGCGAGGATCAGAACGGCGATCACGATGACAACTATCAGCACGGTGGACATCTGCGTTTCTCCTCTCGTAAGGACAACCGGCGACTTCCGCCGGCCTGCGTAGCCCTAGAGCTCAGAGAGCCGTGCGACGCAGATCCAGCACCTCATTGGCCGATGATCGACGTTTCTTACCCTTTCCCCCTTCAACGGAAACGGCGACGATCCGTCAGGCCCGACCCGGAGAGGTCGGGACGCTCGCCGCCGCCGGCCTACACACGCAGTGCGACGCCGGCGACGGCCAGCAGCGGCACCGAGACCGAGAGGGCGCGGAGGGCGCCGTCGAGCGGAGCGGCGAGGGTGGAACGGTCGAGCGGCCGGATCGTGCCGTCGGCGAGCCGCTGCTCGCCTTCCACCACATCGGTCCGGCGCCGAAGCTCCCGCACCGGCGTCGAGAGGCGACGCTGAGCGACGCTGAGCCAAAAGCAGGCGAGGACGGCGGCCGCGGCGGCGATCGCTTCGCCCAACGAGTGGACGCCAAGCGCGTTCGACCACCACCCGGTGAGGGCCGGAAAGGCGCCCCACGCCGCCGCGAACCAGAAATCGGTGTGAAGGGCGCCGCCGAAGAGCTCGAGGTTGTAGGCCAGCACCAGAAAGCCACCCACGACCACCAGGGGGGCGAGCGTCGGCGAAACGACGATCGTTCCGGCGACGCCGATCGCCAGCGCGCCGACCAGCCCGACGGTGGCGAGGATGACCAGCGTCCGTCGCGAGAGGCCGGTCCCGAGTGGGTGGCCGTGGAGCTCGTCGAGGGAGTGGGCAGCCACCCCGACCGCGAGGAGGAAGGCGGCGAGCGCCGCCGCGAGGCGGCCGACATGGATCTGGGCCGCTGCGGCGGCACCGATCGCGACGTAGCTGAGGTGCCAGAGGGTGTAGGGGGGGTGGAGGAGGGTGACCAAGTCGCGCCAGCCGCCCGGACGGAGCGCGTAGAACGCCGGGCGCGGCTCGGCCTCAGCCGCCAACCGTCCCCCAGATCACGATCCCCCCGCCGAGACTCATCCGGCGTGCCCTGACGCCCCCGATCCCCGCCTCGCTCCACATCTCGAGCTGGCGCTCGATCGGATGGCTCTCGTAGAAGCCCTCGATGCTCGGTCCCAGGAACCGCCCGACCTCGAACCAATCCCTCGAGGCGAGGCGGCCGAGCGCCGGCAGGCCGACCCTGGTGTAGAGACGCCACGGCCAGAGCCAGACCCCGCCTGGGACGCAGAACTCGAGGCAGGCAATTCGCCCCCCCGGCCGCACCACCCGGGCCAGCTCACGCATTGTCGAAGCCGGGTCATCGACGTAGCGCAACAGGTAGGTGAAGGTGAGGTGGTCGAACTCACCGTCGGCGAATGGCATCTCCTCCGCCTGGCCCTCGACGAGCTCGACCCGTCCAGCCAGCCTCGAATCGGCCGCGACCTTGGCATAGGCCCGGGCGAGCATCGGGGCGCTCTGGTCCAGCCCGACGACCCGGCAGCCGTAGGACTCGACCAGCGCCCGGGCCACCAGGCCCGTCCCCGTGGCGACGTCGAGGACGCGCTGGTCGGGGCGGGCCTCCACCGCGGCGACCATCGCCCGCCGCCAGCGAGGATCCTGGAAGAAGCTCAGCGCAGCACCCATCTCGTCGTAGCGGGACGGCAGCTCCTGGAAGAGCTCGAGCGCATGCTGCTTGCGCGGAGAGCTGGGCGTCGCCACGCGTCACAGCGTCTCAGAAACAACAGCCGTCCAGATCGGCGATTGCCGCCGCACAAGCGGCTACCCTGCGAGCTGGTCGGAACTTGAGGCATCGAATCTGCAAGTGGAGCGTCCTTCTCGCGATCCCGCTGATCGCGGTCGGACTGGTCGCTCCGGCAACCAGCGGCGCCGTATTCAGCTCCAGCTCAGGCGGCGAGCCGCCGGTCACCAACACGCCGACGAACTCGTTCTTCTTCGACTGGAACAGCAACGGCGCGAACGTTCGGTACTGCATAACCGTGTACCGGAACAGCGCATCCTTCGAACGCGGCTGCATCCCATCGCCGACGACCTACTACACCGCCGGTTCCAGCGGCACCCTCTCGCAGACGGAGAACTCGCTGCCCGACGGAACTCTCGTCGCCACCTATCCGAGCGAATACATCGACGAAATCGGCCTCTATCCCTGTCCGGCCGAACTGTGTCATTCGAGCACCCTCATCGATCTGAATCAGCCCGTCCTGACCGTGTACGCGGCCGGCACCGCCATCTTTACGAACAATCCGCAGGTCCCGATGCACATCGACTACAGCGACGCGATGAGCCAGCCCTGGTTCGCCGGCGGCGACGGCGCGGCCGTGTATATCTGCGCCCGCCGCGACCGAGCGTGCACCAACTCCGACGTCCACAACTACGACCCGAACTGCAGCCACGTCAACACTACGCGCCTGTCCTCGCCGGGGACGCCGAAGTCGAACTCGTTCGATTGCACCTTCAACCTGAGCGGCGAAGCGGACGGCCCCGTCTACCTCTGCGCGACCGCCGCCGACCAGTCGATCCCCGACCCCGACCCGACCGCCAACGAAGCCCTGGCGATATTCCCGAGCCACGTCAACCAGTTCATCGACCCGGCCACGGGGTCGGGCTGGACCGCGGACAGCGCGAATCTCGCCGAAAACTCCTGCGGCAGCGTGATCCTGGACCGCGGCCCGCCGACGATCGGGATCACGGCAAGCGACACAACCCCCGCCACGGGGGACCTGGTCACCTTCAGCGCCTCGGGAAGTGACGCGCTGTCGGGCCTGTCCGGTCCCTTCAGCTGGGATTTCGGAGACAACACCGCGGGCAAACAGGGCCCCAACATCACCCACACCTACGGCAGCCCCGGCACCTACCACGTCCAGGTCACGGGACATGACGGGGCCGGCAACGAGGGATCGGCGGCGGTCGACGTGGTGGTGAAGAACCAGGGTGGCGTCGGCGGCGAAGGGACCGTCACCAACAAAGCGCCGCCGCTGGCCGCAATCGGCGAAAAACTCGGCGTCCAGCGGGCGAGCCTCGGCGAGCTCAAGGTCGTCGCGCCGAAGAAACACAAGCTCGGAAAGAAGCCGACGCCGATCCTCCTCTCGCTGATCGCCAGCGGCCCGGGGGCCTTCCAGGCGGCGCTGAGCAAGGGGCCAAAGGTCGTCTCCAAGGGCGCCGGCGTGCTGTCGAAGGCCGGCACCTTCGGCTTCAAGCTCGAGGTGCCGAGGGGGCTTTCTCCCGGCACCTACAAGCTGCGGCTGACCTTCGTCCCCGACGGCGCGACCACCGGGACGACGAAGACGATCCCGATCAAGCTCTTCCGCCCGGGCGCGACGCATCGGAAGGCTCACGCCGCCCACGCGGCGGCGGTCGGGCATGGCGGCAGCGTCAACGTCGCGGGCGGCCCGCCGCTGGCTCCCGGCTACGGGCCCTGACGCCGCCCGCCCGGGCCTGCTCATCGCCCCCTGCTGAGAACACCGGCCAGTCCGGTTGCTAGGTTGGGCCCTCAAATTCCGAGCCGCCTCGCTCGTGCGACGGCGGACGGGGGACCCACGAAGTTGGGGCGAGTGGGCCGGTGATCCGGCCCTAGCGGTAATCGGCCGCAAGCCCGTCAGCTAACCCCGTAGGAACCGACAGAGGAGGTGCGACATGAAGGCGCAGATTCCCCGAAGCTCATTTACTCCACTGGTCGAATCCCCGATGCCCGTATACATGACCGGCGTCGTCATCGGCATGGGATGCGGATTCCTGGCGATCCTGATCCTGCTCGGGGTGCTCACCGTTTGAGTGGAGCGGGGGGGCCGGACAGGGCGCCGGCGGCGATCAAACCGAGCATCTCGCCGAACAGTGCATCGTCGGTCCTGGCAGGGTCGATCAGCTTTTCGAGTGAGATCCCGCTGAACAGGGCGAAGATCCCGTCGACGAAGCGATCGACCGGCATCGCCAGCTCGACCCCGGTCTTCTCCATTTCCTCTTCGACCAGCTCGGTGATCGCCCGTTTCGCCTCCCTGAACCGGGCCCGGAAGCGGCTGCCGATCGCCTCGTTGCGGGAGGCGACGGAGCAAAATTCGTGGAACAGCTGCTCCCAGGGACGCTCGCGGCTGAAGTAGTCGCTGAAGACCGAGCCGAGGTCGGCCGCCTGCCGCTCCGCCGGCCCTTCGCCGAGGATCGCCTCGACCTGGTCGATGTGGGCCTGGAACCGGCGCTCGACGATCTCGAGCAGCATCTCGGCCTTGCCCGAGAAGTTGGAGTAGACCGCCTTGCGCGTGTAGCCGGCGCGCTCGGCGATCTCCTCCAGCGAGCTGTCGGCGTATCCCCGTTCTTCGAACACCTCGCGGGCGGAGATCAGCAGCTGCTCGCGGGTCAGGCGCTGGCGCTCCTCGCGAGTCAGACGCGTCGGCTTGGATTTTGAGGTTACAGCATGCACCCAGGAACATAGTGTAACCTCAGTGTCGGATGGATCGACCAGCCCAGAGCTCGCCCTCGCTCTTCGGCCGCTTCACCGCCGCCACCTCGCAGTTCGGGAACAAGCACGGCTTCTACCTCGGGCGGCGCCTGACCAAGGTCCATGTCGCGATCTACCGCCGGTCGGGCGGCAGGCTCGCCGGCCACCTGCCGGGCTGGCCCGAGGCGCGGATCGTCCTCATCGACCACGTCGGGGCGCGGACGGGCAGGGAGCGGACCTCGCCCGCGATGTACCACGAGGACGGGGACTCGATCGTCGTCGTCGCCTCGAAGGGCGGACAGCCGACCAACCCGGCCTGGTTCCACAACCTGATCGCCAATCCCGAGACGACGATCCAGGTCGGATCTGAGGTCCGCGACGTCCGTGCCCGGCCCGCGACGGCCGAGGAGCGGGAGCGCCTCTGGCCCGAGTTCGTCGCCTTCTATCCGGGCTACGAATTCTTCAGGGCCCACGCGGGCGACCGCGAGCTCCCGATCGTGATCCTCGAGCCCCGCTAGGCGCCTTCGGCGATCAGGTCGGCGGCACGCTCGGCGATCATGATCGTCGGCGCGTTGGTGTTGCCACTTGTGATCGTCGGCATCACCGAGGCGTCGACGACGCGGAGTCCATCGACCCCGCGGACCCGCAGCTCCGGGTCGACGACCGCGCCATCGTCCGGTCCCATCCTGCAGGTGCCGACCGGGTGGTAGAGGAGGTCGACACGCCGGCGCATATCGGCGATCAGGTCCTCGTCGGCGTCAATGCCCTCCTCGGGCAAGAGGCGGCGGCCCAGCACCTCGGCAAAGGGGCCGGCGGCTGCGATCTCGTTCGCCAGGCGCGTTCCGGCCAGGAGCGCCTCGACGTCCTCGGGCTCGGCCAGGGCGTTGGTGAGGATCCGGGGGGCCTCTGTCGGGTCCGACGAGCGGAGCCAGAGCCGGCCTCTGCTCTTCGGCGAGATCAGCACCGGCCCCATCGTCGCGGCATGACCGTCGTATTCGTCGAAGCCGTGATTGACGAAGTAGGTCGGGGCGAAGTGAAACTGGAGGTCGGGCTGGGCGAGGCCGCGCCGGCTGCGGACGAAGGCGAACGCCTCGGCCACCGAGGAGGTCAGGGGCCCGGTGCGGCGCAGCGCCCACTCGAGCAGCGCCCGCGGATTTTCCCCCTCCGCCAGCGAGCCGCCGCCGGGCACGTCCCAGACGGAGGAGAGGTAGGGATGGTCCTGAAGGTTCTGGCCGACCCCCGGCAGGTCGACCGTCACCGCTATCCCGAGCCCGCGGAGCTGATCGGCCGGCCCGATCCCGGACAGCATCAGAAGCTGAGGAGAGGCGAGGGTGCCGGCGGCAAGGATCACCTCGCCATCGGCCCGGGCCACGCTCTCCCTGCCCCGCCTGTCGCGGTAGCGAACGCCCCGGGCGCGCCCGTCCTCGAGCTCGAGCCCAAGCGCCTGCACGCCGGTGACGAGCTCCAGGTTCGGGCGGCGGAGCGCCGGCCGCAGGTAGGCGTCGGCCGCGCTCCACCTCCTGCCGCGCCGCTGGGTCACCTGGACGAGCGCGGCGCCGTCCTGCTCATGGCCGTTGTAGTCCTCGATGCGCGGGATCCCCGCCTGCTCGCAGGCGGCGAGGAAGCGACCGGTCAGCTTCCGCGGCGAGCGCTCGTCCTCGACCCTCAGAGGGCCGCCGATCGCGTGATGCTCGGAGGCCCCGCGCTCGTTGTCCTCGGCCTTGAGGAAGTAGGGCCGGACGCTCTCCCAGTTCCATCCCGCCGCGCCCTCGCGCTCCCAGCGCTCGAAGTCGAGCGGGTGGCCCCGCACGTAGAGCATCGCGTTCATCGAGCTCGAGCCGCCGAGCCCCTTGCCGCGAGGCATGTATAGGGAGCGGGCGTCACAGTGCGGCTCGGGCTCGGTGTTGAAGTCCCAGTCGAGCTTGGTGCGGAACTGGTTCGCGAAGGCGGCCGGGATCTTGATGTTGAGGCTGCGGTCGCGCCCGCCGGCCTCGATCAGGGTCACGCTTGTTGCCGGGTTCTCGCTGAGCCTGGCGGCGAGGGTGCAACCGGCAGAGCCCGCCCCGACGATCAAGTAGTCGGCCATCCGCCTACCCGTTCAGGGGGTGAGGCCGACCACGGCCTCCGGGGTCGCGACGCGGAAGCTGAAGCTCTCCTCGATGTAGAGCTCGATCGTGCTCGCGTCGTGGCTCAGGTAGCCGATCGAGAGGTCCTGTCCGGAGTCGAAGAGGAAATCGCCGCCGCGGAGGCTGAGAACGGCCCCGCCCTCGACCGCGGGCGCCCAGACGATCGGGCCGCCGAGGATCTCGCGGAGGTGCTCGAAGAGCGGGTAGCCGCCGTGCTCGGCGGTCTCGAGGACGCGGGTGTGGGGCTCGGGCCCGAGCGCCAACCCGTACGGACCGTCGACGCCGACGGCGCGCAGGGCGTCGACCGCCTTCGCGACGTGGGCGGGGTAGCGATCGCAATCCTCGCCGAGGGCGATCGCGTCGTTGGTCGAGGCGCTGACCAAGCCGGTCAGCGATGCCGCCTCCCAGCCCTGGAATACGGCAGCGTTCTCGGCGCTCGCGATCCGCAGGGCGGCCGCGTCGAGCTCTCCGAGGTCGACGTCCGGCGCGCCGCGCTCCGAATCCTCGAGCTCGGAGCGGGAGACCGAGAACTCCGCCCGGAGCTCGACCAGGCTCTGGACCCGCCGGTGCCGTGCCGCGACTCCCTCCCAGGGAGCGTCGGGGAGCTCGTCGGTTCGGCCGAGGTTGGAGGCGGAGAAATCCCAGCCGTGGGGCCCGGCGAAATCGATCAGCCGGCGCGCCGCCAGCGCCGGGCGCAGGCGCTCTCGCGCCTCGTCATCCAGCAGCCGCCAGCCCGCTTCGGTGATCGGCGCGTGCTGGCGCAGCAGGTGGCTCATCGGAGGCTGCCTATTCCGAGCGACTCCGTCCCCGCCAGGTCTGCCCCCTTCGAGGCCGCCTCCGCGGTGGCCTCGGCCTCCGACTCCTCGCCGTGCTCGACCACATCTCCTTCCTGGAACAGGATTCCGCGGGCGATCTCACGCCAGAGGGGAGTCCGGCGCAGGAGGAACTCGAGGTCCATCGCGAAGTGCTTGAACTCCTCTCCCTGGGCATCCCGCATGATCGCCAGGGCCTCCGGGTCCGACTCGACGGCCAGGCGCTGCTCGTACCAGCCGATTGCTTCCGCCTCCTCGGTCAGAGAGGCGCAGAGCCTGGCAAACGTCCGGGTCTCCTCCGGAAGCTCCTCGGGCGGCTCGTGATACTGGTCGAATCCCACGGCGGCGCTCCTTTCAGGTGATCGACTGACGTGTCTTGTATTACATACCCCCATGCAGGGCGATCTGCTCTACGAGGGCCACCGGATCGAGTACGAGTCCTACGGGGAGGGCGACCGGCTTCTGATCCTGGTCCACGGGCTGCTGATGAGCCGCCGGATGTACGACCGGCTGGCGCCGGAGCTGGCCGAGCGCGGCAACCGGGTCGTCTGCGTCGATCTCCTCGGCCACGGCGGCTCCGACCGCCCGGAAGACCTGCGGCTCTACTCGATGCCCCTCTTCGCCCGCCAGGTCGCGGCGCTGCTCGACCACCTCGAGGCTCCGTCGGCGGTTGTCGGTGGCACGTCCCTCGGGGCCAACGTCGCCCTCGAGCTGGCGGTGAGCGAACCGGAGCGCGCCCGCGCGCTCTTCATCGAGATGCCTGTGCTCGACAACGCCCTGCCGGCGGTCGTCGCGGTCTTCGCCCCGCTGCTGCTCGGGCTCCGGCTCGGGCGGCCGGCGTTCGAGCTGGTCTCGCGCATCACCTCGGCGATCCCCCGCAGCTTCCCCCTGATCGACCTCGGCCTCGACTGGGTGCGGCAGAGCCCCGGGCCCTCGGGGGCCGTGCTCGAGGGCCTGCTGCTGGGCGAGACTGCGCCGCACCGCGAGGAGCGGCTCCGGATCGAGCAGCCGGCTTTGGTGATCGGGCATCCCCGCGACCCGCTGCACCCCTTCAGTGACGCCGGAATGCTGGTCGACGAGCTGCCCGACGCCAGGTTGCTGGAGGCTACGTCGATCCTCGAGTGGCGGCTGACGCCCGGCCGGCTGACCGGGGAGCTCGCCTCGTTCCTGGACGAGATCTGGGACATGGCCGAGAGCCCCGTCGCGACGGCGTGATCGAGGCCGCGGCCTAGATGTGGCCGCTCGGCAGGTGCCAGTGGTGGGGCGCGATCAGAGAGTCCGCGGCCTTCGGTCCCCAGGAGCCCGGCTCGTAGCTCTGCAGCGGCGGCTGGTCTCGCAGGAGCGGTTCGGCTACCTCCCACAGGCGCTCGACCCCTTCCGAGGTCGTGAAGAAGGTGCGGTGTCCGAGCAGCACGTCGTGGATCAGCCGCTCGTATGCGTCGAGAGACTGCTCGGCGCCGCCGAAGCCCTCGCCGTAGCTGAACTGCATGTGCGCCTGGCCGAGCCGGAGCGTCGGTCCCGGGAGCTTGGCGAGGAAGCTCGCCGAGATGCTGCCCGGGTCGCCGAGCTCGAAGGTCAGGTGGTCGCAGCCGAATGTGTCGGCGAAGTGCCTGGTGTCGACCGGGAACATCCGCCGCGGCGGCCGGGCGAAGGAGACGGTGAGGACATGACGTGACTGCGCCATCCGCTTCCCCGTCCGCAGCAGGAACGGGATGCCGGCCCAGCGCCAGTTGTCGACGTATGCGGTGAGCGCGACGTAGGTCTCGGTGTCCGAGTCCGGGCCGACGCCATCCACCTCGCGGTAGCCGTCGTACTGGCCGCGGACGACGTCGCTCGGGTCGACCGGCAGCATCGCGTCGAAGACCTTCTGGCGCTCGGCCATCAGCGACTTGGAGGTCAGCTCGTTCGGTGGCTCCATTGCAACGAAGCCGAGCACCTGGAAGAGGTGGGTCACGACCATGTCGCGGAAGGCGCCGGTCTGCTCGTAGAACTCGGCCCGCATCCCGATCCCGAGCGTCTCCGGGACGTCGATCTGGATGTGGCTGATGTGGTTGCGGTTCCAGACCGGCTCGTACATCCCGTTCGCGAACCGCATCGCGAGCAGGTTCTGCACGGCGTCCCGGCCGAGGTAGTGGTCGATGCGGAAGATCTGCGCCTCGTCAAACACGCGGTGGAGGACGTCGTCGAGCTCGCTGGCCGAGGCCAGGTCCGTCCCGAACGGCTTCTCGAGGATGATCCGGGACCGGGAGGCGAGGCCGGCCGCCCCTAGGCTTTCGATCACCTCCGGGTGGGCGCTGGGTGGGAGCGAGAGGTAGTGGAGCCGGCAGGGCTCGCCGCCGAGCTCATCCTCGGCGTCTCTCACCGCCTCGGTCAGCGCCCCGAAGCCGTCGCCGAGTGGCGCGAACCGCAGCGATGAGGCGAAGCGCTGCCACGACTCGTCCGTGACCGGCCCGCGCCCGCAGTCCTCGGCGGCCTCCCGCGCAAGGGCGACGAACTCCTCGTCGGCCATCTCGCTCCGGGAGACGCCGACGATGATGAAGCGATCCGGCATCAGGCCCGCCTCGGAGAGGTGGTACATGCCCGGCAGGAGCTTCCGCCTCGCGAGGTCCCCGGTCGCGCCGAAGAGGACGATGACGTGATCGTCGGGGACGGTGGCCGCCGGAGCGACCACCGGTGCCTCAGCGGTCTCGACGCTCATGCGGACAGTCTGACGGTCGGCGGGCCCGGCCGACCGTCAGACTCGGATCAGCGGCCTTAACTCAGTCCGGAGCCTCTTCGCCGTTCGGCAGCAGCGCGTACCACTGTCCGCCGAAGGCCTTGGCGTCGTTGCCGTTCGCTTCTCCCGCCTTCTTGTCTTCGATGAAGGTGTAGAGCGGGTGGCCGTTGTAGGTCACCTGCATCGTCCCGTCTTTTCGTTCGGTGGTTCCGAGCATCGAGGCCTGGGCGCCGCCCTTGGCCGACGGTTCGCCCGAAGCAGTCGCCGGAGGCCACGCTTTTTCGCAACCTCCGTAGCAGGAGGGCGTCGTCCCCTTGTCTTTGTGGAAGTCGTAGAGCGTCATGCCTTCGGAGTCGACGATGACCTGGCCGAGGTCGCCGCCCTTGCCGGTCGAGACAAATGTCGTGCCGCCCGATTCTTCGCTCGCCGTCGAGCTGGCCGATTCGCTTTCGCCGCCGCCTCCGTAGGCGCCTCCGCTGCTCGCGCTTTCGGCGCTCCCCCCGCTCGACGCTTCGCCTGTCGTTTCATCGTTGCTGCTGCCGCAGCCGGCGACGACCAACGCACCGAGCACAGCAAAGGCGATCACCGCCAGGTAGCCCTTTTTCATCTGTGCTCCTCCTAGATCAGGTTTGGACTGGATTCGCGATTCGGCAGGGTGTACGTGCGAACCGCGGGCAGGGTTCAGGGCGATCGCGCCGAGGGGGTCGCGGCCGGCGCCCGGGCGGATCTCACGTTTCTGTGGCTGGTGGCGTTTCTAGGGTTATGAGCATGAGGACGGGGTGGACCGCGTACGAGAGCCCGCTCGGGCCGCTGACGGTGATCGCCGGCCCGGCCGGCGTCCGCGGTATCCATTTCCCGGGCCGCTCGCCGCGCCTCGACGAGGCCGCCCGGATCGAGATGCCGGAGGTGATCGTCCAGCTCGACCGCTACTTCGCCGGTGAGCTGCGGGCCTTCGACCTCGAGCTCGATCTCCGCGGCGGGCCGCTGCAGCGGATCGTCTGGGGCCTGCTGCTCGAGATCCCCTACGGGGCGACGACCAGCTACGGCGAGCTCGCCGCCCGGATCTATCCGAGCGCATATCCGGAGGGCCTCGAGCCCTACAAGCGGGCACGCCTCGTCGGCTCCGCCGTCGGGCGGACCCCGACCCCGATCGTCGTGCCGTGCCACCGGGTGATCGGCGCCGACGGCTCGCTGACCGGATACGGCGGCGGCCTCCACCGCAAGCAGGCGCTGCTCGACCTCGAGCACCGTACGGTCGGCGGCCTCCGGCCCGACCGGGCCTGGTCGGAGCGCCAGCAGGCGCTGCTTTGAGCAGGTCCTACACCCTCGTCGGGCCTGACGGCCGTCCCTACGAGAGCGAGACGCCTGGCTCCCTGGGCGGCCACCGTTGGACCCGGATCTACGGACGCCTCGACTGCCCCGGCGCGCGGCGGGCGATCGCGCGCGGCGGATACGTCGCCAGCAGGGTGTTCTTTCGGGACGAGGCCGACGCGGTCGCCGCCGGATACCGGCCCTGCGCCGTCTGCATGCCCGATGCCTACCGCTCCTGGCGCGAGCGGGCGCAGCGCGGCAGCCGGGCCTGACCTAGGATCGGGTCATGTGCAGAAACATCAGGACCCTCTACAACTTCGAGCCTCCGGCCGGCGAGGACGAGATCAACGCCGCGGCGCTGCAGTACGTGCGCAAGATCAGCGGCTTCAACAAGCCCTCGCTGGCGAACGCCGAGGCGTTCGATGAGGCCGTCGCGGCCGTCGCCGAGATCTCCGCCGAGCTGCTCGACCGGCTGGTGACCTCGGCGCCGCCGAAAGACCGTGAGGTCGAGGCGGCGAAGCGCCGGGCGCGGGCCGAAGCGCGCTTCGCCTAGACCGCGTCGAGGATCGGCGCGAGGGCGTCGATCACGTCGTCGAGCCGCGCCTGCTCGAGCGCCTCGAGCGTGGCGGCGCTCGTTAGCTCGATCGGCCTCCTGATTCTGGCGCGGGTGATCCAGGGTCGGGCGCTGCGATCTTCCCGCTTGCGGCGGTCCCGCCGAGCCAGACCGCGGTCGCGACGGGGATGAACACGGTGATGCGGACCCTCGGCGGCTCGGTCGGCGGTCAGGTCGGCGCCAGCCTGATCGCCGGGACGGTGTCGGCGGCGGGGCTACCGACCGAGCACGGGTTCACGCTCGCCTTCACCCTCTCCGCCGACGCCTGCCTCGTCGCGGCCCTCGCCAGCATCGTCGTCCCGAAGCCGCCGCGGACCGCGCTCCAACCCGGAGGGGCCAGGCCGCTGGCGGCCGAGTCATGAGCTGTCGAGTGTGACCTCAGGGGGGCGACGATCCCGGTCCTGCTGATGCGGGCGGACCTTGGCGCTACGGTCCAGCGGTGGCAGCCGGCGATGAAAGCACCGCGGCCCGAGTGACCATCAGCGGGACGGTCCAGGGCGTCGGATTCCGGGACGAGGTCGTGCGGCGGGCGAGGGACCTCGGGGCGATGGGCTGGGTCCGCCACGACGGCGACGGCCTTCTGGTCCATGCCGAGGGGGCTGACGCCGCTGTCGAGGAGTTGGTCGAGTTTCTCGGCGAGGGACCCCCTGGCGCATCGGTCGAGTCGGTCGAGGCCGACCCGGTCAAGGTCGAGGGCCACGAGCAGTTCGCGATCCGCGGCATCAGCGCCGGCGCCTTCGTCGTCCAGGAGCACCAGGCGACGGCCCATCATTTCGACCTTCGGCTCGAGGTCGACGGCATGATGAGGTCGTGGGCGGTTCCCAAGGGGCCGTCGATGGACCCGGCGACGAAACGCCTCGCGGTCCAGGTCGAGGACCACGAGATCGCCCACAACGACTTCGAGGGCGGGGCCGGCGGCGGCCAGGTGATCGTCTGGGACCGTGGCACCTACGAGCAGGGCGGCCGGGTCGCCTGGCCGGAGGCGCTCGAACGCGGCCACGCCGTGTTCGTCCTCCACGGCGAGAAGGTCGAGGGCGGCTTTGCCCTGCAGCGGACGCGTCCCGGAGAGAAGCCGCAATGGCTGCTGATCAAGCGGCGCGACGACGACGCCCGTCCCGGCTCCGATGTCGTCGCAGAATCCCCGCAATCGGTTGTCAGCGGCCGGACTCTCGAGGAGCTGGCCGGGGGCTAGCCGGCGCGTCTCGGATCCCGAGCCACGCCGACGCCACGATCGTGTCGGGGCGCCTCGCGGCCGCTGCGGATCGATCGGAGCGCCTCCACCGTGCGCGCAAGGGAAGGTCCGCGACGACGCCGCTTTCCCTGATTCGTCCCACTCGCCACGCCTGCTGACATACCCCAATTGTCCTAAAAGCTAAACCTCCGTGCTCCAAAACGGACAAAAGAACATCGACCAATCAGCGATCTTCCACCAGGTAGCTCAGCAGTCCGCCCATTCCCGCCTGGGCATGGATCCGACGCTGGTGATCGGCGCCGTTGCCCTCACGCACGATCCTCTCGATCTGTTCCAGCGCGACGCCTCCACCCAGCTCCCTGGCATACGGTGAGACCGCCTCGAGCATCCGGGCGATGACTGTCCTGGCCGGTTCCGGAAGGTCGGCGTCGAGCAGGATCTCCGCATCGAGCCCGTGGCTCGCCGCCTGAAAGTAGGACTCCTCCAGCGCCTCGCGATAGAGGCCCGGGTCGCTTGGATCCTCGAGCTCCTTTGCCGCGATTGCCTGGATCAGCGCTGCGATTGCGGCGGATGACTCCGCGGTCGTCTGCACATCGAGGGCCCTGATCTCGACCGTGCCGAGATTGGGGTGGGGTCGCACGTCCCACCAGATGTAGGTGTAGTCGTCGACGCCGGCAGCCGCCATCAGCTGGTCCGCGACCCGGCAGAAGTCCTCGTAGTTCCGAAATTGGCGCGGGACCTGGAACCTCGGGTAGCTCCTGACGACGGAGGTTCGGGCGCTTGCGTGGCCGGTGTCGACCCCCTCGCGGAAAGGGGAGCTGGCGCTCAACGCCTGGAGCGCCGGCAGGTAGAGCCGGAAGGCGTTGGCGATCCGCACCGCCAGCTCCGGGTCCGGTATCCCGATGTGGACGTGGAGACCGCAGGGCGGGGTCCTCAGCAGGACCTCGCCCAGATCGGCGCGGACTTTCTCGTAGCGCTGCTTCGCGACCAGGGTCGGCTCGCCCTCCCGCGCGCTCGGATGCAGCCCCGCGGCCATCAGCTCGAAGCCCCCGCTCCGCACGGCGCGCCTCGCCGCGCGGAGCTCGGCGAGAACCTGGTCGGCGCCGTGGCAAACCGAGGTCTTCAGCTCGATCTGTTCGCTGAAGATCTCGGACGACGCGCGGTCGGCGAGGTGGGCGGGCATCGCTTCGAGGACGGCCTCGCTCGCAGCCACGAGCTCGTGCCGATCGTCGACGAGCAACAGCTCCTCCTCGACGCCGATCGAGAGCGGCGGCGAGGAGCCGAACCTGTGCGGGTGCCGACTCCGCGCTATATGCGACCCGGAAATGCCCTGCTCCTTCCCGTTGCCCATTCGGACACGAATCCCCACTGCTCCGGAAGATCAAACCGTTTGTCAGAGCTCGACCGGGGTAGATCCCGGCCCATGGCAGAGCCGGCGGAAACCGAGATGAGGCCAATCGAGACGGACGTCCCCGCCCGCCTCGACCGGCTGCCGTGGTCGCAGTTCCACTGGATGATCGTCATCGGTCTCGGAGCCGTCTGGATCCTTGACGGCCTCGAGGTGACGATCATCGGCAGCATCGCCAGCCGCCTCACCGAAAAGGGGAGCGGCCTCACCCTCGACCCGAGCCAGATCGGATCGGCGGCGGCGTTCTACGTCGCCGGAGCCTGCCTCGGAGCGCTGTTCTTCGGCCAGCTCACAGACCGATTCGGGCGCAAGAAGCTGTTCCTCGTCACCCTCGGTGTCTACATCTTTGCGACGGTGGCCACCGCGTTCTCGTTCTCCGTCTGGTACTTCTACGCCGCCCGGTTCTTCACCGGCGCCGGGATCGGCGGTGAGTACGCGGCGATCAACTCGGCGATCGACGAGCTGATTCCCGCCCGGGTCCGCGGCCGGGTCGACCTGATCATCAACGGCAGCTACTGGCTGGGGGCTGCCGGCGGCGCGCTGCTCGCGGTCCCGTTGCTCGACACCGCCCTGTTCGCGGCCGACTTCGGGTGGCGCCTGGCCTTCGGCATCGGCGCCGCGCTGGGGATCGGCATCCTCCTCGTCCGCCGCCATGTCCCGGAGAGCCCGCGCTGGCTCTTCATCCACGGGCGCGGAGGGGAGGCCGATGAGATCGTCGGCGAAATCGAGCAAGAGGTGCGGGAGGAGACCGGCCAGCAGCTCGAGGACCCTGGGGAAACGATCCGGATCCGGCCGCGGAAACGGATCCGATTCGGAGAGATCGCGCGCACCGCTTTCTCGACCTATCCCCGCCGCACCGTGCTCGGACTCGCCCTCTTCGTCGGGCAGGCGTTCCTCTACAACGCTGTCACCTTCGACCTCGGCACGCTACTCAGCGAATTCTTCGAAGTGGGGTCGGGAACGGTCCCGCTCTACATCGCGTTGTTCGCGTTCTCCAACTTCCTCGGCCCGCTGACCCTCGGCCGCTTCTTCGACACCATCGGGCGAAAACCGATGGTCAGCGCAACCTATCTCCTCTCGGCACTGGTCACCGCGGTTCTCGGCGTGATGCTCCTCGGCGGCAGCCTCACGACCTGGTCGTTCATGGCCTTCATCCTGGTGATCTTCTTCATCGCCTCGGCCGGGGCCAGCTCCGCCTACCTGACCGTCAGCGAGATCTTCCCGATGGAGACGCGGGCGGGAGGGGAGGAGGAGGAGAGGGAGCGCCGCCCGCGTCCGCCGGCGCGCCCACGGCCGGCGGCTGTGCGAGTTTGGAGCTCGCCCGGAATGCCCGTCTCCGCCCCGCTGCCGGGGGTTGCGATGGAGCACGAGGTGGACGTCATCGATCGTGCCCTCCAGGAACACGGCAGCGCAAACCGGCGCGAGCTCGGCCGCAGGGTCGGCGCCCGCTACTGGGGGCCGGGTCGGTTCCATGCCGCGCTTCGCGAGGCGGTCGCCAACGGCCGGGTGAAGCGCCTGCGCGGCGGCGAGTACGCGCCCGTCACCGAGGCTTAGGCGCCCCGCAGGGCGGGTAGGTCGCACCGGATGCACCCGTTTCGCCGTCGGATTCGGCCCGATCTGTTCGAGACGCGCACCGACGCCTGGAACTCCGCGGGCCTCGGCGAGGAGCTCGAGCCGGCGGTCGGCAGGGCGTCGCGCGGCGGTTTGCTGGTCGCGCTGCTGATTCTCGCCGCCGTCCTCATCGCATACGGGCGGCGGGCCGAGCTCGCGCCCGGCTATGAGACCTGGATCAAGGTCTCGACCATCGTCATTCTCGTGATCGCGGGCTCAGCCGCCGCGACCTGGCTCGGGACCCTGCTTTCACCGACTTCTACCGGCGCCTTGATCCCGCTGTCGCGGGAACGCTCGGGTTCCTGGTCCGCCTGATCTCTCTCGGAATCGTCGTCATCGCCGCGCTCCGGATCGCCGGCGTGACGATGGGGACACTCGCGGTCGGCGGGGCATTCACCGCGATCGTGCTCGGGCTCGCCGCCCAGCAGACGATCGGCGACGTCTTCGCCGGCATCGTCCTCCAGGGGACGCGGCCATTCCGCGTCGGCCAGCGGGTGCGTCTTGTGGGCGGGGCGCTCGCCGGCTCGCTGGAGGGAACGGTGAGCTCGCTCGGCCTCTTCTACACGACGCTGGCCCAGGGAGCAGATCGCCTCAAAGTCCCGAACGCCGTCCTTCTGACGCTGGTCATCGTGCCCCTGCGCGAGCCGGACAGGCTCGATGTTCGGGTTCGCTTCGGCGACGGGGCCAGCCCGGCCCGGATCGAGGAGCTGCTGCGCGACTCGATCACGGTGCCGACCCGGTACCCGCCTCATGTCGGGCTCGAGGAGATCGACGATGAGGGGATCGTCCTGCGGGTCAACGCCACCCCGCTGAGGCCGCAGGATGGCTCGCAGCTTGCAGATCAGGTCCTCGACGTTCTCCACAGGCCCCTCGCCGCGGCGGGATCTGATGGGGGGCATCGTCCCGCCGCGGACGAGTAGCGGGGCCTGTCAGTGGTTCGGCGCCGCGGCGCTGATGTCGGCCAGAGCCGACCTCTCATCTCGCGCCAGGGCGAGGTCGCCGATCGAGATGATCCCGATCACATCCGAGCCCTCGACGACCGGAAGCCTGCGCACATGCGCTTCGCGCAGCGCGTCGACCGCCTGGTCGAGGCTCTCGCCGGGGGAGAGCGTCGTCGGTTCGGTCGTGAAGGCCTCGCGGACCTCGGTGATGGCCGGGTCCTTGCCGGCCGCGACCGCCCTGATCACGATGTCGCGGTCGGTGAGGATGCCGCGGACGCCGCCGCCGTCCTGGACGACGACCACGGCACCGAAATCACCCTGGCTCATCGCCTTCGCCGCATCGACCAGGAGGTCCTCCGGTCGGACACAGGCTGGGTCGGGTGTCATCACCTCGCTGACGGTCTCAGCCATGACTCCTCCTTCGGTCGTTGTCTCACCCGGCGCTACCCGCCGTGATGGCGGCGAAACAGCGCGGCGAAGGAGCTAGCGTGTCGGCGTGGCCGTGACGCTCGACGAGCTGACCGTCGTCGACTCGCCCGGCGCCTGGGAGGCGCTGGGGTTTGACGTGGAGGGCGGGGTCTGCATCGTCGGCGAAACCCGAATCCGCCTCGCCTCCGATCGGCCCGGCACCGGGCTGGCCGGGTGGTCGCTGCGGGAAATCGCCGCGGGCTCGGAGCTCGACGGGCTGGCGACGACGAGCTCCGACCGGCCGCCGCCCGAGGCGGCGCCAGCCCACCCGAACGGCGTCACCGGGCTCGATCACGTCGTGGCGATGAGCCCCGATCTCGAACGCACGACCGGCGCGCTCGAGGCGGCCGGGCTCGACCTGCGCCGGGTCCGCGAGGAGCCGACGCCGGCGGGCGCCCCCCGGCAGGCGTTCTTCCGTCTCGGTGCGGTCATCCTCGAGGTGGTCCAGGAGCCGCCCGAGGCGATCGAGCGGGCGGGGGGAGACCACCCGGCGTTCTTCTGGGGCCTCGCCATGGTCTCGTCCGACCTCGACGCGACGGTCGCCTCGCTGGGCGACAGGGTGGGCGAGGTCCGCGACGCCGTCCAGGCCGGCCGCAGGATCGCGACCCTGAGGCGCTCGGCCGGGCTGGCATTGCCGGTGGCGTTGATGACACCGGCGGTGCGTGCGGCGGTATCGTGACGTCGATGGACGACCAGGGCATCCAGGACCGGATCCAGGAACTCGTCACCGAGGAGCGCCGACTGACCGATGAGGCTGTCGACACGGGCCCCGACCCTGAGCGGCACGCCCGCCTCGAGGAGCTCAAACTCGAACTCGACACCTGCTGGGACCTCCTGCGCCAGCGCAAGGGTCACGAGGAGTTCGGCCTCGGCACCGATGACACCTCTCCTCGCGGCCCCGACGTCGTCGAGGGCTACGAGCAGTAGCTCCCGCTCACTCGGAGCGCGGGCGCCGTTCCTCCTCCTCGACGGTCAGCTCGGCCGTCGGTTGCGCCTCGAGCCGCTCGTCCGGGATCTGCTCGCCGCTGACGGTGGATAGGCCGTAGGTGCCGGCCTCGAGCCTCGCCTCGGCTCTCTCGACGGCGGCCAATTTCGCCTCCAGGTCCTGGGCCAGGCCGGCGTCGAGCTCGTCCTGGTAGAGGCCCTCGGAGTCGGCGTCGCCGGGCTCGATCCGTTCGTCGCCCTCTTCAGGGCCCTCGCGCGAGAGAGCCGAGAGCGCGGCCTCCGACCTGCTCTCTCTCGCGCGCAAGCAGCTCTCTGGCTCGCTCGTCTTCCACGCCGGTACCGTACCCCGAATTGGGGTTAGGCTGGATCGGTGAGCGCGCCCGAGGATGCGATCGACGCCATCGACGGCAAATTCGGCGTTCACGCCGGGCGCCGGGCCCTCCACGCGAAGGGTCGCGTCTACTCGGCGACGTTCACGGCGACCCCCGAGGCGGCCGGGCTGACCCGGGCGGCCCACATGCAGGGCGACCTGATCGCGGCGACCGCCCGCTTCTCCAACGGTGGCGGCGACCCGGACGCGCCCGACTACGCGCCGGACGTCCGCGGCCTCGCCGTCACCTTCCATTTGCCGGACGGCTCCCGCACCGACATCTCCTCGCAGTCCCTGCCGCGGTTCCCGTTCAAGGGCCCCGGCCCGTTCGTCGAGTTCATCCGCCTCTCGAGGCCGAGCGTCACCTCGGCGCTGAAGATGCCGCTCTTCCTCGCCCGCAACCCAGCCGCGATCGGGACGCTGAGGGAAAACCTCTCGCTGCTGAAGCCGCCGCCCAGCTACGCCGCGATCCCCTACTACGCCCTCCACGCCTACAGGTGGGTGGACGCCGAGGGCGGTGGGCGCTTCGTCCGCTACACCTGGAAGCCGACCGTCTCCCTCGCGCCCCTCGGGCGGGGGGAGGCGAAGAGGCTGGGGCGCGACTACCTGCGCGAGGAGCTCGAGGCGCGCCTGGCCGAGGGCCCCGTCCGGTTCGAGCTCGAGGTCCAGGTCGCCGGACCGGACGACGACCCGCATGACCCGTCGTCGGTCTGGCCCGAGGACCGCGACCGCGTCGTCGTCGGCGCGCTCGAGGTCACCGGGCCCGCCGACGAGGGCGACGAGTACGTCTTCGACCCGACCCGGGTCACAGACGGGATCGAGCTCTCAGACGACCCCGTGCTCCGCTTCAGGCCACGCGCCTACTCGCTCTCCCACGATCGCCGCACGTCCCCGCCGTAGGCCGCCCCTCAGGTCAGGGGGAGATCGCGCTCAGGTTCCACTGCCAGGTCTGGTCCGGCGTGCCCGGGACCTGCTGGCCCGAGGCCTGGCCGGAGAATGCCCAGTCTCCGCCGACGGTGCCGCCAGGGAGGGGCGCGTAGACGATCATCGGTGTGCCGGCACCGACCACGAAATCGAACGGGCCGTCGTCTTCCGGGTGTTTGCACCCGGACAGTTCTCCCGGGACTGTCGCGGTCAACGGCATCCCGATCTGGAGGGAGTATTCGCGCGGAACTTTGTCGAAGATCGTCAGCACCGCCGTTTCTTTCAGGTCTGGTTGGCTCGGAAGGTCGATCGGGCCGGACGCGGTCGCGGAGCATTCGCCAAGCGCGCCGGAGTAGGAGTAGCTGATCGATCCGGAGACGATCTTGTAGTACGCGAATTCATAGGGGAATGTTCCCGGTGGGTAGGGGTTCGGCATTTCACGCAGTTCGGCATTGCCGCTCCAGTTCGCCTGTCCGTCCCCTTCGCCGAGCTGGATTTCGTGGTAGGAGGCGCTGCCGGAGAAGGTCGCCGCGAACCTTTCCGGCAGCGCCCCTTCGATCGGCTGTTGCCAGCTGTCTTCGCCGACCCCGGCGGTGGAGGTGAATTTGGCAGTCACCTTCACCTCGTTGCCCAGCGGGGATTTGCTTACCGTGTAGGAGATGTTCGGCGCAGCATCGTTCGCCGAAGCGGGGGAGAAGTCGGCGTCGACGGCACCGGTGAGTGTCCACCGGGCGCCGGTCGCCCTGCCGCCATCCGCCCGCGCTCTGGCGTAGATGCCGAGCTGCTTTGCCTCTCCCCTTTTCAGTTTGACCGTGTCGGTGGCCGGCGAGAAGACGGCCTGGGCGCAGAATGGTTTGCTGTCGAAGCTGCTCCACTTCGCCTCGGCGCTGCGGTAGCCGCTGAGTGCCGCCGCAGCCGTCTTTGCGAACGCATCGGCGCCGAAGTCCGCGGAAACCGCGTCCCCAAGCGGTTTGGCGCGCGCGTTCGCAGGATCGTATTGGCCCCCCGGCATGTGGATTTCGATGTCGCGTTCCATCCCACCCCTGTAGGCGCCCCCAACTTTCCTCGAGATGATCAGCATTTCCTGTTTGTGCTTGACCTTGATGAACTTGAGCTTCGCGTCCGCTCCCACCTCGCCGTGCACCTCGGCGGTGTCTTCGAAGTTCGTGCTGGTGCGTTCTTCGAGCCGGCTTCCCTTCCAGACTTCCGTCGTCGCCCGGAAATCTCCGCTCCCTTTCGCGTCGACGGTTCCATTCGCCTTCGGGCACTCGGGAACCGAAAAGCGGTCGACTCCTCCGCAGGAGACGAAGGTCACACGAACGGTGTATCCCGCCGCCTCCGTTTCGATGAACATGCCGTTGTTTCCCAGCAGGACCACCGAGGTGCTCCCGCCGAGGCTGCCCCGGTCGCTGGCCGGCCCGACTCCGCAGTTGGCCGAGGCGAGCGCGCGATCGCTGAGAAGGGACGAGATGCTTGCGCTCTTGCGCTTGCGATCGAAGAAGGCCAGCGCCTTCGGCAGCGACCCAAGCAGCCTTTTCTGTAAGCGCTTCCCCGCGGCCCCGAAGCCGCTCTGCAGCGAGTGGATGCGTTTCCCCTTCTTGGCCGGTGCGAGCTTCGCCGGGTCAAGCTTCAGAGCCAGCCGGAGGTAGGAGAGCCTGAGATCCACGTCCCTTGGCTTTGGGAAGACCCTGGAGAACGGCTGACAGGTCTTCCTCTTGCCGATCTTGACCGCGACCTTCGTCCCCCCGCATGCCGCCTTCGCGCTCTTCGCCGGCGCTGAGGCCGAGGCGGAGGCGCCTGTGAGGACGAATAGGACGATCGACACGATCGCGATCAAGAGGCTCGATCGCATGTCGTGAAGGTATACCGTGGTGCGCCAATGCGCAGGGAGAAGAGGTGAGCGGCGTGCGCGTCACCCACATCGGCGGCCCGACCGTGCTGATCGAGGTCGGCGGCTGGCGGCTGCTGACCGATCCCACCTTCGACCCGGCCGGCGGCAGCTACAGATTCGGTTGGGGTACCGGCTCGAAGAAGCTCGCCGGTCCGGCGATCGCGCCCGGCGACCTCGGCTCGATCGACGCGGTGCTGCTCAGTCACGACCACCACGAGGACAATCTCGACCGGGCGGGGCGCGAGCTGCTGCCGAGCGCGGGCGCCGTTGTCACCACAGTGCCCGGCGCCAAGCGCCTCGGAGGGAATTCGCGCGGGCTGGCGGCCTGGGCGAGCACGAGGCTGGAGGCCGAGGGAAAGCCGACGATCGAGGTGACCGCGACGCCCTGCCGACACGGGCCGCCGCTGAGCCATCCGATCGTCGGCGACGTGGTCGGGTTCTCACTTGCATGGGAGGGGCAGCAGGGGGGAGCCATTTGGATCTCCGGCGACACCGTCCTCTACGACGGGGTCCGCGAGATCGCCGACCGGCTCGACGTCGACACGGCGCTGATCCACCTCGGCGGGGTCAGGTTCCCGATCTCGGGGCCGATCCACTACACGATGACCGCCTCGCAGGCGGTCGAGCTCTGCGGCCTCCTGCGGCCACGGGTGACGATCCCGATCCACTACGAGGGCTGGAAGCACTTTCGGCAGGGCCGGGATGCGATCGAGGCCGAGTTCGCGCGCGCCCCGCAGCCCGTCCGCGACAGCATCCGCTGGCTGCCGATCGGCGAGCCGGTCGATATCGGTTAGGGTCGGCCCGTGGCCGTAAAGCTCCACCGCTGCTCGGTGACCTGGGTCAAGATCGGCGCCCACCCCTGCTGGAAAGTGCAGAAGGCCCTCGACGAGGCCGGGATCGAGTACGAGGTCGTCAAGGGGCCGCTCTCCTCGGGCAAGCGCGACGAGCTCGAGAAGTTCTCCGGTCAGCGCAAGTACCCGGTGATCGAGTTCGAGGACGGCACCGCCTACCGCGAGGAATCGAAGGAGATGGCGGAGCGGATCCGCGCCGGAAAGCTGTTCGATGCGGACCAGGGCAGCTCTCCCGCCTGATCGTCCTCCCCTCGGCTAGATCCCCTCGCGAACGCCGCCCATCTCGCTGAAGACGGCGGTCAGACCGCCGTCGCTGCGCTGCTCGTCGGCGATCACGTGGGAGACCGCGTTGATCAGTGCGAGGTGGGTGAAGGCCTGGGGGAAGTTGCCGAGATGGCGGCCGCTGCGGGCATCCAGCTCCTCGGCGAAGAGGTCGAGCCATCCGGCCGACTCGAGCAGGCGCTCGCAGAGGGCCCGCGCCCGCTCCGCCTCCCCGATCTCCGACAGCGCCGAGACGAGCCAGAACGAGCAGATCAGGAAGGTTCCCTCCTCTCCCTGGAGGCCGTCGTCGGTCTCCTTGACCATGTAGCGGAGGACCAGGCCGTCCTTGGTCAGATCCTCGGCGATCGCGTCGACGGTCGCCCTGACCCGAGGGTCATCGGGCGGCAGGAATCGGAGGAGCGGGATCAGGAGCGTCGACGCATCGAGTGCGTCGGTCTCGTAGTGCTGGCGGAAGACGCCGTCGCGGACCCCGCGCTCGAGGATCTCCTCGCGCACCTCTTCGGCCTTCTGCCGCCAGCGCTCGGCGAGGTCATCTCGTCCGACCTCCGGCGCCAGGCGGGCGCCGCGGTCGATCGCGACCCAGATCATCAGCTTCGAGGAGACGTAGTGCTTGGGCTCGCCCCGTGCCTCCCAGATCCCCTGGTCGGGGTCCGGCCAGGCCGCGATCGCCGCCTCCACCTGTTCCCCGATCAGCCGGCGATCGGTCTGGGTGCCGGTGCCGCGGAGAGCTTTCGCGTGGAGGTAGATCGAGTCGAGCAGCGCGCCCCAGACGTCGTTCTGGTGCTGGTCGTAGGCCCCGTTGCCGATCCGCACCGGGCTCGCGCCGCCATAGCCCGCCGAGGTGGTCGAGGGTGCTCTCGGCGAGGTCCTTCTCGCCCCCGATCCCGTACATGATCTGCAGGTTCGGGTCCGCGCGGCAGACTTCGACGACGAATTTCATGAACGCTTTCGCCTCCTCGTCGAAGCCGAGCGTGTGCAGGGCCCAGAGGCTGAAGGTCGAGTCGCGGATCCAGGTGTAGCGGTAGTCCCAGTTCCGTTCGCCCCCCGGCGTCTCGGGCAGCGAGGTGGTCGGCGCGGCGACGATCGCCCCGCTCGGCGCGTAGGTGAGCCCCTTCAGCACCAGCGCCGAGCGCTGCAGGTGGATGCGCCACGGGTGGTCGGGAAAGCTCCCGGCGCGAAGCCACTGGCGCCAGAACTCTTCGGTCGAGTCGAGCCGCTCGAGCGCCTCCGGGGCGCTGCGGGGGCCGCCGAGGTGGTGGTCGCCCCAGGTGACCGCGCAGAACCCGCTCTCGTCCTCGCGCAGCCTCATCGTTCCCCTCGCCGCCTGCTCGTCGAGTGAGATCTCCATGTCGCTGGTCAGCCGCAGCTCGGTTCCTTCGGGCCCGACCGCGGTCGCCTCACCGAGCTCGCCGCCGCTCCACTCCGCCGCCTCGGCGCCGTAAGCGAACCGGGGCAGACACTCCATCTCGATCTCGACCTCGCCGTCGATGCAGGTCATCATCCGCAGCAGCGAGTGATCGGCCTCATGCTCGGTCCGCGGCCTCGAGCCCGGTCCCTGTTCGGCCCAGTCGCCGATCGTCATCGCGTCGTGGACCACGACCCAGCCGGTGTCGGTCACCCAGGTCGTCTCGATGACAAGGGTGCCCGGCTCATAGCGGCGGCTGATCGGGACGACGACGCCGCGAGGGGACAGCTTGAAGCGCCCGGCGCCGCGGTCGAGGAGAGAGCCGAAGACGCTGGGCGAGTCGAAGCGGGGGAGGCAGAGCCACTCGACCGTGCCCGCGTACGAGACCAGGGCGCCGGTGTGGCAATCGGAGAGGAAGCCGTAGCTGCCGATCGGCGGGAATTTCGCGTCGATGGAGTCCAAGGCCAGGCCAAGCTACCAATGGGCCCGGGCAACGATCGTGAAAACGGCGCCGCTACGCTGAATCCCGTGATTTCGCCCGTCGCCCACGTCGCCGGTGCCTTCGTCCCGATCGAGGTGATCCCGATCACGATCGCCGGAATCCTCTACTGGCACCGGGTGATGGTCCTGCGCTGGGACGGGAGACAGGTCCCCGTCTGGCGACAGGTCTGCTTCGGTTCGGGCCTGGCGGTGATCGCGATCGCGCTGTTCAGCCCGATCGGGCACATCTCCGAGGAGCTGGTGATCGCCCACATGGTTGAGCACCTGCTGCTCGGCGACATCGCGACGCTTCTGCTCGTTCTCGGGCTGACCCGCTCGCTGCTGCAGCCGATCCTTGCGATCCGGGTGTTCAACCGGCTTCAGGTGCTCACCCATCCGGCCGTCGCCCTGCCGCTCTGGGCCGCCAACCTCTTCCTCTGGCACATCCCCTCGATCTACCAGGACGCGTACGGATCGGCGCCGATCCACGCCCTCGAGCACTCGACCTTCATCCTCTTCGGCTGCCTGATGTGGATGCCGGTCTTCGGGCCGCTGCCGAAGCCGGAATGGTTCAGCACCGGGTGGAAGATCGGCTACGTGATCGCGGTCCGCTTCACCGGGGCGATCCTCGGCAACGTCCTGATGTGGTCGGGCACGGTGCTCTACCCGATCTACGCCCCGGGAGAGCGCTACTGGCACGTGACGCCGCTCGCCGACCAGAGCACGGCGGGAGCGATCATGATGGTCGAGGGCACCTTCCTCGCGCTCGGGGTCCTGGCCTGGACCTTCTTCGAGCTCGCCCGGGAAGGGACCGAGAAGCAGCATCTGCTGGAGCTGGCCGAAGCACACGGAGTCGAGCTCGACGAGCGGCGCGCCCAGCGGGCGGTCGCCGCCGGCCACGGCGGCCTGCTCGAGGAAAGGCTGCTGGCGGGCGATGGGGACCCGCGTGAATAGGCTCAGGGCCTGGCTCGTCACCGGGCCGATCGGGCGCGGGCTGGCGTTTGCCGTCGATTTCTCCGTCGCCCTTCGCCGCGGTCTCCTCGGGCGGCGCCGTCATTCGTGAGGACGGGGCTGCCGGAAACGATCATCTAGGGTCAATCAGTATGAGCGCGGAGCGAGCAAGCGTCCATATCTGTTTCTTCGCGCTGCGAGCGAAGCGCGAAAGGTCGTGATGGAGACGACGCTCACCGAGCTGCCCGGGTCGCGGGCCAGGGTCGAGGTCGAGGTCCCCGCCGAGGACGTCGGCCGCGGTATCCAACGCGCCGCGCGGAGCCTCGCGCGCGAGATGCGGCTGCCTGGCTTCCGCAAGGGCAAGGCGCCGCCCTCGCTGGTGATCCAGCGGCTCGGGTTCGGGGCCGTGTTCGAGGAGGCGGTCAGGGACTCGCTGCCCGAGTGGTACGAAGAGGCGCTGCTCGACGCGGGGATCAGCCCGATCGGCGATCCCGACATCGAGATCGTCTCCGCCCCGGACGGTGAGGGCGAGCCGCTCGGCTTCAAATTCGAGATCGGGGTGCGCCCGGCGGCGACGCTCGGCGACTACAGGGACCTCGAGGTCGGGCGGGCCGAGCCCGAACCGCCCGAGGAAATGGTCGAGCGCGAGATCGAGCGGATCCGCGGCAGCTTCGCGAGGCTCGAGCCGGTCGACCGTGTCGCCGGCGACGGCGACGTCCTCCTGATCGACTTCGAGGGCCTGCTCGACGGCAAAGCCTTCGAGGGCGGCAAGGCCGACGACTACCTGCTCGAGCTCGGCAGCGACCAGCTGATCGAGGGTTTCGAGGAGCAGCTGAAGGGCGCCGCGGCGGGTGAGTCGCGGCAGGTCGAGGTCAGCTTCCCCGACGAGTACCAGGCCGAGCATCTCGCGGGGGAAGACGCCGTCTTCGCGGTCGAGATCAAGGAGGTCAGGGAAAAGGTACTGCCCGACCTCGATGACGACTTCGCCTCCGAGGCCTCCGAGTTCGACACCCTGGAGGAGCTGCGCTCGGACATCCGCGAGAAACTCTCCGAGGTCGTCGACTCGCGGATCGAGCAGGATTTCCGGGTCGCCGCGATCGACGCCGCCGCCGATCAGGCGACGGTCGAGCTCCCGGACGAGCTGGTCGCCGACCGCGCCGCCGAACGCTGGGGCCGGGTCGAACGGCAGCTTGCGGCGCGTGGCATGAGCCCAGACTCGTACCTGCAGATGCAGGGGAAAACACGAGACGAGGTGATCGCGGAAGCGAAGCCCGACGCCGAGCGCGAGCTGCGGCGCGAGGCGGTCCTCGCGGCGATCGTCAAGGCCGAGGGCATCGAGGCGACCGAGGAGGAGATGCTCGAGGCCCTCGCCCATCCTGCCGAACACGAGCGAACGACCCCCGAGAAGCTGCTGAACCGCCTGCGCGAGAAAGGCCGCGACGCGATGGTCGCCGAGGACATCAGCTTCCGCAAGGCGATCGACCTCGTCGCCGAGAGCGCGAAGCCGATCCCGGTCGAGCAGGCCGAGGCGCGGGAGAAGATCTGGACCCCTGAGAAGGAGCGCGAGGCGGCCGGATCGCTCTGGACTCCGGGCTCAGACTGAGCGCGCGGGGCCGCCGGTCGGCTTCTATAGAGTGCGTTCCATGAGCCCACTGGTACCGATGGTCGTCGAGCAGACCTCGCGCGGCGAGCGCGCGTTCGACATCTACTCACGGCTGCTGGGCGAGCGGATCGTCTTCCTCGGCACCCCGGTGACCGAGGACATCGCGAACCTGATCGTCGCCCAGCTGCTGCACCTCGAGTCCGAGGATCCGGACAAGGACATCAGCCTCTACATCAACTCCCCGGGCGGTTCGGTCTACGCCGGGCTCGCGATCTACGACACGATGCAGTTCATCAAGCCCGACGTGCAGACGATCTGCGTCGGGATCGCGATGAGCATGGGGGCGCTGCTCCTCGCCGGCGGGGCGGCGGGCAAGCGGATGTCGCTGCCCAACTCGAAGATCCTGATCCACCAGGTGTCATCCGGGTTCGAAGGCCAGGCGACCGACATCGAGATCCACGCGAAAGAGATCATCGACGTCCGCCGCCGCCTCGACGAGATTCTCGCCAAACACACCGGGCAGCCGTTCGAGAAGGTCACGAACGACACCGATCGCGATTACTTCATGAGCGCGGAAGAGGCGAAGGAGTACAACCTCGTCGACCGCGTGATCGAGCACCACTGAGCCACTAGGATCGGATCGCGATGACCCGATCGGGTATTGGACTCGTGGCGCTGGCTCTGGTCCTGCTCGCTACTGCCTGGATTGGAAGCTCGTCGGCGAGCGCTGCGGTCGTATCCGGCAGCAACCTGGCTGCCGAGCCCGACGATGAGACCTGCCTGACGCCTCCCGAACCGCTGTCCTGCACGATCGGGCTCTCCGCGCTTCCGAGCACGAGCCGGGCTCCGGGTGGGACGCGGGCCGGCATCTCGGGCGTGATCGTCGGCTGGCGGGTTCGGACGGCGACGAACCTCGAAGCCATCTCGATGCGGCTGCGGGTGATCCACGGGGTCACCGGGGCCGGGACGGGCGCGATCGAGACCCTTCCCGCGGTGGGCGGCATCTATTCCTTCACCGCCCGGCTGCCGGTCAAGGAGGGGGACGAGCTTGCGATCGACTTCCTCGACGTCGGAGCCGAATCACCGCGCGTGCTCCGCAAAGCGGTCTCCGGCGCGCAGTTCGAGGGATGGATCCCCCCGCTCGGCGACGGCGAGGAGCGCGGTCCCGAGGGGCTCGGCGCGAAGGAGCTGCTTATGAACGCGACGATCGAGACCGATGCCGATCACGACGGGTTCGGCGACGAGACCCAGGACGGGTGCCCAAGCTCGCTCGCCACCGCGCCGCCCTGTCCGGCGATCTCCGGAGCCGCGCCGGACACGAAGATCACCAAGGGCCCGAAGGGCAAGATCAGCTCCCACCGCGCGACCTTCAAGTTCAAGTCGGACCCGGCCGCCGCGATATTTGAATGCCGGCTCGATGGCAAGAAGTTCAAACCCTGCAGGTCGCCGAAGACCTACAAGGGGCTCGCGGCCGGCAAGCACACCTTCAGGGTCCGGGCGATCGCCGCGGGAGGCGCTGTCGACGGGAGTCCCGCAAAGCGCACCTTCAGGATCGCGCCCTGAGCCGGGCGCGACTCCTGCGCCGGTCGCGGTCGCTCCTGCTGCTCGCCGTCACGCCCGCGGCCGGCGCATCGGGCACGCGGGAACGGCGGCATCGAGTACCGCGGCCACGTCTTCCCGGTCCTCGGCCCGCACTGGGCGCGCGGCGCGATCGGCGATTTCGGAGCGCCGCGGGACGGCGGCCGGACCCACGAAGGGTTCGACATCGTCGCACCCTGCGGGGCCGGTCTCCTAGCGGTCCGTACCGGCCGGGTCCTGCGGCGCGGGTTCGACCCGGTCCTCTACGGGAACTTCCTCCTGATCCACGGGGAGGGCGAGCGCCGCAGCTACTTCTATGCCCACCTGCGCCGGCCGGCCGCCGTCCGTCGCGGGGATCGGGTCTGGGCGGGGGAGAGGGTGGGCCTGGTGGGGGACACCGGGAACGCCCGCACCGTCGGCTGCCACCTCCACTTCGAGATCCACGTCCGCGGTCGCCCGATCGACCCGGCGCCGGCTCTCGTCCGCTGGGAAAGCGCTCAGTAGGCGACCGCGACGCCGGACGCGGTCCGGAGGTTGCGCTGGAACTCCTCGGTGTCGGCACCGAGGTAGAGCGGCTGGACCCAGAACGCCGTGCCGTCGAGCACGAGGCGGACCGAGCCGCCGACGAAGGCGACGTCGAGGAGCGGGCGGATCACCTCGACCGTCCCGATCCGGTGCTGTTGGATGCGAACGATGTAGAGGGCCTGGTCGGTCAGCGCCAGCGCGTAGGTCTTCATCTTCATCACGCAGAGCAGCGCCAGGAGGGCGGCGACCATGCCCGGGACCAGATTCGCCGTCAGCTCGAGGCCGACGGCGGCTGCAAGGAAGAGGACGACGAGGTACTGCCAGGGACCGGCGACGACTCTGACGAGCCCGGCCAGCCGCTCGCCGGGATACATCATGGGATGGATTCCGCTCAGGGCCAGGTCTTGCGTGGCAGCCTTGGACATCTCCGACTTCCGTTTCTGTCGAGGTGTTCGACGAAAGCCGGTATCGGTTGATCGTGGAAATGATTAAGAACGCCTGATCAATCCTGGACGTTTGACCGACGTTCGAACCAGAGGTTTGCTTTCGGGTTGCCGTTGTAGTTGGACACCTCGCGGTAGCCGGCGGAGCGGTAGAGCGCCACGGCAGGGGTCAGGTAGTCGGAGGTGTCGAGCCGGGTCGCGAGGCAGCCCCGGTCGAGGGCGATCGCCTCGAGCCTGCGCAGCACCGCGCCGCCGACTCCGGCGCCGCGGTGTGCGGGCATGACGTACATGCTCTTCACCTCGGCGACCTCGGAGTCGAGGTGGCGGACGCCGCCGATCGCCGCCGGATCGCCGTCGCGGAGGGCGACGAGCATCACCCCGTTCGGCGGCGTCAGATCCCGCGGCGGGCCGGCTGCGATCTCGGACTCGACGATGTCGAGGCCGAGCTCGGTGTCGGTCTCGCGGATGAAGTCGGCATAGAGCCTGAGGACCAGGGGATCGTCCCGGTCCCGCTCCTCGAACCGGACGCTCACCGATCGTCGACCGACAGCTCGTACTCGACCCATTCGCTGCGCCCTGCCCCGGTCGTGTCGTAGAGCCGTTGCGCGGTGTCGTTGTCGGGCGCCGTCGACCACTCGAGGCTGTGGGCGCCGCGCGAACGGGCGATCTCGGCGGCGGCCTCGATCAGGGCCCGGCCGATTCCACGGCCGCGGGCCTCGGCATCGACATAGAGGTCGTTCATCAGCACCGTGTCCGCAGCCGCCAGCGAGCTCTTGTGCCAGTAGAGGCAGGCATACCCGACCAGCCGCTCCTCGTCCCAGGCCCCGATCAGGGTCCCGTCATCGCTGGGGTCGATGAAGCGGGCGAAGAAGGATCGGTTCCGCTCGCCGTCGATGTCCTCGACCTCGTAGAAGCGCTGGTAGTCGGCGATCATCGGCAGCAGGGTCTCGAACTGATCCGCGGTGATCGGCGCGATCGTGGCCATCTCCCGGCACGATAGGGGAGCCTGGGCGTTTGCGCTCACGGGGAGGGACGGCGGCGGGGGTGACGTAATCCCTGCAACGAGAGCCCGGATCGCGAGCCCGTCTAAGCTATCTGGGCGCGCGAAGCCGGTAGACCCCTACCGTCCCCGCAAGGAGGAGATCCCGCTGGCACGCCCGACAGATTCCAACGAGCAACTCCTCTGCAGCTTCTGCGGGAAGTCGCAGCGCCAGGTCAAGAAGCTGATCGCCGGGCCGGGCGTCTACATCTGCGACGAGTGCATCGACCTCTGCAACGAGATCATCGACGAGGAGCTCTCGCCGCCGGCCGCCCTCGAACTCGAGAACCTGCCCAAACCGCGTGAGATCCACGAGGTCCTGCAGGAGTACGTGGTCGGCCAGGAGGCGGCGAAGCGGGCGCTCTCGGTCGCCGTCTACAACCACTACAAGCGGGTCCAGATCGCGCAGGACGAGGACTCCGAGGTCGAGCTCCAGAAGTCGAACATCCTCCTGCTCGGCCCGACCGGTTGCGGCAAGACCCTGCTCGCCCAGACCCTCGCCCGGATCCTCAACGTCCCGTTCGCGATCGCCGACGCGACCGCCCTGACCGAGGCCGGGTACGTCGGCGAGGACGTCGAGAACATCCTTCTGAAGCTGATCCAGGCCGCCGACTACGACGTCAAGAAGGCCGAAACGGGGATCATCTACATCGACGAGATCGACAAGATCGCGCGCAAAGCCGACAACCCGTCGATTACCCGCGATGTCTCCGGCGAAGGGGTGCAGCAGGCGCTCCTGAAGATCCTCGAGGGGACGACCGCCTCGGTCCCGCCGCAGGGGGGCCGCAAGCATCCCCACCAGGAGTTCCTGACGATCGACACCACGAACATCCTCTTCGTCTGCGGCGGCTCGTTCGCCGAGCTCGACAAGGTGATCGAGCGGCGGGTCGACCAGCGCGGGGTCGGGTTCGGCGCGGCGATCGTCTCGCACGACTTCGAGGACACCGGCGAGTGGTTCGAGCAGGTGCTGCCCGAGGACCTGATCGAGTACGGCCTGATCCCCGAGTTCATCGGCAGGCTCCCGGTCGTCACCGCGATCCACCAGCTGACCCGCGAGGACCTGATCACGATCCTGACCGAGCCCAAGCACGCCCTCACCCGGCAGTTCCAGCGCTTCTTCGAGTTCGACGACATCGAGCTCGTCTTCGCCGAGGACAGCCTCGAGGCGATCGCCGACCGGGCGCTCGAGCGCGAGACCGGCGCCCGCGGGCTGCGCTCGATCCTCGAGGAGACTCTGCTCGACGTCCAGTTCGAGCTTCCCTCGCGCCGCGACGTGACGAAGTGCGTCGTCACCAAAGAGACGATCGCCCAGGGACGGCGGCCGACCCTGGTCACCGAGGCCGCGCATCAGGACATCGGCGAGGCGGCCGAGGACCTCAGCGAGGAATCGGCCTAGCCCCACCGCCCATCGCGACGCCGGCGAGCGCCAGCAGGGCCCATCCCGCCGGGGCGGTGAGCTGGGAGGAGTCGCTGGCGATTCCGAGGTAGCCGAAGCCGCAGCACAGCAGACCCCAGCCGGCCGGCCCCCGCGGCCCGACGGCGGCTGCGAGCCGGCCGGTCAGCGGGGTCAGGAGCGCGAGCGGGGCCGCGAGAGGGATCAGGTTGAGGCCGGTCCGGAGCGGGGAGAGCCCGTCGCCGTCCTGGAGGTGGAGGCTGATTGCGAACAGCGCGCCGAGCGTGCCGAGGTTCATCAGCGCCGCTCCCAGGTTCGCGCCGGAGAACTCCGGGCGCCTGAACCAGCGGAGGTCGAGCATCGGGCGGGAACTGCGGCGCTCGACGGCGGCGAATGCGAGGCCGAGGCCCAGGGCGCAGGCCGCCGAGCCGACCACCGCGGGCGAGGAGAAGCCGCCGTCACCACCGTCGATCAGGGCAAACACCACCGCCAGGAGCGCCCCGGTGCCGAGCACCTGGCCGAGCAGGTCGGGTCGCGACCCGCTCGCCCCCGGGGAGGGGGAATGAAGGCGATTGCCAATGGCACCGAGATCAGAACCAGGGGGACGTTGATCCAGAAGATCGCCCGCCAGCCCAGCGGGTCCACGAGGAGGCCGCCCAGTATCGGCCCGAGGACGAGCGCCGAGCCTCCGACGCCGGCCCAGATGCCGATCGCACGGGGCCGCTCGCCCTCGTCGGGGAATAGCTGGTTGACGATTGCCAGCGACGTCGGGAGGATCGCGGCGGCGCCGAATCCCTGCAGGGCCCGGGCGGCGATCAGCAGGCCGGCGGCCGGGGCGACCGCGCAGGCCGCCGACCCCAGCCCGAACACCGCCAGGCCGGCGAGGAAGAGGCGGCGAGAGCCGAACAAGTCGACGAGGTCGCCGGCGGTCAGCATGAAGGCCGCGAGGACGACGGCGTAGGTATCGACCACCCACTGGATCTCGGCCCTCGGGGCGTCGAGGCCGGAGCCGATCCGGGGCGAGGGCGACGTTGACGATCGTCACGTCGAGGAGGACGAAGAAGTAGCCGGCGGCGGCGACGTAGAGCGCCGGCCGTCGACCGGCTCGAGGATTGGACTGGGTGCGCATATCTTCACCGTAGGGGCGGAATGGTTCGGCCCTGGCCGAATCGTCCTTCACCTACCCTCTTGGAATGGAGTCAGACATCGACATCGCCGCGGTCGCCGGGCTGCTCGCCGATCCGAGCAGGGCCACCGTCCTCACCGCCCTCAGCGATGGCCGCGCCCTTCCGCCCAGCGAGCTGGCCGAAGTCGCCGGAGTCTCGCGATCGACGATGAGCGAGCACCTCGGGAAGCTCGAGCGCGCGGGCCTTCTCGGGGTCGAGCGCGGCGGCCGTCACCGCTACTTTCGCCTCGCCGGGCCTGAGGTCGCGGCGGCGATTGAGTCTCTCGCGACGCTGGCGCCCCGCAAGCCGGTTCGCTCGCTGCGTGCGTCGAGGCAGGCGCGCGCCCTCGGCGCGGCGCGCACGTGCTATGGCCATCTCGCGGGCCGGCTCGGCGTATCCGTCACCGAGGCGCTTGTCGAGCGCGGGGCGGTCGAGCGCGAGGAGGACGCCTTCCTGCTCACCGAGGCCGGGGCCGCCTGGATGAGGGAGATCGGGATCGAGAGGCCACCACGGACGGGAAAGCCCTGCAACGACTGGAGCGAGAGGCGCCCCCATCTGGCGGGCAGCCTCGGTGTCGCGCTGACGAGCCGGCTGTTCGAGCTCGAGTGGCTGGAGCGCACGGCCACTCCACGCGCCGTCCGGGTGACGCCGCTGGGCGCCGAGGAGCTGCAGCGGCGCCTCGGGCTGGCCAGCCCCTAGACTCGCCGAAAAATGAGCGCCGCCGACCGCAAGAAGCTCGAGGACGCGACCCGCTACGAGCCGGCGAAGGTCGAGCAGCGGATCTTCGCCGAGTGGCTCGAGGGCGGTTATTTCCACCCCGCCGCCGAGGGGACGCCCGAGGAGAACTTCTCGGTCGCGATCCCGCCCCCGAACGTGACCGGCGCGCTGCACATGGGCCATGCGCTGAACGGGTCGATGCAGGACGTGCTGGTGCGAATGAGCCGGATGCGGGGCCGCAACACACTCTGGATCCTCGGCACCGACCACGCCGGCATCGCTACGCAGGCGGTGGTGGAGAAAATGCTCCGCGCCGAGGGCACCTCGCGCCAGGAGATCGGTCGCGAGGCGTTCGTCGAGCGGGTCTGGGCCTGGAAAGAAGAGTACGGGGCGCAGATCGTCGAGCAGTACAAGCGGCTCGGCGCCTCATGCGACTACGAGCGCGAGCGCTTCACCCTCGACCCGGGCTACGTCCGCGCCGTCTACCGGGTCTTCAAGCAGCTCTTCGACAAGGGCTACATCTACCGCGACAACTACATGGTCAACTGGGACCCCGGCACCCACTCCGCGATTTCCGAGCTCGAGGTCGAGAACCGCGAGGTCGAGGACGTCCTCTACTCGATCGACTACCCGGTCGAGGGCGCCGACCGAGTGCTGACGGTGGCCACCGTCCGCCCGGAGACGATGCTCGCCGACACCGCCGTCGCCGTGAATCCCGGCGACGATCGCTACGCCGAACTGGTCGGCGGCCACTGCGTGCTGCCGCTGATCGGACGGCGGCTGCCGATCATCGCCGACGATCACGTCGACCCCGAGTTCGGCACCGGGGCGCTGAAGATCACACCGGGCCATGACGTCAACGACTTCGAGATCGGCCGCGCCCACGGGCTCGATGAGATCGGCGTGATCGGCCCCGATGGCCGGATGACGGATGAGGCCGGGGAGCGCTTCGCCGGGCTCAGCGTCGCCGAGGCCCAGGGGGCGGTGGTCGCGGCGCTCCGCGAGGAGGGCCTGATCAGGGCAGAGGAGCCCTACGTCCACTCGGTTCCGTTCTCGCACCGCTCCGGCGAGCGGATCGAGCCGCTGATCTCGCTGCAGTGGTTCTGCCGGATGGACGAGCTGGCGGCGCCGGCGATCGAGGCCGTCGAGAGCGACGAGGTGCGGATCGTGCCGGCGCAGTGGAAGCGGGTCTACCTCGACTGGATGCGTGAGATCCGTCCCTGGTGCATCTCGCGCCAGCTCTGGTGGGGACACCGGATCCCGGTCTGGTACTGCGACTCCTGTGAGGAGACCTGGGCCGCGGAGGAGCCGCCCGAGCGCTGCGGCGTCTGCGGCGGTGAGCTGCGCCAGGATGAGGACGTCCTCGACACCTGGTTCAGCTCGGCGATCTGGCCCTTCGCGACCCTCGGCTGGCCCGAGGAGACGCCGGAGCTGGGCGCGTTCTACCCGACCAGCTTCCTCACCACCGCGCGCGAGATCCTCTTCCTCTGGGTGGCGCGGATGATCATGATGGGGATCGAGTTCCCGGGGGCGATTCCATTCCGCGACGTCTACGTCCACTCGGTGATCCAGGCCCGCGACGGCAGGCGGATGTCGAAGAGCCTCGGGACCGGCGTCGACCCGCTCGAGGAGATCGACAACCATGGCGCCGACGCGCTCCGGTTCGGGCTGTTGGCGATGTCCTCGACCCAGGACGTCCGCTTCTCCGACGCCAAGGTCCAGCAGGGGGCCGACCTCACGAACAAGCTCTGGAACGCCTCGCGCCTGATCCTGCTGAATTGCAAATTCAAGCAGGATCAGGCGCACATAAATGCCGCGCAGGGCCAAGTTCCTGCGCAGGTTGGGTCAGGGATGCCGAGCCCGGTGACCCCGGAGGATCGGTGGATCCTGTCGCGGCTCGAGCGGACGATCGAATCGGTCACCGAGAAGCTCGAGGCCTACGACTTCGCCCATGCCGCGCAGGAGGCCTACTCGTTCTTCTGGTCCGAGCTCTGCGACTGGTACCTCGAGATGGTCAAGCCCCGCCTCTACGAGGGCGAGGAGGAGGTCTCAGCGAACCTGCTCTGGGCGCTCGAGCGCGTTCTCGCCCTCCTGCACCCGATGATGCCGTTCGTCACCGAGGAAATCTGGTCCTACCACCCGGCGCGCCGCGGTCACCTCGCGGTCCACGAGTTCCCGACGCCCGATGAGTCGCTGATCGACGCCGCGGCCGAGGCGGAGGTCGGGGCCGGGATCGAGTTGACGCGAAGGCTGCGCGCGTGGCGCGACCTGGTCCAGGCGCCGGCCGCGACCGTGCTCCATGCGCGCGCCGAGGGAGTCGATCCGCAGGAGTTCGTCGGCCGCCTCTCTCGCTTCGAGTTCGTTGACAAAGGTGGTCGGCTTCGCTCCGGTCGCGATGAGTCAGACATGCACGCTCCCTCCGCTCCGCCTCCCGAGGATGGCGGGGAGTCGGTGGCGGTGGTCGGCCCGGTGCGGGTCCTCGAGTCGACCGAGATCGACGCCGGCGCCGTCCGCGCCAGGGTCGAGGCGCGGCGCGAGGAGCTGCGCGGCGAGGTCGCAAGGGCCGAGGGCAAACTCTCCAACGAGCGCTTCGTCGCCAACGCGCCATCGGAGGTAGTCGAGGAGGAGCGCGAGAAGCTCGGCCGCTACAGCGCCGAGTTGGAGGAGCTGTCCGAATAGACGTGGCTGACCCCGAGGCCTACCTCGACTCGCTCGAGCCGATCGGGTGGAGGCTGGGACTCGAGCGGATGCACCGGCTGAATGCCCTGCTCGGGATGCCCCAGCACCGCTTCTCCTCGATCCACGTCGTCGGCACCAACGGCAAGTCGTCGGTGACGCGGATGACGGCGGCCCTGCTCGACGCCCACGGCGCCGCCGCCGGGGCGATGGTCTCACCGCACCTCGAGCACTGGTCGGAGCGCATCCTGATCCGCGGCGAAATCATCGGGCCGGCGGAGTTCGCCGCCGCGGTCGCCCGCGCCGCCGAGGGGGCCGAGGTCGTCGGGCGCAGCCTCGGCGAAGCGGTCACCCAGTTCGAGGTGGCGACCGCCGCCGGCTTCCTCGCCCTCGCCGCCGCCGGCGTCGACGTCGGCGTGATCGAGGCCGGGTTGGGGGGGAGGCTCGACGCGACGAACACGATCCCCTCGCGGGTCACGGTGCTGACGTCGGTCGGCCTCGACCACACCGAGTGGCTGGGGCAGACCGAGGAGCAGATCGCCGCCGAGAAGCTCGCCGTACTGCGCGACCACACCACGCTCGTCCTCGGGCGGGTCTCCGGTCCCGTGCGAGAGATGGCCGTGCGGACCGCCGGCGAGCGCGGGGCCGAGGTGGTGCTCGCGCCCGAGGACCCCGGCGAGGGAATCGCGCTCCGGGCCCGGGGCCGGTTCCAGCGCCGCAATCTGGCACTTGCCGTCGCCGCGGCCGAGGCGTTTCACGGCCCACTCGACCCGCAGCTCGTCGCGGCGGTGGCCGCCGGGGTGAGCGTTCCTGGACGGCTCGAGCTAGTCGCGGAGGACCCGCCGACCTATCTCGACGCCGCCCACAACGTCGACGCCGCGGCCGCGCTCGCCGAGGCCCTGCCGGAGGTCGCCGGGGGGAGGCCGGTCACGGCCTGCCTGGCGATGCTCTCCGACAAGGACGCCGCCGGGGCCGTCGCCGCCCTTGCGCCGGTGCTCGAGCAGGTCGTCTGCACCGAGATCCCGGCCGAGACGCTGCACTCTCAGGGCCGGCCCGGTGCCTCCTCGCACCCGGCAGAGCACCTCGCCCGCGTCTGTCGCGAGCAGGGCCTCGAGGCCGATGCCGAGCCCCGCCTGGGTGAGGCGCTCGCGCGGTCGCAGGAGCTCGCGGAGGCGGCCGGCGGGACCCTCCTCGTCACCGGTTCCCACTACCTGCTGGCCCCCGCCCGGGCCGCTCTCTCGAGCTGACCCCCGCTTCCGGTGTTCGAAATGTCGAATTGGTCTACATAACGAACACCGGAGCGCGTCTGCATCGTACTTGCCGAACCTGCGACGATTTAGGCGTGATTCGGTATGAGCTCTAAGAGCGCCGGCAGCGAACTGCTCTCGATGATGGCTCTGGTCGCCGCCGTCGTCGCGGCGGTGATCCTGATCTTCTTCGGCCTTGGATTCCTCTTCGGCAGGCTGTTTCTCTGATGGCGCGGAGCGAGCAAGCGTGCATATCTGGTTCTTCGCGCAGCGAGCGAAGCGCGAGCATTCGTAGTGTTGAACAGGGTTAGCGGCGACCGCGGCGAAGTAGACTCACCGCCCCCTCAGGCGAGTCCCCGATCATGACCCCAGCGATCTTCGGCATCAGCAACGACGGCCTCAACCTGGTCGTCAACCTCTTCATCCTGATGCTGGTCGTGGTCTGGCTGGCGCTGATCGTCTTCACCTTCCTCGACGCCCGCCGCCGCGTCTCCGACCCCTTCCTCGTCGCCTGCGCGACGATCGCCTCCTTCATCCCGTATATCGGCACCGCCGTCTACGCGATCCTGCGGCCGCCGGAGTTCCTCGAAGACGCGCATGAGCGAGAGCTGGAGATAAAGGCCGCCGAGCTGCGCGTCCGGCAGCTCGAGGAGAGCTCCTGCCCGCAGTGCGAATACCCGATCGAGAGAAGCTACCTGCGCTGCCCCCACTGCCAGCGGCGCCTGAAGAACCCGTGCCAGAGCTGCGGCAAGCCCGTCGATCCACGCTGGACTCTGTGCCCCTATTGCGAGACGCCGGTCCGCTCCCGCGAGCGGTCCGCCAAACGCTCGACGTCCCCGAAACGCCAGCCCGCGGTAAGGCGGAAGAAAGCCGCCCCCGCGAAAGAGCCCGCGGCCGACGCCAGCCAGGGACCGCCGTCCCCGAAACGAACGCAAAGGAGCCCAGAACGTGAGCCGGACCCTGATCCTCGTCAAGCCTGACGCCTTCGAGCGCGCCCTGACCGGTGAGGTGATCGCCCGGTTCGAGCGCAAGGGCCTGCGGATCAAGGCGCTGAAGCTGATGCAGGCGGACGAGGGGATCGCGAACTCCCACTACGCCGAGCATGCCGAGAAGCCGTTCTTCGGCGAGCTCGTCACCTTCATCACCGGCGGCCCGCTTGTCGCGATGGTCCTCGAGGGGGCCGAGGCCGTTCCCGCGGCGCGCCAGGTGATCGGCGCCACCAACCCGGTCGAGGCCGCCACCGGCTCGATCCGCGGCGATTTCGCCCTCGAGGTGACCTATAACATGGTCCACGGCTCCGACTCCGACGAGTCGGCGGAGCGCGAGATCGGGATCTGGTTCCCCGAGCTGTCCTAGAGGGCGAGCGCCCTCTGAACGTCACCCTCGCATCGGGCTCGCCCCAGCGCCGCGAGATCCTCGAGAAGCTCGGCGTCTCATTCGAGGTCGTGGTTCCCGGGGTCGAGGAGCTGAGCGGCGGCGAGCCCGACCTCGAGGTAGTCGAGAACGCGCGCCGCAAGGCGGGGGCCGTCGCCGGCCCCGGGCTCGTGATCGCCTGCGACACCGACGTCGTCCTCGACGGCCGGGCGCTCGGCAAACCGGCCGACGCGGAGGCGGCCAGGGCCTACCTCGACTCGCTCTCGGGCCGCGCCCACGAGGTCGTCAGCGGCCTCGTCGTGCTCGCCGACGGCGAGGAGCGCTCGGGGCTGGAGCGGACGACCGTCGAGTTCCGGGAGCTCGGCGATGCCGAGAAGGAGCGCTACGTCGAGTTCGGCGAGTGGCGCGGCCGCTCCGGCGGCTACGCGATCCAGACCCTCGGGTCGACGCTGGTCGCGCGGATCGAGGGGAGCGTCTCGAACGTGGTCGGTCTGCCCGTCGGGCTGCTGTTCGAGTTGGCGCCGGAATTGTTTCGGCGCAGTTGAGTTGCAGGGCATTTGAGGAGCATCTGGGATGATGCTTCGAAGCTTCTCCCTCACCGAATGGGTCTTTTCAGCAATCTCACCGGTCTAGGCGGCCGCGACATGGCCGTCGACCTCGGCACCGCCAACACGCTCGTGTACGTGCGGGGCCGCGGCATCGTGCTCTCGGAGCCGTCGGTCGTGGCGATCGACTCCCGCAACGGCCAGGTCCACGCGGTCGGCGTCGAAGCGAAGCGGATGCTGGGGCGGACGCCGGGCACGATCACGGCGATCCGGCCGCTGAAGGACGGGGTGATCGCCGACTTCGACGTCACCGAGCAGATGCTCCGGCACTTCATCAAGCGCGTCCATTCGAACCGGTTCGCCCACCCGCGCGTCGTCGTCTGCGTCCCCTCGGGGGTGACCGGTGTCGAGAAGCGGGCGGTCGAGGAGGCGTGCCTCTCGGCCGGGGCGCGGAAGGCGTTCCTGATCGAGGAGCCGATGGCGGCCGCGATCGGCGCCGGCCTCCCGGTCGGCGAGCCGACCGGGTCGATGATCGTCGACGTCGGCGGCGGCACCACCGAGGTGGCGGTGATCTCGCTCGGCGGAATCGTCGTCTCGCAATCGATCAGGGTCGGCGGCGACGAGCTCGACGAGGCGATCGTCCATCACTGCAAACAGAACTACAAACTGGCGATCGGAACCCAGACCGCCGAGGAGGTCAAGCTGGAGGCCGGCTCGGCATCACCGCTGGCAGAGGAGGTCGAGGTCGAGATCCGCGGGCGGGATCTCGTCTCCGGGCTCCCGAAAACGATCACGCTCGGCTCGGCAGAGGTCCGCGAGGCTCTCGACGAACCGGTCAGCCACATCGTCGACGCGGTCAAGGACACCCTCGATCGGACGCCGCCGGAGCTCGCCGGCGACATCATGGACAGGGGGATCACCCTGGCGGGGGGCGGCGCCCTCCTGCAAGGACTCGAACAGCGCCTTCGCGACGAGTGCCAGATGCCGTGCCAACTGGCAGAGTCACCGCTGACGTGCGTGGCGGTCGGCTCCGGCCTCTCGCTGGAGGAGTTCGAGGCCATCCACCGCGCCAGCAAGATGAACTCGGGTGCGGCACGCTATGCCTAGCGGCCACCGAAAATCAACGGACTTAGGGCCCCTTCGTGTATCGCAAGCAAGTTCGCCGCCGTAGGGCGGTTCTGACGCTCCTCATACTCGGCTCCTTCCTGTTGCTGACGATCTCCTACGGGCACGGGTCGGGCAGCATCCAGAACGGCGTCAGCACGATCTTCAGCCCGTTCGAGAGGGTGGCCGACCGGGCGCTGAAGCCCGCCCGCGACCTCGTCGACTGGTTCGACAAGACCTTCGAAGCCCGCGGCGAAAACAATCGCCTCAGCGAAGAACTGGAACAGGCCAGGACGCAGGCGGTGGCCGGCCAGGAGGCGATCCAGGAAAACGCCCAGCTCCGCAAGCTGGTGGAACTCGACCGCGACCCGGTGATCGCGACCTCGGCATTCGACCCGGTGACGGGGCGGGTCATCGCCCGCTCGCCGACCGTCTGGCACTCGTCGGTCAACATCGACGTCGGCAGCGGCGACGGCGTGGTCGTCGACGACCCGGTGATCAGCGGCGACGGCATCGTCGGCGAGATCTCGGCGGTGCAGCCGAGCTCCTCCCAGGTCCAGCTGATCACCGACCACGCGAGCGCGGTCTCCGCCAAGGTCCTGCCACTCGGAGTCCAGGGCGTGATCCGGCCCTCGGTCGGCGACCCCCAGGACCTCGTCCTCGATTTCATCAACTCGACGAAGACGGTCGGGGTCGGCCAGACCGTGGTCACCTCCGGCTGGCGGGCCCAGGGCCTGGCCTCGCTGTTCCCGCCTGGGATCCCGGTCGGGGAGGTCACCAAGGCCTCGGTGCTCGAGCAGGAGGCAAGCCAGCAGGTCCACGTGCGACCATTTGCCGACTTGGCAAATCTCGACCTAGTGCAGGTTCTGACCGGGGGCCCCCGCAGGTGATCGTCACCCCGAAGATCCTCGCCCGGCTCGTCGCGATAGCGATCCTGGTCGTGCTGCTCCAGCTCTCCTTCTTCTCACGCGTGACGTTCCTCGAGACAAGCCCCGACATCCTGCCGGCCTTCGTCGTCGTCCTCGGCCTGCTCGGCGGCAGCATGACCGGCGCCGTGACCGGGTTCTCGGTCGGGTTCCTCGTCGACTGCCTGGTCGCCGGGACGCTGGGGGTTACGTCGCTGGTCCTGCTCGGGGTCGGGTACGCCGCAGGGCTGTTCCGCGAACGGTTCGAAATCCACAGCTCGCTGGTGCCGCCACTGCTCTGCATGGCATTCACCCTGCTCGCCGAGGTCGGGTTCGCCCTGGTCGAACTGACGCTCGGCATCGATGCCCCGATCAGCAGCCTGGTCCTCCGCGACATGGCGCTGAAGAGCATCTACGCCTTCTTCCTCGGCTGGCCGCTCTACCACGGGATGCGGTTCGCCCTGAGAGCGGCGCTGGTCGAGGAGCCCCGGGTCGAGCGCCGGCGCCAGCCGACCGTGCTGGGGGCGCGCTAGCCGCATGTACCTGCGCTCCGGGGAACGCGGATCGCCGATGAACAACCGGCTCGCGGTGCGGTTGGCCCTGTTCGGCGCGGTCGCTCTCGCCCTGTTCGTGGTCCTCTTCTTCCGGCTCTGGTTCCTGCAGGTCCTGAACGGGAAGGAAAATCTCGCTGAGGCGAGGAACAACAGGACCCGCGAGTTCAGGGTCAGCGCCCCGCGCGGCTCGATCCTCGATCGCAGCGGCGAAGTCCTGGTCGACAACCGAACCAGCCTGGCGCTGCAGATCGACCCCAACAAGCTGCCGCCCGAACTGAAGCGGCGGCAGGCCGAGCTTACGCAGCTCGCCGAACTGACTCACTCGACGCCCCACCGGGTCAAGAAGACGATCCACGAAGGGGTCGTGACGTCACCCGGGGCCCCGGTGACCCTTCGCAAGGACGTCGGCCACTACCTCGTCTACTTCATGCAGGAGAACCAGCACCTGTTTCCGGGCGTGACCGTTCAGCGCGTCTTCGTCCGCAACTACCCGGACGGGACGCTCGCTGCTCACATCCTCGGCCAGGTCGGCGAGGTCAGCGAAGAACAGCTGAAGGAACCGCAGTACAAGGGGCTCGAGCCGGGCGACGAGATCGGTCAGGACGGCGTCGAGAACACCTACGATCGCTACCTGCGCGGCAAGCCGGGGCTGACCAAAGTCCAGGTCGACGCCTTCGGCCAGCCGACTCCGAACGGGCAGCTGCTCTCGCAGCCGCCGGTCCCCGGCAACAATCTGAAGCTCTCGATCGACACACCGGTCCAGGAAGCGGGCGAAGCGGCGATGGCCTCGACCGGCCTCCGCGGGGGGTTCGTCTCGATGGACGTCCACAATGGCGAAATCGTCGCGATGGGCTCCTACCCGACCTACGAACCCTCGGTCTTCACCAAACCGATGACCCAGGCGCAGGTCAACACCCTCTACCGGGACGAAATCCTGGCGCCGCTGACCGACCGGGCGATCGCCGGCCTCTATCCGACCGGGTCGACCTTCAAGCCGATCACCGCGGTCGCGGCGCTCGAATCCGGCAACCTGACCCCGGAAGAAGTGATCTACGACCCCGGCCAGCTGGTCGTCGGCGAACAGGTCTTCACCAACGCCGGCGAAGCCGCGAACGGCTCGGTCAGCCTGGTCTCGGCATTGGAAGTCTCCTCCGACGTCTTCTTCTACACGCTCGGGCTGCGGATGTGGGACTCCGGCGACCTCCAGCACTGGGCGCACGAGTTCGGGATCGGGAGGCCGACCGGGATCGACCTGCCCGGCGCCGCCGAAGGGTTGCTCCCCTCCCAGCATTGGCGCGACCAGCTCTACAAGGAAGGCGAAACCGAACGACCGTGGTCGGCCGGCGACAATGTCCAGCTCGCCACCGGCCAGGGGGATCTCCAGACCAACCCGCTGCAGATGGCGATCGCCTACGCGGCGATCGCCAACGGGGGAACGGTGGTCACGCCACACGTCGGGCTCCAGGTCGACGACGCGGCCGGGCGGGTCCTGAAGGAAATCGACCCCAAGCCCCGCCGCCACGTCAGGATCGACGCGGCGTATCGGGAAGACATCCTCGAAGGTCTGCACGACGCCGCCCAGGGCGGAGGCGGGACCTCGTGCGCCGTCTTCTGCAACTTCCCGATTCCCGTCGCCGGCAAGACCGGCACTGCACAGCGGCCGCCCTATCCTGACCAGTCCTGGTACGGAGTCCTGGCCCCGTACCCGAACCCGCGCTACATCACCTTCGTGACGATGGAGGAAGGCGGGTTCGGCGTCGAAGCGGCGGCGCCCGCCGCGCGGCAGATCCTGGAAGCATTGTTCGCCAAGGAACTTTCCGAAGGCCCCTCCGAAGAAGAAGAAAGACCATGATGTACGCGACCAGAGCCCGCCGCGCGCGGCCGGAGCCGTTTGCGGTGCGGCCGGGGATCGCCGAGCGCCTCGGGCTGCCTTACATGGACGTCGCCCTCGGGTTCTCGGCGATCGCGCTCGCCGCGGTCTCGGTCTACACCCTCGACCACGCGACCGCCCAGGACGTTCCCGGCAGTCCCGGCTACTACACGGATCGCCAGGCCCTCTACGCCGTGCTGGGCCTGATCGGCATGTACCTGATCTCGAGGATCGACTACTCGCGCTTCCGCGAGATCCGGGTCGGGATCTACACGCTGCTCTGCGCGAGCGTCGGGCTCATCTTCGTCTTCGGCTTCGCCGCGCGCGGCTCGCGCCGCTCCTTCGAACTTCCCTTCTTCTCCTTTCAGCCATCGGAGCTCGGCAAGCTCCTGTTAGTGCTAGCGCTTGCCGGATTCGTCATCGATGGCGCCCGGCGGGGCTCGCCGTGGCAGCGCACGGTGCGCTACCTCTGCCTCGGCCTCGCCCCGGCTGCGTTGGTGTTCCTGCAGCCGGACCTCGGCACCTCACTGGTGTTCGGGGCGATCACCCTCGCCGTGATGTACGTGGGGGGCGTCCGCTGGACGCACCTCGCCGCCATCCTCGGCGTGCTGGCGGTCACCGTCGCAATCGTCCTCTTCGGCGCTCCCAAGCTCGGGGTGCCGATCCTGAAGGGGTATCAGCAACAGAGGCTCACCTCGTTCGTGAACCCGAGCAAGGACCCCAGCGACGCGGGCTACCAGCAGAATCAGGCGCGAATCGCCATCGGAGCCGGTCAGGTGACCGGCCGTGGCAACAGCGCAACACAGACGCGGCTCGACTTCGTCCCGGAGCGGCATACCGACTTCATCTTTGCGGTGATCGGAGAGCGCTACGGGTTCGCAGGCGCCGCGTTGGTCCTATCCCTCTACGCCCTGCTGATCTGGCGGGCGCTGCGGATCGTGACGCTCTCGAAGAACTCGTATGGGATTCTCGTGGCCGGTGGAATCGCCGCCATGCTCCTCTTCCAGGTCTTCGTCAACGTGGGGATGAACCTCGGGATCATGCCGATCACGGGAATCCCCCTGCCGCTCCTGAGCTACGGAGGCTCCTCCGTGATCGCGACATTCCTCGCGGTCGGAGTGCTGCAGAGCATTCACGTCCAAGCGCGCCTCAGTCAGAAAGGCAGGTTCGCCTGGTGACCCCACGGGTGCCGGCGGATGCGTACCTACTGAACTGAGTCAAAGGAAATGAAAAAAACAATTCTGGTGTCCGCCGATCGCGGCGAGACACGCGTCGCCGTCCTCGAGTCGAAGACCAAGGGCGGCAAACCCAACGTTGCGGAGCTCTACATCGAGCGCCGCAGCCGGCGCTCGATCGTCGGCAACATCTACATGGGCAAGGTCGACAACGTCCTGCCCGGCATGGAGGCGGCGTTCGTCGACATCGGGCTCGAGCGAAACGGGTTCCTCCACGTCGACGAGATCGTCCTCCCGAGCGGCGAGCAGGCCCCGAGGCGGGGCCGAGGCAGCGGCCGGCGGATCAGCGAGATGCTCAAATCCGGCCAGGAGATCGTCGTCCAGGTCGTCAAGGACCCGCTGAAGTCGAAGGGCGCCCGGCTCTCGATGAACGTCTCGATCGCCGGCCGCTACCTGGTCTACGCCCCGCAGGGAAGCGGCGTCGGCGTCAGCCGCCGGCTGAGCGAATCCGAGCGCGACCGCCTGCGGAGGATGGTCGACCGCACCTACAAAGGCCCGGGCGGGCTGATCGTCCGCACGGCCGCCCACGGAGCGAAGAAATCCGACTTCGTGCGAGAGATCGGGTACCTGCACAAGCTGAACGAGGTGCTGCAGCGCCGCACCGAGCAGACCAAGGCCCCGGGCCTCGTCTTCCAGGAGGCTGACCTGCCGGTTCGCGTCCTCCGCGACGTCTTCCTGATCGATTTCGAAACGGCGATCATCGACTCGCCGAAGCAGTTCGAAAGGGTGACCGGGTTCTTTCAGCGCACCGCTCCCGAGCTGGTCGAGAAAGTCGAGCTCTACGAGGGGAAGAAGCCGCTGCTCGAGAAATGGGGCGTCGACAAGGAGATCGAATCAACGCTCGATCGGCGCGTCGACCTTCCCTCCGGCGGCTACCTGGTGATCGACTACGCCGAGGCGCTGACGGTGATCGACATCAACAGCGGCAGCTTCACCGGGCGCGGCAAAGGCGGGCTCGAGGAGACGATCACCCGGGTGAACACCGAGGCGGCCGAGGAGGTGGTGCGCCAGCTGCGGCTGCGCGACATCGGCGGAATCATCGTCATCGATTTCATCGACATGGCGCGCGCGAAAAACCGCGACAAAGTGCTGAAGACGCTGCGCAAAGCGCTCGATGCCGACAAGTCGAAGAGCTACGTGGTCGAGGTCTCGCCGCTCGGTCTGGTCGAGATGACGCGCCAGAACATCACCGACGGGGTGCGCGAGATCCTCACCGCCCCGTGCCCGACCTGCGACGGCGAGGGGGTAGTCCTCTCGGCCGAGACGGTCGCGCTCGATGGCCTGCGGAAGATGCGCGAGATGGCCGCCGAGGTCGGCGACGCGTACCTGCTCCGGGTCAACCCGAAGGTCGCCGCCGAGCTGATGGGTCGCGACAGCGGCCTCGCCGAGCTCGAGGCGGAGACCGGCAAGCAGTTCCACTTCGAGGGCGGCGACGCGCTCCCGATCGAGACCTTCGACCTGGTCGAATCCGGCAGCGTCGAGGAGATCGAGGAGCGGGCGCTGCCGTTCAAGGTCGGCGAGGAGGTGCTGGTCAAGATCGAGGAGCCGCACATGTACAACCCCGATGACGCGGTCGCCAGGATCGACTCCTACATCGTCAGCGTCAGCGGTGGCGGCCCGTTCGTCGGCGAGCGCAAGCTGGTCAGGATCGAGAGCGTCGAGCGCTCGGCCGCGGTCGCCTCGCTGCCGGATGGCGCCGGTCACTCCAACGGTGCCGGAGGCGACTCCCAGCCCAGTCGGCAAGAGCCAAATTCCCGCACTCGTCGATGACGCGCCTGGCGCTGCACCGGCTCGGCACCCGCTCCCTTGCGCGTAGCGCTGCTACGCGCTGCGGGCGCGTCCACCGTCCGGCTTGACCAGGCGCGCCCCGCCGAGCACGTCAATTTCCCTTCCACCGTCTAGAATCCGCCGCCTCGCGCAGTAGCCGTCGTGGCCGCCAAGGCGGTCAGGGTCGGTCGCGCTCCACTCAGAGCGGCAAGGAACAATGAGCGCGGTGCGAGCCAAATGAGCCATATCTGCATCTGCGCGCAGCGAGGAAAGCGCGAAAAATTCAAATGAGCACGTACGCGGTCATAGAGAGCGGTGGCAAGCAGTATCGGGTCGAGAAGGGCACCTCCGTGCTCGTCGATCGGCTGAGCGCCGAGGAGGGCGACAAGGTGGCCCTCCGACCGGTTTTGTTCCGCGACAAGGAGGTCATCGCCGAGCCGAAGGAGCTCGAAAAGGTGAAGGTCGAGGCGACCGTGGCCGAGCACCTGCGGGGGCCGAAGGTGAAGGTCTTCAAATACAAGCCGAAGAAGGGCTACCGCCGCCGCGCCGGACACCGCTCGGAGCTGACCCGGCTCGAGGTGACCGAGCTGAAACTGCTGACGAGGAAACCGGCGGCCGAGAAAAAAGAGAAAGCCGCGAAAAAACCCGCTAAAAAGGACGCCGACGATGGCTCATAAGAAAGGACTCGGCTCAAGCCGAAACGGCCGCGACTCGAACCCGAAGATGCTCGGGGTGAAGGTCTTCGCCGGCCAGCGCGTCAGCGGCGGGGAGATCATCGTCCGCCAGCGAGGAACCCGGTTCCGCCCCGGCGAGGGCACCGGCCTCGGCCGCGACCACACTATCTTCGCGACTCGCGAGGGAAAGGTCGAGTTCCGGCCCTCGCGCCGTGGCCGCACGATCTCGGTCCTCCAGGACTAGGTGTAGGGGAGGGCGGTGCCCCTCCCGCTTGCTGGGTTTTTCGCAAGCTGCGATAGCCGGTTCTCGATAACCATGGCGGCGAAAAACAAGACGCCGCTGCGCGGGTAGGGCCACCGCCACCTCCCTTTCAGAGCCCTGGCGGACCACTCGCGCGAGATGGGAGGGCCCTGCCTTCCGGTGTTCGTTATGTCGAATATTTGGACATAACGAACACCGGAGCGAAGTCTCCACCGCCGGGTCTCAGCCGCCGCAGGCGCGGCGCGCGGCGGCGCGCTTGCGGCGGACGTTCGCCGTCGCCGTGCGGACCGCTTTTCTCGCCCCGTCGGTCGGCGGCCGCATCGCCCGCAGCCTCCGCCGGAGCCGCGCCACCTTCGCCTGCGCCCTGACCAGCGCCGCATGGGCGGCGGCGCATCGGTTGGGGGCCGGGACCGGTGTGACAGGGGCGGCGCTCGAGGACGATGCCGGGGTTCCTTCTGCCGGCGGAGGCGGCGGGCTTCCTTCACCGCCGTCGCAGTGGTAGATCTCGACGTTGTCGATGAACCAGCCGTAGTCTTCCTGCGCTTGGTCGGTTCCGAGCCGGAACCGGAACCGGACCTGGTTGCCGGCGAGAGAGGAGAGGTTGAGGCGGGTCGAGCCGTAGCCGGCGCTGTCACCGACGAAGGCGGGCTCTCCGGCGAGCGGGTTTCCGGCTTCTTCGGAGATCGTCCCCCCGTAGTCGTCGCCGGCTTCGATCAGGCTGCCGGCGTCGTGCCAGTGCGCGCCGCCGTCGGTGCTGTATTCGATCACGCCGCCGTCGAAGTCCTGGCCTTCGCCGGTCTCGAAGCCGTGGGCGTGGTCGAAGTGCATCAGGCCGCCGCTCGGCACCTTGATGCTTTTTGTCATCGCGATCGCCGAGTCGGATATTTCGCCGTAATCGAACCCCCAGATGTTCCCGGTGCCGCTGGTCGCGTAGGTCGCATCGAAGCCGGCTTCTTCCGCCGATTCCTGGGAGAAGAAGAAGACGTCGGGGCCTGGTGGTTCTTCCAGCGATTCAGATTGCCACCGTTTGTCCACTTCGGAATTCTCGAGGTCGTCGAAGAAGGCGGGCACGGCGGTCTGGCCGGGAGCGCAGACGCTCGCCGTCGCCGGGGTGGCTTTGGCGGGCGGTTTCGCCATTTCGGTGGCGAGCACGACCTTCTGGACCTGTTCGCAATCGCCAGCCGTGATTTCGTGCTGGCCGACGAGGTCGGAGCAGGCCTGGCGGAGGTCGTTCCCGTAGTCCTGGTAGTCGGCGGCCGAGGTGAGCATGTTGGTGACGACGTCGTAGGTGATCTGGAGGGTCTTTTCGATTCCCAGCCCGGTCACGGTCTGGGTGTTGAAAGGTTCCCCGGGCGGCGTTCCATCGGTCATCAGGAATGCCGCCTTGCCGCCGACCGCGCTGTTCTCGTGGACGCCCCCGTTGTCGCCTGTTTCGAAGTCGGTCTCGGGGTCGAAGAACCATTTTCCGGAGCCTGTCGTTTCCGGGTCCCCGAATTTTTTTCGGTTCCTTCAGGCTGCGGATCGCGCCCAGGCTCGAGTCCTCGCCCATCAGCCAGCGGTCTTCCGGTTTGTCTTCTTTGGTCGAGCCGGGGTAGGTCGGAAGGGTGAGGTCGAACAGCTCGCCGAAGATGTCGGCGATCGCCTCGTCGAGGGCGCCCGATTGGTAGTAGTAGAAGAGGTTCGACTCCGAGGCGTTGACGCCGTGCGTGAGCTCATGGCCGGTGATGTCGTCGGTGACGAGGCCGTCGCCGTAGACCATCTGTTCGCCGTTCCAGAAGGCGTTTTCGAACGGGCATTCTCCGGGTTCGCAGAAGCGGACGGTCGAGATCAGCGGCAGCCCGTGGTCGTCGATGCTGTCGCGGCCGAAGTGGCTCATGTAGAAGTCGTAGAGGTCGCCAGTGAGGTAGTAGGCGGCATTGGCGTCGGCTTCCGTGGACACCGGCGCGCCTTCCGGCAGGCCCTCTTTCAGTTCGGCTTCCGATTCGGTGCAGGGCACCAGTTTGGTTTCTTCTTCGGCGTTGCAGACGATCCGGTTTTTTCCGGCACCCTCGATCTCGCTGAAGTCGAGGGCGACGTTGCCGAGGTCGGCGTCGACGAGCACCAGATTGCGGACCGTGACCGGGCTGACTCCGGCGCTGACCTCGACCCGCCAGACGGTGCGCGGCATCGAGAGGCCGGGGCCGCCGAGGATCCGCGGGTCGTAGACAGAGAGCTCGGGGTTCGTCGCGGTCAGCTCGGCGGCGGGGACGCCGGCGCCCTTGGCGACCGCGGCGACCGCCGTCTCGGCAGCGGTGGCGGCGCCGACCGAAGGGGTCGGGTCGATCACCCTGTCGGGCTCGAGCTCGCCGGCGATCGAGAGCAGGTTCCCGGCCCGGTCGAGGCCGACCGCGAGTTCTCCGCCGAGAACGGGGATGCCGTCGACGGTCTGCTGGAGGTGGGCGGCCGAGCTCCCGTCGCGGTGCGTTTCGAGCCGGCTGACCCCCAGCGCCCCGCCGGGCCCGAGGCCGAAGTCGGGCCCAAATCGCTCGCCGGCCTCGAGCGCGGCCGCGCGCGGCGTCGAGGCCCGCAGCGGGATCGCCCTGCCCGGGCCGGTGCCGATGAAGGTGACGCCGGAGCCGGTCTCCGACTGGGCCGCGACTCGCGTCCCGGGGCCGAGCCGCCGGGCCAGCGCCGTGGCGGCTTCATTCGCCTGTGCGGGAGCCGCGACGGTCGCCGCGAGCGACGCCGCGAGGGCCAGGATCGTGATCGCGATCGAGCGGGATGGCATCCGTCGGGTCTCCACTCGATCAACACCTGATCCGAGCCGCGATCACGGGCGAACTCTCTCACAGGGCCATCGGCCACGTTCGAATCGACAGACTGTGTCGCGATGGACGATCGCGCGAAGATCTGGGTCGAGGCGGGCTCCGGCGGCAACGGGTGCATGAGCTTCCGCCGCGAGGCCCACGTGCCGCGCGGGGGGCCGGACGGCGGCGACGGTGGCCACGGCGGCGACGTGGTCCTGGTCTGCGATGCCTCGAGGCGGGACCTCGGCGCGCTGCGGGGCAGCAAGCACTTCCGCGCCGGCCGCGGCGGACACGGCGAGGGGGCGAACCGCCACGGCGCCCGCGGCGAGGACCGCGAGATCGCCGTGCCGGCAGGGACGCAGGCCGAGGCGGTCGATGGCAGCCGGATCGACCTCGTCGAGCCCGGCCAGCGCGCTGTCGTCGCCCACGGCGGTCGCGGCGGCAATGGCAACCGGCGGTTCGCGACCTCGACCCGGCAGGCCCCGCGATTCGCCGAGCGGGGAACCGCGGGGCAGGAGGGCTGGATTGAGCTGCGCCTGAAGCTGCTCGCGGACGCGGGCCTGATCGGGCTTCCGAACGCGGGAAAGTCGTCGCTTCTCGGCCGGCTGACGCGCGCCGCGCCGAAGGTCGCCGACTACCCGTTCACGACGATCAACCCGGTTCTCGGGACGATCGAGGACGAGGACCGCCAGGCCGTCCTTGCCGACATCCCGGGGCTGATCGAGGGCGCATCGGAGGGCGCCGGCCTCGGCCACGAGTTCCTCGCCCACGTCGAGCGCTGCGCGATGCTCGTCCACCTGGTCGACCTGGCGCCGGTCGAGGGCGAGCCCGCCGCCAACCACGCCGCGGTCCGGCGCGAGCTCTCCTCCTACGGTGGCGGCCTCGACACGCTGCCGGAGCTGATCGTCCTCTCCAAGCGCGACCTCCTTCCGGAGGTCGAGGTTGAGGCGGCGCTCGCCGAGTGGCGGCGGCGCCTGGGCGACCGTGTCCTTGGGGTGATCGCGGTCTCCTCGGCGACTGGAGAGGGCCTCGACGAGCTCCGGCACAGGATCCTGGCCGAGCTGCCCGGCCCCGAGAGCGCCCGGCCGGAGGGCGAGGTCGCGGCCGCCGAGTTCGAGGCCGAGCACCGGGTCTACCGGCCGGCCGGCGAGGGCGGGTACTGGGTCGAGCGCGAGGATGACGGCGGATTCAGGGTGCTCGGGCGGGGGGTCGAGCTGCTGCTCGAGCGCCACGACCTCGCCAACGAGGAGGCGCTCGCCTACCTCGAGCAGCGCCTGAACGAGATCGGTGTGATCGCGGCCCTCCGCGCCGCCGGTTTCGAGCCGGGCGACGACGTCCGGATCGGCGAGCACGAGTTCGAGCTCCACATATAGCCGCGCGTCCTCTGCTTGGCCCCGGTCGCGCTTCTCACAACCGGCGATCTCGCGACCGGGACCTCCGCGTCCGGCGCGCGGCGGGTCGCCCAGAGCTGGACCTAGACTGGCTTTCGATGACGCTCCTGGTCAAGCTCGGCTCCTCGATCGTCGCCGGTGACGACGGCGAGCTGCGGGTCGACGTCCTCGACTCCGTCTGCGAGCAGGTCGCGGCGCTCGAGAACGGGGGCGAGCGGGTCGTGATGGTCACGTCGGGGGCGATCGCGCGCGGGATTCGGTTGCTCGAGCTGCCGTCGCGGCCGCGGGCGATGGACGAGCTGCAGGCCGCCTCAGCGGTCGGCCAGGGCGACCTCTTCCGCGCCTACGAGGCGCGCCTGTCCGAGCGCGGGACGCACGCCGCCCAGGTTCTGCTGACAGCGGCCGACATCGCCGCCCGCACGAACTATCTCAACGCCCGCCAGACGCTGCGGCGCCTGATCGCCTGGGGGGTTGTCCCGGTCGTCAACGAGAACGACACGACCGCGACCGACGAGATCAGCTTCGGCGACAACGACTTCCTCGCGGCTCAGGTCGCGATTCTGCTCGACGCCCGGCTCCTCGTCCTGCTCTCCAACGTCGACGGCCTCCACAGCGCCGATCCCGGGGTCGACTCCGGCGCAACCCGAGTCGAGGAGGTCGGCGACTTCTCCGCGCTCGAGAGCCTCGATATCGGCGACCGGACCTCGGCGTTCGGATCGGGGGGGATGCGGAGCAAGGTCGCGGCGGCTGAGATGGCGAGCGAGGCCGGGATTCCGAGCGTGATCTGCGACGGCACCCGCCTGGGGACGCTCGCCGCCGCCGCAGCCGGTGAGCCGGTCGGGACTCGATTCGCCGCCCAGGAGGGGAAGGCATCCAGCTTCAAGCTCTGGTTGAAGTACGCGAAGCCGGCGCGGGGGAGGGTCCTCGTCGACGAAGGCGCCGCCCGGGTCCTGCGCGAGCGTGGGTCGAGCCTGCTGCCGGTCGGGGTCACCGCGGTCGAGGGCGATTTCGAGGCCGGCGACGCGGTCGAGGTCGCGAGCGACGGCGCCGTGCTCGGCAAGGGGATCGTCGACTACTCGGCGCGCGAGCTGGGCCAGGTCGCCGGGTTGAAGAGCGATGCGGTGCGGGAGCGGCTTCCGCACGCGGCTGACGAGGCGATCCACCGGGATCGGTTCGTTCTCCTCTAAAGGTGGAATCGGGGGTCGGGTACCTCTCTCTCGCGCTGGCCGGCTGCGCCGGTAGCGCCGCGCTTCGAGAGAGGCACCCAACCCCCGCTGGTTACCCTTAGCGGTGATGGCTACGACGACGATCTCCGTTGCTGAAAGCTGTGAGGCAGCCCGTGTTGCTTCGCGGGTGCTTGCGAGCGTGTCGACCGAGGCGAGGGACGCGGCCCTCGAGGCGGCCGCGAGGCTGCTCGGCGAGCGGGTTGCGGAGGTGTTGGATGCGAATGCCGCCGACCTCGCCGACGAGCGCGCGGCCGGGCTGACCCCGGCGCTGCGCGACCGGCTGACCCTGGACGAGGGTCGGATCGAGGCGATGGCCGAGGGGGTGCGCGCGATCGCGGCGCTGCCCGACCCGGTCGGGGAGGAGCTGGAAGCAAAAACGGTCGCCGGCGACCTGGGGCTGCGTAAGCTGCGGGTGCCGCTCGGCGTCGTCGCCGTCGTCTACGAGGCGCGGCCGAACGTGACGGTCGATTGCGCGGCGCTGACGATCAAGAGCGGCAACGCGATCGTCCTCCGCGGCTCCCACTACGCCGAACGGACCAACGGGGCGCTGGCGGCGATCGTCCGCGACGCGCTCGCCGAGGCGGGCCTGCCGCAGGACGCGGTGGTGCTGCTGGCCGGCGGCGGCCACGAGGACCTCGCCGAGCTGGCGACGCAGGACGATCTGATCGACCTCCTGATCCCGCGCGGCGGCGAAGGGCTGAAGGCGGCGCTGAAGGAGGTGGCGACGGTGCCGGTGATCTACGCCGCCGCCGGCAACTGCCACGTCTACGTCCATTCCGACGCCGACCTCGAGATGGCGCGGAGAATCGTCCTCAACGCGAAGGTCCAGCGGCCTGGGGTTTGCAACGCGGCGGAGACGCTGCTGGTCGACTCCGCCGTCGCCTCGGACTTCCTGCCCGCTGCCCTTGCCGAGCTCCGCGATGCCGGCGTCGAGCTGGTCGGCGACGAGCGGGCACGGGCCGCCGCCGGCGAGGTCGAGGTCGGAGAGGCCGAGCCGGAGGACTGGGGCAAGGAGTTCCTCGATCTCAAGATCGCGGTCGGCGTCGTCGACTCGCTCGAGGAGGCGATCGAGCACGTCAACCGGTTCGGGACCCGTCACTCGGAGGCGATTGTGACCGGCTCCGATGCGGCCGCCGCCGATTTCACGGACGGCGTCGACGCGGCGGTCGTCTACACGAATGCATCGACCCGATTCACCGACGGGTTCGAGTTCGGGATGGGTGCCGAGATCGGCAACTCGACCCAGAAGCTGCACGCGCGGGGCCCGATCGGCCTCCGCGAGCTGACCACCTACAAGTACGTCGTCCGCGGCGACGGCCAGGTGCGTGGGTAAGAGCCCATCTAGCCCCGAGCCCGCCGGCATCGGGATTCTCGGCTCGGCGTTCAACCCGCCGCATCTCGGGCATCTCGCGCTGGCTCAGGAGGCACTCTGGCAGCTCGGTCTCAGCGAGGTGATCCTGATGCCGACCGGCGAGGCTCCTCACAAGCGGATAGCCGACGACCCCGGCCGCGAGCAGCGGCTGGCGATGACGCGGCTGGCCGCGGCCGACGACTCGCGATTCAGCGTCTCGACGCTCGAGACCGAACGCGATGGGCCGTCCTACACGTATGAGACCTTGGAACAACTTGGGCGCGAGAAGGGCGACACGGAGCTGGTGTTCGTGATGGGGGCGGACGCCGCGGTCGGCCTCGAGAGCTGGCGCCAGCCGGAGCGGGTTGCGGAGATGGCGCGCCTCGCCGTCGCCCGGCGGGCCGGGGTCTCCGACGCGGACGTCGCCGCGGTGATGAGGAGCCTGGGGGCGGGAGACCGGGTGACGATGCTCGAGATGCCCGAGTTCGGCGTCTCCTCCTCGGTCGTCCGCGAGCGGGCCGCGGCCGGCCGTCCGCTGCGGTATCTGGTGCCCGAGCCGGTCGCGCGGTTCATCGAGGAGAAGGGCGTGTACGCGTGAGCGCGGTGACAGGGGTTCGATTCCGAGGCGCTCGCGCGGAGGCTGGTCGGGATCGCCGACTCGAAAGGGGCGAGCGAGATCGTCGCCCTCGACATGCGCGGGCTCGTCTCCTACACCGACTACCTCGAGATCTGCACCGCGCGCAACGAGCGCCAGGCCCGCGCCATCGTCGACGAGGTCAGGCTGCGTCTGAAGAACGAGATGGGTCTGCTGCCTGGCGGCGTCGAGGGCGACGGGGCCGCCGGCTGGATCGTGCTCGACTATCTCGACTCGGTCCTCCACGTGTTCACGGCCGATGCTCGCCGGCGCTACGCGCTCGAGGATCTCTGGCGCGAGGCGCCCCGGCTCGAGCTCGATCTCGGCGAGCCCGAGGCCCGCTCCGCCGCGAGTGCCTGAGAGGGGTCTACGAACACACGTTCGACGGTTTCGTGAATGGCCGGAAATGCCGTCCGAGGAGGCCCCTACTTTGCGGCGCATGGGCAGCTTCAAGAGGGCCCTTTTCGGTTACCGTCGCAGCGACGTCGACGCGGCAATCGGGGATCGGGAAGAGCAGATCGCGAACCTTCAGGAGAAGGCCGCGGACGCATTGGAGCGCTGGCGCGAGGCTTCAGGGTTGGCGGAGCACGCCGAACAGGAGGCTGCGGGCCTGTCGGGAATGGTGATCGAGCGGGAGCGCGAGATCCGCTTCCTCGGCGAGAAGCTGCGCGAGGCGAATGAGCGCCACGAGCGAAGCATCACCTCGCTCGAGGCGGTCGCGTCTCACATCGACGAGATCCACTCCCAGGCTCGCGGCCAGGCGACCCGGATCCGGATGAAGGCGCTGCGCGAGGCGGTCGACGTGAGCCGGCGGGCGCAGGAACTCGTCGACGCGAACTCCGAGGTCGAAGAGGCCGCTCCGGCCGCCACGAACGGCACCAACGGCACGAACGGCAACGAGCTCTTCGAGGGACGGATGAAACTCGAGATCGGGCCGCTGGGCGACTTCTCGCAGTTGGTCGGGATCGAGGACGCGATCAGCCGCCTCGGCGGCGCCGACATCTCGGTCGAGCGGTTCTCCGAGGGCCGGGCGACGCTCTCGATGAACCTCGAGCACCCGGTCGAGCTGCTGCGCGAGCTCGAAGAGAGCGCGCCGATGGACTTCCGCGTCCGCCGCACCGCTGACGACAGCCTGATCCTCGACGTCGATGAGGACCCGGGCCCCGATCAGCGCGCCGCGTAGGCGGATCTCAGTATTTCTACGTTAGGGCGTTGATCCGTGAGTGTTCGACCCCAATGGCTCTCGATCTCGGAGTTCGAATCGTCCGCGTGCAGTGCAAATGGGGCAATCGGAAGGGCGATGTGATCCGTGCGCGAATCAGCTCCTCGTATCACTCGCCAACTCGTGGGTATGTGATGTCCACCTACGACGAGAACGAGATCGACGCGATCGCGATCTACTGCGAATCCCTCGATCGCTGCTATCTACTGCCGATCGCCGTTTTCTCCGGGCAGACGACGGTCAACCTCCGCGTCGGCCAACCGCAAAACGGCCAACGAGCGGCGCTAAACTGGGCCACCGATTTTGAGTTTCCCGGGGCTGTAGCTCAGCTGGAAGAGCGCGTCGCTGGCAGCGACGAGGTCAGGGGTTCGAGCCCCCTCAGCTCCACTAACCAGGCAACGGAATCCCCTCGATCCACCGAGGTCGGTGCCCATGAGTTCCGCAATCACTTCGGCTACTACATGGAGCGGGCCGCCTCTGGCCAGACGATTCTCATTCGCCGCCGGGGCAGGCCATTTGCGTCTCTCGGCCCACCTGTTCCAACGTCGGTGAGCTGAGTGGCCGCCGCGTTGGGCTGGGGGGTGCTGGCGGCATCCTCGCTGGTCCTCGGAGCCCTGCTCGCCTATGCCCGCCGCTGGCCCGACCGCCAGGTCGGGCTGGTGCTCGCCTTCGGAGCAGGGGCGCTGATCAGCGCGATCAGCTTCGAGCTCGCGGCTCAGGGAATCGAGGAGGGGAGCTTGCGCTCGACCGCGCTGGGCCTCGGGTTGGGCGCGCTCACCTTCTTCGCCCTCGACGGCCTGATCGACCGGCGCGCCTCCAGCGGCCACGGCCCGAAGGCCCGGGCGCAGGCCGATGACCCCGGGACCGCGCTCGCCCTCGGCGCCTTCCTCGACGGGATTCCCGAGCAGCTCGTCCTGGGAATCGGCCTTGCCTCAGGTGAAGGGATCGGGCTCGGCCTGCTCGTCGCGATCTTCGTCTCCAACCTGCCCGAGGCCATCGGTTCGGCGACGGAGATGGACGAGGCCGGTGAGCCCCGCAACCGCGTCATCCGCCTCTGGCTCGGGGTCGCCGCGATCTGCGCCCTCTCCACGGTTCTCGGCTATGGGCTCGCCGACATCACCTCCGGCGAGCTCAGGGCTGCGATCGACGGCTTCGCCGCCGGCGCCCTCCTGGTGATGCTGATCGACTCGATGATCCCCGACGCGACCCGCAAATCGGGCCGCGTCGCCGGCCTCGTCACCACCCTCGGCTTCGCGGTCGCAACCGCGCTCTCGAGCCTCGACTGAGGGGGCGGCGCCGGCCCGTTGCTAACGTCCAGGCGGATGGCAAATCTTCGTCTGATCGACTCAACTTCAGCTCCCTGGCCGGCGCCCGACTCCCCTCACCAGGACGAGCAACTACCGGATTCCGAGGCCTTCGACGCCTACTCTCGCACCGTCTCCGGTGTCGCCGAGCGGCTCGGCCCGTCCGTCGCCCATCTCGCGGTCTCGCGGCGGACCCCGCGCGGGCGCCGCAAGGTCGGCGCCGGCAGCGGCGTCGTGATCAGCGCCGACGGCTTCATGCTCAGCGCCGCCCACGTCGTCGCCGAGACCGATGGGAACGGAACCGCCTCGTTTCCCGATGGACGCGACTTCAAGTTCGAGGTGATCGGCGCCGACGCCCTCTCCGACCTCGCCGTCCTTCGCGCCGACGGCCGCGATCTGACCCCGGCGAGCCTCGGCAACGCCGAACAACTGCGCGTCGGCCAGCTCGTCGTTGCGATCGGCAGCCCGAACGGGTTCAGCGGCTCGGTCACCGCCGGCGTCGTCTCCGCCCTCGGCCGCTCGCTCCCGACCCGGTCGCGCTCGGCGACGCGCCTGATCGAGAACGTGATCCAGACCGACGCCGCGCTCAATCCCGGCAACTCCGGCGGCGCGCTCGGTGACGGGCTCGCGAGGGTCATCGGCATCAACACCGCCGTCGCCGGCGTCGGCCTCGGCCTCGCCGTCCCGATCAACGGGGCGACGCGGCGCATCGTCTCCGAACTGATCGGCGAGGGTCGGGTGCGCCGCGCCTACATCGGCGTCGCCGGGGGCTCGCGCCCGCTGCCGCCGCGGCTCGCGGCCGAGCTCGGCCAGGCCGACGGAATCGAGATCGTCGAGGTCGTCGACGACAGCCCGGCCGCCGAGGCCGGCCTCCGTCCCGGCGACCTCATCGTCGGCATCGACGGCGAGGCCCTGGCCGATGTCGGCGATCTCCAGCGGCTGATGGTTGGCGATCGGATCGGTCGCGAGCTCGAGCTCCGCGTCGACCGCGGCGGCCTCGAGCTGCGGGTCGGCATCGTCCCCCGCGAGCTCGCCGACTAGCCTCACTCGCATGGCCCAACTGGTTCAGGTCGTGGGCGCCGTCTTCATCCTCATCGCCTACGCGGCGGCGCAGTTCGGGGCGATGAGCCAGCATTCGCGGACCTACCTCGTCCTCAATGTCGTCGGCTCCCTGATCCTCGGCGTCCTCGCCCTGCTCGAAAGCCTCTGGGGCTTCCTGCTGCTCGAGACCTTCTGGGCAGGCGTCTCGCTCTGGGGCCTGATCCAGGCGATACGCGGGCCGACCGTGCCTGAGCACTGAAAGCAACCCTCCTCAAGCGGCCCACCCATCTGCCGATGAGAGACCGATGAACACCGCGAACCAGCACGTGTTCTCGCACGGAATGCAGGACACGCGCGAGACGCTCGATGCCTGGAGCGGGCATCCATGGTCGGTCCTGCGCGGCTGGCTTGCGCTCAGCTTCGCGATCGCGCTGGCGCTCCTCGGCGCCACCTGGGTCGTCGCGGGCCAGCTCACGCCCGACATCACCCCGATTCGCATGGCGGGCCTGACGGAACCGAGCACGCCCGCCGACCTGCTGCCGATCCTGTGGCGGAACTCGCTGGTCCTGGCTTTGCACGGCACCGCCTGCGTCGCCGGCTTCATCGCCGGCGCGTCGATGCCGCTCGCCGCCTCGCAACGATCCGGCCTATCCCGCTGGATTCATGTCAAGGCCGCCGAGTTCGCGATCCTCTTCGTCTGCGCCGTGACCCTCTTCTCGCTCTCGACCCAGGCTCTCTTCCTCGGGTTCCAGGGCGCGACGCTCGCCAAGCAGCTCCACATCTCCCGACTGGAACTGATCGTCACCGTCCTTCCCCACGCGATCCCGGAGCTGTGCGCGCTCTTCCTGCCCCTCGCGGCCTGGCTCATCGCAAGCCGCCGCGGGGAGTGGAACCAGCTTCTCGCCGCCACCTTCGTCACCGTCCTGCTCGCGATCCCGACTCTCCTCATCGCCGCCTCGATCGAGGTCTACGTCTGGCCGCACCTTCTCCGCGCGGTCTCTCCGGTCTTCTGACGCGGTCCCCGAAGAATCGATTAGCGAGCGTCGAAATCTGATTCTCCGCGAGCGGCGCTGATCCGGCGCAAAGGCGCCACCCCCGGACGCGAAGCGGAGGAGGTGGCGCATTGGTTCTCCATAGGATCTTCCCTGTGAGCGGATACGAGCCGAAAGCGATCGAGTCGAAGTGGCAGCGGACCTGGGCCGATGAGCGAACCTGGGAGGTCGCCAACCCGGGGCAGCCCGGGTACGACCCGGCGAAGCCGAAGAGCTACGTGCTCGAGATGCTGCCCTACCCCTCGGGAGAGCCCCACGTCGGCCACCTCAAGACCTACGCGGTGGGCGACGCAATCGCCCACTTCCGCCGCCGCCACGGCTTCGAGGTCATCCACCCGATGGGCTACGACGCCTTCGGCCTTCCGGCCGAGAACAACGCGATCAAGACCGGCGAGCCGCCGCGGGATGTCACCGAGCGCTCGATCGCCTCGTTCCGGCGCCAGTTTCGGGAGTGGGGAATCTCGATCGACTGGTCGCGCGAGCTCGGCACCCACACCCCCGAGTACTACCGCTGGACCCAGTGGATCTTCCTCAAACTCCTCGAGCGGGGCCTCGCCTACCGCGCCGAGGCCCCGGTCCAGTGGTGCCCCAAGGACGCGACCGTCCTCGCCAACGAGCAGGTGATCGACGGCCGCTGCGAGCGCTGCGGCACCCCGGTCGAGCAGCGCCGCCTCGAGCAATGGTTCTGGAAGATCACCGAGTACGCGGACCGCCTCCTCTCCGACTTCGACCTGCTCGAGTCCTGGCCCGAGCACGTGGTGACGATGCAGCGCAACTGGATCGGCCGCTCGGAGGGCGCCGAGGTCGTCTTCCGTTGTCAAGAAAGGGAGCTCGACATCGACTTCCCCGTCTTCACGACCCGGCCCGACACCCTGTTCGGCGCGACCTTCTTCGCCCTCGCGCCCGAGCATCCCGAGCTCGAGCGCCTGGTCGCCGGCACTCCGGCCGAGGACGCCGTCCGCGAGTACGTCAACCGGGTCGCGCGCGAGTCCGCCGAGGAGCGCGGAGCCGAGGACCGGGACAAGACGGGCGTGCCGCTCGGGCGCAGCGTCGTCAACCCCGTCAACGGCGAGGAGATCCCGATGTTCGTCGCCGATTACGTGCTGATGGAGTACGGGACCGGGGCGATAATGGCGGTTCCCGGCCACGACACCCGCGACTATGAGTTCGCGGAAGCCTTCGACCTCCCGATCAGGCGCGTCATCGAGGGCATCGACGAGGAGGCCGTCCGCGACGACGCTGGGCTGCCGTATCCCGGTGACGGCCCGATGACCGGGTCCGGCCGCTTCGACGGCATGGACAATCGCGAGGCCTACTCGGAGATCATCGAGTGGCTCGCCGAGGAGGGTCGCGGCCACCCATCCGTCAACTACCGCCTCCGCGACTGGCTCGTCTCCCGCCAGCGCTACTGGGGGGCGCCGATACCGGTCGTCTACTGCGAGGAATGCGGGGTCGTCCCGGTCCCCGAGGACCAGCTTCCGGTCGAGCTGCCCGAGGTCGAGGACTACGCGCCGAAGGGGCGCAGCCCGCTCGCTGCGGCCGAGGACTGGGTCGCGACCGAGTGCCCGCGCTGCGGCGGGCCGGCGCGGCGCGAGACCGACACGATGGACACCTTCGTCGACTCCGCCTGGTACTTCATCCGCTACCTCGACCCCCAGGACGAGGATGCGCCGTGGGACCGCGAGGCGGCGGACCACTGGATGCCGGTCGACCAGTACATCGGCGGCGTCGAGCACGCGATCCTGCACCTGATGTATGCGCGTTTCCTCGTCAAGGCGCTCGCTGACATGGACTGGCTCGGCGTCCAGGAGCCGTTCGCGAACCTCTTCACGCAGGGGATGATCACCCGCGACGGGGCGAAGATGTCGAAGTCGCGCGGAAACACCGTCAGTCCCGCCGACTACGTCGAGCGCTACGGCGCCGACACCGCCCGCACCTACATCTGCTTCATGGGCCCCCCGGAGCGGGGCGCCGACTGGTCCGACGAGGGCGTCGAGGGAGTCAACCGCTTCCTCGCCCGACTCTGGAGGCTCTGCGAGGAGGTCGAGGGCAGGGACGCCGGCGATATCGACCCCGGAACCGGCGGCGAGGCCCGCGAGCTGCTCGCAAAGGCGCACTGGGCGATCGACAAGGTCAGCCGCGACTTCGGGCGCGGATTTCAGTTCAACACCGCCATCGCCGCCGTGATGGAGCTCGTCAACGACGCCTACCGCGTCAAGGACGCCCTCTACTCGGACCCGAACGGGGTCGCCGCGGTCCGCTTCGCGACGGCGACCGCCGGATCGCTGATCTTCCCCTTCGCGCCACACCTCGGGGCCGAGGTGTGGGAGCGGCTCATGGGCGGCCGGGTCTGGGAGGAGCCCTGGCCGAAGGCCGACCCCGAGCTCCTCTCGCGCGACACCGTGACCCTCGTCGTCCAGGTGAACGGCAAGCTCCGCGACCGAATCGAGGCCGCCGCGGAGGCGCCGGAGGCGGAGCTGCTCGAGCTGGCGCGCGAAAGCGAGAAGGTCCGCCGCCACCTCGACGGCAAGGAGGTAATCAAGGAGGTCGTCGTCCCCGGCAAGCTGGTCAACCTCGTCGTGCGATGAAGCGCCGAGGGCCGCGGGCGGATTTCTGGTAGAAAGCGCGCGTGCTTGTCAGGCGGCTCTCAGAGGCACCGGTCCAGGAGCGCCATCGCCTCCGTTCGCACATCCTGATGGATGCCGGGGAGCTGGGGTCTCGCAATCTCGTGGCCACCTGGGTCGAGGTTCCCCCCGGCGCGCACCAGACTTCCCACTCGCATGAGAACGCGGAGCAGATCTACGTCGTCGTCGGCGGCTCGGGGACGATGATCGTCGCCGGCGACCGTGAGAAGGTCTCCGTAGGCGACCTCGTCCTGATCCCGCCGGCGACCGATCACGGGATCGAGAACGATGGCGACGTCGATCTCGTCTACGTCACCGCCGCCTCGCCGCCGGTCTCGATGCAGGAGCTCTACGAGAACGAGCTCGCCGAAGTGACCGGCTACGACGACGACGAAGACCTGTAGCCGAATTGTTGATCTGAGCGCGCCACCTGCGCGCCGGGGAGGCGGACCCTTTTCGGGTGCCCGAGCTCAGCCGCTCCCAACTCGTCGTCTACGGCGCAGTCGCCGTCGCACTCCTCCTGGTCGGCGTCCGGGCGCTGCGCGCCGACGGCGGCCCGGCGACTGCCGATGTCGGCTTCGGCGGGGGCGACTCGGGGTCGGCCGGGCTCAGCGTCGGTAGCGGCGGCGGCGAGATCGTCGTCGACGTCTCCGGCGCGGTGCGCCGGCCGGGCGTCTACCGGATGCCGAGCGGGGCCCGGGTGATCGACGCGATGCAGCGCGCCGGCGGCCCCGATGCGGGTGCCGACCTCGAGGCGATCAACCGCGCAGCCCGGCTGACCGATGGCCAGCAGGTCGTTGTCCCGGCGCACGGATCTGCCGCGACCTCGACCGGGCCGGCTGCGGCGACCGGGCCGATAGGGCTCGGCTCGGCGACCGTCGAACAGCTCGAAACGATCGACGGCATCGGCCCGGTCACCGCCCAGAAAATCATCGAATACCGCGATCAGCAGGGCGGCCTCGCCTCGGTCGAGCAGCTCGACGACGTCAGTGGGATCGGGCCGGCGACGATGGAGTCGTTGCGGGCCCGCCTCCAGCCCTGAGTCCGGTGGCGAGCGGCCGGCCGCCACTGCTCCTGTTGCTCGGGGTGGTCGCGATCGTCGCCCTCGCAATCGCCCACACCGGCGAGATCGGCGCCCGGGCGGACGCCGCGCTGGGAACGGGGATGCCCTCCCGCGAGGCGGCGTTGGCCCGGGGCTTCGTGCTCGGCGAGGACGAGAGGATCGACCCCCGCACGGTTGAAGACTTTCGGCGCTCCGGCCTTTCCCATCTCCTCGCCGTGTCCGGGCAGAACGTGGCGCTGCTCGCGCTGCTGGCGATGCCGGTCCTCGGCGCACTCGGGATCTCGCTCCGCGCCCGGCTCGTCTGGGTCCTGGCGCTGATCGCCGTCTACGTTCCTCTGACCGGCGCCGGGCCCTCGATCCAGCGGGCCGGCGTGATGGGAGCGCTGACGGTCCTCGCGACCCTCGCGGGGCGCCGCGCCTCGCGCCTCTATGGGTTGGCGGTGGCGGCGATCGTCACCCTTGCGGTCGAGCCGCGGATCGCGGCCGATGTCGGCTGGCAGCTGAGCTTCGCCGCGGTCGTCGGGATCCTGCTTCTCGCGGCGCCGCTGCGGCGTGCGATCGCGATGCGGATCGGTTCGGGCGGCATCGGCGGGGCCGTGGCCGACGGCGCCGCTCTGACGATCGCGGCGACGCTCGCCACCGCGCCGCTGATCGCCTTCCACTTCGGCGCGGTCTCAACCACCACGCTGGCCGCGAACCTCTTGGCGCTCCCCGCGGTGGCGCCTTCGATGTGGCTCGGGATGCTTGCGGCGGCGGCCGGACAGGTTCCCGGCCTACCGGTCGGGCCGATCAACGCGCTCAACGCGCCGCTCCTCGCCTACATCGCCCAGGTGGCCGCCTGGTGCGGGCGGCCGAGCTGGGCCTACGTCGAAGTCCGAGTCGGCCTCGCCGCCCTCATCGCCGCCTACGCGAGCGATCGTCGTTGCGGCTCTCGCGACCCACTGGCTCGGGCGCCGCCGCCGGATCGAGGCTGTGCGGCGGCGGCGCGGCCTACGCCCCGCGCGCCGTTCTCGCGGTCTCGCGCGGCCGGCGCTCGCGGCCGTGGTGGCCATTCCCCTCCTCGTCTGGGGAGTTCTGGGCGCGGGGGAGGGGGCCGGTCGGACGACGGCCTTCAGCGGACTGCGCGTCTCGGTGCTCGACGTCGGCCAGGGCGACGCGATCCTGCTCCAGCCCGCTGCCGCGCCGGCGGTCCTCGTCGACACCGGGCCTCCCGGCGACCGGATCGCGGCTCAGCTGGAGGACGCCGGGGTCGAGCGGCTCGGGGCACTGATCCTCACCCACGACCAGTCCGACCACGACGGCGCCGAGGCGGAACTGCTCGCGTCCGTCCCGGTGGACCGGGTTCTCTACGCGGTCCTCGGCCGGGGCCCGCTCGGCCTCGCACACGAGGCTGGGGCCGGCACGGCGCGGGTCGCCGCCGGATCGGTGGTCAGCTCCGGCGCGGCTGCGGCTCGACGTTCTGTGGCCTCCGCCGGAGCGCCTCGGCACTCCCCACCCGGGAGAGGACCCGAACCAGCTCGCCGTGGTGGCCGTCGCCCGCTGGCGCGGCTTCTCGATGCTGCTCACCGCCGACGCCGAGGCCGAGGCCGTCCCGCTCGACCCCGGCCCGATCGACGTCCTCAAGGTCGCCCACCATGGCAGCGACGACGCCGGTCTCGATGGCCTGCTCGACCGCACCCAGCCCCGCCTGGCGGTGATCTCGGTCGGCGCCGACAACCCGTTCGGCCACCCGACCCCATCAACCCTGGCGACGCTCGCCGCCCACGGAGTCCGCGGTCCTCCGCACCGATCTCGACGGCACCATCAGCCTTGGACATCGCCCGGAGGCCCCGGGAAGGGCGGGGCGTCCTCCGAAGGGACGGATACTCAAAGCGAGCGCAGCGAGCGAGTCCCGGCGGGGGACGCCACCACCTTCCATAGACTCGACCCATGACCTCCGAGATGAGCCCGCTCTACCTGATCGCGGGCACCGACACGGCCAAGATCGAGGCGACCCGGGCACGGCTGCGGGCGAGGGCCGAGCGCGAGGGAGGGGCCGCGGCGCTCGAGACGTTCGAGCCGCGCGAGGGCGCGGGCGCCCCCGATCACGAGGCCCTGCTGGCCGCGATCCCGGCGATGTCGCTGACCGAGTCGCGCCGCTACCTGCTCGCCGACGGCGTCGAGCGCTGGCGCGACCGCCAGCTCGACGCGGTCGCGGGCGCGCTGGCGGACCTCCCGCCCGACCTGACCGTCGTCCTCATCGCCCGCGCCAAGGCGCCGGCGAAGCTGGCGAAGGCGGTCGACGCCGCGGGCGGCGAGCTGCATGAATTCGAGGAGCCGCGTGCACGGGACATGCCGCGGGCGCTGGTCGCCGATGCGGGGCGGCTCGGCTTCCGGCTCGAGCCCGCAGCGGCGAGGCTGCTGGTCGAGAGGATGGGAGGCGGCTCCCTCCGCCTCCACAACGAGCTCGAGCGCCTCGCCCTCTGGGCGGGCGAGGGTGGGGAGGTGACCGCAGCCGACCTCGACGCGATGATCTCCGACACCTCCGAGGCCGCCGTCTGGGCCCTGTCCGACGCCCTGCTCGACCGCGACTCCGAGCAGGCGCTTGCGATCGCCGAGCGCCTGATCTCCCAGGGCGAGAACGTCACCGGCCTGATCTACGGGCTCGCTTCGCGGCTGCGGAAGGCCTGCAGCGCAGCCGCGCAGCTCGAGGAGGGGGTCCCGACGAAGCAGGTCGAGGCGGGGCTCGGGATGCACCCCTACGCGGCCAAGCAGCTCGTCCGCAGGGTCGGCGAGGCGAGCGTGGATGACCTCCGCGAGGCGACGATCGCGCTCGCCGACCTCGAGGTCTGGTGCCGTGGTGGCGCCGACTACGGCGATGAGCTGGCGCTGACCCTGGCGCTGCGACGAGCGGCGGGGTCGGCAGCCTGACTAGCTGCCGGCGGCGATGCGGGCGGCGCGGGCCTTCTTGCGGGCGCCCGTGTTGCGGTGAAGGGCGCCTTTCTGCACCGCCTTGTCGATCCGCGAGACCAGCGACCGGTGCTCGGCCTGGACCGCCGCCGGCGTCGCCCCCCTCGATGGCGCTTTCAAGGCGCCGGAAGTGGGTCTTGACGGTGCTGGTCAGCAGCCGGTTCTCAGCCCGCTCACGGCTGCTGCGTAGGATCCGCTTCTTCTGTGAGGCTATGTTGGCCATGATTCGCGTGCCTGAAGCGCCGTCTGGGCGGCTCCGGGCGGCCGTCGACTATAGCGACTGAGACCCAGCTTGGAGAGGCCCGAGTCAGCTGACAATCCGGATCGCGAGGACGCTGCGGTCGCAGCCGATGCCGCCGTCCGCGCCGCCGAGGCCTTCGATCCGGGTGAGGAGCCGAGCGCCGACCCGTCCCCGGGCCGCCAGGCCGGGCGCATCGCCCGCTCTACCGCGTTCTTCTCGGTCGCGACCGCGGCCTCGCGGATCGCCGGTCTCGTTCGCGAGGTCGTCGCCGCCGGCTACTACGGGGTGAACGGGCCGGTTTCGGCCTTCACCATCGCCTTCCAGGTCCCGAACCTCGTCCGCGCCCTGTTCGCCGACGCGGCGCTCCAGCCCGCCTTCGTCCCGATCTTCACCGAGCAGCTGGAGAAGGGGAACTACCGCGAGGCCTTCCGCATGGCCTCGACCCTGCTGCTCATGGTGACCCTGGTGCTCGGCTCGATCACGGCCTTCTTCGTGCTGCTGGCGCCGGTGATCATGCCGCTCGTCGCCCCCGGATTCTCGGGGGAGATCCTCAGCCTGACCGTCACTCTCTCGCAGATCCTGTTCCCGATCCTGATCCTGCTCGGGGTCAGCGGGGTCGTGGTCGGGATCCTCAACAGCTACGACCGGTTCGGCGCCTTCGCGATCTCGCCGCTGTTCTGGAACCTGACGATCATCCTGGCGCTGATCGTCCTCGTCCCGAAATTCCACGGGCAGGACAGGATCTACGCCTACGCGATCGGCATCGTCGCCGGGACCTTCGTCCAGCTGATGATCCCGGCCTTCGACCTCCGCAACACGCCGTTCAGGTTTCGCTGGAGCTTCGAATGGCGCAACCGCGACGTGCGCCGGGTCCTGCTGCTGATGCTGCCGGTGACGATCAGCCTCGGGCTGATCAACTTCAACCTGATCATCAACAGCCTCTTCGGCAGCCTCGTCAGCGACGAGGCGCCGGCGGCGATCGACAAAGCGTTCCGGATCTACCAGCTGCCGCAGGGCATCTTCTCGGTCGCGATCGCGACCGTGCTCTTCCCGACGCTCGCCCGGTTCGCGGCGCGGGGGGCGACCGAGGACCTGCGGGCGACGATGGCGAACGGGATGCGCCAGATCCTGTTCGTCCTGATACCGGCGGCCGCGGCGATCCTCGTCCTCTCCGAACCGATGATCCGGCTCGTTTACGAACGCGGCGAGTTCACCGCCGAGCAGACGACGCTGGTCGCGACCGCCCTGTTCTGGTTCGCCTTCTCGCTGCCGACGAACGGCCTCTTCCTGCTCCTGACCCGGACTTTCTTCAGCCTCCAGCGGCCCTGGGTGCCGACTGCGATCGCCGCCGCCAACCTCGCCGTCACGGCATTGGCCGCGCTCGGGCTCTACCACCTCGGCGTCGGGGGGATCGTCGCCGCCACCGCGATCGCGACGGCGGCGAGCGTCGCTGCCCAGATGGTGATCCTGCGCCTGCTGCTGCACGGGCTCGAGCTCGGCCGGCTGCTCGACGCGGCCGTCAGGATCGTCGTCGCCTCGGCCGCGCTGGCGGCGGTCAGCTACGGCATCTGGGACGTGCTCGACCAGGCACTCGGGCGCGGCCTCATCGGCCAGGTCGTCTCGCTCGGGAGCGGGCTGGCGCTCGGCGGGCTCGCCTACGTCGCCGCGGCGAAGCTGCTGAGGATCGCCGAGCTGGCGCAGGTGATGCGGCTCCTCCGCCGCGGCTAGATGCTCGGCCCCGGTCCCTACCTGCTCGGCGTCGCCGCGCTCGCCCTCCTCGTTGTCTCGGCCTGGCTCGGCGCATCCGCCGCCCGCGCCCGCCTCCTCCCGGATTTCGTCGGATTGCCTGCCGTCCTTGCCACTTCGGTGCTGGCGCTTGCGCTCGTCATCTGGCCCGCCGAGCTCCTGGGCACCTTCGGATGGTTCGCCCCCCTGCCGTATCTGGCCGTGGTGGCCGTTGCGGGGGTCGGCCTGTGGCGGCTCCTCCCGCGGGTGACATCGAATGAGGGGGGTCGAGGACAGCTGGGCCCGCAGATCCCCCCTCATTCGATGGCAGGACCCGCGGGCCGGAGCTCCCCCATATCGATCCTGATAGCGACCCTCATCGGCCTGATCGCGGTGCTGTCGTTCATCCCGGGCGTCCGCGACTCCCTCAGCACCGGCATGACCGGATTCGACTCGACCTGGTACCACGGCCCGTTCGCGGCGGGCTTCTACCAGAGCAAGAACACCTGGGACCTGCATTTCATCGCGCCGCAGTTCCTCGCCTGGTTCTACCCGGACAACGCCGAAATCTTCCACTCGGTCGGGATGCTCGCCTTCGATCGCGACCTGATCTCCCCTCTGCTGAACCTCGGCTGGTTCATCGGCTGCCTCTTCGCCCTCTGGTGCATCGGCAGGCCGGGCCGGGTCGGCGTGTTCTCGGTCCTCCTCGGCAGTCTGATCCTGATCGCCCCACTGCTCTCCGACCAGGCCGGGGAGGCCCGCAACGACATCGTCGCGATCTTCTTCCTGCTCGCCGCGATCGCGATCCTGCTCAACGCCGCGCCGACCGCACCCGGAGATCGCCGTCTCCCGGACGGGTCGCTGCTCGTCGCCGGCCTTGCCGCCGGCCTCGCCGCAGGGACGAAGCTGAACTACCTCCTTCCGGCGGCGGCGCTACTGATCGGGATCGCCGTCGCCGCCCCGGCCGGAGCGAGGTGGCGGGCGCTCGGCCTCGGCGGTTTCGCCGCCCTCGCCGGTGGCGGCTACTGGTACTTGCGAAACCTCGCCCAGACCGGCAACCCGCTGCCCTGGTTCACGAGCGTCGGGCCGCTCTCGCTTCCCGGCCCGGACCAGACGCTCGGCGGCCGCGAAGGCCACAGCGTGCTCGGCTACCTGACCGATCGGTCGGTCTGGTCGGAGTGGCTGCTGCCCGGCCTCCATCACGGCCTCACGGTCTTCTGGCCGCTCCTCGGCGCCCTCGCCCTCGCCGGCCTCCTCCTCGCCCTCGGCCCGCGCTCCAGCGCCTACCTGCGTGTCGCCGGAGCCGTCGGCCTGGCGGCCGCGCTCGCCTGGCTCGTCGCCCCGACCTCCGCCTCGGGGCCGGACGGCATGCCCCGCGGCTTCGAGTCGGGGCTTCGGTATCTGGCCCCGGCACTGGTGCTGGGGATGGCACTCCTCCCGGTCGTCCTTCCAGGGCGGCTCCGGTGGAAGGGCGCGGGAGATCTTCCGAACCGGCGGATACTCAAAGTGCCGACCTCATTAGGTCGGCACTTGTCGGGGCGGGAGATCTCCCGCGGCCTTCTGGCTGGTTTGGTCGTTGTCGGGATCGTTTTGGGATATCCGGTCCAGCGCCACTATCTGGAGAACCGATACGCGGACCCGACTTTCGCCGCCCCGGGTCTAAACGCCGTCTTTGCCGCGAAGAGCCGGGTCTCCGGCGAGCGGATCGCGACGACCACGACCCGCCAGTACCCGCTGTTCGGCACCGACCTCTCGAACGAAGTCGAGTTCGTCGGCCGCCACGAGCCGCACGGCGGCTTCGTCGCGCCGGCCTCCTGCCGCGAGTGGCGCCGGCTTATCGACGCCGGCGACTACGAATACGTCATCGCCAGCCGCGACCGGATCGAACCGGGCCAGCCGCCCTACCCGGCATCGGCCCGATGGACGGAAGGACCGGACGCCAGGGTCATCCTCCGCAAGCCACCGACCGTCGTCTTCGAGCTCACCGGGCCGCTGGACCCGTCGGCCTGCTGAGCCGAGTCGCCATACTGGCCCGCCGATGGATCACATTCGCAATTTCTCGATCATCGCCCACATCGACCACGGCAAGTCGACGCTCGCAGACCGGATCCTCGAGATCACCGGCTCCGTCGACCCGAAGAAAATGCGGGCCCAGGTGCTGGACTCGATGGACCTCGAGCGCGAGCGCGGGATCACGATCAAGGCCCAGGCGGTCCGGGTCGAGTACCGCGCCGCCGACGGACAGGCCTACCACCTGCACCTGATCGACACCCCCGGCCACGTCGACTTCTCCTACGAGGTCTCGCGCTCGCTCGCCGCCTGCGAGGGAGCGCTGCTCGTCGTCGACGCCGCCCAGGGGGTCGAGGCCCAGACCGTCGCCAACACCTACCTCGCGATCGAGAACGGCCTCGAGCTGATCCCGGTCATCAACAAGGTCGACCTGCCGGGCGCCGAGCCCGAGCGGGTTGCGTCGGAGATCGCCGACCTGCTCGGCGGAGACGCGGCCGACACGATCCCGATCTCGGCCAAGACCGGAGAGGGGGTGGCGGATGTGCTCGAGGCGATAGTCGACCGGATCCCGCCGCCTGACGGCGACCTCACCGCGCCCCCCCGGGCCCTGATCTTCGACTCCGAGTTCGATCAGTACCGCGGCGTCGTCGCCTACGTGCGGATGGTCGACGGATCGTTCCGCAAGAGCGAGCGGATCGTCGCGATGCAGAACGGGACCGAGGCCGACATCGACGACATCGGCTTCTTCCGCCCGGCGATGACCGCCGTCTCCGGGATGGAGGCCGGCGACGTCGGCTACCTGATCACCGGGATCAAGGACGTCGCCAAGCTCCGGGTCGGCGACACCCTCACCGCCCGCGACCGCCAGGCTGCCGAGCCGCTCGAGGGATACCGCGAGGTCCGCCCGATGGTCTTCTGCGGCCTCTTCCCGATCGACACCGACCGCTACGAAGACCTCCGCGACGCGCTCGACAAGCTCGCCCTCAACGACGCCGCGCTCTCCTATGAGCCAGAGACCTCGGACGCCCTCGGGTTCGGGTTCCGTTGCGGCTTCCTCGGCCTCCTCCACATGGAGATCGTCCGCGAGCGGCTCGAGCGCGAGTACGACCTCGACCTGCTGGCGACGACGCCGAACGTCCGCTACGTGATCCACATGATCGGCGGCGAGACGGTCGAAATCCACAGCCCGACCCAGCTCCCGGACCCCGGCTCGATCGAGGAGATCGAGGAGCCCTACATCCGGGCGACGATCATCTGCCCGTCCGAGTACGTCGGGGCGGTGATGGAGCTCTGCCAGGGCCGGCGCGGCACCCACGTCGACATGCACTACCTGAGCCCGCAGCGGGTCCAGATCCGGTACGACCTGCCACTGGCCGAGATCGTCCTCGACTTCTTCGATCTCCTGAAGTCCTCGACCCGCGGCTACGCCTCGCTCGACTACGAGCCGATCGGCAACCGTGCCTCGGACCTGGTCAAGGTCGACATCCTGCTCGCCGGCGAGAAGGTCGACGCGCTCTCGATCATCGTCCACCGCGACTTCGCCTACGACCAGGGCAAGGTGCTGGTCGAGCGTCTTCGCAAGACGATCCCGCGCCAGCTCTTCGACATTCCAGTCCAGGCCGCGATCGGATCGCGGATCCTCGCCCGCGAGACGGTCAAGGCGCTGCGCAAGGACGTCACCGCCAAGCTCTACGGCGGCGACGTCACCCGCAAGCAGAAGCTGCTGAAGAAACAGAAAGCGGGCAAGAAACGGATGAAGCAGGTCGGCCGGGTCGAGGTTCCGCAGGAGGCGTTCCTCGCGGTGCTCGAGATCGACGAGTAATCCGGCCCGTGCATAGAATGCCCGCCGCGATGGCGATCCAGACGGATGCGGTGGGGAAGGAATGGCCCGCCACGACATATGAGGTGGGTAAGGAGAAGATCGGCGAGTACGCCCGGGTGATCGGGATCGACAACCCGATCCACTTCGACCGCGAGGCGGCAAGGGCGGCCGGCTTTCGCGATGTCGTCGCGCCGCCGATGTTCGTCGTCGTCTATGCCGCCCCGGCGCTGGGCCCGGCGATGTTCGACCCCGAGGTCGCGATGAACTTCGCGGCGATGGTCCACGGCAGCCAGGAGTTCGAGTGGAACGAGCCGGCGGTCGTCGGCGACGAGATCACGACGAGCGCGAAATGCCTCGAGATCTTCGAGAAAGACGGCAAGGGCTTCTACGTCTTCGAGACCAACTCGGTCAACCAGAACGGGGACCAGGTGGTCCGCGGCACCTGGACCAACATCGTCAGGGGGGTTTGAGGGATGGCGGAGCTGAACGTGGGTGACCAGATCCCCGAGCTGCGGGTGACCCCGGATAAGTACCTGCCGCACCGCTACGCGGGCGCCTCGGGCGACTTCAACCCAATCCACATCGACCGCGAATTCGCCAAGAACGTCGGCCTCCCCGACACGATCCTCCACGGCCTCTACATGATGGGCCTGGTCGCGCGGGCGAACGCGGCCGCGGCCGGTGGGGATCCGCGCGCGCTGAAGCGGCTCTCGGTGCAGTTCAGGGGAATGGGCGCGCCCGAGCAGGAGATCGTCGTTACCGGGACCGTCAAGTCGGTCGAGGACGGCCGGGCCGTGATCGACACGGTTGCCGCCCAGGGCGACAACCAAACCATCCGTAACGCCGAGGCAGAACTTCAGCTCTAGAAGGCTCCGGCCGCCCGGTGGAGGGGGTCGGGTGCCGCTACTCGAGCGCGGCGCTACCGGCGAAGCCGGATAGCGCGAGAGAGGGGTGCCCGGCCCCCTTCCTCGGCTGCGCTGGGCCGAATCCTAAGATGTGTCTGTGCTGACCAAGAGGCAACAGTTGATTTTGGGGCTCGTCGTCGATGCGTATCTGGCGTCGGGGCGCCCCGTGGCGTCGAAGTCGCTCGCCGAGCGCGACGACGTCGAGTGGGGGCCATCGACGGTGCGCTCCGAGCTGGCGGCGCTGGAGGCGGCCGGCTACCTGACCCACCCCCACACCTCGGCCGGCCGGATCCCGACCGAGACCGGTTACCGCCACTACGTCGACTCGCTGATGGAGTCTGACCCGCCGACGGCGAGGCCGGCGGCCGAGCTGCACCTGACCCGGCTGCGGCGCGAGATCGACGAGGCGTTGCGGGAGACGACCGCCGCGCTAGCCAGCGTCACCGACCTGATGGCGCTGGTGACGGCGCCGCCGCCGAGCATCGCGGCGACGATTCACAGGGTCGAGGTCCTGCGCCTGCATCCGACCCGCGTAGTCGCGATCGCGATCGCCTCGACCGGCGCCGTCGCCCAGCGCGTCTTCGACTTCGAGAGGCCGATCGACCCCGGCCTGGTCGAGTGGGCATCGAGCTACCTGAACGAGGTGCTCTCCGGCATGGGTGTTGGCTCGAGGATGATCGCCGACCGCCTCAACCGCGACGAGCTCGACCCGGTCGAGGCCGAGCTCATCGCCACCCTCGGCGAGGCCTTCACCGGCCTCGAGGCGGACGCCGGCGACACCCTTTACGTCGACGGCGCGTCGCGGCTGCTGTCCGAGGCCCACGTCGACGACCTGCCGCGCGCCGATGAGCTGATGACCGCCCTCGAGCGGCGGGCGAGCATGCTCGGGATGCTCCGCTCGACGCTCGACGAGCGCTCGGTGTTCCTCTGGATCGGCGACGAGAACCCGCAGCCGGAGCTTCGCAGCGTCAGCGTCGTCGGCGCCAATTACGGCCTCGCGCACCGCAACCTCGGCTCGGTCGGGGTCGTCGGGCCGCTGCGGATGGACTACGCGACCGCGATCGCCTCGGTCCGCAGCGCGGCCCGCGAGCTGTCGCGCTACTGCGAGACGGTCTTCGACGGCTAGGCGAACCGGATGCCGCGCGACTACTACGACGTGCTGGGCGTCGGCCGCGACGCCGACGGGGCCGAGGTCAAGCGGGCGTTCCGCGGCCTCGCCCGCGAGCTCCACCCCGACGTCAACGCCCACGATCCCGAGGCCGAGGAGAAGTTCAAAGCAGCGGCCGAGGCCTACGAGGTGCTCTCCGACCCCGAGCAACGCCGGGTGTACGACGCCTACGGCCACGAGGGACTGCGCTCGGGCGGGTTCCCCGGGGGCGCCGGCTTCGGATCGGTCGAGGACATCTTCCAGGCGTTCTTCGGCCGCGGCTTCGGTTTCGAGGTGCGGACGGGGCCGATGCGGGGCCAGGACCTGATCCACCGGGTCGAGATATCGGCGATCGAGGCGATGCTGGGGACGACGATCACCGTGCCGAGCCACGAGGGCGACCGCGAGATCGAGCTTCCGCCCGGAATCCAGGCCGGCACGCAGTTCGCGCTCAGGGGCCACGGGCTGCCCGGATCCAACGGCGGCCCGCCGGGTGACCTCGTCATCGCCGTCCGGGTGATCGTCCCGACGAGCCTGACCGACGAGCAGCGGGAGATGGCCGAGAGGCTCTCCGAGTCGCTCGGCCCGGAGAACCTCCCCGGAAGCCGCGAGGAGGAGAGCTTCTTCTCCCGCGTCCGCCGCGCGTTCCAGTAGAGGGCGGCTTCTTGATTCGATTGGCTGTCAGGTGCCGTCCGGAGCAGGCCGAGATCGTTCTCGCCGAGCTGACGGTGCTGGCGCCGAACGGGGTCGAGGAGGAGCGGGGGCCAGGCTACATCGAGTACGCGATCTACGGCGGCGAGGGCGAGCTGCCCGAGCTGGGCGAGGTCGAGGCGGCGGCGGGCGAGGGCCTGGTCGAGGTCATCTCGACCGAGGTTCCCGACGACTGGGCCGACCGCTGGCAGGACTTCCATCGCCCGATCCTCGTCGGTGATTGCCTCTACGTGCGCCCCTCCTGGGAGGAGCCGATCGAGGGTGCGATCGACCTCGTCGTCGATCCAGGCCGGGCGTTCGGGACCGGCGCCCACCCGACGACGCGGTTGTGCCTCGAGCTGCTGCTCGGGCTCGCCGACCGCGGCGAGGCGCGGGGGCCGCTGATGGACCTCGGGACCGGCTCCGGCCTGCTCGCCATCGCCGCCGCCAAGCTCGGCTGGGGCCCGGTCCATGGGTACGACCACGAGGAGCCATCGATCGAGGCCGCGTCGGCGAACGCCACCGATAATCGCGTCGACATCGAGTTCGAGCTACTCAACCTGCGCGAGGGCCTGCCGCCGCTCGCGCCGACCACGGTCGCGAACCTGACCGCCTCGGTCCTGCGGGACGTGGCCGGACAGCTAACGAGTGGCTCAGGGGAGTCGGGAAGGGCCCGACGGGGCCTCCCCGCCGTTGCTCCGGAGGGCCCTTCCCGGCTCCCTCAGACGCTCGTGCTTTCAGGCCTCCTCCCCTCCGAGCTCGACGAGATCGCGTCAACCTTCGCCGCATCGGGCCTCGGGGAGGCCGAGCGGCGCCTCGACGGCGATTGGGCGGCGCTCCTGCTCCGTCGCGGTTAGGGGGTATGTTCTCGGCGATGGCGCTGGCGACGTACGGGGACACGGGCTACAAGATCGCCCTCTTCTTGCACATCCTCGCGGTCGTGCTCGCGTTCGGCCCGACCTTCGGCTATGCCCTCTTCTTCTCGGTCGCGCCGCAGTACCCGCGGGCAACGCCGGCGATCCTCGCCGGGGTCCAGAAATGCGACCGCTACCTGGTCAATCCCGGGATGATCGTGCTTCTTCTCGCCGGCCTCTTTCTGCTCTCGTCCGGCGACTGGGACGCGGGGAAGGCCTTCATCGTCGTCGGGTTCCTCGCGATCATCGCCCTCTTCGGGCTCCAGCACGGCTTCTTTCAGCCGCAGACCCGGAGGGCGAAGGAGCTTGCCGAACGGGACCTGAAATCGAGTGACGAGCTGAGCGGCGAGTTCATGGCCGTCAGCGACCGGATCGGCAAAGTCGGGACGCTCGCCGGCTTGATCGTGGTCGTCACGATCTTCTTCATGGCCTACAAACCGTTCCTCTGAGCCGGACCGCCTCGCTCCCGATCGCGATGTTCGACTCGGGGGTCGGTGGGTTGACCGTGCTCCATGAGTGTCTGGTCTCCCTTCCCGAGGAGGACTTCGTCTACCTCGGCGACACCGCGATGTTCCCCTACGGGACCCGCGACACCGCGCTCCTGCGCGAACGGATCCGCCGGATCGCCGAGATGCTGCTCGACGACGGCGCGAAGCTGCTGGTGATCGCCTGCAACACGGCGACCGCGATCGGCGAGGACGTGGCCCGCGAGGTCGGCGCTGAGCGCGGGGTGGAGGTCGTGCCGGTGGTCGAGCCGCAGGCGGAGATCGCCTCGGCGATCACCGCCAATGGGAGGGTGGGTGTGCTGGCGACGCCCAACACCGTCGAGAGCGGCGCCTACCGGCGCGCTCTCGAAGCCGAGGGCCGGGCGCTCGAGGTGACCGAGGTCGGGGCTCCCGACCTGGCGCCCTTCATCCAGGACGGCTCCCCCTTCGACGAGGCGATGATGGAGATGGCGCGCTCCTACTGCGCGCCACTGCGCCGGGCCGACGTCGACACCCTGATCCTCGGCTGCACCCACTACCCGCTGGTGGCGCCGTTGCTGCAGAGGATCCTCGGCCGCGACGTGCGCCTGGTCAGCGGCGGCCACGCGGTCGCCGCCGCGGTGCAGCGGACGCTCGAGTCGGCCGGGGCGGCGCGACGGCGGGACGGTGAAGGGGATTACCGGTTCCTCTGCACCGGCGACGTCGACTCGTTCCGCGAGCTCGGGACCCGCTTCCTGCAGATGCCGCTCGGCGAGCTCGAGAGAATCGACGTTCCCGGCGCCGACTACCCTTAGACGGATGAGCGCCCTCGAGCAGGCACAGGCAGACGCTCGCGCCGCGATGAAAGCCGGCGAGCGCGAGCGTGCCTCGGCACTGCGGATGATCGTCGACTCGCTCCAGCAGGACGCGAAGCTCGGTGACGGCGACGAGGTGGCGGTCCTCCAGCGCGAGCGTAAGAAGCGGCTCGAGGCGGCGCAGGCATATCGCGACGCCGGGCGCGAAGAGCAGGCGGACGCCGAGGCATCCGAGGCCGAGCTGATCGAGGCCTACCTGCCCGAGCAGCTCTCCGACGAGGAGCTGGCCGAGATGGTCGAGGCGGCGATCGCCGAGGCCGGCGCGACCGAGCAGCGCCAGATGGGCCAGGTGATGGGGGCCCTGATGCCGAAGGTCGGCGGCCGCGCCGACGGCAAGCGGATCAGCGCGGTGGTGCGAGAGAAACTGGGTGCCTAACTCCTTGGCGCGTAGGCAGCTGACCCTCGACAACACCGTCGCCGCCGAGCTCGCGGGGTCCGAGGACGCGGTGCTGAGAGCGCTGCGCGGCCACCTCGGCGACGTCGACTTCCACCTCCGCGGCAACGTCCTCACCCTCGACGGGGACTCGGCCGACGTCCAGACCGCGGCGACCGTCGTCGACGAGCTGGTCGACCTGATCGAGCAGGGCCACGAGGTCGCGCCGGGGACGATCGAAGCCGTGACTGGGGCCCTCGATGCGCACGAGAGCCCGGCCGAGATTCTCGAGGACGTCGTCTGGCGCCACCGCAACACCCGGGTCGCGCCGAAGACGCTGAACCAGAAACGCTACGTCGACTCGATCCGCCGCCACACGATCACGTTCGGGATCGGCCCGGCGGGGACCGGCAAGACCTTCCTCGCCGTCGCGATGGCGGCGGCGGCGCTCGCCGAACGCGAAGTCCAGCGGATCATCCTCACCCGCCCGGCGGTCGAGGCGGGCGAGCGCCTCGGGTTCCTGCCGGGCGACATCCAGGCCAAGGTCGACCCCTACCTGCGCCCGCTCTTCGACGCCCTCTACGACATGCTCGACCCCGACCGGGTCAACGGCTACTTCGAGCGCGGCGTGATCGAGGTCGCGCCGCTGGCATTTATGCGGGGAAGAACGCTTAATGATTCTTTTGTAATCCTCGACGAGGCGCAGAACACGAGCCCGGAGCAGATGAAGATGTTCCTCACCCGGCTCGGGTTCAACTCGCGGATGGTCGTCACCGGCGACGTCACCCAGATCGACCTTCCGAGCGACCAACGCTCGGGCCTGATCGTCGTCCGCGACATCCTCGACCAGGTCCAGGACATCTCCTTCGTCCACTTCGGCGGCGAGGACGTCGTCCGCCACAAGCTGGTCCAGCGGATCGTCGCCGCCTACGACCGCCACTCCGAGGCCGGACGAGGTAAGTCGCCAGCGTCGGATGACGGTTGACCTGAGCGACGTCCCCGGCGAGCTCCGCGACCCGGTCGCGGCGGCCCTCGTCGCGGCCGGCGTCGAGGACGGCCACCTTGCGGTCGAGCTGGTGGGCTCCGACCGGATCCGGGAGCTGAACCGCGAGCACCGGGGAAGGGACGCGCCGACCGACGTGCTCGCCTTTCCGCTCGACGGCGCCGGGCCGACCGCCGGGCCAAGAGAGCTCGGCGACGTCGCGATCTGCCCCGATCATTGCTCCGATCTCGTCGAGGCGGCGGTCCACGGCGTCCTCCACCTCTGCGGCTACGACCACGAGGCCGACGACGGCGAGATGCTCACCCTGCAGGCCGAGGTCCTCAGGGAGCTGCGCCCGGACGCGGCGCGAGCGCGGCAGCGAATGAGCGAGATCTCCGGTGAGGATGAGCGCGAATGAGCGAAGCGCGAGCAGATGTTGGGGGTGAGCAGGAGAGGACGCAGCGAAGTGGCTTCATCGGCCTCGCAGGCCGGCCGAACGTCGGCAAGTCGACGCTGGTCAACGCGATCGTCGGCAGCCATGTCGCGATCGTCTCGGTGCGGCCGCAGACGACCCGGCGCGCGATTCGCGGGATCGTCACCGACATCGAGGCGGGGCGCCAGCTCGTCCTCGTCGACCTCCCGGGCGTACAGAGGCCGCGCGACGTCCTGACCGAGCGGATGCAGCGCCGGGTCAAGCGCGAGCTCGCCGAGTCCGACGTCGCGCTTCTCGTCGTCAACGGCGAGGAGGGGATCGGCCCCGGCGACCGCTTCATCGCCCAGGCGCTGCTCGGGGCCGGCGCCGAGACCCGCACGATCTGCGCCGTCAACAAGGCCGACCGGACTGGGCCGAATGAACTGGTCCCGGTGCTCTCCGAGGCGGCGAAGCTCGAGGGGGTCGACGAGGTCTTCCCGGTCAGCGCCCGCAGCGGCGAGGGCCTCCCGGAGCTGATCGAACGGCTCGGGGAGCTGGTTCCCGAGGGCCCCTACCTGTATCCGCCGGAGGAGCACAGCGACCAGTCGAGCGAGTTGATGCTGGCCGAGCTGATCCGCGAGCAGGTCCTGAACAGAACCCGCGAGGAGATCCCGCACTCGGTCGAGGTCGCGGTCGGCGACGTGTCCGAGCGTCCCGACGGCCTGGTCACCGTTCGGGCCGAGATCTGGGTCGAGAGCGAGTCCCAGAAGGGGATCCTGATCGGAAAGGGAGGCTCGAAGGTGGGTGAGATCGGCAGTGCCGCCCGCCGCTCGCTCGAAGCCGAGCTGGCCGCCCAGGTCCACCTTGACCTCCGGGTCAGCGTGCGGAGCCGGTGGCGGCGCGACGAGGGGCTGCTCGACCGGCTCGGGATCGAGTGATCTCGGCGCCGATCCGCTTCGTCGTCCGCCTCATCGCCGGCAGCTCACCCGACATCGGCAGCCAGTACCCGTTGAAGTGGAGGCCCGGGGCTGCCGGGTGGGACTCACCGCGCTCGCAGGCCGGTTTGCCCGAGGGGAGAAGGACCCCGAGGTGGCCGACCAGGGGCTCGAGGCCCATCCGGTACCCGGTCGCGGCGATGACGACATCGGGGCGGATCCGCCGCCCGCCGGCGAGCCGGACATCGGGGCCCTCGAAGGAGTCGACGGCGGGGACCGCCTCGACCCGGCCGGCCCTCAGAGCGGCGCCGATCCCGCGGTCGAGGACAGGCCCGAGGCCCTTGACGCGAAGCTCGGTCCCGATGCCGAGGGGAGCGGGCGGCAGGCCGTGGCGAGTCAAATCCCCCACCGCATAGCGGTGGAGGCCGTGGCCGATCAGGTTGACGAGCGCCTCCGGCGCGGCCTCGGCGGCCCGCGCCAGATATGTGATCGGCATCCCGAACAACTCGAGCGGAACCAGGTTCGGCGGCGTCCTCACCGCCATTCGGACCCGCCCTGTCCCGGCCCTCGCCAGTTGGACGGCGACCTCGGTGCCGGTGTTGCCGGCCCCGACGACCAGCGCTTCGCGGCCGGCGAAGGGGGCCGGATTGCGGTACTCGCGGGCGTGGATCAGCTCGCCCTCGAACGTCTCCATCCCGGGCCACTCGGGGATCGACGGCGCATGGTCGTAGCCGGTGGCGACGACCACATACGGGGCCGAGCGCGGTCCGTCCGAGGTCTCGAGGCGATAACGGTCCCCCTCGCGCTCGATCCGGGTGACCTTGGTTCCGAACTCGATCTCGACTCCCTCGCGGTGCGCGTATTGACGCAGGTGTCCGACCAGCGCCTCGCGCGAGGGCCAGCGCCCGGCGCTGCGGGGGATGCGGCTGTGCAGCGGCGAGGAATGCCAGCGGAATGTGTTGAGGCGGAGGCCGTCGTATCGGCCCGCCCAGCTCGAGCCCACATCAGCGGCCCGATCCAGCACCAGAGCGCCGATTCCGCGGCGGCCGAGCTCGACCGCGGTGGAAAGGCCGGCGACGCCGGCGCCGATCACGAGCGCCTCGTGACCCTGTCCGGTTGCTGACGTCATAATAGACCGCATGGTCTATATCACAGCAAGAGCAATCGATGGCGCCTGAGCGCGTGATCCGGCCACGCCGGGGGAGGGGCCGGCCTCCGGCGGCGGCCGAGGGCGCCGACTCGCGGACGGCCCTCCTCGACGCCGCCGCGAGCGTCTTCGCGGCCAAGGGCTACAGCGGGGCGACGGTCGAGGAGGTGGTCGCCGCCGCCGGCCTCTCCAAGGGCACCTTCTACTGGAACTTCAAGAGCAAGGAGGACCTGTTCCAGACGCTGCTGAACGAGCGGATCGACCGCCCCGCGCGGGCCCTGATGGAGATCACCCGCACCGCGCCCGCCGACCGACCGACCGCATCCGACGTCAGCGCCGGCCTCGCCGAGTTGATCGCGGGCCAGCGGGAGACGCTGCTGCTGCTGCAGGAATACTGGGCCGCGGCGACCCGCGACGCACGCCTCGCCCGCCGCTACCGCGTCCGCCAGGCGGCCCTCCGCGAGGCGCTTGCGGAGACGCTCGAGGAGCGCCACCGGACGACGGGCGTCCCCCTCGAGTTCCCCGCCGAGAATCTGGCGACCGCGTTCATCGCACTCGCCGAGGGGCTTGCCTGCGAGGCCCTGGTCGACCCCGACGCGGTCGGTCCGGGACTGTTCGGCGAGATCCTCTCGCTCGTCTACGACGGGCTCGAGGCGCGGACCAAACGATGAGGGCGCTTACGATTGGCGCATGTTCGAGGAGCTGACCTTTGACGAGCGAGGCCTGGTGCCGTGTGTCGCGCAGGATTTCGCCAGCGGCGAGGTGCTGACCCTCGCCTACGCAAACGAGGAGTCCCTGCGCCTGACGCTGGAGACCGGCGAGCTCCACTTCTACAGCCGCTCGCGGGAGGAGATCTGGCGCAAGGGCGAAACCTCGGGCAACGTCCTGCGGCTGCGCCAGCTCCGCTACGACTGCGACGGCGACGCGATCGTCGCTCTCGTCGATCCGACCGGTCCCGCCTGCCACACGGGCGAGCGCTCGTGCTTCTTCCGGGCGCTCGAGGGCGCGCCCGAGCCGGTCGCCCACGAGGCGCTTGCGGTCCTCGAGCGCACCCTGCGCAGCCGCGCCGCCGAGCGGCCAGAGGGCAGCTACACGGTGAAGCTGCTCGACGACCCGAAGCTGGTCGGCGAGAAGGTCGAGGAGGAGGCCGAGGAGGTTGTGCGAGCCGCCCGCGAGGAGTCCGACGAGCGCGTCGCCGAGGAGGCGGCCGACCTGCTGTACCACCTGAGCGTCCTGCTGGCCTCGCGCGACGTGCCCGCAGTCGGCGGTGATGGAGGTCCTGAATGGCCGTCGTGGCTGATTCCGAGTTGCGGCTCGATCCGAGCCTCGAGCAGGCGCGGGAGCTCGCCCGCCAGGGCAACGTCGTCCCGGTGCGGGCCACCTTCGTCGACGACTGCGAGACGCCGGTCTCGGCATTCCTGAAGCTGCGTGCCGGGGAGCCCGAGGGCGCCCCGTGCTTCCTGCTCGAGTCGGCCGAGCAGGGTCAGGTCGGGCGCTACTCGTTCGTCGGGATCGGGCCCGCGCGTCGTGCTGCGCTGGGAGGACGGCGTCCTCACCGACAGCGGCGGGGGCCGGCACGACGCCCCCGATCCCTACGCGGCCGCCGCCGAGCAGCTCGGGCGCTACCGGCCCGCCCCGGTCGAGGGCCTGCCGCCGTTCGCCGGCGGCGCCGTCGGCTTCTTCGGCTACGACCTCGTCCGCACCGTCGAGCCGCTACCCGAGCCGAACCCCGACCCGCTCGGGCTGCCCGACATGGCGCTGATGATCACCGACCTGCTGGTCGTCTTCGACCACCTCCGCCACGAGCTGACGATCCTGGCCTGCGCCTTCGTCGATGAGGACGGCGGCGTCGACGCCGCCTACGAGCGCGCCGCGGCGACGATTGCCGAGGCCCGTCGGCGGCTGCGCGGCGCAACGCCCGTCCCCGAGCGTCCCACCGTCACCGAGCCACCGCGCTTCACCTCGAACATGGAGCGCGAGGAGTTCGAAGCGGCGGTCGAGCGGATCGTCGAGTACGTCCACGCCGGCGACGCGTTCCAGGTCGTCCCCTCGCAGCGCTTCTCGGCGCCGGCCCCGGTGGAGGCGTTCTCGATCTACCGCGGGCTGCGCGCGGTCAACCCGTCCCCCTACATGTACTTCCTCGAGTTCGGCGATTTCCAGATCGCCGGCGCTTCGCCCGAGCCGCTGGTCAAGGTCAACGGGCGCCGGGTCGAGACACGGCCGATCGCCGGCACCTATCCGCGCGGCGGCGACGAGGAGGAGGACCGGCGCCTCGCCGAGCGGCTCGTCAACGACCCGAAGGAGCGGGCCGAGCACGTGATGCTGGTCGACCTCGGCCGCAACGACCTCGGCCGGGTCTGCGAGTACGGCTCGGTCTCCGTCGACGAGCTGATGATCGTCGAGACCTACTCCCACGTCCTCCACATCGTCAGCCAGGTCTCGGGGACGCTGCGCGAGGGCGTCGACGCGATGGACGTGCTGCGCTCGGCGCTGCCCGCCGGCACCCTCTCCGGCGCGCCGAAGGTCCGCGCGATGCAGATCATCGACGAGCTCGAGCCGGTCAAGCGCTGCGGCTACGGCGGCGCGATCGGGTACCTGTCCTGGAACGGCGACCTCGACACCGCGATCCACATCCGCACGGTGGTCGCCAAGGACGGGCAGATCCACGTCCAGGCCGGCGGCGGCACCGTCGCCGACGCCAAGCCCGCCTACGAGTACAACGAGTCGGTCAACAAGGCGAAGGCGGTCTTCCGCGCCGTCGAGCTCGCCTGCGACAACCGGACTGGGATGAACAATTCCGCGCGTGCTCTGCTCTCGCTCGCTCGCACTCATCCCCGGAGGCCTGCCGCTCGCTTCCGCGTCCGCCACGCGGGTGACGCCCGGAGCGATCGCCATGACGTCCTCGTATCGACAACTACGACAGCTTCACCTACAACCTCGTCCAGTACCTGGGCGAGCTCGGCGCCGAGATCGAGGTCGTGCGCAACGACCGCGCCGAGGTCGGGGAGCTGCTCGAGCGCCGCGCCGACCGTCTCGTCGTCTCACCCGGGCCCGTGCACCCCGGCCGAGGCCGGGATCTCGGTCGAGGCGATCCGCGCCTTCGCCGAGGCCGGGACGCCCGTGCTCGGCGTCTGCCTCGGGCACCAGTCGATGGTCGAGGCGTTCGGCGGGCGCACCGTCCAGGGCGAGCCGATCCACGGCAAGGACGCCGAGATCGAGCACGACGGCCGCATGATCTACTCCGGGGTCCCGAGCCCGCTCGTCGCCGGCCGCTATCACTCGCTCGTCGCCGACCCCGACCTGCCGGACGAGTTGGAGCTGAGCGCCAGCCTCGGCGACGTCGTGATGGGGGCCCGCCATCGTGAGCTTCCCGCCGAGGGTGTCCAGTTCCACCCCGAGTCGGTCCTCACCCCGCAGGGAAAGCTGTTGCTGGAGAACTTTCTGCGGCCCAACGGAGAGGCGGAGGGATGAGCGTCAACGAGGTCCTGACCCGGGCGATCGACGCGGTCTGCGCCGGCGACCACCTGACCGCGGACCACGCCGCCGCCGTACTCGCCGAGATCATGGAGGGGCGCAGCAGCGAGGTCCAGACCGCGGCCTTCCTGATCGCCCTCCGGGCCAAGGGTGAGACGGTTCCCGAGCTGGTCGGCCTGGCGCGGACGATGCGCTTGCTTGCGGCGCCGGTCTCGACCTCGCGCGACGACCTCGTCGACACCGCCGGAACGGGCGGCGGCCCGTCGACGTTCAACATCTCGACCACGGCGGCGCTCGTCGCCGCCGGCGCCGGCTGCGCGGTCGCCAAGCATGGCAACCGCTCGAACACGAGCCGCTGCGGCTCGGCCGACCTGCTCGAAGCGCTCGGCGTCGAGATCGAGCTCGCGCCGGACCAGGTCGGGCGCTGCATCGACGAGGTCGGCTTCGGATTCATGTATGCGCCGCGCCATCATGCGGCGATGGCCCATGTCATCCCGGCCCGCAAGGCGCTCGGCGTGCGGACGATCTTCAACTTCCTCGGGCCGCTGACAAACCCCGCCGGCGCCGAGCGCCAGCTGCTCGGGGTCTCCGACCGCCACTACCAGGAGACGATCGCCGAGGCGCTGGTCGGCCTCGGGACCGAGCGGGCGATGGTCGTCACCGCCGAGGACGGGGTCGACGAGCTCTCGATCTCCGCTCGGACCAGGGTGATCGAGGTCGTCGAGGGCCGAACCGAGGAGTGGTTCGTCGAGCCCGGCGAGTTCGGCCTCGCGGCGGCCGAGCTCGTCGACGTCGCCGGCGGTACTCCGGAGGAGAACGCCGCCGCCACGCAGGCCGTGCTCGAGGGCGAGCGCGGGCCGCGGCGCGACCTTGTCGTCCTCAACGCGGGCGCCGCGATCTACGTCGGCGGGCTGGCGTCGAGCCTCGGCCAGGGTGTCGAGAAAGCCGAAACGGCGATCGACGACGGCCAGGCGGCGGCATTGCTCGAGCGGCTGATCGCGACGACGGCCGATCTCGGCCAGGCGACCGACTAGGCTTCCTACGTCCAGTGGGAATTCTCGAGCAGCTCATCTCCACGGCGCGGGACGGGGTGGCCCAGCGTCGCCGGGAGACTCCGCAGGCCGACCTCGAATCGAGGCTTCCCGATCGGGGGCACGACCGCCCGTTCAGCGAGGCCCTGGTCCGACCCGGCCTCTCCCTGATCGCCGAGTTCAAGCGGCGCTCGCCGAGCGCGGGAGACATCGCGGCCGCAGCAGAACTGACCGACCAGGTCGGGGCCTACGAGCGCGGAGGCGCCGCGGCGCTATCGATCCTCACCGAGGAGGGGAGCTTCGGCGGCTCGCTCGACGACCTTCGCGCTGCCCGCGAGGCCTGCGATCTGCCGATCCTCCGCAAGGACTTCCTCGTCGACCCGTACCAGCTCTACGAGGCGGCCGTGTACGGCGCCGACGCGGTGCTCCTGATCGTCCGCGCCCTCGATGACGGGGAGCTGGGCTCGCTCTACGACGAGGCACGCGGCCTCGACCTCGACTGCCTCGTCGAGGTCCACGATGGCGCCGAGCTCGAGCGGGCGCTGCACCTCGACGCCGACGTGATCGGGATCAACAACCGCGATCTCGACGAGGGGACCGTCGACGTTCGGACGACCTACGAGCTGATGCCGGACGTGCCCGCCGGCAAGACCGTCGTCGCCGAGAGCGGGATCTCGGCACGCAGCGAGCTCGAGGAGCTCTACCGGGTCGGCGTCGACGCGGTCCTGATCGGCGAGGCGCTGATGCGCTCCGAGGACCCCGAGGCGCTTGCCCGCGAGTTCACCGGGCTCGACGAAAGCACGCGCGAGCACCCCCTTCCCTAGCCCGGCCTCACATCTTTAGGAGATCTTTCGGGGGCTTTAAGAAAGGTCTCAGCGGCTGCCCTCACGATTCCAACCGTGAGCACCGCGAAAGCATTCATCCGCAACCCTTTCGGCTCGGCCCTGCTCGGCGGCCTCGTCGTCGCCCTCTTCTTCCTGCTGGCGCTCTCGGCCGGCTGGGTCAAGGCCGACAGCTCGACCTCGGAAAACGAAATCGCTCCCCTTGCGGCCCCGATCTCCGACCGCGGCTCCGAAGAAGGCGGCGGCAACCTGATCAACCAGATCTACCGCCGTGACGGCCAGGGCGTCGCCTTCATCAACTCCCAGCTGAAGCCGAAACAGGAAATCAGCCCGTTCGGCCTGCCCGAAGAACAGGGGGGAGGCACGGCGACGGGGTCCGGTTTCCTGATCGACACCGAAGGCCACATCGTCACCAACGCCCACGTCGTCGAAGGCGCGGACAAGATCGAAGTCAAACTCGGGGCCTCCGACAAGGAGTACACCGCGGAAGTCGTCGGCGCCGACCCCGCCACGGACGTCGCGCTGATCAAGGTCGACGCCCCGTCCGACGAACTGCACCCGCTCTCGCTCGGCGACTCCTCGAAGGTCGAAGTCGGCGACCCGGTGGTCGCGATCGGCAACCCGTTCGGCCTCGACCGCACCGTGACCAGCGGCATCGTCTCCGCCCTCCAGCGCCAGATCGAAGCCCCGAACGGGTTCTCGATCTCGCACGTGATCCAGACCGACGCCGCGATCAATCCCGGCAACTCCGGCGGCCCGCTGATCAACGACCAGGGCCAGGTGATCGGGATCAACTCCCAGATCCAGAACACCGGCAACGACGGCAACGTCGGGATCGGGTTCGCGGTGCCGATCAACACCGCCCGCGAAGTGGCCCGCCAGCTCGAGGAGCACGGCGAAGTCAAGCACGCCTACCTCGGGATCAGCGGCGGCAGCCTGACGCCCGAGCTCGCCAACGCCCTCAAGCTGCCGGTCTCCGAGGGGGTACTGGTCTCCGAAGTCGTCAGCGGCGGCCCGGCCGACCAGGCCGGCATCCGCGGCGGCGACACCTCGGCGACGATCGAAGGCGCCGAACTGCGGCTGGGAGGCGACATCATCACCGAAATCGACGGCAAGAAGGTCACCGGGATGGAAGACGTCGTCAACCTCGTCAACGCGGCCAAGCCCGGCGAAACGATGGAAGTCAAGGTCGAGCGCGGTAGCGGCGCGAAGACCCTCAAGGTGACCCTCGGCGTCCGGCCCTCCTCGGTCGAAGCGGCCGAATCCTCCGCCCGCTAGGCGCGACCCGTACTCTCACCATGTGAGAGTCAAGTTCTGCGGCATCACCAATCTCGACGACGCCGCCGAGGGGGTCAGGCTCGGCGCCTGGGCGATCGGGCTGATCCACTACGAGAAGAGCCCTCGCCTCTGCGAGCCCGCCGAAGCGGCGGCGATCGCCGCCGCTTTCCGGCGCAAGTGCGAGGTGGTGGGCGTCTTCGTCAACCAGGAGCTCGACGAGGTCGCCGCCGCGGTCGAGGACGAGAGCCTGACGATGGTGCAGCTGAGCGGCGAAGAGGGCCCATCCTTCTGCGCCGAGATCGCGCGCCGAACGGGGGTCAGGGTGATCAAGGCGATCCACGTCGCGAGCGCCGCCGACATCCACGCCGCCGAGGCATACCGCACCGACCTCCACCTCTTCGACCGCCGCGGCAAGGGGCTCTGGGGCGGTGGCGGGGAAAGCTTCGATTGGGGGCTGCTGGCCGACCGCCGCTCCGAGGTGCCGGCGATCGTCGCCGGTGGCCTGCGGCCGGAGAACGTCGCCGAGGCGATCGCCGTCACGCACCCCTACGCGGTCGACGTCGCCAGCGGGGTCGAGATCGAGCCCGGGCGCAAGGACCACGCCGCGATGACAGCGTTCTTCGAGGCTGCGCAAGCGGCTAGCGTTCCGGCCCGATGAGCGCGGTCGAGGAGAGATTCGGCGCCTACGGGGGGCGCTACGTCCCCGAGACCCTGATCGCGGCCCTCGACGAGCTGAGCGCGGCGTGGGGGCAGGCGCGCGAGGACGAGGCGTTCCAGGCCCGTCTCGGCGCCCTGCACCGAGACTTCATCGGCCGCCCGACGCCGCTCTACCGCGCCGATCGGCTCTCCGAGCGGGTCGGCCGCAGGGTCTACCTCAAGCGCGAGGACCTCGCCCACACCGGCGCCCACAAGATCAACAACGCGGTCGGCCAGGTCCTGCTCGCCGAGCGGATGGGGAAGGCGCGGATCATCGCCGAGACCGGCGCCGGCCAGCACGGGGTCGCGACCGCGACCGCCTGCGCCCTGCTCGGCCTCGAGTGCGTCGTCTACATGGGCACCGAGGACATCCGCCGCCAGGCGCCGAACGTCGAGCGGATGCGCCTGCTCGGGGCCGAGGTCGCCCCGGTCGAGGCCGGCGCCCGGACCCTGAAGGAGGCGGTCAGCGCCGCGATCCGCGACTGGGTCGCGAACGTCGAGACGACCCACTACGTGATCGGCTCGGCCGTCGGCCCGGCCCCGTTCCCGGCGCTCGTCCGCGACCTCCAGCGGGTGATCGGCGACGAGGCGCGGGCGCAGGCCCTCGAGGCCGAGGGCGACCTCCCGGCGCGGATCATCGCCTGCGTCGGCGGCGGCTCCAACTCGATCGGGATCTTCACGCCGTTCATCGACGACCCCGAGGTCGCGCTGATCGGCGTCGAGGCGGCGGGGGAGGGGCTCGACAGCGGCCGCCACGGCGCCTCGCTCGGCGCCGGGCGGACCGGGGTGCTGCACGGCTCGCTGTCCTCGATCATCGCCGACGAGGAGGGCCAGATCCTCGAGGCCCACTCGGTCTCGGCCGGCCTCGACTACCCGGGCGTCGGCCCCGAGCACGCCCATCTGCGCGACACCGGCCGCGCCACCTACGACTCGGTCACCGACGCCGCCGCGCTCGCCGCATTCGCCGAGCTGGCCCGGCTCGAGGGGATCATCCCGGCGCTCGAGTCCGCCCACGCGATCGCCTGGCTCGCCGAGAACGGCGGAGGCGACGGCTACGACGTCCTCTGCCTCTCCGGCCGCGGCGACAAGGACCTCGCCGAGGTCGTGGCGCTGACGGGTGGCTCGGGGGATCGACCGCTCGCGCGCAGACAGCGGGGAGTTTGCCGCCGGCCATCCTCCGCTTCGCGCCCGGTCGCGGCGCGAGGAGGCGGCGGAATTGTGGATATCGCGGCATGCCTTCGCAGCGGCCAAGAGTCAAAGCCGCGCTGCCCTGATGCCCTACATGATGGCCGGCTTCCCCGATCACGAGTCCTCGCTCGCGGTCGCCGCCTCCTACGTCGAGAACGGGGCCGACCTGATCGAGCTCGGGATCCCGTTCTCGGACCCGCTCGCCGACGGGCCGACGATCCACGCCGCGGCGACCGCCGCGCTCGACGCCGGGGCGACGATGGAGAGCGCGCTGGAGATCTGCGGATCGGTTGCCGGCCGGGTGCCGGTGGTGCTGATGGTCTACGCGAACATGGTCATCGCGAAGGGCGGCGCCGAGGAGTTCGCGCGCCGGGCCGCGGCCGCCGGCGCCGCCGGGGCGATCGTCCCCGACCTCCCGCTCGGCGAGGCCGATGGAGCCCGCGAGGCACTTGCGAGCGCCGGGCTGGACCTGGTGCCGCTGCTCGCCCCGACGACCTCGCCCGAGAGAAGGGCGAGTATCTGCGCCGCCGCGAGGGGCTTCGTCTATCTCGTCTCGACCGTCGGGACGACCGGCGAGCGCGACGAGCTCCCGGGCGGACTGGCGGAGCTGATCGCCGCGACCAAGGCCGATGCCGAGGTCCCGGTCGCGGTCGGCTTCGGCATCGGGACGCCGGCCCAGGCCGCGTTGGTCGGGGAGCAGGCGGACGGGGTGATCATCGGCAGCCGCCTGGTCAGAGCCGCTGCCGAGGCCGGCTCGGCCGATGCCGCCGCCGATTCCGTCGGGGCCTTCCTGCGCGAGACGCGCGTCGCATTGGGCGGGTAAGCTGCACGCCGCTATGGGAATGGTCGTCACCATCTTTCTGGCGCTCGCCGCCGCGACGTTTTCCTACTCGATCGGCCAGGGCGGCCCGGTCGCCGGCCTGATCTTCTTCACGATCCTGCTGATCGGCGCCGTGATCAGGATCGCCGGGCCCAAGCCCGAGTAGCGCGCCGCTAACCTCCGCACCATGCGGATCGGCGTTCTCACCGGTGGCGGGGACTGCCCCGGCCTCAACGCCGTGATCCGCGCGATCGTCCGCAAGGGGGTCGAATTCCAGGGCCACGAGTTCGTCGGCTACCGCGACGGCTGGCACGGGCCCCTCGAGGCCGACGGCAATCCCCTCGGTGTGCCGGAGGTGCGCGGGATCCTGCCGCGCGGGGGCACGATCCTCGGCTCCTCGCGGACCAATCCCTTCAAGCAGGAGGGCGACGCCGAGCGCCTGGTCGAGAACCTCGAGCGCGACGGGGTCGAGGGGCTGATCGCGATCGGCGGCGAGGACACCCTCGGCGCCGCCTCGCGCCTTCACTCCGAGCACGGGGTGCCGATCGTCGGGGTGCCGAAGACGATCGACAACGACCTCGGCGCGACCGACTACACCTTCGGCTTCGACACCGCGGTCAACATCGCGATGGAGGCGATCGACCGCCTCCACACGACCGCCGACAGCCACCACCGCGTCCTGATCGTCGAGGTGATGGGCCGCCACGCCGGCTGGATCGCCTTCCACGCCGGGCTCGCCGGCGGCGCCAACGTGATCCTGATCCCCGAGCAGCCGTTCGACCTCGAGCAAGGTCTGCGAGCTGGTCGGCCGCCGGCTCGAGGCCCGTTTCGCGCCGATCGTCGTCGTCTCCGAGGGCGCCACCCCGGTCGGCGGGATCCCGGAGGTGCAGGAGGAGAAGCTCGACGCCTTTCGGACACGTCCGCCTCGGCGGCATCGCCCACTGGCTCGAGGGCGAGATCGAGGACCGCACCGGCAAGGAGACGCGGGCGACGGTGCTCGGTCATGTCCAGCGCGGCGGCACCCCGACCGCGTTCGACCGGGTTCTCGCCACCCGTTTCGGCCTTCACGCGATCGACGCCGCCGACGGTGGGCAGTGGGGGATGATGACCGCCCTGCGGGGTACCGAGATCGAGCTGGTCGCGCTGAGTGAGGCGACGGCCGAGTTGAAGACGGTCCCGAAGGAGCTATACGAGGAGGCCGAGGTCTTCTTTGGTTGACGGCGGGAGGGGTCGGGCGGTCCTCCCGCTGGAACCCGCGTCGGTCGCTTCTGCAAGGGTTCCAGCGCCGGGCGGCTCACAAGTTCCCGCGGGAGAACGCACCGACCCCTCCACGGTCTCAGCGCAGGCCTCCCAACGGCCCGGTCGCCGCAGTCAGTTGGTGGCGCGGCTTACTGTCGTGCTCTCGCTCGTGGTCGCTGCGCTGATTGCGGCCGGTTGTGGGGGCGGGGGAGGGGTCGAGGAAGGGGCGACCGTCAGCATCTACGTCGCGGCGCCGCTCTGTGCGGGAGCGAAGCGGGAGATGGTCCCGGCATGGCGAGCCGGTCGGCTCGGTCCGGGTGCGTGTCGTCTGCCTGCCGGGCGGCCGCGGCGGGGCGAGCATCGACCTCGCCCTGATCGGCGCCAACGCCCGCCGCGCCACCGAGGACTCTTCCACGGTCGGGTATATCGGCGAGACGAGCCCCGCGGCAACCAAGTTCTCGAGGACCATCGTCGAATCGGCCGGCATCGCCCAGGTCCCGGGGACGTCGGGGGACGCCGCGATGGCTCGTCTGCTCGGCGCGATCGAGGCGGCGGGCGACGCCGGAAACCTGCGCGAAGTGGTGGACGAACGGATCTCGGGCGGCTAGAGCAGGTCCGCCAGCGCCGCGTCGATCTCGGTGAAGCGGAACTCGTAGCCGAGGTCGAGGGCGCGGCGGGGGAAGACCCGCTGGCCGCCGCGCAGAACCTGGCCGAACTCGCGGCCGAATCTGAGGTCGAGGACGAGGCCAGGAACCGGGACCACCGCCGGCCGGCCGAGGGCGCGGCCGAGCGCCTGGGAGAACTCCCCGTTCGTGACCGGTTTCGGCGCTGTCGAGTTGACCACCCCGTCGACCGCCTCGTTGTCGATCGCCCAGAGCAGGATCCCGACCTCGTCGGCGATGTGGATCCAGGACACGTACTGACGACCGCCCGCGAGCGGCCCGCCGACACCGAGCTTGAACGGGGGGAGGAGGGCCGCGAGGAACCCGTCGTCGGCGTCGAGCACGTGCCCGGTACGGACGATGACGAGCCGGACGCCGGTCGGGTCGACCTCGTGCGCGGTCCGTTCCCACTCCTGGACGACCTCGGAGTCGTAGCCCTGGCCGGGCTCGGAGGACTCGTCGACGATCGCGTCGCCGCGGTCGCCGTAGAACCCGATCGCCGCCTGGTTGACGAGGACCGCCGGCTTGCGCTCGAGCCCGGCGATCGTCCCGATCAGGTTGTGGGTCCCGGTCCGCCGGCTCTCCATGATCCGCTCTTTCGACTCATCGGTCCAGCGCTGGTCGATCTCGCTCCCCGAGCAGGTTGACGACCGCGTCGACCCCGTCGAATGCGTCGGCCGGCGGGCGTTCGAGCATCGGCTCCCAGCGGTGCCAGACGACCGTCGGGTTGGTGCTCCGCGCCCGCTGCGGGTCGCGGGTGAGGCCGACGACGGTGTCGCCCCGTGTCAGCAGCGCGTCGCAGAGCGCCGAGCCGATGAAGCCGCTCGCTCCGGTGACGAGGACCCTCACTTCGAGGTGGTGACGTCGACCGTGGAGAAGGTGCCGGTCTCCTCGCTGAAGCGGGCGATGCCGTCGCGCTTTGCCTCCTCGACGACGGCTTTCGCCACCTGCGGGGCCACTTCGCGGTTGAAGACGCTGGGGATGATGTAGTCCTCGGAGAGGTCCTCCTCGGTGACCGCCATCGCGATCCCCTTCGCCGCCGCGAGCTTCATCTCCTCGGTGATTCTCGGCGCGCCGGCGTCGAGCGCGCCGCGGAAGATGCCGGGGAAGGCGAGGACGTTGTTGATCTGGTTCGGGTAGTCGGAGCGGCCGGTCGCCATGATCCGCACGTAGGGCGCCGCGTCCTCGGGCAGGACCTCGGGGTTCGGATTCGCCATCGCGAAGACGATCGCGTCATCGTTCATCTTCTCCAGCGACTCGGGCTTGATGATCCCGGGCCCGGAGAGGCCGACGAATAGGTCCATCCCCTCGATCACCTCGTCGGGTTGGCCGCTTATCTGGTCGGAGTTCGAGTTATCGGCGTACCAGCGCTTGATCTCGGTCATCTCGCCCGACTGGTAGTCCTCGCGCGTTGGTCGAGAGCGCGCCCTGGCGGTCGCAGCCGACGATGTGGGTGACCCCGGAGGCGAGCATCATCTTCGTCACCGCTACCCCGGCGGCGCCGAGCCCAACCACCAGCACGCGCAGCTCCTCGATCGGCTTGCCGGTGATCTTCAGCGCGTTGAAGAGCGCCGCCATCGTCACCACCGCGGTGCCGTGCTGATCGTCGTGGAAGACCGGGATATCGATCGACTCCTTCAGCCGGTCCTCGATCTCGAAGCAGCGGGGAGCGGATATGTCCTCGAGGTTGATGCCGCCGAAGGTCGGCGCGATCAGTTCGACCGCCTTGATGATCTCGCCGGCGTCCTGGGTGTCGAGGCAGATCGGGAACGCGTCGACGCCGGCGAACTCCTTGAACAGCATCGCCTTGCCCTCCATCACCGGCATCGCCGCCTCGGGCCCGATGTTGCCGAGGCCGAGCACCGCGCTGCCGTCGGAGACGACGGCGACTGTGTTCTTCTTGATCGTGTACTCGAACGCTTTCGAACGATCGGCGTGGATGTCCTCGCAGACCCGCGCCACACCCGGCGTGTAGGCCATCGAGAGGTCGTCGCGGGTCTTCAGCGGGTACTTGTTCTCGACCGAGATCTTGCCGCCGCGGTGCATCTGCATCGTCCGGTCGACGTAGTCGAGGACCTTGGCGCCCCGGGTCGACCCGATCCCACGCAGGATCCGCTCCCAATGCTCGCGGTCGCGGGCGTCGATCGTGAACTCGCGCACCCGCTTGCCCTCGCCGCCGGCGCCCGGCACCAGGTCGACGCCCTGCAGCTGGCCGCCCGCCTCGGCGATCGCCGCGGTCAATTTTCCGAGCGGCTCCTGCCGCGCGTCGAGCTCGACCCGGATCGTGACGCTGTATTGAGCGCTGACCGCCATGGTCGGCTATCGAATCAGATTCGCTCCGCCTGGCTCTGCGACGCTGTACGCAATGGCATTCGACGAAGCCCTCGCCGACCGCGTCCGCGACCTCCTTGGGCCGCGATCGGAAGTCTCTGAGCGGAAGATGTTCGGCGGGATCGCCTTCATGATCGCCGGCAACATGGCGGTCGGGGTGATCAACGACGACCTGATGGTCCGCCTCGATCCCGCCGACGCCGAGCGCGCGCTCGGCGAGCCCCACACCCGCCCGATGGACTTCACCGGGAAACCGGCAAAGAAATGGTCTATGTCGACCCGAACGGCACCGTCACCGACGAGGACCTCGGCCCCTGGGTCGACGCCGGCGCCGATTTCGCCGCCTCGCTGCCGCCGAAGTAGGAGGAGCCGGGCGCCGACCTATGATCGGCGCGTGGCAAGTCAGAACGGCAACGAGCTCTTCCTCCTCGACGGGAACTCGCTCGCCTACCGGGCGTTCTTCGCGCTGCCGGAGTCGATCGCGACCGCCGACGGACGGCCGACGAACGCGATCTACGGGCTCGCCTCGATGCTGGGGAAAATCGTCGTCGAGCACAGGCCGGCGGGTTTGATCGCGGCCTGGGACGCGGGGATGTCGGGGCGCGAGAAGACCTACGACCTCTACAAGGCGCAGCGGCCGTCCCGTCCCGACCTCCTGCGCGAGCAGTGGCCGCACCTGATGCCGCTGATCGAGGCGTTCGGCTACACCAACGTCAGGGCCGAGGGCTACGAGGCCGACGACGTGATCGGGACGCTGGCGCGCCGCGCACAGGAGGAGGGGATCCCGGTGATGGTCGTCTCCGGCGACCGCGACGTCTACCAGCTGGTCGGCGACGGAGTCCGGGTGATGACCACATCGCGCGGAGTCACCGAGACCAAGGTCTACGACCGCGACGGCGTGATCGAGCGCTACGGGGTGCCGCCGGAGCTTGTCACCGACCTGATCGGGCTCAAAGGCGACACCTCCGACAACATTCCCGGCGTCCCTGGGATCGGCGACAAGACGGCGGCCCAGCTGCTGCAGGAGTTCGGCTCGCTCGAGGAGGTCCTCGCCAACGTCGACAAGGTCTCCGGCGCGAAACGCAAGCAGAACCTGGTCGAGCATGCCGAGGACGCCCGGGTCTCGAAGGAGCTGGCGACGCTCCAGTTCGACGTCGAGACCGGGATCGACTTCGGCGAGGTGATGGGCGTCCGGCCCGACCGCAGCACCCTGCGCGAGTTCATGCGGGAGTTCGAGCTGCGAGCGGTGATGGAAAGGCTCGAGGAGGGGCTCGAGGAGGACGAGGCGGTTCCGGGCCGCCGGGTCGAGACCGAGCTCGAGGTCGAGGTGATCGAGGGCACGCCCGGGGACCTCAGCGATGGCGGCGCCGCGCTGGCGATCGACGGCGACCGCTGGGCGGCGGCGCAGGGGGACAGGATCCTCGGCGGCACCTCGAGCCTCGACGAGCTCGCGGTCGCCCTCGCCGGCCGGCCGATCACCGGCCACGATCTGAAGTCGCTGGGCGGAGGCCGCCACGGCCTGCTCGCGGCGGCAGTCCGCGAGGGAGTCGAGCTCGAGCTCGAGCACGACACGATGCTCGCCGCCTATGTGCTGGAGCCCCAGCGCCGCACCTACGAGCTGACCGAGCTCGCCGCCGACGCCGGGATCGGGATCGCCGCGACGGAGGCGGCGGGCGGCGGCGATTCCGAAGACGGCCAGCTCGCCCTCGGCGAGGAGCCGGAGGCCGGTACTCGATCCAGGCGAGGAGGCGCGCCTGGTCGCGGCTCTCGCCGACGCCCAGCGCCCGCGGCTCGACGAGCTCGGGCTCGCGTCGCTGCTTGACCGACGTCGAGCTGCCCCTCGTCCACGTCCTCGCCGCGATGGAAAGGGAGGGCCTGAAGCTCGACGCCGAGCGGCTCGCCGAGGTCGGCGCCGGCTTCGGCGAGCGGATCGAGACCCTGGAACGGGAGATCTTCGAGCTCGCCGACGAGGAGTTCACGATCGGCTCGCCGCAGCAGGTCGGCCGCGTCCTCTTCGAGAAGCTCGGGCTGACCCGCAAACGGCGGGGCAAAACCGGCTTCTCGACCGACGCCCGCGTCCTCGCGCAGATCCGCGACGAGCACCCGATCGTCGAGAAGATCGAGAGCTGGCGGGAGCTGAGCAAGCTGAAGAGCACCTACCTCGACTCGTTGCCGGACCTGATCGACCCCGACACGGGACGCGTGCACACGACCTTCAACCAGGCTGCGACGACGACCGGCCGCCTCTCGAGCACCAACCCCAACCTGCAGAACATCCCGATCCGGACCGAGATCGGCCGCCCGGTCCGCGCCTGCTTCGTCGCCGAGAAGGGCGCCCGGCTGCTCTCTGCCGATTACAGCCAGGTCGAGCTCCGGGTCCTCGCCCACGTCGCCGACGAGGCGGTCCTGAAGGAGATCTTCGCGGCGGGCGAAGACGTCCACGCCGCGACCGCGGCGGAGGTCTTCGGCATCTCCCGCGAGGAGGTCGACCTCGGCCAGCGCTCGAAGGCGAAGATGGTCAACTTCGGGATCGTCTACGGGCTGACCGGGTTCGGCCTCGCCGACCGCCTCAATATTCCCCGCAAGGAGGGCGAGGAGTTCGTCGCCCGCTATCTCGAGCGATTTCCCGCGGTCCGCGCGTTCCGCGAGGAGGTCGTCGAGCGTGCCCAAGACGAGGGTTACGTCCGGACCCTGATGGGGCGCCGCCGCCCGATCCCGGAGCTCCGCTCGGGGAACCCCAACACCCGCCGCCTCGGCGAGCGGCTGGCCGTCAACACCGTGATCCAGGGGACCGCCGCCGACATCATCAAGGTCGCGATGGTCCGCTGTCACCTGGCGCTGGCGGAGGCGGGGACGAAGACCCGCCTGGTCCTCCAGATCCACGACGAGCTCCTGTTCGAGGGCCCGCCGGGGGAGATGGACGACGCAACCGAGCTGGTGCGGCGCGAAATGTGCGCCGCGTACCAGCTCGACCCGCCGCTCGAGGTCGACATCGGCGTCGGCTCTGACTGGCTCGACGCGAAGTGACGGCCGGGCTCAGCCGTTCAGGCCCAGAGTCCTGACCGTCTCCGACTTCGGCACGCTGCCCTGTTCGGGGCTCGTGCCGAGCACCCGATCAGCGGCATCGGAGCTGACTCCGAACCAGAAGTGCTCGTTCTTGAAGTGATGGAGTCGGTGCGAGCGCCAGATGTTCCGGTAGTAGCGGCTCTTTGGACGGTAGGGGGTGTGAATCAGGAAGTGACACCACTCGTAGGAGGCGACGAGGACGCAGCTCACCATCATCAGCACCAACCACAGGCCCGACATGGCTGCCGCCGGTGAGCGCCAGCGGCCATGAGAGCAGCCACATCGTGACGGTCACCGGTACGAGGAAGCCGGCTATCAGGGCGCCGGGGATCAGCACCCCCTCCAGGACGGTCGGGTTCCGGTGGTGCCAGCGGTGCATCCGCGCCGTCGGTAGATCGATCGTGATGCGCCCGAGGCGGCGAGGCCTGGAGTGCAGCAGGAAGACGTGGATCAGCCACTCGGTGAACGGTTGGGCCGCGATGAGGGCGGCGGCCACTGCGAGGTCGCGCCAGCTCCAGCCGCCGACCACGATTCGCGCCGCCAGGAAGGCGGCGAAGAAGGCCGCGAGGACGCGGGGCGAGCTGAAGCGCATGAAGGCCCGTGCACAGGTGGAGAGCGACACCGAACCGCGGCCGCGACCTGTGATCGCGACCGCGGTTGTCATCAGTGGGTCTGCCCCGAGGCTGTCCTGCGCGCCCTCACGGGCGCTTAGGCTACCCGCCCAGCTCAACCTTCTCGAAGGTCGCCTGGCCGTTGGAGATGCGCAGCTCGGCCTCCTTGACGACGGCGCCTTCGGTCAGGTCGGCAGCGGTGCAGTTGCCGCCGCTATCGCCGCCACCGTCGTGCGAGCCGCTCGGCTCGCCGCCGTTGTCCTCGCCCTGATCGTCGCCGGCCTCTTCGCCCTGGTCTTCGCCGTGGTCGTCGCCGGCCTCTTCGCCATGCTGGTCCCCGGAGTCCTCGCCTTCGTTGTCTCCGGCCTCTTCGCCCTCGTCGTCGCCCGACTGTTCTTCGTTATCGGACGAGGAGCCGTCGCCCTCACTCGAAGCGCTGGCTGAGTGGTCGCCGCACTCGATCTCGGTGCCTTCGGTGACCAGCCCGCTGATCGTGTCGCCGCCGAACAAGGCGATGGTCAGCTTGCCGGTTTCCTGGTCGAACGATTGGATCGTCCCGGCATTCTCATTGCCGTCCATGACACCGTCGTTGTCGGTGTCGGCGTCGCGCGGGTTGTCTCCGGCGAGGAACTCCGCCCGGTTGCGCAGGTGATCGCGGTCCTGGTCGCGCCCCGCCTGACTCCTGTGCAGCGAGAGGTTGTGGCGCTTCTCCCAGCGATCGGGAATGCGGTCGTGGTTGCGGTCCTTCGCGGCGGCCACGGCCGGAACGGCCAGCATCGCCAGCGCTCCCAGGGCGGCGACCACGAAGACCTTGAAGCCGTTCATGCGTCTCATCGGATCCTCCATGTCGGTGACATCTGAGGCATCAACCCGTGGGCCCGACGAGAATCACGGAACTCGAGAAGGGATCACGAAGTGGAGGGCGGCACCGAATCGTCGCCGCCCTCGGAGGAGTCGGTACGGCTCAATTCCGAGCCGGATTCGAGCTCGCCGCCGGATCCCTCTCCTGAACTGCCGCCGCTCGCCTCCGCTCGTGCTCTCCTCGGGCGCCGGTTCGGAAGTCGCCGAGCCGCCGCCGCCGGTTCCGTCGCCGCCCGACCCGCTGGGACCGTCGGTGCCGTCGTCTCCACCGCTGACGCCGCCGTCGGTGCCGCTGTTGTCATCCGACCCGCCGCTCGGCCCGCTCGACTCGCCCGAGCTTCCCGAGCCGCCTCCGTGCCGGTCGTCGGATTCCCCGCGGTCCCCGCTGCCGGGCCCCGATATCGCCCCGCCGCTTCCGGGGCCGCTGTTACGGGGACCGTCGGGGCCAGGTCCGCCGTGGCTCGTGCCGACCGGATCCGCCGCCACCGGCGCCGCTGCCGCCGCGATCCGGCCCTGAGTGGCCCTGTGCCCGATCGCCGGTCGAGCTCGTCTCCGCCGCCTGAACCACTCCCCTGCCCATCGTGGCCGCGGTTGTCGCCGCCGGACTCACCGCCCGCTTTGGAGCCGGCTGCGCTCGCGGCGGGACGCGCGGATCGCCTCGGAGCCCTTCTGCGCCCCCCGTTTCCCGCTCAGGATGGCGGCGTCCGCCCTTTCACCGTTGCCGTGATCGTGTTGGAGGGCGATCCCGGTGCCGACCGACCCGGCGAGGATGACGGCGACGGCTCCGGCTTTCAGCGCCGTTCCGGCGCCGCCGGCGCCGCCGGCGGCGAGCATCCCAGCCGCTCCTGCGCCGGCCGTGGCTTCGGTCCCGTGCTCGAGCATGATCCTGAGAAGGGGAAGGGGCAGGAGCATCCCCGCGCCGCTCCGCAGCGTCTCGCGGGCGCGGAATATCACCTGCCGGGCCGCCGCCTCCACTGAGGCCGAGCGAGGCTGCGATCTCCTCGTGGCTCAGTCCTTCGAGCTCCCGCATCACGATCGCGGCCCGCTGCCGCTCCGGCAGCGCCTGCAGCCGCTCGATCAGTTCACGCAGTTCCTCCCGCTCCTCGGCGGCGGCGGCGGTGCCGCGCCCGGCCGCGATCGCCTCCTCGAGGATCTCCGGGGTCGGGGGCCTGTCGCGGAGGTCATTGAGGGCCGTGTTGCGGACGATCCGGTACAGCCACGGCCGCAGGTCGATCTCGTTCTCGTCGCGCCGCATCGCCTGCAGCGCCTTCGAGAAGGCGTCCTGGGTGACGTCCTCGGATCGAGATCCGACGATCGAGGCCGCGTAGCGGGCGAGCGGCCTGCCGTAGCGGCGGACGATCTCCTCGAAGGCGGCCTCGTAGCCTTCGCGCACCAGGGTCACCAGGCGCCGGTCGGGCTGCGCGCGCAGCGCCGGCCCGAGGAACAGGCGGGAGGCGAAGACTTCGGTCGGCGGCGGCGGCATCTACATGCGTTGATCGACAGATCGCGTTGGTGATATGAAGCGGGCGCGTCGCTCAGCAGCCGCGCCCCACTCATGCAACACACGAGCTCACCAGAGATCACGGACGAAACACCGAAAAGGTTCAAATCCCGTGGATAGAGGCGTCGCGGTCCTGCTCACCGCCGCCGCCGGGGGCCTGATCGCCCTGCAGGCGCCGATCAACGCCGGCCTCGGCAAGGAGACCGGCAGCCTGCCCGCGGCGCTGGTGTCGTTCGCGATCGGCACGATCGCCCTGGCGGCGATCGTCGTCCTCAGCGGCAAGGCCGGCGGCCTCACCTCCGTCGGCGACGTGAGCTGGTACTACCTGCTCGGAGGCCTGCTCGGCGCCGTCTACGTCGCCAACGCTCTGATCGCGGTGACCACGATCGGCGCCGGGGGCGTGGCCGCCGCCACGGTCGCCGGCCAGCTCACGGCCTCGGTCGCGATCGACCGGCTCGGGTCTATTTGGCCTCGATCAGGTCGCGCTCTCGCCGGAGCGCATCGTCGGCGTCGCCCTCCTGATCGCCGGCACGGTCCTGATAGTTCGCTGAGCCGGCGGCGTACTCGGGCGGGGCGATCCGCAGGTAGTGGTTGAAGGACCAATCGACGAAGCGCTTCGAGCCGAGCAATCCGATGATCGGGCCCAGCAGCCGCGGTGGGACCTTCGGGATCAGGCGTTGGACCCACAGCATCGAGCGGAACTTCCACTCGTGCGAGTCGTTGAAGGCGGCGTAGCGGGCCGCCGCCTCCTCGCGGCTCTGACGGCCGTCGAGCACCGCGCGCAGCTCGGCGCCGAGCGCGATCGCGAAGTAGAAGGCGGTCCTGATGCCCTCCGCGGTGAGCGGCAGGCAGTGGCCGGCGGAGTCGCCGACGAAGAACACACCCTCCTCGGTCGCCCCGCGCAGCTTGTGGGGGATCCAGTTGCCCTGGTACCGGACCCGGTCCCGCCCGAGATCCTCGGCGAGGAGCTCGGTCGTCTCGCGCACGTGGAATCGGGGATCGAAGGAGCCGATGCCGATCCGCAGCTCCTCGCCGGCCGGGAACGACCAGCCGTAGCCAGCCGGGACGTAGCGGCGGTCGATCCAGATCTCCATGTCCTCGCCGCTGCCACCGGGATGGACCTCGAGGCCGCGCGAGAGCGGGGCATCCGGCGGCTGGTAGCCGTCGCCGCCGGCCAGCACCCGCCGCCATCCGAGCGCGTCGACGACCAGCCTCGAGCTGAGGACGCCGCGGTCGGTCTCGACCGCGATCGAGCCGTCGCCCTCGGTCGGTTGGGCGCGGCCGTTGACCTTCGCCGTCTCAAAGCGGGCGTCGCAGTCCTCCCAGACGAGCTCGGCAGAGCTGGCGGTAGTCGAAGGTCGAGAAGCTCCAGGGAAGGCGATACCGCTTCGAGCCGTGCGGGGTGTGGATCACCAGCGTGTCGAAGCGCTGGCGCTCGGCGTCGAGCAGCCCCGTCGTCCGCAGCCAATCGGTCGGTATGCCGCAGGCCGATGTCTGGCGCTCGCCGATCTCGTAGCGGTCGATCACCATCACCGAGGCGCCGCTCCCGGCCAGCTCCCGAGCGAGGACGAGGCCGGCGAAGCTGGCGCCGCAGATCAGGACGTCATGTGCTCCGTCGAGCGGGGTCCGCTCGTCGCCGCGTTTGGTCGCACGCGTCGGCATCTCTCGCAGGGTACCTAGGCGGGCCCCGAGCGGAGGAGGTGGCCGCAATGGGTTCTCTGGCATCATTGGCCGCCGTGTCCCCCACAGACACAGTGACCGCCCCTGCCCCCATCGGGACCCCCGTCGAGGGCTCGAACGGCCTCCTGCTCGAAGTCGAAGGCAAGGTCGTGCCCAACTACGCCGCGACTATGGTCGCCTTCGACGAGGGCGATGTCGTCAAAGGCAAGGTCGTTCGGATCGACAAAGACGAGGTCCTGGTCGACATCGGCTACAAGGCCGAGGGGGTCATCCCCTCGACCGAGCTCTCGATCCGCAAGTCGGTCGACCCCGCCGGCGAGGTCGAGCTCGGCGAAGAGATCGACGCCCTGGTCCTGACCAAGGAGGACGCCGAGGGCCGCCTCGTCCTCTCCAAGAAGCGAGCCCGCTTCGAGAAGGCCTGGCGCCGGATCGAGGCCGCGGCGGAGTCGGGCGAGCCGGTCGAGGGAAGCGTGATCGAGGTCGTCAAGGGCGGCCTGATCCTCGACCTCGGCGTGCGCGGCTTCCTGCCCGCGTCGCTGGTCGACATCCGCCGCGTCCACAATCTCGACGAGTTCCTCGGCCAGAAACTCGAGTGCAAAGTCATCGAGCTCAACCGCAGCCGCAACAACGTCGTCCTCTCGCGTCGGGCGGTCCTCGAGGAAGAGCGCAAGGAGGTCCGCGAGCAGATCCTCGGGCGCCTCCAGCCTGGCCAGGTGGTCGAGGGCAAGATCTCGAACATCGTCGATTTCGGCGCCTTCGTCGACCTCGACGGGATCGACGGCCTGATCCATATCTCCGAGCTTTCGTGGAGCCACGTCAACCACCCCTCCGAGGTGGTCGCGATCGGCGACACCGTGCGGATCAAAGTGCTCGACATCGACCGCGACCGCCAGCGGATCTCGCTCGGGCTGAAGCAGACCCAGGAGGACCCGTGGCAGCGGGTGATCAGCACCCATCGCCCGGGCGACGTCCTCGAGGGCACCGTGACCAAGGTGGTCGCCTTCGGCGCCTTCGTCGAGATCCTGCCGGGGGTGGAGGGACTCGTCCACATCTCCGAGCTCGCCGACCATCACGTCGAGAGCCCGAGCGAGGTGGTCGAGCCCGGAACCGTCCTCAACGTCAAGATCCTCGAGATCGACGAAGAGCGGCGCCGCCTCTCGCTCAGCATCAAGCGAGTCGAGGGCGAGAACATGCCGATGGGCGACCTCGGCGAACAGCTTCAGGACGCGCGGATCACCGCTCAGACCGATGACGCAGACGCCCCGACCGCGGGTCCTGTCACGGATGAGGACTCCTCGTCCTCGTCCTTGCCGGGCGACGCTGCGGGCGAAGAGGCATCCCCGAGCCACCCGCGGCAGAGGCGGGGGCCCCAGCCGACGAGGCCCCGGCCGAGGAGGAAGCCACGGCCGCCGAGGTCGAGGTTGTGGCCGAGGAGATGCCAGCCGACCCCGGAAGCGAAGCTGAGGAGTCGGCGGTTGATGGCGAAGCCGACAGCCCGAGCGAGGAGGCGTCGCATTCTGACTCTTCGCCGACGAGCGAGGGCGGAGAGTCGCCGGAGGCGGTTCAGGATGAACCCGAGGGCGACTCCGAGCAGGCGGGCGACTCCGAGCAGGACTGAGCGGCGGCCGTGGCGGGGCCGCTGAAGATCGGCCTCACGGGCGGGATCGCCGCCGGGAAGTCCGAGGCCCTGGCCGCGTTCGAGCGGCTCGGCGCCGAGACGATCTCCAGCGACGCGGTCGTGCACGAGCTGCTCGACTCCGAGCCGCTGCTCGCGGCCTTGACCGAGCGGTGGGGAGAGGAGGTTGCTCCCGACGGGACGGTCGATCGGGCCAGGGTGGGGGAGATCGTCTTCGCCCGCCCCGATGAGCTCTCGTGGCTCGAGTCGCAGATCCATCCCCTCGTCGGGAAACGGATCCGGGGCTGGCTCATGTCCCTGCCCGAGGAGACCGATGTCGCGGTCGTCGAGGTTCCACTCCTTTTCGAGTCGGACATGGACGCTTTCTTCGACACAACCGTCGCGGTGGTCGCCGCCGACCCGATCCGCCGCGCCCGTGCCGAGGCCCGCGGTCACACCCTCGTCGGCGAGCGCGAGGCGCGCCAGCTCGCTCAGGAGGAAAAGGCCTCTCGCGCCCAGCATGTGGTCGAGAACGACGGGACGATCGAGGACCTCGAGCACGAGCTGTCCACCCTGGTCGCCAAGCTCAGGGAATGAAGCGCAGGGCGAGGCGACGCCGGCGCCTGTTCCTCGCGGGCGGCGCCGGGGTCGTCGCGGTGGTGGCGATCGTGCTCGCGGTGACCGGGGTGTTCAGCCACGTGATCAAGGAACTGACGCTGCCGCTGCGGCATGAGGACATCATTCGCCAGCAGGCGAAGGACAAGGGCGTCGACGCATCGTTGATCGCCGGCGTCATCTACGCTGAGTCCCGCTTCCGCGACCAGACGTCTCGGGCGGGAGCGCGGGGACTGATGCAGATCACGCCGACGACCGCCAAAGAAATCGAGCGCTTGAGCGGTGGCACGACCTTCAAGCTCGAAGACCTCTCCGATCCCGACATCAACATCCGCTACGGGACCTTCTACCTGGCCGCCCTCTTGGATCAATTCGAGGGCAGCGAGGTGGCCGCGCTGGCGGCCTACCATGCCGGGCCGACCGCGGTCGAAGAATGGGGTGGGAGCTCGGTGAGCCTCGACGACATCCCGATCGAAGAAACCCGCGACTACGTCGAAGAGGTGCTCGACAAGCGGCGCGACTATCGCAGGGAATACGCCCAGGAGCTGGGATATTGAGTGAGCCCAGGCGCCCCGGGGTGACGGCGCTCGCCGTCGCCGTCGGCCTCGTGCTGGCCGACGGCTCCGTCGTGGTCCTGGCCCTGCCGGAGATCTATCGCGACCTCGACACGAGCGTCGCCGGCGTCACCTGGGTCCTTGTCTCGTTCAACATCGTGATGGCGCTCGCGGCGGTGCCGGCGGCCCATGTCGCCCGGCGCGCCGGCCCGGGGCGGGCGGCGGCGATCGGCCTCGCGGTCTTCGCCGGCGCCTGCCTCGCCTGCGGCGCCTCGTCGGAGCTCAGCACTCTGATCGCCGCCCGCTGCGTTCAGGCGCTGGGCGGCGCCACCGCGGTCACGGCGGTGCTCGAGCTGCTGCCGGCGACCGTCGGCTCGGAACGGCGGGCGGTCTCGATCTGGGCGATCGCCGGCGCGACCGGGGCCGCTCTCGGACCGGCGATCGGCGGCATCCTGACCGAGCTCGTCTCCTGGCAGTCGATCTTCCTCCTCCAGGTCCCGGTCGCCCTGCTTGCCGGGATCCCGATCCTCGCCGTCGCCCGGCACGAGGCCGCGACCGGTGTGATCGCATCGGAGCTGCGGCGGACGGGTCGCCCGCACGTGCGCGCCAACATCGCGCTGGCGATGATCTCGGCGGCGATCGCAGCGGCGCTCTTCCTCCTCGTCCTGCTCCTGATCGAGGGCTGGCGGCTGACCCCGATCGGGGCGGCGATCGTCGTCTCGGTGATGCCGCTGGCGGCGTTCCTCGGATCGCGCCTCGAGCCGGCGGTCCCGAGCTCGCGCGCCCGCGCTGCCGCCGGCGCGATCCTCGTCTCCGGCGGGCTCGGTGGCCTCGCGCTGCTGCCGAAGGCGGAGGTCGTGCTGACGATCCCGCCCCAGATCCTGGTCGGGATCGGGCTCGCCCTCGTCCTCTCGGCGCTGACCGAGACCGCGCTGCAGGGTCGCGCTCCGCAGGCGATCCACGGCGGCTGGACGATCTCGGCCCGCCACGCCGGCGTCGCCATCGGCCTCCTGATCCTCACTCCGGTCTTCACCTCCGACATCGCCAACCAGCGCGAAGACGCGATCGACGCGGCCACCGCGGTCGTGCTCGACTCGAGGGTGGCGCCGGTGATGAAGATCGAACTCGCGCAGCGGATCGAGGATCGGCTCGGCGAAGAGAAGGGCAAAGTGCCGACGATCGGCCCGGCATTCGAACCGCTCCCGGAAGACCCCGAAGACCGGGCGGCGGTCCTGCAGCTGAAGAGCGAACTGCAGGACCAGCTCGACCGTGGCGCGACCCACGCGTTCAGCCCCTCGTTCGGCATCGCCGCGCTGCTCGGCCTGATCGCGCTGGTCCCGATCGCCTTCGCTCGTAAGGTGGACCTATAGAGATGGGCGGCGAAAGACGTGGGCTGATGCTGATCGGGGTCGCGGTCGTGGCCTCGCTGGTGCTGGTCGGGGTCTACCTCGCCGCGGGAGGGGCCTCCTACGCGCCCGCCAAGACCCGGGACCCGTGCCAGCATCGCCCGTGGCGCAATCCCGAAGGGCTCGAACAGATCGCCGAGCAGTTCACCCTCTCGGCGCTCGACGGCGCCGCCTGCCAGCTCGGGGTAAGCCGCGAGGAACTCGCGCAGGCGCTGGCCAGCGACGAAGCGCGGGAACGGTTCACCGACCGCTACGACATCTCAGAAGTGGAACTGGCGAAGGCGATTCGCGCCGGCCTTCTCAGGGCGGTCAACGACGCCGAAAAGGCGGGGGCGCTGAGCCCGCTTGTGGCCGGTCCGATCCGTGAGACCGTCCGCGACATCCCGCTCGACCAGGCGATCGAACTCCTTCAGAACGCCCGCTCGCTGCTGAACAGCGCCGAAGGCTTCCTCGGCCCCGCCCAGGGCCTGCTCGAAGAATTTCTTCCATAAACGCCGCCCTCCGTCGTCGCGCCGGAGCGAGGGCCAGTCCGTACTCTGTGTCTTCTGGCCCGAGCGGGATGCAGAGGAGGCGGCGTCTTATTCCTGCTCCCGCGTCCGGGGGCGGCTTGGGCGCCGAGGGACGATGGAGCAGAGGAGGCGGCGCTTTATGCGACCAAGCCCCCGGAAGCGGGGCCCAGCGAGGCGGAGGCGTTCTACCTGGTGGCGCGCCAGACCCAGAGGGCGCAGAGGGGCTGGAGCGGGAGGCGGGCCCAGAGCGCCCAGCGCGGGACGCGATCGAGGTCGAGGCCGCGGACCTGCTCGGGGTGCAGGGCCATGTGGACGTTGGCCGGGAAGACGGCGGCGAGCAGCGCCAGGAGCCACCAGCGGGCGAGCCGTCGGGTCCGGCGCGGAACGACGGCGGCGCCGCCGGCGATCTCGGCGAGGCCGCTGGCGACGACCGCCTCGCGGTGGAGCGGGAGCGAGGGCGGCATCATCGCCTCGTAGCTGCGCGGGATCACGAAGTGCATCGTCCCGGCGAAGGCGAAGAACCCGGCCAGCCCCTTCTGCGAGCGCGTCATCGGCCCGGAGTCTGCCAGAGGCCGCCAGGGGCGCTCGATATCGTCATTCCGTGCCCGAGTTCAAGCTCAACCCCGCCTACACCCCGACCGCCGACCAGCCGTCCGCGATCGCCGGGCTCGCCGAGGGCCTCGGCGCCGGCGATCGCTTCCAGACGCTGCTGGGCGCGACCGGGACCGGCAAGACGTTCACGATGGCGGCGACGATCGAGGCGGTGCAGCGGCCGTCGCTGGTGATCGCCCACAACAAGACGCTCGCCGCCCAGCTCTGCAACGAGTTCCGCGAGTTCTTCCCCGACAACGCGGTCGAGTACTTCGTCTCCTACTACGACTACTACCAGCCCGAGGCCTACGTCCCCGCCCAGGACCTCTACATCGAGAAGGACTCCTCGATCAACGACGAGATCGACCGCCTCCGCCACGCGGCGACCGCGGCGCTGTTCGCCCGCCGCGACGTGATCATCGTCGCCTCGGTGTCGTGCATCTACGGCATCGGCTCGCCCCAGGTCTACAACGAAAAAATGCAGCTGTTCAAGGTCGGCGAGTCGATCGACCGCGACGAGGTGCTGCGGAAGCTGGTCAAGATGCAGTACCAGCGCAACGACTCGGCGCTCGGCCGCGGTACCTTCCGGGTCCGCGGCGAGGTGCTGGAGATCATGCCCTCCTACGCCGAGTCGGCCTACCGGATCGCCCTCTTCGGCGACGAGATCGAGGCGGTCCAGCATTTCGACCCGCTGACCGGCGAGATCCTCGACGAGATCGACCACGTCTCGGTCTGGCCGGCGTCGCACTATGTGACCAAAGACGAGACGCTCGAGCGCGCGGTCGAGGAGATTCGCGTCGAACTGGCGGCCCGCACCGCTGAGCTCGAGGCCGAGGGCAAGCAGCTCGAGGCGCACCGGCTGCGGCAGCGCACCGCCTACGACATCGAGATGTTGAAGGAGATCGGGTTCACGTCGGGGATCGAGAACTACTCGCGGATCCTCGACGGCCGCCCGCCCGGAAGCCCTCCGCACACGCTGATCGACTATTTCCCCGACGACTTCGTCGTCTTCGTCGATGAGTCCCACCAGACGATCCCGCAGCTCGGCGGGATGTACGAGGGGGACCGGTCGCGCAAGCAGACCCTGGTCGAATACGGCTTCCGGCTGCCGTCGGCGATCGACAACCGGCCGCTGAAGTTCGACGAGTTCCTCGAACGGGTCAAACAGCTGGTGATGGTCTCGGCGACGCCGGGGCCGTTCGAGCAGGCGGAGTCGAGCCGGGTCGTCGAGCAGATCGTCCGCCCGACCGGGATCGTCGACCCCGAGATCGATGTGCGCGAGACGAAGAACCAGATCGACGACCTGATGAACGAGATCCGGGTCCGCGCCGACGCCGGCGACCGCGTCCTGGTCACGACCCTGACCAAGAAGATGGCCGAGGACCTGACCGCGTACCTGCTCGAGTACGGGGTCCGGGTCCGCTACCTGCACTCCGAAATCGACACCCTGGAGCGGATCCAGATCGTCCGCGACCTGCGGCTCGGCGAGTACGACGTCCTGGTCGGGGTCAACCTCCTGCGCGAGGGCCTCGACCTGCCGGAGGTCTCCCTGGTCGCGATCCTCGACGCCGACAAGGAGGGCTTCCTGCGCGGCGAGACGAGCCTGGTCCAGACGATCGGGCGTGCCGCCCGCAACGTCAACGGCAGGGTCCTGATGTACGCCGACCGCGAGACCGAGGCGATGGCGGCGGCGATCCGCGAGACCGACCGCCGCCGCGCGATCCAGCTCGCCTACAACGAGGAGCACGGGATCACCCCGGAGACCGTCCGCAAGGGGATCTCCGAGATGGCCGAGTTCCTGGCGATGGAGGACCGGGCGCCGCGCAAACGCCGCGGCAGGCGCGGCGGAGAGTTCAAGGACCCGGAGGAGCTCGAGCGGACGATCGTCGCGCTCGAGGAGGAGATGCTGGCCGCCGCCGACGATCTCCGCTTCGAGGAGGCCGCGCGAATCCGCGACGAGCTGAAGGAGCTCCGCCGCGACCTCGACGGGATGCGGGCCGGGACCTAACCTGGACCGATGGCGATCGACGTCACCGAAGCGACCTTCGAGAGCGAGGTGGTCGAGCGCTCGCGGGCGCTCCCTGTCGTCGTCGACTTCTGGGCCGAGTGGTGCGGGCCGTGCCGGACCCTGACCCCGGCGCTCGAGGCGGCGGAGGCGGAGCGCGGCGGCAAGGTGGTGCTCGCAAAGGTCGACGTCGATGCCAACCAGGCGATCTCGGCCCGCTACGGCGTGCAGGGGATACCCGCGGTCAAGGCCTTCCGCGATGGCCGGGTCGCCTCCGAGTTCGTCGGTGCGGTGCCGAAGGCGGCGGTCGAGGAGTTCTTCGACTCGCTCGTCCCATCGCGGGCCGATGAGCTGCTGGCGGCCGGCGACGAGCTCTCGCTGCGGGAGGCTTCCGAGCTCGAGCCGCGGCGCCCGGACATCGCCGTCGCGCTGGCCCGCAAGCGGCTGGAGCGGGGGGCGGATGAGGAGGCGCTGGAGGCGCTCGAGCCCCACCGGGGCGACTTCGCCGCCGACGGGCTCGCGTCGCTCGATCGAGCTGAAGCGGGCCGGGGTCGCGCCCTCGGCGTTCGAGGCGCTCGAGCGCGGCGACCGCGAGGCTGCCCTCGACGGGCTGCTCGAGGCGATCGCAGAGGCCGACGAGCCGACGCGCGAGGACCTTCGCCGCGCGATCATCGGGATCCTCAGCGACGGCGACCAGGCCGACCCGGCCGCGCGCGAGTACCGCCGCCGGCTCGCCACCGCCTTGTACTGAGCCCAGGACGGGAACATCTGTTCCCCTGCGTAGAATCGGTTCGGTGCCCGCCTCAGAGCGAATCGTCATCTCCGGTGCCCGCGAGCACAACCTCAAGGACATCGACGTCGAGCTGCCGCGCGACGCGCTGATCGTGATCACCGGGCTCTCGGGCTCGGGCAAGTCGAGCCTCGCCTTCGACACGATCTACGCCGAGGGGCAGCGGCGCTACGTCGAGTCGCTGTCCTCCTATGCGCGGCAGTTCCTCGGCCTGATGGAGAAGCCCGACGTCGACTCGATCGACGGCCTCTCGCCGGCGATCTCGATCGATCAGAAGACGACCTCCCGGAACCCGCGCTCGACGGTCGGGACGGTGACCGAGATCCACGACTACCTGCGGCTGCTGTGGGCCCGGATCGGGGTTCCGCACTGCCCCGAGTGCGGAGCCGAGATCACCGGCCAGACCCAGGAGCAGATCGTCGACCGGCTGATGACCCTCGAGGAGGGGACGAAATTCATGGTGATGGCGCCGGTGGTGCGGGGGCGCAAAGGCGAGTACGGAAAACTCCTCGAGCAGCTCCGGCTCGAGGGCTATTCGCGGGCGATGATCGACGGCGAGCTGCGCCGCCTCGACGAGCGAGATCGATCTCGACAAGAAGTACAAACACGACATCGCCGTCGTCGTCGACCGGCTGGTGATGAAACCGGACCTCCGGCGCCGGCTCTCGGAGTCGGTCGAGGCGGCCGCGGGCCTCGCCGCCGGCTTGGTCGAAGTCGACCTGGTGGATCGCAAACCCGCCCGCGGCGGACGCGGGAGCGAGGCCCCGTCGAAATCTGGTCCTTCGGGGCCGAGCGGGAGCGAGCACGCGGTCGGAACCCTGTTCTTCTCCGAGCAGTTCGCCTGCCTCAACTGCGGGACCTCGATCCCGGAGCTCGAGCCGCGGATCTTCTCGTTCAACTCCCCTCACGGGGCCTGCGAGCGCTGTCACGGCCTCGGCTTCCAGCGGGTGATCGACCCCGAGCTCGTCGTCCCCGACCCGACGCTCTCGCTCGAGGAGGGCGCGCTGCAGCCCTGGAATCGCGGCGTCACCGCCTACTGGCGGCGGCTGATCGCCGCAGTCGCCGATGAGAACGGGGTCGATATCACCAAGCCGTGGTCGAAGCTGAAGAAGTCGGAGCGGGAGATCTTCCTCAACGGGACCGGGCGGGCAGCGCCATCAGGTCACCTACACGAACCGGTTCGGCCGTCGCCGCTCCTACCGGGTCCGCTTCGAGGGGATCGTCAACCAGCTCCAGCGACGCTACGAAGAGACCGACTCGGAGACGAACCGCGAGCGGATCGAGAGCTACATGGCGGAGCAGCCGTGCCCGGAGTGCGGCGGCGCCAGGCTGCGGCCCGAGAGCCTGGCGGTCAAGGTCGGCGGGATCAGCATCGCCGAGTACAGCGCGATGTCCGCGACCGCCGCCGGCGAGTGGATCCGCGTCGCTCGAGCTGAACGAGACCGAGCGCGCGATCGCGCGGCTGATCGTGCGCGAGATCTCCGAACGGCTCGCGTTCCTCGAGAACGTCGGGATCGGCTACCTCTCGCTGTCGCGCTCGGCGCGGACCCTGTCCGGGGGCGAGGCGCAGCGGATCCGGCTCGCGACCCAGATCGGGTCGAGCCTGGTCGGCGTCATGTACGTGCTCGACGAGCCCTCGATCGGCCTCCACCAGCGCGACAACGAGAAGCTGATCGCGACCCTCGACCGGCTGCGCGACCTCGGCAACACGGTGATCGTCGTCGAGCACGACGAGGGCACGATGCTCGCCGCCGACCACATCGTCGACCTCGGGCCCGGCGCCGGCGAGCACGGCGGCCACGTGATCGCCGAGGGCACACCGGCCGAGGTGGCCGCGACCGCGTCGTCACTGACCGGCCAGTACCTCTCGGGCAAGCGCCGGATCGAGGTCCCCGAGGACCGGCGTGAGCCGCGCGGGGCGCTGCTCGTCCGCAACGCCCGCGAACACAACCTCAAGGGGATCGACGTCGCCGTTCCCGCTCGGCGTCTTCTGCTGCGTCACCGGCGTCTCCGGGTCCGGCAAGTCGACGCTCGTCAACGAGACCCTGCACCACTCGGTCGCCAACCGCCTCCACCAGGCGAAGCTCCGGCCGGGAGCCCACGACGGGGTCGACGGCCTCAGCCAGATCGACAAGATCATCAACATCGACCAGTCGCCGATCGGCCGCACGCCGCGCTCGAACCCGGCCACCTACACCGGCGTCTTCGACCACATCCGCCAGCTCTTCGCCAAGACCCAGGAGGCGCGGGCGCGCGGCTACAAGCCGGGCCGGTTCAGCTTCAACGTCAAGGGGGGGCGCTGCGAGGTCTGCCGCGGCGACGGCCAGATCAAGATCGAGATGCACTTCCTGCCCGACGTCTACGTCCCCTGCGAGCAGTGCCATGGCAAGCGCTACAACCGCGAGACGCTCGAGGTCCGGTTCAAAGGCAAGAGCATCGCCGACGTGCTCGAGATGTCGGTCGAGGACGCGGTCGAGTTCTTCGAGAACGTGCCGAAGATCGCCCGCCGGCTTCGCACGCTGCACGATGTCGGGCTCGACTACATCCGGCTCGGACAGCCGGCGACCACCCTCTCCGGCGGCGAGGCCCAGCGGGTGAAGCTCGCGACCGAGCTCTCCAAGGTCGCCACCGGCGACACCCTCTACATCCTCGACGAGCCGACGACCGGCCTGCACTTCGCCGACGTCCAGCGCCTGCTCGACGTGCTCGGCCGGCTGGTCGACGCCGGCAACACCGTGGTCGTGATCGAGCACAACCTCGACGTGATCAAGACCGCCGACCGCCTGATCGACCTCGGACCCGAGGGCGGAGAGCACGGGGGAGAGGTGGTCGCCACCGGAACCCCGGAGGAGGTCGCCGCGGTCGAGTCCTCCTACACCGGCAGCTTCCTCGCCGAGCTGGTCGAGCCGGCTCGCGCAGAAGCGCGTATCTCGCAAACGCCGCGAACCGGTCGCTGCATAGCTTCAGCCGCGCCTTGCATAAGAGTCTCCGATCGGGGTACGGTGGGCACAGGGGCAGGAAGCGTCGAAAGGAGATGCATAGATGTCCACACTTCTCAGCATGAGGCGTGTTTCTCTGTTGCGTGTTCGCACTGGTGATTGCCGCCGGGGCGATTGTTGCCGGTTGCGGAAGCAGCGGTGGAGGCGGTCCGAAGATCGCACTCCTCCTTCCCGAGAACGAAACGCCGCGCTACGAAGCGCACGACCGGCCCGAATTCGAAGAAAACGTCGAAGCGGAATGCGAAGACTGCGAAATCCTCTACAACAATGCAAATGAGGACGCCTCCAAACAGCAGAGCCAGGCGGAAGCGGCCCTGACCCAGGGCGCCGAAGTGCTCGTTCTCGACCCCGTCGACGCCAAATCGGCGGCTGCGATCGTCGAAAAGGCGAAAGCGCAGGAAGTTCCGGTGCTCTCCTACGACCGGCTGATCGAAAACTCCGAAGTCGACTACTACGTCTCATTCGACAACGAACACGTCGGCGAACTGCAGGCCGAATCGCTCTCGGAAAAACTGAAAGAAGACGGCGCGCCGAAGGGGCCGATCGTGATGATCAACGGCGATCCCGCCGACAGCAACGCCGCTCTGTTCAAAGCAGGAGCGCACACGGGCTTCGACAAATCGGGTGTGCAGATCGCGAAGGAATACGACACGCCCGAATGGTCGGCGACGAATGCCCAGAACGAGATGCAGCAGGCGATCACCGCTCTCGGAAAGAACGGCTTCGAAGGCGTCTACGGGGCCAACGACGAAATGGCGGCCGGCTCGATCGCGGCGATGAAGAGCGCCGGGATCAACCCCGCCGAAAAGCCCAGCACCGGCCAGGACGCGACGGTGCCCGGCGTCCAGCGGATCATCGCAGGCCAGCAGTACATGACCGTCTACAAGGCGACGGACCTCGAGACCAAGGCCGCCGCGGAAATCGCCGTCGCTCTGGCCGAAGGCGAAGAACCGACGGTCGAAATCACCGAAGAAATCGACAACGGCAAGGTCAAGGTCCCCTCGGTGCTGCTCGAACCGGTGGCGGTGACCAAGGACAACGTCAAGGACACGGTGATCAAGGACGAATTCATCACACCGGAAGAACTCTGCACGGGCTCATACGCCGCCAACTGCAAGGAACTGGGGATCTCATAGGCAATCGACGTCGATGACCTCGAACGGCGCTCTGCTCGAAGTCGAGGGCGCAAGCAAGCGCTTCGGCCCGGTCCAGGCTCTGGACCGGGTCGACTTCGAGGTTCACGCAGGAGAAGTGGTCGGCCTGGTCGGCGACAACGGCGCCGGCAAGTCGACCCTCGTCAAGGCCATAGCGGGGATCCACTCGATTGATTCGGGGAGCATGCGGTTCGACGGGAAAGCGATCTCGATCCATCGGCCCCAGGACGCGACGGCGCTCGGCATCGCCACCGTCTACCAGGACCTGGCGCTTTGCGACAACCTCGACGTTGTCGCGAACCTCTTCCTGGGACGGGAGAAGATCTCTACCGGCCTCGGCCAGGTGACGCTCCAGTTGGACGAGGCGACCATGGAGCACCGCGCCGGGGAGCTCTTCTCGGGGCTGGCGGTGACGATTCCGAGCCTCCGCAGCGAGGTCGGCACCCTTTCCGGTGGCCAGCGCCAGCAGGTCGCGGTAGCCCGCTCGCTCCTCGGTGAGCCAAAGGTGGTCCTGCTCGACGAGCCGACCGCCGCGCTCGGTGTCCCGCAGACGAAACAGGTGCTCGAGCTGATCGAACGCCTGCGCGAGCGCGACCTCGGAGTGGTCGTGATCAGCCACAACCTCGCCAACGTCTTCCACGTCGCGGATCGGATCGTCGTCCTCCGGCTCGGCAAGATTGCGGGTGACTTTCAAAGCCGAGCAGACCACCGAGGAGCATGTCGTCTCGGCGATCACCGGCCTCGGAGTGGCAACGGTGGCGAGACAGCCCGACGGAGGACGAACAGCCGATCGAGGAGGGGGAGTGAGCGCAGCAGCAGGCGGGGCACCGAGCTCTGAGGGAGAAGCCGGCGCGGTCAAAGCGACGACCCAGGAGACGCTCCGGCGCTTCATCCAGGGCGACCTCGCCTCGCTGCGGGTCGTGACTCGGTCTGGCGGTGATCTGGATCATCTTCCAGTCCCAGAACGATCGCTTCCTCTCGGCCGAGAACCTGACCAACCTGATGCTCCAGATCACGGCTGTCGGCCTGATCTCGATCGGAATCGTCTTCGTGCTGCTGCTCGGCGAGATCGACCTCTCGGTCGGGGCGGTCAGCGGCCTGGCGGCGGCCTGCATGGCGGTCCTGAACGCCCAGCACGGCTGGAACCCCTACCTTGCGATCGCCGCGGGCATCGCCGTGGGCATGGCGATCGGCGCCCTTCAGGGCTTCCTCTTCAGCCGTTTCGGCGTTCCCTCCTTCGTGGTCACCTTGGCGGGCTGCTCGCCTGGCAGGGAGCCCTGTTACAGGTGCTCGGGTCCACGGGGTCGATCAACCTGACCGATCCCACAGATCACCGGCCTCGCCAACACCTTCTACTCCGACGCGGTCGGCTGGATCATGGCGGCGATCGTGATCGTCGCCTACGGCGCGTTGACGCTCTTGGGACACCGGCGGCGGCTGGCCGCCAATCTGGAAAGCGAGGGCATGATGACGCTCGCGATCCGCTTCGGCCTGGTGGCCGTGGCGACGATCGTCGTCGTCGCCGTCCTCAACTCCGACCGCGGCGTGCCGCTCGCCCTGCTGATCCTGGTCGGCTTCGTGGTCGGGATGGAATACCTCGCCAAGCAGACCCGCTTCGGCCGCCACGTCTTCGCGGTCGGCGGCAACGTGGAGGCTGCGAGGCGCGCCGGCATCGGGATCGAAAAAATCCGGGTCATCGTCTTCGCGATGTCGGGGACGATGGCGGCGATCGGCGGCATCATGGCCGCCTCGCGGCTGCTCGCCGTCAACCAGAGCTCCGGCGGCAGCGAACTGCTGCTGCTCGCGATTGCGGGCCCGGTCATCGCCGGCACCAGCCTCTTCGGCGGGCGGGGCGCGGTCTGGACGGCGCTGGTCGGCGCACTGGTCATCGGCTCGATCTCCAACGGCATGGACCTGCTGGCGCTCTCCTCTGCGGTCAAGTTCATGGTCACCGGCGGCGTCCTGCTGCTCGCCGTGATCGTCGACGCGATCGCCCGCCAGCAGCGGCAGGCCGCAGGCCGAGTCTGAGCCACGCCTCAGCGGGCGACGAGGAGCGAGGCGCCGATCGCCCCGCCGAGGTCGCCGAGCGAGGCGACGCGGACCGCCGGCGGCCGTTCGTCGACGAAGAGGTGCTTGCCCATCTCCTTCGTCAGCGGGTCCATCAACCTCGCGCCGAATCGGATCCCGAGGCCGCCGCCGAGCACCACGGCCTCGGGGTCGATCAGATTGACGGCCGACGCGATCCCGGTCCCGAGCGCCTCGATCGCGCGTTCGATCAGCTTTTCGGCGAGGTCGTCGCCGTCGTCGAGGGCGCGCTCCCAGACCCCGCTCGTCAGGCGCTCTTTCCCGTGCTTCTCCATCAGCTTGAAGAGGTCGGTCTTGACCCCCTCGGAGTGCTGGCGCCTCGCCTCGGCTTCCATCGCCCCGCGACCGGCGTAGGCCTCCATGCAGCCCTTGCGCCCGCAGGGGCACTTCGCGCCGCCGCGCTTGATCGACCATGTGGCCGATCTCGCCGGCGGCGCCGCGGCCCAGCCAGGGCTTGCCGTCGAGGATCAGGCCGCCGCCGACTCCGGTTCCCCAGAAGACGCCGAGCAGGCTCGAGAACTCACGCGCCGCGCCGAGGTGGAACTCGGCTTCGGTCGCGACCTGGACGTCGTTGCCGACCCTCACCTTCGTCCCGAGGGCCTCCGAGAGGGTTTCGCCGAGCGGGAAGCTCCCGTTCCAGCCGGGCAGGTTCCGCGCGCCCGACACGACGCCGGTCTTCTCGTCGGCGTCGCCCGGGCGAGCCGACGCCGACGCCCTCGAGGCCCGGCCGGACTCGACCCCGGCTGCGTCGGCCGCTTCCTGCATTGCCGCCGCCATCGCCTCGGCGACGTCGGCCGGCCCGCCCGTCGGTCGGCGTCGGCTGGCGAGCCTCGCCGAGCACCTTGCCGGCGGGGTCGACGATCGCGGTCTGGATCTTCGTCCCGCCGAGGTCTATGCCGCCTCGCAGCTTGGCCACCGCGGAAAGTCTATGCCCGCCGGTCTGGAAAGCTTGGTCGATGAGCGAGACGAGGGGTTGGCGCCTCTGGTGGGCGAAGCGGCGCTGGTACGAGCGAAACAGGCGGCCGCTGCGGCGGCTGCGGATCGCACCGCCACGCAGCCCGGGGCGGGTTCTTCGTCCGGATGCCGGTCGAGGGCGAGTTGCTGGAGGCGCTCGACGAGGGCCGGCTGGCGATCGGCGAGGGCACCCTGCTCGAGCCCGGATGCTGGCTCACCCTGGCTCCCAAGGCGAGGATCGAGATCGGCGCCGGCTGCTTTCTCAACCGCAACACGATGTTCGCGGCGCTCGAGCTGATCGAGGTCGGCGACCACGTGATGTTCGCCAACGGCTGCTTCGTCGGCGACGCCGACCACCGCTTCGACGATCCCGGACGTCCCGATCCCATGGCAGGGGTTCACCAGCAAGGGCCCGGTCAGAATCGGCGCCAACTGCTGGTTCGGCGTCAACTGCGTCGTGACCAGCGGGGTGACGATCGGCGAGCGCTGCGTGATCGGGCGAACTCGGTCGTCACCAGCGACCTGCCGCCAGGCACGATCGCCGCCGGCGCGCCGGCGCGGGAGGTCGGCACCGTTCCGCTCCCTGCCTGATCGATGCATCTCCGTCCTCACTCCCGGGTATACGTCACAGAGCCACAGCGATAGACACCTATAATTCCTCGCAGAGGCCGTGACCCCAGAGGGCATGGACCCGATGGACCTGACGATAGGCATTTCCGCAAGCGCAGAGACAGGCGTCGTCGTCGCCCGCAGCAAGGGCGAGCTCCGCGATGCCCTGGCCGATGCCCGGGCCGAACGGGCACTCGATCGGCCTCGTTCCGACGATGGGCTACCTGCACGACGGCCATCTCTCGCTGCTGCGAGGCGGCGCGGGCGTCCTGTGACATCGTCGTCATGAGCCTGTTCGTCAACCCGACCCAGTTCGGTCCCGGCGAGGACCTCGACCGCTATCCGCGCGACGAGGCCCGCGACATCGAGCTCGCCGCCGAGGCCGGCGTCGACGTCGTCTACGCGCCGCCGGTCGAGGAGGTCTATCCCGAGGGCTTTGCGACCGAGGTCGAGGTCGAGGGCCTGACCGACGTTCTCTGCGGCGATCCCGAGCGCCGTGGTCGTGGCCACTTCCGCGGCGTCACCACCGTCGTCGCCAAGCTCCTCAACGCGGTCGGCCCCGACGTCGCCTACTTCGGCCAGAAGGACGCCCAGCAGGTCGCCGTTATCCGTCGTATGGCCCGCGACCTCGACTTCCCGGTTCGGATCGAGGCGCTGCCGACCGTGCGCGAGCCAGACGGCCTCGCGATGAGCTCGCGCAACGCCTACCTCGAGCCCGCCGACCGCGAGCGGGCGACTGCGCTCCACCGCGCGCTCCGCGCCGTCGAGGCGGGCGCGCGCGCGGAATCACCTGGCCGCCGGCCTCGACGCGCGGGACGAGGGAGCTTCAGCTTGCGGGAATCGAACCCGAGTACCTCGAGGCGCGCGACCCGGAGAGCCTCGAGCCGGTCGAGGAGGTCGGCGGGCGGCAGGTCCTGGTCGCGGTCGCCGCCCGGGTCGGCGGCGCGCGGCTGATCGACAACATCCTGATCGGGCCTGAGGCATAGCGACAACTTCAAAACCAGGGAGGACGATGCAGAGGCAGATGCTCAAGTCCAAGATCCACCGGGCGACGGTGACCGATTGCGACGTCGACTACGTCGGCAGCATCACGATCGACACCGAGCTCATGGCCGGTGCCGATCTGATCGCCAATGAGCAGGTCCATGTCTGGGACATCGACACCGGAGCCCGGTTCGTCACCTACGTCATCGACGGCGAGCCGGGCTCCGGGACGATCCAGGTCAACGGCGCCGCCGCCCACCTCACCAGGCCGGGCCACAAGGTGATCGTCGCCTCGTTCGGGGCCTACGACGAGGCCGACCTCGAGACCTACTCACCGGTCGTCGTCCACGTCGATGACGCCAACCGCGCGGTCGCAGTCGACAGCAACCCGGAGGTGCTCTTGTCATGAGGGAGTTCAATATCGAAGTGGGCGATGGGAAAGTGTCGGAGCGAGAGCCGGTGACGCTGCCGCGGCTGGCGGAGATGAAGGCCGCGGGCGAACCGATCGTGATGGTCACCGCCTACGACTTTCCCTCGGCCCGGGTCGCCGAGGAGGCGGGGGTGGACATCGTCCTCGTCGGCGACACCGCGGCGATGGTCGTCCTCGGCTACCCGGGCACCGAGCCGGTCTCGATGGACGAGATGGTGATGCTGGGCAAGGCCGTTCGCCGCGGCCTGACGACGCCGCTGATGGTCGGCGACATGCCGATGGGCAGCTACGAGGCGAGTAACGAGCTCGCCGTCCAGAACGCCCAGCGGCTGGTCAAGGAGACGGGATGCAAGGTCGTCAAGCTCGAGGCGGGGGGGACCTCGGTCGAGCGAGCTCGGGCGATCGTCCGCGCCGGGATCCCGGTGATGGGGCACGTCGGCCTGACGCCGCAGACGGCGACGGCGCTCGGCGGCTACAAAACCCAGGGCAAGGACCTGAAAAGCGCGATCAAGCTCTGCGAGGACGCGCTGGCCCTGCAGTCGGTCGGTTGCTTCGCGATCGTCTTCGAGGCCGTCCCGGCCGCGATCACCGAGGCGATCGTCGAGCGCCTCGAGGTCCCGGTGATCGGGATCGGCGCCGGCCCGGCGCCCGCCGGCCAGGTCCTCGTCTTCCACGACCTGCTCGGGATCACGACCGGCAGGGCGCCGAAATTCGTCAAGCGCTACGCCGAGGTCCACGACGCGATGGTCGACGGGGTGCGGCGCTACACGGCGGAGGTCCGCTCCGGCCGCTTCCCGGAAGCCGATCATGTCTACGGAATCGATCCGGCCGAGCTGGGCGAGTTCAGGCACTACCTCGAGCGCGAGAGCCTGTCGGCGCCGGGGAGCTGGGACTGGGAGCCGCTCTCCTAGTCGCCGCCGAACTGCCTGTTGTAGGCGTCGGTCATCGAGGCCAGACAGCCCGCGAAGGCGCCTCGCCGCTCGGGCTGCTCGAAGGCCCTGGTCGCTTCCTCGGCCACCAGGTCCAGTCGCGGCCCTCCGTCGTCGTGGTAGAGCCGCACACTCTTCGGCGCCTGCCTTGCGCAGGAGAAGTAGCTGTGTTCGCAGGCGGCAGCCGTCCGACCGGGGTAGGCGGAGCACGTCTCCGCCACCGAGACCTTCGGCTCCGGTTCCGCGATCGCGCCTGCGTCGGCGCCACCGCAGCCGGCGAGCGCGAGGAGACTGGCGACCATCAGGGCCGCTGAGGGTGCCCGCGCCATCGAGGCGAGACTCTAAGGCGAACGGCGATACCGTGGAGGCCGCGAAACCCGCGGATCTGGAGAACAGACCATGCCGATCTACGAGTTCGAGTGCGATGAGTGCGGGAACAGGTTCGAGGAGCTCGTGCCGAGCGAGGCCGCCGAGGTCGCCTGTCCCAGCTGCGGATCGACGCGAGTGAGGCGGCTGATGTCTGCCGTCTCGCCCCCGGGGCGCCAGCCGCGTGGGGCCGCGGTGAGATCTGACGAATCGAGACGTAGCGAGCGCGAAGCCGGCCATCAGGAGCGCCTGGCGGAGACGCGGAAGAAGCGAGCGAGCCGGCGAGCTTCCGCCGGTCCGGAAGAAGGGGAAATCCGAGTGAGCCCAACCGCCGAGGAGCGGCGGGTCGAGCTGGTCGGTCTCTTCCGCGAGGTCGAGGCCTGCACCAGGTGCCCCCTCCACGAGACTCGCACCAAGGCCGTGTTCGGGGCCGGCGATGCCGATGCCGAGCTGATGTTCGTCGGCGAGGCGCCCGGGGCCGAGGAGGACCGCCAGGGCCTTCCCTTCGTCGGTCGCGCCGGGCAGCTCTTGAACGAGCTGCTGGAAGGGATCGGGATGACGCGCGAGGACGTCTTCATCGCCAACGTCCTCAAGAGCCGGCCGCCGGGGAACAGGGACCCGCAGCCGGATGAGATCGAGGCCTGCCGCCCCTACCTGTTCGAGCAGGTCCGCCTGATCGAGCCGAAGGTCGTCTGCACCCTCGGAAACTTCGCGACCAGGCTCCTGAGTGGGAACCCCGCGGGGATCACCCGCGTGCGCGGGACGCCCCAGGTCCAAACTCTGGGCGGCCGGGCAGTCTTCCTGCTGCCCCTCTTCCACCCCGCGGCGGGCCTGCGGACGCCGGCGGTCAAGGAGACGCTGCGCGGCGATTTCGAGACCCTGCCGGCGCTGCTCTCCGGGCCCGACCCCGGTGGCCCCGAGCCGGAGGAGGAGATCGAGGAGGCCCCGGTTCCCGGCCCGCCGCAGCCCCCCGCCGACCAGCTCGACCTCTTCGGCTAGCCGCCCCCGGACGCGGGAGCGAGCGAGCAAGATATCCGGTGATGATGAATGCGAGCGAGCGGGAGCAGAGGAGGCGGCGCCTTATTTCCGACTCCGCAGCGGAGACCGAGGCGATCGGCGCCCGGCTTGCGACCGAGCTCGAGCCTGGTGACGTCGTCCTCGTCGTCGGCGATGTCGGAACCGGCAAGACGACGCTGATCCGTGGTGCCTGCCGGGCGCTCGGAGTCGCCGAGCCGGTCGTTTCGCCGACCTTCACGATCGGCCGCCGCTATCGCGGCAGGGTCCCGGTATCCCACCTCGATCTCTACCGGCTCGCCGACATCGAGGGCGAGGAACCGGCCCTGCTCGAGGACTACGTCGATGGCGACACGGTGACCTTCGTCGAGTGGCCGGCTGTCGCGGAGCCGCGCCTCTCCTCGCGGACCAGGCTCGAGGTCCGCCTCTCCCACGAAGGGGGAGATCGCCGCACGATCGAGGTGGCGAGCGCATCCACCCGCAAATAGCAGTGTTTCGGGAGCGGACGAGCCGTGTAGCATCGGCCAAACCCCGAAATCGAGGACGGAGGAGGATGGGCGTCTGATGAAGCGACCGAAGTCGCTGGCGGCGATATTGATGGGAATTGCGCTGTTGGCGAGCCTCGCGCCTGCGATGGCCCAGGGCGCTGCGTTCCGCCACTACGTCGCCTGCGGCCTCTCCGAGAATGCGAAACCGGCGCACATGTGCCAGAAGAAACGCGACAAGGGCGCCTTCTTCCGCAGCATCAAGAGCGACGTCTTCTACACCGTCTGCGTGAAATTCCCGACGAAACGCCGGCTCTGCGCGCCGAAGCAGGAAGCGAAAGCCGGCACCCTCTACGTCAACAAGATCACCTCGAACATCCCCGGAAAACACAGGGTGACCTGGTTCGTGCAGGGCAAGAAAGTCGGCGAATTCGTCTTCAGGGTCAAGCCATAGCCGGCCCGCTGGCGACGATCGGCTTCGACACCGCGACCGAGGACACCGCCGTCGCAGCGATGCGGAGGGACGAGGTCCTCTACGAGTCGCTGCTCGGGCTCTCCGAGAAGGGCAGCCCGCTGCACACGACGGCGCTGCTCGCCGAGGTCGAGCGGGCGGCGGAGGCCGCGGGCGGCTGGGGTGAGGTCGGCGCCGTCGCTGTCGGCGTCGGCCCTGGCTCGTTCACCGGCCTGCGGGTCGGGATCGCGACGGCACGGGCACTGGGGCTGAGCCGGGGCATCGACGTCCGCGGGGTCGGGACCCTCGACGCGCTCGCTCGCGGGCTCGACGGGCCGCGACGGATCGGTCCGCCTGCCGGTGCTCGACGCGCGCCGCGGCGAGGTCTTCGCGGCGGCGTTCGCAGGGCAGGGTGGGCGGCTCTGGGGGCCGCTCGTCTGCCCGCCGCAGGAGCTCGCGGATCGGATTGCAGGCGTCGACGAGCCTGTCCTGTGCGCCGGATCGGGCGCGGTACGATTTCGCAAGGAGCTGGCGGGCCCGGACGTCGAGATTCCAGATGACGCCGATCCCGCCCACCGGATCGCCGCCCGGCACATCTGCGCGCTGGCGGCGACCGGGGTTGGAGTTGAGGCCGAGCCCGCCGCCCCGAACTATCTGAGGCCTCCCGACGCGGAACGGTGGCGTGAGCGAGACACTATCCAGACACCCGAATAGGGCCGGCGGCGAACTGTTGGTGCGCCGGCTCGCCTACAGCGACCTTCCGGCCGTGATCTCGATCGAGCGCCGCTCGTTCCCCTCACCCTGGTCGTTGGCGATGTTCGTCCTCGAGCTCTCGAAGCCCTCCGGGATCTGCCTCGCGGCGACCGACGGCGAGGAGTTGTTCGGATACCTCGTCTGCTCGCGCTATGACCGCGTCTGGCACCTGATGAACGTCGCCGTCGACCCCGAGCGGCGCCGCCTCGGAATCGCGACCCGGCTGATCGCGCAGCTGCTCGAGACCTCCGGAGGCGAACTGCCGACGACGCTCGAGGTGCGGGTCTCCAATCGCGAGGCGATCGCGATGTACGAGGGCCTCGGCTTCCGCTCCGCAGGCGTGCGGCCCCGCTACTACCAGGACAACGGCGAGGACGCGCTGATCATGTGGCTGGACTGATCCTCGCGGTCGAGACCTCGTGCGATGACACCTGCGCGGCGGTTCTCGATGGGCCGCGGATCCTGGCCAACACGATCTCCTCACAGGCCGAGGCCCACGCGCGGTTCGGCGGGGTCGTGCCGGAGGTTGCGTCGCGCCACCACCTCGACCTCGCAGTTCCCGTCGTCGAGGACGCGCTCGCCGAGGCGGACGCCGGCCTCGACGACATCGAGGCGGTCGCCGTCACCGTCGGCCCCGGCCTGATCGGCGCGCTGCTGGTCGGGGTCAGCACCGCGAAGGCGATCGCGGCCCCGCGGCGGCTGCCGCTGATCCCGGTCGACCACCTCCAGGGACACGTCGCCGCCAACTTCCTCGAGCCCGACCCGCTCGAGCCGCCGTTCCTCTGCCTCGTCGCGAGCGGCGGCCACACGCTGCTCGCCGCCGTCCGCGACCACCATCGCCACGAGGTCCTCGGCCAGACGCTCGACGACGCCGCCGGCGAGGCGTTCGACAAGGTCGCGCGGATGCTCGGGCTCGGCTATCCCGGAGGGCCGGCGCTCGAGCGCCTCGCGGCCGAGGGCGACGCCGGCGCCTTCGAGCTCCCGGTCGCGATGAGCCGCGACCCCGGCCTCGACTTCAGCTTCAGCGGCCTCAAGACCGCGCTCGCGTACCTCTGCCGCGACCTCGGCCCCGACGGGGTCGAGCAGCGTCGGGCAGACCTCGCGGCGAGCTTCCAGGCGGCCGCGGTCGGGCAGCTGACCGCGAAGCTCGACCGCGCGCTCCACTCCGGCGAGTGGTCCGCGGTCGCGCTCGGCGGCGGGGTCGCCGCCAACGGCGCGCTCCGCGAGGCGACCGGGAGGCTCTGCGAGAAGCAGGGCGTCCGCCTGAAGCTGGTCCCGCGCGAGCTCTGCACCGACAACGCCGCGATGATCGGCTCCGCGGCGCGCTTCGCCTCGAGATCGAGTACCCGACTACCTCTCGTTTGACGCATTTCCCACGGACCGAGGTCCATTGGAACGCGGAACGAGCGAGCGTCGAACTCTGTCATCTCGCGAAGCGAGTGACGCGTGACTCTTGTTCTCGTCTACGGGCGGGCGGGTTGCCACCTCTGCGAGGAGGCGATCGCCGAGATCGTCGCGATCCACGCCGAGGGGTACGAGTTCGAGCTGCGCGAGGTCGACATCGAGAGCGACGAGGCGCTGCTGAAGCGGTTGCTCGAGCGAATCCCGGTCGTCGAGGTGGGCGGCGAGGTCGTCTCCGAGCTGCGCCTCGACGCGGACGCACTTCGCGCCCGGCTCGATACTGTGGGGTAGATGGAGCGGGCGGTGGAGGGAATCGACGTGTCGGAGGACCTGATGGTCGACGGCGAGCGCCTTTCGCTCGGCGTCGCGGCCCGCCTCTCGCGCTACCTCCAGGTCCTGACCCAGGCGCGGAAGATGGGGCGCGAGACGATCTCATCCCAGGAACTCTCCGACTACACGCACATCAACCCGACCCAGATCCGCCGCGACCTCTCCGGGTTCGGGAAGTTCGGCAAGCGGGGCGTCGGCTACAACGTCGACTCGCTCGTCGCCCAGATCCGCAAGATCCTGCGCACGGCCGGCCAGCACAACATCGCCCTGTTCGGCGCCGGCAACCTCGGCCAGGCGATCGCCAGCTCCGACATCTTCGCCGACCACGGATTCCGGATCGTCGCGATGTTCGACGTCGACCCCGACCTCGTCGGCAATGAGGTCGGAGGCCTACCGGTCCGCGACTTCGGCGAGCTCGAGCGGGTCGTCGCCGACCAGGACGTCGTCGTCGGCGTCCTCGCGGTGCCGCCCTCAGCGGCGCAGGGGGTCGCCGACCGCCTGGTCGAGGCCGGGGTCAAGATCATCTTCAACTACTCCGAGCAGCTGCTCCAGGTTCCGCCGGAGGTAACCGTCCACACCTCGAGCCCCGCGGTCGACCTCCTCTACGCGCTCTACTTCTACCTAACCTGACCGCCGCCGCCATGGACCTCGACCTCGCCCGGGAGAGATTCGAGTCCTCGGTCGATTTCACGATCGGCCTCGAGGAGGAGTTCGCGATCGTCGACCCGCGAACGCTCGAGCTCGAGCACCGCTTCGAGGACGTCTACGCCGCCTGCCAGGAGGACGATGTCCTGGCGGAATCGGCGGCCGGCGAGCTGATCGCGTCCGAGATCGAGATCCGCTCCGGGCGGGCCGAGAGCTTTGCCGAGGCGGTGACGATGCAGCGCGAGCGCCGTGACCGGTTGTTCGCGCTCGTCGAAGGGATGGGCCTGGGGCTGGCCGCGACCGGCACCCACCCCTGGGCCGACTACCGCGACCAGCGGATCATCGACACCCCGCACTACAACCGACTCCGCCGCGAACTCGGCTGGGTCGCCCAGCGCAACAACACCTGGAGCACGCACGTCCACATGGGCGTTCGCAGCGCCGACCGGGCGATCGCCGTCTGCGACCGCCTCCGCGAGCAACTGCCGCTGCTGCTGGCGGTCTCTGCCAACTCGCCGTTCCTCGATCGCCGCGACAGCGGCCTTCACTCGGTGCGGACCGAGATCTTCACCAGGACCTTCCCGCGCTGCGGTGTCCCGAGCCCGTTCGGCGATTGGGACAGCTACGCCGAGTTCGTCGACCTTCTGGCGCGGACCGAACAGCGTGATCGAGTCGACCCAGCTCTGGTGGAGCGTCCGGCCCCACCACAGGTTCGGGACGGTCGAGGTGCGGATCTGCGACGCCCAGACCCGGGGAGACGAGTCGTTCGCCCTCGCCGCGCTGATGGCCGCCTGCATCGCCCAGGCGACGATCGAGTACGACGAAGGGAGAGGCGATCCGTTGCTGGCCGACCGCGAGATCGAGGAGAATCTCTGGCGGGCGATCCGGCACGGGATGAGCGGGCGGATGATCGATTTCAACGCGGGAGCCGAGGTCGAGGCGCGGTCGGCGCTCGAGGCGCTCCTCGCGCGGACGGAGCCGGCGCGGTCCCAGCTCGGCCTCGAGCTCGAGCTGCCGGAGCGAAACGGCGCCCAGCGCGCCCGCGAGGCGCTCGACGCGGGAGCCTCGATCGAGGACATCTACCGCGACGCCCTCGCCGAGACCAAACGCACCTACACCGGCGCGAAACAGGCGGCGTAACGCCGATTCCGCCCGGGGCTGCGGGACCTTTCGCCTGTCGCCCGTATAGACTCTCGCGCCGCTAAACCCAGCCGGAGGACTACAAACTTGACCGACTTCCTGACCGAATACGGAGTCGTCGTCGCGCTCGTCTGCGCGGGGGCGGCCGTGATCTACGGACTGCTGATCACCAAAAGCCTGCTCTCGCGCTCACCGGGGAACGAGCTGATGCAGGAAATCTCGGGCGCCGTCCAGGAAGGCGCCCGCGCCTACCTGAACCGCCAGTACACGATCATCGGCATGGTCGCGATCCCGATCGCGATCCTGCTGCTGATCCTCCAGAACTGGGAGACCGCGGTCGGGTTCGTGATCGGCGGCATCCTCTCCGGCTCGGCCGGGTTCATCGGGATGAATCTCTCGGTCCGGGCAAACTCCCGTGTCGCCGAGGCGGCGCGAGGCGGTGTCCCGCCGGCGCTCGACGTCGCCTTCAAAGGCGGCTCGGTCACCGGGATGCTGGTCGTCGGACTGGCGCTTTTCGGCGTCGCCGGCTACTTCGGGCTGCTTGTGCTGACGGGCGCCGTCAATAGCGACAAGGAGGCGGTTGACGCTCTCGTCGGGCTCGGCTTCGGCGGCTCGCTGATCTCGGTCTTCGCCCGCCTCGGCGGCGGCATCTTCACCAAGGCCGCCGACGTCGGCGCCGACCTCGTCGGCAAGGTCGAGGCAGGGATCCCCGAGGACGATCCGCGCAACCCGGCGGTGATCGCCGACAACGTCGGCGACAACGTCGGCGACTGCGCCGGGATGGCGGCCGACCTGTTCGAGACCTACGCGGTCACCTCGGTCGCGGTGATGCTGCTCGGAGTGCTGACCTTCACCGGCGCCGGCGGCGACTTCGCCCGTGAGGTCGCGATCTACCCGCTGGTGATCGGCGGCGTCGCGATCATCGCCTCGATCATCGGCGCGCTCACCGTGCGGACCAAATCCGACCGCGTCGAGGGCGCCCTCTACCAGGGGCTGATCATCTCCGGGATCCTCTCGATCGCCGCCTTCTACCCCGTCACCCACTGGCTGATGAGCGACCCGGTCCGGCTCGGCCTCAAGGCCGGCGCCGACGCGATCACCGTCACCGACCTCTGGCTCTGCGCCGTGATCGGCGTCGCAGTAACAGCGCTGCTCTTCGCGATCACCGAATTTTATACGTCGACCCGCTTCCGGCCGGTGAGGACGATCGCCCAGGCATCGGAGACCGGACACGCGACGAACATCATCCAGGGGCTCGCCCAGGGCTTCCAGTCGACCGCCGCGCCGGCGATCGTGATCGCGCTCGCGATCCTCGCCGCCAACGAGCTGGCCGGGATCTACGGGATCGGCGTCGCGGTGATGGCGCAGCTCTCGCTCTGCGGCCTGATCGTCGCCCTCGACGCATTCGGGCCGATCACCGACAACGCCGGCGGCATCGCCGAGATGGCCGACCTGCCGGAGGAGGTCCGCGACGTCACCGACCCGCTCGACGCGGTCGGCAACACGACCAAGGCCGTGACCAAGGGCTACGCGATCGGCTCCGCCGCGCTCGCGGCGCTGGTCCTGTTCGCGGCGTTCAAGAGCGAACTCGCCAGCGAAGCGCCGGCCGGGTTCGACCTCAACAGCCTCTTCAACCTGACGACGCCCGCCGTCCTGATCGGGTTGATCATCGGCGGGATGATGGTCTACCTGTTCGTGGCGTTCGCGATCGAGGCGGTCGGCCGCGCCGGCGGCCAGGTGGTCGAGGAGGTGCGCAAACAGTTCCGCGAGCACCCCGGGATCATGGAGGGGACCGAGAAACCCGAGTACGGGAAAACGGTGGCGATCGTCACCGCCGCAGCGCAGAAGGAGATGATCCTGCCGTCGCTGATCCCGATCGTCGTCCCGGTGATCGTCGGGCTGCTCAGCGTCGACGCGCTCGGCGGGCTGCTGATCGGCGTGATCGTCGTCGGCCTCTTCGCCGCGATCTCGATGACCGCCGGCGGCGGCGCCTGGGACAACGCGAAGAAGCTGATCGAGGACGGCGCCCACGGCGGCAAGGGCTCAGAGGCCCATGCCGCCTCGGTCACCGGCGACACCGTCGGCGACCCCTACAAGGACACCGCCGGGCCGGCGATCAACCCGATGATCAAGGTCGCGAACATCGTCGCGATCCTGATCATCCCGATCGTCCACTTCTAGGAGCCGGACGGCCTCGTTCTGCGGGCACCACCCGGACCGTGCCGTGCATGCTCGGGTGGATTTGGCAGAAGTAGGTGAATTCGCCGGCTTCCTTGAACGTCTCCGACTTCAGCTTGCCTTCCTCGAGTTCGCCGGTGTCGAAGCTGCCGTCGTCGGCGGTCGCGGTGTGGGGCGCCGAGTCGCGGTTGATCCAGATCACCTTGCCGCCTTCCTCGATCGTCACCGGATCGGGGTTGTAGGCGAAGTTTTCGATCTCGACTTTTTCCGCTCGCGGCGCGTCACCGCTGGGCGGAGCATTCTCTTCGGGAGCCTGTTCGAGTTCGCCTTCAGCTTCGGCGCTCGTCGTGCCTTCTTCGGCGCCGGCCGGGCTTTCTTCGGTGACCGTCGTAGTCGCCGCCGCCGCCGCAGGACGCGATCCCGAGGGCGAGAACTGCGAGGACGGCTGGGAGTGGGCCCGATCCGGGCCATCAGTTTGCATTCGCCGAAGCTACCCGAATCTTCATCGGGGCACACCGGGTCTCGGCCGGAGGTCGGCTAGGGTCGCGCCCCAGTGGGCGAGCAGTTGATCAACGTCTCCGACTTCGAGCGGGCCGCGGCGGAGCGGCTCGAGCCAGGAGTGCTCGGGTATTTCGCCGGCGGGGCGGGCGATGAGCTGACCCTGCGCGAGAACGTCGCCGCCTGGCAACGGTGGCGGCTGCGACCGCGGATGCTGGCCGGGATCGGCGACTGGGAGACCTCGGCCGAGGTCCTCGGCGGCCGCGTCTGCCGCGCCGATCCTCGTCGCGCCGGTCGCCTACCAGGGGCTGGTCGACCCCGAGGGCGAGGCGGCGATGGCGCGGGCCGCGGCGGCGGCCGGGACCGTGATGTGCCTCTCGACGCTGGCGACGATGGGGCCGCGCCAGGTCGCCGAGGCGGCCCCGGGCGGGCGGCGCTGGTTCCAGCTCTACCGCTTCCGGGACATGGGGTCGACCAGGGCGCTGGTCGAGGAGGCGGTCGCGACCGGGCTATGAGGCGATCGTCCTCACCGTCGACGCCGCCCGCGCCGGCAATCGCGAGCGCGACCGGCGAACCGGCTTCGCGATTCCCGAGGAGCTCGGGGTGCCGAGCGTCGAAGCGGCGATCGGCTCGAGCCGGGCGCTGACGATCGCCGAGACCTTCGACCTGATGGAACCCGCACTGGACTGGTCCCAGCTCGAGGAGCTTGCCGCCGAGGCCGGCGTCCCGGTGCTGGTCAAGGGGATCCTCACCGGCGAGGACGGGGCGCTCGCCGTCGAGCACGGCGCCGCCGGGGTCGTCGTCTCCAACCACGGCGGCCGCCAGCTCGACCGCTGCCTGGCGAGCGCCGACGCGCTCTCCGAGGTCGTCGAGGCCGTCGCCGGCAGGATCCGCGGTCCTCGTCGACGGCGGGATCCGGCGCGGGGTGGACGTCGCGATCGCGCTCGCCCTCGGCGCCGACGCCGTCCTGGTCGGAAGGCCGGCGCTCTGGGGCCTCGCCGCCGGGGGCGAGGCGGGGGCGCTGCGGGTCCTCGAGCTGCTGCGCGAGGAGCTCGAGCTGGCGCTCGCGCTCTGCGGCTGCGGGACCCCCGCCGGCACTCGGCGAGTCCCACGTGCGGCGCGCACCGTCCACAGCCGTATATTCGGTTTGAATGGCTGAACGAATCGGCGTTCCCGCGGCCTAGATGGCCCGGCGCATCCCCAGAGACGAATCGCTGAGCCGCGTCCACGGCGTCGGCGCGCTGTTCTCGGCGGCCTACGGGAACGTCGGCTCCTCGATCTACTACGCGCTCGGCGTCACCGCCGCCTTCGCCCTCGGCCTGACCCCGGTCGCGTTCGTGATCTCAGGCCTGATCTTCGCCGCGACCGCGGCGACCTACGCCGAGGCGACGGTGATGTACCCGGAGGCGGGCGGCTCCTCGAGCTTCGCCCGCCATGCGTTCAACGAGCTGGTCAGCTTCATCGCCGCCTGGGGCCAGATGCTCAACTACACGATCACGGTCGCGATCTCGGCCTACTTCGTGCCCCACTACCTGGCCGTGTTCTGGGAGCCGCTCGGGCACGGCCCCGGCGACATCATCGGCGGCGCGGTCCTGATCGCCGGCCTGGCGCTGCTCAACATCCGCGGCTCGCAGGAGTCGGCGCGCCTCAACCTGATCCTCGCCGTCGCCGACCTCGCCACCCAGGTGGTGCTGGTCGGGATCGGCCTGTTCCTCGTCTTCAGCCCCAACGTCCTCGTCGACAACGTCCACCTCGGGGTCGCCCCGACCTGGAGCGACTTCGCGCTCGGGATCGCGGTCGGGATGATCGCCTACACCGGGATCGAGACGATCTCCAACATGGCCGAGGAGGCGAAGGAAGCGCCGAAATCGATCCCGCGCAGCGTCGGCATCACCGTCGCCGCCGTCCTCGGCCTCTACCTCTTCATCCCGATGGTCGCGCTCTCGGCGATGCCGGTCACCCAGGACGCCGCCGGCCACTACTCGACGGCCCTCGGCAGCGAGTTCGCCAACGACCCGATCCTCGGCATCGTCGAGAACCTCGGGCTCGAGCGCCGGCCTGACCGAACTCCTCCGCTTCTACGTCGGCATCCTCGCCGCGGTCATCCTCCTGATCGCGACCAACGCCGGCCTGATCGGCGTCTCCCGCCTGACCTACTCGATGGGCCAGCACCGCCAGCTGCCGGAGAAGCTGCGCCAGGTCCATCCCCGCTACCGCACCCCCTACATCGCGATCATCATCTTCGCCGGGATCGCGACGCTCACCCTGCTGCCGGGCAAGACCGACTTCCTGGCGACGATGTACTCGTTCGGCGCGATGCTCTCGTTCACGATCGCCCACCTCGCGGTGATCCAGCTGCGGCGGCGAAAGTCCTACGAGGAGCGGCCCTGGAAGCCGCCACTCAATTTCCGCGCCTTCGGCGCCGAGCTGCCGCTGACCGCGGTGCTCGGCGGCCTCGGCACGTTCGCCGCCTGGATCGTCGTCATGGCGCTCAACCCGACGACGCTCGTGGTCGGGACACGGCTGGATGCTGTTCGGCATCGTCGTCTACATGCTCTATCGCCGCAACCAGAGGCTGCCGCTGACCGAGACGGTCAAGGTGGTGACGCCCGAGCCCCTGGGGGTCGAGGAGATCGAGTACCGGAGCGTGCTGGTCGCGTTCGAGGACGACGACCCGTTCTCGGAGGAGATGGTCGGGACCGCGGTCAAGCTCGCCTCCAAACGCCTGCGCGGGATCCACGTCCACTCGCTGCTGACCGTCCCGACCAACCTTCCGCTCGATGCCGAGCTGCGCAAGGAGGAAACCGCCGCCCAGAGCAAGGTCGAGCAGGCGAAGCTGATCGGCGGCCAGCGGGTGACCGGCCACGTCGAGCGGGTACGCCCCGGTCAGGCCGGCTACTCGATCGCCGAGGAGGCGAAAATGATCAACGCCGCCGCGGTCGTCGTCCCGCTCCGGTTCCGCAACGGGATGCCCCTCTACGACAAGACGCTGCAGACGGTGCTCGCCGAGCGGCCGTGCCGGGTGATCGTGGTCTCCGACCACGGTGTGCAGCAGGCCGCGGAAACGCAGCCGGCTCCCGCCTAGAATCGCGGTCGATGGCCTCTCCAGAGCGGATCTATCGTGGCTCCGTCCGCGCGTTCTCGTTCGTCCTGATCGCGCTCGGCCTGGTGATCCTGATCAGCGCCCTGGCAAATGGCGCCGGGCCGCTCTCGGTCGGGGTCATCCTCGGCATCGCCTTCCTCGCCGTCGGCGCCGGGCGGCTCTGGGCCTCGGCGCGGATGGGCTCCGGGGATCCGCCTCGGTGAGCGAGCCTGAGCGAATCCCGGAGGGGGAGAGCCCCGAGCAACCCCCGAGCTCGCGACTCGAGCCGCTGTTCCAGCGCGGGCTCGGCGTCCCGGGGCTGTTCGTCGCCGTCTACTCGGCGATCGGGTTCTCGATCTACTTCGCGCTCGGCGTCGTCGCCGACCGCGGCCTCGGCCTCACCCCGCTGATCTTCCTCGTCGCCGGCCTGCTGTTCGTCCTCGCCACCCTCACCTATGTCGAGGGCGGAGCGATGATCCGCGAACGCGGGGGCTCCTCCAGCTTCGCCCGCCACGGCTTCAACGAGCTGATCGCGTTCATCGCCGGCTGGGCGATCCTGATCGACTACCTGATCGTCGCCGCGCTGGCGGCGATCTCCGTTCCCCATTACCTGACGCCGGTCGCCTCGGGGTTCGGCGAGTCGGGCTGGGAGATCGGGATCGCGTCGGCGGTGATCATCGTCGCCTGCCTGCTGAACGTCTTCAACGTCACCGGCCGCGGGGTCCGGGAACGGTGGCTGGTCGGCCTGGCGCTGGCCGACATCGCCCTGCAGCTGGCGGTGATCGTCGTCGGCGTCCTCGCCGTCTTCCATCCCGACCGCCTCACCGACCAGCTCGACCTGTTCACGAACCCGAGCCTGAAGGACGTCATCTACGCCGCCGTCGTCGCGATGCTCGCCTATGCGGGCATCGAGGCCGCGTCCGACCTCGCGCCCGACATCGACGTCCAGCCGGCCGACCTGAAGCGGATCGTCTCGGTCGGGGCGATCGCGGTCCCGCTGATCTACGCCGGGATGGCGGCGATCGCCCTGATGGCGGTGCCGGTGGTCACCGGGCCGGACGGCCCCCACACCGCGCTCGGCGGTGAGTTCGTCGAGGAGCCGGTCCTGGGGGTGGTCTCGGCGTTCGAACCGTCGTGGGTCGCCGAATCGATGCGCTGGATCGTCGCCCTCATCGCGACGCCGGTCCTGTTCTGGGCGGCGACGACGGCGATGCTCGGGGTCTCCCGCCATATCTACACGCTGGCGATCAACCGCCAGATCCCGAGCTGGCTCGGCAAGCTGAACGCCCGCCACGCGACCCCCCACGTCGCGATCGCGATCTCGGGCCTGATCGTGATCGGGCTGGTGGTGCCGACCGACGTCAAGCTGCTCGCCAGCATCTACGCCTTCGGGGCGACGCTGGCGATCACGATCGCCCACTTCTCGATCCTGCGGCTGCGGATCACCGAACCCGACCGGCCGCGACCGTTCCGCGTGCCCGGGAACGTCGATTGGCGCGGGGCGAGCATCCCGATCCCGGTGGTGATCGCCGCGATCCTCACCGGGCTCGCCTTCGTCAGCGTCCTCGTCCTCCACGACACCGCCCGCTGGGTCGGGCTCGGGTGGATGGCATTCGGCCTGCTCTTCTACGTCGTCTACCGAAAGGTCGTCGAGGGGACGTCGCTGACGCGGCGGGTCTCGGTAACCGAGCGGGCGCTGACCAAGCAGGCCCTGGAGATCTCCTACCGCAACATCCTCGTCCCGGTCTTCGGGACCGAGCTCGACGACGACATCGTCGCGACCGCGGGCCGGCTCGCCGCGGCCACCGCCGAGGAGTCCGACGGGCACGGCGAGGAGACGCGGCTCGAGCTCGTCTACGTGGTCGAGGTCCCGCTAACGCTCCCGCTCGATGCCGACCTGCCCGGCGATCGCGAGGGCGAGGCGCGGCGCGCGCTCGACCGGGCGCGCGACGTCGGAGAGGAGTACGAGAACGTCGCGGTATCGGCCGAGCTCGTGCGGGCGCGCGACGTCGGCAAGGGGATCGTCGAAGAGGCGCTGCGCCGGCACGTCGAGGCGATCGTCGTCGGCGGCGAGCCGCCGACCAAGGTCCGCGGCGGGGCTGTGATGGGCGGAATCGGGGCGGCGAGGCCGGCCGAGATCGGCTCGGCGACGCAGTATGTGCTGAAGAAGGCCCCGTGCCGGGTCCTCCTCACCGCTCCGCCCGAAATCGTTGATTGACGCGTAGTATCAGGGCCGTGTTCATCCTGATCGTGGGCTGCGGGAGGGTCGGTTCGTCCGTCGCCCGGACAATGTTGCGCGAAGGCCACGAAGTCTCCTGCCTCGACGAGGACCCGGAGTCGCACACGCGGCTCGAGGTCGGCCTCGAGAAGGGGTGGGAGGACCTCGGCGGCATGTTCACGGTCGGCGCCGGGCTCGAGGTCGACGCTCTGGTCGCCGCCGGGATCGAGCGCGCCGACGCCTTCATCGCCTCGACCGACGGCGACAACACGAACATCGTGATCGCGCAGATCGCCCAGCGGCGCTACGAGGTCCCGACCGTGATCGCCCGGATCCTCGACCCGCTGCGGGCCGAGTGGTACCAGCGGCAGGGCCTGAACACGATCTGCCCGACCCGGGTCGCGATCGAGATGCTCGAGAGCGCCGTCCTCGACGGCGCCGGGGGCGGCGACGGCGGGCCAGCCGGCTCCGAGGAAGCGGCCTGATGTACATCATCATCGTCGGCGCCGGGAAGGTCGGTTGGAACCTGGCCCGCGAGCTGCTCGAAAAGGAGCACGAGGTGACGGTGATCGAGAGCAACCGCCGCCGCTACCTCACGGTCGAGCAGGAGCTCGAGCACAACGTCCTCTACGGCGACGCCTCCGAGCTCTGGGTCCTCGAGCGGGCCGGGGTCCAGCGCGCCGACATGGTGATCGCCGTGACCGGCGACGACGAGGACAACATCCTGATCTGTCAGGTCGCACGCGAGAAGTACGAGGTCGGCCAGATCATCGCCCGCGTCAACAACCCCCGCAATCGCCAGCACTTCGACCTGCTCGGGGTCAAGCCGTCGATCTCGGCCACCGACCTGATCCTGCGCCTGCTCGAGCACGAGGTGCCCGAGTACGGCCTCGTCCATCTGCTCGACCTCCAGGAGGAGCAGCTGGAGATCATCGAGATGCTGCTCGGCAAGGACTCGCGGGTGACCGGGCACCGCGTCGGCGATCTCTCGATGCCGGACGGCAGCCTCCTGATCTCGGTGCTTCGCGACGGCAAGGGGTTCGTCCCCGGTCCCGACACGGTGCTGGAGGCCGGAGACGAGGTCCTCGCCGTCCTCGATCCCGGTCGCGAGGACGAGCTCAAGGACCTCTTCGGCCCGGGAGAAAACGGGTCCGGCTGATGGCGCCGCTCGGTCGACTTCCTGTTGATCGGGGGCGGATTGGCGTCGGCGAACTGCGCCTCGGAGCTGCGCAAGCGGGGAGCCGACGGGTCGATCACGCTCGTCGGCCGCGAGCCCGAGCCGCCCTACGAACGGCCGCCGCTCTCGAAGGAGTACATGCGCGGCGAGGCCACCCGCGAGGACGCCCATGTCAATCCGGTCTCCTGGTACGAGGAGAACGAGGTCGAGCTGCTGAGCGGCGTCAACGTGATGTCGATCGACTCCGACGCGCGGACCGCGAAGCTCCAGGGCGGCGAGGAGATTGAGTTCGGGAAGGCGCTGCTCGGGACCGGGGCGATGGTCAACATCCTTCGCGTCGAGGGCGCCGAGAACGAGGGGATCCACTACCTGCGGGCGTTCGGCAACTCTGACGCGATCCGGGCCGACGCCGAGGCGGCCGAGCATGTCGTCCTGATCGGCGGCAGCTACATCGGGACCGAGGTCGCCGCCTCGCTGACGGCGAAGGGCACCAGGTGCACGATCGTGATGATGGAGGACGTCGCCCTCTCGCGGACCTTCGGCGAGGAGGCCGGGCGCTGGTTCCAGGAGACGATCGAGGGCCACGGGGTCACGGTCCACGGCGGCGAGGAGCTCGAGGCCTTCGAGGGCGACGGCAGGGTCCGGGCGGTGGTGACCAAGAGCGGCCTCGCGATCGAGTGCGATGCGGTCGTCGTCGGGGCAGGCGTCCGCGCCGACGCGATGCTGGCCGAAAGGGCGGGTCTCGACATCGAGAACGGAATCAGATGCGACTCGAAGCTCCAGACCTCGCTCGAGGGCGTCTACGCGGCCGGCGACTGCTGCTCGTATGAGAGCGTCGTCCACGGCACCCGCATCCGGGTCGAGCACTGGGACGTCGCGATGCAGCAGGGAATGCACGCCGCCAAGAACATGCTCGGCGAGGACAGAGACTACGACGTCGTCCCCTATTTCTTCAGCGACCTCGCCGACTGGGCGAGCCTCGAGTACGTCGGCCCCGCCTACGAGTGGGACCGGGAGGTCTGGCGCGGAGACCGTGACTCGGGCGAGTTCTCGGTCTGGTACCTGAAGGACGGCAGGGTCGCCGGCGCGCTCAGCGTCGAGCGGCCCGAAGACCTCGCCGAGGCGCGCCGGATGCTCGCCGACGGGGTCGACGTCTCGGGCTCGGTCGAGGCCCTCGGCGACCCCGACACCGACCTCTCTGCGATCGGCTCCTGAGCCCGATCCGGCCCCGCGGCGGCTATCCTCCGGTTCCTCCTTGCGGCCTGGTGTAATGGCAGCACGCCTCGCTCTGGACGAGGTAGTCGGGGTTCGAGTCCCTGGGCCGCAGCTTCCGGAATTGGCTATTCAGAGCCGAGAAGTCGAGGAAGTGAACATCCCCCGCACCGATGAGTTCAACGCCCTCTCAGTCGAGCAGGTCGAGGCGGTCGCGCGGCCGAGTCGACGAGCGAGCCCCGCGCGGTGTCGATGAGGATCGCGTTCGGGCTAGGCTGAGGACGTGCGCCTCCTTCTCGCTGTCCTGCTCGTGTTCGCGGTAGCGCCGGCGTCTTCGGCCCTCGCTCGCGACATCTACGTCACCAGCACCGGTTTTGCTACCGATAACGTCTCCGTCATCGATAGCCACACCGACCAAGTCGTCGGTCCTCCGGTCGACGTCGGCTCCCGCCCACGGGCCATCGCGATCACTCCCGACGGCAAGCTCGCCTACGTCGCCAACTTCAACGACGACAGCGTTTCGGTCATCGACACCAGGACCAGGAAAACCGTGGGCGCGCCGATCGGCGTCGGCGTCAATCCGCGGTCGATTGCAATCGGACCCAGCGGACAGTTCGCATATGTCGCCAACCAGGGTGGGGGCACTGTCTCGGTGATCGAAACGACGACGAATCAGAGTGTGGGCACACCGATCACGGTGGGGCCGGGGCCGATCTCGATAGCGATCACTCCCGACGGCCGGTTCGCCTACGTCGTCGTCAACGGCACCAAAAGCGTTTCGGTAATCGACACTCGGACGAATCAGGTCGTGGGATTTCCGATCCCGGTCGGCCTCGATCCCCACGGGATCGCGATCACTCCGGATGGGAGGCTGGCCTACGTCGCCAACGACGGCTCGAATAGCGTCTCGGTGATCAATCTCCAGACCAACCAGGGGGTCGGAAGCCCGATCCCCGTCGGCACCAGTCCCTTCGCCGTTGCGGTCACCCCCGACAGCAGGACCGCCTACGTCGCCAACTTCAGCTCGATGAGTGTCTCTGCGATCGACACAGGGACCAACAAAGTGGTCGGCGTTCCGACTCTCGTCGGCACCGCCCCGGACGCGATCGCGATCACCCCCGATGGCCGGCGGGCCTATGTGGTCAACAACGCTGGGCCCAGCGTCTCGGTGATCGACACGGCGACCAACCAGACCCTGGGCTCGGCTATCCCCGTTCCCTCCGAACCGGAAGGAATTGCGATCGCCCCCGACCAACCGCCGCTGGCCCAGTTCACCGTCCCCCGAGCGCGGCCGGGAGTGCCGGCCTCCTTCCGCTCCACCTCAAGTGACCCCGACGGCACCATCGCCCGCTACGAATGGTCGTTCGGCGATGGGGCGCAACTGATCGGGGCCCCGGACCCCAGCCACGTCTACAGCTCCCCAGGCACTTACACCGCGACCCTGACCCTGACCGACGGCGAGGGCTGCTCGACCAACTTCGTCTCGGCCGGGCAGACGGCATTCTGCAACGGCTCGGCCTTGGCGAGCAGGGCGGAGACCGTCACGGTCGCCTTTCCCGGAGTCCGCCTCAGGTGCCCGAAGCGCGCCAAGCCCGGCGGTTGCAGGTTCAAGCTTCAGGCTGTGACCAGGAGGCGCAAGGGGAGGCCCCAGACGAAGGTTGCCAGGGCCAGGGCGAAGGCGGGGCACCTGGCGCTGATAACCCTGAAGCCAAAGCAGGCGTTCGCGGCCAAGCTGGCGAGCGCCAAAAAGGTCTTCGTAAGGGAGACGCTGACGATCCACGGGTCCAGTCAGATTCTCTTCAAGAAGTTGCCGATCGTTCGGTAGCCGGTAGCCGGCTCACGCGATCCGGTCCGGCGGCTCGCGGCCGTCGAGAGCCCGAGAGGAAGCTAGCGGTGCGCCAGCCGTGCGCCAGTCGCCAGCGTCGCTGAGCGTCTTCCTGCGTTAGTGGGGGACGCCGGGACCGCCGCAAACCGGCATTCTTGGGCGCGTGAAGGCGCAGGGGGACGCAGGGGCGCAGGCGTATGGCGGGTTCGAGTCCCTGGGCCGCAGCTTCCGGAACTGGCATTCTAGAGCCGAACGCGACGAACCCCGAAACCGTGCCGGTCGCCTCGGCGCCGATGGGGGCGCCTGCGCTCCCCCTTGCCGCCGTCGCGTTCCACACCTGAAGCGCCCTGCCGCGCCGGGTGCCGAATCGCAGGCGACGACTGCGGCGAGGGTCGCCGCGTCTATCGACTGATCCATATGCCGCGCTAGACTCGGTGCATCGGCGAGTACATAGTCACCCTCCAAGGCACTGAGATCAGGGTTGATGTCGTGGAGGCGGATTCGGCGATTTCAGCGGCCCAGCTGATGAGCATCGAAAACGAAGACCCTCGTCGATCGGTCTACACCGTGCAGAGCATGGTGCGGCTGGATTCCCCGGTCCGCGTCACGATCTAGAAGCCAGCCGTTCATTTTCCGAACTTGCACCCTGGGTGCCGATTCGGTGCGCCAGTCGTGGGCCAGTGTCGCCGCTCAGGGTAGCTGCGACAATGCGGCGTCGTAGGTTCGAGTTCCTGGGCCGCAGCTGCAAAATTCCCTGCTCAAAGCGCATCTGGGCGCTCTGCTAGCGTCGGGCACCGGATGAGGCGGTACCACCTTCTTGCAGCGGCTGTGCCCGTTGCCGCGCTCCTGATCGCGGGGTGCGGCGGGGGCGGCGGCGAAACGACCGACACGACCGCCGCGGCACCCGTGACGACCGCGCCGACGCTGACCAAGGCGGACCTGCTCACACAGGGCGACGCGATCTGCGCCGAGGTCAACGCCGCGGTCGGGACGATCTCATCGACCGCCACCGAAGGGGCCAGCCAGGTCGCCCAGGAAGCCCAGCTCTACAAAGGGATGGTCGAACGGCTGAAAGGCCTCGGCACGCCGGAAGAACCCGAAGGCTACGAACAGTTCATCGCCGCCGCCGATGAACTCTCCCAGGCCCAGAGCAACGCGGCTCTCGCCGCTGCCCGCGGCGAATCGGAAAGCCTCGAAACGGCCGAGACCGAAGCCTCGACGGCGCTCTCCTCGTTCCAGACGGCGGCCGAAGATTACGGTTTTGAAGACTGCTCGGAAGCTCCCAGTGCGCCGGTGCCGTCCTCGGGCACGCAGGCGCCTTCGGGAGAAGCGGAACCGGAAGCGGGCGGAGTCGAAGAAGGCGTCGAAGAAGAAGCGGAAGCCGCGCCTGAAGCGGTCGAAGAACCGGCGCCGGAAACCGAAACCGGCGGTGCCGGCAGCACCGAAGCCGGCGGCGGGACCGGCGGCGGTGAAGAAGCGGGCGGCGGATCCAGCTCGGGCGGCATCGGCCCGGGCTGAGTGTGCCGATCACCGGCGCATCTCGGAGTCCTCGGTCGGCTGGCTCGGGTCTCGCACGTCGGTGCGCTCCCCTCACCATCCTTCCCTGCGTCCGCCGAGCTGCGCGGTCCTCGACTCACTCAGATAGCTGGGCAGGCCGCTCACCCGCGCAATCGGGCGGCTTAAGCCGCTGAGGACTCTTCCCAGGCGCCGTAGAGGCGGGCGTAGGCGCCGCCGGCCGCGATCAGCTCGTCATGGGTACCCGCCTCGGCGATCCGGCCGCCGTCGAGGACGACGATCTTGCCGGCGCGGCGGATCGTCGAGAGCCGGTGCGCGATCACGATCGCGGTGCGGCCGGCGAGCAGCCTCTCGAGCCCGCGCTCGATCGTTTTCTCGGTGCGGACGTCGACGTTGGAGGTCGCCTCGTCGAGGATCAGGATCCGGGGCTCGGCCAGCAGCGCTCTCGCGAAGGCGACGAGCTGGCGCTGCCCGGCCGAGAGGTGGGCTCCGCGCTCGCCGACCTCGGTCTCGATCCCATCGGGCAGCCCTTCGATGAACGAGGACGCGCCGACGGCGGCAGCGGCCTGCTCGATCTCCTCGAGGGCCGCGTCGGGGCGGCCGAATGCGATGTTCTCGCGGACGCTGCCGGAAAAGAGGTAGCCCTCCTGGGGGACGATCCCGAGCTGGCGCCTGAGGGCCTGTTGGCGCATCCCCCGCAGGTCGTGGCCGTCGACGAGGACGCTGCCGCGTTGGGGGTCGTAGAAGCGGGCGACGAGCTTGGCCAGCGTCGACTTGCCGGCGCCGGTCGCGCCGACTAGGGCGAGCGTCTGGCCGGGGGGCACGTGCAGGTTCACGTCCTCGACCGCCCATGAGTCAGCCGGCAGCTCCTCCGCTCCCGCTCCCTCGCGCCCATCACCACCGGCGATCTCGCTCGCTCGCTCCCGCGTCTGGGCTGCCGGGTCTCCGGTATATGAGAACCAGACCCCCTCGAGGTCGATTTCGCCGCGCAGCGGGCCGGGGTCGATCGCGTCCGGGGCGTCGACCATGTCGGGGGCTGTATCGAGCAGCTCGAAGACCTTGTCGAGCGCTGCCATTCCCTGCTGGTAGGTCGTGTAGAGCTGGGAGAGCTGCTGGATCGGTTCGAAGAAGACCTGGAGGTAGCCGATGAAGGCGACGATGACGCCGATCTGGATCGCGTTGTCGATCGCCTGGGAGCCGCCGTAGAGGATGATCGCCGCCGTCGCCACCGCCGAGAGGAGCTCGACCGCCGGGAAGTAGGTGGCGTTGAGGTAGACGGTCCGCATGTTCGCTTCGCGGTTGGCCTCGTTGAGGGCATCCATCTCGGCCGCGTGGCGCGGCTCCTGGCCGAAGCTGCGGACGATCCGCACCCCGCTCAGCGTCTCCTGCAGATATGCGGTGACCGCCGCGATCCGCTCCCTCGTCAGACGGTAGGCGCCGTGCGAGGCGATCCGGAAGACGAGGCTGGCGACCAGCAGCAGCGGGAAGGTGAGGAACGTGACCAGCGCCAGCCTGAGGTCGAGAAGGAGAAGGATCACGACGACCCCGATCAACGTCATCAGGCTGGAGAGAAGCGTGACGACGCCGCTGGTGACGAGTTGGTTGAGCGCCTCGATGTCGTTCGTCATGCGGCTGATCAGGACTCCCGCGCTGTTTCGGGTGAAGAACCCGATCGACATCGACTGCAGGTGGGAGAAGATTCGCTCGCGCAGATCCTGGAGGGCGCGGGTGCCGACCCAGCCGACGAGGTAGGTCTGGACGTAGGTGGCGACCGCGAAAACGATGGCGACGCCGAGGAAGGCGGCGACGATCACGGTCAGGGTGCCGGTGTCGCCGGTGACGATCGCGGAGTCGATCGCCCGTCCCGCGAGGTAGGGAGGGGCGAGGCCGGCCGCGGTCGCGGCGACGATCGCGACTCCGGTCAGCGCGACGCGGCCCCGGTAGGGCCGGAGCAGGCCCATCATCCAGCGAAGCTTGCGGCCGCGTTGGTCGTCGCCGCGGATCGTCCGCCACAGCTCCTTCATAGCAATACCTCGCGCTTCGCTCCCGGCGCGAAGAACCAGATATGCACGCTTGGTCGCTCCGCGCTCACAGTTTCGCCAGCTCCTCGCGGTGCTCGAGGTCGCGCTGCAGGAACACGGTGTCGGCGAGCCCGTGCTCGGCGATCTCGCGGTAGAAGCCGCAGCCCTCGAGCAGCTCCTCGTGGGTCCCGCGGTCGACGATTCTTCCCGCGTCCATGACGACGACCTCGTCGGCGAGCGAGACCGTCGAGAGCCGGTGGGCGATGACGAAGGTCGTCCGGCCCGGCCATCACCTCTGCCAGCCCGTTCCTGATCGCCGCCTCGGTCGTCGCGTCGACCGAGGACGTCGCGTCGTCGAGAATCAGGATCCGCGGGATCGGCGAGCAGGGCGCGGGCGATCGCGACGCGCTGGCGCTGCCCTCCGGAGAGGGTGAGGCCGCGCTCGCCGACGATGGTCTCGTATCCGTCGGGCAGCTCGCGGATGAAGCCGTCCGCCTGGGCTCTCCGCGCGGCGGCTTCGACTTCCTCGCGGCTGGCGTCGGGGCTGGCGTAGGCGATGTTCTCACCGACGCTCGCCGAGAACAGGAAGCTCTCGTCGCCGACGAAGGCGATCTCCGAGCGCAGCGAGCCGACCTCGACGCTGCGCACGTCGGCGCCGTCGACGAGGACCGCCCCCTCGCTCGGGTCGTAGAGCCTGGCGATCAGCGCGACCAGGCTCGACTTCCCCGAGCCCGAGGGGCCGACGAGCGCCACGGTCCGCCCGGCCGGCACCTCGAGGTCGATCTCCGAGAGGGCGGCGGGGTGGCCGTCCCGGTCGGCCGCGTAGCGGAGGCTGACCCCGCGCAGCTCGACCCCACCGTCGCCGGTCGGAAGCGGCGGCGCGTCGGGCGGGCTCTCGATCCGCGGCTCGCGGTCGAGGATTTCGAACAGTCGGTTGCCGGAGGCGATCGCCCGCTGCGCCATCCCCATCGCCATCCCGAGCATGCGCATCGGGCCGGCGAGCATCGCCAGGTAGGTGTAGAAGGCGGTGAAGGCGCCGAGGCTGAGGCTGCCGGAGATCACCTGACGGCCGCCGATCAGCAGAACCAGGGCGATTCCGAGCTGTGGCAGGAATCCGAGCAGGGGCGAGAAGAAGGCCTGCAGCCGGGTCGAGTAGATGCTCTGGTCGAAGACCCGGGCGACGGCGCGGCGGAAGCGCATCAGCTGGTGCTCCTCGCGGGCGAACGCCTTCACGATCCGGATCCCGGAGACGTTCTCCTCGGCCTCGGCGGTCAGCTCCGCGATCCGCTGCTGGACCTCCTGGACCGCCGGTCGCGAGACGCGGTTGTAGCGGGAGGCGGTGTAGACGACCAGCGGGGTCGGCGCCAGAGCGATCAGCGCCAACCACGGGTCGAGCACGAACATCACCGCGCTGGCGAGCACGATCGTGAGGATGTTCTGGGTGATGAAGATCAGCCCGTAGCCGAGGAAGAAGCGGATCGACTGGAGGTCGACCGTCGCCCGCGACATCAGCTGCCCGGTCTGCTGGGAGTCGAAGAACCCGAGCTCGAGGCGCTGCAGGTGGGCGTAGAAGCGCTGCCGGAGGTCGAATTCGACCGCCAGCGAGACCCGCCCGGCGACGACTCGCCGAACCGAGGTCAGGCCGATCCGGAGGATTCCGGCGCCGGTGATCACGATCGCGAGCGGGAGGAGGTCGGGCTGGTGCCCTTCCTCGATCGCGTTGATCGCCCGCCCGATCAGGTAGGGGATCAGGACCGTCATCCCCATCGCCGCCCAGGCGAAGACCAGCGAACCCCAGAGTTCGCGGCGGTATGGGCGCAGAAAGCCCATCAGACGGCGATAGGTCCGCACGCATCCACTATACAAAGTGAAGTACCGGCGGCCGGCGAGGACGCCTATTCGATCAGGCCCTGGGCCTTGGCGCTGGAGATCTTCCCCTTCGGGCAGGGTTTGGGGCCGGGGCTGCCGGGCCGCGGCAGGATCTGGAAGTTGGTGACGTCGTGGTAGGGCGTGGTCGCGCCGTTGTTCTCGGCGAGGGTGACGACCAGCCGGAAGAGGCCGGGGCGGAGGTTGTGGTAGTAGATCTCCGGCCGGGTGGCGGGGGAGTAGCTGCCGGTCGAGCCGATCCGGGAGGCGAGGATGCCGTTGGGGCCGGAGTAGCGGGGGAAGTCGAATGAGGCTCCGACCAGCCGGCCGCGGCCGATCGGGCTTTCCTCGGCGATCTGCAGTTTGGCGGGGTCGACGCAATCGGGGACGCGGTTGAGGCTGAAGCGGAGGTTGCCCATGCCGAGTTCGGGATCGTTGCCGAAATGGCGCGGGGCGAGCGAGAAGTTCTGCACTTTCGCCTTGACGACCACCGCCCTGCTGGTCTGGACGGCACCGTTGCGAGGGGAGATGATTTCGACCGTCGGCAGGAACGGGCTCGGCGGCGAAGCCGGCGATTCGTCGCCGGCGAGCGCCCCGGCCACCCCACAGCCGATCGCGGCGGCCGCGACGGCCGCGATTGTCAGGACTCTGCCCCGCATCCGGCGCAGAACTTTACGCCTAGCTGGTACGTAGTCTTGCCCGCGATGGGATCTTCGACAGAGTTCGCATACCGGATCGGGGCCGCCGCTCGCCGCCCGGCGAACTGGTTGCAGCTGCTCAAATTCGGCATCGTCGGCGGCTCGGGGTACCTGGTCAACCTCGCCATCTTCGCGCTGCTGACGGGCGGGCTCGGTCTCCACTATGCGGCCGCCGCGGTCGCCTCCTTCTGTGTCGCGGTGACGAACAACTTCCTCATCAACCGCCACTGGACCTTCGACGCCCGAGCCACGGGCATGCCGGATTCCAGGCGGCCCGCTTCTTCACCGTCAGCATCGCCGCGCTGCTGATCAACCTCGCGGTCCTCGAGGCACTCGTCTCCGGCACCTCGCTGCGCGAGATCGCGTCGCAGGCGATCGCGGTCGCCGTCGCGATGCCGTTCAATTTCATCGGCAACAAGCTCTGGACGTTCGCCCGGTGAGCTTCGGGCCTACTGTTCGATTTCGTAGGTGAAGTCGTATTCGGTTTCTTCGGGGTTGCGGGCGTGGAGCTGCATCTGCCCCTTGGCGTCGGAGAATTCTCCGGTGCCGCCGGTGATCGCCAGAGTCGAGTCTTTTCCGCCGTCGTAGAAGGGTCCGTCGACCGTTATCTGCCCTTCGGCGAGGGTCACCGTCCAGAAGCACTCCCAGGCTTCACCCGGGGCGGTTCGGATGCAGGCGCCGTTGTCGCTGCCTTCCTTTGTCTTGTTGGTCGCATCGAACACCGGGTTGGCGAAGGCCAGCACGTCCCCGGCCGAGTCTTCCTCGTTCGCAGGGCCGATGTGCTGGATCGTGTCGGTTTCGGCGTGCTCGATCAGCTTGATCGTCGTCGTTTCGGAATCGCTGCCCCCGCAGCCGGCGGCGAACAGCGCCGCGGAGCAGACGAGGGCGATAGGGACGAGGCGTTGGAGCGTCATCGGTCTCCCTTGGAAGTGGTCGGGCTAGGTACGAGTCTCGCCGCTGGGCCGGGGGCGGTCAACCGCCGGATCGACCAATGACCGCCGGGGTGCTGGACGGATCGGTGCGGCGGGCATGGCAGACTCACCGATGTGACACCCGCGAGACCGACATACGACCCGGACGCGCTCGAGATGGCGCGACAGACCGCGTGGGCGGAGCGCGACGCGTTCGCGACCCCGACTCCCCCGGAGGGCGAGGTCGGGGTCTACATCAAGCCCTCGAGCCCGTTCACCTCGGGCAACCTCCACATGGGCCACGTCCGCGATTACGCGATCGGCGACGCCTACGCGCGGTTCCGGCGCGCCCGCGGCGACGCGGTCCTGTTCGGCTTCGGCTTCGACGCGTTCGGGCTACCGGCAGAGATGGCCGCGATCGAGCGCAGGGTGAGGCCGGCGGACTGGGTCCAGCGCTGTGGCGAGCGGATGCTCGAGCAGATCCGCCGGCTCGGGCTCTCGTTCGACCTCGAGCGTGCCTTCTACAGCTCCGACGAGGGCCAGTACCGGTGGTCCCAGTGGCTGTTCCTGACCCTGCTCGAGGCGGGCCTGATCTACCGCGACGACGCCACCGTCGACTGGTGCGACACCTGCCAGACGACGCTGGCCGCGCTCCAGGTCGAGGACGGCCGCTGCTGGCGCTGTCACAACCCGGTGCGGCTGATCCGCCGCCCGACCTGGTTCCTGCGGATCACGCCGTTCCTCGAGGAGAACGACGCCAACCTCGAGCGGCTCGAGAACTGGGACGAGCTCTCGCTGAAGACCCAGCGCTACATCCTCGGCCGCACCGATGGCGCCGAGCTCGACCTCGCCGGCCCCGACGGCGCCGGCCTCACGGTCTTCACCCCGCACGCCGGATCCGGCGGCGGCGGCGACCTTCGTAATCCTCTCGCCGCGCCACCCCGAGGTCGAGCGCTGGACCGGCGGGGACGGGGTGCGCGAGCAGCTCGACGAGCTCCGCTCCGGCGGCTGGGAGCGGAGCGCCCGGGACGCCGCGGCGGTGCCCGGTGATCGACACCGGCGCCTCGATCGAGGGGCCGGCGGGCGGCGAGCTGCCGGTCCTCGTCTCGCCGTTGGTCGACGCCCGCTACGGGCCGACCGCGGCGCTCGGGATCCCGTCCATTGACGAGGCCGACGCCGCCCTTGCCGAGCGGATTGCCCGCGTCGCCGACGGGCCGGACGGTCGAGAGGGTGCGGTCGAGGAGCGCCCCGCGCGCCGCTACCGCGCGTCCGACTTCTCGATCTCCCGCCAGCGCTACTGGGGAACGCCGATCCCGGTCGTGCACTGTGATGGCTGCGGGGTCGTCCCAGTCCCGATCGAGGACCTGCCCGTGGTGCTGCCACGCGACGTCGAGCCGACCGGGCAGGGCAACCCGCTCGCGGAGCGGCCCGACTTCGTCGAGGTTGCCTGCCCGAGGTGCGGCGAGCCGGCGAGGCGCGAGACCGACACCCTCGACTGCCACTTCGACGCCCTCTGGCTCTGGGTCCCGGCGGCGGTGCCGCCCGAGGCCAGGGCGGAGGAGATGTTCACCCACCCCGACCTGCGGCGCTGGCTTCCGTCGGAGCGGCTCGTCGCCGGCAACGACAGCGGCGGCTTCGTCTTCGACCAGCGGGTCGTGACCAAGGCGCTCCGCGAGATCGGCCCGTTCGCCTTCATGGCCGAGGGCGAGCCGTTCGCCGGCTGCCTCTTCCACGAGATGGTCGTCGCCGACGGGCGCAAGATGAGCAAGCACCTCGGCAACGTCGTCGACCCCGACGAGCTCGTCGCCGAGCACGGCGCCGACACCGTCCGGATCGCGATCCTCTACGCCGCGGGGCCTGCCAAGGCGCTCAACTGGACCGACGGCGCGATCCGCTATGCCTCCCGCTTCCTGCGCGGGCTCTGGGACTACACCCACGACCGGATCGCGGCCGCGGCCGCGGCGTCAGAGGACCCGGAGGCCGCGGCCGACACGGCCTTCATCCGCGAGCGGCTCGGGAAATGGTGCGACAACGGGATGGCGCGGATCACCGCCGACTACGAGGAGCTGCAGATGCACAAGGCGGTCCGCGACGTGAGCCGGCTCTTCGAGCGGATCCAGGACTACGAGAAGCGGATCGTGAAACGGCGCGAGCGGCTCTCGAAGGAGGACTACGAGACCCTGCTCGAGGCGCTCTCGCTGCTGGCCCGGGCCCTCGCACCGCTCGCCCCGCACATCGCCGAGGAGCTGCTGCTCGCGCTCGGCGCCGAGGACGGCCCGGACCTGCTCGGCGCCTGGCCCGAGGCCCAGCTTGGCGCGCCCGCGCCCAGCGGCTCCTAGACTCTGCCCGTGGCTTCGGCCGAGGCCAAGAACCTCGAGGCGATCGCGAAGGCGATCGACCAGCACAACGCAAACTGCCCGTACCCGGCCGCCGAGGTGCGGATGAACCCGTTCGAGGTCGAGCGCCTCGGCTGGGAGGAGATCAGGGGGCTGCCGATCGTCCCCGACCCCGAGATCGGCACCGGCCGCTTCCGGATCGTCTGCTCGCGCGACCTCGACGGCGAGGGGATCGAGGAGGTCGAGGCGGTCGGCCAGGAGCTCGAGACGCGTCATCCCCTCGAGCAACTGAGCGCCGCCCTCAGACGTTCCAGAATTCGATCCCGAGTTCCGACAGCCAGCGCTGGGCCTCGACGTTGAGCTGGGTCAGTTCGCCGGTCCAGATCAGGACGCCCATCGCGATCAGGATCGCGCCGCCGAAGGCGATGATCGCCGAGTAGTGGCGCTTGACGACCGCGAACGCGGTGGTCATCCGCGAGAACGCGAGCGCGGTGAGCAGGAACGGGATCGCGAGCCCGGCCGAGTAGACGGCGAGGAGGAAGGCGCCGCGGCCGGCGGAGTCCGAGAGCGAGGCGGCGGTGAGGATCGCGCCGAGGGTCGGGCCGATGCAGGGCGTCCAGGCGATCGCGAAGGCGGCCCCGGCGACGATCGGCCCGCCCTTGCCGGCGCGCTCGAGCAGGCCGTCGACGTGCCACTCGCGGTTCAGCCGCGGGACGAACAGCGCGGCGACGAAGAGGAGGCCCATCGCGATGATCAGGATCGCCGAGATCTTCGTCAGCAGCTGTTCGTGGTCGTGGAGCAGTCGAGCCGAGGCCGGTCGCGGTCAGCCCGTAGAGGATGAAGATCGCCGAGAAGCTGGCGACGAACAGCAGGCTCGGGCCGAGGACCCGGCGCCAGCCGGCGCTCTCGAGCTCGCCGGCGGAGACGCCGGTGACCGCCGAGAGGTAGCCGGGCACGAGCGGCAGCACGCAGGGCGAGAGGAAGGAGACGATCCCCGCCGCGAGCGCGGCGAAGATACCCACCCCGGCCGCGGGATCGCTGCTGATATCGGCGATTAACACGACCTTCAAGGGTACTGGCGACGGCTTGAACTACCCCCGGCATATGGAGAGACTGCGGCCTGATGGAGGCCACGTCGCTCGACACCCAGACGCCTCCGCTGTTCGGCTTCGGCCCGGGCGGCGGCCTGGCCCGCGATCCGCCGCGGGCTGCTGCTCTCGGTCCCGGTCGGGGTCATCCTCCTGCTCGAGCTGGGGCTCGAACTCGAGTCGCGTGGCGGAATCGCGACGGGGGCCCTGCTCGTCGGCTTCGTCGCGATGGACGCGCCGGCGCTGACCCGGTCCGCGGTGGCAGCTGGCGCTGGCGCCGCTGGTCGGGCTCGCGGCGGCCCTCGGCGCCCTGACCGCGAACTCGGCGCCGCTTGCTGTCGCCTCGCTGACCATCGTCGGGGTCCTTGCGGGCTACTGCGCCTCGGTGTCGCCGCGGTTCGCGATCGCCGGGCTCAATCTGGCGCTCTCGCTCCTGATCACCCAGGGCCTGCCGGTCGACGCCGGGGACGCGGGTGTCGCGCTGCTGTTCGGAACGCTGGGCGGGGTCGCGCAGGCCGCCTTCTCCCTCGCCGTCTTCGCAGCCGGCGAACGGCGGCGGGACGAGGGCGAGAACCGCTGGAACCCGGCGGCCGCGAAGGAGGCGCTTCGCGCGAACCTGACCCCGCGCTCGCCGAGCTTCCAGCACGGGCTTCGCCTCGGCCTCGCGCTCGGGGCCGGTGTCGCCGCCTATTGGCTGCTGGGATTCTCCGAACACGGCTTCTGGATTCCGCTCACGGTCCTCTTCGTCCTGCGGCCCGACTACGACACGACCTTCGACCGGCTGGTGCTGCGTGCGGCCGGGACCCTGCTCGGCCTGGTGATCGCGACGGCGCTTTCGAAGTGGCTGAACGGCGACGGGGTCGCAATCGCGGTCGTGCTGACGATCGCGACCGGACTCGCCTACGGGATGCTCACCGTCCAGTACGCGCTGTTCACGACGGCGATCACCACCTTTGCGGTGCTGCTCGCCGACACCTTCGGCGGCCCCGCCCTGGGAGACGCTGCAAAGCGCGGTGTCGCGACCCTGATCGGGATCGCGATCACGTTGGCCCTGTTCCTGCTCTGGCCCAGCCCCGAGGGGGCGGACGCCGGGTGGGCGAGGTTCGTCAGCTGGGCCCGCGAGCGCCGTTGGCGCTGACGATCCGCTCGTCCTCCGGCCCCGGACGGAGGATCAGGACCTCGGTCGGGGCCTTCTCCAGCAGCCAGACGAGGTCGTCGCCGGAGAGGCCGGCGCCCTGGCCTCCGCTTGCCGGGACGACGACCCGTTCGAAATCCTCGTTTTCGAGCAGGCGCTTGAGCGCGTGGCGGTAGGAGCGCCCGCGCTCGACCCGCGCGTCGACGGCGACGTCCTGCGAGGTCGCCCGCTGTTCGATCGCCTCCAGCATCGGCATCGCCTTCGCCGCCTCGGCCGGGATCGCGCAGTCGAGCGGCAGCTGTTTCGGGACCTCGGCCAGGTAGGCCGGCATCAGGACCGCGTTCTCGGCCCGGGCGAGGCGCAGGGCTGCGTCGACGGCCCGCCGCGAGATCGCCGTCCCGGTGAAGGGGAGGAGGATCCTGTGGATCTCGTCCGGACGCTCGGAGCGGCGGCCGCGGCGGCGCCCGCGCGCGATCAGGTAACCCACCGCAAGGCCGAGGATCAGCGCGACCCCGATCAGGACTCTCTCAATGCTCATTCCCGAATTCCTCCTTGGCGCCACGGTGGGCGACTATCCGAACGTCGACGCCCGGCGGAGTGGCGTTCATCAACCGCTGCGGGAGTGGTTCGCGCAGGCGGCCGAGCCCGCTTCGCGGCAGCGACTCGCCGACCATGATGTAGGTGATTCCGCGCTCGCGGACGACCTCCGCGGCGCCCTTTACGAGGTCGTCGTTCTCCTCGATCAGGAAATTCGCCCCGAGCACCGAGGCGAGCTGGCGCAGCGCCGCCACCTGGCGCGCCTCCTCGCCCTCCGTCGACCCTGGCGCCCGGCGGCCTCACCCAGAGAAGGTCGAGGCCGGTGCTGAGGCGCTGCGCCGAGCGCCAGGCGCGCCGCACGAGCCGCTGCGAGGAGGGCTGTGGCCGGACCAGGGCCAGAACCCGCTCGCCGACCGCGCGCGGGGCCTCGGTCCGCGACTCGCTCTTCGCGGGTGCCAAGCGGCTCCTCGACGACGAGGCGCTTCGCCTCGACCTCCTGGGCGACCTGGCGCAGCGCGACCTCGCGCAGGGCCAGAAGGTTTTCGACGGTGAAGAAGTTGTTGAGCGCGGCCTCGATGTTCTCGCCGGGGTAGATCTTTCCGGCGCGCAGCCGGGAGATCAGCGCCTCGGGGGTGAGGTCGATCAGGACGACTTCGTCGGCGGCGCCGAGCACCGCGTCCGGGATCGTCTCCCGCACCCTGGTCCCGGTCAGCTCCGCGACCTGGTCGTTGAGCGACTCGAGGTGCTGGACGTTGACGGTCGAGAAGACGTCGATTCCCGCCTCGAGCACGTCCTTGACGTCTTCGTAGCGCTTCTCGTGCTCGAGGCCGGCGGCGTTGGTGTGGGCGAGCTCGTCGATCAGCGCCAGCTCGGGCGCGCGCGCGAGCACGCCGGGGAGGTCCATCTCCTCGAGTTCGGTGTCGCGGTAGGTCACGCGGCGGCGGGGGATCGTCTCCAGTCCCTCCGCAAGGGCCGAGGTCTCGGGCCGCTTGTGAGGCTCCATGTACCCGATCGCGACGTCGCTGCCGCGCGTCCTGCTCGGCGTGGCCTTCCTGCAGCATCCGGTAGGTCTTGCCGACGCCGGCGGCCATCCCGATGAAGACCTTGTGGTGCCCTCGTCTCGAGGCGGCGCTTGCGGCCTCGTTGTCCGCCGCTGTCTCGGCGGCGTACACGTCAGGCTCCCAGCAGGTTGTGGATGATGAGGTCGAGCAGCTTGATTCCGATGAAGGGCGCGATCAGGCCACCCAGGCCGTAGATCAGCATGTTGCGCCGCAGCAGCGCCGTGGCGCCGATCGGACGGTAACGGACGCCGCGCAGGGCGAGCGGGACCAGCAGCGGGATTATCAGCGCGTTGAAGACGATCGCCGAGAGGATCGCCGAGAGCGGCGTGCCGAGGTTCATGATGTTGAGCGCGTCGAGCGGCCCCTTTTCGCCGGGATGCGATGGCGTAGGTGAAGGCGAAGATCGCCGGCAGGATCGCGAAGTACTTGGCGACGTCGTTGGCGATCGAGAAGGTGGTCAGGGCGCCGCGGGTGATCAGCAGCTGCTTGCCGATCTCGACGATCTCGATCAGCTTCGTCGGATTGGAGTCGAGGTCGACCATGTTTCCCGCCTCGCGCGCCGCCTGGGTCCCGGTGTTCATCGCGACGCCGACGTCGGACTGCGCCAGAGCGGGCGCGTCGTTGGTCCCGTCGCCGGCCATCGCGACCATCCGGCCTTCGCCCTGGTGGGTGCGGATCAGCTCGAGCTTCTGCTCCGGTGTCGCTTCCGGCAGGAAGTCGTCGACGCCCGACTCCTCGGCGATCTTGGCCGCGGTGAGGCGGTTGTCGCCGGTCACCATCACGGTGCTGATGCCCATCCGGCGCAGTTCGTCGAAGCGGGCCTGCATCCCCTCCTTGACGATGTCCTTGAGGTAGACGACGCCGAGGACGTGGTTGTCGCGGCAGACGGCAAGCGGCGTGCCGCCCTCGCGGCCGATCAGGTCGAGCTGTTCCTGCAGCTCGGCGGGCGGCCGGCCGCCCTTCGATTCGACGAACTGGATGATCGCGTCGCCGGCGCCCTTTCGGTATTCGTTGCCGTTGACGTCGACGCCGCTCATCCGGGTTTCGGCCGAGAACGGGACGAAGTGCGCCTCGTGGGACTTCGAGCTGCCGCTCGCGGATCCCGTACTCGGCCTTGGCGAGGACGACGATCGAGCGGCCCTCCGGGGTCTCGTCGGCGAGCGAGGAGAGCTGCGCGGCTTCGGCGAGCTCGGATTCCTCGATCCCGGGCATCGGGATGAACTGGGTCGCCTCGCGGTTGCCGAGGGTGATCGTCCCGGTCTTGTCGAGGAGGAGGACGTCGACGTCGCCGGAGGCCTCGACCGAGCGGCCGGAGAGGGCGAGGACGTTGTGGCGCACCAGGCGGTCCATGCCGGCGATCCCGATCGCCGAGAGCAGGGCGCCGATCGTCGTCGGGATCAGCGCGACGAGAAGCGCGATCAGGGTGACGACCGAGGCGTCGGTGTTCGAGAACTCGGCGAAGGGGCGCAGGGTCACGACGACCATCAGGAAGATCAGGGTCAGGCCCGCGAGGAGGATGTTGAGCGCGATCTCGTTCGGCGTCTTGCGCCGCTCGGCGCCCTCGACCAGCGCGATCATCTTGTCGAGGAAGCTCTGGCCGGGCTCCTGGGTGATTTCGACGACGATCCGGTCCGAGAGGACGCGGGTGCCGCCGGTGACGGCGCTGCGGTCGCCGCCCGACTCGCGCACGACCGGGGCCGACTCGCCGGTGATCGCCGACTCGTCGACCGAGGCGATCCCCTCGATAACGGTGCCGTCGCCGGGGATCATCTCGCCCGCCTCGACGACGACGACGTCGCCGCGGCCCAGCTCCGAGGCGGGTCGCTCACCCCCGTCGCGGAGGCGGGCGACGGTCTCGGTGCGCATCGAGCGCAGGGCGTCGGCCTGGGCCTTGCCGCGGCCCTCGGCGAGGGCCTCGGCGAAATTGGCGAAGATCGACCGTCAGCCAGAGCCAGACGCCGATCGAGAACGCGAACCAGGCGGGCTCGTCGCCGCCGCCGAGCGGGCGGGCCGCCGAAGACCTGGATCAGCCAGCCGACCGGTGGTGATGACGGCGCCGATCTCGACGACGAACATCACCGGGTTGCGGACCTGGTGGCGGGGATCGAGCTTGCGCATCGAGTCGAGCGCGGCGCGCACCATGATCGCCGTGTCGAAGAGCGAGCGGGGCTCGTTGCGGAGGTTCTGATCGGTCATGACCTGGCTTCCTTCGTCAAGTCGCGATGTTGAGCTTCACGACGTTGACGCCCGGCTCGCCGAAGAGGCCGAGGAAGCGGCCGTCGGTGTTGTCGGAGACGAGGTCCATGACCTGCTGCAGGGGCATGCCGCGAACCGCGGCCACGCGATGGGCCTGGATTTCAGCGTTGGCTTCGGAGATGTGGGGGTCGACCCCGGAGGCGGAGGTGCTGACGGCGTCGACCGGCACGTCGGCAGCGGTCAGGCCGGGGTTGTACGGCCCCTCGAGCTTCAGGTAGGCGTGCAGCGCTTCTTCCATGAATTCGGACAGTTCCTTGTTGTTCGGGCCGAGGTTGTTGAAGTAGGTGACGTTGGCGCTGTAGCCGGTCACCGACGGGCGGCCCTGGAAGTAAGGCCGGGTTGGCTTCGAGTTCCGGTTCGCCTTCTTCGTCGAGCTATCGGCTTGCCGTTCTTGCCGATCACCGGCCGGCGGAAGTCCTGGCCGATCAGCTTCGAGCCGACGACCTTGCCGTCGACTTCGATCCTGCTCCCGTTCGAGGCGTTCGGGAAGAGGACCTGGGCGACGCCGGTGGTGATCAGCGGGTAGGCGATCCCCAGCAGCGAGCGTCAGGAAGACGATCGCGATCGTCGCGGTGATCAGGTCCTTTTCCAGCGTCGGCATCTCAGAAGAGCTGGGTCGGTGAGGCCGTTGGACGACGGGCCCGAGGAGGAAGGCGGGGAAGAAGGTGAGTGCGGCGACGACGACGACGACGCCGATCAGCAGCGACGACGAAGGTGGGGGAGTCCGAGCGGAAGGTGCCGGCGCCGGCGGGCGCGATCCGCTTGGCGGCGAGCGAGCCGGCGACGCCGAGCGCCGCGATCATCGGCAGGAAGCGGGCGAACAGCATCATCAGGCCGCCGAGCAGGTTGGCGAAGCTGAACGCTTCCGAGCCGACGTTGCCGGGGGCGTTGGGCTGGATGAACCCGGTGTAGCCGGCGAAGGCCGAGCCGTTGTTGTTCGCCTGCGACATGTAGGCGTAGAGCGACTCGGAGAAGCCCTGCGGCCCCGGGTTGTAGATCGACTGGGTGCCGTCCGGGCTGGCGACTGCGAGGGCGGTCGCGATCAGCACCAGCAGCGGCGTCACCAGGACCCCGACGAGGACAAGCTTCACCTCCCTCGACTCGATCTTCTTGCCGAGGAACTCCGGCGTGCGGCCGACCATCAGCCCGGCGATGAACACCGTCAGCAGGACGAGCATCAGCATGTAGTAGAGGCCGGAGCCGACCCCGCCGAAGATCACCTCGCCGGTCGAGAGGTTCGCGGTCGGGACGAGGCCGCCGATCCCGGTCAGGGAGTCGAAGGCCGCGTTGACCGCGCCGCAGGAGGTGACCGTCGTGACCGCGGTCCAGAGCGAGCGAATCGGCGATCCCGAAGCGCTGCTCCTTGCCCTCCATGTTGCCGCCGGTCGAGCCGTCGAAGGCGTGTGTGACGACTCCCGGCGTGGTGCTGCGCGGGCGAGCCGTGCTGCTCGGCGATGTAGACGACGCTGACCGCGACGATGAACATCAGCATCATCGCGATGTAGAGGGCCCAGCCCTGGCGCCGGTTGCCGACCATTCGACCGAAGGTGGAGGTGAGGGCGGCGGGAATCACCAGGATCAGCAGCAGCTCGACGAAGTTGGTCAACCCGTTCGAGTTCTCGAACGGGTAGGCGCTGTTGACGTTGAAGAAGCCGCCGCCGTTGGTGCCGAGCTCCTTGATCGCCTCCTGCGAGGCGACCGGGCCCGAGGGCCATGGTCTGGGTGCCGCCGGCGATCGTGTGGATGACCTGGGAGCCGTCGAGGGTCTGGATCACGCCCTGGGAGACGAGGACCAGAGCCGCGACGAAGGAGATCGGCAGCAGGATGTAGAACGAGATCCGGACGAGGTCGACCCAGAAGTTGCCGAGCGCCTTCGCGCTGCGGGCGGCGAAGCCGCGGATGACGGCGGCCAGCACCGCTATCCCGACCGCGGCGGAGACGAAGTTCTGGACCGCGAGCCCGGCCATCTGGGCGAAATAGGTGAGCGTCGTTTCGCCGCCGTAGTACTGCCAGTTGGTGTTGGTGACGAACGAGGAGGTCGTGTTGAAGCTCAGGTTCCAGGGCCCGGAGTCGAACCCTTCGGGGTTGAACGGCTGGATGCCCTGGGTGCGGAGGATCAGGTAGAGCATCAGCCAGGAGAGGAGGCTGAAGACGATCGTCGAGCGGGCGTACGCCTTCCAGTCCTGCTCGCGCCGTCGGGCCGCACGCGCAACACCGTGTAGGTGAAGCGCTCGATTGGCCCGAACACAGGGGAGAGGAAGACCCGTTCGCCCTGGAAGACCCGCGCCATGTAGGAGCCGAGGAGCGGCGTCAGCGCGGTGAGGACGATGCAGGAAGACGACGATCTGAATCCAGCCCTGGGCCATCAGAGCCTCTCACCCGCGAAACAGTGCGTAGAGAGATAGGCGAAGACCAGCGCCGAGACGATCAGACCGAACAGCTCAGCGGCGCTCATACCCGGTCCAGCGCTCCGATCGCCGCGCAGAGGAGGGCGAAGGCGATCAGCGCCAGCGCGATTGAGACGAGATCCATACGAGGATCTTGCGACGGGCCCCGTCAAGGCCGCATGAAGTACGGCTGCCGCCGCATACAGATTTCGTAAAGGTCCCCTGAGCGGTCTTCAGGCGGCGAACCGGTAGCCGACGCCCGGGTCGGTGCGGATGTAGCGGGGGCCGTCCTCGGGCTCGATCTTGCGCCGCAGGTTGGCGATGTGGGCGCGCAGCACCTGGAGGTCGTCTTCGTACTGGACCCCCCAGACCTCGACCAGGAGGTTGCGGTGTGTCATCAGCCGGCCCCGGTTGACCGCCAGGGTGCGCAGCAGCTCGAACTCGGTCGGGGTCAGGTGGACGTCCTCGCCGTCGCGGCGGACGCTGCGGGCGCCGAGATCGATCTCGATCCCGTCGGCGCTGATCACCGGCTCGCTCGCCTCCGGCCTCGCCCGCCGCAGCGCCGCCTCGAGTCGGGCGATCAGCTCCGGCGGCCCGAACGGCTTCGTCACGTAGTCGTCGGCGCCGGCGGCCAGCGCCCGCACCTTCTCGTCCTCCTCGCCGACCGCGGAGAGGACGATGATCGGCATCTCACTCCACTCGCGCAGCCGCTCGGTGACGGCGACGCCGTCGATGTCGGGGAGCATCAGGTCGAGAATCGCCGCGGCGGGGGGCGACACCGCGGCCGCGTCGAGCGCCTCCTCGCCGCTGGTGGTCGTCACCGCGTCGTAGCCCGCGTCGCGGAGGATCACCCGCAGGGCGCGAAGGATCTGCGGCTCGTCGTCGCAGACGAGGATTCGCGGGGCGTCGGTCATTGCTCCTCCTCCGCGTCCCCCTCGAACGAGACGACGAAGGCCGAGCCCTGGCCGGGAAGCGATTCGACCGCGATCCTTCCGCCGTTGGCCTCGACGAACCCCTTGGCGATCGCGAGGCCCAGCCCGGAGCCGCCGCCGGCGCCGTTGGCGCGGTAGAACGGCTCGAAGATACGGTCCCACTCAGGTTCCGGGATGCCCGGGCCCTGGTCGACGACCCTGACGACGATGTGGCCCTCGACGACGCGGCGATCGGCGAAGACCGGCCTGCCCACCGCTGTGGCGGTACCCGTTCTCGATCAGGTTTGCGAACGCGCGCTCGAGCTGCGCCGGGTCCGCCCTGAGCGCCGGAAGCACGGCCTCGCCGGCGATCTTCACGGCCCCCCGGTCGAGGCCGAGCGATTCGCGCGCCGCCTCGAGCACCTCGGTGACGTCAACCTGCTCGCGATGGGGCTTGGCCTCACCGGTTTCGAGCCGCGAGACGTCGAGCAGGTTCTCGACCAGGCGCGAGAGCCGTTGGCCCTCGCCGACGACGGCCTCGCTCAGCTCTGCGCGCTCGGCATCCGAGAGGTTCGGCGAGTCGAGCGCGGCGCCGGCGGCGATGACCGAGGTGAGCGGTGTCCGCAGGTCATGGGAGACGGAGCGCAGGAGCGCCGTCTTCAGCTCGTCGCTGCGGCGCAGCGCCTCGGCTTCGATCACCTCGGCCTGCATCCTCTCGCGCTCGGCGGCGAGCTGTTCGAGCTCGGCCCGGGCGTGGTCGGCGGCCTCGCGCTCGGCCTCGGCCTCGGCGGCGCGCTGGCGGGCCGCGTCGGCGAGCGAGGAGGCGACCAGCGCCGTCACCAGATAGACGCCGACCGCGAGCCAGTTCTCGGAATCGGCGATCGTGAACTGGCCGGTGGGGGGGAGGTGGAACCAGTTGAACGCGGCCGCGCTCAGGACCGAGGTCAGCGCCCCGAGCCAGAATCCCCAGTAGCTCGAGACCAGCAGCACCGCCAGCAGATAGAGGACCCCGGTCGAGACCACTGGGACAGAGCCGCGGATCGCGAAGATCACGCCGGTGATCGCCGCGATCGAGGCGACCATCGTCGCCACGCCGGCCCAGATTGAACCGCCCGGTCTCATCTCCAGCTAAGGCTAGTCCGGATAAGTCTGTAAATTTCCTGGCTGACCAGCCAATCAGCTTTAGGAGTCACTTTGAGCAATCGCACGTTCGTGATCGGGGTCGGGATGACCAAGTTCGAGAAGCCCGGCACCAAGGAGGGCGACTACCCGGACTGGGCCAAGGAGGCGGGGGAGAAGGCGCTCTCCGACGCCGGAATCCCATACGAGGACGTCGAGCAGGCCTTCGCCGGCTACTGCTACGGCGACTCGACCTACGGTCAGCGGGCGCTCTACCAGCTGGGTTTGACCGGGATCCCGGTCGTCAACGTCAACAACAACTGCTCGACCGGCTCCTCGGCGCTGTTCCTCGCCCGCCAGGCGGTCATGGGCGGCCTCGCCGACTGCGCCCTCGCGGTCGGCTTCGAGAAGATGGAGCCGGGCAGCCTCGGCGTCAAGTACACCGATCGCACCAACGCGCTCGACAAGCACGCGATGCGGATGTTCGAGATCCGCGACCCCGAGCAGTCGCCGCCGGCGCCGCAGATGTTCGGCAACGCCGGCCGCGACCACATGGAGAAGTACGGGTCGAATCCCGACCACTACGCCTGGATCGGGTGGAAGAACCACAAGCACTCGGTCAACAATCCCTACGCCCAGTTCCAGGACGAGTACACGATCGAGGACATCAAGGCGGCGAAGATGATCCACGACCCGCTGACCAAGCTGCAGTGCTCGCCGACTTCCGACGGCTCGGCCTGCGCGATCGTCGCCTCCGAGAGTTATGTCGACTCGCACGACCTCTGGGACGGGGCGATCGAGATCGTCGGCCAGTCGATGATCACCGACCTCTCCTCGACCTTCGACGAGGGCGCCGACTGCATGACGATCGTCGGCTCCGACATGTCGAAGACCGCGGCCGACCGGGCCTACGCGGAGGCCGGGGTCGGCCCGGACGAGGTCGACGTCTGCGAGCTTCACGACTGCTTCAGCGCCAACGAGCTCATCACCTACGAAGCGCTCGGCTTCGCGGGGGAGGGAGAGGGCCACAAGCTGGTCGAGGAGGAAGCCACGACCTACGGCGGCAAGGTCGTCGTCAACCCCTCCGGCGGGCTGATCTCGAAGGGACACCCGCTGGGGGCGACCGGGCTCGCGCAGTGCTCGGAGCTGACCTGGCAGCTGCGCGGCGAAGCCGACAGGCGCCAGGTCGACGGGGCGAAGGTCGCCCTGCAACACAACATCGGCCTCGGCGGTGCCGCCGTGGTCACCGTCTACAAGCCGGCAACCTGAGGAAGCCGGGTCGAGGAGGTCAGGATGGCAAAGGAGCGGCGGTCACTGAGCGGCAAGGTGGTGGCGATCACCGGCGGTGCGCGCGGGATCGGCAAGACGACGGCCCAGGCCCTCGTCCGCAAGGGCTGCAGGGTCGCGATCGGCGACCTCGACCTGGCGTTGGCCGAGGAGGCCGCCGCCTCGCTCGGCGGGGGCGTCGTCGCGCTGCCGCTCGACGTCACCGACCGATCCTCGTTCACCGCTTTCATCGACGAGGCCGAACGCCAGCTCGGCCCGATCGACGTCCTGATCAACAACGCCGGGATCATGCCGGTGACCGCGCTCGTCGACGAGGCCGACGATTCGATCCGGCGCCAGCTCGACATCAACCTCTACGGCGTCATCGTCGGGTCCCAGCTGGCGATCGAGCGGATGCGGCCACGTGGGACCGGCCACATCGTCAACGTCGCCTCCTCGGCCGGCAAGGTCGGGGTCCCGGGGATCGCCACCTACTCGGCCACGAAGCACGCGGTCGTCGGCCTCACCGAGTCGATGCGGCTCGAACTGCGGGGAACCGGGGTCGACCTCTCGCTGGTGATGCCGGTCCTCGTCAACACCGCGCTCACCGAAGGCCTCTCCTCGACGCGCGGGGTAAAAGAAGTCGAGCCGGAGGACGTCGCCAGTGAGGTCGTCGAGGCCCTCGAGCTCAACCGATTCGACGTCTATGTCCCGCGCTCCCTGCAGGCGACCCTGATCTCCGGCGCGCTGCTGCCGCGGAAAGTCCGCGAGGCCGTCGCCCGTTTCATGCAGGTCGACAAGGTCATGACCGGCTCCACCGGGGATCGTCGCGCCTACGAGGAGCGTGCTGCGGCGAGCCGCACCGCGGGTGACGCCGGCGGCGCGGCAGACGAGGCCGAGCAGGCGGCGGCGGCGCAGCGCGACGTGGCCTGAGCTGCAAGGCGCTTTCCCGAAGCACTGGTTGGGAAAAGCGACTGGCGATGCAGGAGCGGCAATGAGCCGAATCTATGACGCGACATGGGGACGGGCCTTCTCCGCCCTCTATGACCGGTTGACAAGACGGACCGAGGAGGCCGGACTGCGCGACATGCGCCGGGAGACGTTGTCCGCCGCCAGCGGCCGGACGATCGACATCGGCAGCGGCACCGGGGCCAACATCGGCCTCTACCCGGACGCGGTCGCCGAGGTCGTCTTCGCCGAGCCCGACCCGCACATGGTCAAGCGGTTGCGGCCTAAGGTGCGCGAGGCGGGCATCGCGGCGGAGGTGGTCGAGGCGCCGGCCGAGCGGCTCCCGTTCGAGGACTCGAGCTTCGACACCGCCGTCTACACGCTGGTCCTCTGCACGGTCCCCGATCTCCCCGCGGCCCTGGCCGAGACCGCACGGGTCCTGAAGCCCGGCGGCAGGCTGCTCTTCGTCGAGCACGTCCGCTCGAAGGACCCCGCGATGGCGCGCTGGCAGGACCGGCTCCACGGGCCCTGGAAGTTCTTCGCCGACGGCTGCCACTGCAACCGCGACACCCTCGCCGCGCTCGATGCCGCGGGCTTCAGCGTCGAGGCCGCCGCGGAGGACGAGCTGCCGGAGGCGCCGCCGCTGATCAGGCCGCTGATTCGCGGTAGCGCCGTGGCCGGCTAGGGCTCGCAGGTAGGTTCTGGCCCATCCCGTCGACCGACGCAGAAAGGGCCACATGGGAATCGACCAATCAAAACTCGGCCAGCACGTCCAGGAAATGATGCAGGAGATCGAAGACGATCAGGACATCCCGGAGGACGCGGAGATCGGGAGGTTGATCACGATCGTCGAGGTGGTGACCCCCGACGGCGAGTTCTCCAACATCCGGATGAGCTCGAACGCGAGGCCCTACGTCGCGCTCGGATTCCTCGAGGTGGCGAAGGAAGTGCAGATGCGGATGATGATGGGCAGCTAGGGCCTCATCCCGGCCCCTTCACGCCTGGTCAACGCACGATAATGACGGTTATGTGAACCTGGCCTAGGCCGCGTTGTCGATCGCTTCTTCGAATTCCCCCAGCGAGCCCAGCGTTCCCAGGGGTTCCAGCCCGTTGGTCCCCGGCCCTTCGACCGCGAACGACGGCGTCCCGCCGAACCCGAGCCGTTCCGCTTCGGCGGCCGTCCGCTTCACCTCGCTCTGGGCCCTGGCGCTTTCGCGATCCCTGTTCCAGCGCGGGATGTCGACGATCTTCGCTCCCTTCGCGATCGAGTTCAGGAATTCTTCGGTCACGTAGCCGGTGTTCTCGATTCCCTGGTTCCTGTAGAAGAGCTCGATGAAGTTCCAGCCGCGGTTCTGTTCGCCCGCCGCGATCGAGGCCGGCGCCGCGGTTTCGGATTCCTGCCCCAGGACCGGGAAATTGCGGTACTCGATCCGGGCTTCGCCCGTCCGCACCTTGTTCGAGATCAGTTCCGGAAGCACCTTGACGGCGAAGTCGCCGCAAACCGGGCATTGAAGATCTCCAAACTCAACAAGGGTCACCTTGGCCGAGGACATGCCCAGGGTCAGGCCCTTCTGCGGGATGTTGGCGAGATCCTGTTCGACGGAGGAGACGTTCTCGAGGCTGGTGTCGCCGCCGCTGTCCTGGCTCTGGCTGGCGACGACGAGGACGGCGACCGCGACGATCGCCAGGAATCCGGCAGCGCTAGCGATCTTGATCACGCGCTGGCGGCGGGCGTCGTCGGCCGCTTCGCTCGCGCGCTCGAGCCGCTCCCCGCGCCGCTTCTCTCGCTCCTTCTTCGCGCTCAAGCCGGGGTCCCCGTGTAGCGGAGCATCCGGACCGTGTTCAGCCCGAACAGAATCGTCATCAGTATCGCGCTGGCGAGGCACCACTGGCAAATCGCGTCGATTACGAACAGCTCCAGGTAGGTCAGGTAGAGGCTGTACCCGAACCCGGTCAGCGCCAGGGCGAACCCCCCGATCCGGGCGATGTCGCCGGGCAGGAGCGCGGCGGCCAGGAGCAGGACGTATCCAACGATGCCGATCACCGCGACGTTTATCCCCGCCAGATGCGCGTAGGGGCTGTTGGCGACCGTCTCGCAGCCGGTGCCGCCGGCAAGGCAGGTGGGCGCTCCCCCGCCCGACTCGGCGATTCCGATGTAGATCGCGACGCCGAGGCCGAACGCCGCGACGAAGGTGCTCACGGCGCGCAGGGTCCCCTCGCTCGGTGCGGACATCGGACCCGAGCCTATGCGCTCTTCCTCAGCGCGGTCTGAACATGCGACCGAGGCGGCCGCCACCGGGGCGGCTCGGCTTCTCGGGCGGGCCGAGCTCGCTCGCCTCCTCGGAGCTGATCGTCAGCGTGACCGCCCGTTCCGCCGTTCTCGCGACCTCGGGCGCGTCCGCGAACCGCGATTTCCCGTCGGAGCCCCTGAAGATGACGCCGTCGAAGATGTTCTCGCGCTGGTTGTCGAGCATCTCGACGACGCTGCCGACCTCGACGCCGTCGGAGCCGTAGACGGGCGTGCCCCGCGGCACCGCCAAGTAGTGGATCGGGTGGCCCTCGTCCATCGTGTTCGAAGCCTAGATGATGAATTCGGCGATCTCGCGCGAGAGCTTCCCCCCTGCCAGGCCAGCGGGGACTCACCCTCCTCCTCGCCGATCAGGCGCGCCCGCGGCAGCTGCTCGGCGTAGGCCTCGGCGACCGCCCGCGGGTGCCCCGGGTCGGCGCCGTCGTGGCTCGCGACGACCAGCGCCGGCAGCTCGAGCGCCCCCAGGTCCTCGAGGCGGTCGAACGGCCGCGAGCGGGTGACCTCGCGCAGGGCGTCGACCAGCGCCTCCGGGTGGCGATGGAGCTGAATCCGTTCGCGGGTGATCCGCGCCACCGTCTCGCGCCAGGCCGGATCGGTCTCCTGGCGCTCGATGACGTAGGCGACGAATCCCTCGACCCCGCCGTCGCGGAGAGCGTCGGAGAGCCCGTCCCAGTACTCGAGCCGCTCCTCAGGGATCTCGCCTGCGTAGACCGGGCCGATCACGACCAGGCCGGAGAGCCGCTCGGGATGGCGGAGGGCGTAGGCGACCGCGGTGTGCGCCCCCATCGAGTGGCCGCCGAGGACGAACTGTCCGTCGCCCACCGTCTCCTCGACCACCGACTCGAGGTCGACGACGAGCTCCGGGTATCCATAACCCCGTCCCGGCGGCGCCGGGTCCGACTCGCCGTGACCGCGGGCGTCGTAGGTGACGACGGTGCGACCAGCGCGCTCCAGGATCCTCGAGCCGTGGACGACGTAGCGCCGGGTCGCGGTGATCCCGTGACAGAGGACGATCGCCGGGCCCTCGCCGGTGTGCTCGCCTCGGATCGCCGGCCCATCGCCGGCCGTGAACTGGACCGGCTCGGCGGGCATCAGCCGACAGCGGCCAGAGCCCGCTCGATGTCGCCCACCGACTGGTAGCTCGCGCCGGTGCGGGAGGTGTGCCGGAAGCGGACGATGCCCTCCCCGTCGACGACGAAGATCGAGCGCATCACATATGAGCCCCCGGGCGTGGTCGGAAGGCCGACGACCCTGGCCAGCGGCGAGGCCCAGCCGACGACCCCGTAGGCCTTCGAGACCTCGAGGTCCTCATCGGCCAGCAGCGGTACGTTGAGCTCCTTCTCCTGGGTCCAGCGCTCGTGCGAGTCGACCGACTGCGGCGAGATCCCGACCACCTCGGCGTCGAGGCCGTCGAGACGCTCGGCGCTGTCCCGATAGGAGCAGAACTGCTCGGTGCAGACGCGGGTGCCGTCGCCCGGGTAGAACGCGACCACGAGGTTGCCGCCGCGGTACTCGGCTAGCCGGTAGGTGCGCCCACCGGTCCCCGGCAGCTCGAACTCCGGAGCCGCGTCTCCGACGTCGACCTTCGCCATGGCGAAAGCCTAGACCGTCGCCTCAGCCGCGTTCGATTTCGATGTGTTCGATCAGGACGGTCTGCGTCGGTTCTTGTTTCTTGTTCCCGAGTTCACCGATCTGTTCGACGACTTCCATGCCTTCGCTGACGTTGCCGACGAGGGCGTATTCGGGCGGCAGGCCGGCTTCGGCCCCTGTGACGACGAAGAACTGGCTCCCCGAGCGCCCGGGCGGGTCGGTCCCGCCCTTCGCCATCGCGACGACGCCCTTGGTGTATTTGAGGTTTGCGGGGGGCTTCTCGGTGACGCTGTAGCCGGGGCCGCCGGTCCCGTTGCCGAGCGGGTCACCGCCCTGGATCACGAATTCGGGGACGATGCGGTGGAAGTCGAGGCCGTCGTAGAACCCTTCTTCGGAGAGGAATACGAACGAGTTGACGGTCTTTGGGGCTTTCTGGGAGTCGAGGGCGATGTCGAAGGTGCCGCAGCTCGTTTCGACGACGGCGGTCAGTTCTTCGCCCTTCTTGACGGTCTGCTTCGGCGCCTTGAAGCTGACGCTCTTCGGTTCGGGGGGTTCGACTTCCTCGCAACCGGCCGCGCCAGTCGAGCCGGAGTCGCTGCCGCCGCTTCGCGCGATCAGGATCGCGGCCACGATCGCCACCGCGACGAGCGCGAAGACGCCGAGGATGATCAGCCGCTGGTCGACCTGCCGCCCTTCGGTTCCATCCCCGCTCATCGCAATTATTCCCGCTTCGCTCCCTGCGCGAAGAACCAGATCGTGACGCTTGCTCGCTCCGCGCTCATCGGCCGCGAAGCCTAGTTGGAATGATCGGTGCATGTCGGAGCAGCGGAGCGCGATATCGCGTCGGAACCTCGCGGTCGGGCGCGCGATCAACAACGTCGCGGCCCGGGCGCCCTGGCTCTGGCCGCTGCTGCGCGGCCCCGTGCGCCGGTTCTTCTCGGAGCGGGCGAGCGGTTGGGACGATCGCGTTGGCGCCGGCAGCGTCGAGCATCTCGAGCCGCTCGCCGCGGCGGCCCTCCACGTCTCCCCCGCTCCCGAGCGGATCCTCGACGTCGGCTGCGGGACCGGCGCCGGCACCCTGTTCTTCGCCCGCGAGTTCCCGCAGGCGCGGGTCCGCGGCGTCGACCTCTCGGAGGAGATGATCCACGCGGCCGTGGCGAAGGTCGGGCTCGACCCCGAGGGACGGATCGCCTTCAGGGTCGGCGACGCCTCCTCCCTCCCCTACCCCGAGGACTCGTTCGACCTCGTCGCCCAGCTCAACATGCCGCCGTTCTTCGCCGAGCTGGCGCGGGTGCTGCGGCCGGGCGGCCAGGTTATCGTCGCCTCGAGCTGGGGCCCGGAGACGCCGTTCTACACCCGTCCCTCGCTGCTGCGCTGGAAGTTCCTCCAGCACGGCGTCGAGCCGGTCGAGATCGGTCGCGCCGGCGCCGGGACGTTCTACGTCGGCCGGCTTCCCGCCGCCGAGCTGAATCGGCGCGATTAGGCTGCTCAGACGATGGAGACCGCCGGCCTGCCCCTCGTGCTGCTGGTAAATCCCTCCTCTGGCGGCGGCCGGTCGCTGAAACTGCTGCCGCGGATCGAGTCGGCACTCGACGAGCTCCACGTCGACTTCCGCGTCCTGCGGACCAGGGACCTCGAGCACGGCATCGACGCCGCGCTGCGAGCGGTCGAGGCGGGCGAGGTGCCGGTGGTCGTGAGCGGCGACGGCCTGATCGGCGCCGTCGGCGGCGCGATGGCGGGGGCCGAGACACCGCTCGGGGTCATTCCGGGCGGCCGCGGCAACGACCTCGCGCGGGTGCTGGAAATCCCCGACGAGCCGGAGCCGGCGGTCAGCGTCCTCGCCGCCGGCCACTCGCGCCTGATCGACGTCGGCGAGGCCAATGGCAAACGGTTCCTCGGCATCGTCAGCGTCGGCTTCGACTCAGAAGCGAACCGGGTCGCGAACGAATCCCGGCTCTTCCGCGGCAGCCTCGTGTACGCCTACGCGGCGCTCCGCACGCTGGTCGGTTGGAAGCCGGCCCGCTTCACGGTGCGGGTCGACGAGGAGCGGATCAGGTTCACCGGATACTCGGTCTCGGTCGCCAACAACAGGGCCTTCGGCGGCGGGATGTTCGTCGCGCCGGACGCCGAGCTCGACGACGGGCTCTTCGACGTCGTGATGGTCGGCGAGGGCGGCAAGCTCCGGTTCGTGGGTAACCTGCCGAAGGTGTTCAAGGGAACCCACGTCGAGCTCGACGAGGTGCGTGTTTTCCGGGCGCCGCACCTCGAGCTGAGCGCGAGCCGCGCGATCCCCGTCTATGCCGACGGTGAGCACCTGACCGACCTGCCGGCGGCGCTGCGGGTCCTGCCGCGCGCCCTCAGCGTGATCGTGCCCCGGCCCCAGGCCGAGGGCTGAGTTGAGCGCCAGCGGGCGCAACGGGGCCGTGTTCGGCGCCAAGCGGGCGGCGGCGCGGGCGCTCGGCGCCGCCAGCCGGGCGAGCGGTCGCGGCGGGGGGACGACGCTGCCGGGCCGGGTGCTGCTGCGCCTCGCTCCCGACGCGATCTCGCGGCTGGGCTCCGGCCTCGGGCGCGGTGTCACCCTCGTCAGCGCGACCAACGGCAAGACGACGACGGCGGGGATGATCGCCGCCCTGCTCGAGGCAGAGGGCCGGGCTCCCGTCCACAACCGGGCCGGCTCGAACATGACCTGGGGGATCGCGACCGCCCTGCTCGAGCAGGTCGGCAACGAGGGGCTGTTCGAGGTCGACGAGGCCTGGCTGCCGAAAGTCGCGCACCAGCTCGACCCGACCCTGATCGTCCTCGGCAACCTCTTCCGCGACCAGCTCGACCGCTACGGCGAGATCGAGGTCCTGGCCGAGGAGTGGGCGAAGACGGTCTCCGACCGGGTGGGGCGCTCCCGGTTCGTCCTCAACGCCGACGACCCGTTGATCGCCGACCTCGGCCGTGACGCCGAGGAGCGCCGGCGCGAGGGCGTCGCCTACTTCGGGATCGAGGACTCCTCGCAGGCGCTGCCCGAGCTCCAGCACGCGTTCGACGCCAAGCACTGCCGGCGCTGTGGCCACCCCTACGTCTACGAGCGGGCCTTCGTCGGCCACCTCGGCCACTACTCGTGCCCGAACTGCGGCGCCCGGCGCCCGGCGCCGGACGTCGCCGCGACGCGGATCGAGCTGCGTGGGATGGAGGGCTCGACCGTCGCCGTTCGCACCCCGGCCGGAGAGCTCAGCCTCGACCTCCCACTGCCCGGGCTCTACAACGTCTACAACGCGCTCGCCGCGGTGGCGGCCGGGCTCGAGCTCGGCGTCGCCGAGGAGCGGATCCCGGCCGCCCTCGCGGCCGCCAGGTCGGCCTTCGGCCGGGTCGAGACGATCGAGGTGGCGGGCAGGCGCGCATCGATCCTGCTGATCAAGAACCCCGCCGGAACGAACGAGGTCCTGCGGACCCTGCGGCTCGAGGACGAGGGCGGCCTCGACCTCTGGATCGGGCTCAACGACGGGATCGCCGACGGCCGCGATGTCTCCTGGATCTGGGACGCCGATTTCGAGCTGCTCGCCAGCCGCGTGCGGCGAGTGACCTGCGCCGGGACGCGGGCGCCGGAGATGGCGCTGCGCCTCAAGTACGCGGGCTGGCCGCAGGAGGCGATCGCGGTCGAGCCCGAGATCGAGCGGTCTCTCGACGCGGCGCTCGCCGCCGCCCCCGAGCGCCTCTTCGCGCTTCCCACCTATACCGCGCTGCTCGAGCTCCACCGGCTGCTCTCCTCGCGCGGCCTGACCGAGGAGTTCTGGCGTTGAGCTCCGACCAACCCGCCCGTCGCGGACGCGGCTGTGAGCGCGGAGCGAGCAAGCGTCCATCGCTGGCCCTCGCGCAGCGAGCGAAGCGCGAAAATTTATGAAGATCGTCGACACAAACGTCCTCTGGCACGACCTCGAGTGCGGCGCCTACGAGGCCGACCTCGCCCTCTGGGAGAGGCTCGCCCAATCCCGCGAGGGCCCGGTCCTCGACCTCGGCTGCGGAACCGGTCGCGTCGCCCTTCACCTGGCGCGGCGGGGACACCGGGTCGTCGGGATCGATCTCGACGACGCTCTGGTGGAGGCGTTCAACCTGCGCGCCGCGGGGTTGCCGGCCGAGGCGATCGCCGCCGATGCTCGTGAGTTCGAGATCGACGAGGAGTTCGGGTTGGTGCTGGCGCCGACGCAGCTGGCGCAGCTGTTCGACGGCCCGCGGGACAGGTTCCGATGCCTCTCCTGCGTCGCCCGGCATCTTCGGCCCGGCGGGATCGCCGCGTTTGCGATCGTCGAACGGGTGCCGGCCGCCACCGACGACATACCGCCCCCCCTCCCCGACACGCGCGAGGTCGATGGTTGGGTCTACTCGAGCCAGCCGCTCGAGATCGCGATAGACGAGGAGAAGCTCCTCGTCCGCCGCCTGCGGCAGTTGGTGTCCCCGACCGGGGAACTCAGCGAGGAGGTCGATGAGATCCCGCTCTTCGCGCTCTCCGCGGCACGGCTCGAGGACGAGGCGGAGGATGCCGGCCTGCGCCCCGCCGCCCGTGACGAGGTCCCGATGACCGACGATCATGTCGGGTCCACCGTCGTCCTCATCGAGAGGGGGTCCTGATGGAGCTCCGGGTCCTCGCCCTGTATCCCGACCAGATGAACATCTACGCGGATCGCGGCAACATCCTCTTCCTCCGCCGCCGCTGCGAGTGGCGCGGCATCGGGTTCGTCCTCGCCGCCGCCGGGCCCGGCGAGGCCCTCGACCCGGACGCCCACGATCTCCTCTACCTCGGCGGCGGCCAGGATCGCGACCAGCGCGTCGTCGCCGCCGACATGGTCGAGACCAAGCGCGACGCGCTCGCCGAGGCGGTCGACGACGGCGCGGTGATGCTGGCTGTCTGCGGCGGCTACCAGCTGCTCGGCCACAGCTACCAGCTGGGCGAGGAGCGGCTGCCGGGAATCGGGCTCGCCGACATCACAACCGTTCGCGAGCCCGGCCCGCGCCTGATCGGCAACGTCATCATCGAGAGCGACCTCGGCGACGGGCCGCGGCAGATCGCCGGCTTCGAGAACCACGGGGGCCGCACCCACCTCGGCCGGGAGGCGGAGCCGCTCGGGCGGGTGATCAAGGGGTTCGGCAACAACGGCGAGGACGGGCTCGAGGGAGTTCGCCGCGGAAACCTGATCGGCACCTACCTGCACGGCCCGCTGTTGCCGAAGAACGCCTGGCTCGCCGACCACCTGATCGCGCTCGCGCTCGAGCATCGCTACGGCAGCCGCCCCGTGCTCGAGCCGCTCGAGGACGACCTCGAGCTCGCCGCGGCGGCCTCCGCCCGGGGAGCGGCGATGCGCAACTGAGTTCCGGTCGTCCGGTTCGGGTAGTTAGAGCGATGATGCGACTCCTGCGACCGGCCGGGCCCCTGCTCGGGCTCCTCCTTCTGGCGCTTGCCTCCGGCCCGCCCGCGGGCGCCGCTCCGAGCTGCGCCGAAGGACCGCAGACGGTCGGTGACACGATCGTCGGCACCCCGTGCGACGACACGATCCACGCGCCGCGCGGGATCGGCACCGTCCTCGGTGAAGGCGGCAATGACTCCCTCTTCGGGGGCCGCGGCAACGACAGCCTCTTCGGGGGCGAAGGCGACGACCGCCTCTACGGAGGTGTGGGCGACGATCATCTTCGCGGTGGGCCCGGCAACGACCGCCTCTCAGGCGGTTTTGGGGCCGACACGCTTGACGGTGAAGCCGGCAATGACCTCGCTCGCGGCGACGCGACGATCGACAGGATCGGGGACTCCGGGGGCGGCACCGACACACTCAGCTTCGCGACCGGCGCGACTCCCGGGTTTCCGAACCAGGGCCCCCTCTTCGACGATGCCGGCTTTCCAGCCGACGTCGGCAGGGGCGTCTACGTCGACCTCGGCGACGACTTCGCCAACAACGGGCTCGCTCCCTCGGGCGGCGGCGTCGATGAACCGCTCGCACCGGAGACCACCTTCGGGAATTTCGAGGTGGTGGTCGGGACGCCGTTCGACGATTACATCGTCGGAACTTCCGACGCGGAGACGTTCTACGGCGGTGGCGGCGCCGATCTGATCGACGGCGGTGGCGGCGCCGACGTCGCGTACGGCGGCGCCGAGGGCGACGGCTGCATCGCCGCGACCGCCCACGAATGCGAGTCCTCGAGCGCGAAAATACAGCCCAGGGACCCGGGCACGGTGTCAGCCGGGCCAATGGCCTCCCAGTCCACCGCCGGCCAGGCGTTCTACCTCTCGGGCAGCGACGGCGCCGACGACGTCGCCGCCTCCTACTCCTCCGGCCAGGTCAGCTTCACGGTCGGCGGCAACCCGGTGGGCCCCTTCCCCGTTACGGAACCGCCTGACTCGATCCTCCTCGCCGGCAATGCGGGCAACGACACGCTGACCGCGACTCAGGGATTCCCGGCCTCGACCTCGGTGGTCCTGCTGGGGGGCGAAGGGAACGACTTGCTGACCGGAGGCGAAACGGAGGACGCCGTGATCGACGGCGCCGGGAACGACACGGCCGCCGCCGGAGGCGGCGACGACGCCGTCCCCAACAACGGCGGCGCCGACCATCTCGATGCGGGGGCGGGAGACGACCTCTTCGTCTCGAACGCGGTCTGCGACGGGGACTCGCTCGACGGCGGGCCCGGAACCGACAACGCCAACTGGGCCAACTTCAACGCCGCGATCGCGATCGAGATGGCGGCCGGGTCGGCGGGTCAGCTCGGGCCCGACGGTCGGCCCGAATGCGCGAGCGCGTCCCTGCTGACGACGCTGAGCGGGCTCGAGGACACCGAGGGCACGAGCTTCGGTGACGTCATGGTCGGCGACTCCGGCCCGAACCAGCTGCTCGGGCGCCCCGGCCCCGACAGCTATTTCGCGGGCGCGGGCGACGACTCGATCCTCGCCAACTCCGGCACTCCGGTGCCCGACCCCGACCCGGTCATCGATTGCGGCGAAGGCTTCGACACCGCTCAGATCGACTTCCCCGAAAACGGCCCCGACGCGGCGCCGGTCGGATGCGAGGCGATCCACGAACGCGCCCCGAACAGCTTCCGCCCGCCCGACACCCCTCCCTCGCCGGTGCCGCCCGCCGCGGGGCCACCGCCTCCCGCGCCCGATCGCACCCCGCCGCGGACCCGGATCGTCACCGGCCCGCGCAAGGCACTGACCCTGATCAGGGGACGTCACCGGGTCGTGTTCCGATTCTCCGCAAACGAGCGATCGACGTTCGTCTGCAGGCTCGACCGCCGCCGCCCCACGCCCTGCTCCTCGCCCCGCGCCTACAGGGTCGGCCCCGGCAGCCACGTCTTCCGCGTGACCGCCACCGACGCCGCCGGCAACTCCGACCCGAGCCCGGCGGTGTTCAGGTTCCGGGTCAGGCGCCCCTAGCGGCCGCTCGAGCCGAAGCCGCCGTCGCCGCGGGCGGTCTCGCTCAGCTCGTCCGCCTCGACCGCGTCGATCGCGGCGATCGGGGTGATCACCAGCTGTGCGATCCGGTCGCCGACCTCGATCCTGAACGTCTCCGCCGGGTCGGTGTTGAGCAGCAGGACGCGAACTTCGCCGCGGTAACCGGCGTCGATCAGGCCCGGGCTGTTGACGAGCGCGATCCCGTGCTCTCGAGCGAGGCCCGAGCGCGGCAGGACGAGCCCGGCGTGCCCCTCCGGGACCTCGATCGCGATACCGGTCCCGACGCTCCAGCGCTCGCCAGGGCCGAGGTGGGCCGCCTCGCAGGCGCAGAGGTCGAGCCCGGCATCGCCGTCGTGGGCGCGCTCCGGCAGGCGCGCCTGCGGGTCGATCCTCTTCACCCTCAGTTCCATGGCCTGGAATCTAACCGGCTAGAGGACGGCGAGATCGTCGAACCGGTGGAGCTCGGCCACGGGCACCCTGGCGTGGACGAGGACGCCGTCGTCGCGCTCGGTCCGCTCGAGGTCGCCGGCGACCTCGTGCAGCTCGTGCAGGCGCGCTCCCTCCTCATAGGGGATCAGCAGCTCGACCTCGGCCAGGGTGTCCTCGAAGGCCTCCTCGATCGCCTTCCGCAGCCGGTCGAGTCCCTCGCCGTCGAGGGCCGAGGCCAGAACCGCGTCGGGATGGTCCATCAGCGCCTCGTCCCGCTCCTCATCGCTCAGCAGGTCGGCCTTGTTGAGGACCAGCAGCCGCGGCTTCCCGCCGGCGCCGATCTCCTCCAGCACCTCGTCGACAGCCCGCATATCGGCCGCCCGCCGCTCCTCCGGCGCCGCCGCATCGACGATGTGGAGGATCAGGTCGGCGACGACGGTCTCCTCGAGCGTCGCCTTGAACGCCTCGACCAGCTGGTGCGGCAGCTTCTCGATGAACCCGACCGTGTCGGTCATGAGGTAGGTGCGGCCCGACAGCTCGAAGCTCCGCGTCGTCGGGTCGAGGGTTTGGAAGAGACGGTCGCCGACCCCGACCTCGGCCCCGGTCAGCGCGTTCAGCAGCGTCGACTTGCCGGCGTTGGTGTAGCCGGCGAGGGCGACCCGTGGCAGCGACGAGCGCTGGCGGCGGGCGCGCATCACGCCCCGGTTGCGCTCGAGCTGGGACAGGCGCCGCTTCAGGGCGGAGATCCGGTTGCGGGCGAGGCGGCGGTCGGTCTCGATCTGGGTCTCGCCGGGGCCTCGGGTCGGGGCCCGGGTGCCGATTCCGCCGTCGAGGCGGTCGAGGTGGGTCCAGAGCCCCCTCATCCGCGCCATGTTGTACTCGAGCTGGGCGAGCTCGACCTGGAGCTTCCCCTCGGCCGTGTGGGCGTGGTCGGCGAAGATGTCGAGGATCACCGCCGTGCGGTCGATCACCGGCACGTCGAGGGTGGCCTCGAGGCTGCGCTCCTGGCGCGGCGCGAGCTCGTCGTCGCAGGCGACGACGTTTGCGCCGGCCTCGGCGACCGCCGCCTTCAGCTCGGCCATCTTCCCCTTGCCGAAGTAGCGGTCGGGGTCGGGCTGGGCGCGGCGCTGGACCATCTCCCCCGCCGTCGCGACCCCCGCCGTCCGCAGCAGCTCCTTCAGCTCCGCGAGCCGCTCCCCCCCGGCCTCCTCTCCGTCGACGATCCCGATCGCGAGCGCGCGCTGCCGCGCGCGCGGGTTCGTCAGGCCGGCTCCGTTCTGGCTCTGGTCCACCTCCCCAGGATAGGCTTCCAATCTGTGAAGGTCTTCGTTACCGGGGGAACGGGGTTCATCGGCGGCGAGGTCGTGCGGCAGCTTCGCGACCGCGGCGACGACGTCGTCTGCCTCGTCCGCAACCCGAAGAAGGGCGAGAAGGTGGCCGCGATCGGGTGCGAGCTGGTCAGCGGCGACCTCACCGACGGCGAGGCGATCCGCGCCGGCCTCGAGGGTTGCGACGCCGCCATCCACGCCGCCGCGATGTATGAGGTCGGGATCCCGGCCTCGCAGCGCCCGGCGATGTACGAGGCCAACGTGACGGGTACCGAACGGGTGCTGGAGGCCGCGCTCGAGGCGAAGACCCCGCGGATCGTCCACGTCTCGACCTGCGGCGTGTTCGGCAACACGCACCGGAAGGTCGTCGACGAGACCTACGAGCATCCGGGTAAGGAGTTCACCTCCTACTACGAGGAGACGAAGCTGGAGTCGCACCGGATCGCGAAGCGGATGATCGAGGAGAACGAGCTTCCCTGCATCATCGTCCAGCCGGGGGGCGTCTACGGACCGGGCGACACGTCGCAGGTCGGCGACCTGATCGACCAGCTCCTGGCGGGAAAACTGCCGCTGATCCCGTTCCCCGAGCTCGGGGTCTGCCTGACCCACGTCGAAGACATCGCCGGCGGGATCCTGCTCGCGGTCGACAAGGGCAAGCTCGGCGAGACCTACGTCCTCAGCGGCCCGGTGACGACGATGCGCGACGCGGTCGAGATCGTCGCCGGAATCGCCGGCCGCAAGCCGCCCAAGCACGCGGTGCCGACGCCGCTGCTGAAGGCGCTGACTCCGGTGGGACCGCTGGTCGGCAAGCTGATGAACCAGCCGCCCAACCTGCGCGAGATGATCACCTCGGCCGATGGCGTGACGTTCTGGGCCAGTCACGAGAAGGCGAGCCGCGAGCTCGGCTACGCCCCGCGCGGCATGGAGGAGGGCCTGCGGGAGACGCTCGAGGCCGAGGGCAAGATCCCCGCGGCGGCCTGACCCGACCCCGCGATGCGACCGATCGACGTACTGCACCTCGGGCGCCCGCATGTGATCTGCTGCTGGGAGGTCGACGGCGCCCTCATCGACCCTGGGCCGGAGTCATCGCACCGGAACCTGATCGATGCGCTCGGCGATGAGGAGCCGCGGGCGATCGTCCTCACCCACATCCACCTCGACCACGCGGCCGCAACCGGGGCTCTGGTCCGGCGCTGGCCGAGCCTCGAGGTCTACGTCCACGAGCGCGGCGCCCCGCACCTGATCGATCCCTCGCGGCTGCTGGCGAGCGCCGAGCGCCTCTACGGCGACCAGATGCAGCGGCTCTGGGGCGAGATCGTTCCCGTCCCCGAGGCCAACGTGAGGGCCCTGGCGGGCGGCGAGACCGTGCTGGGGATGTGTGTCGCCTACACCCCCGGCCATGCCTCCCACCACGTCTGCTATCTGCACGAGGACAGTGGGACCGCGTTCGTCGGCGACATCGCCGCGGTCCTGATACCCGGGACCGACCTGATCGTCCCACCGACGCCGCCGCCGGACATCGACATCGAGGCATGGGCGGACTCGATCGGGCTGGTCGAAGCTTGGCGCCCGCAGCGCCTCGGCCTCACCCACTGGGGCCCGGTCGAGGAGCCCGAGCCGCACCTCGCTGCGGTTCGCGAGAGGCTACTGGAGGAGGCGCAGCTCGCCCGCGACCTCGACGAGGCCGCCTATGAAGAGCGCCACCGCGAGCGGGTGGCGGAGCGGGTGCCCGACCCCGAGGCGGCCGCGGAGCTCCTGCAGGCGGTCCCGCCCGAGTACCAGTGGCGGGGCCTCGATCGCTACTGGAGCAAGCGTCAGCCCGCGGCCTGAGGCCGCGGTGCCGCGGCCAGGCGGCCCGCCGCCCAGACGGTGAGCCCCGCAAGCCAGAGGAGGGTGAGCGCGGCGCCGAGGGTCAGGTTCATGTCGCCGCCGGGGGCGGTGAAGCCGCTTGTGCCGAAGACGGTGACCGTCTCGATCGCCTGCTCGACGAAGGCGATCACGCCGAGGATGGTGAGCCAGCGCGGAATCGATGGGCGCGAGCCGAAGCCGAGGACGCTCACCGACCCGATCATCGCCATCGTCGCGCCGGTGAGGACGGGTCCCCAGAAGAGCTCGACGTCGTACACGGTGCGTGCGGTGGCGGCATCGAGCGATCCGGGGTGGAGCGCCAGCCCGCCCCAGATCCAGGCCGCCGTGACGGTCTCGACGATGAAGGCGGCGGCGCCGAGCAGGAAGACATTTCGGTGCGGGCTCGGAAGCAATTCGCGGACGATCCCGGCGAAGACCGCGAGGGCGAGCGTTCCGAAGGTCGCCGTCCAGGCGTCGGTGCGGGCCGCGTCGCGGTGGTCGGCGAACCACGCGGCCACCGTTGCCGGGGAATCCGTCGCGGTCGGCGGCGAGCCGAGGGCGATCGCCCCGGCGAGGTAGAGGAGGCCGGCCGAGGCGCCGCAAAGCCGTTTCCCTGTTTAGGCGAGGTGCTCGCGGAGGCGCTCGACCGCCTCGCTGATGCGATCGTCGGGCGTAGTCAGTGAGATCCGGAAGAAGCCCTCGCCGCTCGGCCCGTACATCGACCCGGGCGAGACGACGACCGCCGCCTCCTCGAGGACGAGCTCGGCGAACGAGGTCGATGTGTGGCCCTCGGGGACGGGCGCCCAGACGTAGATCGTTCCCTTCGGCGCTTGGACGTCGACGCCGATCTCGCGCAGGGCGCTGACGACGAGGTCGCGGCGGCGGGCGTAGGTCTCGTTCATCCGCTCGAGCGGCCCCGACGGGCCGCGCAGGGCGGCGACTCCCGCTAGCTGGACGGCCTCGAAGAGGCCCGAGTCGACGTTGGTCTTCAACCGCCAGTAGGTCTCGATCGCTTCCGGGTTGCCGAGGATCGCGGCGCAGCGCCAGCCGGTCATGTTGTAGCCCTTGGAAAGCGAGAAGACCTCGACCCCGACCTCCTTCGCTCCCGGCGTCGCCAGGAAGCTCGGGGCGACGTATCCGTCGTATGTGGTCTCCGAGTAGGCGTTGTCGTGGACGACGAGGATCTCGTGCTCGCGGGCGAAGGAGACGACGAGATCGAAGAAGCCCTCGGGGACGATGGCGCCGCTCGGGTTGTTGGGGTAGTTGAGGAACATCAGCCGCGCCCGGGCGGCGGTCTCGGCGGGCACGGCGCTGAGGTCGGGGGCGAAGCCGAGCTCGGGCACGAGCGGCAGCAGCTCCGGGGTCGCCCCGGCGAGGATCGGGCCGCCCGTGTAGACGGGGTAGCCGGGATCGGAGGCTAGCGCGACGCCACCGTGGTCGAGGAACGCGAAGCAGAGGTTGTAGATGCACTCCTTGGCGCCGATCGCCGGGATCACCTCGCTCTCGGGATCGATCACGACCCCGAACCGATCGTCGTAGAACTCCGAGAAGGCGGTCCTGAACTCCTCGCGCCCGCGGTTGCTCGGGTACTTCTGGTTGCCGGGGTCGGCGACCGCGTCCTGCATCGCGGCGACGATGTGCGGGTAGGTCGGCTCGTCGGGATCGCCGATCCCGAGGCTGATCACGTCGATCCCCGCCGCGCGCTTGTCGGCGACGCGCTTCTCGAGCTCGGCGAACATGTACGGCGGCATCGCCTCGAGCCGCCTCGAGGGGGCGGCGATTCCGGGCTTGGGCTCGGTGCTTGCCATCGTCCTGAAACCCTAAAGCTCGGCCAGGGCGGCGAGCAGCTCGGGTGAGAGATCCCCCGAGCAGACCGGCTCGGCCCACCCGGTCAACGTCACGTCGAGCTCGGCGGAGACGTCGACGGAGAGCTCGCCGCCGTCGAGGGCCACCGTGATCGGGCTCGGTGCGCCGCCGAGGACGGCGGTCACGGCTGCGCCGCTGGCCCCCGTCCCGGAGGAGAGCGTCTCCCCCACCCCGCGCTCGAAGATCCTCGCCCTCACGCGGTCGCGGTCGGTTGCGACGAAGGAGACGTTGGTGCGGTTTGGGAACAGCGCGTTGGATTCGATCCCGGGCCCGATCTCGGCTAGGTCGAGTCCCTCGAGCTCGTCCGCCGCGACGACGATCGCGCACTGCGGGTTGCCGATCGAGACGTGCTGGAACGCCCACTCGCGCCCACCCGACTCGAGCACCCCCGTCCCGTCGGCGGGTCCCGATGGGTAATCCTTCGATGTCGTCGCGGCGCGGCCCATCTCGACCCGGCAGGTGCGCTCGGAGGTGATCGTCGGGGTGATCGTCCCGGCGGCGGTTCGGATCGAGAATGTGTCCTCGTCGGTCCAGCCATTGCGGCGCAGATAGAGGATTGCCTCCCGCGCCCCGTTGCCCGAGAGCTCGGCCTCGGACCCGTCGGGGTTGAAGATCCGCAGGTCGGCGAGGAACTCGGGGTCTTCGCTGCGAGAGAGCAGCAGCACGCCGTCGGAGCCGACCCCGAAGTGGGGGTCGCAGAGGCGAGCGACACGGGCTGCATTCAGCTCCCAGGGAAGCCGATTCGCCTCTACGATCAGATAGTCGTTGCCGAGCGCCTGCCACTTCTCGAATCGCATCGGCGCAGCCTAACTGGGCAAAAGGGCGGCGGAGCAGGCGAAACGTTACGGAGGTAGAACGGTTGAAGGGGCGATGAGGGCTGTTCGGACACGCACGGGGGTTGCGCTGCTCGCAGCTACCGCCGCCCTCTGCGCTCTCTCAGCTGGGACGCCGGTCGCTGCGAGCGCCGAGGGCGCCGGCGGGGCCCGATTCTGTAGCTCCAGCGGCCCTGACGCCTGCCCGGCAGCCGCAGGCGTGGGAGCCCCCCGGCTCACCGTGCGCGGCGAGGGAGCCTCGAGCTCGGCGCTCGCGCCACCCCCCGCGGAGGGGACCGTCACCGCCGGTCCGGCGATCTTCACCGGCTACGGGTTCGACGCCTGCACGGCTCCCTCGTCTCGATCGATGCGTGCCTGGCGGGAATCGTCGCCCTTCGAGGCCGTCGGTGTCTACATCGGCGGTCGCAATCGGGGCTGCACCCAGCCGAATCTGACCGCGGCCTGGGTCGGCGAACAGGTGGCGATCGATTGGAACCTGATCCCGATCTACGTCGGCCTGCAGGCACCGACCTCGAGCTGCACCTCATGCGCGTCTCTCGACTCCAGCTTCGCCGCCGCTGAGGCCGAGGCCGAGGCCGAAGATGCCGTCTCCGACGCGCAGGCGATCGGAATCGGGCCCGGGAGCCCGATCTATCACGACATGGAGAGCTACACGAGAACAGCCGCCGCCACCGCCTCGACGATGACGTTTCTCGCCGCGTGGACCCAGCGTCTGCACGAGCTGGGCTACACATCCGGGGTCTACAGCTCGAGCGCGTCGGGCATTGTCGACCTCGGACGCCGCTGGGGGACGAGCTTCGCCGGCCCGGACAACATCTGGAGCGCGAACTGGAACGGGCGCGCCGATACCGACGACCCCAATCTCAGCGCCGACGCCTGGCCGAACCATCAGCGGATCCACCAGTATCGCGGCGGTCATGACGAGGTCTGGGGCGGGGTGCGGATCAACATCGACAGCAATTTCGTCGACGCCATGACGGTCGGGACGGCGGTCCCGGCGGTGCGCACCTTGCCGCCGCTGACGATCTCCGGTGTGTCGGTCTCCGGGCGAGCGCTCAGGGTCAAGGTTCGCTGTGGATGGTCGGTGGAACTCATCTGTCCCGGCCAGATCCGACTTCGCACCAATGTGCGCACGCGGAGCCGCAGTCTCGGCAGGATCGGGGTGGCGGCGCGGACCTTCAGGCTGCGAGGCGGCAGCTCGCACAGGTTCACCGTCCTCCTCGACTCTCGCGGGCGGCCCCTGCTGGCCCAGCGGGGGAGGCTGCGGGCGCAGCTACTGGTCGCGATCCCCGGCGCTCGCAGGACCCGGGCGGTCCTCTTCCCCTAGTGAGCGCGCGATCTCCTCGGCGACGTCGGCATCCTTCCGGCCGCCGCGGTTGATCCAGCGCAGATTCGGGATCTTCCGCATCCAGGTGAGCTGGCGCCGGGCGTAGTTGCGCGACCGTTTCTTCATCCGCTCGACGTCGCCGCCGATCAGCTCGTCGAAGCCGAGGGCCTTGCGGGCCGTCCGCGACGGGCCCGCGGCCTCGGCACGGAGCACCTCATCCTTGGCTCCGCCGGCGACGATCGCCTCGGCGCGGGCGTCGATCCTCTCGTATAGGGCCTCGCGATCCATGTCGAGGCCGAAGATCCGGGTCGGGTGCCGGGTGTCGGGCGCCCAGAGCTCGGAGTCCTCGGTTTCCGGCGGGACCCGGACCAGCGAGAGCTCGGCGACCGCGGCCCGGAGGTAGAGGCCGGTGCCGCCGACCACGATCGGCCGCCGGCCGGCCCCCAGCGCCGTATCGATCTCGCCGTGGGCGAGCCGCATGTAATCGCCGACCGAGAAGGGCTCGGTGATCGGCACGGTCCCGATCAACCGGTGCTCGAGCCTTGCTCGTTGCTCGGCCGTCGCCGCTCCGGTCAGGACCTCCAGCCCCTCGTAGACCTGGAGCGCGTCGCAAGAGATCGCGACCGGGTCCTCCCCCCGCTCGCGCAACAGTTCCGCGACCGCGATCGCCACCCCCGTCTTCCCGACCCCGGTCGGCCCAAATATCGCCAGGACCTCCACCGCCCTAGCGAATGGTTTGTGCCGAAGGCTGAGTGAGGGGTAGTGCCGCAACGCCGGAGAGCGTCTGAGAAGTCGCGGATTCGACCTCGACCAGGGTGAGATCGCCTGGTTCGGCGATCCCGTCGAAGTTGACCGTCTTGTTGTGCCTGGTGCGGCCCCGTAGCCGGGTGGGGTCATTGCGGCTCGGCCCTTCGACCAGGACCTCCACCTCGCGGCCGACGAATCGCTGCGCCCGCTCCTGGGCTCGCCGCTGGACCAGCTCGACCAGCCTCTCGATTCGCTTGCGCTTGACCGGGTGCGGGACCTGTTCGCCCATCGTCGCCGCCTCGGTCTCGCGTCGAGGCGAGAAGACGAAGGTGAAGGCGCCGTCGTAGCCGACCTCGTCGGCGACCTCGAGCGTCTGCTCGAAATCGGCCTCGGTCTCGCCCGGGAAGCCGACGATGATGTCGGTCGTGATTGCGCAATCGGGGACCTGCTCGCGGATCATGGCGACGCGATCCAGGTAACGGCGCCGGTCGTAGGTGCGCCGCATCCGTTTCAGCACAGCGCTCGACCCCGATTGCAGCGGAAGGTGGATGTGCTCGCAGAGCGATCGGAGCTCGGCGTGGGCGCGGATCACGTCCTCGCGCATGTCCTTCGGGTGGGGGCTCGTGTAGCGGACCCGCTCGACCCCCTCGACGGCGTCGATCCGCGCGAGCAGCTCGGAGAACCCGATCCTCGACTCCCTCGGCAGGTCACGGCCGTAGCTGTTGACGTTCTGGCCCAGCAGCGTCACCTCGAGCACGCCGTCGGCGGCAAGCCTCTCGACCTCTGCCACGAGCTCGTCGGGGTCGCGGCTCACCTCGCGGCCTCGGGTCGAGGGCACGATGCAGTAGGAGCAGCGACAGTTGCAGCCCTGCGAGATCTGGAGCCAGCCCTGGAACTCGCGCCCACGATGGGCGGGAAGGTGCCCGGAGAGGTCCTCGAACTCGAAGTAGCCCTGGGCGCTGAGCGAGTCGGAGGTCAGGAACTCGGCGAGCTTGTGGATCTGGCCGGGACCGAAGGCGACGTCGACGAACGGGAATCGCCTGAACACCTCGTCCTTGACCGATTGCGCCCAACAGCCGCCGACCCCGACCACCCGGTCCGGAAATTCGGACTTCAGCCGTTTGGCCTCACCGAGGTGGGCGATGAACCGGTTGTCGGCCGACTCGCGGATCGAGCAGGTGTTGAAGAGGATCACGTCGGCGTCCTCACGGGTCGGCGCCTCGCGGTAGCCGAGCGAGTCGAGCATTCCCTGCATCCGCTCGGAGTCGTGCACGTTCATCTGACAGCCGAACGTGGTGACGTGGTAGCTGAGCCTGGCGCGATCCGCGCTCATGCGCTCAGCGTAGCTACTGGGCCTCGAGGGCCTGTCCCTCCTCTTGTTCCACTTCTTCGGAGCCCTTCTGGAGCTCGGCTTCCCTGTGCTGCTCCTCGTCCTGGGCGTTGAGGACCCCGAAGGTCGTGGTGCACCCGATCAGGGCGATGAACCAGAGCGCGACTATGGGCGCGGCCCGACCCGGGAATCTCTCGACCCTGAGCCCGATGACGCTGACGATCACCGCCGAGGCGGCAAGCGCGCCGCCGCAGATGTAGAAGAGGGTCGAGTTGTCCATCGTCAAACCTCGTGCTTCGCTCGCTGCGCGAAGAACCAGAGATGCACGCTTGCTCGCTCCGCACTCATATGGCGCGGAATCCTATCCGCCCCGAACTCAGGCCGCTTTGGCCTCCTCGGCCGCGGCGACCGGCTCGGCCGGCGCCTCGGCGGGGGCCGCATTGTCGGTGCCGAGCCCGAGCGCTGTCCGGATCTTGGCCTCGATCTCACTCGCTATCTCGGGGTTGTCGGCGAGGAACTGTTTGGCGTTGTTGCGCCCCTGGCCCAGCCGTGTCTTTCCGTAGGAGAAGAATGCGCCCGACTTCTGGACCAGGTCGTGCTCGATCCCGTAATCGAGCAGGCCGCCCTCGCGCGAGATCCCCTCTCCGTACTCGATGTCGAACTCGGCCTGGCGGAACGGCGAGGCGACCTTGTTCTTGACCACTTTCACCCGGACCCGGTTCCCGACCGCCTCGGTCCCCTCCTTGAGGGTCTCGATGCGGCGGATGTCGAGTCGCTGCGAGGCGTAGAACTTCAGCGCCCGGCCCCCCGGCTGGGTCTCCGGCGAGCCGAACTGGACCCCGACTTTTTCGCGGATCTGGTTGGTGAACAGGCAGACGGTGTTGGTGCGGTTCAGGTTGCCGGCCAGTTTGCGCATCGCCTGCGACATCAGCCGCGCCTGGAGGCCGACGGTTGTGTCGCCGATCTGGCCGTCGAGCTCGGCTTTCGGGGTCAGCGCCGCGACCGAGTCGATCGCGACGACGTCGATCGCTGCCGAGGCGATCAGCCGGTCGGCGATCTGGAGCGCCTGCTCGCCGTAGTCGGGCTGGGAGACGAGCAGCTCGTCGGTGTCGACCCCGATCGACCGTGCGTAGGAGGGGTCGATCGCGTGCTCGGTGTCGATGAAGGCGCAGATGCCGCCGCGGCTCTGGGCCTCGGCGATGATGTGGTAGATCAGCGTCGTCTTGCCCGAGGACTCCGGGCCGAAGATCTCGACGATCCTGCCCCGCGGCACGCCGCCGATCCCCAGCGCGAGGTCGAGCGCGAGGGCGCCGGTCGGAATCGCCTCCACCTTGACCGTGCTGTCGGCGCCGAGGCGCATCAGCGCGCCCTGTCCGAAGTCGCGCTCGATCTGCGTCACGGCCGCCGCCAGCGCCGCGTCTTTCGCCTTGGCCTCCTTCGCCGAGGCGTCCTTCAAAGTCGCTTTCTTGTCTGCCATCTGTTCCACCTCACTGCCGCCCACTCGCGGGCAGCTCGACTTGCGCCAGCGGGGTGTACTGCGCACCCTGTGGCTGGAGTTGCGAACGGTAGAGCGTGATCCGGACGCCATCGAAGGGCTGCAGCAATTCCTTCGGCAGCGTTCCAGGGGCGCTCGCGACGAGCGCCGGCCGCTTCGATCCCCGCTCCTCGCGGCGCACCCTGGCGACCGTCACATGGGGCCAGAACGGGCGTTTCTCGGGCTCGTAGAGGCCGGCCTCGACCAGCCCCTCCTCGAGACCCGCCTGGAGGGCGACCGTGCCCTGCGAGTCGGCCGGCAGCGCGAACAGCCGGGGTCTCCCCCGCGGTGGCCGCGGGACCGGGTCCCCGAGCACGATCCGCGGCGCCGGCCCGCCGGCCCCGGCGACGAGCTCGGCCAGCTGTGGGATCTGCTTCTCGGGCAGGAAGCCGAGGAAGGCCAGCGTGATGTGCAGGCTCTCCTCCGCCACCGGCCGCAGGGCGGGATCGGAGAGCTGCTTCCTCCCCCAGGCGGCGATCGCCCCGCGCACCGGTTCGGGGAGATCGAGCGCGATGAACAGCCGCGCCCGCGGGCTCTTCAGGCGTTCCTTGGCCACCCCGCCGACGCTACGCGGTCGTTGCGCGCGACACAACGCGCAAATGCAAGGAATCAGGATGCTCGCTCCGGATGCTTGCTCGCGCGCAGGGAATCAGAATTGCTTGCTCGCTCCGCTCAGAGCGGTGGCTCGCCGCCGGTCAGCAGCATCCGGAGCAGGTGCATCCCGACCAGCGCCGAGCGCTCGCGAATGTCGTCGCGGCCACCTGGGATGACCGGGTCGCGGGCGACCGCGGGCCCCTCGGCGAGGAGCGCGTGGAAGCAGACGTAGCCGACCGGCTTCTCCTCGGTGCCGCCCCCCGGCCCGGCGATCCCGGTGATCGCGACCGCGATGTCGGCGCCGAACCGCTCGAGGGCCCCCCGCGCCATCGCCTCGGCGACCTCCGGTGAGACCGCCCCGTGGGCCTCGATCAGGGCCGGGTCGACGCCGAGGAGGTCCGCCTTCGCCTCGTTCGAGTAGGAGACGGCGCTGCCGGCGAAGTACTCCGAGGCGCCGGGGACATTGGTGATCCGGGCCGCCATCAGGCCGCCACTGCACGACTCGGCCAGGCCGAGCCTGCGACCGACCAGGAGCTTCGCGACCTGCGAGTCGATCGTCTCGCCGTCGAGGCTGAAGAGGTGGCGCTCATGGCGCGCCCGCAGGCCCTCCCGCAACGCGTCGGCGGTGGCCGCCGCCTCGTCGCGGTAGCGGACCTCGACCTCGATCTCGCCACGCCGCAGGCAGGTGGTGATCTCGACCTCGTCGAGTGCGACGCCGTCGGCCTCGATCTCGCGCAGGCTCTTGGCGATTTCGGACTCGGGAATCCCGAACATCCGCAGCGTGTAGCCGTGAAGCGGCGTCGCCCTGGCGAGGACCTCGCTCACCGGGGCGGTCGCAAGCGCCGCGGGCCACATCGGCTGCAGCTCTCGCGGCGGCCCCGGCAGGACGACGACGACGGGGCCGTCGGCCGGGACGACGAGCCCCGGGGCGGTGCCGACCGGGTCGAGCGGTGTCGCCCCCTCGGGGACCAGCGCCTGCTTGCGGTTTGCCTCGCGGACCGCCTCCTGGTCGAAATTGAAGCGGCGCGCGAAGCCGCGCAGGATCTCGGCGATCTTCTCCTCGACCTCCTCGTCGAGCCGCAGCTCGCGGCCGGCGAAGCGGGCGACCACCTCCGCCGTCAGATCGTCGGCGGTCGGGCCGAGCCCCCCCGAGGTGACGATCAGGTCCATCCCCTCGGCGGCCATGAACCGGAGCGCCGCCTCGAGGTCGTCGGGACGATCGCCGACGATCACGATGTGGGCGACGTCGATCCCGAGCTCGGCGAGCTGTTCCGAGAGCCAGGGGCCGTTGGAGTCCGCGATCGTCCCCGTCAGCACCTCGGTCCCGGTGACCACGACCCCGGCCCGAACAGCCGCCCTCGGACGCGGAAGAGAAGGCCCATTCATTCTGATTCTTCAGGCATTCTCGAGAGCGGAGGAGGCGGCGCCGGGTGTCATCCGCATTCGGGCCTTTCGCCTTCCTTCAGTTCGGTCAGCCGCCCCATTTCGTCGACCGAGAATCCGATCGGGCTCGACGATGGAGGCAGGTGCGCCGGTTTTCCGTCGATCTCCATTTCGACCGAGCCGTTGCCGAACGCGACCGAGAACCCCTTCGACCGGAACGGCCCTTCCCGTTCCCCGGCGGCGAGGATCTGGCCGTCGATGACGGGTTCTTCACCGGCGTCGAGCAGGCAGACCCAGACTTCATCGGTGGCTACAAGGCTGACCGCGACGCCGGGCGCCGCCGTCTGGGCCGCGCCGTTCTGGTGCCCCTTCTTCGCCCCCGCCGAGCCCGACTTCCCGCCCGAGGAGTTGTCGCCTCCGCCGGCGAGGCCGATCGCGACCAGGATCCCGATCAGCGCGGCGACGACGACCACGATCAGGACCCGGCCTCCGACCCTGGACCGCCCCGGCGGGCGGCGCGCGCTCAACGCCGGCTCGACCCGCGTCGGAGGCCGATCGGAGGGCCCCGTAGTCCCGACCTCGGCCGTGAAGTCCTCGGCCAGCCGCTCGCCGTCGAGACCGAGGTAGGAGGCGTATGTCCTGATGAAGGCGCGGGTGTAGATCTCGCCCGGGAGGACGTCCCACTCCTCGTTCTCGATCGCCCGCAGGAAGCGAATTCGGATCTTGGTCGCATCCTCGACCTCGGAAAGGTCGATTTTGCGCCGATTTCTCGCATCGCGCAGGGTGGTTCCTATACCGGTCGACTCCACGCCGACATTGTGGCCGGTCGGCGGGAAAAGGCCCTACTCGGCGTCGACCGGCAGCGGCTCACCCGCCTCCCCGCCGCTCAGGAAGCGGGGAAGGTCGGCCGCGGTGATCAGCACCTGCCGTGGTTTCGAGCCCTCGTAGCCGGAGATCACGCCGCGGCGCTCGAGCATGTCGATCAGGCGTCCCGCCCGGGTGTATCCGACCCGCAGCCGACGTTGGATCATCGAGACCGAGGCGGTCTCGGTCTGGACGACGAGCTGGATCGCCTCGTCGAGGAGGTCGTCGCGGTCGGGATCGAACTCGTCGTCGATTCCGGCCTCCGGGGTCTCCTCACGCGCCTCGAGCAGCTCGGCCTCGAACTCGGGTTCCCCCTGCTTGGCCCAGTGGCCGGTGATCCGCGCGATCTCCTCCTCGGTGATGAACGCGCCCTGGATCCGCTGCAGCTTCGATGTGCCCGCCCCGCGGAACAGCATGTCGCCCTGGCCGAGCAGGGCCTCGGCCCCGCCCTGGTCGAGGATCACCCTGGAGTCGGTCTGGGAGGAGACCGCGAACGCGATCCGGGCCGGGATGTTGACCTTGATCGTGCCGGTGATGATGTCGGTCGAGGGGCGCTGGGTCGCGAGGACGAGGTGGATGCCGGTCGCCCGCGACTTCTGGGCGAGCCGGATGATCGAGTCCTCGACCTCGGCCGGCGCCACCATCATCAGGTCCGCGAGCTCGTCGATCACGCAGAGAATGTGAGGAAGGGGCGGTTCGCCCTTCTTCGCCCGTGCCCGGTTGAGCTCGCCGAGATTGCGGCACCGGGCCTCGCCCATGATCCCGTAGCGGCTCTCCATCTCGCCGATCAGATTGGCGAGCACGTTGGCCGCCAGGCGGGGTGAGGTGACGACGGGGGTGAGCAGGTGCGGGACGTGCTCGTAGTGGTTGAGCTCGACCTGCTTGGGGTCGACGAGAACGAGGCGGACGTCGTTGGGCGACGCCTGCATCAGGATCGAGGAGAGGATCGCGTTGACGCAGCCGGACTTGCCCGACCCGGTGGTCCCGGCGACCAGCACGTGGGGCATCTTCGCCAGGTCGGTCCAGACGGCGTTGCCGTCGATGCCCTTGCCGAGCCAGGCGACGAGCGGCGAGGTCTTCTCCGGCCTGCCGGCGTAGATGTCGCCGAGGCGGACCATGCGGCGCCGCGAGTTGGGCACCTCGACCCCCACCGCCTGCTTGCCGGGGATCGGAGCGAGGATCCGGATGTCGGTCGAGGCGAGCGCGTAGGCGAGGTCGTTGGCCAGCTCGGTCACCTTCTTCACCTTGGTGCCGGGCGCCAGGCGAAGCTCGTAGCGGGAGACGTGGGGTCCGCTGACGATGCCGACGATCTTCGCCTCGACCCCGAAGTGCCCGAGCGTCTCGACCAGCCTCCGCCCCACGGCGTCGTGGTCGCGCGGGTCGGGGCCTTTGTCGGCTGCGCGGCCCTTCTCGAGCGCAGCCGCGGGCGGCGGCCGGTAGTCGATCTCCTCCGAGGCCGTGACGCCGCGCTTGTTCCCCTGAGGGGTTAGGACGGGCGTTTCGGTCGTCGGAGGGGCCTCCTCAGGGTCGGCGACGGCCTCGGGCTCCTCGACGGGCTCTGAGCCCGCCTCGGCCTCGGCGACGTCGTCGTCGAAGCTCCCGATCGCGACGGTCGGCTCGAAGTCCTCCTCGTCGGGGTAGGCGCTCATCACATCGGTCGGGCCGGCCTGGGTCTCGAGCTCGGCATCCGCGGGGCCGTGGCCCTCGCGGGTTCTGACCACGGTCTCGGCGACCTCACGGCCGCCGAGGAAGACGCCACGGGCGCCGCGGCCGAAGCCGCGGAGGATCGTGCCGATCGAGGCCCCGGTCACCAGCACCACTCCGGTCACGAGAGTCAGCACGGTGAAGATCCGGGCGCCGACGTCGCCGACCAGGTAGGTCAGCGCCGTTTCGATCCCGTAGCCGACCTTGCCTCCCTCCCAGCCGAAGAAGAGGACGAATGTGAGGTAGACGCCGGAGGCGATCAGGAACAGCCCGACCAGGTCGAGGTGGCGCTGCTCGAGCGCCTGCGGCAGCCGTGGCCGCGGCACCCGCGCCCTGCCCACCTTGGCTTTCGCCTTCGATTTCGGGCGCCGTTTCGCCCCGCGCCGCTTACGCACGAACATGACAGGGGCTTCGACGCCGGCCCCGTCTCCCCTTCGCGGTCGAGGTCGGGGGCATAAATTCGCGCTAAAACAAAGGCGAAGGCGCCATTTGCGGGGCTAACATCGTTTCTCGATGCTCACCGATGGAGGCGAAGCCGGCGGCCGCGTGCTCGTGGTCGAGGACGACGAGGACATCGCCGATGTCCTCCGCCGCTCGCTGCGCAACGAGGGGTACGACGTCCGCACCTCCGCCGACGGGATCGATGCCCTTGACGTCGCGGCCGGCTTCTTGCCCGACCTCGTGGTCCTCGATCTGGGCCTGCCCCGACTCGACGGGGTCGAGGTCTGCCGTCGGCTGCGCGCCGACAGCGACGTCCCGATCCTGATGCTGACCGCCCGCAGCGAGACCGAGGATCGGGTCGGCGGCCTCGACAGCGGCGCCGATGACTACCTTGTCAAGCCGTTCGAGCGCAAGGAGCTCCTCGCCCGGATCCGGGCGCTCCTCCGCCGTCGCCCGCCGCGTGGCTCGGCCTCGATCGAGGTCGCCGACCTCGCCCTCAACCCGGACACCCGCGAAGTGCGCCGGGGCGACCGCGAGATCGAGCTGACGAATCGCGAGTTCGAGCTGCTCGAGCACCTGATGCGAAACCAGCGGCTGGTCGTCTCGCGCGAGCGCCTCCTCGACGAGGTCTGGGGCTATGACCCGACGGCTGCGACGAACACGATCGACGTCTTCATCTCGAACCTGCGCCGCAAGCTGGAGGAAGGCGGCGAGCCCCGCCTCCTTCACACCAAGCGCGGCGCCGGATACGTCCTGAAAGCGTAGGCGTGAGCGCCCGGATCTCCCGGCTCCGCCCGCGCAACTGGCCGGTTCGTTGGCGCCTTGCGGGCACCTCCGCCGGGCTGACCCTCGCGATCCTGGTCCTCTTCGGCGTGGTCATCGGCAACCTCGCCGCACAGCGGATTCGCGACGACTTCGATCGCGAGATGCAGCAGGCCGTCGCGACGCTCTCCTCACAGATCCAGATCGTCGACACGATCACCAAAACGCTGATCGTCCGCGAGCCCGACCTCGGCGACTTCGTCAGCCCCAACGGCGCCACGGCGCGGATCTTCGACTCGCGGGGCAGCCTGCTCGAAGCCAGCCCCGGGGCGGTCAACCTCGGCTCCCCCGTCCTCGGGGTCCACCACGTCGGTGACATGCGGGTGGTGACGGTGACGCTCCGCAGCGGCCAGACCGGCCGCGTCGCCGGCTACGTCCAGTACGGCCGCGACGAAGGTCACATCAACTCGACGATCGACCGGCTCTGGGTCTTCATCGCCGCCGGTGTGCTGGGCGCCACCCTGCTGGCGGCATTCGCCGGTCTGGCGATCGCGGGCCGCGCGATGCGCCCGATTTCCTCGCTGACCGCGACCGCGCGTGAGATCAGCGACACCGGCGACCCCTCCCGCCACATGCCGGTGCCGAAAACGGACGACGAGGTGGGTGAGCTCGCCGGGACTCTCGAGGAGATGCTGCGCTCGCTCGATGCGGCCCGCTCCGAGCGGGAGACTGCGATGCGCAAACAGCGGGCGTTCGTCGCCGACGCCTCGCACGAGCTGCGGACGCCGCTGACCAGCATCGTCGCCAACCTCGAGCTGCTCCAGGCCTCGCTCGAGGGCCCGGGCGACGGCGAGGAGCGCGCCGTAGTCGACTCGGCGCTGCGCTCGTCGAACCGGATGAGCCGGCTGGTCGCCGATCTCCTGCTGCTGGCGCGCGCCGACGCGGGCCGCCCCGGAGCTCGCACCGCCTGCGACCTGGCCGAGATCGCGGGCAACGCCGCGGCCGAGGTCGCGCCGACGGTCGGCGAACGCGAGCTGCGGATCGAGAACGACCGACCGCTGCGGGTCGACGGCAATCCCGACGAGCTACATCGGCTGGTCCTCAACCTGCTCGACAACGCCGTCCGCCACACGCCGCCGGGGTCGCGGATCGAGCTCCGGCTCGGCGCCGCCGGACGCGACGCCATCGTCGAAGTCGGCGACGACGGCCCCGGCATCCCGCCGGCCCTTCGGGAGGAGGTCTTCGATCGTTTCGTCCGCGGCGAAGGACCGGCCGACACGGCGGCGCGCGGGTCGGGCAGCGGGCTCGGCCTCGCGATAGTCCGCGCCGTCGCCGCTTCCCACGGCGGCAGCGCCGCGGTCGCAGAGTCGGAATCGGGCGGGGCACTGTTCACCGTCCGGATACCGTTAAGCAGGTCTGAGCAGGGAATTAGCGCGCCTTTAGGCCGGCTTTAGCAGCGCGGCCTAGGTTCTGAGCCGGACGAGACACACGCGGGCCCGCCTGGCCTCCCCAACGTCCCGGCGGGCCCGTTTTAATTCGTCCGAACGGGCGCTTAGACCTCGACGATGACCGGCAGGATCATCGGCCGGACCCGAAGCTTCTCGTAGACGAGCTTCGCGATCGAGTCGTGGAGGTCTTCCTGAATCAGGTGCACCTCGCGGGTGCCGGCCGACGCAGCGTCCTCGATCGCGTCCTCGACGACGTCCTTCAGCTCCTCGACGAGTGCGTCCTCGTCCTCGAGGAAGGCGACCCCGCGCAGGATCACCTCCGGATCGGCGACGACGCTCCCGTCGTCGGAGGAGATCGTCGCGACGACGATGAAGATCCCGTCGTCGGAGATCTCGCGGCGGTCGCGGAGGGCGACGTCATCGGGCTCGCCGACGTTGACGCCGTCGACATAGACCACCCCGGCGTGGATGTCCTCGCCGAAGCGGGCGCCGCTGTCGTCGATCTCGAGCGGTAGCCCGTTGCGTCCCCGGAAGATGTTTGCCGGATCGATACCGACCGATTCGGCGAGGCCTGAATGCAGCCGCAGTCGCTGGTGGTCACCGTGGATCGGCAGGACGTAGCGGGGTTTGGTCAGGTTGAGCATCAGCTTCAGCTCCTCCTGCCAGCCGTGGCCGGAGGCATGGATCGGTGCGTCTTTGGCGGTGACCACCGAGGCCCCGATCTCGTGGATGCGGTCGATCGTTTCGTTGACCGCGCGCTCGTTGCCGGGAACCGGCGTGGCTGAGAAGACGACGGTGTCGCCGCGATGCAGCTCGACGTCGCGGTGGTCGTTGTTCGCCATCCGCCGCAGCGCCGAGAGCGGCTCCCCCTGGCTCCCGGTCGAGATCACGATCACCTTCTCGTCGGGGAAGTCTTCGATCTCGCGCGGCTGGATGAACAGCCCCGACGGCGCCTCGGCGATACCCAGGCTAGAGGCGATGTTGAAGTTCTTGCGCATCGAGCGCCCGACCAGCGCCACCCGGCGGTCGAGCTTGACGGCGGCGTCGATCGCCTGCTGCACCCGGTGGATGTTGGAGGCGAACGAGGTGACGATGATCCGCCCCTCGCAGTCCTTGAACGTCTCCAGCAGCGCCGGCCCGACGCTCGACTCCGACGGCGCGACCCCGGGGCGGTCGGCGTTGGTCGAGTCGCCGCATAGCAGCAGCAGCCCGTTGCGGCCCAGCTCGGCGAGTCGTGAGATGTCGGCGGGGCGCCCGTCGACCGGAGTCTGGTCGAACTTGTAGTCGCCGGTCAGCAGGATCGATCCCAGCTCCGTGGTCAGGATCACCCCGCGTGCGTCGGGGATCGAGTGCGAGAGGTGGACCATCTCCATCTCGAACGGGCCGAGCCGGACGACCTCCCCCGCCGGCAGGTCCTGGAGCGGCGCGTCTGAGAGCTTGTGCTCGTCGAGCTTCGAGCGGACCATCGCGATCGTCAGCATCCCGCCGTAGATCACAGGCGGCTCGCCGATCTCGCGCAGCACGTAGGGCAGGGCGCCGACGTGATCCTCGTGGCCGTGGGTGAGGACGATCGCCTCGATGTCCCCGGCGTGGTCGCGGAGGTAGGAGAAGTCGGGCAGGACGAGATCGATCCCGAGCATCTCCGCCGTCGGGAACATCAGGCCGGTATCGATGACGACGATCCGACCGTCGTACTCGACGACGGTCATGTTCTTGCCGATCTCGCCCAGGCCCCCGAGCGGAAGGACGCGGAGAGCCTTCGCCATCGCTAGCCGGCGACCGGCACGCCGACAGAGTCGAGCGCCGCCCTGATCGCCTCGCGCTGGCCCTCGTCGGCGGGGACTAGGGGCAGCCGAAGCGTGTCCGTCGGGATCTGGCCGGTCATCTCGAGCGCGGCCTTGACCGGGATCGGGTTGGTGGTCACCGCGAGCGCCTCATACAGGGGTCGCAGGCCGGCATCGATCTCTCGCGCACGGTCGAGATCTCCCTCTTGGGCCGCGTCCCAGATCTCCCGCATCTGCGGTCCGACCACCTGCGAGGCGACGAGGATCCCTCCCGCGCCGCCGATCTCGAGCGTCCGCAGGAACGAGTCATCGTTGCCGGCCAGCACCGCGAGACCGTCGATCAGCTGCAGCTCGTCGTTGTTGGCCTGCTTCAGACCGATCACGTTGTCGATCTCGGCCAGGCGGGCGAGGTCGGCGGGCGGCACGTTGACGACCACCCGCGAGGGGATGTTGTAGGCGATCAGCGGCAGGCCGGAAACCGCAGCGGCGATCGCCTCGAAGTGGGCCTGTATCCCGGCCGGGTTCGGCTTGTTGTAGTAGGGCGTCACGATCAGCGCCGCTTCGGCCCCGGCGTCGGCGGCGGCCTTGGTCAGCTCGATCGAGTGGCGGGTGTCGTTGGTCCCGGTCCCGCAGACGATCGTCGCCCGGTCGCCCACCTCGTCGACGATCGAGCGCAGCAGGCCGATGTGCTCGTCGTCGTCGAGCGTCGCCGCCTCTCCGGTCGAGCCGGCGACGACGATGCCGTGGGAGCCGTGCTCGACGACGTCGGCCGCGAGCCCGCGGGCGGCCGCCTCGTCGACGGCGCCGCCCTCCTCGAAGGGGGTGGCCATTGCGGTGAGGACGCCTTCCAGTAGAGCCATCGTTTCGCAGCCTAGCTCAGAGGCTCAGAGCAGGTTCTCGAGCCCGACGGTGAAGCGATCGGACAGCCCGCCGACCCTCCGCACCGCCAGCAGGACGCCGGGCATGAACGAGCTGCGGTCGATCGAGTCGTGGCGGATCGTGAGGGTCTGGCCCTCGCCACCGAAGATGACCTCCTGGTGGGCGACGAGCCCCGGCAGACGGACCGAGTGGATCGGCTGGTGGACGTTGCCGCCCGCCGAGTCGATCAGCTCGGCGGTCCGCTTCGCCGTCCCCGAGGGGGCATCGACCTTGCGGTCGTGGTGGAGCTCGACGATCTCGCACTCAGGCATGTGCCTGGCGATCAGCTGCGAGGCCTCCATCAGCAGCACCGCACCGATCGCGAAGTTGGGGGCGACGAAGCAATTGGCCCCGGCCGCCTCGGCGGCCTCGCGCAGGGCCTCGAGGTCGAAGCCGGTTGTCCCGATGACGATGTGGACCCCGGCTGCGAGGCAGGCCTTCGCGTTCTCGAGGGCGGTGTCGGGGGTGCTGAAGTCGACGACAACCTCGACGTCGCGGAGCAACTCGGACAGCTCGACACCGAGGCTGGGGTCGGCGCGCCCGGCCAGCTCCATGTCCTCGGCGCCCTCGACCGCGCCGCATACGGTCTCCCCCATCCGCCCCGCGGCCCCTGACACCCCGACCCTGATCATGCTGTGGCCAGGGACTGGCTCACCGGCGCCAGAGCCTTGCGGAAGCAGTCCTCGTCGGAGCCGATGCACGCGGCCGAGAGCCGCTCGGCGCCGTAGAGCTCGGCCGCGAGGTCGGTCAGGTCCTCGACGGTGACCGCGTCGACCTTGGCGAGCATCTCGTCGAGGCTGTCGATCGGGAGGCCGAAGAGGGTGGCGCGTGAGATCCGCGTCATCCGCGCCGCGGTCGACTCCGAGGAGAGGACGAGCCGCCCCTTGACGCTCTCCTTGCCGCGTGCGAGCTCCTCGGCGGAGACCGGCTCGGAGCGCAGGCGCGCCAGCTCGGCGCCGATCATTGCGCAGGCCTCCTCGACGTTGTCGGCGCGGGTCCCGACGTAGGTGGCGACCAGGCCGGAGTCCGTGTACTGCTCGTTGTAGGAGCCGACGGCGTAGGCGAGGCCGCGCTTCTCACGGACCTCCCTGAACAGCCGCGAGGAGGTCGAGCCGCCGAAGATCGCATCGAGGACGGCGAGGGCGTAGCGACGATCGTCTTCGCGGACGATCCCCGGAGCCCCGAAGCAGATGTGGTACTGCTCGGTGTCCTTCGGGTAGAACCGGAAGCGCGGCGATGGCTCGACCGTCGCGCCGTTGGGGCCGGCGCTGCCGCTCTCGGCCGGCGATACCAGCCGCTCGGCGAGCTCGACGATCCGCTCGTGCTCGAGGTGGCCGGCGGCGCCGACGACGAGGTTCGCGCCCGTGTATCGGGCGCGGTGGTACTCGGAGATGTCGGGCACCGGGATCGAGGCGATCACCTCGGCCTCGCCGAGGACCCGCCTCCCGAGCGGGTGATCGCCGAAGACCGCGTCGGCGAGGATGTCGTGGACGCGGTCCTGCGGCTCGTCCTCGTACATCGCGATCTCCTCCAGCACCACGTCGCGCTCGGAGTCGATTTCGGGGTAGGTCGGGCCGAGCAGCATTTCCGCCAGCAGCTCGAAGACCTCGTCGGTGTGCTCGTCGAGAAAACGCGCGTGGAGGTGGGTCGTCTCCTTCCCGGTCGCCGCGTTGACCGAGGCGCCGAGGCCGTCGAAGCGCTCCGAGATCTCGATCGCCGAGTAGCGCTCGGTCCCCTTGAACAGGAGGTGCTCGAGGAAATGCGAGACCCCCGCCTGGGCGAGGGTCTCGTTGCGCGAACCGGTTCTGACCCAGAGCCCGAGCGCGACGGACCGAACCGAGGGAACCTCCTCGGTCACGACCCTGACGCCCGAGCTCAGGGCTGATTGCTGTGCGCGGTTCATTGCCTGATCAATGTTCGCGCTTCGCCCGCAACGCGAAAGGCCAGATATGCACGCTCGCTCGCTCCGTGCTCAGCGGCGCTCGCGCTCGCGCCGGCGGCCGCGCCGCTCGCGATCGCCGCCGCCGTTACGGCGGCCGCCGCTGTCCCCGGTGCCGACCGCGGCCAGTTCCTCCGCTGATTTGCCCGCGACCGAGGGGTCGTCGGAGAGGCGGAGGCCGATCCGGCCCCGCTCGCGGTCGACCTCGACGACGGTGACGTCGATCTCGTCGCCGGCGCTGAGCACGTCGTCGACCGAGTCCACCCTCTCCCCCGGTTTCACGTTGGAGATGTGGAGCAGGCCGTCGGTGCCCTTGACGAGCTCGACGAAGGCGCCGAAGGTGGTCGTCTTCACGACCTTGGCGCCGTCGTAGCGGTCGCCGACCTCGGCCTCCTTGGTCATCGACTCGATTCGCGCCACGCAGGCTTCGACCAGTTCGCCGGTCGGAGCGTAGATCCGGATCGTGCCGTCGTCCTCGACGTCGATCTCCGCTTCGAACTCCTCGCAGAGGGCGCGGATCGTTTCCCCGCCTTTGCCGATCACGGCGCCGATCTTCTCCTGGTCGATCTTGATCGCTTCGATCCGCGGCGCGTGCTGGGAGAGGATCTCCCGCGGGCCGTCGATCGCCTCGGCCATCTTGCCGAGGATGAACTGGCGGCCCTCGTTGGCCTGGGCCAGCGCATCTCGCAAAATGTCGAATGTGACGCCGGTGATCTTGATGTCCATCTGCAGGGCGGTGATCCCGTCAGCGGTGCCGGCGACCTTGAAGTCCATGTCGCCGAGGTGGTCCTCGACGCCGGCGATGTCGGTGAGGACCATGTAGTCGTCGCCCTCCTTGATCAGCCCCATCGCGACTCCGGCGACCGGCGCCGATGACCGGGACGCCCGGCGGCCTGGAGGGCCATCGAGGAGGCGCAGACCGAGCCCATCGACGAGGACCCGTTCGACTCGAGCGTCTCCGAGACGACCCGGATGACGTAGGGGAAGTCCTCTTCGCCCGGCATCGTGGGCGCCAGAGCGCGCTCGGCGAGCGCGCCGTGACCGATGTCGCGGCGCTTCGGGCCGCGCATGAAGCCGGCCTCCCCGACCGAGAACGGCGGGAAGTTGTAGTGGTGCCAGAACCGCTTCGTCGTCTGCAGCCCGAGCGTGTCGAGCCGCATGTCCATCCGGGTCGTGCCGAGCGCGACGTTGGAGAGGATCTGGGTCTCGCCGCGGGTGAAGAGCGCCGAGCCGTGGACGCGCGGCGAGATGTCGACCTCGGTCTCGATCGGCCGGATCTCGTCCTGGGCGCGGCCGTCGGGGCGCTTCTTGTCGACCGCGATCGCCTTGCGGATCGTGTCCTTCTCGATCGCGTCGAACGCGGCGCCGACCTCGGAGCTGCGCTCGGCGTCGGCCTCGCCGTCCTCGCCGTCGGGCGCGTACTTGGCGATGACCTCGTCCTTGACCTTGTCGATCGCCTCGTAGCGCTCGAGCTTGCCCTCGGTCGCGATCGCGTCGACCAGGGCCTGGCCGTGCGAGGAGCGGATCTCGCTCGATCAGGCCCTCGTCGATCGCAGGGGGCCTCGACCTCGAGCTTCTCCTTGCCCGCCTTGTCGGCCAGCTCCTGCATCGAGGCGCAGAGCTTCTTGATCTCGGAGTGGGCGATGTCGAGGGCGTCGAGGATCTCGGCCTCGGTGACGCCGTCGGCGCCGGCCTCGACCATCAGGATCGCCTCGTCGGTGCCGGCGACGATCAGGTCCAGTTCGAGCTCCTCGAGGCTCTCCTCGGGAGGGTTGACGACGAAGTCGCCGTCGAGTTTGCCGATCCGGACCGCGCCGACGTGGGCGGCGACCGGGACCGGCGAGATCGCGAGCGCGGCCGAGGCGCCGTTCATCGCGAGGATGTCGTAGGGGTGGACGTGGTCGACGGAGAGCGGGGTCGCGACGAGCTGGGTCTCGAAGTGCCAGCCCTTCGGGAACAGCGGCCGGATCGGCCGGTCGATCATCCGCGCGGTCAGCGTCGCCTTCTCGCCCGAGCGACCCTCGCGGCGGAAGAACGAGCCCGGGATCTTGCCCGCGGCGTACATCCGCTCCTCGACGTCGACGGTGAGGGGAAGGAAGTCGACGTCCCTGAGATTGCCCATCGTCGCGGTGCAGAGGACCATCGTGTCCCCGGACTGGACCACGACCGCGCCGCTTGCCTGGCGCGCGAGCTTGCCGGTCTCGAAGGAGATCTGGCCATCGCCGACATCCACCGAGACGCGACTTACGTCAAACATGCTCATTTAGTTTTTACCTCCGGCCGCACGGTTTGCGGCTCAATTGCGTTCAGAACTCTCGTTCTCTTTCGCAGAGAGGGTACAGGCTGTCAGGGCTTGACCGACTCGAGCGCGTCGAGGATCACCTGCGGGGCGGGCATGTCGCCCAGGCTCGGCGATTCGTGGGCCCACTCGACGACGCCGTCCTCGTCGACCAGGACCAGGGTCCGGTTGGCCATCCCGATCCGCGTCGACGTAGGAGCCGTAGGCCTTGGCGACCTCGCCCTTGGGCTCGAAGTCGGCGAGCAGCGTGGTGTCGATCCCGAGCTTTTCCTGGAACGCCTTGTGGGCGAATGGGTGATCGATGCTGATCCCGACCATCTCGACGTTCTGCTCACCGAGCTGCGGGCTTGATCTCCTGGTAGGCGGAGAGCTGGTCGGTGCAGACCGAGCTGAAGTCGAACGGGTAGAACACGATCAGGACCTTCCTGCCCCTGAAGTCGGCCAGCGAGACGTTCTTGCCGTCCTGGTCGCGAAGCGTGAACTCGGGGGCCGGCTCTCCGGCGGCGATCATCGCCGCAGGCCGAGGTCCGCGACGAGGGCGCGGTAGCGCTCGAGGTCGGAGTTCTCGAGGTAGCGGAGCATCCGGCGCCGCTTGCCGACCAGCATCAGGAGGCCGCGCCGCGAGTGATGGTCCTTGGCGTGGGTCCGCAGGTGTTTGGTGAGTTCGTTGATCCGCTCGGTCATCAGCGCGACCTGGACCTCGGCCGAGCCGGTGTCCCCGTCCGCGCGGCCGTACTTGCCGATCAGCTCGCTCTTCTGCTCTTTCGTCAGCGTCATCGCGGGCTGAAGCTAGCACAGACCTGCTTCGCGTCCTCGACATCGATTCGCATCTGGGCGACCAGCTCTTCGACCCCCGGGAACCGCCTCTCGCCCCGAAGGCGCTTGACGAACGCGACCCTCAGCATTGTCCCGTAGAGGTCCTCCTCATGGTCGATCAGGTAGGTCTCGATCAGCACCCCGCGGCCGGTTTCGAAGGTCGGGCGGACGCCGACGTTGACCGCGGCCGGCACGCCGTTGGCGAAGGCCGCGTAGACGCCGTGGCCGGGGATCGCGAGTCGGTCGTCGGGGACGATGTTCGCGGTCGGGAACCCGAGCTCGCGGCCGCGCTGGTCGCCGGTGACGACCTCGCCCTCGATCATGAACGGCGCGCCGAGGCAGTGCCGTGCGCCCTCCATGTCCCCGGCCGCCACCAGGGCCCGTATCCGGGTCGAGGAGACGGTCTCGCCGTCGACCTCGACCAGCGGGACCACCCGGGTCTCGAACTCGGTGCGGGCGGCCAGCATCTCCGGGTCGCCCTGCGCTTTGGCGCCGAACCGGAAGTTCTCCCCGACCGAGACCCGCTCGGCGCCGAGTCGCGCGATCAGGACGTCCTCGATGAACTCCTCCGGCGGCCGCGAGGCGAACTCGCGGTCGAACGGGATCACGACGAGCTCCTCGACGCCGAGGCCTTCGATCACGTCGCGCTTTACCCCGAACGGCATGATCAGCTTCGGCATTGCCGCCGGGTGCAGGACCTCGAGCGGGTGCGGGTCGAAGGTGAGGACCGTGTCCGCCCCCTTGATCACCGCCTGGTGGCCGCGGTGGACCCCGTCGAAGGTCCCGATCGCGACGTCGCGCGGGCGGGGCTTCGCGTCGGGCAGCGATGTGACCGCGATCGGCGCCATCAGCGGACCCCCTCTGCCACCGCCGGGACGAGCTCCGCCACCCGATCGATGCTCAGCTCCGATCCCTGCGTCCCGACGCCGAACGGGCCGATCGCGGTACGGCGCAGCTCCGAGCAATAGGCGTCCCCGAGGGTCTCGATCAGGGTCCGGACATAGGTGCCCGACGAGCACTCGATCTCGTAGCGGGCGCGTCTCGGCGTCGTGCCCGAGCAGGTCGGCGCGGTAGACCTCGACGTCGCGCTCGGGGGTCTCGACCTCCTCGCCGCGATGCGCCTTGCGGTAGAGCCGCTCTCCCGCCGACCCTGACCGCCGAGGTCATCGGAACCCGTTGGCGCACCGTTCCGGTTGGCAGCTCGAGCGACTCGGGCCGCCGCCCCGTCTCCTGTCAGCTCGCCGTCGGGATCGCCGGTGCTCGAGCGCCAGCCGAGCCGCGCCGTTGCCAGGTACGTCTTCGGCAACGCGGTGAGGAAGCGCTGCAGCCGGGTGGCGCGTCCGAGCAGGACCAGCAGCAGGCCGGTCGCGAAGGGGTCGAGCGTCCCCGCGTGCCCCGCCTTGCAGCCGCGCTCACGTCTCAAGCCGACGACCATGTCGTGCGAGGTTATCCCGGCCGGCTTGTCGCAGAGCAGAACGGATCCCTCGGCCCGAACCGCCCATCTAATCCATCTGGTCGCCGACCTCGCCGCAGAGAAAGGTGATCAGCTGGTCGAGCTCGAGGTCGGTCGAGAAGCCGGCGGCGCGTTTGTGGCCGCCCCCACCGTGTTTGCGGGCAATCGCCGAGACGTCGATCTCTCCGGTGCTCGAGCGCAGGCTGACCTTGCGGGCGGCGCGGCCGCGGTCGCCGAGGTCGCGGATGAAGGCGGCGATCTGCGTCCCCTCGACCGAGCGCAGGTGGTCGATGATCCCCTCGGTCATCTCCTCACCGGCGCCGGTGGCCTCGTAGTCCTCGGCGGTGATGTAGGCGAGCACGAGGCGTTCGTCGCAGTAGCGCTCGATCCCGTCGAGTGCGCGGGCGACGAGGCGGATCTTCTCGATCGGGACGTGCTCGTAGAGGCGGCGGTAGGTGTCGTCGACGACGACGCCGGCTTCGATCAGGTCGGCTGCGATCCGGTGGGTGCGGGCGTCGGTGTTGTCGTACATGAACTTGCCGGTGTCGGTGATGATGCCGACGTAGAGGGCCGAGGCCATCTCGGGAGTGATCCGCACCCCGAGCAGCTGCGCCAGCTGGTAGACGATCTCGGCCGTGCAGGAGGCCTCGACGTCGACCAGGTTGAGGTCGCCGAAGTGGGTGTTGTCGTGGTGGTGGTCGATGTTGATGATCTCGTGGGCTCCCGCGGAGAGGAAGTCGACTGGCATCCGGTCGATGTTCCCGCAGTCGAGGAAGATCGCCGTGCGGTCGGCCATGTCGGCCGGCGGCTCGTGGAAGACCTCCTCCAGCGGCAGGAAGCGGTACTCGATCGGGAGCGGGAACTCCTTCGCCGTCAGGAACATCACCGAGTCCTTGCCGAGCTGGGTCAGGAGGTGGTGCATCCCGAGCAGCGAGCCGAGCGCGTCGCCGTCGGGCCCCTCGTGCGCGGTGAGCAGGAATTTCTCCCGGCGCCGGAGCTCGTCCGCGACCCGCTCGATGGCCAAGTTTGCGCTGACGCCGGCGCTACCCATCGTCCTCCTCCAGCAGCCGTGAGATCCGCATTCCGGTCTCCACGGTCGGGTCGTAGTGGAAGGTCAGGGTCGGGGTCCTCTTCATTCTGGTCTCGGCGGCGATCTTCGACTGCAGGACCCCGTGCGAGGAGCGCAGCGCCTCGAGCGTCGCCTCGCGCTCGTCCTCGCTGCCGAGGACGCTCACGTGCACCTTGGCGGTGCGCAGGTCCGGGCTGGTCTCGACGGAGGTCACGGTCACGAAGCCGATGCGAGGGTCGCTGAGGTCGGTGGCGATCGCCGCGCCGATCACCTCGCGCAGCACCTCGTTTACGCGGCGCATGCGAGGAGCGGCCATCCTACTCCAGCGTCTGCTCGACCTGCTTGGTCTGGAAGAACTCGAGCACGTCGCCCTCCTTCACATCGGCGTAGCCCTCGAGGACGATGCCGCACTCCTGGCCCTCCTCGACCTCCTGGACGTTGTCTTTGAAACGGCGCAGGGAGCCGAGTTTGCCGTCCCAGATGACGGTCCCTTCCCGGACCAGGCGGACGCTTGCGTCGCGGGTGACTTTGCCCTGGGTGACGAGGCAGCCGGCGATCCTGCCCACTTTCGAGGCTTTGAAGGTCTGTTTGATCTCGGCCTCACCGAGGGTCTCTTCGACCTCCACCGCCTCGAGCATCCCCTCCATCGCGTTGCGGAGGTCCTCGGTGATTTTGTAGATGATCGAGTAGGTGCGGACGTCGACGCCCTCGCGCTCGGCGGCGCGCTTGGCGTCGGCCAGGGGCCGCACGTTGAAGCCGATCACGATCGCGTTGGAGGCGGAGGCGAGCATCACGTCGGACTCGTTGATGCCGCCGGTCTGGGAGTGGATGATGTTGATCCCGACCTGCTCCTGTGGGACCTTGGCGATCTCGTCCTGGAGCGCCTCGAGTGACCCGGCGACGTCGGCCTTGAGGACGATGTCGAGCTCCTTGATGTCGCCCGCCTGTGCCCGCGAGAAGACCTCCTCGAGGCTGACCTTGCGCGCCTGGCGGCGTGCGAGGGCCTCGGTCTTGAGGCGGTTGGCGCGCTCCTGGGCGAGCTGCCGGGCACGGCGATCGTTCTCCACCGCGCGGACCAGCTCGCCCGCCTCGCAGACGCCGTCGAAGCCGAGCACCTCGACCGGCATCCCCGGCAGCGCCTGTTCGACGCGGTCGCCGGTGAAGTCGTGCATCGCCCGCACCCTTCCCCACTGCGGGCCGGCAACCAGGGCGTCGCCGACCTTGAGCGTCCCGCGCTGGACGAGGATGCTGACGACCGGGCCGCGGCCGGGGTCGAGCTGGGACTCGATGACGGTGCCCGACGCGGGGGCGTCGGGGTTCGCCGAGAGCTCCTCGAGCTCGGAGACGAGCAGAATCATGTCGAGCAGGTTGTCGAGGCCTTCGTGGGTCTTGGCCGAAACGTCGACGTAGACCGTGTCGCCGCCCCACTCCTCCGGGTTGAGCCCGTCCGAGGCGAGCTCGTTGCGGACCCGGTCGGGCTGGGCGCCGTCCTTGTCGATCTTGTTGACGGCGATCAGGATCGGGACGTCGGCGGCGCGCGAGTGGTCGATCGCCTCTTTGGTCTGCGGCATGACGCCGTCGTCGGCTGCGACGACGACCACCGCGACGTCGGTCACCTTCGCGCCGCGGGCGCGCATCGCGGTGAACGCAGCGTGGCCGGGCGTGTCGAGGAAGGTGATCGTCCTGTCGTCGTGGTGGACCTGGTAGGCGCCGATGTGCTGGGTGATCCCGCCTGCCTCGCCGGCGGCGACCTCGGTCTCGCGAATCGCGTCGAGCAGGGAGGTCTTGCCGTGGTCGACGTGGCCCATGATCGTCACAACCGGCGGCCGCGGCGAGAGGCTCTCATCGGAGTCCTCGAAGCCGGGCGCCTCGGGCTCCTCCTCGGCGGCGGTGACGATCTCGATCTTGCGGTCGTACTCGTCGGCGATCGCCTTGATCGACTCGTCGGTAAGGGTCTGGGTCAGGGTCGCCATCTCCCCCATCGTCATCAGCTTCTTGATCACCTCGGCGCTGCCGAGGCCGAGCAGCTCGGCGACCTCGCGAACGGTGGCCCCGGACTGGACCTTTGTCGCCTCCGGCTCCGCCGGCGCCTCGGCTTTGACCGGCGGCTCCTCGAGCAGCGGCCGGCGGCGCCTGCCGCCGCGCCGGCGCGGCGGGCGCTGGGGCGGCGGGCCGCCCATCTGGTCACGGCGCGCGGCCTGGGAGTCGATCACGACCCGGCGTTTCTTCGCGGCTCCACCGGTCCCGGCTTTTTTCTCGGCCGGGCGCACCGGGCCCTTGGCCGGGCTCGGGTTCGGCTTCGCGCCCTGGGCGCCATCGGCCGTCTCGGGTTTGGCTTTGGCCTTCGCTTTCGGTTTGGCTTTGGTCGCTGTCGCCGCGGCTCCGTCGCCGTCGGCCGCCTTCGAGCCCGACAGCGCCTGCAGCGCCTCGGTCTCCTCGACGCTCGACGCAGCGGCTTTCGCTTCGACGCCCGCCGCCTTCAGCGCGGCCAGCAGCTCTTTGCTGGTCACGCCCTGGGCTTTGGCGATCTCGTGAACGCGCTTCTTGGCCACTAGGCCTGCTCAACCTCCTCGGCCGAGCCTTCCTCAGCGGCCTCGGGCTCCTCGTCTTGCGACTCGGCGGCTCCATCGGGGCCCTCGGAATTAATCCTGTCCGCCTCCTCCGAAGGAGTCAGATCGTGATCGTCGTCGGCCTCGGGCACGGCTTCGCCATCAACCGCCGCCTCCTCAGCTTCGCTTCCGGGGGCGGCGGGTGTCGCATCGTCGTCGACGGCGACCTGGGCCTCCTCGGCCTCTTCCGCTTCCTCGACGACTTCCTCGACGGCGTCGGAGTCCTCGATCGCGCCCTCCGCCTCGGCCTCCGCCTCCGCCTCTTCGTCGGCGTCCTCGGCCGCCTGCTCCTCCGCGACCTCCTCCTCGGCCTCCTCGACGAACTCGGCCTCGGCCCGGCCGACGATCTCCGTCACCTGGCCTTGGTCGGCGTCGGGGTCGGCGAGGATCTCGATCTCGCCCTCGGCAAGCGGCGCCAGGATCTCGATCTGGTTGGTCTCGAACCGGCTCAGAGCCTGGTGGGCGGGAAGGCCGCAGTAGGAGGAGCCGCCGATCGCGGCGTTAGGGCAGCGACGCCCGTTGGCCAGCACCGCCATGCAGTGGCCGTCGGACTGCTCCTCGCCCTCGTACTCGATCTCCTCCTCCTCTTGCGCGAACTCCGTCTCGGACTTGATGTCGACGCGCCAGCCGGTCAGGCGGGCGGCGAGGCGGGCGTTCTGGCCGTCGCGGCCGATCGCCAGCGAGAGCTGGTCATCGGGGACGATCACGGTCGCCTGGCGCCCCTCGTCGTCGACGATGACCTCGCGCACCCGGGCGGGCGAGAGGGCCTTGGCGACGAACCGGGCGGGCTCGTCGTTGTGGGGGATGATGTCGATCTTCTCGCCGCGCAGCTCGGAGACGACCATCCGAACCCGCGAGCCCCGCGGGCCGACGCAGGCGCCGACCGGGTCGACCCCGTCGGCGTGGGAGATCACGGCGATCTTCGAGCGGTAGCCCGGCTCGCGGGCGACGCCGACGATCTCGACCAGCTTGTCGGCGATCTCCGGGACCTCCATTTCGAACAGGCTCTTGATCAGCTCGGGGCTGCGCCGCGAGACGACGATCGCCGGGCCTTTGGTCGAGTCGGAGACGTCGGTGATCACCGCCTTGACCCGCATCCCGTGGTCGTAGCGCTCGTTGTAGACCTGCTCGGACTTCGGCAGCAGCGCCTCGACCCGCTCGCGCAGCTGGACCAGCGTGTAGCGCTTGTCGGACTGCTGGATGATCCCGGTGATCAGCTCGCCGACCCGGTCCTGGTACTCCTCGAACATCATCATCCGTTCGGCCTCGCGGATCCGCTGCAGGATCACCTGCTTGGCGGTCTGGGCTGCGATCCGGCCGAAGTCGTCGGGGGTCACGTCCCGGGTCGTGATCTGGTCCTCGTAGGGGGCGATCATCTCGGGGTCGAGCTCGGGATCCTCGAGCTCGCGCAGCTCGCCCGTCTCGGGGTCGATCTCGCGCTCCTCCTCTTCCTGCGCTTCGGCGGCCTCGGCCAGGAGCTTCTCCTCAAGCTCCGGCGGCAGGATCAGTTCGAAGACGCGGAAGTCGCCGGTCTCGTGATCGAGGTCGACGCGGGCGTATTTGGCCGCCCCCGGCGTCTTCTTATATGCGGACAGGAGGGCGTCCGCGAGGGCGTCCATCAGGGTGTCGGCGGCGATCCCCTTTTCCTGCTCGAGGGCTCTGATTGCGTCGACGATCTCTTTACTCACTGAACCTCCTCGGGCTCACCCTCGCGGATCCTCTGCGAAGTGTCGGAAACTGGACTGGGGCGGCGATACTTCGGGCCCGGCGAGGAGACCTCGAGCGAGTAGTCGACCAGCAGGTGGTTGAGGTGCTTGGTCACCCGTTCGCAGAGCGCCAGGTCCACCCCGTCGGGGTGGTCGACGAAGAGCCGGAGCGCCTCCGACCCGGGTCGCTCGACCGCGACCAGCTCGATCTGCTGGTCGAGGTCGTGGAGCTGCTGCTGGATGTCGTTCTTGAGGTCTTCCATCTGATTTGGGGCGAAAAAAAAGTGGGCCAGGCCCACTTCTCGAGACTGCTAGGCACGAAAAAGCTTAAATTCAGTATAGCCCGCTCCTTGCGCCCGGCCGGCGCAGCTCGTCGACCCGGTCGAGGATCGCCCCAGCGATCTCCTCCTTGCTGGCGATCGGCACCTCCGATTCGGACTCGGCGTCGATCAGCGTCACCGCGTTTTCCTCGCTCTCGAACCCGATCGCCGGGTCGGAGACGTCGTTGAGCACGATCAGGTCGACTCCCTTGCGGCTGCGCTTCTCGCGGGCGCGCTCGCGGGCCCCCTCCCCCGCTTCGGCGGCGAAGCCGACGATCGTCTGCCCGGCGCCACGTTGGGCGGCGAGGCCGGCGAGGATGTCCTCGGTCGGCTCGAGCCGGAGCTCGAGGCCCTCGGCGCGCTTCAGCTTTCCGGGCTCGGCCGCCGGCGGCCTGAAGTCGGCCGGCGCGGCGGCCATCAGCAGGACCTGGCAGGCGGGAAACTCCGCCCGGGCCGCCTCGGCGAGCTGGTCGGCGGTCTCGACGTCGATCCGGCGCACGCCGGCGGGCTCGGGCAGGGCGACGTTGGCGGCGACCAGGGTCACCTCGGCGCCGCGGCGCGCCGCCGCGGAGGCGAGGGCGAGGCCCATGCGGCCGCTCGAGCGATTGCCGATGAAGCGGACGGTGTCGATCGGCTCGCGGGTGCCGCCGGCAGTAACGAGGACGCGGAGGCCGTCCCACGGGCGGTCGCCGCCGGGGAGCACGGCCTCGACCCGTTCCAGCAGACGCGCCGGGTCGGGCAGCCGGCCGCGACCGTGCTCGCCGCGCGACGCCAGCAGCCCCTCCTCGGGCTCGATCACGGTGATGCCGCGCCCGCGGAGGGCGGCGATGTTCTCCTGCGTCGCGGGGTCGGCGTACATGCGGTCGTTCATCGCCGGCGCGACCAGCCGCGGCGAGGCGCAGGCGAGGAATGAGGTCGTCAGCATCGAGTCGGCCATTCCGGCCGCCAGCTTGGCGAGGGTGTTCGCCGAGGCCGGGGCGACGAGGTAGGCGTCGCAGTTGGCGGCGAACTCGAGGTGCCCGATCGGGTCGTGCTCGGGGGCGGCGTCGCCGGGGAAGGCACCGCGCAGCGGGTCGCGCTCGAACTCCGAGGTGAGCGCCGGCGCGCCCGTGATCCCCTCGAACGACGCGGCGCCGACGAAGCGACCGGCGTTCTCGGTCATGACGACCCGCACGCCGTGGCCGGCCAGGGTGGCCAGCCGGGCCAGCTCCAGCGACTTGTAGGCGGCGATCCCGCCGCTTACGCCGAGCAGGATTCGGGCCATCTGCGACCTCCTGGATACGGTGCGCCTAGGCGCGGTACTCGTATTTGAGCTTGCCCTCGGCGAGCTCCTCGAGAGCCATCGAGAGGTAGTTCGCCTCGCCATGGGTCTCGACCATCGGCGGCGGGTACTCGCCGAAGCTGCCTTCGCCGAGGCTGTGGAAGTAGCTGTTTATCTGTCTCGCTCGCTTCGCCGAGACGACGACCGCGGCGTAATGCGAGTCGGCGTGCTCGAGAAGCTTGTCTACACGTGGCTTGATCATTCGGCCGGGGAGTCTAGAGAAAGCCCGAGCTCGGCGCGCACGATTCCCTCCAGCTCGGCCGCGGCCCGCTCGAGGTCGTCGTTGACGATCCGGTAATGCGAACTCGTCCTGGGCCGCGAGCTCCTGCTCGGCGACCTCGAGCCTGGCGTCGATCGCCTGATCGGAGTCGGTGCCGCGGCGCTCGAGGCGGCGTCGCAGCTCGCCGGGGTCGGGTGGCCCGATGAAGACCTGGATCGACTCGCGCATCGCGGCCCGCACCTGGCGCGCTCCCTGGACCTCGATCTCGAGCAGCACCGAAACCCCCTCGTCGAGCCGGCGGCGGACCTCCGAGCGGAGCGTCCCGTAGCGGTTGCCGCTGTAGGTCGCGAACTCGAGGAAGTCGTCGGCGTCGACCCTCTCGTCGAACTCCTCGCGGCTGAGGAAGTGGTAGTCGCGCCCTCCGACCTCGCCCTCGCGCGGCTCCCGCGTGGTCGCCGAGACCGAGAGCTCGAGGCCCGGGACCCGTTCGAGAAGCTTCGCGATCAGCGTGCCCTTGCCGACCCCCGAGGGCCCAGTGATTACGAAGACCTTCGACATCGGACGGGCCGGATACTGACCGGCCGCGCGGTCGCTAGCGGCGGAGCTGGGAGACGAGCTCGGCGCGCTGCCGTTCCGAGAGGCCGCCGATCGTCTTCGACGGCGAGATCCGGCACTGGTTGAGGATCCGGTTGGTCTTGACCCGGCCGTACTTCGGAACCGCGAGGAGCATGTCGAAGACCTTGGCGGTCATGACGTACTCGGGCGGATCGAGGAGGAGCGCGTTGATGCTCGCCTTGCCGGCTTTCAGGTCCTTCTTCAGCTTGGCCCGGGCGGTGCGGATGCCGTTGGCCCGCCGGAGGGCGTCCATCCGCTGGTCCAGGGACCTCTCCGGGGCCGCGGATGACGTCTTGACTGGGGCGGGCATGTGGGCGGCGAGTATAGCCGCGGGTCACGGGTGCGCAAGGGGGTGTTCGCCAATTTCGGCGAAATTCACCTAGACCTGGACCTGAGGTCGAGGCCACGGTTCTCAAAATCGAGGATGGCGAGCTCGGCGGCGACCCGATTCCCGGCCGCCGGGTCGCGAAAGCTCTCGGTCCCGATCGCCACCAGCGTGGCCCCGGCGGCGAGCAGTTCCTGCCCGTCGGAGCCGCTTTCGACCCCTCCCATGCCGACGATCGGGAGCCGCGTCGCGGCGGCGACGGCACGGACCTGGGCCACTGCGATCGGTCGCACCGCCGGGCCCGAGAGGCCGCCGTGACCGGCCGCGATTCCCGGTCTGCCGGTCGCCGGATCGATCGCGCTCGCCTTCATGGTGTTGATCAGCGAGATCGCGTCCGCCCCGCTCTCCTCGGCCGCGACCGCGACCGACGCCGGGTCGGCGACGTTCGGCGTCAGCTTCACGATCAGCGGCTTCTCGGTCAATGGCCGCAGCGCTTCGAGCAGCGCCGAGGTTTCCAGCGGCTGCTCGCCGACGATCAGGCCGGAGTGGACGTTGGGGCAGGAGACGTTGAGCTCGATCGCCGCGACCTCCTCGCGACCCGCGACCCCTTCGACGAGGCGGGCGAAGTCCTCGCGGCTGGTCGCCATCACCGAGACGATCAGCGGCACCGGCAGCTGAGCCAGCTGCGGCAGGTCGATGGCGAGGAAACCCTCGAGCCCCCTGTTCGGCAGGCCGATCGAGTTGATCATCCCGGCGGGCGTCTCCCAGATCCGCTGCGGCTCGTTGCCCGCCCGCGGCTCCAGCGTGATCGTCTTCGAGACGAACGCGGCGAACGGGAATCGCTCGAGGAGGGCGTCCCCGTACACCCGCCGGGCGGCGATTGCGTCGAACGTTCCCGATGCGTTGATTACCGGGTTGCGCAGCTGCATCCCGCAGAACTCGATCGCGTCTGGGCCGGCGGGTCCTGTCGCCGCAGGGGACCCCCCACCCCCTGCGGTAGCTAAAGCTTTCTCGGGGGCGGCCTGGCCCGCGGGTCCTGACGCCGTCGCAGAGGCGGATCTGCAGGCTCGAGCTGTCCTCGACCCTCCCTGCGCTCGCGCATCCGCGGGAGAGGCCGCGCCAACGCGAAGCACGGGGCCGTCGACGCAGAGGCGGATGTAGCCGTCGCCGTCGGGGCGAGGGACGGCGCAGCCGTAGCAGGCGCCGAAGCCGCAGGCCATCGGGGCCTCGTGGGCCAGCTCCGCGGCGACGCCGCGGTCGGCGCACATCTCCCCCACCGCGTCGAGCATCGGCGGTGGGCCGCAGGCGTAGACGGCGGCGCCGGCGGCGTCGTCGCCCGCGAGCATCGTCGCCAGCAGGTCTGTGACATAGCCGGCGTGCCCGGCATGCCCGTCCTCGCTCGCGAGCCGGACCTCGCAGCAGGCGAAGAGGTCGTCGAGCCCACCCGAGTGGGCGCGGTCGCGGAAGCCGAGCAGGACGCGGGTCGGGACCCCCCGGTCGGAGAGGGCGCGGCGCAGGAGGGCGAGGGGCGCGATCCCGATCCCGCCGCCGACGAGGATCGCCCCGGCGGCCCCCGGAGCCAGCCGGCGGGGCTCGGAGAAGCTGTTGCCGAGCGGGCCGTTGACCCAGACTCCGTCGCCCGGCTCAAGCTCGCAGAGCCGGTCGGTGCCCGGCCCGATCCCCTCGATCAGGAAATCGAGCCGAAGGGCCCCGTCCTCCTCGACCGCGTCGGCGACCGATAGCGCCCGCGGAAGGAACGGGCGCTGCCCCGTCCCCTCCCAGTGGCGCCCGGCGGCGAGCATGTAGAACTGGCCCGCCAGCGGCGCCGGCCCCTCCGGGTCGCGCAGCGAGAAGACGCGGTAGCCGCCCGAGTCATGCGCCTCGACCACCTCGCACAACCGCCTGCCGAAGGGTGGGGTGGCCGGCCGGGATCACCATCCGCCACCCCCGGACGCGGGAGCGGGGCCGTCCATCATTGATTCTTCTTCGGCCCCGCGGGAGCGGAGGAGGTGGCGTTGTCGAGACTGCGGTGGATCTCCTGCAGGGACAGCACCTCCGCGTCCTGCTCCTTGCGGGCGGCGATCGCGCGGACGGCCGCCGAGGCGCCGGTCATCGTCGTCACGCAGGGGATCCCGTGGCGGACGGCGGCGGTCCGGATCGCGTGCCCGTCGGCGCGGGCGCCGGAGCCGGTCGGCGTGTTGATCACCAGGTCGCACTTCCGTTCCCGCAGCAGGTCGATCGCGTTCGGGCTGCCCTCGCTCAGCTTGTTGATCCGGGTCACCGGCACCCCCATCGAGGTGATCGACTGGGCGGTGCCGCCGGTCGCGATCACCTCGAATCCCATGTCGTGGAAGCGGGTCGCGAGCTGGGTCGCCGCGGGCTTGTCGGTGTCGGTGACGGTGATGAAGACGGCCCCCTCGGCCGGCAGCGAGACGCCGGCCGCCTCCTGCGCCTTGCCGAACGCGGTCGGGAAGTCGGTGGCGATGCCCATCACCTCCCCGGTGCTCTTCATCTCCGGCCCGAGCACCGAGTCGACGCCGGCGAAGCGCGCGAACGGGAGGACCGCCTCCTTGACGCTGACGAAGTCGGCCGGGGGCGCGGGCAGCTCGAGGTCGGCCAGCCTCTCTCCGAGCATCAGCCGCGCCGCAACTTTCGCCAACGGTGTCCCGGTCGCCTTCGAGACGAAGGGCACCGTGCGGGAGGCGCGCGGGTTGGCCTCGATCACGTAGAGCTCGCCGCCGGCGACGCCGTACTGGATGTTGATCAGGCCGATGACCCCGAGCTCGAGCGCGATCCGGGTGGTCGTCCCGCGGATCTCCTCCAGCATCTCCTCGCCGAGGCTCATCGGCGGCAGCACGCAGGCCGAGTCGCCGGAGTGGACCCCCGCCTCCTCGACGTGCTGCATGATCCCGGCGACGTGGACCTCGGAGCCGTCGGCGAGGGCGTCGACGTCGACCTCGATCGCGTTCTCGAGGAAGCGGTCGAGCAGCAGCGGGTGCTCCTGGTCGGCCTTGACGTTGGCCTCGAGGTAGGCGGCGAGGTTCTCGGTCGAGTAGCAGATCTCCATCGCGCGGCCGCCGAGGACGTAGGAGGGCCGGACCAGCAGCGGGAACCCGACCTGTTCGGCGATCACCGTCGCCTCGTCGGCGGAGAGGGCGGTGCCGTAGGGGGGGTGTTTGACGCTCGAGCCGGCGCAAGAGGGCGCCGAAGCGGCCGCGGTCCTCGGCGAGGTCGATCGCGTCGACCGGGGTGCCGAGCAGCGGCACGCCCGCCTCCTCGAGCGCGCGGGCGAGCTTCAGCGGCGTCTGGCCGCCGAACTGGACGATCACGCCCTCGGGGCGCTCCTGCTCGCAGACGGCGAGCACGTCCTCGGCGGTCAGCGGCTCGAAGTAGAGGCGGTCGGAGGTGTCGTAGTCGGTCGAGACCGTCTCCGGGTTGCAGTTGATCATCACCGCGTCGCGGCCGGACTCGCGCGCGGTCATCGCCGCGTGGACGCAGCAGTAGTCGAACTCGATCCCCTGGCCGATCCGGTTCGGCCCGGCGCCGAGGATCACGACCGAGGCACGGTCTCCGCGCCGGACCTCGGAGGCGACGCCGCCTCCGTTCGGCCTCGGCCGCTCGTGGCCGGAGTAGTAGTAGGGCGTCGCGGCCTCGAACTCGGCGGCGCAGGTGTCGACCGCCTTGTAGGTGCGCTCGAGCCCGTCGGTCCCGTCGCCCTCTTTGGCGAGGATCTCGAGCTCGCGCAGGAACCAGCGGTCGACCAGGCATTGCTCGTGCACCGCCTCGACCGAGAGGCCGCGGCGGAAGGCCTCGAGGATGAGGTCGAAGCGTTCGGCCGAGGGCATCGCGATCGCCGCCAGCAGCTCCTCGTCGCCTTCGGGCGGCTCCGCCGGCGAGTCGAGCTCGCGCGAGCGCATCGCCTTCGCGAAGGACTCGCCGAAGGTGCGGCCGATCGCCATCGCCTCGCCGACGCTCTGCATGTGGGTCGAGAGGCGCCCCTCGGTGCCGGGGAACTTCTCGAACGCGAAGCGCGGCACCTTCGTGACGACGTAGTCGATCGTCGGCTCGAACGAGGCCGGGGTCGCCCGGGTGATGTCGTTCGGGATCTCCTCGAGGGCGTATCCGACCGCGAGCTTCGCGGCCATCTTCGCGATCGGGAACCCGGTCGCCTTCGAGGCCAGCGCCGAGGACCGCGAGACCCGCGGGTTCATCTCGATCACGACGATCTGGCCGGTCTCCGGGTGGACGCCGAACTGGATGTTGGAGCCGCCGGTCTCGACTCCGACGGCGCGGATCACGCGGATCGCCTGGTCGCGGAGCTCCTGGTAGAGGCGGTCGCTGAGGGTCTGGGCGGGCGCGACGGTGACCGAGTCGCCCGTGTGGACCCCCATCGGGTCGACGTTCTCGATCGAGCAGATGATCACGACGTTGTCGTTTCGATCCCGCATCACCTCGAGCTCGAACTCGCCCCAGCCGAGCACCGACTCCTCGACCAGGACCTGGTTGATCGGGCTCGCGGCGAGCCCCTCGCTGACGACCTGGCGCAGCTCGGTCTCGGTCTCCCCGACGCCGCCGCCCTGGCCGCCGAGGGTGAATGCCGGCCGGACGATCGCCGGCAGCGTGATCCTGCCCTCGGCCATCGCCGCCTCGACCTCGCCGAGGCTGCCGACGGTCATCGACCACGGGATCCGGAGGCCGGCCTCGGTCATCGTCTGGCGGAACTCCTCGCGGTCCTCGGCGCGCCTGATCGCGGTCTGGTCGGCGCCGATCAGCTCGACCCCGAACCGCTCCAGGGTCCCGTCCTCGTGGAGCGCCATCGCCAGGTTCAGCGCGGTCTGGCCGCCGAGGGTCGGGAGCAGGGCGTCGGGGCGCTCCTTCTCGATGATCTTCGCCACCGGGCCCGGCTGCAGCGGCTCGACGTAGGTCGCGGTCGCGAACTCGGGGTCGGTCATGATCGTCGCCGGGTTCGAGTTGACGAGGACGACCTCGTAGCCCTCCTCGAGCAGCACCTTGCAGGCCTGGACCCCGGAGTAGTCGAACTCGGCCGCCTGGCCGATCACGATCGGGCCGGATCCGATCAGGAGGATCTTGCGGATGTCTTCGCGCCTAGGCATCCGCTCGCGTGCTCTGCTCGCGCTCGCCCGCATTCACGCGGCACCGGAGGCCTGTCCATATCTGCTCGCTTCCGCGTCCGCGCGCGGAGCGGAGGCACGTATCTTCATCAGTTTGCCAGCGTCAGGAACTCGTCGAAGAGGTGGCGGGCGTCGTGCGGGCCGGGGCCCGCCTCGGGGTGGTACTGGACCGTGGCGCCGGGGACGTCCTTGAGGACGAGGCCCTCGACGGTGCGGTCGTAGAGGTTCAGGTGGGAGAGCTCGGCGGCGCCGAAGTCGGTCTCCCAGCGGACCGGCTCGTCGCCCTCGATCTTCGGCTCGCCGCCGGGCCCCTGGACGGCGAACCCGTGGTTCTGGGAGGTGATGTCGATCCGGCCCGTCGCCAGGTCCTTGACCGGGTGGTTGGCGCCGCGGTGGCCGAACGGGAGCTTGAAGGTCTCGAGGCCGACCGCGCGGCAGAGGAGCTGGTGGCCGAGGCAGATCCCGAACACCGGCCTGACGCCGACCAGGTCGCGGACGGTCTTGACGATGTAGTCGAGCGCGGCGGGGTCGCCGGGGCCGTTGGCGAGGAAGACGATGTCGGGGTCCTCGGCGAGGACCTGCTCGGCGCTGTGGGTGCAGGGAAGCAGGGTCAGGCGGCATCCGTGCTCGCGCAGCTGGCGGACGATGTTGAGCTTGACCCCGGTGTCGATCCCGACCACGTGGGGGCCGTCGCCGTCGAAGCGGACCGGCTCGGGCGGGGTGACCGTGGCGGCGAGGTCGGCGCCGTCCATCGAGGGCTCGGCGCCGACGCGTTCGCGGGCCTCGCTCTCGTCGAGCTCGGCGGCGAAGATCCCGCCGCGCATCGCGCCGCGGTCGCGAATGTGGCGGACCAGCGCCCTGGTGTCGACGCCGCTGATTCCCGGCACGCCGCAGTCGCTCAGCCAATCGAGCCAGCCGCCCTCGGCGCTGGCGACGTCCTCGCGGTTCTTGGCGTCGCGCATGACCACGCCGCGGGCGTGGGCGCGGTCGGACTCCATCGCCTCGGCCGAGACCCCGTAGTTGCCGACCAGCGGATAGGTGAAGACGATGATCTGGCCCGCGTAGGAGGGGTCGGTCACCGACTCCTGGTAGCCGGTCATCGAGGTGTTGAAGACGACCTCACCGGTGACCTGCTCGGGGGCGGCGCAGAGCTCGCCCTCGAACCGGGTCCCGTCCTCGAGCAGGATGTACCCGGGGATCATTTCGCGGGTCACTGCGCGACCCCCAGCGAAAAAGAGCGCAGGCGGTAGGCGACCTGGCCGCCGGCGACGGTCATCAGGACCCGGCCGGTCAGCGAGCGCCCGTCGCACCACGAGTTGTGGGACCGGCTCTCGAAGCCCTCCTCCCCCACCGTCCACTCGGCCTCGAGGTCGCAGAGGGCGATGTTCGCCTCCGAGCCCGGCGCCAGCGAGGGCCGCTCGAGGCCGAACGGCTCGGCCCCGCCCGACATCCGCTCGACGACGAGCGCGAGGTCGAGGACGCCGGGGAGGATGAGGTCGGTGTGGATCGCGGCGAACGCGGTCTCCAGCCCGGTTACCCCCATCGCCGCCTGCTCGAAAGGGACCTCCTTTTCCTCGGGCTCGTGCGGCGCGTGGTCGGTGGCGATGCACTCGATCGTGCCGTCGCGGAGGCCCTCGATCAGCGCCTGCCGGTCGCGCCTCGGAGCGCAGCGGCGGATTCATCTTGAAGCGGTTGGGGTCGAGGCTGCGGACCTCCTCGTCGGTCAGGCAGAGGTGGTGAGGGCTGGCCTCGGCGCTGATCGCGACCCCGGCGGCCTTGGCGGCACCGACCGCGTCGACCGACTCGGCCGCGGAGAGGTGCTGGACGTGGATCCGCGCCTCCTCGTAGGCGGCGAGGGCCGCGTCGCGGGCGATCATCGTCGCCTCGGAGACCGAGGGGATTCCGGCGAGGCCGAGCGCGGCCGAGACCGGGCCCTCGTGCATGACGCCGTCGCCGGAAAGGTCCGGGTCCTCCTCGTGGAGGGCGATCGTCCCGCCGCAGAGGCGCTGGTACTGGAGCGCGCGGCGCATGATCCGGGCGCTGGCGATCGGCAGGCCGTCGTCGGTGAAACCGATCGCCCCGGCTTCGCGCAGCGCCACCATCTCGGTCAGCTCCTCGCCCCTCATGCCGGCGGTGACCGTCGCCAGGAATCCGACCTGGACCGAGGCGTCGGCCGCCGCCTGCTCGCGGAGGGCGGCGACGTCGGCCGGCGTCGAGACGGGCGGCTCGGTGTTCGCCATCGCCAGGATTCCGCAGTAGCCCCCGGCGGCGGCGGCCCGGGTCCCGGTTTCGATGTCCTCCTTGTGCTCGTGGCCCGGCGTGCGGAGGTGGACGTGGGGGTCGAAGAAGCCGGGGAAGGCGTGCGTCCCATCCGCCTCGACGACCTCGGCGCCGTCGACATCGGCGGCGCCGGGAGCGGTGAGCTCGGCGATCCGGCCCCTGCGGATGACGATGTCGTGGGGGCCGTCGATCCCAGCCACCGGGTCGAGGACGGTCGCGCCGCGCAGGATCAGGTCGGGGAGGTCCCCCGCCCGGATGTCGAGGGCCTCGGAGAGGCTCACCCTGTCCGGCCCGCCGCTCAAGCCGGCTGCCCGATCGGGGTCGGCCGGTCGGACCCCTCGCCCTCGCCCTCGGGCGAGGGGGTGCGGTCGGGCCCGGCGAGCAGCTCGAAGAGGATCGCCATCCTCACCACCAGCCCGGCGGCGACCTGCTCGGCGACGAGCGACTGCGGAGAGTCGAGCGCCTCTCCGGAGAGCTCGACCCCGCGGTTGACCGGCCCCGGATGCATCAGGAGCTGGCGAGGGTTGAGCCGCCGGGTGTCGATCTGGAAGGCGGCCGCGTACTCGCGCAGAGAGGGGACGAAGCTCTCGCTCATCCGCTCCCGCTGCATCCGCAGCGCGTAGACGACGTCCGCCTCCTCGAGCCGGTCGAGCGAGAGGGCTACGTCGCACCCGAGCTCCTCGATCCCGCGCGGGATCAGGGTCGGCGGCCCGCAGATCGTCACATCCGCGCCCATCCTCTGAAAGGCGATCAGGTTCGAGCGGGCGACGCGGCTGTGAAGGACGTCGCCGACGATCCAGATCCGCTTGCCCTCCAAGGTGCCGAGCCGGCGGCGGAGGGTGAAGGTGTCGAGCAGCGCCTGGCTCGGGTGCTCGTGCTTGCCGTCGCCCGCGTTGACGACCGCGGCGCCGGTCCAGCGCGAGACGAGCTGGGCCGCCCCGGCGTGGGGATGGCGGATCACGATCGCGGCGGGGTCGTAGGCGGAGAGGGTCGCAACGGTGTCCTTCAGCGACTCGCCCTTGTCGACCGAGGAGCCGGCGGCCTTGACCGATACGAGGTCCGCCGAGAGCCGCTTCGCGGCGAGCTCGAAGGAGCTGCTGGTGCGCGTGCTCGACTCGTAGAAGAGGCTGACGACGGTGCGACCGCGCAGGGTCGGCACTTTCTTGATGTCGCGGCGGCCGACCTCGGCGAAGCTCTCGGCCCGGTCGAGGATCGCCTCGATCTCCTCGCGTGACAGTTCCTCGATCGAGAGCAGGTGCTTCATGTCAGTGCCTCCGCTGGTAGGGGCTCGGAGATGGTGACCTCGTCGACCTCGTCGACCTCCTCGAGCCGCACGTTCACCCGCTCGCCACGCGCCGTCGGCAGGTTCTTGCCGACGTAGTCGGGCCGGAACGGGAGCTCGCGGTGGCCGCGGTCGCAGAGGACCGCGAGCTGCACGCGCTCGGGCCTGCCGTAGTCGAACAGGGCGTCGATCGCGGCGCGGACCGTGCGGCCGGTGAAGAGGACGTCGTCGACGAGGACGACGGTGCGGCCGGAGAGGTCGAACTCGATGTGGGAGGAGTGGACGACCGGCTGCGAGGTGCGCGATTGCGAGCCGACGTCGTCGCGGTAGAAGGAGATGTCGATGTCGCCGATCGGGACGGAGGCGTCGGTGAGCTCGCCGAGGATCGCGTGCAGGCGGCGGGCGAGTAGGGCGCCCCGGGTGTGGATGCCGACGACCGCCAATCCGTCCGCCTCCGGGTTCTTCTCGGCGATCTCATGGGCGATCCGCCGCAGCGTCCGCCTCAGGTCGTCGCGCGCGAGCACGACCTTCTCGCTCATCCTGGTGCTCCTTCCCGGCCTCTCTGGACCTGGTTAAAGGACAGCCTCAATGTAGCAGCGGCGAAGGAGGGGATGGGTGGGCCCCTCCTCGCAAAATGGGGAGGCTCGTCGAGGGCCTACCCATCCCCGCCGGCGTCCCTGGCTCCGCTCGGCACGAGCAAGGGATCGCCCCGCTCGGCGAACGGGACCTCGACGACATCGAAGTCGCGCGGCGCCACGGTCTGCGGGTAGACCTCGCGAGCCTCCTCGAGGACCTTGCCGACGTGGTAGCGGGAGGAGATGTGGACGAGGGCGAGCATCTTCACCTCGGCCTCGCGGGCCACCGCGGCGGCCTGGCCGACGGTCGAGTGGCCGGTATCGGCGGCCCGCTGTGCCTCCTCCTCGGAGAAGCTCGCATCGTGGACCAGCAGCTCGGCGCCGCGCGAGGCCTCGACGGTCGCCGCGCACGGCGCAGTGTCGCCGGTGAGCACGATCGTGCGCCCCGGGCGCGCCTCGCCCATCACGTCGCCCGGCGCGACCGGGCCGTCGGCGCCGGTGACGGTCTCCCCCCGCTGCAGGGCGGCGAAGTCCGGGCCTTCGGCGACCCCGAGCCCCTTCGCCACGTCAGGGTCGAAGCGCCCCGGCCGGTCGGCCTCGACCAGGGCGTAGCCGCAGGCGCGGACGCTGTGCTCGACCGGGAACGGGCGGATCTCGCCGCCGTCGATGTCGACCCGGTCGCCCTCCTCCACCTCGACCAGTTCGAGGCGGAAGCTGAGGCGCCCGACGAGCCTCCCGAGCGTCCGGAAGAGCTCCTCGAGGCCGGGCGGGCCGTAGAGCGTCAGCGGCTTCTCGCGGTCGGTGAGGTCGTAGGTCTTGAGCAGCCCGGGCAGGCCGAGGATGTGGTCGGCGTGGAAATGGGTCAGGTAGATCTCGTCGAGCTGGACGAGGCCGAGCGAGCGCTGCATCTGGCGCTGCGTCCCCTCACCGCAGTCGAACAGGAGCCGTTCGCCCCCGCGGGCGACGAGGACGCTCGCGGTCGAGCGCCGCGCCGAAGGCACGGCCCCGCCGGTGCCGAGAAAGGCGACCGAGAGATCCATCACCACCCCCCGCGCTTCGCTCGCTGCGCGAAGAGCCAGAGATGCGCGCTTGCTCGCTCCGCGCTCATGGCGCGAGCCTAAGCGAAGTTAGACTGAGCGTCCCGCGCCCGTAGCTCAGCTGGATAGAGCGCCGCCCTCCGGAGGCGGAGGCCACAGGTTCGAATCCTGTCGGGCGCGTATGTAGGGTGGCCGTCGATGAAGGGCGCGCTTGAGCGGATCATGGAGACCCGGCCCCCGCGCGGGGCGCTCGCGGTGGTCGCGGTCGGGCTGCTGGCGACGGTCGCCGCGCCGCTGCTGACTTCGACGAAGCTGAGCGGCATCGTCGCGCTCGAATGGGAAAAGACCGTTCCGATCCCCAGCTCTCGCGACGTCTCGATTCCCGGCGGCGGTGCAATGCGGATCGCCAACGCCCAGATCAGCACCTCCGAAGAAAACGTCTCCGGCTACAAGCTGTTCCGGGTCTCGGCGATCTTGAAGATCGACGCGGGCAGTGCCGTCGGCCAGGGCCGGGTGAGGTGCCGTACCGATGTCCCGCGGCGCACGATCCCGGCAAAGACTCCCGGCAGCCGCGCCTCCTACCCCCGCTCGAGCAGCGGCGAAGACCTGCTCAAGCAGGACTTCCCGGATGAAGTCGTCGTCGAGTTCAACTCGCACGGAACCGACGTCGCCGCGCTCGAATTCAACGACGCGCTGAAGCGATTCGTCAACCAGCCGGGCGTCGTCGTCAGCTGGCCCCCGTACAAGCAGGCCCTGCAGGAGTGGCAGTGGGGCCTGCCCGACGGAAAGCCCGAAAGGCCGCTCGAACTCGGTTTCGCGTCGATCTGGCGGACGACCACGCCGCCGACGGTGAGCATCGTCTGCTCGACCGACACCGCCGCCGGCACCGCGACGACGAAGACCGGCGGGCGCGTCGAAGCTGGCCCCGCCTAGGCCGGAGCGACCAGCAGCTCCGGGCCTTCGGTCCCTTTCTCGACCTTGTTCAGCTTCGGGTTGGCCGGAGCGCCCTCCATCCGCGCCGCCGGCAGCGGCGCGCACATCGCGATCGCGTCCTCGACGTCGAGGTCGGGGCGCAGCCATGCCGCCTCTGCCTCGGCTGAGGGCAGGATCGTCGGCATCCGGTCGTGGACTTTGGCGACGACCTCATTTGGCGTCGTCGTCACGATCGTGCAGCTGTAGAGCCAGCCGTCCTCCATTCCGCGCTCCTCGTCGTCCTCCCACTCCTTGCGCGTGCAGAGCCCGGCGAACGCGAACGGCTCGCCCCCGTCGACCGTGAAGCGCCAGGGTTGGCGCGGCTGCTTCGGGTCCTCGGCCTTCATCCACTCATAGAAGCCGTCGGCGACGATCAGGCAGCGGTGGCGAAACTTTCCGACCAGCGGCGAGTAGGCCCTGCTCGAGGTCAGGTTCTCGGCTTTCGCGTTGATCATCCGGTAGCCGACCTTGAGGTCCTTGGCCCAGCGAGGGACGAGGCCCCAGCGCATCATCCGAGCCTCGCGCAGGCCCTCGGCCGCCTCATCCGGGTCCGGCGAGGAGCGAATCGTCAGGACCTCCTGGGTCGGGGCGACGTTGAAGCGCTCGAGCCCACGCGCCGCGTGTTTGGCGCGCTCCTTGCTGGGCGGCGGAGCCTTCCCGGCCGAGTTCCGCTCGAGCGAGCGTTCGAGCTCGACCTGGAAACGGTCAGCGACCGCTTTCGTGTCCTTCGTCGTGACCGTGAACCGGCCGCACATTCCCCTATCTCAGCATTTCGAGGATGCGGAGGCCCTCATCCTGCCCGGACCTGCCCTGCTTCTTCTGGGCGAGCGCGTTGAGGCGTTCACGGGCGAGGCGGCGAAGCTGGTCGAGGACGCCCACGGCGCCGTGGCCGCCGCCGCGCCTCTCATCCTTCTTCGAATCTTCGTTTGCGCTGGAGCCATCGCTCCCGCTCCGGTTGGCGTGGGTCGGCCCCGCGACCGCCTTTCGGACCTTTGCACCCGCTGCCTCCTGGCCGCGTTCAACAGGGTTCTGCGCGATTCCCGGTTCAACTGTGCCTGCGGTCATTGCGCCGCTGGAAGAGGGACTAACGGAATGGCCATCGGGCGCTTCGACCGACGACGCACCGCCGCCACACCCGGCCATAACGCAGAGGCTGGTCACGGCGGCCACTGACACAGCGAAGAGGCTCATCCCCACGTTGATCGACACGGCGCGGCAGGCTATCCGCGGCTCCGGTCGGCTTCGATCAGCCTGGCCGGGCATCCGGGTGGTCGCGATACCACTCGAGGGTGCGGCTGAGGCCGTTGGCCAGGTCGACCTCGGGGCGCCATCCGGTCAGCTCGCGGAGCTTGGTCGAGTCGACGAACTGGCGGTCGATCTCGCCCTCCGGGCTCCCCTCACCAAGGTACTCGGGCTCGACGTCGCCGCCGCCGGCGGCGGCGATCAGTCCGACGACCTCGCGGACCGAGTGGGGCCGGTCGCCGCCGGCGTTGAAGGCCTGACCGGCGGTTCCGTTCTCACCCAGCGCCGAGGCGATCGCGAGATAGGCGGCGACCGCGTCGTCGACGTGGAGGAAGTCGCGCTCGGGGCTGCCGTCGGAGCGGATCTGCGGCCGCCGCCGGTCGAGGACGGCGACAACGGTCTCGGGAACCAGGCGCGAGAAGTTGAGGTCGCCGCCGCCGTAAACGTTCGCGAACCGCGTCACCGCGAGCGGCAGGCCGTATGCCCGGGCGTAGCTGCGGGCGACGATGTCCGCGGCCGCCTTGCTGGCGTCGTATGGAAACGACGCCCGCAGAGGGAAGTCCTCGAGATAGGGGAGCTCGGGGCTCGACCCGTAGGCCTTGTCCGAGGACGCGAACAGGACCCGCTCGACGTCGTTGTCCCGGCAGGCCTCGAACACGTTCCACGCCCCTCGGACGTTGACTTCGAGGGTCTCGAGCGGCGATTCGCGCGCGACGCCGACGATCGTCTGCGCCGCAAGATGGAAGACCGAGCCCGCGCCGGCGACCGCCTCCCCCACCCCCTCGGCATCGCGGAGGTCGGCCTCGACGACCTCGACCTCGCCGCGGATCCCGAGCAGGTCGAGCCCCGACGGACGGATCCCGCCGACATCGGCAGTGCGGGGCCCGGGCCGGTCGAGGACCCGGACGGCCTCGCCCCGCTCGAGCAGCGCCCGCGCGAGGTGCGAGCCGACGAAGCCGTGGCCGCCGGTGACGAGCGCAAGGCTCACCGGGCCGCAGCCTCCTCCCACACCTTCCATGGCGGCTCGCCGGAGGCCCAGAGGTCGTTCAGCACGACCGCGTCCTTGTAGGTGTCCATGCAGTCCCAGAATCCCTCGTGGCGGAAGGCGCGGAGCTGGCCGTCGGCGGCGAGCCGCTCGAGCGGCTCGCGCTCGAGGACGCTCTCCTCGCCCAGATAGGAGAGAGCGGCCGGCTCGAGGCAGAGGAAGCCGCCGTTTATCCAGTGCTCGCTGCGCGGCTTCTCGACGAACCCCTCCACCCGGCCCTGGCCGTCGAGCTCGGCGACGCCCCACTGCAGGCGCGGGCGCACGACCGTCACGGTCGCGTGGGCGCCGTGTCCGCGGTGGAAGGAGAGCTCGTCCGCGAGGTCGACGTCCGAGACCCCGTCGGCGTAGGTGAGGCAGAACGTCCCCCCATCCAGCCGGTCTGCGAGCTGCGCGACGCGGCCACCGGTCGGCGTGTCGACCCCGGTCTCGACGCACTCGATCGCGATGCCGCGCGGCCAGGCCTCGGCGGCTACGAACTCCTCGATCGCCTCCCCCAGGTATCCGGTCGCGAGCAGGAAGCGCTCGAAGCCCTGGGCCGCGTAGATCCCGATCACGTGCCAGAGAATCGGCCGGCCGCCGATCTCGACCATCGCCTTCGGGACCGACTCCGTCCGCTCCCGCAGCCGCGTCCCGCGGCCGCCGCAGAGGATTACGACGGGGGGCTTCAGCAGCCGCCGGCGACGGCGGGGAGAATCGTCACCTCGTCGCCCTCGTTGATCGGGGTCTGCAGCCCTTCCTGAAAGCGGATGTCCTCGCCGCTGACGAAGACGTTGACGAAGCGCCGCAGGTCGCCGTCCTGGGTGATCCGCTCGCGAAGGTCGGTGTGCGCGTCGAACACGGCGTCGAGGACCTCGCCGACCGTCGATCCTGTCACCTCGAGCTCGGCCTCGCCCCCGGTCGCGGCCCGGAGCTGGGTCGGGATCTTCACCGTGACTGCCATCAGACGCTTACCTGCTGCTGCTCGAACTCGGACTCGAAGCTCTCGAGGTCGGGGTCGATCTCATGCATCTGGAACCTATCGCGAGTCGCGTCGAGGGTCTTCAGTCCCTCGCCGGTGATGTAGACGACGATCCGATCGCCGCTGCTCGATCTCGCCGCGCTCGGCCAGCTTGGTGAGCACGCCGACAGTGACCCCGCCGGCGGTCTCGGTGAAGATCCCGGTCGTCTCGGCGAGCAGCCGGATCCCGGCCCGGATCTCCTCGTCGTCGACCGAGTCGATCCTGCCCTCGGTGCGCCGCGCCTGTTCGAGGGCGTAGGGACCGTCGGCAGGGTCGCCGATCGCGAGGCTCTTCGCGATCGTCTCGGGCCGCTGCGGCTTGCAGACGTCCCAGCCTTCGGCGAACGCCGTCGCGACCGGGCTGCAGCCCTCAGCCTGGGCGCCGTTGAAGACCGGCTGGTGGCCCTCGACGAGGCCGATCTCGAGCCACTCGGCGAACCCTCGCCCGAGCTTGGTGAAGAGCGAGCCCGAGGCGATCGGGACGACGACCCGATCCGGCAGCTCCCAGCCGAGCTGCTCGACCGTCTCGTAGGCGAGTGTCTTCGATCCCTCCGAGTAGTAGGGGCGGAGGTTGACGTTGACGAAGGCCCACGGCCTCGTTTCGGCGAGCTGTGTGCAGAGCCGGTTGACGTCGTCGTAGTTGCCGCGGACGCCGACCAGGTTCGTCCCGTAGACGCCGGTCGCGAGCAGCTTCTGCTCCTCGAGGTTGGCGGGGACGAAGACATAGGACTCGAGGCCGGCTGCGGCGGCGTGGGCGGCGACCGCGTTGGCGAGGTTCCCGGTCGAGGCGCAGGCGACGGTGTGAAAGCCCAGCTCGCGGGCCTTGGCGACGGCGACGGCGACGACCCGGTCCTTGAACGAGTGGGTCGGGTTGGCTGCGTCGTTCTTGATCCAGAGCTCGGCGTCGATCCCGAGGCGCTCGGCGAGCCGGTCGGCGCGCACCAGCGGCGTCAGGCCGGGCTCGAGCGGGTCCCCCGGGCGGCCGACGAACGGGAGGAAGTCGGCATAGCGCCAGATCCCCTGCGAGCCCGCCTGGATCCGGCGCTTGGCCTCGGCGGCGTCGAGGGCCGAGTGGTCGTACGCCACCTCGAGCGGGCCGAAGCAGTTCGAACAGGCGAAATGAGCGGCAAGGTCGTATTCCGCCCCACACTCCTTGCACTTCAAGCTCTCGATTGACATCCGATCGTCCTTCTGTTCGTCATAAAAAAAACCTCCGCCTTCTGTGGGGCAGAGGTCCTGATCGGACGTCCCCCACATCTTCCAGGCCTTCGGCTGCGACCTGCTGGAGTTGGCACCTCCCCTCGAACCGATGGTCCGAGGTGGTTGCCGGGGCTTCGATGGGCCAGTCCCTCCACCCCTCTGGATGTGGCGTATGTGTGGCCGAAGGTTACCAGGGGAAATTTCGCCCGGGCCGAATTAGGAGTGGCGGTTAACCTTGTTCAAACCATGCCTTGCGAGACCGCCGACATGATGAGCCAGAACGATGCCGAACCTTCCAAAACCACGGCTGCGTCGTTCTGCGCGGCGCGGCGAGCTCGCGCCGGCTCCGGCTGAGCCCCAGACTCCCAACGTCGAGCAGATCGACACCGAGGGCCTGCGCTGGGTCAACATCGAGCACCCCGGGGCTCTCGAGCGCGGCTGGCTGGAGGAGAACTTCGACTTCCACGCCCTCGATCTCGAGGACGTCCTCTCCCGCAACCAGCGCCCGAAGATCGACGTCTACGACGACTACCTGTTCATCGTTCTCCACTTCCCGATCTTCGATCCTGCCGCGCGCCGCCTCGGCACCGGCGAGCTCGACCTCTTCGTCGGCCCCGGCTACCTGGTCACGATTCCGAACCAGCCGCTGCAGCCGGTCGAGTACCTGTTCGAGACCTGCCGGGTCAAGGAGGAGACCCGCGAGCAGCTCTTCTCACGCGGCTCGGGCTATCTCCTGTACCGGCTCGTCGACGACAGCTTCGACTACTGCTTCCCGATGCTGCGCAAGATCGGCAACAAGCTCGACGCACTCGAGGACGACATCTTCGAGGGCCGCTCCGACGAGGTCGTTCGCGACATCTCCAACGTCAAGCAGGAGATCATCAACTTCCGCAAGGTGATCCGGCCGCAGCGCCCTGTTCTCCGCGATCTCGAGCGGGTCAAGCAGCGTTACCTCGCCCCCGACCTCGACCTCGAGATCTACTTCGACGACATCGTCGACGCCCACGAGCGGATCTGGGACATGCTCGAGAACTACAAGGAGGTCGTCGAGGCGCTCGAGGAGACGAACGAGTCGGTCATCTCCCACCGTTTCAACGACATCCTTCGCATCCTCACGGTCTTCAGCATCGTCTTCCTGCCGGCGACACTGATCGCGAGCATCTGGGGCATGAACGTCGGGCTACCCGGGGGCGGCGAGCCCGCATCCTCGTCACTGACCGACTTCTGGATCGTGATCGGTGGGATGGTCATCGTGCTGGCGGTGATGATCGCCTTCTTCCGCAAACGCGGCTGGCTCTGAACTAACGCCATGTCCTCCGCTCCCGGGCGGGCGCGCACATGATCACCGGTGATCTCAGCGTCCGCCCGCCCGGGAGCGGAGGAGGTGGCGACTTGTTCGAGTCGCCGCGGAGTCGCCGCGCGTCCGGGGGTGGCTTGCCCGTCCGGCTCTCATAGGATCAGTGGTGTGGCCAATTTCCGAATCTGGGCGCCGTGGCGCCTCGCCTACGTGAAGGACGCGTCGAAGGACACCGAGGACCAGTGCATCTTCTGCGCCAAGCCCGGCGCGGATGACGATCGGGCGAACCTGATCGTCCACCGCGGCGAGCGCTGCTTCGTGATCCTCAACCTGTTCCCGTACACGAACGGCCACCTGATGGTCGCCCCCTACGAGCACATCGCCGGCTTTCAGGAGCTCTCCCCGGAGACGATCGCGGAGATGATGGCCCTCGCGCAGCGGGCGATGGGCAGGCTCGAGGAGGTCTACGACCCACACGGGTACAACGTCGGCATCAACCAGGGCAGGGTCGCCGGCGCCGGCGTCGAGCACCACATCCACCTCCACGTCGTGCCTCGCTGGGGCGGCGACACGAACTTCATGCCGGTGATCGCCGACACCAGGGTCATGCCGCAGACGCTCGAGCAGAGCTACGAAGCGCTGGCGGGGGCGTTTTGACCCTCGCGCCGCCCGGAATATTCAAGGCCTACGACATCAGGGGCCTCTACGGGACCGAGATGGACGAGACGACCGCGCTCGCGATCGGCCGCGGTTTCATCCGCGTCCTCTCCCGCCTCCGCGATAAGCCGGCCTGCCGAGCTGCGCGTCGGCCTCGGCCGCGACATGCGCCTGACCGCACCGGCGATGGCGGCCGAGGTCCGCGACGGGATGATCATCGAGGGGGCGACCGTCCTCGACGCCGGCATGGTCGCGACCGAGATGCTCTACCACCTGGTCGGCTCGCGCGAGCTCGACGGCGGGGCGATGGTCACCGCCTCCCACAACCCCAAGCCCTACACCGGCGTGAAGCTTCTCCGCGAGGGCGCGCTGGCGCTCTCCGGCGAAGCCGGGATCGACGAGGTCCGCCGCGAGATCGAGGCCGGCCTCGGCCAGGGTCCCGGCGGCGGCTCGTTCGAGGAGGTCGACATCTGGGACGACTTCCGCGCCCACGCCCTCTCCTTCGTCGACCTCGAGCAGGTGAGGCCGATGAAGGTCGTCGTCGACGGCGGCAACGGCATGGCGGGCCCGATGGTCGGGCCGATCCTCGAGCGGACTCGGCCTCGAGCTCGAGGAGATGTACTTCGAGCCCGACGGCGAGTTCCCCGACCACGGACCGAACCCGCTGCTCGAGGAGAACCGGCAGGCGATCATCGAGCGCGGTGCGGGCAGCGGCGCCGACCTCGGGATCGCCTGGGACGGCGACGCCGACCGCTGCTTCTTCATCGACGCCGACGGCAGCTTCTGCGACGGCGACTTCGTCTGCGCGCTGCTGGCGCGCTCCCTCCTGCAGGCCCACCCCGGGGCGCTGATCCTCTACGACCCGCGCTCGAGCCGCGCCGTCCGCCGACCTCGTCGCCGCCGACGGCGGCCGCTCCGACATCTCCCGCGTCGGCCACGCCTTCTTCAAGCGGAAGATGCGCGAGGACGACGCGGTCTTCGGCGGCGAGGTCTCCGGCCACTACTACTTCCACGACTTCTGGTGCGCCGACTCGGGCACGATCCCGGCGCTGCTGATGCTGGAGCTGCTATCGGTCGGCGGCCGGACCCTGGCGGAGCTGATGGCGGACTTCCGCTCGCGCTACTTCATCTCCGGCGAGATCAACTCCGAGGTCGCAGACCAGGAGGCGAAGATGGAGGAGATCGCCGAGCGCTACTCGGACGGCGAGCAGAGCCGCCTCGACGGAATCTCGGTCGACTACCCGGACTGGCACTTCAACGTCCGCCCCTCCAACACCGAGCCGCTGCTCCGCCTCACGGTCGAGTCGCTGGTATCGCCGGAGGACATGGAGGCCAGGCGCGACGAGCTGCTCGCCCTGATCAGGTCATGACCGAGACACCGCAGGAGGCCCTGGAGCAGGCCGCGCTGGCCGGCATCCACCGGCTCTCGATCCCGACGCCCTTCGCCGTCGGGCGCGTCAACTGCTACCTGATCGAGGACGAGCCCCTGACCCTCGTCGACACCGGCCCCAACTCGGGCAAGGCGCTCGACGAGCTCCAGCGCCAGCTCGGCGAGCGCGACCACTCGATCGACGAGCTCGAGCTGGTGATCCTCACCCACCAGCACATCGACCACCTCGGGCTGGTCGAGATCGTCGTCGAGCACTCCGGCGCCGAGGTCGCGGCGATCGGCGTCGCCGCCGAGCGTCTCGCGAACTTCGGCGAGGACGCCGAGCGCGAGGACGAGTTCGCGGTCGATCTGATGCTTCGCAACGGGATCCCGCCCGAGGTCGCCCACGCCCTCCAGAGCGTCTCCCGCAGCTTCCGCGGCTGGGGCGCGCACGCGCAGGTGACGCGGCCGCTCGGTGACGGCGAGATGATCGAGTTCAACGACCGCAGCCTCGAAGCCCTGCACCGACCCGGCCACAGCCCGTCGGACACGGTCTTCTGGGACGAGCGGCGCCAGATCCTGATCGCCGCCGACCACCTGATCGGCCACATCTCCTCGAACCCGCTGATCGCGCGGGCGCTCGACGGCTCCGATCGCCGCGAGCAGGCCCTCGTCACCTACATCGAGTCGTTGCGGAAGACGCGCGAGATGCCGGCCGACTTCGTCCTCTCCGGGCACGGCGAGCCGATCACCGACCACGTCGCCCTGATCGACGAGCGCCTCGCCAAGACCGAGCGCCGCAAGGAGAAGATCTACGGGCTGATCGCCGAGCGCCCGCGCAGCGGCTACGAGGTCGCGCAGGCGATCTGGGGCAACGTCGCCGTCACCCAGGCCTTCCTCACCCTCTCCGAGGTGATCGGCCACGCCGACCTGCTCGTCAACGAAGGGCGGGTCCGCGAAGACGACGACGGAGAGGTGGTCAGGTACGAGGCTAGACTGCCGAACTGATGGGCCGGCTTCGTCCACGCCTCACATACGCCAACGTCATGGCGACGATCGCCGTCTTCATCGCCCTGGGCGGGGCTTCCTACGCGGCGCTGAAGCTGCCCAAGAACAGCGTCGGCCCGAAGCAGCTGAAGAAGAACTCGGTCACGACGGCGAAGATCAAGAACCAGGCGGTCACCGCCGCCAAGGTCAAGAGCGGCTCCCTGACAGGCGCGCAGGTCAACGCCTCGACCCTGGGCACGGTGCCCGACGCCGCCCATGCCGGGAGCGCCGACGTCGCCAACTCCCTGCCCCCTCCCGAACGCTGGCACGCCGTCAACGGGCCAGGTGAGCCGCAATTTCAGAATGGATGCCATAACGCCGGACTTCCCGACACGGCGAGCGTCAGGTTCTACAAGGATCAGATCGGCATCGTCCACCTTGAGGGCATCTACCGCGAATGCTCGACCGAAGGTGCCAATGCATTTCAACTGCCCCCCGGATATCTCCCGCGGCCGGATCTGAACTTCTCTCTGCCGCAAGAAGGGGAAGTCGGTGCGGTCCTCGTCCATGGCAGCGCCCCCAGCCTTCCGGCGAGTGATGTCGGAGCCGTCAGCTGTCCGGTCGTGCTCTGCGTCCTCGACGGAATCACCTTTCGCGCCGAATCCTGAAGCGCCGCTGAAGATGTCCCGATTCGGCTCCAGAAGGCCAGGCAGGCGGGGCAAGAAACGGATGCTGATCATCGTCAACCCGTACGCGACGACGGTCTCGAACCGGCTCAAGAACCTCGTCGTCTACGCCCTCCAGGGGCAGTTCGAGGTCGAGACCGTCTCGACCGAGGCCCAGAACCACGCGACCGAGATCGGGCGCGAGGTCCGCGACCACGGCTACGACATCGTCGTCGCCTTCGGCGGCGACGGGACCCTGAACGAGGTCGCGAACGGCCTCGCCGGAACCGACGTGCCGGTCTCGGTCCTGCCCGGCGGCTCGACCAACGTCGTCTGCCGCACGCTCGGAATCCCCAACGACGTCGTCGACGCGACCGAGCACCTCCTGACCCTCGCCGAGGAGTGGGCGCCCCGCAAGATCGACCTCGGCAGGGTCGACGACCGTCGCTTCGTGTTCGCCTGCGGGGTCGGGATCGACGCCACGGTCGTGAAGCGGGTCGACGCCCATCCCGGGATGAAGTCGAAGGCCGGTCCCTACTACTACACATGGGCGGCTCTCTCGGCCTTCTACCGCGAGTTCCTCCTCAATCCCGTCCACATCGAGGTCGACGTCGCCGGCAGGACCGTCGAGGGCGTCACCGCGCTCGCCCAGAACTCGGATCCCTTCACCTACTTCGCGAGCCGGCCGCTGCGCGTCTGCGAGGGCGTGGAGATCGACGACGGGACCCTCTCGCTCGGGGTGCTGAAGCGCGCCGCCCAGCGCGACATGCCGACGCTGATCACCCGCCTCTTCAGCGAGAGGCGCCCCGCCGCCCGCCACCGCCAGATCGAGCATTTCGAGGACGTGACCGAGGCCAGGATCCGCTCCACGTCGACCACCAAGGATGGTGCGGCCCGGCCGTTCCCGGTCCAGGTCGACGGCGACTACATCGGCGAGCGGGTCGAGGTATCGCTCGGGGTCGAGCCGGGCGCGCTCACCGTCGTGGCCTAGCCGGATTGCCGACGACGGTCTCCCCTGGGGCCACGTCCTTGGTCACCACTGCGCCGGCGCCGATAGTCGCTTCGCGTCCGATCGTCAGGCCGCCGAGGATCGTCGCGCCCGATCCGATCGAGGCACCGCGCTCGACCATCGTGCGAAGCAGCTCCCAGTCGGCCTCGGACTGCAGGTTGCCTTCCTCGTCGGTCGCCCGCGGCCGCTTGTCGTTCACGAACATGACTCCATGGCCGACGAATACCTCATCGGCGATCGTGACGCCATCGCAGATGAAGCTGTGGCTCTGGATCTTGCAGGCTGCGCCGATCTCGACGCCGCGCTGCACCTCGACGAAGGTACCGATCTTCGTCCGGCTCCCCGATCCGGCACCCGTAGAGGTTGGTGAACGAGTGGACCACGACGCCCTCGCCGAACTCGACATCGTCGATCAGCCGATGCGGTGCCTCGTTGGCCGGTGACCTAGTCGCGGTGGGCATCGAACTCGCCGACGACGGTCGCGATTCGATCGATCTCCTGCTCGCTGATGGTGGGGAAGATCGGCAGCGAGCAGCTTTCGCCGGCGAGCCGCTCGGCAACCGGCAGGTCTCCGGCGATGAAGCCGAGGTTCGCGTATGCCGGCTGGAGGTGGATCGGCCGCGGATAGTGGATCGCGTGGGCGATTCCGGCATCGGTCAGATGACTCCGGAAGGCGTGGCGGACAGGGCGTGCGGACGACGAAGAGATGGAAAACGTGATCGCCGTCGACTGCCGTTGGCGCCGGCGGGGTGACGGCGGTCTCGGCCAGCGCCTCGCGAAGCGCCGCACCCGCGGCGCGCCGGGCGCGGTTGGCCTCGTCCAGCCGGCCCAGCTTGACCCGGAGAATCGCGGCCTGCAGCGCGTCCAGGCGGTCGGTTGTCGCCGGCATCTCGTGATAGTGGCGGGTCAACTCCCCGTGGGAGCGCAGTTTGCGAACCCTGTCGGCGAGCTTGGGATCCGACGTCACCACCGCACCGCCATCTCCCCAGGCGCCGAGGTTCTTGGTCGGATAGAAGCTGAAGCAACCCGCATCGCCGAGCGAGCCGGCCGGCCGGCCCCGGGAGAGAGACCCGTGGGCCTGGCAGGCATCCTCGACGACGAGGATCCCGCGCTCCCCGCAGAGGGTCAGCAGCGGATCCATCTCAACGGTCCGACCGTAAAGGTGCACCGGGATCACGCAGCGGGTCCGCGGCGTCAGGGCGGCCTCGACGATCTCGGCCGTGATCAGTGCCGTCTCTGGATCGACGTCCACGGGGCGTGGCGTGGCTCCGACCGCGCTGACCGCCTCGGCGGTGGCGATGAAGCTGTTTGTGGGAACGATGACCTCGTCGCCTCGGCCAACTCCCAGCGCGCGCAGGGCCAGCTCGAGAGCGGCGGTGCCGGACGAAACCCCCACCGCGTGCTCGGTGCCACACCACTCGGCGAACGCGCGCTCGAACTCCTCCACCTCCGATCCCAGGGTGAAGGCGGCACGGGAGCTGACGTCCTCGACGACTTGAAGCAGCTCACTGTGGAGCTCGGGGTCGGCGTTGTCGAGGCGGGTGAACGGCACGGCGGCGGAAGCACGGCCGTTGGCGCTATGCGCCAGGACCGCGGCCTGTGCCCCGCCGCTCATGCCGTCGCCCGTTCCGGCGGCTCCCCGTTCGTGGCGAGGGCCACCGCCTCCCCAAGGGCGGGGTCCCCGTCGGCGAAGGCCGCTGCGACCTCCTTGCGGGAACGAACGCCGAACTTGGTGAAGATCGATGAGAGGTGACTCTTGATCGTGCTTTCCGCAAGGAACAGGCGCTCGGCAATCTCGGCGTTCGTCAAGCCGCTTCGCACCAACGCCAGGACCTCGCTCTCCCGATGCGAGAGCACCGGTTTCTCGACGCCTGCGAGGAACTTGCGTGGAATCGCGGATTGGCCGATCGATACGGCTCGCACAGTGGTCGAAAGCGTCCGCTCCAACTCGGGGTCGAAGACCAGAGCGTCGGCGCCGGCGTCGAGCACGCGACGCACTCCGGTGGCAGTCGTCGGCGGCGTTATGACGACGATTGCGGGATCGGGGGCGTCGCGGCGAAGGCGCCGGAGCGCCGCCATCTCCCGCGGCTTGTCGACGTCGCATACGAGAACGACGATCGTGGAGGTGTCGAGCTCGAGCGCGATGACTTCCACCGGGTCATCGACGCAGTCCTGGATCGGGAGGGCGTCGCCCGCCAGGGCCCGCTCGATTCGACCGTGCGACTCGACGCAATCTGCGCAGACGATGATGGCCAGTTCAGCCGGGGTCATGGATCCCCCGACTCGCCGTTCGGTCTCGGCTTTCATATCGATAGAACGAATGTTGAGTCCTCCATCTTGCGTGCCTAGGGCGCCTGATTCCGGTTTTTGTGCCTGCCAGATGGCCGCTTGACGAGCTTTACGTCGAGCTTCCAGGTCGTCGTCGAGCCGTCGAGCGCGATGAAGCTGACGTTGATGCGGACCCTCAGCCTCTGCTGCTCGCGGAGGAGACGTTTTCCGGTCAGGGTCAGCCTGATCGGTACCTTCACCTCGCCGGCCCCCGCCACGCTGGTGTTAGCCGGCTTGATGCTCCTCTGTCGCAGCCGAATCTGTTTCAACTTTGCCGCCGTCTTCGCATTGCTCTTCTGACCGCGTGGCGCGACTTCCCGTACCGGTGCCGCGCGGATCGAGAAGTGACCGGGGCTCGTGACCCTGAAGATGAGGAACGCCGTTCCCGTCTTCGTATTGGTGACCACGCGGATGAATTGAGCCTCCTCCCCGGATGGTGTGGGGCCCGGGCCGGTGGGCGGGACCGGCTGGTTCGGTTCGGTTGAAGGAGAGGTGTCGACTGCCCATTCGAACTGCGCCGGCGTCGAGTCAGTGTTGTCAGCGGCGTCCTTGGCCCGTACTTCAAAGCTGCGCGTGCCGTCTGCGAGGCCTGAGTACTTGAGGGGCGAGTTGCATCCGGCCCAGGCGCCGGAGTCGAGGCGACATTCGAACGCCGTGACGCCGGAGCCGGACCCGTCGGACCCGGTGAAGGAGAACTCGGCGGCCTTGGAGTCCGACTGCGCGGGCGGGTGATCGGTGATCGAAGTATCGGGTGCGACTGAATCCTCGACGTAGTCGAGGGGATTTGAGCAGGAGGACGTGACTTCGGCGCCGGACGTGGCGGTGGCGCTGAAGCTGGTGGTCGAGTTGTCGGCGACGCTCACGGTCAGACCGGTGGCCAGGCTCGAGGCTGGGACGGCCTGCAACGACGGGCCGGAGCAGTTGGCGCCGGCGTAGAGCCGGACGGTCGTTCCGGATGGCGCCGAGCCGACGATCTTCGGGGAGTTGTCGTTCGCCGGGGACGCCGGCACCAGGTCGGTCAGGCTGGGCGCGTCGGGAGCGGTGGCCTCGACACTGAAGTCGCGGGTGGCGACACCCGGGTTCCCCGCCGCATCGGCGGTGCGGGCTCGGAACGTGTAGGGGCCGTCAGCGAGGGGCGAGGACGGCGTGTGAGTCCCAATGCCCGAGCACGGCCCGAAGCTCGGTGAGCCGTTGTCGATTGAGCATTCGAAGGCCAAGCCGGGCTCGGAGCTGAAGGTGAAGGTTGGTGTCGCGTCGTTGGTTACACCGGACGGCCCGGAATCGATGCTGACCACCGGATGCGTGGTGTCGACCGTCCAGGTGGAACTGGCAGGCGTGGCCTCGATGTTGCCGGCCTGGTCGAGCGCGCGGACTTCGAATGTGTGAGAGCCGTCGATGAGCGAGGAGTAGCTCTTCGGCGAGGAGCAGGCTCGCCCAGTCCGCCGCTTCGCTCGAGTCGAGTCGGCATTGGAAGGAGGCGACGCCGGAGCCGCCGGTATCGGTGCCCGAGAACCCGAAGCTGGCCGACGAGCTGCCGCTCTGCCCCGACGGGCCGGTGTCTATCTGAGTTTCGGGAGCGGTCGAGTCCTCGACGTAGGTGAGCGCGGCGGAGCACGACGAGGGGTTACCGATGCTCGAGGTCGTCGTTGCCCGGAAGCGGTCAGAGAATCGTCGGGGACGGACACGCTGATGCCCGCCGTGAGTTCGGCTGCCGTCGCTGTTGCGATCGGATCGCCTGAGCAGTCGTTAGTGATGAACAGGCGAACGGTGGAGCCTGCTTCAGCTGAGCCGAAGATCTTCGGCGAGTTGTCGTTGGCCGGCGAGGCCGGAACGGTTGCCGTCAGTTCCGGCGCGTCCGGCGCAGCCGTGTCGACCGTGAAGCTCTGGGTTGCCGAGCCGGGGTTCCCCGCAGCGTCGGCGGTTCGCACCCGGAACGTGTAGGGCCCATCGGCCAGTGGCGCGGGGGTGTGTGGGTCCCGTTGCCCGAGCACGGCCCGAAGCTCGGTGTCCCGGTGTCGATCGAGCATTCGAAGCTCGGCCCGGCTCGGAGCTGAAGGTGAAGGTCGGCGTCGGGTCGTTGGTGAGGCCCGAGGGGCCGGAGTCGATGCTCACCACCGGCGCGGTGGTGTCGACCGTCCAGCTGAAGGACGCCGGGGTCGCATCGGTGTTGGCGGCCTGGTCGATCGCCCGGACTTCGAAGGAGTGGGAGCCGTCGGCGAGCGCCGAGTAGCTCTTCGGCGAGGAGCAGGCAACCCAGGCCGCCGCTTCGCTCGAGTCGAGCCGGCACTGGAACGAGGCGACGCCGGAGCCGGTCCCGTCGTCGCCGCTGAATTTGAATTCGGCGGCGCCGGAGGCGACCAGAGCGGCCGGGTTCTGGGTGATCGTCGTGTTCGGCGCGGTGGTGTCGACGGTCCAGGTGAAGGACGCCGGCGTCGCGTCGGTGTTGGCGGCCTGGTCGATCGCCCGGACTTCGAAGGTGTGGGAGCCGTCGGCGAGCGCCGAGTAGCTCTTCGGCGAGGAGCAGGCAGCCCAGGCCGCCGCTTCGCTCGAGTCGAGGCGGCACTGGAAGGAGGCGACGCCGGAGCCGGTCCGCGTCGGTCGCCGCTGAATTTGAATTCGGCGGCGCCGGAGGCGACCAGAGCGGCCGGGTTCTGGGTCGATCGTCGTGTTCGGGCGCGGTGGTGTCGACGGTCCAGGTGAAGGACGCCGGGGTCGCGTCGGTGTTGCCGGCCTGGTCGATCGCCCGGACTTCGAAGGTGTGGGAGCCGTCGGCGAGCGCCGAGTAGCTCTTCGGCGAGGCGCAGGCTGCCCAGGCCGCGGCTTCGCTCGAGTCGAGGCGGCACTGGAACGAGGCCACGCCGGAGCCGCCGGTGTCGGTGCCGGAGAAGGAGAAGCTTGCGGTGGCGCTGCTGCTCAATGCCTGCGGGCTGGAGTCGATCTGGGTCTCGGGGCGGTCGAGTCCTCGACGTAGGTGAGCGCGGCGGAGCACGACGAGGGTTGCCGATGCTCGAGTGGTCGTTGCCCGGAAACGAGTGAGGGAGTCGTCGGGGACGGACACGCTGATGCCCGTCGTGAGTTCGGCTGCCGTCGCGGTCGCGATCGGATCGCCTGAGCAGTCGTTCGTGATGAACAGGCGAACGGTGGAGCCGGCGTCAGCCGAGCCGAAGATCTTCGGCGAGTTGTCGTTGGCCGGCGAGGCCGGAACGGTTGCCGTCAGTTCCGGCGCGTCCGGCGCGGCCGTGTCGACCGTGAAGCTCTGGGTCGCCGAGCCGGGGTTCGCCGCCGCGTCGGTCGCTCGCACCCGGAAGGTGTAGGGCCCATCGGCCAGTGGCGCGGAGGGCGTCGTGGGTCCCGGCGCCCGAGCACGGCCGAAGCTCGGTGCGCCGGTGTCGAGCGAGCATTCGAAGCTCGCCCCGGCTCGGAGCTGAAGGTGAAGGTCGGCGTCGGGTCGTTGGTGAGGCCAGAGGGGCCGGAGTCGATGCTCACCGCCGGCGCGGTGGTGTCGACGGTCCAGCTGAAGGACGCCGGCGTCCCGTCGGTGTTGGCGGCCTGGTCGATCGCCCGGACTTCGAAGGAGTGGGCGCCGTCGGCGAGCGCCGAGTAGCTCTTCGGCGAGGAGCAGGCTACCCAGGCCGCCGCTTCGCTCGAGTCGAGGCGGCACTGGAACGAGGCGACGCCGGAGCCGGTCCCGTCGTCGCCGCTGAATTTGAATTCGGCGGCGCCGGAGGCGACCAGAGCGGCCGGGTTCTGGGTGATCGTCGTGTTCGGCGCGGTGGTGTCGACGGTCCAGCTGAAGGACGCCGGGGTCGCGTCGGTGTTGGCGGCCTGGTCGATCGCCCGGACTTCGAAGGAGTGGGAGCCGTCGGCGAGCGCCGAGTAGCTCTTCGGCGAGGAGCAGGCAGCCCAGGCCGCCGCTTCGCTCGAGTCGAGGCGGCACTGGAACGAGGCGACGCCGGAGCCGGTCCCGTCGTCGCCGCTGAATTTGAATTCGGCGGCGCCGGAGGCGACCAGAGCGGCCGGGTTCTGGGTGATCGTCGTGTTCGGCGCGGTGGTGTCGACGGTCCAGCTGAAGGACGCCGGCGTCGCGTCGGTGTTGGCGGCCTGGTCGATCGCGCGGACTTCGAAGGAGTGGGCGCCGTCGGCGAGCGCCGAGTAGCTCTTCGGCGAGGAGCAGGCTAGCCCAGGCCGCCGCTTCGCTCGAGTCGAGGCGGCACTGGAACGAGGCGACGCCGGAGCCGGTCCCGTCGTCGCCGCTGAATTTGAATTCGGCGGCGCCGGAGGCGACCAGAGCGGCCGGGTTCTGGGTGATCGTCGTGTTCGGCGCGGTGGTGTCGACGGTCCAGCTGAAGGACGCCGGCGTCGCGTCGGTGTTGGCGGCCTGGTCGATCGCCCGGACTTCGAAGGAGTGGGCGCCGTCGGCGAGCGCCGAGTAGCTCTTCGGCGAGGAGCAGGCAGCCCAGGCCGCCGCTTCGCTCGAGTCGAGCCGGCACTGGAACGAGGCGACGCCGGAGCCGGTCCCGTCGTCGCCGCTGAATTTGAATTCGGCGGCGCCGGAGGCGACCAGAGCGGCCGGGTTCTGGGTGATCGTCGTGTTCGGCGCGGTGGTGTCGACGGTCCAGCTGAAGGACGCCGGCGTCGCGTCGGTGTTGGCGGCCTGGTCGATCGCCCGGACTTCGAAGGAGTGGGCGCCGTCGGCGAGCGCCGAGTAGCTCTTCGGCGAGGAGCAGGCAGCCCAGGCCGCCGCTTCGCTCGAGTCGAGGCGGCACTGGAACGAGGCGACGCCGGAGCCGGTCCCGTCGTCGCCGCTGAATTTGAATTCGGCGGCGCCGGAGGCGACCAGAGCGGCCGGGTTCTGGGTGATCGTCGTGTTCGGCGCGGTGGTGTCGACGGTCCAGGTGAAGGACGCCGGCGTCGCGTCGGTGTTGGCGGCCTGGTCGATCGCCCGGACTTCGAAGGAGTGGGCGCCGTCGGCGAGCGCCGAGTAGCTCTTCGGCGAGGAGCAGGCAGCCCAGGCCGCCGCTTCGCTCGAGTCGAGGCGGCACTGGAACGAGGCGACGCCGGAGCCGGTCCCGTCGTCGCCGCTGAATTTGAATTCGGCGGCGCCGGAGGCGACCAGAGCGGCCGGGTTCTGGGTGATCGTCGTGTTCGGCGCGGTGGTGTCGACGGTCCAGCTGAAGGACGCCGGCGTCGCGTCGGTGTTGGCGGCCTGGTCGATCGCCCGGACTTCGAAGGTGTGGGAGCCGTCGGCGAGCGCCGAGTAGCTCTTCGGCGAGGAGCAAGCTGCCCAGGCCGCCGCTTCGCTCGAGTCGAGGCGGCACTGGAACGAGGCGACGCCGGAGCCGGTCCCGTCGTCGCCGCTGAATTTGAATTCGGCGGCGCCGGAGGCGACCAGAGCGGCCGGGTTCTGGGTGATCGTCGTGTTCGGCGCGGTGGTGTCGACGGTCCAGCTGAAGGACGCCGGCGTCCCGTCGGTGTTGGCGGCCTGGTCGATCGCCCGGACTTCGAAGGTGTGGGAGCCGTCGGCGAGCGCCGAGTAGCTCTTCGGCGAGGAGCAGGCTAGCCCAGGCCGCCGCTTCGCTCGAGTCGAGGCGGCACTGGAACGAGGCGACGCCGGAGCCGGTCCCGTCGTCGCCGCTGAATTTGAATTCGGCGGCGCCGGAGGCGACCAGAGCGGCCGGGTTCTGGGTGATCGTCGTGTTCGGCGCGGTGGTGTCGACGGTCCAGGTGAAGGACGCCGGCGTCCCGTCGGTGTTGGCGGCCTGGTCGATCGCGCGGACTTCGAAGGAGTGGGCGCCGTCGGCGAGCGCCGAGTAGCTCTTCGGCGAGGAGCAGGCTAGCCCAGGCCGCCGCTTCGCTCGAGTCGAGGCGGCACTGGAACGAGGCGACGCCGGAGCCGGTCCCGTCGTCGCCGCTGAATTTGAATTCGGCGGCGCCGGAGGCGACCAGAGCGGCCGGGTTCTGGGTGATCGTCGTGTTCGGCGCGGTGGTGTCCTCGACGTATGTGATCGGAGTCGAGCAACTCGAGGTGGCTTCACCGGAGGTCGCTGTCGCCGTGAAGGTGGTCGTCGAATCGTCGGCAACACTGACCGAGATGCCGGAGGCCAGTTGGGCTGCCGTTCCGGTTGCGACAGGAGAGCCTGCGCAACTCGATCCTGCATAGATCTTCACCGTGCTCCCGGCGCTCGCAGCCCCGGTGACCTTGGGGCTGTTGTTGTTCGCCGGCGATGGCGGGATCGTCGCGGTCAGGCTGGGGGCCGGCGTCGAAGGGATCGAGTAGGTCGCAGTGTAGCTTCCCGCCGCTGCGTCGAAGAACGCGTAGTCGACACCCTTGATCGTCTGGAACGTCAGCGGCACTGTCGTGGTGCCTCGTTTGACCGATTCGAGTTCGCCGCTCGCGGACAGTTTGGGCACCATCGCCCTGAGGCCCGTTGCGCCGACCCCCGGGCTGATATTGAACTGGAGTTTTCCGGCCGACCATGAGATCGAGCCGAATGAAGATTCGTTGCGACCGTCGAGCCAGGTCAGCATCTGCTTCGCTGACACGACCGGCACCCCGTTGGCCAGCGCGGCGTTGATGATCGCTTCGCCGTCGGTGGAGACCGGGTCGTCGGTGTGCATATTTGCGGTGAAGACCCCGTAGTAGCCCTTTGGCCCCAGCGCATTGGCGAGGAGCGCGTCGATGGTCCCCGGGTATGACTGACCGGACTCGTCGGTCATCTGGGTCGTTGCCTGATAGATGTTGATGGGCGAGCCGTTGCGATCGGCGAAGCGCATCGGCATTCCGGATCCCGTGAACATTCCAGGCCTGTCCTGAATCCATTCGGAAGGCCAGTAGTAGTAATTGGTGTCGAGCCGAATGCCGTCTTTGAGCTCGACCTTTGGTTGGCTGGCCCAGTCGCTCCAGGTGATGCAGTGAGTGCGGCTGGTGGACGGGCCGGGGAGACCGGGGAAGTTCGGCGTGCCATTCGGCGAGTTGTTCCGAGTAGATCGATTCGAGTTGCGAGGTGCTGCTCCAGTCTTCGCAGTTGGTCGTGAAATGCAGCCCGATCTCGAATCCTTCCCCGGTCAGTTTGGCGGCCGTCGCATCGGAGATCGGAGTGTTCGGATAGATGTACGAGGTGGCGCGAACGCATTCCCAGTTCGCGACCGAGCACCCCGGTGGGCTGAGTTCCTCCATCTGTTCGAAGCGCCCCACCGTCCCCCCGTTAGCCATGGTCATCTCCGGTCATGACCACCGCGGCCTTCTCGTCGTGGGGCAGGAACCAGAACTTTGGCAGTGGCTTGCGATCGAGATTCATCTGGCCGATCAGGTTGGTGAGGAGGCGCTGCTGCTCATCCGCCTGTGGAATCGCGACCTTGTTCAGGTTGACCCAGTCCGGCTGCGAGTCTCCCGCCTTCGCGCCGAAGAAGAGGTCGTCGGCAGCGAATCGGGCCGATCCCGTCTCGATCTTCTCCCGCCCAGGCGGGATTTCCCTGGCGGGTGTAGATGACCGACCGGGCCAGGTCGTAGCTGAAGGCTGCGGCGGTGCCGCCATTCGACCCCACTTGGCGCATGGTCACCGCGGGGTTCGACGTTTTGGTGTTCGGGTCGGAGTAGAGGCTGGCGATCGTTTCGGCACCAGCGAGCGCGTATCGATCCGCATTGCCGTGGTACTGGATGGTTTCGCCGACGATTCCTTTTCCGGGGGGAGTCGAGGTTTCGACGCCGAGATAGGCGTTTGCGAGGACACCGCCGGCGGAGCTGAGACCGAGCAGTCCAAGCAGTTTGGAGTCGGGCCTCATCGCGATGAGGTTGCCGCCCTGCTGGACCCATTCGGTCAGCATCTGAGCCTGTCCCGAGCTGAGCTTGCCCTGAGCAAGAATCACGACGTCGTGTTCATTCAGCACGGGCGCCGTCACTTTCGAGATATCCGTCGCGATGAACTCGCTGAGCCCTTCGGCCCGAAGGATTTCCGGGTAATAGCGGCCGAACTGGTTTTCGGCGTTCGTGATGACGAGGATCGGGCCCCCCGGACCTTCATCCGGCGGAGGCGGTGGCGCCGCGGCTGTCGTGAAGGTCCAGGACGCGTCGGCCGACATCGGGTTGCCGGCGAGGTCGGTGATCCCCCCCGCGCCTCCTTTTATCCGCATGGTGTACTGCGACGAGAATTTGAGCGACTCGGTGGGCGTCAGCGTGATTCGTCGATTTGGCTGGCTGTAGCTGACGGTGGCTTCGACGAGGGCATTGGATGCGTCCCTCAGTTCGACCGTCGAGGACGAGACCGAGCTTGCTTTGATCGGCTCGCTGAAGGTTGCGCTGACCGAGGATTCGGGGTCGACTTCGATCGCCCCTGCGATCGGAATCTGGCTGCTGACGACCGGCGGCGTTTTGTCTTCTTCCAATTCTTCGGTGAAGACGGGGTCGACGAGATAGTTCGCCGCTTCGAATGTGTGCGGTCCCCCTTCGCTGAACAGCCCCCCCGCGGGGCCGTAGTTGAAGACGCCGTTACCTCCTTCGACTCCATCAGCCAGGGCATGGAGGGGTGGGTTGTCGGTCCCGTCGGGCGAAAAGAAATTTCTGATCGCCGAGTAGCGGCCGACGGGCGCGTGGTAGGAGACGACATAGGTCGTGCCGGCCTGGATCGCGATCGGGGTTTCGAAGTTGGCCTGCTGCCATCCGGACCCGGACTCGTTCGTGAACGTGACCTGACCGAGCAGGGTGCCGCCATTCGTCCAGAGTCGGCCGCTATGGGGGCCGGAGTTCTGCAGGGCCTTGTAGAAGCGGACCCCGGTGATGAAGCCATCGGTGTCCGACCGGAACCTGAGCCCGAGTTCCACCGAGTTTCCATCTCCGTCTGCCGGGGCGCTGAGGCTGCCTTCCCAGATTGAGCATGGGCACGACCGCGGTTCCACTTCGACTGTCTCCTGGGCGGCGACCAGCTGGATGTTTCCGCTGTCGTCGACGGCGCGGGCTTTGATCGTCGCTGCGCCCACGGCGTTCGGGGTCCAGTTGTAGCTCCATTCCCCTCGTCCGTCGGCCGGATGCCAGGTGGACCCGTTGTCGACGGAGACTTCGACACCGGCGACCTGGCCGCCTTTTTCGGTCTCCCCGGTGGCGTCGGTTGCTGTGCCAGTGATCGAGACCGAGTTGCCGGCCTCGACTTTCGACCCGTTGGCAGGGCTCGCGATTGCTGAGGTGGGCGGCGTCGTGTCGGTCGATTTCGAGGCCGCGACCAGGCCCGTTTGCAGCGTTTGGGGCTGCGCGCCCATGTCCGCCAGGACGTTCACCGTCGCCTGGCGCATCCGGTCGTCCGGAGTCGATTCTCCGCGGTCGTGCTCGCCTTCGAGCCCCCAGGACCACTGGACCGTGCCGGCGCCGAAGACCAGAGCGCCGCTGGGGGCTCGGTACTCCGTGATGTGGTGCGTCGCTGTTCCCGGCCCGTAGGTTGAGCCGAAGTCCTGGAGCTTCTCGGGCACTTCGGTGGTGGTCGAGGAGAGGCGAAAGAGGCCCTTCGGCCGGAAGCCGTTGTCGAGGTCTTCGTCCCACTCGTAGCCGAGCGTGTCTTCCGCGAGGGTTGCGGTTTCCCCTGGTTTGAGGGAGGCGATGTTCGTGTTGCGCCAGAGACGCAGCTTGCCGTCGGCCGCCGGGACTTCGATCGCCGTCGTCCCCTCGTCGACCGTGAAGATCTGCCCGCTCAGCTCGTTCTCGGGCTTCTTCCCGTCCTGGGTGCCGAAGCGCGGGTCTCGCCAGGTGCCCGTCCAGACGTTCGTTTCCGGATCGATCTTTTCGTTCGCGTGCGTCTCCTTGTAACAGACGAGGGTGCGGTGGCTGTTTTCCCACCTCGCCTTCCAGAAGATCTCATTGCCGCTGAAGAAGCCGAGATTGACACCGGCGTCCCGGGCCGCCGTGACGTTCGCCCGCTGACCGGCGGACCAGTACTCGTCGTGGCCGACGGAGAGAAATACCTTGTGTTCGAGCAGGGAGCTGCCGTCGCGGTCGACGTCACCCTCGCTTGTGTAGCTGACGTCGTAGCCGTTGCGCTCCAGCCAGCGGACCATCGGGTACTCGGCGTTGAACGGGCTGTCTTCGGGCGCCGTCCCGCGAACGGTCAGCGGGCGGTTGTAGCTGACCTTGTAGGCGCGCCCGGGTTTTTCCCGGGGCCGCCGGTGTAGAGGCTGTTGCCGCCGTAACGGTTGTAGGCCTCCCAGGTCGTGTCGGAGGTCTGGAAGAGGAGGTCGGACCCGCCGCCGTCATCGCGAACGACGAAGATGATCTGGCTTCCTTCGGAGGCCTGGTCTTCGCGCACGAGCTTCGCGAAATAGATTCCCGAGACTGCGTCCGAGGGCACCGCCCATGACGCCGATTCGGCCCAGTTCCCGCAATCGATCAGGCCGGTCGACGCTTCTTCCGCACATGGGGGCTGCGTCTGTGGAAGCGAGGCCGAGGGTACGACCGTGGCGACCTTGCGGGCCCCGTCTCCCCCGTAGTAGCCCATCCGGTAGATGTCGAGCCGGTAGGCCGTGGATGGCGTCTTGATCTTGAAGCGGACCGCTTCCCCGCGGTCGACGCTCATGCTCGTGGCGAACCCCTGGATGCTGGGATCGCCCGCCCCTTCTACATCCCATTCGCTTTCCGGATTGCCTGGCTTCGAGTTCTCGCAGACGATTTCGTTCGCGGGTGGATCGCATGGGCCGGCAAAGGCGGCTTCTGTGCAGGTCGCAAGGCCTGCCGGGACCAGCAGGGCGAGCAAGACGACCATTTTCCGAAGCGAATGCACCTGCTATTGCAACGCCTGGCAACCCTACGAATTTCCACCCCGAGCAGATCTTCAGGCGAAATGCTCGAACTAACCCTCCACCGGAGGTTGAGTGTTGCCTCTTTAAGCCGCGCCCCTGCCGTGCAACACGGTGGGGATCGTCAGCAACAGGATCTTCATGTTGAGGGGCAACGAGCGCCGCTCGACGTACTCGGCGTCGAGCTCGATCATCTGCTGGAAGGTGAGGGTGCTCCGGCCGCGCACCTGCCAGAGCCCTGTCACCCCCGGTCGGACTGCGAAGCGTCGGAATGCCTCGGGCGGGTACCGGTCGACCTCATATTGGATCGGGGGTCGGGGCCCCACCAGCGACATCTCCCCCCGCAGCACATTCCACAGCTGGGGCAGCTCGTCGAGGCTGGACCGCCTCAGGAACGCGCCAACCCGGGTGACCCGATCGTCCTCCTCGAGCTTGACCATGGGCCGTGCGGCCTTCCCGTCCTCGGCGATCATCCTGATCACGTGTTGGCGGTGGCGATCGGCACCGACGCCTTCGCGCATCGATCGGAACTTGGCGACCCTGAACGGCTTCAGATGCCGGCCCAATCGACGTTGGCGGTAGATCGCCGGGCCCGGCGAGTCAATCCTGACAATCAGCGCAACCACAGCCAGGAGTGGCGAAAGAACGATCAGCAGGGCTGCGGCCCCAATGAGATCGAGAAGGCGAATCGCAGCCTCGGTGAGCCGAGAGGCATCCAGCGTTCCCGGGTCCGGGGCGAAGCTGGCCTTCGGTTGAGGATCTCCCATCCAGGCGCGATCGATCGGGATGATCGCTCCGTTGCCCCGGGCAGCAGCGGATCGTTGCGCCCGGTTGGCCATCAGGCCGCCTGTGCAACGGCGTACTGGGCAAGCTGCCCGACCACATAATCCTGGGCCTCATCCGAGAGGCCCGGGAACAACGGCAGCAACACACAGTCGCGTGCCGCCGCCTCGGTCTGTGGGAGATCGACGGCGGTCCCGCCATAGGACCGCTCGAGGTGGATCGCCATCACTCCGCGTCGAGTGGCAATCCCGTCCCCCAGCAGTAGCCGCATCATCTCTTCGGCTCCGATCGGGCCGTCCGGGCTGACTCGAACCGGATACGACTGCCAGGTGCGGACGGCATAGCTCGGATCCTCGGGCGTCTGGAGGTAAGGGATGGCGGCCAGCCCATCCGAGTAGCGCTCGGCAAGGCGGCGACGCTCCGCAAGGATCGAATCGAGGACCTCGAGCTGGCAGAGCCCGACTGCCGCCTGGAGGTCGGTCATACGAGCATTCCAGCCCCGCTCCGGGTAATGCTCGATCACGACGTCACGGGCCGAATGGCGCTGAAGCGCCGATGTGTCCATCGCGTGCTGGCGAAGTCGCCTCAGTCGCTCCGCGACAGCTGGGTCGTGAACCGCGATCATCCCGCCCTCGCCGCAGGTGATCACCTTGCGCGGATGAAATGAAAAGCAGGCCAAGGGTCCAAGCGAGCCGATCGGTCTCCCTCTGTGGAGGGCGCCGATGGCACAGGCGGCATCCTCGACCAGGGTCAGGTCGTGTCGCTCTGCGAGGTCGATGAAGCTGTCCATATCGGCCGGAAGCCCGACCTGGTGGACGGGAATCACCCCCTTGGTTCGAGGGGTGAGGCGCCGCTCGACGTCCACCGGGTCCAGGTTCAAGGTGAGCGGGTCGATGTCGGCGAAGACCGGCGTCGCACCGCAGTGCCAGACCGAGTTTGCGGTCGCGATGAACGACAGCGACGGAACGATCACCTCATCGCCCGGACCGACGCCCGAGGCGTAGAGGGCGAGGTGGAGGGCCGTTGTGCAACTCGTCGTCGCGACGGCATCCGGCGCCCCGACACGCTGGGCGAAGGCCTGCTCGAACTCCTCCACCCGCGGCCCTTGGGTGAGCCAGCCCGAGTCGATCACTGCGGCGACAGCCTCTGCCTCTCCCCCACCGAACCACGGTCGAGCGAACGGGACTTCCATCATCGCGCGGCTCCGTTCGACGAGACCAGGTATTGGTCCCTCGCCTCGGCCTCGCGCCACCAATCGACGAGCCTGGTGAGGCCTTCCTCGAGATCGATCTCGGCACTGAAGCCGAGATCCCGCTTCGCGCTCGACGTATCGGCGAGGCGACGGGTAACCCCGTTCACGGTCCGCGCCGGCCCGTATTCGATCGGCAGGTTTGAGCCCATCACACGCAGCAGCGTTTCCGCCAACTCGTTGAGACTCGTCTCGGTGCCGCTCGCGATGTTGAAGACAACGTCGGTTACATCCGATTCGGCGGCGAGCACATTGGCGCGTGCGATGTCCGGCACGCAGACGAAGTCCATCGTCTGGCTGCCGTCACCGAATATCAGCGGCGGCTCACCCTCGGCGATGCGCTCCATCCAGCGCACGAGTACCTCGGTGTATGCGCCGTGGACATCCATGCGAGGCCCGTAGACGTTGAAGTAGCGGAGTGCGACGTAGTCGAGGCCGGTCATCGCGTGATAGCTGCGCAGCAGCCCCTCGTTGAAGGTCTTCGAGGCGCCGTAGAGCGTGTCGTTGGCGTACGGGTGATGGCTCTCTTCGGTCGGGAACTCGCTCGCCAGGCCGTAGACGGATGCCGAGGAGGCGGCGATCAACCTGCGGACCCCTGCCGCCGCCGCGGCCTCGACGACGTTGAAGGTGCCGTCGACGAGCACCTCGAGCGCCAACCGCGGCTCCTCGGCGCACTGCGTGATCCGGATCGCCGCTTGGTGGAAGACCAGATCGGCGTCCTCGGTCAGCTCGTGCACCAGCGCCTTATCGCGGACGTCGCCCTCGACGACCGTCAACCTGCCGCTCGCTTCGGCGTCGGCGAGGTTCGTGCGGCGCCCCCTGACGAAGTTGTCTAGGACAATCACCTCGACCGCGTCCTTCTCGATGAGCTGGTCGACCAAGGTCGAGCCGATGGTGCCTGCACCTCCGGTGACGAGTATTCGCTGGCCTTTGATCACGCTGATTCCTCGATCTGTTGTCTGGACTGGATCGCAGGGCGATCGCTGCTTGTTCGCAAATAACGGCTGCGTAGCGGCGAACTTTTCAAGGGAAAGATCGATTCCGGTGAGGAAGGCTCGACCCCTCTGTCTCGTTGCTCCACCGGACGCCGCGCGCGTTGGGGGCCTGGGTCCCAGTGCAGATGGACCATCCGAAACCACAGATCGCCCGTAGGCGAAGGCTGCTAGCGGTCGCCGCGATCAGCGGCGTCGTCGCCCTGCTGGCGGCGATCTCGAGCCTCTGTGAGATCAGCCTGCTGCCGCCGAAGATCGCCATGCGGGAGCTTCAGACCGGTGCCGCGGTGACCCACATCCTGGTCGACCTGCCGCATGATGAGAGGAGTCACGTCAGCGCCACTGAGTTCGAAACGATGACCAGTCGCGCGAACCTCGTCGGCCACGTGCTCGCCAGCCGACCGGTCCTCGACCGAATCGCCGCGCGCAGGGGGATCGACCCGAGCAAGCTCACTGCCTCGACCGAGATCACGGCCGGTGTTCCCTTGGCGCTGACCGAACCCAACGAGGAGCGCCGGGCGAACGAGATCCTTCTCTCCCACGCTCCCTACCGCCTCGACATCCAGGCACAGCCGACGCTGCCCATCCTCAACGTCTACGCGCAGGGACCGACGATGGCGAAGGCACAGCAGCTCGCCGATACCACCGCCGCGGCCGGCAACGACTACATGCGCGTCCTTGCCAAGCGCGATGACTTCCCGGACGCCAACCGAGTCCAGCTGAAACAGCTCGGCTCCGCTGTTGGCGGCCAGCTCGATCCGACGGCGCCGATGAAGATATTCGTGCTCACCTTCTTGGTCATCTTCGGCGTGTGCTTTGGTGTCCTCGTGTCGGTCGGCGCGGTCCGACGCGGGTGGATCCGCGCCGGGAGGGGTGCGGCGGCGATCGCTTCGTCAGCGGCGCCCGAGCCGCAGCCGGAAGACGAGCCGGGCGGGAACTGGCCCCACACGACCAGGGCCCTGCCCTGGATAGTCGCCGCCTTCATCGCGATGCTCTGGCTCGTACCCTTCAACGACATACAACTTCAGTTTTCGTTCCCTATCGATCTGAAGCTGGATCGTCTGGTGCTGCCGGTGGTCATCCTCAGCTGGATAGTCGCGATGGCGTTGGGCGGGCGCGGCTCCCCGCGCTGGAGGTTCACTCCGATCCATGCTGCGCTCGCCGTCTTCGCCGCCGTGGCCGGCCTCAGCGTCGTGCTCAACGCCCCGTACCTCAACCAGACCCTCGAGCTCGGCCTGGCGGTGAAAAAGCTGGCGCTCCTCTGCGCCTATCTCTCGTTCTTCATCGTCGTCGCGAGCGTCGTCCGTAAGGGAGAGATCCGACCGTTCCTCACCTTCATCCTCATCCTCGCCGTGATCTGTGCGATCGGAGTGCTGGTGGAGTACCGCTTCGATTTCAACCCGTTCTACAGCTGGGCGGAAAAGCTGCTGCCCGGGACCTTCGAGTTCACCTCCAACGGGGAAAACGTCGTCGATGAGATAGGACGCACGATGGTGGTCGGGCCAGCCGATCAGGGCCTCGAGGTGGTTGCCATGCTCTCGATGGCGCTGCCGATCGCGATCGTCGGGTTGATGCAGTCGCCGCGCTGGCCGCGGCGCATTCTCTACGGCCTGGCGGTTTGCGTGCTGGTCGGCGCGATGCTCTCGACGTATCGCAAGAGCGCGATCCTCGCGCCGATCACGGCCTGCCTCGTCCTCGCCTACTTCCGCCGCCGTGAAGTGCTCAAGCTCGCTCCATTCGGTCTGATAGTGCTGATCGCGATGCCGATTCTTTCGCCCCATGCCCTCGGCTCGGTCCTCGACCAATTCGCGCCGAACAGGCTTGGGGTGTCGACCGTCAGCGACCGCATATCCGACTATGACGCGATCAGGCCGGACCTTCTCTCCCACCCGGTCTTCGGCCGCGGCTTCGGCTCCTACGAACACACCACCTACCGCGTCCTCGACAACGACCTGCTGACGCGCCTGGTCGAGTCGGGGATCGTCGGGCTCGTCGCCTTCATTCTGATGGTGGTCATGATCATCGCTGTCGCGGCGCCGATCATCCGGTCGCGCGACCCTGCACGTGCCCCTCCCGCGCTCGCGATTGCCGCCGCCGCCGCACCCTTCCTGGTGCTCTCGGTGCTGTTCGACATCATGTCGTTTCCCCACGCCCCGTACATCCTGCTCACCCTCGCCGGCCTGCTTTCGGTGATCGCGGGAGGCGATACGCCCGGGCAGAGGGCAGCAGATCGCGACACGTCGGACCTTCGCAACATCAAACGCCTCGATAGGCCTGAGGCCGAGGAGGCGCCGCACTCGGTTCCGATCCCGGTCTGATCGCCCGCCGCCTGCTTCCTGGCCGCCGTCGATCGGATCGCGCGTGGCCGGCGGCGTCCGCAAGTTGGGAAATGTGAGGAGCGTTATTTTGCGTGTGAACGCCTCTGGATCCCAATCCTCGATTGAGGCGGTGGCAGAACGCCCTTTCGATGTCGAGATCAGCGCGCGGCCGCTGGTTTCTGTCCTCGCGTGGAGCAACGTACCCGAGCGCTCGAGAGAGATCGCCTCGGCTCTGGGAGGCGAGTCGAAGTGCATTTACGACCTTCCTCTCGTGAACCCTCGCTTGATTCCGCTGCGATACGCCGGAAGCGCGGTGGCGACGGTTCTCTACCTGATCGCTCGGCGGCCGCGGGCGGTGATCGCCTCGAATCCTCCCGTGATCCCAGGATTGATCGCCTATCTATATGGCCGCATAACCGGAGCGCCGGTCGTGCTGGACAGCCATCCCTCGGCGTTCGGCTTCTACAAGAGCAAGAAGTTCATAAAGCTGATGATGCCCCTGCACCACTTCCTGATTCCGCGGGTGCAGGGCAACATCGTCGCAGTCGATGACCTGGTGGAAAGAGTTCGGCGACGGGGCGGGAACGCAGTGATAGTCCATGAGGCTCCCCCGTTGTGGAAGTCATCGGCGCCCCCGCCTCTTCGGAGGCGTCCGACCGTACTCTTCGTCTGTAGTTTCAATGTCGACGAACCGGTAACGGCGGTAATCGATGCAGCGCGACAGCTTCCCGATGTCGACATCGTCGTTACCGGCGATTTGCGAAAGGCGCCGCCTCAGTTGGCAGAGCGCGCGGCTTCCAACCTGAGCTTCGTCGGCTACCTGGATCAATCCGCATATCGGGACGCTTTGGCGAACGCGGACATCGTCATGACCCTCACCAACCGCCCCGAGGCGGTCAACCGAGTGGCCAACGAGGCTGTCTTCGCCCGTCGACCCCTCATCGTGAGTGATTGGCCCGCGCTAGAGAGATATTTCCCCTACGCCATCCGAGTGGCGAATTCGGTGGATGGGGTGGTGGCCGGAATCAACGACGCACTGCAATCTCACGATGAGCTGAGGTCTGAGGCCGACATGGCCCTTGAGGTGCAGGAGGAACGCTGGAATGCGCAACTTCGCGGCCTTCGCAAGCTCATCGGGATGTCGCGGCCGTGAGTCTGCGAACCGAAAGCAAGAAGACCTCTCCGGTCGGTCCCTTCGCGCTCGCGGCCCGGACCTCGGTGAGCGTGTCGGTCGTCGTCGTCACCTGGAACAACGCAGAGGTCATTCGTGACTGCCTCCGGAGCATCTTCGCGGAAGGGGGGAATGACGTAGAGGCAATCGTCTGCGACAACGACAGCGGCGATGCCACCGTCGAGACGGTCAAGCGCGAATTCCCCAACGCGATGATCCTCCAAACCGGAGGCAACCTGGGCTTCGCGCCTGCAGTCAACCTCGGAATTCGCGAGGCTCGGGGCGAGCGGATCATGCTCCTGAACCCCGAGGCCAGCTTCTTCCCGGGCGCGCTTCGCCGACTGATCGACACGCTTGACGCCAATCCGAGCGCGGGCGCCGTCGGTCCATGCATAGTCGAGTCCGACGGGGCGGTGCAGCCGACTGCCGCGAGGCGCTTTCCATCGCCTTGGCTGGCGTTGGCTCAGCAGCTGGGAATTCGCCCGCTCCTCGAGAGGATCGGGCGAGGTGAGACGCTCGCCGCCTCACTCGGTGACAAGATCGCCTCGGTGCCATGCCTCAGCGGCGCGGCCCTGCTGGTCTCACGGTCGGTGCTCGAGACGGTGGGGAACCTCGACGAGGCTCTACCCATGTACTTGGAGGATCTCGATTTTTGCGCTCGGATCGGGCGGTCGGGCCTCGACCTTCTATATGTGCCCAGCGCGGTTGTGGTCCACGACGGCGGGTACAGCTCCAGCCGCTCGCCGCGCCGCGACCTCCTTTACGCGATGGCGATGGGGCAAGCGCCCTGGATGTACCGGCGTCGCTTCCACGGGGCCTGGTCGGCCCACGCCCACGCCGTCGCCATCGGAGTCGGCAGCCTATTCCGCCTAATCCTGCTGGCGCCCCTACTCTGCATCGGAAAGATCAGTCAGAGGCCATCAAATAGGTTCGTCGCCGTCGCCCATCGAGCCCGCGTGCTGCTGAGATGGGCCATCGGCTCGAAGTCGCGATTCGCAGCGAACGCGCGCTCGGTTTTCGCGTCTCAGTCGAATCGCTCGTAGAAGGCGAGCACCTTCTCACGCTGGAGCTCCAGCGAGTAGCGCTTCCGAATGTGCTCCCGGGCGCGCGCCCCGGCCTCGCGAACGGCATCCGGCTCGCGCTCATAGAGAGCGAGCTGCCTCGCCCCCTCGCGAGCGACGGAGAGCACGTCGCCGTCTTCCACCGGACTCGAGAACGAAGGGTTGAAGAGTTCCCTGCCGCCGAACCCATGGAACCCGACGACGTAACAACCGGACGCCATCGCCTCTGCCGGCGGCAACCCAAATCCCTCCCTTTTGCCAAGGGAGAGAAAGATCGGCGAGGTACGCAGCTTGGTGGCGGTCTCCTGCTCGGAGGCACCTTCGATGGTCACGACATCCCAGTCGCGCAGGCGGTCGCCCAAGAGTCGGAGGATCTGCCCGGCGTCCTCGGGGCGCTTGCGGGGCATCATCGCGATACGGCGGTCGGGCAGGTCCGACGAAGGGTGGAACAGGTCGGCGTCGATCGCGTAATCGACGACTACTATCTCAATGCCGGGGAAGGCGAATCGCAGGAAGTCCGCGCTGTCGCCTGAGACCGTCAGCACCGCGTCGAACATGTCATAGGTGATCGAACGTGAGGCCGGCACGTGGTCGAAGGTGAGGTAGGCGTTTTGGTTGAAGACCACGAGTCTCGGCTCTCGAGGCAGCCTGTCCAGGAACGGTCCATAGACCTCGGGGATCACGAGCACGTCATCGGGCGAGAGCTGCACGGACGGGGCGCCAACGGTCCGGGTCGAGTGCTCGAACCACCGGCACGCGTAACCGTCGCTGTGGTGAAGGACGGTCGCACTCCGCCCGTGCTCGTTGAGGATGTCGACGTGACGGTAGATGGTGCGGATCCCGCCGCTGGGATCGGGATAGTCCGGACAGAGGTAATAGATGGTTGGCGTCCCGCTGCTGGCCTTGGTCTGTATCTCTGGTGGCCGCCGCCAGCGCAGGGAGCGCTCGTCTGACACTCGCTTGACGAGTTCTGAGACGCTCGGCCACCGCTTGCCGCCCGAAGGTGTCACTTGGCCCTACGACTCCGCAAGGACTGCCCGACCCACGCGGCCAACTGCAAGTCGACTGGGAAGTATGCGCCGGATCGCGGAGGCCAGGTCCCGTGCGGAGGCTGGGAACCACACACGGAGAGCGATCAGGTAGCTGAGGGACCCGGCGATCCCGACCCCAACCATCTGGATCAGGGCGGGCGCGTCGGCGGCCGAGAGCCCCAAATCGGTGGGGGCGGCGGCTGCGAAGAGCGCGATGCACGCCGTCGTCGCGGGCGCGAGATCCTGCCAAAGCACTCGCATCGGGCTGGAGACAAGACCCCGCAGGAGGACGATGTAGGCAACGATCAGGAAGATCCCGTGGACCACCGACCCGGCCAGCGCCACCGCTGTGATCCCAAGATGGGCCACGGCGAGCACCGCGCCGGCATAGACGACGAAGTGGGCGACGCCGTATCCGAGAAGCGCGCGGGCACGGCCCCGGGCCATCAGGGCGGAGCCGCAGGCGTTGATCGCCAGCGTGGCCGCTCCACCCAGCACCAGCAACTGCGTCGGTACCACCGCCGGCTCCCAGACCGGGCCGAAGAGCCAGGGAATGACGACCGGCGCGAGAAGCACAAGCAACAGCAAAAGTGGGAAGACGACGACGGTCAGTAGCTGAACCATTCGCTGGCGCAGCGCCAGCAGCTCCTCGGTCCCTTTAGTTCGTGACAGCACGGGGAACGCCATCTGCGACATCGCGACGGCGATCTTGCCCTGATATTCAACCGCGAGTTGATAGCTGCGCCAGTAGTACCCCGCCTGCGCCGGACCGAGAATGGCTCCGATGATGGCGTAGTCCCCGTTGCGGAAACCCGTCCAGGCGACGGTTGCAAGTGCGGCCGGCCCTCCGTAGGGCATCAGGTCGCGCACCGCCTTCGGGCGCCAGCGGGGCAGCGGCACCGGTGCGAAGACCAGGGCCAGGCCCACCGCCACCGCCATGCCCGCCATGCTCCCGAAAACCAGCGCCGGCGCGTCGAAGCCGACAATCGCCAGCGAGAGCGCGGCAACGGCCCGAGTCGCGTTCATCGAGAGGTCGAGGATGCTGATCCGGCGAAAGTCGAGGCGCCGGCGCAACACCGAGATCGGGAGAGCGTAGATCGCCCCGAGGAGGAAATAGGGCGTCGTCGCGATTGTCAGCAACTCGGTGCTCCGGCCGAACAGCGGCTCGACGATCAGAATTGCGGCGACTACGGTCAGGCCGGCGAGGAGGAAGCCGATGCCGATGCTCAGGGCAAGCCCGCCCTGTAGGTGCTCCCGGGTGATCGATTGCCGCTGAACGAGTGCCCCGCCTACCCCTTCCATCGGCATCATCAGCGCCAGCTCTTGAACTATTACGACGACCGCGAAGATTCCGAATGCCGCCGGCGGAATCAGCCTTGCAAGCAAGACCATCGTGCCGAGCAGCATGATCTCGATCCCGACCCGCGCGTAGGCGACCCAGCGCAGCCCTCCCGCGGCGGCCTGGGTCAGATCGTCGGTGGACCGGACGTCGGCCGAGTCGTCAGCCTGGGCCTCGGTAGGCGACCTAACGTCCATGGCGTGTCTCGACGACCCCGCCGACGGCGGGCGGGCACGTGGGCTCGTAACGCGGTGCCATCTGCCTCAAATAAACGCCCTGGCCGGGCATGAGCTTCCGTCAGCGGAGTCGGCCTGCGGCGCATGCCGGGGGCGCCCTGGGCTCGTACAACACCTAGATGCCGCGCGCATGCAAGCGCAGGCGGTTGTAGTGGGCGCGCAGTCGGTGGGCAGCTCCCGTGGCCAGGAACGGCGGGAACCAAAGCGAGCGGCCGGCGCCGATTTGCTGTCGCAGCCAAAGGCCACGCCACTCGCGGAGACGGCGTGCGTCGGGATATGTCTGCAGAGCGAAGGCGACGAACTCCTCGGCAGACACCTCTCCGGGGTGGTCGACCTTGTCCCGATCGTAGGCGCGACTCGCTTGCCAAAGTGCCTGGCGGGCAAGCGTGCAGGATGCCGTGGCGTGGAGGTCGGCCGCCCCACGAAGCTGTGCGCCCGAGCCCGCGAAGAAGCCGTCGAATGCGGCCCTTCGGTTGGTGAGATCAGTTATCGGCCCGGTGCTGCTGCTGAGCATGGTGCGGAACATGCTGTCGGTATGGATGCGATACAGCGCCTGGGCGGCGCCCTTCACATAGGCCACGTCCGAGATAGCGGCGATCCGCAGCCACATGTTGACCTCGCTCATGTGGCCTCCGTCAGGATCGTAGACACCGGCCTTGCGCTGGACCGAGGTGCGCACCACGGCCTCGGGAGACGAAATGCAGCCATGGCCTGAACGACAGCGAAGACGGATCCAGTCTTCACCGGACCAGACCTTCGTCCCGCGCCATTTGCCGGCAGGTGACAGCGGCAGGCGAATCCAACCCTGGGTCGACCAGACCTTCGTCCCGCCCCAGCGCCTCCCTCTAAGCGGCGGTTGCTGATCGCTGGCAAATTGCACCGCACGCCCGTAGACCAATCCGACGTGAGGGTTCGACTCCATCACCCGGGTGGCCCGACTCAGCGACCCCGGCGTGAGCATGTCATCGGCGGAAAGGATCACGACATAGTCCCCGTCTGCTGCCCACTTCAAGCCCTCGTTCGCGGTCGCGATCAGGCCGAGGTTCTGCTCATGGCGACGGTATTCGACACGATCGTCATCGCCCGCGATGCGGCGCGCAACGGTCGGGGTGTCGTCAGGAGAGCAGTCGTCGATGATCAGGAGGCGCACGTCGACGCCTTCCTGGCCCAGAACGCTGTCGACACAGGCGGCGAGGTAGTCCGCGTAGTCGTAACAGGGCACGATTACCTTGACTAGAGGCTTGATCTGCATTGGCTCTCGTTCAGGCAACGACGAAGGGCTGGGGTTCTTTCTGCAACGCTCGGCTCACCGATCAGGACGGCGGGTCGGTGCCGAGCGTGTCGTTGCCCAGTCGCCAGCCTTTTCGCACCCGAGTGACGAACAGCACCATTGCGGAGGCGATTGCAAAGACCAACGCAAAGACGAACAGCCCCAACAGCGGGCCGCCGCCGCGGCTCGTGGCCACCGGCTGCGCCCGTCCCAGTTGAACCAGTTCGATCCGTGAATCCCGCGGCGTCGCCTGGCTCCTGGCCAACGCGGCGAGTTGGGAGTTGAGGCCGGTGGCGGTGGCGTTTGCCAGCTTCAGTGCGGCACCCTTCGTCGGCGCCTCGGTATCGATGTCGATCACCGGCACGGTCGGGTTCGCCAAGATTTCGAGGCGGTACTGCGAGGCTCCCGAAATGCCCGCGGCCCCCTGCGGACCGCCGCTGTCCGCGTACTCCGCGTTCAGTGGGGTGATCGTCGTGATCGCGCTGACCGGAACGCCGGCCCGGCGTGCTATCCGTTCGCGCGCGCCCGCGGTCGCCATCGAGTTGCTGATCAGCCGGGCCCGATTGATGAGCCCTTCGAGTTCATAGGTGTTCTGGCGCAGGTCGACGGTGCTCGACTGGGGGGTGTCAACGAGGACATGCGTCACCGCGCGACTGTGGTCAGCCCTCTGCTCGGGCCCAGGGGGGAAGAGACTGAATCCGTACACATGGGAGGCGGCAAGCAGGGCGAGCACTAGCGCGAGTGCGAAACCGAGCTTGTGCTCCCAGAGCTCACGCATGTGCATCCCGAGACGCATCGCTCACCCCCCGAGGATTCCCTGTGTATCGAGCCATTCGGCGCGGCCCGATCTGCGGCGACGAACAATCCCGTCGAAGACGACACAGCCCAGGCACCAGAGGATGAAGAGTGTCAGCCCGCCGATCACCGCTTTCGCCCTCCCCCGCTTTGGAATGTTGATCTCGATCAGCGGCCGTCCGAGTTGCTTGATCACCACGCTGTTGCCCCCACCCGGCGCGACTCGTGCCACCGAGTTGAGCGTCTCGACGGTGGCCCTGCCGAGCTTCACCGCTTCATCTCGACGCGGCGCATTGGCGTCGATCGAGATGATCGGAAGGCTAGGAGCCACCTCGACGGACACGAGGTAGGGCTGGGTCGGCTTCGCCACCATGGTCGTCTGTTCGGCGAGTGCAGTGATGACGGTCGGGGGTGCAGCAGCGCCGGGACCTGCAATCGCAACTTCGGTAGGCTGCAACCGCGCCCTGCGGGCGATCGCCGCCTTCGCGTGGTCGTCGGCGATCAGGTTCGCCAACAACTGTGCCCTGGTGTAGATCGTGTCGGATCCCCTGGCCTTGGCGTCGGCGACGAGAGACTGCGGGGTGTCGATGAGGACCCGTGTCAGCGAGGAGGCGGTCGGCGCGGCGCCGCCCCCCCGATGGATGCCGGCGGCCGTCGCCGCGATCGCCAATAGCGCACCGACGGCTACGGCGATCCGTCGCCTCCAGAGCACATGCGGCAGGGTGGCGACTCCCACCTAGCCCGCCTCCTGGGACGATGGGACGTTGCTGTTTGCAGCGATCTCCCATCCGCGCCGTACCCGGGCGAAGAAGAGCACCCCGAGACAGCCGATCCCGAAGACGAGCAGGAAGGTGAGGGTCCCGATCTCGATTCCGGCGCCGTTGTCGATCGAGCCACCGGTGGCGCGTCCGAGCTGCTCGAGCCGCACCCGATCCGCCTTTGGCGTCCGGTCCTTCAATGCGACCGATCCGAGATAGTCGCGCAGCCCTTCAATCGACGCGTTGGCGAGTTTGGTCGCCCCGTCGGAGCTCGGGGCGACCGCATAGATATCGAGCACCGGGCCAGTCGGATCCGCCTGGATGCTGAGCCGGTATTCGTCAGGCCGCTTGAGAATGTCGGAGGCGTGCGGTGTGTGAGCCGAATCGACCAGGACGCGCGGCTGTTCGGCCGTCAGCGGGGGCTCGACGCGGATCTGGTCGGCGGAGATTCCGACGCGGCGGGCGATGTAACGGCGGACCGGCAGGCTGGCCATCACGTTGCCGAGGATCAACGCCCGGTTCGCGAGAGACTGGATCGTGTAGGCGTCGGTGTGCGGGTCCACGATGGTCGACCGAGGCGCGTCGACGATCATGTGAGTTGATGCGCTGGCGACGTCGAGGGAGTCTCCTTCGATCCTCGGCGGCAACAGGCTGACGCCGTAGACGACCTGGGTCGTCGCCAACGCGGCGATGACGAAACACAGGCCCAGGCCGACCTTGTGGCCCCATAGCTCGCGCATGTAGATGCCAAGGCGCATCCTCTGGCCAGGTCAGACCTCGGAGTGATGCGTGGCTGCTGACAGCTCGGCAGAAGATTCCGGGCGGGCCTTCGCTGACCCGAGCGCTGAATTGTCGAGACGTAGCACCGCCGGCTCCTCATCCGGGGTCGCGGCCGGATTCTCATCACCCCTGCCGCCGCTCTCATCTGCGGCGTGCCCCCGGCTCTCCGCTTCTTCAATCTGCTTCCAGCTGCGAATGAACCAAGATCCACCCACGATCGCTCCGCAACCGAGCAGGGCCACGATCAAGGTTGCCGCGAGGGCATAGCGGCGTGGCAGCCCTCTTGTCACCGTTCCGGCCAATGGCGCTCCGAACTGCCTGACGACCAGTTGATGCGCCGCGGGGATGCCCTGCGACGCCGCGACCGAGCCGAGGTACTTCCTCAGGCCGACTATCGTCCCGCCGGACAGCTTTCGGGCTGTCTCCACATCCGGAGCCTGTGCCGAGACATGAAGGATCGGGAGGGTTTCGTCCGTTGAGAGGCTGAGGATCTTTGCCTTGGCGTCGGGAATCCCGAGACTCGCACGCGGCCTTACCGGAACCGGCGCACCCCCCGGTGTGGTCGGCGTGGCGGCGTTTGCAGGTGGCACCACGACCAGCTCATTCGGATCCACCCCGGCAGTCTTGGCGATCGCATCCTTCAGGGGACCACTGGTCATCAGGTTCGCCACCAGGTCCGCGCGACTCGTGAGCGTCGGCAGGTCCGGGGCCTTACCCCCGACGGTGACCACCCGCGAGTCCCGCGTATCCACCAGGATGTCCGATGTCGCCACTGCGACCCGATACTGGCGGCTTTTCGGTGGAAGACCGGGCTGGAAAGCGAGGAGAAAGCCGGTCAGAAGCGAGATGCCGAGCACGAGGGCGACGAGGCCCTTTCGTGCGTGCAGCTCTCGTAGGATCTTGACCAGCTCCAATGGGGACTCCCGGTCTTTCGGGTTGGGTTGGCAGCTTCAGCAGCGGCGAAATTCCGGTAGCCAATGAACGGGCAATCCCACGACCTTCTTTCGGCGTCCTGCGATCAGAGCTCGCGGATGACGCGTGCCGGATTGCCCGCGGCGATGACCCCGGGCGGGATCGACCCAGTGACGACCGAGCCGGCGCCCACCACCGAGTCGGATCCGATCGTCGTTCCCTTGAGGATTCGCACCCCCATGCCGACGAAGACGTTGTCCCCGATCTCAACCGGCGCCGTCCTCTGGGTTCCGGCCCTGCGGCGGCCGGGATCGAGATCGTGGAAATCGCTGTCGAATATTTCGACATGGGCGCCGAACAGGCCGTCCCGGCCGACTCGGATCCCGGCCCCCTCGCTCTTGATCATCAGGTTGTTGTTGAACTCCGTTCGGTCCCCGATTTCGACCCGGGCCGACTCGCTGCTCACCTCGACATGGCAGTACCCGGTGTAGAAGAGTGGAGACTGCTTCCAGCCGAACTGAACGCCCTCGCCAAGCGAAACCGTGCCCGGTCCAAGGAAGAGCACCGGCTGAAGGATGACCGGCCGCCCGCCATCCCACCGGCAGCTAGACAGGATTCGGTATTTCCAGATGCGCGGCTGTTGGGAAAGCTCCCCGAACGCGTTGCGCAACCCCATCCTCTGTCTCATCGAATAAAGCACCTTCGATGGCTCTGGTCGGACAAGCATGGCCCGAAAGTAACGCCGTCGGGAAGCGCCGCCTTCCGCCGGCCGGAAGGAAGAAAGCCTGCCCCCATGCGTTGATCTGCAGTGCTGAGCACACGATTCATCGACCCCATCTCAGACCCGGATTGGCTCTCTTTCGTCGCAGGCAGCCCCTCTGGAGAAATCTTCCACCACCCCCGTTGGCTGGAGCTTCTTCGCCTGCAGTACGGATACGAGCTCCAGGCCTGCTGTGTCGAAAACGGTGCGGGAATCGAGGCCGGAATCCCGATCGCACGGGTCAACAGCAGGCTCACGGGCAGGCGAATGGTCTCGCTGCCATTCTCGGACATCTGCTCGCCGGCATTGGCTGGAGATGCGAGCTCCGAGGCATTGGATGCGCTGGCGAAGGCCCTATCGAAGGAGACTCGACGGTCAGGCCTGGAGCTGACCGTCCATGGATCCCTGCCCTCGCCGAAAGCCTTCGTTCGAACTCGGTTCGTCCGCCACATCCTTCCCTTGACAGATGATCCGGGCCAGGTCGAAGACGGCTTTACGAAGTCGCGGGCCCGTGGAGTCAAGAAGGCTCGGCGCGAAGGGCTTGTCGGAGTACGGCGGACCGACCTCGCCGCCCTGGACACCTTCTACTCCCTTCATCTGAGGACGCGCCGGAAACTCGGAGTGCCCACCCAGCCGAAGCGATTCATCAGGCGCTTCGAGGAGCTGTTCGCCGCGGGGTTGGGATTCGTTTGGACGATTGTCGAGGATGACCAGCCGATTGCCGCTGCGGTCTTCCTGACCCACAACGGCACGGTCACCTACAAGTACGGCGCCTCCGATGAGCGCGCTCTCAACAAGCGCCCCAATAACCTCCTTCTTTCCGAAGCGATCCGCTGGTCGTGCGAGGAGGGCTTCCACACCTTCGACTTCGGGCGAACCGAGCTCGAGAACGAGGGACTGCGCGCCTTCAAGAGTGGTTGGGGAGCCAACGAGGTCGAGCTCCCCTATACCTACTTCAGCGATCACGAGCCGGCGTCCGAGTCGGCGCTGCGCGACCGCATCATGGGCGCAACGATCCGCCGTTCTCCGGCTCTGGTCGGCCGCATGGTCGGAGAGGCGCTCTACCGCCACGTGGCATAGCCCGCCGTCGGGCCGGGACCCCTCGTGACTTCGCTTGCCGACAGAAGCCCGGAAGAGCCCTAACCGTTGGTTTGAGCGTGATCCACGACCCCGATCCACGCCATTACCTCGAGGAGCGATACCACGGTCCGGATGCCGCCCGTTCGCGGTTGATGGCGGCCTACTACGCAGCCAAGCCGCTGCTGCCGCGTCGAGTGCAGATCGCCATGCGGCGCCTGTACGCGAAGCGCCAGGCACGTGCCGACTTCCCCGCCTGGCCGATCGAGCCCCTGCTGGTCGAGCGGCACCAGGCTGACCTGCGCGCGGCGCTGGCCGAGTCCGGCGCCGACCGGATCCCGACCATCGCGAGCTGGCCCGAGGGCAGGAGCTTCGCCGCGATCCTCACCCATGACGTGGAGGGGCCCAGCGGAGTGGCCAACGTTCAGAGGGTCCTCGACATCGAGCGTCGGCACGGGCTCAGGTCGTCATGGAACTTCGTCGCGGAGTGGTATTCCATTCCGAACGGGCTGTTCGAGGAGGTCCGCGCGTCGGGTTGCGAGATCGGCCTCCACGGCGTCAAGCACGACGGCAGGTTGTTCGAGAGCCGGCGATCCTTCGAGCGCGAACTGCCGGCCATCCATCGCTACCTGGCAAGTTGGGACGTCGCGGGCTTCCGCTCCCCGGCGACCCACCGCAACGCGGATTGGATGCCGGAGCTCGGAGCCCTGTACGACAGCTCATTTCCGGATACCGATCCGTTCGAGCCGCAAGCAGGTGGCTGCTGCTCGATTCTTCCGTACTTCCTGGGCGATCTGGTCGAGCTCCCGATCACGCTGGTGCAGGATCACACGCTCTGGGAGGTTCTTCGCAGGGATTCGATCGACCTCTGGACCGAGAAGAGCGACTGGCTGATCGCGAATGGTGGCCTGATCAATCTCATCACCCACCCCGACTACCTCGACACGCCGGCCCGGCTTCGCATGTACGAGGAATTTCTGGAGTACCTCGTCGGGCAGCAGGGTGGATGGAACGCGCTGCCCTGGGAGGTCGCGACATGGTGGCGGACCAGAGACGATCTGCGGCTCATGACAGATGGCGGCGGCGTCCGAATCGAGGGTGACGGCGCCGACCGGGCGAGGATCGAGTGGGCGGTCGAGGCTGCGGACGGAATCGCCTTCCAGCCCGACCACGTCCGAGCCTGAGATCGATGGGCAAGCGGATCCTCATCGTTGTGCAGAACGAGCCGGTCCCTTCGGATCGGCACGTCTGGAACGAGAGCAGAGCCCTCGTCCGGGCCGGCTATGACGTGACCGTCATCTGTCCGGTCGGCGAGCAGCGCGACCGCGAGACCTTCGACGAAATCGACGGCGTCACGATTCTCCGCTACGAGCCACGCAGGGCGGACGGGCGGCCCACCGAATACGCAATCGAGTACCTCGCGGCGCTGTGGAGCATCCGTCGACTTGCCCGTCGCCTGAGCAGAGAGCGGTCGTTCGATCTCGTCCATGTCTGCAGTCCACCGGACTTCCTGTTCCTCGCGGTGCTCGGACTCCGCCGGCGTGGCGCCCGGTTCATCTTCGATCATCACGACCTGACGCCCGAGCTATACGAGACCCGCTTCGGGACAGGGCTGCTGCAACGCGTGACGCTGATGGCCGAGCAGGTCGCGTTTCGTTGCGCGGACGTCGTGCTGTCCGTCAACGACTCCTATCGTCGGGTCGCACTCGAGCGCGGTCGCCGCGATCCGGCCGACGTGGTGGTCGTCAGAACGGGCCCCGACCTGAAGCGCTTCCGGCGAACCGAGCCCGATCCGGAGCTGAGGAGAGGCAAGCAGTTTCTGCTGAGCTACGCAGGTGTCATGGGGTCGCAGGATGGCGTCGATCACGCGCTGCACGCACTCGCAGAGCTCAAGGCCCTCCGAGCCGACTGGCATGCGATCTTCATGGGAGACGGCGACGTGCTCGGCGAGATGCGCGCGTTGACGAAGGAGCTTGCTCTCGACGACTCCGTCGAGTTCACAGGCTGGGTCGAGCACGACACCATCAGCCGGGTGCTCTCGACCTCGGACGTCTGCATCGCTCCGGATCCCAAGAGCCCGCTGAACGACATCTCATCGATGGTCAAGATCTCCGAGTACATGGCAATGGCCCGGCCAATCGTTTCCTACGATCTCACCGAGTCCCGATTTGGCGCCGGCGAGGCGGCCGTGTTCGCCGCACCGGAGAATCACGCGCAATTCGCGAAATTGATCTCCGATCTGCTCGACGATCCAGGGCGCCGCGCCGCGATGGGCGCCGCCGGTCGCGCCCGGGCCGAAAGCTACCTCGCGTGGGAGCACCAGGAACGCTCTCTGCTCGCGGCATACTCGAGAGCCCTGGAGATGGGCCCAACTCGGGAAGGACGCCTGGCGACCCTACGGCGACTGCTCGAACCCCATGGGCGGAATGCGGGCACCGGGCCCAATTTCGAGTTGGCCACCGACGCGAGCGAGGCACGCCGCGATCGAATGCCGACCACTTCTGGTTGACATAAATCAAAACTCTTAGGTATTCTCGCCGCGTTTGCTGCTGCGTAGCGGGAGCGTTTCGAGTGCGGCGCCCCAGGGGTCCGCGTCCAGCGGGCTCCGATTCTTTTCCCGTGCCTCAGGAGAGACGGGTCGCCGGGGTCGCAAATTAGGACGCTCCTCAGCATGAAGCCGTCCGATTGAGCGAGTATCGATTGACACCTATTCCGAGTACCGTGCGCCGGCTCACACCACCGAGGATGATGCTCGTGCTGCCCATCGTGTCAGCGATCGTCGCCATTGCCTGGGCCGCGCTGCCGGCGAGCGCTGTCGCCAAGCCGTCCCCGGCGCGGAAGGTCGACAGCGACGGCGACGGACTCAGCAACTGGACCGAGGTGCACCGCACCAGGACCAATCCGCGGAAGGCCGACACCGACGGCGAAGGACTCACCGACTGGACCGAGGTGCGCCGGACGAAGACGGATCCGGGCAAGGCCGACACCGACGGGGACGGCCTCACTGATTGGACCGAGGTGCGCCGGACGAAGACCAATCCACGGAGAGCCGACAGCGACGGCGATGGGTATCGCGACGGAGATGAGGTGCTCGCGGGCACCGGGCCGTGGAATACCGCGAGTTTCCCGAGTCTCCAACAGACGATTCCACCCCTGGCGCCGAGCTCACCTCCGCTCCACCCGGTCCCGCCCGACACGGCGGTTGAAGCGATCTGGACCCCGCCCACAGGCGCGCGGGTCGCCGTCCCGGTGGAGTTGGACGGCACCGGCTCAATCGGAGACGGGTCGCTCAGCTGCACGTGGTCATTCGAGAATCAAGCCGGGTCGACGGTCTTCGAGACCGAGGAAGGCTGCGCGATCGACTTCACCTTCGAATCTCCCGGCACCAAGTACGTGCGGCTGAGTGTCAGCGATGCGAACGGAGACTCGGCGTCGAACAAGCAGTCCTTTGCCGTCGGGACGGGCCTCGATCTCACCCCGCCGGACACCGCAATCAATTCCGGCCCCTCGGGCGTGACCCCCGCGACCGCGGCCAGCTTCTCCTTCTCCTCGACCGAGCCCGGCTCGAGCTTCGAATGCAAGCTCGACTCCGGCTCCTTCGCCGCCTGCAGCTCGCCGAAGGCCTACTCGGGCCTCGGCGAAGGCGCCCACACCTTCTCGGTCCGGGCCACCGATGCCGCCGGCAACGTCGACCCGAGCCCGGCCGCTCAGAGCTGGATTATTGATCCCTCCGCCCCGCCCGACACGACCCCGCCCGACACCACGATTGGCTCCGGCCCCTCGGGGACGACGACCTCGACCTCGGCCAGCTTCTCCTTCTCCTCGACCGAGCCCGGCTCGAGCTTCGAATGCAAGCTCGACTCCGGCTCCTTTGCCGCCTGCAGCTCGCCGAAGGCCTACTCGGGCCTCGGCGAAGGCGCCCACACCTTCTCGGTCCGGGCCACCGATCCGTCCGGCAACGTCGACCTGAGCCCGGCCGCTCAGAGCTGGACCGTCGAAGCCGCCTCGCCGCCGCCGGGCGGCTCCAACTGCTTCGCCTCGCCGAGCAGCTGCGGCTATCCGGACCCGACCAACACCGGGGTCCCGGCCGGGACCGCGCTGACCGCGAGCGGCAGCATCACCGCCGCGACCGTGGGCCAGACGATCAGCGGCAAGGACGTGACCGGCCAGATCTACGTCAACGCCGACAACGTCACGATCGAAAACAGCCGCGTCACCCAGACCACCAGCTGCGGCACGACCGACACCTGCGGCAACTACGCGATCAGGATCAACAGCGGCGTCAGCGGCACCGTGATCCGCAACGTCGAGACCCGGACCGAAGCCGGCAAGACCTGCGAGCACGACATCCGCAACCAGGGCGGCTCGAGCACGGTCGGGGAAAACCTCTATCTGCACGGCTGCGACTCAAACTGGTACGGCTCCGGCACTCTGAAGAACTCCTACGGGATCGCCAAGATCGAAATCTCGGCCGATCACGTCGAGAACGTCTACTTCTGCTCAAGCACCTTCACCGCCGAACACGACACCCTGTTGAACCCGGTCAAGCAGACCGCAGTCGTCTTCGGCGACACGATCTGCGGCGGCGGCAACAAGTACACCGTCAAGGACAGCCTCCTCGCCGGCGGCGGTTTCGTCTTCTATCCGCAGGCCAACAACGACAATCCCGCCGGTGCCCAGACCGTGATCGAAGGCAATCGCATCGCTCGCTGCAAGACCAAGGACGTCCTTGCGCCCAGCGGCGGGAACCACCTCTGCGAAGGGGGCTTCGACCAATACGGTTACTACCCCAGCGGCGGCAGCTACGGGATCGGCGACTACTTCTCGGGGCCGCTGACCTGGGCCGGCAACGTCTGGGACGACGACCTGACGACCATCTCGGCTCCCTGAGCGAGTGCTGGCGCGACCCCCCGGGGCCCTCAAAGTGCGTCTGAGTCGGACACTCGTCCCAACCGCGGTCCTCACTGCTCTTCTCAGCGCGTGTAGCGGATCTCAAGCGGATCACGGAGGATCTAAGGCGGATCACCACGCCACGCGAAGCTCCAACTCCGCCACGCGAAGCTCCAACTCCGCCACGCGGAGCTCCAAATGCTTCTCCTCGCCGAGCAGCTGCGGCTATCCGGACCCGAGCAACACCGGGGTCCCGGCGGGCACGAGCCTGACCGCGAGCGGCAGCATCACCGTCGCGACCGCGGGCCAGGTGGTCTCGGGCAAGGACGTGACCGGCCAGATCTACGTCAACGCCGACAACGTCACGATCGAAAACACCCGCGTCACCCAGACCACCAGCTGCGGCACCACCGACACCTGCGGCAACTACGCGATCAGGATCAACAGCGGCGTCAGCGGCACCGTGATCCGCAACGTCGAGACCAGGACCAAGGCCGGCAAGACCTGCGAGCACGACATCCGCAACCAGGGCTCTGCGTCGGTAACGGGCGAAGGACTCTATCTCCATGCCTGCGACTCAAACTGGTACGGCTCAGGCACCCTGAAGAACTCCTACGGGATTGCCAAAATCGAGATCTCGGCCGACCACGTCGAGAACGTCTACTTCTGCTCGGGCACCTTCACTGCCGAACACGACACCCTGCTCAATCCGGTAATGCAAACCGCCGTCGTCTTCGGCGACACGATCTGCGGCGGCGGCAACAGGTACACCGTCAAGGACAGCCTCCTCGCCGGCGCCGGCTACGTCTTCTATCCGCAGGCCAACAATAGCGGCAAGCCGGCCGGCGCCCGCACGGTGATCGAGGGCAACCGCATTGCTCGCTGCAGGACCAGGGAAATCGTCGCACCGAGCGGCGGAAACCACCTATGCCGAGGCGGCTTCGACCAGTACGGCTTCTACCCCAACGGAGGCAGCTACGGGATCGGCTACTACTTCTCGGGGCCGCTGACCTGGAGAAAGAACGCCTGGGACAATAATTCGGCGAGGATCCCGGCTCCCTGAGCCAACCATCCGACGGATTTGCGGAGATACCCCGAATTGGATGCATGTGGCACCCAATTTCGGGTAGTCTCCTGCACAACTTTTAGACAGGTTCTGTCTGCGACGGCTATCGCGCGGGAGGGGTGCAGGGCGAGCTGGGCAGGGCCTGGCCTCATGCGCCCACGAACCGGTCTGACGAGCCATCATGTTCAAATTCCCACTCAAGAAAGGCCTGGCGCTCTCGGTGGCGCTGATTGCCTTTGCGGCCGCCAACTTTGAGCCGGGGGTTGCCGCCCCATTTCGTGCCGGGTACGTCGCGCTTTCCGATGCGGCCGGGAACATCGACCCAAGCCCGACAACGCCGACCGGGACTTTGGCAGCCAGCGACCCGGTGGAAGCCGTGTGGTCGGCGCCGACAGAACCGCTGGTCGACGTCCCGGTGGAACTCGACGGCACCAAGTCAACCGGAGAAGGGCCGCTCAGCTGCACCTGGTCGTTCGAGAACGCAACCGGATCGGTGGTCTACGACCTTGAGGAAGGCTGCGCGATCGAGTTCACCTTCGAATCCCCCGGCACCAAATACGTGCGGCTCGCGGTCACCGACGCGAATGGAGACTCGGCATCGAACAGGAAGTCCTTCCTCGTCGCTGCGGCCCCCGACACGACCCCGCCCGACACCACGATCGGCTCCGGCCCCTCGGGGACGACGACCTCGACCTCGCGCCAGCTTCTCCTTCTCCTCGACCGAGCCCGGCTCGAGCTTCGAATGCAAGCTCGACTCCGGCTCCTTTGCCGCCTGCAGCTCGCCGAAGGCCTACTCGGGCCTGAGCACCGGCGCCCACACCTTCTCGGTCCGGGCCACCGATGCCGCCGGCAACGTCGACCCCACTCCGGCGACCCGCAGCTGGACCGTCGAAGCGGCCCCGGCGCCGCCCATCATCCCGGTGGAAGCGATCTGGACCGCGCCCATCAACCCGCTGGTCGACGTCCCGGTGGAACTCGACGGCACCAAGTCAACCGGAGAAGGGCCGCTCAGCTGCACCTGGACCTTCGAGGATGAAACCGGCTCACCGTCTGGCAGACCCGGGAAGGCTGCGCGATCGAGTTCACCTTCGAATCGACCGGCACCAAATACGTGCGGCTCGCGGTCACCGACGCGAATGGAGACTCGGCATCGAACAGGAAGTCCTTCCTCGTCGCTGCGGCCCCCGACACGACCCCGCCCGACACCACGATCGGCTCCGGCCCCTCGGGGACGACGACCTCGACCTCGCGCCAGCTTCTCCTTCTCCTCGACCGAGCCCGGCTCGAGCTTCGAATGCAAGCTCGACTCCGGCTCCTTTGCCGCCTGCAGCTCGCCGAAGGCCTACTCGGGCCTGAGCACCGGCGCCCACACCTTCTCGGTCCGGGCCACCGATGCCGCCGGCAACGTCGACCCCACTCCGGCGACCCGCAGCTGGACCGTCGAAGCGGCCCCGGCGCCGCCCATCATCCCGGTGGAAGCGATCTGGACCGCGCCCATCAACCCGCTGGTCGACGTCCCGGTGGAACTCGACGGCACCAAGTCAACCGGAGAAGGGCCGCTCAGCTGCACCTGGACCTTCGAGGATGAAACCGGCGCCACCATCTGGCAGACCCGGGAAGGCTGCGCGATCGAGTTCACCTTCGAATCGACCGGCACCAAATACGTGCGGCTCGCGGTCACCGACGCGAATGGAGACTCGGCATCGAACAGGAAGTCCTTCCTCGTCGCTGCGGCCCCCGACACGACCCCGCCCGACACCACGATCGGCTCCGGCCCCTCGGGGACGACGACCTCGACCTCGCCAGCTTCTCCTTCTCCTCGACCGAGCCCGGCTCGAGCTTCGAATGCAAGCTCGACTCCGGCTCCTTTGCCGCCTGCAGCTCGCCGAAGGCCTACTCGGGCCTGAGCACCGGCGCCCACACCTTCTCGGTCCGGGCCACCGATGCCGCCGGCAACGTCGACCCGACCCCGGCGACCCGCAGCTGGACCATTGATCCCTCCGCCCCGCCCGACACGACCCCGCCCGACACCACGATCGGCTCCGGCCCCTCGGGGACGACGACCTCGACCTCGCGCCAGCTTCTCCTTCTCCTCGACCGAGCCCGGCTCGAGCTTCGAATGCAAGCTCGACTCCGGCTCCTTTGCCGCCTGCAGCTCGCCGAAGGCCTACTCGGGCCTGAGCACCGGCGCCCACACCTTCTCGGTCCGGGCCACCGATGCCGCCGGCAACGTCGACCCCACTCCGGCGACCCGCAGCTGGACCGTCGAAGCCTCCTTGCCGCCGCCGACCGGCTCCAACTGCTTCGCCTCGCCCAGCAGCTGCGGCTATCCGGACCCGACCAACACCGGGGTCCCGGCCGGCACGAGCCTGACCGCGAGCGGCAGCATCACCGTCGCGACCGCGGGCCAGGTGATCTCGGGCAAGGACGTGACCGGCCAGATCTACGTCAACGCCAACAACGTCACGATCGAAAACAGCCGCGTCACCCAGACGGGGAATTGCGGCACCACCAATACCTGCGGCAACTACGCGATCAGGGTCAACAGCGGCGTCAGCGGCACCGTGATCCGCAACGTCGAGACCCGGACCGAAGCGGGGAAGACCTGCGAGCACGACATCCGCAACCAGGGCGGGGCGAGCACGGTCGGGGAAAACCTCTATCTCCATGGCTGCGACTCAAACTGGTATGGCTCCGGCACCCTGAAGGACTCCTACGGGATCGCCAAGATCGAGATCTCGGCCGACCACGTCGAGAACGTCTACTTCTGCTCGGGCGCCTTCACCGCCGAACACGACACCCTGCTCAATCCGGTTTGGCAAACGGCGGTCGTCTTCGGCGACACGATCTGCGGCGGCGGCAACAAGTACACCGTCAAGGACAGCCTCCTCGCCGGCGGCGGCTTCGTCTTCTATCCGCAGGCCAACAACAGCAATCCTGCCGGTGCCCAGACCGTGATCACGGGCAACCGGATCGCTCGCTGCTTGGCGTCCGAAGTCTCAAGCGGTGGGCACCATCTCTGCAAGGGCGTGACCCAGGCCAACACGGAAAGCCCCGGCGATGGCCACGGCTACTACCCCAACGGCGGCAGCTACGGGATCGGCGACTACTTCTCGGGGCCGCTGACCTGGGCCAACAACGTCTGGGACAACGACCTGACGAACGTCTCGGCGCCCTGAGAAAGGCGCCTTCCAGGTTATGTACACCGCGTAGAACATCCGTCTGCGAGGAGCAGGAAATGATCGATTACTCGAATTCCTCATCCGAAACGCCCCGCAATGGCCAGCAAGGGACAGGATTCCACCGGAGCCACACGGGGATGGCGGAGGCGAAAGCTCTCCGCGGTGATTGTCGCCTGTGTGGTGCTCTTTTCGCTCGGCGCCGGGTGGGCTGTCGCCAAGACTGCGCCGTTGTTCGGTCAACGTGAGCCGCTCACCACCGCGTTCAATTCGAAGAAGGGGTCTGGAGGGCGGAAGGGCCGCCGCACAGCGGTCCGCTCCCTCAGCGCGGGCTGCCAGTACGTCCACCATCGTCTGGTCTGTGACAGTGTCCCCCCGGACACGACGATCACGGCTGAGCCGTTGGCCAGCACGACGGTCACCTCGGCGAACTTTGCTTTCACGTCGACCGAGTCCGGCTCGAAGTTCGAATGCAAGCTCGATGCAGCCAGGTGGCGATCCTGCGGCTCGCCGAAGTCGTACTCCGTAAGCCTCGGTACGCACAGCTTCTCGGTGCGGGCCGTCGATGCCTCGGGAAACGTCGACCCATCGCCCGCCGCCGACACCTGGGCTGTGGAACCCACCCCATCCACTTCCGAAACTCCCCCGCCCGACACGACCCCGCCCGACACCACGATCGGCTCCGGCCCCTCGGGGACGACGACCTCGACCTCGGCCAGCTTCTCCTTCTCCTCGACCGAGCCCGGCTCGAGCTTCGAATGCAAGCTCGACTCCGGCTCCTTTGCCGCCTGCAGCTCGCCGAAGGCCTACTCGGGCCTGAGCACCGGCGCCCACACCTTCTCGGTCCGGGCCACCGATGCCGCCGGCAACGTCGACCCCACTCCGGCGACCCGCAGCTGGACCGTCGAAGCGGCCCCGGCGCTGCCCATCATCCCGGTGGAAGCGATCTGGACCGCGCCCATCAACCCGCTGGTCGACGTCCCGGTGGAACTCGACGGCACCAAGTCAACCGGAGAAGGGCCGCTCAGCTGCACCTGGACCTTCGAGGATGAAACCGGCGCCACCATCTGGCAGACCCGGGAAGGCTGCGCGATCGAGTTCACCTTCGAATCGACCGGCACCAAATACGTGCGGCTCGCGGTCACCGACGCGAATGGAGACTCGGCATCGAACAGGAAGTCCTTCCTCGTCGCTGCGGCCCCCGACACGACCCCGCCCGACACCACGATCGGCTCCGGCCCCTCGGGGACGACGACCTCGACCTGCGGCCAGCTTCTCCTTCTCCTCGACCGAGCCCGGCTCGAGCTTCGAATGCAAGCTCGACTCCGGCTCCTTTGCCGCCTGCAGCTCGCCGAAGGCCTACTCGGGCCTGAGCACCGGCGCCCACACCTTCTCGGTCCGGGCCACCGATGCCGCCGGCAACGTCGACCCCACTCCGGCGACCCGCAGCTGGACCGTCGAAGCCTCCTTGCCGCCGCCGACCGGCTCCAACTGCTTCGCCTCGCCGAGCAGCTGCGGCTATCCGGACCCGACCAACACCGGGGTCCCGGCCGGCACGAGCCTGACCGCGAGCGGCAGCATCACCGTCGCGACCGCGGGCCAGGTGATCTCGGGCAAGGACGTGACCGGCCAGATCTACGTCAACGCCAACAACGTCACGATCGAAAACAGCCGCGTGACCCAGACGGGGAATTGCGGCACCACCAATACCTGCGGCAACTACGCGATCAGGGTCAATAGCGGCGTCAGCGGCACCGTGATCCGCAATGTCGAGACCAGGACCGAAGCGGGGAAGACCTGCGAGCACGACATCCGCAACCAGGGCGGGGCGAGCACGGTCGGGGAAAACCTCTATCTCCATGGCTGCGACTCAAACTGGTATGGCTCCGGCACCCTGAAGGACTCCTACGGGATCGCCAAGATCGAGATCTCGGCCGACCACGTCGAGAACGTCTACTTCTGCTCGGGCGCCTTCACCGCCGAACACGACACCCTGCTCAATCCGGTTTGGCAAACGGCGGTCGTCTTCGGCGACACGATCTGCGGCGGCGGCAACAAGTACACCGTCAAGGACAGCCTCCTCGCCGGCGGCGGCTTCGTCTTCTATCCGCAGGCCAACAACAGCAATCCTGCCGGTGCCCAGACCGTGATCACGGGCAACCGGATCGCTCGCTGCTTGGCGTCCGAAGTCTCAAGCGGTGGGCACCATCTCTGCAAGGGCGTGACCCAGGCCAACACGGAAAGCCCCGGCGATGGCCACGGCTACTACCCCAACGGCGGCAGCTACGGGATCGGCGACTACTTCTCGGGGCCGCTGACCTGGGCCAACAACGTCTGGGACAACGACCTGACGAACGTCTCGGCGCCCTAGGCGAGCTAGCAAGAGCGGCTCGTCCTTATTTCAGCCTCAAGGCGCGCCGCAACTGCACAAGGTGGGCGCATTTCGTCCCGTTCACTCAGTGATGAACCTCGACCACGCGATCGAGACCCTCGTCGTTGGGTACGGCTACTGGGGCCCCAACATCGTGCGCAATCTGGCCGAGCGGCCGGAGTTCCGCCTCGCCGGCCTCTGCGATCGCGACGAGAGGCGCCTGGAGGACTTCAGGCGCCAGAAACCGGATCTGACCTGCGAGCGCGATCTCGATGTCGCCCTCGCCGACCCCAGCCTCGAAGCGGTGGCGATCGCGACACCGCCTCACACCCACTACCGGCTGGTTCGCGCCGCTCTGGAGGCGGGCAAGCACGTTCTCGTCGAGAAGCCGCTGGCTCGGACAGCCGACGAGGCGATCGAGCTGATGGAGCTGGCCGACGAGCTGGGGCTGGTCCTGATGCCCGGCCACACCTTCCTCTACAGCCCGTCGGTGAACAAGGTCCGCAACCTGATCCGGGACGGAACGCTCGGGGAGATCTACTTCGTGACGTCCTCGCGAATGAACCTCGGGAAATATCAGCAGGACGGCGTCGTGCTTGACCTTGCGCCGCATGATCTCTCGATCCTTCTCCATTGGCTTGGTAAGCCGCTGGTCGAGGTGACGGCGACCGGGCGCAGCGTTTATCAGGAAGGCGTCCATGAGACCGCGTTCCTGACAATGGCGTTCGAGGATGGCGCTCAGGCCAACGTCCAGCTTTCATGGCTGGCGCCGCGCAAGATGCGTCAGATGGTCGTGGTCGGCAGCAAGCAGATGGTCCAGTACGAGGACACCTCCGCCGACGCCTCCGTCCGCATCTTCGACCGGGGCATGGAATTCTCCGAGCCGCCTGCCAACTTCGGCGAGTACCGGCTGACGTACCGCACAGGAGACATGGTCGCCCCCCAGATCGAGCCGGCCGAGCCCCTCGGCCTCGAGCTCAAGGACTTCGCTTCGGCGATCCTCGAGGGGACGACTCCCGCCTCCAGCTCACGCCTGGGCCTTGAAGTGGTTCTCGCGCTCCAGGCCCTGGAGCGCTCGCTCGAATCGCGCGGTGAGCCGGTCACGGTCTCCTCCGTCGACCAGGTCCTGCGACGCCGCGCCGCCAAAGTCGCGGCGAGTCAGGCAGCGAGCCCCGCCCGCCAGGCTGCCTGAGCAGCCCGGAAAGCGTCAGGAGGGCGAGGCCTCAGGCGGGGCGCGAGGGCGCCGAGAGGAAGTCGAGCTCGGCGAGGTAGACCATCACCGCATGCGTGGCGATCGCATCGACGTCGGTGTCGTACTTCATCGCCTCCCGCCGCAGCAACGCCTCTGTCTGAAAGTCGAGCGCGACCTCGAACTCCTCGAGTTCATCTTCGAGCGCAGTATGTGTACCGAAATCTTGTGACTGTTGGGTACCAAGTAATTGTGGGTAGGGCTGCGGTGGCCGTCCGTAGGTGAGCTTGCCGGTGTAGTGGCGGATCGCTGTTTCGATGGCCGCGGTGAGGTCGGTTCCGACCTGGGATTCGAGCCCTGAGCAGGCAAATTTTCCGAGTGTGACTTTCATTTCTTCCCCGTGACTGGGTCCCCAATCGCTCAACTACCCGTTGTACCCAGAATTTTCACCATATCGGCTGAGATCCTTCTATCTTCAGCCTGTGCAATATCGGTTCATTTCGAGCGACTTGATACCCGGTCGGAAATTTGGACGAATATTGAGATTGACATTCGAACGAAAGGCCACTATTCCTGTCAATGTCATTTCGGAAAGTGGATCGAAGTCCGGGGTACATACCCCGCACCTTGGGAAGAGTTTCTTGTCGGCCACCGGTTCCGATACCGAGATCAAAAACGAGTGGGACAAATGAACGGGGAGACAATTTGACTGGCAGGGCGACGGATTCCGCCGACGAGAACACCTGGCTCGTCCAACAGGCCGTCGAGCGCGCCAAGGCCGGTGATAACGACGGCCTCCACTTTCTGTATGTCCGCTACGCGCCGGACGTGCAGCGCTACATCGCGAGCTTTGTTCGCGACCACCACGAAGCCGAGGACATCACCCAGAACGTGTTCGCCAAGCTGATGACCGCGATCCAGAAGTACGAGCAGCGCGAGGTGCCCTTCGCCGCCTGGATCATGCGCGTGTCGCGGAACGCGGCGCTCGACCACATGCGGTCACGCCGGGCGTTGCCGGCCGAGGAGGTCAGGATCGCTGACGACAACCACGCCCAGACCAGCACCGATCTGAGCCGGGATCTGAAGCGGGCACTCGAGCAACTCCCGGAGGATCAGCGCGAGGTCCTGATACTTCGGCATATCGCGGGCCTCTCGCCGCTGGAGATCGCGGCGACCCTGCAGAAATCGGAGAGCTCGGTGCACGGCCTCCACCATCGCGGCCGTCGCGCCCTGCAGGCGAACCTGACCGAGCTCGGTGCCGCGCCGGTCGTAGCAGGCCGCCGCGCGTCCTGAGCGCCGGCCCGCGCGCGTCACTCCTCGTCGTCGAGGTCCTCGAGGATCCGTTCGGTCACGCGTCCAGCGTGGTCCTCGGCTGCAAAGTAGAGGACCGCATGTTCGAGCAGCTGCTGGTCGCTCACCTCCTGCCTCGCCGCCTCAACCTCGAGGTCATGCCAGAGGCTCACGTCGAGATCGAGGCGTATCCGCACGCCGTCAACGGCTTTCCCACCACGCAGGAATGACGGGTAGGCCCATCCCGGCTCCGGGGACCCACGGTCGTTCAGGTAGGCCTGAATCGCTCGTTCCGCGGTGAGAGAGCTCGAGTGACCGCGGGTTACCATTTCAACCGCAAGGATCTTGCTCGCGATCGCACCGACGGTGACACTGATCGAGCGCTTCACCCCGTTTTGTCGGTCGTCCAGCAGGTACCTCCCTCCTGCCGAACCGGCTCGGACATCGGAGGATCGTGGGCTCACATGCTGTCTCTGGTGGGCGTAGTGCGCAAGTCGTTGCGCAGGAAATTCATACCAAATGCATACGCCACCTACTGAAAATAACGGATCAGGTCCCGATTCTTTTCAGGATGTCGGAGTGATCCTGTAGGCGTCGAAGACGGACTCGACGTTGCGCAGGCGGGAGAGGCACTGCTTGAGCTGCTCGGGATCGACGACCTCGATCACGAACGTGTTCTTGACCATCGGGTGCCTGGTCATGCAGCTCGCCTCGATGATGTTGATCCCGACCTCGGAGAAGGTCCGTGAGAGGTCCTCGAGGAGTCGGGTGCGGTCATAGGCGTCGATCTGGAGCTGGACCCGGTATGAGGCCTCGTTGTCGCCGTTCCAGCTCACCTCGACGAACCGTTCCGGTGCCCGCTTCAGGGCCTTCAGGTTCTTGCAGTCGGTGCGGTGGATCGTGATCCCGCGACCCAGCGACACGTAGCCGGCGATCTCGTCGCCGGGGACCGGGCGGCAGCACTTGGCCAGCCGCACCGCGACCTGGTCGGCGCCCTTGACCTTGATTCCGTAGTTGGAGGCCTCCTTGGTCCGCCGCGCCTTGTCGTCGGTGGCGGTGCTCCCGAACGGCTCGTGCTCCTCGACGGCCTCGCCGCCCTGGAGCCGCTGCATGACCTTTTTCGAGACGGCCTTGGTCGAGATCTTGCCCTGGCCCAGCGCGATGTAGAAGTCGGCCGCTTTGCGGTAGCCCATCTCCCGGATCACGTCCGCGAGCAGCGGCGAGATCGCGACCTTCTGCATCGGGATCCCACGCTTGCGAAGGGTCTCCTCGAGCGCCTCGCGGCCGCGCTTCTCGGCGTCGTCACGGCGTTCCTCTTTGAAGAAGGCGCGGATCTTGTTTCGAGCCCTGCTGGTCCGCACCAGCTTCAGCCAGTCGCGCGACGGACCGCGCCTCTGCTTCGCGGTCAGGACTTCGACGATGTCGCCCGAGCGCAGCTGGTAGTGGAGCGGGACGATGTTCCCGTTGACCTTGGCGCCGACGCAGCGGTGGCCGACGTCGGTGTGGACGGCGTAGGCGAAGTCGAGAGGGGTCGAGCCGGCGGAGAGGTTCTTGACCTCGCCCTTCGGCGTGAAGACGAAGACCTCGTCCTCGAACAGGTCGACCTTCAGCGACTCGAGGAACTCGGTCGGGTCCTGGTCGCCCTGTGCCTCGACGAGCTGCCGCAGCCAGGTCATTTTCTCGCGCTTGGGGTCGCCGGTCGCGCCCTCCTTGTAGGCGACGTGTGCGGCGACGCCGTACTCGGCGAGCTTGTGCATCTCGGAAGTCCGGATCTGGATCTCGAGCGGTTTGCCCTCGGGCCCGATCACGGTTGTGTGCAGCGCCTGGTACATGTTCGCCTTCGGCATCGCGACGAAGTCCTTGAAGCGGCCCGGCAGCGGCTTCCAGAGCGAGTGGATGACGCCGATCGCCCCGTAGCAGTCCTTGACCGAGCCGACGATCACCCTCATCGCGGTCAGGTCGAAGATCTCGTTGAACTCCCGCCCCTTCTTCGTCATCTTCGTGTAGATCGAGTAGAAATGCTTCGCGCGGCCGGAGATCTCGGCCTTGATACCGACCTGCCTCAGCTCCTCGGAGAGGAACTCGCCGGCCTCGTTGACGTAGACCTCGCGCTCGTCTCGCTGCTGGGAGACGAGCTGTTTGATCTCCTTGTACTTGCGGGGATGGAGCGTGGCGAATGCGAGGTCCTCGAGCTCCCATTTGATCGCGTGGATCCCGAGCCGGTGGGCCAGCGGCGCGTAGATCTCGAGCGTCTCCCGCGACTTGGCCAGCTGCTTCTGCTTCGGCAGCGCCCCCAGCGTGCGCATGTTGTGGAGGCGGTCGGCGAGCTTGATCAGGATCACCCTGACGTCGCTGGCCATCGCGACCATCATCTTGCGGTAGTTCTCGGCCTGGCGCTCGTCGCGGCTCTCGAACGTCATCCCGGTCAGCTTTGTCACGCCGTCGACGAGGAGGGCGATCTCGTCGCCGAACTCGGCGCCGACCTCGGCGAGGCTGGCGCTGGTGTCCTCGACGGTGTCGTGGAGCAGGGCCGCGCATAGCGTCTCGGTGTCGAGCCGCATCCGGGCGCAGATTTGGGCCACGCCGACCGGGTGGGTTATGAATTCGTCCCCCGAGCGCCGCACCTGGTCGGCGTGGCGCTCGCAGGCGAACTCGAAGGCGCGGCTGACCGCCCCGCGGTCGATTTCGGGCGGCGAGTCGAACTCCTCGACCACCGCGAAGAGGTCGGCGAGGAGCTCCTGCTGCTCTATCGATGTCTGTGTCGCCCGAGGTATCGGAGGCACTCCTTGTGACGGGCGCTGTAGGCGCGGAACGTGCCCGAGCGCTCGAGATCGGTCTCTGATGAGGATACGACCCCGACCGTCCCGTCGCCCGCTTTCGGCGTGCCCTGAACCAGGCCGAGCTCGGTCAGAACCCGGAAGCAGCGAGCCGCAACCTCCGGGCGTCGCGTCTCAGCTCCCCGTCCGGAAAGCGCTTCCCGCAGCTGCTCGCCGCTGCAATCGCCGGCCTCGCGGAGGGCCCGGAAGACGGCGATCAGCGCCGATCGCTGGGCGAGGTGCTGGTCGAGCACCGAGAGGCAGAACCGCTGCTCGGCCTCCCCCCATGCCAGGTGAATGTAGCCGCCACCATCACCGGGCAGCGCAAGGAGGTCGGCGACGCGCTCGGACGCAGGCGGGTCGACGAGCACGACGTGCTCGAACCAGCGCGCGAGCTCAGGCTCGGCTTCGAGCGAGAAGGCGTCGGCGAGTCTCACCCCCTCTCGAGCGAGCGGAGCCCTGCGCTCGGTGTCGGCGACCGCGGCGAGGACCTCGCCCACACCGCTGGAGGCGAGCTCGGCGACGATCGCCGCCCCTGAGTTGACGGTCCGGAGCTCGACTCGTCCGCCCTCCCCCTCGATGTCGCTGTTTCCTCCAGCCCCGGAAGGGAACTGCGACATCACCAGGGGCGGGTGGCGGTGCAGCTCGCGCTCGAACCGGCCCCACCACTCGGTCGAGAGCCCCTCGCGGTCCTCGACGGCGGGGCGTGGGTAGAGCTCGCGCAGGACGACCCGCGGCTCGACCGATCCGTTCCAGCGATTCACCTCGAGTCGGACGGCGGCATCGATCGGGTCTCCCTCCTCGACCCCGAGGCCCGAGCGGCCGAAGGCGACGCCGACGGCACGATGTGAGCCGCTGCGGAGGCTGAACCGGGAGTGCTTCCCCTCCCCCATCGCCCTCACGTCCTCAACCCGGGCCGAGGGGACAAGCAGCCGGACGCCCGGGTTGCCCATCCCGAACGGCGCCAGCCGCTCGAGTTCCTCGGCCAGGTCGAGGCCGAGGCCGGCGCCGCCGATCATCGCGTCGATCTGAACCGTCCGCACCAGGTCCTCGGGCCCGAGGACAGTGGCGGCGTGGGCGCAGAAGGCCTCGTGGAAGCCCTCGACCGCGTCGGCCTGGAGCTCGAGGCCGGCGGCGGCGCGGTGGCCGCCGAACGAGGTCAGGTGAGAGGCGCAGGCCTCGAGCCCCGCGAGCAGGTCGAACCCCGGGATGCTGCGGCCCGAGCCGCGGCCGCCGCCCTCGCCGTCGAGCGAGATCACGATCGCCGGTCGGTGGTGGCGCTCGGCCAGCCGCGAGGCGACGATCCCGACCACGCCGGGGTGCCACCCCTCACCCGCGACGACGAGGGCTGGCGCCTCGCGGAGATGGTCGGGCAGGTCGCGGAGCGCCGCCTCGGCCGCGGCCGCGACCTCGCGCTCGGTGGCGCGGCGCTCCCCGTTTGCCCGGCCCGAGCTCGGCCGCGATCTCGGCCGCCCTCGCGTCGTCCTCGGTCAGGAACAGCTCGACGCCGGCGTCGGCGCGATAGAGGCGGCCGGCGGCGTTGATCCTCGGCGCGAGCCTGAACGCGAGATCCCCCTCGTCGAGCTGGGTCGGCTCGCAGGAGGAGGCCTCGAGCAGCGCCCGCATCCCCGGCCGCTGCGCCCGCCGAATCTCCTCCAACCCCCTTCGCACGATCGACCTGTTCTCCCCCACCAACGGCACCACATCGGCCACCGTCGCCAGGGCGACGAGATCCAAATCTTGGAGGGCGTCGGGCTGGGGGGTCCCCAGGCCGGCTCGCGCCGGGAGTTCCTGGGGACCCCCCACCCGACGCCCCTCTCAAAGCTGAAGCCAGCTTCCAAGCGACCGCGGCGCCGCAGAGGTCGATGAACGGATAGCCATCCAGCGATGGGTGGAGGATCGGGCAGTCCGGCAGCTCGGGGCCGGGTTGGTGGTGGTCGGTGACTATGACGTCGATGCCGAGCTGTTTGGCGAGGGCGACCTCGTCGACCGCCGTGATGCCGCAGTCGACCGTCACCAGCAGCGAGGTGCCGCGCTCGGCGAGGCGGCGGATGTTGTCGGCGTCGAGCCCGTAGCCGTCGGCGAGGCGGTCGGGGATCAGCCAGTCGCACTCCGCGCCGAGCCCGCGCAGAGCGCCGACCAGGATCGCCGTCGCGCAGACGCCGTCGACGTCGAAGTCGCCGTGGACCGTGACCCTCCGCCCCGCCAGGGCCGCCTGCAGGACCCGGTCGACGATCGCCTCCATCGAGTCGAATGCGCTCGGCGGGTGGGACTCGTCGGCATCGAGAAAGGCGCGTGCCTCCTCGGGGGTGCGGTACCCGCGCCGGACGAGCGTGATCGCGACCGGCTCGCTCAGTTCGAGGGCATCGGCAAGAGCGCGTGCCTCCGCGTAGTCGTATGGGTCCGCCCGGTAGGCGTTGACGGTTTCCGCCACGCCTTCAAGCTAGGAGCCCGTCGGGACGGAAAAGCCTAGATCTCCGCCCGCTCTGTGCGGACGCCGATGACCCAGACGACGGCGAGGCCGATCGCGACGCCTGGGATTGCGAGCAGCGCGGTGGCCAGATCGGTGTCGCCGAGGCTCTTGCCGCTGGCCGCCTGGACGATCGCGCCGAAGATCACCGCACCGATCGTCGAGCCGAGGAGGGCGCCGATGATTCCCTGCCAGAAGCGATCGGGCAGGAAGATCGTGAAGTGCCAGAGCGCGATCCCCATCGTGAACCAGACCAGCAGTGCCATCTAGCGGTTCCTCCCGTGTTTGCGCCGCTGCCGGCGTCGTTCCCGGCGCCGGGCGTTCCGTTCGGCCCGCTCGGCCGCGGCCGGGTCGACCGCCGGCGGCTCGCCGTTCGTCGCCGGGTCACCGCCGTCTGACCCTGTTGCCTCTGCCGTGGCGAGTGCGGCCTCGCGCGGCTCGGGCTCGGCGACCGCCTCCGCTTCGGCCTCCTCCTCGCCCTCGGGCTCGAGCTTGGCCAGCTCGACCTCGTCGGCGAAGGCCGGCACCCTCCCGTCGGGGCCTTCGAGGCGTTCTCGCCGCCGGCTGAAGCTCGGCTCGCGTTCTTTCCAGGCGGTCAGCACCGGAGACGCGATGAAGATCGAGGAGTACGTCCCGGAGAAGATCCCGACCATCATCGCGAAGGCGAAGTCCTGCAGGGTGGCGCCGCCGAAGACGAGCAGCACGCCGACCAGGAAGACCGAGGAGAGTCCGGTGATCAGCGACCGGGTCAAGACCTCGCTCATCGAGCGGTTGACGATCTGCGAGAACGCCGCCCGCGGCATCCGCGGCACGTTCTCGCGGATCCTGTCGAAGACGATCACGGTGTCGTAGAGCGAGTAGCCGAGGATGGTCAGGAACGCGGCGACCGTCCCGCTGGTCACCTCTTTGCTGGTCAGCGAGTAGACGCCGGCCGTGATCAGGATGTCGTGGAAGACGGCGATCAGGACCGGCACCGCGAACTTCGGGTCGAACCTGAATGCGACGTAGCCGGTGATCAGCAGCAGCGAGAAGATGATCGCGAGCAGGGCGCTCCGCGCCACCTGTTCGCCGAAGGTCGGGCCGACGCTGGTGCTCTGGAAGCTCCCGGCCTTGATCCCGAACGCCTGGTTCATGTCACTCCGCACCGCCCCGACGCCCGTCGGTTCCAGCTCGCTCGCCTGGACCTGGAACCCGGTGCCGAATTGTTCGTCTTCGGTTTCCTGGACCTCGGCGTCCCCGAGGTTGTGTTCCTCGAGGACTTCGCGCACTTCTTCGACCGAGGCGGATTGCTGCGGGGCGAAGTTCAGCCGCGTTCCCGATTCGAAGTCGATCCCGAGGTTGAGCTGGTTGATGGCCAGCGAGAGGGCGCCGATGACAAGGATCGTCCCCGAGAGCGAGAAGAACCATTTGCTGGCGCCCATGAAGTCGAAATGCCACCGCACCCGCTGGCTGCCGGCGGAGATCATCCGGCTGCTGTTCAGGAGGCGGCCTCGGCCGAAGACGCCGAGGAAGGCCTGGGTGAAGACGACCGCGGTGAACAGCGAGACGATCGTGCCGACGCCGAGCGTGAAGGCGAAGCCTTTGACGCCGGCGGTCGCGAGGACGAAGAGGATGAACGCGGTCAGCAGGGTGATGACGTTCGCGTCGACGATCGTCGCGATCCCTTTGCGGTAGCCGACGCCGATCGCGGCGCTGATGCTGCGCCCGGCGCGCACCTCCTCCTTTATTCGCTCGAAGATGACGATGTTCGCGTCGGCCGCGACCCCGATCGTCAGGATCAGCCCCGCGATCCCCGGCAGCGTCAGGGTGATCGGGATCAGTTTGATCAGGGCGAAGAAGAAGACCGCGTAGATCCCGAGGCCGAGGGTGGCGACGACGCCGAGGAAGCGGTAGTAGATGATCAGGAAGAGGATCACCAGGAGGAGGCCGATCAGGCCCGCCTTCAGGCCCTGGTGCAGGGCCTGTTCGCCGAGGGTCGCCGAGACCTCGCTCTGGCTGATCAGCTTCAGGTTGATCGGCAGGGCGCCGATCTGGAGGAAGGTCGCGAGTTCCTGAGCGTCCTGGATGCTCGTGAAGCCACCCGAGATCTGGGCTCCCGTCCTGCCGTCGATCCCGTCGGGGTTTTCGGCGAAGTTGATGAAGGGACGGGTCTTGACTTCGCTGTCGAGGACGACGGCGAAGCGGCCGGACAGCGCCTGGGCCGTTTCGGCCGTGACCGGGCCGATCGCGCGCGCCTGGCCGCGCAGCGCGATCCGGCGGGTCACTTCCTGGAACGCTTCGCGACCGCTGTCGGTGAAGTTGAAGACGACGTTCGGTTCCCCGTTCTGGCCGCGTTCCTGCTTCGGGTTGGTGATTTCCTTGCCGGAGAGCGCCGGTTCGTCGTTCAGGGCGAACCAGCCGGGTTCGGCTTCGGTGATCACCGCGCCGGATTCGTCGGAGGGAAGTTCGGAAACGACGGTCGTGCCCGGCGGCACGGTGGCGATTATCGGGCAGCCCTTCTTCGCCTTTTCGCCTGGTTCCTGTTCCTGGCACTTCTTGTTCTCGACCCGCTTCTTGCCGGTCGCGGTGATGAAGAGGTCGGCTTTGGTGAACTCGGGCCCGGCGATCAGCTTGTGCTTTTCGTCATGCGAGAACAGGTAGTAGCGTTTCCGGTTGCTCGAGCATTTTTCGCATTCCGGTTCGGGTTCCTGTTCTTCGGCGAGTTTCACCGCGCCCCAGGCACTCGGATAGGCGCCGGCGAAGATCAGCTGTTCGTTTTCCTGCTTGGTGACGGTGCGTCCGGCCGCTTCCCATTCCTTGTTCGCTTCGTTGATCGCCGAGTCGGGCGGTTTCTGGCCGGGGTTGCCGCCGATCACCTTCTCGCGGCCGAGCAGGTTCGGTTCCCAGTCGTAGAAGTAGAGCTGGGCGGTGCTGCCGACGGTTTCGATCGCGCGCTGGGCGTTGGTGACGTCGGGGAGGCTGACCGAGATCCCGTCACTTCCGAGCCGGGCGACCTCGGGCTCGGAGACGCCGAGGCGGTCGATCCGCTCGCGGATGATTTCGATCGAGCGGTCGATGTCGCCGCCGCTCACTTCGGTCGTTTCGCCGGTGGGCGTCCCCTGGTAGATCAATTCGACCCCGCCCTTGAGGTCGAGGCCGAGCTTCGTTTCCTTGGTCGCGATCACGAGCCCCGAGACGCCGACCAGAAGCATGACGAAGAGGAGGATGAAGAGGTTGCTGCGGCGCCTTGACATCTGGCTCAGCTGTCGGGGGTGAGGACGAGCAGCAGCCCGCCGTCGTCATCGTAGGCGGGGAAGACGTCGGCGACGGCTTCGGCTGGGATGTCGCCCTCGGCCTTGACGGCCACTTTCTTGCCGAGCGAGCGGACCCCCCACTCGAGCGAGGTCTCGATCGGGTCGGCGACGCCGTCCCCGTCGATGTCGGCGGTCTTGCCGCCATCGCCCGGCTGCAGCCACTGCAAACCGAGCACTTCCTTGACCGGGCGTCCGATCACGTCTTCGTCGGTCAGCCCGGTCAGCTCGAAGCTGCCGCGGCCGGCATCGATCACCCGCGCCTCCCGGTCACAGACGAAGAAGGCCGCGTTTGGCGCCGGGTAGTAATCATCGAGCAGCTCGAACACGAACCCGAACCCGCATTTCGAGCAGCCCTTCGGACGGGTGCTGAAACCGGCCGTCCGGTCGGCGCTCAACTCCCTGTTCCCGCAGTTGGGGCAGATGAAGAACGGCATCCCCCCACAGGCTACTCAGAACAGGCTTTTCGCTCCTTCGGGAGCAGGCAGCCCGAGGTGCTCGTAGGCCCGCTCGGTGAGGACGCGGCCGCGGGGTGTCCGCTTCAGAAGGCCCTGTTGGAGCAGGTAGGGCTCGAGCACGTCCTCGATCGTGTCCTGCTCCTCGCCGATCGCCACCGCGAGCGTCGACAGCCCGACCGGGCCACCGGCGAACTTCTCGGCGACGGTCGTGAGCAGGCTGCGGTCGGCGCGATCGAGGCCGCCGGCGTCGACCTCGAGCATCTCGAGCGCTGCGACGGCGACCCCGGTGTCGATCGTCCCCTGCCCCTTCACCTGGGCGAAGTCCCGAACCCGCTTCAGGAGCCGGTTTGCGACCCGCGGCGTTCCGCGCGAGCGGGCCGCGATCGTCGCCGCGCCCTCGGCGTCGATCGTGACGTCGAGGATCCGCGCCGAGCGCTCGACGATCTCGGCGAGGTGGGCGGCGTTGTAGTGCTCGAGCCGGTGGCAGACGCCGAAGCGGTCACGCAGCGGGGTGGTCAGTAGGCCCGACCGTGTGGTGGCCCCGATCAGGGTGAAAGGCGGCAACGGCAGGGTCACCGTGCGGGCTCCGGCGCCCTGGCCGAGGACGACCGGGAGCTCGTGGTCCTCCATCGCCGGGTAGAGCGTCTCCTCGACCGCCCGGCCGAGCCTGTGAATCTCGTCGATGAAGAAGACGCTGCCGGGCTCGAGCGCGGTCAGGAACGAGGCGACGTCGCCCTTTCGCTCCAGCGCCGGCCCTGCCGTCTGCACCAGCGGCACCCCCATCTCAGCGGCGACGATGTGGGCCAGCGACGTCTTGCCGAGGCCCGGCGGGCCGGCGAGGAGGACGTGGTCGAGGGGCTCGCTGCGGCGGCTCGCGGCCTCGATGAAGATCGCGAGCTGGCCGGTGACCTGCGCCTGGTTGACGAAATCGGAAAGGGTCGGGGGGCGCAGCGAGCGGTCGAGCTCCTCGTCGGGGACATCGGCCCGGGCGTCGTGAATCCTGATTTCATCGCCGGCATCTCCTCCGCTTCCGCGGGAGGCCAGAGAATCAGACATGGATGCCCCCCGCTCCCGCGTCCGGGGATGCCGGGTGAGCGACCAAGGCCAGGGGGCTTTGAGCGCTTGCGCTCGGTCATGCCGCCCTCCCCGCGCCGGCCTTGCGCAGCGCGGTCGCAATCAGTTCCTCGGCGTCGCCGCTCTCGATCCCGTCGAGCAGCTGCTCGGCTTCGAGCGGCGCGTAGCCGAGGTTGACGAGGCCGTCGCGGGCGAGCGAGCGATCGTCGGCGGCCTCGCCGCCCACGGCAATCTCCTCCTCGAGCTCGCCGGCGACCTTCTCGCGGAGCTCGACGATGATCCGTTCCGCCGTACGCTTGCCGATCCCGGGGACCGCCTGGAAGCGCTTCGCGTCGCCGGCCGCGATCGCCCGCAGCAGCTCTCGTGCCGGACCCCCGGACAGCGCCGCGATCGCGACTTTCGGCCCGACCCCGCTGACCGAGATCAGCTGCCCGAACAGCTCCCGCTCCTCCTCGGAGGCGAAACCGTAGAGAGCGAGGGCGTCGTCGCGCGGGATCAGCTGGGTGTGGAGGAAGGCTTCGCGGCCGGTCGCGGGCACTGCCTTCAGCGTCTCGGCGGAGACCGTGAGCAGGTAGCCGACGCCGCCGGCCTCGATCACGACGTGATCGGGCCGCCGTACCAGGACCTCTCCACGGACCGCGGCGATCATCCGCTCACCCGCGCGGTGGCCGCCTCGACCGCGGCGCGGCGCCCGGCGCCGGCGCCGTGGCAGATCGCGACCGCGAGCGCGTCGGAGGCATGGTCCGAGGCCGGCGGCTCGGGCAGCCCGAGCAGCGTGCCGACCATTCGCTGCACCTGTGCCTTGCCCGCCGACCCGCTGCCGCAGACCGCCATCTTGATCGCCTGCGGCGTGTAGGCGGAGCACGCGATGCCGCGCTGGGCCGCGGCGAGCATCGCGACCCCGCTCGCCTGCCCGACCGCCATCGCAGATCTCACGTTCTTGCCGAAGTAGAGGTCCTCGATCGCGAACGCGGTCGGCTCGTGCCACTCGATCAGCTTCGCGAGCTCAGCGTGGATGTGCTCGAGGCGACGCTCGATCGGCTGTTCGGCCGAGGTCTCGACGACACCCGCGTCGAGCGCGCTCATCCGATTGCCCTCGACGCGGACGAAGCCGAATCCGAGATTGGCGGCGCCGGGGTCGACCCCGATCACGACTTGCATGGGACCTGATTCTGGGAAAAGCCTCGGATGCCTTTATGGATCCGCCGCCTGCTCCGTTTCGCGTCCGCGGCCGGCGGCTGGGCTTCCCATCAGCGCCGCTCGCGGAAAATCAGATTGCGACGCTCGCTAATCGGTTATTAGGGGGCGGCTGGGCGGCTGGGCGGTGGCTAGGCGGCGGCGAGCTGCTCGAGCACGCTCTCCGGGATGTCGAAGTTGGCGTGGACGCTGTCGACGTCGTCGTGCTCTTCCAGCGCCTCGATCAGCCTGAGAAGCGATTTGGCGTCGTTTCCCTTGACCTCGACGGTGTTCTTCGGCTCCATCGCGACTTCGGCGGACTCGAGCTCGACCCCGGCCGACTCGAGCGCCTCGCGCACGGTTGCCAGATCGGCCGGCTCGGAGAGGACCCGCAGCAGGTCTCCCTCGTCGCGGACGTCCTCGGCACCGGCGTCGATCGCCGGCATCATGTCGTCCTCGCCATAGCGGCCGCCATCGACCGCGATCACCCCGCGTTTCTCGAAGATCCAGGCGACCGATCCCGGCTCGCCGAGGCTGCCGTTGTGCTTGCTGAAGGCGAAGCGGACGTCGGCGCTGGTGCGGTTGCGGTTGTCGGTCAGCGCCTCGACGAGGATCGCGGCACCGCCGGGGCCGTATCCCTCGAAGATGACGTGCTCGATCGCGCTGGCGTCGGCGCCCGCTCCCGTCCCCCGGTCGATCGCCCGTTGGATGTTGTCCTTGGGCATCGAGGCGTCGCGGGCCTTCTGGATCGCGGTCGCGAGCGCCGGGTTCCCGTCGGGGTCGCCGCCCCCATCGCGGGCCGCGACCGTGATCGCGCGGGCAAGCTTCGTGAACATCTTTCCGCGTTTGGCGTCTGTTGCGGCCTTCTTGTGTTTGATCGAAGACCATTTGGAGTGCCCGGACATGCGCCTATTCTATGGAGCGGGATGTCCTCGGAAACGGTCACCCACCCTCAGCACGTCAGCGCGGCCCAGGGAATCGCGGGCAGCGTGGTCTTCATCGCGATGCTGGTCGCGGCGCTCGGGCTGTGGACGGCGATCCCGGTGGCCTGGATCTGGATCGGCTCGAAGGTCTCCGAGACCCAGTTCCCGGCCGAGGGCCCATACGCCGTCGTCGCGATCGGGATCCTCTTCACCACCCTCGCCGACGCCTGGCTGATCGGCAAAATGAACGAGCTCTACGTGCGGATCACCGGCACCAACCGGCTTTCGCCGATGCGTCCGAGCTGGCTCAAGAGCATGCGCGATACCGAGGCCCCGATCGGCACCACGACCGTCGTCGAGGCGACGATGATGGGTTCCGTCCTCCTCGCCGTCGCCGTCTTCCTCGGCTGGTTCTTCCTCCTCGCCGGATCGCCGATCCCGAACCAGTAGTCCAGCAGTAGGGCCGTGCATCAATTTGACCCGGTAATGGAGGGTCAAGTTGATTCACGGCGGATCCGCCGGCGGCGGAGCTGGCGCCAGACCCGCTCGTCGCGGACGCGGGAGGGCACGGCCATCCATATCTGACTCCATTGGCTGTGCCCGGGAGCAGAGCAGACGAGCGGAATAGCTACTTCACGAATTTGCCGTCGACCTGGAAGTCCTCGCCATCGACGACCAGCTTGCCGCCGAGGCGGAGGTCGCAGACCAGATCGGTGTGGACGGCGGACTCGTTGACGCCGCCAGACTCGGGGTAGCTCTTGCCGACGGCCATGTGGACGGTGCCGCCGATCTTCTCGTCGAGGAGGACCTCGCGGGTGCCGCGGTCGATCGCGTAGTTGGTTCCGATCCCGAGCTCGCCGAGGCGGCGGGCGCCGTCGTCGGTGTCGAGCAGCTTGACCAGGTACTCCTCCCCGCGCTCGGCGCTCGCGTCGACCACCCTGCCCGACTCGAACCTGAGGTGGACGCCGGCGACCTCGCGGCCGCCGATCGTCGCCGGGAGGTGGAACGTGACCTCGCCCTCGACCGAGTCCTCGACCGGTCCGGTGAAGAACTCGCCGTCGGGCATGTTGTGCTCGCCGTCGCAGGGGATGAAGGTCCGGCCGGCGATGCCGAGCTTGATGTCGGTGCCGGGGGCGAGGACGCGGACCTCCTCGTGGCCCTGGATCACCTCGGCCAGCCGCTTGGTCTCGGCCGAGGCGCGCTCCCAGGCGGTCAGCGGGTCGCCGTCATCGGCCAGACAGGCGCCGTAGTAGAAGTCCTCGTAGTCGACGAGGCTCATCTCCGCCTCGGCCGCGTAGGCGTTGGTCGGGAACAGCGTGTAGACCCAGCGGAACTCGCCGCTCGCGCTCCGTTCCATCGCCCGCGAGAGGAGCTCGCCGGTCGCAGCCTGGCGCTTGGTCTGGCGCTCGGGAGGGATCGCCGAGAGCTCGCGCGTGTTGGTCGAGGCTCCGACCGCGATGCGGACGTCGGCGTTCTCGAGCACCCACCGCGAGACCGGTGAGATCCACTCGAGCTGGGCATCGCTCGAGTGCCTGAAGTAGGCGGCCGACTGTCCCTCGAGGGCGACGTTCAGCATCGGATGCGCCCCTGCTTTCAGCACCTCCTCGTAGACGGCCAAGAGCAGCGGCTCGGCGGCCGAGTCGCCGTCGATCGCGACCACCTCTCCCTCCTTCACCCTCGTCGAGTAGCCGACCAGGATCTTCGCCAGGCGTTCAGCCCTCGGGTCTCTCACCTCTTTGCCTCCTCTCCCACGCGCTTGCGCGCTTCGGTTGTGATCGCCATGAACAGCGCGTGCAGGCGGGGGTCGTCGGTCAGCTCGGGATGGAACGCCGTCGCGAGAACGCGCCCCTCGCGAATGGCGACCGGGTGCCCCCCGTACTCGGCGAGGACGTCGACGCCGGAACCGATGCGCTCGACCCACGGCGCTCGGATGAATATCGCTCGCAGCGGGTCCTCGCCGATCCCCTCGACCGCGAGGTCTGCCTCGAAGCTCTGCAGCTGCCGCCCGAAGGCGTTGCGGCGCGCGGTCGCGTCGATCAGGCCGAGGTGGGCGTCGTCGCAGACGATCAGGCCGGCGCAGGTCCCGAACACCGCGAGGCCGTTTTCGTGGGCGGCTCGAATCGGCTCCTCGAGGCCCGCAACCCGCATCCCCTTGACGATCGTCGTGCTCTCGCCGCCGGGGATGGCGAGGCCGTCGAGCCCCTCGAGCTCGGCGGCGACGCGAACCTCGCGGGCGTCGGCCCCGAGGCCACGCAGCATCCGGATGTGGGCTTCGAAGCCTCCCTGGATCGCGAGGACGCCGATCCTGAGCTCAGGCACCGCGATCCTGGAGGAGCGCGTCGGCCGCTTCGAGCTCCGAGATCTCCAACCCCGGCATCGCCTCACCGAGGCCGACCGAAGCCGCAGCCACCCGCTCGGGGTCGTTGAAGTGGGTCGTCGCCTCGACGATCGCCTTCGCCCGCCGCTGCGGGTCGGCGCTCTTGAAGATCCCCGACCCGACGAAGTTCCCCTCGGCTCCGAGCTGCATCATCAGCGCCGCGTCGGCGGGGGTCGCGATCCCGCCTGCGCAGAAGAGTGGCACCGGCAGCCGGCCGCCCTCGGCGACCGCGCGCACGACCTCGAGCGGCGCCCGGTGCTCTTTCGCCGCACCGGAGAGCTCCTCCGGGCCGAGCTGGGCCAGGCGCTTGATCCCGCCGGTGATCTCGCGCATGTGGCGGACCGCCTCGACGACGTTGCCGGTCCCGGCCTCGCCCTTCGAGCGGATCATCGCCGCCCCCTCGCCGATCCGCCGCAGCGCCTCGCCGAGGTTGGTGGCGCCGCAGACGAAAGGCACCTCGAACGCGAACTTGTCGATGTGGTTGCTCTCATCGGCCGGGGTCAGGACCTCGGACTCGTCGATGTAGTCGACCTCGAGCGATTCGAGGACCTGGGCCTCGGCGAAGTGGCCGATGCGCGCCTTCGCCATCACCGGGATCGTCACCGCCTCCTGGATCCTCTTGATCATCGCCGGGTCCGACATCCTCGCGACGCCGCCGTCCCTGCGGATGTCGGCTGGGACGCGCTCGAGCGCCATCACCGCGCAGGCGCCCGCCTCCTCGGCGATCCGCGCCTGCTCGGGCGTGACCACGTCCATGATCACCCCGCCTTTCAGCATCTCGGCGAGGCCCGTCTTCAGCCTGAATGTCGCGTGCTCGGGCATGGCCCCAATATAAAGCGCCACCTCCTCCGCTTCGCGTCCGGGGGTGGCGCCACTCCGAGTTATCAGCGCCGCTCGCGAAGAATCAAATCGTGACGCTCGCTAATCAGCGACCCCGCAGAACACCCCGCATCCCCGGACGCGGGAGCGCGGGCGCGAGATCTCCGGTGATCGTGGGCGCGCCCGTGCGGGAGCGGAGGAGGTGGCGCTTTACTTCAATTTGTAGGCGCGGATGCGGTCTTTGTGCGCGGCTTCGTCGCGGGCGTAGAGTCCGTGGGCGAGGCCCTGGACGAGCGCCATCAGCGCCGTGTTGGAGCGGGTGAAGGAGGGGCTGTTGGAGGAGTAGTAGAGCGTCTGCTCGGCGTGCTCCGCCACCTCCGACATCGAGGCGTCGGATATCGCGAGCGTCCGCGCGCGGCGGTGCATCGCAAGCTTCATCGCCCGCAGCAGAAGCGGGTGGGCGCGGCCCGAGGAGAGGACGATCACGAGCGTCTCCTCGTCGATCCGCCCCAGCCGCTGAAGCGACTCGCCGCCGGTGCTGGCGACGATCTCGGCCCTGATGTCGAGCAGGCTCAGCATGTGCCGCAGGTAACTCGCGAAGAAGGCCATCTGGTCGACTCCGACGACGACGACGCGCTGCGCTTCGGCCAGGGCGGCGACCGCGCCGTCGACCTGCTCGCGGGTCAGGTTGCGCGCCGTTTCCTCGAGGTTGGAGTGGTCGGCGCTCAGCGACCCCTCGAGCTCGGAGTGATCGAAGGAGAACAGTGCGCCACCGCTCGTCGAGCCGTTCGCCGCGATCGCCGTGGTGCGGTACTCCTCGATCGCGGCCTGCTGGAGCTCCGGGTAGCCCTCGAACCCGAGGGCCTGGGAGAAGCGGACGACGGTCGAGGAAGAGGTGCTCGCGCGACGAGCCAGCTCCTCGGCGGTGAGGAAGGCCGCCTCGTCGAGGTGGTCGACGATGTAGCGGGCGACGTCCTTCTGGGACCGGGAGAATTCATCGAAGCGCTCCTGGATGTACTCCGAGAGGCTCGTCAACTGGGGGGATTTGGTGGCTGTCTTGGTCACGGCGGTCCATTTCGCCGGACCGCTTGCTTTCCCTTCCGATCTGGTTGGATGGAGGCTGAGATGACGCTCGAGCAGGCGCTCCGCATCACCAACCGCAACATGATCGTCTTCGACCTCGTGCTCGGCTCATCGGCGATCGCGGCGCCGGAGGCGACGCTGCGGGTGCTCGGCCACGACGAGCCGTCCCCAGACGCCGCCCATCTGTTCCGGCGCTGCGGTCCGATCTGGCTCACCTTCGCCGCGGCTCACGCCGTCGCCGCCATCCGCGGCGAGGAACGCGACTGGTGGGCGCTGGGCTGGCTGCGCGGGACCGAGATCGCGACCGACGCGCTTTGGTCAGGGTCCCCGGCGGTCAGCAGGCCCGGGGCCAAGCTCGGCCTGCGCCTCGCGGGTGTCGCGAACGTCGCGATGGCCGCCGGCTTCGCCTGGCTCTCGACGAGGCGATGAGCGACCTCTCCGGGCAGCCCAGCACCCGCTGGAGCCTGCGCGGCTACGACGACGAAGGCAACGAGGCCTGGCTGATCCGCAACATCTCGCAGAAGCTCTACCGCTGCCCTGGATGCCACGGCGAGATCGAGATCGGGTCCGAGCACGTCGTCGTCCAGTACGTGCTCCGACTCGGCGGTACCGAGCACCACCACTGGCACCGCCGCTGCGCCGAAGAATTGCTGGTGCCCGAACTGCGCCAGCTGAACCGGGTGCCGGCGAACGAGTCTTCGCGCTCGAAGCTCGAGGCGCGCGGTCGCAAGCCCGCCGGCCGGCGACAGCGCCGCTAGCGTGGCCACCAGGCTGACCACGCCTCGGGCGTACGCCCGGATCCTCTCCCTCTACCGCGCTTGGGCCCCTCCCCTGCTCCTGCTCGGAGTGGTCGTCTTCGTCCCGGTCGGCCTGCTGCATGCGCTGGCGGCGACCCTCGACGCCCACTCGATCGAACTCGGAAGCGTCGCCGAGATCGCCGCCACCGCGGTCGCCTTGCTCGTCCTCGCGATCACCGGATTGCTCGGCGAGGTCTTCTACACGGGGGCGGTCGCGGCCCTGATGACCGGCGACCACGAGAGCCACGAGCCCCCATCGCTGACCGAGATCGCCCGCGAGGTCGAGTACGGGCGCCTGATCGCGATCGACCTCATCTACGCAATCGTCGTCGCGATCGGGTTCATCCTCCTCGTCGTCCCCGGAGTCCTCGCGTTCGTCTTCATTGCGCTCGCGGCGCCGATCGTCGAGATCGAGGGCCACGGCGTCCGCGACGCGATCCGCCGCAGCGTCCGCCTCGTCCGCGGCCGGTTCTGGACCGTGCTCGCGATCCTCCTCCCGATCGAGCTGATCGGCGACGGCCTGACCCAGCTGCTGACCGACCTTCCTCACCATCTGCTCGGCGAAGGCTTGCTCGCCGATTGGCTGGCAGACGTGCTTGCCAACCTGGCGACGACTCCGTTCTACGCGGTCGCGGCGGTGCTCCTCACCGTCGAGCTGATCCGCGAAAAGGAGGGAACGGGGCCGCGGCTACACTCGGTCCCCGGGAGATGACGACCGCCTCGATATTCGCCGATTTCTGGAACGACCAGATCGTCGCCGAAGAAAAGCAGGGACTCTTCTTCGTCCTCGTCGGGTTCCTCCTGTCTTTCGGCTTCATCAGGATGAGCACCCGGCTGATGCGAAGTCCGAAGGTCCCGTGGTGGCCGGGGAGCGTCGTCAGCGAGAGCGGCGTCCACGTCCACCACCTTGTGTTCGGCATCGTGACGATGATGATCGCCGGGGCCGTCGGGTTCACCGTCCTCGGCGACAGCCCCTGGGCGGAAATCTGTGCCTTCGCGTTCGGGATCGGCGCCGGGCTGACGATCGACGAGTTCGCCCTCTGGGTCTACCTCGAAGACGTCTACTGGTCCGAGGAGGGCCGGGTCTCGATCGACGCGACGGTGATCGCGGCGGGGTTCATGGGCCTGATCCTGCTCGGCTTCACCCCGTTCGACTTCAAGACCGGATCCATCGACCAGTTCCTCGGGAGCCTGGTCGCGGCAACGATCGTCTTCGGGTTGGTCGCGATCTGCTTCGCGAAGCAGCGGATCCTGCACGGGACGATCGGGTTCTTCGTCCTCCCGATCGCGATCTACGGCGCCGCCCGGCTCGGCAAGCCCGGCTCACCCTGGGGCAGGCGCCGCTACGCGCGAGCGCAACCCCGAGAAGGAGAGGGATGCGGAGGCGCGTTTCAGGCCCGACCGCCGCACCGATCGGATCAAGAACGCGGTCCGCGACGTCGTCGGCGGCAAGCCGAGCGAGGGCGTCGCCGCCGCCACCGAGGAGGTCCGGGCGGCCGGCCGCGAAGCGGTCGAAGAAGTGCGCCACGGGGTCGAGCGGATCACCCACCCCGAAAAAACGGACGAGGGCTAGGTCCTCACTCCCCCATCGCCTTGATCACCAGCCGCTTCGGTCGGCCGCCGTCGAACTCGCAGTAGAAGACCTGCTGCCAGGGGCCGAGGTCGAGGCGGCCGTCGGTGACCGGGACGATCACCTGGTGGTGGACCAGCAGGTTCTTGAGGTGGGCGTCGCCGTTGTCCTCGCCGCCGCGGTGGTGGCGGTAGTCGCCGCCGTCCGGCAGCAGCTCCTCGGCGACCTCGTTGGCGGCGGCCCTCCAGCTCGGCGGAGCGACCTTGTCGAGCCATTCGAGCGTGTCCTCGTGGAGGCCGGGCTCGTCGTCGTTGACCCAGACCCCGGCCGTGATGTGCATCGCCGAGACCAGCACCATCCCCTCCGAGATCCCCGCCTCGTCGACAGCCGCCTGGACCTCCTCGGTGATCCGCACGAGCTCGCGGCGCTGCGCGGTGTCGAAGGTCATGTAGGTGGTGTTGGTCTTCATCCGCTCTCCTCCGCGGTTGGTCCCTTCTCCGGCCAGAACGGCCACTCCTCGAAATCGCGGCAGCGGCCGTCGGGGCCGAGCCTGATCACCCAGAGGTCGCGGTACTGGGTCCCGCGCGCGTAATCGACGTCGACCCGGACCACCCCGGTCTCCCCCTCGACCGCGACGATCTCGTGCCGCATCTCGAAGCCCTCGTCGGGACCCTCACGCTCGTGCTCCCACAGCCAGGCGATCGCGTCGAGGCCCTCCGTCGGATCTTCATAGGGGGACATCCGGTAGCGGGCGTCCTCGCTGAAGAGGCCGGCGAGCGTCTCGGTCCCCGCCGTCCGCCAGGCCCGCTCGTAGGCGGAGACCCAGGCGTCGATGTCGGCTCGACCCGCGATGGCTAGATCAAGCTTATGCAAAGCCGTAACGAATCCCCTGCTATCGCAGACCTACACTGAGGTGTGTGCGACGGATCCTCGTCCTCACGATCGCTGCTGCGGTTCTGCTCGGTGCCGGCCTCGCCCGGGCCGAGCTGGTGCAGCGTGGCGATATCCGCCTCGATTTCGACGGGCGCTTCACGCCCAAGGTCCTCCCACGCAACCATGACGCCCCGGTCAGCGTTCTGATCGGCGGGTCCGTTTCAAGCGTCAACGGCGGCCGGCCGCCTGGCCTGCGCAAGATCTCGGTCGCCGTCAACCGCTACAGCAAGCTCTACACGCTCGGACTGCCACGCTGCCAGCCGGGGACCCTGCAGTCGACCTCGACGGATGAGGCGCTGGAACGCTGCCGCGGCGCCCTCGTCGGCAGCGGCCACTTCGCCGCCATCGTCGACTTCTCCAATGACCAGTTCCCGGTCAACGGCAGGATCCTCGCCTTCAACAGCGGCAGCGCCAGCCACCCCGGCCTGATCCTCCACATCTACAACGCGAACCCGGCGAAAACGACGATCGTCCTCAAGTTCTCGATCACCCATCCGAGCAAGGGCGACTTCGGCACCGTGTTCACTGCGCGGATCCCCGAAATCGCATCGGACCTCGGATATGTCACCGACATCTCGCTTCGCTTCGAGCGCCAGTACCGCTATCGCGGCCGGCCGCGCAGCTTTCTCAGCGCTCGCTGCGCGGCGCCCGCCGGGTTCGGCGGCGGGCCCTTCGCGTTCGCGAAGGGCCGGTTCGACTTCGCCAACGGGCAGCGCCTCAGCACCACCCTGACTCGGGTCTGCCAGGTCCGCTAGCTCAGGGTGAGTAGGAGCCCGCCTGTTCCTTGGCTTCTTCGATTCCCTTTTCGGCTTCTTTCTTGGCCTTTTCGGCGCCCTTTTCGGCCTTTTCGGTGCCTTCTTCGATCGCCTTTTCGGCTTCCTTGGTGGCGTTCTTGACGCCGCTCTTCGCCGTTTCGCCACCTTCGTTCAGGCCCTTCTTGAGTTCTTCGCCGCCCTTCTTCACGCCTTCCTGAACCTTTTCACCGCTCTTTTCCAGTTCCTTCTGCGCTTCGTTGGCCTTTTCTTCGAGCTTCTTCCTGGATCGAGTTGACGGTGTCGGTGCTGTCGCTGCTGCCGCAGCCGGTCCACGCGGCCCCCGCGAGCCCGACCGCGAGGATCAGGACCACCGCCTTGACGCGCGCCGCGCCGCTCCACTTCAACAGGTCAACTGACACCCTTCGCTCCTCTCGTTGGGACGGACTCGAACCGATCGCCGCGATCTTCGCACGTGGGGGCTAGTGGGTGCGGAGGAATTTACGAATCACTCCCACCGCGGGTGAGCGGAACGGGAAGTAGAGGCTCGAGACGTGGCCGCGGTTGGGCGTGATGCTCAGTTGCGAACGCGGGAACCTCTGCTTGACCTGCCGCGCCTCGGTGACCGAGGTGATGTCGTCGATCTGCCCGGCGAGGATCAGGGTCGGGAAGCTCCGCGGCGCCCTCCAGCCGTCCGGCACCGGCGGCGTCGAGCCCGCCCGCCGGCGGCGCCGGCCAGGTGAGGCAGTTGGTCAGGTGGGCGGCCGGTGAGAGCAGGTACTCGCGAGCGCCGAACGGGGCGAAGTGGTCGGCCGGGATCCGCTTGACCGAGGTCGAGAGCCGGCGGATCCGGACGTCGATCGGCTGGTATGGATCCCAGAGCAGCGGATAGTCGTTGCACTCGACCGTGATCTCGAGCCCGTAGGTGAATTCCCGGATCGCGCCGTGGCCGGGCGGGCCTGGCGCGATCAGGCGGTTGAGCCGGCGCGGGTCGCCGGCGAGGTAGCGGCGGTCGCCTTCGTCGAGGCTGAGGTAGGAGCGCGGGGCGAGCGTCCCCGACTGGAGCAGGAAGCTCAGCAGGGCGTCGGTCGGCCGCCCCCTCGCGTGGAAGCGGCGGACCACCCGCGAGTAGCGGCCGGCAGCGTTGCCTGAGCAGTCCGGGGCGCGCCGGCAGGCGATGTCGAGCCCGCGCAGGCCGGCCGGCAGGAGCGTCCGGTAGTAGGGGTCGTCGGCAGGGTAGGCCGAGTCGAGGATCAGGCCCCGGAGGCTGGCGGGGTGGCGGACGGCGTAGGCCTGTCCGAGCAGGGTCCCGTAGGAGTCGCCGTAGAAGAACACCTTGCCGAGGCCGAGTGCTTCGCGCACGGCGTCGAGGTCATCGGCGGTTTCCCCGGTCGTGTAGCCGGCGAAGCGGGGGCCGAGCTGGTTCGCGCATTCCCCGATCGCGGTGCTTTCGAGGATCAGGCCGCGCTGCAGGGTGCGGCAGTCGAGCGGATCCGAGAGGCCGGTCCCGCGGGCGTCGACGTAGACGACGTCGCGCCGCCTCAGCAGCGGCGCCAGGGCGGCGTTCAGCGAGCGGACGAACGGGGCCGCCGTCGAGCCGTAGCCGGGGCCGCCGTCGGTGGCGAGGATCGTTCCCAGCGGGGGCCGCGAGCGGTCGCCGCGGGTTCGGACGGCGAAGGCGACCTTGGTCGTGCCGAGCGAGGGGTCGCCTCTCCGCATCGGCACCTTGATGTGACCGCATCGGAGCGGCCTCGCCGCGCCGAGGTCGCAGCGGTGGAGCTTGACCGCGGCCGCGGCCGGGATCGCCGGCGCACACAACCCGGCCGCGATCGACAGCGCCGCGACCAGGGCGCCGCGAGCGGCTCATATCGCTGCCGGGTCCATCGGGTGCAGCTCGCCCCTGGTCAGCGCCTCGGTGCGGAGGTGGCCGATCTCTCCGTACTCGGGCGAGGAGATCATCTCGAGGAATGCGTTCCGGCTCGGGTATTCGACGAGCGCGACCAGGTCCCACGAGTCGTCCCCGAGCAGGGCCGCCGCAGGCTCGCCGGCGAACACGATCCGCCCGCCGGCCTTCTCGAGCAGCGGCGCCACCGCTGCGCCGTATTCCCCGTAGCGTTCCTGGCCCCCTTCGGGGCGGAACCGGAGGAGGTTGAGCATCACCACCGGCCCCTCCTCCGCTGCGCGTTGGCGGAAGGCGTCGAATCCCTCCTGGTTGAGTGGCTCGGGTTGGGCAGTGGCCTCCATTGGCTTTCCTCTCAGTTGGACGGACCGGGCTTCGCCCGATCATTCTGATAGTCACCGGGGTCATGGCGGGCGCTGCGCAGGGGATCTCGGCGACGGTGCGGACGGCTCTCTCCAACCGTACGGTCTGGCTATGGATCGGCGTCTGGGTCGCGACGCGGGCCCTGATCGTCGTCAACGCCGGCTTCTGGCACCACGAACACCCGCTCAACCTCGAGGACGTCGACGTCTACCACCGTTGGTCGGAAATCCTCGCCAACGAACACATGATTCCGAACGAGGACAGCTGGCAGTACCCGCCGGGCGCGGCGTTCCTGATGCTGATCCCGCGGCTCGGGCCGGCCAGCTACGGCGCCACGTTCGTCGGCCTGATGCTGATCATCGACCTCATCGGCCTCAGCATGCTGGCCCTTCTCGGGCGCCGCAGCGGGAAATTCACCGGCGTCTGGGTCTGGCTGATCGGGCTGCCCGATCCTCGGCGTCTACTCCGTCCTCCGGTTCGACATCGTCCCGACTGTGATCGGGATCGCCGCCCTGGTCGTGATCCACCGCCGCCCGGCGCTGTTCGGGGCCCTTGCCGGGCTCGGCGCATCGATCAAGGTCTGGCCGATCGTCCTCCTGTTCGGCGAGTGGGATCGGCGCCGATTACTCGTCTCGGTCCTGTCCTCGATCCTCGTCATCTCCGTCGTCCTGCTCGCCGCTGCGATCGCCTTCGGCGACCTCTCGACCTTCCTCACCGAGCAACGCGATCGTGGCCTGCAGGAGGAAGCGGTGGCCACCGTGCCCTGGGACCTGCGGGAGGTGGTGACGACCGAACCCGTTCCAAGGGAACTGCGGTTCGGGGCCTGGGAGATCCCCTCCCACACCGCTGACATCGTCGCCGGCGTGCTCAAGTGGCTGAGCGTCGCCGCGCTCGCGGGGGCGGCGCTGTGGTGGTGGTTCCGGGCGCGCGCGATCCACGACGGCCGCACCGATCTCGCCGATGCCGCCGTCAGCCGCGACTTCATCTTCACGATCGTCCTCCTGCTCGTCGTCACCAGCCGGGTCCTGAGCCCCCAGTTCATGCTCTGGCTCGTCGGCCTGGCAGCCGTCGTTCTCACCGCGGGGACAACCCGGCTCGCGCGGCCCGCCTGGATCGTGGTTGTGGCCTCGATCCTCTCGACCAGCACCTTCGGGTCGGCAGAACACACGCTGTTTCGAAACATCGCGCTACTGGTGGCGACCATCGACGCCTGCGTCGCGATGGTCCTGATGCTGCGCAGGCCCACGCCATCGCCGGGCCCCTCCTCACAGCCGGCACCGGGGTAGGCGTCGCGATGGGCGGGTCAGAGGCCGAGGCCTCCGACACCGCGCTCATCCCATCCGAGGTGGTGGGCCAGCTCGTGGCGGAGGGTTTGCTCAACCTGCCGGGCGAGCAGGTCGGGATCGTGGCCGAAGTCCCGTTCCAGGGTGTCGCGGTAGATCACGATCCTGTCCTCGTAACGTTCGCGCGCGATCCCGTCCCCGTAGTACTGGCCGTATGCCCGTGCCTCGGTTCCGAGGTCGGACACGACGACCGGGACGTTCGCCAGCACCTCCTGGAACTGGTCCGGCAAGCCGGTCGATCGCGTCGGCGACCAGCGATTCGAACGGGTCGAGCTCGGGCTCGCCGGTCATTGCCCAACAGTACCTGGGCTCGAGCGCCGGCCCGACCAGCTACGCGAGAGGTAATCGAGTGGCCTACCTGAGCGGGCTAGAGTCGTTCCCGCGCATGGCGCCCGAGAGCTCAAAGACCGGCGTGGGGCCGCTCCTGCGGGGGTGGCGGACGCGTCGCCGTCGGACGCAGATGGAGCTCGCGCTCGAGGCCGGGATCTCTGCCCGGCACCTGAGCTTCGTCGAGACCGGCGGGCGCGGCCGAGCGCCGAGATGGTCGAGCTTCTCGCCGAGGAGCTGGCGGTCCCGTTCCGCGAGCGCAACCGTCTGCTACTCGCCGCCGGCTACGCACCGAGGTTCGAGGAGCGCTCGCTCGAGGACCCGGAGATGGCCGGCGTTCGGGAGGCGCTCGAGGTGATCCTCGCGGCCAACGAGCCCGCGCCCGCAGTCGTCGTCGATCGCGGCTGGAACGTGGTCGCGGCGAACTCGGCGATGGCGGCGCTCGCAGCCCGGGTCGACCCGGCGCTGCTCGAGCCCCCGGTCAACGCGATGAGGGTGGGCCTGCACCCGCGCGGCTTCGCGCGCGACACTCTCAACCTTGGCGAGGTCCGCGCGTACTTCATCGGCCGCCTTCGGCGCCAGGTAGAGATCACCGGCGACGACGATCTGGCCGCGCTTCTGGAGGAGGTCCTCGCCTACCCTGGGCCGGATCACGATGGTCACCCGATGACGGACACCGTCGCCGGGCAGATCCTCACTCCACAGATCCAAATGAGAGGGCCCGACGGAAGTGACCTTTCGCTGTTCGCCGCGGTCATGACGTTCGGGACTGCGGCCGAGGTGACCACATCCGAGCTCTCGATCGAGCTTACGTTCCCGGCTGACGAGGCGACCGCCCTTGCGCTTCGGAACCTACCCCGGAGGTAATCGACTCCCCTATCGGCGGCTGCCATCTTGGGCGGGCATTGAGCGGGCGGCCCGAACAGTTCGATGTTGCGATCGTCGGGGCGCGCTGCGCGGGCGCGCCGCTGGCGACGATGCTGGCAAGGCGCGGAATGCGGGTCTGCCTACTCGACCGGGCAACGTTCCCGAGCGACACCCCCTCCACCCACGTCATCCAGCCCAGCGGGGTGCTCGCGCTCGAGAGGCTCGGCGTCCTCGACGACATCCTCGCGGCGGGCGCGATCCCGATAACCAGGCTCACGCTCGTCCACGAGGACGTCCGCATCGACGCCGAGCTCGGCGTCGATTCCTTTGGCGCTCCCGGGCTTTCGATTCGCCGGGTTTCCCTCGACGAGCTCCTGCTGCGGGCGGCAAGCGCTGCGGGGGCCGAGATCCGCACCGGCGCCGCCGTCATCGGCCTCGTTCGTGAGGGCGGCCGAGTGTGCGGCGTGGAGACCGGGCGCGACTCGGTCCGCGCCCGGTTGGTTGTCGGCGCCGACGGCCGCCGCTCGACTGTCGCCGATCTCGCCGGCGCCGCCCGTTACCGGGTGACGCCCCCTGGCCGGGTCTTCGCCTGGGCCTACTTCGACGGCGTCACGGACACCGAGGGCCGGCTCCGGCTCGGGCGGATCGGCGATCTGGCTCTGCTCGGGAGCCCGACCGACGGTGGTCTCTACTTGGCCGGAGCCTGCCCGCTCCAGGCCGACCGCTCCCAGTTCCTAGCCGACCGCGCTGCCGGGCTGATGGCCGGAATCGGCACCTGGCCCGAGCTCGCGGGCCTGCTCGCCGGCGCCGAGCGGGTGGGCCCGGTTCGGGTCGTCGCCAACTGGCAGGGATTCCTGAGGCAGGCGGCCGGCCCGGGCTGGGTGTTGCTTGGGGACGCCGGGCACTTCAAGGACCCGACCCCGGCGCAGGGCATCTCCGACGCGCTGCGCCAGGCGGAGCACCTTGCCGTGGCGATCGGGGCCGGCCTAGCGAGGGGGCCGAACTCGACTCCGGGCTCGAGCGCTGGTGGCGGTGGCGCGACCGCGACGCCTCCGACATGTACCGGTTCGCGAGCGACATGGGGTCGAGCCTCTCGCCGATAATCGCCCACGAGCTCCTGGGCGACGTCGCGGCCGATCCCGACGCGACCGAGTTGCTCCTCCGGGTGCTCAATCACGACGTCTCGCCGGCCGACCTGTTCAGCGCCGGGCGAATCGTGCGCGCGATCGGTCGGGCGGCCAGGCGGCAGCCGCACCGGCTCCCCGCCATCGCCGCAGAGCTGGGCCGCGAGGCCTCGAGCGAATTCCGCCATCTCGGCCGGCGCCTCGGTAGCCGGCTGGTCACCCCGCCGATCAGCAGATTCCGTGCCAGCTAGGCCCGCGGAATCGAGTAGAGCTGGGCGCCGCCGCTGGCGAGCAGGTTTCCGCTCCTCATCCCAGACCCTGCCGCTGACGCCGATCAGGCCGTCGCCGGCCACCGGTGACTCGTGGTCGATCAGGAGCCATTCGGCGGCGCTCGCCGGGCGGTGGAACCAGGCCGCGGTGTCGAGATTGGGGGCGACGAAATCGATCCCGCGGTGCTTCATCCAGACCGCGGGCCAGCCGAAGGTGTCGAGCAGGATCAGCGGCCGCGCGGCGTCGATGAACGGATCATCGAAGGTCGGCGTCGGCTCGAACCGAACCCACTCCCGGATCACCGGCGCCGTCGCCGCCGCTCCTTCGCGCCGGGCGGCGGCAGCTGACGTTGTTCCAGAACGGGAAGAGCCGCTGCCGTCCTCCGCCCTCCGCTCGATGGTCGTCGAGTCCTCCGGTGGCTCGACCTCGGGGGCGGGACCTCCTGGTGCGTGTAGCCGGGGCCGTTCGCGCGGTCCGCACCAGGGCGAACATGATGTCCCTCCCGCCCTGGGTCATCCGCACCGCGAGCGACTCCGAGCGCCGGCCTCGTTTCAGCTCCTCGACCTCGATCTCGACCCGGTCGAACGCGGGCGGGCTGAGGAAATGGCAGTAGTAGCTGACTGGGCGGGGGATTCGGGCGCGGAGCCCCGCCGCCCGCAGCGTCAGCGCCGCGAGGTATCCGCCGCTCGGTCCCCAGATCTCCCACTCGTCGCCGAGCCGGCGGAAAAAGGCGCCGCCTTCCTCGTCGAGCTGCGTCGCCGCGTCGAGGGCGACGGCATCAGGGTCGGGCTTGCCCATCTAGTTCGGATCCCGCCACATCCCCCAGATCGGAGGGGCTCCGGCCCCGACCCGGAACTCCTGGGTCACCTCGAATCCGTGCCGTTCATAAAGGGCCCGATTGCGGGGAGAGCTGGCCTCGAGGTAGGCGGGGACGCTGTCGGCGTCACACCGCTGGAGGATCGGAAACATCAGCGCCGAGCCGAGGCCGCGCCCCTGGTTCTCGGGCTCCACCCCGAGCACGGCAAGGTAGTAGTGGCTCTTCGTCGGGTGGCCGCTTTCGAGCTTGGCCAGGGTCAGCAGCGCCCGCGGGAGACGCCGCCCCCACACCCTCAGCGCCCGCGGCAGCAGGCCGATCTGCCTCGGGATGCTGACGCTCCACTTGCCCGGCGGATCCCAGATCGCGGCGCCGTCGGTTACCGCCGTCGTGTAGGTGGCTTCATGCTCGAGCCAGATCTCTTCGAGCAGAAGGCGGAAGTTCCCGGCGAGGACCCCGGGCCGTCGCGCCGCGTCGCTGATCAGCCAGCTCATCACCGGGTCGTCGGCGAACGCAGCCCCGAGCGCCGTCGAGATGCCCGGCAGGTCCGCCTGCCCGGCCTCGCGGACCTGGTGCCCGAGCGGGCCGCTGGCGGGATCTACGACGCTCATCGCGCCAGTATCTAGGTCTGCGTGTAAGGTCGTCGCGTGCTCGGCCTCAGGGGGCAAGCATCGAGGGTCACGATCGTCGGCAGTGAACGGCCACCCCGGCGGTCATCGAACACCCGGGCGCCATCTCCATTGGCACCTGACGCGCCACCGGCCAAGGCTGCTCGCGGCCGGAGGCCTTGCCTCGCTGCTGGCGGTCGTCGGGCCCGGGGTGCTCGCCGGCCTCTCCGACGATGATCCGGCCGGGATCACCACCTACTCGATCCTCGGCGCCAAGTACGGCTACGAGCTGCTCTGGGTCCTTGCGGTCTCCACTCTGGCTCTGATCGTCTTCCACGAGCTCGGGATGCGGCTCGGCGTCGTCACCGGCAAGGGGCTGCTGACGCTGGTCCGCGAGCACTACGGCGGACGCGCCGCCGCCCTCGTGATCGGCGCTCTGCTGATCGCCAACACCGGAACCCTCTGCGCCGAGTTCGCCGGCGTCGCCGCGGCGGGCGACCTCCTCGCCGGGCTCAGTCGCTACGTCACCGTTCCCCTCGCCGCGGCGGGAGTCTCGCTGCTGGTGCTGCGGGGGTCCTTTCGCTACGTCGAGCACGTCCTGCTCGCCCTCAGCGCAGTCTTCGTCACCTACGTCCTCTCCGGGATCCTCGCCCACCCCGCCTGGGGAGAGGCGGCGAAGGGCCTAACCGTCCCGAACATGCCGCTGACCCGCGATGCGGCTCTGGTCGCGGTCGCCACCGTCGGCACGACGCTCGCGCCGTGGGGGCTGGCGTTCATCCAGTCCTACGCGGTCGACAAGAAGCTCACCGTTCGCGACCTCCCCTACGAGCGCGTCGACGTGATCGTCGGCGCGGTGTTGACCGGGGTGATCGGCGCCTTCGTCGTCGTTGCATGCGCGGCCACGCTTCACGCGGAAGGGATCGAAGTCAACGACGCCCGTGACGCGGCGAAGGCCCTGCAGCCGCTTGCGGGGCACGTCGCCGCGACGCTGTTCGGGCTCGGCCTCCTCGGCGCCGCCCTGCTCGCAGCGGCGATCGTCCCGCTTTCCACCGCGTACTCGGTCTCGGAGACGATCGGGCGCAAGGCGGCGCTCGACGACAGCTTCGAGGAAGCGAGGGAGTTCTACCTCAGCTATGCCGCGGTCGTGATCCTCGCCGCGACGCTGGTCCTGATCCCCGGCGCGCCGCTGATCTCGATCCTGTTCCTCTCCCAGGCGCTGAACGCCGTCCTCCTCCTGGTGCTGCTGCCGTTCATGCGGGCCCTGGGCAAGGACGCCGATCTGATGGCGGGAAACCATCTCGGCCAGGCGGGCCGCCTGCTGACCGGCGCCGCGCTCCTCGTGGTCGCCGTCTCGGTCCTCTCCCTCGCCGTCCTCACCGTCCTCTAGCGCCCTAGCATGCGGCGATGGACCGGCTTCCCGATCGGATCGAGGCCGACGGCCTGGTGCTCCGGCGCTGGAGGGCCGACGACGCCGAGGCGCTCGGGCGGCTGATCGCCGACAACGCGGAGCACCTTCGGCCCTGGATGCCGTGGATGGCGGAGGAGCCGAAGACCCTGGCCGAGCGGATCGAGTTGATCCAGCGCTGGGAGGACGAATGGAACGCCGGAGGGGACGTCGTCCTCGCTGTGCTCCGCGACGGCGAGATCGCCGGAAGCTGCGGGATGCACCGGCGGATCGGCCCCGACGGCGTCGAGCTCGGCTACTGGATCGCCGCTCCCCACACCCGCCAGGGAGTGGCGACCGCCGTCGCCTCGGCGCTGACCGACGCCGCGCTCGCCCTGCCGCCGATCGACCGGGTCGAGATCCACCACGACACCAACAACCGGGCGAGCGCCGGCATTCCCGCCAAGCTCGGGTTCGAGCTGGTCGGCGAGGAGCCCGGGTTGCGCCCGCCGGCCGGGTCGGGCGTCGAGTCGGTCTGGCGGACGACCAGGCCTGTCGGTCCGCTCAGGCCGTGGGCCCGAGTGTCTTCTTCTCGGCAGCGGCGGGGTGCGTGAGTCTCACCCGGTGGAGGGCGCGGGCGCTCGGCGCGCCGGCCTTCGGGCGCGCCCTGGCCGCGCGCACCGAGGCCCGGGTGTCGTGGGCGGCCTCGGCGACGAATGTGGAGAGGACACGGGAGTAGCTCATCTGTCGGCTCATGGACTCAACCTAGGTGGGTCACTTTCAGGGGAGGTTTGAGCTTCCTAAATCTTTCGATTTCCCATTCGCCCATTCTTCCCACGCGTAGGACATCGAGATGCGTTCCATCGCCGTCGGGTGGGTGCCGAAGAGGAACGATGACCAGCCGGGTGGGTCGGGCTCGCTGAGGCTGGTGATCGCGAGTTGACGCTGCAGGGACCTGTCGGCCGCCGGCGCGCGCGTGGCGACCAGAGCGGACCAATCGGCGGCGGCCTCCTGGCGGCGCGAGACGGCGCTGAAGAACGGCATCGCGAGCAGCTGCATCGCCGCCAGCACCAGAAGCACCACCGGCACCGCCTCGGGGCGCGCCATCCCGCCCCGTCTGCGGGTGAGGAGCGCGATCAGCCCCCAGGCGGGAATCAGGAATAGCGCACCCCAGGCGACCCCCTTGAGCGGATCGTGGTGGGCGAGGTGCGACAGCTCGTGGCCGAGGACGACGCGAACCTCCGAGCGGTTGAACCTTCCGTCGAGAAGGGTGTCCCAGAGGACGACGGTGCTGCTGGGGCCGAAACCGGCGGCCTCGGCGTTGGGGGCCGTCGTGAACCGGTGCACTTCCTGGACCTCGAGCCTGGTTCCCGACAACCCTTTCTCGCGTTCGAGGGCGCGGGCGTCGGCGACCAGCTGAGGGTTCCGGAGCGGAGCGGTGCTCGGGATCAGGTAGGGACTGGCCAGCGAGTAGAGCAGGGCGATGGCGACCAACACCGGAGCCGCCGCCGCCCACCACCAGCGCCTGAAGACCCCGGCAAGGCCCATCGTCACGAGTAGGGCGAGGCAGATGAACAGGAAGGCCCCTCCGAGGCTGAAGAAGCTGTTCAGCAGCCACTCGACATAACCCTGATGCGAGACGTGGTAGCGGCGCTGCCACCAGACCTCGACGAGACCGAACGGAACCGATGAAAGCCACACCACCGCGAAGCCGAGCATCCCGAGCAGCATCCCGGTCCCGATCCGGCCCGCAGCCGACTCCCGCATCAGGCGGTGGCCGTAGCGCGCGTAGAACGCGAGGACGACCAGCAGCGTGACCATGCTCAGCACGCCCTCGATTTCGAGGAAGCGCCCGTAGGTGGCGCTGCGATCGAGGAAGGCGGAGCTGAAGAAGCGGCTCGGATCGAGATGGGGCCCCGCAAGGGGGGCCACTTTGGTCGAGACCCACAGCGCGTGGGCCGCCCAGACCCAGACCACAGCGCCGACGATCAGGGCGAGGGTCGAGGGGCGCCAGAAGCGCCTCAGCGGTGTCGTCCCGACCCGCTCGGTGGCTGTCGTCACTGCCCCCGCCATCTCCAGGCTCAAACCGGCACTGGTGGCGGAATCGACGCCGGGGGCGGCGCCGGCGCCGGCGGGGGCATCGAGATGACCGGCGCAGACCGCCACTCTTCGGGGCCGCTGTTCGGGTAGGCGCCGGTGATGAGGAAGAGGTACGCGTTGGTTTGGGCGGCGTAGCCGATGGCGAGCGCCCCCGCGTTACGAAGGCCGGTGGGCATCCGTCCGGTAACGAGCGCCGCGAACCAACCGAGGAAGCCGGCGAAGAACAGCAGGGTGTTGTAGACGCTGACGACGAAGAAGGCCGGGATCACGAGGACGGAGCGGAACAGCACGGTCCAACGATTCTGCCGTTCGGGCCCAGCGAAATGGAGGTCGACCGGGTAGCGGCCCTCGCTCCCGGTGAAGCCCGGGAAGGGGTTGCCGATCAGGTACAGGTAGGCGACGACGTGGGCCTGATAGCGAACGTAGCTCGAGAGGATGCGATGGAGGGCCCTGGGCGGTGTGCCGAGGATCAGCGTCGCGAACCAGTTGATCACCGCGGCGCCGAGCGCGACGACACCCCAAAGCGTCAGCCAGATCAGGTGCGGGAACGCGAGGAGGATCCGGAAGAAGACGGTTAGGCGGCTGCGCCGCAGCTCGCCGCCGGACTCGAGCCTTACCGGGTGGTTGCGGATCGGCAGCGGGCCGATCGCGGTCAGCGGGTCGCTGGAGGGGTACCGGTCGGTGAGCAGCAGTATGTAGGCCCAGAATTGCGCGCCGTAGGAGAGCCCGTACGCGGCCATGTCGCGCAGGCCGCGCGGCATCCGGCCGCGGACCAGGGCCGAGAACCAGCCGAGAAAGGCGGCGATCGTGAGGACAGTGAACCCGACCCGGCTCAGCTGTGGTACGAGGAAGCTGTACCCGTTCGCCCCGTACCCCGCGAGGACGGTGACGAGGAGCATCGCCGGCAATGCGAGCACCAGCCGGAATCCAACGGCCCAGCGGTTCTGGCGGGCCTGCGGGTCGATCTCGAGGTCGACCGGATAGCCCGGCTTCCCGGTGAAGGACGGGTACGGGTCGCTGACGAGATTGAGGTAGGCGAACGACTGGGTCGCGTAGCGGACGAACCTGGCCAGGAAGCGGTGCAGTGGCGCCGGCGAGCGCCCGAGGACGAGCGTCGCGAGCCAGTTCCCGAGGGCCACGAAGAAGGCGACGACCGACCACGCCGCGAGCCAGACCATCAGCGGCATCGCGAACAGCCCGCGGAAGAGCACGGTCGGGCGGTCGCGCCGAAGGTCGTCGGCGATCGTCAACCGGACCGGGCGGACAACGGGGTCGGGGGCCATACCGGCCTTATCGGACGGGCACGGCCCGTCTTTGAGTTACGGCCGCGCTTCGAAGTCGGGTTGTCAGGCGCGGCCCTCAGTGGTCGACAGCGTATAGACGCCACTCACCTGGGGCGCCCTTCAGGTCGTGGACCCCGCGCTCGGCGAACTCGAGCCCCGAGCCGACCACGAGCTCCCGCACCGTGCTCGAGACGCAGACCTCTCCCGGGTTTGCCAGGGCGCCGATGCGAGCGCCGATGTTGACCGCCATCCCGCTCACGTCGTCATCGATCAACTCGACCTCACCCGTGTGGATTCCGGCCCGCACGTCGATCCCGATTCCCTGCAGCTCGTTTCGGATCGCCGCGGCGCAGCGGATCGCCCGGGCGGGCCCGTCGAACGTCGCGAGGAACCCATCGCCCAGCGTCTTCACCTCGCCGCCGCGATGGATGGCCAGCTGCCGGCGAACGACCCTGTTGTGGCGCTCCAACAGGTGTCGCCAGCGACGATCTCCGAGCGCGAGGGTCCGCTCGGTGGAGCTGACGATGTCGGTGAACAGGACCGTGGCCAGGGCCCGCTCGGGCTCGTGGGCGCGCCTGCTTCCGACCAGGAACTCCTCGACCTCGTCGACCAGGGTGTCCTGATCGCCGATCGTCACCAAATGGTTGCTGTCGGTGAGCTCCACATACCGGGCGTCGGGAATCTGCTCCGCCAGGTAGCGGCCCTGCCCGACCGGGACAACCATGTCGCCGCTGCGGTGGAGAACCAGAGTCGGAACCTGAATCGCAGGCAGGATCGGTCTGACATCGATAGTCCGGTACAGATCGAACAGGGCGACCGCCCCGGCAGGGCTGGTTCCCTGGCGCAGGAGCCGGGCCCACCAGCGATCGAAGTCCGGATGCCCGTCGAGGCTCGGCGCCCAGAGGTTGCTCGCCACCGGACCGCCCCATTCCTCCCTCACCATCTCGAGGAAGGCGTCCAGAGCCTCGCTCGGCATCCCATCCGGGTGATCGGGCGCAGCCAGGGCACGAGCGTAGGTTCCGTAGAGGACCAGCGACGAGACCAGGTCCGGATTCGTTGCCGCGAAGAGGGTGGCCATCGGCCCGCCCTCGGAGATGCTGAAGACGACGGCCGGTCGGCAGTCGGCCGCCTCCATCACGGCCCTGAGGTCGCCCATCGAATCCTCCAGAGTCGGTGGCCGGTCCGTCCGGTCGGAGAGGCCTTGGCCCCGCTTGTCGAACACGACCAGACGGGAGAAGGAGGTGAGCCGGCGCAGGAGGCGCGCCGCGTGCGGCTCCTCCCAGAAGAGATCGACGTGGGAGACGAAACCCGGCACGAAGACGATGTCGATCGGTCCGTCGCCGTGCACCTGGTAGGCGATGCTCACACCGTCGGAGTCGGCGTAGTGGGTGGCGACATCGGCCGCCACCCACTCGGCCGTCGTGGTTGCTGGCGGCATGACTTAGATCGCGCCGTCGCCGTCGCTGGGACCCCCATTGTTGTCGGCGTCGTGGTCGCCGAGGTTGTGCTGGGGAATTCCGCGGTGATGATGGCGGTGGTGAGAGGCGGCCGCGACGGACGTCGTTCCGCCTCCGACCATTGCCACTACCGCGGCCAGCGCTGCCATTCTCTTTGCCTGGATTGCGAGCATCTGGTTACTCCTTTCGTTTTTCTGGGGTTGGTCAGGTGATGAAGCTGTCGATGGCCTGCTCGAGCGTCGGCGCCTCGGTCTCCCAGCGGCTCGGTGGCGCGGCGCCGACGATCACCGTCGTCGCCGAGTGCCCGGAGACGATGCAGGCGATCTCGCGATATGGACGGCCGATCTCGGTGCGGTAGGAGTCGAGGACGCAGGAGCCGGTGGCGGATCGAAATCGGAGCCCGGTCGCGCCGGCCAGAAGCCTCACTTCGCGATCGCCCTCATCGCGGTTGTGATCGACACGGAACTCGGTCCAGTTGCTAAGGCTCTCGGTTCCCTGGCGGGGCGTCGCGTTGAGGTAGCCGGCGATCCGACCCGAGGCCGTCCTCTGGACCTCGGTCCGGGTGCCCGCGTCGCCCGCTTCGTGGCGCCAGCCGGGGGGAACGGGCAGGCTTGCTTCGGAGCCGGGAAGCCTCGAATTCGACCAGGGGGCCGGCGCCCCCCCGGGGTGCAGCCAGGCGAAGCTCGAGCGGTGAAGCACCGTGGCGGTTGGAGAGTCACGCAGCCCCGCGCCTGCGACCGCGGCCACCGCCGCCAGTGCGACGGCGGCGAGGGCCGCTGCCAACACCGTGATCCTCTTGCGGCTCCGTTTCATACTGTGGGGTACGGCGAGCCCGGCGGTGCCGTTCGCTATGAGCGCCTTGTCACAGAGGGTTCGGTTGGCGGCGGAGGTCGATGACTATTCTCGGCCCGTGCCGGAGAATCGCTCAGCGCCCGATGGCCCGGTGATACCCGTCCTCACCTATCCGGACGTGCGGGCGGCGGTCGACTGGATGGTCGAGGTGCTCGGCTTCGTCGAGCGCGTCTGGATCGGCCCGAACCATCGGGCCCAGTTGCGCTTCGCCGCAGGCTCGCTGATCGTCGCCGATGCGACGGCTGAGCGGACCGCGCCGTCCGGGCCCGGGGTCACCCAATCGGTGATGCTGAGGGTGGACGACGTTGCCGGTGTGCACGAGCGCGTCCGGAGGGCCGGGGTGACGATCGTCGAGGAGCCCCGGGACTTCGAGTACGGAGAGCGCCAGTCCTCGTTCATCGACCCCTGGGGCCACCGCTGGACGCTGACTCAAACTCTGCGCGACGTGCGCCCCGAGGACTGGGGTGGAAGGTCGGCGTCGGGCTAAGAGGACCGAGTGACTCGCCAAGAATCACCGATCGAGGCGACCCTGGTCACCTGGCAGGGCGGTGGGGCGACGCAGCCCATGCTCGGCCTCGCCAGGGCGCTCGCCGCACGCGGCCACGGGGTTCGCGTCTTCGCCCCGGAGGGCCTCGCCGGGCGCGTCGCCGACGCCGGCGCGCGCCACGCCCCGTGGCCGGCCGCGCTTGAGTTCGACGCCTCGCGGGGCCGAGCCGTCGAGGACCAGTTCACCTATCTCGACGGCCTGGTCATCGGTGAGGAGCTGCCGAGGGCGGTTCTCGGGGAGCTCGATCGTGATCGGCCAGACGTGCTCGTGGTCGACTGCCTGCTGCGCGGCACCGCCGGGCTCGGTGAGCTGCTCGGGCTCCCGACCGTGCTCCTGTTCCACCTCACGCACGACTTCTGCGGAGTCGCCGAGGGCGACGGCGAGGGACAGTGGGGCTGGCGCTGGCAGTTCAGGGAGCTGAACCGCCTGCGCACCGGCCTCGGGGCGCCGCTGCTGGAGGTGCCGGGCCCTGGGCCCGAAGCGATGACCACGTCAGTCGCCCTTGCCCGCCGCGCAGCCGCCGCGATCGTCGCGATGCCGCGCGAGTTCGACGACTGGGGCGCCGATGCGCCGCCTGGCCTGGTCCACGTCGGGCCGATCTTCGAGGAGGCCGGGCCGCCGCCTTGGGAACCACCATGGCCGCCATCCGACCGGCGTCCGTTGGTCGTCGTCACGCTCGGGAGCGATTACATGCACCAGGAGGACCTCCTCGATCGGATTGCCTCGGCCCTCGCCCCGCTGCCGCTGAGGACCCTCGTGCTCACCGGGCTCGCGCTCGACCCGGAGGAGCTCTCGCTCGATCCGCGAGTCCGGGTCGAGCGTTTCGTGCCGCATTCGGCGATCTTTCCCAGGGCGGACCTGGTCATCACCCATGGCGGGATGGGGACTGCGATGGCGGCCTTTGCCGCCGGCCTGCCGATGGTCTGCTTGCCGCTCGGCCGCGACCAGGGGGACAATACGGCGAGGATCGAAGCCCTCTCCGCCGGCGTTTCGCTGGACCCGGAATCGGGGAGCGAACGGATTCGCGAAGCGGTCCTCGCCGTCCTCGACTCCGAGGATCTCCGCGACGGAGCCCGCCGGATGGCGACCGCGATCGAGAGCTACGGAGGCGCGGAGGCCGCGGCCGACGTTGTCGAGCAGGCGGCCCAGAGCCGAGTCGCTTCATCCGGGTAACGCCGTGTTGCCGTTGTCGAGTCTTTACCCGCCCTTGGGGAGCGGTTGGCCGGGGCATCGCTAAGAAGCGACAAACCTCGAAGAAGGAGTCCAATCCATGCAGCGTCTCACCCTCTCCATCGCCGCCATTTTCGCGGTTTCGATGGCCCTGCTGACCTCAGTTGCCGCAGCCAGCTCGCTGACCGTCGTCCAAGCGCATCGGGAAATCGAACAGAAGGCCAAGCAGGCCTGTGCTCTCACCTGTGACGCATTCGGGGTGCGAAGCACCAGGAGGATCTCGGCGGCGAAGGTCTCCGGCGTGGCCTTCGTGCGTCGCGAAGCCCAGACCTGCACGGACAGAATGGTCGTTACCAGGACTTCAACCGCTGGGCTGAGCGTCAAAGCCGATGCCTATCCCGCCGGTTGGGTCTGCCGCTGAGCGCGAGCCAAATCTGGCCGGCTGCGCGAGTCTGGTCTAGGCGCCGAGGCGATCGGCGAGGCGCTCGACGAGCCAGAGGTCGTACACGTAGCCCTGGGGGTTGCCCTTCATCTTGATCGGCCGGCGAGCGAGGATGCCGTCGGGCCCTCCCTCGACCTCGAGATCGCGCCAGACGTCGGGGGCCGGCGCGAGGCCGGCGAGGAGCTCTTCGACCTCGGAGGGCGCGCCCGGCTCGGCGACGAGGCGGCCATCGTCTTCGCGGACCTTGAACGGCAGGACCGACCCCTTCACCTGGACCTCGTTTGCGCCCCGGTCGCGCCAGGCGGAGGGAACCACGCCCATCCGCAGGGCCACCTCTCGCCCGTTCCGGCTCCCGCTGAATTCGGTCGCGGGCATGTCGCTGGTCGTCTGGGATAGCTCCCGTTCCTCGCCGAGCCCGAGTTCCTGGGTGATCGTCGAGGGATCGTCAGCGGGCGGCTCGGTCTTGAGCGCCTCCCACACGACCTCCCAGCCGAGGCCGCTCGGGTCATCGATCTCCGCGGCGCGTCCTCGCATCTCCGCCGGAGCCGGCCCGGCAGCTCCAGCGTCCTTCGATTTGCGACTGAAGAGGCCCAACTCGCTGGGGAGTCTAGGGGACGTACCCGGGTGACCCCGGTTTCTTCGCCTTCCAGTCGATCGGTTTCGTGACGCACCATTCGGTGCCGGGGGCCCAGACCGGTGCGGGGTTCGCCGAGGACGGGAAGGGCGTGGGCCCGTTGGCGATTTCGTACTGAACCTCTCCGATGAAGCCCTTCTCGGGCAGCACGATCGCGCCGGCACGCGTCAGTTCCAGCAGGCCTACGACCTGGCCTTTGAAGATGCCACTCTGCCGCGCCGCGTTTTCGGGCGCTGGTTCGCTGAGGTGAAATTCTTTGCCCTGCGGGAACCTTTTCGAGACCCCACGCATCGCGATCGGACCCTCATGGGTGATCGAGGCGAGGGGCTTCGTGGATTCGGGTTCGCCGAGCGGGTCCTTGCCTGAGGCCTTGTTGAGGCAGTACAGGGTCGCGTTGGTGAGGGTGAGGCTGACGATCTTGCGATCGGCGGTGACCCTGAAGCTCACCGAGCCGCCTTCCTCGGTCAACCCCTTGTACCTGCCGACCAGGGTCTTGGTCTTCGGACGGTGGTGGTGTTCGCCCGGGCAGGGGCAGGGCAGCTTTCGAGCGTCGGCCGCATCCAGCAGCGGCGCCGCCATCACCGGGACCGCGCAAACCGCGGCAATCAGAGCGATCAGTTTCCGGCTCGACCTCAAACTTGCTCCCTTTCAGAGGCAGAGCCAGCCTAATTGATCAGTTCCCGGTGAGCGGGCGGTCGCCACGGCGGGCGTGTCTGACGACGGCCAGGAGCGCCGATTCGTCAATCAGACGCTGCCTGAAACCCTCCCGGACCTCTGGCTGCTGACCCAGATCGCGCCGTGTCGCTTCTCATCGCAGCTCTAGCGTCGTTCCATCGACGCTAGAGGTCATGCAACAGGGAGGTGCGGCCCGTAGGCTCTCCTAGGCATTTCGAGAACGGGGGCCGCTACCCTCGACCGAATGAAGGCTCCTACTGAGACACTGCCGGGTGCCGATCTGGTTCGGCGCGGAGTCGCAGACCTGAGCGCCGGCCAAGAGTCCACTGAGGCGCTTCTGGTTTCGATCGGCGCGCCGCGGCTTCGCTCGCTGGGCATCGACCTGCCGAGGCCAATTGCCTCGCCGGAGCACAAGCTCTACCAAGCCCTCGCCCGCGAGAGGGGCGATGCGGCGCACTCCCACTACAACGCCCTGATCCGCCGGCTGGTCAGCTTCGAGCGAGCGGCCGCATGCGCGAGCTAGCCGACTCGAGCCGCATCGAGCGTTTCATGAGCGAGCTGGGCCGGACGGTCAGGGTCGACAGCCGCGTCTACTTCACCGGGGGGGCGACCGCGGTGCTGGAAGGCTGGCGGGAATCGACGATCGACGTCGACATCAAGTTGATTCCCGACCGGGACGAGATCCTGCGGGAGATACCGCGGCTGAAGGAGGAGCTGAACCTCAACGTGGAGCTGGCCGCGCCTTCTGACTTCATTCCCCTTCCCCCGGAATGGGAGGAGCGAAGCCCACTGATCCGCCGCGAGGGCAGCGTCTCCTTTCACCACTTCGACCCAGTCGCCCAGGCCCTCTCCAAGATCGAGCGCGGTCACGCTCAGGACTTGGAGGACGTCAAGGAGATGATCGCCCGCGGCCTGGTGCACCCGACGGACCTCCGAGCCCAGTTCGACGCGATCGAGCCTGAGCTGTACCGCTTTCCGGCGATCGACCCAACATCGTTCCGCCGAGCGGTCCAGGATCACCTGCAATCAGATTGACACGCTGCCGGGGCTGGCAGTTCCCTCAAGAATGGGGCGGGCTGGACTCGAACCAGCGACCGACGGATTGTGAGGCACCGCAGAACCGCTCTAGCAAGTTAAATCTGGTGGGCTGGAAGCGATCCAGTGCGATCATTCCAATACGCTTCGTGGATGAGTCCTCCCGCGACCCTTCTCATGTGGTTTCAGCTGCGCTCGCCGGAGATGGCCGAGGACTTTGAGCTTCTGATGACGGGGGATCGCGACATCGTCCGCGGGTCGCTGGACACGGTGTCGGATTGGCGTCTTACGCGGCCGGCGGACGTGCCCGGACAAGCGATCGGTTCAGCCGATTACGTGCTGATCGCGGAGATCCACGGAGTGGAGCGCTTTGAGCAACAGGCGAGCGAACACGTCCAACGCTTGGAGGATGACCTGGCGCATTTGGTATCGAGTCGAGGGATGCTCGTCGTGCGTCCCGTCCTTTGAAGAGCGCGCCGGGCCGTAGCCACGAGGGGGCGACCTCGACTGCTTCGAGAAGCAGCAAACCGCAAAGCCGCATATGGGGCGGATTGGTTACGGAGGCGCCGCAACCCGCTTCCTCAAGCGGATTCATCCCTCAGCCTGCCTCTGATCTGCCTCCGAGATATCGACAAGCCGGGAACCGCTGCCTCCGACGGCCCGATTGATGCGATCGAGGGCGAGCCGACCCTGCGCGCTACGGCCCGCCAACTGGACATTGCGGGAGCTCCGCAGTCGGAGCGCGGGTTTTTCCCGGATGAATGTTCAGGAACACGCCATAGATTCGTGACGAAGACACTTGCATCAGGTGCCCCGGGTGCAAGGCAAAGCACGCGACGAGGAGGCGAAATGCCCACCGCAGCCAAAAAGTCCAAAGATGCATCCGGTCCCGACGCGGTTGAGAAAACCACTGAGCTGTCCGAGCAGGTGCTCTCGCAGATCGAAGGGAGCCAGAGAAAAGCGATCGAGGCAGTGCGCAAGTTCATGGAGTCCGTCGATGAGGCGCTGCCACCGCACGGCGAGAACCCGTCCAGGCGGCAGGAGGTAATCGACTCTGCGCTCGAGATGTCGGAGAGGCTCGTCAAGACGCAGTACGACTTCCTGACCAACGTCGTCCACAGCGCCGGTGAGGCACTGGGGGCATCGGGCAAGAAGCAGTAGGCCACGGCCGTGAGCCCACTTGGCCTCCCCTCGTTCGATCGTCTCTCCTCGCTGCCTGCGGGTGTGCACAAGGCAGTGGGGCTGATTCCTGAGATCGCCAGGAACACGGCTTTGCTGCGCGATGTCGTGCGCGCGCTGGAGCAGGTCGCCGGGGACACCGATGCCCTGGTCGGAATCCGCAAGGACATGGCGCGCGTTGCGGAGGCGACGAGTGTTCTGGGGGCAATGGACGGCAGGATGGCGGCCATCGAGGAGGCCATGCCGGTGCTGGTTGAGGTCCAGCGCCATCTCGCCCAGCTACCGGAGACCATGGGGCTGCTCCTTAGGGCGCTCGACGAGCTCAACCAGAGCGTTGACACGCTTCAGGGGGCGGTGGAGCCGATGGGTCGCCTCGCTAACCGGGTGCCCGGCCGGAGAAAGACCGGGCCGACGGGCACGTAGCTCACGATCCACACAACCCGCCCGGCTCGGAATGGCCTTTCCGCGATGGGGCGGGCTGGACTCGAACCAGCGACCGACGGATTATGAGTTGCTATAGGCGGGATGTTGCGGCCCTTTGCGGCTGTTCGGTGATTCATTTTATATTTCTTAGTTACACACTTCTCATCACATTTCGTCACACTTTTCGCTTACACACTTCGAGACCATTTTCACCTAAGCAACAATACCTCTTAGTTATGCGAGCTTCCTACGATCTACCATATCCATTACAAACCCGAGATAGCTCATACCTAAGTTCAGAAGAGAGCCGCCTTCTACACCGCGCTACGAACTACCTTCTCGCCTTTGAGTTTACCTATTCCGAGCTCCTCGTCGCGTAGACTGAGTATTACCTTTCGCTCTGCGTCCAGTATAACCTCCTATATACCACGACCCAGACCCTCTCTCCGTTGTATTTACATTGCCGAAGTACCGTATTGAAACCCACGTCCTCGCGCTTCGCGTCCGCGTCTTCTGCGAACAGGAGCGAAATCACCGTCATATTCCCTATCGCGTCGCACTCTATCCATACTATGCACTCAGAGTCCGCGCCGATGCTTACCGTAATGTCGTGTTTTGCATCAACTCGTCGCACCGAGATGCTCTTACCTTCCACCCATCCCGCTCATAGAGCCGACTATTCCAGCGCTCCGCCTCCTTCTGCTATCTCTGAGACCCTACTCCTCGTCCACCCTGCTATCCAATCGCCGCAGGCGTAGGCTCACCTTCTGCAATTTCCCCAGCAGCCCCCCGTAGTACACGTACACATCGCTAACCTTTCCCCGCAAACACTACGCCGCAAAGCGTTCCGCGAGCCCACCGCGAATTCGCATCATGTTCTTGTTCGTCTTTGCGATTTCGGGCACCGTAGCCTCGACCGCCACTACGGCACCTGGTTTGCGCTCCGCGTTTCGTTCTCGGCCTTCGCCCGCTCGATCGCCTCGCCGAACCGCTTCGCGGCGTCGCACCTTCGGGACGTGGTGCGCGTAGATCATCGTCGTCTGAATGTTGGCGTGCCCCATGTAGGCCTGCACGTCGTGCAGCGGGAACACCTGAACGGCCGAGGGTGCCGAACGTGTGCCGCAGATCGTGGAAGCGGAACGATCCCGCGCCGGGAACGCCTTGCCGGTCGATCCTTCGCCGCCTCCATCGCCGTCATACAGCGCGTCGCGGAGGGCGTCCTCGCCGAGCATGGCGCCGTCCGCGCGGCAGAACACCCGATCATCGGGGCCGGTGAACTCCTCGCGGCGAGAGAGTCCGTCAAGCGCCCTGGCGGCGTCGTCGATCAGCGGCACCGAGCGCCCTTTGCCCGACTTCGGCGTCCCCTCTTCGCCCCCGGCGGGCATGTTGCGCTGGACGTGAACCGTGGCGGCGAGGAAGTCGATGATCGCGCCAGCGCAGCGCCCGCAGCTCGCCGGTCCGCAGCCCGGTGTAGGCGGCGACGAGTGATCGCCGTCGCCGAACATTGCCTTCGGCCTCGCGGGCGACCGCCTCGACCTGCTCGACGGACGAGGACGTTGAACTCGTCGGACGCGGGTCAGATTCACCTTCTCGACCTCCTCGGCCGGGTTCGCTGAGATCCAGCCGAGCGCCTTCGCCCGCTTGAGGATGCCGTGCGTGAGCACCATCAGCTTTTGCACGGTGCGCCGCGACACCTTGCCCTCGGTCAGCAGGCGGCGCGCGGTAGGCGTCGATCCGTCTCCGCCGTGATCTGCCTCGAGCGGCGTCTCGGCGCCGAACTCGGGCAGCAGCGAGGATCGGGCCGCGTTGCGGTAGCGCAGCCGTCGAGGGCCGGCGGGCCTTCTCGATGCTCGTACGTAGCGAAGCCACTCAGCCACAGCGTCGGCGAAGGTCTTGCCGCTGCGTTCGCCGGGGTCGGGAATCGTGCCCCGGCGGAGGTCGGTCAGTAGCGCCTCGAGCGCTTCCTCGGCCTCCTTGCGTCGGTAGTGACCGTCCGGCGGCGTGGTGCGTTTCTCCCATGCCGGCCCGAGCAGTTGCCGGGCGTCCTTACCGCTCCGGTAGCGCCAGCCCATGTACCAAACCCGCCCGCTCTGACGCTTGCGAAGTGTCACGCTGCCGATGACGAGTGCCATTAGGCCTCGCCTCCGGGCACCACAAGCGCCGAGCGAAGCCAGATCCTCGAGCATAGCGCCGCAGAAAAGGCAGTCATCCTGGCGGCATTGATCATCAGCCAGTGCTTCGCCGATCGCCTCGGCGAACCCATCGTGCTTCGCGCATGTGCCTAGCTACACGCTCTAAGTCGATAATAAGTTCATTTTCAGCCACTGAGAGCTCATGTCTCCTTTACTCAGCCCCGTCGGCGACGTTCACCGCGTCCCGGCGGCGCGCTTTTCGATATACACCGAGCGTACGCGGTTGCTGAGGTCGCGATCAGTCTCCTACCGCCCCCCAATAGCGTTGAGGTCTACCCGCGCGAGCGCGTAGACCCCAACTGGTCGTCCTAGTCCTGCTCCTTCGACTTCGGCGCGCGCCCGCGCTTGCCGCTCGCCTTCAGCCCCATGACAATCTTCACGATATCGGACTTCATCTCGCACAACGTCCCGTCCACCTCGAAAAGGCTATCTATCAGATTGAGACGGCCTTCTCGTAGTTCCTCCTAGTGCCGCCGGCTGTCCTTGTCTGCCATGCCCGTGACGTTGCCGTGCTCGTCAACGGTGCGCTCGTCTATGACGAGCGTGTCCTCAAAGTCAGTATGCTTGAGGCTGCCGCTGCTCGCGTCGTTCGGATCCTTGATCTGCTTCTCCTTCAACCAGGTGATCTCGGACGCGAGCAACTTGATCACCTTTGAGTTGACCCCGCACGTCCTAGCCGCACAGATCACGCCCGCCTGCAGATGTGCAGACCAGCGGAAAGATCTTGACGTAATTGGCCGCAAAGTCCTCGGTTCTTATTATCGCCCTTCTTCATGTCCTACAAGCCGCTTATGCGCTCATAGTCTTAGTCGAGGGAGCGAAACATTCTCGTTTGCTGCAGTCTCTACGCCCTTGTCGCTGTCCGTGTCAAGACCCTTATCGAACACCTCACTGACACTGTCACTGAGCTCCGGCGTCCTGTCGCTGAACCCTATTAATATCGTGGCCGCGGCGCCGCGAATCGCCGCGGCCGCTTACATCGTCTCCTTGGTCGCATTCGAGGTATTATAGGCCAGTCTTCGCTCAGCAAGCAGCTTGGCCTTCTGCGCTACCGCGAGCCCGACCCTATTAGCGAACTGCTCCCTATCCATAACTGCTATCAGGCTGTACTTGTTAGCCATTGTCACTAACATGCGCGAGATCTCATCCCTGTCACCCTCAAGAACCATCAGCACTCGAATCTACTAACTGCTAAGGCTCCGACATCACCTGCCCCCTTGCCTGCTTCGCTTAGTCTCAAGCAGCCGCACAGCCGTGTTCCCATGCTGAGCATCTAGAATTAAAATCTCTTAGCCTTAGCTTACTTAATACTTCGTGAGGTACTCCTCCTGATTTCCCCGCAACATCCATTTACTGCTTGAGGTCCACGCCATCCGTCTCTATCGCTAATATTAACACGCCTGTCAGGAACTTGTCCGCGTGCTTGCGGAGCCCCTCTGTTATCTTCTTCACGTGCGCGCGCGAAATCAGGCTGTTGCCGCGCTGCTCGCCCTCGAGCGTGTAGTCGTCCCGCGTCACTACCGAATCTACCCTCGAGGCCTACTATCTTGCTCACCGGGAGGGCAGTCAGTCGGGCCATCTCGCTCATCATAACTCCTTACCCATGCGCTCAAGCTCGTTTGCATCATATCCGCTTCCTCCAGCTTGTCTATCTTGTCTCGCGTAATAACAGTTACTGTGTAGTCATAATATCCTCCAAAAATTGATTTGAGGTTCTATTTATATCTGCTAGGCCGCTCTCTGTCATGCCCCAATGCCTTTTTTCTTTGCGCCTGCGCATTTTACAATACGTTCGTACCTTCTGCGTGCCTCAAATGAAGTGTCGCTCAGCCTGTATCGCACAGCCAGCCTGCGCTCGTGTCAGCCGGGACAATGTGACGAATCGTTACCGGAGGCCTTTCTCGCGCCTCCTACAGCGGCTCGTATGAGTCACTTCCGCACCGAAAAACACTTCTTCCCCTGGTATTCCCGCGATTTTAGCATTTCTGCTGCGCTTGCGTATCCTTCTGCCTGTCGCGCGCTGAGGTCGAGTATGCCGCCTTCAAAATCCTCTAATGCTGTGTCCGCGCCGCGTTTCGCCCTTCGCTCCGCTGTGGCCTGCAACTTCCTCTCCACCGCGATCGAGTTTGATTTCGATTTTGTTGCCTGCGCCCACGCGGAGCTCTATCTCCGCCTTGGGCAAGCTTCCTCGTCAAGCTTACCAAGTTTGCGCCGGCGCCGTACTCCGTGATCAGCGGTTGACTTGCCAGCCTTATACTTCCGCTACCCTCCACTATACTTCCAGCCCATATCTGCGAAGCTGCGCCCTATTGTTTCGCACATTTCGTTCCTTTCCCTTGGCGTGCTCCGCCCGGGCACCCCGCAGGGGTGCCCATTGGCGGAAGTAGCATTTGACACGACGCGTTGCACCCCGCGATGCACCACCACCATCTCCCCAAGCCCTTTCTATCATCGCGTTCAGTTCTGCATTGCCTACCTTCGGGCACCTTGCTGACTTGCTCGCATTCCGCTTTGGGTGGATTTTAATCGGCCGGCTGGTTTTCATAATGCGCTAGGCGCATTATTGCACACGCGTTGGCTATTTTTGAACCGCCTCCTCGGAGACGGCATAGGGAATCCGACGCGGGTCGGCCGGAAGGCGTGAAAATTCACCAGGACCGCTCCAGCAGATCGGCGGTCAGAATGTTCCCGGCGGTTTCCCCGGCTGGCTCGCCGAGGGCGCGGTACAGGTTCCTCAACCGCAGCGGGGGGCGACGATAGGGAAGACGTTCGGCCGCTCAAGAACGCCGACCAGCATCAGCGCTTAGCGCGACGGCACGGTCGTCGTGACCGCCGCGGAGTGGTCGAAGGACCATGCGCCCGCTCGCCGACTGGCGCAGCGCAGCGCGAGCAGCTCCTCGCGCAGTCCCTCGGCCTCGTAGAGGCGCAGGTTGCCGGCGTTGAGCGAGTGCAGCAAGCGTCTGCGCGAGCCGCTGCTTCGATCCCTGCGTGAAGGCGAACTCCTCGGCCTGGACCCGGCCTTCGCGCGAAGCCGCTGCGCGAGGTCGAGTCCTTGCCACGGATCGAGCCGCAGGCTGAAGCCGAAGCGCCGATGCGCCGCGACGATGAAGTGCTCGACCGCCGCGAAGTCGAGCGGGCGGGCGCGGCTGCCCTGCCAGGTTTCGCAGCCGGTCGAGGCAGACGGCCTCGCCGTCGCGGTGGCCGATCGCGAACGCGGTCCGATCGCTGACGCGAGCCGAGGTCGAGCGCGGCGGCGTAGCTGAAGCGCGAGGCCACTCGGATCGGCGCTCGAGCGGGCCGACGCTCGGGCCGTCCAGCGTGAAGGCGGCGTCGATCACGGCGGGGTCGAGGAACGATCCTGCCGCCGCCGTCCATTCGTTCTCGAAAAGCTGTGCGGTAGACCGCGTCGGGCAGTCGCTGGCGCTGCTCGGCGAGCCGCTCGGGGTCGGCCCAGGGCGCCGGACCGGCGACCTCGTGGACGCGCCATGAGCGGCGAGCGTCTTCGCGTGGTCGAGGATCTTGCGCGCGAAGTGATCGGGCGAGCCGGCTGTGGTCAGGACTATCAGCTTCGGCGTCGTCGCTCTTGGCGACGCGCCGAGGACGCGCCTCCCAGAGCCGCCGCGCCGAGGGTCCGTCGTGCCAGTTCGCCAGCTCGTCGCCGAAGACCGCGTCCGGGTTCAGCCCCCAGGCCGAGGGCGCGTCGGCGGGCAGAATCGTCGAGCCGCGCATCGGTGGCCGGGGCGATGACGCGGCGGGTCTGCACGCTCGGCCGCTCGCCAGGCCGGAGCCGCGCAGCGAAGCCGGCGATCGCGTCGATGGCGAGCCGCGCCTGATCGGCGTCGGCGGCGAGCCAGTCGCAGCGGGCGCGGATGATCGGCGGCGAGCAGCAGCGATAGCGCGATCCCGGCGAGGTCGGTCGTCTTCGAGGCGCCCCGGGCGCGGGTCAGGAAGTGGTACGGCGGGCCGTCGTCGTCGATGACGGCGCGAGCGTCGGCTCGAGCTGGAAATCGAACGGCGGCGTCGATCCAGAGCCGGCCGTCAGGCAGCCGCAGGCGGGCGAGGACGTCGAGCGCGTTCACTCGCTCGGCCCCTTCGGAGCTACTCTAGGAGCGTGACGTTCCTCCGAAAGCCGAGTACGCGATTCGTCCTCGGCAGCTTCATCCTCAGCGCGGGATTGATCGTGTTGGCGTTCGCCGTCTTCGGGATTTCCAGCTAGCGCCCCGAAGTCGCCGGTCGAGGCGTTCGCGGGCCTCGCGGGCGGCGCGGGCATCCTCTGCGGCATCGGTGGCGCGGATCAGGTCGAAGCCCCAGCTTCAGCGCGTGACGCTCGGCGTCAGCCCCAGCGTATCGCGCATCAACTCGAGCGGCGTGGCCGCCGCAGCTTCGGCGCTCGTAATCGAGGACCGGGCGCGGGTTGCCGTCCTCGTCCTTCCCCCAGCCCTTGCGGTCGAGGTAGTCGGCGATCCGGTCGATCCGGACCAGCACTTCGGCGAGCAGCTTGACGACGGCGGCGTCGGCGTTCGGCAGTTGCTCGCCGTCCCGGACCGGCGCGTCCTCGGCCAGGGCGGCGAAGACGACCGCGACCTTCGGGCTCAGCTCGCGCTCGGTCATCCGGGCGCGGGCGCCTATGCTCGAGCCGGCGCTGATCGCCGGGCACCTTGGCCGCAGCGCCGTCCGGCCCGGCGGGGATCAAGTTGCGAAAGCGAGCGCGGGTTCCTCGCGCCGCCGCCGCCGGTCGGCTTCGCGTGCTTGCTCCGGCGCTCGCTCATTGCTTCACCTTGCCGTCAACACCGGAGGCCTCGGCGAGGCGATCTGCGATCAGCCGCCTCAACTCGGCAGAGGTAGCATTTGAAGTGTTGCTCGCAGCGCAGAGCGCCTTGAAGTCCCGGTGGGTCTCGGTCTGCAGCCTGAACGCACACTGCGTCGCGCTGAGCGTCCATGGACGTCGGGGTGCACGGTCGAGATCGGTCATCGGCGGGCCTCGCCGTGACCCGGTTCGTGACACGCGGGGCGCGATCCGCACTGCAATGACGTTCGCCGACGGTTTAGTCCTCCGCTCCGACGCCTCCCGATGCCTCGAAGACCTCGACCTTCGGCCAGCCTCAATCGCCGGTATCGGCCGAGCCGCACGACCGTGCAGCTTGCCCCCCCTGGCGAGCCGGTGAGACGTGCACAGCCGGCACCTGCCAGCGCTCCGCCAGCTCCTCGGCGGTGAGCAGGCGAGCCCCGTTCCAGGTCGGATCGGTCACCGCCGGCCTCGATCGAGTAAATGCCTTCGAGGATCAGCGAGGGTCGGTGGATCCCGGCGGTCGAACTGCCAGCCAGTCCCCCGACCCGTATCCGGTGAACACCTGAACGCCCGGATAACAACGCCCTACACGCGAGGCGCGTAGCTTCGTTACGCGTGCGCGTATATAAGGGGTTCCAGTGTTCAGGTGTTCAGCAGGCACGGATTCCCGAACCCCCCTGCAGCTTTCTGGTGTTCAGGTTCACCCGTTCAACTTCCAAGCCCGGCGCGGTGGGGACCGCGATAAACTTCACAGCGAACGAGCCGACCGCGCCGACCGACTTCGCCCGGTTCCGCGTATCCCTCAGTTGCAGCCGCGTCCAGCCGAGGTCGTCCATGCGGGCGTCAAGCCAGCCGTGGGCGAGCCCGCTCCCGATCGTGGACCGCGCCGATTCGCGCAGGTCGGAGACCCGGACCACGACCTCGCCGGTGTTGGCGTCGATCCAGGTAGCGGCCAGGGCCGCTCGGTCGCCCGGTGCGGTCGTCGGGGCGGGCGTTGCAGGGCGAGGGCGGCTTCGTAGCGCTGCGTCACCGTGCCGTAGGTCGTGAACCCCTCGACCGGCACGGCGTCGAGCATGTAGCCGCCGACGATCCCGGCGGTCTCCTCAGACTCCGCGGCTTCGCGGGCCGCACCACTAAGCAGCCGGACGACGTAGGCGATCTGGCGGCAGTGCTCGTTCTTGAAGCCGTAGGCTTCGCCGTCGCCCCGCAATAGCTGCGAAGCGAGGATCGGCGTGAACCGCGCCGCCGTCGAGACCACGACGCCGGCTCGAAGCGCAGCGGCAGGGTGTGAGCTCGGCGGATCACGATATGCCCGTTCGGGCCCCGTAACCCTGGTTCACTGCCCCGGTCACCGTATGGGCGGGTATCGAGCCGCAGCACGCCGGTCAGCCAGGCGCATTGAGCGGCGCGGTCGTCGATCTCGGGGGTCTCGGGAAGGATCAGCTTCGGCGTCTTGTCGTCGGTGAAGGTCGGCTCGTAATCGGCAGCGGTCGCGAGCAGGCGCTGGCGCTTAGCGCTCGATCGACGGCGCGATCTGCTCGACCTTGGACTCGGCCAGCAGCGCGCGGCAGTGCGTCGCATTGGTCACCTGCGGCGCCGAGGCCCGCGGTCGCGGCCTTATCCATCCCGCGATTCCGCATCGACCCCGCCAGCGAGGTGAGCTTCGAGTTTCGCGGGCCGGGCGGGATCATGCTCGCCGACCTCTGCCGCAGCAGCAGCCTTTCGCCGTCGAAGCGCCTCGAGCAGCCAATCCGGCGCCGGCGCGATTTCGACGTCGTCGGGGTGACCATCGACCGACCACTGATAGCGGCGACCGGACGGGTGCGGGCTCGGCGGCCCGACCACGTAGCCGCCGTCGCCGCGCGTGTCGATCCCGGCGCCGAGCTTGCCCGCCGTGTTGCCGATCGGCTCACCAGGGTGGCGGAAGTAGACGTGGCGCCCGCCGCCGCCGGTCAGCGCCTCGACCGTGGCCGGCAGCTCGCCATGCTCGCGCTCGAGGTCGTGCAGCGCATCGGCGCCGGCCTCGCCGTCAATGTCGAGCACCAGCAGCCCCGACACGCGCCCGGTGCGGATCCCGACCCCGGCGTCCGGGTCGGTCGGCCCACCACTCGCGGATCCGCTCGGGTAGCGGCGCTCGCGTCTTTCAGTCCGTGGGCGGTCCGTGGCTGCTTGCCGTTCAGCGGGAATACCCGCCACGCGCCCGACGTAGCCGAGCGCGGCGGCGTGGACTTCGTTTGCCAGCCTCCGCCGACATTGCCCTAGTGCGGAACGACTCGTCGGGATCGGAACTGGGTCGTCAGATTCGGGACCGGGGTCCTCGTGGTCCACCGCGTCGGCCAGCGCTCGCGGCCTTCTTCGGCGCCGCCCCCAGCTCGGCCCAGTCGAACGGATCCTCGCCGCCGAATCGGAAGGCGCGGTCATTGCGGTCGCCCCTCGTCCCCAGGTAGGTGACGTCGAGCTCGTCGCCGACCGCCGGCTGGCGGCGCAGCAACTCGTCTTCGAGAACCGCGCCGGTGCCGTGGAGGGCTCGCTGCTCGCCGGCCGGGATCGGCTGGCCGCCTTCGCTGCAGCCCTCCGCGCAGGCGATCGTGACGATCGCGTAGGGACCGTAGCCGGCATCGCGGGAACTGAGTCCATCGACTTGGCCGACCAGTCGGTCCCCCGTCTCGGGTTTCCAACCCTGGGCGAAGTCCGTTATCGTCGCTCTCGTTCATCTTCTTTCCTTCAATAGCGAGGCTCCGGTTCAGGCCCGGGCCTCTTTTTTTTCACCGTGTGGTCGAGGTGAGGATCGAAGGCCCGGATCTGCGGCTCGCTCGAGGTGACCGACGGCGCAGGCGATATGTCCCGCAGACACCGGCTTTCAGGTCAGCGGTCGGCCTCGCTGAGGCAGCGGAGCGGATCCCCGGCGGGGTCGTCAAGTTCTTGTTGCGCTGCCACCTTGCTCACGCCGCCCGCGTGGTGCATGCCGGCCGCTGCGGAGCGCCGCTTCGTCTTCGGGGCTGTGGGCGTCGCCTCGTTCGGCGGCGGCTACTGCTCACCGCCTCCGGGCTACTGCTTCAGGTAATCGGTGTTTCTATTCGCATTACTTCGCCCCCTCCTCGGGGGCCGAATAGAACACACCGGGTTCGTGAGGCGCAGTCGCTCCAGGGCGACGGTTGCCTCGTTATCGCAAGTAACTCGCGCCCGACTCTAGCGGAGTCGAACGCGGCGATCAGAACCGTTCCCAGGACGCAGAAAGACCCGCCGGGGAAGGCGGGTCTCGCCGACGAACTTGCGAAAAACGAGGGTCCTACAACGAACCCGAATCTGCAGCCGCAGTCTAGCGGTCTGGCGGACCCATTACGCCAGTTCACCGTGACACGCTCGCGACACGCTTTTCGTCCCCGAACACGAAAACCACGGATTAGCGGGCCTTTCGAGTGGGGCGGGCTGGACTCGAACCAGCGACCGACGGATTATGAGTCCGCTGCTCTGACCAACTGAGCTACCGCCCCTGAGCGCGAGCGTAGCGACTGGGGAGGGCGGCGGGATGCGAGCGATACGCTCCCTGACGATGCAGCTGCCGGAGAGTGCAAAGGAGCTGATCGAGGGCGGTGCGCTGGGTCACCTCGTCACCCTCAACGAGAACGGTTCCCCCCAGGTCACATGCATCTGGGTCGGTATCGACGGCGACGATCTCGTCAGCGGGCACCTCAACACCGCCCAGCGAAAGATCCAGAATGTGCGCCGCGACCCGCGGGTGACGTTCTCGTTCGAGGGATCCGAGATACAGCCGCCGGGCCTCAAGCAATATCTGATCGTCCATGGGCGGGCGGCGGTTGAGGAGGGCGGTGCCCCGGAGCTCCTGCGGGAGCTGGCGCATGTCTACCTCGGGCCCGAGGTCAGGTTTCCGCCGATGGACAACCCGCCGCCGGGGGTGCGAATCCGAACGACGATCGAGCGGATCGGCGGCATCGGGCCCTGGGCTTGAGCCTGATCAGGCGCTGAACAGCTGGGCGAGGGAGCGGCCGACGTCGGGCGGCTCCTCTTTGCCCTCGGCTGCGGCGGCGGCGCCGTCGGAGAGCGCCTTGGCGGCGTCGGCGATCTGGTGCGAGCGGCCGCCGCGGATGACGCCGGTTTTCTTCGCTTCGGCGAGGTCGGATTCCATCAGCCCGGCGAGCTCGGCGAGGCGGCGGCAGGCCGACCGCGCCCGCGGTCCCGCGCAGGGCGTGGGCTTCGGCGCGGAGGGTCTCGAAGTCTTCGGTCTCGGTCGCCAGGCCGGCCGAGATCACGTCGCAGCGGCGTTTCGCCTCCTCGGCGAAGGACTTCAGAAGCTCGGGATCGGGAGCCGTCGCCTCGCTCATTCGCCGCCACCTTTTCAATTTCTCGGGTCATCAGGTCGACTCCGAATGCTCCCTCGACCTCGCCGGCGATCCTCCCCGTGCGGTCGATCACGAACAGCCACGGCTCGCTCGGCAGGTGGTAGGCGCGCACCTGGGGCCGGACGCCCTTGTCTGGATCGTTGTCGTTGTAGATCTCCATGTGGATGAAGTTGACCTTGTCGCCCGCACGTCTCCTTGACCTGCTCGGCGACGTCGACGACGGGGCCGCATACCCGACTCTGGCAGAACTGAGGGGTCGCAAACAAGAGGGCAATCGGTTCCTTCCCCAGCAACGTCCGCGAAGTCGACCCTGTTCTGGGTGTCCGGCGGGATCCTGGTCGTCACCTTCGAGAGGTCGCCGCCGGCGTCGGCGGCGGTCGGCGTGTGGATCACCGGCGCCTGGTCGCCGACCCGGGGGATCCCGTCGAATTCGCCGACGACCGCGCTCGGGAGGATCGCCCCGGTGAACTCGCCGTCTTCTTCTTTGATCACAGCGGCGATCCGCCACTCGCCGTTGCTCGGGAAGTCGAGGTTCGTGCTGTAGACGACCGTCGCCGCGCTTTCGGTCGTTGGCCGTCGTCTCGGCCCGGAAGGCGGGCTGGGTTTCGAGCGTTTCGACCGCGGCCGGGAATGGGCCGATCGCCGGCGCTTCGAGGGCTTCGTGCCGGGCCCGCGCGATCGCCCCTTTGCGCTGCTTTTTCGTTTCCCCGGCGGGCCCTTCGACCTTCTTCGGCGGCGGCGCCTTGGAGATGTAGAGAGCGACCGTGGCGTCGGGGATCTGGCTGCGATCGTTGTGGAAGACGCCGAACGGGTAGCGATTCTCGCCCTCGTAGAAGACCATCGCCGCCGGCGAGACCACGACTTCGGCCGGGCCCGAGGTTCCATTGACGACTTCGAGCAGGGACCTGCCGTTGGGGCTCGGGAACTCGCTCTTCGGCGGAGCCGGCCGGTTGACCGACGCTTCGCGGCCGTCGGTCGATGAGTCGGAGCTGCCGCAGGCGGCGAGCAGCGCCGCGGCTGAAAGCGCGCAGGCGAAAGTGGGCGTGACGCGGGCTAGACGAGAGGACATCGGGAGGCCCATGTTATTAGGGTGCGCCCAACCGGAATCGAGCGCGAGGAGAGGGTCTTGGCGGAGCGAGCGGCAGTGATCACGGGAGCCTCGAGCGGAATCGGGCTGGCGATCGCCCGCGTCCTTGGCGAGCAAGGCTATGCGCTGACCGTGTCCGCCCGGCGCCCGGAGAAGCTCGAGGCGGCGGCCGAGGGCCTGCGTGCCGACGGCTTCGAGGTCCAGAGCGTCGCCGCCAACATGGCCGACGAGGACGACGTCGTCGGCGTCTTCGCCAAGCACTCGGAGGCCTACGGCCGCCTCGACGTCCTGATCAACAACGCCGGGGTCGGGATCGGGGCGCCGATGGAGGAGATCCAGACCAAATACCTCGACATGCAGCTCGGGGTCAACCTGCGGGCGCTGATCATCGGCACCCGCGAGGGCCTGCCGATGCTGCGCAAGGCGGGCGCCGAGCATGGCAAGGCGCTGATCGTCAACACCGCGTCGATCGCCGGCAAGGGCGGCCAGGCCTGGCTCTCGATCTACGCGGCGACGAAGGCGGCGGTGATCAACTTCACCCAGTCGACGCACCGCGAGTTCGGCGGCGAGGGGATCCAGTGCACGGCGCTCGCGCCGGGCTTCGTCGACACCCCGATGACCGAGTTCGCCAAGGGCCAGGTCCCGGGCGAGGACATGATCCGCCCCGAGGACATCGCCGAGGCGTGTCCGCTTCCTGCTGCGAACATCGCCGAACTGCCATGTCCCGGAGATCGTCTTCACCCGACCCGGTGAGGGGCTCGATACGCCCTAGGCGCTACCTGGTCGCCGCCTTCGGCGATCCCGGCCACGTCTTTCCTGCGATCGCGCTCGGCCGAGCGCTGGCCGACCGCGGCGCCGAGGTGACGATCGAGACCTGGGAGGAGCGCCGCGCCGCGGTCGAGGGCGCCGGCCTCGGCTTCGCGGCGGCGGAGGAATACCGGATGTTCCCGCCGCCCGACCCCGACTCCAGCGATGGCGCGCACGCGGCCGAGGCGGCACGGGCGCTGGTTCCGCTGCTGGATGAGATGCGTCCCGACGTCGTCGTCAGCGACATCCTCACCCTCGCCCCGGCACTCGCCGCCGAGATCGCCGGGATCCCGCGGGCGACCCTGATCCCCCACCTCTACCCGGTGGTCGAGCCCGGCCTGCCCTTCTTCGCGATCGGGCTGCGGGCGCCGCGCACGCCGGTCGGGCGCTGGGCATGGCGCGAGGGCCGGCGGCTGCTCGACATCGGCCTCGAGCACGGCCGGCGCGACCTCAACCGCCAGCGCGAGCGACTCGGCCTGGCGCCGATCGACCGCTTCCACGGCGGGATCAGCCCCGAGCTCGCCCTGGTCGGGACGTTTCCCCAGCTCGAGTATCCGCGCGATTGGCCGCAGGGAGTCGAGATCACCGGGCCGATGACCTTCGAGATTCCACATCCGGACATCGAGCTGCCGCCGGGAGGGGCGCCGCTCGTCCTCGTCGCCCCGAGCACCGCCCACGACTCGCGCAACCAGTTGGTCCGCACGGCGCTTGCCGCGCTCGCCGATGAGCCGGTCCGGGTGGTGGCGACGACCAACCGGGTCCGGCCACTGCGCCCGATCGAGGTCCCCGACAACGCGCGCCTCGTCGATTGGCTCAGCTACAGCCAGCTGATGCCGGCGGCCTCGCTCGTCGTCTCCCACGGCGGCCACGGCACCGTCGCCCGCGCCCTCGGGGCCGGGACGCCGCTGCTGGTCTGCCCGTTCATCGGCGACATGAGCGAGACGGCGATGCGGGTCGCGTGGGCGAGGGTCGGGCTCTCGCTGCCCTGGCGCCTCTGCCGGCCGGCGCCGCTGCGCTGGGCCGCGCAGCGGATCCTCGCCGACCCGTCCTTCACCGCCCGCGCCGCCGAGCTCTCGGCCTGGGCGCGCGCCCATGACGGCGCCCGGCGCGGGGCCGAGCTCGTCGAGGAGCTGGCCCGCACCCGCGACGGCCGCCTAGCGGCCATCTCGAAGCTCCGGGGGTGGGACTCGAACCCACAACCCCTCGGTTAACAGCCGAGTGCTCTGCCTAATTGAGCTACCCCGGAAAGGCCCGGGAGGAATTTACCGGTTAGCTCTCGACCCGCTCGGCCCGGGCGATGTGCTCGACAAGAGCCGCCCGCTCGCGGCTCAGCTCGGCCCGGCGCTCGGGATCGTCGCCCTCGCCGGCGGCGGCGATCTCGGCCTCGAGGCGGCCCTGCTCGAGCAGCAGGTAGTTGAGCTCCATCGCCTCCGGCGAGGCGGGCTCGTCGTCGGCCAGGATGACGAGCTCGGCGATCAGGCCGGCGAGCTCGGCGTCGTCGCGGGGCAGGTTCGAGGCGGGGTCCTCGAGGTTGTCGCGCGAGCCAGGCGGCGGCGCGGGCGCCGAGCCTGCGAGAGGTGGCCCTCGCCGAGCTTGGAGAGGTATCCCCTCCCCTCCTCGGGCAGCGCGATGCACATCGCCAGCAGCGCCCGCTCGCGGCGCTCGCGCGAGGTCAGCTCCGCCGCGCGGCCGCTGCGGCGCGGCGGCCCGCGGGTCGGGCTCCCGGGCGCCGCCGCTGAGCGGCTGGGCGGCGGTCAGGCGCCCCATCACCAGCGCCGGATCGAGTTCGAGCTGCTCGGCGACCCGGCGCACGAGGTCGTCGCGGCTCGCCCCCTCCCCCATCGCGGCCAGGATCGGCGCCACCTCGGCCAGCGCCCGGTCGCGCTCGGCCGGCGAGCCGATGTCGGTGCGGTCGAGGACGAGGCCGACCTGGAACGCGGGCAGCTCGATCGCCGCCTCGAGCAGAGCGCGGAAGCGCTCGGCGCCGCCGTCCGCGGCGACCATCTCGGCCGGGTCCTCCCCCGCCGGCATCGCCGCCACCCGCAGCCGCATCCGCCGGTCGGCGGCCACCTGCTGGGCTCGCAGCATCGCCTCCTGGCCGGCCGAGTCGGCGTCGAGGGCGAGGATCACCTCCTCGACCATCCCCGAGAGCGCCGCCACCTGCTTCGTCGTGATCGCCGTCCCCATCACCCCGACCGCCTCCTCGACCCCGGCCTGGTGCAGCGCGAGGACGTCGGTGTAGCCCTCGACGACGACCGCGCGCCCCGCCTTCGCGATCGCCCCTTTGGCGAGGTCGACCCCGTAGAGCATGTCGCTCTTGTGGAAGAAGTCGGTCTCGGCGGTGTTGACGTACTTGGCGCCCTGGTCGGAGCGCATCGCCCGGCCGCCGAAGCCGAGGGCGCGTCCGCGGCGGTCGCGGATCGGGAACATGATCCGGGCCCGGAAGCGGTCGTACTCGCCCCCTCCCCGCCCCCTCTGGGCGAGGCCGACGGCGCGCAGCTCGCCGACGTCGAAGCCGGCCCGCTGGCCGCGGACGAGGACCGTGTCCCAGGCGCTCGGCGCGTAGCCGACCCCGAACCGGCGCAGCGTCTCCTCCTCGAGGCCGCGCTCGGCCAGGTAGGCGCGCGCCTTCCCCGCCTCCTCGGAGTCCCAGAGATAGCTGGCGTAGAAGGCCGCGGTGCGGTCGAGCAGCTCGCCGAGCCGGCGCCGCTGCTGGCGGCGCGCCTCGGCCTGCGGGTCCTCGCGCTCGCGCTCGAGCTCGACCCCGTAGCGGTCGGCCAGGACCTCGACCGCCTCGGCGAAGCCGAGCCCCTCCTTCTCCTCGACGAACTTGATCGTGTCGCCGCCGACCCCGCAGCCGAAGCAGTGGTAGAGCTTCTCCTGGGGGTCGACCGAGAACGACGGGGTGCGCTCCTCGTGGAACGGGCAGAGGCCGACCCAGCGCGCGCCCTGGCGGCGCAGGTCGGTGTGGGCGGAGACGACCTCGACGATGTCGGCGGCCTGCTTGACCCGCTCGAGGCTCTCGGCGGAGATCAGCGCCACTAGAACCTCGCCGCCTCGGGCACGGTCAGCTCGGTGAAGCGGGCGATGCAGTAGCGGTCGGTCATCCCGGCGATGTAGTCGGCGACGCGCTGGCAGTCGCTCGCCTCGGGGTCGCCTGCCGGCACCTCGTCGGGGTGCTCCATGTAGTGGTTGAAGAGGCCGCGGACCGTGCGGTGGGCGCGCTCGTGCTCGCGCAGCGCCGCCTGGCCGAGGTAGACCTCGTCGAACATGAACTTCCGCAGGCGGAGCATCGCGCCCCCGACCTCCTCGCTCTGGGTGATGTCGCCGGCGGCGGCCGAGCGCTCGACGATGTCGCGGACGAGGGTGTCGATCCGCGCCGACCCGGTCGGCCCCAGCAGCTCGATCTCCGCCGCCGGCAGGTTCTCCTCGCGCAGGATCCCGGCCCGCAGCGCGTCGTCGATGTCGTGGTTGATGTAGGCGACGCGGTCGACGAGCTTGACGATCCGCCCCTCCTGGGTCGCCGGGCGGTCCGAGCCGGTGTGGTTGAGGATCCCGTCGCGGACCTGCTCGGTCAGGTTGAGCCCGTGGCCGTCGCGCTCGAGGACGTCGACGACCCGGAGCGAGTGGACGTTGTGCCTGAAGCCGGAGTCGCAGCGCTCGCGCAGCGCCGCGTCGAGCGCGCTCTCGCCGGTGTGGCCGAAGGGCGGGTGGCCGAGGTCGTGGCCGAGCCCGATCGCCTCGGTCAGGTCCTCGTTCAGGCCGAGCGCCCGGGCGACGGTGCGGGCGATCCCGCAGGCCTCGAGCGTGTGGGTCAGCCGGGTCCGGTAGTGGTCGCCCTCGGGGGCGATGAAGACCTGCGTCTTGTGCTTGAGGCGGCGGAAGGCCTTCGAGTGGACGATCCGGTCGCGGTCGCGCTGGAACGGCGTCCGCAGCGGGCTGTCGGGCTCCTCGGCGCGGCGCCGGGCCGGGTAGGACGGCGTCCCCGCCTCGGAGAGGAACTCGGCCTCCCAGGCCCGTACCCGATCCTCGAGGGTCGCCGTCGCCTCCATCACAACGCTTCGCGCTTTGCTCGCTGCGCGAATAGCCAGATATGCACGCTTGCTCGCTCCGCGCTCATGCTCCGATCCTATGGCGCTCAGGCCGCGGGCCGGAGCTGCACATGCGCGTGGTGCTCGAGGGTCTCGGTGACCGCCCGCTCGGCCTGGCGCAGCGCCGCGGCCTCCGCCGCCGGCGCCTCGGCCAGCGGCTGGGCGATCGCCTCGACCATGAACCGGTGCCCGTCCTCGGAGAGCGCGAAGGAGCCCGCCTCGCAGCCCGAGCAGACGACGCCGCCGGCGGCGCCGGAGAAGCCGGTCAGGTGTTCGGCCTCGCCGCAGTGCGCGCAGGAGGCGAGCTCGGGGGCGAAGCCCGCCGCCAGCGCCAGCTTGAGCCGGAACGAGAGCGCAGTCTCCAGCGCCGCCGCCCGCTCCGCGGCGGGATCGTCGAGCATCGCCAGGTAGCGGCAGAGCAGGTTGTAGGCGGGCGGGTTCGGCTCGGCCGAGTCGAGCAGGCGCAGGACGGCGTCGCAGGCGCGGGCGGCGGCGGTCAGGGCAGGCCCGGAGGAGCGCAGGCGCGGGTAGCCGTCGACGGTCGAGACGCCGGTCACGGTGAGCAGCTCGCCGCGGCCTTCGTGGAGGAGGAGGTCGAGGCGGAAGAACGGCTCGAGGCGGCCGCCGAAGCGCGAGCGCGGCCGGCGGGCGCCCTTCGCGATCGCCCCGATCCGGCCGTAGCGCGACGAGTAGAGGTGGAGGATGCGGTCGGCCTCGCCGTAGCGGATGCTGCGCAGGACGACCGCCTCCGTCTTCAGCGTCTTTCCGGCCATGACCGATCTACGTTGAACGACGGGCCGGACGCCGGGAGCGGCGCGGGCGGCGGCGGAGCCGGACCTGGCAGCCGGGGCAGTAGTAGGTCGAGCGGCCGCCGACGACGATCCTGACGATCGTCCCGTCGCAGCGCGGGCACTCCTCGCCCTCGCGGGTGTGGACGAGGAACTCGTCCTGCATCGTACCCGCGCTCGCCGCGGCCGTCGCGGAAGTCGTCGATCGAGGCGCCGCCGCCGTCGATCCCCGCTTCGAGCGCGGCGACGATGCCGGCGTGGAGCGCCTCGTGATGCTCGGGCCGCATCGAGCCGGCCGGCGAGAGCGGGTGCAGCCGGCCCGGAAGAGCGCCTCGTCGGCGTAGATGTTGCCGACCCCGGCGACCCGCGACTGGTCGAGCAGGAACGACTTCAGCGGCGCCGTGCGCCCGGCGGCGAGCTCGCCCGAGCGCCTCCGGCGTGAACTCCTCGGAGAGCGGCTCGACCCCGAGCCGCTCGAAGCGGGCATCGAGGCCGGAGTCGTCGATCAGGAAGGCCTCGCCGAACCGGCGCGGGTCGGTGAACCAGAGCTCGCGGCCGTCGTCGAGGACGAAGCGGGCGCGGAGGTACCGCTCGTCGGCGCTGCGCTCTCCCTCGTAGAGCCGCATCCCCTCCGAGGGGTCGAGCGTCGGCGCGCCGTCGACCAGGACGAGGTTGCCGGTCATCCGCAGGTGCATCACCAGCGTCCTCGCCCCGTCGAGCGCCAGCAGCAGGTACTTGCCCCGGCGGCCGAGGCCCTCGATCGTCGCTCCGCGACACGGCCTCGCCCAGCCGCCGAGGAGGGACCGGGCGCGACCAGCGCTCGTCGTAGACCTCGAGCCGCTCGATCCGCCGTCCCTCGATCTCCGGCTCGAGCTGGCGGCAGACGGTCTCGACCTCGGGGAGCTCCGGCATCCCCCGGTTCTACCCCATCCCCTGGGGTCAGGGGTCCGTGGCGCGGGGGTGGGCGCGGAAGTAGACGTCCTTCAGCTGCTCGCCGGAGAGGTGGGTGTACATCTGGGTCGTCGCGATGTCGGCGTGGCCGAGCATCTCCTGCACGGCGCGGAGGTCGCAGCCGCCGGCGAGCAGGTGGGTGGCGAAGCTGTGGCGCAGCGTGTGGGGGCTCATCTGGCCGCCGAGGCCGGCGGCGCGGGCGTGGCGCTGGACGATCTTGTAGAGGCCCTGGCGGGTGAGCGGGCCGCCGCGGAAGTTGAGGAACAGCTTCGCCTCGTGGCGGTCGCCGACGAGCTTCGGCCGCCCGCCGCGCATGTAGCCGGCGATCGCGGCGATCGCCTGGCGGCCGAGCGGGACGAGCCGCTCCTTCGAGCCCTTGCCGCGCGCCCGCAGGAAGCCCTCGTGGAGGTCGACGTCGGCGACGTCGAGCCCGATCGTCTCCGATGCCCGCAACCCGCACGCGTACATCACCTCGAGCAGCGCCCGGTCGCGCAGCGTCGTCGGCTCGTCCCCGCGCGGCGCCGCCAGCAGCTTCTGGACCTCGGCGTAGTTGAGGACGTGGGGCAGCTTCTTGGCCCGGCGCGGCGCGCTCAGCGCCACGGTCGGGTCGTCGGCGATCAGCTCGTCGCGGCGCAGGTGCTTGTAGAAGGAGCGCAGGCAGGCGGACTTGCGGTGGATGGTCGACGCCGAGCAGGCCGGGCGCCCGTTGCCGGTCGCGAGGTCGGCGAGGAAGTCGGAGATCTCGACCGGCCGGATCGTCAGCGCGTCGATGCCGTGGGCGGCGAGGAACTCGCCGAACTGGTGCAGGTCGGTCCGGTAGGCGTTGAGCGTGTTGCGCGAGAGGCCGCGCTCCAGCTCGAGGTAGGAGAGGAAGTCGAGGACGAGGCCCTCGAAGCGCGGGTCGATCGGCGCCTTCTCGGCGCCCGACTTCTCCTGCAGGGCGGTGGCCATGCCGGCTCGTTCTGGCGCACCGCGCTCATCCCTTGCCGCGCAAGGCGCCGCCCGCGGCGAGCGCCGCGGCGAAGAACAGCGGGTCGTCGCCGATCCCGCGCCCCATCGTCCTCGCCGGCAGGCCGCTCTCGGCGTACCCGGCGAGGTCGACCTGCTCCTCGCGCAGGCGGTGGCGCCAGCCGCAGGCCTCGGCGAGGACGGCGATCGGGACCGCCTCGCCCGCCGGCACCGGCACCTCGACCGCGCCGAGCAGGAGCTGCATCACCGTCAGCGTGTGGTGGCTGACGCCGCGATGGCGGGAGCGCTCATCGGCGCTCGAGAGGCGGGGCGAGAGCAGCGTCGGCATTCCCAGCGCCAGCGCCGCGTGGGCGGTGTCGAGCGCCGCGATCCCGCCATGGCCGAGGCGGGTCTCCGATCCGATGATCCCCGGCCCGGGCCCGGCGAGGACCGCGTCCCAGCCGAGCCGGTTCGCGGCGGCGTCGAGGGCGCCGGCGACCGAGATCGCCTCCCACTTCCGCCGTAGGCCGGAGCGGCGGTGATGTGGCCGCAGAGCAGCCCCCGGTCGAGCAGCTCGGCGGCGTCGCGGCTGAAGGAGCCCGGCAGCGCGCCGCCGCCGGTCTGCACGTACCCGAGCCTGATCCCCGGCGTTGCCTGCGCCCGCCGCCCAGGCGGCGGGCGCGAGGTGGCCGTGCAGGGGCAGGACGAGGACCGGGGTCAAGGCCTCGGCCCCGGCGGCCTCCAACGGGCGCTCGACCGGCTCGACCGGGTGCTGGAGCGAGCTGTAGTTGAGCTTCATCACATGCTCCTCGCCCCCGCCCCCGCCCTCGAGGCCGCGGGTCAGGTTGACGTGGACGACGTCGAAGCCGCCCGAGCCGAGGCCGAGATCGAGGGCGGCGACGTTGACGACGACCTCGTCGCCCTCGCGCATCTCCCCCAGCAGGTCGGTGTCGGCCCAGGCCGCTCGCCGCTCGCCGTCGACCTCGACGGTCAGCGGATCCTCGTCGACGACGACGGCACGGCGAAGCTTGAGGCGGCCGCTCACGCCGGGGCTGCGGCGGCCTCGACCAGGATCCCCTCGCAGACCTCGAGCATCTTGTCGAGGTGGCGCGAGGCGACGCACTCGTCCGGCGTGTGCGGGCCCTCGGTGCCGTTGGCGAGCAGCACGCAGTCGACCCCGTTCGCGATCAGCGCGTTGACGTCGCTGCCGCCGCCGGTCGCGGTCCGGACCGGGTCGAGGCCGGCCCGCCGCATACCCGCCTCGGCGAGCGCCAGCGAGCGCGACGACGTCGGCAGCCGGTAGCCGCGGAACAGCTCCTCGACCTGCACGTCGACGTCGCACTCGTGCTCGCCCGCGCCCCAGGCGCAGGCTTCGCTCATCTCCCCGGCGACCTCGGCGGCGCGGCCGGAGTCGATGCTGCGCGCCTCGGCGACGATCCGGCAGTGGCCGGGGACGACGTTGCCGGCCGTCCCGCCCTCGATCATGCCGACGTTCGCCGTCGTCCCCTCGTCGAGCCGGCCCAGCTTCATGCGGGCGATCGCCGCCGAGGCCGCCGCGATCGCGTTGCTGCCGTCCTCGGGGTTGATCCCCGCGTGCGCCTCGACCCCGGTGAAGTCGGCGACGATCTGCTGCTGGGTCGGCGTGCTCGTGATCACCTCGCCGACGGCGCTCGCGTGGTCGAGGATGAAGCCGCAGTCGGAGCGCAGTGTCGCCGGGTCGACCGCCTTCGCCCCCCGCAGCCCCTCCTCCTCGGCGACGGTCAGCAGCAGCTCGATCCCGACCGGCGGCGGCTCCGAGGCGTGGCGGGCGGCGAGCTCGACGAAGACCGCGACCGCGGCCTTGTTGTCGGCGCCGAGGATCGTCTCGCCGCGGCTGCGGAAGACGCCGTCGTCCTCCACGACCTCGATCTGCCCCGGGTGCGGGACGGTGTCGATGTGGGCACAGAACATCGCCCAAGCGTCGCCACTCCCCGGCAGCCGGGCGAGGATGTTGCCCGACCCCGCCTGCGCCGGGCCGGCGGCGTCGTCCTCGCTGACCTCGAGCCCCATCGCCCGCAGCTCGGCGATCAGCGAGTCGGCGACCTCGCGCTCCTCGCCGGTGACGCTGCGGATCTCGCAGAGCCGGACGAACCTCTCGTGCAGCCTCTCCACGCCGGACAGGCTAATGGGCTACCGAGGAATCCTCCCGGTCGAGGTCGGCCCCTTCGGCCGGCTTGGCGCCGGCGTGGCGGGCGGCCGCGCCGACGAACTCGCGGAACAGCGGCTCGGGCCGGTTCGGCCGCGAGTTGAACTCGGGGTGGAACTGGGAGGCGACGAAGAACGGGTGGTCGGGCAGCTCGATCATCTCGACCAACCGCTCGTCCGGCGAGGTGCCCCCGCAGACCAGCCCCTCGTCTTCGAGCCGGCGGCGGAGCTGGACGTTGACCTCGTAGCGGTGGCGGTGGCGCTTGTAGATCACGGCCTCGCCGAAGATCTCCCGCGCCCGGGTCCCCTCGTGGAGTTTCACCGGGTCGGCGCCGAGCCGCATCGTCCCTCCCATCTCGGAGACCTCCTTCTGCTCGGGAAGGAGGTCGACGACCGGGATAGGGCGTCTCGGGGTCGAACTCGGAGGAGTTCGCTCCCTCCATCCCCGCCTTGGAGCGGGCGAACTCGACGACCGCGATCTGCATCCCGAGGCAGATCCCCAGATACGGGATCGAGCGCTCGCGGGCGATCCGCGCCGCCGCGACCTTGCCCTCGATCCCGCGCTCGCCGAAGCCGCCCGGGATCAGGATGCCGTCGGCCCCCTCGAGCCGCTCGGGGTCGAAGTCCTCGGAATCGACCAGCTCGACGTCGACCTCGACCCCGTGGTGGATCCCGCCGTGCTCGAGCGCCTCGATCACCGACTTGTAGGCGTCTTCCAGCCCGACGTACTTGCCGACGAGGGCGATCTTCACCCTGCCCTCGGCGGCGTCGGCGCGGCGCACCATCGCCTCCCACTCGGCGAGGTCCGGGGCCGGCGCCTCCATCCCGAAATGGTCGAGGACGAGGTCGTCGACGCCCTCGGCGCGGAAGACCAGCGGCACCTTGTAGATGTTGTCGACGTCGTGGGCCGAGATCACGGCGTCGACCGGAAGGCTTGCGAACAGCGCGATCTTGTTGCGGATGTCGCGGTCGAGGCGCCCCTCGGAGCGGCAGACCAGGGCGTGCGGCTGGATCCCGATCCGGCGCAGCTCGTTGACCGAGTGCTGGGTCGGCTTCGTCTTCAGTTCGCCCGCGTGGCCGACGTAGGGCACCAGCGTCAGGTGGACGAACATGCTCCGCTTCGAGCCGAGGTCGGTGTAGAGCTGGCGGATCGACTCGAGGAACGGGAGCGACTCGATGTCGCCGACGGTGCCGCCGATCTCGGTGATCACGAAGTCCACCGCCTGCGACTCGGCGACGATCAGGATCCGGTTCTTGATCTCGTCGGTGATGTGCGGGATCACCTGCACGGTGGCGCCGAGGTAGTCGCCGCGGCGCTCGCGCTTGATCACCGAGTTGTAGACGGCGCCTGCGGTGACGTTCGAGGCGCGCGAGGTGTTTTCGTCGGTGAACCGCTCGTAGTGGCCGAGGTCGAGGTCGGTCTCGGCGCCGTCCTCGGTGACGAAGACCTCGCCGTGCTGGAACGGGCTCATCGTCCCGGGGTCGACGTTGATGTAGGGATCGAACTTCTGCAGCTGGACCCGGTAGCCGCGGGAGACGAGGAGGCGTCCGATCGAGGAGGCGGCGATTCCCTTGCCGAGAGCCGAGACCACTCCGCCGGTTACGAAGATGAATCTCGTATCGCCTTTGCTGCCATTCATTCTCTGCCGAGCGAGTCTAACCAGCGCAATGGCGGAAACGACTCGACGGTTGTCGAGATCGAGCGCATCTCGCCGTAGATCGTGAGCACGGCGACCACGGCGAGGGCGATCAACCGCGCGTCACCGCCGAGCGAGGTCAGCAGCCAGACGCCGCCGATCGCGCCGACCAGGTTCGAGCCGGTGTCGCCGAGCATCGCCCGCTCGCGCAGGGTGAACCAGGCGCCGACCAGGACCGGCCCGGCGAAGATCCCGAGCAGCTCGATCGGGGCGATCGTCCAGCCGCCGAGGCAGAGGCCGGCGCCGAGCAGCGCCAGCCCCTTCTCCGCCCGCCCCGGCCGCAGGTCGAGCAGGTTGAAGGCGTTGGTCGCGAGGATCAGGAGGGCGACGTCGGCGAGGTAGCGCCACGATTCGAGGCCGCGCCCGGAGACGACGTAGGCGGCCAGTGCGAACGCCCCGATCGCCTTGATCGCCCCGGTCGAGAGCGATCCTTCCCGAAGCGCCCGCGCATGGCCGCGCCAGCCGCGCGGCGTGTCCGCCGCCTCGCCGCGGCCGAGCGAGTCGTCGAGGAAGCCGAGGAAGGCAACGCCGAGGATGTAGGGCATCCAGTGGCGCAGGTCGGGATCGAGGAGATCGAGATCGCCGCGGTCGTTGAGGAAGGCGAGCGGCGCCAGTGCGACGAGCGCAGCGGTCGCGAGGACGGCGCCGAGCGGGAAGGCGAGCGCCGCCCCGCGGTAGTTCGCGCGGGTGAGGCCGGCGTCGCGCAGCCCGCGGACCCCCGCCGGGACGATGAAGACGGCGATCGCGATCGCGACCGGGAACCCGACCCAGGTCATTTCTGGCGGGGCGCGAGCAGGTCCGGCAGGAGCTGGTCGGCCGACCCCTTGACGCCGAAGCTCCCCTCGGCGCCGAGCAGCGCCAGCACCGTCGCCAGCTTGCCGGCGGTCTGGTCGACGTTGTCGACGCTCGCCAGGTCGTTGGCACCGAAGAAGGAGATCGAGGACGGTTCGGCGTCGGTCGCCTCGACCCCGACGGCGGCGGTCCTCGTTGCGGTGACCCCGTCGAGCACGCCCGATTCGATTCGGGCCGCGGTCGAGCGTTGGACCGGTCCGAGGTCCTGCGGCTGGTCGCGGACGACGATCACGCCGTCGAGGGCGCGGAAATTGCCGCTCGCGCGGGAGAAGAGGTGGCCGCGCACTCGCTCGAGCAGATTGCCGCCGAGTACGAGCTGGCGGCCGACCCCGGTGGCGAATTCGGTCTGGGTGTCGGGATCGTGTTCGACGGCGGCGAGCCGCGTCTTCGCCAGGTCGTCCCCGAGCGAGGACAGGTCGACGGGCTCGCGGACGACGCCGACCGCGACCAGCCGGCCACCGGTCGGGCCGAGGGCGTCGTCGATCGCGCCCGAGATCTCTCCCGGGAGGCCGCCGATCGCGATCACCCCGATCCGCCGCCCGCGCAGGTCGTTGCGGACCAGGGCCGGGTAGACCTGGTCGGAGAACTCGTTCGCCTGGCCGAGTTCGACGCTCAGTTCCTCGGCGTGGTTGCGGGCGTCCTCGAGGTTCCCGGTCAGGCTCCGCTCGAGGTCCCTGCGGGTGTTGTTGATCGTGTCGCCGCCGAGGGCGGCGCCGATGACGACCCCGATCGCGAGGGCGAGGAAGATCGCGATCAGCGAGGTCGCGTGGTAGCGCGCGCTATAGCCCATCAGCCTTGAGAGGCTAGATGCCCAGCCAAATCTTGATCTTCAGCCAGACCAGTTCGGTCAGGTCGCTGAGAGCCGGCGAGGCGATCACGACGATCGCCAGCAGGATCGCGAAGGCGGCGAGGAAGAGGGCGGCCGGGCCGAAGCCGGTGCCGGGGTTGTAGAGGCGGCTGACGCCCTTGGCGTCGACCAGCTTCTCGCCGATCCGGAGCCGGGTGAGGAAGGTCGACGACATCCCGCCGCGCTTGCGGTCGAGGAACTCGATCAGGTTGAAATGGGCGCCGACGCTGACGATCAGGTCCGCGCCCTTCTCGTAGGCCATCAGCATCGCCACGTCCTCGCTGGTCCCGGCGGCGGGGACGATCGTGTGATCGATCCCCATCTCGAGGAGCCGCTCGCGGCCCGGGGCACGGCCGTCGGGATAGGCATGGACGATCACCTCGGCGCCGCAGCGCAGAGCGGCGTCGCCGGCCGAGTCCATGTCGCCGAGGATCAGGTCCGGCTTCAGCCCCTCCTCCAGAACCCCGTCGGCGGCGCCGTCGACGGCGACGATCACCGGGCGGACATCGCGGATGTAGGCGCGAAGCGCCTTCAGGTCGTGGCGATGGCGGTCGCCGCGGACGACGATCAGGACCTGGCGGTCGCGGAAGCTGGTTCGGGTCGACGGGAACTCGATCCTGTCGGTGAGGAGGTCGGACTCCATCCGGACATGGGCGACGGTGTTCTCGGCGAATTCGGCGAGCGCCTCGTCGACCCGCTCGCGCTGCTCGTCGAAGCGGCGCTCGAGCTCCTCGACCCCGAGCTCCTTGCCGCGCAGGACGACCTCGCCGCCGACGCTGACCGTGCCGTCGAAGACCGTCAGCGCGTCGCCATCGCCGATCGCCTCGAACGGGTCGGCCGCCGCGAAGTCGACCAGGACCACGCCGGCGCGGGCCAGCATCAGCGGTCCGGCGTTCGGGTAGCGGCCGTCGGTCGACTCGGAGGCGTTGAGTACCGCGCGCACGCCGGTCGAGAGCAGCTCCTCGGCCGCGATCCGATCGATGTTGCGGTGGTCGATCACCGCCACGTCGCCGGGGCGGAGTCGCTTCACCAGGTTCTTGGTGCGCCGGCCGAGCCTGGCGGTGCCGCGCACCGCCCCGTTCGCGGCCGCCCCGTTCCGACGCGAGAGAAACGCAGGAAGACGGCGGCGACTGGCGATGGCCACCGAAGGAGACTACCCGCCCGCGAGCGGCTTCAGGCCGCGGCGAGCAGCTCGCGCGCGTGGCGGTCGGCGGCGTCCCCGTCGCCGTCCCCGCCGCCGAGCATGCGGCGGATCTCCTCGACCACACTCTCGCCGTCCAGCTGCTGGACCGTAGCCCGGGCCGGCTCGCCGCGGTCCTTCTCGAGCCTGAAGTGGGTCGAGGCGAGCGACGCGACCTGCGGCAGATGGGTGATGCAGATCACCTGGCGCCCGTCGGCGATGTCGCGCAGCCGCTCGCCGACGGTGCGGGCGGTGCGGCCGCCGATCCCCGCGTCGATCTCGTCGAAGACGAGCGTCCCCGCGCCGGCCCCGGCACCGAGCCCGGTCAGGGCCAACATCACCCGCGACAGCTCGCCGCCGGAGGCGGCGTCGCGGAGCGGGGCCGCCTCGATCCCGGGGTTGGGTGCCAGTCGCAGCTCGATCCCCTCGGCCCCATTCGGGCCGAACCCGTCGGGGAGGGTCTCGAGGACGACCTCGAGGGTCGCCCCCGCCATCGCCAGGTGGTCGAGCTCGGCCGCCACCCGCTTGCTCAACCCGCCGGCTGCTCCCGCCCGGCCCCGGCTGAGCTCCTTGGCGAGCTTGGCGCGCCGCGCGGCCGCCGTCGCGAGCGCCTCCTCGACCTCGGCCGAGCGGACCTCGGACGACTCGAGGCGCTCGATCTCGGCCCGGCAGCGCTCGGCGTGGAGGAGGACGGAGTCGATCTCGCCGCCGTGCTTGCGGGTCAGGCGGTCGATCTCCTCGAGCCGCTCCTCGACCGCGGCGAGGCGCTCGGGGTCGGAATCGACCCCGTCGAGATACGCGCGAAGCTCGCTGGCGACGTCGCCGAGCTCGACCGAGAGCGCCGCCAGCCGGGCGGCGATCTGATCGAGCTTCGGGTCGACACCGGCCACCGCGTCGAGCTTGGAGCCGGCGGCGGCGATCGCGCCGGCGGCGCCGGCGTCGTCCCCGTCCCCCGCTCCGGTTGCGCCTCCGGCCGCGCCGGCGGCGGCCTCGCGAAGGCTCTCGGCGTGCCGCAGCCGCTCGCGCTCCCCGGCCAGCTCCTCGATCTCGTCTGGGTTCGGGGCGACCGCCTCGATCTCGGACAGCTCATAGCGGAAGAGGTCGAGATCGCGCTCGCGCGATCCGTCCCGCTCGCGCAGCTCCGCCAGCTCGGCCTCGAGGCGGAGCGCCTCGCGGTGTGAGTCTCGATACCGCTCGCGCAGCGCGAGGTGCTCGGGGCCGGCGAAGCCGTCGAGGATCTCGGTCTGCGCCGAGGCGATCGTCAGCTTGCGGTGCTCGTGCTGGCCGTAGAAGGCGAGCAGCCGCCCGCCGAGCAGCTTCAGGTCGGCGGCCGAGGCGGCGCGGCCGGCGACGAATGCCGCCGTCCGTCCAGAGGCCGAGACCCGGCGGCCGAGCACGACCTCCTGTACCCCGCCCGGCAGGCGCGCGGCCAGCTCCGCCATCTCCGGCTCCTCGAGCAGGCTCGCGGGCAGGTCGAACGACCCCTCGACCCAGGCCTCCTCGGCTCCGGGCCGGACGATCTGCTGGCGGGCCTTGCCGCCCATCAGGAGATCGAGCGAGTGGGCAAGGATCGTCTTGCCGGCCCCGGTCTCACCGGTGATCGCGTTGAGGCCGGCGCCGAGGCGCAGCTCGGCCCTCTCGATCAGGAGCAGGTTCTCGATCCGCAGCTCTCGGAGCACGCTCCCTGTCTAGCACCCGCTGCGGCGGCGACTAGGCCGGAACCGGCTCGCCGGCTGGCTCTTTCTCAGCCGTGGTCGCCTGCACGAAGTCCTTCGAGCGGACGAGGAAGAAGCCGCAGGTGGCGCCGATGAATGAGAGGACCGCGGCGATCAGGATGATCTCGTTGAAGCCGCTGACGAAGGCCACCGTCGAGGCATGCGCGACTTCGGCCCGCTGCCCGGGTGGGACCACTTCGGTCGCGGCTTTCGAGCCCCCGGAGGCGACGAGTTCGGAGAGGCCGCTGGGCGCATTCGGGAGCATCTGGCTGAGCTTGGAGTCGACCTGGGACTGGAAGATCGCCCCGAGCGAGGCCACACCGGTGGCGATCCCGACCTGGCGGAAGGTCGTGTTGATCCCGGAGCCCATCCCGGATTTCTCAACCGGGACGACGGCGATCGCCGCCTGGCCGATGCCGGGGTTGGTGATCCCGATGCCGACGCCCGCGACCAGGAACCCGGCGAGCAGCGTCGTCCATTCCGAGTCGGCGCTGACCCCGTGCATCAGGAGCAGCCCGACCCCGACGGTCGCGAGGCCGACGCCGAGCAGGACGCGGATTGCGATTCGGTGCGAGAGCGCGCCCGCGATCGGCGAGGCGATGAAGGAGAGGAAGGTCAGGGGCAGGAAGCGCAGGCCGGCTTCGAGCGGCGAGTAGTCGAGCACTCCCTGGATGTAGATCGTCAGGTAGAGGAACATCGCGAACATCCCGGCAGAGAGGCCGAAGGCGACCGCCGAGACCCCGTTGAAGGCGGGGTTGCGGAACAGGCTCAGGTCGAGCATCGGGTGGCTGCTGCGCGACTCGATCGCGATGAAGGCGCACATCAGGACGACCGCCGCCCCCAGCGACGCGACGATCTCGGTGCTGCCCCAGCCTTCCGGGTTGCCCCTGATCAGGCCGAAGATCAGGAAGAAGAGGGCGAGGGAGAAGGTGATCAGGCCGGGGAAGTCGACCCGCTGCGGGTCCTGGGCGGCGACGTTCGCCAGTTTCAGCTCGGTCAGGGCGATCGCCGTGATCCCGATCGGGACGTTGACGAAGAAGATCCACTCCCATCCGAGGTGCTCGGTGATCAGGCCGCCGACGAGAGGGCCGATCGCGACCGCGCCGCCGATCGTCGCTCCCCAGACGCCGAAAGCGGTCGCCCGGTCTTTGCCGTGGAACTCCTGGCCGATCAGCGCCAGCGAGGTGGCGAACATCCCGGCGCCGCCGACGCCCTGGAGGCCGCGGGCGAGGTTGAGCAGGGTCGGGTCGCCGGCGATTCCGCAGAGGAACGAGGCGAAGGTGAAGACGCCGAAGCCGATTGTGAAGACGCGCCGCCGCCCGAGGCGGTCGCCGAGCGACCCGGCCGTCAGCAGGATCGAGGCCAGCATCAACGAGTAGGCGTCGACCACCCACTGCAGGCTGGAAAGGCTCGCGTTGAGGTCGGTCCTGATGTCCGGAAGAGCGACGTTCACGACCGTGATGTCCAGCAGAAGCATGAACGTCGCGATAGAGATCAGAACGAGGGTCCACCACTTTCGCTCCATGCCTCTCAACCCTAGAGAACCGGGCTCGTCGGCTAGACGGCGAGGTGGCCGAACTTCTCGCGGATTCGCTGGTAGAAGCTCGACCCCGGCAGCTGAGCCAGTCTGCCGACCCCGTTTGCGAACCCGATCTCGAGCTCGTCGCCTGGCACGAGCGTCCCGGCCTGTCCGCCGTCGACCGAGACGTCGACGGGCTCCCTGCCCTCGGCGTTGCCGACGTGGAGGACGTCGTCGGGAGCGACGACGAGCGCCCGCGCGGTGAGCGAGTGCGGCGAGATGTAGCTGACGACGTATCCCTCGACGCCCCAGGCGAGGATCGGCCCCTGGTTGGCGAGGTTGTAGCCGGTCGAGCCGGCCGGCGTCGCGGCGACGAGGCCGTCGCAGCGGACGTCGCCGACGACCTCCCCGGCGATCCGATAGGTCAGCTCGGCGACCCGGTCCCGCGGGCGGCGGATGAAGCTGATGTCGTTGAAGCCGACCCTCGCCTCGCCGTAGAGCTCGACCTCGAGCCCCGGCAGGTCGACCATCTCGAGCTCCCCTGCGAGGGCGCGCTCGATGCCGCGCTGCGCCTCCTCGCGGTCGACCGCGGCGAGGAAGCCGACGGTGCCGAAATTGACGCCGAAGACGGGGACCCCGGTGCGGGCGAAGTGCCGCAGCGCGTAGAGGATCGAGCCGTCGCCGCCGAGGACGAGGCAGAGGTCGAGGTCGCGTGGGAGGACCTCGACCGTCTCGAGCCCGTCGGCCGCGGCGGCGTGCTTGGCGACCTCGTCGGGGGTCGCGACGAGGCGGCACCCGGCCGCCGCCGCGATCTCGATCGCGATTCCCACCGCGTCGGTGGTCGCCGGTGGGTGCGAGTGGGTGATCAACGCCGCGGCTTTCATAAAGGTCGCGCCTTCGCTCGCTGCGCAGAGAGACAAATCGTGATGCTTGCTCGCTCGGCGCTCGCTGGGCTCACGGTTCCACCGCCAGGATCGCGGCCTCGAGGTCGGCGACCTCGTCGCCCTCTCCCCCGCACCAGACGAAGGTCTCGAGGTTCCCCTTCGGCCCGGCCAGACCCGACGATGCGAAGCCCCGGACGGGGAGCCCCAGCTCCTCTGCGCAGCGGGCGACGGAGAGGATCGCCTCCCGTCGGTCGGCGGGGTCGCGGACGACGCCCCTGCCGACGCGCTCGCGGCCGAGCTCGAACTGGGGCTTGACCATCGCCAGGACCTCGCCGCCTGGCGCGATAGCGGCGGCGACCGCCGGCAGGACCTTCGTCAGCGAGATGAACGAGACGTCGACCGTGGCCAGGTCCGGGGCAAACGGGAGGTCCTCGGACCGGAGTTGGCGGGCGTTGACGCGCTCGATCACCGTCACCCTCGGATCCTCGCGGATCCCGAGCTCGATCTGCCCGTAGGCGACATCGAGGGCGATCACCCGTGCAGCCCCGCGCTGGAGCAGGCAGTCGGTGAAGCCGCCGGTCGAGGCGCCGACGTCGAGGCAGTCGCGCCCCTCGACATCGACCCGGAGCTTGTCCAGCGCATTGTCGAGCTTGATCCCGCCGCGCGAGACGAACCGGGAGCCCGAATCGATCACCAGTTCGCTGTCAGGCTCGACCAGCTGGCTCGGGCGCAGCGCGACCGGCCCATCGCCGCCGACGCGCACGGCGCCGGCCCGCACGGCGCTGGCGGCCGCCGAGCGCGACGGGAACAGCCCCCGATCGGCGAGCACAGCGTCGATCCGTGCCTTCTTCACCGGGCAACCGTACTGGGAATTCGTCAGATGCAGGGATTCCGTCTTCTTTAGGTCCCTCTTGCGCCTCGGTTACCTAATCCTTAGTATTGGGTACTAGGTTGCTCGAGTGGGATCTACGGAGAAGGTTCTGTGACTCGGCTCACACACAAATCGCACATATGTTCGTATTCTGATTCAAGGATTCGCAGACGAGGACCGATGAAAGGCTTGGTTTAGACAAACTTCCCGGTTGGGTCTGGCGCCGCCCATACGGTGCCCATCGATCTCCCTCGATGAGCCCCGCGCGACGCGTTAAGGGCCCACCTACCTCCCATCGATCCACATATATAGAGATACATATCTCTCCTCCCTGTAGTAACCCCAGAAACGCCCCGCCTCCCCGGCGGGGCGTTTTCTGTTGTGGAGGGCACTAGCAAGCCAAATACGGGCCATCGGACCCGAAACGACAACGGCCCCCGGATCACTCCGGGAACCGCCGTTCCACAACTCGTTCCAACAGTCAGATACGGATCACGCAGCTGCTCGATCCCGCCGACGCTGTCGACGGAGGACAACCGTCCCGGCGAGCATTGACAGCCATAGGTCCGCATGTAAGGATCGGCACAAGTCTCGACGCAATCCGAGGAGGTCTGGCATGGCACGCCGACTGAGGATCCTTCTTTCGTTTGTCGCTCTCGGCGCAAGCGTGCTGGCGGCTTCCGCGTCCGCAGCAGAACCGGTGCACATCAAGCAGACCATCGGGCCGATCAGCTTCGACTTGCCGGCTGGGGCCCTGTGCGACTTCGCCTATCACGAGGAGGACGGGGGAACCCAAAACGTCAAGCGCTTCTTTGATGACGGGAATCTCGTTGCCGTGGAGGACCAGCTTCACGCCACGTTGCTCCATCGCAACATCGACACCGGACAGACCCTGACCGAGGAGCTCCACTACGCCGTGCATATCGACTTCGTCACCGGGGCGATCCGGACGACGGGACAGAGTTGGCGGCTGCGCGACGAGGACGGCAACCTCGTGCTGTCCGGGACGGGTCTGCTCGCCGTTGACCTCTTCACGGGCGAGGTCCTGAAGGAAACACCCAAGGTCCAGGGCGATGTAGCGGCAACGCTTTGCCCCGCGCTTGGCGGCGCTCCGGCGCCCTAGGGCAGAGCCGCGATCGGGGCCGCTCTTATCCTGCGCTTCCGCCTCATGTGAGGAACTGTCAAGGACCCCTCACGCCCTCAGGTCTGTGAGGTAGCACTCGCTCATCGGGTGGGGTGTGCCGTGGAGCCTTGTTCGAGCGCTTGGACAGGTCTATGGTCGGCTCAAGCGACCAACAACCCGAGGTGGTGCTCGGCGGAGGCGCGGCTCTTGCCGCCTCACAGCTCAGGAAGAACAGCGTCGGCACCAAGCAGCTCAAGAAGAACTCCGTGACCACCGCAAGAATCAAGAATGGGGCAGTCACCCTAGCCAAGGTCTCTCCCGAGACTTTGGGCAGTTCAAGGGTGCGCAAGGTCCGGCTGGCCAGACAGGTCCGAGCGATGCAGACACGGATTCAATCAGTTCCAACCGGATTCAGCCGGATAGCGAATCGCTCTAGCAAGCGGTATTTCGCATTCCCAAGCGGGTAGCCCTATATCTCTCCTCCCTGTAGTAACCCCAGAAACGCCCCTCCTCCCCGGAGGGGCGTTTTCTGTTGCGCCTGGCTAGAGGGAGGCCCGGGTCGTCAGTTCATCGAGAAGGTCGCGTTCCACGAGGTCTCCGCCAGCTGCGCCTGTCCCAGCAGCGATGGGTGGAAGTAGTCCGCCGTCGAGTTTTCGTTTCCCGGCCCGAAGATCGGGATGACGTTGAACGGGAAGATGTTCAGGCCCCCGGTGTTCGTCACCGTCGCGACATCGGCAGTCGTGAACGACGAGTTGAATATCGCGTTGTGGTCGAAGCGGCAGCGCTTGAATCCGGCGCAGACTTCCGCGAGCGCGCCATTGAGGTCGATCACGTGGCCGCGGAACGCGGCTCGGCGTTCGACGTCGGGCTGTTCGGCCGAGAGCGGGTTCGCGAGCAGCGCCTGGCAGACGCTGAGGGCGGACCAGCGTGTGAGCGCATTCGGGTCAGGTGGATTGGTGAAGAGCGTCAGCAGCTGGTTGATGTCCGGAATGCTCAGCATCTCGACGTAGACCTTGGGGTCTGATTCCACGAGAGCGTCGAGCGCGGTTTTCACCTGGCCGCGGAAGGTGGCCGTCGGGGTGGAGCCGCAGGCGTCGTTGGCGCCGATCTCGATTGTCACGTAGTCGGCGTGCTGGCCGGCGGCGGCTTCCGCCTGGCCGAGTAGTCCGCTCGCCCGGGCACCGGAGACGGCGTCGTTGAAGGCGACGGGATTGCGGCCGGGATCGATTGCCTCGACGCGCTGGAACTGGCTGTCGACCGCCGGGTTTGTCCCCGTCGACCACGAGTTCTTGGCGCAATCGAGAAATGGGCCGGTCGGGCAGCCAGGTCCATCCGAGTTGAATGCCCGCGTTATCGAGTCGCCGAGCCCCGCCATCACCTTCGGAGGCTTGACCGCGGAGGCCGGCGCAGCCAAGAACGCGAGCGCTGTGAGGAGTGACGTGACGGCGATGACGACGCGCCACGGTCGGGGAAAGCGATTCATATTGACCTCCTTGAGGCGATCCGATCAGTCGTGACCTGCAGAGTGCGGCGCCTCCCGAGAACCTCGAACGAGCGTAGCAACGTGGGTTGGCCTTGCTCGGGCGCCCGGCCCGGGTCTATGGTCTGCTCAACAGACCAAATACCCGAAGGACGGCCCGGATGAGAAGACTGCGCGGCAAGCTGACCTACTCCAATGTGATGGTCACGATCCTTGCCTTCTTGGTGTTGAGCGGAGGCGCCGCGTATGCCGCCTCTCATCTGGGCAAGAAGACGGTCGGCGCCAAGCAGCTGAAGCCCAACGCCGTCACCACCGCGAAAATCAAGAAGAACGCGGTCACCAAGGCGAAGATCAAGGCCGGCTCGGTCGACAGCTCGAAGATCGTCGACGGCTCGGTCACCGGGGCCGACATCAACGTGCCGAGCACGCCGTTCTCGCGGATCGTCTTCGAAGCACGGGGCAACTCGACCATGGATCTGAAAGCCGGGACCTTCGTGGCCTATCCACTTGCCAATCCCACCTACACCCAGAGCCCGGGGAGCGACGACACGGTGCTGGGGGCACTGGACGTCGCCTTCAAACCGACCTGCGAATCTCCGCGGTTTATCGCTGCCTATATCGTCGCCGACCCCACCACCCCCCCCGAAAAAATGTTCCCGGTCAACGATCAGATCGGCTTCGGCCAGCTCGTCGACCCGACCGGAGCGGTGGGCGGCGGCCGAATCAAGCTCGGTGGAGGCGCCGGCCTGCTCCAGCCTTCGGCCCCGACCAACCACACACTGTCGATCTATGTGGCCCTGCAATGCAGCGGGGGCAGTGAAGGGGCGACGGCGACGTTTGGAGCCGTCGACGTGATCGGCACGAAGAAGTAGCCGGCGGCTCAAGCGTCGAGTCGGGTGGTCAGGACCGCCGCTCAGATCTCGAACGCGAATGAACCGGATTCGGCCGGAGGCCGTATGGCCTGTTGACGCGGGTTCTCCGCTGCCCCTGCGGGAGCCCGCGCTTTTGTTTCTCCCCGTGGTAACCCCGGAAACGCCCCGCCACCCCGGCGGGGCGTTTTCCGTTGAGCATCTTTCGGCGCACCGTTCCGGCGCTAACCTCATGCGGAATGAACTCGGGTCGCGTCGCCGTCATCACCGGGGCATCGTCGGGAATCGGCGCGGCGACGGCCAGGGCCCTCGCCGCCGACGGGCACAGGCCGGCCCTGCTCGCGCGTCGCGCCGATCGGATCGAGGCGCTGGCCCAGGAGATCGGAGGTGGGGCGGTTGCGATCGAGGCGGATGTGACCGATCGCGATGCGCTCTCCTCCGCCGCCGATCGGGTGAGGGGGGAGCTGGGTGGCGCCGACATCCTGATCAACAACGCCGGCGTGATGTTGCTCGGGCCCTTCTCAGCCGAGCAGCGAGCGGACTATCGGCAGATGGTCGAAGTGAACCTCCTGGGGGCGATCAGCGCGACCGAGGTCTTCCTCGACCAGCTTCGCGATGGCGATGGAGATCTCGTCAACATCTCGTCTGTCGCCGGCCGCACCGCCCGCCCCGGTAATGCCGTCTACGCGGCGACCAAGTGGGGCATCGGCGGCTGGTCGGAGGCGCTGCGACAGGAGCTGCAGCCGGACGTCAGGGTCACCGTGATCGAGCCAGGCGCGGTTGCGACCGAGCTGACCTCCCACATCACGCACGCCGAGACGAAACGCGCCACCGAGGAATACGTCAGTGACCTGGCCATCAGACCGGAGGACATCGCCGAGGTGATTGCCTTCGCCGTCGGCCGTCCTCGACGGATGACCCTCAACGAGATTCTCGTGCGGCCGACGGCCCAGTCTTGATGATTTAGCCCTTCTTAACCGGGAGGTGGTTGGCTTCATGAGTCGGTCATCCCGAATGCCCCAGAGGATGGCCCTTGGTTATCTCCTCCCTGTGATAACCCCAGGAACGCCTCGCCTCGCTTCCCCGGCGGGGCGTTCTTTTTGTCCGATCGCAGGATCGATGATTGAGCTACCCGGAATCGGGTATTGGCGAGGCTGAACAGCGGTCCTTCGCACCGTCCCACTGCGGGGGCCGCAGTCTCTCCCTGAGGCAATTACAGAGAACGCCCCGTCTCCCTGCGGGGCGTTCTCTGTCTCCGGGCGGTGCATAATCCCGGCGTGACTCGCCGGCGGGGACTGATCGCATCGGGGATCGCGACCGTGCTGCTATTGCTCGCGATGTCGCCCGCGGATGGGCGGATGAAGGACACCGGCGGTCCCGGGATCGTCCCGTTCGAGGTCGCCGGGAGCCAGAGCGAAGCGGACAGGATCATGGGCGAATGGGGGGACGGGGGGCAGGACGCGGCCCGCCAGTCCCTCTGGATCGATTTCGGGTTCCTGATCGCCTACGGGACCTTTCTCACGCTCGCGATCGCCGCCGTCCGCGATCGAGCCCGCAGGTGCGGCCTGCGCCGGCTGGCGGCGATCGGCGGGTTCATCGCCGGCTTCGGGGCAATCGGCGCCGGGTTCGACGCGCTCGAGAACATCTGCCTCCTGCTCACCCTCGGCAGCGCCGGCAGCGCCTTCCCATTCCTCGCGGCGACGTTCGCCTACGCCAAGTTCTTCTTCACCGCGGTCGCGGTCGCCTATCTCCTCGTCGGCGTTCCCACGTCGCTCCTCAGGCGCGCCCCGGCGACGGCCGGTTGATCGGCCGCCGCTACCGGGAACGCGGCGTTTTATGCATGTGCGCTTCCTCGGCCACTTCCCCCACAAAGAACCGCGGCCGGCAGTGCCGGCCGCGGGAAGCGGTCCGCTTCCCCACGGAACCGCATATACCGAGATACATGCCTCTCTCCCTGAAGTAACCCCAGAAACACTTCGTTAACCAACGAAACTGCTTCCCTGCCTTCAAGAGGCTCGCGCAGGCTAGCCGATTGAGCGCTTTGGTGCAAGCTCCCGTTTCTCAGCGCAGCGCGGGCTGCCCGGAACGGAGCTCGGCGAGGACCCGCTCGGCAACCGAGGGCCCCGTAAAACCGACTTCCTCACGGAGGAGCGCCGGCTTACCGTGGGTCACGAATCGGTCCGGGAGGCCGATCCTCAGGAGCCTCGCGCGCTCCTCGGGGCGATCGCTGAACGCGTCCTCGAGGTGTTCGAGCGCCGCCGATCCGAAGCCGCCGGGAAGCACCCCCTCCTCGATCGTCACGATCAGGTCGTGCCCTAGGGCGAGCCGCTCGAGAAGCTCGGTGTCGATCGGCTTCGCGAAGCGCCCGTCGGCGATTGTGGGCTTGAGGTCGTGGCCGGCGAGGATCTCGGCCGCGTCGCGGGCGACGGTGACGCCGTACCCGTAGCCGAGCAGCGCCACCCGCTCGCCGCTCTCCAGCAACTCGCCGGTGCCGATCGGAATCTCCTCCGGGCGGCGCGGAAGAGCGATCCCCTCGGCGGCCCCGCGAGGGTAGCGGAGGGCCGCCGGGCCGTCATGGGCAATCGCGGTGTGCAGCATGTGGACCAGCATCGCCTCGTCGCGAGGCGCCATCACGACGAGGTTCGGCAGCGGCCGCATGTAGGCGATGTCGAATGCGCCGTGGTGGGTCGGGCCGTCGTCGCCGACCAAGCCGGCGCGGTCCATCGAGAAGACGACGTCGAGCTCCTGCAGGCAGACGTCGTGGATCATCTGGTCGTAGGCGCGCTGGAGGAAGGTCGAGTAGATCGCGCAGACCGGCTTTGCGCCCTGCAGGGCAAGCCCCGAGGCCAGCAGGACCGCGTTCTGCTCGGCGATCCCGACGTCGTAGTAGCGCTCGGGGAGCTCATCCGCGAGCTTCTGGAGGCCGGTCCCCCCCGCCATCGCGGCGGTGATCCCGATCACCCGCTTGTCGCGGCGCGCCTCGCGCACCATCGCGTCGGCGAAGACCTGCGTGTACTGCGGCGGGGCGTCGGCGGCCGGAGGCTTCTCGAGCCGCTCGGGGGCAATCGCCCTGGGTGCGTCCGATTCCTGGACCTCTACAAGCTTCTTCGGCGCCGGCGGCGCCGGTTCCCCGTTGACTATCGACTTCGGCTTGGCGGCGTGCCATTTCTCCATCCCCTCGAGGCCGCCCTCCTCGGCCGGGGCGAAGCCCTTCCCCTTGACGGTGTGGATGTGGACGACGACAGGGCGGTCGGCCTCGAACGCCTCGCCGAGGGCCTTGCGGAGCGCTCGGACGTCGTGGCCGTCGATGACGCCGATGTAGGCGAGGTCGAGCTCCTCGAAGAAGAGCCCCGGCGCCCAGTAGGCCTTGATCGCCGACTTGATCTCGGGGCCGAGCCGTTCGATCCGCTTGCCGAGGCCCAGCGGCAGCCTCGTCAGTCGATCCTCGACTTCCTCGCGCGCGTGGTAGAGGCGCGGGTTGAGCCGCACCCTGTTGAAGTAGCCGGAGATCGCGCCGACATTCGGCGAGATCGACATACCGTTGTCGTTGAGGACGATCACGATCGGGGTCTGGAGGCCGCCGGCCGCGTGCAACGCCTCGTAGGCGACGCCGCCGGTCAGGGCGCCGTCGCCGATCACGGCCGCGACCCTGCCGTCCTCGCCGATCCCCTTCCGCATCGCCTCCTTCAGCCCGACCGCGTACCCGATCGAGGTCGAGGCATGGCCGGCGCCCATGATGTCGTGCTCGGACTCGGAGATCGAGCAGAACGGCGCCAGGCCTTCGTACTTGCGGATCGTCGGCAGCCGCTCGCGGCGCCCGGTCAGGACCTTGTGCGGATAGGCCTGGTGGCCGACGTCCCAGAGGATCTTGTCGCGGGGGGAGTCGAGCAGGCTGTGGAGGGCGACGGCGAGCTCGCAGGTGCCGAGATTGGCGCCGAAGTGGCCGCCGATCTCGCCAATCGTGTCGATGATGTAGGTGCGCATCTCCTGCGCCACCTGCTCCAGCTGGGCGTCGTCGAGGTCGTGGAGGTCGGCCGGCGACTCGATCGAGTCGAGCAGCGGCTCCTCGGGTTTGTCGTTCTGGCTCATTCGTTCCTGGTGAAGATGTAGTCCGCGACCCGCCTCAGGTCGCCGGTGTCGCCCCCGGCCTCGGCGAGGGCCTCGATGGCCTTCGCGTGGGACTCCGCCGCGAGCTCGCGGGCGCGGTCGAGCCCGAACAGGCTGACGTAGGTGAGTTTTCCGTGCCGCTCGTCGCTTCCATGGGGCTTTCCGAGTTGCTCGTCGCTCCCGATCACGTCGAGGATGTCGTCGACGATCTGGAAGAGGACACCGAGCTCGCCGGCGAACCGGCGATACGGAATTGTCTCATCTTGGGCGATATTTTCGAGGGTCAGGACGACACTCACGGCCGCCGCGATCAGGCGCCCGGTCTTGAGCGCGTGCAGGCGTCGCAGCCCCTCGGCGTCGCGCTCGGCGCCGGTGACGTCGACGTACTGGCCGCCGACCATGCCGTCGACCCCGGTGGCGGCGGCCAGCTCGCCGAGCGCCGCCAGCACCAGCGACGGGTCGCCGGGCTGTGCGCAGAAGATCCGGATCGCCTCGGCGAAGAGGCCGTCGCCGGCCAGGATCGCGACGTCCTCGCCGAACTTCACGTGCGACGTCGGCCGGCCGCGCCGCAGATCGTCGTCGTCCATCGCCGGCAGGTCGTCGTGGATCAGCGAGTAGGTGTGGATCAGCTCGATCGCCGAGGCGACCGGGAGGAAGCGCTCGGGCTCGGCGCCGAGGGCACGGGCGGTTGCGAGGACCAGGACCGGCCGCACCCGCTTGCCGCCGGCGAGCAGCGAGTAGCGCATCGCGTCCTCCAGCCCCGCGGTCGAGTCCGCGTCCGAGAACCGCAGCCGTTCGAGCTCGGCGTCGACGAGCGAGCGAAGGTCGTCCGGGTACATCAGGTTGCGCCGACCGGGCAGGGCATCAAGTTCTCCACGAAATGGAGGGTCAACTTGATTCGCTGTCGGCCTCGCGGATGCGGCGATTGGCCTCGGCCACGGCCTCGCTCGAGAGCTCGGCGGCCTCCCGGGCCAGCTCCGCCGCCCGCTCGTCGCCGGTGACCTCGCCCTCGAGCTCGGCGGCGATCGCCTCGAGGCGATCCGAGATCTCGCGCAGCCTGGCGTCGGACGGCCCGCCGGCCATCAGGAAACCCCCTCGCGAACCGCCGCGCCGAGGATCCCGTTGACGAAGCCGGGCGCATCGCTGCCGCAGTACTCCTTGGCGATGCCGACCGCCTCGTCGATAGCCACCTCAACCGGGACGTCGTCGCTGTGCTCGATCTCGTAGAGGGCGACCCGCATCACGTTGCGCTCCAAAGGCGCGATCCGGTCGATGTCCCAGCCCTTGGAGTGACGCGCGATCACCGCGTCGAGCTTGTCGCGGTGAGCCTCGACTCCGAGCGCCAGCTCACGCGTGAATGGGCGCGCCTCGGCGAGGAGGTCGGTGAGCGGGCGCCCGGTGACGTCGTGCTGGTAGCAGGCGAAGACGGCGTCGCGGCGTTGGTCGGACCTTCGCATTCTGTGCCTATTCTGGCGCGCGCGACGTTCAGGCGCGCGAGACGTACTCGCCGCTGCGGGTGTCGACGCGGACCGATTCGCCCTCCTCGATGAAGAGCGGCACCTGGATCGTCACCCCGGACTCGAGTGTCGCCGGCTTGCTGCCGCCGCCCGAAGCGGTGTCGCCCTTCACCCCGGGCTCGGTCGTCGTCACCTTCATCTCGACTGCGCTCGGCACCTGGACGTCGGTCGGGCGGTCGTCGACGAAGAGGACATCGACCTCGGCGTTGGGCAGCATCCAGCGCTTCGCCTCGCCGGCGACCTCGCCGGCGATCTCGATCTGCTCGTAGTCGCGGTTGTCCATGAAGACCGCCGCGTCGCCGGAGTCGTAGAGGTACTGCATCTTTCGCGACTCGGTCCGGACCGGCCTGAACTTCTCCCCCGCCCGGAAGGTCTTGTCCTGGACCGAGCCATCCTCGATCTTCCGCAGCCTGGTCCGCACGAAGGCGCCGCCCTTCCCCGGCTTGACGTGCTGGAACTCGATGATCTTGAAGACGGTCCCGTCGATCTCGATGTGGGACCCGTTCTTGAACTGATTCGTCGAAATCACGGCGCAGAACCTTAGTGGGTCCGGCTCGCGCTCCAGTGCAGCACGCCGCTTCGGCAGGTCCCGGGCACCCGTTTCGGTTCGCCGACTATTTCGGGTTCCTGGGGCGGGAGATGAAGCGAGATCTTCAGCGTTCCGGCCGGCTTCCGTCTCGAGACGGTCCCCTTGATCGCGACGGGTTCCCCTTCGGCGGAGAAGCCCCTGGGTTCGGCGAACTTCCCGCCCTTGATGTACAGCGGGTTGCCGGCATTGAAGATGACCGTGTTCTTGCCTCCTCGTGGGAGCCCGGCGCCGACCCACGAGCCGTCTTCGCAGTGAAGGTTGACGTCGACGATCTTGATCGAGGCAACCTGCGCCGTCGCCCCGCCGTCGTGGCGGTGCTGCCTGTAGACGGACAATTCGATGGTCCCTTCGTTGCGGGCGCCGGGACCCGGAAGATCCACCTGGTTGATCGGGCCGAAATAGAGATCCTCGCGCCCCCTGGCCATCGCCGGCCCTGCGATCGAGAGCAGGGCGAGTGCGCAACAGCAGCCGGCGAGGACCCGGGGGCATAGTCGCGGTCGCCTCATCCGCCCAGCTTCGCGGTCCATCGAGTGCGTTCGGTCAGGCAGCCGCCGTTGTCGACGAGGAACCAGCCCCGCGCCCGGCGCCCATCGTCGAGAAGGCGGCCGCCGACGGAGATGCGTTCGCCTGCGTAATCGCCCGGTCCGGAGCCTTCGAAGCTGCCGTTGGCCCCGACCGCGACCCGCTTCTTCAGTTCAGTGCCCCCGGCGCGACGTTGAGGGCGGCAGCTGCCGCCCTCAACGTCATCCCCGACTGGATCGCTTTGGCCAGGGCCAAACGTCTCGCTGGTCCGAGAGCGGCGTTACCGTGAACCTTCATCCGGGTCCTCCTTGCTTGGGGCGTCGAATCCACCAAGCCTCTGGGAGGGCCCGGATGCCTGGTTCAGGTGTCAACCAAGGTGTGTGGGCGGGTCAGCTAGGCCACCGCAAACAGGCGCCACTCGCCGGGCGCGCCCTTCAGGGTGTGGGGGCCGCGATCGTCGAACTCGAGGCCGGAGCCGACGACCAGCTCCCTGACCGTGCTCGAGACGAGCAGCTCGCCGGCTCCGGCGAGGGCGCCGATCCGGGCGCCGATGTTGACCGCCATACCGCTGACGTCGTCGCCGACCAGCTCGACCTCTCCGGTGTGGATGCCGACCCGGATCTCGAGGCCGATGGCGGCGAGCTCCTCGCGAACCGCCGCGGCGCATCGGATTGCCCGAGCCGGGCCGTCGAAGGTGGCGAGGAAGCCGTCGCCCATCGTCTTCACCTCGCGGCCGCGGTGGACCTGGAGCTGGCGGCGGACGATTGCGTCGTGGCGCTCGATCAGGTCGCGCCAGCGCCGGTCGCCGAGCTCGGCCGCTCTTTCGGTCGAGCCGACGATGTCGGTGAACAGGACCGTCGCCAGGGCGCGTTCGGGCTCGGGCCCGAGATGGCTGCCCAGCAGGAACTCTTCGGCCTCGGCGAGGATCGCGTCCTGGTCCCCGACCCAGATCAGGTGATCCTTGCCGGGCAGTTCGACGTACCGCGCCCCGCGAATGTGCTCAGCGAGGTACCTGGCCTGATCGACACGGACGATCCTGTCCTCGCTGCGATGGAGGATCAGCGTCGGGGCCGAAATGCTGGAGAGGACCGAGCGAACGTCGAGCTCGCGGTAGAGGTCGACCAGGGCAAGCGCGCCGGCGGGGCTGGTCCCCTGCCTGAGCAGGCGTCCCCACCATTCCGTGAACTCGGCGTCGCCATCCATTGTCGGGGCCCAGAGGTGGACGCCGACTGGTCCGCCCCAGTCCTGTCGCATCAGCTCTCCCCAGCGGTCAAGGGCCGAGTTCGGGACACCATGCGGGTAGTCGGGGCTCTCGACCATCTTCGCGTAGGTGCCGTAGAGGACCAGCGAAGAGACCCGCTCGGGGTAGGTCGCCGCAAACAGCATCGACATCGGCCCCCCCTCGGAGACACCTACCACCACGGTCTTCTCGGATTCGGCTGCATCGAGCACGGCGTGGAGGTCGTCCATCGAGTTTTCGAGCGTCGGCGGGGCCGCGGGGCGGTCGGACAGCCCCTGCCCGCGCTTGTCGTAGGTGATCACCCGCGCGAAAGTCGCGAGGCGGCGCATGAAGCGAGCGGGCAGCGGGTGCTCCTCGATCAGCTCGACATGGGTGACGAAGCCGGGGACGACGACGAGGTCGATCTCGCCCTCGCCGAATGTCCTGTAGGCGATGCTGAGACCGCCCGAGTCGGCGTAGGTGGTACTGGCGTCCATTTCGGGTGTTACGTAATCTATGTCCGCAGGGGCAACTGTGAGAGGAACGCCGGGGATACTCGCTGCGCTCGGTGCCGCGACGCTGTTTGCGGGCGTCGCCCATGCCGCGACGCCGGTCCTGCCTCCCGAACCGACCCGCGCCGAATACGTCACCGCCGTCGAGCCGATCTGCCAGGCGAACACGGAAGCGAACACGCGGATCCTCAAGGGCGCCAAGGACAAAGTGAAGGCCGACAAGCTCGCGCCCGGCCGGGAATCAGTTCATGCGCGCCTCGGCCGCCTTCGGCAATACGATCAAGCAGATCGAAGCGGTCGCCCGCCCGCCCGCCGACGACGCCAGGCTCGTCAAGTGGTTCGGCTTCCTCGACACGGTCAAGGTCAACCTGGGCAAGATCGGCAAGGCCCTGAAGCAGGGCAACCGGGTCAAGGCGAACCACGAAGCGATCCGGGCCGAACGCAGCGCCAACGCCGCCAACAACGTCAGCTCGATCTTCTCGTTCCACTACTGCAAGCTGACGCCCTCCCGCTTCAGCGGGACCTGAGCCCGGCGCTACTCGTTCGATTCTGCCGCGGTGCTCGTCGTCAGGGCATCGGCGTTGCCGCCGGCGAGGACCCGGCGCACCAGCCCGGGCGCGAGGATGCGGGCGACCGCCGCCAGCGCGTAGGGCCGCGGGACATAGCGCTCGGCCTTCCCCCGCAGGCCGGTCTCGACGATCGCCTCTGCGACGTTCTCGGGCTTCGAGACCATCCAGCGGGTCACGGCCCGTTCACGCAGCTCGGTGGCGGGGAAGCCCTCGGTGGCGATGAACCCCGGTAGGACCAGGCCGACGTGGACCCCGCTGCCGCGCTCCTCCGAGTAGAGGGCGTCGTTCCACCCGATCAGCGCGAACTTGCTCGCCGAGTAGGACCCGGTGCGGGCGCGCGCCACCCGGCCGGCGGTGCTGGCGACGTTGACGATCGCGCTCGGGGCCGAGGCGCGGAGGATCGGCAGCAGTGCCTCGGTCAGCCGCAGGACGGCGTCGAAATTGAGCTCCATATGGCGCTGGGCGTTCGGATGGCCGCCCTCGGCGAAGGTGGCGCGCCAGGAGGCGCCGGCATTGTTGACCAGCAGATTCAGCCTGCCGCCGTGGTGCTCGGCGAGGTGGTCGCGGACGCGGGTGGGGGCGTCGTCGTCGGTGAGGTCGGCTGCGACGTAGGTCGCCGGACACGGCAGCGATTCGGCCAGCGCCCGGAGCCGGTCCTCACGGCGCGCGACGAGGATGAGGCTCGCCCCCGGACTCGCGGGCAAGTCGTCGTGCGGTTGCCTCGCCGATCCCGCTCGAGGCGCCGGTCACGAGGGCGGTCGGACTGTGAATCTGGGCCATCGGCATCAACGGTATTCGAAACTTCTGTAAACGCAGACCTTTCAAGCCGACATACTGCGCGACTCCATGGCCGAAACACCTGCATTCCTCGACAAGCTGCTGCGTGTTGCCGCGCCCTCCGGCCACGAGGCGCCGGCCGCCGACGTCTGGCGCGAGGAGGCCTCGTTCGCCGAGGTGACCACGGACGGGCTCGGCTCCTCGATCGCGAGAGTCGGCGAGGCCTCCCCGCTCCTCGCCGTCGTCGGCCACATCGACGAGATCGGTCTCGCGGTCACGCACATCGACGAGCAGGGCTTTCTGTGGTTCACATCGATCGGGGGCTGGGACCCGCAGATCCTGGTCGGCCAGCGGATCGAGATCCGCACCCGCGACGATGTCGTCCCGGGCGTTGTAGGCCGCAAACCGATCCACCTGCTCGAGCCCGACCAGCGCAAGAAGGTGGTCGAGCTGAAAGCGCTTCACATCGACGTCGGCGCCGCCGACCGCGATGAGGCGGCGGAAATGGTCCGGATCGGCGACCCGGTCGTGATCGCAGCCGAGCCGGTCGAGGTCGCCGGCGACCGGCTCGTCTCGCGCTCGATGGACAACCGGCTCGGCTCCTACATCGCGCTGGAGGCGCTGCGTCGCTGCCACGAGCGCGGCACCCTTCGCGGCAGCTTCGCCGCGGTCGCCGCGGTCCAGGAGGAGATCGGCACCCACGGCGCGCGGACCGCGGCCTTCGAGGTGCGGCCCGACCTCGCGGTCGCGATCGACGTCACCCACGCGACCGACGCCCCCGGCGTCGACGAGAAACAGCTGGGCAGCCATCCGCTCGGCTCGGGCCCCGTGATCGGGCGCGGCTCGACCCTCTCGCCGAAGGTCTTCGAGCTTCTGGTCGAGGCGGCCGAGGCGGCCGAGATCGAGCACACGATCGAGGCCAGCGGCCGCACCACCGGCACCGACGCCGACGCGATCCAGATCTCGCGCTCCGGTGTGCCGACCGGGCTCGTCTCGATCCCGCTTCGCTACATGCACTCTCCGGTCGAGATGGTCGACCTCGGCGACGTCGAGGCGACGGTCGCGCTGATCGCCGCCTTCGCCGAGAGCTTGGTCGAGGGCGTCGACCTCAGCCGCTAGTCGACGATCTGCAGGTCCTTGGGGAGGCTGCTGAGATTGTCGTGGCCGTCCTCGGTGACGACGACGAGGTCCTCGATCCTGACCCCGAGCTCGCCCGGCAGGTAGACGCCGGGCTCGATCGTGACGACTTCGCCGGCGGCGAGGACGTCCTCGGAGCGGCGCGAGACGCGCGGGCCCTCGTGGACCTCGAGCCCGACTCCGTGCCCGAGGCCGTGGCCGAACCTCTCGCCGTAGCCCGCTGCCTCGATCGGAGCTCGCGCGCGACCTCGTCAAGCGCCTCGCCGCCGACACCGGCGCGGACGGCGTCGAGCGCCGCCTGCTGGGCGCCGAGGACCAACTCGTAGACCTCGCGCGCCCGCTCGCCGGGCTCGCCGACGGCGAAGGTCCGGGTCCCGTCCGAGCAGTAGCTCGTCGAGCTTCGCGCCCATGTCGAAGACGACGAGCTCCCCCTCGCTGACCTCGTGCTCGCCCGGCTCGGCGTGTGGGAGGGCACCGTTCGGGCCGGAGGCGACGATCGCCGGAAAAGACGGCTCGCCGCCGAGCTCGCGGATCCGCGCTTCGGTGGCGCGGGCGATGTCGCGCTCGCTTCGCCCTCCGAGGCCGCGCTCGAGGCTCCAGCGCCAGACGTCGTCGGCGATCTCCGAGGCCGCCGCGATCGCCTCCAGCTCGCGCGGCGTCCTTCACCCGCCGCAGCTTCTCGACGTCCCCGCCGGCGGCGACGAGCTCGACTCCATCGGGCAGTTTCTCCTCGAGCCGCTTCATCGTCCGGACCGAGAGGTGCTCGTCCTCGAACCCGGCCCTGCCCGAGAGGCGCGAGGCGATCCCACCCAGCCAGTCGTCCTCGATGGTGATGGCGTCCCAGCCGTCGACCTCGGCCTCGGCGCGCTCCGTGTATCGGAAGTCGGTCAGGAACAGTCGCGTCTGCGCGCCGCACACGCAGGCTCCGTTGGTGCCGGTGAAGCCGGTCAGGTAACGGACGTTGACCATCTCGGTGACGACCATGAAGTCGAGCTCGCGCTCGGCGACGAGCCCGGCGAGGCGGTCGCCTCGCTCCGCGCTCACGGCTCGCCGTCCAGCTCGCGCGCGATCGTCGCCAGCGCGTCCCGGTAGCCGTCGGGGCCCTTGCCGGAGATCTTCTCGAGCACGAGCCCGTCGAAGACCGAGACCCGGCGCCAGTCGTCGCGCGACTCGACGTCGGAGATGTGGACCTCGACCGCGGGCAGCCTGGCGACGTCGAGGGCGTCGGCGATCGCCCGGCTGTAGTGGGTCCAGGCGCCGGCGTTGATCACGACCGCGTCGCAGAGGTCGGGAAGGCGGTGCAGGTACTCGACGAACTCGCCCTCCGAGTTGGTCTGGAAGAAGGTCGTCTCGAGATCCAGCTCCCGGGCCCAGCCGCCGATCCTGCGCTCGAGCTCGTCGAGCGAGAGGCCGCCGTAGATGTCGGGGTCGCGGCGGTCGAGGACGTCGAAATTGACCCCGTGCAGGACGGCGACGCGGTTATGTGGGCCGGTCATGCGAGTAGCTCCTCCACGGCGGCCCTGACCTTAGCCGGATCGAGGAGCTGCCCGACCCGAGGCTCGCCGGGGGTCTGGAGGAGGACGAACGCGACCCCCTCGGCGGTCCGCTTCTTGTCCCGCTCGAGCGCCTCGAGGACGGCGTCGACCTCGACCTCGGGCGCGAGCTCGACCGGGAGGCCATGCCGGCCAAGGATCGCCTCGACCTCGACGCGGAGCTCCGGCGCGTCGGAGAGCCGGAGCGCCGCCAGCAGCCCGAGCCCGATCGCCTCACCGTGCCGGTATCGCGAGTACCCGCTCGCCGCCTCGATCGCGTGGCCGACGGTGTGGCCGAGGTTGAGCACGGCGCGGAGGCCGGCGTCGCGCTCGTCGGCGGCGACGACCTCGCACTTGTAGCGGGCGCAGGCGAAGACGACGTCCTCGAGCTGCGCCGGGTCGATGGTCTCGATCGCGCGGACCCGCTCCCAGAGCTCGCCGCCGGCGAGCAGCCCGGTCTTCAGCACCTCGACGAAGCCCGCGCGCAGCTCCTCCCCGGGGAGCGTCGAGAGGGTGTCGGTGTCGGAGATGACGGCGGCGGGCAGGTGGTAGGCGCCGGCGTAGTTCTTGCCCTCCGGCAGGTCGACCCCGGTCTTGCCGCCGTAGGCGGAGTCGACCTGGGCGACCAGCGTTGTCGGAACCTGGACGACGGGCACGCCGCGCTGGTAGGTGTGGGCGCAGAAGCCCGCCAGGTCCCCCACGACCCCGCCGCCGAGCGCGACCAGGTGGTCCTCCCGGTTCATCCCGGCGCGGGCGAGCTCGCGCAGCACGCCCTCCGCCTCGGACAGGGTCTTCGTGCCCTCTCCGGGGACGACCTCGATCCGCGCCTCGAGCGGGTCGAGGCGGTCGGCGAACAGCGGCCCGACGGAGGCATCGGTGACGCAGAAGCGCCGGCCGTCGAGCGGCCACCAGGCCGAGTCGAGCAGGCCGCGGCCGACGTAGACGGGGTAGGCGCCCGAGGAGCTGGCCGCCCAGATCAGCCGGGTTCCCTGCGGCAGATCGGAGAGGGCGGCTATCGCGGGGATCGCGGCCGCGGTGCCGCGCGGGGTCGCGCTGATCACGACCGCGTCGGCGAGGCTCTCGTAGAGGGGCGCCCGCTCGCGGTGGAGCGCATCGAACTCGGCGCGGTCGCGGGCCAGCGGCCGGTTGCCGCCCGAGGCCCGCTGCCAGGCGCCCTCGGCATCGACCGGCAACAGGACGACGGTGTGGCGTCCGAGCGCGTCGCGGACCCGCTCGGAGAGGACGCTGCCGCCGCCGAGCGCGATCGCCCCGCCGTCGGCGCTCTCGAGCAGGGCGCCGACGACCTCGCTCTCGCGTTCCCTGAAGGCGGCCTCCCCGTCGCTCTCGAAGAATTCCGAGATCGTCGAGCCGAGATCGCGCTCGAGCAGCTCGTCGGTCTCGGTCGTCTCGAATCCGGCCGCCGCCGCCGCCCTCAGGGCCTGGGACTTGCCCGCCCCCATAAAGCCGATGAAGACGATTGCCGGCCGCCTGCTCTGCTCCCGCTCTATCACAGGGGCCACCTCCTCTGCTCCCGCGCGGGCGCACTCATCGAACCCGGAAATCTCGCGCCCGCGCTCCCGCGTCCGGGGGTGGCCCACTCTCCATCACCCACGCCAGTCGATGCGTTGCTTGTAGGCCTCGAGCGCGGCCAGCACGTCGTCGATGTGGTCGCCGCCGAACTTCTCGCGGTAGCAGCGGGCGAGCGTCAGGCAGACCATCGCCTCGGCGACGACGGCGGCGGCCGGGACCACCGTCGAGTCGGTCCGCTCGCGGAGCGCCTGCGCGGGCTCCTTCGTCTCGGTGTCGACCGAGCGCAGCGGCTTGGTCAGGGTCGAGATCGGCTTGATCGCGGCCCGCACCGAGAGCGGCTGGCCGTTGGTCATCCCGCCCTCGAGGCCGCCGGCGTGGTTGGTCTCGCGGTGGTAGCCGCGCTCCTTCGACCAGAAGATCTCGTCGTGGGCCTCGGATCCCGGCCGCCCGGCCACGTCCCACGCCTCGCCGATCGAGACGCCCTTGACCGATTGGATCGAGGCGACCGCGCCGGCGAGGCGACCGTCGAGCCGGTCCTCCCAGGAGATGTGGGAGCCGAGCCCGGGGACGAGCCCGAAGACCCGCACCTCGAAGGTCCCGCCGAGGCTCTCGTTTGCCTTGCGGAGGCGGTTGATCTCCTCGACCATCGCCGCGCTCGCCTCCGGGTCGAGGCAGCGGACCGGGTCCTCGTCGACCTCGGCGAAGTCCTCCGGCGCCAGGTCCTCGCGCTCGGCGGCGCGGACCGAGGCGATCTGGGTGACATGGCTGTAGACGCCGACGCCGAGAGAGGCGAGGAATCCGCGGGCGATCGAGCCGGCGGCGACCCGGGCGGCGGTCTCGCGGGCGCTCGCCCGCTCGAGCACGTTTCGGATGTCGGTGTGGCCGTATTTCTGGGCGCCGACGAGGTCGGCGTGGCCCGGCCGCGGCAGGTGGACCTCGTCGATCTCGGCGTCGACCGGCCACGGGTTCATCCGCTCCTCCCAGTTGGCGTAGTCCCGGTTTGCGACCAGGACCGCGATCGGGCTGCCGAGCGTCCGCCCGTGGCGGACGCCGGAGCGGATCTCGACCGTGTCGGTCTCGATCTTCATCCGGCCGCCGCGCCCGTGGCCGAGCTGGCGCCGCGCCATGTCGCGGTCGAGCGCCTCGCGGTCGAGCTCGAGCCCCGCCGGCATGCCCTCGACGATCGCCACGAGCCCGGGCCCGTGCGACTCGCCGGCAGTGGTGAAGCGGAAAACCGTCATCGAACCAAGGCTATAGGCGCGAGGGGCGAACTCAGCTGCGGGCGGCGGCCCGCATCGCATCGAGCGAGGGCTCCCGACCGGTCCAGATTCGCAGCGAGTGGACGCCCTGGCGGACCAGGACCTCGATTCCGTCGACCACGGTCGCGCCGCCCTCGGTGGCCGCTCTCAGCAGCTCGGTCTGCCACGTCGGTGTAGACCATGTCGACGACGGTCTGGCCGGCGGCGAACCCGTCGGCGCGGAGCGGGAGCTCCTCGAAGGTGGGCTCGCCGTGAAGGCCGACGGCGGTGGCATGGACGATCAGCTCGTAGTCGCCCTGGTCGGGCTCCTCGACCGGGTGGCCGCCGAGCTCCTCGCAGAGGTTCTGCGAGCGCAGCGCGGTGCGGTTCCAGACCTCGACCTCCGCCCCTTCGCGGACCAGCGCCCAGACGACGGCGCGGGCGGCGCCGCCGGCGCCGAGGACGAGCGTGCGGCGCCCCTCGGGCGGGTCGGGGAGCGCGTCGAGCAGGCCCGGCGCGTCGGTGTTGTCGGCGATCACCTCGCCTTCGGCGAAGCTGAGCGTGTTGGCGGCGCCGATCTCGCGCGCGGTCTCGGACGGGTTGTCGGCGACGGTCAGCGCCGCCCCCTTGTGGGGGACCGTGACGTTGGCGCCGACGAAGCCCTGGTCGGGCATGCTGTGGATGAGCGCCTCGAACCCGTCGGGGCCGACGTCGATCGCCTCGTAGCTCCACTCGGCGGCGAGGCCGAGGTCGGCGAGCGCGGCGGCGTGCATCGCCGGGGAGCGCGAGTGCGCCGACCGGGTGGCCGAGGACGGCTAGGCGGGCCATGGCGCGATCACCCACACGTGTCCGGCGACTTTCCGCCGGCCGCTTCGCGGGCTTCGTTGTAGCGGGCTACGTCGGCTTCGAATTCGGCGTTCGGTCGAGGAGAAGGAGTGCTCGCCGCAGGTGCCCGGCTTGACCACGTAGTAGAGGTAGTCGACCTTGGCCGGGTGGGCCGCCGCTTCGATCGAGGCCAGGCCGGGGCTGGCGATCGGCCCGGGTGGCAGGCCGGCATTGACCCGCGTGTTGTAGGGAGAGTCGGACGTCAGTTCGGATTCGGTCAGCGGCTCGGTGTAGTTGTCGTTCGCGAACCGGACGGTCGCGTCGATCCCGAGCGGCATCCCATCGCGAAGGCGGTTGTAGATCACCGCCGCGATCAGCTTCCGCTCGCTTTCCAACTGAGCCTCCTTCTCGACCATCGAAGCGATCGTCACGACGTCGTAGACGGTCAGGTTCTTCGATTCCGCATAGGACATATCGACCCCGGCGACCCGCCGCTTGAAGTCTTCGAGCTGATCGCGAACGAGATCGCCGACCGGCGCGTGGGCGTCGAGTTCGAAGGTGTCCGGGAAGAGGAACCCCTCGAGGTTCTTCGCATCCTTGCCGCCGTATTCGGCGGGATCGAGGTACTGGGAGCGGATCGTCGCCTTCTCGTAGTTGCCGCGCAGCTTCAGTTCGCGGGCCAGTTCGGCGGTCTGGGCGCGGCTGTAGCCCTCGGGGACGGTGGCCGTGATCGTCCGCAGCGGTTCCGGCGGCGGCGGTTCGTCGCGGGTCAGGTAGGCGTAGGCGACGACCGCGAGGCCGATCGCGGCGAGCACCGCGATCGCCGCCAGCAGCAATCCCCAAGGGCTTCGCCGCCGGCGCTTCTGGGCAGCGGACGGGGGCGGCGGAGGTGGCGGCGCGTCCCCCCAGAACTCCTCCTCGGCCGTCGGTGGCGGCGACGGCGGAGGCGGTGGAGGGTCGGCCGGTGGCGCTGGAGCCGCAACCTGCTCCTGGCTGCGGCTCTTCTCCTCCCGCTTGCGCCGGCGCTCCTCGCGTTCGCGGCGCCGCTCCTCGCGGGCGGAGGCCTCCGGATCGCCCGCCGAGAAGGGGTCGCCGCTGCGCCAGTCGTCACTCATCGCCGGTCTCCCCGCGCCGAGAGGTATGCCTGGAGAAGGTGGGCGGCGGCGAGCGAGTCCGAGGCGGCGCTCGCGCCCTCGCGACGGCTCGCCTCGGCCATCCGCGTCGTCAGCCGCTCGTCGTACATCTCGACCGGGATCTCGAGCATCGCCTCGAGTTCGCCGCAGAATGTCCGCGTCAGCCCGGCCTGGGTCCCCTCGCTGCCGTTGAGGTGAAGCGGCAGGCCGACGACGACGCGATCGACCCCGTACTCGGCGACGAGCTCGGAAACCGCCCTGGGGTGCGGCGGTTCGATCACCGGCAGCGGCGTCGCCAGCGTCCCGCTCGGGTCGGAGATCGCGCACCCGATTCGTGCGGTGCCGTGATCGAGGGCGAGCACCCGCATCGTTTCAGCCCAGTGCCCGCTCGATCGCGGCGCGGGCGGCGCTCAGCGCGTCGTCGAGCTTGGCGGGCTCGCGGCCGCCCGCCTGCGCCATTCCCTCGCGGCCGCCGCCGCCGCCGCCGACGACCGGAGCCGCCTCGCCGATGACGTCAGCGGCCGAGACCCCGCGGGCCACCGCCGGCTTCGAGACCAGCGCCACCAGCGCCACCTTCTCCCCCTCGGCGCCGCCGAGGACCACCGCCGACTCCTCCCCGAGCCGGTCCTGGATGCGGGAGGCGAGATCGAGCAGCTGCTTCTGGTCGGCGAGCGGGGCGCGGCCCGCCACGACCGCCAGGCCGTCGAGGTCCAAGGCCTCGCCGGCGAGCCGCTCGGCCTCCTCGCCGAGTTGCTGCCGCGCCGCCTGCCTCGCCCCCTCCCCCGCCTCGCGCAGCCGCTCCGCCGCGCGGCGGGCCCCGGTCAGCGGGTCCTGCGGCGTGCCCAGCAGCTCGCCGACCTCGCGCAGCCGGTCCTCGCGCTCGCGGAACCAATCGATCGCGGCGGGGCCGCTGAGGGCCTCGATCCTGCGCACGTTGGCGGCGCTCGATCCCTCCGAGGCGATCTTGAAGATCCCGATCTCGGCGGTGTTGGCGACGTGGGTGCCGCCGCAGAGCTCGCGCGAGACGCCGTCGACCTCGACGACCCGGACCCAATCGCCGTATTTCTCGCCGAACAGGGCCATCGCGCCGAGCCGTTCCGCCTCGCCCCGCTCCATCTCCAGCCAGCGAACCGGCCGGCTCGCCTTGATCCAGCCGTTGACCCGGTCCTCGATCGCCGCGATGTCCGCGCCCTCGAGCGCCTTGCCGTGGGTGAAGTCGAACCGGAGCTTGTCGGGCCGCACCGCCGAGCCGGCCTGGCGCACGTGGTCGCCGAGTCGCTCCCGCAGCGCCGCATGGAGAAGATGCGTCGCGGTGTGGTTGCGCATCGTCGCGTGGCGCGACTCGTGGTCGACCAGGGCTTCAACCGCCCTGCCGGCCTCGAGCGGCCGCCTCCACCGCGACCTCGAGGGCCTGGTCCTCGCCGATGCGGTAGACGTCGACGACCTCGGCTTCTCCCCCGTCCCAGCGGAGCACGCCCGAGTCGGCGACCTGGCCGCCGCCCTCGGCGTAGAAGGGGCTCTCCTCGAGCTTGACCAGGGCGCGGCCGTTCTCGCCGGCGACCCCGGCGACGCCTGTCGTCGCCCGCAGCGTCTCGTAGCCGACGAACCGGGTCGGCGCGGTCTCGGTCGCGAATGCGATCACCCGCTCGTGACGGTCCTCGGAGCCGTGTGCGGTCGCGGTTCCGGTCCTGGCCCGCGTGCGCTGCTCCTCCATCAGCTCCTCGAAGCCGCCGTCGTCGACCGCCAGGCCCTGCTCGGACGAGGAGCTCCTTGGTCAGGTCGAAGGGAAAGCCGTAGGTGTCGTGGAGCCTGAAGGCGTCGGCGGCGTCGATCCAGGAGGTCCCCTGCGCCTGCGCCGACTCGACCAGCTGCTCGAGCATCTCGGTCCCGCGCTCGAGGGTGCGGCCGAAGCTCTCCTCCTCGTCGCCGACCCAGCGGGCGATCGTCTCGCGCTCGGCCTCGAGCTCGGGGTAGGCGGCCGACATGATCTCGATCGTCCTCTCGGCGAACCGTCCCAGCCACGGTGCCTCGAGGCCGAGGGTGCGGCCCTGCTGGATCGCCCTGCGCATGATCCGCCGCAGGATGTAGCCGCGGTCTTCGTTGGAGGGGACGACGCCGTCGGCGATCAGGAAGGCGGCGCCGCGCGAGTGGTCGGCGACGATCCGCATCGCCCTGGTTATCCGGCCGCCCTCCGAGTAGGCGTGCCCCGAGAGCTCCTCGGCGAGGTCGATCAACGGCCGGATCAGGTCGGTCTCGAAGACCGATGGGACGTCCTGGAGGACCGCCGCGATCCGGTCGAGGCCCATCCCGGTGTCGATGTTGCGCATCGGCAGCTCGGTCACGTCACCGGCCTCGGAGAGGTCGTAGGTCATGAAGACGTGGTTCCAGAACTCGAGGAAGCGGTCGGTGTCGTCGCCCGGCCGGTCATCCGGCCCGCCGAAGTCCTCGCCGCGGTCGAGGTAGAGCTCGGAGCACGGCCCGCAGGGCCCGGTCGGGCCCGCCTGCCAGAAGTTGTCGGCGCGGCCGAGGAGGACGATCCGCTCCTCCGGAACGCCGACCGAGCGCCAGATCTCGATCGCCTCCTCGTCGGGGCCGAGGCCGAGCTCCTCGTCGCCGCCGAAGACGGAGACCCAGATCCGGTCGGGGTCCATGCCGAAACCCTCGGTCGAGAGCTCCCATCCCCAGGGGATCGACTCGGCCTTGAAGTAGTCGCCGAAGCTCCAGTTGCCGAGCATCTCGAAGAAGGTGAGGTGGCGAGCGGTGTTGCCGACCTCCTCGATGTCGGTCGTCCGGAAGCATTTCTGGACGTCGGTCAGGCGCGGGCCCGGCGGCTTCTCGCGGCCGAGGAAGTAGGGCTTGAACGGCTGCATCCCGGCGGTCGTCAGCAGCACCGAGGGGTCGTGGACCGAGGGCACGAGCGAGGCCGACGGCACGATGCGGTGGCCCCGCTCCTCGAAGAACGAGAGGTAGGTGTCGCGGATCTCCTGCGCCTTCACAGCTTGGAGCCTAAGTGACCGGGAGTTGGGCCTTATATCCGGTCACAGGCGTCGTTATTGAGGGTGATGCGGTCCTAAGCTTTGACCGAATGAATTCAAGTGCCGATACTGGGAACACATGAAACCCACCGCAGTCGGGCCGACGCAGCGCTCGCGCCCAGGCCTGTCCAGGCTGCAATCGGACGAGCGGCTCGTCAGGCGCGCCAAGACGGGCGACCGGCGGGCGTTCGAGGCGATCTTCGAGCGCTACCACCAGGACATCTACCGGTTCTGCCTGACGCTGGTCGGAGGCAGGCAGGACGCCGAGGACGCGCTTCAGGCGACGATGGTCAAGGTGCTGCGGTCCCTGCCCGGCGAGCAGCGGGAGATCAAGCTGCGGCCCTGGATCTACAGGATCGCCCGCAACGAGTCGATCGACACGGTCAGGCGGCGGCGGGAGACCGCCGCTCTGGTCCCGGAGCAGGTCGCCGCGGGGCCGGGGCTGGTCGAGACCGCCGAGGCCCGGGAGCGGCTCGGGAGGCTGATCGACGACCTCGGCGAGCTGCCGGAGCGCCAGCGTGCCGCGCTCGTGATGCGCGAGCTGGCCGACCTCGAGTTCGCCGAGATCGGCTCCGCGCTCGACACCTCGGCGGACGCGGCCCGCCAGGCCGTGTACGAGGCCAGGGTCAGCCTGCGCCAGATGGAAGCGGGGCGTGAGATGAGGTGCGATGAGGTGGTCTGGGCGATCTCCGAGGCCGATGGCCGGGTCGTGCGGCGGCGGGAGATCCAGGCCCACCTGCAAGGGGTGCGCGGACTGCCGGGCGTTCCAGGAGTCGATCGCGCGGCGGCGCGGCGAGCTGCGGGCGATCGCCCCGCTTCCGGTCGCGGCTTCGGCGGCAATTCTGCAGGGGACGTTGGGTGCCGGCTCGGGCGCGGCCGGCAGCGGAGTCGCCGGCGCCGCGGGTGTGGGCGCGGGCAAGGCGCTGCTTGGCTCGACCGTCGTCAAGACGGCGGCGACCTGCGCGGTCGTGGCCGCGATCGGCGCGACGGCGGCGGACCGGAGTGGTCTCGTCGATGTCCCGATCGGCAACGGCGGTGGCCAGGCGCGCGAGAGCTCGGCGCCGTCCCACTCGCCGGCCGGCCGAACGTCGGTGCCGCCGAAGGCAAGGCGGCACGCCGCGGCCGCCGCGGCGGGGCGATTCGGCTCCGAGCGATCGGTTTCGGGTGTGGCGGCGGGAGTCGGGGCAGCCGGCAGCCAAAGCGCCGGGCAGCGGGACCAGCGCGGACTCCAATCCACCGGCTGCGACAACCGTCCCGGCCGCCGGGACCAAGAGTCAGGGGTCGGCGGGCGGCACCAAGCCGAAGAAGAACGCGGCCAAGCGGGGTCAGGGAAAGGCGGCGGGGCTGCCCCCTTCGTCGGCCCACGGCCAGCAGAACTCGGCAGCGCACAAATCCCCGCACGCGAACGCCTCTCCCGGGACGCCTCGGGGGAAGGCCCAGGGCGGCCAGTCACCACGCTCGCAGCCTCCTTCACAGCCCAGGGTCCAGCCCGAGCACGAAACGGCGCCTGCGCAGCCCGCGCCCGCGCCGGAAGCGCCCGCGAAGGAAATGGGCGAAAACTCGGCGGAGTCGGGCGACCGGCGAGCCGACGGCGGAAGACGAATTGGCCGAATCGTCCGAATAGGGCCTGACAAATCGGACCGAACCGCCGTTCTAGACGACAAAGCAAGAGCCGCGAGGTGAGCTCGCGGCGGACACGCCGAAGGAGGCGAGATGATGAAGAACCTGTTGAAGATCGCGGTCATCACCGGCGCTCTCGCGCTGGCCGCCGCGCCCGCGCTCGCGGCAAACCCGCACGAAGGAGAACCGCCCTACGGCCACGGGCCCAACTACAACCCAGCCGAACCGGGCAACCCGACGCCGGGTCCGAAGGCGGGCCTGCCGGCCCAGGCGAAGGCCTACGGCCGCTACTGCAATGAACAGGGCGCCAGCAAGAAGCACGTCAAAGGCGAGCAGGGGACTCGAGTTCTCCCGATGCGTCAAAGCGATGGCCAAAATGGCGAACGACGAAAAGACCAACCCCCGAAAAGCCTGCAAGGAACTGAGCAAGAAGCACGTCAAAGGCGAGCAGGGGACTCGCGTTCTCCCAATGCGTCAAAGCGGCGGCGAAGCTGCGGAAAGACAAGGAAGCAGGGGTCCTCTAGCCGACGATCGTCCCATGGCCGACGACCGTGCCCTGCCTGAGCAGCACGGCCGTCTGGCCGGGGGCGACGGCGTCGAATGACTCCCCCAGCTCGACCTCGAGGCTGGTGTGCGTTCCGGCGGGGCCCGCGACGGTGGCCGGAACCGCGGCGGAGCGGTAGCGCAGGCGCACCGAGTCGACCTGGGCTCCGTCGCGGTGGAGGACTGCATCGCGGATCCTCACCCGCGTGGCGGCCAGCTCAGCGCGGGTGCCGACCGTGATCGTGTTGGCGGCCGCGTCCTTCGCGGTCACGTAGAGCGGCTCCGGCGCCGAGACCCCGATCCCGCGCCGCTGGCCGACGGTGAAGTTGTGCTGGCCTCGGTGGCGCCCGATCGCCCTGCCGGTGCGGTCGAGCACCCTGCCCTCGCGATCGTGGAGGTCGCCGTGGCGGCGCAGGAACCGGCGCTGGCCCTGGCCGGCGAGGAAGCAGAGGTCCTGGCTCTCGGGCTTGCGGGCGATCGAGAGCCCGTGGCGGGCGGCGATCTCGCGGACCTCGGGCTTGGTCAGCTCGGTCAGCGGGAAGCCGAGGCGGGGCAGCATCGACGGCGGCAGGCCGGCCAGCATGTAGCTCTGGTCCTTGGCGGAGTCCGCGGCCGCGGCGAGCAGCGGGCCCTCCTCGTCGCCGACGATCCGGGCGTAGTGGCCGGTCACCAGGCGCTCGGCGCCGAGCCGCTCGGCGAGGTCGGCCATCGCCGCGAGGCGGACCTCGCCGTTGCAGACGATGCAGGGGTTGGGGGTCGCGCCCTCGGCGTGGCCGGAGAGGTAGGAGCCGACGACCCGGCGGCGGAAGTCCTCCTCGAGGTCGAGGGTGACGTGCGGGAACGTCGATCGAGTGGGCGACGGCGCGGGCTCCGAGGACCGCCTCGGGTGAGCAGCAGGCCTTGGCGCCGTCGGTCTCGCGGTCGGCCCAGAGCTTGACGGTGATGCCGACGACGTCGGCGCCGCGCTCTCGTTCGAGCAGGCCGGCGACGGCGCTGTCGACGCCGCCTGACATCGCGACCGCGACCCGGCCCTCGACCGACGGTGCGAGGCGCTCCTCGCTCGCGGCGGCGGCGGCAAGGGCTCGATGCAGGGCATCGGCGGCGAGTTGCGCGGCGTGCAGCTTCGCCGGGGTGAGGCCGCCGATCGCCTCGTCGATCTCGCTCGAACCGATCCGGGCCGCGACGAGAACCGGCTCGCCGTCGACCATCTCGGCGACGGCCGCGGTCGCGGCCCGCGTCGCCCCGCAGCCCTCGGCGTCGAAGCTGACCCCGGCGACCCGGCCGTCCTCGACGTCGAGCGAGACGCGCGCCAGGTCGCCGCAGGCCGCGCCGCCTGCCGCGCCCGTGAACGCGCGCCGGGTCAGCCGGCCCGCGGCGCGACTCGTCGCGCAGGAAATGCTCGAAGAGCTCGGTGCTCATGCACTAAGGGTAGAAGCCGCAGCCCGACCCAGCAGCTCGCCGAGGTCGGCGGCGACTCTCTCGGGCGCCTCACGCAGCTGAAGCCAGGTGACGCGGACGATTCGCCATCCGTCCAAGGTCAGGAGGCGGTCCCGCTCACGGTCCCGCTCGAATGCGAGCCGTGTTCCGTGAACGGCCCTCCCGTCGAGCTCGACGATCAGCTTCTGCCGCTCCCACATCGCGTCGGGCCTGATGAATCGGCCCCGCACCGCGAGGTCGGCGTTGTAGCGCGGCGGAGGTAGCCGGTGGGCCGCGACCAGCTTCGCGAAAGCCGCCTCGAACTCGTTCACGGTCACGCCACGCCCCGTGTTCCTGTCCTCGAATATGGCTCGGAGCGCCGCTGAGCCGCGCCGTCCGGGTGGCGGTCGAGGAGCTCCGGCACAGAGAGACGGTCGGTCAGCCCTAGCGCCTCGGCCTCGTCGATCGGCCGCTCCAGCGGTTCTCTTCCGAGCACACCGGCCAGGTCGAGGATCGTTCGCGGGACGCGATGTGACGGGGATCCTGTCCCGCACCGTCCTCTCGTCGTCCGGCAGGGCGGATCGTGGGCGAGGATATCGGGTCTCTTGCCCGAGAATGCCGTGCCTCGTCACCTCCAGCTCCGAGCTTCTCGGCGGTCACGATGCGCCAGAGCTGGCCGGCGGTCGAGGTGGCTCAGGACAGCCGCCTCGGCCCGAGGCGAGCACCGCCGCCATCCAGCGCCCGGTGCGGGTGAGCGTCGGATGTCCGACCGCGTAGACACCGCGATGGACCAGATGAAGGCTGCCACGCGCAAGACGCACCTCAATCGCCCTCTTCCCCGATCCCGACACCGAGCAACTGGCGTCGGGCGACGACCCCGTGCTGACGCTCCGCCGAGCGCGCCGATCGCTGCGATCCCAGCGCCGAGGTGCTCGTATTCGCCCCCGTATACGTGGTCAAAACACACATCGCCGTCGGTGGACGACTGGAAGCGACCTCCTTCGCGTCACCGCGCAATGGTCGCCAGCGGAGGCGCGTGGGTGGCGCGTGGGAGGTGGCAAAAGGCATGAAAAAAGGCTCCAACCCGCCGTTGCCGCCTCTGGCTTTGATCCCTTGAAGAAAAGGGCGGGTGCCTCCTCCCGATCCCTAGGGACCGGGAGAGATCTGCTCCCAAGCCGTTTGTGTTGGGTCAAACGTTGAGACGGCTCGCGTACGGACTCGAGCCTCGGGGAAACGGTAGCACTGCGGGAGGGCGCCGGGTGAGCGATTCAGTCCAGTTCGGCGTCGAGATTGGACAGCAGCAGCTCGGCCTCGCTCCAGTCCTCGGGGCGGACGCGGAGCGCGATGTCGCCGCGGCCGTAGCGGTCGAGCGGCCAGTCGGAGGTCAGCACCGCGGTGATCGCCGCCTCGACCAGCGCCTGGTGCCATGCCCGCGCCGTCCTCAGGTCACCGAAGTCGCGGACGACCTCCCAGCTGTCGAAGGCGGGGTCGTCGACATGGACCGGGGTCGCACCCGGCCCGGGCCGGCGTTGGAAGGCGCTTCGCATCCGGTCGAGCAGGCTCATGGCACACATCTTGACGCTCTCGCCGCCGGCTCAGTGGCCGGCGAGGCCGCGGCGGTGGAGGGCGATGCCGAGCTCTTTCAGCTGCATCTCGCCGACCGGCGCCGGAGCGCCCGTCAGCGCGTCGATCCCGGACGCCGTCTTCGGGAAGGCGATGACGTCTCGGATCGAGTCGGCCCCCGCCAGCTTCTGGACGATCCGGTCGAGGCCATAGGCGATGCCGCCGTGCGGGGGTGCGCCGTAGCGGAGCGCCTCGAGCAGGAAGCCGAAGCGGGCATCGGCTTCCTCCTCGTCGATGCCGAGCGCCGCAAACAGCGCCCGCTGGACGTCGGCCCGATGGATACGGATCGAGCCGCCCCCCATCTCCTGGCCGTTCCAGACCAGGTCATAGGCCAGCGCCCTCGCCTCCCCCGGGCTGTCGGGATCGAACTCTCCGGCGGGGGCGGTGAACGGGTGGTGGAGCGGGTCCCAGCGCTCCTCCTCGGAGTTCCACTCGAGCAGCGGCCACTCGACTATCCACGCGAGGCTGTTCTCCCCGGCGGGGATCAAATCGAAGCGCTGGGCGAGCTCGATTCGAAGCTGGCCGAGGACGGCGTCGGCAACTCGGCGGCGGTCGGCGACGATGAGCAGCAGGTCCCCCTCCTCGGCGCCGAGGCGCTCGTTGAGGTCGCGAAGCTCGTCCTCGGAGAGGAACTTCGCCGTCGGCGAGCGCCAGCCCTCTCCCTCCCTGAATGCCCAGACCAGTCCCTTGGCCCCCAGCTCCTGGGCGCGGGCGATCAGCCCGTCGAGCTCGGAGCGCGGCAGCTCGCGCCGGCCGGCGTTCAGGCCCCGCACGGCGCCTCCGGAATCGACCACCGAGCGGAAGACCTTGAACTCGGTCTCGGCAAGCGCCTCGGAGAGGTCGGCGAGCTCGAGCCCGAAGCGCATGTCGGGCCGGTCGGTGCCGAACCGCGCCATCGCCTCGTCGTAGGGCAGGCGCTCGATCGGGAGCTCGAGCAAGGGCCCGCCGGTCCGCTCGAAGACGTGGGCGATCAGGCGTTCGTTGATCTCGAGTACGTCCTCGACGTCGACGAACGACAGCTCGATGTCGAGCTGGGTGAAGTCCGGCTGGCGGTCGGCGCGCAGGTCCTCGTCCCGGAAGCAGCGGGCGATCTGGTAGTAGCGCTCGAACCCGGCGACCATCAGCAGCTGCTTGAAGAGCTGCGGCGACTGGGGCAGGGCGTAGAAGGAGCCGCGCTGGAGGCGGCTGGGGACGAGGAAGTCGCGAGCACCCTCAGGTGTCGAGCGGGTGAGCACCGGGGTCTCGATGTCGAGGAACCCCTCGCCGTCGAGGAACTCGCGCATCGCCGCCGTCACCCGGTGGCGGAGGGCGAGCGCCTCGCGCATCGGCTCGCGCCGCAGGTCGAGGTAGCGGTGCCGGAGGCGGGCGTCCTCGCCGACCTCGCCGGAGAACCCCTCGATCTGGAACGGGGGCGTGTCGGCGTCGGCGAGGCGCTCGGCGGATGCGACCTGGAGCTCGAACTCCCCTGTCGGCAGGTCGGGGTTGATCGTGTCCTCGGAGCGCCGGACGATCTTGCCGGCGGCGGTGATGACGTCCTCGGCGCGGAGCTCGTGCCCGAGGGCGAAGGCCTCGCCGGACCTGTCCGGGTGGAAGACGAGCTGGACGATCCCGGTCCGGTCGCGGAGGTCGATGAAGATCAACCCGCCGTGGTCGCGGCGGCGGTGGACCCAGCCCGCGACCCGGGCCTCGGCGTCGACCCGGTCCCCCTGCGCCTGGCCGCACCAGGCGTCGCGAAAAGCGTTCGGTCGAAGCTGCGGGACCGGTGCCTCGCTCACCTGCCCAGCTCCTCCAGCGCCCGGGCCGGGTCGACGGGCCGCTGCTCGCCGCTCTCCATGTCGCGCAGCTGCGCCGATCCATCGGCGTCGAGGATCAGGACCCGGCGGGCGCCGATCCGATCCGCGTGTTTGAGCTGGCCCTTGAGGCTGCGCCCGGCGAGGTCGACCTCGGCCGAGAGTCCGGCGTTTCGGAGCTCGGACACGAGCGCAAGGGCGCGCGTGCGCTGCTGCTCGTCGGCAACCGCGAGGAACGCGTCACGGCCGGGCCCGGCCTCCTCCTCGCCGATCGCAAGAAGGATCCGCTCGATCCCCGCGGCCCACCCGATCGCCGGGGTCGGAGGCCCGCCGAGTTGCTCGATCAACCCGTCGTAGCGGCCGCCGCCGCCGACCTCCGACTGGGCCCCAAGGCCCTCGCAGACGAAGGAGAAGATCGTCCGCGTGTAGTAGTCGAGGCCACGGACGAGGGTCGGGTCGATCTCGTACGCGATGCCGGCGGCATCGAGCAGGGCCCGGACCTCGGCGAAGTGGTCGGCGTCCTCGCCGTCGAGGCGATCGACGATGGTGGGTGCCTCCCCCATGACCCCCCGCGTTCCCTCGTCGTCGGCGTCGAACGCGCGCAGCGGGTTGATCTCGATCCGATCGCGGACGTCCTTCGAGAGCTCGGCCTCGTTCTCGCGCAGGTGGGCCTTCAGCTCCTCCAGGTACTCGCGTCGCGACTCCGGCGAGCCGAGGCTGCCGAGCCGCAGCTCGACCCCGGGAACGCCGAGCTCGGCTAGCAGCTCGGAGAGCAGCGCGATCACCTCGGCGTCGGCGAGCGGCGAGTCGGTGCCGATCGCCTCGGCCCCGATCTGGTGGAACTGGCGGTAGCGGCCCGCCTGCGGGCGCTCGTGGCGGAAGAACGGGCCGGCGTAGAAGAGCTTCACCGGCTGCGCCTGCTTCTGCATTCCGTGCTCGAGGTAGGCCCGGCAGATCGGCGCCGTTCCCTCGGGCCGCAGGGTGATGCTGCGGCCGCCCTTGTCCTCGAAGGTGAACATCTCCTTGCGGACGATGTCGGTCGAACGGCCGACCCCGCGCTCGAACAGCTCGGTGTCCTCGAAGATCGGGGTCGCGATCGGCTCGTACCCGGCGCGGGAGCAGATCGCCGCCGCGACGGCCTCGACCCGGGCGCGGGCGCGGGCGTCGGACGGGAGCGCATCGGAGGTCCCGCGCGGGGCCTGGAATTTGCTCGCCATCACTTACCTTTCGGGCGGCGCCCGCCGCCTACCTCGACAGCTCGGCCAGGAAGGGATTGGTCGCCCGCTCGGCGCCGAGCGTCGTCGGGCCCATGTGGCCGGCGTAGACGTCGGTCTCCGTCGGGATGGGTGTCGAACAGGGTCTGGATCGAGCGCAGCAGCGTCGGCCCGTCCCCGCCCGGGAGGTCGACCCGCCCGACCGAGCTCTGGAAGAGGACGTCGCCGGAGAAGATCGCGTCCTCGCCCCGGACTGAGTAGGTGACGTGGCCCGGAGCGTGACCGGGGGTCGCGATCACGTCGAGGGTCAGGCCGGCGAGCTCGAGGGTCTCGCCGCCGCTCAGCAGCTCATCGGGCTCGTAGTTCTCGTACGGCCCCATTCCCGGCACCTGGACGATCGTGTTGATTTCGGAGAGCAGCTTGGCTTCGAGTTCGGGGCAGTAGACCGGCGCGCCGCTGGCGGCCGCGACCGGCGAGACGGCGCCGATGTGGTCGATGTGGCAGTGGGTGATCAGGATCGCCTCGATCCTGCCGCCGATGTGCTCCGCCGCATTCAGCAGGCGCTCGGGCTCCTCGCCGGGATCGACGATCAGGAGCCGGTCCGACCCCTGCTCGCGCAGCAGGAAGCAGTTCTCGGCGAACGGCCCGACGGTGAGCGTCTGTACCTCGATCGCCACTTACTTCCGCTGCTCTTCGGCGGCGCGAATCCGGCCGCGCTCCCGTTTGCGCCACATCATCGTGTCGAAGTAGTAGCCGCCCGGGATGTAGAAGACCAGCATGAAGGCGCCGAGGGCGAGCGCCTGGCCGGCCGAGCGGCCGAATAGGACCAGGAGGATCGCGGTGAAGATCGCCGCTGCGACGAGGCCGCGGGTCGCCGACTGGCGCCAGGTCGGCGGCGCGTCGGTCTTCGCCTCCGGTTTGCGACGGGAGCGGGCGCGGGCCTTCGCCTCCTCTCGGCTCTGAGGCCGGCCGGTCCGGCGCTTGGTGTCGATCCGGCCGCCCTGGGTCCCGCGGTGCTTGCGGCGGCGCTTTTTCCTCGTCTGGGCCATGGAGGTGAATCTACCTAGGCGGAGTCGGCGAGGCGACCCTCGATCGTGTGCCGGGCGCGGTCGAGGTCGCGGATCGGGACGTCGTCCGGGTACCCGGCCAGCGCCGCCGGCCGGCACCAGGCCGATCACCTCGGCCTCGAGCGGGCGGGCGCCGAGCGGCGCGGCGAGCTCGCGGACGATCTCGACGACACGGGCGAGTGGGACCGCGAGCGGGTCGTGGACGTTGGTCGAGACCTGGGAGCGGCCGGAGGAGAGCGAGAGCCCGATCGCCCTGACGCCCGCCGGCCCGCCCCCCGACTCGCGAAGGCCAGCGGCGACGGCCTTCGCGACCTCGACGTCGGCGCTGTCGAGCTCGACGTTGAAGGCGGCCAGCGGGGGCCGCGCGGTGACCAGCGTCGCGCCGGCCGTCCGGTGCGGGAGGTCGGGGCCCGCGTCGGGGCGGAGCTCTCCCCCCTCCATTCTCAGCCATAGCTCGCTGAGGCCACCGTTGCGGAAGTAGGCGCGCTCGGCGCGATCGGGCCCGGTCGCCAGATCCCCGTAGAGGAAGACCGGCACCCCGAGGGCCCCGATTCGCGCCGCGACCTCCCTGGCCGCCGCCGCGGCGGCTTCGCGATCCCCCTCCTCGATCCAGACGATCGGACAGACGTCCAGTGCCCCGATCGCCGGGTGCAGGCCCTCGTGGGCGGACATGTCGATCGCCTCGATCGCCGCCGCAGCGCCCGGCGCTCAGCGCGTCCTGAAGCGGATCCGAATCGGCGGCGAGAGTGAGGACGGTCCGGTTGTGGTCGGCGTCGCTGTGGCGGTCGAGAAGGGTGGCGCCGGCGGAAACCGCCGCCTCGATCGAATCGATTCGAGCGTCGTCGCGACCCTCGGAGAAGTTGGGGACTGAAAGAAGCATCGGGTCCATCCTCTAGTTTCCTTGCTCAATCGGGCGCATGCGCCAAACGATGTGCGAGAGGAGAGGCACCGGATGAGCTTTTCCGAGGCTGTCAAATCAGGCTTCGACCACTACACGAAGTTCGATGGTCGGGCGAACAAAGCGGCGTTCTGGTGGTGGTTCCTGTTCGGGATCCTGGTCGGGATTGGCGCCAGCATCATCGACGCAATCATCGGCACCACGATCATCAGCATCATCGTCGCGCTCGGGCTGCTGCTGCCCAACCTCTCGGTCGGGATCCGGCGGCTGCACGACACCGACCGCACCGGTTGGTGGATCCTGATCGGCCTGATCCCGATCATCGGCTTCATCGTGCTGCTGATCTTCTACCTGCAGAAGAGCGATCCCGGCGATAACAAGTACGGGCCTCCGATGGCCGAGCCTCCGATGGTCGAGCCTGTCGGCTGACCGCCGGACAAATCCGCCGATACCATCCGGCGTCCCGCCGGAGTAGCTCAGCTGGTTAGAGCAGCGGAATCATAATCCGCGTGTCGGGGGTTCGAGTCCCTCCTCCGGCATGGCTTTGCGAAGCCAAATGCGCCGCCTTCCGGGGCGGCGCTTCGCTTTCGGGTCAACGCTCAGGTCAACACGATGCAGGCGCGCGCGGAACCGGCAGGTGGGCTAACGCAGCCAGGCCGCGAGGGTCTGCTCGACGCGCGGCAACTCCCACCACTTGTTCGGCAGCCCGCCCTTGAGGCCGGGCGCCAACGGCTCGTCGTTGTCGATGTAAGCGGCCGCGATCGCCCACCACGGCCAGGCGCCAAGCCCTATCCAGAGCTCGCGGCCAACTTCGCGATCGCGATCTGCTTGACGGACGGACTCCTCATCCCCGTGGAGGGTCACGGCGATCGCTCTCCGACCGGCACCTCCGATGTCGGTGGCGGTTGTGGCGACCAGTCTGCGGAATTGGGTCAGCGCGCGCGGCGAGGCGTGTAGGAGCTCGGCCGCGGCATTGTTCGCGGCCCCCCCATCGAGACAGGCCGCAGCCGGAAGGTGCAGAAGAGCGCCCGGGTCGCTGTGGTGCCGCGCCCATTCCGCCGTCCACTTGAGAGCCGGCACGACACCGTGCGCGCGACCGAGGTGGTAGACGGGCCTTCCGATCGCCGCTGCTTCGATCGCGCGCTCGAGCTCCGGGCTGGGACCGGCTGACAGGAAAGGGCCGAAATTGTCGGCGAAATTCGGCTGCGGTTGGCTCAGCATCAGATCATGCCTATTACACATCCTCTCAAGGACATCATCGCCACCCCGGATGTGCTGCGCGAACGCCGCGAAGCCGCCGGACTGACGCAGACCCAACTCGCGCAGCTGGCCGGCTGTTCGCTCGCCACGCTCGGCAACATGGAGCGGGGATACATCCCACGCCGCTCCCATCCCGCGGTGGCTTCCTCGGACCCCATCCCGCGGCAGGGCGAGGCGGGGGTGAGCCGGTCAGCTGTGGCAAAGGGCGCCCCGAGGGTCGTTGGTAAATTGCCGGGATGCGCGTGGCGGCCCCCGCGTTCACCTGGGAGGCACAGATGCCGATGCAATGGAACAGCGGAATGGCTGGCCCCAGGTTCAGAAGGAGACCCGCGCTCCTCGCGGCGCTGATCGCGCTGGCGATCGGTGCGGCAGCGCCACCCGCCTCACCGGCTGCGACGAGCGCCGGGGAGCTCTACGCCTTCGGCCTGAACGGATACGGCGAGCTGGGCAGCCCCGCCAACAACGGCACCGAAAACCCGAACCCGACCCCGACCCTGGTCACCCTGCCGGGGGCGAGCGGCCCGGTGACCGCCATCGCCGCCGGCCGCTACCACAGCCTCGTGCTGACCGCGAGCGGTCAGCTCTATGCCTTCGGTGACAACCATTACGGCGAGCTGGGCAGCCCCGCCAACAACGGCACCGAAAACCCGAACCCGACCCCGACCCTGGTCACCCTGCCGGGGGCGAGCGGCCCGGTGACCCAGATCGCCGCCGGCGAACATCACAGCCTGGCGCTGACCGCGAGCGGGCAGCTCTATTCCTTCGGCGAGAACGACTTTGGGCAGCTGGGCAACGCGTCCAACGTCGGCACGAAAAACCCGAACCCGACGCCCACCCTGGTCAGCCTCCCGGCGGCGAGCGGGCCGGTGACCCAGATCGGCGCCGGCGCCGCCGACAGCCTGGCGCTGACCGCGAGCGGCTGGCTCTACGCCTTCGGCGACAACTTCTTCGGTCAGCTGGGAAGCACGACGAACAACGGAACCTTCAACCCGAACCCGACGCCCACCCTGGTCAGCCTGCCGGGGGCGAGCGGGCCGGTGACCCAGATCGCCGCCGGCGGCGGGCAGAGCTTTGCGCTGACCTCGAGCGGCCGGCTCTACGCCTTCGGTTTCAACGGCTTCGGCGAGCTGGGCAACACTACAAACAACAACACCCCCAGCCCGAACCCGACCCCGACCCTGGTCACCCTGCCGGGGGCGAGCGGCGCGGTGACCAAGATTGCCGCAGGCGCCGATCACACCCTGGTGCTAACCGCGAGCGGGCAGCTCTACGCCTTCGGCTGGAACTTTTTCGGCGAGCTTGGCGGTGCGACGAACATCGGCAACCTCGCACCAAACCCGACCCCTGCCCTGATCAACCTGCCGGCGAGCGGCGGGGTGGTCCAGATCGCCGCAGGGCTGGGGCACACCCTGGTGCTGACCTCGAGCGGGCGGCTCTTCACGTTTGGCGACAACCTCTACGGAGAGCTCGGCAGCGCCACCAACAGCGGCACCACGAATTCGAACCCGGCGCCGGCCCCGGTCGACCTACCGGCAGAAACGACGCTCGACGCCGTCGCGCCCGGCTCCTCGGCGCTCCACACGCTGGTTGTGATCGCCGACCTCGCGGTCACCACCGACTCGCTGCCGAGGGGCCTGGTCGGGGCCGACTACAACGCGATCGCCAAGGCGGGTGGAGGCAGCGCGCCCTACGCCTGGCATGCGAGCGGGTTACCCGGCGGGCTCGCGATCGACCCGGCGAGCGGGCAGATCAGCGGCACCCCGACGGCGGCGGGAACATCGCACGTGCTGCTGAGCGTCAGCGACAGATTCGGCATCGTCGCCCAAAGCGCGCCACTCGCGCTGAAGGTCGCAGCATTGCCGGTCATCAGCAGGCTGCGTCAGTCTCACCGGCGCTGGCGGAAGGGGCACGGGCCCGCCAGGGTGAGCGCGCTCGCCGCGCGACGAAAGAGAAAGGCGCCACCGCTCGGCACCACCTTTTCCTTCAAGATGAACGAGAGCGCCAAGGTCACGTTCAAATTCACGCGGCGCCGGGGCAGACACAGGGTGAATGTGGGGAAGCTCACCTTCGCCGGCCACACGGGCCGAAATCGAGTCCGCTTCCAGGGCCGCCTCGCGCGCCATCGGAAGCTGCACCCCGGGCGCTACAAATTGACCGCCACCGCGAGCGTCGAAGGCCTGCGATCGAAGCCGAAGTCGCTGCGCTTCACAATCGTGAGGTAGAGATCACTCGGCTCGACCCGGTTCCTCGACTCGTGGAGGTTTCGTCGTCTCACCTCGGGACGGGGCCTGAGCCAATTCAGGGGTCGGCAGCAGGAGTCGCACCGGCTAGGGGGTCTGCTTCTTGACAGCGGCCAGGGAGCTGCGGAGAAAGGCGGCCCAGAGCCATTTGCCGACCGTGTGGTGGACGGCGCTGGCAAACCTTCCCCTCGGACCGCTGCGGAAGCCGCGGTTTATGACCATCTCCACCTCGCTTCCGCCGTCGCGAGCGGTGGCCCGCAGCTCCCAGGTGCTGCCAGGCTGGAAGATGTTGGAGTCGATGACCGTAGCCTTAACCGAGCCCGGTTGCGACCATTCGTAGCGGTTTCGCTCCCAGAAGAGGCCAACGACCCAGGTCCCCTCCGTTACTTCGGCGAAGTTCTCGCCGCTCTCGTGGACCTCGATGTGTCGTGCTTTCACGTTTGGCCACACGTCAGCCCGCCGGTCGGAGAAGTCGCTGGCGGCCTCGAGCACTCGTTGGGGGGGCAGGGAGGTCTGGGCCGCCACGTCGATCGTTAACACGTGACGATCCTATTCGTATTGTGCCTGACCCACGCTCCGAGAGCGGGACGCTAGAAGGCCGAGGCCGGCCACCGTTACGGCTCCAAGGGTCGGGACAGCGAGACGTGCAGCACGCGGCGAGAGCACCAACTCGAACAGGGGGACAGGATCGCCTATGCGATCTCCTAGCCGTCCCAACGGACAGTCGCCCCGGTTAGCGACGACGAGCGCACCCTCACCGTCCAGGGCCGCGATGGCCGATCGCAGGAACCGTCCCCGCGCCTGCCGCTGAGAGCGCACCACCAAACGTATCCAATCGATGCCAGAAAACCCACCGCGATTAGGCCATGAGCGGATTTCCAAGAATCACGGCTGGCGGCAGGTCCCGCATCGAGTGGGCTCCCGGGTACTGCGCACGGGCTCACCGTAGCCAGTCCGAGAGTGCAACTGCAACGGAATCGAAATCCTCCTCTGATGCCTGGCACCTCTTGGGGCAGATTGTCTCCCACCTAGGCGTCCTGCCAGTCCACCCAGAGCCTTCGCGGCATTGTTAGTCCTCGGAGAGTTCGCCGTGGGATTCATAGCTGGTCGCCTCAGCCCCGGCCCCCCGTACCACTTGACGGGCGCCCTGGATCGCTTGTTCCTCGTCGCTGGCCTCGATGAGTAGTTGATGGAGGTCCCGTTGGCTCGGCGGCGTGTCCGGGCTCCCGCCCGTCCTCCGATAGATGCCTTGGGCGTCGAGTTTGGCAATCACGCGGTTATCGAACACACCTCGGCACCTGACAACGAATAGGGCCACTACCCGAACCATATCTTTCCTCTACCTGTGTCTCGACTCAACCAGAGCCTTCGCGGCATGGTTAGCCCTCCGGAGGGCGGGTGTGCCGAACTAGGAACCCGGCGCGGAAGGCGCCTCATTCAGTTCGACGCCTCCAATTGCTCACGAACGTATGTTCGCATCAGGGTCAAGACGGGGCGGGCCGCAGAGGAGCGGCCTTGAGGCGGCGGGGCCGGTGTCGCCGCTGAGTGGCGGTCCAACGTCCGTCCCTCATCCTTGCGGCGATGCATCGAGCTGGCCTAGCCTTGCCTTGGTCGGGGAAGGACAGAACTGGCAACCTCCCTCCGACACGGCCCCGGACTGAAGTAGTCGCGGGGGCTTCTCTTGCCTCGATTCGCCAGCGGTTTAGGGACGTGAATGGGGACGCGGCCCTTGTCCCCATTCACCTACGGATACCTGCGATCCATCGTTCATGGACCGTTACACAGAGGACGCCACGTTCCGCATCCCGATTACGCTGCCTGCTGGAGGTACCTATAACAGTCCGCTAGAGGCATTGGAGTACTGGAATACCATTGGGGAGCTCTCCGAATCCCCCGATGCCGAACCCGAGGACTTCATGCGTGTTGAGGACCGACTGATTGTGTATGGGACCTGGCGGGGCCGCTCACGCCATACCGGAGAGGAGATAGCTGCCCGATTCGTACATTCGTATCGGATGAGCGGTGAAGGCGGTTCATTGATAAACCAGAAGATCATCGCCTTCGAGCTTTTCATCGATACGGCGGCAATCCTCCGGTCATTCGGACTCTCTCGTCCTGCTTCCAAGTAGTCCCCCTAACGCGCCTTTCGCTTTTTCCCGATTGACGCAGCCGCGCAACGGGCATAGAGTCGATGCGTCTCGTCCACTCGATGCCGGCTAGCTGGAGGAGACTGCAATGCGCCCGAAGTTGAGCTACGCGAACGTGATGGCGACGGTTGCAGTGTTCATCGCGCTCGGGGGAGCTTCCTACGCGGCTCTGAAGCTCCCGAAGAACAGCGTCGGGTCGAAGCAGCTCAAGAAGAACGCGGTGACCACAGCGAAAATCAAGAACGAAGCGATCACCGGGGCCAAAGTGAAAAAAGGAACGTTGACCGGGACGCAGATCGACGCTTCGACATTGGGCGCGGTCCCTGATGCCGTGAACGCTCAGACCGCCAATGCCCTGGCTCAGCCTGAAGCCTGGCACGTGGTAGGAGCGCCCGGAGAGCCGAGCTTTATGAACTCCTGGGCGACTGTGCATGGTACCGCTGTCCAGGCTGTCGCCTTCTACGAGGATCACGAGGGCGTTGTTCATCTGAAGGGCATTGCCGGAGAGGGAACAGGACTCGCCATGTTCCACCTACCGCCAGGCTTTCTTCCTGCCAGCAGGAAGGTTGACGAATTTACTGTCGGATGTGGCGGCCCTTCGGGTGAATGCAATCTCCATTCGGTAGGAGCTCTTGTCATCTACGGTCCTGGATTCGGAGCGGATGGACTTGTGCAGGCTCCTGTGGGTTCGACCGTGGTCAACCTCGAAGGCGTCAGCTTCCGCGCTGAATCCTGATGCTGGCACGCCGGGATATAGGCTACGCCCCGGCATAAAGGACTACCCAGGAGGCCATATGGCATCCGTGATCAGGCGAGTCGTGATCTGCTCGGTTGTGCTGGGCGGCCTCGGTCTGGTGTGGGTGCCCACGGCGGGCGCAGCTCGTCCCTGCGGCACCATCGCGGTCCCAGGCCAACGGCCGGCCCGTGTCGCCACCGTTTATGTTGGCTGCCCCGAAGGCATAGAAGTCGCGGCCATCGTCTATGGGGAAATGGCCAAAGGACGACACAGCACTCACCACAGAGTCGAACTGTTTAGATGCTCGGCGGTCCTGGCCGAAACCGAGGTCTCCTGCCAGCGTGGCGACGAATGGGTCCTCGCTTCGACCCAAGCCACAGACCATCCCAGCGAATGGCACATCCCGCGCGATCCGTTCCGACAACATCGCTTCCTCGGGACACGTTTGGCTGCGGGATACATGCGAGTGGCGCTCCGGCGAGTTAACCTCATGGGAGCCGGCCACGCTCGAAGGGTCAAGTGCAACCACCGGATCGAAGCGGATCGCCTCCGTTGCACGATGAGTTGGATCGAAGGGGGCTTCAGCTTTGTCGGCCGGGGGATGATCTGGCTCATCTACTTGGACCACAGGGAAACCTGGAATTACACCTTCAGGATTCTCCGCGTCGACGAACACTGCGCCATTGTCGAAAAGCGCCACAACTGCACGAAGTTCATTTCTGCGGGATAGATGGGCCGGAGTTCCCGTCCCCGCCCTGGAGAGCCCGGTAGACGGCATGGAAAGCAACTCCGTTGGGAATGCCTCATCTGAGGGTGTTGAATTGTTAGAACGGCTTAGAACGTGCAACAGATTCGATAGGGTCTGAGAGATGGGTTCTCGGGTCGCCGTAGCCCTGTTTGTATTCGCCGCCTTCCTCGGCGTGACGGTGACGGCCTCCGCGAGTCGGGCGCCGACAGAAGCCGAGAATGCTCAGCTTGTTGCACCCGCCGGGAGCAAATCGCCCAAGGTCATCTGCTTTCAGGCGGAACTGACGTGGGGGTTTTGGACGTACCGTCCCTGGGGCTGCATCTTCCACAAGAGAGGCGCACCAGTTGACAACGCCGACATCCGGCGGACAAGCCACCTCCATTGGGATCAATGGAGCCAAACAATTGCCTACGGCGAAGGAAAGGCCGCCCTCAACATGGCCGGCCTCGTACCCGTGAGGGTCAAACTGACCCAACCCGTGACCACCTGCGGGCACATCGTGTTCAGCCACGCATATTTTAGACTCCCCGATAGGTTTGATGGGAGGCGGGGTTGGGGACCTGGAATGCCGCTCGAAACTCGGCTCTCGCGGTGTGACAGGGAAAGCTGATGCTGTTCCTGACTGTCGGCCACGCCTAGTCGCTTCTACCCTGCGGCGAAAGGCCGCTTGCTCGGGCTCCACGGTTCGACGTTCTCATCAAGACTCCACGGCGGGCGCTGCTGGTGTCGATGCATCTTGGCTTCCTGCGCCGCCGGCCCTGGGCTCCGATAGTCCGATCCCATCCACTCGCAGGTTGAGCAGACCGCTACCCATCCCTGGGTCTGATGCTCGGCCTTCGCGTCGTGCATCCAAACAGCGTAGGGCGGGTAGGGGCCAACGGCAGGGGGTCCCCCGCTAAACGATGCAACCGCCGGTGTTGCCATGATGGTCAGGCATGGATGCCGAGGAGATTCGGAAGACGGTGGCGGGGCTCCAGACCGCGCCTCTGGAACGAGCCCCGGGCACCGTTGCGATCCTCGAGGCCACGATCGCGGCGGCGGGCATCGACTATGCCGACGCGGTTGCCTGGGTGGAAGCGAATCACGGCGAACCGCGAGAGGATGAGGACGACGCCGTCCTCGGCGCCGTCTGCTGGCTCGAAATCCCAATCAAGGCCCTAGAAGCGCCGGAGTAGGCGCCGGGGCTAACCCTCCGTGGCCGGCTCGTCCTCCGAAACGGGTCTCGCAGGCCCGACCGATGGGCCGGTTCCAACGGCAAGATGAACCTCGGTAATGGCCGCGTCGGCGCTCTCGGCCTCCACCCGCGCCGTTATTTCGCCCGACATCTCGAATTCGTCAGTGCTGTCGATGTGCTTGGTCGCTCCTCGCCCGACCGTGGGGATGCCGGCGGCCTCAAGCGCCCCTTTGGCCTCGACGGCCGCCTCGGGCGACTCGCAGGAGATGTAGACCCAGAATCTTTCCACGGGAGAACCATAGGGCTTGCGGGCTATTGCTACCCCCGGCTCTCGCGGTGTGCGTCAGCCCTTCGAGCTGTTGCGGGCCCTCGTTCGCAATCGCGGTCGCCTGATGACGCACCGGGCGCTACTGGTTGAGGTGTGGGGGGTCGAGCATGAAGACGACCTTCAGGTTCTTCGTGCCCATATCGCCAACCTCCGACGCAAGGTCGAGCCGTCGGGTGAGCACGTATTCATCCGCACCGATCCAGGCGTCGGCTTCCGTTTCGCCGGCTAGCGTGCGGTCCTTCTAGTAGGTACGCGCTGCGGCCGGCTACGCCCCCACTAAGCGTGTCGCCAATCGTGTCGCGAACTGCCGAAAACGGAGCGCAACGTCAGGCACGGAAGCGCAGCGAGGCTAGCGGGGCACCACGTTTACCGCATAACCCATAATCCGTGGGAGCGCAGGTTCGAGTCCTGCCGCCCCATTCACCCGCATATCTCGGATACCGTGCCCCTCCGACAATCGTGTTTCGTGCCACCCGGCTTCCAGAACTAGCGAGCAGCGGCAGATGAAGATTCTGATCGTTGGGGCCGGTCTGATCGGGACCGTCTATGGCGCCCAGCTCGGGGCCGCCGGGGACGATGTTTCGGTGCTGGCGCACGGCGCGCGGACCGATGAAATGGCCCGTGAGGGCCTGCGCGCACGCGACGTGCTGGCCGACACGGTCATCGACTCGCCGGTGGCTGTTGTCGATCAAGCCGACGAGGACACCTTCGATCTCGTGCTCGTCGCCCTGCGCCGAGAGACTCTTCAGTCTGCGACCGCTCAGCTCGCCAAGCTTTCGTCTAGCCCGCTGGTGCTGTTCTTCGGCAACAACCCCGGTGGCCGTGCCGGGCTTCCAGTCAATGTTCCCGGCCCAGTTGCCCTGGGATTTCCGGGGGTCGGTGGCGTGATCAGAGCCGGTATTGCGGACTACGTGCGCATCTCTCAGCAACCAACGACGCTCGACCAAAACCCTGACCCGCGCCTGGACCAGTTTCAGCGGGTGCTCAGCGCTCGCGGGTTCCCGGTGCGGCGCGTTCCCGACTTGTCGGGCTGGCTGGCCTATCACGCTGTGTTCATCGCCTGTGTTTCCGCTGCCTTGTACCGCTGCCAGACCGACCCACGGCGCTTAGCCCACGACCGCAGAGAACTCCGGCTCATGTGCAGGGCGATCACCGAGGGATTCCAGGTGCTGCGGACCCAGGGCATTGTTGGACTCCCGCGGAACCTGGCGCTTCTGCACGCACGCGCGATGCAGTCTGTGGCCGTTCGCTACTGGGCGCATTACATGCGCTCACCGATAGCCGAGTTCGCCCTTGCCGCGCATTGCCGACACGCCGAGCCCGAGATGCGAGCGTTGGCCCACGACGTTCTCGCCCGTCTTCCCGATGACGGACAAGGCGCACTTCGTCAGCTGCTCGCGGCGGCCTCTCAACCGCACCAAAGCCCTCCAAGTACAAGCTCCCCAGGCTGACGCTGCGTTTTGCACCCGGCTCGATTCCGGTAGGCCCCTGCATATCCTTGCGGTGGGTCGGGGTGGCAACGGGGTGGCAACACAACACCCGCAAACAGCCACAAAACGGCCACAGCCCGTCACGCACGAATCGGCTTCCCAGAGCCGGAAATCCCGAACAGCCGCAAACAGCCGCAACTCCCGGCTCAGAATCATAATCCGCGTGTCGGGGGTTCGAGTCCCTCCTCCGGCATGGCTCTAGAAAGCCAAATGCGCCGCCTCCAGGCGGCGCTTCGGCGTCAGGGTGACAACCGAAGTGACAACGCGCTGTGTTCGGGAGCGGTGCGCGGGACCCATCTGCGTCGCTATCTTGGACGTAGGCTCGTCCGGTGACCCACCGTGCCAAGGCAACCAAGTTCTCTCACGCCCGGAGCGCGACCTGCGATTGCGGATGGATGGGCGCGGACTACCGGACCTAAGAGCGAGCAGCGCGGGAGGCGGCGATGCATCAGCGCGGTGAGCGTCCACCGTGGTCGCTGGCCAAGGTTGTGCCGTGGCCGCCCGATCGTCGCCCGTTCGCTTAGCCGCTCTCCGCGCCGCCGGGCGCTAAGGAAGCCGCTGCGCCCGTTGCACGCCGCCGCCAGCGGCACCGCCCGGAGTGGGGACCTCGGCCGACGAACGCCGGTTCCGCCAAGCGGTCCTGGTCCGGATCGACGGTCATCGCCTGTCCCATCTGCGCGAGAGCGAAGACCGCCCCTTGCCCTACGGGTTCTTCACCGGATACGGTTGTGCCGATCGTGCGGTAGCCGAGCCGGCTGGGCCGCTCGATCTCTCCCCCGTCACTCGCCAACAGGCCGACGACGATCTGCATCAAGGTGCTCTTCCCTGAGCCGTCCTCACCGACCAGCTCGACCAGTTGCCCGGCCCCCACCTCGAGGCTTGCTCCTTCAGCACCTCGATCGCGCGCCGCCTGGGCGGGATGCCGTGATGAAAGGTCTTTTCGATGCCCTCGGTTCGTAGGACGTCTGGGCGAGTGCTATCTGCGCCGCCCAGCTGATTCGTCTGTGAAAGCGAGGCTTTGCCTGGGCTTCGGCTCATGGCTTGACGCTAATACCCCCTCAGGGTATTGTCAACCGTATGGCAAAGGCAACTCAAGCCCCCATTCGGGGCTACACCGCAAGCAAGGAGCAGCTACTCAACCGGCTGGCCAGGGTCGAGGGTCAGGTCCGGGGAGTCACGAAGATGGTCGAAGAGGACCGCTACTGCATCGAGGTCGTCACCCAGATCAACGCCGTGCAGGCGGCGCTGGACAAGATCTCGCTCGGGCTCTTGGACGGCCATGTCCGTGTCTGCATGCAGGGTGAGGGCTCGGCCCCCGACGACCCCGAGGAGCGGGTCGACGAGCTGATGGGCGCCGTCGGGCGCCTGTTGGGTCGCTAGCGGTCATGGGCGAGCAAGCCCAGTACAGCTTCCTCTTCGCCGACCTCTCAGGCTTCACCGCCTTGACGGAGGCCCACGGCGACGAGGAAGCCGCTGATCTCGTCGGGGAATTTGTCGCGGAGGTGCGAGCCCTGCTCCCCGAACACCAAGCTGAGGAGATCAAGTGCATCGGGGACGCGGTGATGATTCGTTGCGACGATGCGGCCCAGGCGGTGCGGCTCGGCGTCCGCATCGTCACGGTAATCGGTGACCGCCACGGCTTCCCGATGGTGCGAGTCGGGATAGATACCGGTTCCGCGGCGGAGCGGGATGGGGACTGGTTCGGCGCCACGGTCAACCTGGCGGCGCGTGTGGCCGGGGCGGCGGTCGGCGGAGAGGTGCTGATCACCGAGGCGACCCGGATTGCGGCAGACGCACCTGACGGAATCCATTTCATGGAGCGGGGACGCCGAGCGCTCAAGAACCTGACCGAACCCGTCCAGCTCATCGCTGCGATGACCGAAGGGGAGGTATCGGCTGGCGGGCTGCCGATCGACCCGGTGTGCCGGATGGCCGTCGACCCGAGCCATTCCGCGGGGGAGTTGCGCCACGGCGGAATCGACTACTTCTTCTGTTCGCTCGCCTGTGCTCAGGCATTCGCCAGCGATCCCGACCGCTACGCCAGCGACCGCAACTACGCCGTCCCCAGCCAGAAGGCTCAAGATGGCTGAGGTCCTTGTCACGATCGCGGGGGCTGGCGCGATAGCGGCGCTTGCATGGTTCTTCTTCGGACCGCGAACGGCACGCGGTGCCGAGTTGCGCTCCGGCCGCCAGGAGGTGGAGATCGTCGTTAAGGGCGGCTACTCGCCGAACCTGATCCGCGCTCGCGCGGGCGTGCCACTGCGACTCGTCTTCGACCGTCAGGAGGCCGGGGACTGCACCTCCCGCGTCGTCTTCCCGGACCTCGGGGTGAGCCGTTCGCTGGCGCCCTTCGCCCGCACCACTGTCGAGTTCACCCCCGAGCGCAGCGGAGAGTTCGGCTTTGCGTGCGGGATGAACATGGTTCACGGCACGCTGCTCGTCGAGACGGACGGTGACGCGAACGGCACCGGGGGCGGCAACGGCGTCAACGGCGTCGTGACTCAAACGGGCGATCTTTCGCAGGAAGACGTAGCGGAGGCGGTGGGGGTCGGCCCGCGCCGCGAGGTCAGCGACCCGACCGAGACCGTGCTGGCGCTGCGCCCCGGCGGGATCAGCTGCGCTTCCTGCGTGGCGACGATCGAGCAGGCGCTGCTCGCCCTACCCGGGGTCGATCGCGCCGCAGTCAACATGGGCACGGAGAGGGTCACGATCGACTACGACCCCGACCAGGTGACTGTCGGGCGGTTGCGAGAGGCGATTACTGGCTCGGGCTACGAGCTGCTGGAAGAGGACCGCCAGCAGCCAGAGGACGGCGATGCCGAGGCCGCCGCCCGGCGGGCCGAAATCGCCGACCTCAGCCGGCGGGTTGCGGTCGGGGCGGTCCTCACGGCGCCCATCCTCTTCGCGGTGATGGCCTCCGACGTATTCGGCGCCAGCTGGGTGCCGGACTTCATGATGAATCGCTGGTTCCAGCTGGCCCTGATTACCCCGGTGATGCTCTACACCGGCTGGCCGATCCACCGAAGTGGATGGCTCAGCCTCTCCCACCGCAGCGCCGACATGAACACGCTGATCGCGATTGGGACGGGGGCCGCCTTCAGCTACAGCCTCTTCGTCACCCTCTTCCCGAGCCTGCTGCCGAGCGACCTTCGCGACGTCTACTACGAGGCGGTTGGCGTCATCCTCACCTTGATCCTGCTCGGCCGGCTGCTTGAGGTCCGCGCCAAGGCGGGGACCGGTGAGGCGATCCGACGGCTGATCGGCTTGCAAGCGAAGACGGCCCGTGTGGTTCGCGAAGGCCGCGAGGAGGAGATCCCGGTCGAGCAGGTGGCGCCCGGCGACGTAATCGCCGTTCGGCCCGGCGAGAAGGTTCCGGTCGATGGCGAGGTGGTCGAGGGACGCTCGAGTATCGATGAGTCGATGGTCACAGGGGAGTCGCTGCCCGTCACCAAGGAGGTCGGCGACACGGTGATCGGCGCCACCGTGAACCAGACCGGCGCCTTCCGCTTCCGTGCCATCGGCGTCGGCAGCGACACGATGCTCGCCCAGATCGTGCGCTTGGTGGAAGAGGCGCAGGGCTCGAAGGCGCCGATCCAGCGCCTCGCCGATCTCGTCGCCAGCTACTTCGTCCCGGCGGTGATCTTCATCGCGATCGCGACCTTCGTCGTTTGGTTCGACTTCGGCCCATCGCCGGCTCTCACCTTCGCCTTGGTCTCCGCAGTGGCGGTGCTGATCATCGCCTGCCCCTGTGCCCTCGGCCTGGCGACCCCGCTCTCGATCATGGTCGGCACCGGTAAGGGCGCCGAGAGCGGCGTCCTGATCCGCTCCGCCGAGGCACTGGAGACCGCCCACAAGCTCGGCGCGATCGTGCTCGACAAGACGGGGACGATCACCCGTGGGGAGCCGGCCCTGACCGACGTCGTCGTCCTTCGGCGAGCTGGGCGAGGAGGAACTCCTGCGGCTGGCGGCAGCAGCAGAGCGCTCGTCCGAGCACCCGCTGGGCGCAGCGGTCGTCGCCGGCGCCGAGGAGCGTGGCACCTCCTCCCTACCGGAGGCCTCGGAGTTCGATTCGATCACCGGGCGTGGCCTGCGGGCCACGGTCCAGGGCCACCGGTTGCTGGTCGGCACGCGGCGCCTGCTGCGCGAGGAGGGCGTCGACCCCGAGCCGCTTGGAATCCGAGGCTCAGCGTCTGGAGGCCGAGGGTAAGACCGCGATCCTCGTGGCTGTTGACGGGCAGCAGGGCGGTCTGCTGGCGGTTGCGGACACCGTCAAGCCCGACTCCGCTGTGGCGATCGCCGCACTACAGGAGCTCGGCCTCGAGGTCGTGATGATCAGCGGCGACAACACGCGGACCGCTGAGGCGATCGCCCGCCAGGTCGGGATCGAGCGCGTGTTCGCAGAGGTTCTGCCCGAGGACAAGGCGCTCGAGGTCCGCCACCTGCAGGACGAGGGCAAGCTGGTGGCGATGGTCGGCGACGGGATCAACGATGCCCCGGCGCTCGCTCAGGCCGATGTCGGCATCGCCATCGGCACCGGCACCGACGTTGCAATCGAGGCCGCCGACATGACCCTCGTCTCGGGCGACCTGCGCGGGGTTCCGCTGGCGCTCTCACTGAGCAAAGCGACGATGCGCAACATCCGCCAGAACCTCGGCTTCGCCTTCGGCTACAACACGATCGGAATCCCGGTCGCGGCGGGCGTGCTCTACCCGTTCCTCGGGATTCAGCTGAGCCCGATGATTGCCGCGGCCGCCATGGCGGCCAGTTCGTTGTCCGTGGTGGGCAACTCCAACAGGTTGCGGGGATGGCATCCGAATGGAGCCTAGGATCACCAACGCGCTACTCCTAAGCATCGTCAAGCCGCTGTCTAGCGGCAGTCATCGACGAACCCAGGCCGCCGACGCAGGCCGCGCCCTCTTTGGCCAATTGCTTACTGCACCATGAAGGTCGAACTCCTCTACTTCGACGGCTGCCCGGGCTATGAGGCGATGCTTCCCGCTATGCGGGAGGTGCTCGCCAGCGAGGGGTTCGAAGATAAGATCGAGCTGCGGTCGGTCGAGACACCCGAGGATGCTGAGCGCGAGCGATTCCTGGGCTCCCCCACGATCCGCGTCAACGGCCGCGACATTGAACCCCAAGCCGATGACCGCCAGGACTACGGCCTCAAGTGCCGCCTCTACCGCACTCCGGACGGCCTCACCGGCATTCCAGCCGAGCAGTTGCTAGTCAACGCGCTGCGCAACGCGGCCGAGGGCTGACCCGCACCCCAGCCACGGCCTCTGTGGTCGCCACAGGAATGGCTTGGCGGCGACCAGGGTGGCAACGGGGTGGCAAGGCAACACCCGGAAACAGCCGCAAATCCCGAGTCGGTCGAGACGCCCGAAATCGTCGATTTGCGGGGAAAGACCGAACAGCCGCAAACAGCCGCAACTCCCGGTGCAGAATCATAATCCGCGTGTCGGGGGTTCGAGTCCCTCCTCCGGCATCGCACACTGAGGGCTAGACGCTCTCGACGGCGAACAGATGCCAGTCACCTGGCACGCCCTTGAGCTGGTGCAGGCCACGGTCCTCGAATTCGATCCCGGACCCAACCACAAGGTCCTTGACCGTGTTAGAAACGAGCACCTCCCCCCCTTCCGCCAGCCCGCCCACGCGTGCGCCGATGTTCACGGCCATTCCACCGACGTCGTCGCCCATCACGTCGCACTCACCGGTGTGCAGACCAGCCCGGACGTCGACGTCGAGCTCCGGCAACTGCTGCATGATCGCGCGAGCGCATCGAACGCCTCGTGCCGGACCGTCGAAGGTAGCGAGGAAACCGTCGCCCATCGTCTTCACCTCCCGGCCTCGATAGTGGTCCAGCTGGTCGCGGACGAGCTGATTATGCGACTCGACGACTGCCCGCCAGCGCCGGTCTCCCAGCTCAGCTGCCCGGCGGGTGGAGTCCACGATGTCCGTGAACATCACGGTCGTAAGCACCCGGTCAACCTCCGCCGCATGCCTCGCGCCCGTTAGGAATTCCTCCACCTCGTCAAGGATTTCCTCGGCCTCGCCCACCCAGGGGATGTGGTCGATACCAGACACCTCGACGTAGCGGGCGCCTGGAATGGCCTCCGCCATCTCACGCCCGAAGGTCGCTGGCACCGCCCGATCATCGGCCCTGTGGAGCACCAGCGTGGGAACGCGCAGAGCCTCCAGCACGGACGTGACGTCGAGGCCAACGACAGTCTCCCAGCGCTTCCGCAGCACTGCGGGGCTGCCGACGGCCCGCTCGAACGCGCCGAAGCGGTGGGTCCGATCCTCCGTGACGATGCTCGGGGCAAAGACCTCGAGACCTCGACCCTCTCCCCAGTGCTCCAACATGTCGATCACCTGGTCGTACGCCTCGAGCTGCTCGTTGCGCTCCTTCAGTTCGGCCCCACATGCGAACGTGCCGAACAGGATCAGCGCGCTCACCCGGTCGGGATGGGTCGCCGCGAACAGGGCGCTCATCGGCCCACCCTCTGAGTAGCCAAATAGCGCCGCCTGCTCCGACCCCGCCGCGTCCAGAACCGCCTGGAGGTCCTCCATGTCGTCCTCCAGTGTGGGCACACCACTCGGCGGATCGGAGACCCCCTGGCCTCGCTTGTCGTAAAGGATCAGCCGCGAGAATGCGGCCAGGCGTCGAAGGAATTGAGCCGAGGCCGGAAGGCTCCAGATCAGGTCGATATGGGACAGGAGGCCCGGCACGAACACCAGGTCGAGCGGTCCATCGCCCAGCACCTGGTAGCCGATCTTCAGGTCGTCACTCTCCGCGTACCTCGTCTCCGGCTGGTCCATGTCTCTAAGTCTGGTCGACCTGTTCACGCTACCTGGCATGGGCGCCGTTGGCCAGGTCGTTGAGCAGGATTTCCTGTTTGCTCTGACTGCCAGGGTGTCAGCAGGGTGTCAGCGGAAGCCACGGATACAGCGCGCAATCCCGACCCCGCGCTGACGCCTGATTTCGCGCTCTAGTGCCGAAATCCCCGCAACAGCACGCACTCTCCCGCACTCAACGGGCGCAGATCATAATCCGCGTGTCGGGGGTTCGAGTCCCTCCTCCGGCATCGGCCCGGCCGGGTCCTGCGGCGACCCGGCCGGGGTCAAGCTAATAACCCACCGCGATCGATGCGGGACGCCTGATCAGCTGACGTTCCCGCAGATGATGCGAATCCTCAGAAACCACGTTTCGGCGGTCGCGGTGTGCTCGTGAGCCGCTGCGAACCACGTGGTGCCGTCGTCTTCCGGTTTGCTTGCGTCGATCGCCACCGAGTGGAAGCCCGAACCGCCGGCTTCCGCGCCGCCGCCGAGCAGTTTCTTTCCGCCGGGGCATTCAAGGGTTAATTCCTTTGCGTCTTCCGAGTTCGGGGCCGATTCTTTGTCCACGACCTGCAGCCCGCTGATCCCCGGTGTCCCCGGAATCCCCTGTGGGCCGGTCGCACCGACAGGGAGCTGGCCGGCCTTGAAGTCCTGCCCTTCGAGTGAGTGGTCCTTTACCTTCGGGCTGGTCACCGAGTTGTTCTTCAGCTGCTTGGTGCCGACCGAATTCTTGGCGAGGTGGCTGGCGGCGTAGGCACCGCCCCCCAGCAACAGGAAGAGGCAGATCGTTGACACCACGTTCGCGTAAGTCAGCTTTGGGCGCATTTCGACACCTCCGTTGGGTTCGTGGCTTCGACGTCGCCCCCCAGCGGACTATTGCCCGCACCGACGCTAGCCCCAATTGGCCATGGGGTCAATCTGCGGAGAGGGTCGGGCAGTCGGCCCGCTTGACGAGTAACTTGGCGCGGAGCTGGAGGTCGTGAGCGTCTTCCCCAGCTTTGGGTGTCAGCAGGGTGTCAGCGGAAGCCACGGATGCAGCACGCAACCGAACCCCGTTTTGGAGCCGAAAACAGCCTTCGAGGGGCGAAATCCCGCAACAGCACGCACTCCCTGCACTCGCGCCGCGCGTCATAATCCGCGTGTCGGTGGTTCGAAGCTATCGGTTAGTGCTTGGCTTGGCGGATATCCACCTTCTTGACCGTGATCGTTGGCGTGAAGCCTTCCGTCGGGCAGTGCTTGGACAGCTTCGTGATCTTCCCGTGCAGCTTCACCCTGCTGCCCGGCGCGGGTTCGGTCGGATTGATGCCGTGGTGGAACTTGACCCTGGCACCCGTCAGTTCGAAGGTCTGTGCGCCTGTGGGAGCGTGGTGATTAGCCTTGCCGAGGTTGACTTCAAGCGTGCCGCTGAAGCGACCATTTTCTTGCGTCAGCGTCGCGTTGACCAGAATGCCCACCGCGTTGTAGCCCACATTGTGGGGAACGCAGTGATGCGACCCCGGTGGCGGGGTAGGCGAGTAGTGTGGCTTGGCGGCCGCCTGGGCGGACAGGACGAGCGCCAGCAATCCAAGCGTGCTGAGAACGGCGATCTTCTTCATTTGGGAGTCTCTCCTCTTGCGATTTTCGCCTCGTCCCTCAAATGCGACGATAGGTCATCCGTTCCTAGAACGGCGGTCACGCCGAAATGTCAGGAGCTATCGGGCTGGCCGAGCAGAGGCAACGGATGGGCAACAGAACACCCAGAAACAGCTGCAAACCCCGAGCCGGTCGAGATGGCGAAAACCGCCGATCTAGGCACGGAAACACGAACAGCCGCAAACAGCCGCATCTACCGGCGCAAAATCATGATCCGCGTGTCGGGGGTTCGAGACCCTTCTCCAGAGTTTGACCCGGCTCCCAATCGGGGCTAGCGTCGGCGTGGGCCATAACCCGCTGGGGGGGCCGTTGGCCGAAAGCACGAACCAACGGAGGTCCAGATGCGCCCGAAGCTGACTTACGCCAACGTGACGGCAACGCTCGCCCTGATCATTGCGGTCGGAGGCGCAAGCGCCTTTGCGGCAACGCAGTTGGCGAAGAACAGCGTCGGCTCAAAGCAACTGAAAAAGAACTCGGTCACCACGGCGAAAATCAAGAAGAACGCCATAACCGGCGCTAAGGTCAAGGAGCAGACCCTGACCGGGGCGGACATCAATTTGGCCAAGCTCGGCACGGTGCCCAGCGCCCAGGTCGCCAACAGCCTTTCGGCAGCCGAGGCGGTGCACGTGGTCGGAGCGCCGGGGGAGCCACCCTTCGCCCCTGGGGGTAGCGGTCTTCCCGCCTTTGGGACGATCCCTCTTCCTCCGGTTGGCTTCTACAAGGACCACGAGGGAGTAGTCCATCTCGAAGGGATCGGGAAATCGGAAGGAGAACCGCCAACTGTGTTCGCACTACCGCCTGGGGACCGGCCTCCGAGCGGCAAGGCTCAGCTCTTCGGTGCAGGGCCGGGCCTAGTTTTCGTCGCCGGATCGAACCTAAGCACCGAAGGGAAAGACATCTCAGGTGCGGTAATCGTCCTAGGGGAAACTGCGGCTCTAAGTGGAATCACCTTCCGCGCCGAATCCTGAGCATCGCGAGGCAAAAACGGCGTCCTAGCGGCCAAATCCCGCAACAGCACGCACTAGCCCGCAATCGCGGCGCGATCATAATCCGCGTGTCGGGGGTTCGAGTCCCTCCTCCGGCATCGCCTATAGAGCCAAGTTTCGGCTCGCGGATTTCGGCCCGACTCGGGTGGCAGGCGACCGGATTCGGGAGGCCACCGGGACGTCGATGACGATCACCGCGATCGGCAGCACGGTGGTCTCGTCGACCGGGTAGTCGGAACCGCACGGGACCCGGTCCGATCCGGAGGATAGGCTCGCCGACGAAATCACCGACCCGGAGGTCAGTCATATGTCTCGTCCCACCAAACGGCTCGGCGGCGCGGGGGCGCTCGCCGTCCTCGCACTCGTGGCTGTCCTCGCCGGCTGCGGGGGTGGAAGCAGCACGCCGGTTGCGCTGAAGATCGGCGTCAGCGAACAAGGCAAGGAAGCGTCGTTCTCGCTGCCGAAATCGGTCGAAGGCGGCCTGGTGGAGTTGACCCTGACCAACGAAGGCAAGGCCCCGCACGGGGTGCAGTTCATCCGCTACACCGGCGGCCACACTGGCCAAGAAGTGATCGAAGAAGTCTCCGGCGAAAACGAAAAGACCCCCGACTGGATCCGGGGCGAAGGGGGCATCGGCGGGGTCGAAGGCGGCCAGACGGCGAATGCCACCCTCAACCTCGAAGCAGGCAAGTTCCTCGTGGTCGACGCCGCCGAAATGGAAGGCAAACCCGCGACCGCCGAAATGACGGTCACCGAAGGGGACGAAGGCGACCTTCCCAGCACTGACGGGACGGTCACGGCCGAAGAAACCGGCAAGGACAAGTACGCCTGGGACGTCTCCGGCCTGAAGGCCGGCAAGCAGCAGATCACCTTCGACAGCGAAGGCGACGAGGCGATCCACCTGATCATCGCCGTGCCGGTGAAGGGCAAGGCTCCCTCTCTGGGCAAGATCAAGGAAGACTTCTCCAAGGAAGGTCCTCCGCCCCCCTACATCGACTTCGAAGCCGCGCAGAGCACGGCGGTTCTCGACGGCGGCAAGTCGCAGACGACTCCGATCGACCTGAAGTCGGGCGAATACATTCTCTTCTGCCCGCTCGCAGATCGGGACGGCGGTAAGCCGCACGACGAGGAGGGCCTGCTCGCAGTCGAGAAGATCGAATAGAGGGCGTTGACGATCGAGGTCGCTTCGGCGAACGAGGATCGAAACGTTGCCGGGCCTTTTAGACGCCGATTATTCTTCCGGTGCAGCGTCGCTTTCCCGAGCTGAGGAATCCTGTAATGCGTCCCGGCGAGATGATCGAAGCGCCCACCATGGGGATGCGCGTGACCTGCCATGAGAACGGGGCCAGCAGCCAGGGTGAGCTACTGAGCTTCGATCTCTGGATGCGCGGTGGCGCGACGCCCCCTCCCATGCACGTGCATCCGCATCAGGAGGAGCGGATCACCGTGACCAACGGATCGGTTCGATCCAGAAGCGGCGGCGTTGACCGTGTCCTATCGCCCGGAGACACCGTTGTCAGCCCGCCAGGAGAGCCGCACACCGTGGGTCCGGCTGGCAACGAAGACGTTGAGATGGTGGCTGAGCTACGCCCGGCGCTCAACTACGAGCGGTTCATCGAGCGCAGCTTCGCGCTGGACCGGGCTGGCTTCATCAACGCCAAGGGCCGTGGCAATCCGCTGCGAATGGCAACAGCAGGAGCGCGTGAGGCAGAGTTCTTCCTCCCCCGCGTCCCGCTTGGCGTCCAACGGACCGTTTTGACCGCGATGGAACGCCTTGCCCACCGAATCGGATACGACCGGCTCTCCTAGGCGGCAGTTCGGGGGGTGGCAACGGGGTGACAACACAAGACCCGGAGACAGCCGCAAACGGCGCAGGCGCCGACACGCACGAGTCCGCGTCCCAGAGCGGGAAACCCCGAACAGCCGCAAACAGCCGCAACTCCCGGCGCAGAATCATAATCCGCGTGTCGGGGGTTCGAGTCCCTCCTCCGGCATACGGACGCCACCACCTGCCGGTGATCGTCACGCCGGTTGGCACCGCGAAAACGATGGCCTCTCTGGGCTCCCCTTTCGGCGGTGCCGCTCGTCCGCGAGCCGTGTCACTATCGCGTCATGAAGGTAGGCCCGCACCCGAGGCCGGTGGGGCGACGCAGTGGCTCTTGAGTCGATGGCGACGGCGCGCTCGCTGTTCGCCGCGCGGCGGAGTCTCCGTTACCTGATCCCGAGTGCAGCGATCCTGGTCCTGCTGGCGGGCGGTGGATTTGCGGCTCTCGAGACAGACACGGTCGAGTCGTATTGGGAAGGGATCTGGTGGGCACTCTCGCTGATGACGACCGTGGGGTTCGCCAACAACACGCCTCACACGGTCCTCGGCAAGATCATCGCCTCCGTTGTCATGGTTTTCGGGTTCGTCCTGCTGGCGCTGACGACCGCCGCCGTCGCCTCGCTTTTCGTGAGAGAGGATGAGGAAGCCGAGGAGGCCCGTCTGCGGGTTTTCGAGCAAAACGCTATGGCGGAACTGCGGCTGCTGCACGACCGCCTAGAGCGGATCGAGTCGCAACTTCGAGAGACGGACTCGACCTAGGAAGCGAGCCGGTGACAGGGGACCGTCGCGGCGGCTAAACCTAGATCAGGGAGCCTATTGATGACGTGTCTGCCCTTGCCCTCGGCTACTTCGCCGCCGTGCCGCCCGATTCCGGTACGAGTTCAACGGTGACGATCGAGGAGAGCGTCGTCCCCTGGGGGTCGAGGCCCCCGAACAGGTAACCGACGCCTCCCGCGGTCGCCGCCGCGGCGTTCTGAATCGGGCGCGGCAGGTGCCCCGTCAGCTTCGCGCGAACGCCTGCCGGGTCGAAGCGGAGGATCTGGTCGGTCGTGTGCCCGGCGAGACGCCCCCCGAGGATGTAGGTCCGTCCGCCCAGCACAACGGTCGAGGCGTGCGAAAGCGGCCCCGGCAGGTGCCCGACCGCCGCCGCCGTACCCTTGGCGAGGTCGACAGCCTGGATCTGGCTCGAGTCAAGCCCACTCGCCAGCTCGCCCCCGAGCACGTAAACCTTGCTCCCGTCCGCCGCGACCGAGGCATAGCGGACTGCCACCGGAAGCTGGGCGACGGTCGTTAGCCTGCTGCCGTCCGCGGTCCGGAGCACCGAATCGAGCGGCTCCGCCCCGTCGTAGCCCCCGAAGACGACGGCTTCGGGGCCCACCCGTACGGCAGAGAGGTCAGAGTTGGGGTTGGGAAGGCGTCCGACGGCAGCGGCGGTGGCACCGGGGCGGAGCCTCTGGACCTCGTCGGTCGTCGAAGCGGACCCGCCACCGAAGACCAGGGTCCCGGTCGGAAGTGCTACGGCGGCCGCGTCGTGAAGCGGTTGCGAGAGTGAGCCGGCGGAAGCCGCCCTGCCGCCCGAGGGGTCGAAGGCGAGGACGGACGAGGTCGAGGCGTCGCTGCTGTCCACTCCGCCGATGATCAGCATTCGCCCGCCCTGCGAGACCGCCGCCTCGCCGGAGAGCGGAGCGGGGAGCTGGTCTGGCGAAGTCTCGGCCTCCACGCGCAGCGGCTCGGTGCCGGAGGCGCTGCTGGTCGCGTCCGTTCCGCCGCTTCCTCCGGAGCCGCCTGAGCCGCAACCGGCAGCGAAGGCAGCCGCCATAAGCGCAACCGCGGAGACGGCCAGCAACTTGGGCAGGCTGGACAAGCCCCGCATAATGCCCGAACGTCCCGACAACAGCTTCAGATGAGTGGAGGCGCCGTTGCGCGCCTTCAGCGCGATGAGTGAGCCCCTACGCACAGATCGAAGGACCCGCGCCGCGCTCGTTCGACGCAGAAGGGCGCGTGCGACGCAGGTTCGACGGCGGCGGCGCCTGATCGGGCTCGGAGTCGCCATCGGCGTGGTTCTTACGGCGGTGATCGCGGCTGTATTTAACTACGGTGGCGGCTCCGGTTCTCATGCACGCGTAGCCCCGGGCGCTGCCCGTCCGCACAAGAGCGCAAGTGCCAAATCCGCTGAAGGCCCCGGGTCCAGGTACGCGGTTCCACCCCTGCTCGACCCACACGACGTCTATGCCGCCGACCGCGCCGGGATGCTCGCGCCGGCGGTGCGGAACTTCCCCTCCCGGATATATGTCCCCAACAGCGAGAGCGACACGGTCAGCGTCATCGACCCCCACACCTACAAGGTGATCGACGAATTCCCAGTGGGCGCGCTGCCCCAGCACGTCACCCCCTCCTACGATCTCAAGACCCTCTGGGTCGACAACGACGAAGGCAACAGCCTGACGCCGATTGATCCCGCCACCGGGAAGGTCCGCGGCGGCCCGGTTCCGGTCACGGATCCCTACAACCTCTACTTCACCCCGGATGGCAAGTACGCGATCGTCGTCGCCGAGCGGTTGGAGCGTCTCGACTTCCGCGACGCTCATTCGATGCGACTGCACCACTCGCTGCCCGTGCCGTGTCCTGGCGTCGACCACATCGACTTCACCGCCGACGGCCGCTATCTGGTGGCGAGCTGCGAGTTTGGGTCCGCGCTGATCAAAGTCGACGTCCCCAAGGAAAAGGTCGTCTCCTCCCTGGTGCTGAAAGCGGGGGCGAAGCCCCAGGACGTCAAGCTCTCTCCGGATGGTCGGATCTTCTATGTCGCCGACATGGTCTACGGCGGCGTCTGGATGATCGACGCCCACACCTTCCGCAAGGTCGGGTTTATTCCCACCGGAGCCGGGGCCCACGGGCTCTACGCGAGTCGTGACTCCCGCTTCCTCTACGTCACCAACCGCGACGAAGGCTCAATCTCAGTGATCTCGTTCGCCAAGCGCCGGGTGGTGGACAAGTGGCGCCTTCCGGGTGGGGGCAGCCCCGACATGGGAGGGGTGTCCGCCGACGGCAGGGTTCTCTGGCTGTCGGGTCGCTACAACGCCGAGGTCTACGCGATCAGCACCAAGAGCGGCAAGCTGATCGCCCGTATCCCGGTGGGCAGCGGTCCGCACGGGCTCTGTGTCTACCCTCAGCCGGGGCGCTATTCGCTCGGGCACACCGGCGTCTTCCGCTAGCGGGGCACGCCTTCCTGCGCGGGGTGCCAGCAGGGTGTCAGCGGAAGCCACGGATACAGCCCGCATTCCCGGCCCCGTTTCGAGCCGAAAACCGCCCCCTAGCGGCGAAAACCCGCAACAGCACGCACTCACCCGCACTCGCGCCGCGCGATCATAATCCGCGTGTCGGGGGTTCGAGTCCCTCCTCCGGCATCGGCCTACAGAGCCAAATACGTTGCCTCTCGGGGCCGCTCAGGGGCCGGGGGTGGCAAGGGAAGTGGCAAGGATCTCGCACGGTGGGTCAGAGAATCTGGGTCAAGTTTGAACCCGGCTGGAAGCCCCGCGGTACTACAAGGCGTCTCGCCCGATCCGCGACGCGTACGGAAAGAAAGGAACGAGATGCGCACATTGATGCTCGCAGCAACCCACCCGCGCGGAGTGCAACGCGTCGGTCATCACTTCCGCCATGGGCACCTCTAATGCGGGGTGCCCGGGCGGAGCCCACGCCTAGAAAGGAACGAAGATGCGACGAATAGGGATAGCTGCGCTTATCACCGGCGCCAGCGTGGTGCTTGCGAGGAAGCTTGCCCCCCGGCTGCACGAGCGCATGATGGCTGGCTGCGAGCGCATGTTTGAGCAGATGCCCGACGACTTCCCCCCCAAGCGGATGTTGCGGGGAATCGAGGAGACCCGCTCAAACACGGCGCGGCTGCTTGAGCTAAGCGAAGCAGGCAAGGGGGCAGGTGAGTCGGAGCCACTGGCCGAGAATGCCTCGACCAAGACGATGGGCCATGCGGCTTGAGACACGAGGAGGCAGAAAGTGAACTTAATATCGATCTTTCCTCTGGCTGACACCTGGGGGATGCATGGCGACGACGTCGGCACTGGGTGGATGATCGTGATGGCGCTCATGATGATGCTTTTCTGGGCGGCGGTAATCCTCGGGATTGTCTGGATTGCGCGCGGCTCCCTTGCTGGTTGGCGCTCGGACCGGATGGACCCGGCAACCGGCGGAGGGCGTGGGGAGACGCCGACCGAGATCCTCGAGCGCCGGTTCGCCGAAGGCGCCATTCCGGTCGAGGAGTATCACCAACGACGAGAGGTAATCGAAAGTCAAACTCGTCGCCGCGAGGGAACCGGAGGCGGGTAGTTCTCCTCGGCCGTCTTCGCTCAAGTGGGGGCCGGAAGATCCCCCGCGGCGCCTAGCGGGTAAGCCAGGGCTCCCTAACCTTCGGGGCAATAGCACGGTTGAAACCTTCCAAACGGCAGCTTTCTTTAAGGACCACGAGGGGATGGTGGAACCGCTGGCCGGCGATCGCGAGAGGGAGTGATCCATATGCGTCCGACTGAGCCGTTCCGCCGCGAGCATGCGCACCTGCTCGAGCACATTGAGCAGCTGGCCGACGCGGCGCGGGAAATGCCGGGGCTTTCCGAGAAGGAGCGCGAGCTTCTTTCAAGACACTCTCCTCCCCCACGCCAGGGCAGAGGAGGAAATCCTCTATCCGGAATGGGCCTCCCTGGTCGGGTTCGCTGACGCCGCGGACCCGATGGTCCACGACCATGAAGCGATCGTCGCCCGGATCGAGCGCCTGGAGGGGGCCGACATCGGCGACGTCGACACGCTTCAGGAGTTGTTGTACGGGCTCCACGCGCTGATCTCCGTGCACTTCCGAAAGGAGGAGGATCTTCAGCTGCCCGCCTTGGATGCCGCCCCAGACGGGGCCCAGCGAGTCCTCGTGGAGATGGAGGCGGCGACCGGCGACCGACACTCCCCAACTAGTCCGAGTCGACCTCGTCCGCCACATACAGAAGTCGAGAGCCCCCGGGTCCGGCGATAACTCGAGCGGCCGCTTCTGCGAAGCGTCAGCAGGGCGTCAGCGGAAGCCACGGATACAGATCGCACTCCAGACCCCTTTCAGGGGCGAAAACCGGATCCTAGCGGGCGAAACCGCAACAGCCCGCACTCCACCGCAATGGTGGGGCGCGATCATAATCCGCGTGTCGGGGGTTCGAGTCCCCTCCTCCGGCATCGTTCCACAGAGCCAAATGCGCCGCCTGCGGGGGGCCGTTTTTCGCCAGGGTGGCAAGGGAAGTGGCGAGGTGTCAGCGGGTTGCGGCGCGCAGCAGAGGGCGGCCCGGCGTCGAAGACGTAGTGCCAGGCCTCCCAGGTGGTCCCCATTTCGACAGGTTTGCACTCATCGCCGTTCAGGGTTATAGACCCCGCCCGATCCCCAGGCCGCTGCTACCGAACGACCTTCAGTTTGCGAAAGCGCATCCGCTTGGAGCCGTCGGTCGTCACCGTCTCTTTGACCAGGATCTTCTCGGCTGAGGCGAGCTTCGACCTGAACTTCTTCTTTGGCTTCAGCGAGACGATCGCTGACTTTCCAGCCTTGGCCTTGGCCTTGGCCACGGCGCTCTCCACCTTGCCCTTGTGCTTCTTGGTGATGGCCTGGAGCTTGAACTTGCAGCCCATGGGCTTCGCACCCTTTGGGCACTTGATGCGGACCCCGGGGTAGGCGACCTTCACCGTCTGGGTCTGGCTCGCCAGCGCCGATCCGTTGCAGTAGGCCGTCTGCCCGGTGAAGATCAGCGCGGTCGAGCAGCCCTCACTGTCGGTCAGCGTCAGGGTCGCCTTGTAGGTGCCGGGCTTGCCATAGGCATGGCTCGGCTTTGGGCCGCCGTTGAGCGCCTGCGCTCCATCGCCGAATGCCCAGTCATAGCGGGCGATCGAGCCGTCGGGGTCGCTGGAGGCAGAGGCGTTGAAGGCGACCGGAACCCCTGGCCGGGAAAAGGGATCTGAGAAGGAGGCGACAGGTGGCTGGTCGGGGACGATCGCCACGGCGTCCGGAAAGTTGCCGACCGTGATCGTCGTGCCCGTCGACAGGTTGGTCACCGTGTCGATCACAGAGACGTCGCCCTCGTGGTAGTTGGCGACGTAGGCACGCTTGCCGTCTGGGGTAATCGCGACGGGCCATGGCGCGATGCCGACCATGATCGGCCCACCCACCACCTGGTTGGTCGCGGTGTCGATCACCGAGACGCTCATATCGAGGCTGTTCGTGACATAGGCGCGGCTGCCGTCAGGAGTGATCGCGATTCCGAGGGGGTTGGTGCCTACGGTGATTGGTGAGCCGACCACAGCGTTGGTCGCGGTGTCGATCACCGAGACGTCGCTTGAGTCGGTGTTGATCACGTAGGCGCGCGTGCCATCGGGGGTGATCGCGAAAGCGTCGGGCCCGCCACCGACCGCGATCGGTGAGGCGACCACCTGGTTGGTCGCGGTGTCGATCACCGAGACGCTGCCTCCGTAGTAATTGGCGACGTAGGCACGCTTGCCGTCCGGGGTGATCGCGACGGCGAAGGGCCCGTCGCCGACCGTGATCGGCGAACCCCGCACTTGGTTGGTCGCGGTGTCGATCACCGAGACGCTGTCTGAGCTTTCGTTGGAGACGAAGGCACGCTTACCGTCCGGGGTGATCGCCACTCCGACCGGGTAGTCACCGACGGTGATCGGTCCACGGACCACCTGGTTGGTCGCGGTGTCGATCACGGAGACGCTGTCGGTTTCGCCGTCGGCGACATAGGCGCGGCTGCCGTCGGGCGTGATCGCGATAGTCCCGTACTCGGCCGCGGGGGCTGCGATCGGGCTGCCGAATAGCTGGTTGGTGGCGGTGTCAATCGCGGAGACGTTGTCCGAAGCACTGTTGGCGACGTAGGCGTATCGGGCGAGGACAGGCGGGGCGAAGGCCGCCAGGAGCAGAGCTGTGAACGCAGAGGCGAGAAGCAAGTCTCGGCGAAGATGGTGCCCTCCCCGTGGTGCATTAAGCACGGGACGGATTGTATGCCTGGACCGCGACGTTCGCCCAACCCGCGGAAAAAATGCGCTCGGACAGGCCTAAAAATGACGATTGCGCCGCTATCAGGCCTAAAAATGACGATTGCGCCGCTATCCCTCCGGCCATACGCTCGCGGCTCAATGCTGGAGCCGACGATCCGCATCGACGCCGAGCAGCGCAACCTGCTCTACCGCTTCCTCGATCACTACGCAGAGGCCATCGAAACGTTCGACGATCCTGAGCGAGCCGGGGTCGGCCGCGCCGTCCTCGAGGCCCTCGGCCCCGAGATCGACGGCGACCAGGCCCTCTACGAACTGCCGACCTCGCCGGAGGTCCGTGCCTTCCTGACCGAGTGCCGCGACTGCGAATGGGAGACGATCGACTGCGGCGCATCGACCGACCCGGAGCGGTCTGCCGACCTGCTGGCAACCGCCGAGCGGCTCCTGCTGGACTTCGAGCCAGAGGGCTCGGCCCTCTTTCTGTGACCCGAGTAGTACGTGGGGTGAGCTTTTGGGGCCTGCGGAGACGGGCGACCAGCAGGAAATGCAACCGACGGTGACGTTTCCGGCGGGGCGGACCGCATGGCCGCCTCCCGCGCCCGCAAACTCGCCGCCGTTCCGAGGCCAGCGGCGGACAGTAGAACGGTGCCAAAGCTTCCCACGCGGCGAAGTGTGACCGGCGCGTTCAGCCGCTCCACGATCTTCCCCGGTGACATTCCGGCGCCGCTAGGTCCTCGATGGCAGCCCGGACCGTGCGGCGCCCGGCTTGCACCGCTCGCGGGTGCTGTTCGAGGCGGGCCGTAACGTCAAGCAAGTCTCGGAGTGGCTCGGCCACGCGGACCGGGCCTTCACCCTCCGCACCTACATACACCTGATCGACGCCGGGGTCGGTGACGCCGACTTCCCCGACGAAGCGGTCGAGGGTGGCAACGGGGTGGCAACGCAACACCCGGAGACAGTCGCAAATCCCGGAACCGGCGAGATGGCGAAAACGGCGGATTAGCGGGAAAAGTTCGAAGGGCCGCAAACAGCCGCAACTCCCGGCGCAAAATCATAATCCCCGTGTCGGCCGTTCGAGTCCCTCCTCCGGCATCGCCTGGCCAACCCCGGTGGTTCCATAGAGGGATGACCGACAGATACGTCGTTGAGGACCACCTAATTGCTGGCGTTGGACCACCTTTGCCATGGGAATGTCAGGGACCTCGCCGATCGACCGCCGGCGTCTCACATCGACCCAGGCGGCATTCCCCTCACTCGCGCGGCGCTTGTTCGCCGTCTACCGCGTGACCGTCACCCGCAGGAACGTCGCTGGAATCGACGTCTCGCCATTGCCCGTGTTCTTTTCGTTGAACAGGGCATCCAGCTCGGACTGGAGATCGCCCTCGCCGCCATTCTCTTCCGCAGCCGCGAATGCGTTCATCGTTGGCCCGTAGTAGCTCCGGAACTCGCCGACGAGCTCCGATGGGGATCCCGGATAGTTGAACGTGTAGGTGTCTCTCTGAAACGAGATCTGCTCCGCGGGGACCCCGGCTTCCGTGAACCGCCCGATCACCTCGTCCTCCACGCCCCATGTCATCGGGCTGACGAAGCCCTCAGGAGGTGGAGGCGAGTATGCGGCGCTGGTCTTCAGGATCTGAGCCACCAGCGTCGGGTCATTCGGGATCCAGTTCCCCATCACGATCCGCCCACCGGGCTTGGTGACGCGGACCATCTCCTTTGCCACATCTGCCGGCTTGGGAGCGAACATCGCCCCGAAGATGCTGACGACGAGATCGAAGCTCGCGTCATCGAGCTCGTGCAGGTCGGTCGCATCGCCCTGCTGGAAGCGGATGTTTGTCAGGCCGAGGTCCCCGGCGCGCGCAGTTCCCGCCGCGACCAGGTTGCTTGCGATGTCGACACCGAGAACGTCGGCGCCCAGCTGAGCCTCCGGCACCGCGGTGGTGCCGTCGCCGCAACCGAGGTCGAGGACCTTGAGCCCATCGGTGATGCCCAACTTCCCGACCAGCGCCTCGCCGCTCTCCCGCATCGTCTGCGCGATCTTCGTGAAATCGCCCTTCTCCCAGAGTTCCTGGTTCGCGTTCACTGGTCTATCCCTCTCTGTCGTTGTGAGAATCTCGCTTGATGGGTTCCATGTACGGAAGCAGCAGTCGGTTGGTTCAGATCGTCGCCTCGTCCAATTGGCGCCGATGAAGCAACCCGTAGATGAATCGGGCAGGGGTGCCAACCCGACACCCGCAGATAGCCGCAGGTCCCGAGGCCGACGATCGGCCAAAACCAAGGGATGGCAGCAAATGTGGCCACTGCCGAGCCTCGATGACATTGAGCTGCCTAATCCATTACCGCTTGCTCCGCCAACCACCGCTCATATAGCTCGAATCGGGAAGCGGATAACTGCTCATCAGCCATGAGGTGCCGCACCGCAGGCAGCCGACCATTGCGCCATAGCGCGTGTAGGTGATCAGGCGGAGGTCCCAGGGGTTCCGGTGTGTGCAGGCTCTCGCACCGCTATTTCGCTGTTGCAGCATATTTGGGAGCGTGACCGGGGCAGCAACAACCTGGGGAAAAGGGGAGCCAAAGGCTCGGCAAAAGGTGGCAGGTCGGGGTGGCAACACAACACCCGCAAACAGCCGCAACTCCCTGCTCAGAATCATCGCCACCGAGGCCGCAATCCTCCGCATGACCTGGACGATCGTACAACCGACATCACGGCACAGGGTAGGATCGCCGCGAAAAGGAGGGCGATGAGGGGATCCGTCCGGAGAATTACTGGGGGCGAGCCCGCGGGCCGACGATGGCTGGCCGCGGCGGTGATCGTCGCCGGCGCGCTGGTGTTTCCGTCGGCGGCCGCGGCCGCCGACACGGTGATCAACTTCGACGACCAGGCCGCAGGCACGGCGATCGAAAACCAGTACAGCGCCGAGGGAGTCACGTTCAACGAAACCCCGTCGGGCTTGAAGGTTCCGGCGCCCACGATCGTCACCCCGAGCGGCAGCGAAGCGCACTCGCCCCCGAACGTGCTCGACGTCAGCCAGAAATGCGGGAGCGAGCTCCACGAAGTGCTGCTCTGGGGCCGGTTCGCGGCGCCCCGGAACCACGTCACCCTCTACATCGGCAACCTCAACCTCGGACTCGGCTTTCCCGCCAACGTCTCCCTCGAAGGGTTCGACCTGGCCGGCAACCCGCTCCCCGGCGCCAAAGACACGGTCGAAATCTCCTCCGGCTTCGGCCTGACAATGAAGATGGGGATCCAGTCCTCGAGCTCGGAAATCAGCTTCTTCAGGCTCGCAAGCGACGCCGAGTGCCCGGTCGGGATCGACGACCTGAGCTTTGACGAAGTCCCCGGGACGATCCCGCCCGACTTCGCCATCTCCGCCGAGGGCCTCGGCCCGACGCTGGTGCCGGGCGCGTCCGCGAACGTCACCCTGAGGCTGCATCGCAACTCGACCTCCTTCGGGCCGATCTCCTTCGGCGTCAGCGGCCTGCCGAGCGAAGTCAGCGGCTCGGTCAGCCCGAGCTCGACCAACGGCCCCGAGGGCACCCCGCTCACACTGACGCTGAGCGCGGGACCCGGCGCGCCGGCGGTGACCGCCGCCCCGGTCACCGTCACCGGCACCCCGAGCCCGACCTCGGGAAGTAAAAACCGCTCGGTGACGATCCCGGTCAGCGTCTCGGGCAACTTCGACATGCGAGCACAGGGGCTGGAGGTCACGCAGGGCATCCAGGACCCGGTCGCAGTCCTAGTCCCCAGCGGCTCCTCGGGCGGCGGCTACAGCGGCCTCGACCTCGTCAAGCACAAGCGGACCGCGGTGCGCTTCTACGCCGACGCCGCCGGCGCGCCGGCGGGGGGCGCCACGGGGATCGGCGCAACCCTGAGCGGATTCCGCAACGGGGCCCAGCTCCCCGGGAGCCCCTTGCACCCCGACTACGGCCCGGCCGCCCTGACCGACACGGGCGAGTGGAGCCCCGCCCCCGTTTTCGGGCCGGAGCTGATCAGCGACGCCCACGCCTTCACGTTCACCCTGCCCGCCTCCTGGACCGTGGGCACGATCAAGCTCGTCGGCAGCCTGACGGCGCCACCGCCGAGCTTCGGTCCGGCATCGATCCAGTGCTCGGGTGTGGCCTGCAAGGCGAACGACACCTTCACCGAGAACGACGTCACCTTCAATCCGACCGAAAAGGTGACGCTGACGACCGTCGCGATGACCGAGAACGGGCACTCCCCGATACCGGCCTCCGCCGCCCTCGCCGACGGCAAGCTGGTCGCGCCGCTGGCGGACGACGGGTTCGTCGTCCTTCCCTATCAGGCGAGCATCGACATAACCGACATCGTCAATTCCAAGGACGAACACCTGAACAAGACGAACGCGGCGAAGGGGCGTGTCGACCAGTGGGCCTCGGACAACGGGCACCCGAACTACGCGACGATGGGCGTCAGCCCGACGGGCACGGGCGGGACCACCAGCGGCGGCACCGCGTTGGTCACCTACACGCCCGACGGCACCGGCGACGACCGGCCCTTCACCTCTGTCTCGCATGAGCTCTTCCACCTGTTCGGGCTCAAGCACGCGAGCCAGGAGTGCGGCGGGGGACAGGACAACGACAGCGACGACGGCGACCAGACCGGCGTGCCCTGGCCGCTCAAGCCCGGCGACAACGAGGACACGGTCGAGGCGAATGTCGAGGGCGGACAGAAAACAGACACCGACACGGAGCCGCCTGAAGGCTTCGGCCAGCTGCTCGGCGTCGGCCTCGACATGGGCACCTCCCCATACACGGTCCTCGCGGACGGACTGAACGAAGTCTCGGAGTACTACGACTTCATGTCCTACTGCTCGCCGACCAGGGGCTCCGGCGACGCCGGCAACTGGCTCTCGCCGATCAATTGGGAGAACGTCTTCAACCGCTTCGCGCCGGCGTCGGGGTCATCGGTCGGCGGCGCTCATGGGTCGTCGGTCGGGGCGGGTGGCGCGCCGCGTCGCACCGGTACCGCGCGGGCCGCTCGCCGCGGCCATGGAGGAGGCCACAAAGCGGTCGCTGCCATCCACAGGGGCCGCCTGCGGGTGATCGCCTACGCCGGGACCGAAGGCGTGCAGATCGGCAGCGTCGGCTTCCAGGTCGGGCCGCCGCTGCCGCGCGGCGGATCCGCCTACGCGCTGCGGGCGCTGGGTGGCGACGGAAAGCCGATCGCGACCGTCCCGATGCAGGAGGGAGTCGGCCACATCGACGAAGTCGGTCCGCTCGACGAGCTGACCGGGGAAGTGCCGGCGCGACGCGTCGACCGGGTCGAGGTCCTCCTCAACGGGACGGTCGTCGCGAGCCGCAGCCGCCCGCGGCGCGCGCCGAAGGCGGTGGTCCTGGCGCCCCGCCGGGGAGCGCGGGTCGGCGGCGGGGGAAAGGTGAAGGTGCGCTGGCGGGCGACTGATCGCTCGCATTCCGCTCTGACGGCATCGATCGATTACTCTCGCGACGGCGGGCGCTCTTGGCACACCGTCTTCGTCGGCCCGAGCCGGGGGCACGCCTCGATGTCCTCCTTCTATTTCGCCGCCTCGCAGGCGGCCCGCGTGCGGGTCCGCGTCAACGACGGGTTCAACGAAACGGCCGCCGTCTCGCCGGTCTTCGTCGCCGTCGGCGCGAAGCCTCAGGTGGCGATCGAAAAGACGCTGACGTCGGTCGCCGGCGACGCCCGCCTGCAGCTGTCCGGGCAGGCCTTCGACGCGAGCATGCGCGAGCTGCGCGGGGACAGCCTGCGATGGTTCGACGGACCGTTCGCGATCGGCCGCGGCGCCGAGGTCAGCGCCGGGCCGCTGCCGGCCGGCAAGAACATGATCCGCCTGGTCGCGACGGACTCCGCCGGTCGAACCGGCACCGCGCAGGTCCGGGTCACCGTCAGGCCGGTCAGGCTGCCGTTCCTGAAGCTCGGCATACCCAAACAGGTCCCCCGCGCCGCCCGCAAGCTGGTCTTCTCGGCCAGATCGGCCGTCCCGGCGACGCTGACGATCGGCAAGACGCGCTTCAAGCTGGGCCCGAAGAAGAGGAGATACAGCCTCCCGATCCGACGAGGCACTCCCCTCATGCTCCGGCTCACCGCGACCGCGGCCGGGGAGCAGACCCCGTTCGCCGTCCTCATCAGTCGGAGCTAGGAAGCGGGCCGGGCCGGTTACACCGCGATCAGGCGTCTGGCGGAGAAGGTCGCCGGAGCCTACGAGACCAAATCGGCTGGCCCGGGCGCCGCGGAAATAGAGTTCGATCTCCGAGGGATCGCCGGGCCCGCCGCAAGGTGAAGGACACACTGTGCGTCGAGGCCGTCCGCGCAGCGTTCTCCAACTCGCACTGGGCCACTCCGATCTGAGCACGACCCAGGTTTACCTCCACGTCGAGGACGCGAAGCTGCGCGACGCCATCCGAAGCGCCTTCGATGCCCCCGACGATGACGATGGGGACGACGAGATGGCGACCATGGTGCGAGGCATCGTCCGCGACGAGTTGGCGAAGTTGACGAGCAGGGGCTGACCTCGCCCCGATCCTTCGCACCCTCACAAAAGGTCAATCGATAGGACCCTCTAGCCGGTCTAAAAGCCCGATCACAACAGAGGAACAACCCCTAGGGGGTTCCTCTGTTGAGCGCTTGAAGAGGGGCCGCTCTGGACCCCCTCTTACGTCCGGGGTGCCGCTCCTCAGGATTCGGCGCCGAAGGTGATAGCGCTCCTTTACCCCTGACGGAACTCGCCACCAAAGGTGCAGGTGGAGTTGTCGGCACCTAGGACGCCGTGTCCAAACCACAGTGAGAAATGCATTCGGACCCCCGAGGGCGACAGCGCCCAGCCCTCGACCGGCTTTAAGTAGGCCCCGGGCTTCGAGGAGCTGGCGATGGCAATGGGTGGACCCAGGTTGGTGGCGTAGAAGGATTCAAGGGTCCCGGCATCCGATGGAACGGTCCACGCAGCGAAGGCGTGCGGCTCGCTCGACCCCAGCCCTATCTCGTCCTTTTCCGGGAGGTACTGGCAGAGGAGCTGGAAGGTGAACGGCCCGAACGAGGCTGTGGGACCGCCCGGCGCTGTGCCGGGCGTGCTGTCCATGAGAGGACCGAAGCGCTTGATCTGATCGGCGTGCTCGTATGCGTTCGCATCCAGGTTCCCGAGCTGGGTTGCGTTGTCGGCGCTGGTGGCATGGACGGCGCTTGGCACAATTCCCAACTTCGAGGCGTTGATCTGCTTCCCGGTCAGCGTGCCCTTCTTGACTTTGGCGGCGGTGACGGCTTGGTTTTTGATTTTCGCCGTGGTCACCGAGTTCTTCTTCAACTGCTTGGTGTCGACTGAGTTCTTGCCGAGGGTGAAGGCAAAGGCATTGCCTCCAACCGCCAGGACGATGGCGATGAGAGCGAGGACGTGAGCCGATGTGATGCGCTCTCTCATTTCGGCCTCCCTTGCGGTCGTGGCTTTCGGCCTCGCAGCCCGAAAGGGCCGAGGCCCTCGCTGCGACGCTATTCCTCCTCAGCCAGAACGGCAAGAGGGGCCGCTCTGGACCCCTCAGGTTCGGTGGCTGATCCTCAGGATTCGGCGCGGAAGGTGATCCCGTTGAGGTAGCAGTAACTCGCGCCGCACTCCACAGCTCCATCGCCGCCTTCCGCTAGTCCGACAGGGAGGACATCGACGTACACACCTCCTGCCACACCGGCACCGCCGGTCGGGAAACTCACGAGTCCGCCGGGGCGAAAGCCCGCAGGGAGGTTGAACGCGACAGAGGCGACAGAGTTGCAGTTGTAGTAACCACCCTTCAGATGCACGACGCCCTCTCGGTCCTTGTAGTACCCGACAGTCTCCGTGTATGTCCGCACGGGGTTGACGTTCTTACATCCGTGCTCAAAGGGAATCTCTCCGGGAGCACCGACCTCGTGGAAGGGTTCCGCCGGTGCTATGCCATCCGCGACGTTCGCTGTAGTGGCGGTATCGGCGCTGTCTGCATGAGCGGCCTGCGGGACGGAGCCAAGCGTCGAGGAGTTGATCTGCGTTCCGGTCAGCGTGCCTTTCTTGACCTTGGCGCCGGTGACGGCTTCCTTCTTGATTTTCGCCGTGGTGACGGAGTTCTTCTTCAGTTGCTTGGCCCCAACACTGTTCTTGCCGAGGTGGGTAGCCGCCATGGCTCCGCTGCCGAGAGCGATGAAGACCGCCACGGTTGCCATCACGTTCGCGTAGGTCAGCTTCGGGCGCATCTGGGCCTCCGTTGGGTTGGCATTCGGCCTTGTCCCCCCAACGGACCGAGGCTCCGGTCGATGACGTTAGTCCTCGTTGACCGTTGGGTCAATCTCGGAGGGATCGGGTCAGTCGGCCACTCGGGGACTACCCGGCCCAGCTGCGCTGGGTCGGCTCAGTCGATCGCCACCATGCGTGGCGCAGAAGACGATGAACGCGATCATGAACCGGGGCCGGGACGATCGGTCTCCACGGTGCTAGCCTGAATAACAGGGACGCTGGTTTGGAGGAGCTCGCCTTCCAGGCAGCGTTCAGCCCCCGAAAGGAAGACCCAAAATCAGTCCTAGTTTTCCATGGCGTCGCCGCTCTCATAGCCTCGACGATCGGGCTGCGGGCGAAGCGGACCAGACGACTGCGGACTGCGACCAAACCGCCTCGGACACCGATCAGGGCCTTTCCGATCAAGATCAGGCCGCCGCAGTAACCGATCAACGAGCTTCTGATAGCGACCAGGAAGCGTTCGATCGGGAGTTGGACGCCTATCCAGAGGCTGGCGCCGAGTTGATGCGCGTTCACGGTGAAGGACAGGTCAGCAGGGACCAGGGAACTCTCACGCGCTCTGCTACGACTGGAGTTCGCGCTCAGGTTGCCCGGGAGCGTGAAGAAATCGCCTCGCGCCGTGACGAGAATGCCTCCCGTCGGGACGAACAGGCGACCGCGCGAGATTTGGCCGCCAATGAAGTCGACAAGGCCGCAGCGGCACTCGACGGAGCAGAGGTCGACGACGATCCCATCATGCGTGCAGTTCGTTCGATCAGGGAGAGAGCAGCGACCGCTCGACTGAGCGCCCTCAGCGATCGCGAACGCGCAGCGAGGGACAGGGAAGCCGCAGCGCGAGACCGTGAACTTCTGCGGGTGGAACTGGAGCGCTTCTATTTGGACGAACTTACCGGCGCCTACTGCCGGCAATTCGGCGAAGTCCTCCTGCGCCACGAGATCGGGAGCGCTCGTATTCGGGGATCGACGCTGGTCCTTGGTCTGCTCACCGTCAACGATGGCTCACCGTCTGAAGCCAGCGACAACTATCCGGCCCATATCGCCGCGATTGGTGATGTCTTCCTGGCCATTGAAGAGGAGCTCCGCCCAGGTGATCCAATTGTGCGCTGGGCCGAGAATCAATTCGTTTGCACGGTTGCCGAAACAGGGAACGAGGCGGTTCGGGACCAGCTTGAGCGAGCACGTCGCAAGGTTCGAGGCCTACATCCGATACATCCGATCGATGTTCGCGTCTATACGGCGAGCCTGTCCCAAGACGACACTCTGGCTAGGCTGGTCGCGCGGGCCTTGGGTCGGCGATAAGTCAGAAACAAGCATCGAAGGCATTCCCCCAAGGTGGCAAGGGGGTGGCAAGGCAACACCCGGAAACCGCTGCAAAACCCGAGGACGCCGAAGCGCCGAAAATCGCCGATTTGCGGGGAAAGGCCGAACAGCCGCAAACAGCCGCAACTCTCGGCGCAGAATCATATTCCGCGGGTCGGGGGTTCGAGTCCCTCCTCCGGGCATGGCTCGCAGAACCAGATTGTCCTGGCACTACGGGTTCCATGCCGGCAAGGTGTCGCGAAGGGAGGGCGGGATGAAGAAGTCCAAGCGCCGCTGGTATCTGGACCGGCAGCAGAGGAAGCTCGAATGCATCGTCCTCGAGCGTCAGCCGTGGAGCTTGGAGAAGATCGAGCCGTAGAGCCCGAGCAAGCACACCACGCTTCTCAGCCAAGGCCCCCTAGGAAGCGAATGGGACCGCGCTAGCGGTCCCCGTCCTCAAACTCCAGTTTCTAAACCTTCAACGTCTTTGGAACGCGCAGAGCGTACCAGGCCGCCGCAACCGCATCCCGTACAAATGGCGCGTTAGGCTGAATATGCGGGGATGGGCGAGTCCCAGGATTCGGCGGTGGTTCCGCTAGAAGCATGCGGCCTTGATTCAGCCCACAGTCGGAAACTCCCTCTCAAGCAAAATGGGATCGAGCCTCTTCTCCGACACCATCTGTAGAGCCAGATTCGCAACCCCCTGTCCCTGAGCATCGCAGCCGAACTCGACACCACACCTCCGACAGCCCCGTCGGCAGACCTGCCCCGGGAGTTTCAGCCCCGCAACCTCCACCGACGAACGTTGCAAGCGATCGGGGCGCTCGGGGTGCTGGTCGCGATCGTTCTGCTCGCCCCCGGCCTCGGTGAAGTTCGGGAACGGCTGACCGGGGCGGATCCCGGTTGGTTGGCGCTGGCGACGCTTTTCGAGGGACTTTCGTTCGCCTCCTACATCGTCATGTTCGGGCCGATCTTCTGTACTGGACTGAGCTGGCGGCGGAGCTGGCAGATTGGCGGCTCCGAGCTCGCGATGGGCTCCCTGCTTCCGGCCAGCGGCGCCGGCGGGCTGGCGCTCGGTGCCTGGGTCCTGCATCGCGGGGGGATGGGTGGCCGGCGGATCGCGCGTCGGTCGGTGGCCTTCTTCCTGATCAAGAGTGGGGTCAACTTCCTTGCGGTTGCGGTGCTCGGTGCCACAATGGCAGTCGGCCTGTTCGGACCGGAGCTCTCACTTTGGCTGACCGCCTTCCCTGCGGCCATGGCGTTCCTGGCTCTCTGTGTCGTGGTCGCAGTCCCGCGGCTCGGCCCCGGCCGTCCACCCGGCTCAGATGCGTCCCGACCTAGGCGCTGGGTCAGCGAGGCGCGTCACGCGTTGATCGACGGTACCGGCGAGGCGCTTCAGATCCTGCGCTCGGGAAACCGCCGCGTGCTGGCGGGATCGGTCGGCTACTGGGCCTTTGACAATGCGGTGCTGTGGGCGACCTTCCGCTCCTTCGGACCCTCCCCTCCGCTCACCGTCCTCCTGATGGGCTACCTGATCGGGCAGCTCGGCGGCCTGCTGCCGATTCCCGGCGGGATCGGCGGCATCGACGGCGGGCTGATCGGGACCCTGATCGTCTACGGAGCGCCTGCCGCTGGCACAGTCGCGGCCGTCTTCGCCTACCGGCTGATCCTCTTCTGGCTGCCACTCCTCCTCGGCGCAGTCGCCTTCTCCTCGCTGCGCCGCGACATGCCCCGCGGAGGCGAGTTGGCCTCCTGCGCGCCAGCGATCGCCGCGCAGTCCGGCTGACCGCCGGGGTCCCGGATTGCCCATCCCTTGGCATCGCTTTCTTCCTGTAAAACCTCGGTTTCGGGTCCACCGATGGCGTTTGGTGGTGAGCTTCGGAAGTTTCCGCGCAGTGCTGCCCATCGCACCGACTTGCTCGGGTGAGCCGGCGTCTAACGATGGGCGAGGTGCTCGCCGTCCGGCCATATGCCGTCGCCGGGCATGTTGAGCCGATCCGTCCTGTGTCGGCGCCACTCGGGCGTCTCCGTGGGCTCACCCCAGTAGTCGGTCACGCGCACAGCCTCCCCGTCCTCCAACTCGCCGATGGTCACATTCCGGTACAGCCGTCCGTCACCGTAGTCACAGGTCCACTCGACCACGACAACGTTGTCGAGATGCAGGCGCCTGCCGACCTCCAGCGTGAGCTCAGGGAAGTTGCCCTCGATGTCGCCGATGAGCTTGCTCGTGCGCACGACCTCCCCCATCTGCGGCCACTGTCGCACGACGTCCTCGGCAAGGGGCTGGCCGAGGATGTAGGCGAGCCTGGTCTCGCCGTTGGACGCCTGCTGATTCGTGTGCATTCGGATCACCCTTCTCGAAATGGCCTGTCGGCGCGGTCGGTCAATTTCGGCGCGGCTCAGTGTCCCCCGTGTTCACAGGCCGCATAGACCGAGAGTACGGAGCCCAGGCTTGCCGAGGACATCAGAGGAGTATCGCTCCGTTCCCGGGGGGTAACCGGCCTAAAGCTGCGGGGTCCCGCCAGTCGATGAAGGGTTCTAGTCGTGGACAAGGCAACTTGGAACACGATCCTGGTCGCGGCGGTGCCTCTGGCGCTGGGGCTCTCGGTCATTGGCTTGGTCGTAGCGCGACCTCGCAGGCAGGTCCTCGTCCCGTTTCTGCCCAGCCTGGCCGCCAGCAGCGCGATCTACCCGGCCATGGTCGACGGTGCCTCCAGCTTTCACAAGGCCTTCGTCCTTTGCATCCTTCTGGCGCTGGGCTTCGCCCTCCTCCTCATCGCGGCTCAATCGTGGCGAAACAAGCTCGCCACATTCTCCTGGGCTTTGCTCGGCGTCGTCACCCCTTACGTCCTGTTTATTGCGCTTCTCGCGTGGGCGTGCTGGGGCAAGACCGAATGCCTCGGCTGACGGCGACCCAGGAGCGCGGGACAGCTCACCCGGTATCGAGCAGAGCCGCCCTCCAGGGGATCGAGGCATTAGCGGACGATCTTCAGCTTGCCGAAGCTCGTCCGTTTCATGCCGTCGATCGTCACCGTCTTCCTGATCAGAACCTTGTTGGCCGAGGCGAGCTTCGACCTGAACTTCGCCTTCGGTTTCAGCGAGACGACCGTTGAGTGTCCGGCCTTGGCCTTGGCCTTGGCGATGGCGCTCTCAGCCTTGCCCTTGCGCTTCTTCGTCAGGGCCTGCAGCTTGAACTTGCAGCCATGGGGCTTCGCGCTCTTCGGGCATTTGACGCGGACTCCCGGGTAGGCAACCTGCACCATCTGGGCCTGGCTTGCCGACGCGGACCCGCTGCAGGAGGCGGTCTGGCCGGTGAAGATCATGGCTGTCGAGCAGCCTTCGTTGTCGGCGACGGTGACGGTCACCTGATAGCGGCCGGGCTTGTTGTAGGGGTGCTGCGGCGTCGGGCCGCCGTTTGCCACCGACAGGCCGTCGCCGAAGCTCCAGTCATAGCGAGCCACCGAGCCATCGGGATCGCTGGAGGCAGAGGCGTCGAAGGCGACCGGCACCCCCGGCCGGGCGCGAGCAGCGGAAATGGAAAGGGACCCGGCCGGGGACTGGTCCGGGGTGATCGCCACACCCACTGGGCCATTACCGGCGGCGACAAAAGGCGGGGACTTCGGGGCGAGCGCTCCTGCGGAACCGACGTCGTACTGAGACACACCGCCTCCGCTGACCCCGCTGCCGAAGACGCTGGCGTAGACGCTCCGCCCGCTTGGGCTGACCGCGATCCAGTCCGGACCCTCCACGGATGGGGCAGTCGGTGGGGACTTTGGGATAAGCGGCCCTCCTGGGCCGATGTCGTACTGGCTGACGAATTCGGCCACGTCGTTGCCGACGAAGGCACTGCTCCCATCTGGGCTCACCGCAATTCCCAGCGCGCCTTCCCCGGCTGGCACGGTCGCCGGTGACTTCGGCACGAGCAGACCGCCCGGGCCGATGTCGAACTGGGAGACATCGTCGGTCCCGTAGTTGGCCACGTAGAGGTTCTTCCCATCCGGGCTGATGGCGACGCCTTCCGGCGTTTCCCCAGCGGGCGCGGTCGCAGGGGACTTTGGTGCCAAGAGGCCACCACCCCCGACGTTGAACTGGGATACCGATTCTTCCCCCTCGTTGGAGACGTAGAGACTGTTGCCATCCGGACTGACGGCGAGGTCGTCCGGATGACCGCCGGTAGGCACAGTCGCAGGCGTCTTCGGCGCCAGCGCTCCTGCCGGGCCAACGTCGAATTGGGAGACCGCGTTGATTCCAAAATCGGCCACATAGAGGCTCGTGCCGTCCGGGCTGATGGCGATGCCATTGGCGCCTGGGCCGGCCGGTACCGATGCCGGCGACTTGGGCGTAAGGACCCCGCCCGGGCCCACGTCGTACTGGGAGATCGTCCCGCCGATGTTCGCCACGTAAACGCTCTTGCCATCGGGGCTGATAGCGATGCCGACGGAATGACCGGGGCCGGCGGGAACGACCGCAGGTGAGAGCGGGGAGAGCGTCCCGTCAGAGCCGACTGCGTATTGGGAGACCGACCCGTCGTTGAGGTTGGTCACGTAGAGACTGGAAGCGGATGCTAAACCGGTAGTGAGCGCAAGCCCCAGCAGAGCAATCGCGACCGATGCAGCCAACCTCCGCATATGGTGGGCGATCCTACAATGCCCCTAGAGGTGCAGCGGACATCCGTACGGGAATCCCCCGCAGCGTTCTGCTGCTGAGTCGCAGACGGCGACCCACCGCTAGGACCGCTTCCGATAGGAGATGGACGGCGGGACGAGCGCGCGGATCTCGGCAAGGAGCCGAGCCGAGAGCTCACCAGCGTCCTCCCCGGGCCGCGCCTGCCCATCCGCCGGGTCGAAGAAGCGAACTCGGACCTTCGGCCGGCGGGGAAAGCTCGTGAGGTCAGATGTGCCCTCGATCGACACCAGCGTGACATGTGCCTCCGGCACCTCGAGGGCCAGGCGGCCGACCCCGCTGCGGGCTCGCAGCACCTCCCCACGTGAGCGGGTGCCCTCGGGAAAGACGCCGATGCAGGCCCCCGCACGCAGGGTCTCGATCGCCCGCGCCAGCGCCTGGGTATCGCCTGCGCCTCGTTCGATCGGGATTTGGCCCATTCCGTTGAGGATCGGACCCAGCCCGCGCACGTCCCAGAGCGTCGATTTGGCGAGCGCTCGGATCTGGCGGCGGCGCAGGGCGGCGATCCCGACCATCACCGGATCCCAGTGGCTGTCGTGGTTACCGACAACCAGCAGGGGACCCGTCGCGGGAAGCGAATCGAGGCCATCGACCTGCAACCTGCCCCACCAGGCGACGGGCTGGTTGAGTGCCATGGCGACTCGATAGGTGCGGGTTCGCTCGCGCAAGGAGTCTGATTTCTACGCGTTTCGCGCACTCCACGGTCTCCCCGGTCTCCGCCGCGTGGGTCCCGGCGAGCAGGTCGTGAGCGGGCTAGGGCCGGGCGCAACGACTTGGACGCAAGGGGAACCGCCTCCCTGTCGCCGTCGGAACCTAGTTCGCGGTGCGCTGGAACAGCCGCCTGAGCCTCTCGAACGGGCTCCGCCGCTCTCGCCGCGGCCCGGGCTGAGAGCGGCGCCACTCTTCGCGAGTCGGGAGCCGTCCGGCCTCCCTCTCGGCGAGCACGCAGTCGGTATGTGCGTGGCGCCGCCGGCTCGGGTCTCCCTCGGGCATGAGGAGGACGTGCTCGCTGAGCGCCGGCAGGTACCGGTCGCAGAAGGGACACCGATACGTCGCGGGCTTCCTGTTCTGCGCCCCGCGCATCGACCACCACCGCGCCCGCGGGGCCGGGGGGTCGATCAGCCACCCCCGTCCTCGTCGCTGTCGCGCACCGCGCGGACGATGAGGTAGCCAACCGCGACCAGGCCGACAATCGGGATCAGGCCTGCGAGGACCGCTGTCCATGCCTCGGTGGCGAGCGCCATGGCCCGATGTTCCCCGATACCCGCGGAATCTGGGGTTCGAGCCCCGTCCGGCATCGCTGCGGCATCCCCGAAGGCTGCGTTCGGCCCGCCTCTCTTAGGCGGCGAGCGGGATCGTGAGTTGCATTCCCCCGCTGAGCCGGGTCCGCTCGATCGCCTCGGCGTAGGTCCCATGAAGGGTGCTGGACGGTCTCAGTCCGGTGATCCCGTAACCCTCCTCCATCCCCCGTGCCATTGTCTTCTTGAACGTCGGGCCGTGCCACGCATGGGCTTCCGCAGCTCGCCCGACGTGGAGGTGGACGAGCTCGTGGAGGAGAACCTCGAGGACGTCGCCGCCGCGGATTCCGGGATAGGCGGTGACGGAGAGGCGAAACTCGCTCGGCACGGCGAAGCCGAGACGATTCGGGCGCCTGCGCGCCCGTCGCACCTTTAGCTCTGGATTCCGGCTCAGGAGCGGCCCGTCGGCGAACACGGGCAGCGCCCGTAGCCTGCTCATCTCCCGGTCCAGAGCTATCCCCGCGACGACAAAATAGGAGGGACCGCGCTTCAAAGCCTGCGAAGGATCCCGTCGTCCGCGGACGGATTGGGTGACCCAGGCAATCGGGCTAGGCTTGGATGACCCAAAGAAAGGATCACCCGTGGCATACCTGCTCTCGCATTTCTGGCCGGGCGCGACCGAGGATCAGTACAAGGCGACAATAGCCGTGGTCCACCCTCCGGAGGGTCTGCCCGACGGACAGATCTACCACGCCGCCGGCCCGACCGACGGGGGGATTCTCATCGCCGCCGTGTGGGAGTCCAAGGAGGACGCCGACCGCTTCGTCCAGGAGAAACTGCTGCCAAGCATGCCCGTCGACGGCGGCTTCGCGGGTCAGCCCGAGGAGCGCGCGGCTGAAATCGTGAACCTGGTGACAGCGTAGGGCGGCGAGTCAGCCACAGTCAGATAGGAAGGGTCCTTGCATGCCGGAAGCATCTGCGGCGTGCTTTGCGACCCTGGACCTTGTGACATCTCCTCTGGGCCGCCGCCCGCTTCCCGGTCGGCGTCGGGACCGAAGCGGCGGGGGCGGCGCCGGGTGCCGCCGAGGTTGGAAGGAGATCCATCAGCTCGCAGTTCGACAACGCGTCGACACCCGCCTGGTCGGCCTGCACGGCGTCGGTTCCCTGACCGCAATCGACGGTGTCGTGGACACCGTTGCGGGCCAGGATGATGTCGTTCTGGGTGCCACCGAGGATTTCGCTCGGGGTCTGGCTCCCGACGAGTTCGTCCTTGCCGGAGCCCCCTTCGACGAGGTTCGGCTCGGTGAAGCCGGTGAAGCCGTTCGCCACCGTGATCTTGGAGAGGTCGATTGTGTCGTCGCCGGCGTTGGCGTGAACCGCGAGGCGCGCGGGGGACCCGCATCCGACTTCCGTGTCGATCTGTCCTTGCAGAACGTCGTTGACCGCGTATTCGAACCGGACCGTGCCGGCTTCGCAGTAGACGTCGAAGCGCTCGGATTCTTCCGCGCAGGGAGGGGTTCCCTGAATCGAGAGGACCCCGCCTCCGAACCCGAAGCTCGGCAGTGGGCAGGGCGCGGCTCCGGCACTGTCCGGGGCGGACGACCAGGTAACGGCGAGAGCCGCAAGGACGACCAGGACCGCGGCAACCCGTTTCGCGAAGTCAAACAATGAAGACCTGAGCCTAGCGGGAGAGTCCTCCGGCTTTGCGTTTATCTCACAACAGGTCGGCGCTCGACCCCGGAACAGAAACCAGAGTCTTTCAGGTCTCAGCCGAACCCCGATGCCGGTGGCGCCTTCGCCCCTCTCCGTGCCTCCTTGCACTCCGCCTGGACGCACTCCACGCTCGCCTTGAGGATGCGAAGGTCGTGGAGCATGTTCGCGCAGAGCGCCTCGATCTCGACAAGCGCCAACTCGCGCCGGTGGCCGCCACTGCCGTTGGTTTGAGCGTCAGCCATGGAGATTGTGCCTCGCCTGATTCACGGTAGTCCGGCATACGGACCTCCGCAGGCCGCGGTTCAAGCGCGCCGCCGGCCCCGACCTACTGGGAAGTCTTCAGGTTCAACGGCTTGCTGGCGGTCACCGCGGCGGCGCCCGTCGGCTGGAACGTCACCTTCGCGGTCACCCTGACCTTGCCGTTGGCGAGCAGCCTTCTCTTCGCCTTGCCCTTGGTCCTGACGGTCACCTTCACCGTCTTGGCAGCATTCGGTTTGCGCTGGGCCTTGACGATTCCCCTGCCGGACACGGTCAATGTCCCGGCGGTGGGGACCGTCAGCGTCAGCGTCGCGGTGCCCCTGCTCTTGTTCAGCTTCGCCCTGATGCCGACCCGGGCCTGTCTGACCCGCAGCTGTGCCACGGCGCCGGTGCTGCCCCCGGTCGCCGTGGTCGCGTTCAATCGCACCTCGTAGACGCCCTCTTTCGCTTTCGGCGGCACGACGACGACGGCCTTGCGCTGGCCGGCGAATCGTTTGCTCGAGCTGAGCGGGCCGACCGGGAAGGTCAGCTCCGACGGCGTCGCGGTTGCGCCAGGCAGCGTCGTCGTCGCGCTCAGGGCGAAGCTGCTCGGCGGGGCCGCGGCGCTGCTGCCGAAGTCGAAGGCGAAGGGGAGTTCGGCGGTGGCCCCGGCGAAGACGGTCGTTTCCGCCGGGGGTGTGACTTTCAGGTCGGAGACTCCGAACTCGACTTCGCCGGCGCTGGTGCAGGCGGCATTTTCATCGGGTGCGGCAGACTCGCATTCGACCGGCCGGTCGGGCGACAGGCCCGGCCCCACCTTGCGCCAACCGAATACGAGGAAGTATTTGAGCGGACCGACGAAACTCCCTCCATCGGCCCCTCCAGGCAGGCCGAAGGGGAACTTCACCGACCATTCGAAACTGTCGTTTTCGTTCTCCACAACCACGTCGGAGAGGTAGCCGATCGCTGCGAGGTCCGCGGGAAGGCCTTCCAGGCTGTTGAGGAAAGCATCGATGCTCTGGTTGCGCCGAAAGGTGATCGGTGCGCCGCCTGGGGCCGGGCCGGGGATCGCGGTGAAGCTGGCGGGCACGTTGGTAACGCCCTTGGGCGCGATGAATGCAAGGATCACCTGCGCTGTGCCGGTGTAGTCGTCAAGTTCGCATTCGGACGGTGCTCCCGGCCCTTCTTCTGCATTGCAGAGCTGGAAGTCGACATTGACGTTCCCGATCCCGCCCGGCTGGCTCGTCTGCTGCGAGCCGGGTTTGACGGTGATGCAGGCGCTCAGCGTGAGCGCCAGCACCGCAAAGGTGGCGAGGACAGCGGCAGTGCGGATCAGCTTGCTCAAATTTTCGGCGGCTTGGGTGCGGAGGAGGGGCAGTTTAGCTCCGGGCCATATGGCCGATGCATCAGACCAGCTCGTCGGTGGCATCGGTCTCCGCGGCTTCGGGCGCACCCTCGGCGTCGCTCGTGACAACGCGGGCCGGCGGTTGGGTATGGGGCGTCGGCGACGATTGGGACAACGCCCTTGCCCGCACCGTCGGCGCCGGACAGACGATGGTCGATCAGTACCCAGCTCCAGCCTCCAGCGAGGCCCGGATGTCTTCGTTTACTGACGAAGACATCCGTTAGGAACTACAGCTAGCGGGCCAGGCGCGTCCCTCAGCAGGACGCGTAGGGCGCCGCCAGCAGCCGTCCGAGCTCGGCGCTGAGCTCAGGCAGGCGCTCTGCCTCTCCGGCGTCAATGGCCTCGGCCACGATCGCGACCGCGCCTCCGACCAGGCGGCAGTCGATCCCCGATGTCGTATCGTCCGCCACCCCGCGCGCCATCCGACCGGTCCGGAGCTTCTCGGCAAGCCTGTCGACGAGCAGATCGCGGGACTTTGCGATCGCCGGGACTCCGGCCGCGATTTCGGCCCCCAGCAGCTTCGCAAGCGAAGGGTCCCCGGAGAGTAAGTCCAGGGTGTCCTCGATGGCGCGATCCAGGCGCTCGTCGGGGTCGATGGCCCCCGGGCAGCTCGAGACCACTTCCAGCACGCAGCCGGCCGCCGTCTTGTGGGCGGCCAGCAGGCAGCACTGCACGTTCGGGAACTGCTGATAGAAGGTCGAGTGAGATACACCAGCGCGGTCGGCGATGCGGGCGCTCGTCGTCTTCGCGTAGCCGTTTGCGGCCAGCTCCTCGCCCGCCGCCGCAATCAAACGCAGGCGCTGGTTTTCAGCGACCAGCTCCCGCGAGAGGCGGTGCTTACCCCGCGGCAGGCGAAACGATCTGAGTGGAGGCGGCTGGGGCAATGGAGGAGCGGGGTAGCGTAGAGGATGGCGTCTCCAAATGAAAGCCGTCTGTGACGGGAGCGGGAGCGCGCTCTACGACGGGCTCTGCCGCGCCACCTTCACCGCCTCCTCGCGTCCGAGGTAGGGGGTGAAGAAGAGCTCGAGCAGGTCAGGCAGGAGATCGGTCAGCCGCTCCCCCTTCCCCGCTTCGACCCTGTCGATCACGAGGGTCGCCATACCGCCGATCATCGATTGCTGCACCGCCGGTGAGGGGGCGCGCTTTGCCACCGAGGCGGGCATCCCGGCGGCGAGTTCCTCGTAGACTTCGGTCACCGCCTGTTGGAATCGGGCGGCGATTCTGTCGCCGGCCCGTGAGGGGGCGATCAGGCAAACCCTCGCGAGGTCGGGGTTGGAGGCGAAGAATTCGAGGGTCGTCGCGACTCTGGCCCGAGCCTGGGCAGGCCAGTCGGACTCGTTCGAGGCCGCCTCCCTGGCGAGTTCACGCAGGCGGTCGGCGATGATCTGGTAGGTGTCGAAAAAACACTCTTCCTTCGATGAGAAGTAGGTGTAGAAGGTCCGACGCGAGACACCGGCGGCCTCGGTTATCTGGCTGATGGTGGCGTCGTGATAGCCGTTCTCGGCCACCGCCCGGATCATTCCCGCGGTGAGGCGATCGCGCTGATTGCGGACCACGAACTCACGCGACAGCCCGTGCCGGCCCGGGGGAAGGCGGCCGAGGTGGCCTTCTCCCTGTTGGCCCTTCTTGGCTGGATTCACGCGGGCAACATAGTCGACCGCGGCCGGCGCTTGCACTGGGCCTCCGATTGGTGTGCGCGCCTGTCGGCCGTCAGTCTCGTCGTCCCGTTCCATCCATTTCGTCCGGTGGCGGTGGCTCGACGCTCAGCTCTTCGAGCGCCGCATCGTGACCGAAGTAGGGGCGAACCGCGATGTACATCAACTGGGGCACGAAGCTCTCAGCCGTGACCGGCGCGCGGCGATCATGGAGTTCCTTGAGGAGGAACTGGTAGATCGAGCCGAACACCCCGATCGCGACGTCGCGCGACATCGAGTCGGGGTCCGGCAGCTCCTCTCGGCCTTCATCGATGAGGTTCACGATCCGGCCCAGATATCGATCTCGGTACGCCTGTGCCATGTCGCCGACCCCGAGCATCTGGATCATGTCGAAGCGGGTCTGGATAGGACGGGCGTCTATGTATCTCGCCGCGGTGTAGGCGGCCGCCCGGAGGCGGTCGCGCCAACGATCCCCGACAGCTGCCCCGAAGACCGCCTGGTTGAAGTCCTCGATGTTCTCACGATAGATCTCGACGCAACAACCTCTGAGATCTCCGAACAGGCTCTCGAAGTCATCGCGTCTCACCTCGGCGCGTTCGATGACCATTTTCTCTGTCGTCGCGTCAAATCCCCGCTCGACGACCAGCTCCATGACCGCGTCGCGGATCCTCGCGCGCGAATCAGGCTCCGCACCCGAGAGCTTCCCACCGGTCCCCGAGTCAGGCATCATCCGCGGCTCCCGCCGCCGGCCCCGTTACCGATTCCCTACGCGCAATCTCGTGGTCGAGGCGGGAACGCACCGCGATCTGGTCGAGCACTGGAGCAAGGCTCCTTCCGCGAATGACACTTTCTCCACCGAGAGTCTCTCCAGCCGCGATTCGAAGGTCAAGGCACTCCGCCCACCGTGACCGTGCGGGTCTTGCGTTAGGTGCGCGCGAAGGACTTCAAGACCCGCTCGGTTTGCTTCTCACCGAGGTAGGGCGCCAGGACGATGTCGGCCACCTCGGGGAGGCGATCCTCGAGGCCGTCGATCTCCCCCTGGACGACACGTTGCTGCAGGAACCAGAGCAGCCCGCCGAGGATGGCGACCTCGAGGGATTGCGGTAGCTCGCCGGCAAACGGGCTGACCTCGCGCCCGGCGCGCAGCACCGGCACGAGCTGGTCGATGGTTTCCTCGTAGCGACGGAGGGCGGCGTCACCCGCCGTCTGTGCCTCGGCCAGGACCAGGCGGGCCGCAAGCGGCTCGGCGGCGATCAGGTCGAGGACGCTCTGCAGGGTGGCGCAGGCGAGCTCCGGCCAAGGTGCCCCGCCCGGGATGCTCTCCTCGACCCGGGCGCGCCCGGTCGCCAGATTGCGCTCGTAGGCCTGGAGAAAGCAGTCCTCCTTGCCGTCGAATAGGGAATAGAAACTGCCCACCCCGATCCTGGCGGCGGAGACGATGTGGTCCACCGTCGTCGCGGTGTATCCGCGCTTGGCGAAGACCTCTGTCGCGACGTCGAGGACGTGGTTGCGGTGCTCGGTTTCGATCACATCGCGCGACACCTGATTCCTGCCGACAGGGCCTTGCGCAAGGTGTTCCGGCAGCGAGACCATCGGGCGAGGATAGCCGAGCCGGAAACGGAGTTGGGAGAATGACAGTATCCAAACAAGAGAGGTATCGTTCCCGGTCGGTGGCAGGCAGGGGAACAACGACGGGGCCCCGAGCGCGGACCCCCCGCGATGAGCTGGCGCGGCTGCGGAAGGACCAACGACGTCGGAACTCGGGGGTCGCCGAGCGGATCATGGAGGCGATGCTCGAGGCCTGCGGCGAACGCGGTTACCGAGACGTCACCGTTCAGGACGTGATCGACCGCTACGGCGGCAGCCGCCACGAGTTCTATGCCCACTTCCCGAACAAGGGAGAGTGCTATGCGGACGCCTACGAATTCGAGATAGAGCGGCGCTACGACGAGCTGATGGAGGCGATCGCCGCCGAGGACACCTGGGCGGAGGGTGTGCTGACCGGGTTGCTGCGGACCGCGGCCTTCCTCGACGAGCGGCCGGCCCTGGCGCGCGGTCTCCTGGTCGAGGTCCACGTCGCGGGGGGACGAGCCCTGCGCAAGCGCGCGGAGATGATCGCCCGCCTCACGCAGAAAATGGATGAGGCACGGAGCGATCTCGATGAGGACACGGCTCCGCCGCCGATCACCGCCGCGTTCGTGCTCGGGTCGATCCGCTGCTTCGTCACCGGCGCGATCCTGCGCGGGGCCCCAGAGGATTTCGAGACCGAAGTCCGGGGCTTCTACCGGCTGGTGCTGTCGGCCTTTCCCGGCCAAGAGGCCGCCGCCGCGCGTAACTGACCGCTCTTCACCCGCCGTCCCCTCTCATCGAGTGCCGGCGTGCGCAGGAGGCCCGGCGGCCGAGGGAAGTCAGCCACGGGAACCTTCCTGCGCATTTACCGGTCGCACCAGGGATAAGCAGCGACGCGGTGTCGTGCCTCCGCGGCTCTGCCGTCGGTCGACACGGGGAAGCCCGTCCGGGTCCTGCCCGTCCGGGACCAGGCCAGTGTAGAGGATCGCGTCTCCAATTAGGTGAAGATGTGTTTTCGACAGCCCGCCCGCTCAGCTCTCCTTCAGGACCGCGTACCAGATCCGCTCCGCAACCCTGACCAGGGCGTCACCGGTGCGAGCCAGGCGTCGGTAGAGCTCGCGGCGGGTCGCGACCTCGCGCAGGTCGGGATTGTCGACCAGCCCCGACATCGCGTCGCGGTAGGTGTGCTGGGCGTGGCGCTGGTCCTTGATCGCCTTGTCGGCCAGCGCGGTGGCACCGGCTCTGTCGTCTTCGGCGAACTTCGCGAACGCCGACTCGATCCGTTTGGCACCGTGGGTCAGCTCGGCCGCCATCTTGGCGATCGCCGGGTCGGGCGAGGCGTGCATGGCCTCGGCCTCACCGACCAGGTTCTTGGCGCTGTTGAGCACGTCGTCGATGCCGCGAGAGAGCTCGAACAGGTCCTCGGGCTCCAGCGGCGTCGAGAACGCCGCGGTCAGCTCGTCGCGGAGCTTTCCCTTCTGTCGGTCGGCCTCGTGCTCGAGGGCACGGAGCCGATCGGCGGCGGCGGGGTCCCCGTTTCCCCAGGAAGTCAGCTCCTCCAGGCCCCTCGTCGTGGTCGCCGCCTGGGAGCGGAGCATCCCGAGCAGGTCGGGGGTCTGTGGGAGAAACCAGTGTCGCCGGGTCATTGGATCGCTCTCCAAGCGACAAGGATTATGGCCCCAAGCAGGGCCGAGCCGGGGAGCGTCAGCAGCCAGGCATAGGCGATCGACCGGACCACCGACCAGCGGACATGGCGCCAGCGCCGCCGACCACCGCCGACCCCGACCACCGAGGAGGCGACCACCTGGGTGGTCGAGACCGGGGCGCCGACGAAGGTGGCCGGCAGGACGACGGCTGTCGATGCGCTCTGGCTCGAGAAGGCGTCGATCGACGCGAGGTGGAAGATGCGCCGGCCGATCGTGCGGATGATCCGCCATCCCCCCGTCGCGGTGCCGAGCGTGAGCGCGCCCCCGCAGGCGAGCTTGACCCAGAGCGGCACCGTGAGCGAGCTGAGATCGCCGCTGGCGAGGAGCAATGCGGCGAGCACGCCCATCGCCTTCTGCGCGTCGTTGGCGCCGTGGCCGAAGGCGAGGGCGGCGGACATCACCCACTCCGAGGCTCGGATCGGCGACCGCACCCGCCGTGTCGCCCGCCTCAGCAGGCGCCGGTTGATGCGGGCGAAGAGCAGCCCGAGGCCGAAGCCGATCACGGGGGACACCGCGAGGGCGATCATCACCCCCGCGATCCCGACCGGCTTGATCCCTTCCAGTCCCCCCCAGCGGATCGCCGTGACGCCCGCTTCGGCGAAGGCCGCTCCCGACAGGCCGCCGACCAGCGCGTGGGCCGAGCTCGACGGCAGGCCCCGCCACCAGGTCAGGATGTTCCAGAGCGTTGCGGCGAGGACGCCGGAGCCGATCACCGCGACGGCCTCCGAGGCGGGAACGGTGACGATGCCGGCGATCGTGTCGGCGACGGCGCTGCCGACGAGCAGGGCGCCGAGCATGTTGAAGATGGCGGCCAGCACGATCGCCTGGCTCGGCCGCGCAGCTCGGGTCGCGACCATGGTGGCGATCGCGTTGGCGGCGTCATGAAAGCCATTGGTGAACGCGAAGGCGATCGAGAACGAGACAGCGAGCGCGAGTTCCACGCCGAGACTTCCTAAGGCTCGACCGTGAACCGCTCCGGGACGAGCCTTTCCGTCGAGCGCGGGGGCCGGACGTAGGCGCGCTCCTGGCGGGGCGGGAACTCAATCGGAGTCTGGTCGACCCGCTCGTAGGGGATCCGTTCAAGCAGGTGGCTGATCAGATTCAGCCTCGCCGAGCGCTTGTCGTCGGCCTCGACGACGAACCAGGGTGAGTCCTCGATGTCCGTATAGGCGAACATCTCGTCCTTCGCCTCGGCATAGTCGACCCAGCGAGCGCGGGCCTCGAGGTCGGTTTCACTCAGCTTCCAGCGTTTCGCCGGGTCGTCGAGGCGGGCCTCAAAGCGGCGCTCCTGCTCCTCGTCGCTGACCGACATCCAGTACTTGACGAGGATGATGCCCGCGCGCTGGATGATCCGCTCGAACTGCGGACAGGTGCGCATGAACTCCTCGTACTCGGCGTCGTTGCAGTAGCCCATCACCCGCTCGACGCCGGCGCGGTTGTACCAACTGCGATCGAACAGGACCATCTCGCCGCCGGCCGGCAGGTGGGCGACGTAGCGCTGGAAGTACCACTCCGTCCTCTCGCGATCGGTCGGCTTGGCGAGCGCCACGATCCGCACCACCCTGGGATTGGTCCGTTCGGTGATCCTCCGGATCGTCCCGCCCTTGCCGGCGGTGTCGCGCCCCTCGAAGAGGACGACGACTTTGAGCCCCTCGTGGACGATCCATTCCTGGAGCCTGACCAGCTCCACCTGAAGCCGCCGGAGCTCCTTTTCGTACTGCTTCTTGGTCAGCGCCTTCGGAGCCACCGCTCTACCGCTGAACGGTCACCCGCAGAAAGGTCGCCCCGATCGAGGTGGCTTCATCGCCGGTGTTCTGTTCGCTGAACAGGGTCTCGAGCTCGTTCTGGAGATCGGCCTCGCGGTCGTCCGCCGCGGCCGCCTCGAAGGCGTTCATCGTCGGGCCGTAATAGCTCTTGAACACCCCCACCAGGTCCGCCGGAGAGCCGGGATAGTTGAACGTGTATGTATCCCGCTCGAACGAGATCTGCCCCTCCGGGACTCCGGCTGCCGTGAACCGCTCGGTCACGTCGTCCTCGATGCCCCAGGTCATCGGGCTGATGAAGCCCTCCGGCGGCGGCGGCGAATAGGAGGAGCTGATCTTGAGGATCTGAGCGACAAGGGTGGGGTCGTTCGGGATCCAGTTGCCCATGACGATACGCCCACCCGGTTTCGTCACCCGGACCATCTCCTCCGCCACATCGAACGGCCTCGGCGCGAACATCGCCCCGAAGATGCTGATGACGAGGTCGAAGGTCCCATCGTCCAGATCGCGCAGATCGGTCACATCGCCCTCCTGGAACCGGACGTTGGCCAGGCCGAGCTCCTGGGCGCGCGCATTGCCCGCGGCCACAAGGGGGGCGGAGATATCGACACCGAGGACGTCCGCCCCCATCCGCGCTGCGGGTATCGCCGTCGTCCCATCGCCGCAACCGACGTCGAGCACCTTCATTCCCTCGCTTATCCCGAGCTTTCCGACCAGCGCCTCTCCGCTCTCCCGCATCGTCTCCGCGATGCGGGTGAAGTCGCCCTTCTCCCATAGTGCCTTGTTCGGGTTCGCGTTCATCGCCTCTCCCTCTCAGTCAGCTTCGCCTGGTCGGATCCTATTCCGCAATTACCGTATGGCCGCCGTTAGTCTCGGCCGGTGCGCGATTGGCCGCCGATCACCGAGCCAGAGCTGCTGGAACGGCTTGCACTGGACGACGAGCGGTTCTTCGCTGCCCTCCGGGACGTGATCGCCGCCTGGCCGCGCCGTGAGTACGACCCGGCGTTCTTCGATCGCGCGCGCGGCTATCCATTCGAGCGCCCGCTGGGCTCATACGTGCTCAGGGGCGAAGCGGTGGAGCTCCTGTCGGACCTCGACTCCTCGCAGCGGCGGGCGAGGATCGGCGCCCTCACCGAGGGGCGGCACCCGATTCTGGCCTTCGGCGCCAATGCCGCCCCCTCCCGGCTCGCGATGAAGTTCGCCCATTTCGCCGACGAGGCCGACCGTGAGGTGCTGGTCCTGACTGGTGAGCTCCACGACCTCGACATCGGTGCGGTGCCGTCCGCGCCGCTGGTCGGCTACGTGCCCGCCAGCCTCTTCGCCAGCCCGGGCACGGCGGTGCGCGCGGCGGTGATCTGGGTCACCTCCGCCCAGGTGACGCAGCTGGTCTGGTCGGAGACGACCTACCGCTTCGGTCGCCTCGAGGACGCCCGCTTCGAGGTCGACGAATCTGAGCTCGAGATCGAGGACGTATTCGCCTTCGTCTCCCGCCTCGGAGCCCTCTGCATCGACGGCGACCCCGTCGCGCTGGCGGCGGTCCCGGCGCGGAACCGCGCCGCCGCTGCGCTGTCACAGGAGGAGCTCCTCGACGTGGTCGCCGGGCTCGTGCTCGGGCCCGGCGCCCGCGCCGAGGATCTCGCTCGCGCTTCCTGCGACGACCTGCCGGCGGTTCTCACCCGTGCTTCGGAGACCGTCTGGCCCCGCGGCCGACAGCTGTCGTCACGCTGGACCCCATATCCAGCCTGACCTTCGGTGCCGGTTTGCTTTCGGCCCAGAAGGTGACCCTGTTCACTAATTGACCGAGGATGGCCGATCGGACTCGAGGCCATCTCCGTGACGATGCACGATCCTCCACTCGCCATCCTCGCGACGGTAGACGTGGGTCACGCGCAGGCGGTTGCGCTGCGGAGGGCCGCCGTGACGAGAGACGAGCGAGTGCTCGTAGCCGACGGTGTAGGCCAGGTCGCCGCTGACGCCGGCGGCGATCACCTCGAGTCTGAACTCCTCGGTGCCTGAGAACTGGGAGGCGACCCAGTCGAACGTCTTGCTCACGTCGTCCCAGCCGCTTGCGGCGACACCGAAGGCGCCGAGGACGGTGACGGGGTCGGCGCGCGACCACAGCTCCTTCCTGGGCTCGACGTGACCGTCGTGAAGGGCGTGGTCGGCAGCCTCCTGGCGGGGGACGAATGAATCAAGGAACTCCTGAAGCTCGCTCACGGTGCCTCCTTCCAGCGGGTCTTGCTCTTGCCTGACACTAACGCCGGGACGGAGCGTCGCGCCTCAGCGATCCCGGCCGTGCCTGTCAGCCACTTCAACCCAATTGAGCAAACCCTGTGCGACAGTCAGTGCATGCCTCGCACGCCGCTCGCTCGTCGACTGGGTGAGGCCGCATCGCTCGCGACCCAGTCCGTGATGCGTGAGGGCTCCGGCGCTGAGCGCGAGTTGCTGATGCGCCGACGCGACGTCCTCGCTGGGGGCGCCGGTCTTGCCGCCGCCGCGATGCTGAGCGGGCCGCTCTCGCGAGCGATCGCCGCTGCTGCCCCCAGGGTAGCCGTCGTCGGCGGAGGACTCGCGGGGCTCACCTGCGCCTACCGGCTGAGCCAGGCCGGGGTCCGGGCCGACATCTACGAGGCCTCCGACCGGCTTGGTGGCCGCTGCTGGTCGCGGCGAGGAGATTTCGTGGAAGGGCAGATGGCCGAGCACGGCGGCGAGCTGATCGACCAGGGCCATACCCAGACCCGCCAGCTCGCCCAGGAGCTCGGGCTCAAGCTCGACAACCTGCTCTCCGGCGAGGCCAACGGCACCGAGCCCTTCTACTACTTCGACGAAGAGCCCTACTCGTTTGAGGAAGCGACGGATGACCTGAAGGGGATCTGGCAGCAGCTGCACAAGGACGTATCCGCCGCCGGCTACCCCACCCTCTACACCCAGTCGACCCAGCGGGGCCGCGAACTCGACGCGATGTCGGTCGCGGATTGGATCGAGGAATACGTCCCGGGTGGGCTGAGCTCGAAGCTCGGGCAGCTGCTCGATGTCGCCTACAACATCGAGTACGGCGCCGAGACGAACGTCCAGAGCTCGCTCAACATGCTCTATCTGCTGGCCTTCTCCGGCCAAGGCCAGCTGCGGATCTTCGGCACGTCGAACGAGAAGTATCACGTCCGCGGCGGCAACGATCAGATCCCCGCCCGTCTCGCCGCCGCCCTCCAGAATCAGATTCATACCGGGGCGGAGCTGACCGCGATCCGGCGCAACGCGGACGCCAGCTACCGGCTCTCGTTCAGCACCGGCTCCCCCGTAACCGCCGACCGGGTCGTACTCGCCCTCCCGTTCTCGATCCTTCGCGACGTCGACTACTCGAAAGCCGGATTCCTGCCGGTCAAGGACACCGCCATACGGGAGCTCGGAATGGGGACGAACTCGAAGCTTCACGTCCAGTTTCAGAGCCGCATCTGGAACTCCCTCGGCAACCAGGGCGAGACCTACGCCGACACGGGGTACCAGAACACCTGGGAGGTGACGCGATCCCAGCCGGGGAAATCGGGCATCCTCGTCGACTACACCGGCGGGGAGATCGGCGCCGGCTTCGGAATCGGGTCGCCGACGGAACGGGCCGAACGGTTCCTCGAACAGATCGAGCCGGTGCTGCCCGGCATCAGCTCGAGCTGGAACGGCCGGGCGACGATCGACTTCTGGACCGCCAATCCATGGACGAAGGGCTCCTACTCCTACTGGAAGGTCGGCCAGTACACCAAGTTCGCCGGGGCGGAGCGCCAGCAGGAAGGGGCCTGCCATTTCGCCGGAGAGCACACCTCGATCGACTCTCAGGGATACCTGAACGGAGCGGTCGAATCGGGCGAACGAGCCGCCGGCGAGATCCTTGCAGCCCTGAAGTAGTCGCGACGCTGACGGCAGCTGGTCAGAATTCGCTGATGGCCGAGGGAGACACGATCGCCCGTGCCGCGCTGCGAATCGGCGGCGAGCTCACCGGACAGGTGGTCCGGGTTTCGGCCCCGAACCCGCAGGGGGAGCTGGCCGGCGTCGGACGCCTCGATGGACTGCGGCTCGAGGCGGTCACGTCACGCGGAAAGCATCTCCTGCTCCGGTTCGGCGGCCTGACCCTTGACAGCCACCTGGGTATGAGCGGGGCCTGGCACCTCTACCCGATCGGGGCACGATGGAGGAGGCGACGGGCCGCGGCCTGGTGCGTAATCTCGGGCGAGAAAGCGGAGGCCGTTCAGTTCGGGGGGCCGAGGCTGAGGCTGCTTGCGACCGCGGCGGCGGCTCGTGACCCGATCCTGGGCCGCCTCGGCCCGGACATCCTCTCCGCCGACCTCGACATCGGCGCCGTGGCCCGATCGCTTCGCGCGGACCCCGAGCGACCCCTCGGCGAGGCGCTGCTCGACCAGGGACAGGTTGCGGGGATCGGCAACATCTTCAAGAGCGAGGCCTGTTTCGCGGCCAGGCTCGACCCCAGATCGCGAGTCGCAGATCTCACCGACGCTGAGCTCGAGGCGGTCGTCGAGGCCGCGCAGAGCCTGATGTCCACTGCGGTTGCGGACGGCAGGGCCGAGCGCGCCGTCTACCGGCGGGCCGGGCGGCCCTGCGTGTCCTGCGGGACCCCGATCGCCCTGACCGGGCTGGGAGACGACAACCGCAGCACCTACTGGTGCCCGCGCTGTCAGGCCTCAGAGCGCGCGTAGGAGCATGAAGACGCCGAAGGCGTTAGTTCTGGCAGGGGCCGTTGAGGGTGCCGGGGCTGCCGCGATTTTCGCTCGGTCCGTAGAGCGTCGCGCCGGCGAGCGTCGCCGTGCACCAGCTTGCCGCGAGGTCGTTCTGGGCGGGATCTGCCTTCGACGGGTCGAGGCTGAGGCTTTCGCCGGGGTTGATCGGGAAGTCCGTGTAGTCGACGGCGTCGACCACCGACCCTGCCCCGGTCGGCCCGTCTTTGATCGTGACGGTGCCGCCTGCGTTTGGCAGCGACAGCGGGCAGGCGGCGTCTTTGATCGTGACGTCGTTGGAGACGACATAGAGATCTCCGGGGGCGAGGACGCCGGAGAGCGCGCATTCGGTGGCGGAGTTGATCGTCCAGCCTTCGAGGTCGACCGGCGAGGTGTCGGCGTTGAGGAGCTCGGCATATTCGTAATCGGCCTCGGTTCCCTTCGGGTCCGGCAGGAGCTCGTCGATCACGACCCTCGGAGGGGCCGGCAGCCCCGATCCGGCCTTGCCGGGAGCACCGGCAGCCTCTGGGCGCGGACCGTCGTCGTCCCTGATCGTCCCCGTCGCCCGGGCGCGTGCGATCGTCGCCCCGATCGGCTTCCAGAGCCTCACCGCGAGCGTCTCCTTACCCTCCGGTATCGCGTCGGGCACGATCCTGACCACGATCAGTCTTTTCGCGGTATCCGGCTGGAACGCGAGCTGGCCCATGACGATGCTGAAGTCGGATCCGGCGGTCGCGGTGCCGGACACCGTCCCGTAGGAGACCCTGACCGGACGCTCCGTGTTCCCGATCAGCCTGACCTTGAACCGCAGGGCCGACGCGGACTCGGGTGCGGTCGAGTCGATGACCTTGAGCTTCGACGCCACCGCGGTGGAGGCGCCGAGCGAGAGGGAAAGACAGGCGAAGATCGCAAGCCCGCAAACGACAGGCGGAATGCGCAAATTCTGCTGCGCAACCCTCATCGGCCCAGTCTAAGTACAAATTGTTACTTTATCCACGGCTACCCGGGTAGCTGTCGGGAATGTCGACCCGATTTCCGCGTTCGCGTTTGCCGATCCTGCCGCGCCCCGGATGGAGGGCTAGGACTGGGGAGCCAGCTCGACCGCCACGCTCTCGGCATAGCCGGCGGCGCCGATCTCGGTGAAGAGCTCATGTGCTGCTCGCAGCTCTCGGCGGTGCTCGTCCTCGTCCCCCCGCGCCCGTGCGAGCTTGGCAAGCTCGATATGGACGAGCCCCTCGATGGGGCGGAATTCCATCCTGCGTGCCTGCTCCTTCGCGGTCGCCAACTCTGTTTCGATCTCGTCGGCTGCTGCCGCGCCCGACGCGGCGAGCAGGAGCCGCGCGAGGATCAGATGGCCGGCCGTCTCGCCATAGGCCAGACCCCGAGCGGTCGCTTCCTCGAGGCCGCGGCGGGCCAGCTCGACTCCCCTCTCCACTTCTCCGAGGCCGGCGTGTGCCTCTGCCAGCCAGAGCATGGCCCAGCTTCTGCTCTCTACCGAGGTCTCTAGCTCGCGGGACATGTCCAAGGCGGTTTCGAGGGACTCGATCGCCTCGCTCCAACGTCCCTGCAGCATCTGGGCGCCGCCGAAGAACGTCCACGACCAGATCCTCGAGAACGCCGCCCCCAGGCGGTCGGAGAGATCCAGCGCCTGCTGGGCATGGGCAAGGGCCGCATCGGAGTCGCCGGAGTGGTAGCAGTGCCAGAACCACCACATGTGGGCCCAGCCGATCGTCTCGATATCGCCTTTCTCCCGGCAGAGCTCGATTCCGCGCTCAAACAGCGCCTGAGTCGCGTCGAGCTCGCCGAGCGCGGTGAGATAGCCGCCCTTGAAGATCAGGGCGTAGCCATACGGGCAGACCACGGAGCCGACCGCGGTGACATCCGGATCGTGCCCGACGAGCTCCATCGCGCGATCGAGAATCGCCACCGCCCGTCGGTGCTCGCCGACGAGGAAGTAACCGTACGAGTTGCCCGCGACCGCCATGTATAGCGACGGGTTTTCGGTCTCCTCGGCGAGGGCGAACGCCTGGGACGCGAGTTCCGCCATCGCCCGCGCGTCGCCGTCGTTGATGCCACGAAGGGCCGCGTAGCTCGCGATCAGGAGCGCGCGGGTATTGAGATCGCCCGCGGCTGACGCCATCCGCTCGGCTTCGGTGAAGATGTGCTCGGCTTCCTCATGGGTCATGCCGAGCCGCCAGCCGAACTGGAGGAGGAAGAATCTGGCGGCGAGACCCAGCGCCACCGTCTCCTCGGACTCCGGCAGCCCGTCGGTGAGATCGAAGACCTTTCGCCAGTGACGGGAGGACTCGATCGGATCCTGGGTTCCGCTCCAGTTCGCGGCGCGTGCGTGGAAGCGCGCCGCCTCGAGCTTCTCTCCGGCGGCCTCCCAATGCTGTGCCAGCAGCGCCGCGCGCTCGTCGAGCCGATCGGGGTGATGCTCGGCGATCGCCGTGGCCACCGCGGCATGGTCGGCGGCACGCCTGTCGCCGAGCTGGGACCCATAGGCGACCTCCTGGGTCAGGGGGTGCTTGAAGGTGTAGATCGACTCGGGGTAGATCTCCTGCTCGTAGACGAAACCCGCGGCGACGAGCTCTCGCAGTGCGTCTTCGAGCTCGGTCTCCTCGAGCTCCGTCACCTTGCCCAGCACCGACTGGGGGAATTCCTTGCCGATCACCGAGGCGGACTGAAGCACTCCCTTCTCGCGCGCGTTCAGCCGGTCCATGCGGGCGGAGAGGAGCACCTGGACGCTGGCCGGCACCACAGCGTCATCGACGGGCCGGGCGAGCCGGTATGCGCCGCGATCGCCTTCCAGGTTGCCGGCCTCTGCCAGCGAGAGAACGACCTCTTCGAGAAAGAAGGGGTTGCCGCCGGTCCGCTCCTCGAGCATCTCCGGCAGCTCGGCCAGCGAGGGATCGGAGCCGAGCAGGTCGTCGAGCATTTCTCCGACGGCCTCGGGACCGAGTGGGACCAGGGCGATCTGACTGTAGTAGGGCTTCGACATCCACTCGGCCCGATACTCAGGCCGGAAGTTGACGATCGTCAGGTCCTTGGTCCCCTGGATCGCATCGACATGGTTTGCGAGGAACTCCTCGGTTGCGGGGTCGATCCAGTGCAGATCCTCGTAGAGGCTGATGCCGGGTTCGCTCGTGCCCTGGGCACGGATCAGGCGCTTGACCACCGCGAGCAGCTGACGGCGGCGGGCATCGGGGTCGATGCGCGGGGCGGGTCGCTCCGGATCGGGGACCGCCAGGAAGTCGAAGATCAGCGGCAGGTCCTCGACCAGGGCCTCCTCGAGGAGCAGGAGCTTCCCCGCGATCCGCTCCCGCGCCCGCTTGTCCGAATCCTGGTCGGTGATGTCGAAGTAGCTGCGCATCAGGTGCATCACCGGCATCAGCGGCACCGACTGGGTGTGGGCGAGGCCGCTGGTGTGGTAGACGGGGACGCCCTTCGCCCGCCAGCGTTGGGTGAACTCATGGCAGAGGCGGCTCTTGCCGACGCCTGGCTCGCCGACTATGCCGATCACCTGCGCCTCCCCCTCTCTGGCCTGCTCGAAGGCAGTTTCCAGGACTTTCATCTCGTCGACGCGGCCGACGAAACGCGAGAAGCCGCGTGCCTGGGAAATGTCGAGGCGGCCACGCGCAGCGCCGACCCCGGTCAGCTCGTGGACCCGAAGCGGGCGGCTCGACCCCTTGACATCGAACTCGCCGAGGTCGGCAAGCGCCAGGTAGCCCTGGACGAGGGCGCCGGTGTGCTCGGTCAGGTAGGCCTTGCCGGGCTCCGCCAGCTGCTCCATCCGTTGCGCGAGCCCGACGGTGTGGCCGACCGCGGTGTACTCCATCCCGAGGTCCTCGCCGATCCCGCCGACGACGACCTCGCCCGAGTTGAGGCCCATCCGAACGAGGAAGTTGAGGCCCTTCGTCCTCCGCAGCTCCGCGGTGAACTCGGCCAGCTCGTCGATCAGGTGGAGCGCTGCGAAGCAGGCGCGCTGGGCGTGGTCCTCATGGGCGACCGGCGCTCCGAACAGGGCCATGATCCCGTCGCCGGTGAACTTGTCGACGGTTCCCTCGAAGAGGTGGACGCCGCTGCAGAGGATTCCGAAGAAGCGGTCCATGATCTGCCGCCACTCCTCCGGGTCGCAGCGCTCGGCGAGCTCCATCGAGCCGATCACGTCCGCGAACAGAACCGTCACCTGCTTGCGTTCGCCCGCCATCGCGGCGGCGCCGGCGCGGATCTTCGTCGCGAGGTGATCGGGCGGAACGGCGCTTCGCTCTGCGGTTGCGGCGTCGGCGTGCTCCGTGACCGGGCCCAGGTCCGACCCGCATGCGTTGCAGAACTTCTGGCCTGAGGGATTTGAGGCGGAGCAGCTCGGGCACTCCACCGCGACGCTGAGCGGCTCCCCACAATCCCCGCAGAACCGCGCGTCGGCGGCATTCTCGTACCCGCACGAAGCGCATTGCATGGTGGGCCCAGTCTACGTCCACCGGGGGCAATGCGCAGAAGATGCTGTCCGGTCGGGTTCGTAGCCTCCTCCCACCTTGAGGCGGCCCAGCCACACCACGCTCGTCGCCTACCTGGCACTCTTCCTCGCGCTGGGCGCCGGCGGCGCGATGGCGGCGGGGAAGCTGGCGAAGAACTCAGTTGGAGCGAACCAACTGAAGAAGAATTCGGTCACCGGGGCGAAGATCAAGGCGAACGCGGTCACGGGCGCGAAGGTCAAGGATGGGAGCCTGACTGGCTCCGACCTCGCCGACGGGACGATCACCGGCGCGAAGGTGGCCGACGGGTCGCTGAGTCAGTCCGACATCGGTGGACCCCTGCGGGCAAGCAACGTAATGGGGATCGCCCTGACCAAAGAATGCACCCCCGCTGGTCCGCTCCCGGCCGGCGTCTCGGCAAGTCAGCTGGCGACCGGATGCAAACTCGTCTTCGGCTCCAGCGTGCTCGAATGCGCGGTGACCGCGACGGTCGCGATCGTCGCAGGGGGCTCATCATTCTGGCGGAGCGAACGGCTCAGACGCGGCGAATTCCGGATTCGCCGAATGAACTGGGGGTCTTCACCTTCAACGCAGGCACGGCGGCCAGGTTGCCGGTCGATCTCACCATCGTCTGCTGAGCGGGACCTTTCTGTCCTATTCGAGGCCGGCCAGACAGCCCTCGTACGCGGGTTCATGGAACCTTCCGGTGAACTGCTTGGCATAGGCCTCGGCGATCGCTTCGGGATCTGAGTCTTCGTCGATGCCGAGATTTTTCGCCGCTTCGGACGGTGGGATCGCCGAGCAGATTTCGCGGTCGGTTTCGTATCGCGTTGCCAATTCGCCCGTGAACCTGGCCGGCGCCAGGACCTCGTTCGGGTGCTCTTCACGGCGCCGGTCTTCCGCCGCCCTCACCTTCAGCAGGGCCTTGATATGGGCTTCGCGGATCGCGCTTTCGACCTGGGCTTCTGACCTCTGCCGTTCGGCGTCGCTTTCGCCGCCGCCGCAGCCAGCCAGCAGCAGAGCCCCGATGACCGCGATCAGGGCGCCGCCCCGGACCGATGCCCGTGCGGCGCTCAACCGATCTTGGCGCCGGCCCCCGTCTGCCTGAAGTCGGCGAGTGTGCGCTCCATCGCCTCGACTTCGCAGGCGACCATCTCGGGCCAGGGCTTGTCGGGATGCTCGTCCAGGGTCTTGTAGCCGTTGCCGCTGATCACGGCGACGACGGTGTCGTCGGGGCCGAGCTTGCCCTCGGCCGCGAGCTTCATCGTCGAGGCGACCGTCGTCCCGCCGGCGGGCTCGGTGAGGATTCCCTCGGTCGCGCCGAGCAGGTCGATCGCCTCGAAGATCTCGGTGTCGTTCGGGGTCGCCGCCGAGCCGCCGCGCGACATCACCGCGTCGACCACGAGCGGGCCGTCGCCGGGGGCCCCGATCGCGATCGAGTGGGCGGCGGTGTGCGGGACCTGCGGCGTGATCTCGCCGCTGCCGTCGAGGATCGCGGCGGCGATCGGCGCGCACCCCTCGGCCTGGGCGATGTGGATCTTGGTCGCCGCGGTCTCGGCCAGGCCGACGGTCTCGAGCTCGCGGAGTCCCTTGTGGACCCGCGAGGAAAGCGTCCCACCCGCGGCCGGTATGACGATGTGGTCTGGCGTGACCCACTCGAGTTGCTCGACGACCTCGAAGGCCATCGTCTTCGCGCCCTCGGCGTAGAACGGGCGCAGGGTGATGTTCGCGAACTGGATCCCGGTCTCCAGCGCCAGCTCGCGGCAGGCCCTGTTGGCCTCGTCGTAATTGCCGTCGAGCTGGATCACGACGGCGCCCAGCGCCCGGCACGCTCGTGCCTTGCCGCGCTCGAGGTTGCTCGGGTAGAAGACGTAGGCGGATACGCCCGCCTTCGCGGCCAGCGAGGAGACGGCGGTGCCGACGTTGCCGGTCGAGACGCACCCGACCTCCTCGTCGCCCAGCTCCAGCAGGCGCGCGATCGCCATCGATACGACCCTGTCCTTATAGGAGAGGCTTGGCCGGGCGGTGCTGTCGTCCTTCAGGTAGAGCTTGCGAAGGCCGAGCTCGGCCCCGAGGCGGTCGGCGTGGATCAGCGGGGTGCGGCCGCTGTTGCGGCCGACGCGGGCCTGGGCCGCGGCGTCGACGATCGGCAGCAGCTCCTCGAAGCGCCAGATGTTGAGCGGGCGGTCCGCGATCGGCAGCTCGGCGAGCCTCGTCGCTGCCAGCTCGTAGTCGTAGTCGACGTCAAGGCCCTGGCCGCACTGGAGGCACTTGAAGGTTTCCTCGGCAAGCGGGAGCCGGAGCCCGCAGTCACGGCAGACCAGCTCGGTCGCGCAGGAGCGTGTGCGCTGATCCGCCGCAGGGGTCATCGCCCCTGGTCCTCCCGGGCTCGCGACGGGAGTCCGCCCGCCCGGGCGAATCTCCTGCGACGCTTCTTTCGATGCCGTCTGATCATCGGCCGCCGTGTATAGCAGATGCGCCCGCCGATTCGGAAATCGTCCAGGGCGATTTCTAGGATCGACAGGTGACGAATAACTGGACCCACGTCATCGCGCATCTCGACATGGACGCCTTCTACGCGTCGGTCGAGCTGCGGCGCAGGCCGGAGCTGAGGGGAAAGCCCGTCGTCGTCTGCGGCAGCGGCCCGCGGGCGGTTGTCACGACCGCGAGCTATGAGGCGCGGCGGCTGGCCGGGATCCAATCGGCGATGCCGGCGGCGACGGCCCGGCGCAGGCTCCCCGACGCCGTCTACATCCAGCCCGATTTCAGTGCGTATCGCGAGGCCTCGCGCGAGGTGATGGCGATCCTGCGGAGCAACGCCGAGACGGTCGAGGTCGTCGGCCTCGACGAGGCATATGTCGACCTCACGGGCCTCTTCGCGCCGAAGGCGACGATGCGCCGGATCGCCGCCGAGGTCCGGGAGGACACCGACCTGACCTGTTCGATCGGGATCTCCGAGAACCGGCTGCTGGCCAAGATCACGAGCGAGCTCGGCAAGCCCGGCGGGCTCGTCGTGCTCTCGCGCGAGCAGGCGCTCGAGCGGTTCGCCGCCGACTCGCCGGCGCTGGTCCCCGGAATCGGCCCGAAGACGGTCGCGAGGCTGCAGCGGATGGGGATCGCCGACCTGGCGACACTTCGCGACTACGACGTCGCCGCCCTCGAGGCGGCGTTCGGGCCGAGGATGGGCGGCTGGCTGCGCTCGCGGGCCCGGTTCGAGGACGCGACCCCGATCGCCGTCTCCCACAAGACCAAGTCGCAGTCGACCGAGACGACCTTCGACACCGACATCGACGACCTCGATCGGCTCGCCGACTCCGTCCGGAAGCTGGCTGAGGAGCTCTGCCGGCGGCTCAGCTCGCGAGAGCTCGAGGGCCGGACGATCGGGATCAAGGTCCGGCTCGACGACTGGACCACCGTCACCCGCTCCCACACGATCGAGCGCGAGACGAACGACCCCGCGGTGGTCGTCCCGACCGCGCTCGATCTGCTGCGGGCCTACGCCCCGCCCCGCCCCGTCCGCCTCCTCGGCGTCCGGATGGCCGGTTTCGCCGACGAGGAGGCGGAGCGGCGAGAGGGAGCCGCCGGCGAAGCTGAGGCGGGCCAGCTGCGCCTCGGCGTCAGCGGCTGAGCGCCTAGCGGCTGGAGAGGACCGTCCCGACACCGGGGAAGTGGAGCCGGTCGCGGGTCGCCGTCGTCAGGTCGAAATCGCGGCCGGCAACATAGGGCCCGCGGTCGACGACCGGGACGGTGACGGTGTGGCCGTGGTAGCGGAGCGTCACCATCGTTCCGCAGGGCAGCGTCTTGTGGGCGACGCCGAGCGTGCCCGGCAGCAGGGTGCCGCCGCAGGCCATCCCGTTCCCATAGAGGCCCGGTCCGTAGTAGGAGGCGTTGGCGTAACGGTAGGCGGTCACCCGCCGCGCCGGGCTCGCCGAGCCGCGGACCCTGCGGTCGTGGAGGCCGTAGGCCCGCACCCGGTAGGTGCCGAGGCGCCGTGGCCGCCAGCGCACCGCAAAGGCACCGCGGTGCGAGCTCCGCCCGGCGCCGAGTACCTCGCCGCGCGGCCCGCGGACGACGACCTTGACCCGGTGCGAGCCCGCGCGGGCGCACCCGGCCGCGCAGGACGATCCGCCTCTCGCCGACGCACCTGGTGGCTCGAGACGTGGAGTGAGACATGGGATCCGACGCGCCGGTGGTGCCGATCGGCCCCTTTCTTTGAAAGGGCTGCGGCCGGGCTGGCGACCAGCACGGCGGCGAGCAGCGTCATCGGCAAGAGGTGTCGCATTGGAGGAGTCCCCGCTTTCTCGTCTGCCTACGCGGCGGGCCGACGATCGGCCCGCGGTGAAACCCGGCAGATGGATTGCTTGGTGGACGGGGCACCGTAGGGACGCGGGCCGGCCGCGGGGGTGAGGGCCGTCACAGTGCGACAACGCGCACGGAGGGCCGCAAACGGCTCTGTGGAGCCAAAGCCACGGCCATTACTGGAGCCGCACTGCGTGTGCGAAGATGAGGGCGTGAGCTCCGATCGCCTCACTGGACTCGATACGGCATTTCTCCACATGGAGCGAGGCGGCGCCCATATGCACGTCGCCTCGGTGATCATCTTCGACGGCTCGCCGCCGAGCCACGAAGAGTTCCGCGACCACATCGAGTCGCGCCTCCACCTCGTCCCGCGCTTCCGCCAGAAGCTCCGTTTCGTGCCCTTCGGCCAGGGGCGGCCGGTCTGGGTCGACGACCCCCATCTCAACCTCGAGTACCACGTCCGCCAGACCGCCCTCCCGGCCCCCGGATCCGAGGAGCAGCTGCGCAACCTCGCCTCGCGGATCTTCTCCCAGCAGCTCGACCGCTCGAAGCCCCTCTGGGAGCTGTGGCTGGTCGAGGGCCTCGAGGGCGACCGCTTCGCGATCGTCGGCAAGAGCCACCACGCGCTCGTCGACGGCGTCTCCGGCGTCGACATCACGACTGTCCTGTTCGACCTCGAGCCGGACCCGCCGCCACCGCCGCTGCGGCCGCCGAAATGGGCGCCGCGGCCGGAGCCGACCGACCTCGACCTGCTCGGCGGGGCGATCCGCGAGCGCCTCACCAGCCCGCAGGAGATCGTTCGCGGTGTCCGCGCCACCCTGCGCGGGCCGCGGCAGGTGCTGCGCGGGATCGGCGCCACCGGGAAGATGCTCGAGGCCGGGATGTCGGCGTCGAGCACCCCGTTCAACGTCGAGATCGGGCCCCACCGGCGCCTCGCATTCGTCCGCGCCGACCTCGCCGATTTCAAGCGGGTCAAGAACACCCACGGCGCAACCGTCAACGACGTCGTGCTCTCGGTCGTCACCGGGGCCCTCGGCAACTACCTGCGGGCGCGCGGTCACGAGACGGACGAGCTCGAGCTGCGGGCGATGGTCCCGGTCAGCATCCGAGCCGCCGAGGAGCACGGAGCCCTCGGCAACCGGGTCTCGGCGATGATGGCGCCGCTCCCGGTCTGGTGCGAGGACCCGGTCGAGCGGCTGCACCTGATCAGCGAGACGATGGGAGACCTGAAGGGCTCGGGCCAGGCGGTCGGGGCCGAGCTGCTGACCAAACTGACCGACTTCGCCCCGCCGACGATCGCCTCGCAGGCGGCGCGCCTGCAGCCGGCGCAGCGCTTCTTCAACCTCGTCGTCACCAACGTCCCCGGGCCGCAGTTCCCGCTCTACGTCCTCGGGCGGAGGATGGAGTCGATCTTCCCGCTGGTGCCGCTCGCCCGCCGCCAGGCGCTCTGCGTCGGGATCATGTCCTACGACGGGTGCATCGACTTCGGGCTCGTCGGCGACTACGACGCGATGGCCGACCTCGACAGCTTCGGCCTCGACCTCGAGGGGGCGATCGCGGAAATAATCGACACCGCTCCAGGGGCCCCCGAGGCCACCGACTCCGCAGGCAGGCGCACGCGAACGCGTAACGGCGCCGTTCCCGTCAATTAGGTGCGCATCGCGCTCGCCCAGATCGACCCCACCGTCGGGGACATCGACGGCAACGCCGCGAAGGTCGGGGAGTGGATCGCGCGGGCGCGCGAGGGCGACGCCGACCTCGTCATCTTCCCCGAGCTCTCGATACCCGGCTATCCGGCCGAGGACCTCTACCTGAAGCGCCACTTCGTCGAGGCCGGCAGCCGCGCCGTGCAGGAGCTGGCGAAGTCGGTGTCGGGAATCACCGCCCTTGTCGGATATGCGGAGCCCGCCCCGGGCGAGGACGAGTATCGCCACGCCCACAACTCGCTGGCCGTGCTGGCGGACGGCGGCGTCCGCGCCGTCTATCGCAAGAGCCGCCTGCCCAATTACGCGGTCTTCGACGAGCAGCGCTACTTCGCCCCCCGGGACGATCCGATGACGATCGAGGTCGCCGGGGTCGGTGTCGGCCTGACGATCTGCGAGGACGTCTGGGTCGAGGGGCGCCCCGCCTCGGTCGAGGCGGAGGAAGGGGCGACGCTTATCGCCAACCCGTCCGGCTCCCCGTACCACCGCGGCAAGGGCCGTGAGCGGGAAGCGATGTTCGCCGACCGGGCAGTCGCCTACGGCGCCCATCTCGCGTTCTGCAACCTGGTCGGCGGCCAGGACGAGCTCGTCTTCGACGGCCACAGCTTCGTCGTCGGTCCCTCCGGGGATGTGCTCGCGCGCGCCGCTCAGTTCGAGGAGGAGCTCCTCTTCTGCGAGGTGCCGGCCACCGCGGCGGGTTCGCTCCGCGAGCCGCTCGAGGACCTTGCCGAGGTCTATGCGGCCCTGGTGCTGGGTCTCCGCGACTACGTCGGCAAGAACGGCTTCCGCCACGTCGGCGTCGCCCTCTCAGGCGGGATCGACTCGGCTCTGGTCGCGCTTCTGGCCGCGGACGCGCTCGGGCCCGAGAACGTCAGCTGCGTCGTCATGCCCTCCCCCCACTCGAGCCCGGAGACCCAGGCGGACGCGCGCGCGATCGCCGCCAATACCGGCGCCGAGCTGATCGAGATTCCGATCGAGACGACGATGTCCTCCTACGAGGGCGCCCTCGCCGCCGCCTTCGGGAGCGCGGGAGGCGACAGCGCCGATCCCGAGCCCCTCCCCCGCGACCCGACCCGCGCCTCCGAGCCCGACCTCGCGGCCGAGAACATCCAGGCCAGGATCCGCGGCAACATCATGATGGCGCTCTCCAACAAGCACGGCTGGCTCGTGCTGACGACTGGCAACAAGAGCGAGATGTCGGTCGGCTACGCGACCCTCTACGGCGACATGGCCGGGGGCTTCGCGGTCATCAAGGACGTCCCGAAGACCCTGGTCTATGAGCTCGTGCGACATCGCAACGCCGAGGCGGGGCGTGACCTGGTCCCGGCATCGGTCATCGACCGGGAGCCATCGGCCGAGCTCCGCCCCGACCAGCTCGACTCCGACTCGCTGCCCGCCTACGACCTCCTCGACCGGATTCTCGAGGCCTACGTCGAGCGCGACCAGGGCCGCGAGCAGATGATCGAGGCCGGGCTGCCGGCGGAGGTGGTCGATGAAGTCGTGCGGATGGTCGACCACTCCGAGTACAAGCGCCGTCAGGCGGCGCCGGGGATCAGGATCACCCCGAAGGCGTTCGGCCGCGACCGCCGGCTGCCGATCACGAATCGCTTCGGCGGATAGGCCTGACCGCGACCGTCATCTGCGCCAGCGCGCAGGCGCGGTCCTCGCGGTCGACGACCTCCGCCTCCCAGACCCATGTCGATCGGCCGCGGTGGCGGGCCCGCGCCCGCACCTCGGCCGAGCCCTCGAGGACCGGGCGGACGAAGTTGAGGTTGATCGACTGGCCCATCGCCGCCATCCCCCCGTCGAGTACCGCGAGCGCCGTCGATCGCGAGCAGACGCTCTCGACGAGCGTCAGGAGGACGCCGCCGTGCAGGAGGCCGAACGGCTGCAGCAGCTCGGCGCGGAGGTCGACCCTCGCCCGGGCATGGTCGGGGTCGTCGTCGAGCCACTCGATGCCGACCAGTTCGGCGAATCCTAAGGTCTCGGGAAGGTCTTCCGACATCGGCTCTGGACCCTATCCGGCGGGTAGGCTTCCGGGTCCGTGGGGCTCAGTGAGGACCAGAGAGCGATGCTTCGGCTGCTCGCCCAGCGCGAGGAGGGCTACGAGGACATCGGCGCCCTGATGGGGCTGAGCGTGAACGAGGTTCGCGCCAGGGTTCGGGACGCGCTCGCCGAGCTCGAGGGTCACGGCCCGGATCCCGGCAGCAAGGACCAGAGGGCGATGCTTCGGCTGCTCGCCCAGCGCGAGGAGGGCTACGAGGACATCGGCGCCCTGATGGGGCTGAGCGTGAACGAGGTTCGCGACAGGGTTCGGGACGCGCTCACCGAGCTCGAGGGTGGCGATGAGCAGCCTGCCGCCGCTCCCCGGCCTCAGAAGGTCGAGCCGGAGCCGCCGCCGGAGCCGCCGCGGACCGAGCCGGTCGAGCCCGCAAAGCCCAAAAGGCCGGGCTCAGGCACGTCCCTGCTCGGGAACAGGCGCCTGCTGGCTCAGGTCGGCGGCTGCGCGCTGATTCTGGTGCTGCTGGTCCTGTTCGCGACCGGGGCGATCGATATCGGCGGTGGCGGCGACAGCAACTCGGGTGGCTCCGAAACGACGGCGACTGCCGTGAACCCGACCTCGAGCTCGAAGGTCCCGACGCAGGCGGTGCTCAAGGCGGTCGACGGGAGCGAAGCCGAAGGCCGGGCGATCTTCGGCAGGCTCAAATCCCAGGTGCTGCTGGTCGTCGCCGCCAAAGGCCTCGCCCCGTCGCCGAGCGGAAGCTCCTACGCGATCTCGCTCGCCCGCTCGCCTCAGGAACGGATCCCGATCGCGGCGACCAACGTCGGGAAACCGGGGACGATCAGCGGCCAGTTCCAGGTCCCGGCGACCGCTCTCGGGTTGCTGGCCAGCGGCTTCGACGAAATGGAAGTGTCGCTCGTCGCCAACGGCGAACTCAGGGTCGCCGTCGGCGAAGCCCAGAAGCAGAAGAAGACGCCGCAGTTCAAGGGAACCGACGTTCTCCGCGGGCCGGTGACCGGGCCGGTCATCGAAAACGCCGAACGAAGAAAGCTAGGCCCAGGGGATCAGCTTGCCGGGGTTCATGATCCCGGCCGGGTCGAGCTGGTCCTTGACCGCCCGCAGCGCCTCGATCCCGACGCTTCCCACCTCGGCCTGCATGTAGGGGAGGTGGTCGCGGCCGATCGCGTGATGGTGGGTGATCGTCCCCCCCGCTGCGACGATCGCCTCCGACGCCGCGCGCTTCACCGCCCCCCACTGCTCGAGCACAGCTCCGTGGCGGGCGCGGGCGACGAACGTGAAGTAGAGCGAGGCCCCGTCCGGGTAGGCGTGCGATAGATGGCAGAAGGCGAGGCCCGGGGTCCCCTCGGCCGAGAGCGCGCCGCGGATTGCGTCCGCGACGGCGCGATGGAGCTCGCCCAGTCGGGACCAGGTGTGGGAGGTCTCGAGGGTCTCGACGATCGCCCCCATCCCCATCAGCGTGTCGCGGAGGTAGGGGCCCTCGAATCGGCCCCGGTCCCAGCTGCGCCCGCCAGCCTGGCCGAGGTACGCGGCGCCGCCCGCCCGTAGCGCTCGCACCGCGAGCGCCCGCCGGCGCGCCACCGACTCCTCGTCACCGTCGATTCCGACGACGATCAGGCAGCCGCCGCGGCGCCCGCGCAGGCCAAGGTAGCCGTCGAGGACCCGCCCGGCCACCCCGCGGGGCCCCGACAGGGCGAGTGAGACGCGGGTCTCCTCCTCGTCGGAGACGCGGATCACGTCCGGCAGCCCCGGGCCCTGCGCCATCGCCCGGACGATCTCGGCACCGGCCTCGAAGCTCTCCGCGATCCAGGCCTCAAAGCGTCGGATCTTCGGCGCCGGGCGAACTCTGACGGTGACCTCCGGAATCACGCCGAGGACCCCCTCGGAGCCGATCACGAGCTCGCGCAGCGCGGGCCCGGCCGCGGAATGCGGAGTCTCGACCGTGTGCATCTCCCCCGCCGGCGCAAGCAGCCGGACCGCGCTGACCAGCGCGTCGAAACGGCCGTACCCGCTCGAGGCCTGCCCGGCCGAGCGGGTCGCGGCGAAGCCGCCGATCGTCGCGTACTGGAATGACTGCGGAAAGTGGCCGAGGGTCAGGCCCTCCGCCCCGAGGGCGGCCTCCGCCTCCGGCCCGCGCAGGCCGGCGCCGAGACGAGCGGTCAGCGAGCGGCGGTCGATCTCGACGCCGCGGAGCTCGCCGAGGTCGAGGGAGACGAGCCGGGAGTGGGCGCCGCGGACCGGCTCGACACCGCCGACCACGCTCGAGCCGCCGCCGAACGGGACGACCGCAACGCCCTCCTCCGTGCAGACCTCTACTACCCGCGCGACCGCGTCGGCGTCGACCGGCAGCAGAACCGCGTCCGGGGCGGCGTCGAGGCTGCCGCGCCGTAGCCGCGCGAGGTCGGGGTAACCGCGCCCCGTCGAGTGGCGGAGCCGGTCCTCATTCGAGTTGAAGACGCGGTCGGGTCCGACCGCGTCGATCAAGGCCTGAGGCAGGGACTCGGCGTCGGGCAGCTCGAAGTCATCGATCGTCGCCGCGAGGGGGACCGGCTCGAGCTCGCCGACCCACTCCTCGAGCATCGCGCGCGCCTCGGCGTCGAGCTCGGGGTTTACGGTCGGGTCGCCCCAGCCCCACCACTTCGTGTCGCGCCGCGGTGCCGGGGTCACTCTTCCTCCGGCCCGAGGGCCCGTTCGAGCCCGTCGAGGGCCTGCTCGAGGATCCGGCCCTGGCCGCCGCGCATCATCGGCGAGCCGAGTCGGGAGAGCCCGCGCAGGGTCTGCTCGGAGCTGAGCGCGACCTCGGTGCCGTCGTCCTCGACGCGGAGCCTGACCTCGACCTTCGAGCTGTGGAGGTGCTTGGCGAACGGCGTTCCCTCGAGCTGCTGCTCCCAGGCGTAGCGCTCGCCCTCGGCCGAGCTGACGCAGCGGTAGTCGGCCCTGACGCCGCGCCCTTCGGCCGTCTCCAGGACCTGCGTCCACTGCGTCCGCCGGCCGCCGGGCTTGACGTCGACGCTCTCGACCCGGCTCGTGCGCGGCCACCAGCGGGGCATGCTGTAGGGATCGGAGACGAGCGCCCAGACTTCACCCGGGGCTGCGGAGAGAAGGCGGCGGCGGGTGACCCGGGGCACTAGACGGTCGATCAGTCCCCGGTGAGCCGCCGCAGGTCCCTGACCAGGAGCAGGTGCTTGAGATGGCTGACCGTGGCGGCGAGGCTCTCGAGGCTCTCGAGCGCCTCCTTGCGGCGCTCGGGGTTGCGCGAGCGCAGCGAGGGCCCCAGCAGCGTCTCGAGCAGGTTCGCCTCGCGATCCGCCGAGGAGCGGAAAATGCGCAGGTTGCGAGCGGCGACCCCGACCCTGGAGAGCTCGTTGGCGGAGCGGACGACCTCGCGATCGGTCTCGTCGTAGACCGTCCTGCCGTCGCGTTTATCCGGCTGGACGATCCCGAAGTTCTCGAGTTCGGACACCAGCTCGGCACGGGCCCCGGTCTCCTCGAGCAGCTCGTCGAGGGTCAGGTAGGCGCTCGACGTGTTGACGAGGATCGCCCGCCGAACAGAGCCACCTCCAGGATGGCGATCGGCGGTGCCGGCGAACTCGAGGTCCCCCCCGGCCGCGAGCTCCTGGCGGATCACCCGCAGCGGCAGGAACTCGTCTCGCTGGAGCCTGAGGATCGTGCGCAGCCGTTCGACGTCGGACTGGCTGTAGAGGCGGTAGCCGCCGTCGGTCCGGCGCGGGCTCAGCAGCTTCTGGTCCTCGAGGTAGCGGATCTTCGAGATCGAGATGTCGTCGAACTCGCCCTGGAGGATCTTGCAGACGGCGCCGATCGTGAGCGCCTTGCGGGGGCGGCTGGCGGAGCCGCGGGCGCGGGGTGTCTTGTCGACCGTCGCCATCTACTTCTCCAGGAAGCTCAGCTTGTACTTGCCGACCTGGATCTCGTCGCCGTCGGCGAGGCGGTGTGACTCGATCCGGCGCCGATTGACGTAGGTGCCGTTGAGCGAGCCGAGGTCGTCGATGTAGAGGCCGTCGCGGCGGCGCACCAGCAGCGCGTGATTGCGGGAGACGGTGACGTCGTCGAGGAAGACGCCGGCGTCGGGGCTGCGGCCGATGCTGACCCGGTCCTCGTCGACGGTGAAGCTCTCACCGGCGCGGCCGCCGCCGCTGCGGATCACGAGCGCGGCGCCGCTCTTCTCGAGCACCTGGTCGATGTCGATCGGCTGCATGTCGCCGGTGTCGTCGACCGTGTAGGTCATCGTCGTCGGCTCATCGCCGCCCTCGCTCGGGGCGCCGAGGTAGGCGCCGCATTTCTGGCAGTAGTTCGCCCCCTCTGGGTTGACGAATCCGCACTCGGGACAGTGGACTGCCATGGAAGCTCCCGGGCCGGTCAGGCGGCCGGCTTGTCCTCCGGCGGTTGCGGCTGGGCCTTGCCGGCGAGTATCTCGGTCAGCTGGGCGACGTCGTCGCCGGAGATCAGCGAGTCACCGCTTTCCCGTTTGTGGCGCAGCCTGTTGACGAGCTCGGCCCTGAGGATGTCGATCTTGCCGTGCAGGACACGGCGCTGGTAGGAGATCTCGTTCTCCTCTTCGGTCAGGTTGTCGATCAGCTCCTTCAGCTCCTCGTCGCTGAGGGAACCGAGGTCGGGGAAGGTGTCCTCCATCTCGCTCCTTGGTTGGGCGGCTCTACGCCTCCGTTGGCCGCTTGATGGTCGATTATAGGTTGCCGGGGCGCGAAGGTTCAACCCCAGGTTGAAGGTTCAGCCCGATTGGGCACCGTCTTGCGCCCGGACCGCCTCCAAACCGCTGCGGGCATAGACCACCGTGGCGAGGAGAGCGAGCCCGACGCCGACGATCAGGAGCGCCGCCGGGACCCAGCCGTCGACGACGAGGGCGAAGAAGATCCCGCCCATGATCGGGAAGACCGAGATCCGCCCCGGCCAGTTGACCCTGATCTCGACCCCGCGGCGGAGCGCCTGCTGGGCGAGGACGAGCATCACCACTTCGCGGGCGACGAGCAGCGCCAGCGCCCAGCGCGGCAGCAGCTCGAAATGCCAGCAGACGACCGCTCCGGCGAGAATGGTGAGGCGGTCGATGAACGGGTCGAGAAGCGCCCCGAGCCGTGAGTACTGGCCGGTGACGCGGGCGAGGAACCCGTCGACGTAGTCGCCGACCGCGATCAGCCAGAAGACGATCGCCGCCCCGGCACTGCGGCCGTCCCCCGATTCGAAGGCGAGGTAGAGGAACAGCGGGATCGCCGCGATCCGTAGGTAGCCGACCAGGTTCGGCAGGGTCCAGGGATGGAGCGGCTCGCCCTTCTCGGTCTGGCGCGGCGCCGGCCCGCTGCGATCGAGGCCGAACAGCCTCCGGACCCGGCCGCGGCCAAAGGGGGCGTGCTCAGCCATCGAGGAGGGCGAGCGTCCGCTCGGCGGCTTCCTCGAGCGGGAGCCTGTGCTCGGCGCCGTCGCCGCGGGTGGTGGCCTCGACGATGCCGTCGGCGAGGCCGCGGCGGCCGACCAGAAGCCGGACCGGGCAGCCGAGCAGCTCGGCGTCGGTCAGCTTCTCCCCCGGCCCCGCATCGCGGTCGTCGTAGAGCACGTCGGCGCCGATCCGCTCGCGGAGCTCCCCGTAGAGGCGGTCGGCGGCCTCGCGCTCTGCCTCCCCATCCTTGCCGAGGGCGACGAGGTGGACACGCCAGGGGGCTATCGCCTGGGGCCAGACGATCCCGTTCTCGTCGGCACCCTGCTCGATTGCGGCGGCGACGATCCGCGCCGGCCCGATCCCGTAGCTGCCCATCACGATCGGCCGCTCGGTGCCGGTCTCGTCGAGGTAGGTCGCCCCGAGCGGGACCGAGTAGCGGGCGCCGAGCTTGAAGATGTTGCCGATCTCGATCGCGGTCTCGATCTCGATCGTGCCGCCGCCCGGCGCGATGTCGCCCGCCTCGACGACCCGGACGTCCACCTCCTCGAACTCGAAGTCGCGGCCGGGCTCGACCCCGCGCAGGTGCGTGTCGGCCCTGTTCGCGCCGGTGACGTAGGAGCCGGGGACGATCGCCGCGTCCTTGATGATCTCGACCCCGGCTCCGACCGGGCCGAGGAACCCGACCGGGCCGATCTCGGCCTCGATCTCCTCGCTTCCGGCGGGCCTGAAATCGGCGCCGAGCGCGTTGCGGAGCTTGATCTCGTTGAGGCGATGGTCGCCGCGGATCAGGACGATCACCATGCCGCCGCTCCTCGACCAGCACCGGCAGGGCCTTGATCAGCGCGCCCGGCGGGCAAGCCGAGGTGGCGGCGCGACCTCGTCGATCGTCGTCAGGCCGGGGGTCTCGATCTCCTCCGGGGCCGGAAGCGGCTCGGGGAGCTCGACCGGCTGCGGATCGGCCGAGGCGATCTCGACGTTGGCCGCGTAGCCCGGGGCGAGCGCCACCTCGTTCTCGCCCGCCGCGCAGGGGGCCATGTACTCGTGGGCGCCGGAGCCGCCCATCATCCCGACATCGGACTCGACCCTGTACCAGCGCAGGCCGCAGCGGTCGAAGATCCTCGCGTACGCCTCGCTCTGGAGCCCGTAGGCACGGTCGAGGCCCTCCTCGTCGCGGTCGAAGGAGTAGGCGTCCTTCATCAGGAACTCGCGGGTCCGCAGCACCCCCGCGCGAGGCCGCGGCTCGTCGCGCTCCTTGGTCTGGATGTGGAAAAGCATCAACGGCAGGTCGCGGTAGGAGCGGACCTCGCGGGCGACGTGGTAGGTCACGCACTCCTCGTGGGTCATCGCGAGGACCATCGGCGCCCCCCTGCGGTCCTCGAGCTTGAACAGCTCGTCGATCGCGTAGCGGCCCGTCTTCTCCCAGTTCTCGGCCGGCTGGAGGACCGGCATCAGCATCTCCTGGCATCCGATCGCCTCCATCTCCTCGCGCAGGACCTGCTGGACCTTGCGGATCGAGCGCCACCCGGCCGGGAGGTAGGTCCAGAGCCCGGCGCCGAGCTGGCGGATCAGCCCGGCCCGCACCATCAGCCTGTGCGAGGCCGCCTCGGCGTCGGCGGGCGGGTCCCGCAGCGTCGGTATGAACGTCTGGCTCCAGCGGGTCACGCCGGAAACCTAGCTACTCGGCGTACATCTCCTCGATCTCGGCCGCGTACTTGCGCTCGATCGGGCGCCGTTTCAGCTTCATCGTCGGGGTCAGCTCGTCGCCGGCCGGCTCCCACTCGGCCGCGACCACCTTGAACCGCTTGATCTGCTCGACTCTGGCCAGGTCGGCGTTGCCGCGCTCGACCGCGGCGGCGACCTCCTCGAGGATCGCCGGCTCACCGGCGAGCGACTCGAGCGAGTCGTCCTCGATTCCCTCCTGCTGGGCGAAGACGGGCGCCGCGTCGGGGTCGAGGACGATCAGCGCCACGTTGTAGGGCCGGTCGTCGCCGACCGCGCAAACCTGGCCGATCAGCGGGCTCGCGGTCTTGATCGCGGCCTCGATGTTCGCCGGCGACATGTTCTTCCCCGCCGAGTTGATGATCAGCTCCTTCTTGCGGTCGATGATCGTCAGGTAGCCGTCGTCACTGAGCTCGCCGACGTCGCCGGTGTGCAGCCAGCCGTCGGCGTCGATCGTCTCGGCCGTCTTCTCAGGGTCGTTTCGGTAGCCGGCCATCACCGTGCCGCCGCGGAGCAGCACCTCGCCGTCCTCGGCCAGCTTCAGCTCGATTCCCGGTGCCGCCGGCCCGACGGTGCCGATCCTGACCCTGCCGGGAGGGTTGGTGGTTCCGGCGCCGCTGGTCTCCGAGAGCCCCCACAGCTCTGAGAGCTCGACACCGATCGCATGGAAGAACTCGATCACCTGTCGCGGAGTGGGAGCTGCTCCGACGTTCACCGCCTCGAGCCTTGTCGAGCCCGATCCTGGCCCGCAGGTCGGAGAGGACCTCCTCGTCCGCTTTCGCGTATTCGAGCGCGAGCTCCGGTGGCGCGATCCCGACGGCCTGCTCAGCCCGGACTTTTTTCATCCCCACTTCGAGAGCCCAGACCACGGCTTCCTTGCGGGCCACGTCCGGCTCGGCGTCGAACGCGATCTCCATCGCCGCCTTCAGTTTCTCCCAGATCCGCGGCACGGCGAAGAACCAGGTCGGCCGCACTTCGACCAGATAGGCGACGACCTGGCGCGGGTCGGGACAGCAGGTGGTGGTGAGCCCGTGGGTCATCGGCAGGTACTGGGTGCAGTTCCGCTCGGCGATGTGGGCCATCGGCAGCCAGGAGACGAGCCGCCCATCGGCGGGCAGGCGAAGCAGCTCGTCGAAGGTGCCCATCGTCGCCAGCAGGTTGGCGTGGGTCAGCTCGACGCCCTTCGGGGGGCCCGTGGTGCCCGAGGTGTAGATCAGGGTCAGGAGGTCGTCGGGCTGAACCGCTCGCCAGGCGGCTTCGAAGTCGAATTCCTCTCCCCCCATCTGCTCGAGCTCGGCGAGCGTCGTGATCCGGCCGTCGCCGGCATCGCCGTCGACGACGACGATCGTTTCGACCGCAGACGAGGCCGCGTCCCGCGCGGCGAGCACCGTGTCGAGCATCGCCTGCTCGGTGAAGAGGATCCGGTTGCCGGCGTCCTCGAGCAGGAACCCGATCTGCTCCGGAGTCGACGTGTTGTAGATCGAGAACGGCGTCGCGCCGAGATGGATCGCCGCGGTGTCGGCGAAGTGGAACTCGGGGCGGTTGGTGAGCATGATCCCGACCGTGTCGCCGCGGCCGACGCCGATCGCCGCGAGCCCTGCCGCGACCGTGCGGACCCGGTCGGCGTACCCGCCCCAGGTGATCGTGAACTCGTCGCCCCTGGTCCGGATCGCAACTCTGGTCGGCGTGCTCGGCGGCGGTCAGCTGGAAGGCCTCGGCCATGGTCGCCGCATCGAGGCTCTTCGGCCTCTCGCTCGCGCTGGTCGCCTCGGTCGCCATCTCAGGCGCGGCTGAACCTGCGTCCGGCGGTGGGTGAGGCGTTCTCGTCGAGCAGGACCCGGTCGGACTCGCCCTTCTCCGCGGCCTCGTGCTCGAGCTTCGCGATCCGCTCCGGGGTCAGGTCGCCGGCGTTTTCCTCCTCGATCTTCGCCAGCCACTCGGCCCCCTCGCGCGAGGAGGCCTCGTCGAACTCGACCTCGCCGCGGTGCAGCGACTTGTCGATCTCCTCGAACAGGGTGTCGACCAGGGCCGCCTGCGGGACCTTGCGCAGCGGCTTGCCGTGGGCGTAGATCAGGCCCTCGTTCTTGGCGCCGGCGATCCCGAAGTCGGCGTGGCTCGCCTCGCCGATTCCGTTCACCGCGCATCCGAGGACGGCGACCTCGATCGGCTCGCGCGTAGCCCTCCAGCCGCTGCTCGATTTCGGCGACGACCGAGTCCATGTCGAACTGGAGCCGGCCGCAGGTGGGGCAGGCGATCAGGACCGGGCCCCGCTCGCGCAGCTGCAGCGCCTTGAGGATCTCCCAGGCGACCTTGACCTCCTCCTCGGCGTGGAAGGTCGAGAGGCTGATCCGGATCGTGTCGCCGACGCCGTCGGCGAGCAGGGTGCCGAGGCCGACCGCGGACTTCAGCGAGCCCGACCATTTCGTCCCCGCCTCGGTGATCCCGAGGTGAAGCGGATAGGGGATCTTCTCGGAGAGCAGGCGGTTGGCGGCGATCGTATTGGGGACGTTCGTCGACTTGATCGAGACCTTGAAGTTCGTGAACTCGAGGCCCTCCATCAGCTCGACGAACTCGACCGCGGCGGCGACCAGCGCCTCGACCGGGCTCTCGCGCTCGAGCTCGTGCAGGTGCTTCGGCAGCGAGCCGGAGTTGACGCCGATCCGCATCGGGATCCCGGCCGCGTTCGCCCGCTCGGCGACCTCGGCGACTTTCTCGCGGCCGCCGATGTTCCCGGGGTTGAGCCGGATGCAGTGGGCGCCGGCGTCGATCGCCTTCAGCGCCAGCGTGTGGTTGAAGTGGATGTCCGCGATCACCGGGATCGGCGACTGGGCGACGATCGTCCGCAGCGCCGCCGCGTCCTCGTCGCGCGGGACCGCCACCCGGACAAGGTCGGCGCCGGCGTCGGCGACCTTGCGGATCTGCTCCATCGTCGCCTCGAGGTTCGCCGTCTCCGTCTTCGTCATCGTCTGGACCGCGACCGGGGCGCCGCCCCCGATCGGCACTCCGCCGACGAATATCTGGCGCTTTGATGCCATGCGGAAAGGGTATCCGGGTGCTTCGCAGTCTGTCGGATTGCCTCGGCAGCGTCGTCGTATCCTCGAGACGTATGGGTGCGCCGCAGGGCGAGCAGCCGGGGACCCTCCGCTCGAGTCGGGCGGGGAGGTTTGCCTGCTCCTGGTCGGACCGCGCTGGTCGCTGCTCGCGTCGGCCGTGCCCGCCCAGGCGACCTTCCACCTGATGTCGATCCGTGAGGTCTATCCGGGCTCAGCCGCGGCGCCGGAGTCGAGCTACGTCGAGCTTCAGATGTACGCCGCGGGCCAGGAAATGGTCGAGCACCCATGGGGTCACGCTGTACAACGCTGCCGGAACGGCGACCGGCACCGTCACCTTCACCTCGAAGCCTCGCTGCCGGCTCGGTCAACCAGCAGACGATCCTGATCGGCGACAGCGGCGTTCAGGCCGCCTTCGGCGTGATGCCCGATCTGGTCAACTCCAGCCTCAACATCCCTGCCGCCGGAGGCGCCGCTTGTTGGGCGGACACGATCGACTGCGTCGCCTGGGGCAATTACAGCCACGCTGCTCCCCCGACCGTCGGCACGCCGGTCGACGCCGGCGGCATCCCGGACGGGATGGCGATCAGGCGGAAGATCACCGGCGGGTCCTGCACCAACCTGCTCGACAGCACCGACGACACGCAACAACAGCGCCTCGGACTTCGCCGACGCGACGCCCATCCCCGCGTCAGCCTACACGACCGAGCCGAGCCCCCCAGCCTGCACGCCCCCAAACCCGCCGCCGACTGTGACGATCAACAGCAAGCCCGCCAACCCGACCCAGGAAACCAGCGCCACCTTCACCTTCACCTCGAACCCCGCCGGGGCAACCTTCGAATGCAGGGTCGACGCCGAAGCGTTCGCCTCCTGCGTCTCGGGCGTCAACTATCCGGGGCCGCTGACCGAGGCCAGCCACACGTTCCAGGTGAAGGCGACAAACGGCAACGGAACCGGCGCGCCCGCCAGCTACACCTGGACGATCGACAAGACGGCGCCCAACACGACGATCTCCGCCAAGCCCGCCGACCCCAGTCCCGGCAAAACGTCGCTGTTCCGCTACACGCTCGACCGAGACCGGCTCGAAATTCGAATGCAAGCTGGCGCCTACCCAGGCCAGCTTCTCGGACTGCACCACCCAGCCGAAGATCTACTCGAACCTCGCCGACGGCAACTACACCTTCGAAGTCCAGGCAAAGGACGCGGCCGGCAACACCGACGCGAGCCCGGCGGTCTACGAATGGGAAGTCGACAACTCGCTGGCGGACACCGAACCGCCCGACACGGCGATCCTGACCAAACCGGCCAACCCGAGCACCAGCGGCGATGCCGCGTTCACCTACAGCTCGACCGAGCCCGAATCGACCTTCAAATGCAAACTCGACGGCGGTGGCTTCGAAGTCTGCGATCCCGGCGGCAAGAGCTACTCCGGACTCGGCGACGGCGCCCACACCTTCCAGGTCCTCGCGATCGACAGCTCGGGAAACGAAGACGAATCGCCGGCCGGATACAGCTGGGAAGTCTCGAATCCGATCCAGGCCCCTCCCCCGTTGCCACCGCCCCCGGCGCCTCCGGTCCCGGTCCCCGACACGATGATCACGTCGAAGCCGAGAGCGACGACCCGTGACCGCACGCCGACCTTCAAGTTCCGCTCGAGCATCAGCCGGGGCGAGCTACTCCTGCAAGGTCGACGGTGGCGCCTTCAAGCCGTGCGCCTCCCCGTTCACCACCAAGACGCTCACCTTCGGCACCCACTCGGTCCAGGTCAGAGCCTCGGCCGGCGGCGCGGTCGACCCGACGCCGGCCAAGAGCAGCTTCAAGGTCCTGAAGCCGAAAAAGAAGAGGAAGAAGAAATGAGGCTTCGACGCGCCGCTCCGATTCTCGCGATCCTCGCCGCGGCGGCTCTGGTTCCGAGCTCGGCCTCGGCGACCTTCCATGAAGTCAGCATTCGCGAGGTCTTCCCGGGCGACTCGACCAACGCCGAAGCCGAATACGTGGAGCTTCAGGCCTACTCGCCCGGGCAGAACCTCGTCCAGGGGCACATCGTCAGGTTCTACGGCCCGGCGGGCGCGGAAGTCGGGCTCGAAAGCCTTCGGGGCCGAACGTCGAAAAACGCCCAGAACAACATGACCTTCCTGATGGCGACGCCGGCGGCCGCGACCCGTTTCGCCGTCACTCCGGACGAAACGATGCCGGCGAACGTGATCGAACCGGGCGGCGGCGCGGTCTGCTGGGAAGGCCTCGACTGCGTCTCCTGGGGCAACTTCTCGAAACCGGAAGCGCTCGAGTCCGCCACCGGCTCGCCGGTGGCTCCGGCGGGCATCCCGAACGGACAGGCGATTCGCCGCACGATCGCCCCCGGCTGCCCGACCCTGCTCGAGGAAAGCGATGACCGCGACAACAGCGCGGTCGACTTCTCCGCGGTCTTCCCCGAACCGCGGCCCAATTCGGTTGCGCCCACCGAGCACGCCTGTGCCAGCGGCGGCGGTGGCGGCGGTGGCGGCGGCGGCGGTGGCCAGGGCAGGCAAGGGCGGCCCGAACACGATCCTGAAGGGCAAGCCGCCGAAGCGGACCGCCGACCGCACCCCGACGTTCCGGTTCCGCTCCAACGAGGAGGGAGCGACCTTCCAGTGCAAGCTCGACGGCAAGCCCTACAAGAAGTGCCGCTCGCCGTTCACGCGCAGCCGCGCCTCGGCGCTCGGCTCCCATACCTTCAGGGTCCGCGCCAGGCATGGTGGCGACACTCGACCCCTCGCCGGCGACCTACCGGTTCAAGGTCTTCTCGAAGTAGGCCCTGCTAGCGGCCGCTGAAGCCGCCGCCGGAGATGCGGCCGATGTCGTTCGAGAGGCCGATGAAGAAGAGCGTGATCACGAGCACGAAGCCGATCACGCCGGCCCGCTCCATGACCTGATAGGAGACGGGCCGGCCGCGCACCTTCTCGACCAGGCTCCAGAAGATGTGGCCGCCGTCGAGCGGCAGGAACGGGAAGAGGTTGATCAGCCCGAGCGAGAGGCTGACGATCGCCACCAGCAGCAGCGTTTCCTTCGTGCTTTCATCGAGTGTTTCGTTGGCGACGTCGCTGACGCCGACGACGCCGGAGAGCTGCTTGCGCTGCTTCTCTTCGAACAGCCTGGAGAAGACCGAAACCGTTCCCTTTGTGACGAACCAGGTCGAATCGACGGCGTGTTGGGCCGCGCCGCCGACACCGAGCGCGACGGTCCTGGCTCCGTAGCGGAACCCGATCCGCGCGCCGTTCTTCAGCGGCGTCAAACTTCGGCGCCACCGCAATCGTCTTCACCTGTCCGTCGCGGCGCACCGTCGAGGGTGACCGGCGTCTCCGCTCGGCAGCCATCGACCTGTTTGCCGGCGCATTTGTGCGAGGAGATGTCTTCGCGGAATTGTTCGAGCCGCGCGTGGGTGCTGAGATCGGGATAGCGCCGACCGTCGACGGCGAGGATCTCATCTCCCCTCTTCAGCGTGGCGGCGGCCGGGCTCCCGGGCTGGATGCCCCCCACCTTCTGCGTGCTTTCTTCGAAGCCGTAGTGGAGGAAGACGAAGAAGAGGATCGCCAGCGCAATGGCGATATTCACCGCCGGCCCGGCGCCGATAACGACGATTCGCTTCCAGACCGGCTGGTGGTAGTAGCCGCGGGCGGCGATCTCGGGAGGGAGCTCCTCGTCGGGGTTCATGCCGGTGATCTTCACGAAGCCGCCTGCGGGGATCGCTCCGATTCCGTACTCGGTCTCTCCCCTCTTGATCGAGACGACCTTCGGCGGGAAGAAGAGGAAGAAGCGCTCGACGCGCATCCCGGTCGCCTTGGCGGCGAAGAAGTGCCCGGCCTCGTGAAGGATCACCAGCGCCGAGAAGCCGAGGACGATCAGGAGCCAGTTCATACCGCTGCAAACCCTCCGATCCGCTCCTCGGTGCGGCGGCGGGCCTCCTCGTCGATCGCGAACAGCTCCTCGAAGTGGGTCACGGGCTGGGCCGGCATCTCCGCCAGAAGCTCCTCGACCGCGGCGGCGATCGCCGTGAACGGGATCCGCCCGGCGAGGAAGGCGGCGACGGCGACCTCGTCGGCGGCGTTCAGCACGCAGGGAGCGCTGCCGCCGGCCTTCCCCGCCTCGAGCGCGAGCCGCAGGCAGGCGAAGGTCTCGAGGTCGGGCTCCTCGAAGGCGAGCTCGCCGACCGTCGCCAGGTCGAGCCGGGGGACGTCGACGTCGGCGCGCTCGGGGTAATGGAGCGCGTAGGAGATCGGGACCCGCATGTCGGGGTAGCCGAGGTGGGCCAGCGTCGCGCCGTCGTTGAGGTCGATCAGCGAGTGGACGATCGACTGCGGGTGGATCACGACCTCGATCCGCTCGTAGGGGATCCCGAACAGGAGGTGGGCCTCGATCGCCTCGAACCCCTTGTTCATCAGGGTCGCCGAGTCGATCGTGATCCGCCCCCCATCCGCCAGGTCGGGTGCGCGAGCGCGTCCTCGACGCTGACCTCGGCGAGGTCGGTGCGGCCGCGGAACGGGCCGCCGGAGGCGGTCAGGACGAGCCGCTCGACGATCCCCGGCGGCTGCGAGGCGATCAGCTGGAACAGGGCCGAGTGCTCGGAGTCGACCGGCAGCAGCCGCGCCCCGGTCGCCTCGGCGAGCGCCATCGTCAGCTCGCCGCCGATCACCAGGCTCTCCTTGTTGGCGAGGGCGACGTCGATCCCCTCGCTCAGCGCGACCACGGTCGGGCCGAGGCCCGCGGCCCCGACCATCCCATTGAGGACGAGGTCTGCGCCGGACTCGGCGACGAGTCGGCGGATTCCCTCCTCGCCCTCGAGCACCTTGCCGTCCCAGGCCGAGCGGGCCCTGTCGGCCGCGTCGGCGTCGGCGAGGGCGACGGTGGGGACGCCGTGTTGGCGCGCCCCGTCGAGCAGCGGCTCCCAGCTCGAGCCCGCGGCAAGGCCGACGACCTGGAGCTCGTCAGAGGCGGCGACGATCTGGAGCGCCTGGGCCCCGATCGACCCGGTGGCGCCGAGGATGACCAATTTCCTCATCGAGAGAAGTTTGGCAGCCTCGACATTCTCAGTAGACGAGCTGGATCGCGAGGTAGTAACCGACCACGATCGTGAAGAACACGGCGTCGAGGCGGTCGAGGAGGCCGCCGTGCGGCCCGAAGAGCCGGCCGGTGTCCTTGGTGCCGAGATCGCGCTTGACCATCGACTCGAAGAGGTCGCCGATCGGGGCGAATATCGCCACCGCCGCGCCGATGATCAGGGCGTCGGTCCCGGTGAGCCAGTTCTGGTAAAGCCCGGCGAACCAGAAGGCCATCGTGCCGATCACGAAGCCACCGATCAGTCCCTCGACCGTCTTGTTCGGCGAGAGGCTCGGCGCGATCCGGTGCGAGCCGAACATCCGGCCGGTCGCGTAGGCGCCGGTGTCGCAGGCGAAGGTCCCGACGAGGACGTCGATCAGCAGGGCGGCGCCGTGCTCGGGGAGGTCGCGAAGCAGGACCGCGTGGACGAGGGGGATCCCGATCCAGGCGATCCCCAGCAAGGTGACCCCCATCGACATCGTGACCCCGTCGCGATGTTTGCGATCGGCGCCGAAGGCGAACAGGACGGGGAACGAGGCGGCCAGCACCAGCACCACGTTGAAGGCCGTCCCGAAATGGGCGGCGACGATCAGCGCGGTGACGGTCAGGTAGGCGGCGATCGCCGATCGGCCGGACCGGCGCCGACATCGTCAGGAACTCGCGCATGCAGAGCAGCCCGATCGCGATCATCGCGACCGAGAAGGCGATGCCGCCGGCGACGGTGATCGCGATCGCAAACGCGATCCAGGGAATCGCGACGAGGATCCTGCGAATCGTCTCGCCCCGCATCCGCCGCGCGCTGCACCCCCGGCGGCACCGGCGGGCGCGAGGGCCGTTCCTGGGCGACCGTGGGGTCGTCGAGTTCCTCGAAGTGGCCGACCGCGCGCTCGAACTCGGAGCCGCGGTTGCGCCCTTCCTCGCGATCTCCGCCGCCGGACTCCATCAGCGCGCCCCGAACCGGCGCCTTCGCTCGGCGAACTCGGCGAGCGACTGCTCGAAGGCCTCGCGGCCGAAGTCGGGCCAGAGCTCGTCGCGGAAGACGAGCTCGGAGTAGGCGCACTGCCAGAGCAGGTAGTTCGAGATCCGCTGCTCGCCGCTGGTCCGTATCAGGAGGTCGGGATCGTGCATCTCGGGGGCGTAGAGCCTGCTGCGAAATTCCTCCTCGGAGCCGCCCTTGAAGTCTCGCGCCGCGTCGAGGATCTCCGCCCGCCCGCCGTAGTTGAAGGCGACGAAGAGCGTGATCCGCTCGTTCGAGGCGGTCGTCTCCTCGGCCCGGTCCATCCGCTCGAGCAGATCGAGGGCGAGCCCATCGCGGCGCCCGATGAACCGCATCCGCACGCCTTCCTCGTTCAGCTCCGGCGTCTCGGCGTCGATCCGTTCGCCGAACATCCTCATCAGCCCGCGACCTCGTCCGCGGGCCGGGACCAGTTCTCGGTCGAGAACGAGTAGACGGTCAGCTCCTTGACCCCGAGCTCGACCGCGTCGCGGAGGCGTGCCTTGACGGTGTCGGCCCCGGCTCGGTGGCCCTCGACCACCGGCAGCCCCTTCTGCTGGGCCCAGCGGCCGTTGCCGTCGGTGATGATCGCTACGTACCGCGCGGAGGCGCTCACACCTCCAGGATCTCCTCTTCCTTTCCCTTGAGGAGAGCGTCGATCTCCGCGACCGCCTCGTCGGTCTGCTTCTGGAGCGCGGTCTCGGCGCGGCGCTCGTCGTCCTCGCCCGCTTCGCCCTCCTTTTTCAGCTCGCGCAGGTCGTGCATCGTGTCGCGGCGGATGTTGCGGACCGCGACCCTTCCCTCCTCCGCCACCCCGTGGACCACTTTGACCATCTCGCGGCGGCGCTCCTCGGTCAGCTCCGGGATCCCGAGCCGGATCAGGTTGCCGTCGTTGCTCGGCGTCAGCCCGACATCGGACTCGCGGATCGCCTTCTCGATCGCCTCGATCGCCGATTTGTCGAACGGGGTGACGGTCAGCAGCCGGGCGTCGGAGGCGGCGATGTTGGCCAGCTGCTTGAGCGGCGTCGGCGAGCCGTAGTAGTCGACGGTGATCCGGTCGAGCAGATGCGGCGAGGCGCGGCCGGTCCGCACGGTCGCGAGCTCGCCGCGGCTCGACTCGACCGATTTCGCCATTCGGTCCTGGGCGTCCTTGAGCAGCTCGTCGATCAGCTCCACTGGTCCTCTCCTAGCCGGCGGGTTCGTTGGAGACCAACGTGCCCACTCTCTCGCCGCCGACGATCCTATCTATGTTCGACTCGTCCCCCATGTTGAAGACGTAGATCGGGAGGCCGTTGTCCATGCAGAGGGAGAGCGCGGTCGAGTCCATCACCTTCAGACCTCGCTCGAGCGCCTCGCGGTGGGAGATCGCGGGGATGAACTCCGCATCGGGGTTGGTCGCCGGGTCGGAGTCGTAGACGCCCTCGACGCCGTTCTTCGCCATCAGGATCGCTTCGGCGCGGATCTCGAGCGCGCGAAGCGCCGCCGCGGTGTCGGTGGTGAAGAACGGGTTGCCGGTCCCGGCGGCGAAGATCACGACCCTGCCTTTCTCGAGGTGGCGCATCGCGCGGCGGCGGATGTAGGGCTCGGCGATCTCCTTGACGTCGATCGCCGACATCACCCTGGTGTGCTCGCCGATCGTCTCCAGCGCGTCCTGCAGCGTCAGCGCGTTGAGGACCGTGGCGAGCATTCCCATGTAGTCGCCGGTCGCGCGGTCCATCCCCGCGGCGGCCGCCTCGAGCCCGCGGAATATGTTGCCGGCGCCGACGACGATCGCGACCTCCACCCCCCGCGCCCGCACCGCCGCGACCTGGCGGGCGATCCGCTGGACCTCCGAGGCATCGGTGCCGTACTCGAGCTCCCCCATCAGCGCCTCCCCCGAGAGCTTCAGGAGGATGCGGCCGAACTTGGGGATCGGCGTCAGCCACCGACGCGGAAGTAGGCGAACCTGGCGATCCGGATGTTCTCGCCCGTCTTCGCCGCCATCTCCTGGCGCAGCTCCTCGATCGACTTCGAGTCGTGCTTCTCGGCGTTGACGTGGGACTGGTCGAGGAGGGCGACCTCCTTCGCCCACTTGGCGAGCTGTCCCTCGACGATTTTCTCGACGACGTTGTCCGGTTTGCCGTCCTCGCGGGCCTTCTCCTCGAAGACTCGCCGCTCGGCCTCCCGCTCCTCCTCGGGGATCTCCTCGGAGGAGACGTACTGCGGGGCGGTCGCCGCGATGTGCAGCGCGACCTCGTAGGCAAAGGCCTTGAAGTCCTCGTTGCGGGCGACGAAGTCGGTCTCGCACTGGACTTCGACCATCGCCCCGACCTTGTCGTTGGCGTGGATATAGGAGGAGACGACACCCTCGTCGGTGCCGCGCCCCTCGCGCTTGGCAGCCGAGGCCTGGCCCTTGACCCTGAGGATCTCGACCGCCCGGTCGGTGTCCCCGTCGGCCTCGGCGAGCGCCGCTTTGCAGTCCATCATCGCCGCCCCGGTCCGATCCCGCAGCGCCTTCACATCGGCCGCGGAGACGGTCATGACTGCCCTTTCGTCGAAGCGGCGGCAGGAGAAGCATCGTCGGCGGCGCGGCGGGCGGCCCACCTGCGCCCTGGGCGTCTTTCTCTCGTGCCTCACCCGCGACAGGACCCGCGGGCCGGGGCTCCTGCGCAGCGGCTGCTGCCGCGGCTGCCTGCGCCGCCTGCTCGGCCTCGACGCCTGGCTTTCTCCTCTTCCTCGCGCTTCTTCCGCTCTTCCTCCTCCTTGCGGCGGCGCTCCATTTCCTCGGCGATCCGCCGTTCCTCCTGCTCGCGCCAGGCGCCGGCGCCGGTCTCGATCGCGCTCCCGATCGTCCCGATCACGAGCTCGCAGGAGCGGATCGCGTCGTCGTTGCCCGGGATCACGTAGTCGATCTGGGTCGGGTCGCAGTTGGTGTCGACGAGGCCGATGATCGGGATCCGCAGCCGCACCGCCTCGCGCACCGCGATCTCCTCCGTTTTCAGGTCGGTGACGAAGACCGCGTCCGGCAGGCGGTCCATGTCGCGGACGCCGCCGAGGTTGTAATCGAGCTTGGTGAGCTCGGCCTGCATCCCCATCCGCTCCTTGGTCGGCAGCAGGTCGAGTTTGCCCTCCTCCTGCCACCCGGTCAGCTCGTGGAGGCGGGAGATCCGCGCCGAGATCGTGTTGAAGTTGGTCAGCAGGCCGCCGAGCCAGCGCTGGCTCACGTACGGCATCTTGCAGCGCTCCGCCCACGACTCGACCGCGCCGCGCGCCTGCTTCTTGGTTCCGACGAACAGGACGGTGCCGCCGCCGGAGGCGAGCTCGCCGGCGAACCGGCGCGCGTTCTCCAGCAGCTCCTCCGTCTGGACGAGGTCGATGATGTGGATCCCGTCCAGCTCGCCGAATATGTAGCGGCGCATGTTCGGGTTCCAGCGCCGGGTCTGGTGTCCGAAGTGGACTCCAGCCTCGAGCAGCTCTTTGAGGCCAGCCTCTGGCATTTTCAGATGTCTCCTTGGGTTTTGGTGCTACCCCACCGCTCTGACCGGGGATTCGGCCGCTGCCGATCAGGATCCGGGGCGATACGGCGGGGGTCGGTTGAAGGGCCAGGGATTGTAGAGGGGTGGCCCGGGTCAGGCCCCGCGAGCGGCCTCCAGAGCCGCCGCGAGGTCCCCGGGCAGCTCGGAGGAGAAGGCCAGCTCGGTGCCGGTGACGGGGTGGGTGAAGGCCAGCCTGTGGGCGTGGAGGAAGGGCCGCTCGAGCCCGTAGCGGCTCTCGCCGCCGTAGGTCGGGTCGCCGAGGAGGGGGTGGTCGATCGCCGCGAAGTGGGCGCGGATCTGGTGCGTGCGGCCGGTCTCCAGGCGCGCCTCGACGAGGGTCTCGCGGGGGAGCAGCTCGAGCACCGTGAAGTGGGTCCGGGCCTGGCGCGAGGCGGCACCGGACACCGCCATCCGGTGGCGCTGGCGGGCGGCGCGGCCGATCGGCGCGTCGATCGTCCCCGATCGCGACGGCAGCCGGCCGCCGGCGAGCGCGATGTAGATCCGCTCCACCTCACGGCGACGGACCTGCGCCTGAAGCGCCCGCAGCGCGTCATCGTCACGGGCGACGACCATCAGCCCGCTCGTCCCCTTGTCGAGGCGGTGGACTATCCCGGGCCGCTCGGGCTCGCCGCCGCCGAGGATCTCGCCGAGCTCGTCGACGAGCGTCGGGCCCGAGTGCGACGGCGCCGGGTGCACCACCAGGCCCGCGGGCTTGTCGACCACGGCGAGCGAGTCGTCGATGTGGACGACGCGCAGCTCGCCGTCGGTCATCGCGGCTCCCCGGTCAGGCTCAGCGCCAGCAGCACCACGCCGAGCGTGATCGAGACGTCGGCGAGATTGAAGGGCGGCCAGGAGAAGATGTCGACGTAGTCGGTCACCGCATCGGCCCGGATCCGGTCGGCGAGATTGCCGAGGGCGCCGCCGGCGAGTAGGCCCACCGCCACCCACATCCAGGGCCGGGTCGGATCGCGCGAGAAGAGCCAGCCGATGAACGCCAGGCTGCCCAGCGCGAAGGCGACCAGCAGGCCACCGCCGTCGCCGGCGAGCCCGAATGCGACGCCGCTGTTGTGGGCAAGGGTGAGGCCGAACGGGCCGAGGACGTCGACGTGCTCGCCGGGGTAGATGTTGGCCTCGATCGCGGCCTTGACCCCCTGGTCGATCGCGACGACGAATCCGCAGAGCGCGCCGGCGAGGCGCCAGGCACGACCGCGGTCCACGCTCACCCGGCGATCAGGCTGACGACCACGACCCGCAGCACGACGAGGACGATGATCGCGATCATCGGGCTCAGGTCGAGGGCGAAGCCGACCGCCGCCGATCGGCGGCAGCACTCGCCTGAAGAGGTTGATGTAGGGGTCGGTCGTCTCGGTGACGAAGTCGAGGCAGGCGCGGAGCGCCCGGTTGTAGGGCATCCGCGGCACCCAGGACATCAGCACCCGGATCAGGATCAGGACGATGTAGACGAGGAACAGGGCCGCGACGTATTCGGCGACGTCGTCGCGGGTCAGCGCGACGGGGATCACGGCAAATCCTCCCCCTGAGAAGAGAGTCCCCGCGCTCACGGTTTCATCCTCTCCAGCGAGGCCCTGACCGCGGCGGCGAAGGCGTCACGCGCCCCCTCGCGGTCGAGCGCCTCGAGCCCGGCCTCGGTGCTGCCCCCCGGGGACGCGACGGCCCTCCTCACGTCGGCCGGGTCGCGACTCTCGAGCAGCTCGGCGGTGCCCGCCGCCGTCTCGACGACGAGCTCCCGGGCGAGGGCGTCGTCGAGCCCCGCCTCGGCGCCGGCGTCGGCGAGCGCCTCGACCGCGAGGGCGAGGTATGCCGGCGCGCAACCCATCACCGCCGTCGCGGCGTCGAACTGCGCATCCGGCAGGTCAACCGTCTTGCCGAGCAGCTCGAGGAGTGCCCGGACCTCGGCCGAGTCGCCGCCGGAGACGCAGAGGACCCCCCTCCGCACCTCGACCGCGACGTTCGGCATCACCCGGAAGACGTCGGCGTTGGGGAAGGCCGTTCGGACGCTCTCGAGCGAGGTCGCGCCGAGCAGCGAGACGAGCGGCGCAGCTGTCTCGCCGATCTCGGCGGCGACGTCACCGAGGCGCGCGGGCTTGACCGCGAGGACGATCACGTCGGCGGCCTCGCCGAGCTCCGCGTTCGACCCGACGGCCCTGCCGTCGACCTCGGCCGCCAGCTCCTCGGCCCTGCCGGACCCGGAGTCGGTGAACAGCATCTTGTCGACGGCCCCGACCCAGCCGCGCGCCATCGCCGCGGCCATGCTGCCCGAGCCTATGAACCCGACAACCATGGCTCGCAGCCTAGTGACGGGCGGCGTGAAGGCGGTCTATGACTGGTTGAAGAAGCCTTTGTCGAGGAGGCGTGCCTTCTCCTCGGCGGAGACCTCGACGTTGCGCGGCGTCAGCAGGAAGATCTTCTCGGCGATCCGCTGCATGCCCCCGTCGAGCGCGTATGTCAGGCCCGGAGCTGAAGTCGATCATCCGCTTCGAGAGCTCGTGATCGGTCGTCTGCAGGTTGAGGATCACCGGCACCTTGCGCTTGAACTGGTCGGCGACCTGCTGGGCGTCGTTGAAGTTGCGGGGGATCACGAGGTGGACCTGGACGTCGGAGTCCCCGTTGCCGACCGGCCGCAGGACGCGGGTCCGCGATGCCGCGATCGGCTCGTCGTCGGCGAAGATGTCGTCGATCTCGTCGCGCCGGGCCCGCCGCGAGGTGGGCAGCCGCCGCACCTGGCCGGAGTCGCGGCCGCCGTCGACGTCGTCCTCGGAGTCGGGAATGAATTCTTCCTCGTACTCCGGGCCATAGTCGTGGTCTTCGGCAAGGCCGAAGTAGACAAGCGCTTTATGCCATGTGTCTCGGAGTGCCATATCAGCGCATCATTCGGCTTGGAGCGGCCGATTCCTTTGCCAATTATGCAGCAGTCGTCACATGTAGAGGGCGGTTCCGAGCCTGACGATCGTCGCGCCCTCAGCAACCGCGACCTCCCAGTCCTGCGAGGTCCCCATCGAGAGCCGCTCGAGCCCGTGCTCGGCGGCCAGCTCGGCGAGGCGGGCGAAGTGCGGGCGCGAGGCCTCCGGGTCCTGGCTGAAGGGCGGCATCGTCATCAATCCCGAGACCCGCACCGGGCAGCGCTCGATGAACTGGCCGAGCTCGGCGGGGGCGATTCCCGCCTTTCCCTCCTCACCGGCGACGTTCACCTCGACCAGCACCTCCGTCTCCGGGCCCCCGTGACGGCCGAGCTGCTCCAGCGCAGAGTCGGTCGCGACCGAGTGGATCAGGCGGCAGATCGGCAGCAGCTGCTTCACCTTGCGGCTCTGGAGGGTCCCGATGAAGTCCCACTCGAAAGCGTCTCCCCACCGCTCCCGCTTTGCCGCCATGTCCTGCTGCCGGTTCTCGCCGACGAGCGTCACCCCCGCCTCGGCGAGCACGCCCATCTCCTCCAGCGGCACGTACTTCGTCGCCGCCAGGATCTCGACCCGGTCGCCGGCCACCTCCCTCGCGCGCTCGAGGTTGGCGGCCACCTTCGCAGCCTCGATCCCTTCGATCAGCCCCGGCACCTCAGCCCCCCTCGACCCAGGCGACTCCCGCCTGACGCCCGGTCGTGCCGGCATCGCGACGATGGGAGAAGAAGCGCTCCTCATCGCAGCTCGTGCAGAGCTCGGCGGCCTCGACCCGAGCGACGCCGGCGTCGGCCAGCAGCCTGCGGGCGATGGCGGTGAGGTCCAGCGTCGGGCCCGGCGCGTCGAAGCCGAGGGCAGCGAAGGCGGTGAGTACGTCCTCGCCGACCTCGTAGCAGCAGGGCCCGATCCCGGGGCCGATCGCCGCGTCCGTCGCGGCCACCGCCTCCGCCCCGCGGCCGATTATCCCCGCGGCCAGGCCGCGCCACCCGCAGTGGAGCATCGCGACCCCGCCGGGGCCGGCGAGGGCGACGGGAAGGCAGTCGGCGACGAGCACCAGCGGCGCCAGGCCGGGCTCGATCGCGACCTGCCCGTCGACCTCCGCGATCTCGCCACCGGGAGCGGCGTAGGGGCTCGGGGACTGGCGCTCGAGGTGAACGGCGACCTCGGCCCCGTGGACCTGGCGCCCCATCAGCACCCTGTCGGGGTCGAGGCCGAGCGCGGCTGCGAGCCTGCGGCGGTTCTCGGCCACTGTGCCCGTCTCGTCACCGGTGAGGATGCCGAGGTTGAGGCTCGCGAACGGCTCCTTGCTGGCGCCGCCGATCCTTGTCGAGAACGCGACGCGGGCCCCCGGCGCCAGGCCGGCCTCGAGCCACTCGACGCCGCTTCCGCTACGCCACTCCATCGTTCCCCCGCGCGGCCTCGAGCGCGACCTCGAGCTCCCGATCCCTACCGGAGAGCCCGTCGTCGAGCTTCCGCCGCAGCGCCCTCTTCAGGCCGCGACCGACGGCCGGCCCCTCGGGGATCCCGGCCGCGATCAGGTCGGCTCCGTCGATCTCGAGGCTGACGCCGCGCCAATCGAGCAGGTAACGGTCGAGCCACTCGGCCCCCATCGCCCGCGCCAGGGCGAGCTCGAGCGGGTCCCTGCCGGCAACCGTCTCGACCGCCTCCGAGGGCCGGTCCGGGGCAAGTTCGGCGATGCCCTCGGCGGCCTCGACCGGGCCGAGCACGGCGGCCAGGATCGCGTCTGGTCGCGAAGCGAATTCCCCCCACGGCGGTTCGCCAAGAAGGTCGGCGACGCGCGCGGCGAGCTCGAGGCCGCCGTCGCGATACTCGACCAGGCCCCACTCCGCGAGCAGCGCGAGCGCGCGCACCGCCTCCGGCTCGGCGGCGATCCGCCGCAGGTCGGCCGCTCGGCGGTCGGCGGAGACGGTCTCGAGGTCGGCCGCGACGAGGAGCGCGGCGGTCTCGGGCTCTGGCTCGAAGCCGAACCGGGCCGCGTAGCGGGCGGCGCGAAGCGCCCTCGTCGGGTCATCGCGGAACGAGCCGGCGATGGAGGACCCGGAGGAGCCCCGCCTCGAGATCGGCCCTGCCCACCGTGCGGATCGATCAGGTCGGGCGTGCCATGCAGCGGGACCGCCATCGCGTTGATCGTGAAGTCGCGGCGGGCGAGGTCGGTCTCGATGTCGGGCGCGGGCTCGACCTCCGGCAGTGCCCCGGGCTCGGGGTAGGACTCGGCGCGGGCCGCGGCGATGTCGACGCGATGCCCGTCGAGGACCGCCTTCGCGGTCCCGAAGCGCTCGTGCTCGGTCCACTCCGCCCCGAGCCCCTCGGCGAGCTCGGCGGCGTCGCCGACGACGACGAGGTCGATGTCGGCGCGTCCACGGCCCAGCAGCAGGTCGCGAACGGCCCCCCCGACCAGGTAGACCGGTGCCGTCGCCGCCTCGGCGACCGGGGCCAGCTCCGGGTAGGCGTCCGCGATCGCCTTCCCGAGATCCCCGGTCGGCATCAGGGTCGGAGACATCGCTCAGGTGCGCACCGGGATGCCGGCGTCGGCCAGATGCCGCTTCGCGTCGCGCACCCGGAAGTCCCCGTAGTGGAAGATCGAGGCGCAGAGGACCGCGTCGGCGGCTCCGTCGGCGATCGCGGCGCTGAGGTGCTCCAGCGACCCGGCGCCGCCTGAGGCGATCACCGGCACCGGCACCGCTTCGCTAACCGCCCGGGTCAGCTCGAGGTCGTAGCCGTCGGTGGTCCCGTCACGGTCCATGCTCGTCAGCAGCACCTCGCCGGCCCCGCGCTCGACCGCCTCGACCGCCCACGACACTGCGTCCCGTCCCTCGACCCTCGTCCTCCCCCCGTGCACGTATACGTCATAAATTCCGACCACTTCCTCGGCTCCCGCTCCCTCGCGGGAACCAGACTGCGACGCTCGGTCGCTCCCGCGGTCGGAAGTGGTCGGGGTGGCGGCTCTCGATTGCGCACCGGCTCTTTTCGCGTCTATGGCGACGACGACGCACTGGGCGCCGAAGTGGTCGGCGAGCTCGGTCAGCAGCTCGGGCCGGGCGAGCGCGGCCGAGTTGACCGAGATCTTGTCGGCGCCGGCGTCGAGCACCGCCTGGGCGTCCTGGACCGAGCGGATCCCGCCGCCGATCGTGAACGGGATGAAGACGTTGTCGGCGGTGCGGCGGGCGAGCTCGACGATCGTCTCGCGCTGCTCGTGCGAGGCGGTGATGTCGAGGAAGACGAGCTCGTCGGCGCCCTCGGCGTCATAGCGTTCGGCGAGCTCGACCGGGTCGCCGGCGTCGCGCAGGCCGACGAAGTTGGTGCCCTTCACCACGCGCCCCGCGTCGACATCGAGGCAGGGGATCACCCGTTTGAGGACCATCGCTAGAGCCTAGATGCTGGCCCTGCCGCGGCCCAGAGCGGCGTTCGCCTCGGCGACCGTGAACCGCCCCTCGTAGAGGGCGCGGCCGACGATCACGCCGGCGACGTTGGCCGGGGCGGCCGCGGCGAGGGCCTCGATGTCGGTGAGGGTCCCGACCCCGCCCGAGGCGATCACATCGGCGCCGGTGGCCGCGGCGACGCGCTTCAGCTCCTCGATCGCCGGCCCCTCCATCGTCCCGTCGACCTCGATCGTCGTGCAGAGGAACCGGGCAACGCCCCGCTCGGTGAGGGATCGACACCGCGTCGGCGACGTCGGTGTCGCTCTCCTCGGTCCATCCCGCGAGCGCGACCCTGCCGCCGCGGGCGTCGACGGAGACGACGATCCGCTCACCGTGGCTGCGGAGCATCGCATCGAGAAACTCGGGATCGCGTGAGCGCGGCCGTGCCGATCACCGCCCGCTCGACGCCCGCTCTCAGAACCGCCGCGACCGAGTCGGCGTCGCGCAGGCCGCCCCCGACCTGAACCGGGCACGGAACCGCGGCGGCGATCCGCCGCACCGCATCGAGGTTCTCGGGAGAGCCCGAGCGCGCCCCGTCGAGGTCGACGACGTGGAGGAACTCGGCCCCTTCATCCGCCCACCTCCTCGCCGCGTCGACCGGGTCGGCGTCATAGGCGGTCTCGCGCTCGTAGTCACCCTGCAGCAGCCGCACCGCGCCCCCGCCGCGGATGTCGATCGCCGGGTAGAGGATCACGCCGCGGCGGGCGCCCGAGCGCAGACGCCGGCGAAGTTGGCCAGCAGGCGCAGGCCGGCGCTGCTCGACTTCTCCGGGTGGAACTGGACGCCGAAGATGTTGTCGCGCTCGGCGGCGCAGGCGAAGCGTGAGCCGTACTCCGCGGTCCCGAGCAGATCGGATTCGTCCGGCCGCGGGCTGAACGAGTGGACGAAGTAGAACGGGGTGCCGGTCTCGATCCCCTCCGTCAGGCGCGACTCGCGCGCCCAGGTGACCGGCGACCACCCGATGTGGGGGACCTTGAGGTCGTCGGCGTCGAGGCCGGCGACCGCCCCCGGCAGCAGGCCGAGCCCGGTTGCGCCGCCGAGCTCGGTGGTCGAGTCGAAGAGCAGCTGCAGGCCGAGGCAGATCCCGAGGATCGGCACGCCGGCCTCGCGTCGCTCGCCGACCAGCTCGTCGATCCCGAGCTCGCGGATTCGCTCCATCGCCCGCGGGAAGGCGCCGACGCCCGGAAGGATGAGGCCGGCGGCGGCGCGCACCGTCGCCGCGTCGTTGGCGATCTTCGCCTCGGCGCCGACGTGCTCGAGCGCCTTCTCGACCGAGCGCAGGTTCCCCATCCCGTAATCGAGGATGCAGATTTGGACGGGCTCACTCACTGAGCGTCCCCTTCGTCGACGGCACTCCGGGCTCGTCGGGATCGATCGAGACGGCGACCCGGAGCGCGCGGGCGAAGGCCTTGAAGCAGGCCTCGATCATGTGGTGGGCGTTGGTCCCGTAGCGGACCGAGAGGTGAAGCGTCATCTTCGAGGCATTGGCGACGGCGCGGAAGAACTCCTCGGTCAGCTCGGTGTCGAAGCCGGCGATCGAGGTCGCCGGAAGGTCGGCGTCGAAGACGCAGAGCGGCCGGCCGGAGATGTCGATCGCGCACTCGGCCAGCGACTCGTCCATCGGCACCAGTGCCGATCCGTAGCGGCGGATTCCCGCCCGGTCCCCGAGCGCCTCGTCGAGCGCCTGGCCGAGGACGATGCCGACGTCCTCGACGGTGTGGTGGGCGCCGGTCTCGAGGTCGCCGCTCGCCTCGACCCGGAGGCCGAGTCGGCCGTGCCGGGCGAGCAGGTCGAGCATGTGGTCGAGGAACCCGACGCCGGTGGCCGCGCGCGACTCACCGCCGTCGAGGTCGAGCGAGAGCCCGATCTGGGTCTCCGCAGTGCTGCGCTTCTTCTCCGCTGCGCGGCTCATTGCTCACTCCTAATCATCGCCGACTCGCCGTGGACGGGGAATCCCTCGGCATCGGCGATCGCCTCGACGTGCGGGGCGAGCTTGGTCGCCGCCTCGGCGGGAATCTCGACCGTGGCGATCGTGCGGCGGAAGGTACCCGGGCCGAGCGGGCCGGAGAAGCGGCCGGCGCCGCTGGTCGGCAGGACGTGGTTGGAGCCGGCGACGTAGTCGCCGAACGCGGTCGCCCCCATCCGGCCGACGAAGACGCAGCCGGCGGTGGTGACCCTGTCGGCGAGCAGCGCCGCGTCCTCCTCGATCAGCTCGAGATGCTCGGGGGCGTAGGCATTGGCGAGGTCGATCGCCGCCTCGGCGTCCGGTACCTGGACCAGGGCGAGTGGCGCGTCGGTGACGCTCGGCCGCGACTGCGCCGCCGCCGCGACCGCGGACTCGATCTGATCGAGGACGTGCTCCTCGACGGCGGCGACGAGCAGCGGGCTCTCGTCACCGTGCTCGGCCTGGGCGCAGAGGTCGAGCGCGATCCAGCCCGGCTCGGCGTCATGGCCGGCGATCACCATCAGCTCCGAGGGGCCGGCGTAGGAGTCGATGCCGACAAGGCCCTGAACCTCCCGCTTCGCGTCCTGGACCCAGGCGTTGCCGGGGCCGGCGATGACGTCGACGTGGCGGACGCTCTCGGTCCCGTAAGTGAGGGCGAAGATCGCCTGGGCGCCGCCCATCGCGAAGATCTCGTCGACCTCGCTGAGGGCGGCGGCGGCGAGGACGATCGGGTGCAACCTGCCGTCCGGCCCGGGCGGCGAGGCGAGGGCCACTCTCCCCACCCCCGCGACGCGGGCCGGGATCGCGCACATCAGGACGCTCGAGGGATAGAAGGCCCTCCCGCCGGGGGCGTAGATGCCCGCCGCCGCAACCGGGATCGACTCTGACCGTCACCGACTGGCCCTGGGGAAGCCTCACCTCGCGGGCGTCGGGCTCGAGCTGGGCCTCGGCGACGGCTCGGATGTTTCGCGGCCGCCACCTCGAGCGATTCGCGCAGCGCCTGATCGAGCTCGGCGAGGGCGGCGTCGGCCTCCCCGGGGTCGACGAGAAGCGAGCTCTGCCCGTCGCCGGCGCCGAAGCGCTCGTTCAGGCTCAGGACCGCCTCGTCGCCGCCCTCGCGCACCTCCTGCCTGATCGCCTCGACATCGATGTCGGGGACGGCCTCCCCTTCCTCGAGGTGCCAGAGCCTGATCTCCCTCGCGGTCGGGCCCGCCTCCTCCCACTCGAAGCGCCTCGCCCTCATCGCTCGCTCGCCTCGCGCAGGCGCGCCGCGAGCCCGTCGACCTCCTCGCCGCGCAGCTTGTGGGCGACTCGGTTGGCGACGAACCGGGCGCTGCACTCGACGATCTCCTCGCGCACCTCGAGCCGGTTCTCGACCAGCGTGCGGCCGGTCGCGACGAGGTCGACGATGCCGTCGGCGAGGCCGATCAGCGGCGCGAGCTCGACCGAGCCCTTGACCTCGATCACCTCGACCTGGCGGCCGGTCGACTCGAAGTGGCGCTCGGCGATCCGCGGGTACTTGGTCGCGATCCGCATCATCCCGAGCCGGCGCGCCGACTCGCCCATCCGCTCGTCGCCCTCGCGCCCGGCGAGGACCATCCGGCAGCGGCCGTAGCCGAGGTCGAGGAGCTCGTAGACCATCCGGTCGGCCTGCTCGAGGAGGACGTCCTTGCCGGTGATCCCGATGTCGGCTGCCCCCGCCTCGACGTAGGTCGGGACGTCGGAGGGCCGCATCGTGACGAGGACGATCTCGGTCTCCTCGAAGATCAGCGCCCGCGACTCCCCGCGCACGGCGCGCGGTCTCGATCCCGGCGGCGTCGAGGACGTCGAGGGTCTCCTCGAACAGGGCGCCGCGCGGCACCGCAAGCTTCAGCGGCCCCTCCGCCTTCGCGCGGACAGCTCCCGGCGAATCCCGCGCTCATGACCCTCTCCCCCTCTCTTCCTCCTCGATCTGGGCGACGTGGACGCGCTCGACGTAGAGGGCGAAGCCGGCCGCCGGGAGGTCGACGCCGAAGCGCCTCAGGAGCCCGTCGTAGCGGCCGCCACCGCCGAGGATGTGGCCCGAGGGCGGGGTCGTAGACCTCGAGGATCGCGCCGCTGTAGTAGCCGAGGTCGCGCAGCAGGCCGAGGTCGATCTGAACCCGGTCCGCGACCCCGCGGGCGTCGAGCGCCTCGTAGGTCTCACCGAGCCGCGCGGTCGCGCGCTGCACGGCCTCGCCGCCGATCTCGCTGGCGCGCTCGAGGACCTCGCTGCCGCCGCGGAGCTGGGAGAGGGCGACGCAGGTCGCGACCTGCTCGTCGCCGATCCTCTCGATCTCGGAGAGCTCGTCCTCGAGGCCGACGAGGTCGTGGGTCGCGAGACGGGCGAGGACGGCGTCGCGCGCCTCGCCCTCGATCCCGAGCTCTTCCAGCAGCTGGCGGTAGAGGTCGGCGTCGCCGAGCCCGATCACGGCGCGGTTGAGGCCGGCCGCGTCGAGGGCGGCCTCGAGCACCTCGATGATCTCGACGGTGCCGTCCGGCGCCGAGGCGCCGATCAGCTCGATCCCGGCCTGGGCGAACTCGCGCATCTGGCCGCGCTGGGGGCGGACGGCGCGGAATGCGTTGGCGAGGTAGCAGAGCCGCAGGGGCATCTCGGCGTTCGCGAAGCGGCTGGCGACGAGCCGCGCGATCGGGACCGTCATGTCGGAGCGCAGCGCCAGCAGGTCGCCGCGCTCGTCGAAGAACCTGTAGGAGGAGCTCGCGGTCCGCCCGTCGCCGCGGGCGAGGACGTCGTCGTACTCGATCGCGGGGGTGGCGACCTCGCCGTAGCCGCGGCTCTCGAAGACCTCGATCATCGCCAGGTGGAGCCGGCGGAGCTCGCGCATCTCGTCGGGCAGGATGTCCCTGGTGCCAGGTGGAATCCGATGGATCATTGACTCCGTCGCCTCCTCTGCTCCAGCGTCAGGGGGCCGCTACGCGGCGACCTCGGCCGAGACGCGCTCGATCTGGGCGCCGAGCGCCCGCAGGCGGTCGTCGATCCGCTCATAGCCGCGGTCGATCTGGCGGATGTTGCCGATCTCGGAGACTCCGTCCGCGGCGAGGGCGGCGATGAGCATCGCCATCCCGGCGCGGATGTCCGGGCTCTCCACGCGTTCGCCGTGAAGACGGCTCGGACCGCTGACGATCGCCCTGTGGGGATCGCAGAGCGTGATCCGAGCGCCCATCGCGACGAGCTTGTCGACGAAGAAGAGCCGGTTCTCGAACATCTTCTCGAAGATCAGGATCTCGCCGTCGGCCTGGGTGGCGAGGGCGAGGGCGATCGAGGTCAGGTCCGCCGGGAACGCCGGCCAGGGGCCGTCCTCGACCTTCGGGATCGCGTCGCCGAGGTCGGCCTTGATCCGCAGGCGCTGCTCGGCCGGCACGACGACGTCGTCGCCGTCGAGCTTCGATTCGAGCCCGAGGCGCCGGAACTGGCGGCGGACCATGATCAGGTCGCGCGGCTCGGCGCCGCGCACCCTCAGTTCGCCGCCGGTGGCGGCGGCGAGGGCCATGAAGCTGCCGACCTCGATGTGGTCGGGTGAGATCGTGTGCTCGGCGCCTCCGAGCCGGTCCCGGCCGTGGACGGTCATCACATTCGACCCGATCCCGTCGACGTTGGCCCCCATCTTGGTCAGGAGCCGTGCGAGGTCCTGGACGTGTGGCTCGGACGCCGCGTTGGAGATCGTCGTCGGCCCGGGCGTCAGCGCCGCCGCCATCAGCGCGTTCTCGGTTCCCATCACCGACGGCTCGTCCATGAAGATCGAGCAGGCCCTCAGCCCCCCGTTCGGAGAGGTCAGCTCGATCCAGCGGTCGCCCTCGACCCGGGCGCCGAGGTCGAGGAAGGCGTCGAGGTGGGCGTCGAGCCTGCGGCGGCCGATGAAGTCGCCGCCCGGGGGCGGCATCCTCGCCTCGCCGAACCGCGCCAGCAGCGGGCCGGCGACGAGGAACGAGGCCCGGATGCTGTTCGAGAGGTCGCGGTCGACCTCGACCTCGGAGACCGTCCGCGCGCAGAGGCGCAGGCTGTTGTCGGCGACCCACACCGCCTCGACGCCGAGCCGCTCGAGGAGCGCGATCTGGGCCTCGGTGTCGCGGATCCGCGGCACCCTGTGGAGGAGGATCTCCTCCTCCGTCAGCAGGCAGGCGGCGAGGATCGGCAGGGCCGCGTTCTTGTTGCCCGCCGCGATGACCTCGCCGCAGAGCGGCGTGCCTCCTTGGATCACGAACTTCTCCATGTCTTACCTATCCTCGCGCTTCGCTCGCGGCGCGAAGAAACAGAGATGGACGCTTGCTCGCTCCGCGCTCATATGCGGCTAGGGTAACGGCCGTCCATGCGCAGGGGCTGGAAGATCGCGATCGGGGTTGTCGCCGCCCTTCTGGTGGTGCTCGTCCTCAACGCGATCGCCACCTCGAACGAAACGAAGCCCGCCGAGGTCACCGAACCGGGAGGCAGGATTCTCAGCCTCGACCGGCGGCGACATACAGGTGGTGGACCACGGCCCCCGCGACGGCTCGCCGATCGTCCTCATCCACTGCTTCTCCTGCGCGATCAACTGGTGGGACGGCATGATGCCCCTGCTCGACAAGGCCCATCGCGTGATCGCGGTCGACCTGCTCGGCCATGGCGGTTCCGAAAAGCCCGGCTCGGGCTACTCGATTCCCGACCAGGCGAACCTCGTCGCCCAGGCCCTGGCGCGGCTGGGAGTCAGCCACGCGACGGTCGTCGGCCACTCGCTCGGCGGCGGGGTCGCGGTGGCGCTCGCCGAACAGTCGCCCGACCTGGTCGCCCGGCTGGTCATCATCGACAGCCGGGCCTCGCCCGAAGAAGGGGGCGGCCTCGGGACGCTCGCGAACCTCCCCTTCGTTCCGATCATCGGCCAGGCGCTGTGGCGCGTCAAGCCGGACTTCTCGATCCGCAAGGGCCTCGAGGTTGCGTTCGCGCCGGGCTTCGACGTCCCCGACGAATTCGTCGAGGACGTGCGGCGGATGACCTACACGTCCTACAAGCAGTCGCACGAAGCCCTCGACGACTACGCCTCCGAAGAGTCCCTCGCGGATCGGATCGCGGCGACGAAGAAGCCGCTGCTGGTGATCATGGGCGCGGAAGACCAGATCATCGAGGACCCGAATGCGGCGGCGGCCGCCTACCAGAAGGCGGTGCCGCTGGCCTTCACGAACGTGATCGAAGGCGTCGGGCACTCGCCCAACGTCGAGGAACCCAACCTCACCTCGGAGCTCGTCCTCGGCTTTGCCGGCCCTCCGAACGCGGGTCGGAAGAGTGCCCGACAGGCACGCCGTGCAACAACGTGTGCAGAATCGGAAGGGCGTCCGGACCCACCCCTAGATTGCGAACTCATGTTCGAGACAAAGACGACAATCACAGACCGGATGGCCGATGCGGCCGACCTGATCATCGATTTCGCGACCCTCGGCGAGTACGGACTCGAGCCGGTCGGGGCCCGCCCCCCGCTCATGCGAGAGCCGGGCCCGCGGGGGGGTTCGCAGCACCGGCACCTGGAACGCGGCGATCGATCGCTTCGCCGCCCACTCCTGAACTGGCCGATCGACGACGAAGGGCCGCCTCTCGGCGGCCCAGGTCGATCAGAAGAACCGGCGGCGACCTACTCTCCCAGGAGGTTGCCCTCCAAGTACCATCGGCGCTGAGGGGCTTAACTGCTCTGTTCGGAATGGGAAGAGGTGTTTCCCCCTCGCTATGCGCCACCGGAAATTTTGCGAAACCGCCCCCGGTGGAGCTTGAGAACCGCACAAGGCCAAAGAGGGTAAAAAATATCCGTCAAGCCCTCGACCCATTAGTACCGGTCGGCTGAGCGCATCACTGCACTTGCACCGCCGGCCTATCAACCTGGTGGTCTACCAGGGGTCTTACTCCCTCAAGGGGATGGGAGAGCTCATCTCGAGGACGGCTTCCCGCTTAGATGCCTTCAGCGGTTATCCGTTCCGTGCGTAGCTAATCTGCAGTGCCCTTGGCAGGACAACAGATACACCAGAGGCACGTTCATCCCGGTCCTCTCGTACTAGGGACGACTCCTCTCAACTCTCCAACGCCCACGGCAGATAGGGACCGAACTGTCTCACGACGTTCTGAACCCAGCTCGCGTACCGCTTTAATGGGCGAACAGCCCAACCCTTGGGACCTACTCCAGCCCCAGGATGCGACGAGCCGACATCGAGGTGCCAAACCGGTTCGTCGATGTGGACTCTTGGAACCGATAAGCCTGTTATCCCCGGAGTACCTTTTATCCGTTGAGCGACGGCGCTTCCACTTGCAACCGCCGGATCACTAAGCCCAACTTTCGTTCCTGCTCGACCCGTCGGTCTCGCAGTCAAGCTCCCTTGCTGCCTTTACACTCTACGCACGATTTCCAACCGTGCTGAGGGAACCTTTGGGCGCCTCCGTTACATTTTAGGAGGCGACCGCCCCAGTCAAACTGCCCACCTGACACTGTTCACCACCCGGATAACGGCATGGTGTTAGAAGCCCGGACTACCAAGGGTGGTATCTCAAGGGTGACTCCCCGACGGCCAAAGCCGTCGGTTCAAAGTCTCCCACCTATCCTGAGCGAGATACCCCAGACTCCAATATCAAGTTGCAGTAAAGGTTCACGGGGTCTTTCCGTCTAGCCGCGGGTACTCGGCATCTTCACCGAGACTTTAATTTCACCGAGCCTCTCGTTGAGACAGCGTCCAAGTCGTTACGCCATTCGTGCAGGTCGGAACTTACCCGACAAGGAATTTCGCTACCTTAGGACCGTTATAGTTACGGCCGCCGTTTACCGGGGCTTAGCTTCCCTGCTTCGCACCGAAGTGCTAACAGGTCCGCGTAACCTTCCGGCACCGGGCAGGCGTCAGCCCCTATACGTCGTCTTGCGACTTAGCAGAGGCCTGTGTTTTTGGTAAACAGTCGCTTGGACCAATTCACTGCGGCCCCCTCGGGCTCCCTCCGTGCGGAGTTCACCCTACCGGGGCGTCCCTTCTCCCGAAGTTACGGGACGATTTTGCCGAGTTCCTTAACGAGAGTTAGCTCGCTCACCTCAGTATGTTCTACTTGTCCACCTGTGTCGGTTATCGGTACGGGCACGCGAGTCCTGCCTAGAGGATTTTCTTGGAGGCATGGGATCGGGGACTGGCCGGCGGAAAGCCAGCTGGCATCGCACCTCGCGTAAACGCCGCTGCGGGTTTACCTACAGCGACTGGCTACGTGCTTGCCCCAGGACGACCATCGCCTGGGTTCCCTTACCCTTCCCCGTCCCCCCATCGGTCATAACGGAATCGACGTGGTACAGGAATATCAACCTGTTGGCCATCGGCTACGCCTTTCGGCCTCGCCTTAGGTCCCGACTAACCCTGAGCAGACGAACTTTACTCAGGAAACCTTGGACAAACGGTGGAGGGGAGTCTCACCCCTCTATCGTTACTCATGCCGGCATTCTCACTTCCAGCCACTCCACGGCAGCTTTCGCGACCGCTTCACGCAACTGGAACGCTCTCCTACCGCGTGCAGAGCCCGCAGGCCTGCACACCCATAGCTTCGGAGACTAGCTTGAGCCCCGTTGAATTCTCCGCGCCCGAACACTTGACCAGTGAGCTGTTACGCACTCTTTCAAGGGTGGCTGCTTCTAAGCCAACCTCTTGGTTGTCTCTGCACTCGGACATCGTTCACCACTTAGCTAGTACTTAGGGTCCTTAGCTGATGGTCTGGGTTGTTCCCCTTTTGCGTACGAAGTTTATCCCCCGCACACTGACTCCCGAGGTATACGTAACGGTCTTCGGAGTTTGCCTGAAGTCGGTAACCTGGTAGGGCCCCTAGTCCAAACAGTGCTCTACGGCCGAAACGCAATTAGCTCGAGGCTATACCTAAATATATTTCGGAGAGAACCAGATATCTCTGGGCTTGATTAGCCTTTCACTCCAATCCACAGGTCATCCGCCCAGTTTTCAACCTAGGTCGGTTCGGCCCTCCACGAGGTCTTACCCCCGCTTCAGCCTGCCCATGGATAGCTCGCCCAGTTTCGGGTCTACCGCCAATGACTGTGTCGCCCTGTTCAGACTCGCTTTCGCTGCGGCTCCGCTCATCGCTTAACCTTGCCACTGACGAGTAACTCGCCGGCTCGTGATGCAAAAAGCACGCCGTCACACCCGAGGGTGCTCCGACCACTTGTAGGCCTACGGTTTCAGGTACTATTTCACTCCCCTTCAGGGGTGCTTTTCACCTTTCCCTCACGGTACTAGTTCACTATCGGTCACCAGGTAGTACTTAGCCTTGGAGGGTGGTCCCCCCAGGTTCGGACCGCGTTTCACGGGTGCGGTCCTACTCAGGAACATCAATCGGCAGATCAGTGCGCTTTCACCTACGGGACGATTGCCCTCTGTGGTGCGAGGTTCCACTCGCTTCGGCTAACACCTGATTTTGTAACTGCCGCCGAGTCGGACACGACTCGGGCATGACGTCCTACAACCCCCGGCAGGCAACGCGTGTCCGCTTGCACCTGCCAGGTTTGGGCTGATCCCCTTTCGCTCGCCACTACTAAGGGAGTCTCGGTTGATTTCTATTCCTCGGGGTACTTAGATGTTTCAGTTCCCCCGGTTGCCTTCCGATGGCTATGTATTCACCACCGGATGACGCCGCATTACCGGCGTCGGGTTTTCCCATTCGGAGACCCGCGGGTCAATGGCTGTTCAGCGCCTTACCGCGGCTTATCGCAGCCGTCCACGTCCTTCATCGACTCCTGGTGCCAAGGCATCCACCGTAAGCCCTTACTATCTTGACGGTGAGTGACCCATGCGCCGAAGCACACGGGTCGGAAATTACCCTTACATCAATATTGGCCTTGTACGGTTTTCAAGCTCCACCGAGGCGCACGCGGCGAAGTGCTTTCGCCGGCGGTCTCTCAAAACTGAGCAGCGTTCCCGATGACATGTGTCATCGGGGAGCCCGGTCGACGTTCTAGAGAAATCTCCCTAGAAAGGAGGTGATCCAGCCGCAGCTTCCGCTACGGCTACCTTGTTACGACTTCACCCCAATCACAAGCCCCACCTTCGACGGCTCCCTCCAAAAGGTTAGGCCACCGGCTTCGGGTGTTGCCTGCTTTCGTGGTGTGACGGGCGGTGTGTACAAGGCCCGGGAACGTATTCACCGCGGCATTGCTGATCCGCGATTACTAGCAACTCCACCTTCATGGAGGCGAGTTTCAGCCTCCAATCCGAACCGAGACGCACTTTCTGGGATTCGCTCCACCTCACGGTATTGCTGCCCTTTGTATGCGCCAATGTAGCACGTGTGTAGCCCTGGACATAAGGGGCATGATGACTTGACGTCATCCCCACCTTCCTCCGGTTTGTCACCGGCAGTCTCCCATGAGTCCCCAACTGAATGCTGGCAACATGGGACGGGGGTTGCGCTCGTTGCGGGACTTAACCCAACATCTCACGACACGAGCTGACGACAGCCATGCACCACCTGTGAAGGTGTCCCGAAGGAAAACCGTGTTTCCACGGCGGTCACCTACATGTCAAGCCCAGGTAAGGTTCTTCGCGTTGCGTCGAATTAAACCACATGCTCCGCTGCTTGTGCGGGCCCCCGTCAATTCCTTTGAGTTTTAGCCTTGCGGCCGTACTCCCCAGGCGGGGCACTTAGTGCGTTAGCGACGGCACGGGAGGAGTCGACACCTCCCACACCTAGTGCCCATCGTTTACGGCGTGGACTACCAGGGTATCTAATCCTGTTCGCTCCCCACGCTTTCGCGCCTTAGCGTCAGTACCGTCCCAGCGAGCTGCCTTCGCTATTGGTGTTCCTCCTGATATCTGCGCATTCCACCGCTACACCAGGAATTCCACTCGCCTCTTCCGGACTCTAGCCCTGCAGTATCCATCGGCTTTCAAAGGTTGAGCCTTTGACTTTCACAACGGACTTACAGGGCCGCCTACGCGCGCTTTACGCCCAATGATTCCGGACAACGCTTGCTCCCTACGTATTACCGCGGCTGCTGGCACGTAGTTAGCCGGAGCTTCTTCTGGAGGTACCGTCAATCCACACGGCTATTCACCGGTGAACCTTCGTCCCTCCTGAAAGGGGTTTACAACCCGAAGGCCGTCTTCCCCCACGCGGCGTTGCTGCGTCACGCTTTCGCGCATTGCGCAAGATTCCCCACTGCTGCCTCCCGTAGGAGTCTGGGCCGTGTCTCAGTCCCAGTGTGGCTGATCGTCCTCTCAGACCAGCTACCCATCGTCGCCTTGGTAGGCCATGACCCCACCAACAAGCTAATGGGCCGCGGGCCCCTCCCAATGCGGAGGCCGAAGCTTCCTTTAGCGAACAGGCTTATGCCTGTGCGCCACATCCGGTATTAGCCCGAGTTTCCTCGGGTTGTCCCGGTCATCGGGGCAGGTTACCCACGTGTTACTCACCCGTTCGCGGCTTTGCCCCAGGGCAAGCCCTGGTTCGTCGCACCACTTGCATGTGTTAAGCACGCCGCCAGCGTTCGTCCTGAGCCAGGATCAAACTCTCCGTGAAAGTACTTCTTACAGAGAGTCGTCATGCCTGACTGCGGCCACCGTGTACACAAACGCGGTGGCCGGCATGACGGGTAAATCAGATCCACCCGGCACGCTGACGAGCCGAGTGGATTCGGGCTCAAACAATCCACAGACCCGTGGGCCTGCGGAGTGCACGCTGCTCAGTTTTCAAAGACCGCTGCGTCTCTCGCGACGGGACTCGCCGCTGTTCACGCACGGGTCGGGCACGGGGCCCTTCCCAGAGGGACCGAAGAGTATAGCGCTGAAGGCCTCTCGTGGCTAGGCGGGCGCGCGCAGGCGCCGAAAGCGGCGCTTTCCGACCTGGAGGACCCGCCCGTCGAGGTCGGCGGGGTCGAAATCGAGGCGGTCGGCGGGGATCGTCTTGCCGTCGAGCTTGACTCCCCCCTGCCCGATCAGGCGCCGCGCCTCGCTCGAGCTCATCTCGAAGACGCCGCCCATCAGCAGCGGCATGTGGACCTTGCCGCCCTCGGAGTCGCCGATGTAGGGCTCGACCGCCGCCTCCTCGAGGTCTGCCGGGACCTCGTGGTCGACGAAGAGGCGGTTGAAGTGCTCCTCGGCCGCCGCCGCGCCGTCGTCGCCGTGGTAGCGGGCGACCAGCCGCCGCGCCAGCTCCCGCTTCGCCTCGTTGGGCGGTCCGCCCGGGACCTCCTCGCCGAGGAGGAGGCGGAAGTACTCGGGCATGGCCTCGTCGGGGACTCGCATCAACCGGCCGAACATCTCCTCCGGCGCGTCGGTGACTCCGACGTAGTTGCCGAGCGACTTGCTCATCTTCTGCTCGCCGTCGATCCCGACGAGGATCGGCAGGGTCATGATCGACTGCGGGCGGCTGGCCGTAGGCGGCCTGCATGTCGCGCCCGAACAGGAGGTTGAACTTCTGGTCGGTCCCCCCCACCTCGATATCGGCCTCGATCGCGACCGAGTCATACCCCTGCAGCAGCGGGTAGAGCAGCTCGAGGGCGGCGATCGGCGCGCCTGCCGCCATCCGCCTCTGGAAGTCGTCGCGCTCGAGCAGCCGCGCCACCGTGGTCCTCGAGAGCAGCGAGAGCAGCTCCTGCGGCGTCCATCCGCAGCCACTCGCTGTTGAACCGCACCTCGGTCCGGTCGCGGTCGAGGACCCTGAACGCCTGCTCCTGGTAGGTGGCGGCGTTGGCGGCGATCTCCTCGGCGCTCGGCAGCGGCCGCTGCGCTCGAGCGCCCGCTCGGGTCGCCGACCTGGGCGGTGAAGTCGCCGACGATCAGGACAACCTGATGACCCTCCTCCTGGAACTCGCGCAGCTTGCCGAGGACGACGGTGTGGCCGAGGTGGATGTCGGCCGTGGTCGGGTCGATCCCGAGCTTGACCCGCAGCGGCCGGCCCTCGGAGAGCTGCTCCTCCAGCCTGCCCGCGGGCAGGACGTCGACCGCGTTTCGCGCGAGATCCATGGATTTCAATTTTCGCGCTTCACTCGCTGCGCGAAGACTCAGACATGCACGCTTGCTCGTTCCGCGCTCATGGGGCAATGCTAGACTGCCGCCTTCGCTCGGCGGCTCGACGCCGATGCCGAGCCTCTTGATGGTGCGTCTTGGATTAAAGCCTCGCCGGCGAGGCGGCACAGAGCCGCCCCCGGCGACGAAACCCACGCCGGAGAAGCCAAGGAGACCGCGGCTGAAGAAGCTGCGCATCCTGTTCGTGCTTCTCGGCCTCGCCGTGCTCGGGCTGGTCTCGTTCGTGTTCGGGATGATGGCCGCCGTCGCCCAGGACCTGCCGGCGATCTACAACTTCGCCCAGTACAAGGCCTCCCGCAACAGCGTCGTCGTCGGCGACAACGGCGAAGAGCTCGGGACCCTGACCAGCGACCAGAACAAAATCCTGCTCAACTCGAGCCAGATCTCGCCGAACGCCAAGAACGCGGTGGTCTCGATCGAGGACAGCCGCTTCTACGAACACAGCGGCGTCGACTTCAAGGGGCATCGGCCGCGCCCTCGTCCACGACATCCTCAGCCAGAGCGCCGAACAGGGCGCCTCGACGATCACCCAGCAGTTCGTCAAGCAGGCGCTGGAAGCGGAAAGCAGCCGCACCGTCCTCGAGAAGTTCCGCGAGGCGGCGCTCGCCTACCGGCTCGAGAAACACTGGAGCAAGGACAAGATCCTCACCGAGTACCTGAACACGATCTATTTCGGCGAGGGCGCCTACGGGATCGAGGCCGCGGCCCGCACCTACTTCGGAGCCGCCCACCCCGGTTGCGGCACCTCGACCGAACCCTGCGCGGCCGTGCTCGAGCCCTACGAGGCGGCGATGCTGGCGGCGATCATCCAGTCGCCCTCCGCCTACGACCCGAAGATCTACCCCGAAAACGCCCTCGCGCGCCGCAACCTGGTGCTCGAAAAGATGTACGAACAGGACTACATCTCCCAGGAACAGATGATCGAAGGCCAGCAGCACGCGCTGCCCTCGCCGAGCAGCATCGAACCGCCGACCTTCGAATCGAAGGCGCCCTACTTCGTCGCCTACCTGCGCCAGCAGCTGCTCGAACGCTACGGGGCCTCGAAGGCGTTCTACGGCGGCCTCAAGATCAAGTCGACGCTCGACCTGCAGCTGCAGGAAGCGGCCGAAGAAACGATCGCCTCCTACCTCGGCTATCTGCCGGCGACCGCCTCGGTGGTCGTGATCGACAACCACAACGCCGGCGATCAAGGCCCTGGTCGGCGGCTCCGACTTCAAGTCGACCCCGTTCAACCTCGCCACCCAGGGGCGCCGCCAGCCCGGGTCATCGATCAAGCCGTTCACGCTGATGACGGCGCTGGAAGAGGGGATATCGCCCGCCACCACCTACGAATCCGCGGTTCAGGAATTTCACTTCGGCAAGCACGGGAAGGAAGTCTTCGTCGTCCACAACGACGAGGACTCCTACCTCGGCTCCTGCTCGATCGAATGCGCGACCACCTACTCCGACAACTCGATCTACGCCCAGCTCGGCCTCGAAGGCCTCGAAGGCAAGACGGTCGAGGACCGCACCCGCTCGATCGCGAAGACGATCCACGCGGCCGGCTACAGCGACCCGATCTCGACCAACCCGGCGATGGTCCTCGGCGGCCTCAAAGAAGGCGTCAGCCCGCTCGGCTGGGCATACGCCTACTCGACGATCGGCAACAACGGCGACCGGGTCAGCGGCACCCTCGCCCCCGCCCCCGGCGACAGCCCGGTCGCCTTCACCGAAGTCACCGACAAGGACGGGCACCTGATCAAAGGCGGGGACAACGACTCGATCCACACCCAGGTCTTCGATCAGGGGACCGCCGAAGAAGAGAAGCGCATCCTCGAAACCGTCGTCTCGTCCGGGACCGGCACCCACGCCCAGATCGGCGCCGAAGGCCAGTGGGGGAAGACGGGCACGACCGAGAACAACGGCGATGCCTGGTTCTGCGGCGGAATAGCCGACGAAGTCACCGCCTGCGTCTGGGTCGGCTACCCGGACTCGACGACCCCGATGACCACCCTGTACGAGGGCGGCCCGGTGATGGGCGGGACCTTCCCGGCGCTGATCTGGGCGGGGGTGATCTCGGCCTGGCAGGACATCAGCAGCGAACGGGCCGCGGAAGCGAAGGCGAAGAAGGAAGCCGAAAAGAACGGGGAAGAATTCGAAAGCTCCGAAGGCAGCTCCTCCGGAAGGCTCCTAACCTACGTCCCGCCCTCGACCTACTCCGAACCCGAAGAAGCGCCCGCGCCCGAAGAAGCGCCCGCGCCCGAACCCGAAGCGCCGGAACCGGAGCCGGCGCCCGAAGCGGCACCGGAAGAAGTCGCCCCCGAATCGAGCGGCGGGGTCAGCAGCGGCGGCGCCGCGGCGCCGGGCTGATCAGGCCGCCGGCGCCGGCTTCGAGACGTGCGGGTTGCCGGCCAGGCAGAAGCGCCAGGGCCGGTCGACCGCTTTCGTGATCCCGATCCGCGGGCCGGTGACGATCTCTCCGTTCCAGCCGTCGGCGTCGGGGCGTGATCAGGAACGGGTCGATGGTCAGATCGGCGCCGTTGGCGTCGAGGCCGACCCCAGCGCCTCGGTCAGCTTGCCGGGGCCCGAGCAGAGGTCGGAGTCGGGACGAGCCGCCGCGCCGCGACCGCATCTCCTCGAGGCCGTGGGTCGGCTCGAGCGCCCGGATCAGGACCGCTGCCGCGTCGCCGGCGGGCTCGGCGACGAAATTGAGCAGGCTGTGGATCCCGTAGGAGAGGTAGACGTAGGCACGCCCCGGCGCCCCGAACAGGACCTCGGTCCGCTCGGTGAGGCCGACGTAGGCGTGACAGGCGGGATCGTCGCGCTCGTAGCTCTCGGTCTCGACGATCACGCCGCCGCGGCCCTCGTAGAGGAGGCGGCACCCGATCAGGTCGCGGGCGACGGCGTGGACCGAACGATCGAAGAACTCGACGCCGAGGCGCGGCTCGGCGCTCGCCACGCTTACCGCCTCCGTGCTCACCGCTCCTCCGCCGCGAGCCGCGCCTCCACTGCGGCGAGGGTCTGGCCCGCATGCGCGAGCTGGGCGGCGAGCGCCTCGGACCCGGTGCCGCCCACGATCCGCTTCGACTCGAGCCAGCTCTCGCGGTTCAGCACCTCGTAGTAGGCGTCGTCGAGCAGCTCCGAGCGCTTCCGGAGCTCCTCCGGAGTGAGGTCGGAGAGGGTCTTGCCCTGATCGACGGCGTCGCGGACGAGCGCGCCGACCACTCCGTGCGCCTCGCGGAACGGCATTCCCTTGCGAACGAGGAGGTCGGCGATCTCGGTTGCGGCCAGCATCTCGTCCCCCGAGGCCGCCTCGAGGCGCTCGCGGTCGAACTCGATGCCCGCGAGCATCCCGTCGGCCGCTTCGAGCGAGAGCTCGACGGTGTCGATCGCGTCGAACAGCGGCTCCTTGTCCTCCTGCATGTCCTTGCTGTAGGTCAGCGGCAGCGCGTGCATCGTCCCCAGCAGGGCGAGCAGGTCGGCGCCGACGCGCGGCGCCTTTGCCCGCAGCAGCTCGGCCGAGTCGGGGTTCTTCTTCTGCGGCATGATGCTCGATCCCGACGAGAACGACTCGTCGAGCTCGCAGAAGCCGAACTCGCTGCTCGACCAGATCACCAGCTCCGAACCGAGCCGGGAGAGGTGCATCGCCGCGGTCGACGCGGCCCCGAGGTAGTCGAGGACGAAGTCGCGGTTGGAGGCGCCGTCGATCGAGTTCGCGCTGAGGTGCTCGAAGCCGAGGTCGTCGGCGACCGCGCGGCGGTCGATCTCCCAGTTGACGCCGGCCAGGGCGCCGGATCCGAGCGGCATCACCGAGGCGCTGTCGAGCGCGAACTGGAAGCGGAGGACGTCGCGGGCCAGCATCCAGAAGTAGGCGAGCAGGTGGTGGCCGAGGTAGACGGGCTGCGCGCGCTGGAGGTGGGTGTAGCCGGGCATCGGCCAGTCGCGGTGGCGCTCGGCAAGGTCGAGCAGGCGCGACATCGCGGCACCGCAGAGCTCGATCGCCCGCAGCGAGTGCGCCTGGACGACCATCGCGACGTCGGTCGCGACCTGGTCGTTTCGCGAGCGGCCGGTGTGGAGCTTGCCGGCGAGGGCGCCGACCTCGTCCTCGAGCAGGCGCTCGATCGCCATGTGGATGTCCTCGTCGGCCTCCTCGAACTGGAACCCGCGCTCGCCGATCCGCGCCCGGACCCGTTCGAGCCCGGCGTCGATCTGCGAGCGCTCCTCCTCGCTGAGGACTCCTATCCGCTCGAGGGCGCGAGCGTGCGCCTGGGACTGGTCGAGGTCGTACGGCGCCAGCCGCCAGTCGAACTCGAGCGAGCGGTTGAGCCGCCAGAAGCGGGGGTCGGGGTCTTTGCGGAAGCGGGACATCACGACAGCGAGTCGGCGAGAGCCTCGCACACCCTCGCGACCTCGGAGTCGGTCATCCCGGGAAAGAAGGGCAGCGCCAGCGAGCGGCGCGAGGCCTCCTCCGCGACCGGGAAGTCGCCCTCGCCATAGCCGAGCTCGCGCAGGTGCGGGAAGAGGTGGATGCACGGCATGTAGGCCTTGGAGGCGACGCCGCGCTCGGCGAGGCGGGCGATCGTCGCGTCGCGTTCGGCGCCGGCCGGCAGGCGCACCGGGTAGACGAACCAGCCGCGCCGCTCGCGGTCGCGGCCCGGGCTCGGCGCCTCGACTCCGGGAACCGCCGCGAGCGCATCCGCGTAGCGCGCCGCGACCTCTCCACGATCGGCGAGCATCGCGTCGAGCTTCTCGACCTGGGCGGCGCCGATCGCGGCGGCGACGTCCGAGAGCCGGTAGTTGAAGCCGAGCCCGGAGTGATCGAGCCAGCCCATGTCCGGCGCCCGGCCCTGGTTGCGCTCGCTGCGCAGCCGGGCAGCCGTCTCGGCCCGGTCGGGGACCAGCATCCCGCCCTCGCCCGTCGTCAGCTGCTTGTTCGCGTAGAAGCCGAACGCCGCGAGGTTGCCCCGGGCGCCGACACGCCGCCCTTCCGCATCGGTCGCCCCGAGCGCCTCGCAGGCGTCCTCGAGGACCGCGAGGCCGTGCTCGGAAGCGGCCCGCTCGAGCTCGGCCATCGCCGCCGGGTATCCGAAGATGTGGACCGGGAGGATCCCGACGGTGCGCTCGCCGACCGCCGCCGCCGCGGCGGTCGGGTCGATGTCGAGCGTCTCGGCGTCGACGTCGCAGAACGCCGGCCGGACCCCCTCGTAGAGCAGGCAGTTGGCGGAGGCGACGAAGCTGAGCGGGCTGGTCAGGACCTCGTCCCCCGCGCTCCAGCCGAGCGCCCGCACCCCGAGGTGGAGCGCGGCGGTCCCGCTCGAGACCGCGACGGCGTCGTCGACCCCGAGCCAATCGGCGAAGGCCCGCTCGAACCGCTCGACCATCGGGCCGAGCGAAAGCCGGCCCGAGCGCAGCACCTCGAGCACGAGCTCCTCCTCGCGACCGCCGATCTCGGGCCGGGCGAGGGGGATCGGGTCGGTTTCAGGCTCCGCGCTCATTCTTGGAACGCGTACTCCAGTGAGTCGACGAGCGCCTCCCAGGAAGCCTCGATGATGTTCTCCGAAACGCCGATCGTCCCCCACTCCCGCTCGCCGTCGGATGAGTCGAGGAGCACCCGGGTGACGGCGCCGGTGCCGTGGCTCTCGTCGAGGATCCGGACCTTGTAGTTGGTCAGCTCGATGTCGGCGAGATGCGGGTAGCGGTCGGCGATCGCGCCGCGCAGGGCGCGATCGAGGGCGTTGACCGGGCCGTTGCCCTCGGCGACCCGCAGGTAGCGCTCGCCGTCGACCCTGACCCTGATCGTCGCCTCGGTCTCGACCTTGCCGTCGGCGCGCTTCTCGGTTGTGACCCGGAAGCTCTCGAGCTCGAAGAGCGGTCGGTAACTGCCGGCCTCCTCCCGCAGCAGCAGCTCGAAGGATGCCGGCGCCGCCTCGTAGTGGTAGCCGCGGTGCTCGCGCTCCTTGAGCCGGGCGACGGCCCTGCCGGCCGCCTCGTCGTCGATCTCGAGCCCGGCCCGCTCGGCCTGGGTGCGGATCGTCGCCTTGCCCGAGAGCTCGGAGGGAAGGATGTCGCGGTCGTTGCCGACCGTGGCTGGGTCGAGGTGCTCGAAGGTGCGGGCGTCGGCGGCGACCCCGGCGGCGTGCATCCCCGCCTTGTGGGCGAACGCGTTGCGGCCGACGTACGGCGCGTCGGCGTCGGGGGTCAGGTTGCAGAGCTCGTCGAGGTAGTGGGCGGTCTGGGTCAGGCTCGCGAGCTGCTCGGCGCTCACGACCTCGTAGCCCATCTTCAGCTGCAGCGCCGGCAGGATCGAGGCGAGGTTGGCGTTGCCGCAGCGCTCTCCGTACCCGTTGACCGTCCCCTGCACGAGTCGGGCGCCGGCGCCGACGGCGGCGAGCGAGTTGGCGACGGCGCACTCGGCATCGTTGTGGGTGTGGATCCCGACCTCGACCGAGTCGCCGAGCTCGGCGACGACAGCCGCGGTCGCCTCGGCGACGAACTCGGGGAGGTTGCCGCCGTTGGTGTCGCAGAGGGTGACGTTCTCGGCCCCGGCGCCGGCGGCCGCCCGGGCGCACTCGACCGCGTACGCGGCGTCATCGCGGTAGCCGTCGAAGAAGTGCTCGGCGTCGAACACGACCCGCTTGCCCTGCTCGCGGCAGAACGCGACCGAGTCGGCGATCATCGCCAGGTTCTCCTCGGCTGAGACCCGGATCACCTTCTCGAGGTGGAGGCCCCAGCTCTTGCCGACCAGGCAGACGACGGGGGCGAAGCACTCGACGATCGTCCGCAGCGCCTCGTCGTCTGCGGCCTCGACGTCGCGCCGCCGCGTCATCCCGAATGCCGCGATCGTCGCCTGCCCGAGCTTCACCCCCTCGAGGCGCCCGAACAGCTCGGCTTCCTTCGGGTTCGAGCTCGGGAAGCCGGCCTCGATGAACTGGACCCCGAGCCTGTCGAGAGCCTCCACCACCTTCAGCTTCTCCTCGACCGAGAGCGACATGCCGGGACCGCCCATGCCGTCGCGCAAGGTCGTGTCGTAGAGCTTCACCTGTTCCATCTGCTGCCTTTCGATTCGAGGGATCGGGGAGTGGGCCCGGGGCCCGCCTGCGCAGCACAGCCGCGCCAGCCGCTAGGCGGCTGCGGTAATTCGCCCGATTGCCTCGAAACGGCGCAACATTCAGGAGCTGACCTTACTCGGTTCGTCCGCCTGGCTCGGCACCTCGATCGGGTCGAGCCACTCGAGGTACTCCTCGGCCCGCCCGCAGAGGGCTTCCTCGAACTTCGCCTGGATGACCTTCGTGACCTCGCCCGGCTCGCCGAGCTCGTGGTCGTCGACCGAGCGCACCGGCACCAGCTCGGCGGCCGTCCCGGTGAGGAACAGCTCGTCGGCGAGGTACATCTCGGCGCGGGCGATCGGGCGCTCCTCGACCTTGTAGCCGAGGTCGAGCGCGATCTGGATCACCGAGGCGCGGGTGATCCCGTCGAGGATCGCCGAGGTGTGGCCGGGGGTCAGCAGGGTGCCGTCGCGGACGACGAAGACGTTCTCGCCCGAGCCCTCCGAGACGCAGCCGTGCTGGTCGAGCAGGATCGCCTCGTCGTATCCGGCGTTGGCGGACTCGGTCTTGGCGAGGATCGAGTTCAGGTACTGGCCCGAGGCCTTGGCGTGCGGGATCAGGCTGTCGCCCGAGATCGTCCGCCACGAGGAGACCTTGGTCCGGATCCCGTGCTTCTTGCTGTCCTCGCCGAGGTACGCCCCCCAGGGCCAGACGGCGATGATCACCTCGATCGGCGCGCTCTGCGCGTAGAGGCCCATCTCGCCGTAGCCGCGGAACGCGAGCGGCCGGATGTAGCAGGAGCGGAGCTCGTTGCGGCGGATCAGCTCGTGCGTCGCCTCGCGCAGCTGCTCGGAGGAGTAGGGAAGCTCGAAGTAGTAGAGCTCGGCCGACTTCTCGAGCCGGGCGAGATGCTCGCGGTGGCGGAAGACGGCCGGGCCGCGCTCTGTCTCGTAGCAGCGGATGCCCTCGAAGACCCCGGTGCCGTAGTGGAGGCCGTGGCTGAGCACGTGGACCTTGGCGTCCTCCCAGCGTACGAACTCGCCGTTGTGCCAGATCAGCTCCGCGGTATCCATGACGGGAGCTTACTGACCCATCTCGGCAAGGACCGCATCTGTGATTTCGCTGGTCCCGACCGTGCTCTCGCCCGCGGCGGCGAGGTCGGCGGTGCGCAGGCCGCGCTCGAGCACGGCGTCGACGGCCGCCTCGATCCGCTCGGCGTCTGCGGCGCGGTCGAGCCCGTGGCGGAGCATCATCGCCGTCGAGAGGAAGGTCGCGAGGGGGTTGGCGACTCCCCGGCCGGCGATGTCGGGAGCCGATCCGTGGACGGGCTCGAACAGCCCCGGATCTCCCTCGACGCCGAGGCTCGCCGAGGGCAGCATCCCCAGCGATCCGGTCAGCATTGCCGACTCGTCGCTGAGGATGTCGCCGAAGAGGTTCTCGGTGACGATCGTGTCGAAATCGGCAGGGCGCGAGACGAGCTGCATCGCGGCGTTGTCGACGAGCAGGTGCTCGAGCTCGACCTCGGGATACTCGGTTGCGACCCGGCTGACGACCTCGCGCCAGAGGCGCGAGGTCTCGAGCACGTTGGCCTTGTCGACCGAGGTGACCCGCGGCGCGCGGTCGTCGGAGCCGGCCCTCCGGATCGCCGCCTCGAACGCGGTCCGCGCGATCCGCTCGATCTCGGCCTCCGAGTACTCGCAAGTGTCGTGGGCGGAGTCCCCATCACGGCCGCTGTCGCCGAAGTAGATGCCGCCGGTCAGCTCGCGGACGACGAGCAGGTCGGTCCCGGCGATCCGGTCCTCTCGCAGCGGGCTCGCCCCGACCAGGGCCGGGCTCGGTCGGACCGGCCTCAGGTTCGCGAACAGGCCCATCCCCTTGCGGAGGCCGAGCAGGCCCTGCTCGGGGCGCGGCGCATCGGGGTCGGTCGTGTCCCATTTCGGGCCGCCGACCGCGCCGAGAAGGACCGCGTCGGCGCCGCGGCACGCCTCGAGCACCTCGTCGGTGAGTGCGACGCCGTCGGCATCGATCGAGCAGCCGCCCATCAGGCGCTCGTCGAACTCGAACTCGCCGAGGGCCTCGAGCAGGCGCCTGGCGGCGGCGACGATCTCCGGGCCGATCCCGTCTCCGGGCAGGAGGACCAAGCGTGGTGTAGGGCTCATGAATGAATGGCTCCCGCTTCGTTCGCTGCGCAGAGAATCAGATTTGGATGCTTGCTCACTCCGCGGTCGCGCGCGCGTCGATGTTGAGGCGGACGTATTGGAGGACGAGCGGCTCGCCCATCCGCTGCATCACCTCGGTGATGAACGCGTCCTGGAGCTCTGTGGGCAGCACCCTGATGTAGGGGCCGAGCGAGACGGTTCGCAGGAACGCGAGCGGTTCCTCGGGCCGGACCTCCTTCGGTTCGAGCCAGCAGCGGACGTCGGTGAACCCGACCTCCTCGAGGATCGGGGTCGTCTCCTCGTCGGAGCGAAAGTTCCAGGCTTTCGGCACGTCGGCGAGGTATTTCGCGTACTCGCCGCTCTCCGCGACGCTGAAGATCACCTCGCCGAGGTAGGCGACGTTTCCCTTGCCGCCGCACTGGGCGACGAGCCGGCCACCGGGTGCGAGCGTGGAGCGGATCCGGCTGAACAGGTTGCGGTGATCCCTGATCCAGTGGAAGACGGCATTGGAGAAGACCGCGTCGACCCGCTCGCCGATCTCGAGCGCTTCGAGGTCGACGTGGCGGAGGTCAGTCGCCGGCCCGAGGACCTCGCGCGCCTTCCTCAGCATCTCCTCGGAGCCGTCGACGCCGATCACGCGTCCGTCGGGCAGGCGCTCGGCCAGGGCCTTGGTGACGCGACCCGAGCCGCAGCCGGCGTCGAGCACGGTCTCGTCGCCCTCGAGCGGCAACCGGTCAAGGACCTCGAGGCCCCATCGGAACTGGGAGTCGGCGACCCGGTGATAGACCTCGGCGTCCCACTCGCGAGGGCCGGTGTGCGATGGCGGTGTCGGGGGCATCGGTCAGACCCCCGTCGTGACAGGCCCGCGCTCGCCGCCACCCGCGTTCTCGAACTCGTCGATCGCCGACGCGTTTTCGAGCGTGACGCCGATGTCGTCGAGGCCGTTCAGGAGCCGGAATTTGACGTCGGGCTCGATCTCGAACTCGAAGACCCCCGCGGTGCCGCAGCTGATCGTCTCGTCGTCGACATCGATCCTCGCCTCGCCCGCTGCGGCGACGGCGCGGCAATGCTCCTCGTCGAGAATCGCCGGCAGCAGTCCGATCTTCGTGCAGTTGACGTAGAAGATGTCGGCGAAGGAGGGCGCGACGATCGCCTGGAAGCCGAAGTCCTCGAGCGCCCACGGGGCGTGCTCGCGCGAGGAGCCACAGCCGAAGTTGCGGCCGGTGACCAGGATCGGGTTCGGCTCGAGCTCGATCTCGCCGTCGCGGATCCAGTCGTAGAAGAGAAACTCGCCGAAGCCGGTCCGCTCGACCCGCTTCAGGAACTGCTTGGGGATGATCTGGTCGGTGTCGATGTCGGCCCGGTCCAGGACCGACACCCCGCCCTCGATGACGTCAATCGGCCTCATATTCAGCTCCACTCTCTGATGTCGACGAAATGGCCCTCGATCGCGGCTGCCGCCGCCATCCTCGGGCTGACCAGGTGGGTACGGCCGCCCTTGCCCTGACGACCCTCGAAGTTTCGGTTGGACGTGGAGGCGCAGCGCTCGCCCTCGATCAGGATGTCTGGGTTCATCCCCAGGCACATCGAGCAGCCGGCCTCGCGCCACTCGAACCCGGCCGAGCGGAAGACCTCGTCGAGGCCCTCGTCCTCAGCGGTCGCTTTGACCTGCTGGGAGCCCGGCACGACCATCGCCCGCACCGAGTCGGCGACCCTGCGGCCGTCGACGACCGAGGCGGCCTCGCGAAGGTCCTCGATCCGCGAGTTGGTGCAGGACCCGATGAAGACCCGTTCCGGCCTGATCTCGGTCATCGGCGTCCCCGGGTCGAGGTCCATGTAGCGGAGCGCCCGTTCCGCCGATTCGCGGTCCGCCGGCGACTCGATCGCCTCCGGGTCGGGAACCGCGTCGGTCACCTCGACGACCATCCCCGGGGTGGTTCCCCAGGTGACCATCGGAGAGATGCTCGAGGCGTCGATCTCGACCTCGGTGTCGAAGCTCGCGCCCTCGTCGGTCGGGAGCCGGCGCCAGCGCTCGACCGCGGCGTCGAAGTCATCGGGAGCGGCCTCGCGGCCCCTCACCCACTCGAACGTCGTCTCGTCAGGGGCGATCATCCCGGCCCTGCCGCCGCCCTCGATCGTCATGTTGCAGATCGTCATCCGGCCCGGCATCGAGAGGCCCTCGATCGCCGGCCCGGCGTACTCGACCGCATGTCCGACCATGCCGCCGGTGCCGAGGCGCCCGATCGTCGCCAGGATCAGGTCCTTGGGGGTGACGCCGCCCCCGAGCTCGCCGCCGTAGAGGATCCGCATCGTCTTCGGCCGCTTCTGGACCAGACACTGGGTCGCGAGGACGTGCTCGACCTCGGAGGTCCCGATCCCGAACGCCAGGGCCCCGAAGGCGCCGTGGGTCGAGGTGTGGCTGTCGCCGCAGACGATCGTGACCCCGGGCTGGGTGACCCCCAGCTCGGGCCCGATCACGTGGACGATTCCCTGGCGGTCGGAGCCGAGCGAGTGGATCGGGATCCCGAACTCCTCGCAGTTGCGCTCGAGCGTCTCGACCTGGACCCGGGACAGCTCGTCGGCGATCAGGCGCGCCGCCTTGGTGCCGTCGGTCGGCACGTTGTGGTCTGCCGTCGCCAGCGTCTTGTCGGGCCGGCGGACCTCGCGGCCGGCCAGCCGCAGGCCGTCGAACGCCTGCGGCGAGGTCACCTCGTGGACCAGGTGCAGGTCGATGTAGATCAGGCCGTCGGAGACTTCGTGGGCCTCCCAGATCTTGTCGAACATGGTTTTAGTCACAACGCGGCCTCCTCCGCTCTCGCTCGGTCGCACTCACAATCACCGGAAATCTTGCTCCCTCGCTTCCGCGTCCGGGGGCCGCTTGGTCACTGGCGGGCACCAGCTTCTCTGCTCCGAACATCAGCTTCTTCTCAGTCCCGCGGCGATGACGGCCAGGAAGCGGGCCGGGTCGTCGCTTTCGTTCTCGAAGTGGTGTGGCAGGTCGGCGTCGAAGGTGACCGCGTCGCCCTCGTGAAGCTCGTGGCGGCTGCCGTCGACGACCAGCGCGATCGTGCCGTCGAGGACGACGGTGGTCTCGCGGCTGCCCGGCTCGTGCATCGGCGGGTCCTTGGGACCGCCCGTCGCCGCCCCCGCCTCCAGGGTGTGCAGGGAGACGTCGGCCCGCTGGCCCGGCAGCGGCGGGGTCAGCTCCTCGAACCGGTGCCCCCCGCGTTTCGAGCTGCGGCGGCCCTGTCGGCGGCTGACGACGACGTGCTCGCCCTCGTCGAGCCGCAACAGCTGCGAGAGGGTCAGGTCGAGGCCCGCGGAGATCTTCGCGGCGACCGCGATCGTCGGGCTCGTCTCGCCGCGCTCGACCTGCGAGAGCATCGGCGCGCTGACGCCGCTGCGCTCGGCCAGGTCCCGCAGCGAGAGCCCCATCGCGTCGCGCAGGGCGTGCACCCGCGCGCCGACTCGGCTGCCGACGGCCTCGGCACCGCCGCCGTCGGTCGTGGTCCCAACTTGCTCGTTCGCCTCAAGTCTCATTACGAGCGTACGTTATCACATACAGCCGCGGCAATGCGCCGGTCCGGAGATGGCCTGCCCACGGTTGACCACCGCATGGGAGGTCAACCGTGGGCACAGGCCTGTGGGGTGCGGCTCGCCTAGGGGCCCGGGGTGCGTTCGACGGCGGCCTCGGCGGTCGCCGCCTCGGCCTCGCGGACCGCGGCGCCCTCGAGCGCGTTCGACAGCGCCCGGACGTAGGCGCGGGCCGAGGCCTCGAGGATGTCGGTGGCGACCCCCTGGCCGGTGGCCAGGCGGCCGGCCGCGCGCAGCATCACGGTGACCTGGCCGAGGGCGTCCTCCCCCCCGGTCACGGCCTCGACGGTGTACTGGCGCAGCTCGCACTCGGTGTCCGCCGCCTTCTGGATCGCGAGGAAGATCGCGTCGACCGGGCCGTCGCCTCCGGACTCGCCGACCGACTCCTCGCCCGAGGGCAGCCTGACCGCGACCCGGGCGAGCGGCTCTCGCCGCGACCCGGCCTCGACCTCGAACCAGGCCAGCTCGTGGGCGTTCTCGCGCTCGCGCATCTCGTCGGAGACGATCGCCTCGAGGTCGAGCGCGGTGACCTGCTTCTTGCGGTCGGCGATCTCCTTGAACCGCTTGAACGCCGCGTTCAGGGCGTTTCCCTCGACCTTGAACCCGAGCTGCTCCAGCGCGTCGCGCAGGGCGTGGCGGCCGGAGTGCTTGCCGAGCACGATCGAGTTCGACTCGAGGCCGACCTCGGTCGCGTCCATGATCTCGTAGGTCGTCCGCTCCTTCAGGACCCCGTCCTGGTGGATGCCGGACTCGTGCGCGAACGCGTTGCGGCCGACGACCGCCTTGTTCGGCTGGATCGCGTATCCGGTCAGGCGCGAGACCATCCGGCTCGTGCGGGCCAGCTCGCGGCTGTTGACGCCGGTCGTCAGCCCATGCACGTCCTCGCGGGTGCGGACCAGCATCACGATCTCCTCGAGCGAGCAGTTGCCGGCCCGCTCGCCGATCCCGTTGACGGCGCACTCGACCTGGCGCGCCCCCGCCAGCAGCCCGGCGTAGGAGTTGGCGACCGCCATTCCGAGGTCGTCGTGGCAGTGAACCGAGGTCTCGACCTCGCCCAGCCCCGGGACCAGCTCGTAGAGGCGCCGGAAGTAGGCGGCGTACTCCTCCGGGGTCGTGTAGCCGACAGTGTCGGGGATGTTGATGACCGTGGCGCCCTCCTCGACCGCGATCGCGCAGACCTCGGCGGTGAACTCGACGTCGGCCCTGGTCGCGTCCATCGGCGAGAACTCGACGTCGGCGCAGTAGGACTTCGCCAGCGCGACGGCGGCTCGGGCCTGGCCCTTGACGTCCTCGCGGTCGGTTTGGAGCTGGTGCTCGATGTGGATGTCCGAGGTCGAGATGAACGTGTGGATCCGCGGCCGCTGGCCGTCGCGGACCGCCCCCCAGGCGGCATCGATGTCGGCCTTGTGGGTGCGGGCGAGGCCGCACACGACAGGCCCCTCGACCCCGCGCGAGATCGCCTCGACGGCCTCGAAATCGCCAGGCGACGTGATCGGGAAGCCGGCCTCGATCACGTCGACGCCGAGCCGCGCCAGCTGCTGCGCGATCTCGACCTTCTCGGCGGTGTTGAGCGAGATCCCGGGCGACTGCTCGCCGTCCCGCAGGGTCGTGTCGAAAATGTGGACGCGGTTTGCGTCGTCTGGTGCTGCCACTGGACCTACCTCCTTCTCGCTTTGACTCGAATGACCTTTCTCTCGCGGCTCACGCGCCGCCCAGCGCTATTCCCCCCGAAGGGGGAGGAGAAGGAGAAGCGCAAGGCTGTCGAGCCGGTGCGTCATTCGCTGATCAGCTTAGCGCACGTCCAGTGGCCCGCATAGGCTGCGCGGATGGAGTCCCGCTCCGGCGGAACGGCGCCCACACCATGGCTCGCGCTCGTCGCGATGGGGGTAAGCGTCGTCGTCATCGCCAATGACTTCTCGGCGATCAATGTCGCGATCCCGACGATGGAGCAGGACTTCCACACCAACGTCAACACGATGCAGTGGGTGGTAAACGCCTATGCGCTGACCTTCGGGGTGCTGATCGTGACCGGCGGCCGCCTCGCCGACATGTTCGGCCGGCGCCGGGCGTTCTTCGCCGGGACCGCGATCTTCGCCTCGATGTCGGCGCTCGGGGGCGCCGCGCCGACCGAGACCTGGCTGATCGCGACCCGGGTCCTGATGGGCGTCGGCGGCGCCCTGATGTGGCCGGCGATTCTCGGGATGACCTACGAGATCCTGCCCGAAGAGAAGGCGGGGCTCGCCGGCGGGATCATCATCGGGGCCGCCGGGCTCGGCAACGCCGTGGGACCGCTGATCGGAGGGGTCTTCACCGACCTCCTCACCTGGCGCTGGATCTTCTTCGCGAACGTGCCGGTCGCGATCTTCGCCGTCCTCGTCACCTACTACTTCGTCCACGTCAAGGAGCCCGAAGTGGGCACCCAGAAGATCGACTACGCGGGCGTGTCGGCGATCTCGTTCGGCCTCGTCTCGCTGCTGATCGCGCTCGACCAGGTCGACGACTGGGGTTGGGGCGACCCGAAGACGGTCGCGCTGCTGGTGATCGCGGTGGTCCTGATCGTCGCCTTCCTGCCGATCGAGCGCCGCGCCGGCAGCGGCGCACTGATTCCGCGAGACGTCATCCGCAACGAGAGCTTCCGCGCCTCCTGCCTGGCGATCCTCTTCGTCTCGGCGACCTTCTTCGCCTCGCTGCTCTACCTGCCGCAGTTCATGCAGAAGCAGCTCGAATACACGCCGCTCGAAGCAGGGCTCGGGATGCTGCCGTTCCTCGCCACCTTCGCCCTGGTCTCGTTCGTCGCCGGCCCGCTCTACAACCGGCTCGGGGCCAAGCTGCTTGTCGCCATCGGCGCCGCCTGCATCACGATTGCCCCGTTCGCCTTCTCGATGGTCGACGCCGGCTCCGGCTACGGCTCGCTGGTTGCCGGGATGATCGTGCTCGGAATCGGAATCGGGACGTTCTACCCGACCGCCACCACAGCGGGGGTGACCTCGGTCGACGAATCGCAGACCAGCCTCGCCGGCGGAATCATCTACATGTTTCAGATCGCCGGGGGTTCGATCGGCCTCGGCCTGACGACGACCGTCTTCTCGGCCCAGGAATCGTTCGTCGACGGGATCCAGGCCGGCTTCCGGCTGGATGCGATCCTGGCGCTGGTCGGGTTCGTGATCGCGCTGTTGTTCGTCGGCGGCAGGATCTGGAGCCGCGGCCACGAGACCGCCGCAGAGGCGCCGGGCTAGAGCCTCGACCAGCCTATTTTTCGACGTTGTGGCCGGAGCCGCCGCGGTCGAAATCGAACCCCGGGCCCGACAGCAGCGTGTCGTTGCCGCCGCCGCCGATCAGGACGTCGGAGCCCGGCCCGCCGGTCAGAACATCGTCCCCCGGGCCGCCGATCAGCCGGTCCGGCCCGGGGCCGCCGATCAGTTTGTCGTCGCCGGAGCCCCCGGCCAGCACGTCTCGGCCGGGGCCACCGCGGACGGTGACCGGGACCGTCACCCCCCTCGAGACGGTAACGCTGTCGTCGCCGCCGTCGGCGTTCATTTCGAACCCGGCGATCGGCGGGGCCGCGCAGATGAGCTCGTTCGGGTTGCCTTCCGGATTTGTGCAGACTTCGCCCCCGACTTCGAGCGGGACGACTGAGTCGATCACATAATCGCGGCCGTCGGGCGTCAGCCAGACGTGGATCGTGTTCGAAGCCGACCCCCCAGCCAGCAGGACGGTGAAAGATTCCGGCGCAGCCGCGCTCGCCGACGAGACGAGCGTCGCCGCGATCGCAGCCGCAATAGTTATAGCCCTCTTCATCGAGACCGACCCCTGAACCGGTAGCCCACTGGCCCTCACTAAGGAAACAGGACAATCTTGCCGACGTTGCGGCGCTCAGCGATCATCCGATGCGCGTCACCGGCTCGATCGAATGGGATCGAGGCGGCGACTACCGGCTCGAGACTGCCTGCCTGCAGGTCGCTCATCAACGGCTCGGTCACCCGGCGAATATCGCCCTCGGCCTCCCACCACTTGAGCAGGTTGAGGCCGAACACCCCCTTGTTCTCGTTCATCGCCGTGAGGCTCTTCCACCAGGGCCACGTCGCCGCCGGCATCTTCGCCAGTGCCCGCAGCATCGCCGGCAGGTCGCGCCGGCCCTCGCTGCTCGCCTCCGAGATCCCGTACATGACCAGCCTGCCCCCGGGGCGGAGCAGCCGGTAGTCCTTGCGGAAGCTGGTCGGGCCCTGGGCGTCGATCACCAGATCGACGCCCTCGCCGCCCGTGATCCGCATCACCTCGTCCTCGAAGTCCTGGTTTCGGTAGTCGATCGCGTGGGCGACGCCCTGGGCGCGGATCGCGTCGTGCTTGGCCGCCGAAGCGGTGCCGAACACCTCCGCTCCGATGTTGCGGCAGATCTGGGTCGCGGCGATGCCGACCCCACCTGCAGCAGCGTGGACGAGAGCCCGGTCGCCCTCGCGGAGGCTTCCCATGATCACCAGCGCCGCGTAGGCGGTCCCGTAGTTGACGGGAAACGCGGCGCCCTGCTCGAAGGTGAGTCGCTCGGGTAGCGGCAGGACCTGGGCCTCGGGGACCGTGAGCAGCTCGCAGTGGCCTCCGAACCTCGTCACCGCCATCACCCGGTCCCCGGCCGCGTACGCCGTCACCCCCGCACCGACCGACTCGACCTCGCCCGCAACCTCGTACCCGAGGACGCAGGGGGTCTTCGGCGCGTCGGGGTAGAGGCCGACCCGGGCGAGGGTCTCGGCGAAGTTCACCCCCGCGGCCCGGACCGCGACTCGCACCTCGCCGGCGCTGACCGGCGGATCGGGTTTCTCCTGCACCCGAAGCACCTCGGGCCCTCCGGTGCCTGTCAGGACGACCGCCCTCATCGCAGGTGCTCGCGCTTCGCCCTCACGGCTTGACCTTATCCGGCCGCCCCCGGACGCGGGAGCAGAGGAGGCGGCGCCTTTGTCAGAGGTCGACCGAGCGGCCCAGCGAGAACCCGTCGAGCTCGAGGATCTTCGAGATCGTCTCCTCGCGGACGGGGGCGTCGGTGGTGAGCGCCATCACCGCCTGCTCGCCGCCGGCAGAGACGCCGACCGCGGCGGAGACGATGTTGACGCCCTGCTCGCCGAACACCGAGCCGACGCGGCCGATCATCCCGGGCTGGTCGGCATAGCGGAAAACGGTCAGGTGGTCTGCGAAGGGCAGGTAGAAGCTCTCGCCCCAGACCGAGACCAGGTACGGCACATTGCGGGGGCCGACCCCGGTTCCCGAGACCCCGGCCTCCTGATCGCCGATCCGGACGGTGATCAGCTCGGTGAAGTCCTCGGAGCCGGTGTCATTGGTCTCGGTCAGGTCGATTCCGCGCTCCTCGGCCATCTGCGGCGCGTTGACCAGGTTGACCGGCTCCTCGGTGTGGCCCGAGAGGACCCCGACGAGCACGGCGATTCCCAGCAGTCGGGTGTCATGGGTGGCGATCCGGCCCCGGAACTCGGCGGTCACGCGCTCGACCGAGCCGTCCCCGAGCCCCTGGGCGAGGCGGCCGAGCTTTTCGCAGAGCGGGACGAAGGGCGCCAGCGCCTCCATCTCCTCGGGCCTGACGGCGGCGATGTTGACGGCGTTGGTGACGACGCCGCCGCTGAGCGCCGCGGTGACCTGTTCCGCGGTCACGATCCCGGCCCGGTCCTGGGCCTCGGCGGTCGAGGCGCCGAGATGGGGTGTGACGACGACGTCGTCACGGGCGAAGATCGGGTGCTCGGTGAACGGCTCTGACGGGAAGACGTCGAGGGCGGCGCCGGAGAGCTTCCCCGACTCGAGGGCATCGAGCAGTGCGTCGAGATCGACGAGCTCACCGCGGGCGCAGTTGACGAGGCGGGCGCCGTCCCTCATCGCCGCGATCGAGGCGGCATCGATCAGATCGATCGTCTCGGGGGTCTTCGGCACGTGCAGGGTGACGATGTCGGCCGCGCCGAGCAGGTCCTCGATCTCCGCCGCGCCCTCTACACCGAGCTCGCGGAACCGCTCCGCCGAGACGAACTTGTCGTAGGCGATTACGTCCATCTCGAAGCTCTGCGCCCGCCGCGCGACGAGCTGGCCGATCCGCCCGAAACCGATCACCCCGAGCTTCTTGCCGTAGAGCTCGGAGCCCTTGAAGCGCGAGCGCTCCCAGGCTCCGGCGACCATGGTCGCCTGCGCCTGGGGGATGTTGCGGCAGAGGGCGAGCATCAGCGCCATCGTGTGCTCGGCCGCGGCGACCGAGTTCGATTCGGGGGCGTTGGCGACGACGATCCCGCGCCTGGTCGCGGCGGTGATGTCGACGTTGTCGACCCCCGTCCCGGCCCGGCCGATGACCTTGAGGCGCTCGGCGCGGCCGATCAGGTCCTCGGTCACCTTGGTCGCCGAGCGGACGAGGATCGCGTCGTAGGAGGAAATCGCCTCCCGCAGCTCCTCGTCGGACATCTCGAACCCGAGGTCGACGTCGAAGCTCTCGCGCAGCAGGTCGATCCCCGAGTCGGCGATCTTCTCCTTGACCAGCACCTTCACGGCTGCACCTCGGCGACGTTCTCGATCACCCAGTCGATGCACGCGGTCAGGGCCCGGACGTCGTCGGGGTCGACGGTCGGGAACATCCCTACCCGCAGCTGGTTGCGGCCGAGCTTGCGGTACGGCTCGACGTCGACGATCCCGTTCGCGCGCAGGGTCGAGGCCAGCGCGGCGGCATCGACGCCGTCTTCGAAGTCGATGGTCCCGACGACGAGCGAGCGCTTGGCGGGGTCGGCGACGAACGGGGTCGCCGCCTCGGCGGTCTCGGCCCATCCGTAGAGGGCCTCCGAGGAGGCGGTGGAGCGGCCGACGCACCACTCGAGGCCGCCTTCGGCCAGCATCCACTCGACCTGGTCGGCGAGCAGCAGCAGGGTCGCGAGCGCCGGGGTGTTGTAGGTCTGGTTCTTGCGCGAGTTCTCGATCGCGGTCGGCAGCGAGAGAAAGGCGGGCTGCCAGCGCCCCGGGGCGCCGTCGAGCTCCTCCGCCCGGGCGATCGCGGCAGGGCTCAGCAGCACCAGCCAGAGGCCGCCGTCGGCGCCGAAGGCCTTCTGGGGCGCGAAGTAGTAGGCGTCCGCTTCGGCCGGGTCGAGCGGTAGGCCGCCGGCGCCCGAGGTGCCGTCGATCAGGACCAGCGACTCCCCCGCCCCGGGCGGCCGCCGGACCTCGACCATCACCCCGGTCGACGTCTCGTTGTGCGCCCAGGCGATCGCGTCGGCAGCGGGGTCGGCGACCGGGTCGGGGGCGTCGCCCGGCTCGGCCTCGACCAGGATCGGGTCCTCGAGGAAGGGCGCGCCCGCGGTCTCCTTGGCGAACTTCTGCGAGAACTCGCCGTAGGTCAGGTGGAGGGTCCGCTCGCGCACGAGCCAGGCCGCCGCCGTGTCCCAGAACGCCGTCGAGCCGCCGTTCCCGAGCGCGACCTCGTAACCGTCGGGGAGGCCGAAGAGCTCGGCGAGGCCGTCACGAACCGAGCCGACCAGGTCGCGAACCGGCGCCTGGCGGTGCGAGGTCCCCATCAGGTCGGCCCGCTCGGCGAGCCTCGCCAGCGCCTCCGGGCGCACCTTCGAGGGCCCGCAGCCGAAGCGGCCGTCGGCCGGCTTCAGCCCGGCGGGGATCTCTGCTGTTCTCGTCGTCTGGGTCATCGTCGTCGCCGCGGAGGCGACAGGTTATTGACCCGCGCGGGTGGACTCTCCACCGCGCCGGGCCGCCTTCGCATACGATGAAACAGATGGCTGAGGAGGGCGGCACCGGAGCGGTCGAGGGCGAGGGCTACGCGGTCGCCAACATCGACGACCTCGGCGAGGGCTGGGGGTTTCGCAAGATCCGCAAGGGCCTCGGGGTCACCGCCTTCGGCGTCAACGCGATCGTGATGCCGCCCTCATACGAGTCCGGCCGCCACTTCCACGATGAGCAGGAGGAGCTCTACTTCCTCCACAGCGGACGGGTCGAGATCGAGTTCGGCGACGGGACCACCCACGTCCTCGAGCCCGGCGGGCTCGCCCGCGTCGATCCCTCGACGGTGCGCAGAATGCGGAACCTCAGCGACAGCGAGGACGCGGTCTACATCTGCGTCGGCGGCAAGGACGGCTACGTCGGCCGCGACGGCCGGCTCCCCGAGGGCGAGACCCGCGCCCACGGCGGGCCTCCGGGCGCGGCCTAGCTCAGAACTCCTGGTCGATCCAGGACATCGTGTCGCGGAGGTCCTTGCCTACCTCCTCGATCGGGTGCTCGGCACCCTCCTCGCGCATCCGCGAGAGGTTCTCGCCGCCGGCGCGGTTCTCGGCGATCCACTCGCGGGCGAACTCGCCTGACTGGATTTCCTCGAGCACCTGCTTCATCGCCGCCCGCGACTCATCGCCGATCACCCGTTTGCCGCGGGTCATGTCCCCATACTCGGCGGTGTTGGAGATCGAGTAGCGCATCCCCTGGATCCCCTTCTCGTACATCAGGTCGACGATCAGCTTCAGCTCGTGCAGGCACTCGAAGTAGGCGAGGCGGGGGTCGTATCCGGCCTCCACCAGCGTCTCGTAGCCGGCACGGACCAGCTCAGACGCGCCGCCGCAGAGGACCGCCTGCTCGCCGAACAGGTCGGTCTCGGTCTCGTCCTTGAAGGTCGTCTCGATGATCGCGGCGCGGCCGCCGCCGATCCCCGCCGCGTAGGCGAGGATCAGGTCGTGGGCATCGCCGGTCGCGTCCTGGTGGACCGCGATCAGGCAGGGGACGCCGTGGCCTTCCTCGAACTGGCGGCGGACCAGGTGGCCCGGCCCCTTCGGCGCGACCATGCCGACGTCGACGCCCGGTGGCGGCTGGATCTGCTCGAAATGGATCGAGAACCCGTGCGCGAACAGCAGCAGGTTGCCGGGTGCGATCCCGTCGGCGATCTCGGCCTCCCAGACCTCGGCCTGTTTCTCGTCGGGAAGCAGGACCATCACTACGTCGCCCCGGCTCGCGGCTTCGGCGATGTCGAGGACCTCGACCCCGGCCTCTTCGGCCTTGGCCCGGCTCGAGGAGTCGGGGCGGAGCCCGACCACGACCTCGACCCCGGAGTCCTTGAGGTTCAGCGCGTGCGCGTGGCCCTGGGAGCCGTAGCCGAGGATGGCGACGGTCTTCCCCTCCAGCTTCGAGAGGTCCGCGTCCTTGTCGTAGAAGATGTCATCGGCCATAACAGCGGCGCAGGACTCTAACGAAGCGCCCGCCTCAGCAACTTGCCCGAAGGCGATCGCGGCAGCGCCGAGGCGAGCTCGACCCGCTTCGGCACCTTGAAGCCGGCGAGCGAGCCCGCGCAGTGGCGCCGGAGGTCGTCCGGGGTCGCGTCCGAGCCGTCCTCGAGGACGACGACGGCGGTCACGGCCTGCTGCCACTCGGGGTCGTCGCGGCCGACGACCGCCGCGTCTGCGACCTCGGGATGGCGGAGAAGCACCTGCTCGACCTCGGCCGGGACGATGTTCTCGCCGCCGCTGACGATCATGTCGTCGATCCGGTCCTCGACGTAGAGGAACCCCTCCTCGTCGATCCGGCCGAGGTCGCCGGTGTGGAGCCAGCCGTCGGGATCGGAGCGACCCGGCGCGACGGTCGGGCCCTGGACGAGGATCTCACCGTCCTGGATCCGCAGGTGTGTCGTCAGCAGCGGCCGGCCGGCCGAGCCCAGCTTGCGCTTGGCGTCGGCCGGCGCAAGCGTCGTCACCTGCGAGCAGGCCTCCGTCAGGCCGTAGGTCTGGACGACCGTCGCCCCCTTCGCGATCGCCTCCTCGAGCGGCTCGTCGGGGACCGGCCCGCCCCCGATCAGGATCGCCCGTGGGCCGGAGAGGTCGGCGCCGGCCTCGAGCAGCCTGGTGAGCATCGTCGCGACGAGGGAGACGACCGTGATCCCGTCCTCTTCGAGCGAGGCGGCGACGAGGTCGACGTCGAATTCGTCGTGCACGACGGCGCCGGTGCCGTAGACGACGGAGCGAACGACGATCCCGAGCCCGGAGATGTGGCTCAGCGGCAGGCAGCAGAGCCAGCGGTCCTCGGGCTCGACTCCGATGTTGAATGCCGACCCGACCGCGCTCCAGAGGAAGTTGCCGTAGGTCAGGCCGACGGGGTCCGGCGCGCCGGTGCTGCCGGAGGTGAGGACCCGACAGCAGATCGCGTCCATGTCGTGCTCGCCGAGCAGCGGCAGGTCGGCCTCGGTCTGGGTCAGCTCGCCGGGGTCATCGAGCTCGATCGCGGGTTCGGTCGAGTCGATCACCGCGGCGCGCTCCTCGGTTCTCATCCTCGGGCCGAGCGGCAGCAGGACGGCGCCCACCTTCATCAGCGCGTGGACGAGGACGACCTGCTCGCGGCGGGGGTGCATGCTGACCGCGACGGTCGAGCCGCGGCGAACGCCATGGGCGGCGAGCCGGCGAGCGACCCAGGTCGCCTCCGCCTCGAGCTCGGCGTAGGTGACCTCCGAGCCGTCCGCGACCAGGGCGGTGCGGTCGGGGCAACTCTGTGATCTCTGGGCGAGCCAGTCGTCGAGCTTCATCGGGGCCGGGATATCGTTGCCATCATGCCGAACCGCCACAAGGATGCCCCACCGGAGGAGCGGCTGTATGCCCCGGTCGAGTGGGAGGCGACAGGCGAGTACGAGGACATCCGCTACGAGACCGGCGACGGGATCGCGAAGATCACGATCGACCGGCCCGAGGTCCGCAACGCGTTTCGGCCCCAGACCCTGATCGAGATCTCCGCCGCGCTCGAGCTCGCCCGCGAGGACACCGGCGTCGGCGTCATCGTCCTCACCGGCGAGGGCGAGCGGGCGTTCTGCTCGGGCGGCGACCAGAATGTCCGCGGCGACACCGGCTACGTCGCCGAGGGCGCGACCCTCGGGCGATTCCACGTCACAGATCTCCAGGTGCAGATGCGGCGCCTGCCGAAGCCGGTGGTCGCGATGGTCGCCGGCTGGGCCGCGGGTGGCGGCCACGTCCTCCACGTCTGCTGCGACCTGACGATCGCCGCCGACAACGCCCGCTTCGGGCAGACCGGGCCCCGGGTCGGGTCCTGGGACGGCGGCTTCGGGGCCTCCCTCCTGCGCGACCTGGTCGGGACCAAGCGGGCGAAGGAGTTCTGGCTGCTGTGCCGGACCTACGACGCCGAGGAGGCGCGGGAGATGGGGCTCGTCAACGCCGTCGTCCCGCTCGAGCGGCTCGAACAGGAGACGATCGGGTGGTGCCGGGAGATGCTCTCCCTCTCCCCCTTCGCCCTGCGCCTGGTCAAGGCCAGCTTCAACGCCCACGAGGACGGCTACGCCGGGATCCAGCAGCTCGCCCACGACGCCAACCTGCTCTTCTACGGCAGCGACGAGGCCCGCGAGGGCCGCGAGGCGTACAAGGAGAAGCGCCAGCCCGACTTCTCGAGGTTTCCCCGAAGACCATGAGGATCTGGCTGATGGCGGCGCGGCCGCGAACCCTGCCGGCGGCGATAGCCCCCGTCCTCGTCGGCACCGCGGCGGCGGTCGAATGGGTCGGGCACCTGCCCCGGGTCGGCGCCTTCTTCGCCGCCCTGCTCGGAAGCGTCTTCATCCAGATCGGGACGAACCTCGCCAACGACTACTCCGACGCCAAGCGCGGGGCCGACACGGCCGACCGCCTCGGCCCGGTCCGCGTCACCTCCGCCGGGCTGGTCGCGCCGCAGCGGGTGCTGACGGCGACCTGGGTCGCGTTCGCGATCGCGGTCGCCTGCGGGATCTACCTGGCGACGGTCGCCGGCGCCGTGATCCTCGTCATCGGCGCCTTCTCGATCGCGGCCGGTGTCCTCTACACGGGTGGGCCGCGACCCTACGGGTACGCCGGGCTCGGCGAGGTCTTCGTCTTCCTCTTCTTCGGCCTGGTCGCGGTCAATGGCTCCTACTACGTCCAGGTCGAGCAGCTCGATGCGCTGCCGCTCGGCCTCTCGATCGCGGTCGGCTTCCTCGCGACGGCGATCCTCGTCGTCAACAACGTCCGCGACGTCGACACCGACCGCAGGGCGGGAAAGACGACCCTGGCGGTGCGGATGGGCCGCCAGAACGCGGTCGTCCTCTACCGGCTCCTGATCCTCGGCGCCTACCTGGTCCTGCCGATCTCGGTGATCGGCGCCGACACCAGCCCCTGGCCCCTGATCGGGCTGGCGTCGCTGCCGCTGGCGGTGCCGCCCCTGCGGACGATGTCGAACCGGACGGGCGCGGCGCTGAACGAGGCGCTTGCGGGAACCGGCGCCCTGCTCGGCGTCTTCAGCCTGCTCGTCTCCGCCGGTTTGCTCCTCGCCAGCTAGGGCTCTACGCTTCGCGGTGGAGGGGCGATGTCTTCGAAGCAAACTGCCGTGAGCGCCGGGGTGGTGGCCGTCTTGGCCCTCGTCCTCGCTGCCGGCGCCGCCGCAGCGACGAATCTGACCCAGAAGCCGGGGCCGGGCGGGTGCGTGACCCAGAACGGCCTGGCGGGCGAGTGCGCCGACGGAGCCGGCCTGGTCGGCCCGACCGCCCTCGTGCTCAGCCCCGACGGGGAGAACGCCTACGCCGTCGACGAGGCATGGGGAAGCGTCTCCACTCTCGTTCGGAACCAGGCGGACGGAGCGCTCGCCCCGCTGGCCGGCCCGGCGGGGTGCCTCTCGATGGTCGACGCAGATTGCGCCGATCCCCGCCTCATGAACGGGGCCCGCGACGTCGCGATCAGCCCTGATGGCAAGAACGTCTACGCAGCCGCGCCGGTGAGCGACGCGGTCGCGATCTTGGATCGCGACGGGGGCGATGGGCATCTGACGCAGTCCGGCGGCGACGACGGTTGCGTATCGGGGGCCGGCGCCAGCGGCTGCGTGGACGGCCGCGCGATCGACGAACCGACCTCAGTCGTCGTCAGCCCGGACGGCGCGGACGTGTACGTGGGCTCCCTGGGGTTGAACGGAGGGATCGCGGTTCTCCGGCGCGACATGGAAACCGGCGACCTCACGCAGGAACCGGGCGCCGCGGGCTGCGTGAACGAGGCCGGGACGAATTGCGCGGATGGGCTCCCCGAGATGATCGGCATCGAATCGCTCGCAATCAGCCCCGACGGCAAGACCCTCTACGCGATGTCCCCGGCGCGCAACGCGGTGACGCTCTATTCCCGCAACGCCGAAACGGGGGCGCTGACGCCGATCCCGGCGCCGACCGGGTGCATCGTCAGCGCGGCGGCCAACGGCTGCGCCGTCGTGACCGGGCTCGGGGACCCACGCGCTCTGGCGTTCTCGTCGATCGGCGACGGTGATAACGCTTACCTGGCGTCGGAACGGCGCGACGCGATCCTCGTCTTCGACCGCGACGCGTCGACCGGGGCCCTCACCCAGAAGTCCGGAACAGCCGGGTGCGTCAGCAACACCGGCCGCTCGGACCCGATGCAGGCGGGCACCGATGGCGCCTGCGCCAACGCCGTCGCGATGGACGCCGTCGACTCGATCGCGCTGCCGCCCGACGGCAGCGCCCTCTACGCGACGACCAAGGGAAGCGACGGCGTCGTCGTCTTCGAACGCGCCGCCGACGGCACGATTGCGCAGCGGCCGGGGACCGCCGGCTGCATCACCGAGACCGGGTTTGAAGACACCGACCTCCCCTGGACCGAAGGGACCTGCGAGGACGGCCGCGGGCTGCTGGGGGCCGACGGCGTCGTCGCCGGCGCCGACAGCCGCCATGTCTACACCTCTGCGCGCTACGGCGGCGTCGATGCCTTCGACGTCGTCGCCCCGCCCGGCCCCGAACAGCCGGCGGCCACACCGCCGGCGCCGGCGCCGGCGATCAGCGCCGCCTGTGCAAGCGCCAGGGCGAGGGCCGGGAAGATCGCCGACCGGCTCAAGGCGCTGTCGAGGGAAAACGAGCGCCGGGCCCGCAAGGCGACCTTCGTCACCTCCGAGGCGGCCAGGGACAGGCTGAACGAAGCCGCCGACCGCGGCCGGCGCCGGGCCAAGGGTGTGAGGGCGGACCTCCGCCGGGCCAACAGGACGGCCAAACGGCTCTGCCTCTGATCGCCTCGCCGGTGCAATGCTTGGGGCATGCGCATCGCCACAGTCGAGGTCATTCCCTACGCGCTCCCGTTCAGCGAGCCGTATGTGACCGCGGCCGGCAGCCTCGGGCGGCGGGAGATGGCGCTGCTGAGGCTGCGGGACGAGGATGGGATCGTCGGCCTCGGCGAAGCGGTGCCGCTCTCGCTTCGGGGCGGGGCAGACCTTCCGCAGGTCGTCGCAGAGCTCGAACGGCTCGCCGAGCGCGAGAGCCTCGATGAGCAGGCCCTTGCCGGCGACGCGCCGGCGCTCTCGCCACCGGCGCGCTGCGCGGCCCTCACCGCCCTCGCCGACCTGCGCGGGAGGCGGGCCGTGGCTGAGCACGGCACCGCGACCGGATCCCCCCCGCCCCCCGTGCGCTGCAACGCGACCCTCTCCGCCGGCGAGCCGGATGAGGTGGTGAGCGAAGCGCTGGCCTGGGCCGAGGACGGGTTCTCCTCGTTCAAGCTGAAGCTGGGGACGGGTGACGACCTCGGTCAGGTCCGTGCGGTCCGCGAGGCGATCGGGCCGGACGCGCAGATCCGCGTCGATGCCAACGGCGCCTGGGACGTCGAGACCGCGAAGCGGACGCTCGCCGGCCTCGAGGAGCTCGACGTCGAGCTCGCCGAGCAGCCGGTGGCCAGCTCCGAGGAGGCGGTCGCCGTGGCCGAGGCGACCTCGATCCCGATCGCGGCCGACGAGAGCGTTGCCAGCAGGGCCGAGGCCGAGCGCGCGGTCGCGATGGGCGCCTGGTCGCTGACCGGGGTCAAGCTCTCCAAGGTCGGCGGCCCCGAGGCGGCGATCGAGATCGCCGAAGTGATCCCGACCTACGTGACGAGCGCGCTCGACGGCCCGGTCGGGATCGCGGCGGCCGCCCAGGTTGCCGCGACGCTCAGCGAGGCCTGCGGCGAGGAGCAACTCGACCTCGCCCACGGCCTCGCAACCCAGAGGCTGTTCGCCTCGACCGTCGCCGCCGTCGGCTGCGAGCTCGAGGGCGGGCTCCTCCACCCGCCCGCCGGGCCCGGGCTCGGGGTCGAGATCGACGAGGCCGCGCTGCAAGCACACCGCCTCTGAGACCACATAGGTTTGAATCATGGATCGGACCAACGCCAACACCGCGCTGGCGTCCGCGTTCATCGAGGAGCTGGCGCGCTGCGGGATGCGGAGGGCCGTCATCTCCCCCGGGTCGCGCTCGACGCCGCTTGCAATCGCCCTCTGGCGCCGGCCGGAGATCGACGTGGAGGTGATCGTCGACGAGCGCTCGGCGGCGTTCCTCGCCCTCGGGGCCGCGCAGGCGTCGGGGACGCCGGTCGCGGTCCTCTGCACCTCGGGCACGGCGGCCGCCAACCTCCACCCGGCCGTCTGCGAGGCCGACCACTCGGCGATCCCGTTGGTCGCGCTGACCGCCGACCGGCCGCCGGAGCTGCGCGGGATCGGCGCCGGCCAGACGATCGACCAGGTGAAGCTCTACGGGTCCTCGGTGCGCTGGTTCTGCGAAGTCGGGAACCACGGCGCCGACGACGACGGGCTCCTCCACTACCGCTCGACCGCTTGTCGGGCGTATGCAGCGGCCCGCGGGGAGCCGCGCCCGGGGCCGGTCCACCTCAACCTGCCCTGGCGGGAGCCGCTCGCCCCGATCGCGGTCGAGGGGGCCGTCACGGCCACCGACGAGCTCGCCCTCGAAGGTCGCGGCGAGCGACCGCTGACGGCGGTGACCCCGGTCGACCTCGAGCCCTCCGACTTCCTCCTCGAGGAGGTCGCCAAGCACATCGGCGAAGCCCTCTCCGGGGTGATCGTCGCCGGCCGCCAGCTCGACCCCGCCTTGCGCGAGCCGCTCGCCGAGCTCGCCCGGGTCGCCGGGTTCCCGATCCTCGCCGAGCCGACCTCCCAGATCAGGTGCGGCCCGCATGACCGCTCCCAGGTCGTGACCGCCTATGACCTGCTGCTTCGCGACGAGCGGTTCAGTACCCGGGTCGTCCCCGACCTCGTCCTCCGCTTCGGCGAGATGCCGACGAGCAAGCCGCTGCGGGAATGGCTGACGAAGTCGGGAGCCGACCAGATCGCGGTCGACCCCCTCGGGGGCTGGAACGAGCCGACCCGGCGGGCGGCGGCGCTGCTGCGGGCCGACCCGACCGACCTCGCCGCCGGGTGGGCGGCGCGGCTCGGCGAGCAGCGCGATCCGCCGAGCGCCTGGATCGAGGCCGAGGCCGCGGCGCGGCGGGCGATCGAGGAGGAGCTCGACGAGATCGAGACCCCGACCGAGCCCGGCCTCCACGCCGCGCTCGGCGAGGCCCACCGCGACGGCGACCTCGTCTATACGGCCTCGAGCATGCCGATCCGTGACCAGGAGGCGTTCCTGGGGGCCGCCGATGCCGACGCCCTCTTCCTCTGCAATCGGGGCGCCAACGGCCTCGACGGTCTCGTTTCGTCGGGTATCGGAGCCGCCGACGCAACCGGGAGGCCGACGACGATCGTCACCGGTGACCTCGGCCTCCTCCACGACCTCGGCGGCCTCGCAGCTCTTCGGGAGGTAGCGACGCCGGTGCGGATCGTCGTCATCGACAACGACGGCGGCGGCATCTTCCACTTCCTCCCCCAGGAGCAGGCGCTCGATACCGCCGAGTTCGAGGCCCTGCTCGGGACCCCGCGCGGGGTCAGCGTCGCGCGCGCGGCGGGTCTCTTCGAGCTGCCCCACCACAGGCTCGGCTCGATCTCGGAGCTGCCCGAGGCCCTCGCGGCCGGCACCGGCCTGATCGAGGTGAGGGCCGATCGCCACACCAACGTCGAGCTCCACCGCCGGTTGGCCGACAGGGTCGGCGCCGCCGTGTCGTCACTTCCCTGACAGCCGAGCCGGGGTCAGCAGGCGATCCGGCCCGCTCCGCGGCCGGGGCCCGGCTCCCAGGCGGGGAAGAAGAAGCGTGTCAGGGAGCCTCCGGGCTTGGGCAATGAGACGCGCGTGGGACACGTGCCGTCGGAGTTGATCTCCATCACCGACCCCCTGAGCTCCCCGGAGGTCATTTCGGTCGGCGCTTCCGTCGTCGTGTAGACGAGCCGTTCGCCCGAGGGATCCCAACTCGCCGGGCGCTCGGCCTTCCTGGGCGTGTCGGTGAGGCGCACCCGCCCCGACCCGTCGGCGTTCTCGGCAAAGAGGTCGACGCTGAAGCCGTCGCCGAGCTCGCAGCAGGTCGTGCCCGGCGAGCGTTCGATTCCGAGGTAGGCGATTCGGTCCCCTGTCGGCGAGTACCTGGGCCAGGCGGCGTTCCTCGCCAACAGGCGCGAGCCGCGCCCGTCTGTGCGCAGCGCGATTGCATCGTCGCGATTGCGGAATGCGTCGCGGTGGGTCACGCCGAGCAGGGTGCCATCGAGTGAGAACGAGGAGGGGATGTCGGTGACGCCGTTCCGCCACCGTGTGAGCTGACGCAGGCGCGATCCATCGAGATTCACGGTCCAGACCGTGGTGCCCTCCCACACGCTCGATCCCAACGGGCCGCTGGGCGGCAGGCGCTTGTTCACGGTCCGCGCGAAGGCGATCGATTTCCCATCCGGCGCGAAGGTCGGAGCGAAGCCGCCGACCGTATGCGGTATCGGATGGAGCCCAGTCCCGTCCGCGGCCACCAGGTAGAGCCGCCGGTGTTCGGGGCGCAGGTCCAGTGGCGGCATTCCCAGGATGCCTCCAAAGGCGACCTCTGACCCATCCGGGGACCAGGCGGGGCCACTCTGGGGATAGGGCAGCGGCCGGGCGCGGATGCCGCCGCCCGCGAGCACCATCGATTCACCCAGAGCCGCGTCGCTGGTGCCGATCACAAGCGCAGCCGGCCTGTCCGTCTCCCGGACGAAGGCGATCCGAGGGCCGGGAGGCGGCTCCGCCATGGCGCTCGCAGCGATCGGGGCGGCGAGCACGACGACCGCGGCAAACGCCGCGATGGCCCGCCGCGGCACGGTCATTCCGCCAGCAATGGCAGCAGCGCCTGGAGCTTGACCTCGGTCTCGGCGAGCTCGGCGGCCGGGTCGGAGCCGGCGACGATGCCGCCACCGGCGTAGAGGTGGGCCTCGCGGTCGCGGAGCAGGGCGCTGCGGAGGGCGACGCAGAATTCGCCGTCCTCGGTCGCGTCCATCCACCCGACCGGGCCCGCGTACCAACCGCGGTCCATTCCCTCGAGTTCGCCGATCGCCTCGGCGGCGACACGGCCGGGCTCGCCGCCGACGGCGGGCGTCGGGTGAAGCAGCCCGGCGAGCGAGATCGCCGAGAGCGGTTCGGCGAGCTGGGCGATCACCGGCGTCGCCAGGTGCTGGATGTTGGCGACCCGGATCACCTCCGGCTCTCCCCCGGCCTCGACCCAGACCGAGTGCGGCCGGAGCAGGCGGACGATCTCATCGGCGACGATCCGGTGCTCGCGGCGGTTCTTGTCGCTGCGCAGCAGTTGCTCGCCGAGATGGTCGTCGACCGCCGGGTCGGAGCTGCGCCGGGTCGAGCCGGCGAGGGCCACGGTCGAGGCGCCGGCGCCGGAGCGGCGGATGAGGAGCTCGGGGCTGGCGCCGACGAAGGCGGCCTCGGGTGTCCCGCAGCAGAAGCAGAAGCAGGATGGGAAGTGCTCGCGCAGGGCGCCGAAGACCGCCGCGGGGTCATGCGCCGCCGGGGCGCCGACGATGACCTCGCGGGCGAGCACGACCTTCTCCATCGCCCCGGCGTCGATCCGCGCGGTCGCCTCCTCGACGGCGTGCTCGAAGTCGCCCGGGGGGCGGGCGCTGCGGATCGATGGACGCTCGGTCCGATGCGGGTCGATCAGCGCCAGCGGCTCCGTCCTGAGCCCGGAGACTCTGCCCTCGGCCCGGTCGGCCGCCTCCTCGAGGTCATCCCCGGGGCCGACGAGGAGGTTGACGGTGAGGAACACCTCCTCGCCGGCGCGGCAGATCGAGACCTCCGGCAGCCACATCGTCGCCGGGGTGAAGGAGGACCAGGGCGAGGACCCGGCGCCGTCGGGGTCGAACGCGAATCCGCCGGTCCAGACCGGACCGGCGCCGGCCGGCAGCCCGCCGGGCTCCTCGACGATCGCCTCCTCGGCGACCCGCAGGCACTCGCGGGCGACGTCGCCGAAGCGCGCATCCCCCCGCGAGGTCGACTCGTGGGCCACGCCGAGAGTCGCGAGCGCGAACTCACGATCGGGCTGCTCCCAGCAGAACCACCGATCCGAGGCCAGGCGCGAGGCGAATACAGCGGCGCAGGGGTCGATCGCATCGACCGGCACGGTGACGCTGGCCAGAGTCCGGTGGCCGTTGTGCACGGCCTCGCGCAGCGACGCCCTGAGCGAATCGGAGAGTGACGAGGCCCAGGCGTCGCCTGGAGCCGTCATCTCAGTCGGCGCCCCTGGCGATCGCGATCTCGCCGGTACGGACCATCTCGATCAGTCCGTGCGGCCGGATCATCCGCTCGAAAGCCTCGATCTTGTCGGCCGAGCCGGTGACCTCGATCGTCAGCGCCCGTTTCGAGACGTCGACGATCTTGGCCCGGAATATCTCGGCGAACTGGATGATCTCGGCCCGGTTCTCGACAGCGGCCGAGACTTTGAACATCGCCATCTCGCGGGCGACGGTCTCGGCCGGCTCCATATCGCGGATTTTGAGGACGTTGACGAGCTTGTGGAGCTGCTTCGTCACCTGGTCGATCGGGTGGACGGCGCCATCGAGCGTCAGCGTGATCCGCGAGATGCTCGGGTCGTCGGTCGGCCCGACCGCGAGGGTGTCGATGTTGAAGCCGCGCCGCGAGAACAGCCCGGCGATCCGCGCCAGGACACCCGGCTTGTTCTCGACCAGGATCGAGAGAATGTGCTTGCGGCCGCTGAGCTGACCGGGGACGTGGAGGTCCTCGAGCTTGACCAGCTGGGGAGTCCCGGCCTCCATCAGCCGACCGCCTCCGGCGCCTCGACCATGTCACGGGCCGCTTGCCCGGGCGGGATCATCGGGTAGCAGTTCTCCTCCTGGACGACGCGGACGTCGAGCAGCACGGGGCCGTCGGTCTCGAGCGCAGTCGCCATCGCCCCCTCGAGCTCGTCGGAGCGCTCGCACCGCATCCCGGTCGCGCCGAAGGCCTCGGCGAGCTTGACCCAGTCGGGGCTGGCGCCCATCTCGACCGCGCTGTAGCGGCGGTCCCAGAACAGCTCCTGCCACTGGCGGACCATCCCCATGTAGCCGTTGTTCATCAGGAAGACCTTGACCGGGATGTCTTCGTTGACGCAGGTCGCTAGCTCCTGGCAGGTCATGATCAGGCTGCCGTCGCCGGCCAGGCAGACGACGTCCTCCTCGGGCTGGGCGACCTTGGCGCCGATCGCGGCCGGCAGCCCGAAGCCCATCGTCCCGAGCCCGCCCGAGTTGATCCAGCGGCGCGGCTTCTCGAACCCGTAGTACTGAGCCGCCCACATCTGGTGCTGGCCGACGTCGGAGGTGATGATCGCGTCCCCGTTGGTCGCCCGGTGCATCGCCTCGATCATGAACTGGGGCTTGATCTCGCCGTCCTTGCCGGGCTCGTAGCGCAGCGGGTGCTCCTCCTGCCAGGCGCGGAGCTGCTTCCACCATCCGTCGAGGCGCGAGGAGTCGGTCTGCAGGGCGCGGTACTCGCGGGTGAGCTCCGGCAGGACGAGCTTGACGTCGCCGACGATCGGGATATGGGCACCGACGTTCTTCGAGATCTCAGCCGGGTCGATGTCGAGGTGGATGATTTTCGCGTTCGGAGCGAACTCGGCGAGTTTGCCCGTGATCCGGTCATCGAACCGGGCGCCGATCGCGACGATCAGGTCGGCGTTGTCCATCGCCCAGTTGGCGGTGACGGTCCCGTGCATGCCGAGCATCCCCAGCCACTGGTCGCTCGACGCCGGAAAGCCGCCGAGGCCCATCAGCGTCGAGGTCACCGGGAACCGGTCCGCGCTCGCCAGCTCCCGCAGCTCCTCCGACGCGTTGCCGTTGATCACGCCACCGCCCGTGTAGAGGATCGGCCGGCGAGCGTTGGCGATCGCTTTCGCCGCGATCCGCACCTGTTTGATGTTGCCCTTGCTCATCGGTCGGTAGCCCGGGAGCTCAACCGGCTCGGTTCGGGGCTGGTACTCGATCTCGGCCCGCGACAGGTCCTGGGGGATGTCGACCAGGACCGGGCCGGGCCGCCCGGTCGAGGCGACGTGGAAGGCATCGTGGACGTACTCGGGGATCTGGCGCGGGTCGGTGACCTGGAAGGAGTGCTTGACGAAGGGCAGGGTCGCGCCGAGGATGTCGGCCTCCTGGAAGCCGTCGGTCCCGATCAACTCGGTCCGGACCTGGCCGGTGACGAACACGGCCGGGACCGAGTCCATCATCGCGTCGGCGATCGCGGTGACGAGGTTGGTGGCGCCGGGCCCGGAGGTCGCGAATGCCACCCCCACCTTGCCGGAGGCCTTGGCATAGCCCTCGGCGGCATGGCCCCCGCCCTGCTCGTGGCGGACCTGGATGTGGCGGAAACCGGCGTCGACCAGCGCGTCGTACGTCGGCAGGTTGGCGCCGCCGGGGATCCCGAAGATGTCGGTGACGCCCTCGGCCTTGAGGCTTTCCATCAGCGCGTCGGCTGCTCTCATTCCACGACCTCGCGCTTCGCTCGCTGCACGAAGAACCAGATATGCCTCATTGGGCTCGCTCCGCGCTCATCGGACTGCCGATGCTACCAGCGGGCTATGCGCGGCCAGCAGGGGATTTCAGCGGGTTCCAGCGGGTGTGCGGGTCGATCGAGCTCTCGATCACCCGATCCTTGTAACGCTCGATCGCGTGCAGCATCGACTCGACCAGCTCCTCGCCGAGGAGGGTCGGCTCGAGGCCAAGATCGAGCAGCTTGGTGTGGGTCGCGTTGTAGTAGTGGTCCTCGAGCTCGACCCGCGGATTCTCAACATGGTTGACCTCGACCGTGTAGCCGAGGTGCTCGCCGGCGGCCTTGACCAGCTCCGCCAGCTCTCCGACCGAGAACTGCTCGGTGAACTGGTTGAAGACGCGGAACTCGCCGCGCTCGGCCGGGTTCTCGACCGCGAGCTCGACGCAGCGCAGGGTGTCGCGGATGTTGAGGAAGCCGCGGGTCTGGCCGCCCGAGCCATAGACGGTCAGCGGGTGGCCGATCACCGCCTGGACGCAGAAGCGGTTCAGCACCGTGCCGAAGATCTCGTCGTAGTCGAAGCGGGTGATCAGGCGCTCCTCGCGGGCGGTCTCCTCGGTCTCGATCCCGTAGACGACGCCCTGGTTGAGGTCGGTCGCGCGCAGCCCCCAGATCCGGCAGGCGAAATGGACGTTGGTCGAGTCGTGGACCTTCGAGCAGTGGTAGAGCGAGCCCGGCAGCTTCGGGAACGGCAGCGTGTCGGTCCGCCCCTTGTGCTCGATCTCGATGAACCCCTCCTCGATGTCGATGTTCGGAGTCCCGTACTCGCCCATCGTCCCGAGCTTGACCAGATGGCACTCGGGGACGTGGTCGCGGAGGGAGAAGAGCAGGTTGAGGGTCCCGATCACGTTCGTGTGCTGGGTCTCGACCGCGCGCTCGCGCGACATCATCGAGTAGGGGGCCGAGGGCTGCTCGCCGTAGTGGACGACGGCCTCGGGCCGGGTCTCGGCGACCACCTCCTCGAGGAAGTCGCCGTCCTCGACGGCGCCGACGTAGGAGCGGATCGTCTCGCCGCTCAGCTCGCGCCAGGCCTCGATCCGCGCGTCGAGGTCGCTGATCGGGGTCAGCGTGTCGGTGCCGTGTTCGCGGTGCCAGCGGCGGCGCGAGAAGTTGTCGACGACGGACACCTCGTGGCCGCGGGCTGAGAACCTCAGGGCGGTGGGCCAGCCCAGGTAGCCGTCGCCACCAAGGATGAGAACGCGCATGGGCCTATCCGAAGACCCGCGTTCATTCGGCCGACTGAGGACGCCGCACCGCGCAGTGTCCGCCGCCGCCAGGCGTGCGCGGGGGTTTTGGGATATGCCCATAGGTCGCGGCAGGGTAGCGGAGATGGGCGACATAGCATCACAACCGTGGGCGCTGCGCGGTCGATGGCATTGGTGGCGATCCTGCTGCTCGGCCTGGGCCTGCGGCTCGATTATGCGTGGGAGGGCCGCGAGCCCGTCTACGACGCGGTCGCCTACGCGCGGATCGCCGCCAACCTCGACCACGGAGAGGGCTTCACCGTCGGCGAGACCGCGACTCAGCCCTCGACCAACTACTCCCCCGGCCTGCCGCTGCTCGTCTCCACCGTCTACCGGCTCTCCGGCGGCGTCCACGAACGCCTCGCTCGAATCCTCCTCGCTCTGATCGGATCGCTCGCGATCCTCATCACCTTCCTGATCGGCCGCCGGCTCTCCGGCCCGGCCGCGGGACTGATCGGCGCCGCCGCGGTCGCGATCTACCCGGCGCTGCTCGAGTACGGAGGGATGCTGATGTCCGAGCCGCTGGCGACGACGCTGCTCGCGGGCGCGATCCTCGCCGTGCTCTGGGCCGGCGACGGCGGGGGATTGCTGCGATGGGCGCTGGCGGGTGCGCTGCTCGGCCTGCTCTCCCTCACCCGCCCCGAGTACCTCGGGGTCGCGATCGTCGTCGCAGCCGTCGTCTTCGCCCGCGGGATCGGGGTCGAGTGGAGGCGCCCGCTCGCCCAGGCCGCCGTGCTGCTGGCCGGAGTCGTCCTCGCCGTCGCCCCCTGGACGGTCCGCAACGCGGTCGTCCTCGACCGCCTCGTCCCGATCTCGACCGGCGGCGGCCAGGTCCTGTTCGCCGGCTCCTACATGCCCTCCGGCGGCGACCCGGAACGAGTCGGGCGCGAGGTCCTCGAACGACACCCCGGACTGACCCGGAGGCTGGCGGCCGAAAACGTCGGCCCCGGCGCCGGGCTCGAAGCCGTCCTTGCCAAGGTTCGCCTCGAGCAGATCCTCGCGGCGCTGGCCGAACAGCGCTACCCGGAGCTCGAAACCGACCGGGCGCTGGCGCGGATGGGGCGCGAACGCCTCGGGGAAGACCTCACCGACCGGCCGGTCTCCTACGCGGGCTTCCTCGCCGCCAAGCTGTGGCGGACGTGGGGGCATGGCCCGCGTGAGGTGATGCGAAGGCCGGCCTGGGAGATCCTCAACTGGGCGCTGCTCGGGTTCGGGCTGGCCGGCCTCGTCTTCCTCCTCGCGCGCCGCCGCTGGGACGTGGTCCCGATCCTGACCGTCCTCGTCTCGATCACCGCGATCAGCCTGCTCCTCGTCGCGACCCCGAGGCGATCTCTGGTGCTGCTGCCGCTCACTCGCCTCGCTCGCCGGAGTCGGAGCCGTCTTCTGCGCGGATAGCCTGGCGCGACGATGGAACGCCTGATCAACTGGGCGCGCGCGCTGCCGGACCGACACGGGCGGACCACCCTTGTCCTGCTGGCCCTGATCCTCGCGCTCGGGTTCGGTCTCCGCGCCTACCGGGTCGTCGAACCGCTGCCGACCCCCGGCGACGACGCCCACGCCTACTACGCGCTCGCCAAGTCTCTGTATGAGGAAGGGACCTACGGCGGTCCCGAATTCGACGATGCGAGCGACTGGTCGCCGGGGGCGCCGCTCCTCTACGCAGCGTCCTTCTACGCGACCGGTGGGGCACGCGAAGGGACGGCGCGGATCGTCGAGATGTTGCTCGGACTGGCGACGATCGTCGTCGTCTATCTGCTCGGCCGCCGGCTCAACTGCGCCCCGGCGGGGCTGATCGGCGCCCTCGGCGTTGCCGTCTACCCGCCGTTCATCCACTCGACCGGCGCCCTCTACAGCGAGCCGCCGGCGATGCTGACCCTGCCGCTGGCAGTGCTCGTATTCCTCGCGGCTCAGGGTCCGCCCGCCGCCCCCGGACGCGGGAGTGAGGGCCAGTCCATCTCTGTTTCTTCTGGCCCGAACGGGAGCAGAGGAGGCGGCGGCCTTATCTGGATGTATGCCCTGAGCGGCTTGCTCTTCGGCCTCACCGCGCTGATCCGGCCCGAGTATCTGCTCGTCGGGATCGCGTTCGCCGCCCTGGCGGCGATTCGGGTCATTCGCGATCGTGGCTTGCCGGCTGGCGCCGTCGCGACGGCGGCCTTCTTGGTCGCGATCGTGGTCCCGATCGTCCCCTGGACGGTCCACAACATCGTCACCCTCGACCGCGCCGTCCCGATCAGCACCGGCGGCGGCAAGGCGCTCTACGTCGGGACGCTGCTCCCGGCCGACGGCGAATACCAACGGGCGAAGGCGATTCTCGTCAAGCGCTACCGGCATCGCGACCTCGCGCCTGGCTCGGAGGCCCTCGAAAGGGTCAACCCGACGCCGCTCTTCGACCGGGTCGCCGAACGGCATCCGGGCCTGGCCCGTGACCAGGCGCTCGGCAAGGTCGGGAAGGAAGACTTCTCCAAGTACTTCTCCGAAGACCCGTGGGGGTATGCGGCGATGACCGCGCGCAAGGTCTGGCGGATGTGGAGCGGCGGCGTCGGCGAAGCGATGGCCGCGACCGCCGGCAGGGTCGTCCAGGTCCTGATCGTCGCCCTCGGGCTCGGCGGCCTGATCGTGCTCGGGGCGCGCCGGCGCTGGTGGGAGCTGGTCGTGATGGCGACCCCGATCGTCCTCGTCACCGCAGTCGGGGCCGCGACCCTGGCGGCCTCGCGCCGCAACGAGGCCCTGATGACACTGGTCTTTCCGCTTGCCGGCGTGACCCTGGCCTGGGCGGGTGCCGCCCTATCCTCCTCCGGGCGATGGTCCCGACAGCAGACGTCTTCCCCTCAGAGCTGACGGCGCTCCGCGTCGCCGGCCTGGTGCTGGGCGCGGCCCTCGTCGGCTACGCGGTCATCCGCCGCCGATCGCTGCGCAACGCCGACGTCCTGATCCTGCTTCTCACCGGCCTCGGCCTGGCGCTCGTCTCCGGCACCGAAATCACCGACGCCCTGCTCTCGGCCTTCTCGTTCGAAAAGGGAAACGGCGGCCGGATCCTCGGCCTCGCCGTGTTCGCGATCTTCGTCCTCTTCCTGCTGATCCTCCGCGCGCTCTCGCAGGCGGCCCGCAACTCTCGCCAGCTCTCCGCCGTGCTCGAGGGGCTGGCCTGGGAGGAGTTCCGCCAGGCGGCGCTACCCGAGCGCTTCCGCGGCAGGATCGCCGTGGTCGTCCCCGCGTACAACGAGGCCGAGAACATCGGCTACGTCCTCGACCGGATCCCGACCGAGGTCTGCGGTGTCGAGACCGCGGTGCTGGTTGTCGACGACGGCTCCCGCGACGGGACCGCCGAGGCCGCCGCCCGACACGGCGCCCTCGTCGCCCGCCACGTCATCAACCGCGGCGGCGGGGCCGCGCTGCGGACCGGATACCGCCTGATGGTCGAGTCGGGAGCCGAGATCGTCGTCACCCTCGACGCCGACGGCCAGCACCTGCCGTCGCAGATGGAGCGGCTGGTGCAGCCCGTCCTCGACGGCGAGGTCGACGTCGCCCACGGCTCGCGGGTCCTCGGCGACGCCGAGCGCAACCATCTCGCCCGCGAGATGGGGATCGTCTTCTTCAACCGCCTCGTCTCGCTGATCACCCGCACCCATGTCACCGACTGCTCGAACGGGTACCGGGCTGTCCGCACCACCGTCCTCCCCCAGCTCGTCCTCCGCCAGGAGCAGTTCCACACCTCCGAGTTCATGATCGAGGCGATCAAGCGCGGGGTGCCGGCGCGGGAGGTTCCGGTCACCGTCGAGCAGCGCCTTCACGGCCACTCGAAGAAGCCGGCGGTCGTCCGCTACGGGGTCGGCTTCGCCAACGCCATCGTCCGCACCTGGCTTCGGTAAGAAATAAATCGCCGCCTCCTCAAGCCGCCGCCCGGACGCGGGAGCGAGGGCCAGTCCATCTCTGTTTCCTCTGGCCCGAGCGGGAGCAGAGGAGGCGGCGGCTTATTCGACGCCGGGGTGGCGGACGGCCTCCGGGTCCGGCAGGTAGAGGTCGGTGCCGCAGCGCGGGCAGACCTGGACGTAGAGCTTGACCGCCTTGTGGCAGGTGGGGCACTGCCGTTCGGGTTCGTTCTTCTCGGTGCGGTAGAGGATCACCGCGATCAGGCCGAGCAGGGGCACGACGGTGCCGATCACGAGCCATACCCAGAACGAACTGCCCTTGCCACGGCCGATGATCCCGGTGGCGAGGCCGAAGGAGAAGGCGATGACGAGGTACTCCACGCCTCAATTGTCGCTCTTGGCGCCGATCTTCTCCATGATCAGGCGGTTGACCTCGCCTCCGTCGGCCCGTCCCTGGGTCTCGCGCATGACGGCGCCGACGATCGCCCCGATCGCCTTTCTGTTGCCGCTGCGGATCTGTTCGACGGCATCGGGGTTGGCCTCGATCGCGGCGGCGACGACCCCGTCGAGCTCGCTCGAGTCGGTCTGGCCGAGGCCCTCGCGCTCGACGATCGCACCCGGGTCGCCGCCCTCCTCGACGAGGGCGGCGAGGACGGTCTTGGCGCTGCCGTGGGTGATCTCCTTCCCCTGGACCATCCTCGCCAGCGCCGCCAGCGCCGCCGGCTCGACCTTCGAGCCCGCGGCGTCGCCGTCACCCGTCTGGCGCAGCGCCGCCGCCAGCTCGCCGGTCACCCAGTTGGCGATCACCCGCGGCTCGACCTCCTCGGCCTCGGCGGCGGCCCGCTCGAAGTACTCGGCGGTGTCGGGATCGCCGGCGAGGAGGGCGGCGGTGTCGGCGGCGACGCCCATCTCCTCCCGGTAGCGCTCGGTCCGCGCCTCCGGCAGCTCGGGCAGCGACTCGCGCGCCTCGCGGAGCATCTCCTCCGTCGGCGCCAGCGGCACCAGGTCGGGCTCCGGGAGGTAGCGGTAGTCGTGCGCCTCCTCCTTCGACCGCAGCGGCGTCAGGCTGCCGTCCGTCGGGTCGAAGTGGAGCGTCTCCTGGACCACCTTCTCCCCCGCCACGACCAGGTCGCGCTGGCGGGCGAGCTCGGCCTCGATCCCGCGCTCGAGGAAGCGGAAGCTGTTCATGTTCTTGAGCTCGGTCTTGGTCCCGAGCTCCTCGCTCCCGGCCGGGCGGACCGAGACATTGGCGTCGACCCGCAGGCTCCCCTCCTCCATGTTGACGTCGGAGACGTCGAGCTGGCGCACCGTGGTCCGCAGCAGACGCGCCCACTCGGCCGCCTCGGCAGCGCCGCGGAGGTCGGGCTCGGTGACGATCTCGACCAGCGGGGTGCCGCCGCGGTTGAAGTCGACGAGAGAGGAGCCGGACCCATGGATCCGGCCCGAGCCGCCGAGGTGGATCATCTTCGCCGCGTCCTCCTCGAGATGGGCGCGATGGATCCGGACCCCGCCGAGGCGGCCGGCGCTCGCGAGCGGAATGTCGTACTGGCTGATCTGGTACGCCTTCGGGTTGTCGGGATAGAAGTAGTTCTTGCGGTGGAAGATCGAGCGCGGGGCGACCTCGCACTCGAGTGCGGCTGCGATCTTCAACGCGTACCGGATCGCCGCCTCGTTCGGGACCGGCAGGACGCCCGGGTGGGCGAGGCAGACCGGGCAGGTGTGGACGTTCGGCTGATCGCCGAACGAGAGCGCGCAGCCGCAGAACATCTTCGTCCTGGTCGCGAGCTGGACGTGGATCTCCAGGCCGATCACGGCCTCGAGCTCAGGCACCGTCGCCCTCCCCCGGGCGAGGCGTCGAACCCGATTTCCCGCTCGAGCGCGAACGCCGCCTCGAGCAGGCCCTGCTCGGCGAACGCCGGCGCCGCGATCTGGAACCCGACCGGCAGCTCCGGGCCGCCGCCCTCGGGCTCGGCGAGGCCGGCGGGGATCGAGATCGCCGGGATCCCGGCTAGCGGCATCGGCACCGTGAAGAAGTCGTTCATGTACATCGCCAATGGGTCGTCAGTCTTCTCCCCGAGCTCGAAGGCGACGGTCGGCGAGGTCGGTGAGACGACGAAGTCGAAATCTGCGAACACCGCGCGGTAGTCCTCGGCGATCCTGGTCCGCACCCGCTGGGCGCGGCCGTAGTAGGCCTCGTAGTAGCCGGAGGAGAGCGCGTAGGTGCCGAGCATGATCCGGCGCTTGACCTCCTCGCCGAACCCCGCCGCCCGGGTCTCCTCGTACATCTCGATCAGGTCGTCGGCTTCGTGGCGGATCCCGTAGCGGACGCCGTCGTAGCGGGCGAGGTTCGCCGAAGCCTCGGCGGGGGCGATCACGTAATAGGCCGAGATCCCGTGCTCGGCGTGCGGCAGCGGAGCCTCGGCGATCTCGCCGCCGAGCTCCTCGATCCGGGCAAGGGTCGCCTCGAAGACCTTGCGCACGCCGGCCGCGATCGAGTCATCGGCGAGCTCGGCCGGGATCGCGAATCGCAGCCCCTTCAGGTCCTCGCGGCTCGGCGCCCCGATCCCTCCCTCGATTCCGACCGAGGTCGAGTCGCAGCTGTCGCGGCCCTCCATCGCGGCGAGCAGCAGGGCAGCATCGGTGACGTCCCTGGTCAGCGGGCCGCACTGGTCGAGCGAGGAGGCGAAGGCGATCATCCCGTAGCGGGAGATCGCGCCGTAGGTCGGCTTCATGCCGACGATCCCGCAGAGGGCGGCGGGCTGGCGGATCGAGCCGCCGGTGTCGGTCCCGATCGCGCACGGCGCGAGCCCGCCGGCGACCACCGCGGCGGAGCCACCGGAGGATCCGCCCGGGACCCGGCCGCGGTCCCAGGGGTTGAGGACCGGCCCGTAGGCGGAGTTCTCGTTCGATGACCCCATCGCGAACTCGTCCATGTTGGTCTTGCCGAGGACGCGGGCGCCGGCGGCGTCGAGGCGGCGGACGGCGGTCGCGGTGTACGGCGGACGGTAGCCCTCGAGGATTCGCGAGCCGGCCGTGGTCGGGGTCCCTTCGGTGCAAAAGATGTCCTTGACCGCGACCGGGATCCCGTGCAGCGGCCCGTCGGCCACCTCGTAGGCACCGGCGTCGCCCACATGGCTGAGGTAGGCGTTGAGCTCGTCGCCGGCCGCGGCCGCCTGCCAGGCCTCGAAGTACTCCTCGGGCGAGAGCGCGCCGGAGGCGATCTCGGCGGCGGCCTCGGCGACCGTCAGGTCGAGCAGCTCTGCGCTCACTATTCGGCCTGAGGGGAGGGGACGCGGAAGGCGCCGTCGGCCGGGTCGGGCGCCTGCTCGAGGACGACGTCCTTCGGCCAGCTCGGCCGCGGCTCGTCTGGGCGCAGCACGTTCTCGAGGTCGACGACGTGAGCGGTCGGCTCGACACCGTCGAGGTCGAGCTCGGAGATCCGGTCGACGTGCGCGAGGATCCCCGAGAGCTCGCCCGCCATCCGCTCGACCTCCTCATCGGAGAGCCGCAGGCGGGCCAGCCTCGCCACATGCAGGACCTGCTCCCGGTCGATCATCGCTGCGATTCTAGGGTCGCGGGCGCTGCCGTGAGGACCAGCTCAAGGTGCGGTGACGATCCGCGATTTTGCGCCTTCGCAGATGACGGGCCGGCCGGGGATTTCGTATTCGAGGACTTCGGCGTAGACGCGCTCGCCGCGCAGCTTTGCGGTCGTCCCAAATCCCCATTTCCCGGCACCGGGCTTGACGGAGTTGACTTTCTTGTCCTTCCCCGGCTGCACCAGCATCAGGCGGACCCCACCCTGGTCGCAGAATTCCGACGGGGCGTCCGGAGAGCTGATCGTGCCTTTGACCTTGTGTTCGGCCCGGTCGACGGAGATGGTCAGGGTGACCGAGTAGACATGCGTGGTCTGGCCCGAGACCCCCGGCGCCGCAGCCAGGAGCGCGGAAGCCAAGAGGAACGCCACCCCCAGCAGCGCAGAGCGTTTCATCGCGTCGACCGTACCACCGGGTCTTCGACCCGGCTGGCTGCACAGCCAGTTAGAGTCCCGCGGGATGCGGGGAGAGAGAGCGGAGCGCTTCGTCGTCCTCAACCTGCGGCTGCTCGCCGCCAGTTTCGCGGTCGTCGGGATCCTCTTCATCGCCGCTCCCGACGGCGTCCTCGGAGTCATCTCCGACCTCGGCGACGACATCGGCAGCTTCACCCGTGCCCCGGAGACGACCGAGCAGCTCTGGCTCTCGCTCGGGTTCGCCTACATGGTGGTGATCGCCGCCCTCTGCGTCGTCGCCCAGGACGACGTCGTCCGCTACCGGCCGCTGATCATGGTCCTTGCGATCGGCAAGGCCGCCTCATCGCTCAGCTCGCTCGGCTTCTTCCTGTTCGACGAAGACGTCTTCGCCTACCTCCTCAACTTCCTCGTCGACGGGTTCCTCGCGCTCCTCGCCCTCTGGCTCTGGTCGCTGGCGGGCAGGGTCGGGCGCTCGCCGGCCCCCGGCTGAAGGCGCGCGCCGGGGCTCTCGGCCGCCGAGCAGCGCACCCTCAGCGCGATCTGCGAGGCGATGGCCCCCGCGATCGACGGCCTGCCCGCCGCCGAGGTCGAGGTCGACGTCTCAGGCCGGGTCAGTGAGCTTCGTCCGCTCGCTCTCGCCCCGGATGCTGAGTCGGATCCGGCTCGCCTTGCGCGCCTTCGAGTGGCTGCCGTTCCCCTGGCGCTTCAGCCGCCTCGACCGCCGTGCGCGCGAAGACTTCATGAGCCGGATGGAGGACTCGCGCTTCAGCCTCTTCCACGAGCTGGTGCTGATGGCGAAGACCTTCGGGACGCTCGGCTACGCGGTCGATCCCGGGGTCGAGCGCTCGCTCGGGATCGAGACCAGCTGCGCGCTCGCCGACGGCTCGCTGCCTGAGCCAGCCGGCTCGCTCGGCGACCTGGCGCCCACCGGCGACGGCGAGGAATGCGACGTCGTCATCGTCGGCTCCGGCGCCGGCGGCGCCGCTGCGGCGGCGGTGCTCGCCGAGGCGGGGCTCGACGTGATCGTCCTCGAGGCGGGCGCCCACTACAACCGCGACAGCTATCCCGGCGACCAGCTCGAGGCGATCACCTCGATCTACCGCGACGCCGGCCTCACAATCGCCGAGGGCCGGCCGTCGATTCCGGTGCCGGTCGCGAGGACGGTCGGGGGGACGACGGTGATCAACTCCGGAACCTGCTTCCGGGCCCCGGAGCGCGTCCTCCTGCACTGGCTCGAGGCCCATGGCCTCGATTGGGCCGCCGACCTCGACCCCGACTTCGCCGAGGCCGAGGAGTTCCTGCGAGTTCAGCAGCTCGATCCCGAGCGGATGGGCCGCAACGGCCAGCTGGCGATGGAGGGGGCCGAGGCGCTCGGCGTCAGCGGCGGGCCGATCTCGCGCAATGCCGGCTCCTGCGTGCAGTGCAGCTCCTGCCCCTACGGGTGCCGGATCGACGCCAAGCGCGGCATGCATGTCAGCTACCTGCCGCGGGCGGTCGCCGCGGGAGCCCGGCTGCGGGCCGGCGTCGACGTCCACCGGGTGCTGGTCGAGAACGGCCGGGCGGTCGGGGTCAGCTGCCTGGCCGGCGCGCCCGAGAACGGGCGCCCGCGTCCCTACACGGTCCGCGCCCGCATCGCGACGATCGTCGCCGGTGGCGCCCTCGGGACTCCGGAGCTGCTCAAGCGCTCCCGCCTCGGCGGGGATCAGGTCGGCCGCAATCTCCACCTTCACCCCGCCTGCTGGGTCGGCGCCCGTTACGAGGAGGAGGTGCGCGGCTGGGACGGGGTGATGCAGAGCTACTACGTCGACGAGTGGGAGGCCGAGCGGATCCTCCTCGAGGCGACCTTCACCCCGCTCCCGTTCGGCGGCCCGTGGCTGCCGGGGACGGGCCGCGAGCACCAGGAATCGCTGCTCGCCTACAGCCGGATCGGGTCGATCGGCGTCCACCTCACCGATCACTCGGCGGGGCGAGTCGGGCTCGCCCGCGACGGGGAGCTGCGGATGACCTACGCCCTCACCGACGATGACGCCAGGCGGATCGCGTTCGGCATCGCCCGCGCCGCCGAGGTCCACTTCGCCGCCGGCGCCGCCGAGGTCTACCCGAACATCGGCCGCGTTCCGGTCCTTCACCCGGGAGATCTGCCCGAGTTCGAGGCGACGAGCTTCAGGCCGTCCGAGCTGCGGCTCGAGGCCTTTCACCCGATGGGGACCGCGCGCGTCTCCTCCGACCCCGGCGCGGGCGTCTGCGCCGCCGACGGATCGGTGAACGGCGTCTCCGGCCTCTACGTCGCCGATGCCTCGCTGTTCCCGACCGCGGTCGGCGTCAACCCGATGATGACCATCATCGCCCTCTCCAAGCGCGTCGCCGGCGGGATAGCCGCGACCTCCTCCTAGCGGTCAGGGCTGCTGGGGAGGCGGAGGAGGCTGCTGGCCGGGCGGATGCGGTGGCGGCTGCGCTTGAGGTGGAGCCGGGGGCGGCGGAGGCTGAGGGGATTCCGGGACGGGCGGCGCCTGGGGTGGGGGCGGAGGCTGCTGTTGCGGTGGCGGCGGCGGCTGCTGGCCCGGGACCTGGCCTCCGGCCGGGGGCGGCGGCGGTGGAGGCCGATGGCCCCCTCCTCCGCCCGGCGCGGCGCCACCCCCGCCCCGTCCCGAGAGGCGGTCGGCCGCATCGCCGAAGGAGGTGCCTTCCTCGCGCATCGCGCTATAGCCGCCGTAGGCGATACCGGCGGCGGCGACGAGGCTGACGAAGATCCAGATCTTCAGAGTGACATCGATTGAGACGCCGGCGAGATCTGCCGATATCGGGCGGGTTGATGATCCGGTAGAGGATCAGGATTACCGCGAGGCCGCCGAGCGCGGCGACGAGGGTGTTGAGGGAGAAGGGAGGCTCGACGTCGGCGTCGGTGAGCCGAATCACCGCGACGGCGAGGGCGACGATGATCGCCGCCATCAGGAATATCGGGATCACGTCGAGGGCGTCCCAGGCGCTGCCTCCGCCTTCGAGCGAGCCCGAGAAGCCCGAGACCTTGGCGCCAAACCAGTCGAAGAACATCAGGATGAAGAGGGCGATCGCGGAGACCGCGGAGATCTTCTCCCCCGTGCTCAGCCTGTCGACTTCCATCAGCTCACTCCCTCCGGAGATTTCGGGGACGGGCCCGACCCTACACCCGGGCCCGGGCGGCAGCGACGGTGTTGACGAGCAGCATCGCGATCGTCATCGGCCCGACCCCGCCGGGCACCGGCGTGATCGCCGAGGCCACCTCCGCCGCCGCCTCGAAATCGACGTCGCCGCAGAGCCCGTCCTCGGACCGGTTCATGCCGACGTCGATCACGACGGCGCCGGGCTTCACCGCGTCGGCCCCCAGCAGCCGCGGCACGCCGACCGCGGCGACGAGCACGTCGGCGCGGCGGCAGACCGCCGGCAGGTCCCGGGTCCGGGAGTGGCAGACGGTGACCGTCGCGTTGGCGGCCAGCAGCAGCCTCGCGACCGGCACCCCGACGAGCTTCGAGCGCCCGACGACCACCGCCTCGGCCCCCTCGAGCTCGACGCCCCGGCTCGCAAGCAGCTCCATCACCCCGGCGGGCGTGCAGGGCGTGAGACCGGGGGTCCCGTGAGCGAGCAGGCCCGCGTTGAACGGGGTCAGGCCGTCGACGTCCTTGCCGGGGTCGATCGTGGCGACGACGCGGTCGGGATCGATCTGGTCGGGGACCGGGAGCTGGACGAGGATGCCGTCGACGGCGTCGTCGAGGCCGAGGCCCGCGACAAGGTCCAACAGCTCGTCCTCGCCGGTGTCGGCCGGCAGGCCGTGGTGGATCGAGCTGATCCCGACCTCCTCGCAGGCGCGGCGCTTGTTGCGGATGTAGACCTCGGAGGCCGGGTCCTCGCCGACCAGGACCGTCGCCAGCGCCGGAGGCCGGCCGTGCTCGGACTCGAACGAGCTCACCTCGGCTGCGACCCGCTCGCGAACAGCGGCGGCGACCGCCTTGCCGTCGATGATCTCGGCGGCCACCGGCGCTACCGCTTTCGGATCGGCGCGTAGTCGGCCATCAGCTTGCGCTCGGACCCGTCCTCGGCGAAGCGGACGACCACCACCCCTCCCGGCTCGACGGCGGTGACGACCCCGTCGCCGAACGCAGCGTGGACGACGTCGTCGCCGGTCCGCAGTTCCAACGTCGGCCCGGGGTCGATCGGCGCCGGGGCCGACGGCGCCCCAGCCCGCCTCCGAGCCCGCCGGCCCCGGGCGCGCTCGAGTGGCGCTCGGTCAGCTCCGCCGGCAGCTCGTCGATGAACCTCGAGGGCAGGTTCCGCTCGGCCCGCCCGAACAGCCGCCGTTCCCGGGTCCAGGTCATGTAGAGGCGCCGCCTCGCGCGGGTGATGCCGACATAACAGAGTCGCCGCTCCTCTTCCTCGCCGCCCTCTTCGAGCGCCCGCATGTGGGGGAAGGCGCCGTCCTCGCAGCCGACGATGAAGACCGTGTCGTACTCGAGCCCCTTCGCGTTATGGAGGGTCATCAGGGTGATCACCGACTCGTCGCGGAGGCCGTCCTGCTCGGTGTAGAGGGAGATCTGCTGGAGGAACTCCTCCAGCGGCGAGAGGTCACCCTCGCCCTCGAGCTCGCGGTTGGCGTCGAACTCCGCCGCCACCCCGACCAGCTCCTCGAGGTTCTCGGCCCGCCCTTCGGCCTCGACCGTCCGCTCGGCGGCGAGGGCGTCGAGGTAGCCGGTCTCGCGCAGACAGGCCTCGAGCAGCTCGGCGACCGACGTCGAGTCGGCGCGCCGGCGGAGGTCCTCCATCGTCTCGTGGAAGCGGGAGATGGCCCTGATCGCCGCCGCCCCCATCCCGGGGACCTCCTCGACCGCGCCCGCGACGTCCCAGATCGGCTGCCCGGTCGTGTTGGCGTGGGCGGCGAGCCGGCCCTGGCTCGTGTTCCCGATCCCGCGCCGCGGTGAGTTGACGACCCGGCCGAAGGAGACCTGGTCGGAGGGGTTGACGAGGAGGCTCAGGTAGGCGACCGCGTCCTTGATCTCGGCCCGCTCGTAGAACTTCGTCCCGCCGATCACCTGGTAGGGAAGCTCGAACCGGACCAGGGTGTCCTCGAGCACCCGGCTCATCGCGTTGGTCCGGTAGAAGACCGCGACGTCCTCGCGCCTCACGCCCGTCCTCCTCGCCGAGGCGCTCGATCTCGCCGGCGACCCAGCGCGCCTCCTCGTGCTCGTCGGAGAGCTCGGAGAGCCGCACCGGCTCGCCCCCCTCGAGGTCGGTCCAGAGGTGCTTTGGCCGCCGCTGCCGGTTCTGCTCGACCACCGCGTTGGCGGCCGAGAGGATCGTCTGGGTCGAGCGGTAGTTCTGCTCGAGCTTGACGATCTCGGCCTCGGGGAAGTCGCGCTCGAAGTCGAGGATGTTGCGGATGTCGGCATCGCGGAACCCGTAGACCGACTGGTCCTCGTCGCCCACGACCATCAGATTGCCGTGCTCGGCGGTGAGCAGCTGCAGCAGCCGGTACTGGGCCCGGTTCGTGTCCTGGTACTCGTCGACCAGGACCTGGCGGAACGTGTTCCGCCAGCGGTTGCGGACCTCCTCGAACAGCTCGAGCGCGTTGACCGTGCGGACCAGGAGGTCGTCGAAGTCCATCGCGTTCGCGGCCAGCATCCGTTTCTCGTAGAGGGCGTAGGCCGCGGCGACCGTCTCCTCGAAGGTGTTGTCGCGGGCCGCCTGGGTGAAGGTGTCGACGTCGATCAGCTGGTTCTTGGCGCCCGAGATCTGGGCCCGGATCGAGCGCGGCGGGTAGCGCTTGGGGTCGATCCCGAGCTCGTCGATGCACCGTTTCAGCATCCGCAGCGAGTCCGACTCGTCGTAGATCGTGAAGCTGCGCGAGTAGCCGAGGCGCTCGGCGTCGGCGCGGAGCATCCGCGCGCAGGCGGAGTGGAACGTCATCACCCACATCGCCCGGGTCGAGCGCCCGACCAGCTCGCCGACGCGCTCGCGCATCTCCGACGCCGCTTTGTTGGTGAAGGTGATCGCGAGGATCTCCCCCGGCCGGGCCGCGCCGGTCGCGAGCAGGTAGGCGATGCGGCGGGTCAGGACCCGGGTCTTGCCGGACCCGGCGCCGGCGACGACCAGCAGCGGCCCCTCGCCGTGCAGCACGGCCTCGCGCTGGGGCTCGTTGAGGTCGGCCAGCAGCCGCTCGATACGGTCGGCGCCGACCTCGGTCGGCGCGGCCTCGTGGCCGCCCGGGAGGTCATTCGGGGTCTCCGGCTCGGTCTGGAGCATCTCCAGCCGAGAATAGAGGGACTGGCGGAGGGCTCAGCCTCCCGCAGAGGAGCGCCCGGTTCGGGGGCGCAGCTCGGGCTCCTCGGCCGCGCCCTGCCCATCACCGTCGAGCTCGGCGAGGCGCCGCTCGACGCTCGGCGATCCGTTCCGAGAGCCGCTTGATCGCCTCGGCGATCGGGTCGGGGAGGTGGATCCAATCGGCGTCGGGCCCTTCGACCCGCCGCCCTTCGACCCGGACCGGGTGGCCCGGGTTGCCGACGACGGTCGAGCCCGGCGGGACGTCCTCGACGACGACGGTGTTGGCGCCGATCTTGGCGCCGTCGCCGACCGAGATCGGGCCCAGCAGCTTCGCCCCAGAGCCGACGGTGACGTAGTCGCCGAGCGTCGGGTGGCGCTTCCCGGGCTGGAATCCGGTGCCGCCGAGCGTCACCCCCTGGTAGAGCGTCACCCCGTCGCCGATTTCGGCGGTCTCGCCGATCACGACCCCAGACCCGTGGTCGATGAAGAACTCGTCGCCGATCCGCGCCGCCGGGTGGATCTCGACGCCGGTGATCGCCCGGATGCAATACGCGATCATCCGCGGTGCGATCGGGACCCCGGCCTCGTGCAGGGCGTGGGCGATGCGGTGGGCGAGGAGAGCCTGCACTCCCGCCCATCCGGTCAGGATCTCGAAGGTGGAGACCCCCTTGGAGGCGGGATCGCGCTCACGCGCGGCCCTGACGTCCGCCTTGACCTCGCCCAGCACCCTGTTCAACGCCTCGATCACGGTGCAAAGAAGGGTAGGGACACGTACCGCTCGCCCGAGTCGCAGACGATCGTCACGACCCGCTTGCCGGCGAGCTCGGGGCGCGCGGCGACGTCGAGGGCGGCGCGGATGTTGGCCCCGGCCGAGATCCCGGCGAGGATTCCCTCCCTGCGGGCGGCGAGGCGGGCGGTCTCGAGCGCGTCCTCGTCGTCGACGGTGATCACCTCGTCGATCACCGAGCGGTCGAGGACCGCCGGGACGAAGCCGGGCCCGATCCCCTGGATCTTGTGCGGCCCCGGGGCGCCCCCGGAGAGAACCGGAGAGGTCGCCGGCTCGACCGCGACGACGAGGGTGTCCGGGCTGCGTTCGCGCAGCATCCGACCTACGCCGGTGATCGTCCCCCCCGTCCCGGCGCCGGTGACGAAGGCGCCGATCTCCCCGTCGGTGTCGCTCCAGATCTCCTCCGCGGTCGTCCGGCGGTGGATCTCGGGGTTGGCCGGGTTGGAGAACTGCTGCGGCATGAAGCCCTTGCGCTGTTCGCGGATCTGTTCGGCGAGCTCGACGGCCTCGTTCATCCCGCCCAGGGACGGCGTTTCGCGAACCTCGGCGCCGTAGGCGCGCAGCAGCTTCGCCCGCTCGCGACTCATCCCCTCGGGCATCGTCAGGATCAGCTCGTATCCGCGCGCGGCGCAGACCATCGCCAGCGCGATGCCGGTGTTGCCGCTGGTCGGCTCGACGATCACGCTTCGCCCCGGCGCGATCTCGCCCGCCTCCTCGGCGGCGTCGATCATCGCGACCCCGATCCGGTCCTTGACCGAGCCGCCGGGGTTGAAGTACTCGAGCTTGGCGCAGACCTCGGCGCCGACGCCCTCGCCGAGGCGCCGCAGCGCGACGAGCGGGGTGCCGCCGACGGTCGCCGATGCCTCCGGGCCGATTCGCATCGAGGAAGTATCGCCGGGTATCACTACCTTTGAGAGAGATGAGATTCAGGCACGCAATCCTCGCTGCGCTCGCCGCGCTGATCCTGCTGCCGGCGAGCGCCTCTGCCGCGGCCCTGGTCCCACTCGCCTCCTCAGACGAATTCGCCAGCGAACCCGTCTACGCCACCTCGCCGCCGGGTGACCCGCGGCTCTTCATCGTCGAACGCGGGGGCGGGATCCGGATCGACGAAAACGGGGTGCTCCTGCCGAAATCCTTCCTGACGGTTGAAAACGTCGACACCGAAGTCGAGCGCGGCCTGCTCTCGATCGCGTTCCCACCCGACTACGCCAGCAGCGGCCTGTTCTACGTCTTCACGGTCGCGGCCGGGCCGGACGAACTCGACCCCGAAGCGGAACCCGGCCAGATCCGGATCGTGGAGTTCCGGCGCTCCGCCGACCCCAACGTAGCCGAACCCGACTCGGCCCGATTGGTCTTCTCGACCGAGCATGGGGCCGGCAATCACAATGGGGGCCAGATCATGTTCGGGCCCGAAGGCCTCCTCTACATCACGCTCGGGGACGACGCCAACAGCTCCAACGCGCAGAGCCTCAACAACTTCTTCGGAAAGATCCTTCGCATCGACCCCCGCGACCCGCCCGGGGAAGCCACATACAGCGTGCCGGACTCCAACCCGACTTTCCCCGAAGACTTCAAATCGGCGATCTACGCGATCGGGCTCCGCAACCCCTACCGCGCCTCCTTCGGGCCGAACGGGGAACTGGTCGTCGCCGACGTCGGCGAGGGGACCTGGGAGGAGGTCGACGTCGGCAGCCCGACCGGCACGCCGGCGGCGACGACCCTGGCCGCGGCCAACCTAGGCTGGCCGATCTGCGAGGGCCGGTGTGAACCGACCGAATCAGGATTGACCGACCCGGTCTTCCAGTATCCGCACAGCGGCCCCAGCGATGAGACAACCGGGTGCGCCATCCTTGGCGGCTACGTCGTCCGCGACCAGCAGCTGACCGGCCTCACCGGCCGCTACCTCTATGGCGACCTATGCCGGCCGGACCTGCGAACGCTGAACCTCGGCCACCCGGGTGCCGACCCACAGCCGGCGGGGATATCGATCCCGCAGGGCGACCTGCGCGGCTTCGGGGAAGACTCGCGCGGATGCGTCTATGTCGAGACGTCCGCGAACGTCTACCGAGTGGCGCCGGCGCCGGACGCCGGGGCCGCCTGCCCCCCGCCCCTGCCGACATCCCCCGGGCCGGCCGCGGATCGCAGGCCGCCGGGCCTGGCGCTCTGGGCCCCCCGGCGCGAGCGGTTGCGCCGGGTGCTGACCGTCGTCGCCACCTGCGACGAGTCCTGCGCGCTTTCCGCGACCGGGTGGCTGCGAACCTCGAAGGCGAGGGCCTCCGCCGTCTGCACCGCGAGAAGCCATCGCCCCGGCTGCCCCGGCGAGCTCAGGCTCCTGGGCCCAGGCTCGGGTGTCCCCGGCACCCCGATCAAATTGCGCCTGAAGATGAGAAAGCGGGCCTTCCGGCACGCCAAAGCCGCCCTCGGGAACCGGATGGGCGTGAAGGCGCTGGTCCGGGTGACCGCGTCGGACCCGAGCGGCAACTCGAGGACGCTGATGGCGGGAATTGACCTGCGCTGAGCGCGTGCCCCGCGCGTCCCCCGAGCAGATCTCGCGTCGGTACGACCGGCTGGCGACCATCTACAGCCCGCTCTCGGTCGCGCTCATGCTGCCGTCCCGGATCCGCGACGAGGCGGTCGGGCGGCTATGCCTCGGCGCCGGGGACGCCGTCCTCGAGGTCGGGTGCGGGACCGGCGCCAACCTCGGCCGGCTGGTCGCCGGCGTCGGGCCCGCCGGCGCCGTCACCGGAATCGATCTCTCACCGCGAATGCTCGAGCGCGCCGAGCGCCTGCGACTGCGGAGCGGCTGGGACAACGTCAGCCTCCTCGAACATGACGCCGCCGGACTCGACACCGATGTTCCCTTCGACGCCGTCCTCTTCAGCCTCTCCTACTCGGTGTTGCCGGAGCCGCGGCGGACGCTGGCGGCGGTCTGGGAGCGGCTCACCCCCGGGGGCCGGATCGTGGTCATGGACGCCGGCCTCTCCGAGGGTCGCCTCGGCCGTCTGCTGCGCCCCCTCGCCGCCGCGGTCTCCCGGGTCACCGTGCTCGGCGACCCCGACTCGCGCCCCTGGGAGCACCTGGCCGAGCTCGGCGCCGCCGATCTCGACACGATCCGGTTCCAGGCCGGCACCTACTTCGTCTGCAGCGCTCGCCGGCCCGGCTAGGGCCAGCGCGAGCAGGAATCGATCGCGTCTTCGCGTTCCCCGACCTGCCCGGCGGTCTGCTTGAGCGCGATCGGGTGCTTCAGGTCGACTTCCTCGAGGCAGTTCCGATAGTGGAGCTCGCCGCCGATCCAGAACAGGAGCAGGACGACGATCAGGCCCCCGATGCCGATCGCGATCGCGGCCGACCGCTTGATCGTGGCGGTGACGTCCATTTTCACGCCCGTTGCCACCCCCTTCGGTTTCCTCCGGAACCTCATCGACCGGCCTAGGCTATCCGCAACGGCTGGAAGACCCGCTTCCTCGCCGTCCGCGGCGCCGACCTATTCCGCTTTGTCGCACTCCGTCAGCCCGTAGGGGTGGGCGATCTTGGCGAAGTCCGCGAACTGGTCAACTTCGGATCCATTGATCACGATTCCGGGATCGCTTTCGACTCTTTCCAGGTCGGCCTGGGCGAGGTCGAGCATTTCTTCGACGGTCTCCTCGTCGCCTTCGGGTGCGCCGAGGGCCCGGACTTCGTCGATCTGCATCTGAATGGATGGCACGAATTCCTGTTCGATCACCGTTTCGGCCTCAGGCTTCGGCTCCCCCTTTTCGAAATTCCCGAAGACGGCATCCGTTTCTTTGTTTCCTTCGGCGCAGATCGCGTTCGCCTGTTGGATGAATTCCGATTTGGTCAGCGAGGGGCTCGTTTCCGCTTCGGTGCTGTCGTCGCCACCGCCACAGCCCGCGACCCCCACCGCGAGCAGAACGACAACCGAGCCGATCGCAATCAGACACAACCTCACGGACATGCATCCTCCCCTTCGTCGGGTTCGATGACCCTAACGGCAGGGGCGGCCCGTTTGCCGCCACCCGGACGGGGTATTTCAAGTGCAAGGCAGTCCCGCAGGTACCGCGAGCGTTCAGAGCACGAGCAGGTACCTGTACTCGGACTGTCCACAGGGGACGGCTGGGAAGGGGGTCCGCCCTGCCCCTACGGCGGACCCCCGCCGTTATCGGTTACCGGTTTGTTCGGGACCGGATCCGGGAACCAGGTCCGAGGGACGTTCTCAGGACACCAGGGCCGGATGTGGGCACTCCGAGAACGCCGCTTCAGGAGGTTGGGGGGAGATGATGTACAGGTGCGAGCGCTGCGGAAGCAGCTTCAGCCCATTCCGGTTTTCCAGCCGGCAAACCTGCCCGCGGTGCCGGGCGCGCGAGCGGGTCTCGGTCCCGCTCGTACTCGAAATGAGCCCGTTCGGGGGATTCAAGGCCGGCGGTGCGAAGACCGACGCGGCGCCGAGAGAGGGGAAGCCCGATGACTAAAAGAAGGACCGTAGTCCTCAGCCACGGGATCTCGCACTACTGGCGCACTCACTCCTGCCTCCCGGCCAGCGTCACCCCGCCCTGCATTAGTTCCAGGGGAGGATGGACGCGGTTTCTTCGCCGTTGATGCCACCGTTGCTGACTGTCTCTTCAAAGGCCAGCGAAACCTGGAGAAAGAACGACACGGAGCGGGGCAGCGAGCAATCTGCGCTGACGAGGCTCCCTTGGCGACTATTACCTTTCCTCGGCCTCCTACGGCCCCTGAGAGCGTCTGGAGAGACTTACTAGGACATGTTCTAATGGGTAAGAAAGCGCGTTAGCTTGAAAAACGCAGGGGATGGTTAATGGGATCAGGATTCGGCGCGGAAGATGATTCCTTCCAGCTTCACGATGGATGACCCTGATGGGGCGAGCACATCGCCTTCATTTGCTCCGGTCCCGGACCCAACGATGGCTGCCGTCCCGAGCCCGGAGGGACAATTCACGCCCTGGCAGCCCACGGGAAACTGAGACGTCAGGTTGGCGGCTGGGCGAAATCCGGGCGGGAGCTGAAAGACGGCGGCTTCTGACCCGTTCCTGGCGACGCCTTTGAGGTGAACAACTCCCTCGTGGTCCTTATAGAAGGCGACGACCGGAGATTCAGGATATTGAGCCCACGAATTCAAGAAGGCCGGCTCTCCTGTCGCTCCTACCACGTGCCAGGCTTCTCCCGGCGAAAGAGCGTTCGCTGTCTGGGCGGTTTGGGCGTTCTGAGCGGAGTTCGCAGAGGGGACGGTGCCCAAAGTCGAGGCATTGATCTGTGTGCCGGTGAGGGTGCCTTTCTTGATTTTGGCGTCAGTGATCGCTTCGCTCTTGACTTTCGCCGTCGTCACAGCGTTCTTCTTGAGCTGCTTTGGGCCAACCGAGTTCTTCGGCAACTTCGAGATCGCATAGCCGGTGCCACCTAAAGCGATGAAGACAGCGATCACTGACATCACGTTGGCAAAGCTAAACTTCCGGCGCATCGTCTCCTCAGCTAGCCAGCATCGAGTGGACGAGACGTATCGACTCTATGCCGCGCTTCCAGGTCAGGTCAAATCTGGGGCGCGTTAGCCGGGCAGATTTTCCTGGTAAGGATTCGGCGGCGGCGGCCTATGGCGATCGGGGAGGATGCCCTTGCGCCTCAGGAGGGCGATCACAAACCAGGCAATGCCGAAGGCAATGTAGGACAAGCCGAAGAAGCCCAGTCCGCCTCGAACAAGCTCAGCGATCCCGAGGCCGATCCAGATCAAGCCGAAGACAAGATAAGCGCGGAACATCCCGACGCTCATGGGGAGCATGGTACCGCCATCGGGGAAAGGCGCGTTGGGCTGAGATAGGCAGGAGGGCGGCTGGAATGTCAGGATTCGGCGCGGAAGGTGATTCCTTCGAGGTATACCGAGGCTGCCGCAACGGGCGCCAACACCGCGCCCACTTGATTCCCAGGTTCCCCAGTGATGCCCACCGTGCCGACGGTGTCCGAGCAGTCGCCTGGTCCCTGGCAAGACATCAGAAAGGTGAGCGACTTTCCAGTAGCCGGCCGGAACCCTGGAGGGAGAATGAAAATAGCTTCGGCGTCGCCCCCTTTCGCGTGGCCTTGCAGGTGAACAATCCCGTTGTGATCTTTGTAGAAGGCGACAGTAGGTGCAGAGAGAATTGTGTCGTTCCCCCATTTGTTTAGAAACGCCGGCTCACCAGGCGCTCCAACTTGGTGCCACGGTTCCGCCGCTGAGAGTGCATTCGCCGTTTGAGCCGTTTGCGCGGAGTTCGCAGACGGGACGGTGCCCAACGTCGAGGCGTCGATTTGCGTGCCGGTCAATGTCCCCTTCTTCACCTTCGCGGCGGTGATCGCTTCGTTCTTGACTTTCGCCGTCGTCACAGCGTTCTTCTTCAGTTGCTTGGACCCGACCGTGTTCTTGCCGAGGTTGGAAGCGGCCAGTGCGCCGCCGCCAAGGGCCAAGAACACCGCAACGGTCGCCATGACGTTTGCGTAAGTCAATCGGGAGCGCAATTTCAGCCTCCTAGCCGAATTCGATGACCACACCCCGGAGGGCAGCGCTGGTCCCCGCTCCGCAGTCTTCGCTGCCGGTGCTGAGCGCGGACAGCGTCTGTGGTTGTCCCGGGCTGAGCAACCCAAGGGGGGGCGTGCTTGTTGCGACCGGGCGATTGCCGAAAGGCGCGGGCAGGCCAGTGTTAGCAGCGATACTCGGAGTGGAGATGACGTTGCCATTCGCTGACACAAAGAGCTGGATCACACAAGCCCCGCCGCCTGCTCCGTCCGCGTCAACCGGGTTGCCCTTCAATTCCAGGAGGAGCTGGTAGGTCTTACCGGCGGCGGGAGTAAAGGAGGTGGTCCCGGTGAGCGGAACCGGGGTGGTGCTCGGCGGTGGGTTATTCACGCCCGGCACCGAGGGGGCTTGGAATTCCCCAACCTGCAGTCCGGCCAAAGTCCCGCCCGCGATCTGCGTCCGGGTGATCGTGCCCGCCTTCAGCTTTGCCGCCGTCACGGCTCCGTTCTTGATCTTCGCCGAGGTCACGGCGTTGCTCGCGATCTGTTTCGACTTGACCGCATTCTTGGCGATGTTCTTCGACTTCACCGCGTTCTTGCCGAGGTGGCCGGCGGCGTAGGCCGCGCCGCCCCCAAGCAGCAAGAAGAGGCATAGCGTCGAGACGACGTTCGAGTAGGTCAGCTTGGGGCGCATTCATCCTCCGCTGGTCGAGGGCGTTTAGGGGGCCAGACGCGGCTGTCCAGCCTACGCCTGCGCCAGCGCCCGGGTCAATCGAGGAATTAGGTAGCCCCCGCGACCTAAGGGCTCTTGACCCGCCAGAGCCAAATCCCCCGCCTAAAATCAGATGAAGTACATCCCGGCGCCGGCCTCCTCGGCTTCGCGGCGGGCGACTTCGGCGATCGTCGTCTGGCCGAAGACCTTGCGCAGCGAGGCGACGCCCTCGGCCCAGATGCCGCCGGCCTCTTCGGCCTCCTGGCCGATCTTGCCGTCGAGGGTCTGGACGACCTCGAGGACGGTGATTTCGTCGGCCGGCCGGGAGAGCGTGTAGCCGCCTTTCATCCCCCGGTGGGAGGTCAGGAGGCCGGCTCGGCGGAGGGTCGAGAAGAGCTGCTCGAGGAACTGCTCCGGCATCCCGCGGCGCTCGGCGACCTCTTTGATCGGCACCGGCCGCTCTCCCGAGCGGGCCAGCTCGGCCATCGCGACGACCGCGTAGCGGGACTTCGAGGTGATCGAGATCACTCCGTCTTTTCTACCGCACGGGGCGGACCCGGCTCGGCTAGGATCGAGCTTTGGGTTCCGAGCGCCCACATTGCCTTGTGATCGACGGACACCCGCTGGTTCGCCTCGGAGTGCGCGAAGCGCTGGGAGAAGGCTTCCAGGTCCACGAGAGCGCCAATCGCACCGAGGGGCTCGACCTGATCCGGGACGTCGGCAGCATCGACGTCGCGATCGTCGACATGCGCCCCTGTCTGCCCGCAAACGGCCACGCCGAGCCGACCGGCCGGGAGGCGATCCGGGCGCTGCACCAGGCCGAGCCGGGGATGGGCATCGTCGCCCACGGCGAGGTCGCCCGAGCGCTATATCGCCAACGCCGCCCTACAGGCGGGGGCCACCGCCTATGTGGCCCGCACCGCGCGCCCCGATGACCTGCGGCGGGCGGTGCAGGCCGCGGTCGACCAGGAACCGTTCGTCGACCCGGCGGTGCCGCCGAAAGGCAGTCGCGGCCAGATCACCCGCCGCCAGCGCCAGATCCTGCAGCTGCTCGCCGACGGCGGCTCGACGACGGCCGCCGCCCGCGACCTCGGGCTCAGCGAGGAAACGGTCAAGACCCACACCAGGAACGCCCTCGCCCGGCTCGGCGCCCGCAACCGCACCCATGCTGTCGCGATCGCCCTCCGCGAGTCGCTGATCGAGTAGCGCTCGCGCCCCGTTAGCGAGCATCGAAATCTGATTCTCTGCGAGCGGCGCCGATATGACGCATCGCCGCCGCCCGCGGACGCGAAGCGGAGCAGGCGGCGGTTTAAATCCAGCCGTGCTCGCGGGCGGTGAGGACGGCCTGGGCGCGGTCGACCGCGCCGATCTTGCCGTAGACGTTGTGGAGGTGGGTGCGGATCGTCGAGACCGAGAGCTGCATCTCGCCGGCGATCTGCTTGTAGACCATCCCGTCGGAGAGGTAGCGGAGGACGTCCAGCTCGCGGGTCGAGAGCGGGCACGGCTCGGCCATCCGCTGCCCCTCCTGGCGGGGGTAGGGAAGCTCGTAGAGGAGCTCGCGCACGCCCTCGGGCTCGAGCCCGCAGCGCTTGGCGACGGCGCGCAGGCGCTCCGGGCTCGCCGCCTCGCCCTGCGAGTAGTGGGCGACCATGTCGGCTGTCGCGACCATCGCCGCCAGGCCGTCGGCGTCCTCCGCGTGATGGCGCTCGATCGCGACCGCGATTCGCTGCGGCACGTTCCAGCGCCGGGCGAGGACCCCGCCGACCAGGGCATGGTCGATGCCGAGCTGATCGCGTTCCTCGCGGAGCCGGTGCTCGGGGGTGTAGGCGACGGCGTCGAAGTAGCTGTGGTGGCCGGGGTGGAGCTTGGAGATGACGAGCCGGCCGATGTCGTGGAGGAGCGCTGCGACCGCGAGCTCGTCGCGCTCGGGCCAGCCGACCGCGCGTCCGATCAGCTCGGCCGCCTGCTGGGTCGCCCTGGCGTGGACGCGGAACCGCTCCGGGCGGAGCTCCCAGCCTCCGTTGGACTCGAAGAAATCGAAGACGGGCGAGGTGCCGGCGATCGCCAGGACGCCCGAGGGCCTCAGGACTTCGACCGCCGCCCGGGATCGTCGCGACGTCACCGGCCCCGGCGCGGTTTGCGAACCGCAGGACCGAGATCGTCAGGGCGACGTCGGACTCGACCGCATCGACGAGGTCGCCGATCCGCGGGGTGTCCGCGGTCGCAGCCTCGAGAACCCTGGCGCGGGCCTCGACCAGCGCCGGGAACCGCTCGACCGCCTCGAACGCGGTCGCAAGGCGCGCACCGGGCGCCACGGCCGCTTTGGACCCGGTTTCATCGCTTGCTCTGGGTTTCGGAATGCTGGTCGAGTTCGATCGGGCCAATTTGCGCCCTCCGCGAATCTCATCGGCAAAAGAGGACGCTCGGTTTAGAACGAGCGTCCACATAAGTGGGGACATTCCGCGCATTCGTTATACACCGCGGACTGCTGCCGCGTTCACTCTTATCCCTCTAGTCGGGGCAGCTCAAGCGCCGAGGCGCGCGAGGGCGGCGTCGATCCGAGCCAGCGTCTCCTCGCGACCGAGGGCCGCCACCGATTCGAAGATCCCCGGTGACACGGTGGTTCCGGTGATCGCGACCCGGATCGGCTGGTAGAGCTTGCCGGCGCCGACGCCGAGCCGCTCGGGAAGCGGGCTGAGCGCCTGCCTCGACCGCGGTCGGGTCGAACCCCTCGCCGGCCGCGAGCGCCTCGCGTGCCGCCCCGAGCAGGGTCGGGGCGTTCTCCTTCATCGTCTTGCGCCAGGCTTTCTCGTCCGAGACCGGGGGCTCGAAGAGGAACCTGATCAGCGGCCAGACCTCCTCCAGGGTCTGCGCTTTCTCCTGGACGATCTCGCAGGCGACCCGGAGCCGGTCGTCGACCTCGCGGCCGAGGTGGCGGGCGACCGCCGCCGTGTACTCGTCGAGCGGCATCTCCCGCATGTAGCGGCCGTTGATCCAGCGCAGCTTCTTCTCGTCGAAGATCGCGGCGGCGCGGCCGACGTCCTCGACCCTGAACCGCCGCACCAGCTCCTCGGTCGACATCAGGGTCGAGTCGTCGTCGGCGCCCCAGCCGAGCAGGGCGAGGTAGTTGCGGACGGCGGCCGGGAGGTAGCCGGCCTCGCGCAGCTCCTGGACCGAGGCGGCGCCGTGGCGCTTGGAGAGCTTGCGGCCGTCGGGGCCGTGCAGGAGCGGCAGGTGCGCGTAGCGGGGCGGCTCGTGGCCGAGCGCCTCGAGCACCAGGAGCTGCTTCGGCGTGTTCGAGAGATGATCGTCGCCGCGGACGACGTCTGTGATCCCCATCTCGGCGTCGTCGACCGCGACCGCGAAGTTGTAGAGGACGGTGCCGTCGCCGCGGGCGATGACGAAGTCGTCGTGGCTTCGGTTCGGGAAGCTGACCGGCCCCCGGATCGTGTCGTGGACGACCGTCTCCCCCTCGTCCGGAACGCGGAGGCGGACGGCCGCGCCGGGGTCCTCGGCGGCGACGCCGCGGTAGCCGCGGTCGGCGCCATGCTCGGCCTTCCAGGCCTCGACGTCCTTGGCGGTGGCGGTGTCGCGGTAGGCCGCGCCGGACTCCAGCAGGCGGCCCAGCGCCTGCTGGTGGCTGGCTCTCCGGTCGGCCTGCGAAACCGGCCCCTCGTCCCAGTCGAGCTCGAGCCAGCCCATCGCGTCGAGGATCTGCTCGACGTTCTCCGGCGTCGAGCGCTCGCGGTCGGTGTCCTCGATCCGCAGCACCAGCTCGCCGTCGGAGTGGCGCGCGGCGAGCCAGTTGTAGAGGGCGGTGCGGGCGCCGCCGATGTGCAGCGCCCCGGTCGGCGAGGGGGCGAACCGGACCCGCATCGCTAGCGCCACTTGATCGTGCAGCCGACCGCGTCGGTCCGCGGCCGCGGGACGTCATCGCCGTCGAGGACCGCGTCGAGCGCCTCGCGGACCCACTCGGCGTCGCGCGAGGTGTCCTCGTAGTCGCCGTCGGGGGCGCCCTCGTAGCGGACCTCGAGATCGGAGTCGAGGACGAAGACATGGGGCGTCCTCTCGGCCCCCCAGGAGCGGGCGACCTCCTGGGTCTCGTCGTGGAGGTACGGGTGCGGCCACTCCTCTGCGGCGACGCGCTCGGCCATCGCGGCGGGCGAGTCGGCCGGATAGCGCTCGCCGTCGTTCGAGTTGATCGCCAGGGTGCGGACCCCGCGCCCGGCGTACTCGCGCGAGACCGCGTGCATCCGGTCCTCCCAGGCGAGGGCGTACGGGCAGTGGTTGCAGGTCCAGTAGACGACGGTGGCCGCGGCGCCCGAGCCGGACAGGGAATGGCTGGAGCCGTCGGTAGCCGGCAGCTCGAAGTCCGGAGCGCTCATGCTCGGGAACCTAGCGCCGCGCGCAGATCCTCGGGGTCGGGGAGCGGCGAGGGGCGGCCGTCGCGGCGGCGGTAGACCCTGCAGGTCATCGGCGAGTTTGCGGTCGGGCCCGCCTCGGCGACGTCGGCGCCGTCGATCCTGATCGTCGGCGAGCCGGGGAAGGACTCGCGCACGGCATCGTCCTCGGTCTCGATCTGGTGCATCTCGATCGCGCCGGGGTCGAGGCCGAGCTCCTCCATCGCCTCGCGCAGCTCGGCGATTCCCCGCTCCCACGAGGGGCAGCCGCTCCACCAGAGGAATTCGACACGGGGCTCCGCCATCGCTCTGAGCTTAGAGTGCAGTCCCATGCTGATCGGAGCGCACGTCTCGACCGCCGGCGGGCTGGCCAACGCGATCGATCGCGGTACCGAGCTCGGCTGCGAATCGATCCAGATCTTCAACCAGAGCCCGCGGATGTGGCGCCCCACGCGCTACGGAGAGGACGACTTCGCCGCGTTCCGCGAGGCGATGGACCGCTCGCCGGTCGACGCGGTCGTGATCCACGCCGTCTACCTGATCAATTGCGCGACGAAGGACAAGGAGCTGCGGAAGAAATCGCTCGCCTCTCTGACCCACGCGCTGCGGACCGGCGACGGGATCGGCGCCGCCGGCGTCGTCCTCCACCCCGGCGCCCAGAAAGGCGAGCCGCTGGGTGCCTCGATGAAGCGGGCGGCGAAGGTGATCGCCGCCGCCCTCGACGACAGCGAGGGCTGCCCGCTGCTGCTCGAGCAGACCGCCGGCCACAAAGGCCTCCTCGGTCGCGACTTCGACCAGACCGCCGAGCTGATCGAGCTGGCCGGGAGCGGCAAGCGCCTCGGGCTCTGCCTCGATTCCTGCCACCTCTTCGTCCAGGGCTACGACGTCACCGACCCCGCCCACCTGAGCGAGATCGTCGACGAAGCCGACGCGAAGGTCGGCCTTGAGCGGCTCCGCTGCCTCCACGTCAACGACGCCGCGGCGCCGCTCGGGTCATGCCGCGACCGCCACGCCAACATCGGCAAGGGCGAGATGGGCAAAGGCGGCCTCGCCGCGTTCCTCTCCGAGCCGCGGTTCGAGGGCCTGCCGGCGACGCTCGAGACCCCGGGGCCGCGCAAGAAAGGCCCGGATCGCAAAGAAGTCCAAGCCGCCAAGCGCCTCCGCAAAGCCGGCCTGAAGAAACGCCGCGCCTGAGATCGCCCTGCGAAGTGCTTCCGGTGTTCCTTATGTCGAACTATTCGACATTTCGAACACCGGAGCGGGTTGCCGTGGGCGTTGTCCTCGAATAGCGAGGATTTCTCCCACCGGAAGGGAGCGGCGCGACCGGGCCGGGAACGGGAATCCGCGGCCGCGCGAAGCTACCTGATCTGCATGCCCGAGATCGCGCGCGAGATGACCAGGCGCTGGATCTCGGAGGTGCCCTCGAAGATCGTGTAGATCCGCGCCACAGGCACGAATCGCGGTCTAGAGCCAAGTAATCCCCCGCTGGACCCCGCTCCGTCACGCCTGGGACTGGCGCCCACTGGCGCACAACTGACGCACGGCGGTAGGGATTTGTCAACCGACCGGTTTATCCAGGCGTTTGCGCTTCCCTTCACGCGAGAGGAGCGCGCCCGGCCCGATTCCCGACCCTGCCTCCTACGGCGGCTTGACGAGCTCGCCCTCACGTATAGATTGATACAAAGCCACGGCGACTCCTTCGGAGGGGAAGGCGTCATGCCCTGGGGGGGCGATGCACGTCTAACTGGAGGAGGACCAGCGTGTCCAAGTGGGTTATGAGTGGGTTCGTGGTGGCAGCTTTGGCTGTCGCGATCGCGGCCGTAACGGCGAGCGCAAAGGTGTCCGGCACCAACGGCAGGATCGCCTTCCAGCAGGAAAATCCCGCCAACGGCGACACATTCATCGTCACCTCCAACCCCGACGGGAGCAACGCGAAGCGCCTCACACCGCATACGTGCTGCGAGCGGTGGTCTCCTGACGGGAGCAAGATTGCAATCGCGGCTCTCACCGCTGACGGCAGGATCACGACTGCAACGGTCAACCCGGACGGCTCGGGCTACCAAAAGAGGACCATCCCTGATCCGAGCTTGAATCTGGAGTGCGCCGCCTGGTCGCCGAACGGCAGGCATTTCGCCTGCGAGGGATGGGACGAAGAGCACCCCAAGCGGCGCGCGGGTATCTTCATCGTGCGGACGACCTCCCACTTCGGCAACCCGGTGCGGCTGACGACGAACCCCTACGGGGGCCACGACTTGCCGGGCGACTACTCGCCCGACGGAAAACGCCTAGCTTTCTGGGCCGAAAACCCCGCCCGGCACCGTTCCGCCCTGTTCGTCGTCCACCTCAGCGGTGGCCCGGCAAAGAAAATCAGCGGCTGGCAGGGGGAAACCTCGAATACTGCGAGCTGGTCGCCAGATGGGCGGTGGATCCTGACCGACAACGGCCAGGGCACGATCTACGTCATCCACCCCGATGGCAGTGGCCGGCATCCGATCGCGCTTCATGTCGGCAGCCACGACGGCGCGTTTGACCCCGGCTGGTCACCCGACGGCAAGAAGATCGTCCTCTCGCTCTTCACCGCGACAGGCCCCCGATCCGGTCACGAGGCGATCTACACCGCCAACGCCGACGGCAGCAACCTGGTCAGCACCGGACTCCAAGGCGACGTCGCGGACTGGGGCCCGTCTCCATGATGCGCCTGCCCATCGCTTCCTCTCCCCGTTCTTGAAAAGTTGGGCCAACCTACTTTCGCTTTTCGTGCGTCCCAGACCCAGCCCTGCAGCGCTTCCAATTGCTGCCGTCGCTCGTCGGAGAGTTGGTCGCGCCCATCTTTTCCGTTTGGCCGCTCGGGGGTACTGGAATCTTGATCAGGCGGGAGCGGCGATCAATCGCGAATCGGTCGACCGCCCTATGATGGTGGTGCTCTGGGGAGGGTGGCCAGGGGACAGTGGCTACCGGTCTGAGGCGCCTCAACCAAATCGATCCCGTGGGAACGGGATCGCGGAAGAGGAGGAGTAGCTCTTGACTCACGCAATCACCCGTCGGCTCTCAACGCTGCTGATCGCCGCGGCGTTCGTTCTCACCCTGCTGTTGCCGGGCGCTGCCGCCGCGAAGCCGACCGACGAAGGCAAGGTCGCCAACGTGATGACCCGCAACCTCTACCTTGGCGCCGACCTGGCACCGGCGATCGGCGCCCCCAGTCTCGAAGCGTTCGTCGCCGCCAACGGGCAGATCCTGCGCGAAGTCACCGCCAACGACTTCCCGACCCGGGCCAAAGGCCTGGCCCAGGAGATCCTCGCCCAGAAGCCTGACCTGGTCGGCCTGCAGGAGGTGGCGCTGTGGCGCACCGCCCCGCCGAGCCTGACGCCGGTCCTCACCGGTGAACCGACTGCGACCACGGTTCGCTACGACTTCCTGCAGCTCCTGCTGGAACAGCTCAACAAAGGGGAAAAGCGCTACGAAGCGGTCATCTCCCAGAACGAGTTCGACCTCGAGGCGCCTGCGGACGAGAATGAAGTGGCGGGCGACGGTCCCAACCCGGCGATCGCCAACGCCGAGATCAACGGGCGCCTGACGATGCGCGACGTGATCCTCTCCCGGCGCGACGCCGGAGTGCAGACGGCCAACCCCCAGTCGGGCAACTTCAAAGCGCTGCTGCAGGTGCCGATCCTCGGCAAACCGTTGACGATCAAACGGGGCTGGACCGCTACCGACGCGAAGGTGCGCGGCAGCCACTGGTTCCGCTTCGTCAACACCCATCTGGAGGCGTTCGACCCGGCGTTCCTGGTGCCCAGCATCCGCGCCCTGCAGGCAGCCGAGCTGGTCGCCCCGGGCGGTCCGGCGACAGGCGACCTGCCGGTCATCCTGGTCGGCGACCTCAACTCAGATGACGACACGGTCTCCCCTGGCGACCAACAGGCTTACCGGGTCCTGCTGGAAGCGGGGATGGTCGAGCGCAGCACGAACAACCCGCTCGGCTGCTGCCTCAATTCGAGCCTGCTGGCCGAAGGGGCCGGCGGCAGCGTCGCCGACTTCGACCACCAGGTCGACCACGTGATGACCAACGACCCCTCCGAGATCAGCTTGCAGAGCTCGGCGGTGACCGGGCTGCTGCCGGTCAACGGATTCTGGGACTCCGATCACGCCGGGCTGTTCAGCGCCCTGCGTTTCGCCCACTGAGGAGCGGGGAGCCGGGGAGGGGCGGGGACGACCCGCCCCTCTTCGGCCCTCAGCCTTCACCCGGCCGGGAAGGGCTAGGGGTGGTTGAGTAGCGCCAGTCCGACCCGCTGCCCGGCTAGCTCACCGCGCTGACACAGTGATTGTGTGCTCCTGGGGTAGCGCTGATTCAAGCGCTAGTCGTTGCCAAGAGGGTGCGGAACCTGCCCCGGTACTCGGGCGCGTTCAACAGGAACCAGCGGCAGAGGCGCTCGAAATACCGACCCCTGACTCCGGGGTGGGGGTCGAGCTGCGCGAGGAGGGCGTCTAGCCCGGCTTCGTCAGGCGCCGTCTCTAAGTTCGCCCTTCGGAAAGCCGCCGTGACTCTGTTTCCGTCGCTGGACACTCACCCATCCCCCCAACCTGAAACCGTCTCGTCTCGGTAGCCCTGTGGCACCCGGCTGTGGCCCTCGCGGTCCGCAATCATGAACCGGGAGGTTGGTCGGTGCGTTGCGCAACGGTCGCTGCGCGGGCTATGCTTAAAGGTCCATCATGCTGACCAGACGGCAACTGCTCAAACGAGGAGCCGTCGTGGCGGGAGGCGTGATGCTGCCCGAGTTGCTACGCGCGGCGCCGGCGGGCGCCGCGCCATCGGCGGCGACCACGCTGAGCAAGTTCCGCGATCCGCTGCCGCTGCTGACCGAAAACGCGATCGACGCCCGCGCGGGCGGCACGGTCAGGCTGACCGCAAAGGAATTCTCGCAGAAGCTTCACTCGCAGCTGCCGAGCACGCCGCTGTTCGGCTATGCCCGCAGCGCGGATGGCGTCGCGGCCTATCCGGGGCCCGCACTGCTGGTCAGCCAGGACGTGCCGATTCGGGTCGCCTACTTAAACGCGCTACCCGAGGACCCACCTGCCTGGCTGAACCCCGGTGCGACGCTCACCACGCAGGGCGGCTACGACCAGTTCGCGGCCGTCAAGGCGGGCATGGGTGGCAAGTTGCGCATGCTCACCCATCTGCACGGTGGACTCGTTCTCGGCGAAGACGACGGCAACCCGGCTGCGGGACCGATCTACCAGCGCGACGATGAAGGCAACTTCGTCACTGACCTCGAAGGCAACCGGATCGCGGTCGGCGACTACCGCGACGGGTTCGGCCCGGGCGAGACGCAGTGGGCCGACTACCCGTTTGGCCAGCCGGGTTCGCTGTTGTGGTTCCACGACCACTACCTCGGCGACACGCGCATGAACGTCGTCGCCGGGCTGGCGGCGGGTTGCATCGTCACCGACGAGCTCGACACCTTCGACGGTGACAACCCGCTCGAATTGCCTATGGGCGCCTACGACATCCCGCTCGTCGTCCAGGACAAGCAGTTCACGATGGACGGCGAGATCCTCTACCCGTTTGCGCCGGCGAGCACCAACGGGCCCTGGATTGGCGAGTACTTCGGCGACTGCATGCTCGTCAACGGGGCCATCTGGCCGAGGCTGACCGTGGAGCCGGCGATGTACCGCTTCCGGCTGCTCAACGGCTCCAACGCCCGCATTCTTGACCTCAACATCGCGGGCGCCCCGATGTACGTGATCGGCTCCGAGGGCGGCTTCCTGCCCGAGGGCACCACGCCGGTCCCGATCAAGCACGTCGTGATGGCGCCCGCCGAGCGCTACGACGTGATCGTCGACTTCCGACGGCTGGCCGGCACGACGGTGCAGATGAAGAACTCGAAACCGCCGTCACCGGTTGCCACGCCGGCGCCCTCGCTCACCCAGGTGATGCAGATCACGGTCAAGGCGACCGCCTCCCCGGGCGCGCCGCTGACCCTGCCCAAACCCTCCCCGGGCGCGCTGGGCACCAACGAGCAGCCGCTCGAAGACCTCAGGAAACGCGGCGCCCCGCTGACTGGCGCCGTCAATACCCGCGCCATCGTCCTCAACGAGGTCGGCCCGGATACCCCAAGCTGGTACCTGAACCTCAACGCCAAACGCTTCGACTACCCGACCACCGAGATCGTCGACCAGGACGCCGTAGAGGACTGGGTGTACGTCAACACGACCGCGGACACCCACCCGATGCACACCCACCTCTTCACCTTCCAGGTGATCGGGCGCTTCCCGTTCAACGCCAAGGCCTACCAGGCCAGCTACGGGACGCCCAACGGCGCGACTCCGCCGCCCGGGGACGACCCGACGTCGGCGCTGAAAGGGTTCATCACCGGACCGATGCTGCCGCCAGGGCCGGAGGAGATGGGCTGGAAGGACACGGTGAAGGCGAACCCCGGCCAGCTGACGGTCGTCCGGGCGAAGTTCAGCCTCCCCGCGGGAGCCAGCGTGCCGCAGCACTACGTCTACCACTGCCACATCGTCGAGCACGAGGACAACGACATGATGCGGCCGTTCACGGTCCAGTAACCCGCACGGCCGTCACGCATCCGCGGCGGCGCCCCAGCAGATAGCCGACCGGCTCACGCTGGGCATCGAGGGTTCGCGCCGTGCCGAACTTCTACAACGGAGACAAGATGAATTAGACGTTCGCTACTACCTCGCGCACCTCAACGCTGTTGAGCGTGACGTTGTCGTCAGCGTTAGCCGCCGCCTCGACTCGCTCGCTCATCGCGTTGGCGGCATCCTCGGACTCAAGGACGACCATCCCGATCCCCGAGTCGCCCTTACCGCGTGTCCAGTATCCAGCCACGAGGCCGGGGGCCTGTTTTACCTCGGGCAAAACCTCCTCGCGCAGTTTGCTTATGGCGGCCTCGGGGTCATTGAGCGTGACCATCAAGACGACTGCATGCATCGGGGTCCTCCTTTGTCGCTGGTTGGTCCGACTCTATTCGCCATGGTCTTGCCGGTTCGCAGATCATCGCCGTGCCAGGGGGCCCTGATGCCCTCCTGGCAGGCGCTGAGAACCCTGTCTAACGGGGGCCTGGGGGTCTGCGCTGGCGCAATTTGTGGCGCGCAGGCCCCCGGTTTGCCCTCGCAGCGGTCTGGGGGTGACGACGGCTCCCCCGCCATCGACTACGGAAACCGCTGCAAATAGCTACCTGATCTGCATGCCGGAGATCGCGCGCGAGATCACCAGGCGCTGGATCTCGGAGGTGCCCTCGAAGATCGTGTAGATCTTCGCGTCGCGGTGCATCCGCTCGACCGGGAAGTCGCGGGTGTAGCCGTTGCCGCCGAGAATCTGGATCGCCCGCTCGGTGACCCAGACCGCGACCTCGCCGGCCTTCAGCTTCGCCATCGAGCCCTCGGCGTTCTCGAAGGTCTGGCCGGATCTCCCCATCCAGGCCCCGCGCCAGACCAGCAGCCGCGAGGCGTCGATCTCGAGCTTCATGTCGGCGAGGGCGAAGGCGATCGCCTGATTCTCGATGATCGGCCGGCCGAACTGCTCGCGCTCCTTCGCGTAGGAGAGCGCGTACTCGTAGGCCGCGCGGGCGATGCCGACCGCCTGGGCGCCGACCGTCGGCCGGCTCGCCTCGAAGGTCTGCATCGCCGCCTGCGATTTCGATTTCTTCCCCTCGCGCACCCGGGCGAGGCGCTCGTCGAGCTTCTCCTTGCCACCCAGCAGGCAGGACCCGGGGACCCGGCACTCGTCGAGGTGGACGTCGGCGGTGTGCGAGGCGCGAAGGCCGTGCTTCTTGACCTTCGCGCCCTGCTCGCACCCGTCGGTCCCGGGAGGTATGACGAAGGCGGCGTGACCGCGAGATCCCAGCTCGCGGTCAACGCTCGCAATGACCACGTGGACGTCGGCGATTCCCCCATTGGTCGCCCACGCCTTCTGGCCATTCAGGACCCACTCGTCCTTTCCCTCGTCGTACTTCGCTGTGGTGCGGATCGCCGATACGTCGGAGCCCGCATCCGGCTCCGAAGAGCAGAAGGCCGCAACCTTCGGCTCGTCCGCAGTGCCGAAGCACTGCGGGATCCACTCACCCAGCTGCTCCGGGGTTCCCTGCCCGAAGATCGCGGCGACTGCCAGCGAGGTGCCGAAGATGCTCATCCCGATCCCGGCGTCGCCCCAGAACAACTCCTCGTTGACGATCGGCAGCGTCAGGCCGGTCTCGTCGGCCCAGAACTGGGCCAGGCCTTCGAAACCGTAGAGGCCGATCTTTGCGGCCTCCTGGATCACCGGCCAGGGCGTCTCCTCGCGCTCGTCCCACTCGGAAGCGGCCGGGCGCACGACGCTCTCAGCAAAGCCGTGCACCCACTCGCGGATGTCCTTCTGGTCCTGGTTCAGCTCGAGCGTGAAGCGCGGCCCGTCGGCGCTCCCGCCGGCGCCGCCGGCCGCCTCCGCGACGAGCTCCTCCGCCTCTGCGACTGCCGCGTTCTGCTCACTCATTGGATTCCTGCCCGCCTGAGGGGCCGGGCCACTGCCCGCCCCGAGGGGTCGCGGGATAGTACACGGAATCGTGTAAGACTAAAAGGGGTCAGACGTCGCGCAGGTCGAAGGCCCGCAGGCCCTCCTGGCCATCGTCGGAACAGTCGAAGAAGCGGCGGTTGACGCAGTCGTAGGTCGGCCCGTCCCCCTCGTAGGCGCGCTCGACCGAGAACTGGCAGTGCGGCAGGCCCTCGCCGGTCATCTTGACGCCGCCGAATCCGCCTGGCTGGAGGACGGCGTCGAGCTCGACCTTGGCGCCGAAGACCTCCTGCATGCAGCCGAGGTACTGGGTTCCGGTGAGGGCGTCGACGAAGCTATAGAGATACCGGCACCCGAGCTCGACGCAGCCGCGCGGCTCGATCATCTTGTCGCAGAAGGCGCGGCACTGGCGGCACTCCCCAGTCTTCTCGCGAATGGCCGGCATGTGAGAAGTCTAGGGACGGCGGGCTCAGGCGGCCAGCGAGTCGGGGCCGAGGACATGGTCGAGCTCCGCCCGCAGGCCGTTCGAGGGCCTCACCCGATAGCCGTCGCCGAGCCGCAGCTCCATCGGCCCGCCCTCGGCGCCGTTGATCGCGAGCAGGACGTCGGCCTCGCCCTTGTGGTGGACCAGCACTTCCTTCAGCTCGTCGACGAGTCCCGGCCTCCCGTGCAGCGTCGCCGCGTCGATTGTCAGCTTCAACGGCCCGGCCGGCGCCGCGGCCGCGGCGATCTCCTCCTGGTCGGGCTCGAACCGCTCCGCCTCCTGGACGACCAGCTTGGTCTCGCCGCGGTCTTTGTGGTCGATTCGGCCGCGGACGAGGACGACCGCATCGGGCGCGATCACCTCGGCGCTCTCGGACTGGTCGGCCCTGAAGACGAGCATCTCGATCTGCCCCTCGACGTCGTCGAGGGTCGCGAACATCATCTGGGTCCCGCTCTTGGTCCGGATCTTTTTCGCCTCGGTCACGATCCCGCCGACCGTCACCCAGGCGCCGTCGGGCTTCCCGGCCAGGTCGGCGATCGGGCAGTCGACCCTGGCGCGGAGCGCCTCGCGGACTTCGGAGAGGGGATGCGAGGAGAGATAGGTGCCGAGCGTCTCCTTCTCGAGCGCGAGCAGCGCGGCGCGGTCGAACTCGGCGGCGGAGATCGGCGGCCGGTGCTGGTGGGCGGCGGCCTTCGACTCCTCGCCGGCGGCGGGCTCGGCGAAGTCGAAGATCGAGCCCTGCCCCAGCTGCGCGTCCTCCTGCGCCTTCTGCCCGGCCGACTGGGCGGCGGGCAGCGCCTCGAGCATGCCGCGCCGGGTTGCCCCGGTCGAGTCGAGGGCGCCGCACTTGATCAGGCATTCGATCGCGCGTTTGTTGACGGCGCGGGCGTCGACCCGCTCGCAGAAGTCCCAGATCGAGGCGATCGGCGCCTCCTCGCGGGCGCGGAGGATCGCCTCGACCGCCGAGTGGCCGACGTTCTTGACCGCGTCGAGGCCGAACCGGATCGCGTTCTCATAGACGACGAAGCTGTGATCGGAGGAGTTGACGTCCGGCGGCAGGACGTCGATCCCCATCTCCTCGCAGCGGTTGACGAAGAACGGCACCTTGTCTTTGGTGTTCATCACCGAGGAGATCACCGCCGCCATGTACTCGGCCGGGTAGTTCGCCTTGAGGTAGGCGGTCCGGTAGGAGGTCAGCCCATAACAGGCGGCGTGGGACTTGTTGAACGAGTAGTCGGCCGCCGCTTCGTTCAGCTTCCAGAGATCGCGAGCGACGGAGGCCGAGGTGCCCGATTCCTCCATCCCCTGCATGAACTTGTCCTTCATCGTCGCCATCAGGTCGCGCTTCTTCTTGCCGATCGCCTTGCGCAGGTCGTCCGCCTCGGCGCCCGAGAAACCGGCCATCGAGCGCGCGATCTCCATCAGCTGCTCCTGGTAGATGACGCAGCCGTGGGTCTCCTCGGTGATCGCCCGCAGCCGCGGGTCGGGGTAACGGACCGACGAGGGGTCCCGCTTGCCCTTCGCGTAGGCCGGGATGTAGGCCATCGCCCCCGGCCGGTAGAGGGCACCGAGGGCGACGATGTCGGAGAACTCGGTCGGCTTCACCTTGCGCAGCGCGTCGCGCATCCCGTCCGACTCGAATTGGAAGACCCCGGTCGAGTCGCCCCCGGCCAGCATCTCGTAGGTAGTGGCGTCGTCGATCGGGATCGCCTCGATGTCGATCCGCTCCCCCCGCGAGCGCTCGATGATGTCGATCGCGTCCTCGATCACGTCGAGGTTGCGGAGGCCGAGGAAGTCCATCTTCAGCAGCCCGATCTCCTCGATCGGGCCCATCGAGTACTGGGTGACGATCTTGTACTGGCGCTCGGCCTTGCCGCCCCCGTTGGCGCCGTTCCCGTTGCCGCCGGCCGGCGCGCTGCGGTCCTCGGCCAGCTGCAGCGGGACGATCTCGTGCAGCGGCCGGTCGGCGATCACGACCGCGGCGGCGTGGATCGAGTTGTTGCGGACGATTCCCTCAAGGCCCTGGGCGACGTCGACGATCCGCTGCGCGTCGGGATCGGCGTCGTAGGTCTGCTTCAGCTCCTGCCCCGCCTTGAGGCATTCGGCGAACGAGGGGCTGCGGCCCATGATCGGCTCCGGGATCAGCTTCGCCAACCGGTCGCCGGTCGCGTAGTCGTAGCCGAGGACCCGGGCGGCGTCGCGGGTCGCGGCGCGCGGCGCCATCTTGCCGAAGGTGATGATCTGGGCGACCGACTCGCGCCCGTATTTCTCGGCGACGTAGCGAATCATCCGCTCGCGGCCGCGGACCGAGAAATCGATGTCGATGTCCGGCATCGATTTGCGGCCGGGATTGAGAAAGCGCTCGAACAGGAGGTCGTTGGCGAGCGGGTCGAGGTCGGTGATGTTGAGCGCGTAGGAGACGATCGAGCCGGCCGCCGATCCGCGACCCGGGCCGACCGCGATCCCGCTCTCCTTCGCGTAGCGGACGAAGTCCCAGACGATCAGGAAGTAGGAGGAGAAGCCCATCTCCTCGATCACGCCGAGCTCGAACTCGAGCCGCTCGGCCGCCGCGGCCGGAATCGGGTCGCCGTAGCGGGCGCGCATCCCCTCGCCGGCGATCTCGCGCAGCATCTGCTCGGGCTCGGAGCCGTCCGGGGTCGGGTAGCGCGGCAGCAGCAGCTTGCCGAGCTCGATCTCGACCTCGCAGCGCTCGGCGATCTCGACCGTGCTCGCGACCGCCTCGGGCCACTCGGAGAACGAGGACGCCATCTCGTCGTTGCTCTTGAGGAAGAACTCGTTGGTGTCGAAGCTCAGCTTCGGGGCCTCGAGGGTCGACTTGGTCTGCACGCAGAGCAGCGCCGCGTGGTTGTCGAAGTCCTCGCGACGCAGGTAGTGGACGTCTGCGGTCCCGACCAGCGGCCGGCCGAGCTCGCGGGCGACCTCGACTATTCCCCTGTTCGCCCTCTCCTGCTCTTCGATCCCGTTCTTCTGGACCTCGAAGTAGACCTGCTCGGGGCCGAAGGCCTGGATCAGGTCGTCGATGTGGGCGCGGGCGTCGTCGCGGCGCTCCTCGACCAGGCGACGGCAGAAGCGCGACTGCAGGCAGCCGGTGAGGACGATCACGCCCTCGGCGTGCCGCACGAGAAGGTCCATGTCGACGTTGGCCTTGCCGCGCGAGAAGCCCTCGAGGAACCCGGCCGAGGTGAGCTGGACGAGGTTGGCGAAACCGGCGTCGCTCTCGGCGAGCAGGGTCAGGTGGTTGCGCTCGTAGCGGACCTGCTCCTTGACCGCATGGCGATCGTCGACGAAATAGGCCTCGAGGCCGATGATCGGCTTGATCCCGTACTTGCCGCACGCCTTGTAGAGGTCGACGGCGCCGTTCATCACGCCGTGGTCGGTGAGGCCGAGCGCGGGCTGTTCGAGCTCCGCCGCCCGGGCCGCCATCGCGTCGATCTTGCAGGCCCCGTCGAGCAGCGAGTACTCGCTGTGGGCGTGGAGATGGACGGCCGAAGGGGTGCGCATCGCTCGCAGCCGATCATGCCAATCGAGGCAGATGCCAAGGTCACGAAAGTCGCACTGTCTGAGCTGAGATCCCCCAGTTTGGGAGACCGATCAGCCCCTGGCGACCGCCTCGGACGCCCCGCCGGCCTCAGCCGGCGCAGACCCAGGCGCTGCCGCCGGAATCGGCCCAGATTTCGCCCGCGATCCGGTCCTGTTCTTCCTTCGAGGCGTCCTGGGGAGCGCCTTCTCCGCCATAGAGTGCCCAGGTCGAGGGGAGGATCTGGTAGGCGCCGCCGGCCCCGCTCGAGGCATTGAGCGCGCCGTAGTCGCCCCCCGACTCGCACATCACGATGTAGGTCGGGATCGCATATGGGCCGCCGAGCCAGCGGCCGACGGTTTCTTCGGCGGCGGCGCGGCTCGCGGCTTCCGCCGCCTCGATCTCGCTCACCCACTGTCCGATCTTCGATTTGAGCTCCGCCAGCGAGGACTCGCGGGCCGCGCGCAGCGAGGCGAGCTCAGCCGCGCTGGCCTCGGCCTCGCTCCGCACCGAGGCGATTTCATCGCGCGCGGCGGCGAGCCGTTCGTTGTAGGCGTCGACCCGTGCCTTCAACGCCGCGACGCTTTCGAGCCCCTGCTTGACCGCGTCCCTCACTTCCTCGACCCGTTCGGCAAGCGAGGAGTCGGAGGACTGGATCCGTTCGAGGTACTCGGTCCGGGTCGCCAGTTCGTCGAGGTCCGAGGAGGCGAGGATCACGCTCGTGCTGTCGGGCGAGCCGCTCATGTAGATCCCGACCAGCCGCTGGGCGAGGACGCGGCGGGCGCGGCGCAGCCGGCGCCGCTCCTCCCGCAGGTGGGCGCGGGCCCGCTCGACCTTCGCCGCGAGCCGGGCCGCGCGCTCCTCGCCGGTCGCGAGCAGCGAGGTCAGCTTTTCCTCGCGCGCCGCGGCCTCGGCGGCCCGCTGCTCCGCGGAGGAGAGCTGTTCCTGGGTCGAGCGGATTTCCGCAGCGAGTTCGCCGGCCTCGGCCTGAGCCCCGTCGACCCGGCTCTGGAGCGCGCCGATGTCGGCGGCACGGGCCGTCGCGCCGGCGAGCAGGGCCAGCGCGAGCAGGGCAATTGCAGAGATTCGCCGCACGCGACCGGCGAGGGTAACGGAGACTGTGAGCAAAGCCTCACAGGTCGACGATAAGCCGCAACGGATCTTGCGCCCGGGATTACCCCTCGGGGACTTCGCGGCTCGCCCAGTAAGCGACAATCCCGAGCGCGACCGCGGCGAGCCCGACGCCGACCCGGATTGGCCGCCGGTAGCGTCTGCGCAGGTAGATGATCGCGTAGCGGACGGCGAGTCGACCGATCCGGTTAGACATCAGGCCCCCTCCTCTCCGCGCTCGCGTATCCGGTGCGCCATCCGCGACTGCAGCGACCAGAGCTCGATGAATCCCGGCGAAGCCGCCTGTGAGAAGAGGCCGCCGGACTCGGCGAACGAGGCGAGCTGGGCATCGTAGACGGCGTTCGCCGAGGAGCGGGTGATGACGCGGGCGCTGCCCTTGTAGAGCTTGAGCCCGATCGAACCGCTGACCTGGGTGTTGGCGGCATCCATGAAGGCGTCGAGGTCAGACCTTAGAGGCTCCCACCAGAGGCCGGCGTAGACGAGATACGCCCAGCGGCGGTCGAGCTCCGGCTTGAGCTGGTTCTGGTGGATCGTCCCGACCAGCTTCTCGAGCTCGGCGTGGGCGGTGAGCAGGATCGCGGCGGCCGGGACCTCGTAGATGTCGCGGACCTTGAGCCCGACGATCCGGTCCTCGATGTGGTCGACGATCCCGATCCCGTGGCGGCAGCCGACCTCGGCGACCCGTTCGAGCAGCTCGACGAGACCGAGCCGATCGCCATTGAGGCCGACCGGCACCCCCGCCTCGAACTCGACGCTGATCGTCTCCGCCTCCTCGGGGGCGTCCTCGGGGCGGGTGACTAGCTGGAAGACGTCGTCCTCCGGGGCGTGGTCAAGGTCCTCGATCCAGCGGCCCTCGGAGGAGCGCCCCCAGAGGTTGTCGTCGATCGAGTACGGAGGCGTCTCGGTCCCGCCCTTGACCGGGATCCCCTGCTCGCGGGCGTAGGCGATCTCCTCCTCTCGGCCCATCTGCCAGGAGCGCACCGGGGCGATCGTCCGCAGCTCGGGGGCGAGCGTCGCGACGGTGGCCTCGATCCGCACCTGGTCGTTGCCCTTGCCGGTGCAGCCATGGGCGATCGTGTCGCAGCCGGTCCTGCGCGCGTACTCGACCGCGAGCTCGGCGATCAGCGGCCGGCCGAGCGCGGTGAAGAGCGGGTACCCGAGGCCGTAGATCGCGTTGGCCTTGATCGCCGGGACGACGAAGTCCTCGGCGAAGCGCTCGCGGGCGTCGACGACGTGGCACTCGAGCGCCCCCAGCCGCTTCGCCTTGTCCTCGATCACGCCGTAGTCCTCGCCCGGCTGGCCGAGATTGACGGTCAGGCAGACGACCTCGGCGTCGTAGTGGTCCTGGATCCACTTCAACATCACGCTGGTGTCGAGGCCGCCCGAATAGAGCAGCAGGACGCGGCTGACCTCGGCGGGGTCGGCCTCGTAGGTAGCTGTGCGCTCCGCGCTCAAGGCAGGTCCTCGCGCTTCGCTCGCTGCGCGAAGAGGCAGACTGCGACGCTTGCTCGCTCCGCGCTCAAGGCGCTTCGAGCCCGCCGCTTCCCCCTTCTTCGCCGGATTCCGGCGTTTCCGTTTCCGTCGGAGTCGTCGGGGTGGTCGGTTCCATTTCCTCGGTGCTCGGTTCCGTAGTCTCCGTGGATTCGGTCGTTTCCGTGGTTTCGGTCGAGACGCTGCTCAGTTCGGTCGGCGTCGAGGATGTTTCGCTGCCACTGTCGCCGCCGGCGATGACGATGATCGCGATCACGAGTCCGACGATCACGGCGATCAGCCCGGCGACCAGCAGCCGAACGTTGCCGCGCGGCCTGCCGCCGTCGCCGTCGCCGCGGTCGGGTGGCTGCCCCATCACCCGGGTCGGGTCGTCGTGCATCGGACTACTTCTCCGGGCCCAGGATCGCGTCGAGCAGCGGGGTCGGGTCCTCGATGCCGGCGCCGTTGCGGAGCCGGTTCTCGATCTCCTTGCGGCTGGCGCCGGAGACGGCCATCTGAGTCGCCAGCAGGCGGGCGCCCGCCTCGCCGGCCCGGCGCGTGGCCGGCTGTGTCTGCTCGGGTGGCTCCGGGGCGGCTTCGACCGGGCGCAGCCGCGGCCGATCCGAACCCCCGGATGCCGGCGGATCGAACTCGTCGGCGACCGCCCGCAGTCGCTCGGCGACGATCCGGTCGGCGCGCTCCTGGGCTTCGTCGATCCGCCGCTGCGCCTGCTCCTCGGCGTTGTCGATCACCGCCGCCGCCGCGCGCTCGGCGGCCCGGACGATGTCGGCCAGCCGCTCGGCGGCGTCGCCGACGGGGTCGGAGTCGGGGCGCTGCGGAGGAACCTCGCTCGCGTTCATGACAGCACCTCACGCTTCGCTCGTCGCGCACAGAAGCAGATATGGATGCTCGCTCGCTCCGCGTTCATGGCTCGTAGCTTAGGAGCGATTCGCCGATCAGCGAAATGGCGCGGTCGATCTGGGAGTTCTCGATCGTCAGCGGCGGCAGCAGTCGCAGCGTGCTCGGCTCGGGCGCGTTGACAACCGCGCCCCGCTCGAGCAGGTCGGCGGTGACGGTCGCCGAGTCGAGCCCGTCCTCGAGGCCGACGCCGATCATCAGCCCGCGCCCGCGGACCTCGCGCACGCCATCGAGCGATTCGAGGCCCTCGCGCAGGCGGCCGCCGCGCTCGCGCACCGCCCGCAAGAGGGCGGGGTCGTCGACGATGTCGAGCACGGCGAGGGCCGCCGCCGAGGCGACCAGGCCGCCGGCGAAGGTCGAGCCGTGGTCGCCGGGCTCGAGCACCGACCCCGCCTCGGCGTCGGTAATGCAGGCCCCGATCGCCATCCCGCCGCCGAGCGCCTTTGCGCTGGTCAGGACGTCGGGCCGCACCGGCGTCTGCTCGTAGGCCCAGAGCGAGCCGGTCCGCCCGATCCCGGTCTGGATCTCGTCGAGGATCAGGAGGGCGCCGGCTGCGTCGCAGGCCTCGCGCGCCGCGAGCAGCGAGTCCTCGCTGAGCGGCTGGATCCCGGCCTCGCCCTGGATCGGCTCGATCAGGACCGCGGCGGTGGCGTCATCGACGGCGTCGCGGAGCGCTTCCGCGTCGTCGAAGGGCACCGAGCGGAAGCCCGCGAGCATCGGGCCGAGCGCCGGGTTCGCCGCCAGCCCCGGGGTCGCGGACAGCGAGCCGTAGGTGCGGCCGTGGAAGTCGCGCTCGAAGCTGACGATCACCGGCGCCGAGATCCCTCGCCCGTGGGCGTGCTTGCGGGCGATCTTGATCGCGCACTCGTTGGCCTCGGTCCCCGAGTTCGCGAAGAACACACGGCCGCCGAGGCTCGACTCCGAGAGCCGCTCGGCCAGTCGCACCATCGGCTGGGTGTAGAAGAGGTTCGACGTGTGCATCAGCCGCCCGGCCTGCTCGCGGACCGCCTCGACCACGTCCGGGTGGCAATGACCGACCGAGCAGACCGAGATACCGGCGAGCAGGTCGAGGTACTCCCTGCCGTCGGAGTCCCACAGCAGCGCCCCCTCGCCGCGCACGAACTCGACCTCGCCGCGCCGGTAGGTCCGCATCAGGTAGCGCTCCTCGAGGCCCTTCAGCTCTGCGAGTTTCATGGCGTAGAACACCAACCCGGCGCGGACGCGGGAACCAACGACCACCCGCCCGGCGCGGACGCGGGAGAACGCATGCGAGCGAGATCTCCGGGTGTGATCTAGCGCGAGCGAGCGGGAGCAGAGCAGCCGGGCGGTAGTTCATGAGGTCACCATCGTCCCGATCCCGGCCCTGGTGAACAGCTCGAGCAGGAGGCTGTGGGGCTTGCGGCCGTCGATGATGTGGGCCGACTGGACGCCGCCGCGGATCGCGTCGACGCAGGCGGCGAGCTTTGGCCGCATCCCTCCCTCGATCTCCTCGAGTTGATCCTCGACCTCGCCGACCGTCGCCCGCGAGGTCAGCGTCGACTCGTCGGCCGGGTCGGCGAGCCAGCCGACGACGTCGGTGAGGAAGATCGCCTTGTAGGCGCGCAGCGCGGCCGCGACCTTGCCCGCCGCCTCGTCGGCGTTGACGTTGTAGGCGTTGCCGTCGCGGTCGGACGCCGAGGAGGCGACGACCGGGATGTAGTCGGCCGCGATGTGGTTGAGGACGTCGACGTCGACCCGGTCGATCTCGCCGACGAAGCCGACCTCCTCGGCGTTCGCCACCGGCGAGACGCCGAACAGCGAGCCGTCCTGGCCGGAGAGCCCGACGGCCGGCTGGCCGTGGCGGTTGATCCGCTGGACGATGTCGGAGTTGACCTTCCCGAGCAGCACCATCCGCGCCACCTCTACGGTCTCGGCGTCGGACACCCGCAGCCCCTCGTGGAAGCGCACCTCGAGCCCGAGCCGCTCCATGTACTCGGTGATCTCCGGCCCGCCGCCGTGGACGATCACCGGGTTGAGCCCGACGTACTTGAGGAGGACGACGTCTGTCGCGAATCCCTCGCGAAGTGCCTCGTCGCGCATCGCGGCGCCGCCGTACTTGATGACGACCGTTCGGCCGTGGAACTCCCTGATGTAGGGAAGGGCCTCGAGCAGGGTGTCGACGCTGGTGCTCAACGATCTCCTCTCAGGTCGTGTACTCGGCGTTGATCCGAACGTACTCGTAGCCGAGGTCCGAGAACCAGACGTGCGCCATCTGGTCCCCGCGCCCCAGCCGCAGCGAGACCTCGGCCTCCGCCGTCTCGCCGGCGAACTCCTCGGCGTCGATGTGGTCGAGGCCGAGCTCCTCGACCTCCTCGCCGGCGAGCGCCATCCCCGCGGCCTGCGCGACCCGGCCCCAGTTCGGGTCATGGCCGAACAGCGCCGTCTTCACCAGCGGCGAGTTCGCGATCGCCCGGGCGGTGCGCTCGGCCTCCTCGGCGCTCGCGGCCTCGGTGACCCGCGCGCACCCGACCCTGGTCGCGCCCTCGCCATCGGCGACGATCTCGAGCGCCAGCTGGAGCAGGACCGCGTCGAGCAGGCCCTGCGGGAGCGGCCTGCCGGACTCCCCGCTCGCCTGAAGGAGGACCATGTCGTTGGTGCTCATCTGGCCGTCGACGGTGATCCGCTCGAAGGACCGGTCGACCGCCTCGCGCAGCGCCGCCTCGGCGCCGTAGGGCCCGTCGAGCACGGCGTCGGTCTGGACGAAGCAGAGCATCGTCGCGAAGCCGGGCTGGATCATCCCCGCGCCCTTTGCCTGGGCCGAGAGGGTGACCCCGTCGCAACTGACGGTGCACCGCTTCGGGCCTCTGTCGGTGGTCATGATCGCCTCCGAGAACTCGGCGCCGCCGTCGGCGCGGACGACCGCCGCGGCCCGGCGGACACCGTCGAGGACCCTGTCCATCGGCAGCGCCTCGCCGATTTTCCCCGTCGCGGCGATCGCGACCACCGAGGGGTCGAGGTCGAGCTCCTCGGCGGCCGCAAGCTGGATCGCGACGGCGTCGTGCATCCCCTGCTCGCCGGTGGCGGCATTCGCGTTCCCGGCCTTGACTGCGGCGGCGCGGATCGCGCCGAAGTCGACGTTCTCGCGGCAGAGCCTGACCGGGGCGGCCGCGGCGGCGTTGCGGGTCAGCAGCAGCGCCGAGGTGACCTGCTCGGACTCGGCGACGACCACGGCGGCGTCGGTGTTGCCGCTCTCCTTCAGTCCGCAGGCGACCGCGCCGGCGGCGAAGCCCGGCGCGAGCCGTGCCGGGTCGAGCTCCTCGATCCCCGCCGGCGGGTCGACCCAGCGCGAGCGGAAGAAGCCCTCGCTCATCGAAGCCCCTCCGTCTCCCCGAGGCCGAGCATCAGGTTCAGGTTCTGGACCCCCTGCCCGGACGCTCCCTTCCAGAGGTTGTCGATCGCCGAGAAGGCGAGGAGGCGGCCTCGCTCCTCGACGGTGACGTAGACGTGGCACTCGTTGGTGTCGCGGACGTCGCGGAGACCGGGCGGGCGGTCGACGGCGTGGACGAACGGCTCGCCTGCGTAGCGCTCGGCGTAGAGCGCCTGGACCTCCTGCTTCGAGATCGGCTCGCTGAGCGTCGCGTAGCAGCTCGTCAGCTCCCCCTGGTCGAGCGGCAGCAGGTGCGGGACGAAGATGACCGGCGCCGGGCTCCCGAGCGCGGTCAGCTCCTGTTCGATCTCGGGCCGGTGGCGGTGGCCCTCGGTCTTGTAGGCGAACGCGTTCTCGTCCATCGAGACGTAGTGCATCTCGTCCCCCCCGCCCCGGCCGGCGCCCGAGACGCCCTGCTTGGCGTCGATCACGACGTCGGCGAGGAGCCCGCGCTCGGCGAGCGGCGCCAGGGCGAGGACGCTCGCGGTCGGGTAGCAGCCGGGCGTCGCCACCAGCTCGGCCCCCCTCAGCTGCTCGCGGTAGAGCTCGGTCAGGCCGTAGACCGAGTTCTCGAGCAGCTCCGGCGCGCCATGCTCGCCGTACCAGCGCTCGTAGGTGGGGAGATCGCGGAGGCGGAAGTCGGCCGAGAGGTCGACGACCACCACCCCGAGGCCGCGCAGGGCGGCGACAGTCGGCGCCGAGGCGCCGTGCGGGTAGGCGACGATCGCGGCGTCGATCCCCTCGAGCCGATCGAGGTCGAGCTCGACCAGCTCGAGCGGCACCCGGTAGCGCGGGTAGAGGCGGTCGAGCCGCTTGCCGGCGTCGCTTCGGGAGGTGACCGTGGCGAGCTCCAGGCGTGGGTGGCGCCAGACGATCTGCGCCGCGAGGGCGCCGGTGAACCCGGAGGCGCCGGCGACCAGCACCCGTGCCGCGGGAGCGCCATCGAGCGGCTGGGCGGCGGGCTCACTCACGGAGGGCTCCTCCGATCCTGCCGAGCTCCGCCGCGATCGCCTCGCGCAGGCCGGCGACCTCCTCGTCGGTCAGCGTCCGGTCGGCGGCGCGGAATTCGAGCCGCAGCGCCAGGCTCTTCCTGCCCTCCCCGAGCTGCTCGCCCTGATAGAGGTCGAAGACCTCCGCTGAGCGCAGGAGATCGCCGCCGCCCGCGATCACCGCCGCCCGAACTTCGGCCCCCGGGACCGTCTCATCGACGACGACGGCGAGGTCCTGGAGCACTGCGGGATGGGTGGTCAGGTCCTCGAACTCCTCCTCCCAGGCCGGCGAGGCGGCGACGAGCGGCGCCAGCCCGACCTCGAAGGCGGCCGCGGACTGGATGTCCCAGGCCCGGCAGACCAACGGGTGGATCTCGCCGATCCAGCCGGCCGCGCCGCCCTCGACCAGGACCTCGGCAGAGCGTCCCGGGTGCAGGAATGGCTCCGCCGCCGGCTCGAAGGCAAGCTCGACGCCGAGCCGGGCCGCCAGCCCCTCGAGGACGCCCTTGAGGGCGAAGAAGTCGGCCGGGGTCGGGTCGCTCCGCCAGGAGCCTGGGGCGATGTCGCCGGCCGCGAGGCAACCGAGCCGGTGCGGCTCGGCGAACGGGGCCGGGCGCCTTCCGGGAAAGTCGCCGGCCAGCGGCCCGCTCCCGATCCCGTCCGGCGGCAGGTAGACGCGGCCCGACTCGAAAACGGCGACGCGCTCGGCGCCGCGGGCAAGGTTGCCCTGAGCGACGTCGAGCAGCGACCCGAGCAGCGTCGTCCTCATCACCGCCTGGTCCTCGGAGAGGGGGTTGGAGATCGTCACCGCGCCGGCGCGCGGGTCCTCGGCGCCGATCCGCAGCCGCCCCGCCTCGCCGGGGTCGGTGAAGCTCCAGCCGACGATCTCGTCGAAGCCGAGGTCGCGCATCGCGTCCTCGCCGCGGCGCCGCAGCCGCTGCGGGCGGGTCAGGCCCCCGACCTGGCCCATCGAGGAGGGCAGGGTCGACGGCAGGTTCTCCTCGAGGCCGTGGATGCGGCCGATCTCCTCGATCAGGTCGACCTCGCGGGTGACGTCGCTGTGGCGGTCGGCGGGAACCTCGACCAGGAGCTTGCCGTGGGCGGTATGGATGTGGAACCCGAGCCGCTCGAGGTAGTGGATCTGGTCGGGCTCCTCGACCTTCATCCCCAGCAGCCCCTCGACCCGCTCCTCGCGCAGGCCGATGTGATGGTGGGGCGGGATCTCCTCGGCGACGTCGATCGTCCCCGGCACGAGCCTCGCGCCGCAGAGCTCGACCATCAGCCGTGAGGCGATCCGCTGCGCCCGCATGCAGAGCTCCGGGTGGAGCTGCTTCTCGAACCGCGAGGAGGCCTCGGAGCGCAGGCCGAGCTTGCGCGAGGTCCGGAGGATGTTGGTCCCGTTCCAGTTCGCAACCTCGAGCAGGACCCTGGTCGTCTCGTCGGAGACCTCGGAGACCTGCCCGCCCATGATCCCGGCGATCCCGGAGGGGCCGTTTCGGTCGCAGACGAGGACGGTCTCGGCGTCAAAGGTCCGCTCGACGCCGTCGAGCGTCGTCATCGTCTCGCCCTCGGCTGCGGCGCGGACCGTCAGCGCCCCGTCCGGCACCCGATCGAGGTCGAAGGAGTGGAGCGGCTGCGCGGTCAGCAGCATCACGTAGTTGGTGATGTCGACGACGTTGTTGATCGGGCGTTGGCCGGCCGCTGTCAGCCGCGCCTGCAGCCAGGCGGGCGAGGGGCCGATCTCGACGTCGGTGAAGACGCGGGCGGTGAACCGCGGGCAGAGACCGGGGACCTCGACCGCGACCGAGGCGAAGTCCTCGGCGTGGCCGTCGCCGTCGGCGTGCGCATCCTCCTCCCAGGGCGCCGGACCGAGCGGGGCTGCGGTGACGGCGTGGACCTCGCGGGCGACCCCGTAGACGCCGAAGCAGTCGACCCGGTTCGGGGTCACCTCGAGCTCGAGGACACGCTCGCCCAGAGGCAGCGTCTCCTCCAGCGGCCCGCCGGGCTCCGGGCCCTCGTCGAGGACCATGATCCCGTCGGCGTCCTCCCCGATCTCGAGCTCGGAGGCGGAGAGGATCATCCCGGAGGAGGTGACGCCGCGGAGCTCGGCCTCGCCGAGCTCGACCCCGCCGGGCATCGTCGCCCCAGGCAGCGCGACGGCGACGGTCTGGCCGGCGGCAACGTTCGGCGCCCCGCAGACGATCGTCCGCGGCTCGGCATCGCCACTGTCGACGGTGCAGACGCTGAGCCGGTCGGCGTTGGGGTGCGGCTCGCAGCTGAGGACCTTCCCGATCACGAAGCCGGCGCCGCTCGGCGGGCCGATCGCCTCGACCCGCTCGACCTCGGTCCCGGTCATCGCCAACCGCACGGCGAGCTCATCGGCCCCGATCCCGGGGTCGCAGTGCTCGCGCAGCCATGAGTAGGGAACCCTCATCAGTGAAACTGCTCCAGCATCCGGACGTCGTTGTCGAAGAAGCGCCGCAGGTCGGGGACGCCGTGACGCAACATCGCGATCCGCTCGACCCCCATCCCGAAGGCAAAGCCCTGGACCCGCTCGGCGTCGTAGCCGTTGTCGGCGACGAACTCGAGGACGTTGGGGTCGACCATCCCCGCCCCGCCGACCTCGATCCAGCCGATCCCCTTGCAGAGGCCGCAGCGCTCGCCACCGGCGAGCCGGCCGGTCCCGTCGCAGGCGAAGCAGGAGACGTCGAACTCGACGCTCGGCTCGGTGAACGGGAAGAAATGGGGCCGCATCCGCGCCTCCCGGCCCTCGCCGAAGATCGCCCGCAGCATCTCTTCCAGCGTTCCCTGGAGGTCGGCGAGGGTGATCCCCTCGCCGATCGCGAGCCCCTCGACCTGGTGGAACATCGGGCTGTGGGTCGCGTCGGAGTCGCGGCGATAGACCTTGCCCGGCATGATCAGGAAGATCGGCGGCGGCTCGGACTCCATTGCCCGCGTCTGCACCGGCGATGTGTGGGTCCTGAGGAGAAGGTCCGGTGTCCAGACAGGCCCGCTCGGCTCCGACTGCGGGAGCGAGTGAGCATCACGATCCGATTCCTGCGAGGGAGCGGCAGCCGAGGAGTCGAGCGGAAGCACATAAAAGGTGTCCTGGAGCATTCGGGCAGGGTGCCCCGGTGGGTGGTTGAGGGAGGTGAAGTTGTAGTAGTCGTGCTCGACCTCGGGCCCCTCCATCACCCGGTAGCCGAGGCCGACCATCACGTCCTCGATCTGGCGCGTCGTGCGGGTGATCAGGTGCAGGTGGCCCGCCGGAGCCGATGGCGCGCCGGGCAGGGTGACGTCGACCCGGTCCTCGGCGAGCCTGCTCTCGAGCTCGGCCGCGTCGAGGTCTCCCGCGCGGGCCTCGAGCAGCGACTCGAGCTCCTGGCGGGCCCGGTTGGCGCCGCTGCCGACCGGGCCGCGCTCCTCCTCGGGCAGCTCGGCGATCCCGCGCAGGATCGAGGTCAGCTCGGCTTTGCGGCCGAGGTAGCGGACCCGAAGCTCCTCGAGCTCCGCGGTTCCGCCCGCGGCCTCGATCGCGGCAGCCGCCTCTGCTCTTATCTCCTCGATCCGGTCAAGCATCGTGGGCGGCCTCCCCCATCGCGGGCGACGATATCCGGGAAATCATCGTTCGCGCTCGCTCGGTTGCGCTGAATCGAATCTGGAAGATGCGCTCGCGACGCGCCCAAGCGCTATCGCAGCGGCGGCGGCGACGTTGAGCGACTCCGCCGCCCCGCTCCGCAGCGGGATCGTCACCCGCCGCTCGCAGCGGTCGAGGACCTCCCGCGGCAGCCCCTCGCGCTCGGCGCCGAGGCAGATCGTCGCGCAGCCGTCGAGGCGATCGAGGCCCTCGCCGCCGTGGGCGACCATCGCCGCCCGCGGCTCCACGGTCACCGCGACGTCGCCCCGGGCCAGCCGCTGGGTGAAGATCGCGCCCATGCTCGCGCGGACCGCCTTCGGACCGTGGGGGTCGGCGCAATCGGGGCCGAGGACTACGGTGCCGCCTAGCAGCGCCGCCGCAGTGCGGACGATCGCGCCGACGTTGCCGGGGTCGCCGACCCCGTGCAGGTAGGCGCACGGCGGCTCGACCTCATCGGTCCAGCGCTGCGGCCAGACTGCGATCGCCCTCGTCCCGGAGCCGAGCGTGGAGATCTCGGCGAGCAGCTGGGGGCTGACATCCTCGCCGCCGAGGCCGCTGCCGGCCTCTGTCAACAGCACGTCCGGCTCGGCGCCGGCGGCGCGCCCGGCCTCGACCAGGTCCTCGCCCTCGGTCACGAACAGGCCCTCGCGATCGCGATGGCGGCGCTCGCGCAGCTTCCGGACCAGCTTCAGCTTCTCGTTCTGGGGGCTTGTGATCATCGTCGTGGGGTTCTGTTTGGTCGAGATTTCTCCTGGAACGAAAACGGGCCGCCTGAAATAATCAAGCGGCCCGCCTGGGAATCGGAGTGTGGCTGCAGCTACGCGGCCGCACCCTCCCGGGCGAGCTCCACAAATCGGCGGAACGCATCGCGGTCGTTGACCGCGATGTCGGCGAGCATCTTGCGGTTGACCTCGACCCCGGCGTTGTCGAGGCCATGGATCAGTTCCGAGTAGCTCATGCCCTCGAGCCGCGCGGCGGCGTTGATCCGGGTGATCCAGAGGCGCCGGAACTCGCGCTTGCGATTGCGGCGGTCGCGGTAGGCGTACATCCCGGACCGCTGCACCTGCTCTTTCGCGAACCGGTAGGAGGAATGCTTGCGGCCGTAGTAGCCCTTCGCTTCCTTGAGGACCTTGCGCCGCTTCTTGCGGGCGTGGACAGACCGCTTGACCCGGCTCACTTTCCGCCTCCGAGCAGGGTCCTGATGCGCTTCTGATCCGACGGCGCGATCTCGACCGGGCGCCGCATCTGCCGCTTTCGCTTCGGCGACTTTTTCTCGAGAATGTGGCTCGAGAACGCGCGCCGGCCCCGGAGCTTGCCCTTGGCGGTCTTGCGGAAGCGCTTCTTGGCGCCGGAATGGGTCTTCATCTTCGGCATCGGGACGCGTATTGAAGCAGACCGGACGCCGGACGCCGCCGGTACGCTGCCGCCCAATGAGCGCGGAGCGAGCCCAATGACCGCAGTCTGGGTCTTCGCGCAGCGAGCGAAGCGCGAGGCGTTGTAATGCGATTCGTCTACGTCGTCGGCACCCGCCCGAACTTCGTCAAGACGGCGCCGGTGATCGCCGCCCTCCGCGCCCGTGACCCCGAGGGGCGGCACGCGATCGTCCACACCGGCCAGCACTACGACCGGCTGATGTCGGAGGTCTTCCTTGCGGAGCTGGGGGTCCCCGAGCCCGACCACATGCTCGAGGTCGGCTCGGGAAGCCACGCGCGGCAGACGGCGCTGGTGATGGAGCGGCTCGAGCCGGTCCTGCTCGAGGAGAGGCCCGACCTCGTCTTCGTCCCCGGCGACGTCAACTCGACCCTGGCCGCGGCGCTGACCGCGGCCAAGACCCTGTTCCCGGTCGCCCACATCGAGTCGGGCCTGCGCAGCTTCGACCGGACGATGCCGGAGGAGGTGAACCGGATCGTCGCCGATGTCCTCTCCCAGCACCTCTTCCTCCACAGCGACGAGGCGGTCGAGAACTTGCGCGCGGAGGGGATCCCCGACGAGCGGATGCACTTCGTCGGCAACACCATGATCGACACCCTCGCCGCGCTCGAAGGGCGGTTCCGCGCCGCCGGGGCCGCCGCCGCGCTCGGGGTCGAGACTGGCTCCTACCTGCTGGTCACCCTCCACCGCCCCGCCCTCGTCGACGGCCCGCTCCTGGGCGAGACGATGGACCGGTTGGCGGCGGTCGCCGCCGAGATGCCGGTCGTCTTCCCGGTCCATCCGAGGACACGGAAGATGCTCGCGGGGGTGGAGGCCGGACAGGCCGGGCTGCACCTGATCGAGCCGCTCGGCTACATCGAGTTCCTCTCGCTCCTCGCCGACGCCGGCGCCGTCCTCACCGACTCGGGTGGGATCCAGGAGGAGACGACCTATCTCGGGGTCCCCTGCTTCACGCTGCGCGACAACACCGAGCGCCCGGTCACGATCCGGGCCGGCACCAACACGCTGCTCGGGCTCGACCCGGCGGCGATCGCCGGGATCCCCGCGGCGCTAGCTCAGCGCCCCGCCGGGCGCCCGGACCCTCCTCCGCTCTGGGACGGCCACGCCGCCGAGCGGATCGCGGACGTCATCGTCAACCGAGGCTAGGCCTCGGCCGCGTCCCCGTCGGCCTCGGCCGCGGGCTCCTTCGTCTTCGCCGCCTCTTTGCTCGGGGCCAGCATCATGCTCATGTTGCGGCCCTCCTGGAGCGGCTCGGACTCGATCACGGCGAGGCCGTCAAGGTCCTCGTAGAGGCGCTGCAGCAGCATCCGCCCGCGCTCGGGGTGGGCCTGCTCGCGGCCGCGGAACATGATCGTGATCTTGACCTTGTTGTGCTGGCGCAGGAAGCGCTCGACGTGCCCCTTCTTGGTTTCGTAGTCGTGGTCCGCGATCTTCGGGCGGAGCTTGATCTCGCGGACGTTGACCTGCTGCTGGTGCTTGCGGGCGGCCTTCTGCTTCTGCTCCTGCTCGTACTTGTACTTCGAGTAGTCGAGGAGGCGGGTGACCGGCGGTTTCGAGTTCGGCGCCACCTCGACCAGGTCGAGGTCCGCATCCTGGGCCTGTTTCAGGGCTTCCGGCGTCTCGACGATCCCGAGCTGCTCCCCGTCGGCGCCGATCAGGCGCACTTTCGGGACCCGGATCCGCTCGTTGATCCGCGTGGTGTCGCGCTCAGGGGGGCGCCGATCGAACCTACGAGGGACCGGCACTAGGAGAGGAGGTGGATATTCAAGAGGACGAGTGAATCGGACAAGGCCACGGGACGCTCAGCGGCGTGGAATGTTCGGCGTGGCGTCAATCAAGCACTGCGGAGTATAGAGACAGGGCACGGATCCGGCCAATCCTCGGATCAAGCGCCACTCTCGGCCGCGACCCGGGCGGCGAAATCGGCGACCGGCATTGCCCCGAGCTCGCCTTCATCGTGGGAGCGGACCGCGACGGCGCCCGCCTCCTGCTCGCGGTCGCCGACGACGAGCATGTAGGGGTAGCGGCCGAGCTCGGCGTCGCGGATCTTCTTGCCGACCGACTCCGATCGCTCGTCGACGGTGATCCTGACGCCCGCGTCGCGGAGCTCCGCGGCGACCCGCGACGCGTACTCGGAGTGGCGGTCGGCGACCGGCAGGACCGCGGCCTGGACCGGCGCCAGCCAGACCGGGAAGCGGCCCGCGTGGTGCTCGATCAGGATCCCGGCGAAGCGCTCCATCGAGCCGAGCAGGGCGCGGTGGATCATCACCGGGCGCCGCTGCTCGTCGTCGGCGTCGGTGTAGGTGAGATCGAACCGCTCGGGCATGAAGAAGTCGACCTGGCAGGTCCCGCACTGCCAGGAGCGGCCGAGCGCGTCGGTGACGTGGAAGTCGACCTTCGGGCCGTAGAACGCGCCATCGCCGGGGTTGAGCTGGAACTCGCGGCCCTGCGCCTCGAGCGCGCCGCGCAGCGCCGTTTCCGCCTGTTCCCACTGCTCGGCGGTCCCGATCGACTTCTCCGGCCGGGTCGAGAGCTCGACGCGGACGTCGTCGAAGCCGAAGCGCTCATACAGCTCGTCGATCGCGGCGCAGACCTCCCCCACCTCGTCGATGATCTGCTCTGGCGTGCAGTAGATGTGGGCGTCGTCCTGGGTGAAGGTCCGGACCCGGAGAAGGCCGTGGAGGACCCCCTCGCGCTCGTCCCGCGAGACCTGTCCGAACTCGGCCAGGCGCAGCGGCAGCTCGCGGTAGGAGTGGCGCTCGGAACCGAAGACCAGGCACGCGCCTGGGCAGTTCATCGGCCGGATCGCGTACTGGCGGTCCCCGGACTCGGTGAAGAACATGTTCTCGCGGTAGTTGTCCCAGTGGCCCGAGCGGTGCCAGAGCTCGACGTCGAGGACCTGCGGCGTCTTGATCTCCTCGTAGCCGCGCTTGCGCAGCTGCTTCTGGACCTCGGCCTCGATCAGGCGCAGGAGCGTCGTCCCGTTCGGCAGCCAGAACGGCATCCCCGGCGCCTCCTCGCGGAGCATGAAGAGGCCGAGCTGGGGGCCGAGGCGGCGATGGTCACGGGCCTTCGCCTGCTCGATCCGCTCGATGTGCGCCTCGAGGTCCTTGGTGCTGAAGAAGGCGGTGCCGTAGATCCGGGTCAGCATCTGGCGGCTCTCGTCCCCGCGCCAGTAGGCGCCGGCGACCGAGTTCAGCTTGATCGCCTTGATCCGGCCGGTCGAGGGACCGTGGGGGCCCCGGCAGAGATCCTCGAAGGGGCCGTTCCGGTAGAGGGAGACCGTCTCGACCCCCTCGTCGGCGATCAGGTCTGCGATCAGCTCGACCTTGTAGCCCTCGTCCTGTCCGCGGAAGATCTCGATTGCCTCGCCAACCGGGACGTCGCGGCGCGAGAACTCCTCGTCGGCCTCGATGTGGGTCCGCATCGCGTCCTCGATTCTCCCGAGGTCGTCCTCGGTCACCTTCACGTCCTCGGGGAACTCGAAGTCGTAGTAGAAGCCGTCAGCGATCGCCGGGCCGATCGTCACCTTCGTCCCCGGGTAGAGCTCCTGGACCGCCTCGGCCATGACGTGGGCGGCGTCGTGGCGGATCAGCGCCAGCGCCTCGGGGTCGCGGTCGGTGAGGATCGCGATCTCGGCGCCGTCCGCGAGCGGCGCCGCAAGGTCGCGCAGCTCGCCGTCGACGGTGATCGCGAGCGCCGCCTTGGCGAGGCCGGGCCCGATCGCAGCCGCGGCATCGGCGCCGCTGGCGCCGTCGGGCAGCTCGAGCGGGCTACCGTCGGGCAGCCTGACCGTGGTTTTCGTCGCCGGGGTCGCCATCACGTCTCTTCGCGCCCATGCTACGTGGGCGCGAACGCACTTGTTCCCGCTATCCAGGACGAACTGCGTTCGCACTCACCCCGAGGGGCCGTGGCGGGCCTGGCGGACGGAGATAAGTGGACACGGGCTGGAGCCGGCGACCGCTCCACGCCGAACCCAGAGCAGGTAGGGGTCGGCGGTCTCGCGCAGGGTCATGGCGGGGTACGGCGGCCGCACGCTCTCGGTCGAGGTGATGACGAAGCGGACGCCATCGGGCAGCGCTCTCGGCGCCTTGTCTTCGTCGGCGATGCAGACCCTGCCGCCGCGGAGCTCCCAGTCGAGGTAGCGGACCCCGTGCTGTTCGTCGAGCAGTTGTCGAGGGGCGAGGACGAGGGTCGAGTCGGCGGCGATCAGCGGCCGCAGGCCGGTCAGGGCCGGTGAGTAGCTCGCCGGCCCCACCGGCGCGTTGGCGAGGGCGAGGAGCGAGCAGAAGCCCGCGATCAGCAAATAGGCCCAGGTCGCCGCGAGGAAGGCGCTTTTCCGAACCATAGGTTTCGAAATGCGCCTTGGCGCGACGATCGCGAGCGCGGCCACCGGCGCCGCGACCTCGAGCGCCTTCGCCGAGGTGTAGGGGGTGCCTCCAACCCGCGCCGCGAGGTAGAGGAGGGCGACGGCAATTGCGCCGGCGAGGATCGCGTTCTCGCGCCCGCGGGCCGCCCGGGCGAGGCCGATCACGAGGAGGCCCGCCCCGAACGCCGCGCCGAGGTAGTACGCGATCGCCGGCACCGCGCCGTCGCCCGCGGCAACTCGGAAGTCACCCGAGAACCAGATCCCGAGCGCCGTCAACGGCGAGACCTGGCCGAAGAGGTTGCCGAGGCCGGGGCCGTTGGGGTCGAAGGTCTCGAAGTTGTGGAATTCGATCATCCGGCCGAGCTCGGGCAGCGTCCCGACGGCGAGGACCGCCAGAGCGAGGAGCAGCGGCCTTGCGGGGAGCTCCCTTTCGAGCGCCAGCCAGGCGGCGAGGATGACCGCGAGCCAGATCAGGCCGGGAAAGCTGTAGGTGTAGACGGCCCCGATCGCGATCACCGCGGCCGGGACCAAGCGCAGTTGCAGATCGCGCCAGAGCGGGTTTCGCTTCGTCTCGCGCAGGGCGAGGAGGAACGCGAGCACCCAGAGGGCCTGCATCGTCTCCTTGAACGCCCCCTGGGCAAAGTAGGAGGCGACGAGGTAGGGGAGGCCGACGACCAGCGCGGCGGCGACCGCTCGCAGCGGCGGGCGATCGGGAAATGCCGCCAGCGCGGTCAGTGGGGCGAGCACGGCGACCGCGATCGTGAGGCCGGTGAACCCGTGAACCAAGGAGACGCCGAGGCCCTTATCGAGGGAGACGACGATCGCGTGCGGCCCCATCGGGTAGCCCTGGCGCAGCAGTTCGGAGCTGTACCCCTCGGCGAGGCGGTCGGCCGCCAGCAGGTGCTGGGACATGTCTGGGTTGAGGCCGGTGCCGAGGATCCCGAAATGGCCTTCGGCGATGAACGGCAGCGCGGTGGCCGCCAGCGCGCCGACGACGATGCAGCCTCCGATCCTCCTCGCCTCGGGAATGCCTTCGACCCGCCGCCAGAGGAAGGCGACCGAGCCCAGGCTCGCAAGGCCGACGAGGACGGCGCCGATCACGCCATCGCCGGGCAGCCGCACCGTGCCCCAGCAGATCGCGCTGAGAAGCGCGAGGCCGACCGCCGGCGCCAGCCACGACCAGCGCGGCACGCCGCAGAGCCCGAGCAGCGCCTGCCCGATCGCCAGCGAGGAGACGCAGACGGCGACCACGGCTACATAGGTTCCGATCACAAGCGCGCGAGCTTAGACCCTGCTCTTAGACTCCGGCGATGGCGTTCGTACCGCCCGCCCGGCATCTGCTTCGCGCCAAGGACCTCGCCGACGCCCGCTATTTCGAGCCGCTCGACGTCGACGACATGGCGGGGGCCGCGGGGCTCTCGCGGGCCCACTTCAGCCGCGAGTTCCGGCGCACGTTCGGCGAGCCGCCGCACTCCTACCTGCTCAGGCGCCGCCTCGAGCGGGCGGCCAACCTGCTTCGCACGACCGACCGCTCCGTCGCCGACATCTGCTTCTCGGTCGGGCTCCAGAGCGTCGGCTCATTCACGACCACCTTCAAGCGGACCTTCGGACGGACGCCGACCGAGTACCGGGCCGCCTATCCACCGGCCTCGCTCCAGGCCCGGGTCCCGGCCTGCTTCATGCGCCTCTACGCCCCGCCCAAGACCGCACGTTTCGAGAAGACAGCGCCTGCGCCCCGACCTAGCATCGCCGGCGACCGTTCAATCGAAGCTCAGGAGGACAGAAAATGATCACGATCTCCAACGCGCAGCTCTGGGTCCACGACCAGGACGAGGCGCTCGCCTTCTACACCGAGAAGCTCGGGATGGAGGTCAGGGCCGACGTGACCCTTCCGGAGATGGGCGACTTCCGCTGGCTCACCGTCTCGCCCCCCGGCCAGGAGGACGTCACGATCGTCCTGATGGCGATTCCTGGCGCGCCGGTGATGGACGAGGAGACCCAGCAGCAGGTGAGGGACCTGATGGCGAAGGGCTTCGCCGGCACGGTGTTCCTCACCACAGAGGACTGCCAGGCCTCCTACGAAGACCTGAAGTCCCGCGGCGTCGAGTTCGTCGAAACCCCCGAAGAGCGGCCCTACGGGATCGACTCCTCGTTCCGCGACCCGTCGGGGAACAACTTCAGGCTCACGCAGGTGAAACTCCCCGCCACCGCCTGATCCGAACCGCGAAATCCTGAATTTGAGTGCGCCGGGGCCTCATCGACGGGGCCCCGGCGTATGGGCACAACTGGGCTCGAACCAGTGACCTCCGCCTTGTCGAGGCGGCGCTCTCCCAACTGAGCTATGCGCCCGGGGCTCTGAATCTAGCAGCGCCGGGCCGGGGCCGAAGGGCCGGGAAATCCTCGGTTTTCGTGGGGGAGAGACCCGCTTTTGGGGATGGAGGCCCCGTCTGCAATTGCCGATGCAAGGGGTGAAACTTCTCCGCGGACGGCGTGTTTCTCTAAATACAGTCGCCGACCGCGACAGAAGCGTTTCAAAACTTGAGGACCGACGAGCCAGCGATTTCTTGATCAGCTTGGTGGTACGTCCTTCGGAACCAAAGGGCCCCTTCCGGGGCCCTTTTCCGTTCTCGAGGTCAGGCGTCGGGGATCAGGAGAACCGACGTCTCCGCCTGGTGCACGACGCGCTCGCTGACGCTGCCGAGCGCCTTGATCCCCGATAGGCCCCGTCTTCCGCAGACGATCAGCGAGCTCCCTCGGTCCGCCGCGGCCTCGACGATCTTCTCCGCCGGGTGGCCGCTCAGGGTCGAAAGCTCGGCTTTCCTCCCGGTGGTCCGCTCGATCTCCTCGAGCTCGGCGCCGATCATCACCGGATCGGAGTCGGAGTCCTTTCCGTCGGAGACGTGGAGAACCTCCAACTCTCCGCCGTAGGTGGAGGCCAGCGCCGCCGCCGCCCTCGCCGCCGCCCGAAAGCCCTCGCTGCCGTCGGCAGCGAGAAGAATGCTGTCGAGGAACCCACCCTTGGCGGGCTCACGGGCGATCAGGAGCGGGCGCTCGGTGTCGTGGACCGTCTCGCTCGCGGTGCTTCCGAGCACAAGGCCCGCAACCCTGGACTGGTTGTGGGTGCCGATCACGAGCAGGTCGTGCTTCTCGGCCTCGGCGAGCAGCACCCTCGACGCGTATTTCCCCGTGGGGGTGTCCGCGGTGACGGGGACACCTGCCTCCTCGGCGAGTCCCTTGGCCTCCTCCAGCGCCGCCTCCAGGCTCTCCTTGGTGTACTCGGGGCGGAGTTCGAAGCTCGCGTCCACGGCGACGAAACGGAGCGAGGTCTCGGGCGTCTGAAAGGCGATGCTCGCGCGCACCGCGACCGTGCTCGCCGAATTCCCTTCGACCCCGCAGAGGATGCTCCTGAAGGGCGCCGTTTTCCCGTTCTCGCTCATGCGACCCGGCAGCCTATCCCGTCGCTGCGGGTTCTCAATCAGAGGTTGCGGACGCGGCGGCCGATGTCCTCGTCCGCCGGATAGCCGGCGGCGTCCCAGAAGCCGGCCGCGACGTCGTCGTCGAACGCGACGAGCGCGGTGACGCGTCGGGCGCCGCGACCTTTCAGGTACTCCTCGCCGGCGCGCGTCAACGCGACCCCGATGCCCTGCCGGCGGCAATCCTCGCGGACGGCGAGGCGGTACATGTTTCCCCGCCACCCGTCCCAGGCCGCGACCAGGGCGCCGATGACCTCACCGTCACGCTCGGCAACCAGCAGGGCGGCCGGCGAATCGTCGACGAGGACCTTCGAGGTCCTCGATCCGATCCGGGATGCTCGCGTGCCCGCTTCGGGATTCCTCCCACAGGGAGAGCACGCCGGGCAGGTCACGCGTCTCACCGGGTCGGATGTCCACTTCCGCGGCGGTCAAGCGTGGAGCTTAGCCCGGTGCATTCTGCCCTTGGGCGAGCGTATGCTTCTGATGTGACCGAGAGCGCCCACTTCACGGCGGAGGAAGCCCGGGCGACGGGCGAGCGGATTGGCATCGACTGGGCGGCATCGCCCTTCGACGTCGAGCAGTTTCGGATGGGAATGGACGTCGAGCTCGAGCACGGGACCCACGATCCCGAGACCAACGTCACCGACGACGACATCCTCGTGACCGGGAAGATCGCGCGAGCACACCTCAACGAGTTCCCGGACTACTACACCCGACTCTCGGCGATGGAGGCGCAGGCGGAGGCCGACTGGGCCGCTAAGGACGAGTAGCGTCGGGTGAGGCGGGAACGGGAGCCGCGGCGCTGTGCCTCATGCTGGGCCTTCTGGCCGCCGGGGCGCTCGGGGCGGAGGCGAGCGCCGGTGAGGCTTCCGCATCGAACGCGCCCGATCTGCAGGTCGTCGGACAACTCACGCCCTCGAATGCACCCCGCTCGAAGTCGATCCCGGCGGCCCTGCGCGTGGGATTCGCCCTCACACCTCCGGCGGGAGCTGAAGTGCCACAGCTCAGCTCCATTTCACTCGGAATATCCCGACGGGTCACGTTCGAAACCAAGGGGCTGCCCGGCTGCCCGCTCTCGGCCCTTTTTGGCGAGATCATCTGGCCCACGGCAATCCCCTGTGAACCGGCGCTCGTCGGCCGCGGTACCGTCACCCAGGAACTCTCTCGAGGCAGTGAAACGTCGCACGAGGTCACCGGTCACGTCCTTGCCTTCTACGCCCGCGAACAGGGTCGGCCCCGGGTTCTTGTAGAGGTGCGGACCGGTCCCCCACTCTCTGCCCCCACCTCCTACGTGATCCCCTTCGACATCACCCAGGGACGAGGCGAGTTCCCGACACGACTCACGGCATCGAACGAAGAAGTAGCGGTCGGCTGTCGCTCGGGGTGCTTCCTCCCGGAGTTGAGCCACATCTCCTCCCTGACGTTGGCCCTGCGCCGCTCGTTCGTCGTCGAGGGGAAGCGGAAGAACTTCGTCGGCGCCACCTGTCCCGCCCCAGGCGTAAGTCGGCGTGGAGCGTTCCGCCTCGTGAGCGCGAAAGTCACCTATGCGGGCGGGGGTGCGAGCGCTTCAATGGCCGGGTGGTGTCAGGTCACGGGCTGAGCATTGCCGACGATGGCGGTCAACTGGACTGAGGTCACCGCGATTGCGACGTCGATCCTGGCGGTGGGCCTGCTGGGAGGCATCGGCGCCGCGGTGTTCGCGGGGCAGCAGGTGCGTGAGGCTCGCCGCAGCCGCGAGGCGCAGATGGCGGCCGAGTTCATCCGCCGCTGGAACGAAGACAGTCTCGTCGAGGCACGTCGCATGGTCGGGCGTTTCGGGTCCCCCGAGGCCCTTCGCGACGCGTTTGCCGCCTACGTGGCTGACGACGCCGATGAGGCATACGTTCTGTATCGCGAGCTCGACTACTTCGAGCAACTCGGGGCGCTCGAGAGCCTCGGGGCGATCGACCTCGAGCTGATCAGGTCCCTGCTCGGCCGCCAGCTGATCGAGCGCTGGGAGCTGTGGAGGCCGGCGCTCCACGAGGCGCACGGTCCGGGCGTGTATCCGATGTTCGAGAACCTCGTGACGAAGTTGCGCCACCAGCAGGACTCTGCGGCCGGAACGTGACGCAACCCCGCCCTAGGCCCTGTGCTCGGGATTGGCGAAATCAAACCGGCAGCCGGCGTCCCAGGCGGTGCGCTGGTTGCCGTGGGCCGGGATCCCGCCGACGTCCTTGAGGATCCGCGCGAGGTGGAGCATGTTCCAGGCGGCGAATGTCGTGTTGCGGTTGGTGAAGTCATTCTGCGGACCGCCCGATCCCTCGTCGAGATAGGACGGCCCCGGGCCGGCCTCGCCGATCCAGCCGGCGTCGGCCTGCGGCGGGATCGTGTAGCCGAGGTGCTGAAGCGAGTAGAGGACGTTCATCGCGCAGTGCTTGACCCCGTCCTCGTTGCCGGTGACGAGGCAGCCGCCCACTTTGCCGTAGTAGGCGTACTGGCCGTCGTCGTTGAGCAGGTGCGAGTTGCCGTAGAGCCGCTCGACGATCTGGGTCGCGACCGAGGACTTCTCGCCGAGCCAGATCGACATGCCGAGAACGAGGATGTCGGCCTCGATCACGCGCTCGAAGATCTCCGGCCACTCGTCGCGCTCCCAGCCGTGCTCGGTCATGTCGGGCCAGACGCCGGTGGCGATGTCGTGGTCGACCGCGCGGATGCACTCGACCTGGACCCCGTTGCGGCGCATGATCTCCATCGAGAGGTCCATCAGTCCCTGGGTGTTGGAGACCTCGGGGCCGCGCTTGAGGGTGCAGTTGATGAAGAACGCCTTCAGGTCGGAGTAGTCGGTGTCGCTGTCCTTGCACAGCTCGGCCTGCATCTCGGTCAACTCGGTCAATTCACTTCCTCCAGTTCTCTCAGCTCTGCGTCGTTGTCTTATCTGAAAGTGCGCCGATGCGCCCGTGCGTTACGCCTTGTTCGCTGCCAACGCGTCTCGCCTGGTCGTGAGGAAGTCAAGCGCCGCCTCTCGTCGGTCCTCGGCCTCGAGCAGCGACGAGTAGGCCAGCTCGGCACCGTTGAAGTCGCTCGCATTCCAAAGCTCTCCGGAGACCTCAGCCGTCCAGGGACCGACATAGAGGTAGGGCTCGGAGTGCAGATCGTCGCCGGGCGAGAGCCCGTAGTTGGCGCGCCGACCGGCATCCTCGCGCCCGAGCTCGATCGCGATGTCGAAATGCTCGGGCCACAGCGTCGGGGCGGTGGGCGCCTCCTCGGGGCCGGCAGCGGCGGCGAGCTGCGTCAGCAGATCGGCGCCGAACGCATACCAGGCGGCGAGAGCGCGCGAGGACTCCTCATCGACCGCGAGCTGCGGCTCGTCGAGCGAGGCCCCGGCCGGTAGGAGCCCCTCGACCGCCATCGCGGCAGCCGCCAGCGATTCCAGCGGCGCCCGCCGCTCATCCTCACCGACGATGTGGACCAGCTCGGCCCCCTCGACTCGCACCTGGTGGCTTTGTCCTTCCCACTCGAAGACCGGGGTGCCGAAGCCGCCCGGCGTCGCTTCGAGGGCGATCTCGTTGTCGGGCTTGCGTGCCGGCGCGACGATCCGCTCAGCGACGCTGTGCAGCGATGCAACGGTCTCTGCGAACTCTCGCCGAAGGGGCGCGAGCTTCTGGCTCTCCATTCCCTACCTGTGCAGCGGCGAGGCGATTCGTTACGTCGACCCCAACGAAGCGTTGTGGGTCAGGGCCCCGGCACGAACTCCTCGAAGCGGCCGAGGTCTCGGAATCCGACGCTCGCGTAGACCCCCTCGGCCATCGGGGTCGCCTGCAGGCTCGCGGTCGTGCAGCCGCGCGCGAACGCCTCGGTCAGGGCGTGCGCCGAGAGCGCGGTCGCGATCCCGCGGCGGCGCGCGGCGGGCGCTGTGCCGACCATGTATATCCCGCAATCGCCATCGTGGTCGAAGGCCATCAGGCCCGCCACCTCATGCCCGTCGAGGCGCGAGAGGTAGAAATGGGCGTCCTGCGGCGAGAGGTCGGGGGCGAGACCCTCGACGCCGACGACGCGCCAGAACTCCGCGAGGTCCGGCTCGGCCAGATCGAGCACCGAGGTATCCGCAGCGATTAGATCGGCCGCCTCCAACGCCATCGTCCGCGTCGAGCTGTCGTAGCGGTAGCCACGGGCCAGGATCGCTGCCCTCATGGCCGCATCCCCCTCGTGCGCCCACACCGCGAATCGGTCGATCCCGCGCTCGGCATAAGGGCGCTCGACCGCCTCCAGAGTCTCGCCGATCTCCTCGATCCCCGCTGTGAGCAGGGCGTTGTTGAGGTACAGGCGGTCGGGTGAGTGGACGAAGATCGCGGCCGCCGCGCTGCCGGTCTCGAGCACGCGCGCCCCTGGCGAGCCGCTCGCCAGATAGACCCATGAGCGCACAAGCGTCGCCAGCGAGCGCTCGAACAGCTCGGCGTCGTCGCTCATCCGCCCAGGCTGAGCTCGCGGATAAGCCACTTCCCCTGCCAATCTCGCTCTGCGTCATGCCGCTCGCGCCCACCGGCGCGAAGCGCGGTCATCGCCGATATGTAGGCGGATACCGCCGCTCCGTGGGCGGCGACATAGGGATCGCTCGTCGAGCGCGCCGCCTCGGCTCGGGTCGCTCCGTCGGCGGCCATGCCGGCGGCCACACGCGAGGCCTCGGCTGAGGCCGAAGCCGCGTGCTCGGCGGCCCGAGCCGCGCAGGACTCGGCGAAGTCCTTGGCGCAGGGCGGCGACCACGTCTCGACCCGGCGCAGGAGCCGTCCCCGCGGCGCCCGCAGCTTGTGGCGGCGCGTCTCGACCTCGCCGTCGAGCTCGATTTCCCAGAGCTCCTCCCAGATCCAGCGGGCGAGGTGTCGGGCCTCGCAGGCATGGACGCCGCTGCGGCAGACCGGAGGCTCGAGGCCGCCGGCGACCCACTCCCCCGGCTCCCCGCCGACGGGAACAGGCCAGGCGTGCTCGCTGAACGGCCCGATCGCGCCGGGGCGCAGGAACTTGTAGGCCACCCGGCCGCTCAGCGCCGTGCCTTCCACTCACGGAATGCGCTGACCAGGACTCGCTCCGTCTCCTCGGGAACCGGCTCCCGCTCGACCGTCTCGGGGAGAGAGCTCACGGTCGCCTCCATCTGATCGAGGTAGGTCTTGCACCAGTCACACATCACGAGATGCTCCTCGACCAGCTCCAGGCGCTCCTCGGCCAGGGCGCCCTCCCAGTACTCGGTTACCAGCTCGACGAATTCGCGGCAGGTCACCTCGTCGATCTCGTGTCGGTGCATGTCAGTCATCCAGATACCCCTCTAGCGCCTCGCGGACGCCTGACCTGGCGCGGTGGAGGAGGACGCGCTGGTTGCCTTCGCTGATCTCGAGCAGCCCGCAGACCTCCTCGGCGTCGAGGCCTTCGACGTCGCGCAGAATCACCACCGCCCGCTGGCGGTCGGGCAGTCCACCTATCGCGTTCTGCAGCTGCTCGCGCGCCTCCAACGAGGCAAGCCGGCGCTCTGGGTCCTCCCATGGGCGCGGCGGCGCGGACCAGTGGTCGGGCCAGTTGCCGTCGGCGCCCTGGAAACGCAGCGAGTCGACGACCGGGCCCTCCTGTTCGTCGCCTCTGGCAAGCGACGAGAGCGGAACGGTGCGACGCTCCCGCTCCGAGCGCCGTCGTGCCTGGTTTCGGAGGATCCCGAACAGCCACCCCTTCAGCGAGGAGCGCTCCTCGAAGGCATCGAGGCCCTGGAGCGCGGCGATCCAGGTCTCCTGCACGATCTCTTCGGCGACGGCGTCTGAGGCGCCGAACAGCTTCGCGAACCGTCGCAGGGCTCCGTGGTATCGGCCGACGAGCTCGGTGAAGGCCGCCTCGTCGCCGCCCCTGATGGCGATCAGGAGCTGCGACTCGTCGAGCTCTTGCGGTGACAGTGGCCTGGTCTCCTCCGCGCCTCGCGGCGATTCTATGCGCACCCGGACGCGCGGCAAGAAGGGCAATGTCAGCGCTGCCGAGCTCACATCGCCATCACCGGCTCGGCCTCCCCGCCGGGGCCGGGCCGATCACCGGTGGCCGTGCCGCCGCGCAGCAGCGAGAGGCCGATCAGCGGGAAGAGCAGGACGGACAGCAGTCCGGCGCCGATCAGGGCCGCCCCCTCCGCTGCCGTCACCAGTTCGAGGTCCTGGCCGATCGCCACCGCGGCGACGATGAATGGCAGCGAGGTCGCCTGCATCAGCCCCGCGGTCAGCGTGCGGCGAGCGTCGAGCAGGTGTCGGTAGAGCAGTGCCGGCACGCCGCGGGCGACGACCAGCGCCGCGAGGAAGATCGGGACCATCAGGACGTTTGCTGCGCTCGAGAGGAGGGCGTCGAGGTCGTAGTTGACGCCGCTGGTGACGAAGAAGACCGGGATGAAGAGCCCAAAGCCGATCGCCTCCAGCTTGCGCCGGAAGTCCGGGTGGGTCATCAGCTGGTCGCGGTCGAGCAGCGAGAGAATTGCGCCGGCGATGAAGGCGCCGAGGATCGACTCCAGTCCGAGCTGATCGGCGATCGCCGCGAATCCGACGAGCAGCACGACGGCGCCGCGCACCCGAATCTGGGCGGTGGTGTCCTGGAGGCGGAGCAGATCGGCGCGGATAGGGCGGAACCGAGCCGCGCCCTTGACCGAGATGAAGACGACTGCGGCGAGGACGACAAGCGAGCCGATCAACAGCAGCGTCGAGCCGACCCCGCCCTCACCGGAGAAGAAGATCGAGAGCAGGATCACCGCGCCGAAATCGGCGATCGTGCCGGCGGCGACGATCAGCTGCCCGAAGGTCGAGGAGATCTCACCTGCGTCCTTCAGCACCGGGATCAACACGCCGAGCGAGGTCGCGCAGAGGATGATCGCGACGAGCAGCGGCGTCTCGATCAGACCGGACGCCTTCAGTCCGAGGGCGACGAGGAAGGCGAGGACGAAGGAGAGCGCGAAGCCGACGAGCGTCAGCCGCAGGATCGGGCCGCGCAGTCGCGAGAAGTCGATCTCCAGGCCGGCGAGGAAGAGCAGGAAGGCCAGCCCCATGACGGAGATGACCGAGATCGTCTCGTCGACTTCGACGATGCCGAGCACCGACGGCCCGATCACGATCCCGGCGATGATCTCGAGGACGACCGACGGCAGCCGAACGCTCGGGAACAGTCCCAGGAGAAACGGGGCCGCGAAGGCCACCGCGACGACGATCAGAAGGCCGGTGAAGGACGGCATGCTGATCCAGTGCCGCCGAGCGGTGTTCCGTTACACGGACGCCCTCGCCAGCGCCGTTCCGTCAGCCGGCCGAGTCGAGCTCCTTCAGCAGCTCGATCGACTCGCCGCGCGATCTCGTCGCGAGTCTCCCGCACCGCCTCGACCGGCTGGCCCTTCGGATCCGGCAGGTTCCAGTCGAGGTAGCGAGTCCCGGGGACATAGGGGCACTCGTCCCCGCAGCCCATCGTCACGACGACGTCGGCCCATATCGAGTCACCGTGATCCAGCTTGTGCGGCTTCCGCGCCTCGAGGTCGAAGCCGAGCTCGTCCATCACCTCGACGACCTCGTGGTGGACCCGACTCCCGGGTTCGGTTCCGGCGGAGCGCGCCTGATGCCGCCCGTCCGCCGCGCGGGTGAAGAGCGCCTCGCTCATCTGCGAGCGGCCCGCGTTGTGAAGGCAGACGAAGAGAACGTGGGTCATCGTGGTCTCACCCCAGACAGGGTCATAGGGTCGAAAGCGGAACACCGATCACGTCCAGGCGTCGCGTCAGTCCCCCGATGGCGAAATTACGGATCTCCTCAGCGCCGACGCCGAGGGCATTCGAGTCGATCCCCTCGCGGTCGGGAGGGGTCAGCAACTCGGCCACCATCGGCAGCAAATCGCGCAGGGTTGCCCGAACCGCCTCGGCGAGGGCCGGATCGGCGGTGAGCGCTTCGCGCAGATACCAGGTGCCGTAGCCGATGTGGCGCTGCTCGTCGTGATGGACCTTTGAATAGCCGGCCACGAATCCAGGCAGCAGTTGCTCGCGTTCCAGGAAGCCGGTCACGAAGTTGAACGTAGTGAGTCCAAGAGTTCCCTCGAGGATCTGGTGGTAAAGGGTGACGAAGCGGACCTTTGCCTCCGCGTCGCCGGGGTTGGCGACCAGCCGCTCGTGGGCCTCGACCAGGGCGATGTCGAAGATCGTGCGGAAGGCTGGCGAGATCTGTTCGCGCGCACGCTCGACGTGGGAGGCGATCTCGGCCGGGTCAGCGACGACCTCGTCCTGGAAGCGGGCGTAGAACTGCATGTGGCGGGCCTCATCGACCTGCTGGGTGGCGAGGAACGTCGCCTCCTCCTCGCTGCCGTAGGCGGCAACGAGGCCCGAGAACTTGGTCGTGATCCGCTCCTCGGCGACCATCAGCGAGGAGAGCACCCAGAAGATCAGGCCGCGGACCTCACCACCGAGTGCCTTCCACTGGTCGACGTCGGCGGCGAGGTCGACTTCGAATGGGCTCCACTGCTCCTCCTCCCAGTGACGGTAGAGAACCTTCGGGCCGAAGAGGTTGACCTCGGTCACGACCGTTCCCGCACCGGCTTGCGGGCACGGACTATCGCCGACGCAGCCGAGTCGTGGACTCGGTGGGTCTCCTCGATCTCGATCTCCTCGAAGCCGGCCGCGCTGAGGGCCTGCTCGAACTCGCGGTGGGTCAGGGCGCCCGCGATGCAACCGGTCCAGGCGGCCATGTCGGCGCGGGTCGCGTCGTCCATGTCCTCATCGGCGATCACGTCGGAGATGGCGAATCGCCCGCCCGGCCGCAGGACCCGGGCGGCCTCGCCGAGCACCCGTTGCTTGTCTCCAGAGAGGTTGATCACGCAGTTGGAGATCACCACGTCAACGGTCTCCGCCGGCAACGGGATGTCCTCGATCTGACCGCGCAGCCATTCAACGTTCTCCAGCCCAGCCTTGCGCTGATTCTCGCGTGCGAGCGCCAGCATCTCGTCGGTCATGTCAAGACCGTAGGCCCTACCCCCGGGGCGACGCGACGCGCCGAGAGCAGCACATCGATGCCGCCTCCCGAGCCGAGGTCGAGAACTACTTCTCCCTCGCGGAGCTCTGCGATCGCGGTCGGATTGCCGCAGCCGAGCGACGCCATCGTCGCCGTGTCGGGTAGCCCGCTCGACTCCGGACCGTAGAGACCGGCGCCGAAGAGGTCGGCCTGCTCCGCGTCGAGGATCACGTCCGCTGCGCAGCAGGAGGCGTCCGTGCCTCGTCCATCGGTGACGGCCTTGGCCGCGGCGGCATAGCGCTCGCGCACCGCCTCCCGAACCACCGGAGCCTCGGCGGAGTCGGTTGAGCAGCCACAGGTCGTGGACTCGGCCGAGCAGCAGTCGTCCTTGTCGGCCGGATCACAGCAGTCGCGCTGCGCCACCTCCGGGCAGCAGGACGAGATCGCCTCGCCGGCATTCGGGTCGCTCAGCTCAGCCATGCGGAGAACTCGTCCAGTGCATCGGGGATCACGTAGTAGTAGGCCCAGAGGCCCTGCCGCTCGGAGCCGACGATGCCGGCATCGCGCAGTTTCTTCAGATGATGGGAGACGGTCGGCTGAGAGAGGTCGAAGAGCGGCACCAGCTCGCAGACGCAGACTTTGCCCGCGTGTTTTCTCAGCACGTCAACCAACTGAAGGCGCACCGGGTCGCCGAGCGCCTTGGCCACGTTCGCGATCCGCTCGGCCGCTTCGCGCTCCACATCGGGGTACACGACCGGCTCACAGCAGGGTTGTCCGGCGGGGCGCTTCTGCTTTGGGGCCAACTCCAGATCGACGGCCATCTATTTACATATATCTATTGAAATGGCATCTGTCAATGCTTAGGATCGAATTCCCGCGTAGCTCTCGATCGCGCCCTGGGAGAGGCCATCAAGCACGTTCTTTTCATCTGCAACCACAACGCCGGGCGTTCGCAGATGGCGCAGGCGTTCTTCGAACGCGATGCGCCGTCCGATATTCGCGCCGAGTCGGCCGGCTCCGAACCGGCGGCGCAGCTCTGGCCCGCCGTCGTCGAGGCGATGGCCGACGTCGGAATCGATCTCGCCGACCGCAGGCCGCGGAAATTACTGCGCGAGATGCAGCTCCACGCAGATTGGGCGGTGACCATGGGCTGCGGCGACGCCTGTCCATACGTGCCGACGACCGTGGAGAGCTGGGATGTCCCCGATCCTGGTGGGTTGCCGCTGGAGAGGGTGCGTCCGATCCGCGACGAGGTCGAGGCGAGGGTCATGGATTTGATCGAAAACCGCCTCGCTGCGATCCGCAGTGACCCCACCGCTCACCGTCTGCGCCTGGCAGCAATGCTGCCGGCTTTGGCAGAGGAGTTCGCAGGGTGGCGCAGCGACGCCGAGATTCGAGCCTGCGCCGACGCGGTCCTCTCTCACTACGACGAGGTGCCGGTCCGGGGTCACGTTCAGGCGATCGCCCATCGCCGTACCCGGGAGTGCCTCGCGGCCGATACTTGCAAAGAGCTGGTCCTCGGGTGATCCCCCTTTCCCGCCGGCTATTCGCCGAGTTCCTCGGCTCGGCATTCCTCGCCGCGACCGTGATCGGCTCGGGCATCGCGGCTTCAGAACTCTCCCCGGGCGACACGGGACTGCAGCTCTTCGAGAACGCCGCCGCGACGGCAGCGGGCCTCTTCACGTTCATCCTCATGTTCGGCCCAATCTCGGGCGCCCACTTCAACCCGGTCGTCTCCCTGGTCGACGCGGCTTTCAGGGGGCTTCGCTGGCGTCATGCTTTCGCATATATCCCTGCACAGGTCCTCGGCTGCATCGCCGGGGCGGTCGCCGCAAACGCGATGTTCTCGCTGTCGGCAATCTCGATCTCGACCACGCACCGCGCATCGCCGTCGCATCTGTTCGCCGAGGTGATCGCGACGCTCGGCCTGCTCCTGGTCATCTTCGCCCTGGCACGCAGCAGGCGCGGCAACCTCGCTCCAGCGGCAGTCGGCGCCTACATCGGCGCTGCGTACTTCTTCACCAGCTCGACCAGCTTCGCAAACCCCGCGATCGACGTCGGCCGGATGTTCTCCGACACCTTCGCCGGCATCGCTCCCGCCTCGGTCCCCCCCTTCATAGTCGTGCAGCTGCTCGGTGGCATGGTCGCTTTTTTCGTGATCCGCTTCCTCTACCCCGACCTGACGCCCGAGGAGGCGTCGGAGGTCATGCTGCCGCACGAAACGTCCAGCTAACAGTGCAGATCGGCCGACGGTTGCGAGGTTTTCTTCAACCGGAACCGGGTAGCTCGCGCTCACGATGGACCTGATCGGCTGCCCGCGCTGCAACGAGCGGTTCCTTCTGCGCGATGCTGAAACCGAGGGATGGTCCTGCCCGAACTGTAGGACGGAGATGCGCGTCGTCGCCCACCGAATTCCGGACGGGATCGTGACGCCGGACGTCTCCGACTTCGGTCGCCTCCAACAGGTTGTCCGCTCGCCTGGCGGCCCGCCATTCCACTCCTGGTAGCCAGAGTTGTCGAGGGCGCGCTTGCGCCGATGTCGCCCCGCGTGCGCCCTCTGAGCGGAATATCGCCTGGAGAAGCCGAAGGCGCCTACCGGAATCGAACCGGTGTAAACGGCTTTGGCAGTTCAGCGGATGCCCTGGATGTGGGCCGGTCTGGTGCCTGTCGACTTGACAGAGCGGCGTCTAGTTCAGTCGAGAAGCGCACGACTTCGAGGCACCGTTTGGTGGCTCCGTCTGAGAGCAGGAACGCTCGGCCGACGGCTGAGCTCTCCGGATACGGATCGCGTTCTTCGACGGCGGGCGTAGCTTGAAAGCTGAACTGTCGCCGCCAGCAGGAGCGGATGCCCGAGAAAGCTGCGTGGACGACTGACCTACGCCAACGCAGGGCGACAATCGCCGTGTTCATCGCCCTCGGTGGGGCGTCTTACGCCGCCACCCAACTGCCGAAGAACAGCGTCGGCGTAGCAGTGAGTGGATCCGGTGGAACGCGACCATCAGGCGCGGTCACCGGGTGGTCGATGTATGTCTGGGAGGCATCGGCACCGCCCTCAGCGCCGGTGGTCCAGTCGCTCCGACCTTGATGTCGCTTTTCAGGCTTGATGCTGCTCGGCGGTGCGAGCGGTCCAGCCCTCCGGACCCACTCGAGGCGACCGGCCAAGCTTCACCTCGGAGATACCGCCGTTCGCTTCGGCGACTGCTTCCGTGAAGGACGTGCCTGGAGAGTGAACCGCCATTTCGGGTCCCAGGCTTGGCTCACGTATTCGATGACCGTGGGCACGTCTGCAGCAGGCTCGTTGCGGCCCTGCTCGTAGGTGGGGGGAGAAGCACATGGCCTCCATGAACCACTGGCCACCAGGGTCGCTCACCTCGAGGTCGTGGCTTACGGTGCCAGCGCTCGGACTCACGGATGCACCATGACCTTGTGCCGAGGCGCAGCAGGGTCTCGTGCAAGTGCAGACTCCAAGAACGCGCCATAGAGCGTGAGTCTTCCGCCTCTTGCTCGGTATCCGGTTGCGCAGGTCGGTCACTGAGCCTTCGCGGCCTCCCGCTGCCGCTCGGCGAACCGGCGAACCACTCGTCGAGGACGCGCGCGGCACCGCAGCGAAGGCGGCGATCGTCTTCGCGTTGAAGGAATCCGTAGTCGCTTTCGGCGGACCGCTCGGTCAGGGTCACTGCGCTCGGTCGCGGGGAAGATCGGCTCGATGCTCGGTGCAGTCACCCATCTGGCTGAGCGCCGCCTTGGGCGCCGCCCCGGCCCGACCAGGAACGCGTCAAGCTGCCTCTCAGCCTCCTCGTCGGACCCCGGCATTAGATCGACCGCAGAGGTCGAACGTCACTTGATGCCGCTGTGTCCCATAGGAGCTCAAGGCCTTGGCGTTCACCCCACGCAGCGGTCATGAAGCTGGCTAGGTGTGTCGGGCCTGGTGCAGCCGCAGAGCGGTGACCAACGCCACCTTAGTCCAGGCCCGGTCAGCGCGGCGTAAAGCTTGCCGCTTGGAACCCGGCCGGCCACAGCTCGTCGCCCAAGACAATCGAGCCTTGTCGTCCGGCTGACCGCGCCGCAGAGGGCTTCGAGAAGAGCGTCCGCTGGACGGACCAGAAGAAATCGGAACTCGATCAGCAGAAAGGTCGCAACCGGGATTCCTGACCTGGATAACTACCGTCCTCCTCGGCCAGGCCGAGAAGCTGTCCAATGTTCGCCAGTTATTCGACTGATCCGTGGCGGGTTGTGTGCAGAGGCAGGAGCCGGGTGTGGCCGCCCGAAATGCAATGCGTGCCCGATCAGCGTGCGGAACGTGACGGTCCCCCGCGCCGTCTGCGCCGGGGCCGTGAGACCCCCCTTGAGCTGGCCCAGCGGATTGGAAACGCTTACGGCCTCGTTCTCGTCCTGATCCTGACCACCTTCGTGGTGATGATGACGCTGCCACCCGAGGGCTGGGGCGGTCGCGTCGCGGCGGTCGTGATCGCAGTGCTGACCGCGGTCATTGCGTTGACGAGCTCGGATGTGCGCCCGTCACGGGTGCGCCTGGCGGTTGGGGTCGGGGCCGCCGCGGTGCTGGCAGCGGCGATCGCCAAGGCGATCGATTCGGATCAACTGCTCGGCGCCGCGTTCGGCGCGGTCTCCGTCCTGCTGTCGATCGCCGCCGCCACGATCCTTCGTCGCGTCGTCCTGGCGGCCCGGGTCGACTTCCGCACGATCCTCGGGGCGGTGAGCGTCTATGCGCTGATCGGCCTGCTGTTCGCGTTCTTCTTTTTGGCGTTCAGCCGCTGGAGCCAGAGCGATTTCTTCACCGGTGTGCCCGATGCGAGCTCGAGCGACTACCTCTTCTTCAGCTACACGACGCTGACCACGACCGGCTACGGCAATCTCGTCCCCGCCGGGACCGTCGGGCAGTCGCTTGCGGTCATGGAGATGCTGGGCGGCCAGATCTTCCTCGTCACGCTCGTCGCCGGGCTCGTGAGCCTCTGGCGAACCCGCCCCAAAGGAGCTTGATCGGGAGGGGCGGGCGCTCAGGTGGAGGCCGTTGCCCCCGCCGGCTCCTTCGCGGCAGTGGGTGCGACGGCCGAGCGGGGCAGGTTCCTCGTGAACCAGAGCGTGAGCAGCGCCGCGACGGCGACCGCGCCCAGGGACACGCGGAGGGCATCGAGCTCGGCGTCGCCGTAGTCGTCTGCGACCGCCTTCGCCTGGTCCGGGGGCAGCCCCTCTTCGGTCGCTATCTGTTCGACCTGTCCTACGGACACGAGGTCGATCCCCTCCTCGGTGTTGGTGGCGATCGTCTCCTTCACCGACGAGGGCAGCGCTGGGTTGTCGGCGACCTGAGAGTTGAACCCGTTGATCAGGTTGACGATCAGGATCGCGCCGATCAGGGCGGTGCCGATTGAAGAGCCGAGGTTGAGCGCGGTGCCCTGGAGGCCCCCGGTCTCGCTCGTCTTCGAGGGATCGACCGACGACATGATCACGTTGCCGAGCTGCGAGGCAAGCAGCCCGCCTCCGGCGCCGATCAGAGCCAAGGCTGTCTTGAAGCCCAAGTCGTTGAGCGTCACGTCGAGGGTCGCGAGCATCAGCGTGGCCCCGATGCTCATCGAGACCAGGCCCATCTGCGCCACCGTTCTCGGCGACCGGCGGCCCGCGATCCTGGGCCCCAGCATCGCGAAGATCAGCATCGATATCGAGAGGGGCAGCAGGCGCTTGCCGGTCTCGAACGCGTCGAAGCCGAGCACGACCTGCAGATAGACGGGAACGACGAAGAAGAGCCCCATTAGCACCAGCTGCTGGCCCAGCAAAGTCGTGAGCCCGGAGCGGAGCCGCTTGATCTGCAGCAGGGCGGGGTCCACCAGACGGTCGCGCCCCAAGCGATGCTGGCGCTCCTCCCAGTGGACGAAGCCCGCCAGCAGGCCCAGGCCCGCGAGGATCAGGAAGGGAACCACCGAGAAGCCGAGCGGGGTGATCTCCGTCCCCCCGATCGTCAGCGCTCCGATCGGCTGGATGAACCCCCATTTGCTGCTCATCAGGATCCCGAAGACCATCAGGCCGAGTCCGGCCGCCGAGAGCGCCGCGCCCCCGAAGTCCATCTTGGGAGGCTGCTCCACGCGGGGCGCCTGCGCGATCTGTCCCCGGACCAGCAGGATCCCGATCACCACCACCGTCTCACCGGCGAAGACGTAGCGCCAGCTGGCGTTGGTCGTCACCCAGCCGCCGATCAACGGGCCTGCCGCGACGGCGATCGCGGTGATGCCCCCGATCAGCGCGTAGGCGATGGCCCGGTCCTTGCCCTCATAGGTCGCGGCCGTGAGCGCCGCGATCGCGGGGATCACCATCACGGCCCCCAGCCCCTCGACGCCGGACCAGCCCACCAGTAGCACCGGCAGGCTGGGGCTGAGGGCGGTGGTGAGGGAGCCGAGGCCGTAGACGGCTAGGCCGATCGCAAAGATCCGGTTCCGCCCCTGGATGTCGCCGAGCTTGGCGCCGGAGAGCATGAAGGCGGCCATCACCAGGGTGTAGAAGGTGATCGCGGCCTGGACGCCCTGGATCGAGGTATTGAGGTCCTCGGAGATTTGGGTGATCGAGACGTTCATCACGCTCGAATCGAGCGTCATCACGAACTGGCCCGAGGCGAGGATGATGATGGGGATCCACTTACGCATGAGCGGCTTCCGGCCCGCGAAGGTTATTTGACCGCTATGCGAAGTGCTGCCGTAGTGACCACCCGCATGCCTCAGCGGATCGGGCCAATCTGGTCGCTCCTCCCCGCGAAAAGCAGGAGCCCAGTTCGTTGTGTTCACCCCTCCCCCGAAGCAGTCGACCAGCTCAAGCAGCTGGGCGAACTTCACGATCAGAACGAGCTGTCAGACGAGGAGTTCGAGCGGGAGAAGGCAAAGCTGCTCGGCGGCTGAGCGAAGCAGAAGGCCGCAGTCGCATTCCGAAGCACCTAGGTCAGCAGCTCGATCAAGCCGCGCACGATCAGGAGGATTCCCAGTACGAGGGCGCCGATAAAGAGGATTCGGCCGCCGTGACGGCTGAGCGATTCCTTGAACCGCTGCACCGCGCCAGGGGTCCAGTCGGGAGCGAAGGCGTAGCCGAGCAGTGGAACCTCCAGCAAAGCCAGCATGATCACGTTGAAGGCGAGGACGTAGAGGACGGTTTCCGTCGTGCTCAGTTCTTGCTTGCTCATCTGCGCGAGGCCGGCGAGGTAGGAGCCGCCGGGAAGGGTCAGCAGGGCACCGGCGACAAAGGTCCACCGGGCTGAGCCTTTGTTGAGGACTTTTTGCCAGGCTGGGTCCTTCTTCGGCTTGTCGACGCGCTTTGCGTGGCGGCGTTCGACGACCCGCTTGTGGCGTTCGGTGCCGATCACGTAGGTGATCACCAGCAGGAGTAGTCCCAGGACTATGTCCTGGGACCCGCTGAGCGAGTTTTCCGCCGTGCTGACCGTGCTCGATTCCTCGAACTGGAAGACGATTAGCAGGCCCAGGGTGATGCTCGTCATCGTCGCCCCGAGCAGGTAGCCGAGCAGGAGCCGCTTCGGGCTCGGCATCAGCAGCATCACGGTCGAGGCCGCGAGCAGCGTCGGGTTGAACGCGGCCGCGAAGGCGAAGACGAAGACTTCGCTCATGTGGGCGAGCCTACTTCCCGGCAGCGAGCGGGCAGGGCCGGGACGCCGGATGCGCTCTCGTCAAGGGGCGACGGCGTGGGCGAGCTAACTGATGAGCGAGCGCAACGCGCCGAGGCACTCTCAAACCAGCTCCTTGTTGCAGATCACCGGCCGGTGACGGAGGATCGTGGTTCTAACGATGCCCGAGGCCGAGCAGAAACCACCCACGGAAGGGGCAGCCCCGGAAGCCGCGGAAAACCCGATGGCGATTATCCGCAGCCGGAGATTCCTGATTCTGCTCCTGCTCTCCGCGGTGATCGGAATCATCGCCTCGCTTGTGGCCTGGTCCTTCCTGGAGGCGACCCATTACATCCCGCAATACGTGTTTTCTGAACTTCCGGAAAACCTCGGTTACGACCACGCGCCGAAATGGTGGTCGCTTCCAGTTCTGGCGATCGCCGGTCTGCTCGTCGCCTTCGCGCTGGTCCGCCTTCCCGGCAATGGCGGTCACCTTCCCGCGGATGGCATCTCGCCAGGCATGATCCCGCTGGTGGATCTGCCGGGCGTGCTGCTTGCAGCTCTGGCGTCGATCGGACTCGGGCTGGTGCTGGGACCGGAGGCTCCGCTGATCGCGCTGTGTGGCGGGGTGGGCCTGCTTGCTGTCCAACTGGGGCGCAGGGACGTCCCACCGGGGGTGGGCCTCATCCTCGGCAGCGCCGGAATGTTCGCCGCGATGTCATTCCTCTTCGGGTCGCCGGTCATCGCGGCGGTGATCATCATCGAGGCGAGCGGATTGGGCGGACCCAAAGTGCCGCTGATCCTGCTACCTGGCCTGCTCGCGGCGGGAATCGGCTCGCTGGTTTCGATCGGCATGGAGTCGTGGACCGGGGTCAGCAGCAGCGACTTCGCGCTCAGCCCCCTGACGCTGCCCGAGTTCGTCCGTCCGAACTTCGGCGACATCCTCTGGACGATCGCCCTGGCGATCGCTGTCGCGCTCGGCGCCTTCGTGATCTTCACCCTGGCAAAGAGGCTGGTGCCAATCGTCACCCGTCGACCATTCCTGCTCCTACCCGTGGCGGGGCTCGCGGTGGCGGCAGCGGCGATCGCCTTCTCAGAAATCACCGACAAAGGGGTTAACCAGGTCCTCTTCTCAGGCGAGACGGCGCTTCCCAATCTCGTCACCCATGCCGATCAATGGTCGCTCTCGGCGCTGGCTCTGCTGATCCTCTTCAAGGGTGTCGCCTGGAGCATCTCCCTGGCGGGCTTCCGCGGCGGCCCGACCTTCCCCGCGATGTTCCTCGGAGCCGCGGCGGGACTGATGGCCGCGCATCTGTCGGGGGTGGAGCTGACTCCAGCGGTCTCGGTCGGGATCGCGGCGGGCGTTGCGGCGGTGCTGCGGTTGCCCCTCACGGCTGTGATTCTCACCGGCGTGATCACGGCGCAATCGGCGGGTACCGGCTCGGCGCCGCTGGTCGTCGTCGCGGCTGTCGTCGCCTACATCACGATCAACATCGTCTCGCCGAAACCGGGCGATCGGCCTGAAGCCGGAACTCCGGTGACGGCAGGTTCCCCAGCGACCGAATAGGGACCCGTTCCCGTTCAGGCGGCGCCCAGCAGCTTGGCCTTCTCCCGTTCGGCTCCTCGTCGGACAGCACGCTTCCGGACCCTCGAAGGGTTAGGCGGCACGCTGGAGCTCCTGCCGCCACCCGGAGAGAATCCGGTGGACGGCGGCGGCGCCGATGATCGGCTCTTCGGGCACCGTCAAGCGCTCGGGAGAGAGGATGAAGGGGCGCGTCTGGGGCCCCCCGAGGCCACCGTGGAAGGAAATCAGCTCCTCGAACGCGCAACCTTCGTCAAGGTCGGGGTCGAAGAAGCTCCCGACCATGATGTCGGCGACGTGCGCGAAGCCATCAGTGCGCAGCAGGTGGCGTGGCGCAGTCGGTGAGAACTGCGCGAGCGGATCCTCGCCCTCGATCCGGCTCTCTGCCAGGTAATGGGCGCCGTCTGAGCCGAGCACCACGGGTCCGTGCTCGGCGGAGCGGACCAGGAGCCAGCCGATGTGCGGATGCTCGCGCAGAGCGGTGAGCAGGTTCGGGTGGCGCCGCTCGACCTCCTCGAGGGTGAGCCGGTGCTTCTCCTCCATCAGATAGACGAGCCCGAGGTTGCCGGAGCCGAGGACCACAACCTGTCGATCCGAGACGTCGTTCTTCGCGCGCTTCTCCTTCGTCCGGCCGGTCGCCTCGTTGGCGGCGTGTCCGACCATTGCGCTCTGCTCGTCGCCTCCCGCGATCCCGGTCACTTTCCCGCTGGTCAGCGAGCGCTCGACGAGCTGCTCGAGCCCGTAGCCGTTGCGCTGCTTGAAGGTGGCGCCCTGCGTCTGGCCGTGATCGGAAAGCACCACGATCTCGTACGGGCGCGGCGCGTATGTCCGCGCCCGCTCGATCCGATCGAACTGCTGGTCGAGCTTCCGCAGCGCCTCCATCGTGTCCGCCCGCTGGAGACCGGAGTGGTGCGCAACCTCGTCGTAGCTCGAGAAGGTGGCATACACGGCTGGGCGCCCCCGCATCATGTCGGTGAGCACCCCATAGACGATCAGGTCGCGGACGACCACGCACATCGCGGCCCGCAGGAACGGGTAGACGCCGCCGCGGTGGCCGCGGGGACGGACGTCCCGCCGGGCCGAGCGAATCGCGGCCGTCCACTCCAACAGCACCTCCCACCCGAAGAGAACCAACGCCCTGGTGACGTTGAAGCCGTTGGCGAGGAAGGCCCGGTATCCCGGGTTCGCCTTCTTCTCGGCCTCCATGCGGCTGACCGTGAGGATCACCTCGTCGGCCTCACCCGAGAGCAGGTTGCCACGACTCGCCCCGCCGTCGACGAGCAGGCCGGCGCCGCTGGCGTGCTGGCGCTCGATCTCGGCGCAGTCGTCGGGCGCCGAACAGGCGATGAGCGTGCCGCTCTCCTTGTCCACCCAGCGGAAGGCGGGGATGTCATCGTTCGATCCGAGCAGGATCCCGGCCTGGCTCGCGCCCGTCTGCGAGGAGAGATCGGGCTCCCACTCGGTGAGCTTGTAGTCACCCTCCGCGATCCAGCGCGCCATCGTCGGCGCGCTTCCGTCGCGCATCGCGTCACGAAGCACCGGTAGGGCGAGTCCATCGATCTCGAGAAAGATGATTCCGGGCACGTCAGTGTGGGCGAGCGTGCCCTGGCGGCGGGCGACCCGCTGGACCACCTTCAGGGCATAGGCGTCGTCGTCGTTGGCGCCGACCAGCACCTCGAGCACGATCGAGACCACGGCCATCACCAGCGCCGCCAGGAGTGCGTCGCCGAGGGAGTCGACGCCGATGAAGTCGGGGAGCGCATTGCTCGCGGCCTTCAGCACGACTGCGTCGACGACCAGCACCAGGAGGAAGCCGAACGCAAGCGTGAACGGTAGCCGGAGCGCGGCCACCATCGGCGGAAGGACCGCGTTGAGCAACGCGATCAGCGCAGCGACGATGAAGGCACCGCCGACAGCGCCGAGACTCACGCCGGGCACGAGGGCGGCGGCGATGTATACCGAGGCGGCGGCAACCACCCACGAGGTCACCAGCCGCAGAGGATGAAGCCGTGGCTTCGCCGGCTGCCACTCTACGCCCGCACCGTACGCAGCCGTGGTCACCGCTTCATCACCGCGGTCATCTGTCGTCTCCACCTCAACCTTCGATCAGATCGAGTCTATGCGCTCAATCCAGCGCAGGCTCCTTGGTCAGGCGGCCGGTGACTCTGGATGTCTGGACGCGGCAGACTCCCTTCCCATGTCAGGTGAGGCTTAAGACCTCTGGCCTCGCTGGTCCTTGAAGCAGCCGACCCTGTTGAAAGGGGTCAGGTGTTGGGTGGGTTTGGGATTGCTACACCGGGCGATCGCTAGTAGTCCTCCCCCCACCGCGCGGTCAGCTGGTAGATGATCGTGATGTCGAGGATGATCATCAAGAATGCCCAGAGTGGAGCGGCGGGGAACCAGACGATCTGGACCACGCAGTTCACCCCTACGAAGAAGATCGCGGCGATGCGGGCGGCCGTGTTTTCTGCGAACAGACCAAGCGCCGTGAGAATCATGGCCGCGCCCAGAATCAGTTGGACCCATCCCCAGGTGGTGAGGTCGGCGATGATCGCTCCGTTGCCACCGACCACGACGACTTCATCGTTGAGGATTGCGGCGAGCCCCCAGAGTGCATCGAGGGAACCGACGATCAGCAGAACCACCGCGATGAAGCTAATCCAGCCCGACATCTGGGGTTCCGTGGCGGGCTCGTTTCGTACAGGTGGGACTTGACCAGCCATCTTGGTGCTCCTTTCGTTACGGCCGAAGCCGTTCTATTGACCCGACCCTAACTCAAAGCGGCTGCGCCGTACCCGTGCTTAGCCGGCACGAGTTGGTGGCTGTTCGACCTCCCCTTCGGAGAGTTCAGCTGCTCCCCGCCAGCGCCTTTTGCTTCATCTGGTCGAACTCGGCCTGCGTGATCGCACCGCTGTCGAGCAGCTGCTTGGCCTTGGCGATCTCCTCGGCTGGACCCGCGTCGCCGGCGACCGACCTGACGTACTCGTCGGTCTGTTCCTGGGCCGCCTGCTGCTGCTTGGTCGAGCGTTCCGTCATCCCGTCGTGCTCGGCGATCAGGTAGATGAATACACCGAGGAAGGGGACCACGATGACGAAGATGATCCACAGGACCTTGACCCAGCCTGAGGTGTCGTGGCGGCGGAATATGTCGGCCAGCACCGCGAACAGGAGCCAGAACCAGGCGATGAACGCGAAGAAGATCAGCATCGTCCAGAACACGCTGAGCAGCGGGTAGCTGTCGGCAAGGACCATCATCGGCCTTCCTCCATCTCAGACTCCTCGGCGAGCGCAGTGGCGAGGCCGAGGGCCTGGGCGATCGAGCTGCCGGCACTGGCGACGCGGGCGCCCCCGATCACCGGAGCGATGGCGATCAGTACGCCCTGGACCTGCTCGACGCTCAAACCAAGCTCCGAGGCCGCCCCGAGGTTCAGGAGATAGGACGCCGGCGGCGCGCCGGTTGCCGCCAGGGCGGCGATTCGTACGAGCATGTAAGTCTCGGCGTCAAGTCCAGAGCTCTCCGCCACCCCCTCGTTCATCTTCAAGACGGTCTCGAGGACCGGTGCATTCACTTCGGCCATGATCTTCCTTTCGATGTCTGGGCTGGTCAGGCGGAACCGAGCAGCTTTGCCTTCTCGCGCTCGAACTCCTCGTCTGAGAGCACGTTCTGCTCGTGAAGCTCGCCCAGCTGTTTGAGCTGCTCGACTGCCTCGGGGGTGAGACCGCCTGTCGGCGCTGCCGGCGCTGACTGGGCAGGCGCAGCTTCCACAGGCTGCTGGGCGACTGCCTGTTCCTCTGCTTGCTTTGCGTCGTGGTGCTTCTTGGCCGCGACGGCGGCCCCTCCGACTACCGCAGCGCGGCGTCTGCGCTGACGTCTATCTCGTCCTGGTGACATATGTCGTCTCCTTATTCGAATTGCTCACTTATCTTTGTTGGTTACTGCCTGTCACTTATCTCTGCGGCGCGGCGGCCCCCGAACCGGGACCGCTGAAGGCTCCGAAGATCCACAAGAGTGGAAAGAACAGTCCAAAGAAGAACAACCAGCCATGCCCGTTGCGAAGCGTCGCAATTCCAAGCCAGAAGAACAGAACGATGTAGAAGACAGCACCAATGCCGATCCAGAGCATTTGAAAGCACTTCCTTTCAATTGTTTCGGCCATCTTCTGACCCAGTGGACCAGTTCGGTCCCTCCGACGACTCTCGCGTTTCCGCGTCGTTGAGGCATCCGTAATAGACCGCAGATAATCGGTGGACAGCCAACTGACGCACATTGGCGCGCAGCGGGAGCGGCCTGTGGATGAGGCGTGGGAGGCGGTGCCGGTCTGATGCGGCCGCGCATCGGGCCCGCCGGTGCTATCTCACCACAGGACCAGCACCGCCATCGAGGGCCCTCACCGCTCCTACGTCTCCGCGGCGGTCGTCTGTCCTTCGCTCTCAGCGGCACCGCGCTCGGAGGACTCGCGGAGTATCTGGCGACAGAGGGCCTCGGTGCCAAGCGCGAACAGCAGCGCGAAGAGGATGATTCCGAGCGCCGTGCCGAAGGCCGGGATCGGTGCCCAGGCGATCAGCGCCAGAAAAACGAGTCCGGCGACGGCGTAGGCGGCGGCCCGATTCTCTTCGACATGCGGGGCCGCTTCGCGGCGGAACCGCACTGCGAAGCGAGAGGGCCCGACCACCCAGGCCGCGATCACGAGCAGGATCCCGATGGTGATAGCCGACGTCGCAACGGTGACGAGCAAGGAGGTCCCGATGCTCCAGACTGCTTCTGTCGCCGGCTTAACGGACTCCGACTTGGCCAGCGCGTCCACCACTTCGTTGCCGACGAAGCCGCGAAGGATCAGGGTCAGCACCCCGGCTATGAGGAAGCAGATGCCGACCGACCTCAGGGCCTCGCGTCGGCGGGGACCGGCGAGATAGATCGCCAAACCGTAGAGCAGGATCACCAGCAACGTCAGCACCACCGGCAGCCGCCTGATCAGCTTGGCGGCGTTCTGTGCGGTCGACAGATCGTTCGACTTGAGCACGGTGATCTGACCGGCTTCGGGTGGGACCTTTTCGGCGATCTTGCCGCCGACGCCGAGCTTTTCGCCGACCTGCCCAAGCAGCGTGCCGAGGTTCAAGGTCACTTCACCGCCACTGGTGGACACAGCGGGCCCGCCGCCGTCGATGACTTTCAGCAGCTCTTCATGGGCGGCGCGGTTCGCGCTTTCCCAGAGTTCCTGAACCTTCGGCCTTTCCAACGCCTTTTCGGCAGCCTGCGGCCCCAGCTGTTCCAGAGCTCCCGAGGCGGGACCGGCGAGCGGCGCCAGTTTCGGCGGCAGGGCCTTCTGCAGTTCTTCTTCGACGTTGACGTTTTCGAAGAGCTGATCGGACATGTAGATCGCCAGCTGCTCCCGGATGTCTTCGTTCTGCAGCAGCTTGGCGCTGGTGTTGACCCAGTTGTCGGTGTTGAGCGCCTGGCGATTGATCCAGATGGAGAAGATCGCGACCACGGTCAGCAGCGTGGCGGCGATCAACAGGGCGACGACCACGCGCGGATGGCCGGGCTTTGGGCTCGGAGGAGTGCTCTCTGCCTTCTTGGCGGCACTCGGTGGTGTGCTCTCGGCCTCCATCAGCGATCGGTGAACCCGAGCCTGATCCTATGGCGTTCTCGGGACGTTTGCAGACGGCGCCCAGGGACTCGTACTTGATGCCTGCCTATGACGCCAGGTAAGCATCGATCCGCTGCCGAACCTCCTCGCGGCTCGCCGGCAGCTAGTGCCATAGACATCAAACGTCGTATGGATCTTCGAGTGTCCCATGAACTCCTGAATCGCGTTTGGGTTGCACATGCGCCCCGAACCACGCTTGGAGGATGCCGACCCAGACACTGGGTAGTCCGCCCTGGGGTGCCAGTGGGGTGCCAATTACGCCAGTTCAAAGCCGGCTTCAGCCGGGGACAACCGGACGGCCGGTAGGACACCAAACCTTGCTGCCAAGCCGAAAACCCCCGATTTGCGGGGAAGGCGCCTACCGGAATCGAACCGGTGTAAACGGCTTTGCAGGCCGCTGCGTAGCCACTCCGCCAAGGCGCCGGGAGGGTTGATTCTTCCAGGCCCGACCCTGCCGCGATAGGCTGGCCGCCCGAGGGGAGAGCCAGATGATTTCCACGATTGCCGTCGGGACGGATGGGACACCCACTGCGAATGAGGCGGTCAAACAGGCCGTCGCGATCGCCCGCCAGTTCGGGGCGAAGCTGTTCCTGCTGAGTGCCTTCGACGAGTCGGCGAGCGGCTCCACCGGGGATGACGTCGAGCTTCAGTGGGCGTCGAATCCAGCGGCGCGGGTCCGCTCGATCCTCGAGCGCCTCGAGGAGGACCTCAACCTTGAGGGAGTCAAGACCGAGACGAGGGCGGCCCCGGGAGACCCGGGCAAGGTCCTGGTGCAGCTCGCCGAGGAGTGCGGTGCCGACCTGCTCGTGATCGGCAACAAGGGGATGCAGCGCCGGGTCCTCGGCAGCGTCCCCAACACAGTGACCCACCGCGCGAACTGCTCAGTCCTGGTCGTCAAGACCACCTGACTCGAGCAGCAGCCCGCCGAAGGTCCGCTCGAGGAAGTCGTCGCGGAGCAGCATCCGCGGGTCGAGCTCACGCTTGAGGCGGAAGAACTCGACCGCATGGTCGCCGTACATCGCCGCCAGCGTCTCCGGTTTGGCGAAGACGTTCTTGACCAGGTAGACGCGGCCGTGGAATTTCTCCCAGAGGATGTCGGCGAGCTCGTCGAAGGCCTGTTTGGCGCGGTCGAGCCGGCCCTGGTTGGAGGTCTCAAACGCGTAGCTGACGGCGAACCCCGGCTGGTTGTTGCTCGCCGAGAGCAGGAACGGCCGGTCGCGGGGGACGAACAGGACGTCGTTTAGGGTCGGCGTCAGGTCGCGCTCGAGCAGGTACTCATGCGCGAAGTCGAGCCACTCGACGAGGTCGTCGGCGGCGGCGTCCCAGCCACCCTCGGCGCCGGGGTCGCTCGGCACGACGAACGTCTGCTGGGCGTTCTGCATCTTGAACCCGAGCTTTTTCCCGATCCGCTTCGCCCGCGCGTTGCCATCCATGAAGAAGCTGAAGCCCTCGAGGTCGTCGAGGTACTCGTCGCCGTCCTTGAACAGGAAGCGGACGTAGAAGCGCCACATCAGCTTCGAGATGAACGGGACACGCATCAGCCACTCGACGAGCACCCGCAGCAGCAGTTTCGGTCGGTGCAACGCCATCCGCCGCCGAGTCCTGGTCGCGGCGAACGTCGAGGTGAAGAAGAGCGCCGACTTGGTTCCGTCTCCCCGTGTGTCGAGGGCGGACCAGATCGCGTCGAGCTTCTCGGGGTCGCCGGGATCGGAATCCTCGAGGTAGATGCGTTTGGCGGTCGGGACTAGGTCAGCGGCGAGGTCGCGGAAGGTGTCGTACTTGCGGACGATCGTCCGCACCGCGACCTCGTCCCCCCTGCCAGGCGCCGGCAACAGCCTGTAGGTGATCGAGACGACGGCGCCGAGATATCCGAGCCCGCCGATCGTGCCGCAGAATGCCCGCTCCTCCAATGTCGAGGGCATCTCGTCCTTCGGCGGCGGTGTGCAGGTGATCAACCGGCCCTCCGGGGTGAGCAGGTCGAAGCTCTCGATCCACTCCCCTTCTTTTCCGTAGGAGGGTGAGAAGCGCGAGAGGCAGTCACCCGAGAGGGTGCCCCCGGCGGTCGCGTGTTCGGTCGTAACCGTCACCGCCGGCACCAGACCGAGCGGCTTCAGGGTCTCGAGGATCGCGCCCCAGGTCGCGCCGGGGCCGACCCGCATCCGTCCCTCGTCCAAGACCTCGATCGAGTCCATGCCCAACATCGAGACGACGAGGTCTTCGCCGAGCGACTGGCCGTCGAAGGAGTGGCCGCCGGCGCGGAAGGTCACCCGCCTGCCGCTGTCGGCGGCCTCGGCGAAGATCGCGCGCAATGCCTCCGCGTCGGTGGGCGTGCGCACCTCTGCCTCGGCGGAGTAGAGACCGGAGTAGCAGCCGAGCTTCTCCTTCATGTACGGGGCAGCCTAACCGCTGATCTGGTGCTAGCTTGCGATTGGACGGATGAACCCCGTGGAGACCGTGACGGTGTTGTTCACCGACCTCGTCGGTAGCACCGAGATGACGCTGCGGATCGGTCCTGCCGCCGCCGAGGAGGTTCGCCTCGAGCACTTCGGCCTCCTCCGCGAGGCGATCTCCGATGCCGGCGGCGAGGAGGTGAAGAACCTCGGCGACGGCCTGATGGTGACGTTCGCGAGTGCCTCTGCCGCGCTTGCCTGCGCCGCGTCGATGCAGCGCAAGATCGCGCGCCGCAATCGCCGCGCCGAGGAGCCGCTCTCGGTCCGGGTCGGGATCAGCCTCGGCGAGGCCACCCGCCGTGAGAACGACTACTTCGGCCACCCCGTGATCGAGGCCTCGCGGCTGTGCGCCGCCGCCGAAGGGGACGAGGTGCTGGTCTCCGACCTTGTCCGGGCGATGGCTACGTCTCGCGCCCACGACCTCGAGGAGGTCGGGGGCCTCGAGTTGAAGGGCATGGCCGAGCCGGTTAAGGCCTTCCGACTCCTCTGGCCGACGGCCGGTAAGGCGAGCGCGATCCCGCTGCCGGTCCGGCTCAGTCGGGTCCCGGCATCCGGGTTCGTCGGCCGCCTCGACGAGCGGGCCCAGCTTCAGGAGATCGCGGCCGCCGCCGAGTCCGGGCACCGCCAGGTGGCGTTGATCTCCGGCGAGCCCGGGATCGGCAAGTCAAGGCTCGCGGCCCAGGCCGCGATCGACCTCCATGCCCGCGGCGCCGCGGTGCTGTTCGGGCGCAGCACCGAGGACATCGACCCTCCCAACCGGCCCTGGGCGGAAGCCCTCTCCCACTACGTCGAGCACGCGCCGCAGCCGATCATCGAACGCCATGTCGAGCGCCACGGAGGCGAGCTGCGGAGGCTGGCACCCGGGCTCGTCGACAGGATCCCCGACGTCCCGGCGCCGAAGAACACCGACGCCGAGACCGAGCGCTACCTGCTCCGCGCCGCGGCGATCGGGATGATCGTCGAGGCGAGCCGCGAGCAGCTCGTCGTCGTTGTGATCGACGACGTCCAGTGGGCCGACTCCCAGAGCCTCGCGCTCCTCAGGCACCTGATCAGCTCTACCGCCGACTGCGAGCTGCTGCTGTTGGGGACCCACCGCGAGTCCGAACTTACGCGGGGCCACCCCTTCAACCAGGTCCTCGGCGACCTCCGGCGCGAGGAGGGCGTGCGGCGGATCGGCCTGACCGGGCTCGACTCGGACGACGTCGGCACGCTGATGGAGGGCGTGCTGGGCGAGTCGCTGCCGGACAAGGAGGCCGACCTCGCCGATGAGATCAGCCGTGAGACCGACGGCAACCCGTTCTTCGTCGGCGAGATCCTCCGCCACCTCGACGAAGAGGGCATCGGCTCGCTCGCTGACCTCGGCCTGCCGCAGAGCATTCGCGAGGTCGTGACGAGCCGAGCGGAGCGGCTCGGTGCCGATACCGCCTCGCTGCTCTCGACCGCTGCGGTCATCGGCCGTGACTTCGACCTCGAGCTGCTCGCACGTGCCAGCGGCGAGGGCCAGGACGAGGTGCTGGACCACCTCGACGGCGCCGTCAGGGGCGCCCTTCTGGTCGAGGGTCGATCGGCCGGACGGTTCAGCTTCTCCCACTCGCTGGTCAACAACACTCTCTACGACGACCTCGGCGCCACCCGGCAGGCGCAGACGCACCGGAGGATCGCCGAGGCGCTGGAACAGATGTGCGGCGCCGACCCGGGCGGGCGGGCGGAGGAGCTCGCCTGGCACTGGCTGCGGACGACGACGCCGCAGATGCCGCTGAAGGCCGCGGAGCACTCGATCAGGGCCGGCGAAAGGGCGCTCGACGCGCTCGCTCCCGCCGAGGCGCTCGAGTGGTTCCAGCGTGCGATCGACGTCCTCGACCAGACCCCGGATGCCGATCCCGGCCAGCGCTGCGATGCCATCACCGGCCTCGGCGACGCCCGGCGCCAGCTCGGCGACCCCGAGTACAGCGAGACGCTTCTCGAAGCCTGTGAGCTCGCCAGGGGTCTTTCCGACGGCCCGCGGATGGCCCGCGCCGCCCTCGCCAACACCCGCGGCTTCAGCAGCGTCGTCGGCCAGATCGACGAGCGTCGCATCAGGGCGCTCGAGGCCGCCTTGGAGCTCTGCGAGGAGGGCAGCACCCGCGCCGAGCTGCTGTCTCTGCTCGCGGTCGAGCTCAGCTACGGCGCCGATCTCGACCGCCGTCAGGAGCTGAGCGCCGAGGCGGTGAGGCTGGCGCGGGAGAGCGACGACCGCTGGGCGCTGGCCTGGGCGCTGGCGCGCCGCCAGATAGCGATCGCCGCTCCCCAGACTCTGAGCGAACGGCTGGTCGAGACCGAGGAGGTGATCGCGCTCGCCGACGAGATCGACGACACGCTTCTGCGTTACTGGGCGTCGGTCTTCCAGGGGCTGAACGCGCTCGACCGGGGCGATTTCGAGACGGCAGCCCGCGGCCGCGCGGTCCAGGAAGAGATCGCCGAGGAGACCGGCCAGCCGATGTTCCTCTGGGTCAACACCTTCGCGCCGGCGCTGCTGGCGACGATGGCGGGCGACTTCGAGCGGGCCGAGGAGCTCACCAACCGCTCGGCCGGCCTCGGCACCGAGGCCGGCCAGCCCGACGTCTTCGCGGTGTACGCGGCCCAGATCCACGCGATCCGCTACGAGCAGGGCCGCCTCGACGAGATCCTCGGGATCCAGGAGCAGGCGGTGGAGGAAGCGCCGCTGCTGGAGGCCTACGCGAGCGCGCTCGCACTCAGCTACTGCGAGCTCGAGGACACCGAGAAGGCGCGCGCTGCTCTCCACGGCTTCGCCGCGGGTGGCTTCGACGTCACCCCCACCCCGTCCTCGAAGGCCGCGCTCGGGTTCCTCGCCGAGGTCGCATCGCGGTTGGACGAGGGGGATGCGGCGGCGGCCCTGCACGAGCGGCTGCTCCCCTGGCGCGACCAGCTCAGCTACACGGGGGTGACGATGTTCGGCCCCGTTGAGCGCTACCTGGGCCTGACCGCGACCTGCCTCGACCGCCACCGGGAGGCGGAAGAGCACTTCCGCCGCTCGGCGGCCACCTGCGAGCGGATCGGGGCGCCGACCTGGCTCGCCCGCACCCGCCACGAGTGGGCGCTGATGCTCCTGCGCCGCGCCGAGCCCGGCGATCGCGAGGCCGCCGAGAAGATGCTCGGGCAGGCGCTCGACGCCGCGACCGAGTACGGGTGCCGCTCGCTCGAGCGGCGGGTCCGCGCCGTGATCGAGGACCCCGAGCGGGCCACGGCCTGATCAGGTCCCTTCGGCGCCTGAGCCGACCGTGCGGATGCGCCGTGCCTCGCGGTAGGCCCTGACCATCCGGTCGACGCAGAGCCCTGCCCCGACGAGGAGGCCGAGCGCCAGGAGAGCGATCCCGGGTCCGAATCCGGGGCGATTCAGCCCCGCCAGGAGCACGAACACGATCAACAGCGCGATAAGGGCGCCAAGCAGCCAAAGGTGGCCCTGTGCCCGACGTCGCGAAGCGGCAATCGCCCTGCCCTTCGCCTCTGGCGCGTCCGCCTCCTCCCGGTCGAGGCGTCCCAGATAGAACGTCGCCAGCCGAATCGCCGCGGTCACTCCGAAGAGGATCAGGATGTGCGGATACGAGAAGTCCATCGATCGAGCATCGGCACCCCGCGCCAGGGGCTGAAGCAAGGGAATGTCACGATGCCGGGGTGGTGCGAACCGTCGCGACGATCGGCGTCTACGGCTTCGACCGCTCGGGGTTCCTCCAGGCGCTCTCCGGGGGCGGAATCGACGTCCTCGTCGACGTCAGACAGCGCCGAGGAGTGAGAGGGAGCGAGTACGCGTGGGCGAACTCGCAGCGGCTGCAGGCGGCGCTGGCCGAAGCGGGCATCGAGTACGTCCACATGAAGGAGCTCGCGCCGACCACCGCGATGCGCGAGGCCCAGTACCGCGAGGATGCCCGCCTCGGAGAGGGCAAACGCACCCGCACATCGCTGTCGGCCGAGTACCGCCGCCTCTACACCGAGCAGATCCTCGACCCCGCCGACCTCGGTCCCCTGATCGAGCTCGCATCCGACCGCCGGCCGGCGCTGCTCTGCGTCGAGCGCGACGCGGAGGCCTGCCATCGCTCGCTCATCGCCGAGCGCCTGAGGCATGACGCGAAGGTCTCGATCCGCCATCTCAGACCTTAGGGCCGCTTCTTGAGAGTCGACCTGCCTCCTATTTGTGGTGTCTGTGCTTCTTGTGCTTCTTCACGCACCTCACCTTGCCCCTGACCGACTTTCGCCGGAAGCCTTTCTTGCACTTCAGGGGCGTGGGCTTGACGATCGGGCTCGGTGTCGGGTTGGGCGCCGCAGGGGGCCCCGGTGGCGGCGGAGGGGGTGCGGTGCTGGGCTCGACCGCGACGTCGTAGGCGGGGCTGGCCGGTTTGATGAATTCTTCGCTCAGTTCGCCGCCCTGGAGATTGACTCTTCCGATCACCCCGGCGGCCCAATAGAGATAGTTGCCCGAGACCGCCAGCCCATAGCCCCCGTGAGTGGGGGCGATGCCTTCGATGAGGACTTTTCCGTCGTAGCTCCTGAAGCAGATCCCGAGTTTTCCGTTCGTGAAGTAGATGCCATCGGCGCCGGCGGCGAGGCCGTTCCCGGATTCGCCTTCGTAGATTTCTTCTTCGATGTCTTCACCCTGCATGTTGGAGCTGGAGATGTAGCTGAGGTTCCTGTTCGTCCAGTAGATCCGATTGCCCCCGACGGCAACCTGGTTCGTCCCTTCTCCATCGCCCGTGAAGCAGTTGTCGGCTTCGCTTCCATTGAGATTGGCGCGTCCGACGCAATTGCCCGAGGACCAGTAGATGAAGGAGCCCGCGACCGTGATCCCGCGCACGGCCTGGGCGCCGGGAACGAAGTTCGGGATGACTTCGCTGCCGTCGAGGTTGGCGCGGCCGATCGGGTTCGCAACGTTGTTGCTGGCCCAGAAGACGGAGGTGCCGGAGCTCGCCGGCAGGGCGAAGGCAGTGAGAGCGACCAGCAGCCCGGCGAGACAGAATCAGCGAACGCGACCCTTCATTGAAGCCTCCCGGACGGTTTCACGGAGGACGAGGCAAGGCGACTCTCGCAGATCGAGAGGCAGACAGGGATACGCTTCGGCCATGCCGTACCGCCTGACGCTGTTTGACGACCGGGATAACCGTCCGGTCGGCGGCGGGACATTCGACACTCTCGAACAGGCCGGCCTGGCAGCGATGACCTCCCAGAAGGACACGTTGGCGCGAGGCGGTGAGCTCTGGCCCAGCGTCGTCTACGTCGACGAGGACGGAGGGGCTCACGCGCTTGACCAGAAGCGAAAGGAGGCGTTCCGGCGCGGAATGAACGCGGGGATGAATGAGCTGATGGGGCTCGACGGTTAGAGCTTTCACACCTCGCGCGGCGGCGGCGAGGAGGCTGAGCGCAGCGCACCCGCCCCGGCGATGACGACGAAGCCGATCGCCACCAGCTGGATCGCGGCGAGGCCCTGGGAGAGGGCGATGAAGCCAATCAGCGCGGCGACCGCCGGCTCGAGACTCATGAGGACGCCGAAGACCGCATTGGGGATGCGACGCAGGGCCTCGAGCTCGAGCGCGTAGGGGATCGCCGAACTGAGCAGTCCGGCGGCGAGGCCGACCGCGAGCACCGCCGGGTCGCCGAGGGCGGTGCCGCCCTGGGCAATGCCGAAGGGGGCCACGAGGAGCGAGGAGATTGCGGCCGCGGCGGCCAGGCCCGCGAGCCCTGGCTCATGGCCGACCTTGGCGCTCTGGAGTATGTAGAGGCCCCAGAAGCCGCCGGCGGTGAGAGCGAGGATGGCACCGAGGGTGTCGATCGACCCGGCTGTGGAGCCCTTGGAGAGGAGAACGACACCGAGCCCGGCGAGGAGGCCCCAAACGGCGTCGAGGGGCCGGCGGGTGCCGAGGACGGCGACCGCGAGCGGGCCGATGAACTCGAGCGTCACGGCAACCCCGAGCGGCAGCCGGTCGAGTGACTCGTAGAAGCAGAGGTTCATTGCGGCGAGCGCGATCGCGAAGACGGCGACGTCGCGGCGCAGCTCGCGGCGCAGGCGGTCCAGCCCGGCGCGGGCGAAGAGCGCGAGGGCGAGGGCGGCGAAGACCGAGCGCAACAGCACGGCGCCGGCCGGCCCGACTTCGTCAAAGAGCGTCGTCGCAACCGCGGCCCCGCACTGGACGGAGACGATCGAGCCGAGGACCAGAGCGACGGCGACACGGCCTGGGCCGGAAGGGATCACTCCGGCCCAGGATATGGAGGCGGAGGCAGGCCGGCCGCGGCGGGGCTCAGCGCGAGAGGACGGTGACGGCCAGAGCGACCCAGGCGACGGTGAACCGGTCAGCACCGCGGTGTTCAGCCCGCGATAGAGGATCGAGCCCTTGGCTAGCTCGACCCGGGATGTGAGCGGTCGGGCCGCGGTCGGGACCGCGGATGGGCCACGCGAAAGCGCTTGAGAGCGGCCGGGCCGCGCAGCCCGGTCGGGCCGATGGCACGAACGCGCAACACATGGCGCCCGTGACCCACCCAGTAGCGCAGAGGTGAGTGACAGGGTCGGTAGGGGCCGCGGTCACGCTTGCATTCAAACCCTCGGGTCCTGGTGCGAGAGTAGAAGCGAAAGTGGGCGCGGATGCGGCGGTGCCGAGTCGTGGGGAGTTCCCAGAAGTGCTCGGCGAAGACGAGGACCGTGCGGGGGCGCCGGCGGGCCTTGCGCCGGTGAGCACCGGGCGGGCCGATGGGCCCCGAGAACGGATCGGTGGCGGTGAAGATCCGGCCTTTGATTCCGACCAGGGCACAGAGCGAGGTCGAGGCGCAGGAGGCCCCCCAGAGCGCGTTCCACGGCTGTCTTTCCGTGCCTTCGGTCGACCCCGGAAAGGGAACGAGGTTCTCGAAGCTCCAGGAGCCGGGCCCTCCCGTGGGGTTGGTCGAGGTGAGGACGTCGCCGTTGTTGTCGACGGCCAGGCAGCGGTTCGCAGTGGGGCATGAGACGCCGGTGATCTGGACCGAGCCGCCGGCGTTGGCCTCGCGCCAAGTCGCGCCGCCGCCGGCGGGAGATGTCGAGAAGAGAATGTTGCCGGTCAGGTTGCCGGCTGCGCAGAGCAGGGTCGATACGCAGGCGATTCCTTCGAGGTCACCGGGCCCGCCGGGGGTTCCCTCTTCCGTCCAGGCCGAGGCGCCGCCGGTGGGGTTGGTCGAGACGAAGATCCGGCCTTCGCGGGCGACGGCGACGCAGAGCGAGGGCGTGCCGCAGGAGACGCCGCGGAGGTCGAGTGAGCTGCCGAGCCGGGTCACCTGCCATTGGCCCGCGGTCGGATTGGTCGAGGTCAGGACCTTTCCCCCATTGGAGTTGTTCGACCCGCCGGAGACCGCCACGCATAGGGCCGGCGAGGGACAGGAGACCGCGGTCAGGTGCGTCGCGCCGTCGCCGTCGTTGACGACCGTCGACGACCAGGCGCCTGCACCGCCCGCCGGTTCGGTCGAGACATAGACAAACCCTTCGTAGCTGACCGCGACGCAGAGGCTCCGCGACGCGCATGAGACCGCCTGGAGGCGGCCGCCCGGTGTCGGACAGTGCGGTTCTCCTTCCACGCAGGTCACCCCAGGTCCGACCGGGTAAGTGGGATTGACCACCTCCCACCTGGCCGCGCCCCCCGTCGGCGTTTGCGAGACAGCGAGGGTGTCGTACCCGCCGACGGCGACGCAGAGGGATTCGGTCGGGCAGGAGACCCCGGACAGTGGCGGCACCGACGCTTCGCTGGAGGCCGGGGGCAGCTGCCGCAGCGTCCAGTTTGAGGCCGCGCCTGCGCCGGTCGGGGCCGCAAATGCCGCGAGCAAGGCGATCGCGCAGCAAGCGAGGATGAGCATGGATCTCGGGGGGGTCCTCATCTGTCCAGCCCTAAAACTCATGGCGGCGTCGCAGTTTCGGTACTTGACCAGAGACGGCGAGCAACCGGCTCGGAGGTAGTTGTGCCCCCTGCACCGAGGACGGAGGAAATCACTCCGGCCCAGGATATGTCTCGAGAGGGGAGCCCCGCCGCAGTAGGCTCGCACGTATGGGGAAAGCGAAGAGTCGGGCAAATCCGGCAAGGCGGCTGATGGTGGTGACCGTCGTTCTCGCCGGCGTTCTGTGCGGCGCGACCGCCGCCGCGCAGGCCGGCGCCCCGGTCGGGATCGCGCGGAGCTTCGCGACGAAATGCGGGGTCGGCAGCCTCGCCGCCGGCAAGGAAGGGAACGTCTGGTTCACCTGCTTCTTGGAGACGCGCTTCGGCTTCGAAGGGCGACCGAGGATCGGCCGGGTGACGCCGGCCGGCCAGGTCAGCGAATTCGGCGGTCAGCTTCCCAAGAACCTGGAAGCCGGGGGGATCGTCGCCGCCGCCGACGGCAACCTCTGGTTCACGCTCAACTCATTCGCTCAGCTCCTGCCGGACAAGCGAGTTCCGCCCCAGATCGGCCGCATCACCCCGAGCGGCGAAGTCACCACATACCCGCTTCCCCTCGACGCCAAGTACGGCGTCGGCGACCTCGTCGCCGGCCCGAACGGCTACCTCTGGTTCGTGGCGGCCGGTTCGCTGTGGCAGATCTCGCCGCAGGGGACGATCGCGCGGCTGCCATTTGACCTCGGCCAGGACAACGTCACCACGCTCGAGGCCGGCCAGGAAGGCAACCTCTGGTTCGCCAAGAAGCCGCTCAGCGGGCCGGGGAGCGGAGCGATCGGCCGCCTCACCCCCGGTGGCGAACTGAGCGAATTCGGCTCGACGATCCCCGGCTTCGCGCCGACCACGATGGTCGCCGCCCCTGGTGGGGGCCTGCTGTTCTTCTACGGGAATGGAGGCACCGGATCAGCGCTCGGGCGGATCGGCCCGGGCGGCGAACTCACCACGGTTGCCCCGACGATTCTCGGTCCTGGCAAGAACCTCGGCGGCGCGGCGATCGGCGCCGACGGCAACCTCTGGTACAGCGTTCAGGTCGGGTTCAGCGCCTCGGCGATCGGGCGGGTGACGGCGGGCGGCCAGGCGACCGAATTCCGCGACTGCCTGCGCTACAGCCAGCCTTTCTTCGGCCCTGCCGAGCTCGTCCTCGGCGCCGACGGCAACCTCTGGTTCACCAGCCTCGAGAGTCGCTCGCTTCCCGGCATCTCCGACCCGCCCTCGATCGGGCGGGTGACGCCGAGCGGCGAAATCACCCAGATCTTCGCCGGCGTCAAATTCGAAGCGAACGCGATCGTCGCCGGTCCCGACGGCGCGATCTGGTTCAGCGGGGGCAGGGACGAAATCCAGCGGATCGCGCCTGTCAGCGCGCCGATCAACACCTTCCGCGTCGGCCGGGCGGCGAAGGCGGCGGCGACCGGGGCGACGACGCTACGGCTCAACGTTCCCGGCCCAGGGACGGTCGAAGCGAAGCCCCAGGCACTGCTCCTCCGCCATCGCAAGTCGGTGCGATTGCCGGGAGTGACGGTGCGGACGAGGTCCCGGGCCTGCGGCGCCCCCGGCCTGCCGCTGCGGCCGGTCGGCGCCGCGAAGCGGGCCTTCCGCAGGCACGGCGAGGCGCTGGAGCGGATCGCGATCACCTTCACACCCACCGGCGGCACCCCCTACACCAAGACCGCAAAGGTCGATTTCCACCGACCGCACCGGCGCCGCTAGCACCCCCTAGTTGCTGGGCTCCTGCGAACAGCGATAGGGCTCAGCTTCATTGAAGAGAGGGCCCGAGGTGCTGACCACGCCGCCTTTTTGCGTGGACGCAATCAAACCTCGGAAGCTGCCACTGTCGAAGTACATCTGCCCGATCCACTCGCCAGGCGGTGAGGTTGCATAGTTCTGAGCCTCGTAGGCCATCAGCTGACCCATCGACGGCAGCGCTCGGTTCGCCTCTGCGCAAATTTGCAACGCCGTCGGCAATGGCGTGGCGGCTCGGGCCGTGGTCTCGATGCAGGTGCCGGCCGCAACCGCCATGTCGCCGGGACACCTCAGCTTGGAAGCGTCCGAGATCTGCGTCGAGGTGAGGCCGCCGAGGGCCTGCGCGTTGGCCGCCGAGGGAACGGTGCCGAGCGTGGACAGTTTGATCTTGGCGCCGGTAACGGCCTGTTTCTTGATTTTGGCGCCGGTGACCGCGTTCTTCTTGATCTGTGCGGAGCCGACGCTGTTCTTCGGCAGCGCTACGGCGGCGTAGCTGGCGCCGCCGAGGGCGATGAACACCGCCACGGTCGCCATCACGTTGGCGTAGCTCAAATGCCCCCTGACCTTGCTCACTCGATTTCTCCTTTGACGGCTCTGAATGCAGGATGGTCCGAATGCACCCTCTCAGCCGCCGGTTCGCGTGGCAAGGGCTCTGCAGGCCCGCGGCTGGGCCCGGTCAGCCGGTTTCCGCCGCCCAGTGGAAGGTCGCCTCACAGCGGTCGGAGCCATGTGGTTCGGGCTGCCCTTCCTTTTCGGGATTGACCCTGGTGTGGTCGACGATTGTGCCGCCCGCGAAGGGACCGGTAAGGCGACCCTTGATCGTCATCCTCGTCGCTCCCCCGTTGCCCGTCACCTTGATTTCAAAGCGGGTGTTCTTGATCGGCGCGTGAAGGTTGGAGAACGTCCCCTTCGAGCCATAGCCGCTTTCGCAGAGCGCGATCGTCGTGAAGCCCAGCTTCTTCACCTGCCCCTGGGTCACCTTGAAGCTGATCGGTTTGCCCTGTTCCGTGGTGCCTGTGTAGTGGCCGCTCCGGAAGGCGCCCGCAAGAGCGGTCGTGGCGAAAACGGCGGCGAGGATCGCAGTCAGGACAAGAAATCTCAAGTGGTGCACGAGGCTCACCTTAACGCGGTGCTCCGGCGGAACCAGGCGTTTGACGGTCCGCGGTGGGACAGGCCTCAGTCCGGGTACTCGTCCTTGCGCCAGGAGCGCGGCTCCTCGGGTCCGGGCTTCGGGGTCCGCTCGAGCAGCATGTTGAAATGGGGCTGAACGAACGGATCGGGCGCCATCACGGTGTATGTGTGGTAGACGCTTCCGTTCTCGCGCGCGAAGGCGATGTAGCCCGGGCCCTCCCGCAGGCCGTCCTTGAGCTCCGCCCCGATCTGCTCGCCCCACTCCCGAAGCCACTCGGGCGGGTTGTCGATCATCTCCTTCACCTCGGGGATCTCGTTCGCCTGCTCCTCGGTCATCGCGAGCCCGAAGTCCCATGGGAAGTCGGTGTCGTAGGTCGAGACATACGGGAACTGCCAGCCCATCCGCTGCTTGTAGGCGGCGAGCCGATCGATCGGCGCGCGCGAGAAGCAGAGAAACGTCACGTCGCGCTTGTTCATGTGGATCAGCCCACCGGAGAACTCATCGCCGAGGCTCGTGCATCCGGGGCACGCACCGAGCGAGTAGTCGGGCCCGAACATGATGTTGTAGGCGAGGAGCTGCGAACGGCCGTCGAAGAGCTCGGCCAACGACTTCTTCCCAGTCTCGGTGTCGAACACGTACTCCTTCTCGACCGGGACCCATGGGAGCTCGACTCGCTTCCTCTTGATCTCCTCATTCAGCTCGGCGTCCTTGGCCTCGAGCTTCGCCAGTTCGTCGCGTGCTTCCTGCCATTCGTCACGGGTTCCCACCTTGTGCTCGGGCATTGTCATCTCCTCGGTTGTGCTCACGAACGCGCCGGCGACCTCATGGACGGTACCCGCGTCCACGAATGAAACACGCAGCCGCGGTGAAAATCGTCGGCTCAGCACTCGGAGGTCCCGGGAAGAGCGGCTGATGGGATTCGAACCCACGAGCTTCCGGATGGCAAGCGGGTGCGCTGACGACGCTGGGATCGGCCCTACTGCGCGGTCCAGAGCTGTTTCTAGGCCTTGGGCCTTGAGGGAGGCTGATGGCCTAGAGCGAATTGGTTTGGAGCTCGCCCACCTCGCGGCGCCAATCCACCGCCGTTTGCAAGGGATACGCTGGATTCGGGCGCAGGATCGTAGTTGTGTGCCCGAGCGTGGCGAGTGCGAGCCGACCCGCGCCGAAACACCGCTGGTCGACTTGGTAGCGGCCTTCATCGTCGCTCCCTGACGTGGCCTTCCTTGTATTGGCATGTATTGCCTGACAAATCTGGTCCATCGTCGTTGCATCCCTAGGACCAACCAGTTGGACGGCGCCCTCGTTGGCGTCCGCCAATGGAGGCGCGCCGTTCTCGACGAGGGAGTAGAGATGACACATATGCGCAAGGTCATGGCTGTGCTGCTTTCCGCCGCGGCTCTAGCTCTCACCACTGCGCCCGTCGCGAGCGCAAACCCGTCGCCTCCGACGAACGGGGGAAACGGCGCGGGCATGAGTGGGCAATGCACGGGCAAGAACTCGGAACGCCCGGCGTCCTGTAAGAGCCAGGGCGGGCCCGGCAACCAGCCCTAGTTCCAGCACCTAGCAGGGGTCGCAAACTGATCGCGGCCCCTGCTCAGTTCCCGCTAGGACTTGAAAGCGGCTGATGGGATCCGGACCCACGACCTTCTACATGACAGCATCTGACCGGATCGCTCTGGAAATGGCGATATTGGCGGCGTAGCGCCATTCCCCTCTTAGGGGCTCGGTCGCTCTATGGACAGGGCACCTCGTTTCTGGTCCAGATATATCTATCTCGATCTCCTCCGCTTGAGCCGTGCCCGCCGGCTGGTCACTTTCCGACTCCTACCGCCAGCAGCCCCTCGAGCTCGGTGGCGGCGACCTCGGCGCCACCCGCCGCGCTGAATGCGGCGGCGATCCGCTCCGCGCCCGGCCGACGCGCGATCGCGCCGCGCACTGCGCCGCGCAGACTTTCGGGTCGCAGCTTGCGTGCGGGCAGGCTCGTCCCCGCGGCGCAAGTCTCGACCCGCCGGGCGATCTCGAACTGGTCGCGCAGGAAAGGGACGACGCAGACCGGAACCCCGGCGGCGAGCGCCTTCTGCGTCGTCCCCATGCCGCCGTGGCAGACGACGACTGCAGCGCGGGCCAGCAACGGAGTGTGGGGAAAGAAGCGCTCGACCCGGGCGTTGGCGGGAGCCTTGAAGCCAGTCGGATCGTGGGCAGCCGTGGTGGCGATCACAGCGTAGGGCTCCTCGGCCAGAGCTTCGAGGCCGGTCCCGATCAGCGCCCCATCGTCCTGGAATTCGGTCGATGCGCTGAGCAGGAGGATCGGGCGCTCCTCCCGTGCCAGCCAGGCCGGCTCCTCGGTGGGCGGGTCCCAGAGTCCAGGCCCAACGAGACGCACGTTTGCCGGCCAGTCGCGGTGGTATTCGAACGGCTCGGCGGAGAATTGGATCAGCAGCGGCGCCGAGAGGAAATAGTCCTCGCCGCGGGGGAACTCGCGCAGCCCGAGGTCACGGCGGATCGCGTTGAAGGGCGGCAGGATCGAGCGGAAGGCAGCGCGGTTGACGGCGTTGAGGACCCCATCTCTCGCGCGGCCGAGCGGCCCGGCCGGGGGCGCGAGCCCGGGGCCGTAGGCCGGCACCCCGCGGGCCGGGACTGGATGCGGATAGGGCAGGTAGTGCGCCCAGGGGAGGCCCGACGCTTGCGCCGCAGCCGAGGCGGCGATGCAGTTGATGTCGATCCAGAGAAGGTCGGGATGCTCGGCCGCGATCGCCGCCTGAACGTCGGGCAGCTCGTACTCGGCCCGCTTGGCGAAGGCCGCGAAGAGACGGCGGGTCGCGCTGAGCGGGTTCGACGCCCTCCAGTCGTCGACTTCGATCGCTGCGATCTGCGGGTCGGCCGGCGTACCCCGCAGGCCGACACGTTCGAGCGGATCGACCCCCTCGTGCCCTGTGCGGACGACGACGTCGTGACCCCGCTCGGCCAGGGCTAGTGCGGTCGGGACCGGCGGGAAGGTGTGTCCTGAGGCAGGGCTGGTGTAGATCAGGATTCGGGCCATCAGTGGCCAGCAGTCAGGGCGGCGACGTTTTCGAGCACCGCCGCCTCGGTCCGGCGGGGAGAGAGGCCGAGGTCGATCCGCAGCAGCTTCCAGCTCATCAGGTCCGTTGCGAGGAAGAGCTGGGCGATTCGGCGTCGGCGGGTCGCCGGCGTCAATCCGGCAAGGTGATCGGCAAAGACCTCGCCCAGCCACCAGCGGTGGTAGGCGCGGCCGCCGTCGGTCATCTCCTTGACGGCGGGGAAGCGGCCCTCCTCAGCGAGCAGATGCAGCCCGACGGTGCCTTGGCGCTCGTAGTCCTTGAACAGGCTGCGAACGGCGGCGACCGGGTCGGCCTGTCTCGCAGCTTCGCGATTCTCGACCGCCGCCATCCCCCAGGCCAGGTAGCCGGCGAGGAAGAGCCGCTCCTTGCTGCCGAAGTGGGCGCGGACCGTCGGCACGCTCACCGCCGCCGCCTCGGCCACCTCGGCGAGGCTCACCTCGTCATATCCCCGGCTGGAGAAGCGTGACCAGCCCGCCTCGCGGATCCGCAAGGCCGTCGCCTCGGCACGCCGGCTGCGAAGCGACATGTCATAGGAGCGCGGTGCATCTTCGGCACGCATATTCGCTTACATTAGAGAAAAGTCAATAGCGAGACGGAGTCGGGCGGAATCGCCGCTATCGCCGCACATCGCCGTCATTTTGGGAACTCGTGCCCGAGGGATTAGGTTGGATTCGGGCACAGGATCGGGATCAGTGCCCGATGCGCCCCTCACTCCCCATCAGCGGGCTCAGTTGGCGGCAGCGTCCGCGAGGGCGCCAGGTGTGCGTCGATCTTCACCGCCAGCTGGCGACCGCGATCACCGCTGGTCATCCCCACGTGCGGGCCGGGAACGATCACGACCTCGAGCGCCCCCTCGGTTACTCCGCGCCAGACTGGGAGCGGGTCGGCGTAGAGGTGGTAGCGGCGCACTTCTGGTACGAAGTAGGTCATGTCTCCTCGATACTGGCGGGGCCGGAAGGCGTCGGCCGCGCTGAGAAAGACTTCCGCCAAAAGCTGCTGACCGGGAGAGGCGCCCTGGGTCCAGCGCGGGCGCGGCTTCGACATCCTTGCGTGGGGGAAGACGAGCAGCACGGCGCGCCTCGCCAGATTCGGGATCCGGTTCAGGAGCAGGTCACTGGCCGCTGCCCGCGGATGGGCCAGCGCGGCGCGAGCGAGGTGGAAGGGCAGCGCCGCGCGGTGCGCGAGGCGCCGTCCCCGAGGGAGGGCGGCAGCGCTCAGCTCGGCGTCGATCAGGCCCAGCCACTCGACATCCTCGCCCCGCTCAATGAGCTGCCGGGCGATCTCGAAAGCGACCAGGCCGGCGAAGGAGTGCCCGGCGACCCTGTAGGGGCCCTGGGGCTGGAAATCGCGAATCAAATCAACGTAGGTCGCCGCCATCTCCTCGACGGTTCTCTGCGGTTCTTCGTCGGCGTTGACGCCGCGGGCCCGAATGCCGTAAACGGGGATGTCGGCTTCGATGGCGAGCGCGACCTGGCGCATCCCCAGGACGTCCCCCCAGATCGAGTGGACGAAGTAGAGGGGTGGGAAGCCCGACCCGGGCCGGATCAGAACAAGGGGCTCGAACCGTTTGGAGGGATCATCGACGACCACCGCGAGCTCGGCCAGGGTCGGGGCCTCCAATATCGCAGAGAGCGGCAGCGCTGTCCTCAGATTCGCTTCGATCAGTTGGAAGAGTCGAACCGCCAGCAGAGAGGTCCCGCCCAGCGCAAAGAAGGCGTCATCATCGGCGATCGGCTCCACCCCAAGCACCGCCTCCCAGATCGCTCGCAGCTTCTCAATCGTCGGCGCTCCCTCAGGCACCTCGCCGGGCTCGCGGTCGATCCGGGCCGCTTCGGCGGTGGAGACCGCCGTTCGGATCTGCTCGATCGATCCCGGGTTGGCGAGCGCCGAGCTGTTGACGGCGTCGCGCCCGGCGACAGCGTCGCGCCCGGCACGCTCGGAGCGCTTGCCGCTGTGGGTGACCGGAAGCTCCTCTACGGCGACCATCAGTTCCGGCACATACAGCGCGGAGGCGTGCGCCGAGATCGCCCGACGGATCTGCAGGATCAAGCTCCCGTCCAGAGTGGCACCGTCGCGGAGGACCAGGAGCAGCACGATCCGTGACCCGGCTCCACGCGCCTGCTCGACGGCCATCGCCTCGCGGACCTCGGTCACGTCGCGGAGTGCCTCGTAGATCTCCGCCGGGCCGACCCTCACGCCCTGGATGTTGAGTACACCGTCGGAGCGGCCGTGGATCCGCGACTGCCCGTCCTCGTCGAACTCGATCAGGTCGCCGTGGGTCCAGACCCCCTCGTTCTGGCTGAAATAAGCGTCGTGGAAGCGGCCATCGTCGTCGCCGAGGAATCCCAAGGGGCGGGACGGAAATGGATTGCGGCAGACGAGCTCGCCGACCAGTGAGCCCGAGGGGGTCATCTCTGTGGGCAGGGCCTGGACATCGAGCCCGAGGCTGCGGGACTGGATCATTCCCCTGCGGACGGGCAGCTGCGGGTGACCGAGGACGAAGCAGCCGATGATGTCGGTACCGCCAGAGATCGACTGAAGGCGAACCGGCCCGACCTCCCGTTCGACCCAGTCGTACTGCCAGTCGCGGAGCACCGACCCGGTGGAGAGGACGGATCGCAGTGCGCGGGGCGGCGCGTCGCGCCGGGGTGAGGAGCCGCTGTCCTCGCAGAGCTGCAGGTACGGCGGGCTCGTGCCGAAGACGGTGACGGACTCCTCGCTGACGATCTCCCAGAGGGTGCCGGGCCCACGCAGGGGGCCGTCGAATAGAACCAGCCGGGCCCCGGAGGCCAGTGCGGACAGCTGCCAATTCCACATCATCCAGGCTGCGCTCGTGTGGAAGAAGAGCGTGTCGCCTGGGCCGAGATCGAGGTGGAGGCGTTGCTCCTTCAGGTGCTCGAGCAGGGTTCCGCCCGCCCCGTGCACGATGCACTTCGGGGCTCCTGTCGTGCCGGAGGTAAAGAGGACAAACAGGGGGTGGTTGAAAGGGAAGCGCTCCCACCCACCGGCCGTATCGTCGGCTGGTTCCCGCAGCAGGTCCCGCAGATGGTGAACGGGGATGTCGAGGCCATCAGGCTCGGCGCCGTCGTCCAGAGCGACCAGGGCCCGCAGCCCGGGCAAGGAGCGTGCGACGGCCCCGACGCGCTCCGCCACCGCTTCGGGACCGCCGCCGAGCGACCCCTCCAGACTCGCCATCAGCAGCTTCGGTTCGAGTTGCTCGAACCTGGCGAGCACCGCCGGGGCGCCCATGTCCGGCGCGGCGCTGGAGAACGTCGCGCCGATCGTCGCGGCGGCGAGTCCGGCCACAGTCGCATCGGCGTTGTTGGCAGCGATCGCGGCGATCCTGTCTCCCATCCCGACGCCCATCCGGCGGAGCTGGGCCGCGAGGGCACGCACGTCCTCGCGCAGCTCCCGGCGTGTGATCCGCTCAGGCTCGCCGGAGCGATGCCTGGCGACGAGCACGATCTGCTCGTCCTCCTCGGGTGACCGGGAGCGCAGCAGGTTCTCGGCGTAGTTCAGCCGCAGGTTTGGGAAGAAGAGCGCGGCCTCGCAGCGGTCGTCGCTGCAGACGGGCTCGGGATTCCCCTCGGTCAAGGGATCGGCCCACTCGAGGAACAGGCTCCAGAAGCGACGGAACTCTTCCACCGAGAAGCGCTGGAGCTCCTGCGGGTCGGCGAGGTCCCGGCCCGTTCGGGCCGAGCAGAGTCGGACGAAGCCGGCCAACTGGGACGCGGTCGTCTGGCGGGGTGCGGAGAGTGACTCCGATTTCATGCCGGTGCTGTCGGGGACTGTCCGAGGCTCATCGGTATCACACCCAGTTTCGGCGCGGGTTGGGTGGCGTGGGGGTGTTGAACCGCGACCGCGCCGACGAAGCCGTCTTCGAGGTCGAGATCACAGAGTGACCATGGCTCGCCCTCCGGGCGGGTGATCACCGGGGTCTCTCCCACCGAGACGGCGACGCTGTCCGGCCCGGAAGCCAACCCGATCCCCAGTCCCTTCAGGTAGGCCTCCTTGCGTGTCCAGCATCGGTAGAAGGAGCGCACCCTCTCCTCTCCGGACCGGGCCAGGACTGCGGCGCCCTCCTCTGGCGCCAGGCGCGAGCCGGCGACCGCATCGAGCTCGGGGAACTCGCGAACCTCCTCGACGTCGACTCCGACCGACCCCTGCTCGGAGGCGGCGATCAGGCAGAGGTCGCCGCTTCGAGCGAGGTTGAACTGCAACCGGGTGGCGAGCCCAGGCGAGAGCCCGGGCTTGCCTCCGGGAAGGACCTCGAACGACAGCCTTCTAGCGGGAAGGTCGAGGGCCCTCCCGAGCGCGATCCGTAGCGCTGCCCGTGCGACCACGCGTCGTCTCCAGACCTGCTCGCGCTCGCGTCGGTCTCGCACCACCTCGTCGCGCCCGAGGATCGAGGCGACGGCTTCCTCGACCCATGCGTCCGTTTGGCGCAGGTCGACGCGCCAAACCGCCGAGGACGGCCCCTCGGGACGCGCGCGGGATCCGCTTTCCAAAATCACTTTGAACCAGTATGCCGCCGCACCGAGCGCCGGCAGCTGCCAACGCCGCCATGCCTCGAACCCGAAGGATCTCCTCGATCGAGCATGGTTGCAGCGGTCGAAGCAGGCTGATGGGATTCAAACCCACGCCCTTCTGAATGGCATGCAACTCTCTGACGGAGTTGGAATCGGCCCCACTGCGCGTTCCAGAGCGGTTTCTAGGCCTCGCTGTAGAACGGTGAGATAGAGCCATTGGTTAGTTCTGTGCCTAGGAGCCGGGGGTCCGACGTAAGCCAGCCGGAACCCCAGCAGCCGCGGAGCTGCTCAGGCGGGCGAGCCATCGCATCGCCCGCCGTATCTCCCACGGACGCGTCCGATCGGTGGCGTGGCCGCCCGGGACGACCCAGAGATGGACGCGACGAAACTTGGCGGCAAAGGCTTGGCTCATGGCAAGCGGGACGACCCGATCAGCGCGGCCCTGCACGACGAGCAGCGGCCGCGTCATCGGACGGCGAATTGGGGAGAGCCGTTGCCGCTCGTCCGGGTTCGCCCCGATCTCTTCGTAGTAGCCGGGCCCGTAGGCGCTGAGTGGCCATTCCCAGCCGACCAGATCGGAGGGCGCCGACTTGGCGACGGCGGCGGAGACCAGGCCGTCGCCGGCGAGGAGGGCCGCGAGGGTGCCGCCTGCGGAAGACCCATAGGCGTAAAGGTTGTCTAGGCCGAATCGCACTCGTAGTCGCGCCGCTTCTTCCCTGGCCGCGACCACGGCTCCGGGCAGATCGTCGAGCGGGTAGCTGAGGTAGTGCGGAACGAATCCGGCTGCTATGGCCGGCGCTTCGGTCCTCGCCTGAAAGGACGGGTCGTCGAAGAGAAAGGAGCCGCCATGGATCAACAGAAGCTGTGGTGCCGGCCCTGTCAGCCGCGGGCCACCGCCTTCCGCTTCGGCGAGGACCGCAGACGGGAATGCCAAGGCGAGGGCTGAGCCCAGGATCACTACGAGTCTTGGGACGGTCAATTGACGTTCGGCGCCGGAGCTGAAATTGGACGACCCCGCGCCCTCCCTGGGCGGCGTAGGGGCCGCGTGAGCCTGATCCACAGCTCACGACATGCTTGCACCAGAGCGTAACTCGCGATCGCCAGGGCCATCGTGCCGCCCACGGCCAGGGCATAGCGGAGCGCCACCTCCAGATGGGTCTGGGCCAGCGAGCTCTGCATCGCGACGAGGAACGGGATGTGGACAAGGTAGATCCAGATGCTGGCGTCCGCCAGGTAGCGAAGGACGCGCGACTCCGTGCGCATGTAGCGGGCGAGGAGGCCCCAGATTCCGAACAGCATCAACCAGCAGACGAGGCCGACCGTGAACAGGCCAATGATCCGCAGTTGGCCATCTTCGGCCAGGATTCCCGCGACACCGACGTTGCCCGTGAAATCGGTGTTGTTGTAGAAGAGGAAAAAGCCGGGAATCGCGATCAGCGCTCCCGCTGCAAACCTCAGCCATGCCCCGCGCTTGAGCACATCGAGAAGATCGTCCTGGCCGCTGAACAGCCAGCCAAAGACGAAGAAGAAGCTGAAATAGGCGAGCAGCGTCGGGACCGGCATCAGCGAGTCCGACATCGTTCCTCCCGCAACCCACCCAGCCTTGGTGCTCAGGATCAGGGCACTGGATGCGGCCAGGGCCGGGATGCCCCACCATGACGTCATCACGACGCGAAAGCCACGGTTGATCGCCGCTCCCAGCTTCGGGTACTCCTGGATCGCCAGCCACACCCCGATCGCGAGCAGCGAGATCACCAGCAGATAGTCGAGGAACCAGAGGTGCTGGGGCGTCAGGTTGAAGAGGTGGCCGAAGGTCAGTTCCCGCTTGACCGGGATCCTCTGGTCACGTGGCCAGAGGGCCGCGGCCTCGATCACGAAGAAGTTGGCGAGCGGGACGACCGTCAGCATCCCGATGACGAGAGGCACGCCCAGCCGCCGCAGCCGAGAGCGGACCTGTCTTATCGCGCTGGACCTTCCCAGGCCGATCGCGGCGAGGAACCCCGAAATCGCAAAGAACAGCGGCATGTGCCAGGTATGGACAAACCAGACCGCAGCATCCACGACCCGGTCTTCCCCGAACCCCTTCTGGACATAGCGAGCTGCGTGATACGGAATCAGCAGGAGAATCGCCGAGACACGGATGGCATCGAGGTAATGGCGTCGCTGAGGGCGACGGTCAGGCGAGGGCGGAGCGAGTGAAGCCATGGATAAGCCTTCAGATCGGCACTGGATCAGGTCCCTGCGGTGAGGCGAGATATCGGCTGCGGCAAAAGTGGTCCCGTCCTCGACAGCCGACCACTTGGCAACTACCCAGTCATCGCCGGTTCCAAAACAGGATGCCCGTGGCGAAATTTTCCCGAGATGCTGCTCGCCGAGCGTACACGGTGGAACCTCGCGCGAGAGCGCTTTCCGAGAAGAAGCGGCTGATGGGATTCGAACCCACGACCTTCTGCATGGCAAGCGGCTGGGCAGAGTCCGCCCGGAACCGCGGTTCTCGCCATTACAGAGCGATTTAGGGGGCATTCGGGCACAGGGTCGGGTTCTGTGCCCGATACAGCTTTCGGCTCAAGTGGACAGCGATGGCCCGGGAAGATCAGTCGATCACGAAGGCCGCTACTCGCCCCAGCCATCGAAGGCCGGGGCGTGTCCCTCGATATCAAACCAATACTCGCGGAAGTGGGTGCATCGCCCGTCCGCCTTGTCGAGCTGCCCGATGAGGCAGCCGGCAATCGTCGCCTCCTCGCCCCTGTTCTTCGCGGTAACCCAGAACTCAGCCACAACGTGGTCTCCCTCGACTATTGCACCGCCCATGCGGACGCTCACAGACCCTTGCTCCGTCTCCTCCTTGCGCAAGTAGCGTCTGAGCGCGTCCCTTCCAACCACCGTTTCCTGGGGGTGGGCGACATACACGACATTGTCGCTGAACAAATCCACGAAGCCCTCGACGTCCCAGTTCTCCCAGGTCTGACCGTACTTCTCGACGAATGCCGTCGCAGTCTCTCGGTTGAGACTCAAGGCTCCTCCTCGGAGTAAAGGCCCAGACGATCGCATCGTAACCGGGCAGAGGAGGCCCCACGCGCTCACTTCGGAGACTCCGCCGTAGCGAGTCTTCCTCTGAGCGGCTACGGCTTCTGCTGGTTCCCGTCAGGAAGCCGTCGCACGATGTGGACGATTAATCGGCGGCCCCCCCTCACATCGCGTCCTTCGCGGTGGGGCACCGGGTGGCCAGCGCGCCATTGGAGTCTTTTGACCCCGCCTTCAACCCAACGGCACTGCAAGGAGGTTGGAGCAGGCGTGCGGAACCCAGAGAAGCTTCGCCCGCCCCGGGCTCAGCCGTGGTTCGGGGGGTCATCAGCGCCGCCACCGCCACCGCCACTTTCCTTGGGCTCAATGTGCCTGGCAAGCAGTCCATTGCTGGTCTGCTTGGCTTCGACCTCGACCCGCATGCCCTTGTGAAGGCCAGCAAGTCCTCCTGTGATGCGCTGGAACACGGTGTTCGCGTTGATCTTGATGCGGACCTGGTTTCCGTTCTGGGTGCTGATCTGAAAGGTCTTTGCGCCGACGTTCTTCGACAGGATCGTCCCATCGATATGCCTAAGGGCTGCCTGCGCGGCAGTTGCGAAGACGCCGAACATCAATGCTCCCGCGACCATCGTTATCGCCAGCACAGCCGAGACACTTTTCCTGTTTCCCATGAGTTTCTCCCCCGTTATAGATATCGTCGCTCGATTGGGGATACGGGGCTGCCAAGGACACCGTTCAGTTTCCACGGGCCACTTCAACTTCCCGATGGCGCAGGCGCGATCTCGCCACTACCGGCGGCTTGGAGGTCGGACGGCAGCCGCAACCCCGAGCCTTTCAGCGACGACTTCCAACTGGATCCGCGAGGCGATGATCGCCGCCCGCTGCCTGCTCTGGGTTTCGGGCAGCTCGTCGAATTCGCGCTCGGGCAGGGCGGCCGCGAGCGCGCTCAGGTAGGCGTCCGGGGTTGTGCGTAGGAGCGTTGGGCCGAGCGCAGGCCGACCGGTGATCCGCGGAGCGCCGCGATCCTCTCCGCGAAGGCGGCAAATCGGCGCTCGAGCCGGTCGAATCGGCGCTGGGCGGCGCGAGGTCCGAGCCGATGCTCTTGAAAGGCCGAAAGGATCGGGTCGGCTCGGTCGAGGAGGCGGTTGACGCCCAACCGGATCGGCTCGACCCGGGCAATGTAGGCGCGCAGAGAGGCCTGAGCGGATTGGGCCTGGCCGGCCCCACAGCCGGCGAAGGCGATCGCCGCTCCTACGATGACAACGGCGATGGCGGCGCGATCAATACCCGTAGCCGCCGCCGCTCGAGCTTTCTTCCACGGCTTCCGTTTCTTCGCCCGACGATCCTTCAACTGTCGAACCGGCTTCGTCGAGAACAGACCACTTGCCGCCGAAGAATTCGAGTCCGTTGCCGGTGGCTTCGCCTGGGCTTTCATCCTTGATGAAGGTGTAGAGCGGGTGGCCGGCGTATGTCACCTGCAGAGTGCCGTCTTTGCGCTTGGTCGTCCCGAGCTGGGAGGACATGGCACCTTCGCCGGCCGTCGGCGCACCGTTCGTCGTTACCGGTGGCCAGTTTTCTTCGCATGCGCCGTAACACGACGACGTCGTGCCGTTGTCCTTGGCGAACTCATAGACGGTGAACCCTTCCGAATCGACGAGCACCGTCCCGAGGCCGGAGACTTCGGCGCCGGTCAGAGTCGTTTCGCCTTCCGATGAGCCCGAGGCAGGCTGTTCGTTGGCGGCGGAGCCGCCTTCGGAAGTGGTGCTGCCACCCCCGCCGCCGCAGCCGGCAATCACGAGCGCACCAAGCGCCGCCAACAGCGCAAACGCGTAAGTAGTCCTCGTCACTTCGATGCCTCCTGTGGAGTGAAGCCGACGCGGTGCGTCGAATTCTCGATGATCTGGGTTCGGTGTGGGCCTTCTCGAACTCGAAGGCCGAGATGCACGTGATACGGCCCGAGCCTGTACGAGGTTCATCCGCAGCAAGGTCGAGGGAGTGAGCCCTGCTCCATTGCCGGAACCTTGCCGACGACTCAGTTGCCAGCTCGCCCTTCCTCGGCAGTTTTTGTGGGGCCCAATCGAACGCAGACGGACGGAATCGATCCGAAAGCGGTGACGCTGAAGGCAAATCGCAATGAGAAAGCCCCGACGGAGCGGGGCTTTCGGAAAGCGGCTGATGGGGATTCGAACCCACGACCCTAGCTAGAGCGGATCGGGGCCGCTTGATCATCTCGTGGTGCCCGCCCGGATACGTCCGCTTACGGGCGATTACGCCTTTATCGGGCACGATTCGGCTGTGCGCCTGGCTGCCATCGGCCTTGCTGACCTCGACCTGTTAGGGGCTCTCCTCGTCGCCGAGCTCGGTTTCGGTGACGACGCCGCCGCCGGATGCTTTGAGCGCGGCGGCACTCGCCTCGTCGAGCGCCTTGCCAGTGATCGGGCGGGAGTCCTCACCACCGCGGGTCGCTCCTGCGACCCCGGCGCCGCCTGCGGCGAGAGCGAGGGCCGATGCTCCGACGATCACTGCCTTGGTTCGCTTCCTCACCTGATCCTCCTGGTGGTGGTCTGGGATCGACCACATCTACGGAGAGCAAGTGAAACGACCGTGAACGCACCCTCTCCCGGTCAGGGCGCGGGGATCTCGAGCCAGACGTCGGCGCCGCCGTCGGGTCCGTTCGCGGCGCCGGTCCGACCCCCGTGCGCGATGGCGATCGTCTCGACTATGGCCAGCCCAAGTCCGGTCCCGCCGCGGCCACGGGCAGCGTCGGCGCGGCTGAAGCGCTCAAACGCCTCGGCGATGAACGCCGGTGGAAAGCCGGCGCCCTGGTCGCTGACGTGAAGCTCGATCCCCCCGTCCTCCGCCGCCGCCCAGATTCGGACCTCGCCGGCGCCGTGGCGGAGCGCGTTGTCGACCATGTTGGTCAGCGCTTGCTCGAGGCGATGCCGGTCCCCGGCCATCACTAGCCCGTTCGCGCTGTCGACCGCCAGGGGCCGACCGGACTCCGCGGCGCGGGTTCGGAAGCGCTCACCTACGGTGGTCAGCACGTCGTCGACCGCGAGCGCTTCCGGTGCAAGCGCCAGACGTCCCTCCTCCGAGCGGACAGCGACGAGAAGGTCCTCGGCGAGCTGGACCAAACGGTCGACCTCCTCCAGGCCGGAGGCGATGGCGGCTCGGAGCTCCGCCTCGGACCCCCCTTGTCTCAGCGCGAGCTCAAGCTCGGTCTTGTGCAGCGTCAACGGCGTCCGCAGCTCGTGGCTGGCGTCGTCGACGAACCGCCGCTCGCGCTCCAGCGTGGCGTCGATCCGCGCCAGCATCTCGTTCAGGGTGAGGCCGAGCCGCTGCAGCTGGTCGTTGGCCGGCGGGATCGGCAGTCGCTCCTCGGGCCTACTGACCGAGATCGCCGCAGCGCGGCGGCGCATCGTCTCGACCGGACGCAGCGCCGCCCCCGCGGCGAGGTAGCCGGCGAGCGAGGCGAGCAGGAGCGCGATCGGGCCACCGATCAGGAACAGCGCCACGAGGCCGTCGAGGGCGTCATTGCGATCGCCCAGCGAGGAGCCCACGACGACGATCAACTCACCAGCATTGGTGTCGATCGGGGCGCCGAGCAGACGGGCGGTGGTGTCGATTCCCGGTACGCTGTCCCGCTCGAAGAAGGTCGGCGACACCGCCGCCTCCTTCAGCTGGGACCGGCTCAGGACCGAGCGGTCCCGCAGTTGTGGCGTCGAGTCGACGGCCTGCCCCCGCGGGGTCAGGACCTGGGCGAAGCTCTCGTCCGACTCGATCAACGACCCGCTGTGCGCTCCTCCAAGCGTCCTTTCCGAGGTTCGAGCCAGCGCCGAGACCTCGCCGGCGCGGGAGCGGAGCCCGTTGTTGATCGATTCGTCGAGCCTGGCTTCAAGCCGAAAGTAGAGGAAGAAGCCGGCCGCGACCAGGACCACTGCCATCGCCACGGTGAAGGCGAGCGTCACCCGCAAGCGGATCGGCACCCGGCTCAATGTCCGCCGTCCGGCCGCAGGCGGTAGCCGACCCCCCGCACGGTCTCGATCGACTCGACGCCGAACGGACGGTCGACCTTGCCGCGCACGAACCTCACGTAGGAGTCAATGATGTTGGAGCGGTTCTCGTACTCGTAGTCCCAGGCGTGCTCGAGAAGCTGGAAGCGGGTGAGGACCTCGCCGGGCCTGCGCATGAAGGTTTCGAGCAGGGCGAACTCCTTCGCCGAGAGCACGACCTCGCTACCGCCGCGCCAGGCCTGCCGCGTCGCCGGGTCGAGCCGCAAGTCGCCGACCCGGAGCTCAGTGGGGCGCTCGGGCCGGCCGCGGCGGACTATCGCGCGCAGGCGGGCCAGCAGCTCGGCGTAGGAGAAGGGCTTGGTCAGGTAGTCATCGGCGCCGCGATCGAGTCCTGCAACCCGATCCCTCACCGCATCGCGCGCCGTCATCATCAGGATCGGCGACCAGACGCCGGACTCGCGCAGCCGTCGGCAAACCTCGAGACCGTCGATGCCGGGGAGCATCAGGTCGAGGATGATCGCGTCGTACTCGACCGCTTCGGCTCTCCACAGCCCCTCCTCACCGTCGGCGGCGGCGTCGACCGCCATTCCCTCCCGTTCGAGGCCGCGCCGGATCAGGGCGGCCATCTTCACTTCGTCCTCGACGATCAGTACGCGCATGGGACTCTGAGCCAGATTGTCGAGCACAGATGAAAGCAGGATGAATGACGGATGACTCGGGCCCCGACCCGCATCGCTTTCATCTCCGTTTCACGCCCCCGCCGTACCTTGCCGACGATCGACCTTGAACCCCCGTGGCATCCAGACTCCGGCGATACTCGCCCTCGGCGCGGCGGCATTCTGGTGCTGTAGCTCGTCTGGAGGCGGTGCCTCGACTGGCGCCGCTGGAGTGAGTCGTTCCGAGTCAGCGCATCGGCCGCCCTGGTCGCGGCCGACGATCGATCCAGCGAACTTCGAATCGCGGGTGACCAACTCATACCTGCCCCTGGTGCCTGGCACGACGCTGCTCTACCGGGGCGTGATGAAGGATGGCACCACCCCTCAGGTCGACAACTTCACGGTCACCCACAGGCGCAAAGTCGTGATCGGAGTCATCTGCACGGTGGTGCGCGAACACGGCCACTTCGGCAAGATGATCGATTCCGGTCCCGCTGGGGTGAACGGCGCCCAGCCGGGAGTAATGATGGAGGCGCACCCGACGAAGGGCGACTCCTACTGGCAGTTCCACTGGCCGGGGCACGCGCTGGATACCGCGATCGTGTTGGGAAGCGGTGGGTCGGTCGACCTCCCGTACCGAACTTTCAAGCACACCCTGTTGACCCAGGAGCAGTCACCGCTGGAGCCCGGCGTGAGAGATCTGAAGTGGTCGGTACGGGGAATCGGCTACGTCGAGGAGCGCGCGGCAAGCGGAACCAAAGAGCAGATCAAGCTCGTCCGCGTGACCCACCACTGATACCGACCCGAGGAGGACGCCGTGAGCACGAGCAACCGTTCAACCGCAAGGAAGGGAATCCTGGCGCTGGCCGTTTGCTGCGCCCTTACCGGTGGCGCTGCCGCCATTTCGCCGACGCTGGCCGCCACCCCAGCCGCCGGGCCGATCATGTCGGGCGCCGGGCCGGGCTGGCCGGCGACGCTCAGCCCGAGCGATTTCGTCCACCGCGTGACCAACCCGTGGTTTCCGCTCCAGCCGGGAAGCGAATGGCGGTACACCGGCTTGAAGGACAAGACGAAGACGATCGACGTCGTCACGGCGACCCACAAGACCAGGCGCATCCTCGGTGTGCCCACGACCGTCGTCCACGACGTCGTCTCTGTGAGGGGCAGGCCCGAGGAGGTGACCGACGACTTCTACGCTCAGGATCGTCACGGCAACGTTTGGTACTTCGGCGAGGAAACGAAGGAGCTCAATCCCCAGGGCAAGACCACCAGCACCGAGGGCTCCTTTCAGGCCGGTGTGAATGGCGCCCGTGCGGGAGTCCTGATCCCAGGCACCCCCAAAGTGGGACTGGTCGGCCGCCAGGAGTTCCGGAAGGGCGAAGCCGAAGATCACTTTGAAGTCCTCGACCTGAAGGCAAGCGTCTCGGTTCCCTTCGTCTCCTCGAAGCGGGCGCTGCGGACGAGGGAGTGGACGCCACTCGAGCCCGGCGTGATCGACAACAAGTACTACATCCGGGGGATCGGCTCCGTTCGCGAGCTCGCGGTAAAGGGCCCGGTCGAGCGACTGAGGCTCGTCTCGTTCAAGAAGAGCTGAATTGATCTGGACGGCGCAGCGGAGCAGCCATCTGGCCGGACACCAATTCATCGAGCGCCGCGCTGGGGGGTGCTCGCGCACCACCGCCGAGCCACTGCGGTCCGGTGCGCGCATAACACCGACGACGGTGCGATCGAGCGCCGTACAACGCGAGGGCTGATGGTGCTTTCTAACGTCAGCCAGGCATGCGTGAAATGTTAGCTCTACGCTCGATTTGGCGGCGCTGGCGCCGCCAAACCCGGGAAGGCGGGCCGGGCAAGCGATCGCCTGCCCCTTATCGGGCGCACAACGGGCGCACAACGCCGTTTTGGGTCGCCGCCGCGTCGGAGTCCTATCCGGCGCAGCCACGAGAAAACCCCGCGGAGCGGGGCTTCCTCATAAAGCGGCTGATGGGATTCGAACCCACGACCTTCTGCATGGCAAGCAGACGCTCTAGCCAGCTGAGCTACAGCCGCGCGGAAGGGGATTCTATCTTTGCCGCGTGGTTTCCTGCGTCGGGCCCATGAGGAGCCACTTCCGCCGGCGTGGATCGCGAGCGCTGGGCACTTCAGCCGTCGCGCAGCGTGAAGTCGAAGGGGATCTCGCCCGAGGCCGGGTCGATGCGGTACTTGTCGGGGGCGTCGCGGTCATAGGGTCGGGTCGGGAAGTTGAATACCCGGCAGGGCACGTCGCCGACGTTCTGGTCGGCATGCCAGACGCCGGGCGGGATGCGAAGGAAGCCCGGCGCCTCATCGGCGAAGGAGAACTCGGCAAAGCGCTCGAAGGTCGGGGAGTCCGGGCGGCCGTCGTAGAGCACGACCCTCAGCCGGCCGGCCAGCGCGACATAGCGGTCGGTCTGGCGCTTGTGCATCCCCCAGCCCTTGATCCGCCCCGGCGCGACGGTGAACGCATACGAGTAGACGACCGGCTCCTCCCAGAACGGATCTTCAAAGTTGACGATCTCCGTCAATGTCCCCCGGTGGTCGGCCTGCACGACGGCGGGGGCGGACACCACACCCTCGAGCTGAGGGCGCCGCCTTCCCCCCACTGCGACGGTTGGGACGTCGCGCACACCACCGGGAAGGACCTCCAGGTCCTCCCCTTGAGCCTGCGCATGCTGCGAGTCCGGGTCTGCGCGCACCATCGCCATGGTATGAAGTCCGCGTGGCAGTGGAGTTCACGGTCGGCATTCCCACCCACAACCGCCGTGAGACGGTTCTTCTGGCGCTGGCCAGCGCGCTCGAGCAGACGCGGCCGCCGAAACAGGTCCTTGTCGTTGCCGACGGCTGCACGGATGGCACCCAGGAGGCGGTCCGCGGACTGGGGGACGATCGGGTTGAGGTCCTCGACCGACCGAAGGGATTCGGCTGCGGCTATGCCCACCGCAACGAGGTGCTCGAGCGGGCAGACGCGGGCGTCGTCGCCTGGCTGGCCGACGACGATCTCTGGCTGCCTGACCATCTCGAGCGGGCCGGCGAGCTGTTCGACGCCGATGCCGCCGAGATCGTGAATTCGATGTCGTGTCTCGTGCGCGAGGACGGGAAGCTCGAACCGTTCGGGGCCCACTGGCGCGCGCCCACCTACCGCGACAGGTTCCTCAGCGTCGAGAACCGCACCCCATCAAGCGCAGTCAGCCATCGGGCCCGCGCGGCGCTGGCCGCCGGCGGCTGGCCGACCGACCTCGAGCGGGCCGGCGACTGGGATCTCTGGCGGCGGATGGTCCGCGCGGGGACACACAGCGAGATGGTCATCTCGCCCACGGTGCTCTTCTTCAGCGCCTGGGGGCGAGAGCAGAGTTGGCCCGACCGTGTAGCTCAGAACGCCAGGTTCCTCGCCCGCCTGCGGGACCCGGCGGAGCTCGCGCGGCTACGGGGGGAGATGGCGTTCGCCTGTTCCGCCAGCGCCCACGCCGATGGCGCGGCGCTCGCTGAGGCGAAGGAGCGCAAGGCGGTGCGGAAGCGCGAGCTTGCCGAGGTCAGGGCGGAGCGCGACCGTCTGGCTGCGGAGCGCGACCGTCTGGCCGGCGAGTTGGAGGCCATCAAGTCGGGCAGGTGGTGGCGTATGCGCCGGCCGTTCGAGCCGGCGCTGCGGCTGAGAACGCGACGGCGCCGACGAGCCTGACGATCACAGGAGTGACCGACCCGCGCCCAGGGCTAGCGACGGCCGGCGAGGCCGGTGATGAGGAAGACGATGCCTCCCACCAGCCAGCCCAGGATCGGGCCCGCTGCAGGCGTCGCAATTATGGCGACGGGGGTGCCGATGGCGATCATCAGGACGATCCAGCCCACGCAGCCGATCAGGGTCCAGCGCAGCCAGGGGAATCCGCGACTAGAGGCCGGCAAGGGCATCGCCGATCGGCGTGTCGCCGGCGCGCAGTTCGAAGGTCTTGCCGACCGTGTTCTCGGCTCGATAGCGAGTCCGCCAGGGTGGCGGCGACGTCGCCGCGGGGGACCTCTCCCCGGTCGAGCCGATCGCCGATCCTCACCAGCCCCGTCGGCGGGTCGTCGGTGAGGCTTCCGGGCCTGACGATCGTGTAGGCGAGGCCGCTTGCCTGCAGGGCGCGGTCGGCCGCGGCCTTCGCCCGCAGGTACTCGCCGAAGACATCGCCGCCCTCGGCGGGTGGATCGCCGGCGCCCATCGAGCTGACCATCAGGTAGCGGTCGATGCCGTCGGCCCGAGCCGCCTCGATCAGCTTGACGGCACCCTCCAGGTCCATCGTCCGCTTGCGTTCGGCGCCGCTGCCTGGACCGGCGCCGGCCGCGAACACGACCGCGTCCGCTCCTTTCACCGCCGCGGCCACGTCGTCGTCCCCCTCGAGGTCGCAGACGACCGGCTCGACCCCTGCGGCCCGCAGATCCTCGACCTGGGCGGGGTTGCGGATCAGGCCGCGCACGCGGTCGCCTCTCTCGGCGAGCACCGCCCCCAGCTGAAGGCCGATCTTTCCGTGTCCGCCTGCTATCGCGACATCCATCTCCAGGCCAGCCTAGCGGGAGGGCGATCCCGGTTTGGATCGATGGTCTCGGGGTAGCGCCGGAGAAGGCGATCTTGGAGGGAAGCCGATGAGAACTTGGTTGAGTGCCGCGCTCGCGGCAGCGGTCATCGTGTTGGCGATGGCGGGACTCGCATTTGCCGCGCCCGATTCGAGCAACGCGAACGGCCACGGCAAAGGGAAAGGAAGCCTGCCGCCGATCGACGTGTCGAATGCCGCGAACTGCGATTTCATCGCCGAACCGGGCAACGCGCTCTGCCTCCTCCCCTTCCCCGACGACTACTACACGAGGCCCGACGGCACCAGCCCGACCGGGCGCCGTGTCGACCTCAACACCGAAGGAATGCCGGCGAACGCCCTCGGCGTCCACATCGACTCCACTCCCTACAACGCCTCCGACGGCTTCAGCCCGGGCGCGACGATCCTGCTCAAGGTGCCCGGAATCGACACCGTCGCCGACGTCCGCGCGACGGGCGCGGTGCCGATCAACCACATCCGCCAGTACCGGCGCCAGAACGCGCCGGTCGTCGTGATCGACGCGACCACCGGGAAGCGCTGGCCGATCTGGGTCGAGATCGACTCCAATGCCCCGAACCCCGCCAACGCGGCCCTCGAGATCCATCCGGCGGTCAACTTCGCCTCCGGCCACCGCTACGTCGTCGCCCTGCGCGATCTCCAGAATGCCGCCGGCGAAGAAATCGAAGCGCCGGCCGCGTTCCGCTACTACCGCGACAACGTGCCCTCGAAGCAGGACGAGATCAACGCCCGCCGCAAGCATTTCAAGGGCATCTTCAAGACCCTGCACAAGGCCGGGATCGACCGCAAGGACCTCTACCTGGCCTGGGACTTCACGGTCGCGAGCGACCAGAACAACGCCGGTCGCGAGCTCTCGATGCGGAACGACGCCTTCGCCCAGCTCGGCGACACGGACCTCTCCGACCTGACGCCGCAGGGCAATACGCCTCCGTTCACGGTGACCAGCACCGAAAACGAACCGAACCCGGGCCAGATCGCGCGCCGGGTCAAAGGCACCATCACCGTCCCCTGCTACCTGTTCCCGAACTGCGGTCCCGGCGGGACGATGCAGCTCGACTCGAACGGAAACCCGATCCAGAACGGATCCTGGGCGGCCAATTTCGACTGCATCATCCCGGCCTCGGTTGCGACCGGGCCTGCCGCAGCCGGCCGGCCTTCGCTCTACGGCCACGGCCTGTTCGGCACTGCGAGCGAGGTCGCCTCGAGCCCGCAGCGCCAGCTCGCCCAGGAACACGGGATCGTGTTCTGCGCGACCGACGAGATCGGGATGTCGCAGTCCGACCTTCCGGTCGCGGTCGGGGCCCTGCAGGAGCTCTCGCGCTTCCCGGCACTCCCCGATCGCCTCCAGCAGGGGCTGCTCGACGAGATGTACCTGGGCCGGGCGATGATCAGCCCGACCGGGTTCACCGGCGACCCTGCCTTCCACCAGGACGGCACCCTCGGCAGCGGCTCAGTGCTCAACACCAGCCATCTCTTCTACAACGGCAACAGCCAGGGAGGGATCATGGGCGGCGCCCTGACCGCGGTTACTCCCGACTTCACCCGGGCTTCGCTCGGCGTCCCGGCGATGAACTACTCGGTCCTGCTGCCGCGCTCGGTCGACTTCGATCCGTTTGCGGCCATTCTCTATCCGTCCTACCCGAACGAACTCTCGAGGCCGCTGGCCCTCGACCTGATCCAGATGCTGTGGGACCGGGGCGATCCGAACGGCTACGCGAACCGGATGACGACGAACCCGCTGCCCGACACGCCGGCCCACCAGGTGCTGATGGACATCGCCTTCGGCGATCACCAGGTGACCGACTACCAGGCCGACGTCGAGGCCCGGACGATCGACGCCCGCGCCCACCGGCCCGTCCTGTTCCCTGGGCGCTGGCCCAACACCAACGTCCTCTGGCGGGTGCCGGCGATCCGCAGCTACCCGTTCACCGGCTCGGCCGCCTACTACTGGGACACGGGACCGACCCGCGAAGAACCGGCCGGAACGGTGGTCGGGACCGACCCGCCGCCCTACGAAAACGTCCCCAACCGCAGCGGCGCCGACCCGCACGGCGCGCCGCGGGCGACGCCGGCCGAGCAGCAGCTCGTCTCCGACTTCTTCGACGGGGCGATCCAGGAAAGCGACAACTGCGGCGGCGGGCCCTGCTTCGCGATCGGATTCAGCGGGCCCTAGGACCGTGGCGAAGCAGCGCGGTCGCTAGTCCAGCTCCGAGAGCAGGTCCTGGAGGTCGAGGGGCGCGGTGTACATGACGAGCTCGCCGTCCTCCTTGCGCCACCCCTCGCGCGGCCGGTCCCAGTAGAGCTCGAGGCCGTTGCCGTCGGGGTCGTTGAGGTAGATCGCCTCGCTGACGCCGTGGTCGGAGGCGCCGCCGATCCGGATCCCCGCCTCGGAGAGGCGGCGGAGTGCGTCGGCGAGGGCGCGGCGGGTCGGGTAGCGGATCGCGGCGTGAAACAGGCCGGTGCTGCCGGGCGGCGGCGGCGAGCCGCCTCGCGACTGCCAGGTGTTGAGGCCGATGTGGTGGTGGTAGCCGCCGGCGGAGATGAACGCGGCATCGTCGCCGAGGCGCTGCTGGAGCTCGAACCCAAGGACGCCGCAGTAGAAATCGAGGGCGCGGTCGATGTCGGCGACTTTGAGGTGGACGTGGCCGATGTCGACGCCGGGGTCGATCGACTGGGCCTTCTCAGTGGCCATCGAGCGCCTCGTTGACGAGCCGGTCTGCCTCGGCGTTGCTCTCCCGGCGGACGTGGCGGATCGACCAGCTGTCGAGCGGGGCGAGCGCCCGGCTCACCTCGGCGTGGAGCTCGCGCAGGGTCGCGTCCTTGACCTTGTACTCGCCCTTCACCTGGCGGACGATCAGCTCCGAGTCCCCGATCAGCTCGAGCTCGCTCGCTCCGAGCTCCCGGGCGCGCTCGATCCCGAGCAGCACCGCCCGATACTCGGCGACGTTGTTGGTGGCGCTGCCGATCCGCTCGCCGACCTCCTCCAGCACCTCGCCGTCGGCGTCCTGAACGACCACCCCGACGGCCGCGGGCCCGGGATTGCCCCTGGCGCCGCCGTCGACGTTGACCACCATCTTCGCCAAGGCTCAGCCAACCGGCTCGCGCGCCGGGGCCCCGAGGGCGATCCGCCCCCCCTCGCCGGCGGACGCGTTCCACTGGCGGGCGGAGCCGTCGAGCTGTTCGATCTCGGTCCCGCGGTCGATCTGGAAAACGGATCGGAGCTCGTCGCCGAAGTCGACCCCCCACTGGTACCAGCAGAGGTCCCAGGCGAAGGTGATCCGGACCTCGCTCGGCGAGCCGGCGGCGGACCCGACCGACACCGATGGGCGGCCGAGGGTTCGCATCAGGCCGCCGACCGTGTGCGCAGCCTCGCTGCCGTTGAAGCGGAGGGCGGCACGCTCGAGGCGGTTGGCGGGCGATTCGGACACCTCGGGGGCCGGGCGGCGGCCGACGTTGGCCCCGGGCGCCGCCGGGTCGACCCAGCCGAGCCTGCGGGCGCGCTCGCGACAGAGGTCGCAGACGAGCTTCGGGCCCTCCTTCGGGCTCATGAACGTCCGCGTGCGCTCACCAGCCAGAATCGTGCGCCGGCAAACGGCGCAATTCTCGTCTCCGCTCACGGAATCCAACCCTCGCGCTTCGCTCGCTGCGCGATGAGCCAGATTTCGACGCTTGCTCGCTCCGCGCTCACATGCCAAAGCTAGCAGCGGTACCCCGGCCTTAGGCCGCGGCGCCGGCGCTTTCACGACTTGCTGCAACGACCCTGTCCGCAAGATGCGCGGGAACCTCGTCGTAGCGCTCGAAGTCCATCGTGAAGTCGGCGCGGCCGCCGCTGATCGAGCGCAGGTCCGGGGCGTAATCGAGGACCTCGGCCATCGGCACCTCGGCCTTGACCTCGGTCATCGCGCCGGAGGGCTCCATCCCCAATGGGTGGCCGCGGCGCGAATTGAGGTCGCCGATCACGTCGCCGACGACGTCCTCTGGGCAGCTCACGGTGAGCCTGACGATCGGCTCGAGCAGGACCGGCGACGCTTCCTCCATCGCCTCCCTGAACGCCATCGAGCCGGCGATCTTGAACGCCATCTCGGAGGAGTCGACGTCGTGGTGTTTGCCGTCGACCAGCCTGACCCGGACGCCCTTGACGGGGTAGCCGGCGACGGTCCCGTGTTCCATCGCCTCGACCACCCCTTTCTCGACCGCGGGGATGAAGCTGCCCGGGATCGAGGCGCCCTTGATCTTGTTGACGAAGTCGAGCCCGACACCATCCTCCGCGGGCTCGACCTCGATCTTGCAGTCGGCGAACTGGCCGCGGCCGCCGGACTGCTTCTTGTAGCGGGCGTGGGCCTCGGCCGGCTTGCGGATCGTCTCCTGGTAGGGGACGCGCGGCGGATGCAGCTCGATCTCGGCGCCGAACCGCCGCTTCATCCGCTCGACCAGGACCTCGACGTGGACCTGGGTAAGGCCGGCGACGATCTGCTCGCCGGTCTGGGCGTCGCGGTGGACGTCGAGGGTCGGATCCTCCTCGCTCAGCCGCCGCACCGCGGCCGCCGCCTTCTCCTCGTCGCCCTTCGACTTCGGCTCGTAGGCGAACGCCATCACCGGCGCCGGCAGCTCGAGCGCCGAGAAGGAGATCTCCTCCTGGGTAGTGGTGAGGACGTCGCCCGCCTGCGTCTCCTTCAATTTCGCGACGGCGCCGATGTCGCCGGCGCCGAGCTCCGAGACGGGCGTCAGATCCTTGCCGAGCGGCTGCCCGAGCTGGCCGACACGCTCCTTCCCATGGCGGGTCGAGTTGACGATCTGCGAGTCGGAGGTCAGGGTCCCGCGGTAGACGCGGAAGAGGTTGATCCGGCCGGTGTAGGGGTCGGCAAGGGTCTTGAACACGTAGGCGACCAGCGGGCCCTCCTCGTCGGGCTCGATCTCGATCTCCTCGCCGTCGGCGCCGATCGCGGCGACCGGGCCGCGCATCGCCGGCGAGGGCAGGTCCTCGACCAGGGCGCTGAGCAGCCGCCCGGTGCCGAGGTTGCGGGTGGCGACACCGCAGGTGACCGGGAAGATGCGGCCGTCGGTGACGCCCTGCTTGAGGACGCCGACGATCTCCTCGTGGTCGATCTCCTCGCCGTCGAGGTAGCGCTCCATCAGCTCGTCGGAGTTCTCGGCGACCTCGTCCATCAGCTTCTCGCGGTATTCCTCGGCCTGCGCCCGGAGGTCCTCGGGGATCTCGGCCTCGGAGGCATTGCCGCGGCCGGCTCCCTCGCTGACAAAGGCCCTCATATCGATCAGGTCGATGACGCCGCGGACGTCGTGCTCGGTGCCGATCGGGATCTCGGTGGCGACGACGTGGGCGCCGAAGGAGCGCTTGAGCGAGTCGAGCGCGGCGAAGAAGTCGGCGCGCTCGCGGTCGAGCATGTTGATGAAGACGAGGCGGGCAAGGCCCTCATCGTCGGCGCGGCGCCAGAGGCGCTCGGTGTGGACCTCGACGCCCATCGTCGCGTTGACGACGACGACCGCGGCGTCGGCGACGCGCAGCGCCGCGACCGCGTCGGCGACGAAGCTCGGCTCGCCAGGGGTGTCGATCAGGTTGATCTTTCGCCCTTCGTGCTCGAAGGTCGCGACCGAGGCGTCGATCGACATCTGGCGCTCCTGCTCGTCGGGCTCGTGGTCGGCGACCGTCGTGCCATCGGCGACGGTGCCGAGCCGGTTCGCTACGCCCGCCTCGAACAACATCGCCTCGTGCAGGCTCGTCTTGCCGCTGCCCCGGTGCCCGATCAGGGCGACATTGCGAATCCGGTCTGCGGCCTTATGTGGCACGCAATGGAACCTACACCGGCTGCAGAGCCGACTTCAACCGCATAACCGCCTTGGTGTGCAGCTGCGAGACCCGCGACTCGGTGACGCCCAGGACCTCGCCGATCTCGCGCAGGGTCAGGCCCTCGTAGTAGTAGAGGGCGACGACGAGCTGCTCGCGCTCGGGAAGCGATGCGATCGCCTCGGTCAGCCGGTCCTTGATCTCGTTGCTGGCGAGCGACTCCTGGGGGTCGTCGGCGCGCGGGTCGGAGATCGTGTCGAGCAGCGAGACCTGGTCCCCGGAGGCATCGGAGACGCTCCAGAGCTCGTCGAGCGCGTAGACCGAGGAGTTCGCGATTTCCAGTAGCGAGCTCTGCAGCATCTCCTCGCTGATCCCGAGCTCCCCGGCGAGCTCGGCCTCGGACGGAGCGCGCTGCAGCTCGTGCTCGAGCTTGTTCTGGGCAGCCTCGATTTCGCGGGCACGGGCCCGGACCGAGCGCGGCACCCAGTCGAGCGAGCGCAGCTCGTCGATGATCGCGCCGCGGATCCGGGTCATCGCGAAGGTCTCGAACTTGATCCCCCGCTCCGGCTCGAAGCGCTCGATCGCGCCGATCAGGCCGAGAAGGCCATAGGAGATGAGGTCGGCGTCATCGACGTGGGACGGGAGGCCGGCCCCGAGGCGGCCGGCGACGAATTTGACCATCGGCGAGTAGGCGACCACGAGGCGCTCTCGCGCGGACTGGTCGTTCTCCTCCTTGTAGCGGCGCCACAGGTCGCGCAGCTCCACCTCTTTAACGCCCGTTTCCATGGCCTTCCAACGCCATTCTACGGGCGATAGCAAGGACCATTAGGCGCGGGGATGGGTTGCAAGGTAAGCATCCCGCAGCCGGGCGGCGTCGACGCGGGTGTAGATCTGGGTCGTCGAGATCGATGAATGGCCCAGCAGCTCCTGGATCGTGCGCAGGTCGGCGCCGCCTTCGAGCAGGTGCGTCGCGAAGCTGTGGCGGAGCGAGTGCGGCGAGACGCCGCCGGCCAGGGCGGCCTCCCGGACCCAGAGCCCGAGCCTGCGGGTGACGTCGGAATTGGAGAGGCGACGGCCGCTCTTGGACAGAAAAAGGGCGCGCTCGCGGCTGTCGGCGGACAGCGCTCCGCGGCCCCGGTCGAGATAGCCGTTGAGGGCCCGCTGCGCCGGCTCTCCGACCGGCAGCAGCCGCTCCTTCGACCCCTTGCCGAGCACCCGCAGCTGCTCGGTCTCGTAATCGAAGGCACCGAGGTCGAGGGTGACGATCTCCTCGCAGCGCAGGCCGCACGAGTAGGCGAGCTCGAGCATCGCCCGGTCGCGGAGCTCGAGCGGCGTCGTCGCCGGGATCCGCTCGAGCAGGGTCCTCACCTGCTCGCCGGTCATCACCTGCGGCAGCTTCTGGTCGCGCTTCGGGCTCGAGACGAGGTCGGCCGGGTTCTGCCCGATCCGCTCGGTGCGGACGAGGAAATCGAAGAGGCCGCGGATCGCGGCGAGCTTTCGGGCCACCGTCGCCGGCGCCGAGCCGGCCTGCGAGAGCCCGGCCGCGTAGTGGCGGACATCGCGGTGGCGGACGGCGGCGGGCTCGAGCCCCCTCCCCCGCGCCCACTCGGCGAACTGACCCAGATCGACGCCGTAGGCGCGGCGGGTCCGCTCGGCGACGCTGCGCCCCCGGGCGTCTCGATCGAACCCGGTCAGCGCCTCGTCCCAGTCCATCTGCCTAAGTTCGCCGCGGCGCGGCGCGCGCCTGCGTCAGCCGATGTAAATCGGGGTCCCGACTTCGACCTGATCGTAGAGTTCGATCACGTCCGGGATCGCCATCCGCACGCATCCGTGCGAGGCTGCCTGCCCGAGCGACCAGGTCTCTTCGGTGCCGTGGATCCCGGCGCCTTCGAAGATCCCCATCCAGCGCGCCTTGATCGGGTTTTCGGGACCGGGCGGAATGTCCTCGCCGGCGAGGCTCCCGGCCCAGGCCGATTCCGGCACGTGCCAGACGGGTTCTTCTTCCTTTTCCTGGATCGCGTAGAGGCCTTCGGGCGTTTCCAGCCCTTCCATCCCGACCGCGACGGTGTAGGTCTTGGCCAGCTTCAGGTGCTTCCAGAGTCGCAGGGTGAAGGTCGAGCGGTCGAGGGTCAGGTAGCTCGGGTACTTCGCGGCGACTTCGTCGCCGACCACGTCCGGCTTCTCCGAGTGGGTCCGGGCCGTGATCGCGTGGTCGGCGTTGGCGTTGAGGACCGCGTTGTCGAGCTGTTTCGTGAGCAGGTCGTCGCGGAGCTTTCGCCCGTATACCGCCGGCGCGATGGCGACGCTTTCGCCGCTCGCTTCGACCCCGGCGTCCTGGGGCTCGCGGTCGACTTCGCTCGCCACGTGGCGGACGAAGCGGTTGACCGCCGGCTGCGAGTAGCTCACGTCCGCCGAGACGTGCTTGTCGACTTCGCCACCGGTGAGGTAGCGGATCACGCGCCCCGGGAGACCGCCTTCGCGGCTTGCGTCGAGGGCCTGCTGGACCGAGGCTTCGAGGTCGGCGTGGACCTTCAGCTTCCTGCCCTCGAGCTTCCAGCTCTTGCCTTCGTAGCCGACCTTGAGCGAGTGCTTGAGCGGCGCCAGCAGGTGGCGGCGGACCTTCCTTTCGGCTTCTTCCGCATTGAGGCCGCCGACGTCGACGCCGCCGATCGTCACTCCGTCGGCGATCTTCTCGTCCTGCGAGCGATCGTAGGCATAGGCGATCGCGCAGAGGCCGAGGACGAAGACCCCGGTGACGATTCCGATTTTCGTCTTAAGTCCCAACTTGCTCGATTCCAGGCTTGGACATCCACACGCCGACCACAGGAGTTTAGGCGGCCGGGCAGGCCTACTTTCGGCCGTATGGTGGTGCATCCCTGCAATTCCGGCTGCGGCGATCCGGGTTTCCCGACAGATATGTTTGCCGGGTGGCCCCCTCGAAGGACTCTGTCCGCAAGGAGATCTGGCAGGCGATGGAACGCGAGGGCGTGTCCCGGTTTCCCGGCGCCGAGGGCCGGATCCCGAACTTCGCCGGAGCGAGGATGGCGGCCGAGAAGCTCGCCGGGCACAGGCTCTGGAAGCGCGCCCAGGCAATCAAGGCCAATCCCGATTCCCCCCAGACCCACGCCCGCAGGAGGGCCCTGGAGGAAGGCAAGACGGTGATCATGGCCGTGCCGAGGCTGCGCGACCCGCACCCGTTCCGCGTCCTCGAACCGAAACGGCTCTCGAAGGACGCGCTGAAAGAGGCGGCGACGATCAAGGGCGCTCTCAAGCACGGGCGCGTGGTCGCCCTCGACGACCTGCCGGAGGTCGACTTCGTCCTCTGCGGCTCGGTCGGGGTGAACCTGAGCGGCGCCCGGGTCGGGAAAGGGGGCGGTTACTCCGACCTCGAGTACGGGATCCTGATCGACGCCGGCAAGATCGACGCCCACACGATCGTCGCCACCACGGTCCACCCGATGCAGATCGTCCGCCGGCACCTGATGATGACCGCGCACGACCTGCCGGTCGACATGATCGCCACCCCGCGGGCGGTGATCGAGGTCGACAGCCAGTACGACCGCCCGCGCGGGATCCTCTGGGACCATCTCCAGCCGCCCCAGATCCGCGAGATCCCGGTGCTGGAACGGATGGGCTACGCGTAGGGCGGTTCGAGTGCGGCCCTGCGCGTCACTCGGCGACGAGCGGGGGCGTAGGGTTGCTGCAACCAGTCTGACCCAAGGAGGAGCGCATGCACGCACGTGTGGTGAGGTTCACCGACGTGACCGCCGAGCGGATCTCGGAAATCGTTTCCCAGGTCGAAAGTGAAGAGGGACCACCCCCCGGCGTCGACGCAACCGGATTTGAGCTGCTATTCGACGAGTCGCAGGGGACCGCCCTATTCGTCGGGTACTTCGAGACCGAGGAGAAGATGCGCGACGCCAGCGCGGTTTTCGAGCAGATGGATGCGTCGGCGACGCCTGGCGCTCGGGCTTCCGTCGACCTCTGCGAGGTCAAGGCCCAGCGCTCGGTCTCATAGCGCGCAGTGGACAGAACGCGCGCAGTGACAGATCGCCGGCCCGGAAGCGGATCAGAGGGTGATCGCGCCGGCTGCCGCTGAGCTGACGGTCGCCGCGTACTTCGACATCACCCCGGTCCCGAACGGCGACGGCGGCGGGTCGTAGGCGGCGACCCGGGACGCGATCGTCTCCTCGTCGAGGTCGATCTCGAGCCTGCGGGCGTCGATGTCGACGGTGATCGTGTCCCCCTCGGCGATCGCGGCGATCGGGCCGCCCTTTGCGGCCTCGGGGGCGACGTGGCCGATCATCAGGCCGCGGGTGGCGCCGGAGAAGCGGCCGTCGGTGACCATCGCGACGCTCTCGCCGAGGCCCTCGCCGACGATCGCCGCCGTGACCTGGAGCATCTCCCGCATCCCCGGCCCCCCGGCCGGGCCCTCGTTGCGGATGACGACGATGTCGCCGGGTTTGATCTTCTGTTCCTTGACCGCGCGGAAGCATTCCTCCTCGGATTCGAAGACCCGGGCCGGGCCGGTCTGCTGGGTGCGCTCGGTCCCGGCGAGCTTGACCACCGCCCCTTCGGGGGCGAGGTTCCCCTTGAGGATCGCCAGGCCGCCTTCTGTCTTGAGCGGATCGTCGAGCGGGCGGACGACCTCCTGGCCGGGGGCCTCGGTGGCCGCGTCGGCGACCTCGCCGATCGTCTGTCCGGTCACGGTCAGGGCATCGGTGTGAAGTGCGCCGGCCTCGGCGAGCCTGCTGAGCAGGACCGGGACGCCCCCGGCGGCGTAGAGGTCGGTGGCGACGAACCGGCCGCCGGGCTTGAGGTCGGCGAGCAGCGGGGTCGCACGCGAGATCCGCTCGAAATCGTCGATCGAGAGCTCGATATCGAGCTCGTGGGCAAGGGCGATCAGGTGCAGGACGCCGTTGGTCGAGCCGCCCGATGCGCAGACGCAGGCGATCGCGTTCTCGAGCGAGTCGCGGGTGATGATCTTGCTCGGCCGGATGTCGTCGACCAGCACCTTCATCACCAGCTCGCCGATCCGCTCGGCGACCGACCCCTTCTCCTCGTCTTCGGCCGGCACCATCGCCGAGCCGCCGGCGCTGACGCCGAGCGCCTCGAAGGCACAGGCCATCGTGTTGGCCGTGAACTGGCCGCCGCAGGCCCCGGCGCCGGGGCTGGCGACCCCCTCGAGCTCGTTCAGTTCCTCGTCGGTCAGGTCGCCGCTGTTGTGGGCGCCGATCGCCTCGAAGATGTCGAGGATCGTGACGTCGCGGCCATGCCAGTGGCCGGGGGCGATCGAGCCGCCGTAGAGGACGACCGACGGGATGTCGAGCCGGGCGAGCGCCATCGCGCAGCCGGGGATCGTCTTGTCGCAGGCGCAGAGGGCGACGATCGCGTCGAACTGGTAGCCACGCGCCATCAGCTCGATCGAGTCAGCGATCACCTCGCGGCTGACGAGCGAGGCCTTCATCCCCTGGGTCCCCATCGTCACCCCGTCGGAGACGGCGACCGTGTTGAACTCCATCGGCGTCCCGCCGGCGGCGCGGACCCCCTCTTTGACGTGCTCGGCGAGGCCGCGCAGGTGGAAGTTGCAGGGCATCGCCTCGGTCCAGGTGTTGGCGATCCCGATCGTCGGCCGGCTGAGGGCGTCGTCGTCGAACCCGATTCCCTTCATGTAGGCGCGCGAGTGGGCGCGATCGGGCCCGTCGAAGACGACGCTCGAACGCGGGCGGGGCAGGCTGGTTGCGGTCTTGCCGTTGGAGCTCATGGGGCCAATCTACTGACGAGGTTCAGGCGCCGTCAGGCAAGGACGCAGGGAGGCCGGCATATGCGCCTATCGGGGGGACCGAGGACGATGCCCGGCGGCGCCTGGGCCCGTCAGGTCGAAGACGTCGACCGGTCCCGGGCCCCGTCCGATGCCCCGCAGTCCCGCGGCGACCGCGGAGGACGCGACCTCGCGGGCGCGCCTTGCCGCCTGCAGCGGCGTCTCGCCGAGGGCAAGGCCTGACGCGAGCGCCGAGGAGTGGGTGCAGCCCGAGCCATGCGAGGCCCCGTCGGGGTAGCGCTCGCCGTCGATCGTGACCATCTCGCGGCCGTCGAAGAAGACATCGGTGACCCGATCGCTGTGGCCGCCGGTGACGACCACCGCCTCGGGCCCCAGCGCCAGCACCGCCCGTGCCAGGTCCTCCTGAGCGGTCGCCTCACCCTCGCCGCTCAGAGCCCGCGCCTCGGGGAGGTTCGGGGTGACAACGCTCGCCCGCGGCAGCAGCTCGCCGAGAAGCGCCTCGCGGGCGTCATCGTCGAGCAGGACGGCGCCGCTCTCGGAGACCATCACCGGGTCGACCACGACCGGCGCGTCGCCGATCAGGCCCAGAGCCTCGACGACCGCGTGAACGGTCTCGGCCGTCCCCAGCATCCCGATCTTGACCGCGTCGACACCGATGTCCTCGGCGACCGATCTCACCTGGGCGACGATCAGCTCCGGCGAGACCGCCTCGACGGCGTCGACCCCGACCGTGTTCTGAGCGGTGATCGCCGTGATCGCGGTCATCCCGTGCACGCCGCAGCGGGCGAAGGCCTTGAGGTCGGCCTGGATCCCGGCGCCACCGCCCGAGTCCGAGCCGGCGATCGAGAGGACCGTGGGAATCGGCTTAACCACCCGCCGGAGCCTATTCGGGCGCTCTCAGCGTGGTCCGCAGGTAGACCCCGACGAGCGAGCAGGTGACGTAGCCCCGTGACTCGAGCGTGGCGAGGGCCGCGGCGGTCTCGGCGCCGCTGAGGTCGAGGGCGGCCGCGACCGCATCGCACGTCTCCTCCCCCCGCTCCACCGCTCCCAGCACTTCGGCCAGCGCCGGCTCGAGCGGCGGGCCGAAGCGGTCCAGAGGCCGTGCCCCCGGCCCGAGCATCGCATCGAGGACATCCTGGGCGTCGCGGACGACGCAGGCGCCGCCGGCGAGCAGGTTGTTGGGCCCGGCCGAGAGCCGCGAGCCGACCGGCCCCGGCACCGCGCCGAGGTCGCGGCCGAGGTCCGCGGCGAGGTCGGCCGTGATCAGCGAGCCCGACCGCTCCGCCGCCTCGACGACGACCGTCATTCCCGCCAGCGCCGCCATGATCCGGTTTCGGGCCGGGAAGCTCCAGCGCCAGGCCCCGGTGCCGGGCGGCAACTCGGAGATGACCAGACCGAGCTCGGAGATCCGCCTCCAGAGCGAGCGGTGCGCGGCGGGATAGGAGACGTCCGCCCCGCAGCCGAGGACGGCGACGGTCAGGCCGTCACCTTCGAGCGCCCCCCGATGCGCGCAGGCGTCGATCCCGAAGGCAAGGCCGCTGACGATGACCTCGCCGGCCCCGGCCAGCTCGCGGGCGAGCTCGCGAGCCACCTCGCGGCCGTAGGAGCTGGCGCGGCGAGCGCCGACGACCGTCACGGCCGCCTCGGGCTCGAGCCGCGCCAGCAGTTCGGAATCGCCGCGCCCGATCAGCGCCCAGGGGGCATCGGCGGCGTCCTCGAGCCCGACCGGGTAGAGCCGGTCGTGCCTGCAGCACGCCCAACACTCCGCGGCGAGAAGGTCGTCCCAGAGCCGGCGCTCCGGGATTCGCATCACCTCCTCGAGCATCTGGTCGCCGGCCTGCGGGCCCGCCGCGGCGACGAGATCCACATTCGAGAGCCGCAGCAGTTCCGGCGAGCGCGAGCCCGGCGCCCCGGTCGCGATCTTCTCGATGTACGGGGCGAGCCGGGCCAGGAGCCAGGACCGGCGCAGGCAATCGGTGCAGGCCTCAGGCTCACGATCACTCACGGTCCCGCCTCCGCAGCTGCAGGGCCTGCGCCATCTGCTCGTTTCCGACCACGTCCGTATCGGCGAGATCGGCGACGGTTCGGGCGAGCCGCAGCACCCTGTCGTGCGCGCGCCCGCTCAGCCGCCGCCGCGAGTAGGCCTCGGCGAGCAGGGCGGCGGCCTCGCCGGCGATCTCGCATTCACGTGCCTCTGCGGGAGTCATGTCGGCGTTGCAGCGGCCGGGCCCGAGGCGGGCTTCCTGGCGCTCCCTGGCGGCGACGACGCGCTCGCGTACCGACTCCGACTCCTCTCCCGCCCGGCCGGCGATCTCCTCGGCGCTCGGCTGGCCGACCGGGGCGAGGATGTCGATCCGGTCGGCAAGAGCGCCGCTGAGGCGCCCCTGGTAGCGCTGGACCTCGAGCGGGGCACAGCTGCAATCGGGGTCGGACTCGCCGCGGCCGCACGGACACGGGTTGGCGGCGGCGACCAGCATGAACCGGCACGGCAGGCGCCGGGCGACGCCGGTTCTGGAGATCGACACCCAGCCTGTCTCGAGCGGGGCCCGAAGCGCCTCGAGCGTGTCGCGGCGAAACTCGCAGAGCTCATCGAGGAAGAGGACCCCCCGATGGGCCATCGTCGCCTCTCCTGGCCCGGGCGGGTTGCCGCCGCCGATCAGGCCCGCGGGGCTGACGGTGTGATGGGGCGCCCGAAACGGGCGGCCGCCGACCGGGCCGCCGTTGAGCCTGCCGCAGGCGCTCGCGATCCGCGCCACCTCGAGCGCCTCGATCGGCGCCAGCGGCGGCAGGATCGAGGGCAGCCGCGAAGCGGCCAGCGACTTCCCCGCGCCTGGCGGGCCGACGATCAGGAGGCTGTGGCCTCCCGCGGCGGCGACCTCGAGCGCGTAGCGGAGGTGGCGCTGGCCGCGGAGATCGGCGAGGTCCGGCCCCCCGGCGTGAGCGCCGAGCTGCAGCCGGATCGGCACCGGGCGCTCGGCAAGCGCGCCTCCGGCCCCGAGCTCGGGCAGCTGCGCGAGGCTCTCGATCGGGACCACCTCGATGCCACGGACCAGCGCCGCCTCGGGGCCGTTGGCGGCGGGCACGACGATCGAGTCGTCCCCCGCCTCCATCGCCGCCTCGGCGATGGCAAGGGCGCCATGAATCGGCCGGACCGAGCCGTCGAGGGCGAGCTCGCCGACCATCGCAATCCGCCGTGACTCGGCCCAGGTCAGCTGTCCGGAGGCGGTGAGCAGCGCCGCCGCCATCGGCAGGTCGAGGCCGGGGCCCGCCTTGCGGACGCTGGCCGGGGCAAGGTTGGCGACGATCCGCCGCAGCGGGAACTCGAAGCCGCAGTTGGTGAGCGCAGCGCGGACCCGCTCGCGCGCCTCCCTCACCGCGGCGTCGGGGAGGCCGACGACCGAGAATGCCGGCAGGCCGCGGCGGACGTCGACCTCGACCCTGACCGGGCGAGCGGCGATGCCGTCGAGCGTGAATGTCCGCGAGGTGGCGAGGATGGGGACGATCCTGGCCCGCCGCAATCTACGCGTGGCTCGCCCAGGTCAACAAGTCACGGACACCTGTGTGCAGGAAGCGTGCCGCCGCTCCCAGGTCTCACAAACCTTGCTTCCTGCGCGCCATTCGTGCGTGCCGCGCCCCTAGCGTCGGCAGGCATGACGCTCGCGCGGCAGCGGATCGGACGCCGGGCCGAGGACCTGGTCGCCGCACGGCTCGTCGGGGCGGGCTGGCGCATCCTCGAGCGCAACGCCCGCACCCGGCTCGGCGAGATCGACATCGTCGCGATCGACGGGCGCACGCTCGTCTTCGTCGAGGTCAAGGCCGGCCGAAGGGGCTCGGACCTCGGCCCGGAGCGGCCGGCGCTGGCGGTCGGCCCGCGCAAGCGGCTCCGGATCCGCCGCGTCGCGACCGCCTGGATGGCGACCCGCCCTGCCCCGCCCGCCTACGCCGAGATCCGGTTCGACGTCGTCGGCGTCAGCTTCGACCGCGCCGGGATGAACCTGGCCGTCGAGCACATCCGCAGCGCGTTCTAGGCGGAGAGCTCGAGCTGGCTGTAGGCGACGGACTGGAACGAGCGGCGGTGCAGGGGCGAGATCCCGATCCGCTCGATCGCCGCGCGGTGCTCCGGGGTCGAGTAGCCGACGTGCTCATCGAACCCCCAACCGGGGTGCTGGCCGGCGATCCCGTGCATGTAGCGATCGCGGGTGACCTTGGCCAGCACCGAGGCGGCGGCGATCGCGGCGCTGGTCCCGTCGCCTTCGACCACGGCACGGTGCGGCACGGAGCATTTCCGCAGCGAGAAGCCGTCGACGAGGCAGGTCGCACCCTCGGCGGGCCGCAGCCCCTCGAGCGCGCTGGAGAGCGCCTCGAGGTTGGTCACGTGGAGGCCGCGGTCATCGATGCCTCGCACGCAGCGGATAACGATCGAGGCCCGCGCCGCGGCCCGCAGCACCGCCGGGTAGATCTCCTCGCGCCGCTCCACGTCCATCTGCTTGGAGTCATGGAGCCCGGCGAGCGCCAGCCGGTCGGAGCGCGAGAGCGATTCGTAGTCGATCAGCACCGCGGCGGCGACCAACGGTCCCGCGAGGCAGCCGCGACCGGCCTCATCGGCGCCGGCCACCAGCCGGCTGCCGAGGGCCCGGTCGAAGGTGAACAGGCGCTGGGTCCGCGCCAGCATCCGGCGGCGCGTGCGCGAGCCGCGGCGCCTAGAAGATCCCGACTCGGTCGGGGGGCCAGTAGGTGGCGAAGGCCTTGCCGATGATCCATTCGCGGGGGACCGGGCCCCAGAATCGGCTGTCGTCGCTTTCCCCACGGTTGTCGCCCATCATGAAGTAATGGTCCGGCGGAATGGTGATCGGATCCGGCAAATTGCAGGCACCGCCGTTGCCGCATGGGATCGTGTAGGGCTCATCGGTCTTCTCGACGCCGTTGACCACGGGGTGGCCGTTGCGGACGCTCAGCCTGTCGCCGGGGAGGGCGACGATCCGCTTGATGAAGTTCTGGCTCGAGCGGTCTTCGGTCGGCGTGTCGCAGGCCTGCTGCGGCGGATGAGGGGCGCCGCATTCGGCCCCCTTGTCGGCGCCGGCGGGCGGGTGGAAGACGACGATGTCACCGATCGAAGGGTCTTCGAGGTGGTAGATGAAGCGGTTGACGAGGACCCGTTGCCCGACGTCCAGAGTCGGCTCCATCGATCGCGAGGGGATCTGGTACGGCTTGACGACGAAGGCCTGCAGCAGCAGCGCCAGGCCGAGCGCCAGCGCGACGATGACGACCAGCTCGACGATGCCGCCGGCCGTGCTCTGCGGCTTTGGAATCCGCGGATTCAGGCCGAGTCCCTGTCGGAGTCGTCGGATTGCTCGCCCTCGCCGGAATCGTCCGAGCCCTCGTCGGGGGCCTCATCCTCGGCCTCCGTCGCGGTCTCGGTCTCACTCGGCTCCGGCTCCTCGGTCTCCAACGTCTCCGGGCCGGATGCCGCAGCCTCGCTGTCGGCGTCCGACTCTGCCTCTGCCTCGGCCTCGGCCTCCTCGGCCGCGGCCTCCCCGTTCTCCTCAGCGGCCTCCCCGTCGGCCCCCTCGGTGGCGCCGCTCTCCTCGCCGCCCTCGGCGTCGGCCTCGGGCGCCTCGGCATCCGGCGCCTCGCCGTGCTCTGCGGCCTCGGCCTCGTCGATCGTCGCGCCCTCGGCGTCGACCGCCTCCGGCTCCTCGGCCTCGGTGGGTGCCGAGATCAGCTCCTCGTCGATTCCCCAGCGGCGCTCGGCGACCCTCGCTGCCTTGCCGATCCGGCCCCGCAGGTAGTAGAGCTTGGCCCGCCGCACGTCGCCGCGCGCGGCGATCTCGAGTTTCTCGATCTTGGGCGAGTGCAGGGGAAAGGTCCGCTCGACCCCGACCCCGAACGACTGCTTACGGACGGTGAAGGTCTCACGCGCCCCCGACCCCTGGCGCTTGAGGACGATGCCCTCGAAGACCTGGGTCCGGCGGCGGTTGCCCTCGACGACCTGGAAGTGGACGCGGACGCGATCGCCTGGGTCGAAGGAGGGGATCCCCTTCCGCTGCTGGCGTCGCTCGATGCTGTCGATAACACTGCTCATTGATCTGCCGGCGCTCCGTAAAAAAGCCGCCGGAGCCCGAGAAGGCTCCGCGCGGTTGCGGAATCGTACCTACTCCGGGCCGCGGTCGAACTCTGCGGCCCGATTCCGGCTCTGCTCGGCCCGCCATTCGCGGACCTTCTCGTGGTCCCCGGAGACGAGGACGTCCGGCACCTGCCAGCCACGGTAGGCGGGCGGCCGGGTGTAGTGCGGGTACTCGGGCATCCCCTCGAGCACTGGGCTGAACGACTCCTCGACCGCGCTCTGCTCGTGGCCGAGGGCGCCGGGCAGCTTCCGCATCACGACGTCGGCGAGGACCATCGCCGGCAGCTCGCCGCCGGCGAGGACGTAGCGGCCGATCGAGAGCTCCTCGTCGGCGAGGTGCTCGTGGACCCGCTCGTCGAAGCCCTCGTAGCGACCGCAGAGGATCGTCAGGTGCGGCTCCCGGGTCAGCCGGTCGGCGGTCTCGTCGTCGAGCAAACGCCCGGTCGGCGAGAGGAGCACGACGTGGGGACGGGTGCCGTCGCGGTAGGCGGCCTCGAGCGCGGCGTCGACGACGTCGACCCGAAGAACCATTCCGGCCCCGCCGCCGTAGGGGGCGTCGTCGACCTGTCCGGCGCCCAGCGGAGTCGTGTCGCGGTAGTTGAAGAGCCGCAGCTCATTGCCCTTGCCGAGCGCGTTCTGGACCGAGCGCTGCGACCGGAACCAGTCGAACGCCTCCGGGAACAGGGTGAAGATGTCGAGCTTCAATCGAGGATTTCGACGATGACTCGGCGATCGATCCGTACCGCCGCGGCCTTCGCGATCGTCCGGATCGCATTGGCCACCCGGCCGCCTTTGCCGATCACCCGGCCGAGGTCGTCCTCGGCGACCGAGATCTCGTAGACCAGGTCGCCTTCCTCTTCGATCTCCTCGACGACGACCGCCCCGGGGTCCTCAACGAGCGCCCGGACCAGGAACTCCAGAAGCTCGGTCATCTAGCTGCCGGAAGCTGCGATGCCCTTGGTCCGCAGCAGGGTCGCCACCGTCTCGGAGGGCTGGGCCCCGTGCTCGAGCCAGTGGCGCGCGCGCTCCTCGTCGAGCTCGATCGTCGAGGGCTCGGTCTGCGGGTCGTAGCGGCCGATCGTCTCGATCGTGCGCCCGTCACGCGGCGAGCGTTTGTCGGCGACGACGATCCGCCAGATCGGGTTCTTCTTCGAACCCACCCTTCTGAGTCTCATTCTCACTGCCATTGGACTGCGGCAGGTTAGCGCCTGCGGACCCTCGGCCGCGGCGCACCGCCGCCCATCTGGGCGAGTTGCTCCGGGTTCGGCATGTTCCCGGAGACCATCTGGCGCATCAGTTTGCGCATCTGCTCGAACTGCTTCAGGAGTTGGTTCACGTGCTGGACGCGGACGCCGGAGCCGTGCGCGATCCGTTTGCGGCGCGAGCCGTTGATGACGCCGGGATTGACCCGCTCTTCGGGGGTCATCGAGAGGATGATCGCCTCGACCCGGTCGAGCTCGCCCTCGTCGATGTCGGCGTTCTTCAGCCCCTTCATCGCCCCCATCCCGGGCAGCATCCCGACCAGCCCGCTGAGCGGGCCCATTTTCCGCACCTGCCGCATCTGCTGGAGGAAGTCTTCGAGCGTGAAGCGATCGGTTTCGAGCTTCTTCTGCAGGTCCTCGGCCTGGCGCTCGTCGACCTGCTCCTCGGCTTTCTCGATCAGGCTGAGGACGTCGCCCATGCCGAGGATCCGGGACGCCATCCGGTCGGGGTGGAACGCCTCGAACGCGTCGAGCTTCTCGCCGGTGGAGGCGAACAGGATCGGCTTGCCGGTCACCGCCTTGACCGAGAGCGCGGCGCCGCCGCGGGCGTCGCCGTCGAGCTTGGTCATCACCACACCGTCGAACTCGGCGGCCTCGGCGAACGACTCGGCGACGCCGACCGCGTCCTGGCCGGTCATCGCGTCGACGACGAGGAGCACGTCGTGGGGCTTGGTCCGCTTGCGGATCTTCGCCAGCTCGGCCATCAGCTCCTGATCGATGTGGAGCCGGCCGGCGGTATCGACGATGAGGACGTCACGGCCCTCCTCGCGGGCGCGCTCGAGCGCCCACTCGGCGATCTCGACCGGGTCGGCGTCGGTTCCCTGCTCGTAGACGGTTGCGCCGGCGCGCTCGCCGACGGTGACGAGCTGCTCGACGGCGGCGGGCCGGTAGACGTCGCAGGCCGCGAGCGCCACGTCCTTACCGCCCTTGGCGAGGTACTGGGCGAGCTTCGCGCAGGCGGTCGTCTTTCCCGAGCCCTGGAGGCCGGCCATCAGGATCACGGTCGGGCCGGCCGAGGAGAAGGCGAGCTCGCGCCCGGAGCCGCCCATCAGCCCGGTCAGCTCCTCGTTGACGATCTTCACCACCTGCTGGCCGGGGTCGAGGCTCTCGAGGACGTCGCTTCCCAGACAGCGCTCCTTCAGCTCCTTGGTGAAGGCTTTGACGACCTTGAAGTTGACGTCGGCCTCGAGCAGGGCGAGCCGGATCTCGCGCATCGCGGCGTCGACGTCGGACTCGGTGAGCTTTCCGCGCGAGCGAACCTCGGAGAGCGTCGCCTGGAGGCGGTCTGAGAGCTGGTCGAACACTGGCCGACCAGCTTAGAGGGCGGTCAGTGGCCGACGATCGTGAAGGTGACGGATACCGGCGCCGACTTGTTCCCTTTGGCGTCGGCCGCGGTCGCATGGAGTCCGTAGCCCCCGGTGATGAGCCTGCGCTTCCCGAACCTGCCGCTGAAGTGCACGCTGTTCAACCCCGGCCGGCCCTGAAGCTGAATCACGCCTCCCGCCGTGAAACCACGCCGGAGCTTGTATTTCTTCCCGCCGAGGTGGTCGATTTCGAGGCGCACGGTCGCGGCTTCAGAAAGTAGGAACGAGATCTTCGTCCCGACGGCGGACTTCTTCGAGCCTCTCGCTGTCTTCCTTGGCTTCTTCGCTCCCGCGGCCCGAAACCGCTTCTTCGAGAGCTTGAGGTCACTCAGCTCGGGGCCGGGGACGCTTCCAATCACGGTGGCCCCACTCGATTGACTCGTGTTGCCGAGCATGTCGCTCGATGTGACGGTCACCGAGCGGGCACCGGGCGAGCCGAAGGCGTGCGACACCGAGTTGCCGGTCGCAGTGCCCCCGTCGCCGAAGCTCCAGGTCGTCGCGCCCAGGGGCGACCAGGCGTCGACCGATGCAACCGAGAAGGCGAGCGGGCTGCCGACCGTACCCGCGGAGGGAATCGAGAGCCCGTTCAGCAGCGGCCCGGCGGCGTCAAATGGCGCGACTCTCGCTTCGGTCGTCCCGTCCGATTTGTAGACGGCGACCAGCGTGTTGCCGTCGGCATCGGTCGAGATTCCGCTCGGCTGGGTCACGTGCGTGGCTTCGCCGAGAAGGACCGGTTCGGTGAAAGCGGTTGCGCCGGGTTCGAGCGTAGCCCCCCATGCGTCGACGTGGCCGATCGAGGGCGAGTTGCTGTAGGCGGCGACCAGACGCCCGTCCCGGTCGATCGCGATCCATGGGTAGCTGCGCGGCTGGTTCGTGAGCGGCGAGACGTCGAGCGGCCCAGAGAACGTGGAGCTTCCGGGTTCCCTGACCTTTGCCTTGACGGTGCGGACGCCGGCCGCTTCCTGAACCCAGATGACGGCGATCCTCCCCGTGGCGTCCTCGGCGATTTTCGGCGCCGCGGGCGGTTCTGCTGTGATCCCACCGCCAGAGACTTCCTGCAGGGTCAGGCGCGTCGGCGGGCCCCCGGGCGGCAGGCTGGCGAAGATCAATTTGCCGTTGGTGGCGTCGATCCAGGTCGCGTGGAGGACGCCATCGGGGCCGATCGCGACACGGGCGCTGTCGGCGACCGCCGCTTTTCCTTCCTCGTTCAGCTTCACCGGCATCAACCAGCCGGCCGAGGAGCGCAGACTGCCGTAGACCTGGTTGCCACCGTTGATCAGATCGAAGACGATCGCGGCGCCGCCGCTGTCGTTGGTCGCGACCCATGGCCGGAACGCCTCGGTCCCAACCGGTATCGGCAGGTACCCGGCGGTGGTCGGCCCCCCGCCCCTCGGGCGTTCGGAGAGATAGGCCTTTCGGCTGCCGCTTCCGCCGCCGCCGACCACGGCGATGACGGTGCCGGTGGAGTCGACGGCCACCCTCGCGTGATTCGGGGAGGTCGGCGAAGCCGGCACTTCGGCCGCCGCACCGAACTGGTCGCACCCGGTCGCGGTCGCGATTCGCAGCTTCGAGGAGGCATCCGGCCAGACGGCAGCGGCGACTCCGCCGCCGAACGCGACTTCCGGATACTCGCCGCCGAGAAGCGTGCCGAGGTTCTGGGGCGGGCTGGCGAAGGACCCTCCGGCCGGACGAGTCGTCGCCAGCACGCCGCCACGCGGGAACACGACCGAGGAGCACCCGTCCTCCCTGGCGACGACTTTCGGGAAGACGAGGGAGCCGACGGGCGGCGATGGCTCGACGTCGACCGTCGGGCGCCACGAGGGCGCGGCGGCTGCCGTCGAGACGGCCAATGCGGCCGCGATCGCCGCCAGAGCACCGAGGGGAGCCACTCGCCTCCACATGGCGCGCAGGATACGTCGAGAAGGCGACGCCACCGACTATTCGGCCAGAAGCGCCTCGGCAAAATCGGTGGGGTCGAACGGGCGCAGATCCTCGAGCTTCTCGCCGGTCCCGATCAGTTTTACCGGGATCTCGAGCTCGCTCGCGATCGCCAGCACGATCCCCCCCTTCGCTGTCCCGTCGAGCTTGGTCAGGACGACGCCGTCGACCTCGACCGCGTCGGAGAAGACCTTCGCCTGCCGCAGGCCGTTCTGGCCGGTCGTCGCGTCGATCGAGATCAGCGTCTCGTGCGGCGCGTCGGGAAGCTGCTTGCCGATCACCCGCCGCACCTTGGCGAGCTCGTCCATCAGATTGCCCTGGGTGTGGAGACGGCCGGCGGTGTCGACGATGACGATGTCGGCGCCGCGGGCCCGGGCGGCCTCGATCGCGTCGAAGGCGACCGCCCCGGGGTCGCCGCCGGGCTCGGAGCGGATCAGTTCGGCGCCGGCGCGGTCGGCCCACTCGGCGAGCTGCTCGGCGGCGGCGGCGCGGTAGGTGTCGGCGGCGGCGAGCACGACCGAGAGCCCGAACTCCTTGGTCAGGTGGGAGGCGATCTTGCCGATCGTCGTCGTCTTGCCGGTGCCGTTGACGCCGACCATCAGCAGCACCGCGGGCTCGGCGCCGAGCGCGAGCGGCGCTCGCCCGGTCGCCGCCACCTCGGCGACGATCTCGATCAGCCGCCGTTGGACCGACTCGCCGTCGGCGGCGACGGCGCCACCCTCGACCTCGTGCTCGAGGCGCTCGACGATCGCCGCCGTGGTCGGGGCGCCGACGTCGGCGAGGATCAGCGCCTCCTCGAGCAGCTCCCAGGTCTCATCGTCGATCCGGTCGAAGAGGCTGGCGGAGATCTCATCGGTCAGCGCCCGGCGGCTTTTCGAGAGGCTCTCGCGGAGCCGGCTGAAGACGCCGCGGCGCTCCTCCTCGGTCTCAGGCTCCGAGGTGCTGGCGGTCTCCCGCGACCCCAGATCGATGATCTCCTCCCAGCCCGTTGCCATCGCTGCGGGAGGCTATCTGGGCCGCCTCGTAGAGCTCGGCGACGGCGTCGTCGACGTAGGCGGAGATCGCCTCGAGGTCGGCGATCGAGTCGCGGTCGGCGATCAGGCCGAAGAAGATCTGGCCGTTGTAGCTGAAGATCGCGATCGCGAGGGCATGGCCACGGGCGAGGAAGCCGACCGGGTAGACGCCGACCAGCTCCCGGCCGAGGACGTAGAACGGCATCTGCGGGCCGGGGAAGTTGGTGACCAGGAGGTTGAAGAGCCGGGTCGAGAAGTTGATCGCCGCCGTCGGCCGCAGCAGCACCGGTGGCGCGAAGTCGCGGAACCAGTCGTTGAGGGCCCAGATCGCCTCGGCGCCGAGCGGCTGCTTGGAGGCCTTCAGCTCCTCCATTGCGTGGTTGACTTTCCGCAACCGCTCGACCGGGTCGGCGATCCCGACCGGCAGCGGCCCGCGCATCGCCGTCAGCATGTTGCCGAGCTCCCCGTGCTCGTTCTCGGCCCGGACCGAGACCGGCACCAGCGCCCTCATTTCGAGCCCGTCGACCTCGATCTCACGGCTCTGGAGCCAGCGCCGGATCGCCCCGGCCGCGACCGCGAGCGAGACGTCGTTGACGGTGCCGCCGAGGGTGTTCTTGATCTGCTTGAACTGCTCGAGGTTGCACTGGGTCCAGGAGAAGCACCGGTTGGGGCCGATGTCGACATTCAGCGGCACCTTCGGGGCCGGCTTGGTCAGCGCCCAGCTGACCTCGTAGATCCCCGCGATTCCGTCCCGCGCCCTCGTCAGGGCGCGCTTCGGGCTCGCGATCGCACCCGCAAGCCAACGCAGCCCGCGGCCGATCGTCGCCAGCAGCCCGGTGGCGGCGCGCCCCGCCAACCCCAGCTGCGAGGGCTGGCTCTGCGGCTCCCAGGGCATTTCTTCGCGGGCGATCTCCCATTTCGGCTCGACGTCGAAGAGGAGGACCCCGATGTCGACCGCCGAGATCCCATCGGCCAAGGAGTGGTGCGTCTTGTAGACGATCGCGAAGCGGTCGTCCTCGAAGCCGTCGACCAGCCACAGCTCCCAGAGCGGCTTGCGGCGGTCGAGCGGCGGTGAGAGGCAGCGACCGACCAGGTCGTGGAACTGGGCGTCGGTCCCGGGCTCGGGCAGGGTGACGTGGCGGACGTGCTCGGCGATGTCGAACTCGGGGTAGTCGACCCAGAACGGGCGGCCGAGCTGCATCGGCGGGAACACGACCCGCTGCCGGAACCGGGGCAGGAGGTGGAGGCGGCTGCGGATGTGGGCGTTGAAGTCCTCGAAGCTCGGAGCCGAGCCCTCGCAGACCATGATCGCGCCGAGGGCCATGTGACCGTTCTGCCTCTCGTTCGCGAGGAACGACGTATCGAACGACGTGAGCCTGTCCATGTGGCTCTGGGTCACGACTGCCTCCTCTACATGGCCCGATGTCAGGGTACCGCAGCCACCCTGAAAATAAACATGAGCGTTTGGTTGCGCTCAGGCCGCTTCTTCGGCCTTGCCCGGCTTCGCCGCGGCGGCCGCGGCGGGGGCGGTGAAGCCCTCCTCAGCCGCCTCCTCGCCGATCCCGGCAAAGGGCGGCGGCCCGTCGCCGCCCGCGGCGTCGTCCTCGCTTTCGCGCGGGAGGCGGCGCGAGACGATCTTCGTCACCCCGTCGCCGCCCATCGTCACCCCATAGAGGACGTCGGCAGCGTCCATCGTCCGTTTCTGGTGTGTGACGATCACGAACTGGGCGCGGTCGGAGAAGCGCCGGATCAGCTGCAGGAAGCGATCGATGTTGGCGTCGTCGAGGGCGGCCTCGACCTCGTCGAGGATGTAGAACGGGCAGGGGCGGGCGAGGAAGACGGCGAAGACGAAGGCCAGCGCGACCAGCGACTTCTCGCCGCCTGAGAGCAGCGACAGCTTGCGGGTCGACTTGCCGGCCGGCGTCACCTCGATCTCGACCCCCAGCTCCTCGCGCTCCTCCTCCTCATCCTCCCCATCCTCACCGTCGGCGACCACCGAGGGCTCGGCGACGGAGCGCAGGCTGACCCGGCGGAGGACGCCGCGGCCGCCGGGGAAGAGGTGCTCGACCATCTCGCCGAAGTTCGCCGCGGTCGCCTCGAACGTCTCCTCGAAGGCGCGCTCGATCTCGTGGTCGATGTCGCCGATCAGCGCTTCGAGCTCGCGCATCCCCCGCTCGGTGTCCTCGCGCTGGGCCTGCAGCCTCTCGACGTGCTCGCGGGCCTCCTCGTACTCGCGCTCGGCGAGGGGGTTCACCGGCCCGATCTGAGCCCGGCGGCGCTCGAGCCGCTCGAGCCGGCGGTCGATCTCGTGGCGCTCCTCATCGCCCAGCGGCTGCTCGGGCGGGCCGACTTCCTCGCCGAGACGGGCGGCGATCTCGGCCAGCTCCTTCTCCGCCTCGGCCCGGCGGTCTCCCAGCTGGGTCGCCTCGACCTCGGCCATGGTCACCCGGTCCGAGGCGCCCTTCATCTGGACCTGCAGCTCCGACTCCTGGCGCGAGCACTCGCGCATTTCCTCGGCGATCTCGTCGCTGTCGCCCCCGGCGCCGACCACCCGGCCCTCGATCCGCTCGACCCTGGCCCTGATTCCGGACTCGGCGGCGGAGGCTGCGGCGGCGGCCGCGGCGATCTCGGCCAGCAACAGCTCGCCGGCCGCGACCCTCGCCTGCAGCGCTTCTCGGTGGCGCTCGCCGAGCAGGCCCTCGGCGCGGCGGGCGTGGCGGGCGGCGCGCTCGGCGCCGCCGCGGACAGCTCCCAGCGCCGCCTCGCGCTCGGCCTCGGGCGCGCTCGAGGAGCGGGCGCGCGCGAGGCCCTCGACCGCGCTCGAGAGGCCGGCGTCGATCTCGCCGAGCTCCTGCTCGAGCTTCCTGCCCCGCTCGATCGGCGCGCGGCCGCCCTCGTCGATGTCGAGGGTCAGCGGCACGAACTCGGCTCGCAGGGCCTCGAGCCGCTTCTCGAGCTCGGTGCCACGGTCGGCGAGACCGGCGGCGCGGACCGCGATCCGCTCCTGCTCGCCGCGAAGCTTGGTCAGCATCCCCCACGCCTCGGTCCGCTCGCGGTCGCGGGCGGCGAAGCGCTCCTCCGCGGCTCGGCGCCGCTCGCTGACCTCGGCGAGCCGCTTTTCGACCGCGTTGCGGGCAGCCCGCGCATCCTCGGCCGCCTTCTGCGCGGCCCGGGCCCTGTCGGCCCCGAAGCGGAGCTCCTCGCCGACCAGCCGCGACCGGAGCTCGAGCTCCTCGCGTTCGATCCGCGCCCCGAGCTCGGCCGCCTGGGCCTGCCGCTTCAGCGGCCGCAGCCGGCCCCGGGCCTCACGCTCGAGGTCGAGGGCCCGGTCGAGGTTGTCGCGGGCGGAGCGCAGCTTCAGCTCGGCGCGGCGGCGGCGCTTGCGGTGCTTGCCGAGGCCGGCGGCCTCCTCGACGAGCAGGCGCCGCTCGCGCGGCTTCGAGTGGACGATCGACTCGACCCGGCCCTGGCTGATCACCGAGTGCATCTCGCGGCCGAGGTTGGTGTCGGAGAGCACCTCGACGACGTCGACCAGGCGACAGCGCGCCCCGTTGAGCCGATAGGTGCCGTCGCCGGCGCGGTCGAGGCGGCGTTGGATCGAGATCTCGGAGAGCTCGGAGGCGGCCCGGCCCTCGGAGTTGTCGATCGTCACCTCGACCTCGGCGGCGCGGCGCTGGCCGACGCCCTTGCCGCCGGCGGAGATCACGTCCTGCATCGAGGCGCCCCGGATCGCCCCGGGGCTCTGCTCACCCAGCGCCCAGAGGACGGCGTCGGTGATGTTCGACTTGCCGGACCCGTTGGGGCCGACGATCACGCTGACGCCAGGGGAGAACTCGAGCTTGGTCCGCTCGGGGAACGACTTGAACCCCTTCATCTCGATCGATCTCAGATACATGCCCGGTCCTCCGCCTGAACGTTAAGGCTCGCGCCTCAATCGGACGCGACTGCGTCCTCCTCGCCACCCAGCTTGTCGAGCGCCCGCTCGGCCGCGACCTGCTCGGCCGCCTTCTTGCTTCGCCCGCTCCCGGCACCGATCCGCTCGGTGCCGACGATAGCCGCTACCTCGAAGGTCCGCGCATGGGCGGGGCCGGATTCGGCGGTGACCTCGTAGGTGACCTGCTCGTGCCGTCGTGCCAGCAGCTCCTGCAGCTCCGACTTGAAGTCGACCGTCGTCTCCAGGGCGTGCTCGACCCTGGGCTCGAACGCCTCCCGCACGGCGGCCGCGACCCGGTCGAAGCCGAAGGCGACGAAGCAGGCCCCGATCAGGGCCTCGGTGACCTCGGGAAGCGGCCGCGAGCCGGCCAGGAGGATGTCGGCGGGAATCGCCTCGTCGAGCTCGGGCTCGGCGGCCGCGAGCATCTCCGAGACGCCCAGCTCGCGGCCGACCTCGGCGCAGGAGACGCCGCTGACCGCCTGGTTGTGGATCTTCGTCAATCCACCGGCATCGATCTCGGGGAAGCGCTCGTAGAGGTCGACGGCGACGGCCAGCGCCAGGACGCTGTCGCCGAGGTATGCCAGCCGCTCGTAGGAGTCGATTCGCTCCTCGGTCCATGAGGAATGGGTCAGCGCCTGGCTTCGGAGCTCGTCGGGGAGCTCCTGAATCAATTCCGCCAATGTGCTCCGTTGTCGCTCGCTCATATCACCTTCCGCCCACTTCCTCTGCTCCCGCGAGCGGCGAAGGAAACAGATATGGATCGCCGCTCGCTCCCGCGGTCGGAAGTAGGCGGGTTGCGCGCATACTCAGGCGGGGGCGTGATTCAGCACGAAGGAGACGGCATCGCCGACCGTCTCGATCCGCGCCGCGTCCTGCTCGGAGACGGTGATCCCGTAGCGGTCCTCGAGCTCCATCACGAGCTCGTAGAGGTCGAGCGAGTCGGCGTCGAGGTCCTCCTTGAAACGGGACCCCTCGGCAATCGAAGCCGGGTCGACCTCGAGCTCCTCGGCGAGGTGCTCGCGGACGAGATTCATCACTTCCTCGCGTTCCATTACCAATCCTCGCGCTTCGCTCGCGGCACGAAAAACCAGGCTGCGCTCATTGGGCTCGCTCCGCGCTCATGACCGAAACCCTAGGGACCGGCCGAATCGGGCGAACGCCGGGCAAGCGAGCCGCGACCGGCGCCGCCCGTCTCGAGCAGGGCGGCGGTCCTCCCGACCGCGTCGACCTCGACCGAGCGGGCCGCGAGCCGGACGGCGTTGGCGATCCCGTCGGGGCCGGCGCTGCCGTGGGCGACGACCGCGATCGAGCGCAGGCCGAGCAGGATCGCGCCGCCGGTGGCGTCGGGATTCAGCCGCCGCCGGACACCGCCCAGCGCCGGTCGCATCAGGAGCCCGCCGATCGCCGCGAGCGGGTTCGAGCGGGCGGCGTCGCGGATCGCGCCGGTGACCGTCCGGGCCGTCCCCTCCATCAGCTTCAGCGCGACGTTGCCGGTGAAACCGTCGGTGACGACGACATCGACGGCGCCGGCCGGGATGTCACCGCCCTCGACGTTGCCGCGGAACTCGAGGCCGTCCGCGCCGGCGAGGAGCGCGTGCGCCTCGACGACCTCCTCCCTCCCCTTGCCGGCCTCCTCGCCGACCGAGAGCAGGCCGACCCTGGGGCGCGCGACGCCGAGGACGGCGGCGCTGAAGGCGGCGCCGAGAAAGGCGAACTGGACGAGGTGCTGGGCCCGGACCTCGGTGTTGGCGCCGACGTCGAGAAACAGGACCGGGCTGCCGGGGACCGGGAGCCGGGCGGCGAGGGCGGGCCGCTGGACGCCCTTCAGCCGCCGCAGGCCGAAGGTCGCCGCGGCCATCGCGGCGCCGGTCGAGCCGGCGCTCACCATCGCCGCCGAGCGGCCCTCGGCGACGTCGGCGGCGGCCCGCACTACCGAGGCCCCGGGCCTCGCCCTGACCGCCGGCACCGAGTCGTCCTCGTTGGTTATCCGCTCCGCGGTCGGGACGACCTCGATCCCGGCGACGCCGTCGAGCCCGAGCTCCTCGGCCGGCCCGAAGACGCGCAGGCGAATCCCGTCGGCGGCCGCCCTGCGGGCGCCCTCGGCAAGCACCTCGAAGCCACGCTCGGCCCCATGGCCGTCGAGGGCGACGGTCACGCCCTCTCCGGGCATCTACTCCTCGGTGTCGGGTGTGCCGGCCGCGGGCTGGTGGGTGACCGTCATGTCGATCACCTCACGGCCCTTGTAGGTGCCGCAGGTCGGGCAGACCCGGTGAGGAAGGCGCGGGCTGTGGCAGCGCGGGCAGCGGTTGAGGGCGACCTCACCGGCCCGGTGGTTCGCGCGCCGCTTGTCGCGGCGGGCGCTCGAAGTTCTCTTCTTCGGGACAGCCATGAGTCGCGGAATGGTAGCGGGGATGCGCCCTCAGCCGTAGACGGCGCGGATCACCGCAAGGCCGTCGCCCTGCCAGGCCAGCTCGCCCTCCGACCAGGCCAGCGCCCGCTCGAGGGCGTCGCCCTCGAGCTGATCGCCGATCACGAGCGAGCGGGACTGCTCCCGGACCCGCCTGAACAGCGCCTGCAGCTGTTCGTCGGCGAGCTCTCCGATCGAGAGGACCGAGATCACCAGGTCCCAGGGACCGTCGGGCAGCGGGTCCTCCATTCGCGCAAGCTGGACGTCGTCGTAGGTCTGGCGGGCCCGGAAGACCATGTCGGGGCTCGCGTCGAGGCCGACGACCCAGGCGTCGGGGTGGGCCTCGATCAGGCGCCGGGTGGTCTCACCGGTGCCCATCCCGAGCTCGAGCACCCGCTCGGGCGGGAACGGGATCGCGGCCACGGCCTGCTCCTGGAGCTCGTCGTAGCGCGGGACCCTGGCGCGGATCCGCTCCATGTACTCGTCCGGTGTCCAATCGAATTGACCCATTTCGTAACCTCGTCTGAGAGGTGCCATCGTAAGTCCCCGCCGGGCCGAGGAGCTCAAGTGGCCAGACCCCCAACGACGATCATCGACCTCTCGAGCCTCTCGCTCTCTCCCGGGGAGGGGACCCGGCTCGAGCTCCCGATCGAACTCGACCCGCTCGAGCTCGGCGGCCAGGCCTACTCGGCTGCCGGGTCGGTCGGCGTCAGGCTCGACGTCTCGCGGCCGACCAACGGGTACGCCTTCCGGCTGCGGTTCCCGCTGCGGGTCGAGGGCCCCTGCATGCGCTGCCTCGAGGCCGCCGAGGTCGAGACCGAGGTCGACGCGCGCGAGGTCGACCAGGGCAACACCGAGGACGAGGAGCTGCGCAGCCCCTACGTCGTCGACAACGAGCTCGACGTCGGGCGCTGGGCCCACGACGCGGCGATCCTGGCGCTGCCGACGCGGATCCTCTGCCGGCCCGACTGCGCCGGGCTCTGCCCGGTCTGCGGCGAGTCGCTCAACGACGCCGACCCCGCCGACCACGAGCACGACACCGGGCCCGACCCGCGCTGGGACAAGCTCAACGAGCTGAAGCTGGAGTAGCCGCCCCCGCGAGAGCAGAGGCGGCGGCGCTTGATCAGCCCTGCTGCTCGTCGAGCTCGGCGACCGGTTCTTCGTCGCGGCCGGCGAGCCGGTCGCGGCCGCGCTGGACGGCGGCGAGGAACTTCTGGAGGTTGACCTCGAGCGTGTTGAGGATCTCGTCGGCGTAGTCCTCGGCGCCGAGCCGGATCTCGCGCTCGCGCGTGCGGGCGTCCTCGACGATCTCGTCCGCTGCCCGCTCGGCCTGCTTGGTGACCTCCTCGTCGGAGATCAGGCGCGCCTGCTGCTCGCGGGCCTCGCGGACGATCCGCTCCGCCTCGCGTTTCGCCTCGGCGAGCATCTCCTGGCGCTCCTTGACGATCCACCGCGCCTGCTTGATCTCCTCGGGGATCGTCGCCCGCATCTGATCGAGGAGATCGTAGATCTCCTCGCGGTCCACGCGCACCTGGTCCGTCAGGGGGACGGGACGGGCGTTGTGGACTACGTCGTCCAGCTTGTCTATGAGGACCAGGACGTCCATCAGTGGGCCGTAAGCCTACGCGTCAGAGGCGCTTTCGGTGAAGAAGCCGTAATTTCCACGGGTTTTTGCAAGCTCTCGCCCAGGCGAGGCTCGCTCGAAAAGCCTACCTGCCGCCCAGGCGGTCCGCCATCGCCGTCGCGACGGGAGGCGGGACGAGATCGGAGACGTCACCGCCGAACGTCGCCATTTCCTTGACCCCGGTCGAGGACAGGAAGCTGTAGTGCGGCGAGGCGATCACGTAGATGCTCTCGATCCCGGGGTCGAGCTTGCGGTTGAGCTGCGCCATCTCGAACTCGTACTCGAAGTCGGAGATCGCGCGCAGGCCCTTGACGATCGCCCGGGCCTCCATCTCACGCGCGAACTCGACCAGGAGGTTGGAGAAGATCCTGGCCTCGACGTTCGCCAGCGACTCCGTCGCCCCTTCGATGAAGGCCTTGCGCTCCTCGGCCGTGAACAGGGTCTTTTCCTTGCGGATGGGGTTGTTGACGACGCCGACGACGACCCGATCGAAGACCGCCGAGGTGCGGGTGATGATGTCGAGGTGGCCGTTGGTCACCGGGTCGTAGCTCCCCGGGCAGACGACCGTCCCCTGGAGGCCGCTCATCATTCGACCGGCTCCCGGTAGAAGGCGACGTCGGCGGCCCCGTAGCGGCGCTGGCGCACCTGCTCGAGCGAGGTCAGCCGCAGCGGCCGGCGGGCGCCGCTCTCGATCACCGCCCGTCCTGCGGCGGCGAGGAGATGCGGCAGATGGGTGTCGATTTCCTGCCCCACGCGGTCGGCGAGTCTATATGGGGCATCGACGAGGACGAGGTCGAAGCGCTCGCCCTCGGCCCCCTCACCGCGCTCGGCGAGCCAGCGGCCGACGTCGGCGCGGACCAGGGTCGCCCGCTCGCCGAGGCCGAGGCGCTCGACGTTGCCGAGGGCCGGCCGGGTGTCGCGGTCGACGAGCACGGCCCGCCGCGCTCCCCGGGAGAGGGCCTCGATCGCAAGCGCCCCGGTCCCGCAGTAGAGGTCAAGCACGGTTGCTTCGGCGACGTCCCCGAGGGCGGAGAAGATCGCCTCGCGGACGCGATCGGAGGTCGGCCGCACCTTCCATCCCCGCGGCGCGACCAGGGTCCTCCCTCCCAGCTCTCCGGCGATGATTCTCATGGACTAATCGTCTCTGTTCTTCGCATCAAGCGTTCGCTTCGCGGGCCCCGACGAAAATCAGAATGCGACGCGGGCCCCGCTCCGCTCACAGCGGCGCTCCATTCACAGTGGGACCGAATCGGTTGTTCCGACCCCGAACCGCCGGCCGGCGGCGTCGAGAAGGGGGCCGAGCTCGGGCGCGTCGAGCGAGCCGTGGCGGCTGAGCAGCGCCAGCACCTCCTCCCGCGCCTCGATCAGGAGCGGCGTCTGGTCGGGAAGCTCGGCCACGGCGAACCGCGGCAGCCCGCTCTGGCGGGTGCCGAGGACCTCGCCCTCGCCGCGAAGGCCGAGGTCGACCTCGGCCAGCTTGAAACCGTCGCGCTCGCCGACGATCGCGCCGAGGCGGCGCCGGGCCAGACCGCCTGCGTTCTCGGCGAACAGCAGGCACCGGGACGCGTGCTCACCGCGCCCGACCCGTCCTCGCAGCTGGTGCAGCTGCGAGATCCCGTAGCGCTCGGCGCCCTCGATCACCATCACGGTTGCGTTGGGAACGTCGATCCCGACCTCGATCACCGTCGTCGCGACGAGGACGTCGAGCTCGCCGGAGGAGAACGCCTCCATCGTCCTCGCCTTCTCGGCCGATGGCATCTGGCCGTGGAGGACGCCGAGCTTGAACCCGGCGAGCTCCGAGCGCGAGAGGCGGGCCGCCTCCTCCTCCGCGGCCCGGCCCTGCAGCTTCTCGGACTCTTCGACGAGGGGGCAGACGACATAGGCCTGGCGGCCCTCTCGCAGGCGCTCGCGGAGGAGCTCGTAGGCGGCCGGCCGCTCGTCCTCCTCGACCAGCTGCGTCTCGACCGGACGGCGGCCGGCGGGGAGCTCGCGCAGCGCCGTCGTGTCGAGGTCGCCGTATGCCGTCAGCGAGAGGGTGCGCGGGATCGGGGTCGCGGTCATGTGGAGGACGTGGGGCGCCATCCCCTCGATCCCCTTCGCGTCGAGTGCTCGGCGCTGCTCGACCCCGAACCGGTGCTGCTCGTCGACGACGCAGACGCCGAGCCGGGCGAGCTCGACCGCCGGGTCGATCAGCGCGTGGGTGCCGACGGCGATGCCGAGCTCCCCGGTCGCGAGGCGCTCGAGAGCCTCGCGGCGCCGCGGCGCCGGCGTCGCGCCGGTCAGCAGGGCGAACGGGAGCGGCTCGTGGACGAGCAGTCGGTCGAGGGTCGCCGCGTGCTGCTCGGCGAGCGTCTCGGTCGGGGCCATCAGGACAGCCTGGAAGCCGGCTTCGAGCGCCCGCAGCATCGCGTAGAGGGCGACCACGGTCTTGCCCGAGCCGACCTCCCCCATCAGCAGCCGCTGCATCGGCTCGCCGGAGTCGAGGTCGCGATCGATCTCGGCGAACGCCGCCCGCTGGTCGCCCGTCGGGGAGAACGGAAGCGACTCGACCCAGCGGCCGACCATCTCTCCCGGGCCGCCGAGCCGCGGGGCGGGCCGGGCGGAGCGTCGGGTGCGCTTCCGCGTGGTGAGGATCGCCTGATAGAGGAAGAGCTCCTCGAACGCGAGGCGGGCGCGGGCGGCCTCGATCTCCTCCTCGCCCTCGGGGAAGTGGGCGGCGGTGACGGCGTCGGCGGCGGAGGCGAGCCCGCGGCGGGCCCGCAGCTCCGCCGGCAGCGGCTCGATGATGTTGCCCGCGAGCTCGATCGCCTGCTCGACCCACTGCCTGATCCGGTGCGGCTTCAGTCGCTCGGTCGCGGGGTGAACCGGGACCAGCCCCTCCTCGCCGCTCTCGGAGGCGAGGAACTCGTACTCGGAGACCCGGAACCCCCTCTTGTCGCGTGACCCGGTCAGCAGCACCCGGGCGCCCGGCTCGAGCTTCGGCGCCACCCAGGGCTGGTTGAACCAGGTCGCCCGTACGGCGCCCGACTCGTCGCCGACCTTGACCGAGGTGATCGAGAGGCCGCGGCGGCGGAACGGGCGCGGTGTCGCGCCGAGGACCTCGACCTCGATCGTCCCCACGGCGCCGGGCTCGACTGCGGCGACGGGCACGATCGTCCGGTCGCGGTGGCTGTGGGGGAAGCGCAGGAGGAGGTCGGCGACGGTCGAGATGCCCGCCTCCCGCGCCGCCTCGGCGAGCTTCGGGCCGACACCGCGCAGGGCGCCGAGCGAGGCATCGAGGACACTCGGCCGCGGCCAGTGAACCGGGGCGTCGCGCAGCTGCGCCGGGCTCAGCTCCGAGGCCCCGGCGAACGCCCTCACGCTGCGGCTACTGGGCGGCGAGCAGCCACCACCAGCTCGGTTGGCCACCCTCGAGGGTCTCGATCTCGACCCCGTCGGGGACGTGGGTGTCGATCTCGGCGAGGGGGATCGGGGCCTCCGAGCCGCCGAGGACGGTGACCACCTCGGCTCCCTCCCCGAGGACCGCGACCGTCTCGGCGAGCGTCGAGCCCGCCCCTCCCCAGGCGACGATCTCCTCGCCGACGAACCCGACCGCGTCCCCCTTTCGGAAGCGCCCCTGGGCGTCATCGCGGGCGGCCGGGGCGACGCCACCGGAGGTGATCTGCCCGAGCGCCGCGGCGAGCCGGTCGCGGTTCTCCTCGGCCGAGCCCTGGGCGTCGAGCTCGACCAGCGCCAGGAGGCCCGCCTGCTGGGAGGTCGCCGGAACGACCCAGGCGGGCTTCTCCGACAGCTCGCAGGCCCGCTCGGCGGCCATGATCACGTTCGCCGAGCAGGGCAGGACGACGACCTCCTCGGCCGCGACCTCGTGGATTCCGGCGAGCAGCTCGAAGGTCGACGGGTTGAGCGTGTCGCCGCCGGGGACGACGTGAGCGCCGAGATCGCCGAAGAGACGCTCGATCCCGTCGCCCGCGGCGACCGCCAGAGCGCCGGTCCGGCCGGCGGCGAGCCGGGCATCGCGTTCGGCGATCTGCTCGCGCATGTCGGCGACGTCGAGGTTGGTCACCTCGCCCGCCTCCGAGAAGAGTTCGACCGCGGCCTCCGGCTCATCGGTGTGGACGTGGACCTTCAGCGTCGTCTCGTCGCCGACGACGAGCACCGAGTCGCCGAGGCCCTCGAGCCTCGGCAGGAACTCGCGCTGGTCGAGGCCCGATCCGGAGACGATGAAGTTCGTGCAGTAGCGGAAGCGGCTGTCCTCGTGATGAGGACGGCTGAGGCGCGGCGCGTCGTGGTGGGTCACCTCGGGGAGCTCGTCATGGTCGCCGCGGAGGCCGGCGACGACGCCGGCCAGGATCAGCACCAGCCCGTAGCCCCCGGCGTCGACCACCCCCGAGTGGCGCAGGACCTCGAGCTGCTCCGGGGTCCGCTCGACGGCCGACTGGCCGTCGGCCACCGCCCTCTCGAGGACCTCGGCGAGGACCTCGTCCTGGAGCTCGTCGCTGACCCCGCGGTCGAGCCGCTGCCGGTCGGCCTCGAGCCGGGCGAGCTGGCGCGCGATCGAGTGCGCCATCTCGCGGAAGACGGTCAGCATCGTCCCCTCGGCGGGGTCGCGGACCGAGGCGTAGGCGGCGTCGGCGGCGCTCGCGAACGCCGAGGCGACGAGGACCGGGTCGATCAACTCGCCGGGGCGGCTGGCGAGCTCCTCGGCGGCGCCGCGGACGATCTGGCTGAGGATCACCCCCGAGTTCCCGCGGGCACCCATCAGCGCCGCCCGGGCGAGGGCCTGGACCAGCTGGGCCCGGCCGACCTCGTCGACCTCCTGGCCATTGAGGCGGTCGAGCTCCACCATCACGGCGCGCATCGTCATCGCCATGTTGTCCCCGGTGTCGCCGTCGGCGACCGGGAAGACGTTGAGGTCGTTGACCTCCTGGCGCCGTTCCTCCAACGACGCGTAGGCGGCGGCGACTACGCGGCGGAATCGCGCGATTGAGGGATCGGGCATTGCCAGAAACCTAGCCATAGCGAGCGACGTCGGCACTCTGAATCCGGCCCCGCCCACCAGGCCGCACCCCACCGATCGGGGCAGTTCACGCCCCAAATCCGGGTCGCTTGGCCGATCACCCTTCGCAGCACCAGCCGGCGACCGACGGGAACGCGGCCGGCGACGACGCCCCCGGCGCGAATTGGGCGGAGATGTTCGACACCGCGACGACCCGCTGCGGATGGGCGAGATCGAGGAAGAGCCACTGGTCGGCCGTCCTCCACTCGAGCAGCAACCAGCGTCCGTCGGAGGATGCCGAGACGCCGCTGAAGCGCCCGGGGTCGGCAAGGATCGGAACCGCGGTGCCGCCGGCGCCGAGCAGCTGCAGTTCGCCCCTGCCGGGACGGGCGAACACGGCGGCGACCCGGTCGCCGCCGAGTGCGAGCGTGGCCGCGACGAGCTCGGTGCCGGAAGGCGCCGAGCGCCGCCAGAGGAGGCCGCCGCCGCGGTCGAGGACCTCGAGGCCGGACCTCCCGACAACGAGCAGGCGGGAGCCGTCCCGCGACCATTCGAGCCGTACCGGGCGCAGGCCGGGGCGGGCCACCGCGACCGATTCGCCGCTGTCGGCGTCAACGGCCCGCAGGCTCCCGTCGGGTTCGACGACGGTAAGCACGTGCCCCGGCCCGGGCCGCCAGGCCGGGGTGACCGCGGATACGTCGGGCCATGCCCGGTGGTCGCCGGTGCCGTCGCCGGCGACGACCCGCAGGGAACCGCCGCTGAGGTAGGCGACCCGGTAGCCGTCGGGCGACCAGGCCGGGTCTGACGGGGGGGCAGCGCGAGGAAGAGCCCAGTGGACATCCCCGTCCGGGTCGAGAGCCACCAGTTCGCCCTCGCCGACCGCGGCGGCGAACAGCCCGCGCGGCGACCAGGTCGATTGCCGGTAGGAGCCGAGGAGCCGCTTCGAGCCGTCCTCCTGGACGATCCAGGCGCCGCGGGCCGAGTCGACCAGCAGCGGCCCGGGCGCCGGCAACGACGTGAGCGCGGGCAGCGAGGGCCCGCCCCCGCTGTCGACGGCGTCGCCGACCCAGTTTCTGACCTCGGCCCCGGCAGGGCCGATCGCCGCCGCGGCGAGCAGGCCGAGCGCCACCGCGACCCCGACGGCGCGCCGGCCGGTCCGGCGGGCGGGTTCCGGGGCTCCTCCGGCATCGGACGCCCGTGCGGCGGCGACCAGGCGCCAGGCCCGATCCCGGGCACCGGCCTCGTCGGGGACAGGAACATCCCGCAGAGCCTCGCGCAGTCGCTCCTCCCTGATCACTCTTCCCCCAGCAGCTCGGACAACCTGTCGAGGCCCCGGCGCAGGCGCGAGTTCACGGTCCCCCGCGGGAGCTCGAGCATCCGGGCGATCTCACCCGGTGTGTACTCGAGCAGGTAGCGGAGGACGATCGCCGCCCGCTGCTCCGGCGCGAGGCTCCACAGCGCCGCCTCGAGCTCATCCCTGGCACCGAGGGCGTCCGCCGATGGCGCCGACGAGGGCGACGCGCTAAGCACCGGGTCGCTCGATGCGACCTCGCGGCGGAGCCGGCGGGCGCGGCTCCAGTCGATCGCCCGGTTGACGGCGATCCGGTGCAGCCAGGGGGCGAACCGGCGACGGCGGTCGAAGCGGTCGAGCGCGCCCAGCGCCGAGAGGAACGCCTCCTGCGCGATGTCCTCGGCCGCGGCGGCGTCATTCACGATCAGGTAGGCGGCACGATGGGTCGCCGGCCAGTGGCGGCGGAAGAGCTCCTCGATCGCCGCCTCCGAGCCGCCCTGCGCAGCGGCGACCACCGCGCGTTCGCCGGCGCTCGCCAGTGAGGGTTGGTCTGAATCCGGCAGAGACCACATCCTGTACTACGACAGGGAGGCCCGGAGAGGTCCCGAGCCAAGCATCCGCCGTTGCTAGCGTGGCGCCCCCCGATGCGACGCTTCGCGACATGGTGCACCGGCCACCGCAGGACGGTGATCCTCTCCTGGATCGTCGCCCTGTTCGGAATCGGTGCCCTGGCCGGCACGGTCGGCTCGGACTTCTCCGAAGAATTTCACCTGCCGGCCTCCGATTCCCAGGAAGCCTTCGACCTCCTCGAACACCGCTTCCCGGCCCAGTCGGGCGACACGGCGACGATCGTCTTCAGAGCCGACGCCGGAGTCGAATCGCCGTCGGTCAAACGGAAGATGAAGCGCGCCTTCGGCGAAATCGAAGACCTCCGCCACGTCAGCGAAGTCGCGAGCCCCTACGCCGGCGGCGGCGCCGGGGCGATCAGCGATGACGGGCGAATCGCCTACGCGACGGTCCAGTTCGACGTCATCACCGACAAGCTCGACAAGGGTGAAATCAACCGTGTGATCGACGAGGCACAGGGGGCCGGCGGCGACAGCCTCCAGGTCGAGCTCGGCGGCCAGCCGATCGAGGAAGCCCGCTCCGAAGAAGAAGGCGACTCGTCGTTCGCGATCGGCCTGCTGGCGGCGATCCTCGTCCTCTTGATCACCTTCGGCTCGCTGGTGGCGATGGGACTGCCGATCCTCACCGCGCTGTTCGCCCTGGGGGTCGGCCTCAGCCTCGTCACCCTCGGCACGCATTTCTTCCCCACGGCCGATTTCGCGCCGCAACTGGCGGCGATGATCGGGCTCGGGGTCGGGATCGACTACGCGCTCTTCATCCTCACCCGCTTCCGCAACGGCCTCGACGAGGGAATGGCCTCCCGCGCCGCCGCGATCGCCTCCGTCGATACCGCCGGCCGCGCCGTCCTGTTCGCGGGAGTGACGGTGATCATCGCGCTGATGGGGATGCTGCTGCTCGGCCTCAGCTTCCTCTACGGGGTCGCGATGGCGACCGCGTTCGCGGTCCTGATGACGATGATCGCGGCGCTGACGCTGCTGCCGGCGCTGCTGACGATCGCCGGGCCGCGGGTCGACAGGCTCCGGATCCCCGGATTCGGCCAACGAACCCGCTCGACCGCCGAGGACACCCGCTGGTTCCGCTGGAGCCTTGCGATCCAGAGCCGGCCGCTGATCGCGGCGCTCCTCTCCACCGGCCTCCTGATCGCGCTCTGCATCCCGACCCTCTCGCTGCGGCTCGGGACCAACGACGCCGGGACCGACCCCGCCGGGACCACCACCCGCGAGGCCTACGACCTGCTCGCCGAGGGCTTCGGGCCGGGCTTCAACGGCCCACTCTCGATCGTCGCGGCGCTGCCCGGCCACAACGACGACGCAGCGCTGAAGCAGTTGCGATCGACGCTCGAGGGCGAAGAGGGCGTCGCCAGCACGACCCCGGTGATGCTGAACCCGGCCGGCGACACCGGGGTCTTCCAGGTCTACCCGACGACCTCACCGGAAAGCGAGGAGACGACCGAACTTCTCGACCGCATCCGCAGCGACGTGATCCCACCGGTCGAACAGCGGACCGGGGCGCGGGTCCACGTCGGCGGGATCACCGCGATCTTCGAGGACTTCGGCAACGCGATCTCCGAAAAGCTGCCGCTATTCATCGGCGTCGTCGTCCTGCTCTCGGCGCTGCTGCTGATGGCCGTCTTCCGCTCGGTCCTGGTGCCGCTGAAGGCGATCGTGATGAACCTGCTCAGCATCGGCGCCGCCTTCGGCCTGATCGTCGCCGTCTTCCAGTGGGGCTGGGGAGCGAGCCTGATCGGGGTCGACGGGACCGGGCCGATCATCTCCTTCTTCCCGATCTTCCTGTTCGCGATCGTCTTCGGCCTCTCGATGGACTACGAGGTCTTCCTGATGTCACGGATCCACGAGGAGTGGGAGAACAGGCGCGACGCGACGCTCGCGGTCACCCGCGGACTGGCGCTGACCGGCCGCGTGATCACCGCCGCGGCGGCGATCATGGTCACCGTCTTCGCCTCGTTCATGATCGGCGAAGACCGGATCATCAAACTGTTCGGCCTCGGCCTGGCCGCCGCGATCTTCATCGACGCGGTGATCATCCGCTCGGTCCTCGTCCCGGCCCTGATGCAGCTGTTCGGCGAACGCGCCTGGTGGCTGCCGGACTGGCTCGATCGGATCCTGCCGCGCCTTCACGTCGAGCCCGCCGAGGGCGACCCCGCGCCGACCGGCGAGCAGCCGGCGGTCAGCGAGACCTAGGCGGCCTTGACGACCTTGTTGGCCTTGAGGCAGCGGGTGCAGACGTAGGTCCGCACCTTGCGGCCGTCCTCGACGATCCGGACCTTCTGCAGGTTCGGGTCGAAGCGCCGCCTGGTGGCGACCATCGAGTGGCTCCGGGAGTTGCCGAACGCAGGTCCCTTGCCGCAGCTGTGACATACCTTGGCCATTACAATTCCTCGCGCTTCGCTCGCTGCGCATAGAAGCAGATTGCGCTCATTGGGCTCGCTCCGCGCTCATCGAGTCGAGCATGGTAGCCGGTCGCAGGCTCGGGTCAGGCCAGGGCGCGCTTCAGCAGCGCCATCCGCGCCGCGGTCAGGGCGGCATTGCGGCCCTGGTCGCGCTTGCCTCCCCCGGCCCTGGCGAGGGCCTGCTCCATCGTGTCGCAGGTGATGACGCCAAAGGCGCAGGGAACGCCGGTCTCGAGCTGCACGTCCTGGATCCCGCGCGCGGCCTCGGCGCAGACGAAGTCGTAGTGGTCGGTCTCACCCCTGATCACGACCCCGAGGCAGGCGACCCCGGCATAGGCGCCCGTCTCCACCAGCCGCTTGGCGGCGAACGGAAGCTCGTAGGCGCCGGGGACCGAGAAATGGGTGACGTTGCGGATCGGCACCCCCGCCAGGTCGAAGCCGGCGTCGGCGCCCTCCATCAGGCGGTTGGCGAGGTCCTCGTAGAAGCGGCCGGTCACCACCGCGAACCGGAGCTCCGAGAGCTCCGCCCGCTCCTCGTCTGTGAACTCTTCGAGGAAAGCGCCGGCCTCAACCATCAAAGCTCCCTCACTCCGCGCTCGGAGTCGCGTCGCGCTCCTCCTCGTCGTGGAGCATCTCCTCGTCGAGGGCGAGGCCCTGGTGGTGGAGGATGTGGCCCATCTTGTCGCGCTTGGCCCGCAGGTAGCCCTCGTTGAAGGTGTTCGGCACGGCCTCGATCGGGACCTGCTCGGTGACCGAGAGGCCGTAGCCCTCGAGGCCGACGATCTTTTTCGGGTTGTTGGTGAGGATCCGGATGCTGCTCAACCCGAGGTCGCCGAGGATCTGGGCGCCGATCCCGTAGTCGCGGAGGTCGGCGGGGAGGCCGAGCTTGAGGTTGGCCTCGACCGTGTCGGCTCCCTCCTCCTGCAGCTTGTAGGCGCGGAGCTTGTTGAGGAGGCCGATTCCACGACCCTCCTGGGACAGGTAGAGGAGCACGCCCCGTCCCTCCTTCTCGATCATCGAGAGCGCGGCGGCCAGCTGCTCTCCGCAGTCGCAGCGCATGCTGTGGAAGACGTCCCCGGTCAGGCACTCGCTGTGGACGCGGACGAGGACGTCCTCGGCCCCGTCGACGTCCCCCTTGACCATCGCGACGTGGTGTTTGTCGTCGACGAGGGACCTGTACCCGACCGCGGTGAACTCGCCGAATGCGGTCGGCAGCGCCGTCGCGACAACCCGCTCGACGAGCTTCTCCTTGCGCCGCCGGTAGGCGATCAGGTCGGCGATCGTCACCATCTTCAGGCCGTGGCGCTCGGCGTAGGGAACGAGGTCGGGGACGCGCGCCATCGTCCCGTCGTCGTTCATCACCTCGCAGATCACCCCGGCCGCGGTCAGGCCCGCCAGCCGCGCCAGGTCGACGCTCGCCTCGGTGTGGCCGGTGCGCTCGAGGACGCCGCCGTCTTTCGCCCGCAGCGGGAACATGTGGCCGGGGACGACGATGTCGCGCGGCCCGGAGTTGGGGTCGATGGCGACCTGGACCGTGTGCGCCCTGTCGTGGGCCGAGATCCCGGTGCTGACGCCGCCGGCGGCCTCGATCGTGACCGTGAAGGCGGTCTGCAGCGGGGCCTCGTTCTTCGCCGCCATCAGGTTGAGCCCGAGGCGTTCGCAGCGCTCGGCGGTCAGCGTCAGGCAGATCAGCCCGCGCGCCTCTTTGGCCATGAAGTTGATCGCCTCCGGCGTCGCGAACTGCGCCGCCATCACCAGGTCGCCCTCGTTCTCGCGTCCCTCGTCGTCGCAGACGATCACCATCCGCCCGGCGCGGATCTCCTCGATCGCCTCCTCGATCGTCGCGAACGAACCGTGCCCGGTCGCGCTCTGCTCCTGGTCTGGCTTCGCCTCGGTCATCTTGCTCACGACTTCTCCTTTCCAGCGAATGGTGACATTAGGCGCTCGACGTACTTGGCGATCAGGTCACACTCGACGTTTACCGCCGCTCCGGCCGCGAGCTCGCTGAGATTGGTCCTCTCGAGCGTCTCCGGGATCAGCGAGACCTCGATCCAATCGGCCCCGAGGGCGGCTACGGTGAGGCTGACCCCGCTCAGCGTCACCGATCCCTGGGCGACGACATAGCGCATCAGGTCGGGACCGAGCCGCACCCGCAACCGCCGCGCGAACCCGTCCTCCTCGACCGCCGCCACCTCGCCGACGCCATCCCCGTGGCCCTGGACGATGTGGCCCCCGAGGCGGTCGGAGGCCCTCATCGCGAGCTCGAGGTTGACCCTCGCGCCACCCTCGAGGCCGCTGAGGGCGGTGACCTCGAGGGTCTGGTTCATCGCCTCGACCTCGAAGCCGATGTCGTTGACCGTCGTCGCGGTGAGGCAGATCCCGTCGACGGCGACCGAGTCGCCCTCGGCGATATCGGAGACGAGGCCGGTGGAGATGTGGATCCGTGCACCGTCGCCGCTGCGGTCGATGTCCTCGACCTGGCCGACGTCCTGGATCAGGCCGGTGAACACGTCACCACTCCCTGAACCGTGCCGAGACCAGCAGGTCCTCCCCGACGGTTTCCACCTCGGTGAACAGGGCGGTCTGGCGCGCGGGTCCTGTCGCCGCAGGGGACCCCCCACGCCTGCGGTAGCTGGGGCTTCCTCGGCGGCGCCTCCCTCACCGGCGCCACCCGCGCGAGAGACCGTATCCAATGCCAGGTCGAGACCGCCGAGAAGGATCGGGGCGAGGAAGGTCCGGGTCGCGTCGATAGCTCCCGCGGCGGCGAAGGCGGAGGCGAGGGTTCGTCCTCCCTCGAGGAAGAGGGAGGTGATCCTTCTCCGGCCGAGCTCGGAGAGGGCGGAGTTGATCCGATCCGTCCGGCTCTCCCCCGCTGCGATCAGGGTCTCGGCGCCGGCGCCCCTCAGGGCCTCGAGACGAGCGGGATCGGCGTCGGGGGCGACCACGACGAGGACCGGGGATTGGTCGACGGTGGCGAGCAGCTGGGATTCGAGGGGGAGGCGGGCGGCGGAGTCGAAGACGACGCGTAGCGGCTGGCGGGGGTCCTCCCCGTGGCGGGCCGTGAGCAGCGGGTCGTCGGCGAGGACGGTGCCGATGCCGACCGCGATCGCGTCCGATTCCGCCCGCCAGCGGTGGACCAGCTCGCGGCTCCGCTCGCCCGATATCCACGGCGAGTCGCCGGGAGCTGTGGCGGTCGCGCCGTCGACCGACATCGCCAGCTTCAGGGTCACCTGCGGCAGCCCGGTCCTGGCGTGCTTGCGGAAGGGTTGGTTGAGGAGCCGGGCCGCCGTCGCCTCCGCCCCGGCGGCGAGCTCGACCTCGACGCCGCCGTCGCGGAGGATCCCGGGGCCGCGGCCGGACGCCTTCTCCGACGGGTCGTCGGAGCCGATCACGACCCTTGCGATACCCGCCTCGAGGATCGCCTCGGTGCACGGCGGCTGGCGACCCTGGTGGGCGCAGGGCTCGAGGGTGACGTACATCGTCGCACCGGCCGGGTCCCCGCCGCGGGAGCGGCAGTCCTCGATCGCGGCACGCTCGGCGTGGAGGTCGCCGAGGACCGCGTGGAACCCCTCGCCGAGAACCGCGCCGTCGCGGACGATGACGGCGCCGACCAGCGGGTTCGGGCTGACCCGGCCGCGGCCACCCTCCGCGAGCTCGAGAGCCCGCGCCAACTGGGCCTTGTCCGTGCCTGTGAGCTGCGGTGTCATAGCGATTGACTGACTGGTCAGTCAACCCATGGTACCTCGCGCGGGTGGCACAGGGAAAGGGGGTCGAGGACAGCTCGGCCCGCAGAACCCCCTTTCCCTGTGACAGGACCCGCGCGCCGGGACCGTGGATACCCTGACCCGTCCAGTGAAGCTGATCATCCAGATCCCCTGCCTGAACGAGGAGGACACCCTCCCGGTGACGATCGGCGACCTGCCGCGCGAGGTCGACGGCATCGACGCGGTCGAGCTGCTGGTCGTCGACGACGGCTCGACCGACCGCACGGTCGAGGTCGCGCGCGATGCCGGGGTCGAGCACATTGTCCGGCTGACCAACAACAAGGGGTTGGCCGCCGCCTTCCAGGCGGGCCTCGACGCCTGCCTCAAGCTCGGCGCCGACGTCATCGTCAACACCGATGCCGACAACCAGTACAGAGGTGCCGACGTCGCCAAGCTGGTCGCCCCGATCGTCGCCGGTGAGGCCGACATGGTCGTCGGCGATCGCCGGGTGGCGGAGATCGAGCACTTCTCCGGGAGCAAGAAGGCCCTGCAGCGGCTCGGGAGCTGGGTCGTGCGGCGGCTGTCCGGAACCGAGGTCACCGATGCGACCTCGGGCTTCCGCGCCTACAACCGGGAGGCGGCGCTGGGATTGCTCGTCGTCGACGACTTCACCTACACGCTCGAGAGCGTTATCCAGGCGGGAAAGATGCTGGTCGCCGTCGACCAGACCGAGATCGAGACCAATCCCCAGACCCGCGAATCGCGGCTGTTCGGGTCGACCGGGACCTACGTGCGGCGCAACGGGCTCTCGATCCTCCGCATCTACGCTCGCTATGAGCCGCTGCGCGTCTTCGCGACCGCCGGCGTCCTCGTCGCGGTGCTCGCCGTCGCCGCCTGGCTCCCGTTCCTCCTCGACTGGATCCTCAACGGAGACAGCACCGGCCACATCCAGTCCCTGATCCTCGGCGCGGTCCTCTTCATCGCTGCGATCCAGCTTGTCGCGCTCGGCGTCATCGGCGACCTCCTGGCCGGCCAGCGGGTGATGACGCAGAGGGTCTTCGAGCGGGTGCGCCGGGTCGAGCTGGCGCTCGGGGTGGAGCCGTCGCACTACGAGCCCGGCGCCCGCGAGCGTTGACCCGGCGCCGGCTCAAGATCCCCGGCAAATCGCGGCAGCCCTCGGGCTCCGCGACGGCCGACTACGGCAAGACGGCGAGCTTCCTCGCGATCGGGGTCGGCCTCACCGGGGTGATCACCTACCTCTACTTCTTCATCGCCTCGCACGTCCTCTCGAAGTCGGACTACGGCGAGGTCACCGTTCTCTGGTCGGCGGTGTTCATCACCGTCTCGACCCTCTACCGGCCGATCGACCAGCTGCTCTCCCGCCACATCTCCGAGCACCTTGCGAAGGGCGAACCGGTCCGGGAACCGATCCTCGTCGCGACCAAGATCCAGCTCGCCCTCGCGGCCGCGTTCACCGTCGTAGCGCTGGCACTGCGCAACCCGATCCAGGACGGGTTGCTGAGCGGAAACGAAACCCTCTACTGGGTCTACCTCTCGGCGGTCCTCTTCTACGCCGCCAGCTACTTCGCCCGCGGCTACCTCGCCGGATACCGCCGGTTCGGCCTGTTCACGGCGCTGATCCTGTCCGAATCGTGCTTCCGGACGATCTTCGCCGTCCTCGTCGCGGTCGGCATCTCGAGCGGCCAGTCGGCGGTCGCGATCGGGATCGTCGCCGCCCCCGCCCTGAGCCTGCTCGTGGTACCCGCCGCGTTCGCCAGGCAGGCCAAGAAAACACCCGGCATGCCCGGACGCGAAGCGGAGGACATGCCGGACTCGACCGACCCCGGTCGCAATCTGTCATCTCCGGGGTCGGGCGAAATTGATGGCGACTTTTCCCTCGGAAAAGGCACCGGCTTCGCGGCGGCGGTGCTGCTGATCATGTTCAGCGAACAGGTCTTCCTCAACGCCGGGCCGCTGATCATCCGCGGCTTCGAGGGAGCCGCCGCCGCCGGGTACATCTTCAACGTGATGATGATCGCGCGGGCGCCGCTGCAGCTGTTCCAGGCGGTCTCGACCAGCATCCTCCCCCACCTCACGAGCCTCCATGCCAAGGGCGATGACGAGAGCCGGGCCGAGTTCCACCGCTCGGTGCGGATGGTGCTGCTCGCGCTCGCCGCCTTCACCGCACTCGTCGCGTTGGTCGTGATCATCGCCGGGCCAGAGCTGATGCAGCTCGCGTTCAGCAATAAGTTCACCTACGACCGCGGGGGCTGCTCCTGGTCACGCTCGGGATGGGGCTGTACCTCTCGTCGGTGACGGTCAACCAGGCCTGCGTCGCCCAGGGGCAGGTGCGCCGCGCCTCGGCGCGCTGGATCGGGTGCGCGGCGTTCTTCATCGGCTGGTGCCTGCTGCCGCTGATCTCAGAAGAGTTCCGCCGGGTCGAGATCGGGTTTGCGATGACCGCGGGCCTGCTCCTGACGCTCCTCTTCACGATCTATCGCCGGCCCCACGAACGGGCCGAGGACATCCCCCGAGTGGGGTCGACCGAGGAACTCGAGGCTCCGCTGGCGGCAGCTGAAGAGGGCGGCGTGTAGGTGGGATGGGGGCCCATGACGCCGAGCTGATTCTCGTCGCCGGCGCACTTCTCGCCGCCGGCATCGTCGGAGCGCTCCTCGCCGACCGGATCAGGATCCCCGGCCTGCTCCTGTTCCTCGGCCTCGGGATGCTCGCCGGCTCCGAGGGGATCGGGGGTATCGAGTTCGACGACGCGGAGCTGGCCCGGACCCTGGGGACGATCGCCCTCGTCCTGATCCTGTTCGAGGGCGGCCTGACCGCCGGTTGGCCGGAGATCCGGCCGGTGCTGGGGACGGCGGCGTCGCTCGCAACCGTCGGCACCGTGGTGACCGCGGTGATCACGGGCCTGGCCGCGAAGTGGATCTTCGGCTTCGGCACCCTCGAAGGGATGCTCGCCGGCGCGGCGGTGGCGGCGACCGACTCGGCGGCGATCTTCGCCGTGCTGCGCCGCTCGACCCTGGAGAAGCGGCTGGCGCGCTCGCTCGAGGGGGAGTCGGGGATGAACGACCCCGTCGCGCTGCTGCTCGTGATCGGGTTCATCGAATGGATCCAGGAGCCGGGCTTCGGGATCGCCGACATGATCGGGCTCGAGGCGCTGAAACTCAGCATCGGGATCGTCGTCGGCGTCGTCCTCGGCCGGCTGGCGGTGGCGGCATTCAGCCGCGTGCGGTTCCCGACCGACGGGATCTACCCGGTCGCGACGATCGCGATCGCGGCTCTCGCCTACGGGCTCGCCGAGGTCGCGCACGGGTCGGGCCTGCTGGCGACCTATCTGACCGCCCTCGCCCTCGGGGGCGCCCGGATCCCGGCGCGGCGGACGATCGTCGCCTTCCACGAGGGGGTCGGGTGGGTGGCCCAGATCGGACTCTTCATCCTGCTCGGCCTGCTCGTCTTCCCGAGCGCCCTCGGCGACGTCGCCCTCGAAGCGCTGGCGCTATCGGCCGTCCTGATCTTCGTCGCGCGGCCGCTCGCCGCGTTCGCGGCCACGCTCTTCTCCTCGCTCGACGCCCGCGAGCGGGTGATGCTCGGCTGGGCCGGGCTGCGGGGGGCGACGCCGATCTGGCTCGCCACGTTCCCGGTCGTCGCCGGCGTCGGCGAGTCGGACCAGGTCTTCGCGATCGTCTTCTTCGTCGTCGTCACCTCGACCCTGATCCAGGGAGCGACCTTCGAGCCGATCGCGATCCGGCTCGGCCTCACCACCGACGAGCCGGCGATCCCGCGCCGCCTGCTCGAGTCGGGCCGGATCCGGGGGATGGGCGGCGACGTGATCGCCTACCGGCTGCGCCCGGGGGCGGCGGCGGCGGGCCACCTCGTGCGCGAACTGGGCCTCCCGCGCGAAGCGCTGGTCAACGTGATCGTCCGCGACGGCCACGCGCTCCCGCCCCGCGGGTCGACCGAGGTCCGCGAGGGCGACGAGCTCCACATCCTCGTCCGCGGAGAGCTGCGCGACGAGGTTGAGGCGCTGACCAGGCGCTGGCAGGACGGCCCGATCGGCGAGCCGCGGCCCGCCGCTGATGCCCCCGCGCGGGGCACCGCAGATCTTCTCGGTCGGCCCGGCGGCGCAGGTCGACGACCCCTGTGCCCCGAGCCTGGTCGCCGGCATCCCGGTGGTGACGATCCTCCGCAGCCGCCGTGACCGCTCCAGCGCCCTCGTCAACCTCGCCGACGGCCGCTATGCGGTGACGAGCGAGAGCATCGTCGCGATCGGCGGCCGCCAGGCGCTCGCCCGCTGGTGCGAGCGGCGCGCCGAGCGCAGCGGCACCGACCCGGCCGAGCGGGCCTGGTGGCAGGAGCTGATCGGCGCCCTGATCGCCCGCGGTTAGACGGCGCCTGCTGCTTGGGCGATCTCGGTGTAGGCGGCGGCGGGGTCGTCGGAGCCGAAGACGGCTGAGCCGGCGACGAAGAGGGAGGCGCCGGCGCCGGCGACCAGCCCGGCGGTCGAGGGGTCGATCCCGCCGTCGACCTCGATCTTGGCGTCGCCGACGACCTCGCTGAGGCGGGCGATCTTGTCGGGAGAGCCCTCGATGAACGCCTGTCCCCCCCAGCCCGGGTTGACGGTCATGCAGAGGACGATGTCGGCGACCCCGCGCAGCTCGGCGACGGCGGTGGCGGGCGTGCTGGGCGTGATCGCGACCCCCGCCAGGCAGCCGAGTTCGCGGATCGCGGTCAGGGTCCGGTTCGCGTGCGGCGTCGCCTCGAGGTGAAAGGTGATCGAGTCGGCGCCGGCCTCGGCGAAGGCCTCGATCTGGCGGTCCGGCTGCTCGATCATCAGGTGGACGTCGAGGGCGGCGCCGGCCTCGTGGACCTGATCGGCGATCGAAGAGGCGACCAGCGGCCCGATCGTGATCGGCGGGACGAACCGGCCGTCCATCACGTCGAAGTGGATCACCCGGGCGCCGGCGTCCATCACCTCGGCGAGCTGGGACCCCAACTTCGAGAAGTCGGCCGAGAGGATCGACGGCGCGACCCGACGCGACCCGACCAGACCCGCCATCCGCTCACTCATCGCAATCGCCCGCGCTTCGCCCTCAGACCAGCCTCAGCATCGAATCGCCGCACATCTGACAGTTCATGTCCTCGCTGCTGCTCATCCGCGCGATCGTCTGGTGTTCGCCGCAGTTCGGGCACTGCGAGACCAGCTCGAAGCGGCGCAGACAGTACACGCAGCGGAAGCGGCCCGGCAGCTGTGTCGGCCGCAGCCACGGCTCGCCGCAGCCGGGACAGGCCGCCCGTCGAAGCGCTGGATCGTTCCGACTCGGAGTCGCTCATTCCTCAATCATCCCGCCTCAGGCGGCAAATGAAGAAACCTGTCGTGCGATCGCGGTCGGGCCGGAGCTGCAGGAAGCGACGGTCGTGGTGGGAGGCGAGCCCCGGAGCGAGGGCGCCAAGGTCCTCGATCTCGAGCGGCGGCGCCCTGCGCTCCGCCGCCGCCTCGCGCAGCGCCGCGACCCGGTCCTCGTTCTCACGGCGGGAGATCGTGCAGGTCGCGTAGACGAGGGTCCCCCCGGGTCGGAGCGCTTCGGCGGCGCGGGCGAGGATCCCGCTCTGGACCTCGGCGAGGCGCTCGATCCCCTGCTCGCTCTTGCGCCAGCGCGCGTCGGGCCGCGAGGCGAGGGTGCCGAGGTCCGAGCAGGGCGCGTCGACCAGGACCCGGTCGAATCCGGGCGCCATCGCGCCGGCCGCGGCATCGGCCTCGACCACGGTGACGGTGCGGAGGCCGAGCCTCCCGGCCTGCGCCGCGACATCGGCGGCGCGGGCGGGGTCGAGCTCGATCGACATCGTCTCGCCGCGGCCGCCCATTCGCCGGGCGATCTGGCCGGTCTTGATGCCGGGCCCCGCACAGAGGTCAAGGACGTGCTCGCCCGGCTGCGGGTCGAGGACCTCGACCACCGCGGCCGAGCCCCGGCTCTGCGGGGTCAGATCGCCGGCCCGGATCCGCGCCTGCGTCGCCTCCCCCATCCTGCCGTCGAGGACGAGCATCTCCGGCGCCGCCAGCGGCCACTCCCCGCTCGCCGGACTGACCTTGACCCCTTCGTCACGGAGCTCGGAGACGATCGACTCGACGGAGTCGCTCGTCCGTAGCCCGACCTCGGCCGGCTCGTTGCAGGCGGCGAGCAGCGACCGCGCGGCCTCTGGCCCGAGCTCCTCCCACCACATTCGCGCCAGCCAGAGCGGCGCCGAGTGGGCGACGGCGGCGCGCTCTGGGGTCGAGTCGTCCTCGAGGAGCGAAGCGGTGAGCTCGGCCCGCTCCCGCGCCGCACGCCGCAGAACGGCGTTGACGAGGCCGGTGGCATGGCCGGCGCCCGCCACCCGCACCGCCTCCACCGCTTGGTCGACCGCGGCGTGGTCGGGCGTGGCGTCGCCGAAGAGCAGCTCGTAGAGCCCGAGGCGGAGCGCGGCGAGAACAGGAGGGTCGAGGCGGGCCGGCGGCCGTTCCGACAGCCGCCCGATCGCGGCGTCGGTGGTCCCCCGCCGCTGGACCGCGCCGTATGCGAGCCGCTGGGCCTGGGCACGCTCCCTGCCTTCCAGCCCGTGCGCATCGGCGGCCTCGCGAAAAGCGCGCTCGGTGAAGGCGCCGTCCTCGAACGTCGCCCGCACGACCTCGAACGCGACCCCCCGCGCCTCGGTGACCTCCGCGCTCACAGCAAGACCTCGCGCTTCGCTCGCGGCGCGAAGAAACAGAAGTGGACGCTTGCTCGCTCCGCGCTCACAGCAAGACCTCGCGCTTCGCTCGCGGCGCGAAGAAACAGAAGTGGACGCTTGCTCGCTCCGCGCTCACAGCAAGACCTCGCGCTTCGCTCGCGGCGCGAAGAAACAGAAGTGGACGCTTGCTCGCTCCGCGCTCACAGCTCAGGCGGCTCGTGGCCGCGGAGGTAGGACTCGGCCGGCATCGGCCTGCCGCCCGCCGGCTGCACGACGTCGAGGCGCAGCGCCCCCTGGCCGCAGCCGAGCACGAGCTCACCCGCCTCGGCGCGAAGCGTCCCCGCGGCGACCGCGCCGTCGATCGGGTGCGCGCGCGTCACCCCCAGCCGCTCCCCGTCGGCCGTCTCGAGGTAGGTGCCGATGTGCGGGGAGAGGGCCCGCACGGCCCGCGCCAGCTCGACAGCCGTGCGGGCCGGGTCGAGCCGGCGCTCGGCCGAGTCGATCTTCTCCGCGTAGGTCGCCCCCTCCTCGTCCTGGTCCTCGAAGCCGAGACCGCCGGCCTCGAGCCGGTCGAGGCACTCGAGCAGGAGCTCGACGCCGAGCGGCTCCAGCTTCCCCGAGAGGGCCTCGAAGTCGTCCTCGGGGTCGATCGCGACCTCCCCGCAGAGGGCGACCGGCCCCGCGTCGAGGCCGGCGGTCACCCGCATCACGCAGACCCCCGTCCGCTCGTCGCCGGCCATGATCGCCCGCTCGATCGGCGCCGCCCCGCGCCAGCGCGGAAGCAGCGATGGGTGCACGTTGATCAGCGGCAGCTCGCTCAGCAGCGGCTCGCGGATCAGCTGGCCGAAGGCGCAGACCGCGACCGCGTCGGGGCGGGCGGCCCGGAGGCGCTCCAGGACGGGCTCGGCATTGACGTCCTCGGCCTGGACGAGGTCGATGCCGAGCTCGGACGCCGCGGTGGCGGCCGGCGGGGCCTGGGTCCGGCGGCCGCGGCCGCGGGGCCGGTCGGGAGGCGTGACGACCAGGAGGGGACGGTGCCTGGTCGCGGCCAGCCCGCGCAGAACCGCCGCCGCGAACTCGGAGCTCCCGAGGAAGGCCGTCCTCACGGGTCGGTTCGCGGCTCGCGGTGGCTCTGCGCCGGGTTCTCTTCGGGCTCGCCCTCGTCCTCGCTCGACGGGCTGTAAGTGCCTCCTTCGCGCAGCGCCCGCAGCGCCGCCTTGCGCTGGTCGCGGGGAGCCCGGTCGAGGATCAGGACACCGTCGAGGTGGTCGAGCTCGTGCTGGAGGACCCTCGCCTCGAGTCCCGACGCCTCGAGCGTGACCGGCTCGCCGTCGACGTCGAGCCCGGTCAGCCGAGCGTGGAGCGAGCGCTCGATGTCCATCGCGACACCGGGCAGGCTGAGGCAGCCCTCCTCGGCGACGACGACGTCCTCGGAGAGCCACTCGATCTGCGGATTGACCAGCGCCGTCGGCTCGGGGTCGTGCCCCGCCTGGAAGACCAGCATCCGGCGCAGGATCCCGAGCTGGGTCGCGGCGAGCCCGACGCCGAGCCCGTCGTGCATGATCCCGATCATCCGCTCGACCTCGGCCCGAAGCGCGGGACCGAACTCGCTCACCTCCGACGCCCTGCTCTTCAGGACCGGGTCGCCGAACTTGAGCACCTGCGCCAGCGCCGCTTCGCGCCGCGCCAGCAGCTCCTCTTCGATCCGCTCGCGCTCGGCCTGCTCGTGGCCCATGGCCTGCTCATCACTCACGGGACAAATCCTCGCGCTTCACTCGCTTCGCAGGACATCAGATAGCGATGCTTGCTCGCTCCGCACTCATGAGGCGATTGTATTTGCAGGCTGCGCCGCCCTACTGCGGATCGACGTCGACGCCGATCGCGACGTCGCGCAGGGTCCGGTCGGCGGCCAGCAGCTCGACCGCGTCGCGGACCGCGGCGATCGTTCCCTCTCTGTCCTCGGCCTTTGTCATCAGCCTGCGGCGGTGGCGGCCGCGGACCCTGAACATCGGCGCCGGGCCGAGCATTTCGGTGCCGGCGGGCACCGTCTCGCCGAGTCGCTCGGCAAGGCGCGAGGCGGCCTGCTTGAGCCGGGGCTCCGACTCGGCCCTCAGAACCACCCTGACCAGATTCGAGAACGGCGGGTAGCGGAGGGCGCGCCGCCGCTCGACCTCGACCGCGAGGAAGCCGGTGGCGTCGTGCTCGGCGGCGCGGGCGACGCTCGGAGCGCCGGGCGCCAGGGTCTGGACGACCACCCGGCCGCCGGCGTCGCCGCGGCCGCTGCGCCCGGCGAGCTGGGTGATCATCGCGAAGGTCCGCTCCCCGGCCCGGAAGTCGGGGAAGCGCAGGGTGGCGTCGGCGTCGACGATCGCGCTCAGCGTCACCTCGGGGAAGTCGTGGCCCTTGGCCACCATCTGGGTCCCGACCAGGACCGCGCTCTCGGCCTCGCCGAACCCGGCGAGGATGCGGGCGTGGGCGCCGCGCCCGGCGGCGACGTCGGAGTCGAGCCGGAAGACCGGCATCGGCCCGAGCCGCCGCGCCAGCAGCGCCTCGAGCTGCTCGGTCCCCGCCCCGGCCTGCGAGAGAGTCGTCGAGCCGCAATCGGGGCAGGCCCGCGGCAGCGGCTCCGCAGTGCGCGCAGTGGTGGCAGACGAGGCGCCCGGCACCGCGGTGGACGATCGTCGAGACGTCGCAGTTGGGACAGCCCCAGTGGTGGCCGCACGAGCGGCAGTTGAGCCACGGCGCGAATCCGCGCCGGTTGACCATCACGATCGCCTTCTCGCCGCGCCTGCGGACCTCCTCGAGCGCCGCCCAGGTCGATCCGTGGAGCGGGCCGGAGCGGGGGTCGGTGCCGCGCATGTCGACCACCGCGACCGGCGGCAGCGGCCGCCCGTCGACCCTTCGCGGGAGCTCGAGCCGCGGCAGCTCGAGCCAGCTCTCCGGCCGCGGCGTCGCCGTCCCGGCGACCAGCACCGCGCCGCATTCCGCGGCCCGCCGCCTCGCGACCGCGCGGGCGTCGTAGGCGGGGTCGCCCTCCTGCTTGTACGAGGGGTCGTGCTCCTCGTCGATCACGATCAGGGAGAGGTCGCGGACGGGGGCGAAGACGGCCGAGCGCGGGCCGATGCAGACGAGCGCCTCGCCGTTCCGCAGCCGCAGCCACTCGTCGCGGCGCTCCCCCGCGGAGAGCGCCGAGTGGAGGACCGCGATCCGGTCGCCGAGCCGGGCCCGGAAGCGGGCGACGGCCTGCGGGGCGAGGCCGATCTCGGGGACGAGGACGATCGCCCCCCTCCCCCGCGCCAGCGCCGCCTCGACCGCGGCGAGGTAGACCTCGGTCTTGCCCGACCCGGTGACGCCGTGGAGGAGGTGCTCCCGCGGCGCCCCCGCCCCGCCGTCGAGCGCGGCGATTATCGAGTCGGCCGCGGCCCTCTGCTCGGGGAGCAGCGCGGGCGCCGACGCGGCGGCGGCGCCGACCGGCGCGTCGCCCGGGCGGCGGCGGACGGTCGAGCTGCGGGTGACGACCAGGCCCCGCTCCTCGAGCCTGCGGAGCACCGCCCGATCGGCGCCGACGGCGGCGCCGAGCTCGGGCGCCGACATCTCCCCCGCCCGCAGTGCCTCGAGCGCCGCTCGCTGGCGAGCGCCGAGCCGGCCGCCGGCGATCAACGCCTCCTCACCCGCGGCAGAGATCCCTGCCCAGAGCTCGGTCCGCACCCGCACCCCCGGGCGGTCGGGCCCGGTCCCGGGGGGAAGGACCAGCTGCAGCCCCCGCGAGGGGGTCGAGCAGTACTCGTGTGCGACCCAGAGCCCGAGCCGGACGAGCTCGGGCGTCGCCCCGGACTCGAGCGCCTCGATCGGCTCGGCGAGCCGCTCCGGCGGCAGCTCGGAGCTCTCGGCGAGGCCGACGACGACGCCGAGCGCGCGGCGCCTCCCGAAAGGGACGCGGACGATGCTGCCGACGCCGAGCCCCGCCATCTCCTCCGGCAGCCGGTAGTCGAACGGACCCCGCAGCGAGCGGGCGGTCGTCAGCGGCTCGACCTTCGCAATCGACATCACGGTCTTTCGCCCTTCGCTCGCTGCGCGGAGAACCAGGCATGCACGCTTGCTCGCTCCGCACTCATGCGCCCACGGTATGGCGGCTCGCGGACGCCCACCGGCGCGGATATATTCACCCCGTGGCGCTGAAGCTCCATCCGGGCGAGCAGCTGATCTTCCAGGGGCACCCGTCCTGGCGCGCGATCCTCGGCTTCTACCTGAAAGGCCTGGTGGTCGCGGTCGTCATCGCCTTCATCGCGAAGCTCGCGGGCGCCGGCACCGGAACCGTCTTCCTGATCGTCCTCGTCATCCTCGGCCTCACGGTCCTGATCGGCTTCCTGAAGCGGGTCTCGACGACGTACGCGATCACCGACCGCCGCCTCAACATCAAGCGCGGGATCCTCTCGCGCGAGGTCCAGGAGACCCGGCTCGAGCGGGTCCAGAACGTCAACTTCCAGCAGTCGGTCTACCAGCGGGTGATGCAAATCGGCGACGTCGACTTCGACACCGCCGCGACCGACGACTACAACTTCGTCTTCGCCGGCGTCGCCGACCCCGAAGATGTCGTCCACCGGGTCGACCAGGCGACCGGCGTCTCCGCGGCAGGCGAACACGGCCTCGGCGAGGCTCAGCCTCCCGGCGGCCCGGCGGCTCCTCAGGCCTAGGCGGGAGCGCCGGCGGAGTCGCCCGCAGCACTGCGGAGGGCGTCCACCCGGTCGGTCGCCTCCCAGGTGAAGGCCTCGCCGGAGCGGCCGAAATGGCCGTAGGCGGCGGTCTGGCGGAAGACCGGCCGGTGCAGGTTCAGGTACTGGCGGAAGGCCCCGGGGCGGAGGTCGAACTCGTTTTCGACCAGGCGCGAGATCTCGGCATCCGGGAGCTTGCCGGTGCCGAAGGTCTCGACCATCAGCGAGATCGGCTGGGCGACGCCGATCGCGTAGGCGACCTGGACCTCGCAGCGCTGCGCGAGCCCCGCGGCGACGATGTTCTTGGCGACGTAGCGGGCCGCGTAGGCGGCCGAGCGGTCGACCTTCGAGGGATCCTTGCCGGAGAAGGCGCCGCCGCCGTGACGGGCCATCCCCCCGTAGGTGTCGACGATGATCTTGCGACCGGTGAGGCCGGCGTCGCCGACCGGTCCGCCGATCACGAACTTCCCGGTCGGGTTGACGAGGAAGCTGTCGAGAAGCTCGGCGTCGTCGAAGAGCCCTGGGGCCTCGGCGCCGAGCACGGGCATCACCACGTGCTCCCAGAGGTCGGGCTTGATCGTCGTCTCGGAGTCGACGCCGACGGCATGCTGGGTCGAGATCAGGAGCTTCTCGACCCTGACCGGGCGCCCGTCGGCGTAGCGGACGGTGACCTGGGTCTTGCCGTCGGGGCCTAGGTACTCGAGGGTCCCGTCCTTGCGGACCGCGGCGAGGCGTTCCGCCAGCCGGTGGGCGATGTGGATCGGCATCGGCATCAGCGCCTCGGTCTCCTCGGTCGCGTAGCCGAACATCATCCCCTGGTCGCCGGCCCCCGCGATGAGGAGCTCGTCGCCCGCGCCCCCGACCCGGGTCTCGTAGGCCTGGTCGACGCCCTGGGCGATGTCCGGGGACTGCTTGTCGAGTGAGACGAGGACCGAGATGTGGTCGCAGTGATAGCCGTAGTCGCCGTGGTCGTAGCCGATCTCGCGAATCGTCTCGCGGACGATCTCGGGGACGTCGAGGTGGACGTCGGTCGAGATCTCACCCGAGACCACCGCCATCCCGGTGTTGACGAGGGTCTCGCAGGCGACCCGGCCCTCGGGGTCGCCCTCCATCACGGCGTCGAGGACCGCGTCCGAGATCGCGTCGCAGACCTTGTCCGGGTGGCCCTCGGTGACCGACTCGGAAGTGAAGAGGTACTCGCCCTCGGCGAGCCGCTGGGTCTCGGTCATGCCGGAAAGCCTAGAGGACGAAGATCAGCTTCGGCCGCGTCGGGTGTGGGGCACGAAGTCGATCACCAGCGGCACACCCTCGAGCCCGTAGGTCTCGCGCAGCCTGTTCTCGAGGTGGTAGGCCCAATCGCGGGTGATCAGGCGCCGGTCGTTGACCTGGATCGCGATCCGCGGCGGTCGCTCCCCCACCTGCGCCGCGTAGTAGAGACGCAGCCTGCGGCCCCGGCGCGACGGCGGCGGCGTCCTCGCGACGACGTCGTTGACGAACCGGTTCAGCTCCGGGGTCGGGATCCGCTCGCCCGCCCGATCGGCGAGCTCGATCGCCTTCGGCAGCAGATTGGCGACGTTGCGGCCGCGGGTCGCCGAGCAGGTCACGACGGCGGGCCGCAGCCGCAGCTTGCGCTCGACCCTGGCGCGGGCGTCGTCGATGTCGGTCGTCGTGATGTCCCACTTGTTGAGCGCCAGCAGCGTCGCGCAGCCGGATCGCATCGCGAGCTCGGCGACGCGCAGGTCCTCGGCCGTGACCCCCTCCGAGGCGTCGCAGACGACGAGCGCGACGTCGGCGCGCTCGACGGCTCGTTCCGAGCGCAGCTGCGCGTAGTAGTCGACCGTCCCCGCGACCTTCGAGCGGCGCCGCAGGCCGGCGGTGTCGACGAGGACGACGCGGCGGCCGCCGACCTCGAGCTCGGAGTCGATCGAGTCGCGGGTCGTCCCCGCCCGCTCGGAGACGATCGTCCGCTCGGCGCCGAGGAAGGCGTTGACGAGCGAGGACTTGCCGGCGTTGGGGCGGCCGACCACCGCGACCCGGACCGCGTCATCGCGCTCCCCCCGCGGCGGCCGCTCGCCGAGCAGGTCGACGACCCGGTCGAGCAGGTCGCCGGTGCCGAGGCCGTGGGTGGCGGAGACGGCGAGCGGCTCGCCGAGCCCGAGCGAGTGGAACTCGGCGGTGAGGTGCTCATCGCCCGGCCGGTCGACCTTGTTCACGGCGACGAGGGTCGGGCTGGCGCCGCCGCGGAGCTCCTTCGCGACCTCGGCGTCGCCGGCGCGGACGCCCGCGGTCGCGTCGACGACCAGCATGACGACGTCGGCCTCGGCGATTCCGAGCCGGGCCTGGCGGCGGACGTCCTCGGCGAGCTCGCTGTCGTCGGCGGTGTCGATCCCGCCGGTGTCGAGGAGCTCGAAGGCGACGCCGTTCCACTCGGTCGGGACCCGCTTGCGGTCCCGGGTCACGCCGGCGTCGCGATGGGTGACCGCCTCGCGGCCGCCGGCGAGGCGGTTGACGAGGGTGCTCTTGCCGACGTTCGGGAAGCCGACGATGGCCACGGTCGGCGCCGGGCTCACGCCAGCCTCCTTTCCCGCGCCAGGTCGACCACCCGCTCGACGACCTCGTCGAGGCCGAGGCCCGTGGTGTCGATCTCGACCGCGTCCTCCGCGGCCCGCATCGCGCTGTGCTCGCGGCTCTGGTCGCGCCGGTCGCGCTCCTCCTGCGCCGCGAGCACGGCCTCGGGGTCCTCCCCAGTCTGCGCCGCGCGGCGGCGGGCGCGCTCCGCGGCCGAGGCGGTGAGGAAGACCTTCAACGGCGAGTCGGGGCTGACGACGGTGCCGATGTCCCGCCCCTCGGCGACATAGCGGCCCGCACCGATCAGCCGTCGCTGCCGCGCCACCATCGCCTCACGGACCGCGGGGTGGATCGAGGCCCGCGATGCCGCCGCGCTCGTCTCCGGCTCGCGGATCGCGGCGCTGACGTCACGGCCGTCGAGCGAGACCCGATCGCCGTCGAGCCCGATCTCGAGCGAGGCCGCCAGCTCCCCCATCGCCCCGGCGTCGTCGAGGTCGACGCTGCGCTCGAGCGCAGCGAGCGCCACGCAGCGGTACATCGCGCCGGAGTCGAGGTAGGTGAAGCCGAGGGCGTCGGCGACGCCCCTCGCGACACTCGACTTTCCGGCCCCGGCAGGGCCGTCGATTGCGATCACCATTCGCGGGCAGCGTAGGTGAAGCCGGGGCGAGCGGTCAGCCGTCGCCGCTTCGGCGCAGCCCTGGGGTGGCCGGGGCCCCGCTCGGGTCGCGGTCGGGATGGTCGCGCTCGTTGAAGCGGCGCACGCCGTCGAGGATCTCCATGCCGCTCAGCAGACGGTTGAAGCACTCGGCCTCGATCCGCAGCCCCTCCTCGAGCGGCCGGCCCCAGCCGCGCTCGGCGGCCTCGAGATCGGTCCGGATCGCCGGCTGGGGCAGCGCCGCGACCTCGTTCGCGAGCGCGACGGCGCGATCGAGGCAGGTGCCGCTCGGGACGACCTCGTTGACGAGGCCGATCTCGCGCGCCTCGGCGGAGTCGATCACGCGCCCGGTGATGATCAGCTCCATCGCCCGCCGCCAGCCGACGATCCGCGGCAGCCGCTGGGTGCCGCCGTCGGCGAGGCCGATGTTCCAGCGGCGGCAGGTGACGCCGAAGGTGGCGTGCTCGTCGGCGATCGCGAGATCGCACCAGCAGACCCACTCGAGCCCGCCCGCGTAGGCGGCGCCGTTGACCGCCGCGATCGTCGGCTTGTGGAGGTCGGTCCAGCGCGACGGGCCGAGGATCCCGTCGCGCTCGCCGCGGTTGTGGGCCTCGATCTCCTCGATGCTCGTCGGCACCACCGGCTCGCCGTCGAGATGGCTCTTGAGGTCGCCGCCGGCGCAGAAGGCGTCCTCGCCGGCCCCGGTCAGGACCGCGACGAGAGCCTCGTCGTCGTCGCGGAACCGGGTCCAGGCGTCGACCAGCTCGCGGTGGGTGCGGGCGCCGATCGCGTTCATCCGCTCGGGGCGGTCGATCGTGATCACCGCGACCGGGCCGCGGCGCTGGTAGCGAATCTGCTCGTACTCCATCGGCACTCCTTCCTATCCGGTTTGACCGTCTGCCGGCAAGGCCGGCGAGGTCTGCCTCGAAGCCCGGGTAGCTGATCGCCGCAGCGTCCATCCCGTCGACCTCGACCCCCTCGCGCGAGGCGAGGCCGGCGATCGCGCCCATCATCGCGATCCTGTGGTCGCCGTGGGAGGCGACGACGCCCCCTCGCAGGCCGCCCGTGCCGCGCACGACGAGCGCCGTCCTCGCTCGCCTCGACGTCGCCGCCGAGCGCCGCCAGCGCCTCGCACACGGTCGCGATCCTGTCGCTCTCCTTGCGGCGCAGCTCGGCCGCGTCGCGGATCCGCGTCTCGCCCTCGGCGAAGCAGGCGGCGAGGGCGACCAGCGGCAGCTCGTCGATCGCGAGCGGGACCTCGTCGCCGCCGACCTCGGTCCCCCGCAGCTCGGCCGCCCCCACCCGCAGCGACCCGCTCGGCTCGCCCGTCGCGTCGGCCTCCTCGACCTCGATCGCGGCCCCCATCCGGCCGAGGATCCCGAGCAGCCCTGTCCGGGTCGGGTTGAGCCCGACCCCGGTCAGGGCGAGATCGCTTCCGGGGACGACCGTGGCCCCGACGATGAAGAACGCGGCCGCCGAGATGTCGCCGGGGACCGCGATCCGACCGGGCGCAAGGGCGGCGGCGGGGCGGATCGTCACCGCGTCGCCGTCGCGCCCGACCTCGGCGCCGGCGGCGGCCAGCATCCGCTCGCTGTGATCGCGGCTCGGGGCCGGCTCGACGATCCGGGTCTCGCCGTCGGCCAGCAGGCCGGCGAGCAGGAGGCACGACTTGACCTGGGCGCTCGCGACCGGCAGCTCGTACTCGATCCCGCTCAGTGAGGCGCCCTCGATCCGGAGCGGCGGCAGCCGACCGTCGCGGCACTCGATGCTCGCCCCCATCAGGCGCAGCGGGTCGGCGACCCTGTCGACCGGCCTGCGCCTGATCGAGTCGTCGCCATCGAGGGTCCAGACGCCGCCCTCCTGCCCGGCGAGCCAGCCCGGAAGAAGCCGGAGCAGCGTGCCCGCGTTGCCGACGTCGATCGCCGCCGGCGAGGGCGCCGCGAAGGCCGACGCCGTGAATCGCGATCCGGCCCTCGATGCCGGCCGTCGGTGACGCCGTCGACCCCGGCGCCGAGCGCCGAGACCGCCGTCAGCGTCGATCGGGTGTCGGCCGAGTCGAGGTAGTTCTCGACGTCCGTACGGCCCTCCGCCATCGCTGCGATCAGCGCCGCGCGATGGGAGATCGACTTGTCGGGCGGCGGTCGCAGCGACCCCCGCAACGGGCCCGCGGGACCGAATCTGGCCATCACAAGTCTTCGCGCTCCGCTCGCTGCGCGAAGAACCAGATCGTGACGCTTGCTCGCTTCGCGCTCATTGCCTCTTAGTCTCCGGCGCCGACGACGGCCGCCGAGTGGCCGAGGCCGCGGACGAGCTCGAGCGTCGCGCCGGCCTGCTCCTCGCCGCGACCCAGAGCGAGATCGCCCCGGACCTCATGTCGGGCGGCCGGGTACAGCGCCATGTCCTCGATGTTGACCCCCGCCTCGCCGAGGGCCAGCGCCAGCTCGGCGACCGTCCCCGGCCTGTTGGCGACGACGATCCGCAGCTCCGACAGCGGCCCGGCGGTGAGCTCGGCCTCCTGCAACCGGCGGCGCTCGGCGGCGGCGGCGCCGTGCCAGGCGGCGAGGGCGTCGCGATCGCCGCCGCGGACCAGCTCGGCGGCCTCGCGCAGGCGGGCGGCCGCGTCCTCGATCGCCGCCGCGACGGCGTCGCGGTTGCTGGCGAGGATGTCGCCCCAGATCGCAGGGTTCGACCCCGCGACCCTGGTCGCGTCGCGAAAGCTCGGGCCGACCTCCGGCATCCGCTCGGAGTCCCGCGTCAGCTCGGCCGCCGCCTGGCCGACGAGGACGTTGGCGACGACGTGGGGAAGGTGGCTGACTGTCGCCATCAGACGGTCGTGGGCCTCGGCGCCGATCGCCTGCGGCCTCGCCCCGAGGTCGGTGACGACCCGCTGCAGGGCGTCGTAGAGGAGGCCGCTCGAGCGCTCGGTCGGTGTCAGGTACCAGCGCGCCCCGTCGAAGAGGTCGGCGCGGGCGTTCCCGACTCCCGCCGTCTCGGCCCCGGCCAGCGGGTGGCCGCCGATGTAGCGCTCGTCCTCGCCGAGGGCGGCGACGAGGTCGCGCTTGGTCGAGCCGACGTCGGTGACGACCGTCTCGGGGCCCGACGCCTCGAGCGCGGCTCCCGACCAGCTCCGGGAGCGCCGCGACCGGGGCCGCGCAGAAGACGGCGTCGGCGCCGGCGCAGGCCGCCGCGATCGAGTCCGCGCCGGCGATCGAGCGGCGCCGATCTCGACCGCGCGGTCGAGCGCGTCGGGGTCGGGATCGAACCCGACCACCTCGGCGCCGGAGCGCTCCCGGGCGGCGAGCCCGACCGAGCCCCCGATCAGGCCGACGCCGAGCACCGCGAGCGTCATGCTTCGCGCCGGCTCCGCGCCGATTCCGCCAGCCTGTCGAGCAATGAGACCGTCGCCTCCCAGTCGATGCAGGCGTCGGTGATCGATTGGCCGTAGGTGAGCGGCTCGCCGCCCTCGAGGTCCTGGCGGCCCTCGACGAGGAAGGACTCGAGCATCATGCCGGCGATCGCGCCGTTGCCGGCGGCGACCTGGGCGCCGATCTCCTCCGCCGCGGCCACCTGGCGGGCCGGGTCCTTGCCGCTGTTGTCGTGGGAGGCGTCGACGACGAGGCGCTCCGGGAGGCCGGCGGCGCGCAACAGCTCGAGCGCGGCCTCGACCCCCTCGGGTCGCTGTTGGGCGCCCCGCGGCCGCCGCGCAGGATCACGTGGCCGTCCGGGTTCCCTCTCGTGTGGAGGATCGCCGGCGCGCCGCTGTCGTCGATGCCCGCGAAGGCATGGGGACCGCGGAGGCGCGGACCGCGTCGACGGCGACCTGGACGTTGCCGTCGGTCCGGTTCTTGAACCCGATCGGCATCGAGAGGCCGGAGCCGAGCTGGCGGTGGATCTGGCTCTCCGTCGTGCGCGCCCCGATCGCGCCCCAGGCGACGGTGTCGGAGATGTACTGCGGCGTGATCGGGTCGAGGAACTCGCACCCGATCGGCAGCCCGAGGTCGAGGACCTGGAGCAGCAGCGTCCGCGCCTTGCGCAGGCCGGAGTTGACGTCGTAGGAGCCGTCGAGGTGGGGGTCGTTGATCAGTCCCTTCCATCCGGTCGTCGTCCTCGGCTTCTCGAAGTAGACCCGCATCGCGACGAGGAGGTCGTCGCGATGATCGCGGGCGGCCTCGGCGAGCCTGCCGGCGTACTCGAGCGCCGCCTCGGGGTCGTGGACGCTGCAGGGCCCGACCACGACCAGGAGCCGATCGTCCTTGCCCGCGAGGATCGCCTCGACCGCCTCGCGGCCCTCGACCACGACCCTTTCGCGCTCCTCGCCGAGCGGCAGGTCCCCGAGCAGCCCGGCGGGCGAGACGAGCTCGACGATCCGGTCGATCCGCTGGTCGCGAACCCGGTCCCGGGCCTCCGTCTGCGTTCCGATCATCATCTTGCCGCCACCTTTCTCCACAACTTTCAAACCTTACTTTCGATGCGGCCGCCGGCTGAGCGCGCGCAGGCGGACGCGCGAACTTACGGTCACGGCGCCCAGCCAATCGCGCTCATTCTGTGCGCGGCTCCTCGCCGCGGGCCGGACGCCTAGCTAAATCGCCAGTAATAGGAGAGGGCGGCAGGGGCGAGCGCGGCGCGGTGGGCGCTGGGTTCGCTCGCGATGTCGATGCCGCTCCGGTTCACGACTGCTGACTTTGTAGCAGAGGCGGCGGGGTTAGTCGAGCAGCTCGCCGAGGGCTGCGAGGAAGCGGTCATTCTCGGAGCGGGTCCCGTAGCTGACCCGGATGTGGCCGGGACTGCCGAGCGGAGTGCCGGGCCGGACCGCGATCCGGCGCTCGCCGAGGCCGGCGACGACCTCGCCCTCGTCGGCGTCGCCGAGGTCGATCCAGGAGAAGTTCGTGTGGGTGTCGGCGGTCGCGAGCCCCAACGCCCGCAGGCCCTCCTCGACGTGGAGGCGCTCGACGATCGTCGACTCGACCCGGCGCAGGACGTCGTCGGAGTGGAGGATCGCCTCGGCGCCGGCGGCCTGGGCGAGGGCGTTGACGCTGAACGGCTGTCGCACCGCGTCGATCGCGGCCCGGAAGTTCGACGACCCGATCGCGAACCCGACCCGCAGCCCGGCGAGGCCGTAGCACTTGCTGAAGGTGCGGAGGACGACGAGGTTGGGGAACTCGTCGAGCAGGTCCAGCGTCGCGTCGGGATCGTCGTTGGCCTGGAACTCGATGTAGGCCTCGTCGAGGATCAGGGTGACGTGGTCGGGGATCCGCTCGCAGAAGGCGCCGATCTCGGCCGCGGGCAGGTGGGTGGCGGTCGGGTTGTTGGGGTTGCAGACGATCAGCATCTGGGTCGCGGCGGTCACCTCGGCCGCCATCGCGTCGAGGTCGTGGACCTCGCCCTCGGCGAGCGGGACCCGGATCTCGCGGGCGCCCGAGAGCGCCGGCAGGTACGGGTACATCGAGAACGAGGGCCAGGCGTAGACGATCTCGGCGCCCGGCTCGCAGAGCGCGTCGGCGGCGGCGAGAAGGATCTCGCAGGAGCCGTTGCCGACGGCGATCCGCCCGGGCTCGGTCTCGTAGCGGTCGGCGAGCCGGCTCCGCAGCAGGGTCGCGTCGGGGTCCGGGATAGCGGTTCATCGCCTCGGCGGCGTCGCGGATCGCCTCGATCACCTTCGGGTGCGGCGGGATCGGCGACTCGTTCGAGGCGAGCTGGGCGATCCCGGCCGCGGCGATCGACTCGGGCGCGTGGCCGGTCGGGACGCCGGCCTGGTAGCCGGGCACCCGGGCGAGCTTCTCGGCGAAGGTGACGGTCATCGACGGCCCATTCTCCCAGGACTACTGGGCGGCGTGGAGGTCGGAGCGCAGCGCCTGGGTCGCGCCGAGGTAGACGTGCTGCGGAGTGTGGCCGGCGGCCGCGTGGTAGTGGACCATCGCCCGGACGACCCGCGGCATCGAGCCGGGGACGGGGATCTCGCGGCAGCAGAGGAGCGGGACCGAATCGAGGCCGGCCGCCCGCGCGGCGACGGCCGGGAACTCGGCGTCGAGGTCATCGGTGGCGGTGAAGATGCAGCTGACCATGCCCTCCGGCGTCAGCTCGTTGCGCTCGATCAGCTCCCGCATCAGCTCACCGGTCGCGCTCGAGGATCGAGTCGGCGTCGTTGGCGCCGGCCTGGACCGCGCCCCGCACCGCGAAGAGTCGCTGTTCCCCCGGATCTGCCACCCGCAGCATCTTCCCAGAGGGGCGCCGCCCGGTCGCCGCCGTGTTCGATTTGTCGGATATTTCGACATTTCGAACACCGGAAGCGGTTACGGTCGAAAGGGTGACGGTGACGAGCGCGGAGCTGAGGTTCTCGACGGCCGGCGACGGCGACGTCGTCGACATCACCGCCGAGGTCGAGGCGGCGGTCGCCGCGGCCGGGGCCGAGGAGGGCCAGGCGCTCGCCTTCGTCCGCGGCTCGACGGCGGCGATCACGACGATGGAGTTCGAGCCCGGCGGCGTCGCCGACCTGCGCGCGATGCTCGAGCGCCTGATCCCGACGGACGGGCGACTACGAGCACAACCGGCTCAATCACGACACCAACTCCCACGCCCACCAGCGGGCCTCGGTGATCGGGCCCTCGGAGACGGTCCCGGTGCTCGGCGGCCGGCTCGCGCTCGGCACCTGGCAGCAGCTGGTCCTGATCGACTTCGACGACCGCCCGCGAGAGCGGACCGTCGTCGTCCAGGTCAGCTCCTAGGCAGCCGGACGCAGCGGAGGGCGGAGACCTCTTCGGCGTCGAGGCGGCGGGCGGCGCCCTCGGCGAGGTCGCCGAGGTCGAGCGGCCCGAACCGGACCCTTCGCAGGGCGACGACCTCGTTGCCGACGGCCTCCGCCATCCGCCGCACCTGGCGGTTGCGGCCCTCGCGGAGGACGATCTCGACCACCCGCTCGCCGAGCCGCTCGACCCCCGCCGGGGCGGTCATCCCGTCGTCGAGCTCGACTCCCCGGGCCAGCCGCCGCAGGTCGGCCTCCGAGGGAGGCCGCCGCAGCTCGACCCGGTAGGCCTTCTCGACTTCGTAGCGGGGATGGGTGAGCCGGTTCGCGAGCTCGCCGTCGTTGGTCAGCAGCAGCAGCCCGGTCGAGTCGGCATCGAGCCGGCCGACCGGGTAGAGCCGGGCCGCCGAGTCGACGAGATCGACGACCGCCGGCCTCCTGCCCGGGCTCGCGGGCGGTCGAGACGACGCCGGCGGGCTTGTTGAGGGCCCAGACCTCGCGCGGCTCCGCGGCCACGGCCTCGCCGTCGACCCTGACCTCATCCCCCTCCCCCACGTCGCGCGCCGGATCGGTGACGACCTCGCCGTTTACGACCACCCTCCCGGCCCTGACGATCTCCTCCGCCCGGCGGCGCGAGGCGACCCCGGCGTGGGCGAGATGCTTCGCCAGCCGCACGGCGCGCTACTCGGCGCGCTGTTCGCCGGCCTTCAGCAGCCGCTCGCGCAGCTCGCGCTCGTCCTCCGGCGTCGGGTCGAACCGCGAGGGGTCGGGAAGCTGGTCGAGGCCGGAGAGGCCGAACAGCCGCTCGAAGAGCTCGGTCGTCCTGAAGATCGTCGCCCCGAAGCGGGAGCGCCCCGACTCCTCGATCAGCCCGCGCTCGGCGAGGGTCTGGACCGCGGACTCCGAGGAGACGCCGCGGATCCGCGCCACCTCCGGGCGCGAGACGGGCTGCAGGTAGGCGACGATCGCCAGCGTCTCCGCCTGCGCCTGGGTCAGCGGCGGCGTCCGCGGCTTCGCCAGCAGGCGCCGCGCCGCGGCCTCGCCGGCCGGGTCGCTCGCGAGCGTGAAGCCCCCCGGCGACCTCGCGCAGGACGACCCCGCGCCGGCCCTCGGCGAGGTCCTCGCGCAGCAGCTCGATCGCCTCGCCGACCTGCCCCTCCGTCGCCTCGGCCGCCTCGGCGAGGTCGGCCGCCGAGACCGGCTGCGGGGAGAGGAAGAGCAGCGACTCGATCGTCCGGGCGAGGTCGCTCACGCCTCCACCCTCTGGATCTCGATCGGGCCGAGCGGCTTCGCCTGCTTCCAGGTCACCTCGCCCTTGCGATAGAGCTCGAGCAGGGCGAACAGGGTCACCGCCTGGGTCAGCCGGTCCTCGCCGCCGAACTGGTCGTCGAAGTCGATGCTGGCCCTCCCGGCGAGCGCGTCGCGAAGCGCCCGCAGCCGGCGCTCGAGCGAGACGGTCGGCCGGATGTGGCTGATGTCGAGTGGCGGCGGCGTCGTCAGCAGGTCGCCGAGGGCGGCCGCCAGGCGCTCGGGGTCATAGACGGCGGTCGCGGCGTCGATCGCGACCCGGCGCAGCTCCGGCGGCAGCGGCGCCGAGCGGTAGAGGTAGGGCCGCTCCGCCTCGAAGCGCTCGGTCAGCATCTCCGACGCATCGCGGTAGCGGCGATACTCGAGCAGCCGCGCCAGCAGCTCCTCGATCGCCTCCTCGGGGCCGAGCTCCTCGAGCCCCTCGTCGGCCCCCGGCAGCAGCAGCCGCGACTTCAGCTCGAGCAGGGCGGCGATCAGGACGAGGAACTCGGTCGCGACCTCGAGCTCGAGCTCGCCCTCGCTCTCGAGGTGCTCGACGTAGGCGACGACGACCTCCGCCAGCTCGATCTCGAGCAGGTCGATCTCCTCGCGCAGCAGGATCGCCATCAGCAGGTCGAACGGCCCCGCGAAGACGTCGAGCTCCAGTTCCAGATCGACAACGGCCATACCGGCAACCGTACCGCCCAGAACTGATGCTCACCCGCCCGCGGCGGACGCGGGAGCGAGGCCGTGTCGAAGTCTGATGTTTCGCGGCCGAGCGGGAGCAGAGCATGCGGGCGGAATTTGTGGGAGCGGGAGCGAGCCGCGGAACGGAGCGGGAGCAGAGGAAGCCGGCGGAATTATCCCGGCCCGATGCCCATCCGGTCGCGGACCTCGGCGACGATCGGCTCGCAGATCGCCCGCGCCCGCTCGGCGCCGGCCCCGAGGCCGCCTCGAGCGCCGCCTCGTCGGGGCGGAGCTCCGCGTATCGCTCCTGCACCGGCGCCAGCAGCTCGACCACCCCCTCGGCCACCGCCTTCTTGAAGTCGCCGTAGCCGGCGCCCTCGAACTCGGCCTCGATCGCCTCGGGCCCGACGCCGCGGGCGACGGCGAGGATGTCGATCAGGTTGGTGACGCCGGGCTTGTCGGGGGCGCGGAGCACCTCCCGCCCGGAGTCGGTGACGGCGCTGCCGAGCTTCTTGCGGATCGCGTCGGGCTCGTCGAGGACGAGGACGGTGCCGGCCTCGGTGCCGCCGGTCGTCGACATCTTCCGCTCCGGCTCCTGCAGGTCCATGATCCGGGCGCCGACCTCCGGGATGACCAGGTCGGGCACCACCAGCGTCTCGCCGAAGCGCTCGTTGAAGCGGCGGGCGATCTCCCGCATCAGCTCGACGTGCTGTCGCTGGTCGTCGCCGACCGGGACCTCGGTCGCCCGGTAGGCGAGGACGTCGGCCGCCATCAGCACCGGGTAGTAGAAGAGCGCCGAGGAGACCAGTTCGCGCTGCTTCGCCGACTTTTCCTTGAACTGGGTCATGCGGTTGAGGTCGCCGTGGGAGGTCACCGCCGAGAGCAGCCAGGTCAGCTCGGTGTGCTCGCGGACGTCGGACTGGCGAAAGAGGATGCAGCGCTCCGGGTCGAGGCCGGCGGCGAGCAGGATCGCGGTCGTGTCGTAGAGGCGCTCGCGCAGCTCGGCGGGGTCGTAGGCGACCGAGAGCGCGTGAAGGTCGACGATGCAGTAGATCGCCGGGTCGCCGCGGTCCTGGCCCTCGACGTACTGGCGGATCGCCCCGATGTAGTTGCCGAGGTGCTTGCGCCCGGTCGGCTGGATGCCTGAGAAGACGACGGGGGTCACGCGGCGTGACTCTATGCAGGGCCGGGAGCGGGCGCTTCGTCGACATCCCGCCGTGAGCACTGGTGTCCGCCCTTCGGCCGCGGCCTCACGCACTCGGGCATCGTGGCCGCACTCGCCGGCGGCGGCGGCTGCCCCGGGTCGCCACCACCTCGACCCGGCGCCGTGGATTCTGGATCCAGAGCCCGGAGACGGTGCCGCCGACGATCATCAGGATGCCCCCGATCAGGATCCCGAGGTGGAAGGCGGAGGTCGAGGCGTCGACGGACGCGGTGTGGACCCGGTCGGCTTCGGCGGCGGCCAGATCGCCGGTCGCCGGGACCCCGAGCGGCTGTTCCTTGGCTTCGGACACCGCCTTGGCCCCGGCGGCGGAGAGCGGCTCCGAGCCCAGATTGGACTCGACCATCGAGCCGAAGCTGGCCGAGATCACCGCCCCGAGGACGGCGATCGCGAGCAGGCCGGCGACCCGCGAGACGCCGTTGTTGACCCCCGATGCGATCCCGACATGGCGTTCCTCGACCGAGTCGAGCACCGTCGCCGTCAGCGGCGCGACCGTCGCCGAGAGCCCGAGGCCGAAGACGATCAGCCCCGGCAGGACGTCGGTGAGGTAGTTCGGGTCGGACCCGACCCGCAGCAGCAGGATCAACCCGATCCCGCCGAGGATCGGCCCGACGGACATCGGCACCCGCGGCCCCACGCCGGAGGCCATCCTTCCGAAGCGCGGCGAGAGGATGAACATGATGATCGAGATCGGCGTAGTCGCCAGGCCCGCCTCGAGCGGCGTGTAGCCGGCGACCTGCTGGAGGAAGAGCCCGACGAAGAAGAGGCCGCCGATCAGGCCCGCGTAGGTGGACAGCGTCGTCAGGTTCGCGACCCAGAAGTTCCGGATCCGGAACAGGCCGAGGTCGAGCATTGGATGGCGGGCGCGCGCCTCGCGGAGGATGAAGAGGCCGAAGCAGGCGACCCCGACGACCATCGGCACCCATACCAGGGGATCGCCCCAGCCGTGGGCGGGCTGTTCGATCAGGGCGAAGACGGGCCCGCCGAGCCCGGCCGCGGACAGCGCGATGCCCGGCCAGTCGATCCCGCGGTAGGCGTCGGCGTCTCGGCTCTCTCTCACCGAGTGGAGGGTGAGGGCGACGGTGACGACGATCAGCGGCAGGTTGACCCAGAAGATCGCCCGCCACGAGATCGCCTGGACCAGTGCCCCGCCGCCGGCCGGGCCGAGCACGGTGGCGATCCCCGTCCACGCGGTCCAGGTGCCGACCGCCTTGCCCCGCGCCGGGCCCTCGAACGTCGAGGCGACGATCGCCAGCGAGCCCGGAACGAGCAGCGCGCCGGCGACCCCCTGCAGCGCCCGGGCGCCGATCAGCGTCCCGGTGGTGGGGGCGACCGCGCAGAGCGCCGAGGTCAGGCCGAAGCCGATCAGCCCGATCACGTAGATCCGCCGCCGCCCGAACTGGTCGCCGAGCGAGCCGCCGACCAGCAGCAGCGAGACGAGCGCGAGCGCGTAGGCCTCGACCACCCACTGCTGGCCGGAGAGCCCGGCGTCGAGGTCTTCGCTGATCGCGGGCAGCGCGACGTTGACGACGGTCGCGTCGAGGAAGACGACGATCGAGCCGAGGATCGTCGCGACCAGCGTCAGCAGCTGTTGACGGGACACCCGACCGAGTCTAGAAGGGCCCGATGCTCACTCCGCCGGCTCGCGCAGCTGCTGGGCGGGGGTGAAGAAGTTCCGGTAGGCGAGGCTCGTCGCCAGCAGGCCGGCGATCGCGACGCTGCCGAGCAGCGAGTAGAGCAGGATCAGCTGCAGCCGCACCGCGTCGGTCGGGTTGGCGCCGGCGAGCAGCATCCCGACCATCGTTCCCGGGAAGAAGATCAGCCCGGTGGTCTTGGTCGAGTCGACGAGGGTGATCATCCCGGAGCGGAGCGAGCGCCTGACTATCGGCAGCGCCGCTTCGCGCGCGGTCGCGCCGAGGGCGAGGGTCGCCTCGATCCGCGCGCGGCTGTCGGCGACCTCGTCGCCGAGCCGGTTCAGCGCGACCGCCGAGGCGGTCATCGAGTTGCCGATCACCATCCCGCCGACCGGGACCAGGTAGCGGGGCGTCGGTTCGAAGATCCCGAGGGCGACGACCAGGCCGAGGGTGGTCGCGGCGGCGATCGCGAGGCTGATCAGAAGCGGCCAGAACGCGTTTGGGACGCCCTTCGCCCGGCTCCGCGCCGTCAGCGCACCGAACAGGACCATGACCGCGAGCAGCGCCAGCACCAGCCAGATCGAGTCGACGTCGAAGATCAGCTTGATCGCGTACCCGATCAGGGTCAGCTGGATGATCGAGCGGACGGTCGCGATCACGATGTCGCGCTCGAGGTCGGCCTCCTGCCAGCGCGATATCGCCGCCGCGATCGCGACCAGGACCAGCGACGCCGCGACCTGCCAGAGCGCGACGTGGATCGAGCTGCTCAACCTGCGCCCCCCGGCGGCACCGCCCGCCCGCCCTCGATCCGGATCACCCGGTCGCTCATCCGCCGGGCCTGCTCGGGGTCGTGGGTGACGATGACCAGGGAGATGCCGAGCTCGCGCCGCAGACCGGTCAGGGTGCGCTCGATCGCGTCGCGGGCGTCCTGGTCGAGCGCCGAGGTCGGCTCGTCGAGGAGGAGCACATCGGGCTGCTGGGCCAGCGAGCGCGCCAGCATCGCCCGCTGCTGCTCGCCGACCGAGAGCCGGGCGACGTCGCGAGCCGCGAACTCGGCTCCGAGGCCGGCGAGCCGCAGGCAGCGGGCCGGGTCGGGCGGCTTGCCGGCGAGGCCGGCGGCGTAGCGTGATGTTCGACTCGACGGTCCCCTCGAGCAGGGCCGGCAGCTGCGGGACGAGCGAGACCTCGCGCCGCAGCAGCAGCGGGTCGCAGGCCGCGATCGGCTCGCCGCGGTAGCGAGATCGCCCCGCGGTCGGGATCGGCGAGGCGGTTCAGCAGCCGCAGCAGCGTCGACTTGCCGCTGCCGGAGGGCCCGACGACCGCGGTCGCGCCCTCCGGCACCTCGGCCGCGAAGGACTCGAGGACCTTGCGGCCGCAGCGCGTCAGGCAAACATCGCGGAGCTCGAACAGCACGGCGCGGATCTTCCCACCGGGGACAGCGCAAGAACGCTCCCGGCCCGGGCGGCGGGGAAGGGACGACGGTGGATGATTGGAACAATCCGGGTAGGTGATGCCCTGATGGCCAGAGCAATTTGGAGCGGCTCGATCAGCTTCGGGCTGCTGAACGTGCCCGTGAAGCTCTACAGCGCGGTCGCCCGCCGCGGCATCTCGCTGCGCGAGCTGCGCGAGTCCGACGGCGCCCGCATCCGCCACCGCCGCGTCGCCGAAGGGACCGACGAGGAGGTCCCCTACGAGAAAATCGTCAAGGCCTTCGAGATCACCCCCGACCGCTATGTCCCGCTGACCAAGGAGGAGATGGCGGCGCTGGCGCCGGAGAAGACACGGGCGATCGAGGTCCAGGACTTCGTCGACCTCGACCAGATCGACCCGATCTACTTCGACAGCCCCTACTACCTCGGCCCCGCGGACGGCGCCGAGAAAGCGTATTCGCTGCTGGCGAAGGCGATGGAGGAGACCGGCAAGATCGCGATCGCCCGCTTCGTCTTCCGCAACAAGGAGCACCTCGCCGCCCTGCGCCCCAACGACGGCGTCCTGACCCTGACGACGATGCGCTTCGCCGACGAGGTCGTCCCCCCGGGCGAGCTCGACGACGTGCTGCCGGCGAAACAGCCGAAGGTCGCCAAACGCGAGGTCGAGATGGCCGAGCAGCTGATCGACTCGCTGACCCGCGAGTTCGACCCGAGCGCCTACCGCGACGAGTACCGCGAGGAACTGCTGGCCCTGATCGAACGCAAGGCCGAAGGCAAGGACGTCGCTCGCCGGCGTCTCCACCGAGGAGCCGAAGGCGACCAAGGCGCCCGACCTGATGGCGGCGCTCGAGGAGAGCATCGCCGCGGTCAAGGGCAAGGAGGACGGCGGGGCGGCGAAAAAAGCCGAGAAACCGAAACGCAAGAAAGCCGCGAAAGCCGCCCCGAAGAAACGTTCGCCCGCCAAGGCGAAATCCTCGAAATAGACCGTGCCGAAGGACACCCACGTCGAGGTCGACGGGCGTGAGCTGAAGCTCACCAACCTCGACAAGGTCCTCTACCCGGAGGCCGGCTTCACCAAGGGCGAGATGGTCGACTACTACGCCCGCGTCGGGCCGACGATGGTCCCCCACCTGAACGGCCGCGCCGTGACCCTTCGCCGCTTCCCCGAAGGCGTCGACGACCTCGACTCGGCGTTCTTCGAGAAGCGTTGCCCCAAGCACCGGCCGAAATGGGTCAAGACTGCCTCGGTCCGCGCCGGGCCCAACGCGGGGAAGATCGACTTCTGCGTCTGCGACAGCCTCCCGACGCTGGTCTGGATGGCGCAGCTCGCGGCGATCGAGCTGCACCCATCGCTGTCGCGCTCGCGGGCGCCGAACCGGCCTACCGTCCTCGCCTTCGACCTCGACCCCGGGCCGCCGGCAAACGTCGTCGAGTGCTGCCGGGTGGCGCTGCGGCTGCGCGACCTGTTCGGCCACTTCGGGATCGAGTCCTTCCCGAAGACCTCGGGGTCGAAGGGGATGCAGGTCTACGTCCCCCTCAACCGCAGGGACGTCAGCTACGAGGAGACGAAACCGCTCGCGAAAGCGATCGCCCAGCTGCTCGAAAAGGAGACCCCCGACCAGGTCCTCTCGAAGATGAAAAAGGTCGACCGCCGCGGCAAGGTGTTCGTCGACTGGTCGCAGAACCACCGCAGCAAAACGACGATCTCGGTCTACTCGATGCGGGCGCGGGAGCGGCCGACCGTCTCGACCCCGGTCAGCTGGGAGGAGGTCGAGCGGGCCGCCGAGAACGAGGACGCCGCCTCGCTCGTGTTCGAGGCCGCGGATGTGCTGAAGCGGATCGAGAAGCTGGGCGACCTCTTCGCCCCGGTGCTAGAGCTCGAACAGGACCTGCCCGAGCTCTAGCTCGGGGTCGTGCCCCGGAAGGACCGTGAGCCCCTTTTCGCGCAGGGCGCGGAGGCGTTCGGCGGAGCGTCGCTGGGCGTCGAAGTCGGCGGCGAAGGCCGGGAAGCGCGGATCGTCGAGGACGTCGCCGAAGTGGGCGACGTCGGCCCCGATCACGACCTCGCCGACCCGGACCGACTGGTGCCCGGTCGTGTGCCCGGGTGTGCTGAGGAGCTCGATCGAGCCGTCGCCGAGCAGGTCGTGGTCGCCGTCGACGAGGATCACCTCCCTGTCCTGGCCGGCGTAGTCCTGCGAGTGGAAGAAGTTGAGCTGGATTCCGGCCTCATCGTGGCCGGCCTCCCACTCGGCCCGCTGGATGACGATCGGCACGCTCTTCGGCACCAGCGCGAGGCCGCCGGCGTGGTCGAAGTGGAGGTGGGTCAGCACGACCCGGGTCAGCGAGGCGAGGTCGACCCGGTCCGCGATCGACGCCTCCTGCTCGGTCTTGAAGACGACCAGGGTCTGGTCGTCGTAGTGGGCGACGATGTCCTTCCCGGCCTCGGGATGGAGCCCGGTGTCGACCAGGATCCGCTCGGAGCCGGTCTCGATCAGGTACGAGGAGACCGGGACCCTGGCCGGGCGGCCGGGGTCCTCTTCGCCCTGGCGCCAGACCCCGGCGGGCGCGGTCATCCAGCCGACGTTGAAGCGCTCGAGCCTCACTCAGAGGGGCTGCCTGACGACCGGCCTGCGGGTCGCCTTGACCTCGTCGAGGCGGCGGACCGGGGTCGAGTAGGGCGCCTGCTTCGCGACCTCTGCGTCCCCCTCGGCCTCGGCCAGGATCCTCTCGATCGCCTCGGCGAACGCGTCGAGGCTCTCCTTGGTCTCGGTCTCGGTCGGCTCGACCATCAGCGCCTCCTCGACGAGCAGCGGGAAGTAGACGGTCGGCGGATGGAACCCGAAGTCGAGCAGCCGCTTGGCGAGGTCGAGGGTCGCGATCCCGAGCTCGCGCTTCATCGGCCTGCCGGAGAGGACGAACTCGTGCATGCAGTGGCGGTCGAAGGCGACCGGCAGGTGCTTGCCGCCGCGGCCCTCGGCCAGCCTCGCCTTCAGGTAGTTGGCGTTCAGGACCGCGGTCTCCGAGGCCTCGGCGAGCCCGTCGGCGCCGAGGCTGAGGATGTAGGCGTAGGAGCGGACGAAGACGCCGAAGTTGCCCTGGAACCCGCGCAGGCGCCCGATCGACTTCGGGCGATCGAGGTCGAGGTCGAAGAAGGGGCCGCTGCCGTTGCCGCCCTCCCGCCGGACGACCTGAGGCCGCGGCAGGAACGGCTCGATCCGGTCCGAGACCGCGATCGGGCCGGCGCCCGGGCCGCCGCCGCCGTGCGGCTGGCTGAACGACTTGTGGAGGTTGACGTGGACGATGTCGAAGCCCATGTCGCCCGGCCTGCGAGTGCCCCATCACGGCGTTGAGGTTGGCGCCGTCGTAGTAGAGCGTCCCCCCCGCGTCGTGGATCAAGGTCGCGATCTCGGCGATGTTCTCGTCGAACAGCCCGAGGGTGTTGGGATTGGTCAGCATCAGGCAGGCGACGTCGTCGGAGACCTTCGCCCGCAGGTCGTCCATCTCGACCCCGCCGCGCTCGTTGGTCGCGACCTTGACCGCCTCGTATCCGGCCATCGTCACCGAGGCCGGGTTGGTGCCGTGCGAGGTGTCGGGCGCCAGGACCTTGGTCCGCTCTTCGCCGCGGTCGGCGTGGAAGGCGCGGGTCAGGAGCAGGCCGGCGAGCTCGCCGTGCGAGCCGGCGGACGGCTGCAGGCTGACGTGCGGCAGGCCGCAGATCTCGGACAGCGACTCCTGCAGCAGCCACATCAGCTCGAGCGCGCCCTGGGCGCGGCGCGGGTCCTGCGCCGGGTGCAGGCGCGCGTGCCCGGGCAGCGCGGCGACCCGCTCGTTGAGGCGCGGGTTGTGCTTCATCGTGCAGGAGCCGAGCGGGTAGAAGCCGGTGTCGAGGTCGAAATTGCGGCGGGAGAGGCGGTTGTAGTGGCGGACGATCTCCGGCTCGGAGACCTCGGGCAGCCGCGGCGGCTCGGAGCGCAGCAGATTGGCCGGGATCAGGTCCTCGAGCGGGGTCTCCGGGACTTCGGCCTCGGGCAGCACCGCCGCCCGCCGCCCCGGCTTCGAGCGCTCGAAGATCGTCAGGGCCGGTTCTCCTGCTGCATTGAATCAATTCCGCCTCCGCGCTCTCGCTCCGCTCCGCGGAGAGTCTGATCCCGGACGCTCGCTCATGCTCCGGCGATCTCGCTGGCTCGCTCCCGCGTCCGCTGCAGTCGGGTTCACCGTCAGGCGCTCACCGACTCAGACGACCGCGGCGCGCTCAAGGCATCCGCGAGGTGCGTCGATCTCGGAGCGGGTGCGGCGCTCGGTGATCGCGACCAGGAGCCCGTCCTCGAACTCGGGGTACTCGCGCCCGAGCGGGTACCCGGCGGCGATGCCGCGCTCGGCACAGCGCTCGAGGACGCGATCGACGGGCGCCTCGAGGCGGACGGCGAACTCGCGCGCGACCGGCGCCCCGTGGAGGAGCTCGACGCCCTCGACCGCCGCCAGCCGCTCGCGCGCGTAGGCCGTGCGGCGGACGAGCAGCTCGCCCAGCTCGCGGTATCCCTCGCGGCCCGAGCCAGGCGAGGTGGACCATCGCCGCCAGCGCGTTCAGCGCCTGCGCGGTGCAGATGTTGTGGGTCGCCTTCTCGCGCCGGATGTGCTGCTCGCGGGTCTGCAGCGCGAGGACGAAGCCGCGGCGGCCGTCGACGTCGTCGGTCTCGCCCGCGATCCGCCCCGGCATCCGCCGGATCAGGTCCTCGGTGCCGCAGAAGAACCCGAACGAGGGCCCGCCGAAGTCGAGCCGGTTGCCGAGCGGCTGCCCCTCGCCGAGGGCGATGTCGGCGCCGCACTCGCCCGGCGGCCGCAGGACGCCGAGCGTCATCGGGTCGGTGGCGACCACCAGCAGCGCCCCGTGCTCCTTTGCGGCAGTGCCGAGCGCCTCGACCTCCTCGATCGCGCCGAGGAAGTTCGGGCTCTGCAGGATGACGGCCGCGGTCTCATCGTCGACCGCATCGGCCAGCGCGGCGGCGTCGGTACGGCCGTCGTCGAGGCCGACCTCGACGACCTCGGCTCCGTATCCCCGCGAGTAGGTCGCGAGCGTCTCGCGGCTGTGGGGGTGGACCCCGCGCGAGACGACGAAGCGGCGGCGCCCGGTCGCGCCGATCGCCAGGTAACCGGCGGAGGCGACCGAGGATGGCCCCTCGTAGAGCCCGGCGCTCGAGACCGGGAGCCCGGTCAGCTCCGACATTGCGGTCTGGAACTCGAACATCGCCTGCAGCCCGCCCTGGGAGATCTCCGGTTGGTAGGGCGTGTAGGGGGTGAGGAACTCGGAGCGCTGGGTGATCGCGTCGACGATCGCGGGCACGTAGTGGTCGTACATCCCGGCGCCGATGAAGCAGGCCTGCTCCTCGGCGTCGGCGTTGCGGGCGGCCAGCTCCGCGAGCCGCTCGTAGACCTCGGCCTCGCTCTTGCCGTCTGGCAGCGCCAGCGGCCGGTCGAGGCGGAGCGGCCCGGGGACCTGCTCGAAGAGATCGTCGACCGACTCGACGCCGATCGCCGCCAGCATCTCGGCCCGGTCGTCTGGCGTTACGGACGTGTAACGACTCACGGTGGAAAGGCTACGGGAGCCGGTCCGGCGGCCTAGGGTTGATCGAGCAAGTTGCGGTAATCGGCGGCCGCCAGCAGCGACTCCGCCTCGGACGGGTCGCTGAGCCGGACCTTCACCAGCCAGCCGGCCCCGTATGGGTCCTCGTTGATCTTCTCGGGTGCGTCCTCGAGGGCATCGTTGACCGCGGTGATCTCCCCCGAGAGCGGAGCGATCACGTCGGAGACCGCCTTCACCGACTCGACCTCGGAGTAGGAGGCGTCCTTGGTGACGGTCGAGCCGACCTCGGGCGGGTCGTAGAAGACGACCTCGCCGAGCGAGTCCTGGGCGTACCAGGTGATCCCGAAGGTCGCCTCGCCGCCCTCGACCCGCGCCCAGTCGTGCTCGGGGTGGTACAGCAGCTCGTCTGGGTAGCTAGCGTCGGCCAAGGTCATTTCTCCTTCACGTAGAGGGGCTTGGACGCTATCCGGGCCGGGCGCCGCTTGCCGCGGACGTCGATCTCGACCTCGGTCCCGGGCTCGGCGAGGTCGGCGCGGACGTAGGCCATCCCGATCCCGATCTCGAGCGACGGCGAGAAGCTTCCCGAGGTCACGACACCCACCTGCTCGCCGCCGGCCAGGATCGGGTTGCCCTGGCGGGGGATCCCCGCGCCCTCGATCCTGAACGGCGCCAGCTTCTCGGCGGTCCCCTCGGCGCGGGCGCGCGCCACCGCGTCGGACGCCGACGAACCCGGTCGACTCGACGCAGCACCACCCGAGCCCGGCCTCGATCGGGTTGCGGTCGGGGGTGAGGTCGTTGCCGTGGAGGTGGAAGCAGACCTCGAGCCGCAGCGTGTCGCGGGCGCCGAGCCCGCACGGGACGACGCCGGCGTCGAGCAGCTCGACCCAGATCGCCGGCGCGATCTCGGGATCGATCAGGAGCTCGACCCCGTCCTCGCCGGTGTACCCGGTGCCGCAGGCGAGCGCCGGCCGCTCGCCGATCCGGACCGCAGCCACGTGCATCCGCGGCGGCAGCTCGACGCCGAGCGTCGGAGCGACGATGCGGCGGGCGTGCGGCCCCTGGACGGCGAGCATCGCGTAGCGATCGGCGACGTCGCGGACGGCGACGTCGAACTCGCGGCTCCAGCGCCCGAGCCAGGCGAGGTCCGATTCGTGGTTCGCCGAGTTGGTGACGATCAGGTAGCGGTCGCCGCCGAGCCGGTAGGTGAAGAGGTCGTCGAGGACGCCGCCGTCCTCGTTGCACAGGCACGAGTACTGGGCGCCGCCGATGGCGATCGCGGCGACGTCGTTGGAGAGGACGCGCTGTAGGAACTCGAGCGCGCCCGGCCCCTCGACCTCGACCTCGCCCATGTGGGAGACGTCGAACATCCCGGCGTGGGTCCGGACCGCGGTGTGCTCCTCGATGATCCCGTCGTATGAGACCGGCATCTCCCAGCCGGCGAACGGGACGAGCCTGGCGCCGCCCTCGCGATGGCGATCGAACAGCGGAGTGCGTTGCAGGTTCTCGACAGCCACGGAGCCAGGCTATCTTGACAATCGAGCTTGGTGAGCTTTCTGGATGACTGACGCGGCGTCGAACTGGCAGCCCGGCCTGGAGGAGCTCCGGGCGATCCACGCAGCCTCCGCCGAGACGGTCAAGGAGACGCCGGTGTTCAGCCTCGGAGAGCTCTCCCGCCGCTGCGGCGGGACCGTCGTCGTCAAGGCCGAGAACATGCAGCGCACCGGGTCCTTCAAGCTGCGCGGCTCGCTCGCGAAGCTTGCCTCCGGCGACGCCGAGAATTGTCGCGGGGTGGTCGCCGGCAGCGCCGGCAACCATGGCCAGGCCCTCGCCTACGCGGCCCGCGCCCGCGGCATCCCCTGCACCGTCTTCATGCCCGCGGACGCGGCGATCTCGAAGGTCGACGCGGTCACCGCGTTCGGCGCCGAGGTCGTGTTGGAGGGAAGCGCGCATCGACGAGTGCCTCGAGGCCGCCCGCCGGCTGGCCGAGGAGGAGCGGCTCCTGTTCGTGCATCCCTTCGACGACCTCGACGTGATCCGGGGCCAGGCCGGGGTCGGCCTCGAGCTGCGCGAGCAGGTCCCCGACCTGGCGAAGGTGATCGTCCCGGTCGGCGGCGGCGGGCTGATCAGCGGCATCGCCGCGGCGCTCGAGGCGGGCGGCGGCGGGGTCGAGGTCGCCGGGGTCCAGGCGGCGGGTTGCGCCGCCTTCGCCCTCTCGTTGGAGAGCGGGGAGCCGCAGGCCGTCGCGACGCCCTCGACGATCGCCGACGGGATCGCGGTCAAGCGGCCCGGGCGAACTGACCCTCGAGCTCGTCAGGCGCTGGGTCGAGGAGATCGTCGCCGTCGACGACGACGCGATCGCCGAGGCGATGGTCTTCCTCGTCGAGTTCGGGAAGCTCGTCACCGAGGGGGCGGGAGCCGTCGGTGTCGCGGCGCTGCTGACCGGGATGCTGCGCCCGGCCGAGTCGGGGACGACCGCGGTCGTCCTCTCGGGCGGGAACGTCGACGCCCACGTGCTCGCCGAGGTGATCAATCGCCACCAGACCGGGATCGGGCGCCGGGCCCGCCTCTTCTCGAAGATCAGCGACCGCCCCGGTGGGCTGGTCGACTTCCTTCAGATCATCGCCCGCGCCGGCGGCAACGTCCTCGACGTCACCCACGTCCGCGACGGCGTCTCACTTCACGTCAAGGAGACCGGAGTCGAGGTACTGGTCGAAAGCCGCAGCGAGCGCCACGGCGACGAGCTGCTCGCGCGGCTGGCCGAGTCCGGCTACGAGGTCGAGGAGCTCGGTCCGCGCTGAACGGCGGCCGGGCTATTCCTGGAGGAAGCCCGGGACGTCGATGTCGTCGTCGGAGACCCGCAGTTTGCGGATGTCGGTGTCGTCGGCCGAGATCCGCGGCCGGCTCTCGTAGCGGCGGCGGACCCGCTGCGGCGAGCGGGCGAGGAGCTCGAAGCCCTCGAACCCGGTTGCGATCACGGTGACGCGGACCTCGTCGCGCATCGACTGGTCGACGACCGAGCCGAAGATGATGTTGGCGTTGTCGTCGGCCTCGGCCTGGACCAGCTGGGCCGCCTCGTTGACCTCGAACAGGCCGAGGTCCTCGGGGCCGGTGATGTTGAGGAGCATCCCGGTCGCGCCCTTGATCGACTCCTCGATCAGCGGCGAGGTGATCGCCGCCTTGGCGGCGTCGATCGCCCGCGCCTCGCCCGATGCCGAGCCGACCCCCATCAGGGCCGAGCCGGCGTCGCGCATGATCGTCCGCACGTCGGCGAAGTCGAGGTTGATCAGGCCCGGGATCGTGATCAGGTCGGTGATGCCCTGGACGCCCTGGCGGAGGATGTCGTCCGCCTGGCGGAAGGCCTCGAGGACGCTGGTGCGGCGCTCGACCGCCTGCAGCAGCTTCTCGTTCGGGACGATGATCAGGGTGTCGACGTTGTTGCGGAGTTTCTCGATCCCCTCGAGCGCCTGCTGCATCCGCCGTTTGCCCTCGAACTCGAACGGCTTGGTGACCGCGCCGACGGTGAGGGCGCCGATCTCCTCCTTGGCGATCTCGGCGATGACCGGCGCCGAGCCGGTCCCGGTGCCGCCGCCCTCGCCGGCGGTGACGAAGACCATGTCGGCGCCCTTCAGCGCCTCCTTGATCTCGTCGCGGCTCTCGGCCGCGGCGCCGGCGCCGACCTCGGGGTTGCCTCCGGCTCCGAGGCCGCGGGTCAGCTCCTGCCCGATCGAGAGCTTGATGTCGGCGTCGCAGGCCTGCAGGGCCTGGGCGTCGGTGTTGACGGCGATGAACTCGACGCCGCGGATCCCGGCGTCGACCATCCGGCTGACGGCATTGGTTCCCCCGCCGCCGGCCCCGACGACCTTGATCACCGCAAGGTAAGTGGATTCCATCTCCCGATTTTCTCCGTGTCCAGCCCCGGGCGGGCCGGCTATGCCCCAGTCCTCGGCAGGACTGGTAATTGAGTTGAGCCTTTGTTCCGTCCGAGGCTTCAGCGAGGCTTAAGAGTTCTTGCCTCTCACAGCAACCTCGGAAATTGCGCTCAACGTAGGGCAAAGTTGCCCCTCTGTCAAACCGGCGGGAAGCATCCTGCAAGCGAAATCTCTCAACCATTACTTGAGGGTTTGCCAACTCTGAGCCTACGGTCGAGGGTTCATTCGACGGGCGGCAGGACGTGCCCGGAGCCGCCCACGGCGGGCCTGCGCGGCGCCTGGACGTCGACGTAGTCGAGCGCTTCCGTCGCCGGGTCGGCGAGCACCGCGGCGGCCGAGCGCCACTTCAGTTCGGCCTGGGTCGCGTCCCCGAACAGGATTTCGATCCCCGAGCTGAGCTCGACGCTGACCCCGTCTTCCCCGTAGGAGGTGTTCGCGAGGTAGGGGCGCAGACCGGCGGGAGCCGCGGCCAGGACCCGAACCTGTTCGAGCAGCGGGCCGCGCAGCCGGCCGCTCTTCGGCGGCTTCGCTCGCCGGCAGCAGCGGCAGCGACCCTTCTTCGGGCGCCGGCATGCGTCTCCAGGACCCTCCCGGTCGAGTCGACGCCGAGCGCGCCCGAGCCGACGCCGATCGCCGCGACCGGCGCCGGCACCCTCACCGTCGGCTCGACCGTCTTCGTCGCGAACACGAAGTGGTAGATCGCGGCGACCGCAACCACCGCGGCGACGACGATGAGTACGACCCGCCTCACGGCAGGCTCACAGCTCCCAGCCGTCGGGCATCTCGACCTCGCCGAGCAGCTGCACCTCGGGCTCGAGGACGACCCCGAACCGCTCGTGGACGCGGCGGCGGCCGGCGGCCATCAGCTCGAGGACGTCGGCGGTGCTCGCCTCGCCGGTGTTCTCGACGAAGTTGGCGTGCTTCTCCGAGAACCGGGCGCCGCCGTGGCTCAGCCCGCGGCACCCGGCCGCCTCGAGGAGCTGGCCGGCGGTGCGGCCCTCGGCCCGCGGGTCCTCGGGGTTCTTGAAGGTCGAGCCGAAGGTCTTGATCCCCGCCGGCTGGGCCTCGTGGCGGCGTTCGCGCATCGCCGCCATCGTCGCCCTCACCTCGTCGGGGTCGGCGGCGGTGAGGCGCGAAGCCGGCAGCGGCGACGACCTCGGCCGGGCCGAGGTTGCTGCTGCGGTAGGCGAACCCGAGGTCCTCGGGCCGGCGCCGGTCGCGGCCGCCGGGGGCACAGACGTCGACCCACTCGAGCACCTCCGCGAGCTCGCCGCCGTAGGCGTTGGCGTTCATCCTCACCGCGCCGCCGACGGTTCCCGGGATGTTGACCCCGAACTCGAGGCCCGTCAGCCCCCACTCGGCGGCCCTCGTCGCCACCGAGGGCAGCCGCGCGCCGCCGCCGGCGCGCAGGCGCTCGCCGTCGCGCTCGACCGCCGCCAGCCCGGCCCCGAGCTTGATCGCCAACCCGTGGAACCCGTCGTCGGCGACCAGCAGGTTCGAGCCCGACCCGATGACCCCGACCGGCAGCCCCTCGGCGTCGGCCCACCTCACCAGCTCGGTCAGCGCCTCCTCGTCCCCGGGGCGGGCGAACCAATCGGCGTCGCCGCCGGTGCGGACGGTGGTCAGCCGCGCCAGCGGATAGCCGCGCTCGACCCCCTCCGGCCGGCTCATCGCCCTGCTCCCGCCCTCGACCAGCTCTCCGGCGAGCTCGATGGATGTCGCCGGCGCCGATCGTGACCAGGATCCGCCCGGGCCCGAGGGACGGCGCCAGCGTCGCCGCGGCCCGCCTGCGATCCGGGACCCAGCAGACCCGGCGCCCCCCATCCGGTCGGCAGCGGCGCGGGCGACGTCGAGGCCGCTGACCCCGGCGAGCTCGCCGACCGGCTCCTCGCGGGCCGGGTAGACGTCGAGGACGGTGACCTCGTCGGCGAGCGAGAGGGCCGACCCGAACTGCTCGGCGAACGCCTTCGTCCGCGAGTAGAGATGGGGCTGGAAGACGGCGATCAGGCGCTCGGGGTCGAGCTCGCGAAGCGCCGCGAGCGCCGCCCGCACCTCGGTCGGGTGGTGACCGTAGTCGTCGTATACGCGGGCCCCCGAGCGCTCGCCCCGCAGCTCCAGCCGCCGGCGAACGCCGGGGAACTCCGCGAGCGAGGCGGCCGCCGGCACCGAGATCGGCGCCGGCGAGCCCGATCGCCGCGAGCGCGGCGCGGGCGTTGAGCAGGTTGTGGCGACCCGGGACGGCGAGCTCGAGGCCGGCCGGGCCCGGGCCGTCCTCGTCGAAGCGGACGACCTCGGCTCCAGCCGCCAGCGAGTCGAGCCCCGCACCGGCCGGGACGACCAGCCCCCGCGCCGGCTCGGCGAACCGCGCGAACGCCGCCCGCAGCGCGGCGATCGAGCCCCAGTGGGAGTGGTGGTCCATCTCGAGGTTGGTGACGACGGCGATCTCGGGCCGCAGCCGGAGGAAGCTGGCGTCGCTCTCGTCGGCCTCGGCGACGACCCACTCGCCCCCGCCCCAGCCCGCGTTGCCGAGACCCGGCAGCTCGCCGCCGATGAAGAACGCCGGGTCGGCGCCGGCGGCGCGCAGTGCCCAGGCGGCCATCGCGGCGGTCGTCGTCTTGCCGTGGGTCCCGGCGACCGCCAGCAGCCGCTTCTCCCCGCAGAGCTCGGCCAGCAGCTCGCCGCGGTGGCGGACGGTCAGGCCCCGCTCGCGCGCCTGCGCGAGCTCGGGGTTGTCCTCGCCGATCGCGGTCGAGACGATCACCTCGGCGCCATCGGGGAGGTTGGCGGCGTCGTGGCCGATCGCGCGGCTCGAGGCCGGCGGCCCGCAGACGATCGACATATGAAGACTCGGAGCGATCGCTGCCGGTGACCTCGGCGCCGAGCCCGGCGCAGACCAGCGCCAGCCCGCTCATCCCGGCCCCGCCGATCCCGATGAAGTGCAGCCGGCGGTGCGACCAGTCGTCTCGTCTTTACGACTCCGCTCATCACATCAATTTCGCGCTTCGCTCACTCGCATCCATGATCACCGGCGATCTTGCTCGCTCGCTCCGCGCTCAGTGGCCGCGCTCAGGATCTCGTCGGCTATCCGACGCGCGGCGTCGGGCATCGCCAGCTCCTTCGAGGCGCCGGCCATCGCGGCAAGCCTGCCGCCATCGGCGAGGAGGGCGTTGACGGCGTCGAGGAGCCGCCGCGGGCCGAGCTCGGCGTCGGCGATCACCGTCGCGGCGCCCGCCCGCTCCATCCAGGCGGCGTTCGTCGCCTGGTGCCCGCCGGCCGCATGCGGGTAGGGGACGAGGATCGCCGGCCGCCCGGCCGCGGTGATCTCGAAGATCGAGCCGCCGGCCCGGCCGAGGACAAGGTCGCCGGCGGCGAGGCCGTCGCCGAGGTCGGGCTCGTACTCGAGCAGCTCGTAGCGGTCGTTGTGCGGCGCCGATGCGAGCCGGGGCTTCAGCTCGGTGAAATCGCGGCGGCCGGCGACGTGGACGACGTGGAAGTCGCGGCCCTCGCGCTCGGCGAAGGCTGCCACCGCGCACTCGTTGATCGAGCGTGCTCCCTGGCTGCCGCCGACGACCAGAAGGCAGCGGGCGGAATCGGCGATGCCGAATCGGCGCCGCGCGGCCGCCCGGTCGGCCTCGAGGACGGCCGCCGGCACCGGGCGGCCGGTGAGGAGGTAGCGGTCACCGTCGCGGCCGTCGATCGGGAACGAGAGGCAGACCCGGCGCGCTCTCCCGGCCAGCAGCCGGTTGGCGAGGCCGAGGTGGCTGTCGGCCTCGGTCAGGACGAGGGGGGTGCGGGAGAGCGCCGCCGCCAGCCCGGCGGGCCCGGCGACGTACCCACCGCCGCCCATCACGACGTCGGCGCTCCGGCGCCTGATCGCGGCGCGGGCGGCTCCCACCGCCACGCCGGCCTCGAGCGCCGTCGCGAGCTGCCTTGCAGCGGGTTGCCGCGGTCGATTCCCCGGACCTTGATGAAGTCGATCTCGTAGCCCGCTGAGGGGACCAGCTCGGCCTCGATCCGATCGCGGGTACCGAGGAACGCTGACCTCGGCGCCGCTATCCCGAAGCTCGGCGGCGACCGCCATGGCGGGCACGACGTGTCCTGCCGTTCCCCCGGCCGCCACCACCACTCTTGCGAGCTCTGGCACCGCTCGACCCACTCCTTCCACGCGCGGGCCTTCGCCCGCCATCGACGACGCGCAGTTTGCCAGCGCCGGCGGTCCCTCCGCGGGCGACGTTGAGGATCAGGCCGACCGCGAAAAGCGATGCCAGCAGGCTGCTGTTCCCGTATGAGACGAACGGGAGCGGGACGCCCGTGAGGGGGGCCAGCCCCATCACCGCGAACAGGTTCACCGTCGCCTGGACCAGGATCAGCGAGGTCAGCCCGGCGACGAGGACCTTGCCGTAGACGTCCTTCGCTTTTTTTGCCGTCTGCAGGCCCGCGTAGCCGAGCATCGAGAAGAGCCCGACGACGCCGATGATCCCGACGAAGCCCAAGCTCCTCTCCGATCACCGCGGTGATCATGTCGGTGTGGGCCTCCGGCAGGTAGTAGGCCTTCTGGATCCCGTTGCCGATGCCGACCCCGAACAGTCCGCCGGAGCCGAGCGCGATTTTCGCCTGCGCCGCCTGGAACCCGGTCCCGGTCGTGTCGGCGCCGGGATTCAGGAACGCCGTCAGGCGCGCCATCCGGTAGGGCTCGACCAGGGTCATCAACAGGGCGAAGAACCCGAGCACCAGAGCGATGATCACCAGATCGCGCATCCGGGCGCCGGCGGCGACCAGGGTCGCGGCCGAGGCGAAGGCGATCACCAGGGTCGTGCCGAGGTCGGGCTCGGCGATGATCAGGAGCGCCGAGACGCCGACCACGAGGAGGAAGGGCATCATCCCTTCCAGTGTCCGGACACGCTTGGGCTTGCGGGCGAAGAGGTCGGCGCCGTAGAGGATCAGCGCCACCTTCGCCAGCTCCGACGGCTGGATCTGGAGGAACCCCGACCCGATCCAACGGCTCGAGCCGTTGACGTTCGTGCCGGCGAACAGCACCGCGAACAGCAGGAAGAAGGAGATCGCGAGGATCGCCGGCGTCATCCGGCGGACGAAGTCGAGCCCGGTCCGGGCCGCGAGGTGCATGATCAGCAGACCGAGCGCGCCGAACATCGCGGTCCGTTTCAGGTAGTAGACGCTGTCGGAGAGGCCGCCGTCGCTGAGGACGCGGGTCGTCGAGCTCGCCGAGAAGACCATCACCGCCCCGAACGCGAGCAGGCAGAGGGTCGCGGTCAGGAGCATGTTGTATTCGGCCGGGAGGCTGGCGCCGCGCGACCGCTTCTTCGATCGCTTCGACTTCTTCTTCGCGCCCGCCCGACCGGGCAACCGCAGCGAGATCGCCCGCGCGCTCATCTCAATGCCTCGACGATCTCGCGGAAGCGGTCGCCGCGCCGTTCGAAGTTCTCGAACGAGTCGAAGCTTGCGCATGCCGGCGAGAGCAGCACGACCTCTCCCGGACGGGCAGCCTCGGCGGCGGCTCGGACCGCGTCCTCGAGGTCGGCGCAGCGATGAAGCGGCACGCCGGCGTTGAGGACCTCGGCGAGCTCGGCGGCGAGCCGGTCGGCGGTCGCGCCGACCAGGTAACAGGCGGCGCAGGTCTCGGCGATCGGCTCGGCGAGCGGCCCGAAGGGCTCGCCCTTGTCGCTGCCGCCGAGGATCGCGTGGACGCCGCCCTCGAACGCCCGCAGGCCGACCACCGTCGAGGCGACGTTGGTCGCCTTCGAGTCGTTGACGAACCTGACGTCGCCGACCTCCGCGACGGGCTCGAGTCGGTGCGGCACGCCGGCAAAGCTGCGCAGGCCCTCGCGGACGGCCCCGCGGTCGAGACCCATCGCCAGCGCCGCCGCGGCGGCGGCCATCGCGTTCGAGGCGTTGTGCTCGCCGAGCAGCCCGAGCTCCTCCGCCCGAAGCAGCGGCTCACCGTCGTAGAAGATCGTCCCCTCGGCGAGCGCGACCTCGCAATCGGGCCCGGCGCCGCGGCAGAACGAGATCCGCCGGCCGCACCCGCCGAGGTCGGTCCCGGCGAGCGAGGGGTCGTCGGCGTTGTAGATCGCGATGTCGTCGTTGCCCTGGTTGGCGAAGATCCGCAGCTTCGCCGAGAGGTATGAGTCGAGGTCGGCGTGGCGGTCGAGGTGATCGGGCGCGAGGTTGAGGAAGACCCCGCACTCGGGGGCGAAGTACTCGGTGTCCTCGAGCTGGAAGCTCGAGGCCTCGCAGACGACGGTCGCGTCCGGCTCTACCCCTCCGGCGAGCGACGCCAGCGGCGTCCCGACGTTGCCGGCGACCGCGACCGGCTCGCCGGCGCTGCGGTAGATATGGCCGAGCAGCTCGACCGTCGTCGTCTTGCCGTTGGTCCCGGTCACCGCGAGGAACCGGTTGGGGATCACCCGCCACGCCAGCTCGAGCTCGCCGACGATCGTCGCGCCGCGCTCGCGGGCAGCCGCGATCACCGGCGCCTCCCGGGGGACACCCGGGCTCTTCACCACCGTCCGCACGCCGTCGAGCTGGCCGATTCCATCCGTATCCAGGACGACTTCGACACCGGCACCGCGAAGCCCTGCCGCACCCTCGGGATTCGCCCGATCGACGCCGGCCACGGTCTCGCCCCGCCCCGCGAGCAGCCGCGCCGCTGCCTGCCCGGAGCGCGCCAGCCCGACGACCAAGAACGGGCCCTCAGGGAGCGGCGGCCGGAGCTTGCGCGGCGGTGGGACCCACATCCTCCCTATCTTCGCGACCCCCGCCGCCTCCCCTGGTCAGGCGGCGGCTTTGGGACGAACCGCGAAATCGCGGATCGCGGCCGCCAGCTCGAGTGGTTGGTCGATCGGGATCAGCGTGTAGCTGTCGGCGATCTCGACCAGGCGCGCGTCGGGGAAGTCGGAGGCGAGCTTGCGGCCCTCCTCGTTCGGCATCATCGACCCCTCGCTGTCCCAGACCACGAGCACCGGTCCGTCGAATCCGCGCAGCGTGGAGGTCGCCGCCACCATGTCGCGCCTGCCCTGGCCGACGTCGCCGATGTACTTGCGGACGTCGCGGCGGATCTCGGGCCGCCGCAGCGGCTCGAGCCACTCGCGCATCAGGGAGTCGGGGACCCCGTGCTTCGACATCTGCCCATAGACGAAGGGCAGCCGGCGCAGCCACGGGATCAGCAGCGTCTGCCGCATCACCGAGAGGCCTCCGGGGAGCTTCGCCGAGATCACCGCAGCCCGCCCCGCGAGGCCGGGCGGATAGTTCCCCTCGGTCTCACAGGAGACGAGGACGAGCGCCGAGACGCGGTCGAGGAGGCCGTCGGCGACCATCACCTGGGCACCGGACCAGTCGTTGAAGCAGAGCGTCACGTCCGTCGAGCCCGAGGCTCTCGATGAACTCGGCGATGATCCGCCCCATCCCGCGCAGCGAGAGATCGGCGTCGGCGGCGCATCGGCTCGGGGTGGGAGCCGAGCGGCATCGTCGGCATCAGGCAGCGGTGGGCCGGCGCCAGCTCGGCCGCCACCCGCTCCCAGAGACGGCCGTCCATCGCGAGGCCGCCGACCATCACCAGCGGCGGTCCGTGACCGGTCTCCTCGTAGTGGATCGTCCCCGCAGAGACCTCGGTCGATGCCATCGCCCCGCCTCCGTTTCTAGATAGATCGCTCTAGTTGGAGCTACCCTACCCCACGTGCCGTGACTTAGCCGCCCATATGGGCGGCTAAGTCACGGCACGTCTAGAAAGACTCCCAGCGGAGGAAGGAGAGCGATGGCAACCGACACCAGGGAGCGGATTCTCGACAGCAGCGGCGAGCTGTTCCGGCGCCAGGGCTACATGGGGACCGGCGTCAAACAGATCATCGAGGAGGCCGGGGCGCCGTTCGGCTCGCTCTACCACTTCTTCCCCGGCGGGAAATCCGAGCTCGGCGCCGAGACGATCCGCCGCTCCGGCTTCCTCTACGGCCTCCTATTCCCCGAATACGCCGGCCCCGAGGTCGATCTCGTCGACGGCGTCCGCGCCTTCTTCGCGGGGGCCGCCGAGACCCTGGTCGAGACCGAGTACGCCGACGCCTGCCCGATCGCGACCGTCGCCCTCGAGGTCTCGAGCGTCAACGAGGAGCTGCGCGAGGCCTGCGCCGACGTCTTCAACCTCTGGGTCGAGGGCGGCGTCGCCCGCTTCGTCGAAGCGGGCATCCCAGCCGATCGCTCCCGCGCCCTGGTGATCCAGATGATCTCCGCGCTCGAGGGGGCGTTCGTCCTCGGCCGGGCCCTGCGCTCGACCGAGCCGCTCGAGGCTGGCCGGCGAGGCCGTTGCGGCGGCGATCAGCGCGGCGCTCTGATCCGATAGAGCACGTGCCGGCGCAGCGGGTGGCCGGCGGGGATCCAGGGATGGTCGAAGTCGCCCTCGGCGTCGCGGCGCATCCCGATCCGCTCCATCACCGCCCGTGAGCGCCGATTTCCGGCGCTGGTGAAGGAGACGACCTCCGCGAGGCCGCAGCGCTCGAAGCCGAACCCGAGCGCGGCCGCCGCCGCCTCGGTCGCATACCCCTGTCCCCAGGCCGAGGCCGCGAGCCGCCAGCCGACCTCGACAGCGGGCATGAAGTCCGCCTCGAACTCGGGCACCGAGAGGCCGGTGAGCCCGATCAGCTCGCCGCCCTCGCGGACCTCGAGCGCCCAGAGGCCGAAGCCGTGCTGATCGAAGCCCCGCTCGATCCGATCGATCAGCTCGTCGCTCTGCCGGCGGGAGAGGGGTGCGAGGAAATGCTCCATCACCCGCGGGTCGGCGTTGATCGCGGCGAACGGCTCGCGGTCTCGCGAGCGCCACCGGCGCAGCGTCAGTCGCGGGGTCTCGAGCCGGGGCTCAGCGGCCAATCGACTGCTGGTAAAGGGTGAAGCCGATTCCCGAGCAGACCGCGGCGATGATCCAGAAGCGGAGCATGATCTTCGTCTCCGACCAGGCCATCATCTCGAAGTGGTGGTGGAGCGGCGCCATCAGCAGGATCCGTCGCCGGAACGTCTTGAAGGCGAAGACCTGGGCGGCGACCGAGAGCGCCTCGATCACGAAGATGCCGCCGATGATGATCAGCAGCACCTCGGTCTGGGTCATCACCGCCAGGGCGCCGATCGCGCCGCCGAGCCCGAGCGAGCCGGTGTCCCCCATGAAGATCGAGGCCGGGAACGCGTTGAACCAGAGGAACCCGACGCAGGCTCCCACCAGGCAGGCCGAGAGCAGCGCCAGGTTCTGCTGCTCGTTGGTGACGAAGCAGATCGCCGTGAACGCGAGGAGGACGATCGCGCAGCAGCCGGCGGCGAGGCCGTCGAGGCCGTCGGTCAGGTTGACCCCGTTCGAGGTCCCGGCGATGACGAGGAAGACGAGGACGAAGTAGAGGACCGGCCCGAGGTCGATGCTGGCATCGCCGATCCGGAAGAAGAGAATCGGCTCGAGCCCGACCTCGTGGCGGGCGACCCACCAGAGCCCGAGGGCGAGAAAGACCTGGACGAGGAGCTTGTAGCGGGCCGAGAGCCCGAGCGAGCGCCGTTTGACGATCTTGATGAAGTCGTCGGCGAACCCGAGGCCGGCGCAGCCGAGGGCGACGCCGAACACGGCCATGCTCTGCGCGTCGCGGTCGGAGAGGACGAGGTAGGGGACGCAGATCGAGGCGAAGACGATCAGGCCCCCCATCGTCGGCGTCCCGGCCTTGGTGTGGTGCTCCTGCGGCCCGTCCTCGCGGATGTGCTGCCCGAACTCCTTGACCCGCAGGTACTCGATGAATTTCGGGCCGAGGAAGATGCAGATCAGCATCGCCGCCATGCCGGCGATCAGGACCTCACCCATGATTAAGCGCCGCCTCCTCTGCTGCGCCGGGGGCGCCTTTCTCAGCCGGCATCGCTCTCCCCGATCAGTCTTTGCAGCGTCTCGGCGACGGCCTCGAGGCCGGCCGAGCGGGAGCCCTTGACGAGCACGGTGTCGCCGGGCCCGAGCTGCGCGGCGAGCAGCTCGGCCGCCTCCTCGGGGTCGGCGACGAGCTCGTCGGGGTCGTACTCGCGGGCGGGCTCGCCGACGCCGATCAGGGCGTCGATCCCGTGGGAACGGGCGTGGAAGCCGATCTCACGGTGGTGCACGGCGCCCTCCTCGCCAAGCTCGCCCATCTCGCCCAGCACCGCGATCCGCCGGCCGCCGTCGAAGGTCGCTAGATGGTCGAGCGCCGCTCGCATCGACAGGGGATTGGCGTTGTAGCAGTCGTTCACCAGGACGATCCCGTCGCCCAGCTCGAGGCGCTCGCCACGGAAGCTGGAGAAGCCTATGCTCGCAGTGCCGTCGGCCATCTCCCCGAGCGGCACCTCGAGCGCGACGCCGACCGCGATCGCGGCCAGGGCGTTGGTCAGGTTGTGGCGCTCGGCGAACGGGAAGTGGAACGTCTCGCGCCCGGCCGGGGTCGCGATCAGCGCTTCGGTCACCTCGTCCTCGACCCGGCTCTCGACCGCCTCGACGTCGCCGCCCGGGCCGAACCGGAGCAGGCTCGGGGCGCCCGCCAGATGGGGCTCGAGCTCGCCACCGTCGACCGGGACCACCGCGACGCCGTCGCTCGGCAGCGCCGCCAGCAGCTCCGCCTTCGCCGCGGCGACCGCCGCGACCGAGCCGAGCAGCTCGATGTGGACCGGGCCGACGTTGGTGATCACACCCACCTCAGGGTGGGCGATCGCCGCCAGCTCGGCGATCTGGCCGTGGCCCCGCATCGCCATCTCGAGCACCAGATACCTGGTCCCCGCGGGCGCCTCGAGCACGGTCAGCGGCAGCCCGATCTCGGTGTTGAGGTTCTCGCGGTTGGCGTGAACGGCACCCGGCAGCAGCGCCCGGGCGATGTCCTTGACCGACGTCTTTCCGACCGAGCCGGTGATCCCGACGACCCGCGCCCCCAGCGCCCGCCGCCAGGCCGTCGCGAGCGTCTGCAGGGCCGAGAGCGGGTCCTCGACCGTCAGCACCCAGCCGCCGCCGAGCCCCTCGGCCCGGCCCGGCCCGACGACCGCGCCCCAGGCGCCGGCCGCGAGCGCGGCGCCAGCGAACTCGCCGCCGTCGGCGTTCTCTCCGCGCAGGCCGAAGAAAAGATCCCCCTCCCCCGCCTGCTTGGAGTCGATCACCGCCCGGCGCGGCGAGCCGGCCGGCCCGCCGGTGACGATCTCGGCGCCGATCGCAGCGGCGATCTCATCCGGGGCGAGGTTCACAGTCTCCGCAGCTCCTCGCGGGCGACCTCGCGGTCGTCGAAGGGGATCTTGCGCCCTCCCTCGAATTCCTGCCCCTGCTCGTGGCCCTTGCCGGCGACGACCACGGTGTCCCCCGCCTCCGCCCGGGAGAGCGCCAGGCCGATCGCTGCCCGCCTGTCGACCTCGGCCTCGACCCCGTCGCGGTCCTCGATCCCGGCCAGGATCTCCTCGACGATCGCCTCCGGCCGCTCCGAGCGGGGATTGTCGGAGGTGACGATCGTCAGATCCGAGTTGCCCGCGGCCGCGCGCCCCATCCGCGGCCGCTTGTCGCGGTCGCGGTCGCCGCCGGCCCCGAACACCGATATCACCCTGCCGCTGGTCAGCCGCCGCGCCGCCGCCAGCACGTTCTCGAGCGAGTCGGGCGTGTGCGCATAGTCGACCAGGACCGCGAACGGCTGTCCCTCGTCGATCGGCTCGAACCGACCCGGCGGCGCGCTCGCCGCCGCCAGGGCCTCGGCGATCGCCGGCCCCTCGAGCCCCATCGCGCTCGCCGCCGCGAACGCCCCCAGCGCGTTGGCGATGTTGAAGTGGCCTGGAAGCCGGGTGCGGACCTCGACTCCGCCGACGGTGAACCTGGCGCCGTTCGCGTCGAACGCGGTCTCGCGGGCGGAGAAGTCCGCCTCGCGGCCGTCGGCGGAGAAGGTCAGCGCCTCGAAGTCCTCGGCGAGGCGGCGTCCGTAGGGGTCGTCGACGTTGACGATCGCGTGCGCGGGGCCCATCTCGAACAGCAGCCGCTTGGCGGCGAAGTAGTCCTCCATGTCGGCGTGGAAGTCGAGGTGGTCCTGGGTCAGGTTGGTGAAGAGCGCGACCTCGTAGTGGATCGCGTCGCTGCGGTGGAGGACGAGCGCGTGCGAGGAGACCTCCATCGCGCAGGCCCGGTCGCCGCCCTCGAGCATCCGCCGGAACGTTGCCTGGAGGTCGATCGCCTCCGGCGTCGTCCGCTCGACCTCCTCCGCCACGCCGCCGACGATCTGCTTGACGGTGCCGAGGAGGCCGCACCGGATCCCGGCAGACTCGAGCACCTCGCGGATCAGGAACGCGGTCGTCGTCTTGCCGTTGGTCCCGGTCACCCCCGCGACCCGCAGCTCGGCGGTCGGGTCGCCCTGGAACCGGGCCGCGACCGGGGCCATCGCGGCCCGCGCGTCGTCGACGACCACCTGCGAGACGGCCAGCTCGAGCTCGTGCTCGACGACCAGGGCCGAAGCCCCGCCCTCGACCGCAGCCGCCGCGAACTCGTGTCCGTCCGATCTCTCGCCGACGACGCAGAAGAAGAGAGTCCCGGGGCCGACCCGGCGGCTGTCGTAGGCGAGCCCGCCGACCTCGACGCCGGGGTCACCGGCGATGCGGGCGCCATCGAGCCCTCTGATCAGCTCACCGAGTTCCAACGGGGCCGATTCTAGGCTCGGCCACGGGCGTCGCTATTCCGGCGGGACCCCGAGGTAGGGGAGCGCGAATTCGGCGATCTTGCCGAAGGCCGGGGCGGCAACCGAGCCGCCGTAGATTTCGCCCTGCGGCTCGTCGACGATCACGGCGACCAGGAGCTGGGGGTCCTGGGCCGGGGCGAAGCCGATGAACGAGGCCACGTACTTGGTCTTCGAGTAGGTGCCGTTTTCGGCGACCTGGGCGGTTCCCGTCTTGCCGGCGAGAACGTAGCCGGGGACGCTCACCTCGGAGGCGGTGCCGCCCGGCGCCAGCACGCCCTCGAGCATTTCCCGGACCTCCGCGGCGACGCCGGCGGAGATCACCCGGCGCCCGCTTCGGCTCGTTGACCGGTTCGCCGCCGACGTCCTCGATCAGCTGCGGCCGTTTGAGGATGCCGCCGTTGGCGATTGCCGCGTAGCCCGCGAGCATCTGGATCGGCGTCACCGAGAGCCCCTGGCCCATCGGCAGGTTGCCCATCGTCGAGCCGGAGTATTCGTCGAGCGCCGGCACGAGCCCCTGCTCCTCGCCCGGGAACTCGATCCCGGTCGGCCGCCCGAACCCGAACCGGTTGATCCAGCGGCTGAATTTTTCGGCGCCGACGTCGAGGCCGATCGTCACCGCGCCGACGTTCGAGGAGTGGGAGAGGATTTCGGCGACCGAGAGGGTCACCGTCCCGCGTTCCTCGGCGTCTTCGATTGTGCGATCGGCGACCTGCAGGGCCGGTGGCAGCGTGAAGGTGGTGGTCGGCGTCACGATCCCTTCTTCGAGCGCGGCAGAGACGGTGAACGCCTTGAACGTCGAGCCCGGCTCGTAGGTGAACCCGGTCGCGCGGTTCAGCAGGTATTCCGGGTCGGCTTCGGCGAGGTCGGTCGGGTCGACCGGCGGCCAGTTGGCCATTGCCAGCACCTGGGAGTTGCGGGGGTTCATCACGATCGCGGTTGCGCCCTTCGGCGACCACATTTCGCCGACTTCGCCCAGCGCTTCTTCGGTCGCCTTCTCGATCGCCGGGTCGAGCGTCGTCTTCACGTTCGCGCCGTCCTCCGCTTCGTTGACCGTGTCGAGCCGGATCGCTTCGCCGAGCGCGTCCTTGACCACCCGCCGTTCTCCATCGCTGCCGCGCAGCGCGTCTTCCTCGCCCAGCTCAAGCCCGATCAGGCCCTCGCCTTCGGTCCCGACCGAGCCGATCGTCTGGCCCGCCATTTCCCCCTGCGGGTAGCTGCGCTTGCTCGCCGGCAGCTGCCCGATCCCCGCCAGTTCGAGCCGTTCGACACGCGCCGCGGTCGGCAGGTCGACCTCCTTGTCGACATAGGCGAAGCCGGATTCTTCGGTCAGGCTTTCGAGGACCTTGTCCCTGTCCAGCTTCAGGATCCGCGCCAGCTCGGTCGCCGTCTTCACCGGGTTCTTCACCTGGTAGGGGGTAGCGTAGATCGTCGCCGCGTCCTCGGAGACGGCGAGTGGGTTGCCGTAGCGATCGAGAAGGCTGCCGCGCAGCCCGGGGACCGGGACGACTTCGGTCTGCTGATAGGCGGCTTCGGATGCGAGCTGGGCGCCCTGGACGCCCTGCAGCCAGGCGGCGCGCCCGATCACGACCAGGAAGCAGAGAAGGAACCCCGCGAAGAGGAGCCCGATCCTGCGCTCGATCGTCCGCATCTCGCGCCTAGTAGCCGGTTCCCGCGGCGGCAAGGCGTTGGGCGGCGACGCTGACGTCGCCGGGGCGGGCCTCGACGTAGCCCGGGTCCTCGGCGGTGGAGGCGCTGAGGCCGAGCGCCGCGGCTTCGCTGCGGACGCGCTCGGTCCCTGAGCGCTGAGCATCGCGGCTGCGGAGGATCGAGTTCTCGCGGTCGAGGGCCTGGATGTTCTGGTCGACGTGGCCTGCCGAGGCCGCGAAGCTGAGGGTGATCACGTTGAGGGCGACGATCCCGGCGAGGAGGACGCCGAGGACGCCGATCCAGGCACGGCCGCGGGTCATCCGCACGACGAGGCCGGAGTCCGGGAGGCGGCCGACGGCGGACGCGGTGCTCACCGCGATCGGGATCAGCTGGCCGCCCGGCCGCCGCGCCGGCGCCGGTTGCCTGCGCGCGGGGGCGCGTTTCGCCGGGGCCCGTTTGGCCGGAGCGGCCTTCGAGCGCGGGGCGGCGACCCTCGCCGGTGCCCGCCGAACAGTTGCCGCCTCCATCAGGCGACCTCCGCCGGGGTCGGGGCGATCTTCGTCGCCGCCCGCAGGTGGGCCGATTTCGAGCGCGGGTTCTCGGCGACCTCCTCGGGGCCGGGCGCGACCGCGCGCCGGGTCAGCAGATCGGCTTCCGGCTCGCGCCCGCAGACGCAGATCGGGAGCTCCGGTGGGCAGATGCACCCCCGGGAGCGATCGGCGAGGAACCGCTTGACTCGTCGGTCCTCGAGCGAGTGGAAGGAGATCGCGGCGAAGCGGCCGCTCGGGGCCAGCATTCGCCAGGCAGTCGGCAGCGCGTCGTCGAGGGCGTCGAGCTCGCCGTTGACGGCGATCCGGACCGCCTGGAAGGTGCGCTTGGCCGGGTGGCCGCCGCCGAACCTGGCCGAGGCCGGGATCCCCGCCTTGACCGCGGCGACGAGGTCGGCGGTCGTGCGTAGCGGACGGCGGCGCACGACCTCGCGCGCGATCCCGCCCGCGTAGCGCTCCTCGCCGTAGCGGCGCAGCGCCAGCGCGATCCGCGACTCGGGCCACTCGTTGAGGAGGTCGGCGGCGCTGAGCACCTGGCGGGTGTCCATCCGCATGTCGAGCGGCGCGTCATACGAATAGGAGAAGCCCCGCTCGCGGGCATCGACCTGCATCGAGGACATTCCGAGGTCCATGTAGACCATCTCTGGGCGGACGCCTTCGCCGTGCAGGGTGCGAAGCCCTGCCGCGAACTCGGTTCCGAGAAACCGGCACTTGCAGGGGACATCGGCCGCGAACTGCTCGAACCGCGCCTCGGCGGCGAGATCGCGATCGATCGCGATCAGCGTCCCCTCGGGGCCGAGCGCGGCGGCGATCCGGCGCGCGTGGCCGCCGCCACCGAAGGTGCAGTCGACCGCGGTCTGCCCCGGGCCGGGCGCGAGAAGGGAGATCAGCTCCTCCGCAAGGACGGGCTCGTGCATCCAATTAACAATGGCATCGCCCATGACCGGAACCGGCTCCGCGTGGGCTCGCACTTGACCTGGAGCGCGCATCTACCCGGGCCTCTCGTTCGCCGCCAGGCCCTCGGCGATCTCGGCGGCGGAGGAGTCGAGCTCGGCCTCCTGCTTGGCCCAGGCGGCGGCGTTCCAGATCTCGAGGTACTCGCCGGCGCCGATCACGACGCAGGGCCCGGACAGCTCGGCGTGGTCGATCAGCGGCTTCGGGACCCTGATCCGCCCCGCCGAGTCGAGCTTCTCGTCGAACGAGCCGCCGTGGAAGCGGCGACGCAGGCTGCGGGCGTCCCTGCCGAACGGGCTGTGCGGCGCGAGGAAGCGATCGGAGAGCTGCTCGAACTCGCTGGTCGGATACACCCAGACGCAGGGGTCGAAGCCCTTGGCGAGAACGATCCCGTCAGCGAGGGCGGCGCGGAACCGCGACGGAACCGTGAGCCGGTCCTTGGCGTCGAGGCTGTGCTCGTAGAGACCCCGAAAAGCCATTCCCCGGTGATTCCTTTCTGCGGCCTGGAAAAAGAGTCAGGGCCGGAGTGATGAGGTGGGAGGAGCCTCACCACCCCGGCCCTTGGGCTTCAACTCGAGGGCCACAGTAACCCACTTCCCCCCACTTTGCAACACAGCTCGGACGGAACGCCCCAAGTCGCAAGGTCCGTTGCATCGACTAGATTCGAATTCGTGAGCGCGGAGCGAGCAAGCATCCATCTCTGGTTCTTTGTGCAGCGAGCGAAGCGCGAGCCTTTGTCGTGAGCTCGCCCCAAGCCGTCGAAGCCCAGGTCGCCGACGCCAACGACCTTCGCGGCGAGTACTTCGGGCTGCTGATCCGCAAACCGCTGACGATGGCGCTGCTGGTCGCATTTGCGATCGCCGCCGGGGTCGCGGGCCTGGCGCTGGTCGGGCCGATCGTCGGCCTGGCCGGGCTCGGCGCCGCCCTCGCCGTCGGCCTCCTGGTCGTCTTCGGAATCGCCGACTCGCGCTCCGAGGACGCCTTCTTCGAGCAGTACGCGGCGGCGCGGCAGATGACAGACGAGGACGGGCGCCTCCGCCTCCAGGAAAGCACGCCGCTGCTCTCGAAAGGCGATGACCGCTACGCCGTGCGGGTGCTGGAAGGCGCGCTAGGCGATGGCGTCAATGGCCTGCTCGCCCTTTTCACCTACGAGGAAAGCGACACCGACAGCGAGGGCAACCGGAACACCAACACCTACCACTACACGGTCGGGATCGCCGAGGTGCCCGAGTGCAAATTCCACGCCCCCGAGCTCTACTGCCAGCGCAAATTCGGGTTCCATGCGCTCGAGGGCTTCGAGGACCTCTTCCGCTCGAAAAAAAGGGTCGAGTTCGAGAGCGCGAAGCTGACCGACCGCTACGAGATCTTCGCCAACCCGCAGCTCCAGGACTTGAACTGGCTGCACCAGCTCTTCTCCCCCAGCTTCATCGTCTGGCTCGCCGAATCCGCACCCGAGAAGTTCGCCTTCGAGCTCGTCGGCGGCCACCTCTGCTGCTATGTCAGTGGCCACCGCAAGGACGCCACCCATCTCGACGCGATGCGGGGCGCGACCGCCACCGTCGCCACCCGCCTCCGCGAGGAGTCGGCCGAGTAGCTCAGAGACGCCGGGCGCTGAGGGGCCCGACTCTCTCGACCCAGCCGCCGTCATGTACCAGCAGGCCGCCACGCTCGGCGAGCACCGCGCGGCCGCCATCGGGTCCCGAAAGGAGGGCGGCCTTCGCAAGGGCCTCGGCTTCGACTGCGGTATCGCCGAGCGCGGTAGCTCCGACCAGACCGGTCCAGGCGGGCTCGCCGGTTGAAGGATCGAGCAGGTGATGGCGCGGGCGCCCATCCTCTCCTCGCCAGATCCGGACGTTGAGGCCCGAGGTTGCGACACCTCCCCAACCCAGCCTGAGTGCGTAGACCCGCTCACCGGTCAGAGGGTTCTCGACGACGACCTCATAGGGGTTGATGAGGGCATCGGCGCCTCCGATGCGGACATCGCCGCCGCAGTCGACGACAAAGCGCGGGAAGCCGGAGAGCCGGGCGGCGATCAGATCTGCTGCCAGGCCCTTGCCGATGCCTCCCGTGTCGAGCCCGACGCCGGCCGGCCGCGAGACCGTCTGGGCGTCGTCGTCGACGTCGAACCGGCGCCAGAGCGACTCTGGGCGCGGCCGGGCCGGATGTCGAGGTGGCGCGGTGGAGATCGCTTCGACGAGCGAGACCTCGGAACCCTCCCAGGAGTCGACGTAGCCGGCCGACTCGATCTCCGCAAGCAGAGTCGGATCGACCAACCCGCCACTGAGACCGGCAGACGCCACCCCGGCTCTCACCGCCGCGCGCAGCAACTCCGAGGCGGGAACGACCTCGCGAGGATCCGCATTCAGGGCGCTGAGCTCGCTGTCCGGGTCGAACCGAGATAGCGCCGCCTCGAAATCGGCGACGAAACGCTGCTCCGCGTCCGCCGCTCGCGCCGCCGCAGCCGCATCGTCATCCGCCGCGCCGATCACGAGCCTCACCTGCGATCCCATCGCGTCGAAGACGATGTCGTGCTCGATCATTGACCCCAGATCATCCTCATCTGGCGGCTGCGGCGAAACCACGAGCCGACCGCGGCGAACAGCGGATGCGCACTCCAGATACCGAGCCTAGCCTCGTCATATATGACCGAGGAGGCGACTGAGATTGAAATACGTACCGCGGATTGACGAGAGCGCCTGCGCTGGGCATGGCGACTGCGTGGACATCGCGCCCATGGTGTTCGAGTTGGACGAGACCGCGCGGGTGATCGGGGCCGGTCCGCCCGATCTGATCCTTCAGGCGGCCGAAGCCTGTCCCTCGGTGGCGATCAGCGTGGTCGACGAGGATTCAGGCGAGCAGGTCTACCCCTAGCGGCGCAATGGTCTTGCGGCTCACACCACTTCTCCTCGTGGCCGTTGTCGCTCTGTCGGCCGGATGCGGAGGCGACACGCGACGGGCTGAGACCGAGGGGGCGGAAGCGACCACACAGCCGAACGGCTCGCAGGTTCCGGGCTCACAACAGCGCCCCCCAGAAGGCCCGGTGCAGGTGGCGAAGGTGACCGACCCCGCTCGCCGCGCCTATGTCGCTCGCGTGGACGCGATCTGCAGCAAGATCGACCCGGAGCGGGCCAGGGAGCAGGAGCGGGTCGGTGCCTCCTCCCAGCCGACCGAGGCCGTGAAGGCCTATGACGACACGATCGCTCTCGGCTGGCGGGAGCTACGGCAGATCAGGGCCCTCCCCCCACCGCCCGGGGATGCCGCGCTCGTGAAGGCGAACATCATCGACCCGGTCAAGGGACAGCTTGCGCTGAGGGCGAGAATCGGCAACGCGCTCGCTGCGGCCGACGTCCCCCTGCTCAGGCAACTGCGGGCCGAGCTCGACAACTCGACGCGCGCACTGACCGGTTTCGCCCGTGGATACGGCTTCCATGTTTGCGGTGAGGAGTGAACGCGGTGCCGGAATCGCCCCAACCAAGACGCCGTCGCACCCCCAGCCCCTTGGCGGTCATCACCGCCGCCCTCGGGCTCTTCTTCGTGGTCCTGACCCTGCTTGCGATCCAGGTGCGAACAGGCAGGGATCCTGCTCTCGGCGCCGGCCTCGTCTCGCCGGCCGCGATCACCAAGCCCGGGACCGGCAACGGCGGCAAGGCACAAACGCAGGCAGCCACCTCGATCGTCACCCGGACCTCTCCCGTGCCCCCGCCATGAGCACCGCACCGGCCACGGCGGTCGCGACCGGAGAGCCACCGCGCCTGAGGACCAAGGTCGCTGCGATCGCGGTGGTAGTCGCGCTGGCCGCGCTCGCCGCATACACGATGTTCTCCGGACCGACGACGGTGCCGGTACCCGCCGGCGGCGGCGCCAAGGCCGCTCCCGCCAAGGCCGCTCCCGCCGGTGAGGAGGGGGCCCCCGAGGGGGAGGGCGGCGGCGGTGACTGAGCCGGATCCCGCCAACTACCCATGGTGGCTGGCCGCGCGCTCAGCCGGAATCGTCGCCTTCCTGCTGATCACCACCTCGGTCGTGCTGGGACTGCTGTTGGCTTCGAAGATGACGCGCCGCCCCGGGTTGAAGCGCAATCTGGTGAAAATTCACCAGCAGGTCGCGCTGACCGCGCTCGTCGCGATCGGCGCCCATGGCGTCTTCCTCCTCGGCGATGCCTGGCTGAAGCCGGGCCTGACGGGAATCACGATCCCCTTCACGCTCGAATACCGGCCCATATGGACCGGCCTCGGAATCCTCGCCGGCTACCTGGCCCTCCTGCTGGGGCCGACCTTCTACTGGAGACGCCGGATCGGCGCGAGGCGCTGGCGCCAGATTCACCGCGCGACGGTGGTCGTCTTCCTGCTCGCGGTCCTGCATTCCCTGGGATCCGGCACCGACGGCGCCAGCACCTGGTTCAGGGTGATGGTCCTGGGAAGCGCCGCGATCGTCCTGACGTTGGTCGTCGCCCGCTACATGCCCAAAGCCCGCCGCACCCCAGCGGCCCGCGCACCCGCCCCCAGCCCTCGGGAGGCCTCTCGAACTCCGGCGTAAGGCCCCGCCGCCAGCCTTCCGGGCATGGAACGACCGCTCAGAAGCCGGCGAGGAGGACGCCGGCGTTGGCGATCAGCGCGGCGGCGATCATCAACAGGACCGACGGGACCAGGACGAGAGCGACGACGAGCTGGATCTTCGGCGCGGCGCGGGCAGCGCTCTCCTCGACATGGCGACGCTGGTCGCGGCGCAACGAGACCGCCTGGCGGCCGAGCTGATCGGCGAGCGGGGACCCGAGGCGGCGCGAGCGCTCGATCGAGGCGCAGAGAGTCGCGACCTCGGCGCCCGGCACCCGCTGCCGCAGGCCGGCGAGGGCGCCCGGTAGCGGCTCGCCGCAGCCGAGCTCGGCGACGACCATTCCCAGCTCCTCGGCGAGTGGGCCGCGCTCCGAGCGCGCGATCTCGGCGAGGCCGACCGCCGGGCTCCGCCCGGAGCTGGAGCCGACGGCGAGGAGGTCGAGCGCGTCCGGCAGGGACGCCAGCAGTGCCCGCCGGCGGCGTCGCCCGTGCCGCTCGAGCAGGGCGTCGGGAACCAGGAACCCGGCGGCGGGGAGCCCGGCCGCGACGACGATCGAGAGCCGGCCGGGCGCAGCCGGGGCCGCCAGCCATCCCAGGATCGCCCCGAGCCCGGCGGAGCCCAGCTTCGAGAGCATCACGGCGGCCATCGGCACCCGCGAGCTCAGTCCGGCCCTCGAGAGCCTGGCCGGGATGCCGAGCTGGAGGGCGGCCTCGCCCAGACGTCGCCGGGTGGCGGCGTCGAACAGCGAGTCGAGACCGCCCGGCCGGGCCGAGGAGACCAGCTCCCGCCCGGCCGCAAGCAGGAGGAGGCCGGCGCAGACAGCGAGAAGGAGCGCGATCGCCAACGCCTATCCCGGCACCCGGGCGAGGAAGCGGATCGCGACGAAGCCGGCAAGCTGCAGCGCCGCCGCCAGGGCCAGGAAGACCGCCGCGACCGGCACACCGATGAGCCCGCCGATGAATCCGGGAGAGAGCAGCTCGGCGAAGAGCGCCGCGCCGGTCGGCATCGCGACCACCAAGAGGCCGGTGAAACGGGCCTGCGCGGTGGCGGTCCTGGCGTCCTCGGCGACCCGGTCGCGGTCGGCGGCGCCGGCGGCGAAGCGGCGCAGCAACCCTGCAAGGTCGCCGCCGGCGAGGCGCTGGCTGAGGACCGCGGCGGCGAAGGCGTCGACCCGTTCCGAGCGCATTCGCCGCCGCCAGGCTCCGATCGCGTCGGCGGTGGGGGCGCCGAGTTCGAGCTCGGCCCGCAGCCGCGCCAGCTCGACCGCGGCGGGCCCGTCCAGTGAGGCGTCCGCGGCACAGATCGACGCTCGCAGCGAGCGCCCGCCGGTCAGCGAGTCGGCAATCGCGATCGCGACGTCGGGCAGCGCCCGCTCGACGGCGGCGCGATAGCGGCCGCGCCTCCGCCCCACCGTCACGGTGGCCAGCGCCGGCCCCGCAACCGCAAGCGGCAGCGCAACGACCGGCCCGGCGACAAACCAACCGCCGACCAGAGCCGAGATCGCCCCCAGCAGCGCCAGGCGACGGCGCTCGAGGGGGTTCGGAGCGTACCCCTCCCGTCCGGCGAGGAGAAGCGGCTCGAGCGTGCCGCGGACCCAGCCCGCGACCGCCGGACTTGCGCGAAGCGCTTCTCTTGCGGCGACGGCCGACAGCCCGCCCGCCGCCGCGCCGGCGAGGAGGAGCACGGGGCCCGACGCGGTCAACGCTCAGCTCACCTCCGCGACCTCGGTCACCTGCCGGGTGCCGTCCTCGCCCCGCTGCAGATGGACGACCAGGTCGATGCCGCGTCGCGCTTGGTCGGCGATCGCCCCGTGCGGAAGGCCCACCCCCGCCATCAGCGCCAGGGTCTCGATGCGCGAGATCGCATCCTCGGGGGAGTTGGCGTGGACGGTCGAGAGTGCCCCGTCGTGACCGGTGTTGAGCGCGGTCAGGAGATCCAGGGCCTCTGGCCCGCGAACCTCGCCGATCACGATCCGGTCGGGGCGCATCCGGAGCGCGTTTCGGAGCAGGTCCCGGATCGTCACCTCTCCCCTCCCCTCGACCCCGGCCGGTCGGCTCTCGAGCCGGACCACATGCGGCTGCTGGAGGCGGAGCTCGGCCGCGTCCTCGATCGTGACCACCCGCTCGGCCGCTCCGATGAAGCTCGAGAGCGCATTGAGGAGTGTCGTCTTGCCGGAGCCGGTTCCCCCGGTGACGAGAATGCTCCGGCGCCCGGTCACGGCCGAGGCGAGGCTCTCGAGCTGCCGCTCGGTGAGAGTCCCGAGCTCGACCAGCCGGCGCGGCCCAGGCCGGCTGGCGCCGAAGCGACGGATCGAGAGGATCGGCCCGTCGACGGCCAGCGGCGGGATGACCACGTTGACCCGGGAGCCGTCGGCGAGCCTCGCGTCGACCATCGGGCTGAGCTCGTCGACCCGCCGGCCGAGGGGCGCGAGTATCCGCTCGATCGCGTTGCGGAGCTCCTCCTCGTCCTCGAAACGGGCCTCGGCGGGCTCGATCCGGCCACCGCGCTCGATGAAGACGCTCTCGGCGCCGTTCACCATCACCTCCTCGACCGCCGGATCGGAGAGCAGGTTCTCGAGCGGGCCGAGCCCGACGGTGTCGCGGAGGATCCCGGCGACCACGGCGTCGCGGTCAGCGGCGCCGAGCAGTGCAGCCTCCCAATCGACCAGCGAGCGGACCTCGGCCTCGAGCTCCTCCGCCGGTTGCACGCCGCGGGCGGCCTCAGCCCGACGCCTCTCGATCAGCCGCGAGCGCAACGCCGCTGCGAGCTGCTCGCGCTGCCGCTCGCGCCGTCTCACCGCCCCCCCGCGGGCAGCAGAGTCACCCGCCGGGCGAAGCTCTCGGCGGAGATCAGGCGCAGCGCCTGGCCTCGGGTCAGTCCCAGAGTGGCCAGCGAGGAGCCTTCGGCGTCGGCGCCTTCGGGGGCCGGCCGCAGCGCCAGCATCGGCACCCTCCGAGCGGCGACGTAGGTCCTCCCCGCGCCGGCTCCGGCAGGTTCGGAGGTGACGATCACGTCCATCTTCGCCCCGCTCGGCTCAGGGCCGCCGAGGAGCAGCGCATCCGAGCCGCTGACCGCGATCTCGACCGGGCCGCGTCCGCGGCCGAGCGCTGGACCGCCGCGGCCGGCCTGCCCCGGTGGGCGCAGCAGGGCGGCCTGGAGATAGGCGCCGGCGGGCAGCCGGGCGCCGGCCATCAAGCCTCTCGCTTCGCTCGGCGAGGCGAGGGAGCCGGGCGGGACGAAACGCTCCGGGACCCTCCGCACGATCAGTGCTCCGCTCTCCTCCGGGGTGCCAAGGCGAGCTCCCGCCGGGAGCGCCGACTCGACGACGACGACCGGGCGAAGTGGGCCGTAACCGAGTGCCACCCGCGACCCGTAGCCCTCGGCGATCGCAGCGGCGGCGCCGGCCGCGGCGAGCGCCAGCAGCAGGAATGCGATCGCCCGCCCGCGCCTGCTCATGACAAGGCCTCGCGCTTCGCTCGCGGCGCGAAGTGGCAGAGATGGACGCTAGCTCGCTCCGCGCTCATTCCGGCTTGTCGGCCAACGGCAGATCGAGGGTCGCGACCGAGCCCAGCTCCGTGTAGCGGAGCTCGAACTCTCCCCCGTGCACAGCGGCGACCCGGCGGACGACGGCGAGCCCGTGGCCGCGGCGCCCCCTCGCGCCGAGCCTCGCGATGGCCACCGCCGGGGCCCGCCTCCGGGTCGGTCCGGGCCCGTCCCGGCCGGAGTCGGCGATCGCGACCCGGAGCCGGCCGCCGCAGCGGCGCGCCCCGACCTCGATCACCGGGCCTCCGTGCTCGATCGCGTTGACGATCAGGTTGTCGAGCGCCTGCGCGAGACCGATCGGCTCCCCGTCGACGACGGCGGGCGGGGCGCCGACCAGAACCAGCTGGGCGCCGGAGAGGCGGGCGCGGGCGCGCCAGCGGGCGACCGCCGCCTCCAGCAGCGGACGCACATGGACCACCGCTCTGGAGCGCTTCGAGCCGCGACCGTTTATCTCCTCGTCGAGGCGATCCACCGCCGCGGTGACGAGCAGCAGCGAGCTCTCGACGCCGCCGGCCGCGGCCCGACCGGGCCCGACGGCGAGGGCGAGCGCCTGCAGCGGACGTCTCAGCTCGTGCAGCGCCTCATTCAGAGCGGCGCGTCGCGTCCCTCCGAGCCTGAAGCCCGTCACCCGTCCACCAGGCGGTATCCGACGCCCCAGCAATTGACGACGTAGCGGCCCTGCTCGGGATCGAGCTTGCGCCGCAGCCGGCTGGCGTGGGAGTCGAGCGTCCGGGTCCGCGCCGGGGTCCGGTAACCCCAGACCTCGCCGAGCAGGTCCGCCTTGGTGAAGACCCGGTGCGGCTCGGCCGCCAACACCCTGAGCAGCGAGAACTCCTTGTTGGAGAGCAGCACCTCGCGGTCGCCGACCCAGGCCTTGCGGCGGGCCGGATCGACGACGATCTCGCCGACGCGCCGAGGTCCGTCACGGCGATTCGAGCGGCGCCGCAGCACCGCCGCGATCCGTGCCCGCAGCTCGGGGTAGTGGAACGGCTTCACCACATAGTCGTCAGCCCCGATCTCGAAACCGCGGACCCGGTCGGCGTCGGCGCCGCGGCCGGTGAGGACGACGACCGGGAGAAGCGGGTCGAACCGCGATGCGACTCCGTCCGACTCGCGGATCTCGCGCAGAACGTCGAGGCCAGAGGCGTCGGGCAGGGCAAGGTCGAGCAGGAGGAGGTCGGGCTGCTTGTAACGGCAGAGCCGCAGCGCGTCCGAGGCGCTTGGCGCCGGCATCGCGCCGAACCGGTCCGCCGTCAGGTGATCACAGAGAAGCTCGAGGGTCGGCTCGTCGTCCTCGCAGACGACGACGGTGGCGATCTCCTCTCGTTCCGGCAGCATCGCCGGGTCAAGTCGGCGGGCTTCTGGTTTCTCCCCCCGCCCGACCGGCCGTCTTCGGCAACCCGCCATGGCGGCTTTTCGTCCGTTTTGGTTTGACGAGTGCCTATGGTGGGGCTTGGAGATTTCAGCTTGAGGGCCCCGCGCCCTCCGGGTTGCGAGGCCAAGAGCGTCAACCGTGTGGAGGTTTGGATGCGATGTTCACTCGGCCGCCGCTGACCTTCGGGGCGACATGCACCTCTTCGAGCGGCAACTCGACGCTGCACATGAACATCACGCCGTCGGAGGACGTGATCTTCATTCAGAAGGAAGAGTTCCAGCAGCCGGTGACGCCGGCGGGGACCACACAGGAGATAGATAACGGCACTGGCACCGGAACCTTCTTCACGGTGACGCCGTTCTCGGTCACCGGAGCCGATGGGGTTATCTACGACGGCAGCTTCACCCTGGGGCTGAACGTGTTCGGCGTGCCCTGCGGTATGTCAGTCGGACAATGGGCTAGCGCCATCGTTCGCTCGGAGCAGGGTCCCCACCGCGGCAATCCGGTTGAGGATTCGGGCCGGGCCCGCTCGGCACCTCGAGAACGGCGAATGCCGCCGCATCCGACACCACGCGGTTTGGAGGAACGCCGCGGCGGACCGAAGTCGGCGCCCCGCGGCGATCGAGGAAGTGGAGGTCGACGGCGAAGCGCATCCCGAAGGTGTGGACGCTGCGGCAGCGGGGAATGAGCAGGCCCGGGCCGGCCTGCGTGCGATCGAGCAGCGCGAGCCCGAGCAGACGGGAGCGGAATCCCTCGCCACCGGGACCTCGCGTCCGCGGACCTGCCTCCTCGGCAGACGGCGCAGCCTCTTCGCGATCTCGCGCGGTGCCATCAGAACTGGAAGGAGCGGCTACCCGGAATTCCTCCCCCAACGGTTGAGATCGCATGAGAACCCGGCTTCAGGTCTACAAAACGGCTTTTCCGGCACCGATACCGTCGTGATGGCGGACCGTTTCAAAGACCCCGAGGCCGGGTTCACCCTGATCGAGCTCCTGGTCGTGACGCTGATCATCGGCATCCTTGCCGCGATCGCGCTGCCGGTCTTCTTCAACCAGACCGGCAAGGCGGGCGACTCGAAGGCGAAGGCCACCGCCCACTCCGCCGAGGTCGCGATGGAGACCTGCGCCTCGGACAACAACGGCTACGACGAAGCCAAGTGCGGCCTGCCCGGGCTGGTTGCGATCGAGCCGACCCTGCCGGGCGGGCCCGAAAGCCCGGTCGAAGTGAAACCGGAAGGCAACGGCTACGAAATCGACGTCGAATCGGCGAGCACCGGCAACGTCTTCACGATCATCCGCGCCCCCGATGGCGACATCACATACCCCTGCACCGTCTCCGGCGGAAATCTCGGTGGCTGCCGACTCACCGGGGAAAAAACAGGGGTCTGGGGGAGCTGACTCTCTCCCGCTCGCGGTAGTCGCCTCGACTAGCCTCTGACGATGGCCCCCGAGGGCAACGTCGTGGTTTTCGGGCCGAGCCCGATGCTCTCGGTCACGGTCGAGGCCGTCCCGGTCGAGGCCGTCGACGACATCCATCTCCATGCCGCCGGCCAGGGCGTGTGGGTGGCGCGGATGGCTGCCGCGCTCGGCGCCGAGGTCCTGCTCTGCGGCTACATCGGTGGCGAGACCGGAACCGTCCTGCGCCCGCTGCTCGAGCAGCTGCCGATCGAGCTGCGCCTGGTCGAGACCGGTGGCTCGAGCGGGTGCTACCTGCACGATCGGCGCAGCGGCCATCGCGAGCCGCTTGCGATGAGCCCAGGCCCCGCGCTGACCCGGCACGAGGTCGACGACCTCTTCTCGGTCGCCTGCGCGGCGGCGCTCGACGCCGACGTGCTCGCGGTCTGCGGGGCGTTCCCCGCCGAAGCGATGCCACCCGAGGTCTACGGCAATCTCGTCGCCGACGTCCGCGCCAACGGGACGCCGGTGATCGTCGACCTCTCGCCCCCCAGGCTCGACAGCGCCCTCGAGGGCCGGCCGGAGCTGGCCAAGATCAACGACTGGGAGCTGGCCCGCTACATCAACGGCCCGGTCGACACCCCCGACCGGATGCGCGCCGGCGCCGAGCGCCTGCTCGAGGCGGGGGCCGGGGCCGTGATCATCACCCGGGCCGAGGAGCCGGCCCTGGTCGTGCGCGACGGTCGCGCCTGGGAGCTCGCCCCGCCGCGATTCGAGCGCGGGGCTCGGGAGGGCTGCGGCGACTCGATGATGGGCGCGCTCGCGGCCTGCATCGCGACCGGCCGCGAGTGGGAGGAGACGGTGCGGATCGGCGCCGCCGCCGGTGCCGCGAACTTCCTCCGCAACGGGCTCGGCAGCGCCGACGGCGCCGTCGTCTCCGACCTCGCGCAACGGGTGGAGCTGCGCCCGCTCGACTAGAGGGCTACCGGGTAGGGCACCTCGAGCTCGAGCCCCTCGGCGATCGCGTGCGGCGCCTGGTTCGCGATCCACTCGATGTGCGGTCGCAGGAGGTCCAGCGCCCTGAGCCGCTCGAGGGCCGGGCTCAACGCCACCGGCCTGCCGAAAGCCGCGGAGTGGGCATCGCTCGAGAGGACGTGGACCAGGCCGCGCTCGGCCATCGCGAGCATGCCCTCCGCCATCTGCTCGCGCAGGAGGTAGTCGGCGGTCATCTGGATCAGGGCGCCGCGATCGACGAGGCGGGCGAGGCGCTCGAACATGTCGGCGGCGACGTGCCTCTCGGGGTGGGCGATCAGCGCTCGGTGGCCGCGTGCCGCCAGCTCCTCCACACGCCGCTCGAGGCTGTCGCCGAGCGGCCCGGGCGCCGGCTCGAGCAGAACCCAGCGCCCGGCGCCGAGGGTGACGCGTTCAAGGTCCTCCTCGTCGAGCCCCTCGACCGCGGTCTCGGCGACCTCGCCACCCTGGAGCACGACGACCGGGAGGTCCTCGTCGGCGAGGCGGACGTTGAGGACCGCGACCCGTCCGGCCAGCTCGGCGATCCGGACGTCGTGGTCATGGCGGATGTGCGGAGTGGCGCAGATCGCCTCGATGCCGTCGGCCACACCCTGGCGCGCCATCCCGACGCTGTCGGCGAGATCCCTCGCCCCGTCGTCGATCGCGGGAAGGATGTGGCAGTGGAGGTCGATCACGTTTGGCGGCGCCCCGCATGATCCACCACCCGCCGGGCGGCAGAGCCGGGTCAAGAAGCCGGGTTCAGGCCTACAACGACCCCGCCCGACGGCCGATATTGAACCGATGGCGCAGAAATCCTCCACGATCGAGGTCCGCGGGGACGCCTGGCTGCGGCGAGCCTCGCGGCTCAGGTGGTTCGTGACCAGCCTCGTTGCGATCGTCGGCGTCATCATCGCGATGGTGCTGCCGAAGGCCATCGGGGCGGCGGGGGACGGCGGGGGCCGGAGCGTGCCGGCAGGCGCCGTGGCGATCGTCGCCCTGGCGGCGCCCTACCTCTACTTCGCCTGGAGGATCTCGAGGTCGGGGATCTGGATCGGAGCGGACGGCATCGTGATCCGCGGGCCGCTGCGGACCTGGACGGTCCCCGGCGGCTCAGCGGTCTCCTTCGCGCCCGGAGTCCAGCCCGGCGCCGGCAACGGAACCCCGTGCCCGATCCTGACCAGAGCCGACGGGAGCGAGATCGGGATCTGGGCTCTGGGGCGCGAGAGCCTCGTCTGGAACTTCCGCGACACACTCGAGCAGATGCGCCCGCTCTGCGACGAGCTCAACGCGCTGCTCGAGGATCGCTACCCCGATCATGTGCAAACCCTCTTTCAGGCGTCGCCCGCGGTAAGCGCGCAGATACGATGACCGGCATGATCTACCACCTGTCCCCGCTGGGCTTGCGGAGGCGGAATGGGCTTCAACGTGAATAGGAAGACGACCCGAAGAGGGAATTACGAGTCGGGCTCCGACTACGTGCTCGAGTACGGCGAGCTCCGCTTCGCCTTCAACGAGGACGACTTCGGCCAGCGCGTCGAGCAGGCCGCGGTCAAACTCGGGTTCGTCGACCAGGGCCTCACCCGCGACGAGCTCAACGACCTCCTCGACCTCGCGGTCAACGGCGAGATCGACGAGCCCAGCTCGCGCCTCGGCGAGCACATCAACGAGAACTGGGAGGACCTGGTCGGGCCCGCCAACCGCAGCCTCGTCCACTGGCTTCGCCGCCTCGTCTTCCGCGGCGCCTGGCTCGACCAGCGGGTGAAGGAGGGCGAGCTCGACGTCGTCTTCGACGAGCGCACCCAGACCTTCGGATACGTCCAGCCGGACCGCAGCTCGGAGCTGATCGAGCTCTCCAAAGAGCCCTCCTGGCGCCGCATCGCCTACCGCGGCTGAGTCGCTCGGCCGCTTCGAGCAGCGCGACCACCGTCCGCGGTCGCCGCGAGCTGACCAAATCTCATCAAGTTCTCCGGCCCATAGGTGGAGAACTTGATTCGGGTCCGAGTTTCCGGGGTCCCGCTCAGTCCGAGCGCTCGACCGCGGCGACCACGGTGAGCGAGCCGCCGCCGGCGACGACCTGGCCGGCGTCGAACAGGTCCTTCGCCTCGTTGGCGGCCTTGAAGGCCTCGGCGAAGCGGCTGAGGGAGTCGATCAGGACGATCACGTCCTCGCCCGACTCGGCGCGGCGCGCGGCCTGGGCGACGGCGTCGTTCGCGTGGCGGGCCTGGCCGGCGGAGACGATCTCGGCTGCCGGCGCATCGCGCTTCCAGGCGGCAAGCTCATCCGGGCTCGGGTCGACGAGGAGGGCGATCGGGTCGGGCCCGCTCGAGGCCCCCGAGAGGTCGGAGGCGACTTCGCGCAGCAGCGCCGTGCAGGCCTCACGGCTCTCCCCATAGACGATCGTCCTCGCCCCCGTCGCCGGGAGCAGCAGGTCCTGGACGCTGATGTCCTTGCGTCGCCGGCCCCAGCGACGGCGTCGGCGTTTGCGGCGCGGCCGCTCCGACGGGGCGGCGGCCGGCTCGGGCTGGGCCTCGGCCCTCGGCTCCGGCTCCTGTTTCTCCGGCTTCTCGGGCCTGCGCTCTCGCCGTTGCCCGCCGCGATCGCCGCGATCCCGCTGGCGGGACTGGCGCGGTTTGCGCTCGCGGTCGCGCTGGCGGCGGCGGCCGGAGGCGCCCCGCGACCCCGATTTCTGGCCCGACCCGCTATCGGGCCCGCCGTCGGCGAGGCGGTCGACCAGCTCGGCCTTCGACAGCATCCGGTAGCGCTCGATTCCCTGCTCGGCTGCGAGCGTGTGCAGCTCGGCAAGCGGCTTCGACTCCAGTTCGCTCCTCGTCATTGCCGCGAGAGGTTAGTTCAGCCGGCCGCCGCGAGGCGCTTGCTCGTCAGCTCGCTCAGCCATTCGCCGAACTCCGGGCGGCTCTCCCAGTCGGCGCGGAACTTCGACGCGCCGGCGTCGGTGAGCGGGTGGTCGAGCATCTGGCGCAGCACCTTCGCCGGCGTCGTCGCGATCTCGCACCCGATCCGCGCCGCCGCGACGATGTGCTCGGGGTGGCGGATCGAGGCGGCGATGATCTCCGAGGTCATGCCGCCGGACCGCAGGGTGTCGGCGATCTCCTCCAGCACCACGGTCGAGTCGACTGAGATGTCGTCGAGGCGGCCCATGAAGCAGGAGACGTAGGTCGCCCCCGCCGCCGCCGCGAGCAGCGCCTGGTTCGGCGAGAAGACGAGGGTCATGTTGACCGGGATCCCCTCGCCGGTCAGGGCCTTCGTCACCTCCAGCCCCTCTCTGTTGAACGGCACCTTGACGACGATGTGCTCGTGCAACTCGCTCAGCGCCCGACCCTCGTCGAGCATCCCCTCGACGTCCTCGGAGACGACCTCGGCCGAGGTCGGGCCTCCGACCAGGTCGCAGATCCGCCTGATGCTCTCCCCCGGGTCGCCGTCCTCCTTGGCGAGCAGCGAAGGGTTAGTGGTTGCGCCGGAGAGGATGCCCCAGGAGGCGATCTCCTCGACCTCGGCGACGTTGCCTGTGTCGATGAAAAGTCTCATGTGCTCACCATATTGCAGGGCGCAGATGGGTCGGTAGAGTCGGGTCGATGGAGATGAAACTGGAGCTGATCCCGGTCCCCGTCTCCGACGTCGACAGGGCGAAGGCCTTCTACACGGAGAACGCCGGGTTCTCCCTGGACAACGACGTAACCGTCGAAGAGGGCCTTCGCTTCATCCAGCTCACGCCGCCGGGGTCGAACTGCTCGATCGCGATCGGCGAGGGGATCACCGAGATGGCGCCCGGATCTCTCGAAGGGCTGCAGATGGTCGTCGAGGAGATCGAGGCCGCCCGCGAGGAGCTCGCCGGCCGGGGCGTCAAGGTCTCCGAGATCCAGGACTTCCCCTGGGGCCGATTCGTCTATTTCAGCGACCCCGACGGCAACGGGTGGGCGGTCCAGCAGATCCCCGATTACGGCGAGGGAAAAACCCAGCCCGACCTCTAGGCGGCGAGGTCGATACCGGCGTCGGCTGCGGCGGCCGGCCACGCCTCGGCCTCGGCCTTGACCCGCCGCCGCGACCAGCCGAGCTCGGACCCGATCGCCTCAGCGACCGGACGCACGGCGCCGGAGCCGCGCAGCTGCGGCGCGGCGAGAAGCCCGAGCCGGGTGCGGCGCAGGAGGACGTCGGCGACCGTCCGCGCCTGCTCGAGCCGGGCGGCGATCGCGGCCTCGGCGAGGAGGTCGGGGCGGCCCTCGACGATCGGCGCCGCCAGCTTGGGGTCCTTCCAGGCGAGGTCGAGCACCGCCCGCGCCGCGTGGCCGTAGCGGAAGGCGAGCTGGGAGATCGCCTCCTCCCCCACCCCATCCGGCGCCTCGAGGTCCTCGGTCCGCGCCTCCATCCCGAGCGGGATCTCCGCCGTGTGGCAGGGCGCCTCGCGCCCCTCGCGCTCGACGATCCGGTCGACGACCTGCCTCGCCATCCGCCGCCAGGTCGTGAGCTTGCCGCCGGTGATCGTCAGCAGCCCCGAGGAGGTCTCATACAGTTCTGCCCGGCGCGAGATGTCGACCGACTTCTTCGGGTCGCCGGTCGAGATCAGCGGCCGGACCCCGGCGTAGGCGCCGACCAGGTCGGAGCTGCCGACCTCAGTGCCGAAGAACGTGTTGACGGCGTCGAGCAGGTAATCGACTTCCTCCTCGCCGGGGTGCGGGTGGTCGATGTCGCCATCGAAGTCGTTGTCGGTCGTCCCGACCAGGGTCCGCCCGTACCAGGGCAGGGCGAAGATCGCCCGCCCCTCGCCGGCGGGGACTATGCACGCGGCCGAGCCGGTCGAGAGATCGGCGCGATCGAGCAGGACGTGGGTGCCGCGGCTCGGCTTGATCCGCGGCACGTCCTCCTCCTCGATCACCTCCTCGGGGCGGAGTATGTCGGCCCAGACGCCGGTCGCGTTGACGACGTTGTCGGCCGCGACCTCGATCCGCTCGCCCGACTCGGCCTCGACGAAGGCGACGCCGCTGGCTTTCCCCCTCTCCCAGAGCAGCTCCATCACCTCGGCTCCGTTCAGCATCACCGCGCCGAATCGCTCCGCCTCGCCGAGCACGGTGAGGACGAGACGGACGTCGTCGGTCTGGCAGTCGTAGAAGAGGTAGGCGTCGTTGGGATCGCGAGGCTCGAGCGCCGGGACCATCTCGAGCAGCTCCTCGCGGCCGATCGTCCGGTGGCGGTCGGGCGACCAGTAGAACTCCTCGTCCTCCTCCTTCGAGGAGCGCATCTCGCGACGGCCGCGGCCGACCCGTGTCGTCGCCATCACGTCGTACATGTTCAGCCCGATCCCGATTTTGCGGTCACGGCGGTCCTCGCCGAACGAGGGGACGAGGAAGGGCGTCGGGTAGACGAGGTGGGGGGCGAGCTGGACCATCAGCTGGCGCTCGAGCAGCGCCTCGCGGACCAGCCCGAGATCGAGGTTCTGCAGATAGCGGAGGCCCCCGTGGACCATCTTCGAGGACCGGCTCGAGGTCCCGATCGCGTAATCGCCGCGCTCGAGCAGCGCCACCGAGTAGCCGCGGGAGGCGGCGTCGAGGGCGACCCCGGCGCCGGTGATCCCGCCGCCGATCACCACTACCTCGAAGCGCTCCCCGGCGACCGCCTCGATCGCTGCCGCGCGCGAGATCATCGAAGATCTCCATGAGTCGCACAAATTTCGCGCTTCGCTCGCGGCGCGAAGAACCAGATTGCGACGCTTTCTCGCTCCGCGCTCAAGGCAAGAACTCGGTCACCTGGTCGACCGGCGGCCGCTCCGGCGGGGCTTTCTCCTGGCGCGGCGGCCCGAGGTGGAGGAGGCCGACGAAGTGCTCCCCGTCGCCGAGGCCGACCGCGCGCCGCCCCTCCTCGGTGCGGAGCACCGCGGGGGTTCGCCAGTACCCGGCGAGGCCGCGCGCATGGGCGGCGAGCAGGACGATGTAGGAGGCGACCGCGGTCGCGTGCAGGTCCTCCTCGTCCTGAACGGGGTCGCCATCGAGGACGGCCGAGACGACGACGAGGGTCGGGGCCCGATCGAGCTTGGCGGCGCCCTCCGGGCCGGCGGCCTGCTTGAGGGCGGCGAGTGATTCCGGCCCGAGCACGCGGAAGCGCCACGGCGCGGTCAGATTGTGGTTCGGCGCCCATCGCGCCAGCTCCAGCAGCGCTTCGAGCTCCTCGCGATCGAGCGGTTCGGCGCCGAACGCCTTGTGGGTGCGGCGCGTACGGATCGCCCTCTCGACGTCCATCACGGCAACCCGGAGCTACCAGCCGAAGCGGCGGCCGAAGAAGAGGACGCTGCCCAGAGCCAGTGCGCCGGCGCCGACACCGACCCCGATCGGCGCCGCCGGCGACGGCCCGGGGGGCGCGCCGGTGGCTTCGAATGGCGGCGCGGCCGGCTGTTCCGGTTCGGCTCCCTCGGCCCCCGGGGTGACCGGGACCGGCGGCCCGGGGCTGGCCGCGGGCGGGGTCAGCGGCTGCGTCCCGCCCGAGCCCGATCCGGATCCCGAGCTGCCGCCTCCCGAGGGGACGCTCGGAGGGATCGACGGAGTCACCGAGGACGGCGGGACCAGCGGCCCGGAGGAAGATTCTTCGGGTTCGCTCGGGGCCGGTTTCGGCTTCGGTTCGCGCGGCGGTGGCGAGATCGGGAACGCCTTGCCGGTGACCGCGGGCAGGACCTGGCCGGTGACCCAGACCGGGGTCTGGTTGCTCGAGGAGGAGTAGCTGAAGTGGCCGTCCGAGGACTGGCGCGCGAGTAGATAGTCGATCGCCGAGTTCCCGCTTCTCGTGATCGACCCGGGGTCGGTTCCGATGGCGGTCATTCCCTGGGCCGCCCACGCCGTCGATTGCGAGTTCGCGGGCCCCGAGGCGCCGAGTGCGAAGCCGCCGCTGGAGAGCTGGGACCCGCGCAGGAACGAGAGCCCCTGCTGGGAGATCTTCGAGCTCCGCATCGCCTCCATCACCGCCCCGGTGTTGTCGGGCGTGCTGGGCTTGCCCCGTTCATCCCCCCAACCGCCGTCGCTGTTCTGGACCTGGGCCAACCAGGAGAGGGACTTGTCGAGGTCACCGGTGTCCCCCGCCGCGCGCAGGGCGAGGACCGCGTAGGCCGTCGTACCCGGCCACCCTTCCCAGGAGCCGTTGCTGCCACGCCGGTTGGCGAGGGCGCTGATGAGGTTGCGCCCGCCGAAGGCGTGAACATCGACGCCCGCGCCCTCGAGGGCGAGGATCGTGCGCGCGTAATCGCCGCTGCTTTCGATCTGCCCGACCGTGGTGCGCAGGTAGTCGACCGGGGTCTTGCCGCCCCTCGAGACGTCGAGCGGGTTGCGGCCCGCCGCCTCGAGGCCGAGCATCACCCAACCGGTGATCGAGGGGCTCGAGCCGCTGCCGGCGCTGCTGCCCCAACCGCCGTCGCTGTTCTGGACCGAGACCAGCCAGCCGGCCGCCCCTTCCGCTCCCGTCGCCCCCCTTGCATGGGCCGGGAGGGCGCTGACCAGGGCCAGGGCGGCGAGGAGCGTCCCGACCACGGCCGGCGTCCGGGCCCTCCACTCGAACCGCTCGCGGAAGCGGACCAGCATCCGCAGCATCGCCGGCCCGGCGATCAGCGCGAAGAAGACGTTGCCGGCCGCGTGGGCGAGGTCGAACGGGATCGCCCGCGACTCGAGCGCCGCAAAGCGCTGCACCGAGAGGTCGCCGCCATAGGTCGCCATCAACGAGAAGTTTAGGAGCGCTCCGTACGCGATCCCCGCAAGACCGCATGCGACGGCAAGAGTGACGCGGCCGATCTCGCGCCGCGGGAGGGCCAGGATCGCGCCGTAGACGCCGCACATTCCCCAGCCGGCCATCTGCCAGGGCGTCCAGGGCCCCTGCCCGAACCAGAGGTTGGAGACGAGCGCGGTGAGGCCGCCGACGGCGAACCCTGGCGCCGGCCCGAGCGCGTAGCCGGCGAGGATGACGATGTCGGTCGTCGGCTTCACGTTCGGGAAGGCGGCGAACGCGACTCGCCCTGCGATCGCGAGCGCCGCGAGCGCCGCGACGAGGGCGACGACCTGCGACGGCGGTCGCGAACGCTCGTACCAGGCGAACCCGGCGAGGAGAACGCCGCCGAGGATCAGGAAGCTGGCGAGCTCCCAGCTCACTCCGCGGCCCCTTTCGAGATGTGGGCGGCCCCCTGCTCTGGGGTGATGACGCCCGGAAGGTCGAGGATCCGCGCCACCTCGGTCGCGAAGTACCAGCCACCCGACAGCGCCTCGCCGCTCTCGGCGTCGGCGATCACGACACCGTCGCCGAGGAGGATGACGCGGTCGGCGAACCCGGCCGCGAACTCGACGTCGTGGGTCGCGACGACAACGCCGGCGCCGGCGCCGGCGAGCCGTTTGATCAGGGCGGCGAGGTCGCCCTTGCGGGCGCGGTCCATTCCCCTGGTCGGCTCGTCGAGGGCGACGAGGCCCGGAAGATCGCCGCCGTCGATCCCGCCGGCGAGGACGATCGCCAGCGCCAACCGCTGCCGCTCGCCACCGGAGAGGTCGCGCGGGTCGGCGTCGGCCTTTCCCTCGAGCCCGACCACCTGCAGCGCTTCCAGCCCCTCCTCCCCCGGCAGCTCGTCCCCGACCCGCTCGCGAACCAGGAAGTCACCCGGGCTCTGGGTGAGTAGAGCAACACCGCCCGGAGCCTCCACCTTCCCCCTCACAACGCTCTCGAGCCCCGCCACCGCCCGCAGCAACGTGCTCTTCCCGGCCCCGTTGCGCCCCATCAGTGCCACGCGCTCGCCCCGCTCGACCTTGAGGTCCACCCCCCGCAGGACGTCACGGCGCTCGCCCGGTTCCCCGAGCTCGACCCACAGATCTCGAATCTCGAGAGCCGTCGAGGAGGGGATGTCGGCGCCCCTCCGAACGGCTTGTACTTTTTCGGCGTCCGTCGGCGAGTGCCCCACCCCTCCGACCGAAAAAGTTGAGGGAGGAGGGGTGCCGACATCCCCCCCACCCCGCCCTGGAGCTGCGAGCTGTTGTCGCGCATCGCGGACCCCGGTCGGGAGTGGTGACAACCCGGCGAGGGAGAAGAGGCGGGCCCCAGGCGTCTCCAGTGCGGGGTCGACCGAGGCGGCCCAGGCGAGGAACTTGCCCGGGTGGCCATCGAAACAGATGCTGCCGGCGTCCATCGCGACGACGCGATCGGCTGCCGCGAGGCAGCGCTCGAGCCGGTGCTCGGCAAGCAGGATCGTCACCCCCCACTCCTCGTTCAGCCGCCGCAGCAGCCAGATCAGCTCGTCGCCGGCGACGGGGTCGAGCTGGGAGGTCGGCTCGTCGAGGAGGACGACGGCGGGGCGCGTGACGAGCGCCGCCGCCAGCGCCACCCGCTGCAGCTCGCCGCCAGAGAGGGTGTCGACGGTCCTGCCCAGCAGCTCGGGGATCGCGAGGGCGAGGGCGACCTCCTCGACCGCACGCGCCCGCGCCGCCGGCGCCTCGCCGCGGAGCTCCAGGGGCAGCTCGAGCTCGGCCGAGACGGTGGTCGAGACGACCTGGGTCTCGGGGTCCTGGGCGACGTAGCCGACCGCGGCGGCGAGCTCGCCGGGGCCCGACTCGATCGCGTCGAGGCCGCCGACCTCGATCCGGCCCGAGATCTCGCCGCCGTGGAAGTGCGGGACGAGGCCGCAGGCCGCGCGCAGCAACGTCGTCTTGCCGCAGCCCGATCTCCCGGCGAGGACGACGAGCTCGCCGGCGCCGACCTCCAGCGAGACGTCGTCGAGGGCGGCGCGCGCGGCGTTGGGGTAGGAGTATCCGACCGCGTCGAGCGAGAGCGCCGGGACCGCACGGGCGGTGGTGGCGCCGAGCTCAGCCACGGCGCCAGGGGGCCAGGCCCGCGAGGGCGATGAGAGCAGCCAGCGCCACCGTCGCGACGTCGGCGTCGAGGCGAACGGTCGGGTAGGCGTCGAAGCCGCCGGCCCCGGTGGCGAGTCCGGCTACCGCGAGGCCGATCACCGCCGCGGCCACCGCGTAGAAGCGGCGATCGTGGCGGGAGCGATCGCGCCTCGCTGCGAACCGCGGCGAGGCGAGGCCGTAGCCGCGAAGCTCGAGCGTCGCGGCGACGTCGACGGCGCGATCGAGCGAGCCGGCGAGAAGCCGCCTTGCCAGCGGCGCCTTTCCGACCGGCGCGGCGCCGGGCCCGCGCAGTTGCGCCGCGTCGCGAAGCCGGGCCGCGTCGGCGGCGGCGACCGGAACCAGGCGCGAGACCAGGGTCGCGGTCAGCGCCGAGCGGCCGGCGACCGGGCGCAGGGCGCGAAGGACCCGATCGGGGTCGACGCAGGCCGAGTAGACGGCGAACGCGACGAGGACCACCAGCGCCCGGAGGGCGAGGACGGCCCCCTCGGCGATCGCCTCGGCGGTGACGTCGACGCGGCCGAGGATCGGCCAATCGCCGAGCCGGGCGAGCACGGTCTCGCCGCTGCTGACGACGAGCGCGTTGACGGCGACGATCAGGATGCCGAGGGTCAGCCCCATCCAGAGCGCGGCGCGGACCGCGCGCGGCGCGCCCGCCAGCAGCCCGGCGCCGACCGCGGCGACCCCGACCCCGGCGAGGACGATCGGGCTCGAGTAGAGGAACGCGACCGCGACCAGCGATCCGAGGTAGGCGACCGCGGCGCCGGGCGAGGCCGCCTGCAGCGGCCCCGGCCTCGGGCTGTATGCGAACGGTGACCTGATCATGATCCCAGCGGCAGCGGGGTCACCTCCCCGCCCTCGGTGGCGACCGCGTAATGGTCCCGCAGCGAGGCTGCGTCGAGGAGCCCGGCGGCGGCCTCGACCCCGCTCGCCCGGGCTCCGGTCACGAGCCAGGTCGGCGGCGCGCCACCGCGACGGGTCGCCGCCACCAGGCCCGCATCGGGGCCGAACGAGCCCCTCGGGTCGCCCGCCTGATCGAGGCCGACAAGCACCTCCCCGTCGCCCTTGGCCTCGAATCGGGCGAAGACGCCGCTGCCCTGCGGCCCGGCCTCGAGCTGAGCCGCGGCGGGGTCGGAGCGAAGCCGCCCCCAGGGCCCGACCAGGACCCGGATCGCTCCCGGCCCGCCTTCCCCGCCGGCGAGCGTCGCGCCCGCGTCCCGCAGCCGGGCCTCGACCGCGGCGCAGGCCGCGCCGCCGCCACGGCACTCGACGGCGGTCGGGTGCTCGTGGCCCTCGTAGCCCCCGGTGAAGGGCTGCGGCCAGGAGCCGACCACCGCCGGGACCGAGAGCGTCGCCGACCAGTCGCGGTAGTCCCACCAGATCGCCTCATCGCCGCCCAGGTCGAAGTCGGCGGCGCCGACGGTCGACTCGACCCCGTCCACGTAGAAGAACCAGTCGAGCGAGCTGCCGCCGCCGTATTCGCCCTCGATCCCTTCGATCGACTGCACGAAGCCGCCGCCGTAGCGAGTTGTGATGTCCGCGTTTCGTTCCAGCACCCGCATCACAGTGTCCGATTCGTTCACCTCGTCGGTGACCGGAGGGACCACCTCCCCCGACCCGTAGTCGCGGGTCACCGTCAGTTCCACCCGGCCGAGTTCATCGCCGGGGCCGAGGCCGCAGCCGGCGACCGCGAGCGCCGCCGAGAGCAGCGCGATCGCGATCGCCGGGCTGCGCCCCATCACCGGATCAGCCCTGCGGGCATACCCCGAGCATGCAGACCGCGACCCCGTTGGAGGGAATGTCCTTGCCGTGGCCGGCGACCAGCTTCGCCGGCGCGGTGAGGATGACGGTCGCCCTTCCGTCGGACGCGGTCGGCCCGGTCGCGCCGGGGATCGTCGCCCCCGCCGCCGGCTTGCGCTTGCCGCTGTCGCTGAAGGAGAGGACCCGGACCTCGAACGGCACCCCGGCGGTCGCTTCCGACGGCGCTTCCAGCACCAGCTCGTTCGGGTACGGGAACGGGGCGAGCGCCCACAGCACTTCGTCGCCCTTCTTCAGCTTCACCGAGTCGCCGCCCAGTTCGGGGTTCTCGTGGTTCACCTTCAGGTACCAGGACTTCTTCGACGTCGACATGCCGCCGCCGATTCCGCAGATCCCGAGGCCGAATTCGGACTCGAACGCGTCGGTCACCAGCAGCGGCCGCAGCGACGATGTCGACCTCGCGGCCTGGGCCAGCAGGCCGAGCGCGGTCGGGCCCTTGACCGAGACGGCCCTGCCGCTGCCGCCCGAACCCTTGCCGAGACAGGTCGCCTTCGGGCTGGTCGGGACCTTGGTCGTGCCCGTCCGGAGCGTCTCTTCGGCCAGCGTCCTGCCGCCGGCGCCGACGACGCGCAGATCGGCGCTGACTCCCTTGGCGACGGCGATCGCTGCGGTCGAGAGCAACAGGAAGACGGCCAGCGCGCACGCTGCGGCAAGCCGGGATGGAGCGATTCTTGGCATTGAAGCCACCCTTTCCTCGAGGGTCGTCATGGCTGGCCGGGGACAGGTCTCCTGGCTCCCGGGCTTGGTCGGCCGCACCTTCCCGAGGGCTCGGTGTCGCCCTCAGTGGCCGGCGCTCGCGCCAGCGGCTTCCTTTGCCCGGTCACAGTGGCGGGACCGCGCCGGTCTTTCACCGGACTTCCCTTGACCACCGGCCGTATCGCGGCGCAGTCTAGTCGGCGCCGTGGCCGGACGTTCGTCCAGTCACTCCGGCCTGCGGGCGAGACCGAACTACGCTCGGTGACCAGGACAAACCGTTGAGCGGAGGTGGTCATGAGGAAAGCGTCCTGGCGGCCCTCACCGGCATTGCTCGTCTCCGTGCTGGCCCTTCTTCTCGCCCTCGGCGGGACCGTCTACGCGGCGAAGAAGGTCAACGGCCGCTCGATCGTCGTCAAGTCGATCCCGGGCAACCGGCTGAAGCCCCACTCGATCGGCGCCAACCGGCTGAAGCCGGGCGTGCTCGGAAAGCAGTTCAGCGGGCCGCTGACCGGAGCCGACATCGACGAGTCGAGCCTCGGCACGGTGCCGAGCGCGGTCCACGCGCAGTCCGCCGACTCCGCCCTCAACGCGATCAATTCCGAGACGGCGCTGAACGCCGTCAACGCGGTCGATGCCCAGACCGTCAACGGCTTCGGGGCCGGTTGCGGGCCGGGGACGCAGGCGTTCGCCGGCGCCTGCTGGGAGGCCTCGCCCAGCGCGGCGGTCACCGCTCCCGCGGCGGCGGTCTCCTGCGCGGCCCGCGGCGGGTCGCTCCCCGACGCCCTCGAGCTGGCCGCCTTCGCCGGCCAGGAAGGGGTGAACCTGGACGAAGGTGATGAGTGGTCGAGCGACATCGCGAACGTGTCAGCGGTCTTGATACTCTATGGCGTCGTCACCGTCTTCCCTAGTGCCAGCAAACTGAATTTCGCCCTTTCGACCACCACACGCAAATACCGCTGCGTGATCCCTCTGGTCGGCTGATCGAAAACTTGATCCGCAAGCCGTCGAGGTCCGGCGGAGCGGGTCTCTATCCTGATTGCAGATGCGACCGGGCCTGCCCAGTGCCAAGTTGCGCGTCACGGGCCCGCTCGTGGCGCTCGCCCTGCTCGCGGCGATCGCGCTCGCCGCGCCGTCGCTCGCCGCAGCCTCCGGCCGGGTCAGTCCGGGCGGACCGGCGCACCCGAGCGAAGTCGCCCGCGCCCTCGCCTACTGGACGCCGGAGCGGATGCGGGCAGCCGAGCCGCTCGACGGTCCGACGCCGATCGACCAGCTGGGCGCCACGGCCAGCTTCGCCCCGGTCCCCGAACCGAGCGTGCCCCCGTTCGCCGAGAATGGCCGGCTCTTCGTCCGCCAGGGCAAGGAGGAGGGGTTCTGCTCGGCGACCGCGATCAACTCGGCGACCCGGCGCCTGATCCTGACCGCGGCCCACTGTCTCAACACCGGGCCCCGCGGCCTGCGCGGGCGCACCACCTGGTCGCGGACCGTCGTCTTCGTCCCCGCCTACACCGACGGCCTCGCCCCGTTCGGCGCCTTCGTCGCCCACCGCAACGACGTCCACGTGCCGAAACAGTGGATCAAGCTCGGCAACCCCAACTTCGACATCGGGGCGGCCGACGTCCGGCCCAACGCCGAAGGCGTCAACGTCGCCGACGCGGTCGGTGGCGGCGCCACCATCGCCCTCGACCTCGGCCGCAAACAGCAGTTCCAGACCTTCGGCTACCCCGGCCGGGTGAAGCGGATGCAGGGGTGCAGCTCCCCCTACGTCGGCGACGACAGCACCACCTACGGGATCCCCGGCCCGCCGACGATCGCGATCCGCTGCCGCTGGGCGCCGGGCGCGAGCGGCGGCGGCTGGCTGATCGAAGAAGGCAAAACGATCAACGGCCTCACCAGCTACGCCAAGCGGCGCGACCTCCGCCACACCTTCGGGCCCTACTTCTCGAAGCGGAACGTGGGCGCGCTGGTCGCCGGCCTCTGACAGGGCGCCGCCTCCTCTGCTCCCGCGGAGGCCAGGGAATCAGACTGCGATGGCCTCCGCTTCCGCGTCCGGGGGCGGCTAGGCGAGCTGGTCGCGGTAGAAGCGGTAGTCGCTGCGCTCGGGGCGCAGGTTCGAGGCCAGCGCCAGGTGGTGGCGGGCGCGGTCGGTCTGGCCGGTCTTCGCCAATGACCGGCCGAGGCAGAAGTGGGCGAAGTCGTTGACCTGGTGGGAGTCGACGACCGCCTCGAACTCGACCGCGGCGGCGGCGAACCGGCCGAGCCGGAAGTAGGCGCGGCCGAGGGCCTCGCGGATCGAGGACTTCTCGGGCGCGCGCCGAGCCGCCGCCTCGAGCGGCACCGCGGCCTGCTCGAAGTCGGCCTCCTCGAGAAGCTCGATTCCACGCCGGTAGAGGGTGAGGACGGAGTCGCGGTCGGGTTCATTGCTCATGGCTCAAGTGTAGGGAGGCGCTTGGAGTAGAAAACGCGCTCGAACCCGTCGTCGGTCCGGCGCCCGTCCTCGGAGTAGCCGAGGAGGCCGTAGATCCGCTGGTTGCGGGTCATCAGAACGTGGGTGAACAGCCGCAGTTCGGCGATCCCGAGCTCGCGGGCGCGGGCCTCGGCGAAGGCGAGCAGGGCGCGGCCGACGCCGCCGCCCTGGCGCCCGGGCGCGACCGCGACGTTGTCGATCGTCAGGTGGTCGCCCTCGGCGACGAGCACGATCGCGCCGGCGACGGAGCCCGCCTCCTCGGCGACGAACAGCGTCCCCTCGCGGACGGTCTCGGAGTAGTCGGCGTCCATCGGCGCCGGGCGGCCGCCGATCTCCTCGACATAGCCCTCATAGGCGCGCTCGACGATCTCGGCGACGACCGCGACGTCGTCCTGCCCTCCCGGTCGGATCCGCAGGCTCATCCGGCTTCGGCCAGGCGCCGGGCCAGGAACCGGCGGTCGGTGTCGGAGCCGGTCAGCTCGAGCGCCCGCTCGTATGCGGCGCGCGCCTCGCTCTCGCGGCCGAGGCGGCGCAGGAAGTCGGCCCGGGTCGCGTGGAGGTGGGGGTAGGAGTCGAGCTCGAGCCCCTCGATCGCGTCGAGGCCCGCCGCCGGCCCCTCGGTCTCCGCGACCGCGACCGCGCGGTTGAGCTCGACCACCGGCGAGTCGGTGCGGCGGGCAAGCTCCGCATAGAGCTCCGCGATCCGCGGCCAGTCGCGCTCCTCCTCGACATGGAGGGCGGCGATCCGAGCCTGGAGGACGTAGGGGCCGGCGCCGCGGAGCGCCTCTGCCCGCGCGAGGACGGCCCGGCCGGCGCCGATCTGATCGCGGTCCCAGAGCCCTCGGTCCTGGTCGGCGAGCAGGACCAGCTCGCCGTCGCGGAAGCGGGCGGCGCTGCGCGCCTCGAGCAGCAGCATCAAAGCCAGCAGGCCCTGCGCATCGGCCTCTTCGGGCATCAGCTCGGCTAGCGCGGTCCCGAGCCGGATCGCCTCGCCGGCCAGCTCCGTCCGGCCGCCATAGCCCTCGTTGAAGATCAGGTAGACGACCGCCAGGACTGCGGCCAGCCGCTCCGGCAGCAGGTGGTCGGGCGGGACCCGGAACGGGATCCCGGCGGCGGCGATCTTCTTCTTCGCGCGGACGAGCCGCTTCGCCATCGTCTCGCGGGGGACGACGAAGGCCCGCGCGATCTCCTCGGTGCTGAGGCCGCCCATCGTCCGCAGGGTCAGCGCAACCTGCGCCTCGGTCGCGAGCGCCGGATGGCAGCAGGTGAAGATCAGCTCGAGCCGCTCATCGGGGATTGCCGACATCTCGATCTCCTCCTCGGCCTCGGGCATCTCGAGCAGGTGCGCCTTCGCCGCCAGCGTGCGGTCGCGCCTGATCCTGTCGATCGCGCGGTTGCGCCCGGTCGTGACCAGCCAGGCGCCCGGGTTCGCGGGAGCGCCGTCGCGGGGCCAGCGCTCGGCGGCGATCGCGAACGCCTCCTGCGCGGCTTCCTCGGCGAGCTCGATGTCGCCGAGGAAGCCGACCAGCGCAGCGAGGACACGCCCCCATTCGTCGCGGAAGGCCCGCTCGGTGGCCGTCGCTCCGGTCACCACTCGACGATCGGGCGCACCTCGATCGCTCCGCCCAGCCGCGCGGCCGGGATCCGCGCCGCGAGCTCGATCGCCGCATCGAGGTCATCCGCCTCGAACAGCAGGTAGCCGCCGATCGCCTCCTTGGTCTCCACGAACGGGCCGTCGGTGGTCAGCGTCCTTCCGTCCTCGACCCGCACCGTGGTCGCCGTCTCGGGCGGCGAGAGCTGCAGGCCGGGAGTCACGCCCGGGGTCCCGCTGACGCCCTTGTAGTCGTCGACGATCTGCCGCCGCTCCTCGTCGGAGAGGCGGTCCCACTCCTCCGACGGCGGGGTCGGGGTGCTGCCCTGGTTGATGATCAGCATGTACTTCATCGTTCCTCCTTTGGAGAGCGTTGTCTGCTCTCGAGACGAACGGGAGGCCCGCAGATGGACACCCTCGAAGGAACTAGCCGCGGACCCGGCCGCCACCCGCGTCGAGCCCGCGCTGGCCCTCCCTGAACGCGGTCCCGAGCTCGAACGAGTCGGCCGTCCAATCGATCGCGCGGAGGCTGCCGCGGGGCCGGTAGGCGCGCATCGTCTCGACGTGGAACGGGAGCGAGACGAAGCGGCGCAGCGCCGACTCGTCCTCCCAGGCCGAGACCGAGCCGCCGCGGCCGCGGAAGAGCTGCCAGTAGACGGTGACGCCGACCGCGCCCTCGAGCTCGACGATTTCGCGCCGCAGCCGCTGCGCGGCGCGGTAGATGCCGGGGACGTCGCGCAGGGTGTCGGGGGTGAACTCGGTGTAGCTGACGAGGAGCGGCCCGGCGGCCTCGGCCGCGGGGCCGCGCTTCCAGCTCGTCCGCACCCGGAGGTCGGTGAGGGAGTCGCCGAGCGCGGCGCTAGGCAGGGATAGGCACAGCGTGCTCGAGCTCATAGAGGGCCTCCAGCGCCTCGCGCAGGGCCTCGACCCGCTCCGGGCCGATCCGCTCCGCCCACTCCTTCTCGATCTCGGCGAAGATCTCGAGCGCCAACCGCCTTCGCCTCGGCCCCGCGATCGGTGAGGCGGATGATCTTCGCCCGGCCGTCGAGCGGGTCGGGGACGCGCTCGACGTATCCCATCGCCTCGAGGTCGCAGACGAACTCGCCGACCGCCTGCTTGCTGTGGCCGGCGTTCTCGGCGAGCTCGGTCAGCCGCGTCCCGTCGGGCTCGACCCAGCGGAAGACGCAGCCGTGGGAATGGCGGATGTCGGCGAAGCCGCGCTCGGCGAGGCGCCGGTGCAGCTCCTCGAAGCCGGCCTCTCTCGCGTTTTCGAGCAGCGGTGGCAGCGGAATCCAGTCGTTTTTCTGTGTCTTGGCACTCATCTGTGATCCCTCTCACGCATATTTATGCGATTCGACCTGTCAGGCCGCTTGACCATATGCTACGGTCGCCTTATCAAGTCGCCTTACAAGGTTGCTTGACGGATTGTACTCCCCGCTTAGGAGGGCTTCAAATGGACAGAAAATGGTGGACCCTGATCACGGTCTCGGTAGCGACCTTCATGTTGCTGCTCGACATCACCGTCGTCAACACCGCGCTGCCGGCGATCGAGGAAGACCTGAACGCAAGCTTCACCGATCTTCAGTGGGTGATCGACGCCTACACCCTCTCCCTCGCCGCCCTGGTCCTGACCGCCGGGTCGCTCGCCGACCGCCTCGGACGGCGGCGCGTCTTCGGCGTCGGATTGGGCGTCTTCACGGTCGCCTCGCTGGCGGCCGGCCTCGCGACGACCCCGACGATGCTGAATGTCGACCGCGCGGTGCAGGGCGTCGGCGGCGCGATCATGTTCGCGGTCTCACTGGCGCTGATCGCGCAGGAGTTCGCCGCCGGCCGCGAGCGGGCGATGGCGATGGCAACCTACGGCGCGACGATCGGCATCGCGGTGGCGATCGGGCCGCTCGTCGGCGGCGCGCTGACCGACGGCCTCGGCTGGCAGTCGGTCTTCCTGCTCAACGTCCCGATCGGGATCGCCGCGGTCGCGGCGACATTCACGAAGCTGCGCGAGACGCGTGACCCGAACGCGACGAGGATCGACTGGGCCGGCCTGGTCACCTTCAGCACGGCACTGTTCCTGCTCGTGCTGGGACTCCTGCGGGGCAATCAGGAGGGCTGGGGCAGCGACCTGATCCTCGGCCTGTTCGGCGGCGCGGCGGCGCTTCTGGTCGCGTTCCTGGCGATCGAGCGCCGGGTCAGCGAGCCGATGCTGCCGCTCCGCTTCTTCCGCAACCACGCCTTCACCGGGGTTCAGGTGGCGGCGTTCGCGGTCTCGGGCTCGATGTTCGCGCTGTTCCTGTACCTGACCCTCTACCTCCAGAACTACCTCGGCTACACGCCGCTCGAGGCCGGGGTCAGGTACCTGCCGATCACCGTCGGGGCCTTCCTCGTCGCCCCCGTCGCGGGCGTCCTGCTCGGCCGCATGCAGGCGCGGGTCCTGCTCGCCGCCGGGCTCGCGCTCGCCGGCGGCGGCCTGCTCCTGATGGCGGGAATCCAGGCGAGCTCTGAGTGGACGACCCTCCTGCTCGGGTTCATCGTCGCCGGCATCGGAGTCGGCCTGCTCAACCCGGTGATCGCCGACGTCGCGGTCAGCGTCGTCCCCAAGGAGCAGAGCGGGATGGCCGCGGGGATCAACGACACCTTCCGCCAGGTCGGGATCGCGGTCGGGATCGCCGCCTGGGGAGCGCTGTTCCTAGGCCGCGGCTCCGACAAGGTCGCCGAACTGGCGGCCGGGACCCAGGCGGCCAAGGGCGACCACCCGCGGCAGCTGATCGAAGCCGCGTCGTCCGGGAACCTCGGCAAGGCGCTCGACTCGGTCCCCGAGGGCGCGCGGGAAACCGTCGCCCACGCCGCCCGCGAAGGCTTCCTCGCGGGAATCAACGAGATCCTCCTGCTGGGGGCGCTGCTGTCGCTGGTCGGCTCGGCGCTGGCGCTGCTGCTCGTCCGCGAGGGCGAGATCGAGCGCGAGGAAGTGCTCGAGGAGGGCGAGCGCGGCGACGGCCAGCTCGCCTTCGGCGGAGCGCGGGCCTAGCCCCCACTCCTGCTCCTGATGGCCTCCCGCGGTCCGACCGTGGGAGGCCATCCTCGGCGGGCTTGACGGCGGCGGGGCTGTGGTCCACCATCTGCCGATGCGCCGTCCTGGGTTCGGCTGCGCCTCACTCGTCCTGCTGCTCGCAGTGCTGATGCCGGCGTCTGCCGCCGCGGCCAACGCTGAAGTCTTGGTCAAAGAATCCGATGTCCACTACGTCGGCGACCAAAGCGTCAACGACGTCGCGGTGGAAGTTGACTCAACACCGGAATGGATCTTCAAGCAGGCCACCCCGGATTCGGCGTTGATGACAGCCGGGACGGGCTGCACCGACGTCAACGCCGCAGAACCAGAAACCGAACTTGCCTGCGAAATCACCACCGTCGCCAGGATCGACCTCGCCGACGGGAACGATCAGGTCCATGGGGGAGCCGATGCCCACGACCTGGTCATCGACGCGGGATCTGGCAACGATAGGTTGCTGATCTTCCTCGCCGGCGACAACACCCTTGACGGCGGAGCCGATGACGACGAATTTGACGTCGGACTCGCCACGGGTGAAAACACGATCGAAGGCGGGACCGGCGAGGACACGATCCTGCGACCCGTGGGCCCTGACTCGATCAGCGGCGGCGAAGGGTCCGACACCGTCGACTACTTCACCCAAGGCAACCAAACCGTCTCGGTCACACTCGATGACCAGAAGAACGACGGGCCCGGTGGCAATCAGAACGTCCACTCCGACATCGAGAACCTCACCGGCGGTCCCGAATACGACCACTTCGTCGGCTCCGGCGCGGCCAACGTGTTGAAGGGTGAACGGGGCGAAGACGAACTCAAAGGCGGGGCCGGCGAGGACACCCTCGAAGGCGGGGCCGACGATGACATCATCTTCGCCCGCGACGGCGAACACGACGCCGTCGACTGCGGCTTCGGGGAAGACTCGGCGACAATCGACGCGATCGACACCGTCTCCCATTGCGAGCACGTCAGCTATCCGGACCTCGACTTCGACGGCGTCGGCTCGAACCTCGACTGCAACGACCACGATCCCTCGATCCACCCCGGCGCAGCCGAGGTCCCCGGCGACGGGATCGATCAGGACTGCTCGGGCACCGATGCGCCCGGAATCTTCGAGCCGGCTCCGCTCGCAACCGCATCCGGCGCGCTGACCGGAGGCAAGACGGCCAGGATCCGCAAGGGCACCGGCTCGGCCTCGTTCAGGTGCCGGGCCCCCGCTGCAGACACCTGCTCGGTCAAGGGTGCGCTCTACATCGGCTGGAAGAAAGGGAAGGCCAGGAGGATCGGCTCGGTCTCGGGCCGGATCGCCGGCGGCAGGACCGGCCCGCTCCAGATCCGCCTCAACAGCGCCGGCGGCCAAGTGCTCGAGGATGCCGGGCAATCTGACCGCGATGATCAGCGCGACGATCACCAACGAGGCGGGTACGAGATCGCCGTTCAACTCGACGATCAAGCTGAAATCGGCGCCGCAGGGCAGGCGGGCCTAGTCGAGGATTGCGACCGCTCGTCCTGATTGCCCGTCGGATCCCGGCCGCCGGAGGCGACCGGATCGCCGAGCGCTGCGAGGTGCGTGAAGGAGGGCTGGCGGCGACGCCAGAACGGGTGCGGGACCTCGCCGATGGCGTCGAGGCGATCGTCGCCGACCCGACCGTCGCCGTCGGCCCCGAGCTCCTCGACGCCGCCGGGTCGGGCCTGCGGCTCGTCGCCAACTTCGCGGTCGGCCACGACAACATCGACCTCGACGCGTGCCGCGAGCGGGACGTGATCGCGACGAACACCCCCGACGTCCTCACTGACGCCACCGCCGAGCTCGCCCTCGCCCTGACGCTCGCCGCCGCGCGGGGCATACCCGCGGCCGAGCGACGCCTGCGGGACGGCGAGTGGACGGGTTTCGACACCACCGGCGACCTCGGGACCGAGCTGAGCGGGGCGACGTTCGGGATCGTCGGCATGGGCAGGATCGGCCGCCGCTACGCCGAGCTCGTCCGGCCGATGGCGGGCTCGATCCTCTACGCCGCCCGCAGCCCCAAGCCCGAGGCCGAGGCGGCGCTCGGCGCGACGCGGGCCGACCTCGGCCAGCTACTCGCCGACTCCGATGTGGTCAGCCTCCACGCCGCCGCGACGCCGGAGACCGTCGGGCTGATCGGCGCCCCGGAGCTGGGCCGGATGCGCCCCGGAGCGATCCTCGTCAACACCTCGCGCGGGACGCTGGTCGACTCGGCGGCGCTCGCCGCAGCCCTCCAGGACGGAGCGATCGGCGCGGCCGGCCTCGACGTCTACGAGAACGAGCCGGAGGTGCCGGCGGAGCTGCTCGCGACCCCGAACTGCGTCCTCCTCCCCCACGTCGGCTCGGCGACGGTCACCGCCCGCGATGCGATGGCGAACCTGGTCGCCGACTCGGTTCTCGCGGTCCTCGAGGACCGCGAGCCCCCGAACCGGATCGCCTGAAGGGACCTATAGCCCCAAGTGGTTGTGAACCGGAGCCTCGATCGTCCGCTGTTCCGCATCGGCCGGAGCCCCCGCCGCAGCGGCGACCTTTTCGATCGCCGGCGTCAGCCGCTCGGCGTTGAAGGTGTCGTAGGCCTCACGCGACTCCCAGACATCGGTGATCGTGAACTTGCCGTCGACATCGCCCGCCCAGTGGAAGATCAGCCCCGGCGGCAGGTCGCCCTCGATGCCCAGCTCGCGGTTAACCGCGTCATAGAGCTCGGCGCCGAATCCCTCCGGGAAGTCGGTGTTGATGATCGCAACGGCCATGTCTCTCCTTCGGTATGGGACGCTGGGCCGACCCTATTCGACGTTCTTAAGCGTTCTTAATCGGGGCTCGAAAGCCGGCGGGTCCCATCTCCTAGGATTCGATCCATGCTCTTCGGCCAGGAACACGTCGACCGATACCGGGCGACCGACGGCGAGGAAGGCCATGACTGGGAGAAGGGGTCGAGCACCCTGCTGCTGACGACCAAGGGCCGCCGGTCCGGCGAGGCGCGGACGACACCCCTCATCTACGCGCCCTACGGCGAAGGCGCCTACACCGTTGTCGCCTCAAAGGGCGGCTCCGACGCGCCGCCCGACTGGTACCTGAACCTCTCCGAGGAACCCGAGGTCGAGGTCCAGATCTGGGGCGACCGGTTCAGGGCCCACGCCCGCACCGCCGACCCCGAGGAGAAGCCGGCGATGTGGGAGACGATGGTCGGCGAGTGGCCCGACTACGACGCGTACCAGCGCAACACGCGAGCGCGAGATACCGGTCGTGGTCCTCGAGCGCGTCGAGTCCTGACGGACGGAGGCTCGCCCTCGGGTCCGACTATGACGACGGGATCACCACGTCCTTGACCTCGGCCATGTAGCGCCCGGCGGCGGCAGAGGCGGCCTCGGAATCGCTGCCGCTCTGACGGGCGTCCATGTAGGCCGCGTACCAGTCCCACCAGTCGTGCGGCGTGGCCGCTTTCTCGAACGCGTCGTGGTGTTCGGCCGTCTCGTGCAGAAGGTCCGCCAGGCTCTCGATGTCCATCGTCAGTCGTCCCATTCGCGGCCGGGCAGCCGGGTCGTGACCTCCTGGAGAAGCCAGCCGTTGCCGTCCGGGTCGCTGAACTCGGCGGTCGTGAAGTACGAGCGCTGCTCGGGGTCGTCGGGGCCTTCGATCTCGCTCACCTCGACGCCGCGAGCGATCAGGTCGTCGCGGGCGGCCTCGATGTCCCTGACCGCGAGGATCAGCCTGTCCGCTGATCCCGGCTCGGAGCTCGTCAAACCCTCGCCGAAGTGGATCGAGCAGTTCGAGTGGGTCGGCGTGATCTGAATCACCCGGTTCCCCCCGTCGAGCATCAGGTCGGCATCGAGCCGCCACCCGAGACTTTCATAGAAGGTCTTCGACCGCTCGACGTCGGCGACCGGCAGGGTCACCACCTCGAGCCCCATATCGATCGTTCCCGGCTCCACCGTCCCCATTGAGGTGGCCTCGCTTTCCTCAGAGCTGCTCATCCCGCACCTCCGTTTCGGATTTTGATTCACGAAGCGGCGTCCACCGCAAAATCGAGCCTCTCACTCGGGAATCCCCAGGTCAACGAGGCGAGCCGCTACCAGCTGGTCTTCGAGGACCAGAACACGGCGGCCGAGATGACATCCCGCCAGTCGACACCCGCGGACGGAAGAGGCGAGTAGTACTCCGTATCGAGGTCCGCCTGACCGGCCGGCCGCACGATGTATTCGTGGATGTAGTCATTCATCGCGGGTTCGCAGTTTTGGCTCCACGCGCCCGCGCCACGGGTGATCGACGGCCCACCCGGGCAGACGCCTTCGGCGCCGTTGAAGCCAGGGCCCCAGAGTGCTTCCTGAGCCAGTTCCTGCGACGAGGAGCCGGCGCCCTGGATCGCCGACCCGCCGCAGTCGAGTGAGGCCGATGCGCCGGGGGCGCCGATGCTCGCGATGCCGAGTGCGGCGGCAGTCGTAGCCGCGAGCAGCGCCGCGCGCAAACCCACCCTCGACCTGTCCTTGATTCCCAAGATGGATCCCCTTGGATCGTCGCTGCGTCTCCCCCGCGCTGGTCGGCGGCCGGACGCGATCCTCCCTGCCGAGGCCGGATCGGATGTGAAGCAATTAGGAATGGGTGGTGAAACGTTGGGGGGTATAGGGGACGCCTGAACCGGGACAAAAGCCTGGAGTCCGGGTTGATGGGACGCCGAAAACAGACGTGGCTGGCCTGGTCGTATCGAGCGCGGTTGAGCGACGGCCGAATGGTTGGTAAGCACGGCTGAACGGTCAGCTCTCGTTGACCACTTGGGGGACCTGCCAGACTGATTGACCATGGCCCGCAAAGGTCCCGCCCCCCGCTTCCTGTCGATTCCTATTGCGCTCGTCTGCGCATGGGCCGCCCTCGGGGGATCCGCCGCCTCGGCGGCGCTTGTCTCCGTAGGCCAGGTGGCGCTTCCGACCTTGAATTGCTCCGCAATCATCGGCGATCGCACCTACACCATGACCGGCGTGGCGAGCGGCCCCTCATTCGTGATCCCTACCGATGGAGCGATCATCGAATGGAGCACCCAGGCCGGCACTATCCCGCTCCCGAACGCGAAGCTCAAGGTCATTCGCGTCGGACCCGGGAACCCCCCGGGCAGTTTCACCGTGATCGGCGAAAGCAAAGTCGGGACGTTGGCGAGCAAAGAAATCGGCCATTTCGCGGCGGAAATCCCGGTCAAAGCTGACGACCAGCTCGGCTTGTACGCAGGCGGCGAAGGCGAATGCCTCGTCCAAACGGGCGCACCCGGCGACACGATCATCTTCAACGCCGCCGGGGACGCGCCTCTCGGCACCCCGGTCACGGCCTTCCCCTCCTCGGGCTTCAAGACCTCGGTTTCCGCCAAAGTGCTGCCGCCGCCGACCGTCGCCGAGGTCAGCCCGGCGAGCGGCGACACCGGCGGCAAAACCGCGGTGGCGATCAAAGGCGAAAACCTCCTCCGCATCAAATCGGTTTCCTTCGGGGGCGTGCCCGCCGGGTCGTTCAGCGAAGACTCCGAAACCGAGATCCACGCGGTCTCCCCCTCTGGGGGGGCCGGCACCGTTGACGTGCGGGTGACGACCGCGGCCGGTCAGTCGCCGGTCGTCGGTGCCGACCAATTCACCTATGTCGCCCCGACACCCAAAGGACCGACACCCAAAGGACCGAGCGGCCCGACCAATGCCGCCCCCAGCACATCGCTGAAATCGACGAAAATCGTGAAGCACAAGGTGACCTTCAAGTTCAGCTCGAATGAGGCTGGCTCGACCTTCCTCTGCAAGCTCGACAGGAAGGCGTTCGCTAAGTGCAAGTCGCCAAAGACCTACAAGAACTTGAAGCCCGGTAAGCACAAGTTCCAGGTCAAGGCACGCGATAAGCAGGGCGAGCTCGACCCAACGCCCGCAGTCAAGAAGTTCAAGATCAAGAAGTAGATCCGCGCGCCGCCCGCAATGCGCCTCGCGGGACGCCTGAAAAAGGAGAAACTGTCGGGGAAGCTTGCCGCCTCCCTCATCCGCCAACAGTAGGGCCGAACTAATGTCAGCGCTACCGGCTCAGGGCATGCGACCGGTCCGGGAACCGCTGAGAATGGGTGCGACGGGATTCGAGCCCACGGCCTTCGGAGCTCTTTGAGCCCGAAGAGGACCCATTGACCGCCTGAGGCGAGCCGTTGTCCGGGTTCAGGCGTCCCCTATTCCCCGGTGAAACGTTGGGGGGTGGGGCCCCTCAGGCGCCGAGGATCTTCGCCTTCTGCGCCGCGAACTCCTCCTCGGTGAGGATGCCCTGCTGTTTCAGTTCACCCAACTCCTTCAGCTGGTCGACGGTGGACTTTTCCGGCTGGGCAGGAGCAGCCTGAACCGGCGCCGGAGCAGCCTGCATCTGCTGTTCTTCCTGCGCCTGCCAGCGCTGTCCCTGGCGGCGCGAGACGCGATTGCTCACCGACGTCGCGGTTCCGGCGATCACCGCCGTCCGTGCCACTCCTCGAAGCAAACCGGGCATCTGACTCCTCCTTCTCTAGGACGTCTCCTCGACCGCGTCGAGAGCGGCGAGGATCGCTTGAATGGGGATGCGACCGCTGGCGACCAGCTGGCCGCCCGAGCGCCGGACCGCGGTCGCGAACGGCGCCGCCCACCGATTCTCGTAGACGAGCAGAGCCGCCGAGGTCCCGGGCTCGAGAGCCGAGCCCGCCTCCGCGGTGTCTTCATCGGAGAGGAGACCGGAGGAGGCCCCTTCGAAGGCCGCGAACTCCTCGACCTCGCCGCCGACGTCGGAGATCTCGACTCGAGCAACCGAGCCGTCCTCGCCCTTGGCGATCACCGCGAGGTCGAGGACGCGGATCAGGCCCCGGTCCACAAGGTCGATCAAGTAGGGGGCAACCTCTCCATGCGGTTGGCGTCCCGGCCACTCGACCAGCAGGTAGTCGACCGGCCCCATTTCATCGATCTCATCTGTGCCCATACCGGCTCTCCTTCGATCTCAGTTTCGGCTCATCTCTACTCGGACCCTATATCCGTCGCCCTGGACGGCGGCAGGAAGCCGGCGAAAGGTATGGGCGAGTCTTGGTTTCGACTGTGGGATCCCATCGGCGCCGGGCTCGGCGATTAGACCGGCCCGGATCGTGAGGAGGATCTGGATATCGGCGATGGCTTCGGTGGCACTCCTTGGCGCGCGGTCAATATCAGCTCACTGGAGGCCTCGGCCGCGCCCCGGGGTCGCTTGGCGCGATCCCCATCCGAGGTACCGCTACGGGGATTCGAACCCCGGTTTCCGGACTGAGAATTGGTTCTGGGAGGGCGTTTTCGGTCGATTCGTGACTGCTACATCCAAGGAGTTCGATTCCGTTCCGCCCAGTTCAGTGGAGTCGGGGACACGTCTCGGGACACGCCCAAGCGTCGCTCGTTGCTCCGAATTACGGTCAGGACGCCCCCCTTTCGGGGGCAGCAAGCCGATGGCGCGCGCACGCTCGACCGCCTCGCGACGGGATGAGACCCCGAGCTTGCGATAGACAGCCTGCGCCTGCGTCTTGACTGTGTTGGGTGACACATGCGCCTGGGTGGCGATTTCGGGAAGCGAGTGATGTGACTCCAGCGTGAGCAGGATCCGCAGCTCGGCCGGTGTCAGCTCATCGACTCCGGCGTCTGAAATTACCTTGCTCTCCTCCTCGGCCTGGCGAAACCAATCGACTAGCAGAGTCGCCTCGGGCATCAGCCGGATCAGCCGGCTCGCTTCGCCGAGCAGATCCTGCGCCTGCCCGACCTCCCCGAGGCGCGCGGCGGCGCGGGCAAGCACGATCCTGGTCTGGGCCTCATACCAGGACGCGAACTCATCGAGTCGATTCATCAACTCGATCCCGGCGCGCAGGTCGGCGGCGGCCTCCCCCGCCATTCCCCGGTGGGATCGCACAAAGGCTGATACGGCCAGAACGAGCGCGGCGGTCGTGTAGTCGCCAAGGCCGGAGCGCTCCACCTGGGCCCTGGCCTGGGAGGCGAGCATTTCCGCGACCACCCAATCGGGCTCGTCGACGGCGAACAGAGCAAGCTGGCTCAGACAGATCACCTGCATCAGGGGAGCGCCCACCGCTCCCCTTCGCGCACCATCCCTGAGGATGTCGCGCGCCTCCGGTGCGTTTCCCCGCAGAAGCTGGCTGGTTCCATCCACCAGACGACACATCGATTGCCACGGGCTCTCGTCCGGGATCGCCGCTGCCGCCGCCACCGCGAGCTCACTCATCTCCAGCAGGCCGCCGCGAGCGAGGCATGCCTCGCACAGCGCCAAACCGGCCGTCAGCGTCCCGTCGCGGTTGGGCGGGTCCATCCTTTCGAGCAGGCCTCGTGTGACAGCGGTCCAGTGTTCCGTCTGCCCTCCTTTCCCCCGCGCCAGGCCACCCTGGGCTGCGGTCAGGCTGAGCGTCGGGTGAGCGGCAAGTCGGTCTCGGCCGAGCCGCTCCAGCCAGCGCTCAACGGTGGCCACGCGACCACGCGCGTTGTAGTCGGGGACCCCCGCCCAGAGAAGCTCTCCGGCCCGCTCATAGGCCCCGCCCGCAATCGCATGCTCTATTGCTCGGTCCGAGTCCCCATGTTCGGCCCACCAGCTCGATGCCCGCAGGTGCAGCTCGGGCTCCTGCTCGGGCTCCGCCCGCCTCAACTCGGCTCGCAGCATGTCGCGCAGCAGCGTATGCAGCCTGAACCAATCGTCCCTGCGGTCGAGTGGGAGCAGGAGCATGTTCCCGTGCAGAAGGTCGATCAGGGCCGTTGCCGAGCCGGTGCGGTCGAGCACGGCGTCGCAGAGCTCGCCGTTGAAGCGATCGAGGATCGAGATCCGCCGCAGGAGCTCGATCCGGCGCCGCGATATCGGCACCAGAAACTCATCCCTGATGTAGTCCGCGACGATTCGGTCGTCGCCGGCGAAGCGCCTGATCGCAGTGCTCACGTCTGACTCCTCGAGCAGCGCTGTGCCCGCCAGGTAGAGAGCGGCAGGCCAGCCCTCGGAATGCTCGACCAGGACCTCGAGATCGCGTTGGCTGAGTTCGAAACCGATACCGGCCAGCAATGCCGCGCTCTCGGGCTTCGTCATCGTCATCTCATCGCGGCCGATCTCGCTCAGGAGTCGATTTGCCCGGAAGCGACCCAAGGGAAGGGAGGGCTCCTCCCTGGTCGCGATCGCGATCTGGGTGCCGCCCCGCGCGTGTTCCACCAGCGTGCGGATCAGGAACAGAGACTGCGGCGACTCGATGTGCTCAAGCTCGTCCAAAATCAGGACGGTCGCGGTCTGCCGCGCCTCGATCGCCTCTCCGAGCCGCGGCAGCAGCGCGCCTTCAAGGTCGGGCTCAGGCGCGGTGAGGGCCGATGCGACCTCCGGCGGCACCGGCTCGATCCGATCGAGCTCGTCGACCACCGCCCGTGCCAACAGCGCCGGGTCGTTGTGCAGGTCGCCGAGCGTTATCGAGGCGAATGGCCGCGGATCGCGCGCCGCCCACTGCGCGAGGAGGACCGACTTCCCATAGCCGGTCGGAGCATCCAGCAGAACGAGCGAAGCGTTGCTCTGATCGAGCTTGTCCAACAGCCGCGGCCGCTCGACCACAGTGCCGAGCAGGGGGCGGTCCAGATCCACTCCGGCGATCAGGCTGGTCTTCGGCGATTTCTCTCGTTGGGCAGGCATACTGGACCTTTCCGCCTCCGCCCCCAACGCAGATGAAGCCTATAGCGGATTCGAGTCGTGCCCTATCCGGGGTAATCACCTCCCCGGATAGGGGCAACTACGGACGCAAGACCGGCTACCCTCGCCGAAGGATCTTCTGCCTCTCGGCCTCGTACTGCTCCTCCGTCAGCACACCGGAATCGAGCAGCTCCTTCAGCTTTCCCAAGGCCTCGGCCCGCTCATCCTCGGAGGGTCCCCCCGCCGCCTCTCGACTCGGCGCGTCTCGCCTACCCGGCCCATCTCTTCCGATCAGCGGCATCCTGATCCAAATGGGATCGCAAACGACGGCAAATGTCATCCTGCAATCCGGGTGAAATTACCTAGGTTTCGTGGTTACTCACGCACGCCGACACGGGCATTCTCGAATCACCCGAAGAGGGCGATGCCGCGCTCATCCACCAGGCATACCGTCCGAATCGACACTGAAAGCCCGTTACGGGCGGATCGGCCGCCGCATGGTGGTTGACCACGAAAGGAGAAACAACCATGAGAGGCTTGGGCCGCGCTGTATTCGTTGCGATTCTGCTGTTGATCGCCGGCACCCTCAACATCATCTATGGAATCGGGGCGATTGCCGATGCCAACTTCTGGGTCGGCGAAAATCATTTCGTTCTCGGGAACCTGCATACCTGGGGATGGGTAACGCTGATCATCGGCGTGGTGGAGCTGTTCGCGGGGTTCTCGCTGTTCACCGGTGGAACCTACGGGCGCGTGATCGGGATTATCGCCGCAAGCCTCGGGGCACTGGCGTCGCTGCTCGCGGTCGGAGGCGCCTACCCGTTCTGGGCGCTCGGCGTCTTTGCGATCTGCCTCTGGTGCATCCACGGGCTGGTCGTATATGGCGATCCGGTCGAAGAAGAGAGGCTGCCCGGGAGTACCGGCACCGGTGCTGGAGCGCCCCGCGGCTGAGCCCCACCTGAACCGAACGCTGAGCCGGAGCGCTGGCGAGGAGCACTCGCCAGCGCTCCGATTGCCATGACACAGCCGCGTTGGATGGCCCTGTTCTTTGCCCTCGGCGCGACCTGCTTCCTGATCGCGCCGTTTCCCGGCTACGCCGAACTCGTCGGTGAGCGTGCCGACGAGCTCACCTTCTTCATCGGCTCGATCCTGTTCACCACCGGCGGCGCCCTTCAGAGTTGGCTCGCATGGCCTGAGCGCCATTGGTCAGACCCAGGCCGGGCGGCCTGGCGCGCCGCGGCGATTCAGTCCGCGGGAACCCTGTTCTTCAATGTCACGACATTTCAGGCAACCCAGACGGCGGTCTCCAACACCGCGTACGACACCCTGGTCTGGCGGCCGGACGCCCTCGGTTCGCTCTGCTTCCTGATCTCGGGGGTGATCGCCTACAGGGCCTCACCGCGCCGTGGGGTGATGCCGCTCCGCGATGACGCCGGTTGGTGGGAGCCCGCAGTCAACCTGCTGGGCTGTGTGTTCTTCGGGATCTCTGCGATCGCCGGGTACGTCGTTCCATCGACCGGTTCGATCCTCGACCTTGCCGCCGCCAACTTCAATACCTGCCTGGGGGCTGCCTGCTTTCTCATCAAATGCGCTCGCCACGCTCGGGACCGGAAGGACGGTGAAGGCACCACGCCTCCACAGGCTCCGAATGCTCGAGGAGGCCGTCGAGCGAGACGTCGAGGACATCGTCTAGCGCAGGCCCCACCGCGCCCGTCAGGCGTCGCGTGCGCAGCGAAAGCCAAGGTTCCCGGTCGAATCGCGAGGCTCGTTCGAGTTACGTGCGGCGACCCGATAGCGGTTGCAGTAGGAATCGTGGCAGAGATAGGAGCCGCCGCGTGTCACCTTCGCCTGCCCTTCCGGCGGGCCGGTGGGGTTCTTGCGTGGCGCCCCGGTGGCGGCATGAAAGTCGGGATCGAACCAGTCCGCACACCATTCCCAGACGTTCCCGGAGGTGTTGTAAAGGCCATAGCCGTTCGCCGGGAAGGCACGTACGGGACAGGTGCCGAAGTAGCCATCCTCGAGGGTGTTCTGCGACGGAAACACCCCCTGCCAGACGTTCATCCGGTGCTCGCCGCCCGGCTCGCGCTCATCTCCCCACGGGAAGCGCTTCTGCTCGAGCCCGCCCCGCGCCGCATGCTCCCACTCCGCCTCGCTCGGAAGCCGCAGGCCGGCCCACTCACAGAAGGCGGCCGAGTCCGACCAGGAGACGTGGACGACGGGGTGTTCTGCCAGGTTGGCAAGATCGGAACGAGGTCCCTCGGGATGCTTCCAGTCGGCGCCGAAAACCTGACGCCACCAGGGAGCCTCAGCAACAGCACTGGCCGCGGGAAAGTCGTCCGGTAGCAACCCGGCGAAGACGAACGACCATCCGTAGCGCTCGGCATCGGTCACATGACCCGTCTCGGCGACAAACTCTGCGAAACGCTCAGTCGTGACGGCCACCGGGTCGATCCAGAACGGGTCGAGAGTCACCCGGCGCACAGGGCCCTCGCCGTCACTCCGGAAGCCATCCAGATCCTCAGTGCCCATCAGGAAAGTGCCGCCCACCAACCGGATCATTCCAGCGGTCGAGCCGCGGCGCAGGGACGAGCGTGGCGCATCGACCGAGCCCCCACGCCCGGCGCGAGGCGCGCAGCAGGACGCTCTATCCCTCATACCGAACCACGCCCTTAGGCGCCGAGGATCTTCGCCTTCTGCGCGGCGAACTCCTCCTCGGTGAGGATGCCCTGCTGTTTCAGTTCGCCCAGCTCCTTCAGCTGGTCGACCGTGGACTTTTCCGGCTGGAGCCGGAGCCGGAGCCGGAGCCGCCTGCTGCTGTTGCTCTTCTTCCTGTGTCTGCCAGCGCTGTCCCTGGCGGCGCGAGACGCGGTTGCTGACCGACGTCGCGGTTCCGGCGATCACGGCCGTCCGTGCGACTCCTCGAAGCAATCCGGGCATGGTTACTCCTCCTTCTCTAGGACGATTCCTCGACCGCATCGAGTGCGGCGAGGATCGCTTGAATGGGTATGCGACCGCTGGCGACGAGCTGGCCACCCGAGCGGCGGACCGCGGTCGCGAAGGGCGCCGCCCACCGATTCTCATAGACGAGCAGAGCCGCCGAGGTCCCGGGCTCGAGGGCCGAGCCCGCCTCCGAGGTGTCCTCATCGGAGAGCAGACCTGAGGAGGCCCCTTCGAAGGCCGCGAACTCCTCGACCTCGCCGCCGACGTCTGAGATCTCGATTCGGGCGACCGAGCCGTCCTCCCCCTTTGCGATGACCGCCAGGTCGAGGACGCGGATCAGGCCCCGGTCCACCAGGTCGATCAAATAGGGGGCAACCTCACCATGCGGTTGGCGTCCCGGCCACTCGACCAACAGGTAGTCGACCGGCCCCATCTCCTCGATCTCATCCGTGCCCATCCCGCTTGCCACCCTAGTAGCCGGTGCCGGTCTTCACATGCACCCGCTCGGACTCGTGCGCGCCGCCCTTCTTCTCGAGGGTGGCGCAGGCTTCTTTGATGTCGGCGGCCAGGCGGTCGACCTGTGCCCGGCTCAGCGTCTCCTTGACCAGCGCCCGCATCACCTTCACGTCCTGCGCGTTCGGCGGCAGCGTGTAGGCCGGCACCATCCAGCCGCGCTCGGCGGATAGCTGCCAGGCGACGTCAAACTCGTCATATGGCTTCTCGCCCGCAAGCCTGAACGCGACCAGCGGCAGCTGCTCGGCGTCGGGGTCGATCAGTTCGAAGTCGCCCTCGGCGCTGAGCTGCTCGGCCAGATTTCGGGCGTTCTTCTCCATGATCCCGATGATGTAGGCATATCCCTCACGGCCGAGGCGGACGAAGTTGTAGTACTGGGCGAGAACCATCGCCGCGCCGGTCGAGAAGTTGAGAGTGAAAGTGGCGTCGGTCTTGCCCAGGTAGTTCTCCTCGAAGACGAGGTCGGAGGCGAGGTCGTCCTTTTCGCGGAATATCAGCCAGCCGATCCCGGGGTAGACGAGGCCGAACTTGTGCCCGGAGACGTTGATCGAGCGCACCTGCTCGAGCCGGAAGTCCCACTCCGAGTGCGGGTAGAGGAAGGGCCAGACGAAGCCGCCCGAGGCGGCGTCGATGTGGATCGGGATATCGAGGCCCTTCTCGTCTCTGAGCTTGACCAGGAGGTCGTTGATCCCGACGATGTCGTCGCGGTGGCCGGTGAAGGTCGTGCCGAGGACGGCGGCGACGCCGATCGTGTTCTCGTCGAGGTGGGGCTCGACGTCATCGGGGCCGATCGTGTACTTGCCCTCGGCCAGCGGCACGATCCGCGGCTCGACGTCGAAGTAGCGGCAGAACTTCTCCCAGACGACGTGGACGTCGCCGCCAAAAATGAGGTTTGGGGAGTCGGTCGGCTTGTCCGCGGCTTCGCGGCGCTGGCGCCATTTCCACTTCAGCGAGAGGGCGCCAAGCATGATCGCCTCCGAAGATCCCTGGGTGCGGGCGCCGGTCGTCTCGCCGGGGGCATTGAAGAGATCGGCGAGCATCCGCACGCAGCGCTGCTCGATCTCGGCCGAGATCGGATACTCGGCGTGGTCGATGAAGTTGCGGTGGAGGTTCTCGCCGATCAGGCGCTGGGCCTCGGGCTCCATCCAGGTAGTGACGAAGGTCGCCAGGTTGCGGTCCGGGTCGCCCTCGATTTTGAGTTCCTCGCCGACCAGGCGCATTGCGTCGATCGCCGACATCCCGTCGCCCGGAAACTCGTGGTCGGGGGCGTCCTCGGTCAGGAACCTGGCTCCGTAGAGAACCTCGCCTGCGCTGGGAGTCTTCGGGTTCCCCATCGAGGTCGAGCCTAAGCGGCCCTCCTGGGAACCCACATCACCCATTCGGGGTGAACTTCTTCTTTGGTCTCCCTCAGGGCTCGAGCTGTAGGGATCCTCAAAGGGGGGTCGAACATTGGTCAAGTCCGATTGGAGATCAACGATGGACGAGACCCCCGATGCGTCAAGACGCACCCGTCTCGCCAGCGAGCGCACCGAGCTCGCCTGGTGGCGAACCGGCCTCACCGCGCTCGCCGTGGCGCTGGCCGTCGGCCGAGTCATCCCGGGACTCGAAGACAGTGGCGAGCGCTGGCCATACGACGTCGCAGGCGTCCTCTTTGCCGTTTACGGCATCGCGGTGCTGATCTACGGCAGCCACCGCCGCCGCACCGTGGACAGGGCTTTGGCAGAAGGCCAATTCCCGGGTCCCCAACCCTACGCGCACAGCGCCCTGGTGGTCGGCGGCGTGGTTCTCGGACTGCTCACGGTGGTGCTGGTCCTGCTGCGATAGCGCACAGTGGGGGTACATTTCACCTGCTTCGGATGATGTGGGAAGAGCGCCTGCGTGCTCGAATCGAGAGATGAACCGGAAAACGGCCGCGATATTGATAGTGGGTACCCTGGCCCTCGGCACGGGGATGGCCTACGCGGACACCGCCACCTTCCCGACCCGGTTCACCGAGTTCAAGCACGAACGCAGCTCTGACAAGAACACCTTCTCGGGCCATGATCGATTCGACGAAGGGCAGCTGCCTGAAGGGCCGAAAGGTGGAGGTGATCCGCAAGCACGGCGGCAACCAGACGACGCTCGGCAAGGGCACCACGAGCGGCAACGGGAAGTTCAGGATCGCTCTGCCGAGCGCCGAGGTGAAGGACGGCACCTACTACGCCAAGGCCAAGCAGAAGAAGTTCAACGACGGCGACAAGTGCCTCGAGGGCCAATCGGGCTCGATCAAGGTCTCCTCATGACGATGGCTCCAGCGGCGACGAAATCCAAGCCCGCAGTTCGTCTCGGCGCGGCCGATGAGAGCGCGGCCGCAGGCAAGGCGGCGCGGGAGAACGCGCCTCGCTCGAGCCACGGAGAGTGGGAGCCGGCGAAGGGCCGGAAAGATCCGGTCAAGCTGCTCGAGAGCCAGGCCAAGAGCCGCGTCCCCGAGCTAGTCCCGATCCGCTACGGGCGGATGCTGGCCTCGCCCTTCACCTTCTTCCGCGGCGCGGCGGCGATCATGGCGATGGACCTCGCGAAGACCCCCCAATCCGGGTTGCGGGTTCAGGCGTGCGGCGATGCCCACCTCTCCAACTTCGGCGTCTTCGCTGCCCCCGATCGGCGCCTGGTCGTCGACGTCAACGACTTCGACGAGACCCTTCCCGGGCCCTGGGAGTGGGACGTCAAGCGCCTCGCGGCGAGCTTTGAGATCGCCGGGCGCGATCGCGAATTCACCCGCCAAGGAGACCCGCGCCGCCGTCCTCAGCGCCGTGCGCGAATACCGCGAGGCGATGCGGGGGTTTGCGGCGATGGGGAACCTCGACGTCTGGTACGCGCGGCTCGACGTCGACGCCCTGCTCGCCGAAGTGGCCGAGGTCGCCGACCGCAAGCAGATGAAGGCGGCGGAAAAGAACGTCGCAAAGGCCCACAAGAAGAACAGCCTCAAGGCCTTCGATCGGCTCGTCCACGAGGTCGACGGCGAGCCGCGGATCATCAGCGATCCACCGCTGCTCGTCCCGGCCCGCGAGCTCGTCTCCGACGATCAGCGCCACGAGCTCGAAGAGCGGATCAAACAGATGCTCGGCCGCTACCGCGAGAGCCTCAAGGGGGACCGCCGCCACCTCTTCGACAGCTACCGGTTCGTCGAGATGGCCCGCAAGGTGGTCGGGGTCGGCAGCGTCGGCACCCGCGCCTGGGTGCTCTTGATGATGGGCCGCGGCGGGCATGACCCGCTCTTCCTGCAGGCCAAGGAAGCCGAGGCCTCGGTGCTCGAGCCCTACGCCGGGGCGAGCGAGTTCGGCAACCACGGCGAGCGGGTGGTCGAGGGCCAGTGGCTGATGCAGGCATCGAGCGACATCCTCCTCGGCTGGCTTCCGGCGTTCGGCATGGACGAGAAGGAACGCGACTTCTACGTGCGCCAGCTCTGGGACGGCAAGCGCTCGGTCGAAATCGAGACCCTGCCGCCGAAGGGGCTGGAGATATACGGGCGGGTCTGTGGCTGGACGCTGGCCCGAGCCCATGCCCGCTCCGGCGACCGGATCGCGATCGCCGCCTACCTCGGCAAGGGCGAGAGCTTCGACCAGGCGATCGCCGAGTTCTCCGAGCGCTACGCCGATCAGAACGAGCTCGACTACGGCGCGCTCGCCGACGCCGCAAAATCGGGCCGCATCGAGGTTGAGACGGACCTGGTCTGACTCGAGGTGGCTGGTCCACTGGCGACGCGGAGGTTCATTTCACCTGCTTCGGATGATGTGACCGCAGCTCCTGCCTGCTCGAATCCGGATTGCCCAATCGTTCCCGGACCGGAGGTCAGCTGCGCATGAGCCAACCAGATCGAAGCAAGCTTCCAATTCCCAGGCAGCCGTTCCGGGGGGTTGCAAACAGGACGCTCGAGGGCTCAAAGCCGGACTGGGAGTCGATCGGCCACGTCGATGCTCCCGACGGCGCCCCGAATGTCCTCATGGTGCTGATCGACGATGCCGGCTATGGGAATGCCGGGACCTTCGGTGGACCCATCGACACCCCCAACTTCAGCCGGATGGCGCAGCAAGGGCTTCGCTACAACCGCTTTCACGTCACCCCTCTCTGCTCCCCCACGCGGGCCGCGCTCCTGACCGGCCGCAACAGCCACGCGGTCGGATTCGGCTCGGTCGGAGAGTTCTCGACGGGGTTCCCCGGCTACACGGCCTTCGTTCCGGATGACTGCGTCCCCTTCCCGAGGATCCTGCGGGACAACGGGTACTGCACCTCCGCGTTCGGCAAGTGGCACCTGACGCCGGATGGCCAGCAGGGGCCCGCCGGGCCATTCGATCGCTGGCCGGTCGGCTGGGGCTTCGACTACTTCTACGGGTTCCTCGGCGGGGGCTCGGGACAGTGGGATCCCTGCCTCGCGGAGAACCAGAAGATCATCGGCACCCCGGACGCCTACTACGACGACGAGGGGCGATCCCTACTACCTGCCCGGACGACATGGCGGACAAGACGATCGAGTGGCTGCATGCGATCCGCGCGCAGGATGCCGAGAGGCCGTTCTTCACCTACTTCTCCACCGGTTGCAGCCATGCCCCCCACCACGTGTCGGAAGAGTGGGCGGAGAAGTACAGGGGCCAGTTCGACCAGGGCTGGGACACGCTTCGCGAGGAGATCGTTCGCGAGGCAGAAGGAAGCGGGTGTGGTTCCCGCCGAGGCGGAGTTGACGCCCCGCGATGATGCGTTCCCCGCCTGGGACGACGTCCCGGACAAGCTCAAGGCCTATCTACGCGCGTCAGATGGAGGTCTACGCCGGCTATTCAGAGAACGCCGACCACAACGTCGGCCGCGTGATCGACGCGATCGAGGAGCTCGGGGAGCTCGACAACACGATGGTGATCTGGATCTGGGGCGACAACGGCGCCAGCATGGAGGGCACGATCACCGGCTCCTTCAACGAGCTGACGATGCAGAACGGCATCCCACTGACCGACGAGATGCAACTGCAGCTATCCGAGCGCTATGGCGGCATCGAGGCCTGGGGAAATCAGATGATGGCCCCGCACTACTCCGCCGCCTGGGCATGGGCAGGAAACACGCCATTCAAATGGGGAAAGCAGGTCGGCTCCCACCTCGGCGGCACCCGCAACCCATTGGTCGTGCGCTGGCCGGAGAGGGTCCGGGAAGACGGCGCCCTGAGATCGCACTTCACTCACGTCATCGACGTCGGCCCGACGATTCTCGACATCGCCGGCATACCGATGCCGACACATATCGACGGGATCGAGCAGCAACCCATGCACGGCCTCACATTCGCCGACTCGCTGACCGACCCCGACGCTCCCGAACACCACACCCAGCAGTACTTCGAGACGATCGGCAATCGCGCCATGTACAAGGACGGCTGGTGGCTCGCGATGAGGACCGAGCGGATCCCGTGGGTCCTGACCCCGGAGGCCCTCAAGCCCTACACCCCGGGCGACTGGAACCCAGATGACGATCCTGCCGAGCTCTACTACCTTCCCGACGACTTCACCCAGGCCCGGGACCTCGCCGCGGAGAACCCGGAGAAAGTGAAAGAGCTGAAGGAGCTCTTCTGGCAGGAGGCCGAGCGGTACGACGTGCTGCCGCTGATGGCGGCGCTGGCGCCGTTCTTCGGCATCGTGCCACCCCTTCCCGAGGTCGCCAAAGTACGAGTTTCGCGGCGACGTTCAGAACGTCCTCTCGGGAATGATCCCGCGGATCTACAACCACTCCTACTCGATCAGCGCCGATCTCGTGATCCCATCGGGGGGCGCCGAGGGTGTGATCGTCGCCGAGGCCGACCACATGGGCGGGTTCTCGCTGTTCGTCGACGAAGGCCGCCTCACCCACACCTACTCGATGATGGGCGTCTTCGTCTACCGGCAACAGGCCGAGGAGGCCTTGCCCGAGGGCGAGGTGACGGTGCGCATGGAGTTCGCGGCCGACGCCGCGAAACCGGCCACCGGTGGCGAGGTCACGCTATTCATCGATGACCGTCCGGTCGCCACGGGGCGGATGGACCACACGGTCCCGATCCGCTTCTCAGGCTACGCAGGCATGGACATCGGCCGCGACAACGGCGGCGTCGTCGACCTGTCCTACGAGGACCGCAAACCGTTCGCCTTCACGGGCGAGGTCAAGAAGGTCGTGTTCGATGTCAATCCACACCCGTCGAAGGAGGACGCGCACGAGCTCCACACGGCGGTCCAACATGGGCACGCGGCGCATGCGATCACGGCGTGAGCCAGCGAGCCAGGGAGAGGAGAGAACGCGATGAAACTGCATGACACGATCGACGTCCTGATCGGCGGCTATCTGTCGAAGGACGCCGCCGAGGAGGACTACAACGCGGTCCTCGAGTGCGGCGCGCACCTGCACGGCGCGGCCGTCGTCAGCAAGGATCTCGAGGGAGAGCCTCTCGGTTGAGGAGACCGACCACATGGTCCGCGAGGGGGCCGAGGGCCTGGGCGCGGTCGGCTTCGCGGTCGGGCTTTTCGCCCCTCCGCTGCTTGCCACAACTGCGATCGGCGCCGCGATGGGCGGCGCGCCTGGGCGGTCTGCTCCATCACCAGACCGCCGAGCAAACTCGGCGAGGAGGCGGGCGAGACGATCCCGCTCGGCGGCGCCGGCCTGATCGTCGCCTACTCGCACTCGGAGGCTGACAAATGTCGAGCCCGCCGTGACCCGCGCGGTCGAGAAGACCATCGGGGAGGCCGAGGGGAACCACGTCCAGGCTCTGAAAGGCGCGCTGGCCGATGCCCAGGAGAAGATGGCCGCGGAAGGCGGCGACTGACCACTTCACGATCCCATGCCCCAGCGCTCGGGGGCCTCGCGCGAAGTTCCCGCGGAACCGTCCTATGACTATGACAGTGGCGGAAGGCCCTTCGCGATGAGGTCGACGCCGAAGATGAGGAACACCACCGCCGTGACCGCGTCGTTGTGCAGTGCCAGCCATTCCTTCATCTCGTTGAGCCGGGCCTCGGCGTCGTCACCACCCACGAGGTAGTAGACGACCGGCCCGGCGATAGTCAGGCTGCCCACGACACGAAGACGAGCAGGGACGCGAGCGTGTCACTGGTTGAAAGCCCGAGTGTTGCGAGCCCCGCCCCGGCGGCGACGGAAAGCATGAGGTTCTTCGGATTGATCCCCGCCAGGAGCAGGGCAAGGCCGAGCGCCTTCCAGGGTGTCAGCGCGTCGATCCCGGCCATCCACTTCGGCATCTCCGATTGGGCGCCGGGCGCCGGGCGGTTACGCCAGCTGCGCATGGCGAGCAGCAGAAACAGCACGCCGAAGACGATCTTCCCCCAGGCGATGCTGTCCGAGGCAGAGGTGCTCGTCGAGGCGTTGCCCTGGTCGGCCAGGACGTAGGCCAGCCCGCTGACCACCGCCAGCGTGAGCACCCACCCGAGCAGGAATACCGGACCGTTCACCCGAGCCCGCTTCGAGAACAACATCAGAGTTACGGCGATGATCGACATCAGGCTGACCGCCACGCCGACCGCGTACACGATGACCTCGCTGATCCCTTGTCCCATGGGAGCGATCCTCGCAGGCTCAACCGTGAGCGTCTAGCGTCCCCACGTGCCGTTGCGAGAGTCGAGCCCGCCGTGACCCGCGCGGTCGAGCAAGGCAATTGGCGAGGCAAAGCAGACGGTAGTCAGGGTGAAGATCAAACGCAAAGAGCCTGGATTCACAGCAGCTCGATCAGCCCACGCGCGACGAGCGCTAGCCCCATCACGGCTGCGCCGATGTAGAGAATCCGCCCTCCGTGGCGATCGAGCGCAAGGCGGAATCGCGTCACCGCCCTCTGCGTCCGCTCTGGAGCGACCGTGTAGCCGATCAACGGTGCCTCAAGGAGCGCAAGCATGATCAAGTTGAAGGCGATGATGCACAACACCGTCGAGGTCGTGCTCAGATTCTGATCGCTGATCCCATGTAGGCCGGCGAGGTAGGAAGCGCCGGGAAGGGTCAGCAGGGCGCCGACCACGAATGTGTCTCGGGCCGAGCCCCTGCTCAGTGCCGCCCGCCACTTCGGCGTCTTCTCTGGCTTTCCGGCCTTCTGGGCCCTGCGTTCCTCTGCACGCCTCTTGTGGCCGTCGCTGCGGAGAACGAGGGAGATGACGATCAGGATCAAGCCGAGGGCGATGTCGGCGGCCGGGCTCAGGGTGCTCTGCGTCGTGCTGACCGCACCCGACCCTTCCAACGCGAAGACAATCAGGATCCCCAGAGCGATGCTGGTCATATAGGCGCCGAGCAGATAGCCGAAGAGCAGCCGCTTCGGGCTCGGGAGCAAGAGCATTACCGTGGTGGCCGTGAGCAGCGTCGGATTGAAGGCTGCTGTGATGGAGTAGAAGAAGACCTGACTCACGAGAGCTCTCGGCCTCTAGAAGTTCACCCGGCGGCGCTGCGCTCGGCGGCCTCGCGCAGTATCTGGCGACGGAGGACCTCGGTGCCGAGCGCAAACAGCACCGCAAAGAGGATGATTCCGAGCGCCGTGCCGAAGGCTGGGATCGGTGCCCAGGCGATCAGCGCCAGAAAAACGAGTCCGGCGACGGCGTAGGCGGCGGCCCGATTCTCTTCGACATACGGGGCCGCTTCGCGGCGGAACCGCACTGCGAAGCGAGTGGGCCCGACCAGCCAGGCCGCGATCACGAGCAGGATCCCGATGGTGATAGCCGACGTCGCAACGGTGACCAGCAAGGAGGTACCGATGCTCCAGACTGCTTCTGTCGCTGGCTTAACGGACTCCGACTTGGCCAGTGCGTCCACCACCTCGTTGCCGACGAAGCCGCGAACGATCAGGGTCAGCACCCCGGCCAAGAGGAAGCAGATGCCGACCGACCTCAGGGCCTCGCGTCGGCGGGGACCGGCGAGATAGATCGCCAAACCGTAGAGCAGGATCACCAGCAACGTCAGCACCACCGGCAGCCGCCTGATCAGCTTGGCGGCGTTCTGTGCGGTCGACAGATCGTTCGACTTGAGCACGGTGATCTGACCGGCTTCAGGGGGGACCTTTTCGGCGATCTTGCCGCCGACGCCGAGCTTTTCGCCGACCTGCCCAAGCAGCGTGCCGAGGTTCAAGGTCACTTCACCGCCACTGGTGGACACAGCGGGCCCGCCGCCGTCGATGACTTTCAGCAGCTCTTCATGGGCGGCGCGGTTCGCGCTTTCCCAGAGTTCCTGAACCTTCGGCCTTTCCAACGCCTTTTCGGCAGCCTGCGGCCCCAGCTGTTCCAGAGCTCCGGAGGCGGGACCGGCGAGCGGCGCCAGTTTCGGCGGCAGGGCCTTCTGCAGTTCTTCTTCGACGTTGACGTTTTCGAAGAGCTGATCGGACATGTAGATCGCCAGCTGCCCCTGGATGTCCTTGTTCTGCAGCAGCTTGGCGCTGGTGTTGACCCAGTTGTCGGTGTTGAGTGCCTGGCGATTGATCCAGATGGAGAAGATCGCGACCACGGTCAGCAGCGTGGCGGCGATCAACAGGGCGACGACCACGCGCGGATGGCCGGGCTTTGGGCTCGGAGGAGTGGTGGCGACCTCCTTGTCCGGACCCGATGGTGTGCTCTGAGTCTCCACGCGGCCCGCTTAGCGCGACTACCTGGTACTCCAGGTCCACGGCGGTCGCGGCGGTCCTCCCGCCGGTCTGACCTTCGCTCGTGACCTCTCGACACGACGGCAGCCGTGCCGACCACCGCGGCGGTTCGAGCCACGGGTTTGCCGATCACGCCTCGTCGCCCTCTGCGACCTGGTCCGAGTGGCATCACTCAAGCTTCTTCCATCGTGTCGTCTTCTTCTGCTTCGGCCGCGGCCAAAATCGCCTGGGTCGGAATGCGTCCGTTGGCCACCAGCTGGCCGCCAGCCCGGCGCACGGCCGAGCCGAACGGCCCCGCCCAGGAGTTCTCCCAGACCAGCACGGCCGCTTTGCTACCGGGCTCCAGCGCCTGTCCGAGCTTCTCGATGTCTTCCTCGGCGAGGAGGATTGCGAGATCAGCCTCCAACTCGCGAAGTAGGCCAATGTCGCTGTCGTCCGCATCCTTCAGCTCGGCCGCATCAATCGATCCATCGGCGCCCTTTTCGACTAAAAGCAGATCGAGTATCCGGATCTGGCCGCCGTCGACGAGCCTCTTCAGCTCCGACGCCATCTCTCCGGAGAAGTCAGCTCTGTCGGCAGGGAACTCGACCACTAGGTAATCGACGGGTCCAAGCTGATCGGTGCTGGCGTTCATCTTCCTTTCCTCCTGAGCTCGTTTGAAATTTGCCGTGTCCTGCGCGGTGCGCCTCGGCTTAGGACGCCCGAAGCCCGTCGCCTATGCCGACGCGGCCCCTTCTCTGGGACTGCTAAGTGCACCGAATATCCAAAGTAGGGGGAAGAAGATCCCGAAGAAGAACAGCCATCCGTGGCCATTGCGGAGACACGCAATGCCAAGCCAGATGAATAACACGATGTAGACGACGGCTCCAAGTCCGATCCATAGCATTGAAAGTCGTTTTTCCCTTCTTGTTGGACCACCATTTGACGGCGTAGACAGACCGAAAATCGGCCCTCTAAGCATCAAGCTAGGTCGAAGCCGCATCGGAGGCATCACCTCGTTCGGGTGAACTCTGCATCGCTCCAACTCAGGCGCCAAAAGTTGCGCGCCGATAGAAGTGTGCGATGCCGCGCGTGAGCTGGGTGCTCTGGCTCCTCGCCGTGCCGGTCAGTGCGCTTGTCACGGGTGGAGGCCCTCGCGCAGCAGGCGTACCGCGCCGGACGGCAATCTTGACTGGCATCGCTGCCGGCGTGATCACCGGGGTCGCGATTGTCGCTTTCTGGCTTACCGCCTTCGGTGAGTGCCTGGCCGAGAACCCCAGCCCAGCGCCACCCCCATCATGGCCCTGGTCACCTCGACGACAGTTCTGCAGCGACGGCAACTCGCCGGCAGCGATGGGCGCGCTGGCCCTGCTCCTTGTTCCAACGGCCTTGGTCATGCTGGGGACCTTCCTGCGCTTCAGGCAGCGGCCCACACTCGGCTGGGCCGCGTATGCAGGCCTGCTCGTGACGCCCGTGCTGCCCTCCCTCTACGTCAACTCCCTGCCGTACTACCGGCTGGATAGCTACCCGGTGCTGCAACAGCCGCGCCTTCGCCCGGCAAGCGGGTCGCGCCCACCGCGCGTTTGCTTCGTCTACGGCATTGCTTTCGGGCCGCGCAAGGTGGAGGTGACAGATGCCACCATGCGCGACTGCGTGGACCTTGAGCCGACGCCGGAGAGGTCTTTGCCGATCCAGCCCAGGTCGTAGCTGGTTCGCCCTTCGTCATAGCTTGGCGTGAGACTGAGCGACGCAGCAAGGCCTTCCAATTCACCCCGGCCCGACAGGTGTTGATGGGCTCATCGTCGTTCACGCTTACCGGCTTCGGGACAGCCAAGCCCGCATCGACGCCACGCTCGTGGACTGAGCGAGAAGCACGCACGCATAGTCTTTGGATCAGACCATGCCGGTGGTGAAAACCCCGCAGGTGGCGAGTTCTCCGCTGATACCGCTGCGGGATTCGAACCCCGTAGCGGCTGCCCTATCCCCGGTCTGGGCGGTCAAAACCGAACGAAACCGAACGAAACCGGGTCGGCTTGGCGCCGGCGACGCCCCCTCCGGACTTGGCCCCTAGAACGGCCAACGCCACCCCTTCGAGGTTGGCTCTGGGAGCGGGATTGCGGCTTGGGATCTAGCATGGTCGTCCGAATCCGTTTCGAACTGGATCCCCGTGCGGAGCTCGGTCAAGGACGCGGATCAGGCCCTCCTTATTGCGGCGTTCTACTGATGCGCGGCCGAGAGGTAGCGCCTACGCTTGCCTCACGGTCCAACGACGCACGAAGCGAGGTGCACCAATGGCAGAGACGATGAAGGCGGCGGTGTTCGAGGGGCATGAGCGGATCGTCTTGGAGGAGAAGCCGACCCCCCAATGCGGGCCCAACGACGCGATCGTGAAGATCTCGTTGACCACAATCTGCGGCACGGACGTCCACATCTGGCGCGAGGAGTACCCGGTGGAGCAGGGGCGCATCGTCGGCCACGAGCCGGTTGGGACGATCCACCAGCTCGGCGACGCGGTTTCCGGCTACGAGATCGGCGATCGGGTCCTGGTGGGCGCAATCACCCCTTGCGGCACCTGCTTCTACTGTCAGAACCACAACGAGTCGCAGTGCTCCGGCCACGATGACGAATGGAAAATGATCGGCGGCTGGCAGCTCGGCAACTCGATCGACGGCGTCCAGGCCGAGTACTTCCGCGTTCCCTACGCCCAGGCGAACCTGGCCAAGATCCCCGACGACCTGAGCGACGAGCAGTGCGTGCTGCTCGCCGACATCGCCTCTACCGGCATCTCGGCGGCGGAGACCGCCAACGTCCGAATCGGGCAGACCGTCGCCGTCTTCGCCCAGGGGCCGATCGGGCTTTGCGCGACGGCCGGGGCGCGACTGATGGGCGCCTCGCTGGTCATCGGCGTCGACCGCATAGCAGGGCGGCTGGAGCTGTCCAGGAAGATGGGCGCCGACGAGACGATCGACTTCACCGAAGAAGACCCGATCGCGGCGATCAAGCGCCTCACGGGGGGGCGCGGCGTCGACGTCGCGATCGAGGCGCTGGGCACCCAGGAGACGTTCCAGGCGTGCCTCGACGCGACCCGGCCCGGCGGTATCGTGTCCAGTCTCGGCGTCTACGGCGGCAAGCTCGAGGTCCCGCTCGAGTCCTTCGTGTACGGGATCGGCGACAAGCAGATCCTGACCACACTCTGCCCCGGAGGAAAGGAGCGGATGCGGGTGCTGATGGAGATGGTGCGCCACGGCAGGCTCGACCTCGGCCCGCTGATCACCCACCGCTTCTCGCTGGACCAGATCGAGGAGGCCTACGACCTGTTCGGCAACCAGCGCGAAGGCGTGGTCAAGGTCGGCCTGACCCCCTAGACAGAGAAGGTTCTGCACCGGAGGCCGGGGGATGGGTTTCGAAGCTGTCCCGTTTGGAATATCCGAACCCCGAATACAAGGACTCGGCTTCAAATCGCGCGGTCGCAGTCGCCCTTCCTGGATCTCCTCCAGCCGCACCGAGAATTGGCTCTGGGAGGGGGATTGCGATCAATCTCGGCCAATTGCATCGGGGGAAGTTCGGCTGCGATC
>CAVRXM010000004.1:0-97162 GCA_963725085.1 uncultured Solirubrobacterales bacterium | reverse complement strand
CCCAGTTTCTCCTTGACCACGTCGGGGATCTCGTCGATCCGCTCGACGACCCGTATCCCGGCGGCTTCAAGGCGGGCGATCTTCTCGGTCGCAGTGTCCTCCTTGCCCTCGACGATCGTCCCCGCGTGGCCGAAGCTCATTCCCTTCATCTCCTCGTCGTCCATGAATTTGCCGGCCATGAAGGCGACGATCGGCAGCCGCGAGTCGTTATCAGCGACCCACTGGAGAGCTGGGCCTCCATCCGTCCACCCGGCTCGGTGTAGATGACGATCGCCTGCGTCTGCTCGTCGGCCTCGAAGTAGGGCATCAGCTCGGCGTAGGTCGAGCCGATGATCGCGTCGCCGCCGATCGAGATCGCGGTCGAGACCCCGAGCCCGGCCTGGGTGAGCGAGGAGGAGATCTCGGTCGTCATCCCGCCCGAGCGGCTCATCACTCCGACCGGGCCGGGGGCGTAGGCCTTGGCGGCGTCTTTGGCGGGGCCACCGATCCCGCCCATCTTGCAGACCTCGGGGACGATCAGGCCGAGGCAGTTGGGGCCGATGATCCGCGCCCCGCGCATCTCCGCCAGCTCGACCATCTGGGCGACGTCGCGGCGCGGGATCCGCTCGGTGACGATGACGATCAGCTTGATCCCGTTCTCGATCGCCTCCAGCACCGCGTCCTTGGTGAAGGCGGGGGGGACGGTGACGACCGAGCCGTCGACCGGCAAGCCATGGTTCTCGACCGCCTGGGCCACGGTGTCGAAGACCGGGACGCCGTGGACCTCGCGGCCCTTGCGGCCGGGAGTGACTCCGCCGACGACCTTCGAGCCGTAATCGAGGCACTCCTTGGTCAGGTTGACCGCCTCGCGCCCGGTGATGCCCTGGACGATGAACGTCGTCTCCCTGGTCAAAAGTATGCTCATCGAGAGTCACCCCACCCGACCACTTGCGACCGCGGGAGCGAGGCGAGCATGGCCTCCGGTCATGTGATTGCGAGCGAGCGGAAGCCGAGCAAGTGGTCGGAACCTTGTTTGGAGGCGGCGCACTATGTTCCTCCCTGGATCTTGGCGACGGCGCGGCCGGCCGCCTCCCACATCGAGACCGAGCGGTCGCAGTACTCGACGCCGTAGCGGTCGAGGATCTTGAAGCCCTCGTCCTCCCAGGCGCCGGGGATGCGGAAGATCGCGATCGTCTCGCCCGGATCCTTGCCGAGCTCGAGGCAGGCCTTGATCACGCCGCGGGCGACGATGTCGACCCGGGTGTTGGAGACGATCGACATCATCACCGCGATCTTCTCGACGCCGTCCTTTTCGAGCACCTCCTTGGCGAGGCCGCAGGCCTTCGCGACCGACGGGTTGCCGCCGATCTCCGAGTAGTTCGCCGGCTTGCCGCCCTGGCTGCGGACCGCGTCGGTCAGGGTCAGCGAGCCGCCCCCGGCGCCGATCACGAGGCCGAGATTGCCCTCGAAGCCGTGGTCCTTGCCCTGGATCACGCCGCGGTGGTCGGCGGCGTCGATCGCCGCCACGTGCCGCTCGAAATCAGATGGCTCGTAGGGCTCGCGGGTGTCGTCCTCGGCGATCTCGAGCTGCCTACGAAGGAGCGCCTTCTGGCGACCGACGGCCTCGTTCTCCATCTCCATGTGGGCGTCGAGGGCGACGAAGCTGCCATCGGTCAGCTCGGCGAGTGGGTTGATCTCGGCGAGCGTCATGTCGTTGTCGCGGAAGAGGCGGGCGAGGCGGGCGAGGACCGGCGTCGCGCGGTTCAGCTGCGAGCCGGTGACGCCGGTCGCGGCGACGACCTGCTTCGCCTCGAAGTCGGAGATCGGGAGCAAGTTCGAGATGTGGCCGCGGCCGACGTGGTCGGGATGGGTCTCGGCGACCTCCTCGATGTCGATCCCGCCCATGTCGCTGAACAGCATCAGCGGCCGCTTCGCGGTTCCGTCCCAGACGACTCCGGCGTAGTACTCCTGCTTGACCTCCGCTTTCGGGTCGACGAGGACCCCGCGCGGCAGCTGGCCGCCGATCACGAGCTCGAGGATCGCCTCGGCGTGCTCGGCCGCCTCCTCAGGGGTGTCGGCGAACTTGACGCCGCCGGCCTTCATCCGGCCGCCGCTCAGGACCTGGGACTTGACGACCACCGGGCCGTCGATCCTGGCGGCCGCCTGGCGGGCCTCGTCGGCAGTCGTGCAGAAGCCGTACTCGGTGACGGGAATCCCCGCCAGCTCGACGACCCTGCGTGCCTCGTACTCGTAGAAGCGCATGCGCGGCGCGGAACCCTACCCGAAAGGGCGCCTGGGATACTTGCGGGGATGAGACCCTCGTCACGGCTGGTCGCCCTCGTCGGGTTGGCGATCGCAGCGCTCGCGCTGGCCGCGTGCGGCGAAACGGTCGTCGACGACGTCAAGCTCGAGGAACAGCTGAAACACGAAGTCGAAACCTCGCGCGGCGAGAAGGTGAAGTCCGTCGACTGTCCGTCCGGGGTCGAGGTCAAGCCGAAGACCAAGTTCGACTGCACGATAGTCCCGCAAAAGGGGAAGAAGGAAACCGCCGTTCTGTTGATAAGGAACAGCGACGCGGACATCACGCTGGTCGAAATCAGGTCCGGCGACATCAACCTCAGCGCCGGTGGATAGAGTGCCCGAAATGAGCCAAACCACCGCGGCCACCGCGCCGACCACGCACGCAAAGCTCCTCGACTGGGTCGGGGAGATCGCAGATCTCACCAAGCCCGACGCCATCCACTGGTGCGACGGGTCAGCCGAGGAGTACGACTCCCTTGCGCAGGCCCTGGTCGAGGCCGGGACGTTCGAGCGCCTCTCGAAGGCAAAGCGCCCGAACTCCTATCTCGCCCTCTCCGACCCCGAGCGACGTCGCCCGGGTGGAGGACCGGACATTCATCTGCTCGGAGGCCGAGGACGGCGCGGGGCCGACCAACAACTGGCGTGACCCGGCCGAGATGCGGGAGACGCTGAGAAGCCTTTTCAGCGGCTGCATGAAGGGCCGGACGATGTACGTGGTGCCGTTCTCGATGGGGCCGCACGGCTCGCCCCTCGCCGAGATCGGCGTCCAACTCACCGACTCCGCCTACGTCGCAACCTCGATGCGGATCATGACCCGGATGGGCAAACAGGCGCTCGAGACCCTCGGCGAGGACGGCGTGTTCGTCCCCTGTGTGCACTCGGTCGGGATGCCGCTGGCCGAGGGCCAGGAGGACGTGCCCTGGCCCTGCAACGCCGACAACAAGTACATCGTCCACTACCCCGAGACGCGTGAGATCTGGTCGTTCGGATCGGGCTACGGCGGCAACGCGCTGCTCGGCAAGAAGTGCCTGGCGCTGCGAATCGCCTCGGCGATGGCCCGTGACGAGGGCTGGATGGCGGAGCACATGCTGATCCTCAAGCTCACCTCGCCGGCGGGCGAGGTCAAGTACGTGACCGCGGCCTTTCCGTCGGCCTCGGGCAAGACCAACCTGGCGATGCTGATCCCGACCCTCGAGGGCTGGACGGCGGAGACGATCGGCGACGACATCGCCTGGATGAAGTTCGGCGAGGACGGCCGCCTCTACGCGGTCAACCCCGAGGCCGGCTTCTTCGGCGTCGCGCCGAACACCAGCCACAAGACCAACCCGAACGCGATGGAGACGATCGAGCGGAACACGATCTTCACCAACTGCGCCAAGACCGAGGACGGCGACATCTGGTGGGAGGGCATGACCGGCGAGCCGCCCGCGAAGGTGACGGATTGGCACGGCAAGGCGTGGACGCCGGAGTCCGAGGGGCCGGCCGCCCACCCCAACGCCCGCTTCACGACTCCGGCCTCTCAGTGCCCCTCGATCGCCCCCGAGTGGGAGGACCCCGCCGGCGTCCCGATCGACGCCTTCCTCTTCGGCGGCCGCCGCGCGACCGCGGTGCCGCTGGTCGCCGAGGCCTTCGACTGGGAGCACGGCACCTTCCTCGGGGCGACGATGTCGGTCGAGACGACCGTCGCCGCGGCGGGCGAGGTGGGCAAGCTCCGCTTCGACCCGATGGCGATGCTGCCGTTCTGCGGCTACAACATGGCCGACTACCTCGGTCACTGGCTGAAGATCGGGGAGCGCGAGGGCGCGAAGCTGCCCAAGATCTTCCTCGTCAACTGGTTCCGCAAGGACGACGACGGCAAGTTCATCTGGCCGGGCTTCGGCGAGAACAGCCGCGTCCTCGAGTGGGTCTTCCGTCGCTGCGACGGCGAGGGGGAGACCGTCGAGTCGCCGATCGGGCTGCTGCCCGCCCCCGGCGAGTTCAACACCGACGGGCTCGAGATCTCCGAGGAGGCCTTGGCGGAGCTGCTCTCAGTCCACTCCGAGCTGTTCAAGCGGCAGCTTCCCCAGATCAGGGAGCACCTCGACCGCCTCGGAGACCGGCTGCCTCAGCAGATGCGGGATCAGCTCTCCAGCCTCGAGGGGCGCCTGTAGTAGGCCGCTTTCCTTCAGTTGCATTCTGTGCCGGGCTGGGTCTTCTGGTCTGCTCGGTCGCCAACGCTCTCTCGCGTGGAACTGAGACGACGACCACCCTGATCTACTGGGCGGGGCTGCTCCTGATCGTCCTGCCGATCTTCCTCCGGCTCGCCTCGGTGGACGCATCCCCTCGCGAACGGCTCGCCCTTGTCTGCCTGCTCGGGCTGACGCTGTACGGAGTCAAGGTCGTCCACGACTCGCTGCTCTTCACCTTCCCCGACGAGCTCGTGCACGCCTACAACGCGCAGCAGATCGTCGACCACCACCATCTGTTCCGCAGCAATCCGATACTGCCGGTGACCCCGCGCTACCCCGGCCTGGAGGGCGCGACCTCGGCGCTGATGACGCTCACCGGCATGACGAGCTTCGGTGCCGGGATCATCGTCGTCGGAGCCGCGCGCCTGCTCCTCGTCGTCTCGCTCTTCTTCCTCTTTGCCCGGGTCTCCGGGTCGGCGCGGATCGCCGGCCTCGCGGTCGCCGTCTACACCGGGACCAGCAACTTCCTCTTCTGGGGCGCCCAGTTCTCCTACGAGTCGATTTCGCTGCCGCTGCTTGCGCTGGTGCTGATGGCGTTCGCCGAACGCGAGGCGGCGCCGGACCGCCGCCGCCGCGAGTGGCTGGTCCCGATCTGCCTTGGCACGCTGGCAATCGTCATCACCCACCATATCGACCTCCTACGCGCTGATCGCGATCCTCGCCGGGCTGGCGCTGGCGTATCGCCTACTCGGGGTCGAGAAGCCGAACCCCTGGCCGCTGCTGGCCTTTGCCTTTGCCGCGACCGCCACCTGGCTGGTGGTCAAAGCAGAGTCGACGATCGGCTACCTGTTCCCGGTGCTGGAAGACGCCTTCAACCAGACGATCAAGACGGCCTCGGGCGAGTCGGCGCCCCGCTCGCTGTTCCACAGTTCCTCGACCGGGGTAGAAGTGTCCGGCACTCCCTGGGGGGCGAGACTCGTCGCCCTGGCGGGCGTGGCGCTGCTCGGCATCGCGGCGCTGGTCGGGATCCGCGAATTTCTCCGCCGGCGGCCCTGGGAGCCGCTGCCGGTGATCTTCGTCATCGCCTCGCTGCTGTTCTTCGGAGCGCTGGCGCTGCGCTTCGCGCCGGCGGCGTGGGAGACCGGCAACCGGGCCGGGGAGTTCTTCTTCATTGGCCTGGCGTTCGTCGTCTCCGGCGCGATCTACCAGGCACTGACAAGGAGGGGCGACACCGGCCGCTGGCGAGCGGCGACGGCCCTCGGCCTGGGAGTTGTGCTGCTGAGCGGCGCCATCTCGGGCTGGCCTTGGGACTCGCAGCTCGCAAAACCGATCCGTGTCAGGGCGGAAGGCTCGAAGATCGAATCGGAGCCGCTTGCGCTGGCGGAATGGGCCGCGAGGAACCTGCCCGGTCGCAGGTTCGCGGCCCCCGGAAGCCGACGGGCGCCTGCTGTTGACGCCGGGCGGGCAGGTCGCGCTGACCGGACAGGGCCCCGACATCGAAGACATCGTCGGCGAACCGGGCTTTCCCTCGTGGCAGAAGCGGATCCTGCGCAACCAGAAGCTGCGATACGTCGTCGCCGATCGTCGAGAAATCGCCAGTGACAACGTCCGCGGCTACTTCTTCACGGTGCCGGGGTCGGGCAGCGACGGCCTGCTGCCGGTCGGCGTGGTGCACAAGTTCGCCAGGCTTCCCGCCGCCCGCCTCTACGACAGCGGCCGCATCGTCCTCTTCGACCTGGAAAACCGGCCATGAGGGGGCATCGTGACCTCTGGTTGGTGGCCGCCGGCGCGCCGCTCTGCGCGGCGGTCGCCCTCCTCGTCCCGCTCGAGGCGGTCCGCCTCGCCGCGGCGGCGCCTCTCTGCCTCGTGTTGCCCGGCTACGCGCTCTCCTCCGCGGCCTTCAGCTCCAGGTCGTTGAGCGGTGGCCGGTTCGCCGCCCTCGTGCTCGGGCTGAGCCTGATCGTCCTGATCCTCTCGGCGCTGGTCTTGAACTACGGCCCGGGGGGGATCAGGGATGTCTCCTGGGCGGTCATCCTCGTCCTCGTGACCATCGCGGCCTGCCGCTGGGCCGCGGTGAAGAGGGTGCCGGGCGAGGTGCCCTACGCGGCCTGGAGCCGGCCTCGAGTGAGCCGGGGGGACTACCTGTTCCTCGGCGGCGCCGCGGTCGCCATCGTCGCCGCGCTGGTTGTCTCGGCGACGGTGTACCCGGCGAGTGACGTGGTGGGCTTCACCCGGCTCTCGATGCTGACCGACTCGAGCGGCAGCGCAGCGACCGTCGCCGTCGACAGCAACGAGCAGCACAGCCAGTCCTATCTCCTCAGGCTGACGCTGGCCGGCCGCCCGCTGCTGGCCAAGCGCCTAAGCCTCGATCCCGGCGATGAATCCGTTCTCCGCGTGCGGCTGCCCGACGATCGAGGCCCGCCCACGGGATTGCTGGTCGCGTCGCTCTACAGGGCAAGCTCGCCTGACGCCCTCTATCGCAGGGTGAACAGCTCGGCTGCCACCGCCATGAGCGAGGCCGAGCCCAGCGTCGACATCGTCGTCGTCAACCACAACTACGGGCGCTACCTGGGGGAGGCGCTTGAAAGCGCCTGCTCTCAGACCCACGAGAGGGTCAGGGTCGTCGCGGTCGATGACGGGTCGACCGACGACTCGGCGGCGGTCCTGGCGCGGTTCGAGGGCCGTGTCGATGCCGTCTTCAAGGACCAGGGCGGTCAAGCTTCGGCCCTCAACGCGGGCCTCGAGCGCTGCCGGGGAGATGTCTTCATCCCGCTCGATGCCGACGATCGCCTGCGTCCCGACGCCGCCCGCCGCGTGGCAGGCGGCCTTCGCCGCCGACCCTGGCCTCTCGAAGGTGCAATTTCGGATGGAGGTCATCGATGCCGGCGGCCGGCCGACCGGCGCCACGCGGCCTGTCGCGCATCTCAGCGCGCCGGTCGGCGATCTGCGGCGGGCGGAGCTCTCCTTCCCGTTCGACATCCCCTGGCTGCCGGGAGGGGGCACGGCCTTCCGGCTGGACGCCCTGCGTCGGATCCTGCCGATCCCCGAGCGCGACTATCCGCTCAGCGGCGCCGACTGGTACCTGGTTCACCTCAGCGCTCTGCTCGGCGAGGTGGCGGCGATCGATCAGGTCTGCGCCGAGTACCGCGCCCACGGTGCCAACGCCTACGAGCTCGACCGCTCCGAGCTCGACATGGGCCACGTCCGCGACTCGATCGCCTTCGCCTCGGTCACGGCGGCCGGCCTCGCTCGGCTCGCCGATCAGATCGGGCTCCGCCACCCAGACCCGATCCTCTCGGTCTCGGATCTGGCGAACCGGGTGATCTCGCTCAAGGTTGAGCCGCGCCTGCATCCCGTGCCGGGCGATCGGCTGCCGGCGCTGTTGGCGGACTCGGTGCGGGCGGTCCGGCGCAGGTTCGACGTCGCCCTGCCGATGAAGGCGATGTTCCTCTGCTGGTTCGCGCTGATGGCGATCGCGCCCCGTCCCCTCGCGCGCCGCCTCGGCGAGGTGTTCCTGTTTCCGGAGCGGCGCCGGCGGGTGAACCGTCTCTTGGGTCGAATGCAGGGGAAAAGCGCCCCGGTCCAGTGAGACACTGTGAGCGAGAATGCGGATCCTGCTCGTAACCGATCACTACCCGCCGTTCATCGGCGGCGCTCACCGTCAGGCGCACCTTCTCGCCGCCGGAATGGTCGATCGCGGCCATGAGGTCGACGTCGTCACCCCCTGGCACGGGTCCCTGCCGACCTTCGAGCACTCGGCGAACCTGTCCGTCTACAGGGTGCGTCAGGTTCGCACCGCGGTGCCAGCCCTGATCCGGGATCCGGAGCAGCGCCACCAGCCGCCGTTCCCCGACCCGGTGACGATGGTTAGCCTGCGGCGGCTGATCGACCGGATCAAGCCCGAGCTGATCCACGCCTACGGCTGGATGGCGTTCTCGGTCGCGACCGCCCTCGGCCGGAAGCGGATCCCGATGCTGATCTCCGCCCGCGACTACGGATACTTCTGCGCGACCCGCACGCTGCTGCGGAAGAACGCGCCATGCTCGGGCCCGGCGCCGATCAAGTGCACCGGCTGCGCCGCCGACTACTACGGCCCGCCCAAGGGTCTCGCGGCGACCGCCGGCGTCTACACATTCAGGCCGGCCCTGGCCCGGAAGATGACCGGGTTGCACAGCGTCAGCACCTACGTCCACGAGGTGACCACGAGGTATCTATTCGGGCCAAGGGGCGCTCCCGAGGGACTGGTCGAGGCGATCATCCCGAGCTTCCAGGACATCGACCCGACCGAGAGAATGATCACCGCCGACGGAGAGGTGGCGGGCTACCTCGAGCAACTGCCGGAGGAGCCGTTCATCCTCTTCGTCGGCGCGTTCCGCAAGGTGAAGGGGCTGGAAACGCTGTTCGACGCCTACCGGCGCCTTCCCGAGCCGCCTCCCCTGGTGCTGATGGGGACCTTCGAGCGCGACTCGCCGACCGAGTTCCCGCCCGAGGCCGTCGTCCTCACCGACGTCCCGCACCGGGCGGTGATGGCCGCCTGGGACAGGGCGCTGTTCGGGGTGATGCCGTCGCTCTGGCCCGAGCCGTTCGGGGCGACGGTCGCCGAGGCGATGAACCGGGGCAGGCCGGTGATCGGTACCACGCTCGGGGGCCACATCGACATGATCGGCGACTCGGCCGGCCTGCTGGTGCCGCAGGGAGACGTCGGCGCCCTCGCCGACGCGATGCAGGAGCTGATCAGCGACCCGGAGCGTCGCGAGGAGTACGGGCGGGCGGCGAAGAAACGGGCCGAGGACTTTGCGGCCGGGGCGGTGATCCCTCGCTTCGAGCAGACGTACCGTGAGGTGCTTGCGGCGGGCGCCTGATGGGGAAATCGCCGAGATCGCGAGCGCGATGAAGGTTCTCCTGGTGGCGCCGGTGGCGCCCGATGCGAACGGCAGCGGCGCGATTCCGGTGCTCCTCGCGGCGGAGCTGCTCGGGCTCCGCGAGCTGCACGAGGTCACCCTCGTGACGGCGATCGGGGACGAGCCCGGCGAAGCGGAGGCTGTTGCCCGGCTTCGCGACGGGCACGACGTCCACATCGCCGATCGCCGCCGGCCGCCGGCCGGGATTCGACGCCTGCGCCGCCAGGCCCGGATGGCCGGGCGCTGGGCGCGTGGCGGCTGGCCCTGGCGGACCGTCTGGTTCGCCGATCCCGGACTGCAGGAGATCATCGACCGGGTCGGGGGCGAGCAGCGCTTCGACGTGGTCGCCGTCGAGGACAGCGCGATGTCCGTATTCCGCTATCCGGATGGGGTGGCGACCGTCTACACGCACCACGAGGTCCTCTGTCCCCGCCCGACCGCCCTGACCCCCGCGGGCGCCGTCCCGGTGGCCGCGCTGGGCCTTCGACGAGCTCGACTGGCGGCGCTGGGCCACGTTTCAACGCCGGGCCTGGGGGCGCTTCGACCGGGTCCAGGTGTTCAGCCGCCGCGATGCGGAGACGGTCTCCGAGCAGGAACCCGCAGTCGCCGGCCGGGTGCGGGTCAATCCCTTCGGCATCGTCCTGCCGCCCGCCGCGGACCCCGCAGCCGAGGTAGCCGGCAGCGTCCTCTTCGTCGGCAACTTCGCCCACCCGCCCAACCGCGACGCGGCGATCTGGCTGGCGCGCGAGATCATGCCGCTGGTGCGGGCTTCCTTCCCGGGCGGGCGGCTGCGCGTCGTCGGCACCGCGCCGAGCGCCGAGGTGCTGGCGCTGGCGGGGGAGGGCGTCGAGGTGATCGGCGACGCCGCGTCCGTCCAGCCGCACCTCGAGCAGGCGGCGGTGGTCCTCGCCCCGGTCCGCACCGGTGGCGGCATGCGGATGAAGGTCCTGCAGGCGATCGCTGCGGGCAAGGCGGTCGTGACCACTCCCCGCGGGGCCGAGGGATTCGACTGCTTCGAGGAGGAGCCGCCGCTGATGGTCGCCGACGAAGCGAGCGCAATCGCCGCCGCCACATCGGCCCTGCTCGAGGACGAGTCCCGGCGGCGCGAGCTCGGCGCCCGCGCCCGCGCCTTCGCCGAGCGCAACCACTCGCCGCGGGCCTGGGCGGAGCGGCTCACCTCGGTCTACGAGGAGGCTCGGAGCTCAGGCGGGAACGGGGCTTCGCATGGGTGAGGACCCGGCGGTGAGTGTGATCATCCCGACCCGAGAGCGGAGGGATTCGTTGCACCGGGCGCTGGACTCGCTCGCCGACCAGGGGGAGGGAGCCGAGCTCGAGGTCGTCGTCGGCGTCGATGGCTCGCGCGACGGGACGATCGAGATGCTCGAGGCCTTCGAGGGCCCCTACGAACTGAGCTGGGTGAGCTCGCCGAGGCGGGGGCGCGCCGCGACCTGCAACGCGGCGCTCGCGGCGGCCCACGGCGATGTCCTGATCGTCCTCGACGACGACATGCAGGTCGTCGAGGGCTTCGTCGAGCGCCACCGCCGCCATCACCCACCCGGCTCCCGACTCTGTGTCCTCGGCGCGGTTCCGGTCGAGCTCGGCCCGTCGAGTACCAGGGCCGCGGTCTACGTGAAGTGCAAGTTCGACCTCCACCTTTCGAGGCTGCACGACCCCGAGCACCTCAACCTGCCGCGCTCCTTCTACACGGGCAACGCCTCGCTGCGGACGGAAGTCCTGCGCGAGGCCGGCGGCTTCGATGAGTCCTTCGGGGTCTACGGCAACGAGGACGTCGAGCTCGCCCTGCGGCTGCGCGCCGCGGGCATCACCCTCGCCTACGACCCCGAGGCTGTCGCCCGCCAGGAGTACGGCAAGGACCTGCGCGGGCTCCAGCGCGACACATTCGAGAAAGGCCGAACGACCGTCCTGCTCGCCCGCTCCCACCCGGAGGTCTTCGAGGACCTGCGACTTGCCGCCCCGCGCGACAGCTCGAGGCCGTGGCTCTCGCTTCGCTCGGTGCTCCTCCGGCTCGCCGGCCGGATCCCCGCCATGATCGCCGCCGTCTTCACCGTCGCCGCGGTCCTCGAGCAGGCGGGACTCTGGCGGCAGCCGCTCTTCTACCGCGCGGTCCTCGATTACGCCTTCTGGGCAGGTGTCGAGGCCGAGCTGCGCGAATCAAACGACGAAGGCGAGCTCGCCTGGCTCGCCGGCGAGCTCCGCCGTGGCCCGATCGACCTTCTTCTACACGGATAGCCGCGTTCTCGGCGGTGCCGAGAACGCGATGTTCATGCTGCTCGAATCGCTCGATCGCGAGGAGTGGGAGCCGACCCTGCTCCTCGACGAGGCCCCCGAGCCCGACCCCCTCGCCGCCCGCGCCGCAGAGCTCGGCGTCCCGGTCCGCCGTGTCCCGGCGATGCCCCTCGGCATCGCCGGCGCCCGCCGGGTCCCGGCGATGGCGGCGATGCTGCGTCGCGAGCGTCCCGCCATCTTCCACGCCCACCTGAGCTGGCCGCTGGCGGCGAAGTACCCGCTCGCCGCCGCCGCGCTGGCCCGCGCCCCGGGGGTGATCGCCACGGTGCAGCTGATACCGGAGTTCAGGCTCGAGCGCTCGAGCTTCCTCCAGCTCCGCGCCCTCTCCCGCGGGGTCGACCGCTACATCGCGGTCTCTAACGACATCGCCGGCGAGCTGGTTGAGCGCTTCCGCTGGCCGGCGGCGAAGGTCGAGGTCGTGCACAACGCAGTCGACATCGAGCGCTTCGACGTCGAGGCGCCGCCGGGCCTCCGCGATCGGCTCATCGGCGGCAACGGGCGCCCGCTCGTCCTGACGCTCGGCCGGCTCGACGAGCAGAAGGGATACCCCGTGCTGCTCGAGGCGGCAACCCTTCTCCCCGACGTCGTCTTCGCTCTCGCCGGGGAGGGCCCGGAGCGCTCATCGCTGCAGGCGCTTGCCGGCCGCCTCGGGGTCGCCGAGCGAGTCCGCTTCCTCGGCCACCGGACCGACATCCCGCAGCTTCTCGCGGCTAGCGACGTCTTTGCCCTCCCCTCGCTCTACGAGGGGACCTCGTTGGCCGTGCTCGAGGCGATGGCCGCCCGCCGGGCGGTCGTCAGCTCGGCGATCGGCGGCACCGAGGAGCTGATCGACGACGGAGTTTCCGGCCTCCTGGTCCCGCCCGGCGACGCTCCCGCCCTTGCGGACGCTCTCGGCCGGCTGCTGGAGGATCCCGGCCTCCGGGAATCCCTTGCGGCCCGCGCCCGCAAGAGGGTTGAGACCTCTTTCACCCGCCGGGCGATGGCCGACCGGGTGACGGCGATCTACGAGAGGGTTCTCGCCGATGCCCGCTGAAGCCTCGGCTGAGATGCCCGAGCGGCGCCGCAACGACCTGCTCCGCGGAGTCGACTGGCGTTTCCTCCTCAGCCGGCGCGACGCGCCCCGGGCGGCCGGCTCGGCCGCCGGGACGGAGGCGGTCCGCCTGATCTCCTCAGGAGTGACTGATGAGCCCGGCAGCGCCGAGCTCGCCGTGATCGGCTTCCCGTCGCGGGCCAGGCTCCGGACTGCCACAGCGGCGCTCGCCCCGGGCGGGGACCTGGTCTGCTTCTGGCGGCTGCCGCAGCCCGGCGCCACCCGCAGGGCGCGCCGCCGCCTCGAGGCGGCCGGGCTCGACGGGGTCAGGGTCTTCTGGGCGGGGCCGGTTCCGCACCGCGCGCCGCAGTTCTGGCTCGAGCTCGACTCGCGGATGGCGACCGAGCATCTTCTCGCCTCGCGCGCGGCTCGATCGCGGGGCCAGGCGGCGTTGCGGAGGGTCTGGCGCTGGGCCCTGCGGGCCGGGCTGCTGGCGCCGCAATGCGCCGTCGCGCGGGTTCCGGACGGCGAGCAGCCGAATCAGAAGCCGCTGCTGCTCCTCACCGGCGGCAGGCGGAGCATCAACAAGGTCGTCGGGCTCGAGTTCGCGCCGGAGGGGGCCGGGCCGGCGCGGGCGGTCAAGTTCGCGCGGGTGAGGGAGGCCGAGCCCGGTCTCGAACGGGAGGCCATGGTCCTCGGCCGTCTCACCGAGTCCCGTCCGGACCTCGACGGCTATCCACGCCTCGAGGGGAGGCTCCGGCGCTGCGGAATGTTCGGGGTGGCCGAGAGCCCGATCGAGGGCGAGCCGTTGATCGAGGTACTGACTCCGGCGTCATTTGCCGGGCTCGCCGATCGGGTGAAGGGCTTCCTCGTCGAGCTCGCCGTCGGCGAGGAGGAGAGGCCGGAATCCGCCTGGAGGAGCCGGCTCGTCGACGAGCCGCTCGAACTATTCGCGCGGCAGTTCGGCGAGGTCGCGCCGGCGATGGTCGATCAGTTGCGAGACGCTCTCGACCGGTTCGGAGACCTCCCGATCGTCTGCGAGCACCGCGACTGCTCCCCATGGAACATCGCGATCGGGGCCGGCGGAGATCCGTCGCTTTTCGACTGGGAGTCGGCGGAGCCGGATGGCCTGCCCGGGCTCGACCTCGTCTACTTCCTCGCCAACTGTGCCTTTGTCATCGATGGGGCGCTGGAGTCGGGCAGGACCCGCGAGTCCTATGCGTCGTTGCTCGACCCGGGCACCGCCAACGGCCGAGTCGCGGCCGAGTCGCTTGCGAGCTACGCGCGGGCCGTCGGGCTCGACGACGCGGTCCTCCGGCGCCTGCGCCTGCTCTGCTGGGTGATCCACAGCCGCTCCGACTACCGCCATCTCGAGCTCGAGACGGGAGGCGCGCCGGACCGAGACGCGCTACGCGGGGCGCCGTTCCTCGGCCTTCTCGAGGAGGAGCTCGATCGTAGTCACCGTCGCTGAGACCTGCCCAGCGAGCGCAGCCGCAGCCAGATATCCGGCAGGGCCTCCCCGGTGGTCGCCTTCCAGAGCACGGCGAGGACGCCGTCTCGGCCGTGAACGCTTACCCGGCGCAGGCAGTGGGGATCCGTGCCGGCGCCGTTGCGGCCCTTCTCCGTGGTGAAGGCGGCGCGGTATCCGGCCTCGCCGGCGGCGGTGCAGACGGCGAAGTCGTGATCGCCATTCGGGTAGGCGAGAACCTCGGCCGGCCTCGCCAGCTGCTCCCGAAGTTCGGCGAGTGAGCCGACCAGCTCCTCTCGGCGGGCGTCGCCATCGAGCTCGGTCAGGCGCCGGTGATGTCTGGTGTGAGAGCCGATCGCGACCCCTGCGGCGGCCAGCTCCTTGACCTGCTCCCACCCGGCGACCGGCTCCCCGTCGATCCAGTGGGCCGCGCCGCCAAGCTCGGCGGTGGGGACGAAGAGCATTGGGGTGTGGCGCGCGTGGCGGCCCAGCGGGGCGACCGAATCGACGATTGCGTCGTCGACGGTGATTGCGAACCGACGGCCAGGAAGGGCACCCTCGTCGCCGTGGAACTCGAGGATCTGATCCGCCGATAAGGGCCTGTACCCGGCCAGGCGGAGGGCCTGCAGCTGTCGGGCGAACCTACGCGGCGCGATGTCGATTCGCTCCTGGCCCGGTTTCATCTCCCCGGCGAAACGGTGGTAGACAAGCGCCACATAGGAGTTGGCGGTGAGGCGCTGCCACTCCGCGGGCGTCGCCTCCTCCCGAACTCCCGCCCAGAAGGCGTGGTCGGCGGCGGCGGCCAGAAGCCTTGGAGACGAGAGGGCGCCCCGCCGGATTGCCGCCCGGACCAGACTCCGGCGCCTGACCAAGCGGGTCCGCCACGGCGCGTCGAACCAGGCGCCGAGCTGGAGCCCGCTGAGAAGTGCCGGTCGGGCCCTCCAGACCTGTACCGAAGAGCGACCGCGTTCCCGGTTGAACTCGAGCAGGGAGGCCAAGTCCCTTACCACGGTCGGCGCCTGCCAACGCAGTTTGGCGCCTTCGGAGCGCAGCCGAACGGCCACCGCCTCTGCTCGCGCGGCCCCGTCGGGCAGGCCTTGCTCTGCGGCATCGAGCTCGGCCTCGGGCGCCGAGAGGTCCGCGACCACCCGATCCAGCGGCCCGGTGACCCCTCCCAATGGGGTCACCGGCTCCAACCCGGCGCCGAGTAGCCGCGCCAGTCGCGACCCCGCGGGGCCGGACACTCCACGCAGCACGACTTCCGACATCAACCTGCTCCCATCGATGCCGGACGGTCGGCGATGATTCGCCGATCAACGCGCTTGCCAAGATCGTCGCGGTGCTGGAGGAGCGTTTGGCGCTGATGGCCCCATCGCGTCGCCTTCGCCTGGCTCTGGTCAACGACGTTCTCAGCCAACACGCGAACGGGCAGGCGATCCGCGTGCTCGACGCCGGTTGCGGAGACGGCCTGATCTCTATCCGGTTGGCGAAGCGTCATCCCGACTGGACTCTCCTCGGCGTCGACCAGCGAGCCGACCTGCTCGAGGGGGCGCGAGTCCGCGCCCGCTCGCTTGCCAACATCGATTTCCAGCCGGCCGACCTCACCGAGCCGATGCCCGAGTCGGGATTCGACGCGGTCGTCTCGCTGGAGGCGCTGCATGAGATCCCGGCCGACGATGAGGCGATGGGAAGCATGGCCGCGGCGCTTGCGCCGGGCGGCCTGCTCGCGATCCAGGTTCCCGAGCTCGATTGGCGGCCGGTGCTCCCGGGCAGCGCCTCCACCTGGCGCGATCAGGTTCGTCACGGCTATGGCCCCGAGCAGATCGCCGCGGCAGCGCGCCGCGCGGACTTGGAGCCGATCGAGGCACGGCCGACCTATCGAAGCCTGACGGCGGCAGCCCAGGAGGTCCGCGATCGGATCAAAGGCTCGGCGCTGCCGATCCGCCTGGCCGCGTTCCCGTTCCTGGCTGCCGCCGCCCGCCTCGAGTCGTGGGGCCTCACCTGGGGACCACCGAACGCGATCATGCTGCTCGCTCGCAAGCCGGGACACTGACCCGACGTTGTCCCGGTGCTTTGTCGTCCCGTGGGTCACTTGACGTACCGCCGCAACGCCTCCTCCCAGGCCAGTTTGGGCTCCTCGGCGCCGACCACCGTGTCGAGGGTCCGCTCCGAGGTAGCGTCGAAACGAGTGGCGTAGAAGTTGTGGTAGACGATGTTGCCGAAGACGGTCCCGACGTCGCCGGGGCCCCTCTGGCTCGTGACCTCGAAGAAGCGGATGTCGGGCGCCTCGCGGGCTGAGATCTCCTCGCCGACGTCTCCCGAGGCATCCCGCCACTCCGTGCGGGGACGATAGTCCGAGCGGAAGGAGTGGCCTCGCTCGACAAAGCGCGCGGTGCGCATCGCCCAGCAACAGGGATGGACGTACTCCCGGTTGAGGCGGGCACCCGAGACCGTAGCGCCCCTCTCGAGTGGCCCGAGGAGCTGCTCGAGCCAGTCGTCGCGGAGCGGGAAGGCGTCGACATCGAGCGTGACCGCATACTCCGTCTCGCAGCCGAGGACGCCGACGTCGAGCGCCAGCTCATGGCCGAGGTTGAGCGGCAGCTGGATCGTGCGCACCCGGGAATCGGAGCGCAGCCGCCGGCGGGATCCGTCTCGAGAGGCGTTGTCGACGACCACGATCTTGGTTCCCTCGGGGCTGCGGCGGCCGACCTGGTCGATGAGAACAGCGACGTGATCCCAAGAATTCCAGTTGACGGTGATCACGGTCGCCGCTCCGGGTCGCAGCCTCGCGGAGCGGCGGCGGGCGCGGGAGCGCAGCAGCGGCACCACGACCCTCCAGCCGATCGCCTGCGCAAGACGGCGTAGGCCGGAGTCCAGACCGCGGCGGACCCGTCTCATGGGCGGGCGCCGATCAGGCGCAGGAGCCGGTTCCGGGCCCCCTCCGGCCAGTTGGCCGTAGCTATTCTGACGCCCAGCCTGGTGGGGGTGTCGTCATCGAAGACCTCGATTCGAGGCAGGGCGTAGCGGTTGCTGAAAGGCTCGACTCGACCGGGGTGAATGGCGAACGCCGCGGCGTAGCCCGCGGCGTGAGCCCCCGTCGCCACCTCGCTCGTCCACTCGCCGTAGGGATAGGCGAGCACCCGCGGCCGGGGCAGTCCCAGCTTCTCCAGGGCGTCGGCGGACCCTCTCAGCTCTTCCTCGAGCTCCTCGGGAGGGACGGTCGGGAGCTTTCTATGCGTCATCGCATGCGAACCGACGTCGACCCCCTTGCGGGTGAGTGCCTTCAGGCCTTCGGCATCCAGCAGGGGCTGCGGCTTTGCCCCGGGCCGGCGCCACTCGTTCACGCCGCCGAGCAGTCCTGCGACGGCGAAGGTGACCGCAGGGATGCCCCTTTCGCCGAGCACCGGGCAGCCATCGCTGAGCAGGTCGACATAGGCATCGTCGAAGGTGACGAGGATCGAGCGCTTCGGCAGGGGACGCTCGCCGGCGAGGCCTTGGAGGAAGGTGTCGAGGTCGATGAACTTCCAGCCTCGACGGGCGAGCCAATCCAGCTGCCGGCCGAGGAGCGCGGGCGGGACCCCCCAGCGTCGCAGCGGGTCGTCCCTGAGGTCGGCGACCGCGTGGTAGGAGAGGACGACCACCCTGCCGATCGAGAGCACACGATGAGTCATGCGGGCGCCGCGTTGATGTTCCAGCGTCCTCATCGCGAAGAAGAGCCGGCGAAGCCTTTGTCCCCGGCGGCCGCTGCGGACCAGTCCGACGACGGCGGCTCGCAACGGACGGACGAATGCTTCCGGCGCGGCGACCAGGGGGCCGATCAGCCAGCGGCTCTTGCGGGTGTGGAAGTCGGGCGCGTGCTCGAGTCTCTCCGCCTGCTCGGGGTGCTTGATGACCAGCTCCTGCTCCGAGCACCCGATGTCGAAAGCTCGCCGCAGGTAGTCGCCGGGATCGACGTCGTAGAACTGATAGCTGATCGCGGCGGGGTTGAACGCGACCCGGAAGCCCTTCTTCATCACCCGATATCCAAAGTCCACATCGCTGCTTTGGTCGAGGCCTTCCCCTGCGAAGCTCGTGTCGAAGCCGCCGGCAGCCTCAAAGGCGGTGCGGGAGACCGACATTTGACCTGTGATCAGGTCGTCGATGCCGATCTCGGCGCCAGGAGCGGTGAGCCGCTCCCGTCGCGACGAGGCCCAGAAGCCGACGCCCCAGCTGAGCAGATTGCGAGGGGAGTCGGGGTGCAGCGGAAGGTCTCCGAGGACCAGGTCGGCCCCGCCCCGGTGGGATTTGTCGTGCTGGAGCAGCATCTCCGGATCCGCTTCCATGTCATCGTCGAGAAATAGGAGGATCTCGCCTTCAGCCTCAGCGGCGCCGGCAAGCCGTGCCTCGGCCACGCCGCGATTTTCCTGCTCGATCACCTTGAGGTCGAAATCGGCATCCAGGCTCCTCAGCGCTTCCGCCGTCCCGTCCACGTCGCCGTCGACGACGACGATCACTTCGAAGTCCTGGAGCTTCTGCAAGTTCATGGCCTCGACGTTGCGGGTAACGGTCTCGCGCCTGCCATGGGTTGGGATCACAACGCTGAAGCGGGGTCCCTGAAGCGAAGGGTGCGCGTGGCTGCCGCTCATATGTCGGTCGCGGACAGGCGATCCTCGGCGGGCTCATATTCGGGAACGAATCTCCGGGCCAACGGCGGGGCCACGGCCGCGAGCAGCGCCGTCATCCTTGCCCTCGGCTTGATCGAACGCGAGAGAGCCAGCCTCGGCAGGGGGAGGAGGGAGCCCTCGCCGAAGAGGGCGGACTGGGCCTCGGCCTCCACCGCGCGCGAGCGATGCATGCGTATGGCGGGGATCAAGCTGGGCCGCTCCTCCGGCCGCAGATCGGGATTCGAGAGGGCCTTCTCGGTGAGGCGGGCCCGCTCCCAGAGGCTCGGCGCGCGGCTGGCGGAGAGGCTGCCGGAGTGCAGCACGTAGTCGTAGTACGGGGCGTCGACCATCCCAGCCCCGGCGCCGGCGAGAATCAGGCGAAGCCAGCAATCCCAATCGAAGGCGATCCGGAGGGTCTCGTCGAAGCCGTCGATCGCCCGCAGGCGATCGACCCGCACAGCCGGCCAGCCCCCGACGAAACATCTCTCGAAGATCGCGGTCCGCTGCCCCTCGACCGCGAAGGGGGTGAAGGTCGCGAATGTGCCCACATTCCTTCCGTGCGCGATAAGCCTGGCGTCGGTCGTGATCAGGTCGAGGTCGGGACGGGCTGTCGCGAGCTCCCCCAGTGCCTCGAGCCTGCGCGGGTGGTAGGCGTCGTCGGCGTCGAGTATGGCGACGAAATCGCCCTCGGCCGTGGCCAGGGCCGTGTTCCGAGCTCCGGCAGAGCCGCGGTTCTCCTGACGGATCGTCCTGATCCGCTCGCCGAACGACCTGAGCACCGCATCGGTGTTGTCGGTGGAGCCGTCGTCGACGACGATCACCTCGTGGGGAGGTTGGGTCTGCTCGAGCGCCGAGGCGATTGCGTCGCCGACCGTCTGCGCCGCCTGGTAGGTCGTGATCACAATCGAGAAGGTGGGTGGCCTCTCGAGCGGTTCCACCTGGCCTTGCGGTCGAGGGACGAGGAGGCGCATCGAAAGATCCTAGTCTCGGCCGGAGGCGGCACTAGGAGGGCAGCCGCCAGGTGTGCGGCATGAGCACGTCTCCCTCCAAGCCGGACGCCGGCACCGGGCGGCCGCCGATCACGCCGGGCTGCACATCGAAGAACGCTGCCGCCTGCAACCCGTCCTGGATTTGGTTGTTCGCCTTCAGCAAAATGTCGATCCGGTAGCGGCCGGGAACAAGGGCGACAGCGTCAAGTTCGCACTCGATCCGCTTCCCGAGGCTGCCGTCCCGCTGATCTCGGGTCGCGGAGATCTCGCTATCGAGGGTCATAACCGGGCTGCCGAGGCTGTCGATGATGGTCAGGCGGCACTCCATCGCCGGGAGCACCTCGGTGACGTGAACGACGATCAGCGCGGGCCTGCCGCCGACCACCACATCGGCGTCGGCGCCACCTCCTTCGCGGATCTCTATCCGCCGGACGAGGGTCTCGTCGTAGGCTCGGTTGTCGCGGTCGGTCCGCTTGAGCAGGTCATCCGATCCCTTGCTCTCGAGCTTCCGCAGATAGCCGTCGATGGTCTCCTTGACCGGGCCATCGGCGATCACACTCCCCCGTTCGAGCAGGACGGCGCGCCGGCAGAGGGTCTGGATGATGGCGAGGTTGTGGGAGACGAAAACGACTGTCCTGCCTTCCTTGGCGACCTCGTGCATCTTGGCCAGTGACTTGCGCTGGAAAGCAGCATCGCCGACGGCGAGGACCTCGTCGACGAGCAGAATCTCCGGATCGAGGTGGGCGGCCACCGCGAAGGCCAAGCGCACGGACATTCCGCTCGAATAGCGCTTCACCGGAGTGTCGAGGAAGCGCTCGATTTCCGCGAATTCGACGATTTCATCGAAGCGACTGCGGATCTCGGCGCGCCTCATGCCCAGGATCGACCCGTTCAGGAAGATGTTCTCGCGGCCAGTCAGCTCGGGATGAAAGCCCGTGCCGACCTCGAGCAGCGAGCCGACCCGGCCGGTCACGTCCGCCCAGCCGCGGGAGGGCTCGGTGATCCGAGAGAGGATTTTCAGCAAAGTGCTCTTTCCGGCGCCGTTGTGCCCGATCAGGCCGACGACTTCGCCGCTGTTGATCGTCAGGGAGAGGTCGTTCAGCGCCCAGAGGGTGTTCTGGTCTGACGACTGTTCCTCTTTGCCCCCTCGCCGGAACGGGCGCCGGGCGGCCTCGGTTATCGCCTCGCGGAGGGTTCCGTAACCCCTCCGGTGGACGCCCAGCGTGTAGCGCTTGCCCAGGTGGCTGGTCTGGATCGCGACGTCGCTCATAGCTCAGACGTAGTCGGCGAAGCGGCGCTCGACGCGGTCGAAATAGGCGAGCCCCGCCGAACAACAGGAGCAGGGCCGAAGCGGCGGAAATCCCGATCAGGGCGAACGGGGCGTCGGGCGTGCCGAGCACCGCCCAGCGGAATCCTTCCACCACCCCGACCATCGGGTTGATCGCCGAGATCGTCCGCCACGGCTCATCGAGCAGGCTGCTCGGATAGGCAATCGGCGTCGCGAACAGCCACATCTGGATCGCGAACGGGACGACATAGCGCACGTCGCGGTAGCGGACGTTGATCGCCGAGAGGGCTGAGCTGACCCCGAGTGCGGCTGCCGTCGCGATCGCGACAAGCAGCGGGATCGCGAGCAGGGTGACCGAAGGGGGGAAGCCCCAGATGACCGCGATGACGAGCAGGATCACGAACGAGATCCCGATATCGACGAACCCAGCTGCGACGATTCCGAGCGGCATGAAGATCCGCGGAAAGTAGATCTTCGAGACCAGCGCGGAGTTGGCTACGAGGCTGTCGGAGCCCAGCAGCAGCGCGTTGGAGAAGAAGGTCCACGGCACCAGGGCGGCGAGACTGAAGAGCGCGTAGGGCAGCCCGTCCGAGGCGACGCCTGCGAGTCCTCCGAAGAAGATCGAGAAGACCACCATGAACCCGATCGGCTGCAGCACCGCCCAAGCGCCGCCCAGCATCGTCTGCCGGTAGCGCACCGTGATGTCGCGGACCGCGATCTGGAGCGCCAGATCCCGGTATCGCCACAGTTCGCGCGGCGCCAGAACGCGGCTGAACCCCTTCGTCGGCTGAAGCCTGATCGTTTCCGGCATGGTGGGCTGCGCGGCGGACTTGGATGCCTCGGCTGTCGCGGCCGAATTCACGCTGCCAGCATAGGTGCGCCCGGTGTCGTCCCCCTGTGGCTGGCAAAATCGGACGATCATGCCTCCGGTATCGCCACCGGTGTGAGCATCGGTCCCGGGTCGAGCACTGAGGGCACGGTGAACACGCCCCCGTCCCGGTTCGCGAGGGCCGTCGGCCGGGCGCGGGCGCTCGGCGAGGAGTCGCTGTTCCGCAACGGCGTCTACATCATGGGGACGACGGCCGTGACCTCTCTCCTCGGCTTCGGGTTCTGGATCGTGGCGGCGCGGATCCTCTCGGCGGAGGAAGTCGGCCGCGCCTCGGCGCTGGTGTCGGCGATGCTCTTCGTCTCGGTGTTCACGAACCTCGGTGTCGGCCAGGTCTTCGTCTCTCGGCTCGCCTCGCGCTCGGCGGGCCGGGACTGGTCGCTCACGGTCACGACGGGACTGGCGCTGGTGTCGATCGTCAGCCTCCTCGGCGGGGCGGTGGCCGCCGTCGTCCTGCCGGCCCTGATCCCGGCGCTGAAGGAAGGCCTTCCTGGCGGCGTCTTCGTCCTCCTCCCCCTTGGGGTTGCGGCGGTGGCCTGTTCCCTGATCCTCGACTTCGCCTGCATCGCCGAGCGGCACGCCAAGCTCGCCTTCATCCGCAACACCGTCGCGGCGGTCCTCCGGGTGGCGCTGATCGGCATCGCGGCTGCGGGGCCGCTCGACGGAACTACATGGCTGCTGGCGATCTGGGTCGGGTCCTTCCTCCTGATCGACACGTTCGCGATCACCCGGACCCTGCACCGGCTGGGCCACAGGTTCCGGCTGACCCTCGAGGGCTGGAGACAGGAGCTCGGCCGGATGAGGGGGCTGATCGCCGGGCACCAGAGCATCAACCTCGGCGCGCAGGCGTCGACCTATCTCCTGCCGGTCCTGGTGTCAGCCCAGCTCGGCGTGACCGAGAACGCGTACTTCTACACGACGTTCATGCTCTCCAGCGCGCTCTTCTTCATCGCGCCGGCGATCAGCAACGCCCTCTTCGCGGAGGGGGCCCACGCTCCGGAGCATCTCGGGGACAACCTGCGCCGGGCGGTGAAATACATCCTGCTCCTCGCGGGCCCGCCCGCCCTCGTGCTCGTCGTCGCCGGCCCGCAGATCCTCGGGATCCTCGGCCCCGCCTATTCCGAAGAAGGGTCGACGCTGCTGGTGATCCTGGTCGGCGCGGCGGCATTCGACTCCGTTCTTCAGCTCGCGCTCGCGGTGATGCGGGTCCGGCATCAGCTGCGCCAGGCGGCGATCGCGACCTGGCTCACGCTGATCGCCGCGATCGCCTCGACCTGGTTGCTGCTTCCGCCGCTGGGCATCGAGGGGGCCGGCGTCGGTTGGGCGATCGGCAAGGCGGTGGGGGTGGCCGCCTGCGCCGTCTACCTGATCCCGGCGCGTCAGAAGGCGCGGATCGTGTAGCGAAGCTTTCCCGATGCGCTCGGCTGGATCGAGCCCACCTCCTCGAATGTGACCTCGCACCCGGCGCCGAGGACGGCCCTCGTCTTCGCGGCGATCTCGTCCCGGTCCTCGGGTGGGATCTCGCCGTCGGCGGCGAGCCTGTAGACAACTCGGTTAGGGGCCGTCTGGATCGACCTGGAATTGCCTCAGCCAACCTCGGAAATACAGCAGGTGGGTGAAGTACTCACCGTCGACCATGGCTCCGTCGGGCCCGAGGAACATGTCGACCGTCCGCCCGGTGATCGAGGCCAGCATCTGGGTGTCCCGGCCGCAGGGGCAGACGCTCCTCTCAGCCGGGACCCTGGCGCGGTCGCCGATCCGGTAGCGGATCAACGGCATCGCCCTGTTGGTGAAACCGGTGACGACGATCTCGCCTTCCTCGCCCGGGCCCACCGGCTCATCCTGTCCGTCGAGGACCTCGAGATGGCAGGTCCAGGGAAGCACGTGCAGGCCCCGGTGCTCATCGCACTCGCCAGCCATGTCGCCGGTCTCACGCGAGCCGTAGCGATCGAAGACCTCGCATCGGAACGACTCCTCCATCCGGGAGCGCATGAACTCGGAGAGGGTCCCGGCGGTGGAGATCAGGCCACGCTGGGCCGGAAGCTCGAGGCCTCGGTCGGCGATGAACCTCGCCGACCTCGTAGCCGGCCTGGGCATAGGCAGAGACAAGGCTGGGCGGGTGCTCCTGGATCGACCTGACGATGGCCGTGATCGAGCTCCTCGGTCAGCATGAACGCGTTGAGCAGGGAGCGCCGCAGGAGACGGTTCGCCCACCGGTTCCTCGGCGATTGCCGGCCCCGCTTCGAGGTCGCGCTCGGATCCCCAGATGTAGAGCTCCGGGGAGCCGAGCTGCCCACCGGCCCAGGTCGAGTAGACCTCGCGGATGGCGACGGTGAGCGCCAGGTGCTCGGGGTCCTGGAAGAGCTCGACCGGCTCGCCGGTCGAGCCGCCGGACGTGTTCCTCATCCAGCGCGAGCGGTCCCCCTCTGCTCGAGAGCAGTCGCGAGCCCTGCTCGCGCACGACGTCGCGGGAGAGGACCGGGAACGAGGCGAGGGCTTCGAAGGGATCGGAGCGGATCTGCTCGGGAGACGCCGCATCCCCGTAGTGGGGCACCGTCTCGACGGCGTGCTCGAGGGTGCGGGCCGAGGAGAGCGCCGGTGTCGACGAACTCACGAGCTCGGTCCTGGGCCAGGAACGCGCGGTAGTGGGCGGGGAGACTGCTGCCGGTGAGCCGGTGGAAGAGGAGGTAGGCGGCGCCCCGCGCCCGGTGCTGTCAGCGAAGCTTCCACAGCACCTCGTCCCTGCCGGTATCGCACCAGAGCGGTCGCCCCGGGATTCTGCGGGATGCTCTCGGTTCCAGTCAGGAGCCACTGAGGACATAACGCCCGTCCGGCGGCCTCCTGCTTTCCGTTGAAAAGCGCGACGAGGTGTCGGGCAGGAACCATTGGGTGACGTAGAGGCCGATCGTGTCGTAGTGGGCGAGGTCATAGGAGACGCGGCCGATCGATTCGCGCGCCGCTACGGCCTGCAGGGCTCGTCCAGCCGCTCGGGTAGACGGCGCGCTGGGAGGACCGAACGGGGTTCCAGACCCCGTAGGCGGCGACCGCCAGGAACAGCGCGACAGCCAGACCGCCGAGGAACTGCGGCGAGCGCTCGGCGCCGGCACGAAGCAGCAGCGCGCCGCATGACGGCGACGACCGCCGCGCCGATCAGGATCCCCGGCCCGAGCTGCATCGTCACGAACGGGAGCGAGGAGATGTTCCAGCGGTTGGCGGCGTCCGGGTCGGAGGCGGTTGCCCGGATCAGTACGACGGCGGCGGTGAGGAGCGCGAACCCCAGCAGCGGGAGCCCGGCGCTGCGCAGCAGGGGCCCCCGGGCGATGATGGCGAGGCCGATCGCGACCAGCGGCGGGGCGACGATCTCCGTGTATCGCCCATAGATCAGCATGTCCGGCCGGGTCCGTTCCGGAAAAGCCGCCGCCGAGACGAGGAGAAGGACGGCGGTGAGACCGAGGAGGATCGCGACTGGGGCAAGAGATGGCCAGTCGTCACGTCCGGCCGGCCGACGCATCCGCGAAACGAAGTCGAAGGCGACGGCGGCCGCGAGCCCGAAGGTGGCCACCAGCAAGTACCAAGTCTGGCCGACGAGGTTGGCGGCCGCGGTGCGCAGGCCGCCGGCCGTGAACAGGTCGCTCGAGCCTGGTGCTCAGTTCGCTGCTCGCGGAGCCGCCGTAGCTCTGGTCGACCAGGTACTGGTCGAGGGCATGGGTGCCGATCGCCGCTGCGGCGAGCACCAGGATCGCGACGGCCAGCGCCGGCGGGCCGATCCGCCGGCGGACGGCGAGCCAGACCAGCAGGGCCAGGGCGACCGCGACCGCGGCGATCATCCGGTTGTGGACCGCCCACAGCGCCCCGGTCGAGGCCCCGACCCCCGCCGCCCAGAGCATGCTCTGGCGTCGGTCCTCGGCGCCGAGGAGGCCGGCGCAGGCGATCAGCCAGACGCAGACCAATGGGAAGAGGGCGTTCTCCGACATCGCGACCTGGGAGAGGACGGTCACCGCCGGATAGACGGCCCCGGCCAGCGCCGCGACGATCGCGATCCGCGGCGGGACGTCGAGAAACCGGCGCAGGAGGAGGTAGAGCAGCGGGAAGATCGACGCGGCGAGAGCCGCGTTGAGGACCAGCACCAGGCCGTAGACGACCGAGGGGTCCGAGCTGACGTTGATCAGCGGCGCGATCAGCAGCGAGTAGCCGCCCCGGTAGAAGGGAGCGATTTCGAGCTGGCCCGGGAGCCCTCCGGCAAGGACCCGGGCGTTGGTCAGATAGCCGGCCTCGTCCGCGACGAGGACCGGCCCGGTCCGCGTCAGCGAGAGGAGCGCCCGGAGGACCAGGAGCACGGCGGTGCCGGCGATCAGCTGACTGCGGAGCGAGAGCCGGTCAGTCAATTTCCGAATGCCGTCTGGCGAGGGCGCGTCGATATCCGTCCTCGAGGCGCGGGACGAGCACGTCGGGGTTGAATCCCGCCGCCCTCTCGATTGCGGCGGCGCCGAGGCGCTCGCGAAGCGCCGGGTCGCCGGCGAGCCGCTCGATCGCGCCGCCGAGCGCCTCGCGGTCTCCCGGTGGCACCAGGATTCCGGTCCGCTCGTCGACGACGATGTCGATCAGCCCGCCGATGTTCGACGCGATGACCGCCTTGCCGGCCGCGGCGGCCTCGAGGGCGACGAGCCCGAACGGCTCGGGCCAGATCGACGGGGCGATCGTGAACAGCGAGCGACGGAGCGCCTCGATCGCGAGGTCGTGCGGCCAGGAGCCGAGGGCGTGGACCCCGGGCCGATCGTTGAGGCCATCGAGGTAGCAGCGCCCGATCAGCACCAGCGGCGGCGGGTCCCGGAGCTCGCGATAGGCCTCGACCAGGTCCCAGGCCCCCTTGTCCTCGGTGACGTCGCCGAAGTAGAGGATGAACGGCTCGTCGGGCAGCAGGTCGAGGAGCAGGATCGCCGGGGACCGGCTCGGGCAGGCTGCGGATGAAGTTCGGCAGGACCTCGGACTCTTCGCCGACCAACCGGCAGAACCGCTGGACGATCGAGCTGACCGGCAGGAACAAGTCGACGTGGCGGCGGATGGCCGGCCCCGCCCAGCATCGTCCCCGCCGTGGCCACCAGCCCCTTTGCGACGCCGTAGTGATCGCCGGCGCAGGCGGTGCACTTGAGCGGGCCGGGGCCGCTGCAGGGACGGCCCTTGCGGAGCAGCCGCTTTGTCGCGCAGAGCAGCCCGTAGTCGTGGAGGGAGAGGACCAGGGCCGCGTCGCTGCTCGCGGTCGAGCGGGAGGTAGGAGTGGACTATCCAGTTGTGGGCGTGGACGACGTCGGGCCGCTCCTCGGCCAGCACCCGGCGCAGGTCGAGCACGGTATCGGGATCGGGCAGGGGCGGCGCATGGTGGCGCTTCGACCCGCGGCTCAGAGGCCTGAACCGCCTCCTCGACGTCCTCAGGGTGTGGACCCTGGCGCCGTGGCTCTCTCTCGGCTGGCCCCTCGCCCGGCTGCTCGACAGTCGCAATCGCGACGTGATGCCCCCGCCCGACGAGCTCCGATGCCTGGTCCTCGACGACCCGCTCCTCGCCCCCGACCACCGGAGCGAAGGATTGGGCGAGCATCAGGATGCGCATCGAGAAAACCCCACGGTGCGGCGGATCGTAGCGACGGCCCTGCCAAAATCCGCAGCGTGCAGGCACACCCTCCGTCCGACGGCTCCCGCCCGCCGACGATCTCGGTGGTGGTCTGCGCCTTCACCGCCGAGCGCCTCGATGCCCTCGGCGAGGCCGCTCGCCTCGATCGGCGCCCAGACGGCACCTCCGATCGAGACGATCCTGGTGATCGACAACAACCCCGAGCTCCTGGCGGAGAGCGAGCGGAGATGGCCCGAGGTCCGGGTCGTCGCCAATCGCGAGAAACAGGGGTTGTCCGGGGCCCGCAACACCGGCGTCGCCGAGGCCTCCGGCGAGGTCGTCGCCTTCCTCGACGACGACGCCGTCGCGGCCCCCGATTGGCTGCAGCGTCTCGCCGCGGCCTATGCCGACCCGGACGTCGTCGGGACGGGGGGGACCGTTCGACCTCGCTGGCTCGCGGGCAAGCCGGGTTGGTTCCCGCCCGAGTTCGACTGGGTGGTCGGATGCACCCACTCGGGGATGCCGAGCGAGCCCTCGCCGGTGAGGAACCCGGTCGGCGCCAACATGTCGTTTCGGCGCGAGGCGCTGCTCGGCGGTCGGCGGGTTCAGCGAGAACCTGGGCCGGGTCGGGACGCTGCCGGTCGGCTGCGAGGAGACCGACCTCAGCATCCGGATCGGCCAGCGCCGCCCCTCGGCGACGATCCTCTACGACCCGGCGGCGTCGGTCGACCACACGGTCCCTCCGGCCCGCGGCCGGCGTCCGCTACTTCCTCGAGCGCTGCTCCGCCGAGGGGCACTCGAAGGCGATCCTGACCGGCGATGGTCGGCGCCCAGGACGGCCTCGCCTCCGAGCGCACCTACACCCGGCGCACCCTCCCGCTCGGTTTCCTGCGCGATCTTCGCGACGCGGCCGGAGGGGACCTCGCCGGCCTCGGGCGCGCCGCGTTCATCGTTCTCGGGCTCGCGACGACGACCGCGAGCTATCTCCGGACCCGGGTCGCGGGCCCGGCGCCGACCGCCGCCGGCTCGGGGGAGTGGCCACGGATCCTGATGGTGACGCCCCGCAGCCCGCTCGGGCACGGTGGGGTCGAGCGGCACGTGATCGAGGTCAGCAGGCGGATACACGCCGCCGGCGGAGACGTCGAGGTGCTCTGCGCGGACCCGGAGGCCCGCGGCGTCGACACCGAGCTACACGAGGGCGTCCCGATCACGACGGTCCGAGCCTGGCCGCGCAATCGTGACTACTTCCTGGCGCCGAGGCTCTGGCGCGAGATCAGGCGCCGGCGACCCGGACCTGATCCACGTCCAGTCCTACCACACGCTGGTGGCGCCGCTGGCGATGCTGCGGGCCCTCGTCCTGCGGATCCCCTATGTGGTGACCTTCCACGGCGGCGGCCATTCCTCGGAGCTCCGCAACCGCGCCCGTAGCCTGCAGCTGCGGCTGCTGCGCCCGCTGCTCGTCCGGGCCGCGCGGCTCGTCGCCGTCGCGCGATTCGAGATCGACCAGTACGGCCGCGCCCTCCGGGTCCCGTCGGAGCGATTCGTGCTGATCCCGAACGGGACCGAGATCGACGTCGGTGCGGTTGCCGAGGCTGACGGCCCGCCCACCCTGGCGACGATCGGACGGCTCGAGCGCTACAAGGGCCACGGCCGGGTCCTCGCGGCCTTCCCCGAGGTCCTCGGGGCCCGGCCGGACGCCCGCCTGCTGGTCGTCGGCAAGGGGCCTTACGAAGACGACCTCCGCCGCCAGGCCGAGCAGCTCGGTGTCGCCGAGCGGGTCGAGTTCACCAGCGTGCCGCCCGGCGACCCGACGGCGATGGCCGCGATGCTGGGCCGGATCTCGCTGGTCGTCCTGCTCAGCGAGTTCGAGACCCATCCGCTGGTCGCACTCGAGGCGGCGGCCGCTCGGAGACGTCTGCTCGTCGCCGACAGCGGCGGCCTCTCCGAGCTCGCCGAGGACGGCTTCGCCCGCGCCGTTCCGGCCGACGAGGACCCCGCCGGGGTGGCGCGGGCGATCCTCCGGCAGCTCGACGAGCCACCGCCCGCGGAGGCCCCGAAATTGAGTACCTGGGACGACTGTGCGGTCGCTCTGCTCGAGCTCTACAGCTTCGGTGACCGGACAAATGTCCAGGGCCGGCTCGGCCGACTGATTCTCCCCTTCGGTGCCGTCGATGAGGCGGCACCGTGTTCAACCTCAGACGCTCAATACTGCTGATCGCACTGACCTCCGTGTCCGTGCTCGCGCTTGCTCCGGGCACGGCCGGAGCCGCCAAGATCGGCGTCTCGAGTGCCAAGGTCGCCGGGACCTCGAACGAGGCCCTCAGCGCATCGACCCAAGTCACCCGCGGCCGGCGAAACGGTCTCGGGCGGAGTCACCTGGGCGATCGCGGTCACCGGCACCGCCAGCAAGGTCGATTTCTCGATCGACGGCGCCACGAAGCTGGTCCCAGGCCTCCTCGCCCTACCTCTACCGGGGCAAGACCGGCGGGCTCGACACCACGACCCTCGCCAACGGCTCGCACACGCTCACCGCGGTCGCCTACGGCGCGCGGGGAGCGAAGGCGACGACCAGCGTCGTCGTCAACGTGAAGAACGCCGCGCCCGCTCCGCCGCCGGCCGAATCCGAACCGGCCCCGCCCACCGGCGGCGGCCAGACCCTCTACTGGGGCGCGACGATCGGCTCCCAGCTGACCGGGACGCAGGCCCCGTGGGACACCAACGCGATCACGCAAGTTCGAGGAAGAGACGCGCAAGAGCCTCTCCCTCGTCCAGTTCTTCCAGCCTTTCGCCAACTGCGCCAGCTCGCCCTGCTCCTACTACGGCTTTCCCACGACGCCGCTCGAAAACATCCGCCTTCACGGAGCGATCCCCGTCCTCGCCTGGAGCTCGCAGTCGATCCCCTCGAGCCTGAGCGAGCCCGAACTTCCAGCTCTCCGACCTGATCGAGGGCCGCTATGACGAATACATCCGCGGCTTCGCGGGCGCGGCCAAGGCCTGGGGCCACCCGCTCTTCCTCCGTTTCGACTGGGAGATGAACGGCAGCTGGTTCCCCTGGTCGGAGGGGGTCAACGGCAACCAGGCAGGCCAGTACGTCGCCGCCTGGCGCCACGTCCACGATCTCTTCACCGCCGCGGGCGCGACCAACGTCACCTGGGTCTGGTGCCCGAACGTCGACTACAACAACGACCTGCAGGCGATCACCTCCGACTACCCGGGCAACGCCTACGTCGACTGGACCGGGCTCGACGGCTACAACTGGGGCACCAACCCGGCCAAGCCGGGCGGCTGGAAGACCTTCAACCAGGTCTACCGCTCGACCTACCTCCACCTGGTCGAAACGGGTGGCCCCCTCGAAGCCGATGATGATCGGCGAGGTCGCCTCGAGCGAGTACGGCGGCTCGAAGGCGGGCTGGGTCGAAGACATGCTGGCCCGCCTGCCGACCGAATACCAGGGAATCCGGGCGTTGCTGTGGTTCGACAAGTACGACAGCGGGATGGACTGGCCGCTCGAGACCTCGAGCGGCGCGACCGCGGCCTTCGCCAAGGGAATCCAGAGCTCTGCCTACCTCGGCAACGGCTTCGCCAACCTCGCCGCGAGCGCGATCTCGCCGCCAGGCTAGGGCGCGGTCGCAAGCCATTTCCCAGACTGAGTAGAACAAACGTCCAGGCGCGGCGGTGGGCCTGCACGTCCGATTTGGGCCCGTCGATGGGCCTGTATGAACCGTGCCCAGGCCCGAGCACTGCCGATCGCGTCGCTCGCCGCCGCGATCGCGGTCCTTCTCCTCGTCTGGGCAGCGCCGGCACAGCGCCGGCGCGAGGCGCGGACAGGATCGCGGGCCGGGGCGAGTTCCGAGCGATGATCCACGTCGCCCGCAGGGTGGGTCAACGGAAGGTCTGCTCAGGCAGGCGCCAGAAGCGCGCTCCGCCGCACGCTCCTCCGCGGCCACCGCTGCGTCCGCCCGGCGCGTGCCAGCAGCGATCCCCAACCTCTCTACTGGGGCGCGACGATCGGCTCGCACCTGACCGGGACCCAGGCGCCCTGGGACATGGGCGCCGTCTCGAGCTTCGAGCAGGAGGCCCAGAAGCCGGTCTCGCTGATCCAGCTCTTCCAGCCGTTCGCCGACTGCAGCGCCTCGCCATGCTCGTTCTACGAATTCCCGACGACTCCGATGGAAGACATCCGCGCCCACGGGGCGATCCCGGTGCTGAGCTGGAGCTCGCAGTCGATCCCCTCGAGCCTCGAACGAGCCCGACTTCCAGCTCTCCGACCTGATCGAAGGGCGCTACGACGCCTACATCGCCAGGTTCGCCGAAGAAGCCCGCGACTGGGGCCACCCCTTCTTCCTCCGCTTCGACTGGGAGATGAACGGCAACTGGTTCCCCTGGTCGGAGGGGGTCAACGGCAACCAGGCCGGCCAGTACGTCGCCGCTTGGCGCCACGTCCACGACGTCTTCGCCTCGGTCGGGGCCGGCAACGCGACCTGGGTCTGGTGCCCATACGTCGACCCGGGCGGATCGATGACGAGTCCTGGCTCCGAGTATCCCGGCGACGCCTACGTCGACTGGACCGCCCTCGACGGCTACAACTGGGGAACCAACCCCGCCTCCCCGAAGGGGTGGAAGAGCTTCGACCAGCTCTTCTCTTCGACCTACGAAGAGATCTCCGAGCGCCTGGCGCCGTCGAAGCCGATGATGATCGGCGAGGTCGGGTCGAGTGAGCTGGGCGGGTCGAAGGCGGCCTGGATCGCGGACATGCTGGCGAAGCTGCCGACCGAGTACCCGAAGGTCCGCGCGTTGCTCTGGTTCGACAAATTCGACGACGGGATGGACTGGCCGATCGAGACCAGCCCGACCGCCACCACAGCGTTCGCGGAAGGGATCCGCAGCAGCCTCTACGTCGGCAACTCCTACGCGGGCCTCGCGCCCGGGGTGATCCAGCCTCCGAGCTGATCGGCAGCCTGCAGGGCCGCGCCACCTCGTTCCCTACACTCCGGTTAGTTCTCTCGTGCGGGCGCTCGGACACATCCAGGCCGCGGCCGGGGCGCTCGTCGCCGCGCTGGCCCTTGCGCTCGTCGCGTGCGCCCTGATCCCGGCGGGCGCCCCGGCCGCGAGCAGGCCCAGCTCTCCGCCGCGGTCGATCTACTGGGGCGCCTGGATCGGGGATCAGATGACCGGGACCAAGCCCCCCTGGGACATGAGCGGAGTCTCCGCCTTCGAAGGGGTCGTCGACAAAGGCCTCTCCCTCATCGGCCTCTCATCGCCGTTCGCCGACTGCCCCGCGGGCCGTCCATGCACCTTCTTCCCGTTCCCGACGCAGGCGATGGAAAACGCGCGCGACTACGGGGCGATCCCGGTGTCTCAGCTGGGCGTCGCAGGCTACGCCGTACGTCCCCGGCGCAGATCGGCAACCCGGAATTTCAGCTCTCAGACGTGATCGCCGGGAAGTACGACTCCTACATCGGCCAGTTCGCGGCCGAAGCGAGGACCTGGGGCCACCCCTACTTCCTCCGCTTCAACTGGGAGATGAACGGCAACTGGTTCCCCTGGTCGGAGGGGGTCAACGGCAACAACCCGGGCGAATTCGTCGCCGCCTGGCGCCACGTCCACGACATCTTCAGCGCCGCCGGGGCGACCAACACGACCTGGGTCTGGTGCCCGTTCGCGGACTCGAACAAGAAGCGGTTCGGCCGCATTCGCCCGCTCTACCCCGGAGACCGCTATGTCGATTGGACCTGCATGGACGGCTACAACTGGGGCAAGAGCGCGGTCAACCCCCATCCCTGGAAGTCATTCACGCAGATCTTCGGACCCACCTACGAGTCGCTGACGACGAAGGTCGCGCCGAAGAAGCCGGTCCTCCTCGGAGAGATGGCGTCGGGCACGGCCGGGGGCCAGAAGGGCGCCTGGATCCGGCAGATGTTCGCCACCCTTCCGACCAAATTTCCGCGGGTTCGCGGCCTCGTCTGGTTCGACTCGATCGATCGCGGGATCGACTGGCCGATCGAGACATCACTCGGGGCGACAAGGGCATTTTCCACCGGGATCCGCAAGGGGATCTACGTCGGCAACCGCTTTGCCGGCCTGGCCGAAAGCCCGATCCGTCCCCCGCGGCGTTGATCCTCCGGCGATCTTGTTCCGTACCCATCTCTAAGCACGATCTGCGATCGGAGCCGAAGCGTTCATCGCCACGCCGGGTTACCTGAATCGAAGTCGACGATGCCCCTGACACCGAAAAACCCCCTGCAAACCAGGCTGCGTCCATCGCTGGCGCTGGGCCTGATGGTCTGCGCCGCTCTCCTCGCCCTCGCCGCCGCGCCGTCGGGCGCCGCCGCGAAGAAGCCGGCCTCGCTCTACTGGGGAGCGCAGATCGGGCCCCAGATCACCGGGGAAGCCGCCCCCTGGGACATGAACGCCGTCCAGAAGTTCCAGCGGGTCGTGGGTGGGAAGGGCCTCTCGATGATCGAGTTCTCGCAGCCGTTCGCCGAATGCTCGACGACCTGCGTGATGACCCACTTTCCCATGACGCCGTTGGAAAACGTCCGCTCCTACGGGGCGGTCCCCGTGCTCAGCCTGAACTCGACTGCGAGCCCGCCGAGCGTCGATCAACCGGCCTTCCGACTCGCTCGGATCATCGACGGCAGCTTCGACAGCTACCTCCAGTACTTCGCCGCCAAGGCGAAGGAATGGGGCCACCCCTTCTTCCTCCGCTTCAACTGGGAGATGAACGGGTTCTGGTTCCCCTGGGACGAGGGGGTCAACGGGAACAAGCGCGGGGAATTCGTCGCCGCCTGGCGCCACGTCCACGACATCTTCGCCGCGGCCGGGGCCACGAACGTGAGCTGGGTCTGGTGCCCCAACGTCAACATCTACGGCGAACTGGCAAAGCTCGGGCCGCTCTACCCGGGCAATCGCTATGTCGACTGGACCTGCCTCGACGGGTTCAACTGGGGCATCAGGAACGGCTCTCCCGGCTGGCTGAGCTTCAACAAGATCTACCACCGCACCTACAAGCAGATCCTCAGGCTTGCCCCGAATAAGCCGGTGATGATCGCCGAGATCGCGTCCACCGACAAGGGGGGGTCGAAGGCCGCCTGGATCAAGGACATGCTGAAGAAGGTCCGCACCCGCTACCGCAAGGTCCGCGCGGTCGTCTGGCACGACCTCGAAGATCGCGGGACCGGGTGGCCGATCGAGACCTCCTCGCGCAAGGCTCAAAACGCGTTCAAGAAGGGGATCCGGAACCGGGCCTACCGCCCGAACATCTTCGGCGGTATCGCAGAATCGCCGATCCGCCCGCCGGCCCCCGGCTGAGCGGGGGACGGCCCGTCAGGCCGCTGCGACGGCCTTCCTGGGTGCGGCCTCCGCCTCGGGCTCGGGGTGGCCGCCGCCGCGGTCGATCAAGCGGCGCCGGCGGGCCTCCTGGAAGATCGTGCCGAGGACGCGGAAGCCGTCGCGGATCGTGTTGAGGTTGCTCTGCCCCGAGATCCGGTTCTCCTCGTAGCTCGGCACCTCGGTGATCTTCATCCCCGAGGAGGCGATTCGGAGGTTGATCAGGGTCTCGACCTCGAAGCCCGGCGCGTCGAGCGAGATGAAGGGCAGGCAGCGCGCCCAGAAGGCGTTGTAGCCGTAGCAGAGGTCGGTGAAGTGGGTGCCGTGGAGGACGTTGGCGGTGCCGCTGAGGAAGGCGTTGCCGAGCTTGCGCAGCGGGGTGATGTCGGCGCTGCCGCCGCCGTGGAGGAAGCGCGAGCCCTTGGCGAAGTCGGCGCCGGCCTCGAGCGCCTCGATGAAGCGCGGGATCTCGGCCGGATCGGCCGAGCCGTCGGCATCGAGCATCACGACAACATTGCCGGTGACGGCGGCGAAGCCGGTGCGCAGGGCGTCGCCCTTGCCGCGGCCGTTCTGGGTGAAGACCCGGATGTCGGGATAGGCGTGGCGGGCGGCATCGACCGTTTCGTCTTCGGAGTTGCCGTCGACGAGGATCACCTCGTGCAGGTCGTCCGGAAGCTGGGCGAGCACGTGGCCGATGTTGGCCGCCTCGTTGATCGCCGGGACGACGACGCTGACCTTCGTTTTCCGGTCGCGGCGCCTGTCGGGGCCCTCGTAGGGCAGGCTCTGACGGGCGGCGAGGGTTTCGACGTCGATCAGGGGGACGCCGCCGACCTGGCTCGGCGTGACCACCGGGGCGTCGAGCAGGTCAAGGGGCCGCGGCAGCAGGCTGACCGGCACCCCGGTCGACTTGAAGGCCCGGACGACGTCGAGCAGCCCCTCGTCGTCGGCGTGGCGGCTGGCGATCACGACCCGGTTGGCGTGGTAGCGGTCGACGATCTCGAGCGCGGCGCCGCGGTCGGCCGGCCTCGAGTCATCTGAGTCGGGGGTGACGGTGCAAACGATCGTCGCCCGCTCCCGCAGGGGTTTGTAGGCCTTGAGCCGCTCCGTGGTCGAGTTTTCGCCGACCAGGACCCAGCGCTCGATGCCGTCGAGCTTGCGGATATGGCGCCCGCCCAGCGCCCGCCCGACGTTGTCGAGCAGGACGAAGCCCGAGCCAGAGCGAGAGCTGCGCCGTGGTCGAGAGATCGGTGATCAGCGAGGCCGACCAGACGAAGCCGGCCGCCATCAGGATCCGGATCACCGGCCAGGCGGGGCCGTCTTCTTCGCCGAGCGCCTGCGAGGAGGGCCGGGCGCCGTAGACGCCGAGGATCCCGTAGAGGCCCAGCAGCACCAGCGGCGCGACGGGAAGGGCGGGGAAGACCGCGGCTCCGTCGAGCAGGGCGACGATCGTGAGGACGAGCGAGGAGGAGACGAAGTCGATTGCCGGGACCAGCCACCGCTCGGGCCTTCTCCTGGCGCGCGGCAGGCTTCCCAGCGTCGGGCGGTCCTGGACGACCGCTTCGCTCCGCGGTGGGGGCTCCGGGAGGGCGGTTTCGACGTGGCTGTTGCTGGTCGAGTGCATTTTTGAGTGCTTGCTGGCGGGATGGCCGGCGGTCAGAGCCTCCACTCCCTCAATCGGCAGCGCTACCCCTTAACGTTAGCGCGCAAAAATCGGCTTCATTAGATGAGATAAATCACGTTAAGAACCTCTCAGGAACGGCCCCGGAATCGCTGAAGAGCGACCCGTTTTTTCCAACCCCGGCCGGTCTCCAAGTTTCGGTCAGCCGCTGACGACGGTGAAGCCCAGCTGGTGCGACGCCGAGGCTTGAGCGGCCGAGTCGGTGGCGGTGATCGTCGCCCGGTACTTACCCGCCTTCAGCGGCCTGCCCTTGACCACGCCTGAGAACGGTGCCGATTGCTTGCCGGACTGCTCCTGGGCCGAAAGCGTCGTGACCTTGACGAAGCGGGGTTTGGCCCGCTTCCGTTTGCCGGCCTTCCGTCGTTCGACCACGATCTTGACGGTGGCGGGCTCCGACAGGGTGTAAGTGAATTTCGTCCCCCGCTTGACCCGGGCCCGCTTGGCCGAGCCCGAGGCGGCCTTCCTTGCCGGTTTCCCGCCCTTCGGGGCAAAGACCTTGTTGGTCAGGCCGAGCTTCGAGATGGTCGGCGGCGGGTCGCAGGCGATGCCTTGGCCGGTGACCTCGTAAGCGCCGATGTCGGGGGCCGGGACGCAGTCGCGGTTGCCGTCCAGCGATCGGGACGAGCCCGTGAGGTCGAGCTCCCCCGGCGCGGCAAGCGACGGATCGCCACGGTCGATCAGCGGCGACGTTCCCTGGAGGGAGAAGTCGCCCCTGGCGGGATCGACGAAGAGGGCGTCACCGACCAAGTTCGCGGCGCTCCCCGGCGCCGTGGCGGTGCCCCCGTTTTCCTCGAGCTTCGTGGTGAAGCTCGAGAAGTCGGCGTCGATCGTCCCGCCGTCGGCGATGAGGTCCGTTTGGGTGAAAGGCGGCGGGCCCAGATGGCGGGCGATCGAGTTTCGCATCGTCACCGTCGCCGGTCCAGAGCCTTCTTCGCGCTCGGCCACGACGGCCCCACCCGCTAAGAGCGCGACGATGGTCGAGCCCTCGACGCTGAGCGACGCGGTGGACCCTGCTTCATAGGATTCGGTTTCGGCGGCCACCCCCTCGATGGAAATGACGAGACTGTCAAGGATCTCCCCCGTCGCGGTCTTGCCGGAGGTGCCTGTGACCTGCAGCGGGAACCCCGCCTGGAGGCGACTCCGCCTGATCGTCATCGTGCCGTCGTAGATCGCCGCGCCCGTGCGCTGGGCATCGATCTCGACACTGTCGAGGTTCATCCGCGCCCCGTCGAACCCGGTGATCCCGTACCCGGAAATCGGATCCGCGCCTTCCAGCTTCGAGCCGACAATGTTGGCGGTTGCGTTGGGCCCAAAGACCAAGATCGCCCCGCCGCCTCCGGTGCCCGCTCCGCTCGCGAATGCGCTGTCAAATGCGGAGAGGGCAACTGCGCCCGGCTGGCCGTCAACCCGAATCCCGCTGCCGGCGCCTCCGCGTTCGAAGATGTCTGGGGTTTTGCCGGCCCCCCCGTCGCCGCCGACGACGACCACATGATCGAGGTTCAGCGCGGCCTGGTTCGGAGAGGTGGATTCGAAGTGAATCCCGTCACCACCGGGTTCGCCTGACGTAAGGGTCTCATTGGCGCCTCTGCCCCCCTCGGCTCGGAGCGATCTCACCGTGCCCCCGTTGGGCAGTTCCAGCGCGGTGGCGCCGGTGCCGGTGGTTCCGGCAGGCCCTCGGATCACCGTGAGGGCGGGAATGCCTTCCAGAGTCCCACTTCCGGCGCCGACGAAGGTGAGCACTTTGTCGGTCAGAACCGACTCGACGAATGTCCCCGTCCCGATCTGGATCGTGTCGCCGTTGTTCGCCTGGCCGACCGCGTAGGTGATCGTCGCGCAGGGCGATCCCGAGTTGGCGCAGTCCAAGCGAATCGGCGCCGCCTTTGGCGACGAAGCGGGTTTCGGCGGAGGCGTCGGCGGCGGAAAAGAGGACGAGGGCCGCCGCAGCCATCACTGCGGTTCCCCAACGCATTGGCAAGGATTATGCGCGCAGTCCGCCTCTGGCGCAAATCAGCCGATGACGACGCTGAAGCTCAGCTAGTGCCCGGCGGAATCGGTGGCGGTGATCGCGGCGGGCAGAAGCAGCGCGACGGCGAGTGTGGACGAGATCCTCACAGCTCGTAGGCCTCGGCCAGATCCGGGTCCTTCTCGGCCAGCATCGTCGCCAGGTCGACCATCACCTTGCACTGCTTCCAGGTCGCGTCGTCCTGCATCTTGCCGTCGATCATGTGGACGCCGGCGCCGTCGGGGATCGCCTCCAGCACCTTCTTCGCGAACTTGACTTCCTCCGGCGGCGGGCTGAACACCTTCTTCGCAATCCCGATCTGTACCGGGTGCAGGGACCAGGCGCCGACGCAACCGAGCAGGAAGGCGGCGCGGAACTGGGTTTCGCAGCCGGCCGTGTCCTTGATGTCGCCGAACGGGCCATAGAAGGGGAGGATCCCGGCCGAGGCGCAGGCGTCGACCATGCGAGCGATCGAGTAGTGCCATGGGTCCTGCTGGGCGCTGACGCGGTCGGCCTCCGGGTTCTCGGGATCCTCCGGATCCTCCATCGAGCGGTAGCCGGGGTGGCCGCCTCCGACCCTTGTTGTCTTCATCCGCCGTGAGGCGGCGAGGTCGGCGGGGCCGAAGCTCATCCCCTGCATGCGGGGGCTGGCGAAGGCGATCTCCTCGACGTTGACGACGCCCTGGGCTGTCTCGAGGATTGCGTGGATCAGGATCGGCCGGTCGAGATCGGCCTTGGCCTCGAGTTGGGCGAGGAGGCGGTCGACATAGGCGATGTCCCAGGCGCCCTCGACCTTCGGGACCATCACGACCTCGAGCTTGTCGCCGATCTCGGTGACCAGGGTGGTGAGGTCGTCGAGCACCCAGGGGCTCTCGAGCGAGTTGACCCGGGTCCAGAGCGAGGTCTTGCCGAAGTCGGACTCCTTCGCCGCCCTGATCAGCCCCTCGCGGGCGGCCTCCTTGCGGTCGACCGGGATCGCGTCCTCGAGGTTGCCGAGCAGGATGTCGGTCTGGGCGGCGATGTCGGACGCCTTGGCGACCATCTTCTCGTTCGAGAAGTCGAGGAAATGGATCATCCGCGACGGCGTGACCGGGATCTCGCGCAGCGGCTCGGGGGCGCCGATCGCCTGCGGCTGGAAGAAGTCTCTGGGGTGTCTCAAGCTGCTCCTCGGGTAGATCGGGTGGAAGTGAACGGAATCTATTGGAGCGAGCCACGCGGAGGCCCCTGCGGTTTGCCGCCTTGCCGCTCCCTACATTCAGGGGCCGATGGAGAGCGATGAGCGGGACAGCACGAGTGACTGGGTCCTGCAGGGCGACGCGCGCCCACCGCTGGTGAGTGAGCTCGTCGCCCGCATCGACGAGGCCCTCGCGACCGCTCGAGCCTCCGAGGCCGCGGTGATGACGGTCGGCGCGGCGGCGATCGACGCCGCCGAGCAGGCCAAGCGCGCCGCCGAGCTCGCCGAGCGGGCGAGCGAGTCGATGCTGGAGCGGACGAGCGGCGCGGCGGCGCAGCCCGTCGAGTCCCCGACCTCGGCCACGGCGCCGAGGACGAGCATCGAAGACGACGACTCGCTGCGTGACTTCAGCGCCCGCGCCGACCGCCTTGCGGCTCGGCTCAGGGAGCTTCAGAGCTCGCCGGAGATCCCGCCCGTGTGGGGCGGGAGGCCCTCCGGCAGACTCGCCGGCCGCTGAGTCTTTGAGGTCAGCGCAAACGGCCTAAGATCCGGGATTCAAGATCCCAACCCGAACCGAGCAGGAGAAATGGCCGTAGAGACCGCCGCCTTTACCGAGCAGACCGACATCCAGCGCGACATCACCGAGATGGTGCGCCAGTTCGTCGACGAGCAGATCCTCCCCAACGCCGAGCACTACGACCACGAGGACTCCTTCCCGGAGCCGATCGTCGAGCAGATGAAGGAGCTCGGCCTGTTCGGGGTCACGATCCCCGAGGAGTACGGCGGGATGGGACTCGACCTGACGACCTACTCGATGATCGTCGAAGAGCTCTCGCGCGGGTGGATCTCGATTTCCGGCATCGTCAACACCCACTTCATCGGCTCCTACCTGCTGATGAAGTTCGGGACCGACGAGCAGAAACAGCACTTCCTGCCGAAGATGGCGACCGGTGAGATCCGGGCCGCCTTCTCGCTGTCGGAGCCCGAGGTCGGCTCCGACGTCCAGGGGATCAAGGCGACGGCGAAGAAGGTCGACGACGCCTGGGAGCTGAACGGCCAGAAGATGTGGGTGACCAACGGCCTCGGCTCGGGCGTCGTCTTCGTCCTGATGAAGACCGACACCAAGGCCGACCCCCCATATAAGGGGATGACCTGCTTCCTTACCGAGAAGGAGCCCTGGAAGGACGTCAACGAGGGGCAGTACGCAGGCCTCGTTGTTCCCCCGAAGATCAAGAAGATGGGCTACAAGGGGGTCGAGTCGACCGAGCTCGTCTACGACGGCTACCGCTGCCCGCCGGAGCGGATCCTCGGCGGCGAGGAGGCCGGCATCGGCCAGGGCTTCATCCAGATGATGGACGCGCTCGAGGTCGGCCGGGTCAACGTCGCCGCCCGCGGCGTCGGGATCGCCCAGCGCGCGCTCGAGCTCGCGCTCCGCTACAGCCAGGAACGGAAGACCTTCGGCAAGCCGATCGCCCAGCACCAGGCGATCCAGTTCAAGCTCGCCGATATGGCGACCCAGATCGAGGCCGCCCGGCTGGTGACCCGCAAGGCGGCGCGGATGAAGGACGCCGGCGAGCGTTCAGACCTCGAGGCCGGGATGGCGAAGCTCCTGGCGTCGGAGACCGGCAAGTTCTGCGTCGAGGAAAGCTTCCGCATCCACGGCGGCTACGGCTACTCGAAGGAGTACGAGATCGAGCGCCTATATAGAGACGCGCCGCTGCTGCTGATCGGCGAGGGGACCTCCGAGATCCAGCGCATGGTGATCGGCAAAAAGCTCCTTCAGCGCCACAAGATCTAGGCGCCACCCGGCGCTAGCCCGCCGATAGGCGAACGACCTCGCGGGCGAGCTCGGCTGACTCGTGCTCGAAGGCGGGCTCCATCGAGTCGATCTCGGCCTGAACCAGACCGTGATCGGCGGCCACCTCACGCCACCTCCTGGTGGCGGCGCTGGCCCGCCCGATCGTCGTCCTCAGGTCGGCGTCGGCGATGCCGAAGAGATCGGCGACCCCGAACAGGGTCTCGAGGCTCGCCTCCGGCGAGCGCCCGTCGATCGAGGTCTTCAGCTGCTTCCTGCCGCGGGCGGGCTCGGGGTTGATGTCGAAGGCCGGCGAGAGGCTCCAGCCTCCGCTCGACAGCCGCAGGAACCCATGATTGCGGAGGTGATCGTCCGTGTTGCTGACCAGGATCGAGAACGCGATCCGCCGCCATAGCTCCCGCAGGTCGGCGGTGACCCGGTCGGATTGCTCTTCGATGACCTCGACGAGGTCGAGGTATGACCTCTGCTCGTCGTCCCCCGCCTCGAGGAGCGTCTTCGCGCTGACGTACCCGACGCGTTCCTCGCCGACGCGATCGAAGCGGTCGACGATCAGCACCGACCTGCCTTCGACAGTGTGGAGGGCGCTCTCGGCCGTCTCCAGGCCCGCCCGCCGAGCGAGCTCGAGGGCGACTGCCTCCCAGGCCTCTACGTCGTGCGCGTCCTCTTCCGTCCGCGGGAGCTTCGCGATCGCGAGCCGGCCGTTCGGGCCGACGACGTGGACCTTCGGCCGGGACCCGCCCAGGGAGCCCCCTGCTTCGGATAGCTCGTCGAGCTCATCGGGAGTCGCGCTGTCGCGCTCGAGCCGGGCCGAGATCTCGAGCAGTCTCGGGAGGTCGAGCAGCCGGGGAACGGGCCTTTCGGTGGCGGCGATAAAACTCCTGGTGTCCGGGTCTCGCAAGCGCAGGGCCCCCTGGCGGAGGTCGTCCCTCACCCCGAGCAGGTAGCTCGCCTCGCTCGGCGGCGCGTCGAATGCCTGACGCCCGATCAGCTTCCTGCCCCAGCTGTCGGGAGAGCAGTCCGAGAGGACGCCGAACATCCTCTGCGACAGCGGCGTCTGGATCGGACCCTGTACCAGGGGCAGGGCCGGGTCGAGCGCATACGCCCCGCTGCTCGCGAGGTACGCCGGCTCGTAGGCGAAGGTCGCCGACTCGGCCCCCGCCCACGATGGGACCAGAGCGAGCCAGCAAGGAAATCCTGGCCGACGATCTGGACGTAGACGTCAGCCGCTCGATCGGCCATCGGCTCGTCGGGTCAGCCGTGCCGGTCGGATCCGCTGCGGCAGTTCTTCCTCAGACCTCATCCGCCCGACGTCGGATTCATATGGGTCGAGGGCCTTGGTCAGGCTGTCCATGATTCCGAGGGCGCGGAGGATCCGGAGCAGGCTCTCGAGCCTGACGTTGCCGTCGCCGCTTTCGAGGCGGGACACGGTCGCAAGGCTGACCCCGGAGCGATCCGCCAGTTGGGCCTGGGTGAGGCCGCGGAGTTTGCGCCACGACCTCAGGTCGTCGGCGACCCGGCGCCCCGCCTGTTTTACTGCCCTGGGAGCGGCTTTGCGCGTTTTTTGTGGCTGCATCGGAGAGTTTCCATCCTAGTGATTAAGTACTCACATACGAATGTTTAGACGGTCTAAGTAGTCCTATATGAGGCGTATGTCTGATCGGGCGCGAGGTTGCTGCCGTCGCTTTTCGCCCGGCCGGCCTGACTTCTTTAGGCCGCTCGGCTAGCATCGGCGGCGCATGGCGGGAGACACGAGGAGGCAGATCGCGACCGCGGTCGAGCGGTTGATGGGAAGTCCCTGCGCTGCAGAAACTGAAACTCGTCTTCGGCCTGGAACTGAAGGGCCGGGGGGACATCCAGCTCTATCGGGTCGAGGTGCCAGGGCCGGATCACCAAGGACCTTGCTCAGGACGAGCGGGTCCTGGTCGAGATCGATCGCCCTCAGTTCAACGAGCTCGCCGAGCGCGGGACGATCGGCAGCTATCGCAAGGCATACGAGACCGGCCACATCAAGGTCGTCGGCGACTCAAACGTGAAGAAGCTGATCGCCCAGGTGATCGAGCGCCAGGAGCAGCGCCTGCGGCTGAAAAAAGTGCACTAACGGACCGGCGCAGAAGCCTCGATTTTTGGGGCTCGGCTTAGCGAAACCTCGTAGGTTTGGCCACTGACTAAGCCCATTTGTCCATTCCGTGATGTAGGTTGTCGCCAGACCGGTGCCGTCGCCCGCGGCCTCGAAGAGTCGAATTGATCCCGGAGAGCAAGGAGATTTCATTCCGATGACCGCCTCGCCCGCAGCGCGCCGAACAGCACTTGGCCTCTGTGCGGCTTTCACGATTCTCTTTACTCTGGTGATCGCCGCCCCCGCCCAGGGAGCGAATTTCGGGACGTTCGGGATCTGCGTCAAGAAGGGCACCATGCGCTTCGTTGGGGCCAATAGAAGTGCAAGAAGGGCGAAAAGCAGTTACCTGGTCGTCAGCACCCAAAACGAACAAGACGTAAACAGCATTGGCGCCCCGGCCCCCAGGGCAACCGGGGCCGCAAGGCAATCCTGGGCCGCGCAGGGCAACCCCGGGCCCCAGGGCAACCCGGGAACCCCGGCAGCCAGGGGCCGACCGGCGCAACGGGAGCTACCGGGAGTCCCGGCGCGACCGGGCCGCAGGGCGCGACCGGAGCCACAGGGGCCGCCGGGGCGACAGGTGCTTCTGGGGTTGCAGGCCCAACGGGCGCGACCGGAGCCACCGGCGCAACGGGTGCTACGGGACCCCCGGCGCGACGGGTGACACTGGCTCGACCGGTCCGACGGGTCCGACCGGGCCTTCAGGCGGACCTCAGGGCCCGACCGGCGACACCGGCGCCGACTGGCGATACAGGCGCCACTGGCGACACCGGTGCAACTGGCGACACCGGCGCAACTGGCGACACCGGCCAACTGGCGATACGGGCGCGACTGGCGATACGGGCGCAACTGGCGACACCGGCGCAACAGGCGACACCGGCCCCACTGGCGACACCGGAGCGACCGGCACCCCCGGCACACAGGGACCGACCGGCGACACCGGCGCAACCGGCGACACCGGACCCACTGGCGCCACGGGCGCGACCGGCGATACCGGAGCGACCGGCACCCCCGGCACGCAGGGACCGACCGGCGACACGGGCGCAACCGGCGACACCGGACCCGACTGGCGACACGGGCGCGACCGGCGATACCGGAGCGACCGGCACCCCCGGCGACACAGGGCCCGACCGGCGACACGGGCGCAACCGGCGACACCGGCGCGACTGGCGATACCGGCGCGACTGGCGACACCGGGGCAAAAGGCGACACCGGACCCACTGGCGACACCGGAGCGACCGGCACCACCGGCACGACAGGGACCGACCGGCGACACGGGCGCAACTGGCGACACCGGCGCGACTGGCGCCACGGGCGCGACCGGCGACACCGGCGCAACCGGCGACACCGGCCCGACCGGCGACACCGGAGCGACCGGCACCACCGGCACGCAGGGACCGACCGGCGACACGGGCGCAACGGCGACACCGGACCCACTGGCGCCACGGGCGCGACCGGCGATACCGGAGCGACCGGCACCCCCGGCACGCAGGGACCGACCGGCGACACGGGTCCGACGGGCGCAACGGGCGCGACCGGAGGCACAGGACTGCAGGGCCCGACCGGCAACACCGGCCCGACCGGAGGCACAGGACTGCAGGGCCCGACCGGCGACACCGGCCCGACCGGTACAACAGGATCCACTGGTGCCACAGGCGCCACAGGAGCTACCGGTGCGACAGGAGCAACTGGCGCCACCGGTCCGACCGGCGCCAACGGCGCGATCGGTTACGCCAGGGTCGAAGGCACCGCGACCGGTTCAAACACGACAGATGAAAAGACCGCCACTGCGACGTGTGCGGGTGGCCGCAAAGTTGTCGGCGGCGGATACAAAATCGTCACGACGAATCCGGGCAGCATCGTACCGGCGATCAGCCAGGCGACCTCAGACACGGTGTGGAGCGTGACGGCGAACGAGATCGCCGGCAATCCCACTTGGTCGCTTCAAGTGTTCGCGGTCTGCGCGACGATCGGGACATAGCGAAGCACGGTCGATTCCGGGCGCGGGGAGAATTGCCCCGCTCTCGGCTGGCTGTCTACTCGCTTGCCGGCCAGTTCGGCGGGCGTTCTCTCGCCAGGCCGATGATGCTGAGGAAGAACGAAGAGAAGAAGGCCTGAAGGCCGAGGATGATCAGGACCGAGCCGAAGATGAGGAGACGCTCCTCGCTCAGCTCGCCGAAACCGCGGTTGATCCAGACGCCGACGATCACCGCGTCGATGACGAACCCGATCAGGAAGACGATGGCGCCGGCGATCAGGCCGGACTCGAGCCTGACGTGCTCACTGCCCCAATCAAGAAGCCTGTCCGGTTTCTCGTTGAGGACGTAGACCGCGAAAGTCCGCGCGCTCAGGGCGAGGGCCACGATTTGGGCGCCGACGATCGTCAGCAGAGCGGCGGCGATCGTCGCGTGGATCTGCCACTCGCGGCCGAAAAGGGAGATGCCCGAGATCGAGAGGCCGATGCCAATCAACCCGACAATGAGGAGCGCGAGCCCGGGAACCATGAAGAGTGCAGTCGGGCTGTTGACGAGGAGCAGCTTCAGATGCCGCCAGCCGTCGCGGAAGGAGGAGAGCTTCGACTCGCCCTCGCGAGGGTGGTACTCGATGTCGAACTCCGCGATCGCGAGGTCCTCCTTGACCGCGCGCACCACCATCTCCGAGGCGAACTCCATCCCGGTGCTTCGGAGTTGCAGACGGGGCAGGGTGTCGCGGCGCAGCGCCCGCATCCCGCAGTGTGCGTCATGGACCCCGGAGCGATAGAGCAGGTTGAGGAATCCGCTGAGGATTGGATTGCCGATATAGCGGTGGAGCCACGGCATCGCGCCGGGCACGATGTTGTTCATGCGGTTGCCGATCACCATGTCGGCACCGTTTTCGAGAGGCGAGGAAGCGCGGAATCTCGTTGAAGTCGTAGGTCTGGTCGGCGTCCGCGGTGATGATGTAGGTGCCCTCCGCGGCGGCGAAGCCGGATAGGTAGGCGCTTCCGTACCCGCGCCTCTCCTCGTGGACCACTCGGGCGCCCGCAGCGGTCGCGAGGGCGGCGCTGTCGTCTTCGGACCCGTTGTCGGCGACCACGACCTCGCCGCTGATGCCGTTCTCCTTGAGCACCCTGCGAGCAGAGCGAACGCAGGATTCGATGCTCTGCGCCTCGTTGAGGCAGGGGATGACAACCGAGACCTTGAGCGCGTCCGTCTCTCCCGCCATTTCCTGAGCCTAACCAAGATTCAGGCACGTAAGATGCGGCGCCCGTGGACCTGATTCTCTGTTGGTTCGTCGCCCCGGTGGCGCTGCTGATCACCGCGGCGGGCCTCTCGCTGCTGGTGGAGAGGATCAGCGGGTTCAGCGTCCCCTGGACCATTCGTCCAGCGCTCGGGATGGCGACGATGATCGTTGCCGCCCAGTTCGGCACCGCCACGGAATCGACCGCCAAGCTGACGCTTCCGCTGATCCTGGTTCTCGCGATCCTCGGGCTCCTGCTCGGCCGGCGACTCGCGAAACCCTGGCCGGGTCGACTCGAGCTGGGGATCGCAGCGGCATTGCTGCTCCTCTTCGCATCGCCCTTTCTCGTCAGCGGCGAGGCGACCTGGGCCGGCTACATCAAGCTCGACGACAACGCCACCTGGCTGGCGATCACCAACCACGTATTCGAGCATGGCCGGGCGATCGGGAACGAACCTCCCTCGACCCATCAGCAGGTCCTCCAGGACTACCTGGGGGGCAGCTACCCGATCGGCGCCTTCGTGCCGATGGCGGTGATGACCGAGATCACCGGCCAGGACCTGGCGTTCACCCTGCAGCCCTCGATGGCGGTCGCGGCCATCATGCTCGCGCTGGTCCTTTTCGAGCTCTCGCGCAGGCTGGGACGCGACGCCCGCTCCTCGGCCCTGATCGCGATCGTCGCCCCTCTCTCCGCGCTCCTCCTCGGCTACTACCTGTGGGGGGGCGTGAAGGAGATGGTGATGGCGGCGTTGCTCCCGCTCGGCCCGCTTCTCGCCGGCCGAGCCGATGCCGAGGACTGGCCGAACCGGGCATTCGTCAGCATCGCGGTCACGATCGCCGCGATCATCGCCGTCCTCGGGCCGGGAGGGGCGCTGTGGGCGGTGCCGCCGCTGATCCCGGCGCTGATCGTGGTCGTGCGCCGATATGGCACCGCCCGGGCGACCCGGATCGCCGCTCCGATCGCCGTCCTCGGCCTGGTCCTTCTGCTGCCGGTCATCTTCACCCCGACCGGAATATTCGACCCTCTGGCCGAAGGGGTCACCGGGGAAGCCGAGATCGGGAACCTCCTACATCCCCTCGGTGTCCTCCAGGTCGCCGGGATCTGGCCGTCCCTTGACTTTCGGACCTCTCCCGAACTCGCCGGCCCGGTCAAGCTGGTGGCGGTCCTGGCGCTGCTGCTCGCCGCCTGGGCGGTGGTTGCGGCGCTTCGTCTCCCGGACCGCATCGGGACCCCGCTCGTCGGATACCTCGCCGGAGGGATCTTCGGAGCGCTCTGCATCATTCACTTCGGTTCGACCTGGGTCGACGCGAAAGTCTTGGCGACTCTCTCTCCTGGGATGCTGGCCGGTGCCCTCCTCGGGATCTTCTTCATCAGGGACCGGACTGGCCTGCGCCTCGAGACTGGAATCGCCGCCACGATCCTCGTCGCGGTGGTGGCCTGGGGAGCTTTCCGCGCCTATCAGGGGGTCTGGCTCGCGCCTCGGGACCACTACGTCGAGCTGACGAAGATTGACGACGAGTTCAGCGGAGGCGGTCCCACGCTCAGCACCGAGGTCTCCGGTTATGGACCGCGCTACTTCCTGCGTGACCTCGATGCGGAGGGGGCGAGCGACCGCCGGCGCCGGCCCGTGTTCTTGATCGACGGCAGCGAGCCCGAAAACGGCGAATACGTCGACCTCGACCGGATCCGCTCCGACCAGCTCGACCCCTACAACCTGCTGGTGATCCGCCGCGGGCCCTCAACCAGCCGGCCTGGCGCGGAATTCGGCCTCGCCTACAGCGGCGAACATTATGAAGTCTGGAAACGTCGAGAGGCACCCGGAACTCTGGTACGCCACCTTCCGCTCGGGACCGAACTCGACGCCGGGGCGATACCGGCATGCAGTGAAGTCCGGGAATTGTCTGACGAACTGGGCGCGGAGGGCTCGCTGGTCGCGGCCCGGGTCGGCACGCCGGTCGCGATCGGGTTCGAATCTGCCAAATTTCCGAGCGGATGGACGCTGCCGAGCACCTATACGTTCGCGCCGGACGGGAGCGGCCAGCTGGAGAGCACCTTCACCGTCCCAGGAGGCGAGTACGAGCTCTGGCTCGGGGGCGTGGTCTTCGGGGGCCTCGACATTGTCATCGACGGCGAGAACGTCACCTCCGAGCGAGGCGTCCTCAACAACTACGGCGGTCTCGAACAGCTGGCGACCGTCAGCCTGGCCCCCGGCGAGCACGAGCTTCTTCTCGATTATCACGGCGCCGGGCTCCAACCTGGCAGCGCCCTGGACCCCTACGAAATCGGCCCACTCGAGCTACGGGCGCCGCAGGGGAGCGACCTCGGGCTCGTCTCGGTCAACCCGGCTGAGGTACAGGAAGCTCTGCAGAAGCCGCTGGGACTGGATCGAGGCCTACGAAGGCTGAGGAGCCGCTGGGGACAGCAAGTCCTCGTACAGGGCTTCGTGCTGGGTGGCGCTGCGATCCCACGAGAAGGCCTCTCTCGCGTGGGCGGCTGCGGCCCGGCGCGCGCCCTCCAGCAAGGGCCGGTCTCCAAGGAGTTCGGCCAGGACCGCTGCGAAACTGGCGGAATCTCCGACCGCCTGTGCCCCCGGCCCGGCCCCGGCGAGGCAGGGCGCGTAGCCCGGGTCGTCCGCCAACACCAGCGGCAACCCGCTTGCGAGCGCCTCCTGGGCGGCAAGTGGAAATCCCTCCCCACGCGCAGGCATGATCATCGCGTCGCAGGCCCGGTAGAGCTCGGCGAGACGCTCGCGCGAAAGCCATCCGAGTGGGGTGACTTGCCGAGGAGAGCCGGCCGGCAGGCTGTCCGCTCCAACGACAACGAGCTCGATGCCTGGAAGTCCTGCTGCGCAAACGGCCCGCGCGGCGTCGGTGAACCCCTTCTTGGCGACCGGGCGACCGACGAAGAGCACCCGGGGTCCGTCATCCCAGCCTAGCTCGGCACGAAGCCGTGATCGCTCCCCTTCGTCCGGAGGGTGAAAGCGCTCCGTATCGACGCCGTTCAGGATCGTCACCGGCGTGACCGACGGGCAGAGCCGCACGAGCTGATCGGCGACTCTGGCGTTGTAGGCGATGACTGCGTCGGAGCGCCTCAGGACCTTTACCCCCAACCCCCTGATCACCACAGCCTCGGTTCGATCGAGAATCGCGGAATCGTAGGGGACGTGGCCGACATGCTCCGTGAGGACCATCGGGGTCGGCGGAGTGGTTCGCGGGGACAGCGCTGCGGCGATGATCGATCCGGGATAGATGAAGCCGTGAGTGTGGACAACGTCGGCTCGGGCAATCTCCCGCCTGAGGTTGGTGAGGAGACTGGGGCTGAACAGCGGGTAGGGGACACCGACGCGGGTCTCCAGCGGGTTGATCGCCGCAATCCTGATTCGGGTGTAGTTGAGGCTGGGGTCCGCCTTTGAGGAGCCGGCGGATGACGTGACGTGGGTGACGGAATGGCCCCGTCTGGTGAGCTCGATCGCGAGGGAGTCCACCGCAACCTCGATCCCTCCCATATGCGGAAGGCCATAGGCCGAGACGAGCAGAATGCGCACGTCAGGACTTCCGAAGAAGGCCGATAGCGTCGCTGCGGCTGGGCCCGGCGACCAGATGTGGCCGCGCCCCCACAGAGGCGGCGAACTCGACGAAGGCCGGGTTGTTGACGTCGTCGGAGATCAGCAGCCCACCGGGGCGGATGTGGGGCCAGGCCGTGCGATATTCCCGCATCTGCGAAGAGTAGGTGTGGAGGGCGTCGTGGACGAAGATGTCGAACGGGCCGACGTCGGCGCACAGCGGCGCCAGGGTCTTCCTCGAGTCCCCCAGCCTCAGCGTCCAGCGGTCTTTCAGCTCCTCGGGGATAGCGCGGCCGACCGGGTCGCCGGGGTCGTACTGGAGGGCGGGCAGGTCCAGTGAGTACACGTGGCCGGTGCCGTTCTCCGCCATTGCGTGGAGAATCGTCGCGGTCGTGAACCCGAGGGCGACGCCGGTCTCGATCAGGATCTCGGGCCGGGTGAGCCTCGTGATCGTCCCGACGATCCGCAGCAGCTCGGCCCTGGCGTTCCAGACAGTCAACGGGTCCCCCGGGTCGGCCCTGGGCATCCAGGTCTCGCGCGAGGCGGAGGCGTAGAGCGACTCCTCGATCTCGAGGACCGCGGACACCGCTTTCGCCTCCGGCTCGAGGTACTCGGCGACCTTGGCGAGATCCTGGGTGCGCCTCCGATCGCGGAGGTACTCCGGGCCCTGGCGCACGTTGGCGACAAAGACCTTTGGGTTGCGGACGAGGGTCCGGAGGGCACCGAGGGTCAGCAGTTGCCGCAACCCCGCCTTCGGCGGACTGTCCGGAAGGTTTGTCTGTTCTCGATTCAGCTCAGCCGACCGGGACGATGAGCCCCGATGAGACAAGCCCGAGAGCGCGTTTCGGATTTGGGTCGTAGACCTCGATCTGGGCTTCTTCTCCGGGGTAGGCCAGGTAGACGCTCTGCGGGTGAGTGGTGTCGAAGAAGACGACGCCGCCGCCGGGGGCGGAGGCCAGGACCCCGTTGGGCTGCTTGGCCTGTCCCTTGAGGGCTTTGGTGGCGTCCTTGAATTCGTAGGTCCCGACGGTCAGGAATTCGGAGTTTGGGTCGCCGGCTTCCGCCCCGCCGGTCAGGTAGCGGACGTAGGTGCGGCCGGCTTCGGGCTGGCTGAACTCGATCTCCGAACCCTCCTGTTCACCCGCCCAGTAGACCGGCCCTTCCTGTTCCGTCGCCTTTTCGCGCAGTTCGTCGGCGCTGACGATCGCGGCGGTCGTCGACGCCGTCGTTTCTTCCGAGCTCGACGAGTTGTCGTTGCCGTTGTCGAGCACGGAGATCAGAAGCACCGCCGCGAGAACGCCGAGGACGCCCCAGAAGCAGAATCGGATCAGCCGTTGCCGGTCCATGAGGCGGCAAAGCCTATCCAGGGCGCCCGCGGATAGCATCCGCGACCGTCCCAGACCAGAGGAGAATCGGAGACTGATGAGCGAGCAGAAGTACGAGCTGACCACCGACCAGGCGGAGCGCGAGGCCTCCGGCGCCCACGCCTACGGCCGCTACCTCGAGGAATTCGAGGTGGGAGCCGTCTACAAGCACTGGCCGGCGAAGACGGTCACCGAGGCGGACGACCATCTCTTCTGCCTGATCACGATGAACCACCACCCGCTCCACATCAACGACATCTACGCGAAGGCCTCCCAGCAGGGGCGCAATGTCGTCGTCGGCCCGTTGATCTACTCGCTGGCCCTCGGGATGTCGGTTTCCGACGTCTCCGGCAAGGCCATCGCCAACCTGGCGACCGAAGACCTCAGCCATCCGAACCCGGTCTTCCACGGGGACACGCTCTTCTGCGAGACCGAGGTGCTGGACGTCAAGCCGTCGAAATCGAAGCCCGACCGCGGCGTCGTCAAGGTCCATACCCGGGTGCTGAACCAGGACGGGCTGCTCGTCGCCGAGTTCAAACGGCTGGTCCTGGTCCCGCGCAGGAACCCCGGCGACGCCTGATCCTCAGTGCGCTTCGTCGGAGGCGTGCGCCGGCGGCCGTGACTCCTCGGCCAGCGAGGTGATCTCCAGCGGGCCGTGGGCGGCGGCCTCGAGCACCTCGGTCGCCTCCTCGGCCGAGCGGGCGTAGAGCTCGACCAGCATGTGGACGACGATCCGCTCCTCGTCGTGCTTATGGAAGCGGACGTGGGCGAAGAACTCGCGGACCCCGGCCTCGCCAAAGGCGCCGTAGGCGAGGAATTCGGCCGCCTCGGGGCCGGCACAGCTCTCGACCCGCTCCTGGTCGACCGTGACGGTGCAGGAGGCGACCCAGGGCGTGCCGGCGACCATCCGCTCCCAGCGGTCCTCGATCGGGACGACACGGTCGTCCTGGAGGGTCAGGTGCGGCTGGTCGTGCATGCAGTCGAGGCACTGCACGACGGCTTCCTGGACCTCGTCGATGCCTTCGGTCGGGATCCCGGTCTCGGGGTCGACGCGCCGGATCGCGTCGTAGTGGATCTGGATCTCGAGGTTCTGCGACCAGCAGCGGTAGCAACGCAGCCAGGCCGAGCGGTCCCCGTTCAGCTCGCTCATCGGGATTCATTGTCGCGCACCGCCAACCGTTGCGGTTGCTGCTCAATCTCCGCACCATCGATGAATCCCCATGCCGCAAGCTGGTCGGCAGGGTGTCCGAGCACGAAGCGCCAACCGGCCCGAAGGGCCATGCGCATCAATTTCACCGCCAAATAGCCGGACAAATTGATGTGCATGGCCCAACTGCCGCGCGTGGCGGGATTTCAGGCGCGGCGGCCACGAGTTTGATCCGCGAGCTCGCCGAGCGTCAGCACGGGGTGGTCGCCAGGCGCCAGCTCTTGGCTGCAGGGATCGGCAGGAGCCTGATCGACGAGCGGTTGAGCAGCGGGCGCCTTTCACCTGTCTACCGCGGGGTCTACGCGGTCGGCCATCGTCGTCACGACCTGCGTGAACGCTGGATGGCCGCTGTGCTGGCATCCGGGGCCGGCGCCACGCTGTCCCACTCGAGCGCGGCCCGGCTTTGGGGCTTGCGTGGATCACGCGGCCGCATCGAGGTGACCCGGGCCTCCGGGGGCTCGCCCCGACGCGAGATCCGCGTCCACCAGCAACGGCTGGGTGCCCGCGATGTGACCAGGGAGGCCGGGATCAGGGTGACGACCATCGAGCGGACCCTGTTCGACATGGCATCGCGCCTCGACAATCGACAGCTCGAGCGGGACCTGGTCTCCGCCGACAGGAGCGGTCGCCTGCGGTGGGCGCAGCTCGAGAGGCTCCTGGTCGAGGGAGAGGGGCGCCCCGGCGTCGCGCGCCTTCGCGGCGTGGCCGCGGCCGTGGACCCTCGCGCGCGCGAGGTCCGCTCACCGCCGGAGGTTGATTTCCTGGCGCTCTGCCGCGAGGCCGGGCTGCCCCATCCCCAGGTCAACGTCCTGCTCGAGGGACGGCTCGTCGACTTCCTCTGGCCGGCAGCGCGGCTCGTGGTCGAAACGGACAGCTACACCTACCACGGCGACCGCCCTGCCTTCGAGCGCGACCATGAGACGACCGTTGCCCTGACGACAGCGGGTTACGAGGTCCTCAGGACCACGAACCGGATGCTCGAAGCCGACCCGGGGCCGTTCCTCCGCCTCGTACGGAAGAAGCTGTTTCCCGTCCCCGCATCAAGTTGACCCCCAAATGCCGGGTCAACTTGATTCGGGCGGGTCAGGCGGCGGCGCCGGCGGCGGCGCGGCGGTGGACGAGTTCGACGATCTCGCCCATGATCCGGTTGATGTCGAAGTCCTTCGGCGTGTAGACGCCGTCGACCCCGGCCGCGCGCAGCCGCTCGGCGTCGGCCGGAGGGATGATCCCGCCGACCACGACCGGGACGTCGGCGCCCTCCTCGTGCAGCCTGCGCACGACCTCGGGGATCAGCTCGAGGTGGGAGCCGGAGAGGATCGAGAGCCCGACGACGTCGACGTCCTCCTGAAGCGCCGACTCGGCGATCTCCTCGGGGGTCAGCCGGATCCCCTGGTAGATGACCTCCATCCCGGCGTCGCGGGCGCGGAGCGCGATCTGCTCGGACCCGTTCGAGTGGCCGTCGAGGCCGGGCTTGCCGACCAGGATCTTGATCCGGTGCCCGATCTCCGAGGAGACCTCGTCGACTCGGCCGCGGATCTCGGCGAGTTGGCCTGGGTCGGCCGGCGGCGCCGCCCCGTCGACCCCGGTCGGGGCGCGGTAGGCGCCGAAGATCTCACGCAGCGCCGCCGCCCACTCGCCGGTGGTGGCGCCCGCTTTCGCGGCCTCGATTGTCGCCGGCATGATGTTCTCGCCCTCGGCCGCCGCGACCCGCGCCAGCTCCTCGAGCGCGGTCCGCACCGTCCCCTCGTCGCGCTCGGCCTTCCAGGCCTCGAGCGCCTCGACCCGCTCCCGCTCGACCTCGGGATCGGGGGTGAGGATGCCGCCGTCGGCGCCGGCGGTGAGCGGCGAGTCCTCGGTCTCGGTGAAGCTGTTCTGGCCGATCACCTTCAGCTCGCCGGACTCGATCCGCGCCACCCGCTCGCGGTGCGACTCGACCAGGCGGGCCTTCATGTAGGGGACCGCGGCGACGGCGCCGCCGTGCTCCTCGACGACGGCCATCTCGGCCCGGGCGCCCTCGCTCAGCTCCTCGACGAGGCCGTCCATCACCCTCGAGCCCTCGAAGACGTCGGGGTACTCGAGCAGATCGGTCTCGTTGGCGAGGACCTGCTGGATCCGCAGGCTCCACTGCTGATCCCAGGGACGCGGCAGCCCCATCGCCTCATTCCACGCCGGCAGTTGGATCGCGCGGGCGCGGGCGTCGCGGCTGAGGGTCACGGCGAGGGCCTCGAGCACGATCCGCTGGATGTTGTTCTCGGGCTGGGCCTCGGTCAGGCCGAGGCTGTTGACCTGGACGCCGTAGCGGAACCGCAGCATCTTCTCGTCGCTGACGCCGTAGCGCTCGCGGCCGATCTCGTTCCAGAGCCGGCCCATCGCCCGCAGCTTGGCGATCTCCTCGATCAGCCTGATGCCGGCGTTGACGAAGAACGAGATCCGGCCGAACACCTTCGGGAAGTCGGCATCGGCGACCTGGCCGCGCGCCTTCACCTCGTCGAGGACGGCGATCCCGGTCGAGAGCGCGTAGGCGATCTCCTGGACCGGCGTCGCCCCGGCCTCCTGCAGGTGGTAGCTGCAGATGTTCGTCGGGTTCCAGCTCCGGTACCTCGTTGACGGTGAACGCGACCATGTCGGCGATCAGCCGCATCGAGGGCTCGGGCGGGAAGGCGTAGGTGCCGCGCGAGAGGTACTCCTTGATGATGTCGTTCTGGGTCGTGCCCTTGAGCTTGGAGCGGTCGACCCCGTTCTCCTCGGCAACCACGATGTAGAGGGCGAGGAGCCAGGCGGCGGTCGCGTTGATCGTCATCGAGGTGTTCATCTCGTCGAGCGGAATGCCGTCGAGGAGCGCGTGCATATCGCCCTTGTTGACGATCGAGACGCCGACCTTGCCGACCTCGCCGCGGGCGAGGACGTGGTCGGGGTCATATCCGGTCTGGGTCGGGAGGTCGAACGCGACCGAGAGGCCGGTCTGCCCCTTTTCGAGGTTGCGGCGGTAGAGCTCGTTCGAGCGCCGTGCATCGGAGTGGCCGGCATAGGTGCGCATCACCCATGGGCGATCCGGCTCTGGCAGGCGGTGATCCGACATCGTCGCCAATGATATTTGGGTGACGGGGAAAGTCTGCGTTCATCGGTCACTCCGCGCATTCTTTTGCCGGGGGCTGTGTTTAGGCTCCGACGATGAAAATTCGGCGTAAGACAGCGGTTTTGGCTCTATTCGTGGGCACATTGGCGACCACCGCGGCGGCGGCCGCGGCGCCGGTCGGCGTCTACCGCAACGCGATGGGAACCGACGCCCAGCGCGAAGAGATCCGCAAGCTGAGCGGCCAGAGCTGCAATCGCGGGGGCTCCGAAGACGCGCTGCGGGTGACGCTCGGCAAGCGCACCGAGGAATGCTCGCTGCGGACCCCGGTGATCGGGCGCGACCTCGAAATCGGCGCGACCGCCCGCCTGCTCAGCGGCACGCCGAAGGCGCTTCGCAAGAAGGCCTTTCTCGCGGTCGACGTGCGGGCGGGGGAACAGGGCGCCCACTACCAGCTCGCCGTCTACCCGCTGCAGCGCAAGGCCCAACTCCGCAAGACCCTCCCCAACGGGCACACCGAGTACCTCGAAATCACCAAGGGAGTCGACGCGATCAAGGGGATCAACGAACCGAGCGAACTGCGGCTGCGCGCGTTCAACGTGACCAGCGGCCCCGACAAGGGCTCCTGCCACGTCCTCGCCTTTGTCGGCCAGACCAAGGTCGCCGACGTCACCGACGATGCCGCGGGCGAACTCCAGGGGCGCTCCGCGGCGTTCTCGATCGGGGCCTCGAAGGCGGCCAAGGGGCTGGTCGGGAGCTTCGACGACATCGTCGTCCGAGTCCCGAACCCGTTCGAATAGGACGCCATAATTTGCGCCGTGTCGACGACCACCATCGAGCGACCCCGTCAGGGCGGTCCGGGATCGGGGCTGGGCGGTGACTGGCGGGTGATCGTCCGCAACGACAACCACAACACCTTCGACCACGTCGCCAGGACGCTGGCCAGCGTCCTCCCGAACGTGACCCTCGAGCGCGGCCACGCGATCGCCGAGCAGATCCACAGCAGCGGCCAGGCGATCGTCTGGAGCGGGCCGCGAGAGACCGCCGAGCACTACTGGCAGCAGCTCGATTCGGCGGGGCTGACCATGGCCCCGCTGGAGCGCTCGTGAGGCCGGCTGGGCTGCGCCGCGGAATTCTCGGCCTGCTGACGGCGTTGGCCGTGCTGCCGCTGTTCCCGGCGCTCGCCGGCGCCGATCCTGCGCTGCCGCCCGGGTTCCAGGATGAAGTCGTCTTCAAAGGAATCGAACAGCCGGTCAACTTCCGCTTCGCCCCCGACGGCCGGGTCTTCGTCGCCAGCAAGCCCGGCAGAGATCCTCGTCTACGAAAACCTCGAAGCCGAAACCCCCACGGTCTTCGCCGACCTGCGCGGCGACGTCTACGACAACGGCGATCGCGGCCTGCTCGGCATCGAACTCGACCCGAAATTCGACGAAGAAGGCCATCGCTACGTCTACGCGCTCTACACCTAGGACCACGTGCTGGGCGAACCGTGGAACCCGGCAGACCCGAAATACGGCGAACCGGGCAAAAGCGGCGACCCCGACTGTCCCGGCCAGAACGCCAGCGACAACTGCCTGGTCAGCGGCCGCCTCGTCCGCCTCGAAGAAGACCCGACGAACCCGAACCATGCGAAAGAAGAAGAAGGGCGGCCGGCAGAGAAAGAACTTCTCCAGGGCTGGTGCCAGCAGTTCTCCTCGCACTCGATCGGCGAGCTCCGGTTCGGCCCCGAAGGCGCGCTCTACGTCAGCGGCGGCGACGGCGCCGCCTTCGAATCGATCCCCGACTACGGCCAGCTTGCAATCCTCGCCGAACCCCTGCGGCGATCCGCCCACGGAGAAAGGGGGCCCGGAAGAAGGCGGCCACGCAAGACCCCGACGCGCAGGGCGGAGCGCTGCGATCGCAAAACCTGAAACTGCTCAACGGCGCGATCCTCCGGGTCGATCCCGACACCGGCGCCGCCTTCCCGGCAACCCGCTGGCAGCGGAATGGCGACAAAAACACGCGAACGCATCGTTGCCAAGGGCTTTCGCAACCCGTTCCGCTTCACCTTCGACCCGACCAGCGGCGAAATCTACACGGGCAACGTCGGCTCCTCGGAGATCGAGGAGATCGACCGTTTCCAGGCGCCGCCGACCTCCCTCTACAACTCCGGCTGGCCCTGCTACGAGGGGATCCGAGCGCCAGTTCCAGTTCAAGGAACTCGGGCTCAACGTCTGCGAACGCGATGTACGCGAACGAACCGGACTCGTTCCCGCAGCCGTTCTTCACCTACAGCCACGAACAGACGGTGGTGCCCGAAGACCAATGCCCGACCGACTCGGGCTCGGCGATCAGCGGGCTCTCCTTCTACGAGGGCGAACAGTTCCCGGCCGAATACAAGGGCGCGCTCTTCTTCGCCGACGCCGTCCGCGGCTGCATCTGGGTCATGCTCCCAGGCGAAGATGGACACCCCGACCCCACGACGACCGAACGCTTCATGCGCGAGAGCAAGATCTATCCGGGGGTCGACGATCGCCGAAGGACCCGACGGCGACCTCTACTACGCCGACCTCCTCAGCGAAGAAGGGACTCGACGGCTCGATCCATCGGATCGCCTACAAACCCAACGCGCCGACCGCGCGCCTGGTGGCCGAACCGCCCTACGGGCTCTACGACTCCGGCGGCAAATTCGAAACCACCACTCGACGCGACCGCCTCGAGCGACCCCGAGGCCAACCGCTCGACTTACGAATGGGACCTCGACGAAGACGGCACGTTCGAGCTCTCCGGAACTGAAAATACGCAGACGCTGACGTTCACCGAAGCCGAACAGGAAAGCCGCGAAGGCGAAGGCCTGAGCCCGAACCGGGTGATCGCTGTCCGGGTCGAAGACGAAGAAGGCTTCACAAGCATCTCCCGCGTGACCGTCTACCCGGGCGACAAACCGCCGGTGCCGAAAATCACCAAACCCCTGCCCTCGTTTCAGCTGGAGCGTCGGGAACGACATCCACCTCGGCGCGGCAGTCGACGGAAACCGTTGGTGGAACGCAGGTGCCGATCAACGCGCCGCTACCTTACTACTGGGTGACCCGCATGGCTCCACTGCCCCGACCCGGCGCACCCGACCGCCTGCCACGCGCACCCGCTGCAGACCTTCGCCGGCATCCGCATCGCCGGAATTCACCGCGCCCCGAGCACGACTATCCCTCCTACATCGAAATCAGCCTCCGCGTCACCGACAAACGAGGGCTCTCGCGGCGACCAAGACGCTGCGCAAATCGACCCGCGCACGGTCGACGTGCAAATCGCCTCCGAACCAGCCCGGGATCCCGCTCGTCGCCGGCCTCCTCTGCAGCCGGCGCCGTTCGACGTCCCGCAGATCGAAGGCGCCGCAATCCGTCCTCTCCGCGCCGCAGACGGCCGATCTGAACGGCCAGACCTACACCTGGCAGAGCTGGTCCGACCAGGGTGCCCGCAGCCACACGATCCTGGCGAACGCCCCCGGGACCTACACCGCGGTCTATTCCACGCGGACGCCCGCCCCCGCCGCCCCCGCCGCCGACCCCGACTCCCCAGCCGCCCGTCACCACGCTGCGCAAGCACCCCCCGAAGAGCACCCGCACGACCACTGCGAAGTTCGTCTTCGCCGCCGACACGGCGGGGGCGACCTTCACCTGCAAGCTCGACGGCAAGGCCAAGGCCGCCTGCCGCTCGCCGAAGACCTACAAGCGCCTCAAGCCCGGCAAGCACACCTTCAAGGTCTGGGCCTCGGCGGGCGGACTGACCGACTCCACGCCGTCGAAGTTCAGCTGGAAGATCCTCCCGCCGAAGGGCTGACCCCGCTACTCCTCGACTAACGACGGTGCTCCAGGCGGGGAGGATCGGCAGGTCGTGCATGTCGATGATGCTCGCCCGTGCCGCCTCGATCTCCTCCGAGTACCAGTAGCGTTCGAAGTCCGTCCGGCTGTCCCAGATCGAGTCCTGTCGAAAGGCGAGCGGATCGTCGATCGAGCGGGTCAGGGACCAGCTGCGGGCGCCGTAGGCGGGCATCTTCGCCGCCGCCGGTTCCCAGAGGTCGAGCCAGCGGTCGGCCCGGAACGGGGCGATGTGCCAATCGAGCGTGCAGACCTCCGCCATCAGGAACTCCTCTCCTTGCTAGCTCGCATCGGGCTCATGCTCCCACCTCGGCCCTGATCGCGCCCGAGCCCTCCTCATTGCGCCCCTCATCCTCGGATTCGGCGCCGACCAGGATCGAGATCTTGCCGAGGTGCTTGTTTTCGTGCAGGAGCTGGTGGGCATCGGCGACGCCGTCGAAGGCCATCGTTTTCCAGATCACGGGCCGGATCTTGCCCTCGGCCATCAGCTGGTTGGCCCGCATGCACTCGTAGGCGTTGGCGAAGTGCGAGCCGATGATCCGCTTCTGGCGCATCCAGAGGTAGCGGACGTCGAAGTCGAGCTGGAAGCCCGAGGTGGCGCCGCAGATGACCACTTTTCCGAATGGCTTGACGACGAAGACCGAGGTCGGGAAGGTCGCGCGGCCGACGTGCTCGAAGACGATGTCGGGCGCGTCGCCGAGGATCTCCTTGACCCGTTTCGCGAACGCGCGCGAGGCCTTGAAGCGCTCCTTGTCCGCCGCCGGGTCGGCGAGGTTCTCGTCGGTCCGCATCATCGCGCCGAACTCGTTGCGGTCGATGTAGTCGACGGCGCCGAGCTGCTTGACGAGCTCCCCCTTCTCGGCCGAGGAGACGACACCGACCGCGTTGGCCCCGGCGGCCTTGCAGAGCTGGGTCGCGAAGACGCCGAGGCCGCCGGCGGCGCCCCAGATGAGGACGTTGTGGCCGGGCTGGAGCTTGCACTGGTCGATCAGCATCCGGTAGGCGGTGAAGTAGGTCAGGCCGTAGGCCGAGGAGTCGACCCAGGAGAGGTTCTGGGGGCGGGGGAGGAGCTGCTGCGCCTGGACCTTGGTGAACTGGGCGAAGGAGCCCCAGGTCGTCTCGTATCCCCAGATCTTCTGGCTCGGAGCGGCGAGCGGGTCGAGGCCATGGACCTCGACGTCCTCGTAGGAGGCCTGGTTGCAGTGGATCACGACCTCGTCGCCGGGCTTCCAGCGGGTGACGCCCTCGCCGACCTTCCAGACGATCCCCGACGCGTCGGAGCCGCCGATGTGGTGCCCGTACTCGGGGTGGTCGCCGTAGCCGAAGACCGAGACCGGTTTGCCGAGAGCCGCCCAGACGTTGTTGAAGTTGACGCCGGCCGCCATTACCCGGACGATCACCTCGAAGGCGCCGGGCTCCGGGACCTCGATCTGCTCGAGCTGGAAGGCGTCGGTCGGCTCGCCCTCGCGGTCCTGGCGGATCACCCACGCCGCCATCGTCTCCGGCAGGGTTCCGGGCTCCACATCCAACTTCGCGACTGCGCTCGTATCGACTGCCAAACCGGCTCCTCCGAGGGTTGAGTTGGTGACCGGCGGCAATCCTAGATCAAGGCCCCGCGTCAGGTTCTCGTCCGCAGCGGCGACTACCTTCATAAGTTCGACGATGAAGGGGACCCGATGACAATTGTGCTGCTAATCGCGCTGCTGCTGGTCGGTGGGCTCGCCGCATTCCTCGCCGCGCGCGCCTCGCGCCTCGGCGGCGACCTCGAGCAGGCCCGGGCGGAGCGGGACTCCGTCGCCGCCGAGCGCGAGGAGCTCTCCCAGAAGGCGGCGGCGCTGCCCGAGAGCGAGCAGAAGCTGGCGGCCGCCACGGCACGGCTCGAGGCGATCGAGGCCGAGCGCGACCGGCTCCTCGTCGCGGACGAGGACAGGATCGCCGAGACGCACAAACACGTCGGCGACCTTCGCCGCGACCTCGACGAGATCAAGCAGCAGAAGCTGCCCCAGCTTCTCGACCACAGTTCGAAGGCGGCGAGCGGAGCCGAGCGGGTCGAGGCGAGCATGACGACCTGGACGCGGCGGATCGCCAACCCCCAGAGCCGGGGCGCCTTCGGCGAGCTCGCGGTGGAGAACCAGCTCCAGAGCCTCGGGCTCGAGCGCGGCCGCGATTACATGCGCCAGGTCGCCGGTGACGATGGGAAGCTGCGCCCCGATTTCGTGATCAGGGCCGGAGACGCGAGCGTCATCGTCGATGCGAAATTCGCCCTCGACGAGGATCTCGCCGGCATCGACGAGGCGCTCGACGCCGAGAACGAGGAGCGCCTCCTCGCCTACGGGAGGAAGCTGCGGGCGAGGGCGGAGGAGCTGGCCAAACGCGACTACGCGAAGGTCGCCGAGCGGGGGACTCCGATCGTCTTCTTCTATGTGCCCGTCGAGGGCGCCTACGAGGCGCTTCGGGTCCTGCCGAACTTCTCGATCGAGAAGTTTGCCCAGCGCCATCGCGTCTACATGGTCACCCCATCGCAGCTGGGCTTGGCGCTCGGCTTCGTCGCCCAGGTGGCGCACGAGGCACGCCGCGGCGAGGAGACCGAGCAGGTGGCGATGGCTCTCAACGACGCCGCCGAGGATCTCGTCGCGATGTTCGACCAGGTCGACCAGCACGGTCGCCATCTGCAGACCGCATTCAAGAGCTACGACAAGCTGGTCGGGATGACCGGGTCGCGGGGCAAGCTCTGGCGCCACGCCTCACGCGTTTTCGACTTCGCGCGGCGGCTCCCGGAGAGCCAGGGCGAAGTGCGCGAGCTCGACCCGCCGCGCACCGACGCCGGCGAGATCGCCGAGCGCTGGCGCGAGGCCGCCGACGGCTGATCTGACTCCGTCGAAGGCGGTTCCCGCACTCGGCGTCGAGGCCGGTATGGCGGCCCTCTGGATCGAGAGCTGCATTCGCCCTCTATTACGTGGTCAATGCACTACTCGACGCATCGAGGGGCTGCAACGCGACCGCGGGGAGGGGGTTGGCCTTAGGGCAGGAGGACGTCGTTCTCCGACGACGCGCGGTAGCTGCCGACCAGGAGGCGGGCGGCCTTGGCGCGGGGGATGCCGGCGGCGCTGATCGTGTAGGTGCCCGGCCGCAGCGCCGCCTCGAACGAGCCGTTGCTGTTCGCGAACAGATTTTCCAGGCTCGCTTCGGTGCCGTTGCCACGGAGGACGAGTTCCGACTTCCTGTCGGTGAGGTTGGCGGCGACCATGACGACATCGAGCGGGCCGCCGGCGTGCAGGGGCGGCTGCTTCGTCTCGCTGTTCTGGGGAAGCTGGGAGTTGGGTTCGGGCCCGACGCCGATCGCTTTCGGCTGCACCGAGACGCCGCTGTCGGTGACGACGACGCTGACCCGCGCCGACGGCGAGGGCCGCTGTTCGTTCGGGTGTTCCTGGACGCCGCACCCCGCCGCGCCCAGCGCGACGATCGCGAGCAGGGCGCCCCCGAGCGTCCCTCTGCCTCTCCGACCACCCATCGGGGCGGAATCTAGCCGAACGGCAAGTCGACGACGCGCGCCGTAACGCCAGCTTCACCTACCGCGAGCTCGGTCCCGGGCTCGGCCTCGCGGCGGACGATCGCGAGGGCGATCGGCCCGCGAGCGGGGGAGACGCTCGAGCTGCCGATGCTGCCGACCGTCCTCTCGCCGAGCTTGAGCTCGGCGCCGGGCTCGGCCGGTGCGCTCAGCTCGAGCCCGCGCAGGTGGCGATTCGGCCGTCCCTTGTAGTGAAGCCGGGCGACCGGCTCCTGGCCGATGTAGCAGCCCTTCGTGAAGCTGACCGCGGCGTCGACGATCCCGGCCTCGGCCGGCATCGTCTCGGTGCTCATCTCGGCGCCGAAGCGGGGGGTCCCGGACTCGATCCGGAGGATCTCGAACGCCTCCTCGCCGACCTCGATCGCCCCGGCGGCGAGGGCCAGCTCGCGGAGGGTGCCGGCGTCCTCGGCGCGGGCGATCAGGTCGACGCCGAGCGCCGTCGCGGCGCCGAGGACGTCGATCCCCTCCCAGGCGCGGAAGCGCTGGGCGTGCTCGGGCCCGAGGCCCTCGAACCCGCCGACCTCGGCGGCCCGCGGGCCGATCAGCGAGAGGATCGCCCACGCCTCGGTGGCGTCCTCGATCTCGACCTCGCGGCCGATGCAGTAGGTGCGGAGGTGGGAGAGGACGGCGCCGGTGGGCTCCGGCTCGAGATCGAGCCATATGCCGCCGCTCGAGAGGCGGAGGACGCGCATGTCGGACTGCAGGTGGCCCTTGCGGTCGAGAAGCGCGGCGTAGCAGCCCTCGTCCTCGGCGAGCGCCTCGATGTCGTTGGTCAGCTGCCCCTGCAGGTACTCGGCGGCGTCGGGGCCGGAGACGAGGATCTTGCCGCGCCCGCTGCGGTCGAGCAGCCCGCATTCCTCGCGCAGCTGGCGGTACTGGGCGTCGAGCTCGACTGTCGGCACGTTTGCCATCGCGACCGATTCTAGGAGCGCGTCGGCGCCGGCCGGTTTAGAGTCGTCTAAACTCGATTTTGATGAATCAAAATCCTGGCGGGGGCGCTCGCTCGAGGCGACCCAACACCGAGGCGATCGAGGACTACGCGAAGGCGATCTACGCGCTCTCGCAGCGGCACGAGGGCCCGGTCCTGACCGGCGAGCTGGCGGAGCGGCTGGGCGTGACGCCGGCGACGGCGACGGCGATGCTCAAGCGGCTCGACGAGATGGGGCTCGTCGAGCACACCCTCTACAAGGGCGTCGTCCTGACCGACGCCGGGGACCGGGTTGCGCTCGAGGTGATCCGCCACCACCGTCTGATCGAGGCCTACCTCTCGGAGGCGCTCGGGATGCCGGAGGACCGCGTCCACGCCGAGGCCGAGGTCCTCGAGCACTACATCTCCGAGGACCTCGAGCTGCTGATCGCCGAGAAGCTGGGCGAGCCGAGCCACGACCCCCACGGCACCCCGATTCCCGGGCCGGACCTGACGCCGCCGCCGGGCGAGGCGCCGGGACGATGAAGCCTCCGCCGCCCTCCGCCGCCAACCCCACCGTCGAAGACGTCCTCCCGGGCGAGGCGGCGGTCGCCGAGGCCGCGCGCCGCTCCCTCGCCGGTGAGATTCGCGGAGTCGGGCGGGTCTGGCCCTTCCTCGGCCCCGCATTCGTCGCCGCCGTCGCCTACATCGACCCCGGCAACTTCGCCACCAACATCGCCGGCGGCGCCAAGTTCGGCTACCTCCTGCTCTGGGTCGTGCTCGCCGCGAACCTGGTCGCGATGCTGGTTCAGACCCAGTCGGCGAAGCTCGGGATCGCCACCGGCCGCAACCTAGCCGAGCTCTGCCGCGAGCGATTCTCGCGGCGGACCTCGATCGGGCTCTGGATCCAGGCCGAGATAGTCGCGATGGCGTGTGACATCGCCGAGGTCGTCGGCGCCGCCCTCGGCCTCAACCTGATCTTCGGGATCCCGCTGTTCCCGGCGGGCGTGCTCGCCGGGGCGGGAGCCTTCGCGATCCTGGCCCTCCAGCGACTTGGGCTGCGGCGGCTCGAGGCCGGGATCACCGCCCTCGTCGGCGTCGTCGTCGCCTCCTTCGTCGTCGAGCTCTTCAACGCCAATCCCGACGGCGGCGAAGTCGCGCGGCACATGGTCGTCCCGGGGCTCTCCGGCACCGAAAGCCTGCTGCTGGCGACCGGCATCGTCGGCGCGACCGTGATGCCCCACGTCATCTACCTGCACTCGGCGCTGACCCAGCGGCGGATCGTCGGCCGTGACGACGAGGAGAGGCGGAAGATCCTGCGCTTCGAGAAGGTCGATGTCGTGATCGCCCTCTCGATCGCCGGCGTCGTCAACCTCTCGATGATGGTCGTCGCCGCCGGGCTCTTCCACCAGAGCGGCCTGACCGGGATCGACTCGATCGAAAGCGCGTACAGCGGGTTCCAGACCCTTGTCTCGGGCGGCGCCGCGACCGTGTTCGGCGTCGCGCTTGTCGCCTCCGGCTTCGCCTCCTCCTCGGTCGGGACGATGGCCGGACAGGTCGTGATGCAGGGCTTCATCCGGCGCCGGATCCCGATCTTCATCCGCCGCGCGATCACCCTCGCTCCGGCGCTGCTGGTCCTGGCGCTGGGTTTCAACCCGACCGACGCCCTGGTCCTGAGCCAGGTCGTTCTCTCCTTTGGCATCCCGTTCGCGCTGGTGCCGCTGCTGATGATCGCCCGCGACCGTGAGCTGATGGGGTCGCTCGCGAGCCCGCCGTGGCTGAGCGCGATCTGCGGGCTGCTGGCCGCGGTGATCATCGGCTTCAATGTCTTCCTGCTCGTCGATCTCGCGATCTGATCATCTAGGCTTGATGTCGTGGCCTTGGCCGAGGATTTCCAGCAGGTGCTCGACGGGATGCCGTCCGACTGGACCGACCTCGAGCTCGATCTGCGGATCGCCGACGAGAGCCGCTATGTCGACACCGCCGTCGCGCTGAGCCAGGTCAACGCTCAGCCCTTCTCCGAAGCCGACTGGGACTGGCGTCTTCTGGTCGCCAAGGGCTTCGGACACGCCGCTGCGGCCGAGAGCGTGCTCGGCGTGCTGAGGCGCCTCGACGAGGCCGGGGTCGCCGGCGAGCTCGCCGTGCGCGAGGTGCGCGAGGGGCGCTCCGAGATCGTCCAGATGTGGGGGCGGCCGGAGAGCGTCCGCGAGGAGTTCCGCCAGCGCCGGGCGATCTAGCGGCCCGCCGATGGCCCGGGTCGCCGCCGTCACACCGGACCTCTTGCTCGGCAGCAAGGTCGAGGCGATGCTGAGCGCCGCCGGCCACGACGTGACCCTGTCGTGGTCGCTGCCGGAGGCCCACGCGGAGGAGGCGGACCTTCTCGTCGCCGACCTCGACACCGAGGACGCGGCGGCGCTGGTGGCGACCGGGGTGCCGGTGCTCGGCTACTACTCCCACGTCGAGGTCGAGACCCGGCGAGCGGCGGAAGCGGCCGGGGTTCTGGTGATCGTGCCGCGCTCGCGGATGGTCCGCGAGCTGCCGGAGCTGGCGGCCTCGCTGCTCAGCCGGGAAGCCTGAACGCCGCGTCGACGTCGAGCGGGCGTTCGAGCAGGCCGTGCTCGAGATCCCAGGCCGCCCACTCGCCGAGCACGGTGGGGTCGAGGGGGGCGGGGCGGAGGTCGGGCCGCAGGACCCTGAGCTGGGCGGCCTGGTCGCCGCGATCGAGTGAGGGGACCGAGGCAAGCAGGTCGTCGAGGGCCCGGGTTGGGTGGGCGAAGGCGAACCCGTACCCGCGCGTGGTCGCGCGCACGACGGCGTCGACGAGGCCCGGATCGCGGTCGATCGTCCGTTGCGAGGTGGTCAGGACCAGCTCGGGATAGGGCGGAGCCCCGTACCTGTTGACCTTGAAGACCCGATTGGGGACGCCACGGCGAGCGAGAGCGACGGCCTCCGCGTTCCAGAACCCGGTCGCGGCGTCGACCTTGTCGGCGGCGAGCGTCGAGACGGCGTTGAAGCCGATCGTGACCCGGTGCACCCGGGCGGGGTCGCCGCCGTCGGCATGCAGCTCGGAGTCGACAACGGCTTCGTCTGATGGGAGACCGGTGACGCCGACGGTGCGGCCCTCGAGATCGCGCGGGCGCCGCACCGGGCCGCTGCGGGGAGCGATGATCGCCGCCAGCGGGCGCTGGACGATCGCCATCGCGCCGACGATGTCGAGGCCCTCCTCGCGGGCGATCCCGAGGTCGTGAATGTCGAGGATCGCGAAATCGACGCGGCCGGCGGCGAGCAGTTTCGGCACCGCGCCCGGGTCGCCCGGCTCTCGAACCGCAAGGTCGACGCCGGCGTCTTCGTAGTAGCCGCGGCGCTCCGCCGCGTAGACCCCGGTGTGGGCGGCATTGGGCGTGAAATCGAGCATCAGCGTCGCGCCCTGGGGCGCGCCCGGTTCAGCACCGCCCCCGCAACCGGCGGCGCCGGCGAGCACGAGGAAGGCCGCCAGCAGCGCGACAGCCGGTCTCATTTCGCGGCAAAACCTAGTCGGTTGGCGAATCCGGTTAGACTGCCGCCCGCAAAACCCAGTTGTGATCAAGGGAAAGAGGAGGGGTTACCTAGTGCAGGAACGAGGACTTGCGGCATATCTCGCAGAGTTGATCGGCACCTTCCTTCTGGTGTTCTTCATCTCCAGCGTCGTCATTCTGTTTGTGGCCACCGGAAGCCAGGCGCAGTTCGGCTCGGACTTCGCCGTCGTAGGTCTCGTCCACGCGTTTCTCCTGTTCGGGCTGATCGTGATGTTCGGCGTCGCCAGCGGCGGACACTTCAACCCAGCTGTGACTCTGGGGGCGGCGGCGATCAGGCGGATCAACCCGATCGACGCGGCGATCTACATGCTGGCCCAGCTCTCGGGCGGCGTGCTCGGGGCGCTGCTGGCGAAGGGACTGCTCCTCGACGAGGGGAGGGCGTCCCACTACGGCGCGGCAACGGTCAGCCCGCTGCTCGGCGGAAAGCTCGACGGAATGATCGTCGAGGCGATCGGGACCTTCTGCCTGGTCCTCGTGATCCTCGCCGCGGTCTACTCGAAAAAGAGCTTCAAGGAGTGGGCGCCGCTCGCGATCGGCACCACCCTTGGATTCATCGTCATGGTCGGCGGCCCGCTGACCGGCGGCTCCTTCAACCCCGCCCGCTGGTTCGGCCCGGCGCTGGTCGGCAACGAGTGGGGCGGCGTCTGGCCCTATCTGGTCGGCCCGATCCTCGGCTCGCTGCTCGCGGCCGCAGTGTTCAGGTTCGTGCTCGAGCCCGGTGGGGTGCCGCCTACAGAGTCGCCCGAGCCGATGAGGAAAGCCTCGGCACCGAGGTCCGGCTCCGGGGCCGGCTCCGGTTCGAGCTCGCCGACGTCGACGAAACCCACCACCGCCGACTGAGGACGCCAGGCCCCGTATAACCGCCGGGCCCCAGCGGGCCCGGCGGGTTGCAGTAGCGTGACGGGGGTGCGCCGGGTCACCTTCTCTCGGAACTACACGCTCTCCCTCTCGCGCACCTGCCAGTGCTACTGCAAGTACTGCGCGTTCGCGACCAGGCGGGCCCACATCCACCCGCCGGAAGAGGTCGAGCGCCGGCTCGAGGAGGCGGTGCGGCGCAACGCGAAGGAGCTCCTCGTCCTGACCGGCGAGCGGCCCGAGGTCAACCCGGAGGTCGCCGCGCGCCTCGCCGAGTGGGGTCACCCCGACTTCACCTCATACGTCGTCTGGGCCTGCGAGCGGGCGATCGAGCGGGGGATCCTGCCGCACACCAACATCGGGGTCCTCGGGCGCGGTGACCTCGCCCGCCTGCGCGAGGTCACAGCCTCGCAGGGGTTGATGCTGGAGTCGATCTCGGAGCGGCTGATGGACACCGTCCACGCCGGCTCCCCGACCAAGCACCCGGCGAGGCGCCTGGAGACGATCGAGATGGCGGGAGAGCTTCGAATCCCGTTTACCAGCGGAATCCTCGTCGGCATCGGCGAGACCGAGGACGAGCGCGTCGAATCCCTCGAAGCCCTCGCGGACGTCCACGCCCGCCACGGCCACCTCCAGGAGGTGATCCTCCAGAACTTCGTTCCTCATCAGCGCTATTACGGGCGCGAGGTCGCCGACATCGCCGACGAGGCATCTCGCCAGAGGTGGGGAAACGGGAATGGGGCATCCCCCGCGGCAGCAACAGCTGTGGAGGGGCGTCGGCGGACGCCCCCTCCCCAGCCTGCCTGACTGCGTCGGGGGATGCCCCGCCAGCCTCTGCCGAGCTGGGCGTCCGAGGTGACGATCGATGAGATCAAGCGTCTGATTGGGGAGTGCCGGAGATTGATGCCGGACGTGGGGATTCAGGTGCCGCCGAATCTGTCCGATGGTGGCCGGAGCTGGTCGAGGCCGGGGCGACGGATCTTGGGGGGCTGTCGGCGAACGGGGATCACATCTCTCCGGAGGAGCCGTTCCCGAGCCCGCACCAGGTGCGGAAGGAGCTGGCGCCGCGGGGGTATGCGCTGACCGAGCGCCTCTGCGTCTATCCCCAGTACATGGACCCGGAGTGGATGGAGCAGGGGGTCCTCGACGTGATCAAGCTGAAGTACTGGAGCTTCATCCCGCGCCGGGGCTCGGGGCGGAGGCGCGAGGAGTCGCTCGACCCGGGGCTGGCGAGCCGGGCTATCGCCCGCGGTCGCGAGGGCGAGGAGCTGAGCGAGGACGAGCTGACGGCCCTGTTCGCCGAGACACGGCCCGAGGTGATCGAGGAGATGCGGGCCGCCGCCGACGAGCTCCGCGCCGAGCTGGCGGGCGACCGGGTCACGTTCGTCGTCAACCGCAACATCAACTTCACCAACATCTGCGTCGTCGGCTGCGCCTTCTGCGGCTTCGGCCAGGGCCGGCGCTCGCCGGATGCCTACGAGGTCTCCGAGGAGGATTTCGCGGCGCGGATCCGCGAGGCGGTCGAATACGGCGCGACCGAGATCTGCATGCAGGGCGGGATCCATCCCGACCTGACCCTGGAGGAGTACGGGAAGTGGTTGCGGCTGGCCAAGGACGTCGCCCCCCAGCTCCACCTCCACGCCTACTCGCCGATGGAGGTCCACTACATGTGCGAGCGCTCCGGCAGGGGCCCGGACGAGGTCTTCGAGTACCTGCTCGAGTGCGGCCTCGGCTCGACGCCGGGAACCGCGGCCGAGGTCCTCGACGACGGCGTGCGGCAACGGATCTCGCCCAACAAGCTGCCGGTCGAGCGCTGGGTCGAGATCATCGAAGCCTCCCATCGCGCCGGGCTGCGCTCGACCTCGACGGTGATGTTCGGCCACATCGAGGAGCCGCGCGAGCTCGCCCGCCACATGCGGGTGGTGCGGGCGTTGCAGGAGAGGACCGGCGGCATCACCGAGTTCGTCCCGCTCAGCTTCATCCCGTTCAACACGATGCTCGGCCGCACCCACGGGATCGAGGAGATCTCGCGGGCCGAGAACCTCAAGCACACGGCGGCGTTCAGGCTGGCGCTGGGGAGGACGATCCCCAACCTGCAGGCGAGCTGGGTGAAGATGGGGCTGGACGCGGCGACCGAGTCGCTCCGTTGGGGGGTCAACGACCTCGGCGGGACGCTGATGGAGGAGAACATCTCGCGGATGGCCGGATCCCAGCACGGCGTTCGCCTCGATCCCGAGCAGCTGATCGGGGCCGCGCGCGCCGCCGGACGGACCCCGGCGCAACGATCGACCCTCTACGACTTGATCGAGACCTACTAACCGAATAATCTCCTGCGATCGCTACTCATTCTTCGGTAGCTAGGGGAGGTTCTTCGGGACTGGCAGTGGCCTCGCTGCTTGCGCTGTTCGCTGCCCTTGTGGCAGCGGCGTTGCTGATCGCCCGTCCCTGGGAAGACGAGAGCCTTGCCCCCAGCCTGACCGCCTCGCCGGGCGTCGCGGTCGGCCTCGAGAACTCGGTCCCGGTCGCGCCGGGACGCCAGGTCGCCGTCGCGCAGGCGGTCCGCGCTCCGACGGGGGTGGCGGTCCTGGCCGCCAAGCCGGTGCCGGCCGCGGGCGGAGGTGGCCCGGCCGCGACGATCGCCGTCGCAGCCGCTCGCCCGCTCACCTCACCGGCAGCGCCCGCGCCGGCGGCGCCCGCGCCCGCGCCGGTCTCCGAACCTGAGCCCGAACCGGTCTCGACACCGGTCGCGGCGCCCGCTCCACAGCCCTCGACCGAGCTCGTCGCGGATGAGGGCGAAACCCCGACGGCGGCGCCGGGCACCGCGCCGGAAACCGGCGGGCGGCCGCCCCGGGTCACGCGCGGGATGGTCGGCGATGGCCGCACCTCGCGGGTGATCCGGCTGAGCGACGAACAGCCGGGCTCGGAGCTGGTCCTCGGCGATCGCCGCCACCGGGGTTCCGACCCCGATCCGGGAGGGCGACGAATACGCCCTCTCCCTCTCCTTCGACATCGGCTCGATGACCTACGGCGAGCCCGAGGCCGACAACGTGATGGTCGAGTTCACCGACGAAGCCGGAGAAAACCGCACCTTCGGCCTTCAGTTCTGGCAGGCCGCGATCGGCGACCCACAGTCCCTCGACCGGGGCCTGTGGGCGAGCGGCGAGGCGATGGGGGGCGATCGGCTCCTGGCGTCGCCCACCGAGGGGGCCTGGCACGAACTCGAGATCGATTTCAAGGCCTCCGCCGAGGGCGACGGCTTCTACGCGCTCTTTCTCGACGACGAGCTGGTCGACGCCCGCACGGGCGTCAGCCTGATCCCCGGCGGCAGCGGCGCCGCCCAGATCGCGATCGGCCTCCTCCGCGATTCGACCGTGGTGCGGGGAGCCTCCGAACTCCGCCTCGGCGCGGCGAGCCTGGAGCCCATCGAGCCCTGAGCCGATGCGGGCGATGGTCCTGGAGCGGCAGCGCGAGCCCCTCCGGCCGGTCGAGATGCCCGCGCCGGAGCCCGCCGCCGGCCAGGTTCTGATCTCGGTCTCAGCCTGCGGCGTCTGTCGAACCGACCTCCACATCGCCGATGGCGACCTGACCGAGCCGAAGCTGCCGCTCGTCCTCGGTCACCAGATCGTCGGCAGGATCGCCGAGCTGGGGGAGGGGTCGGGCCGGTTTGCGATCGGCGATCGGGTCGGCGTCCCCTGGCTCGGCTGGACCTGCGGCGAGTGCCGCTACTGCCTCAGCGGGCGGGAGAACCTCTGCGATCGCGCCCGCTTCACCGGCTACGACATCGACGGCGGCTACGCCGAGATGGCCGTCGCCGATGAGCGCTACTGCATGTCGATCCCCGACCGCTATGCCGACGCCAAGGCGGCGCCGCTGCTCTGCGCCGGATTGATCGGGTATCGGGCGCTGCGCCTCGTCGGCGACGCCGAGCGGATCGGGTTCTACGGCTTCGGCGCCTCGGCCCACATTCTCTGCCAGGTCGCGGCCCACCAGGGGCGGCGCGTGTTCGCGTTCACCCGCGAGGGCGACGCCGAGGGGCAGGCGTTCGCCCGCAGCCTCGGCGCCGAGTGGGCGGGCTCATCCGAGGAGCGGCCGCCCGAGGAGCTCGACGGCGCGATCGTCTTCGCCCCGGTCGGCGACCTGATGACGGTGGCGCTGCGGGCCAGCGCCAAGGGGGCGCGGGTGATCAGCGCCGGCATCCACATGAGCGACATCCCGTCGTTTCCCTACGAGATCCTCTGGGAGGAGCGATCGCTTGGATCGGTCGCGAACCTGACCCGCGGCGACGGCGAGGAGTTCTTCGCGCTCGCCGAGGAGGCGCCGATCGAGACCGACATCGAGGTCCACCCGCTGAGCGGCGCCAACGAAGCGCTGGAGTCGATCCGCAGCGGCTCCCTCCGCGGCGCCGCCGTGCTCGTGGTCAGCTGATCTGGGTCAGCGCATCAAGTTGACCGGGTAATGGAGGGTGAACTTGATGCGAGGCTTAGCGGAACAGGTCCTCGTCGGGAGGGCGGCGGAGGGCGGCGGCGCCGGGGCCGTCGTCCTCGGTGACGAAGCGGTCGAGTCCGCGGACGATCACGGCCGGGACCCGGCTCGCCTTGTCGCGGACGAGGTCGGCCGCCGCCGCGGCCTCGTCGGCGACCGCGATCTGGGTCGCGTCGAGAGTTCGCCCGCCGCCGTCCTCGCGGCCGCGCCAGTCGTCGATCGGGGTGAGCCCCGCGCACCCGATCGCGACCTCGGCCTGGCCCAGCCGCCAGGCCCGCCCGAAGCTGTCGGAGACGACGACGGCGACCCGACGCGACGACGCGGCCTCGATCTCGGCACGGATCATGCGGGCCGAGGCATCGGGGTCCTCGGGCAGGAGGGCGACCGACCCCTCGGGCAGGTTCGAAGTGTCGATGCCGGCATTGGCGCAGACGAAGCCCTGGTGGGTCTCGACGATCAGGACGCTGCGCTCGGCCCGCAGGACGTTGGCGCTCTCGGCGAGGATCAGCTCGACGAGGGCCGGGTCCTTGCCGAGGACGGCGGCGAGCCGTCGAGCTTCGGCGCCGGGGATCGCGGCGTGGAGGTGGACGACCCGTCCCTCCGCCTTGGAGACGATCTTCTGCGAGACGATGACGACGTCGCCGTCGCGGAGCGCGACGCGGGCGGCAACCTCCTCGCCGACGGACATCCCCTCGCCGAACTCGGGCAGCCCCTCGATCGGAAGGAGCTGAAGTTCGCTCACAGCCCCAGCACCTTCGCGGTGCGGCGGGCCCGGCCCGGGCGGGACTCGAGCTCGCGGGTCAGGGCGACGACGTCGGCCGGGGTGTCGAGGTCGAGGCCGAGCGAGGCGAGCTCCTCGACCCCGTACGGGATCCCGGCCTCGCGCGCCGCGGCGACGTGGCGGGCGCAGCTCCCCTCGCCGAAGGCGGGGCGGATCGACCCCGGCGGGGCGAGGACGAGGGCGTTGGTTCCGGTCCCGTGCCGGTCGGGGACGATGCCGGCATAGCGCTCGGGGACGCCGGTGAGGAGCCGGTCGAGCTCACGCGGGTCGAGCAGGGGGCAGTCGCCGGGGAGAAGTACGACGCACTCGGCCCCGCGGGCGACCGCGCGCTCGATCCCGAACAGGGTCGCCTCCGAGTGGCCGGCGTTTGGCGTGTCCGGGATCAGCTCGGCGCCGGCGTCGGCCGCCGGCCCTGCCGCCCCCGGCTCATCGCTGACGACGATCGTCCGCTCGACCATCCTGGCGTCGGCGATCGCCTCGAGCACGTCGGCGAGCATCGCGGCGACGAGGGCCCGGCGCCTGTCGTCGTCGATGCCGGCGGCCAGCCGCCGCTTCGCCTCGGCGAACCGCTTGACGGGGAGTACCGCTGTCGCCTTCAACCTTCGCTCAAGCTAGCGGCAAGGTCGAGGACGATGCGCGCCAGCCGGGCCCGCGCGGCGGCGCTGTCCATCAGGGTCGGCGCGGCCTCGGTTGCGACCTCGTCCGGAGGCGGGTCGGGGTCGTCTTTGTCGACGACCATCGCGTCGATCAGCCCCGAGTAGAGCGAGGCGACGCCGGCCGCGGTCGAGGGCCGCCCGACCGCGGCCATGAACCGCTCGGTCGGGCCTTTGACGACCTCACCGGCGACGAAGGGGCTGACGCCGACGACGGGGGCGCCGGCCGCGGCGATCGCCTCCCGCATCCCGGGCATCGCGAGGATCGGGCCGATGCTGATCACCGGGTTGGAGGGACCGATCACGATCGCGTCGGCGTCGCGGATTGCGGCGAGGACCTCGGCGCTCGGCTCGGCCTCGGCGATCCCGTCGAGCTCGACCCCGGTCACCTCAGGCTGGCCGCGGTGGATGATCAGGTACTCCTGGATGTCCCAGCGCCCGGCCGCGGTCAGGACCTTTGTCCGCACCGGCGACTCGGTCATCGGAAGCACGCGCGCCTCGACCCCGAGCGCGGTCGCGATCTGCGCCTGGGCCGCGGTCTGGGTCCCGCCCTCCTCGATGAACTGGCGGCGGTAGAGGCAGGTGGCGAGGTCGCGGTCGGTGAGCCCGAACCAGTCCGGCGCCCCGAGCCGGACGAGCCGCTCGAAGACGGTGAAGGCGTCGTCGCGGATGCCCCAGCCGCGCTCGGCGTCGATTTCCCCGCTCAGCCAGTAGGTGACGAGGTCGGGGTCGGGGGAGACGTGGACGCCGAGGGTCTCGATGTCGTCGCCGGTGTTGGCGATCACCGTGAGTTCGGCGCCGATCTCCTCCTGCAGCCCGGCGCCGAGTTTGGCGCCGCCGGTGCCGCCGGCGAGAAGAGCGACCCTCACCGCGGCCCTAGGCCCAATGGTCGCCGTCGGGAAGGCCGGTGATGCGGATCCCGGCGTGGGTCTTGTAGCGGGTGTTGATCGAGATCAGGAGCGGCGTCAGCTGCTCGACGATCCGCGCCATCTCGAGGGCTCCGGCGTTTACCGGCCGGAGGCCGGGGATCGCCTCGATCAGACGCGCGACGCGGGCCTTGTCGTCCTTGCGCTCACCGCAGATCAGGATGTCCTCGTCGAGCTCGGCGTCGAGGTCGGACAGGGCCGGCGCCGAGACCGTGTGCAGGGCCGAGACGACGGTGACGCCGTCGGGGACCATCTCCTCGGCCTGCTGGGCCGCCGAGCCCTGCCAGACCCCGAGCGAGCGGGTCGCCTTGCCGCTCACCGCGGCGGCGAGCGGGACGGTGCAGTCGACGAGGATCTGGCCCGGCTCGAGCGCCTCGCGAAGGTTGTTGAGGTTCTCCGACTGGGCGCGGAAGGGGACGGTGAGGAAGACGATCTTCGCCCGGCGCGCCGCATCGGCGTTGAGCAGGCCCTCGACCTCGGCGCCCGGGACCCGCTCGCGGATGCGTGCCGCCGCTTCCCCGGCTCGCTCGGCCGAGCGCGAGCCGATCACGATCTCCTGCCCGGCCCGGGCCCAGCGCAGCGCCATCCCTGCGCCGAGCGCCCCGGTTCCGCCGATTATCGGGATGGGCTCGGTCAGGGGCGAGAGTTTATTGTGGCGGCCGTGAGGCTCGAGGGCAGGAAGGCTTTGGTCACCGGCGGCGCCGGCGGGATCGGCGCCGCGACCGCGGCACGGCTCGCCGCCGAGGGCGCCGAGGTCTGGGTCGGCGACATCGACCTCGCGGGAGCCGAGCGGGTCGCGGGGGAGATCAGCGGCCACCCGATCGAGCTCGACGTGACCGATCTTGAGGCGGCGCGCGCCGCGGTCGAGGCCGTCGGCACCCCCGACATCCTCGTCAACAACGCCGGCACCGACGAGTTCGGCTTCTTCACCTACACCACGCCGGACCAGTGGCAGCGGGTGCTCGCGATCAACCTCGGCGGCGTCCTCAACTGCACCCACGCGGCGCTCGGGCCGATGCAGGAGGCCCGCTACGGGCGGATCGTCAGCATCTCCTCGGAGGCCGGCCGCGTCGGGTCGAAGGGCTCGGCCGTGTACTCGGCGGCGAAGGGCGGCGTGATCGCGTTCATGAAGGCGATCGGGCGCGAGAACGCCCGTTACGGGATCACCGCCAACTCGATCGCGCCGGGGCCGATCGAGACGCCGCTGCTGATGGGCGCCAGGGAGTTCGGCGAGATCGGCGAGAAAGTGATCGAGACGATGAAAGAGGCGACGCAGCTGAAGCGACTCGGACAGCCCGAGGAGGTCGCCGCCGCGGTCGCCTTCCTCGCCTCCGACGACGCGACCTATGTGACCGGCGAGACGCTCGGCGTCAGCGGCGGCCTCGGGATGGTCTGAGGATGGGGCTGGAGCCCGGAATCGAGCGCAGCGACGAGTTCTTCGTCGCCGACCGGCTGCTGACCGACGTCGGCGGGTCGATCGGGTCGAGCGTCCTCTCGACGCCGGGGATGATCGCGATGATGGAGGGCAGCTCGGCGAGGCTCGCCCTCGAGAACCTGCCGGAGGGCAGCGCGACGGTCGGGTTCGAAGTCTGCATCAAGCACGTCGCCGCGGCTGCCGAGGGTTCGACCTGCACGGTGAGGACGATCCTGCGCGAGGTGGTCGAAGACCGCAAGCTCCGCTTCGACGTCGAGGTGACCGAGGGCGAGCGCACGATCGGCGTCGGCACCCACGAGCGCCGCGTTATCGCCGTCGGCCAGCTCGGCTGAGGCGGGCCGCCGCCTACCCTTCGACCATGGCCGAGCTTCCCAGCAGCGTCCGGATCCGCGAGGTCGGGCCGCGCGACGGGTTCCAGAACGAGCCCGAGGAGATCGCGACCGCCGACAAGGTGAGGCTGATCGACCTCCTCTCGGGCTCCGGCCTGCGGCGGATCGAGGTGACCTCCTTCGTGCGGCCGGAGGTGATCCCGCAGCTCGCCGACGCCGAGGAGGTGCTGGCCTCCGTCCAGCGACGCGAGGGCGTCTCGTTCTCGGTCCTGATCCCGAACGAGCGCGGGCTCGAGCGGGCGCTGGCGATGCGCGACCGCTTCGACGAGGTCAACGTCTTCGTCTCCGCCTCGGAGACCCACAACCGAAAGAACGTGAACCGCTCGATCGAGGAGTCGTTGGCAGGGCTGGAGCGGACGCTGGCGACGGCGACCGAGGCGGGCCTGCGCTGCGAGGGCGTGATCTCGGTCTCGTTCGGCTGCCCTTACGAGGGCGAGGTGCCCGAGGAGCGGGTCTTCGCGATCGCCGAGCGGCTCGCCGCCGCCGGTTGCGAGGAGATCGGGTTCGGCGACACGACGGGGATGGCGAACCCGCGCCAGGCGCACGGGTTCTTCGCCGCGGCGCGCGAGCGGCTGTCCGGGCTCGAGCTGACCGCCCATTTCCACAACACGCGCGGCCAGGGCCTCGCCAACGTGCTGGCGGCGATCGATGCGGGGGTCGAGTCGTTCGAGTCGAGCTTCGGCGAGCTCGGCGGCTGCCCCGTCCCGCCGGGGTCGACGGGGAACATCGCGACCGAGGACCTGGTCTCGATGCTCGACGAGATGCGGATCGAGACCGGGGTCGACCTGCCGCGGCTGATCGAGGCGGCGCGCGCCGCCCAGGAGGTTCTCGGCCGGCCGCTCGGCGCCCACGTCCTCCGCGCGGGGCCGGTCGAGTGGGGTGGGAGCGAGTAGGGTGGCGGCGATGAAGAGCGATGCATTCCGCCGCGCCGCCGAGGAGAAGGACTTCTCCGCCGGCGCCGAGCTGTTCTCGCCCGACGTCATCTTCCGCAGCCCGGCCGTGTTCAAGCCCTACGAAGGGATCGAGGCGCTGGGCGTGCTCCTGGGCAACGTCGTCGAAGTCTTCGAGGACTTCCGCTACGTCGACCAGGTCGAGACCGGAGACACCGCCGTGCTCGTCTTCGAGGCCAGGGTCGGCGACAAGGAGCTGAACGGCGTCGACGTCCTCCGCTTCGGCGAGGACGGCCTGATCAAGGAGATGATGGTGATGGTCCGCCCGGCCAGCGGCCTGATGGCGCTGGGCGAGGAGATGGGCCGCCGCCTCACCGCCGCCGGCGGCTAGGCTCGGCGAACCGTGACCGATATCCGAGCCGCCCTCGAGGCTGCCCTCGCCGGCGGCCCGCAGCGCCACCACGAGAAGACCGAGGAGCAGGGCAAGCTGCCGGTGCGCGAGCGGGTCGAGCGCCTCGTCGACCCGGGCTCGTTCGCCGAGGAGGCGCTGCTCGCCAACTGGGACCAGGAGGGCCTCGGGGCCGACGGCGTCGTCACCGGCACGGCGACGATCGACGGGCGCCGGGTGGCGCTGATGGCAAACGACCCGACGGTGAAGGCCGGCTCGTGGGGCCCGAAGACGGTCGAGAAGATCCTCCGCGTCCAGGAACGGGCCCTGAGCCTGCAGGTGCCGATGGTCTACCTCGTCGACTCGGCCGGAGCGCGGATCACCGACCAGGTCCAGATGTTCCCGGGGCGGCGCGGCGCCGGCCGGATCTTCCACAACGAGGTCCGCCTCTCGGGCCAGGTGCCGCAGGTCTGCCTGCTGTTCGGCCCGAGCGCCGCCGGCGGCGCCTACATCCCCGCCTTCTGCGACGTCGTGATCATGCGCGACGGCAACGCCTCGATGTACCTGGGCTCGCCGCGGATGGCCGAGATGGTGATCGGCGAGACGGTGACGCTCGAGGAGATGGGCGGGGCGAGGATGCACACCGGCGTCTCCGGCTGCGGCCATTTCCTCGTCGCCAGCGACGAGGAGGCGATCGACCTCGCGCGGCGCTACCTCTCGTTCATGCCCGAAAACTGGCGCGAGACCCCGCCCGCCGCCGAGGCCGCGGCGCCGGCCTCCGACGCGGCGATCGCCGAGATCCTGCCCGCGGACGAGAACCAGGCCTTCGACATGGCGCGAGGTCCTCGACGCCCTGCTCGACGCCGGCTCGTTCCTCGAGGTCCACCGGCGCTGGGCAAAGGAGCTGATCGTCGGCTACGGGCGGCTCGACGGGAAGGCGATCGGGGTCGTCGCCAACCAGCCGCGCCAGAAAGGCGGCGTCCTGTTCGTCGACTCGGCCGACAAGGCGGCGCGGTTCATCCAGACCTGCAACGCCTTCAACGTTCCGCTGCTGTTCCTCGCCGACGTCCCCGGCTTCATGATCGGAACCGCGGTCGAGCGCCAGGGGATCATCCGCCACGGAGCGAAGATGATCAGCGCCGTCTCCGAAGCGACGGTGCCGAAGATCTCGGTGATCGTCCGCAAGGCCTACGGCGCCGGCCTCTACGCGATGGCGGGGCCGGCCTTCGAGCCCGACTGCTGCATCGCGCTGCCGACCGCCTCGATCGCGGTGATGGGGCCGGAGGCGGCGATCAACGCCGTCTTCTACAACCAGATCCAGGCGATCGAGGACGAGTCCGAGCGCGAGGCGTTCGTCGCCGCGAAGCGGGACGAGTACGCGGCCGACATCGACATCCTCCACCTCGGATCGGAGCTGGTGATCGACGCGGTGGTCGAGCCGGCGGACCTGCGCGCGGAGCTGATCCGCCGCTTCGCCGTTGCCGGCGAGCAAGAGCCGGGACTTCGCCGAGCGCCGCAACCCGGTGACGCCGGCCTAGCTGACGTGCCGTGAGTTAGCCGCCCATATGGGCGGCTAAGTCACGGCACGTCGGTGATTGCATAGCCTCGGCGATGGTGGAGCCGCCCCCTGCGATCGACGTCGACGGCCTCCGCGTCAGCCGCGGCGGCCGGCCCGTCCTGCACGACCTCTCGTTCACGGTTCCTCCGGGCCGGATCACGGGCCTGCTCGGGCCGAGCGGCTGCGGCAAGACGACGCTGATGCGGGCGATCGTCGGCGTCCAGGTGGTCGAGGCAGGCCGAATCGACGGTGCTGGGACGACGCGGCCGGATCGCCCCAGCTGCGCCGCCAGGTCGGCCTATGTGACCCAGGCGCCGTCGGTCTACGGTGACCTCAGCGTCCGCGAGAACCTGCGCTTCTTCGCTCGAGTCCTGGGCGTACCCGCGGCCCAGGCGGATGAGGCGATCGCGACGGTCTCGCTCGACGAGCACGTGGACGACGAGGTCTCGGAACCTCTCCGGCGGCGAGCGCTCGCGGGTCTCGCTGGCGACGGCGCTGCTCGGCGACCCGGGCCTGCTGGTGCTGGACGAGCCGACCGTGGGCCTCGACCCGGTGCTGCGGCGCGAGCTCTGGGCGACCTTCGCCTCACTCGCCGCCGCGGGCCGGACGCTGCTCGTCTCCAGCCACGTGATGGACGAGGCCGAGCACTGCGATGAGCTGCTCCTGATGCGCGAGGGCGACCTGCTCGCGACCGAGACGCCCGCGAGCCTCCGGGCCCGGACCGGAGAGCAGCGGTCTCGACGCGGCGTTCCTGGCCCTGATCGAGGCAAGGCGGGCGCCGGGTGAGCCCCGGCATCGCGCTCGCGGTGGCGGTCCGGGTTCTGCGCCAGCTCCGGCGCGACCCGCGGACGATCGCGATGGTCCTGTTGGTGCCGCCGCTTCCTCCTGACCCTGCTCAAGTACGCATTCGACCAGAACCCCGGGGCCTTCCAGCGGGTCGGTGGACCGCTGGTCGGGCTCTTCCCGTTCATCACGATGTTCCTCGTCACCTCGATCACGATGCTGCGCGAGCGCACGACCGGGACCCTCGAGCGGCTGATGACGCATGCCGCTCGCAAAGCTCGACCTGCTGTTCGGGTACGGGATCGCGTTCGCCGATTCTGGCGACCGTGCAGGCGGTGATCGCCGACCGCGGTCGCCTTCGGCCCGCTCGACCTCGACGTTGCCGGCTCGCGTTCCGGTCGTCGGTCTGCTCGCGGTCAGCAACGCGTTGCTCGGGATGGCGCTCGGCCTCTTCGTCAGCGCCTTCGCCCGCACCGAGTTCCAGGCGGTCCAGTTCATGCCTGCGTTCGTCTTGCCCGCAGCTCCTCCTCTGCGGCCTGTTCGTCGCCCGCGACGAGATGGCGCCGCTGCTCGCAGGTCGATCTCCTACGCGCTCCCGCTCACCTACGCATTCGACGCTCTACACCGTGTGACGGCGACGGCAGCCTCGGCAGGGCGCGGGGCGCTCGACGTCGCCGTGACCATCGCGGCGACGGTCGGCTCCCTCGGCGCTCGGCGCCGCGACCCTGCGGCGCCGCACCCCTTAGGAGGCCGAGGCGCTTTTCGAAACCATGGCTTCGGAAAGGCGCCTTATGTGCTCCGGGCATCCGCCCGACCGGCGAACTCGACGAACCAGTCGAGCGCGGCCGGGTTGGCGAGGGAGTCGCGGCTCGCCGCCTTCTCCGCCGGGGTCCCCATCAGGATCCGCTTGACCGGGACCTCGAGCACCTTGTCGCTGAGGGTGCGCGGGACCTCGGGGATCGCGAACACCTCGTCGGGAACATGGCGCGGGGAGCAGCTCTCGCGGATCCGGCGGGCGATCTCGGCTCGCAGCTCGTCGTCGAGCTCCGCCCCCTCGCGCAGGACCACGAACAGCGGCATCCAGCCGTCGGTGCCGGGGCGGGGGACGTCGACGACGAGCGCGTCGAGGACCTCGTCGACGGCGAGCACGGCGCGGTAGATCTCGCTCGTCCCCATCCGGACCCCGGCGCGGTTGATCGTCGAGTCGGAGCGGCCGTAGATGATCGCCGTCCCGCGCGAGGTGATCTCGATCCAGTCGCCGTGCCGCCAGACCCCGGGGTAGTGCTCGAAGTAGCTGGCGCGATAGCGGCTGCCGTCGGGATCGCCCCAGAAGAAGACCGGCATCGAGGGCATCGGCTTGGTGACGACGAGCTCGCCGACCTGGTCGATCACCGAGTTCCCGTCCTCGTCCCAGGCCTCGACCGCGGCGCCGAGGGCGCGGGCCTGGAGCTCGCCGCGGTAGACCGGGACCAGCGGGGTGCCGCCGACGAAGGCGGTGCAGAGGTCGGTTCCGCCGCTGGTCGAGAACAGCCAGGTGTCGGCGCCGAGCTGCTCGTAGATCCAGTCGAAGCCCTCCGGGGAGAGGGGGGAGCCGGTCGACCCGACCGCCTTGAGGCGGGCGAGGTCGCGGCCCTCGCCGGGGACGACGCCGTCCTTCATGCAGGCGGCGATGTAGGCGGCGCTGGTGCCGAACATCGTGATCCCGGCCCGCTCGGCGAGGTCCCAGAGGACGCCCATGTCGGGGTGGCCGGGGTTGCCGTCGTAGAGGACGATCGCGGCGCGGGTGAGGAGGCCCGAGACGATGAAGTTCCACATCATCCAGCCGGTCGTCGTGAACCAGAAGAGCCGGTCGCCGGGGTGGGCGTCGACGTGGAGGTGGAGCTTCTTCAGGTGCTCGAGCAGGATCCCGCCCTGGCCCTGGACGATCGCCTTCGGCAGGCCGGTCGTGCCGGAGGAGTAGAGGACCCAGAGCGGGTGGTCGAAGGGGACGCGCTCGAACGTGAGCTCGGCGCCCTCGCCGGAGGCGAGCAGGTCCGGCCAGCTCATCGTCGCGTCGAGGCCGCCGATGTCGGGGTCGGGGTCGAGGTAGGGGAGGACGACGGTGCGCTCGAGGCTCGGCATCGCCGCCTGCAGCTCGGCGACGACATCACGGCGGTCGAAGTCGCGGCCGCCGTAGCGGTAGCCGTCGACCGCGAACAGAACCCTGGGCTCGATCTGCGCGAAGCGGTCGATGACGCTGGCCGGGCCGAAGTCGGGGGAGCAGCTCGACCAGACCGCGCCGATGCTGGCGCGTCGCGAGGAAGGCGACGATCGCCTCGGGGATGTTCGGCATGTAGGCGACGACGCGGTCGCCGCGCCCGACCCCGAGCCCGCGCAGGCCGGCCGCCACCGCGGCGACCTGGTCGCGAAGCTCGCCCCAGCTCAGCTCGTCGAGCTCGCGGAGCTCGGAGGCGTGGAGGATGGCGGTCTCGGCGTCCTCCTTGCCGGCGAATACGTGCTCGGCGTAGTTGAGGCTCGTGCCGGGGAACCATTCGGCGCCCGGCATCTCGCGGCTGCCCAGGACGGGTACGGGGTCGCCGTCTGCCTGGACGTCGAAGAACTCCCAGATCGCCGACCAGAACCCCTCGAGGTCCTCGACGGACCAGCGCCAGAGCGCGTCGTAGCCGTCGAGCTCGAGACCGCGCTCGCTCGCCAGCCACTCAATGAATTCGGTCATCCTCGCCCGCTCGATGAGGTCGGCAGGTGGGTCCCAGAGCTTCTCCGGAGCGGTCGTGCTCAAGGCACCGTCAGCGAGTCGGCGCTCCGCGCCTGTTCGCGGTCGAGCTCGTACGGGTCGTGCGAGCAGATCAGCCGCACCCGGTTGCCCTCGGCGGCCGCCAGCTCGCGCAGCCGCTCGCCGTTTGCGCGGCGGGCCCCGTTGTCGACGGCGGTGATCGTCTGGAACAGGCCGAGCATCGACGGGCAGGACGGCTCGGCGGCGAGCTGGCCGTGATGGAAGTAGGCGTCGCCGGCGTGCAGGAGCCAGCGGTCGCCTTCGTCGACCGCGACCCCGGTGTGGCCGGCCGTGTGGCCCGGCAGCGGAACGAGCAGGACCTCGGCGTCGAGGCCGGGGAGGATGCGCACGCTGTCGAACCCGTTCCACTCGTCGCCTTCGACCGTGTGCTCGATCCAGTGCGGATCGTGCTGCCAGTGGACGCCGAGGTAGCGGGGGCGCTCGCGCAGCCCCGGGCGCAGAGCGGCCCGCAGCTCCGGCTCGAAGACGTGGACCTCGGCCTCGGGGAAGTCGGGGAGGCCGCCGGAGTGGTCGGGGTCGAGGTGGGTGATGACGATATGGCGGACGTCGCCGGCGGAGAAGTCGAGTGCCTCGACCTGCCTCAGCGCGGTTTCGTCCAGGCGAGGCCGGGCGCCGGTGAGCCTGGCGGACGGGCCGAGCTGAGCGGGGTTCCGCGCGTCATCGATGCCGTAGCCGGTGTCGACCAGGACGAGGCCATCGTTCGTCTCGATCAGGAGGCAGTGGCAGACCATCCTCGCCGGCTCGAAGAATCCCCCCTCTCCGTTCAGCAGCCGCGCCCCTCTCGGGCACGAGGTCCCGCAGTTGAGGTGATGGATCTGCATCCGCGCTCAGTCTATGTGGGCCCTCGTCCGGGATTCAGTTCCGGTGGGACTTACCGTCGCTGAGCGACGTTTTCTCCCACCGGAAAGGGAGGTGGAGATGCGGCGGGTGGGACTCGAACCCACAAGCCCTTGCGGGCAGCGGCTTTTGAGACCGCCTCCTTTGCCAGTTTGGACACCGCCGCGGGCCCGGCCATTGTAGGTCCGGGTCCGTCGACTCAGGCGGGCTGCGGGGTGCCGCCGTTCTCGGGCGGGGCGCCGGCGCCGTAGTCTTCGCCGGAGCCCATCGGGCGCTCCTCCTCGACGTGCCAGTCCTGGCTGAAGCCGAAGAAGCAGGCGACGATCAGCAGGATCTGGAGCAGCAGCATGATGATCACCAGGAGGCCGATCAGCGGGGTCGGGAGGAGGGCGTCCTGGAAGCCGGCCTTGTCGCGGGCGAACCAGCTGTCGGCGCCGACCGCGCAGAAGATCACGAGGATCATCGAGAGGGCGGCGGTCACCGGCAGCACGCCACGGCTCCACTGCAGGGCGCGGATGCCGAACAGGAGGTAGAGGGCGGCGTAGATCAGGCAGACGACGCCCATCCCGCCACCGCCGCGCAGCACCGACCAACCGGTGATCGCGATCAGGGCGGCGAGCGCCGCCGTGGCAAGCATCAGGAACGCGACGATGTATTTGGTCGTCACGACCTCCGATTTTTCCCGATTGGGGTGCCAGAGTTCGTATCCCGGCCTCGCCTCTCCGATTCCCACGGCCCGATCATAGAATCTGTGAGCGACAGCGCGGCATTGCCCGCGCGTTAAGCACCGCCGGTGTCGCTCCTGCGGGCGTGGCGGAATTGGAATACGCGCCAGGTTTAGGTCCTGGTGGGCTTCGGCCCGTGGGGGTTCAAGTCCCTCCGCCCGCATCGAAGGTTCTCGGTGGGATCGATTGACCGGAGCCCGCGGCGTGTCTAGGGTCGGCATCGGGGCCTCGCTCCGTCGCTGAGGGTCGAGGTTGAGCGCCGCGATCGAACGGAGAAACGGGATGCGACCAAAGCTGACCTACGCGAACGTCATGGCGACTCTCGGCGTGTTCATCGCGCTTGGAGGCGTCTCCTATGCGGCCCTCAAGCTGCCGAAGGACAGCGTCGGGGCAAAGCAGCTGAAGAAGAACGCGGTCACCGCATCGAAAATCAAGAAGAACGGGGTTACCGCGGCCAAGATCAAGAAGTCCGCCGTGACCGGCGCCAAGGTCAAGGACGCGTCTCTGACCGGGGCCGACATCCAGGACGGGTCGCTGACCGGCTCCGACGTCAACGCGCCCTCGATGCCGTTCTCCCAGATCGTGCACCGAGCACGGGCCACTTCGACCCTGGCACTCAACAACACGTTCCAGGCCTACCCGCTCGACAGTCCGACCTACACGCAGCCGGCAAACGAGGATGACGGCTATGTCGGTGCGGTCGACGTGACGATCCCCTCGACCTGCCTCCCACCGCGAAGCGCGCAGGCGTTCATCCTGGTCGACGCCCCCAACCCGGCCAAACCGCTGCCCCAGGACGTCGGGGCCATCGGGGCGTTCGCCGACCTCGGGAGCGGGGACGTCAGCGGCCGGATCGATATTGGAACCGCAAACGCGGATCCCGGCAGGTTCGAACCGGGCACGGCGACCACCCACACTCTCACCCTCGTCGTTTCGGGCAACTGCAATGGCGGTGGCAGCGGAATCGAGGCGACCTTCGGTGGGGTCCACGTGATCGGGACGCATTGATACCCCGCGGGCGAGCTCGCGGGGCATACTCTTGGGCCTGATGGCCGAGGCAGAGGGGAATAATTCCGAGGCCGGCTCGTGCATGATCGAGCCGGCCTCGATCGATGCGCTTCTCGATGACCCGCGGGTGCGGCTGATCGAGGTCGATGTCAGCCCCGAGTCCTATCGGGCGGGCCACATTCCGGGCGCCGTCCTCTGGGATGCCTATGCCGACCTCCGCGGCGCGGACTATCTGCCGATCGAAGACGAAGGTCTGCGGCGACTGCTGGAGCAGTCAGGCGTCGGCCCCGACACGACCCTCGTCTTCTATGGCTACGGGGCGGCGCTCGGGTACTGGCTGATGAGCGCCCGGGGCCACCGCGACGTTCGGATGCTCGACGGGCCACGTGAGCAGTGGGGAGACCTCGGCGGGGAGTGGAGCCAGGAGACGCCCGACCTGGCGGAGGGTCTCTACCGACTCCCGCCCGAGGACCGGGCCCTGAGCGCCTCGCGGGCAGACGTCGAGGCGGCGATCGACGATCCCGGGACGATCCTTCTCGATGTGCGCTCGGAGCTCGAGTTCGACGGCGAGCGATTCTGGCCCTCCGGGGCAAGCGAGGGGGCCGGCCGCGCCGGGCACCTGCCGGGGGCGGTCAACGTCCCGATCGAGCTGCTCCGCACCGCCGATGGCGCCCTGAGAAGCGCGGCGGAGCTGGGCGCGGTGTTCGACGAAAGGGGCGTCGAGCGCGATAAGAGGATCATCACCTACTGCACGATCGGCAACCGGGCGAGCCAGGCGTGGGTCGGGCTGACCCAGCTGCTCGGTTATCCCGACGTCTCGGTCTACTACCCCTCCTGGGTCGAGTGGGGGCGGGACGCCGATTCCCGAATCGTGTAAGCGCCCTACCCGGCGATCTCCTCGAGCGGCCCGACCGCCTCGATGAAGAGGCCGCAGCTCTCGAGCGATTCGCAGCCGCATCCGCTCGCCACGGTGAGCCAGTCCGCGCATCGCCTCGGCCCGCTCGATCAGCTCCTCGACCGCCGGCAGCTTGCGGACGGCGAGCGCCTGCAGCTGTTCGTGGGCCGGGGCGCCCCCGTCGGTGGCCGTCAGCAAGGTGCGGATCTCCTCGAGGGAGAACCCGGCCCGCTTGGCGACCTCGATGATTCCGAGCCTCCGGACCGTCTCCGGCGGGAAGCGGCGCTTGCCGCCGACCCGCTCGGGCCGGGGCAGCAGCCCCTCGCGCTCGTAGAAGCGGATCGCGGAGATGCTGATGCCGGCCCGGTCCGCGACCTCGCCGATCCTCAGCTCTGATTCCGTCATCGAGATTCCCCCTTGACCTGAACCCAGGTTCAGGTTCCAGACTAGCGACGCAATCCGACCTGGAGGCATCGATGACCGACACCGACCCGATCGCCTGCTCGCTCGACCGCGGCGGCTGGAGGCGCGCCTCGCGGCAGTGCGGGACGTGGGTCGCGCCGCCCTGATCTCCCGCGAGCATTGCAGGCAAACGGCCACCGCCTTCGCTTCCGGGGCGAGCCGGGCATCAGGGCGCGCCTCGAGCAGATCGCCCAGGCCGAGCTGGAGTGCTGCCCGTTCCTGAGCCTCACCCTCGAGGAGGAAGCCGGGGAACTCGTGCTCGCGATCGAGGCTCCGAGCGGCGGCGAGGCGACGGCCACCGGGCTCGCGGCCGCCTTCGACACAATGGCCCAAGAGGTCCAAGACGAATCGCCCGCCAGGTAAACCGGCCCCCCGAATCCCCCCACGCAGTTCGGATATTGAGTAGTGGCGCCCGTTCCTACGTCCATCCCTCATTGCGATTGGACGAATCTGCGCTAGCGTGCGGACGACATGAAGTTCCGCCTCGCCCTCGCTGGCGCCGTCTCCGTCCTGGCGCTCGCCGCGTTTCCCGCCGCCGGCTCGGCGACGTCCGTGCCGGGCCCGAACGGGAAGATCGTCTTCGCCAGCGGCCGCGGCAACACGGAAGTCCCGAGCCCGGCTGACGGTAACGACAACGCCGCGCGGATCTGGGTGGCCGACTACCCGTTCGGAACGCCGGTGCAGGTCACGACCGAACCAACAGGCACAGAAGTCCAGCACCGACACCCGAACTGGTCGCCCGACCACACGCGGATCGTCTATGCGGCGGGCAAACCGTTTACCGGTCCAGTTCGCCCTCTGGATCGTCGACCTGAGAACTGGGAAACAGACCGAATTCGTCGCAGCCGCCTCCGGGCAGGATCGGCCCACGCTGGTCGCCCGACGGCACCAAGATCGCCTATGGCCGCGAAGGAGACATCTGGGTCAAGGGCGTCGCGCCCGGGTCGGAACCGGTGCAGATCACCAACACCGCTCCCGTACGACGAACGGCCAGTCTGGAGCCCGGATGGGAACACCCTCTATTTCAACCGCGGACTCGAAGGAAATCGAGGCCTATTCAAGGTCAGCCCAGTCGCCCCCGGGGGGGCAGTGGAAACCGTGATCGATACCGCCAGCGACGAGTGGCAGCCGGCCCTATCCCCGAATGGAAACCGGCTCTGCTACGTGAGCGGCCCCAAAAACGACGGAGCCACGCTGCGGACCGTAAACGTCAACGGCACCGGAGATAGCCCCTTCCGCGACGACCCGCTGCTCGGCGACCTCAACTGCGTCTGGTCACCGGACGGGAAACGGATTCTCTATTCCGAAGGGGCTTTCGCATCCGGCCAGCTGGTGTCGAGGGACATCAACGGGGAGGACTTCGAAGCGCTCAACGCCTTCAACGTCGAAAAACACTTCGACGGCAACGCCGACTGGGCCACGAATTTCTCGCCCAAGTGCGACTCGAAGAACATCCATGTCGGGGTCAACGAGTTCGTGACGGTCTCGCTCACCTGCATCGACCCGGACGCTGGATTCGGGGCCGAACCGCCGACGCCCACGCCGCTCGAATCTGAAGCGATGGAAATCGTGATGGGCCCCTCGCATGGTGCGATCGGCGGGCTCTCGAACGGCAAAGTGACGTACACGCCCGGCAAAGATTTCCAGGGGACCGACGCGTTCACCTACACCGGCACCGACGGAACCTCCAACGCGGTGCCGGCCAGCGTCACGATCCAGGTCGGCAATCCGCCTCAGGGCGATCACTCGGCCCCCTCGATCTCCGCGATCAAGCTTTCGGCCAAGAGATGGAGGGTCGGCAGCAGTCTCGCCAAGATCTCCAAAGCGCCGGTCGGGACGACGATCTCGTTCGGACTCAGCGAGGCGGCGCGGGCGGGCCTGACGTTCCAGCGAGCCCAGCCCGGACGCAAGTCGGGCAAGAACTGCGCCAAGCAGACGAGCGCGAACAAGACCCACCCGAAGTGCACGCGCTATGTCAACGCCGGGACCATCAACTTCAACGGCAAGGCCGGTCAGAACAAGGTCAAGTTCCAGGGACTGATCACCAAGTCGCGCAAGTTGTCGCTCGGCACCTATAGGGTCGTGGTCGCCGCCCGCGACGCGGCCGGCAACGGATCGTCGCGCAACGGGCCCACCTTCACGATCGTCCAAGGCTGAAGAATCGAAACCTCGAGAGGAGTCGGAATGTCGAACTCGATAAGGCGCCCAACGGCATTGGCCCTCGGCTGTGCGGCAGTCGGGCTGTTGCTGCTGTTCCCGGCCGCCGGCCAGGCGGCGACGATCTTCGGCAGTCAGCTGAAAAACGATCCGACCGAGAAATCCTGCGAATTGGTCGCGCCCTGCACGATCGTCTCCCATATCGTCTCGGCCCCGCCGAACGGCGACCCCTATGCCGGCGGCGCGCCCGTCAGCGGCGTGATCACGAGTTTCAGGGCCCGGGCCTACTCTCAGGAAGAACCGGGCCAGATCACCTTCCGGCTCGCCAATCTCACCCTGCCGGACCCGAACAACCTCGAAAGCGCCCTCGCCACGGCGGCCGGGACGGGGCCGACGATCACCCTCCCTCCCATAGGAGAAGAAGAAGTGTCGATCACCCAGGTCCCGGCAAGGCTTCCCGTCAAAGCCGGACAGCAGCTCGCCGTCGACATCACCAAATCGGTCGCGATCATCTACAACTCGAACGGCGACAAGCGCAGCTACATGTTCTCGTCGCCGACGCTGCAGGAAGGCGAAGGTCAGCGAGCCTCAAACGAAGTCCTGAACGAACTCCAGGTCCAGGCGACGATCGAGCCCGACGCCGACAACGACGGCTTCGGCGACGAAACCCAGGACCAATGCCCGACCCAGGCGACGACCGCAGGGCCCCTGCGACACGACGCCGCCCGGGGTGACCGGCCTCAAGGTCACCAACGGCAAGAAGGTCTCCTACAGCCTCAGCGAGGCCGCGACCGTCTCCTTCAAGGTCGAGAAGAAGACGAAGGGCCGCAAGGTCGGCAACAAATGCGTCAAGCAGAAGGCGAGCAACAAGACGAAGAAAGCCTGCCCGCTGTTCAAGCAGGTCGCGTCCTTCAGCGGCCCGGGGAATGTCGGCGCCAACAAGGTCTCGATTCCGAAGAAACTCGGTCCCGGCACCTACCGGCTGACGATGACCGCCCGTGACGTGGTCGGCAACGTGACGACCAAGACGACGACGTTCAAGGTCGCCGAGAAAAAGAAAAAGAAGAAGTAGCGCCCTCTCTCGCGGGGCCGGCTCCATCTAGGATTTGCCCCCGCGGTGCCCCCCGGGGGAGTGAGTTAACGGCTATGCGCACGGTCTCCAAAACCGTGAATCCGGGTTCGAATCCCGGCTCCCCCGTTTGCCTGGCGATGGGACGACTGAGGACGGCGGCCGCGACGACCTCGCCGAGCTGCTCGAGCGGCGGGCGCTGACCCGCGACGAGGCGCGGCAGGAGGCGGTCGGGCGCCGCCACGAGGCCGGCGGCCGCACCGCCCGCGAGAACATCGACGACCTGGTCGACGCGGGCACGTTCGTCGAGTACGGGCGGTTCGCGATCGCCGCCCAGCGCGGCAGGCGGAGCGTCGAGGAGCTGATCGAGCGCACGCCGGGCGATGGCCTCCTGGCCGGGACGGCGCGGGTCAACGGCGAGCTGTTCGGCGATGCCGCGGCCTGCGCCGTCCTCACCTACGACTACACGGTGCTGGCCGGCACCCAGGGCGCCCTCGGCCATCGCAAGAAGGACCGCCTGTTCGAGCTGATCGAGCGGATGCGGCTGCCGACGGTGTTCTTCGCCGAGGGGGGAGGGGGGCGTCCGGGCGACACCGACTATCCGGTGGTCTCCGCCCTCGACGTGCGCGCGTTCGCGCTCTGGGCCGGGCTCTCGGGCCTGGTGCCGCGGATCGCGGTCGTCGCCGGTCGCTGTTTTGCCGGCAACGCGGTGATCGCCGGCTGCGCGGATCTGATTATCGCGACCGAGAACATCTCGCTCGGGATGGGGGGCCCGGCGATGATCGAGGGCGGAGGCCTCGGAGTCGTCGATGCCGATGAGATCGGGCCGATCGAGATGCAGACTCGGAACGGCGTCGTCGACCTGGCGGTCGCCGACGAGCGCGAGGCGACCGCGGCGACCAAGAAGCTCCTGGCCTTCTTCCAGGGGACGACGCCGCCCGGACCGGAACCCGACCAGGAGCGCCTCCGCGACCTCGTCCCCGAGCGCGAGCGCCGCGCCTACGCGGTCGCCCCGATCATCGAGACGATCGCCGACGAGGGGTCGACGGTCTTCCTGCGGGATCGGTTCGCGCCGGAGATGGTCACTGCGCTCGCCCGTGTCGAGGGCCGCCCGCTCGGTGTGATCGCCAACGACACCCGCCACATGGCGGGCGCGATAACCAGCGACGGCGCCGACAAGGCGGCGCGCTTCCTGCAGCTCTGCGATGCCTTCGGGCTGCCGGTCGTCTCGCTGGTCGACACGCCGGGGATCATGGTCGGCCCCGAGGCCGAGGCGACCGGGCTGGTCCGCCACGCCTCGCGCCTGCTCGTCGCCGGCGCCGCGCTGCGGGTCCCGTTGATCGCGGTGGTCCTGCGGCGCGGCTACGGGCTCGGGGCGCAGGCGATGGTCGGCGGCAGCCTGCACGAGCCGCTGCTGACCGTCGCCTGGCCCTCGGCGCACCTCGGGCCGATGGGCCTCGAGGGCGCGGTCCGGCTCGGGATGCGCAAGGACCTCGAGGCTATCGCCGACGAGGCCGAGCGCGAGCAGCGCGTCCGCGACCTGACGGCGATGGCCGAGCACAACGCGAGGGCGCTGAACGCGGCGACGCTGTTCGAGCTCGACGACGTGATCGACCCGGCCGAGACCCGCTCGCTGATCGCGGCGACGCTTGCGGCTGCCACGGCCCGCGGCCCCGGGCCCGAGCCCGGCGGCCGCTTCGTCGACACCTGGTAGCGCTCAGCCCCGCTTCGGTTCGAGCCCGATCAGCGCGAAATAGCCGACCAGGAACAGCCGTTGGCCGTCGGAGACGACTGGCGTGTAGCCGGCCTGTTCGACCTCGAACGTCCTGCGATGGGTGTGGACGTCGACCCCGACCGATCTTTGCGTCTTGAAGCTCGACGTGTAGACGGTGTTGCCGATCACCGTCGCGGTCCCCGGCACCGGTCCGCCGACGTCATAGCGCCAGCGTTCGATTCCGGTCCGTGCGTCGAGCGCGTAGAGGTGGTCGTCGTAGGACCCGATGTAGAGGGTCGGCGGGGTGCCCGACACCTGGGCGAGCGCGGGGGAGCCGTACATGAAGTCATTGGTCTGGAAGTACCAGGAGATCTTCCCGGTCCGTTCGTCGAGCGCGTAGACGGTGCCGTCGTCGCGAGCCGCGTAGACGCGGCCGAAGGCGACCGCGGGTGATGAGTAGAAGCCGCCCGACCCGAATGGCCTCTGCCGGGTGGTGTTGGTGCGCCAAAGGGCCTTGCCGGAGCTCGCGTCGAGCGCGTACATCGAGCCCTCGTAATCGGCGACGAAGATCCGGCCGTGGTGATGGCTCGGGCTGGCTTTGATCGCCCCGGGAGCGTCGAAGCGCCACTTCACGCGGCCGTCGTCTGCTCGCAGTGCCACCAGTTCCTTCCTGTCGGTCCCGATGTAGAGGGTCCCGTTGACGACGAGCGGGGAGGACTCGAGGTGGGCGTGCAGGTTGCGCTTCCAGATCGGGTCACCGGTCTTCGCTTCGAGCGCGAGGAGCTCGCCGTCGAGGAAGGCGACGTAGAGGTCCCCGTCGTCGAAAACGGGGGCGGTGACGTCGGTCGGCTTGCCGTGGTTCTTCGGGTCGCGCAGGTGTTCCCAGATCGGTCCTGTGGTCGCGCAGGGTGACGGCGCGCAGGTTGCCGAACTTGTTGACGAGGTAGGCGACCCCTTCGGCGACCGCAGGCGGGAACTCGATCAGGCCGTGCGTGTCGATCGACCACGCTTCCCGCAGCGGCGGGTCGAGGCTGCGCCGGGCGGCCGGCATGTAATGGGTCCGCTCGGGGACCCGCCCGAACATCGGCCAGCCGATGAGCTCCGGGTGGGCGCCCCCGGACGCCGTCGTCCCTGCGCCCCCTTCGCCGCCCGAGCCGCAGCCGTCGACCAGCAGGCCGAGCAGAAGGAGGCCCGCGAGAAGCGCAGCCGTTCGCAGCCACATACGCAGCACCACTCTCCACATCGGCAGCGAGTGGCCAGGGCTAAAGCGACAGAGGCCCTAACCTAGTCCGGGACACGATGCGAGCCTTCGTTCTTCCCAGTTTCGACGAGCCGCCGACCCTGCGCGACGACCTTCCCGAGCCCGAGCCGGGCGAGGGCGAGGTCCTCGTCCGCATCGAGTGGTCCTCGGCGAATCCGGTCGACAACGGAATCGCCTCGGGCGCAATGCACGGAAGAGCCGTGCACGAGTTCCCGGTGATCCTCGGCCGCGATCACGCGGGCATTGTCGAGGCGGTCGACCCGGCCGTCACCCGATTCGCGCCGGGAGACGAGGTCTACGGGTTCATCCGCCACGCCAACCCCAACATCCACGCCGGCACCTGGGCCGAGCTGATCGCCCTTCCGGAGGGCGAATCCATCGCCCCGAAGCCCGAGTCGCTCGATCTCGAGGCGGCGGGCTGCGCGGCGCTTGCCGGCGTCACGGCGATGGCCTGCATCGACGCGCTCGATCTCTCCGGCGGGGAGACGGTCCTGGTCATCGGCGCCAACGGGGGCGTCGGCTCGTTCGCCGTCCAGCTCGCCGTCCAGGCCGGGGCGGAGGTCCTGGCGCCGGGCCTGCCGGAGGACGAGGAGTACCTACGCGATCTCGGCGTCTCCGCGGTCCTCGACCGCGACGCCGACGTCGCCGCGAGCGTGCGGGAGCTGAGGCCCGACGGCGTCGATGCCCTCGCCGATCTCGCCTCGCGCGACTCCGGCGTATTCGAGGCGCATGCCTCGGCCCTGAGGGAGGGTGGTCGCGCCTCCTCGCCTGTCGGCGCCGCCGGCGAAGGAACCGGGCGAGCCAACGTAATGGCGATGCCAACGGTCGAGAATCTCGAGCGCCTCGCCCGGCTGATCGACGAGGGCGCGATGAAGGTGCCGATCCAGCGCCGCTACGAGCTGAGCGAGGCCGGCGACGCGCTCCGCGACCTGGCGAGCACCCACAAGCAGGGCAAGCTCGCGGTCCACGTCGGCTGAGCTCGCGGGGGAGAGAGCGGCGGACGGGAATTGAACCCGCGTCATCAGCTTGGAAGGCTGAGGCTCTACCGTTGAGCTACCGCCGCGCGGCGAGACATTCTGCCGGAAATGGCCGCGTCCGTTGCGTTGCTCGCCGATGCGTCAGAATGGGCCCAGCCACGGGGAGTGGCGCAGTCTGGTAGCGCACTCGGCTGGGGGCCGAGCGGTCGCCGGTTCAAATCCGGCCTCCCCGATTAGGTAAGTCTCTTCGTCAGATCGCGTCAGACCGGCTCAGAGGTCGGATCGAGGGATCGTCGCCACGCTTGGGGGAGCCGTCGCCCCGAGTCGCAAAGAGCGGATTTCCGGGCGGCAACTGGTCGCAGGCTGGGTGAGAGTTGGCTGCACAAACGGCGGGACCGCGAGCTGGCGAAGGCAGGAGCGCGGCTCGTGTCCGGTGAAATCGCAATGGCCGATGGGCGAAGCCACGGCTCCGACCACAGCACCGCCGATCGCAGCGAAGGCCGTCCACCCTGCGGGCGGAATGTGGAGAGCGAGAGGCAGCGCTGTCACGGTTGAGAAGGGATGCCTAACGTCCCTCCAATAGCCGCCACTCATCAAGCCCATGCTCGGCGTTCTCGGGTTTGCGGACCAACTGCGACCCGCACCCTTTGCAGGTTGCATGCTGGCGCGGCGGCTGAAGGTGAATTTCACCGCCCGCGTCGCCGGTGCCACACCAGCTGCTCATGCCGGTGTCCGGGACGCGCGCTCCGCATTCGGGACACTTCAGCTCGTTCTCTGTCATAGCGGAGACCTATGCCCGGCACCGGATGCCATTCACACCGGCTGACGGCTGCAAATACCGTGAGGCTCGGCCCGATACCTGGAGAGCGATATTCGTCCTTCAAGTGCAGCCAGGGTATTCTCGCTTCCGGGCGGCTCGATCCAACCACGCAAGGAGAGAGCTGGAGGTTCATCATGGCCGACGCAGACGATTTCGATTTGATCATCGCGCCCTATCACGAGGCTCTTACGGCGATCATCAACGGCGATCCCGAGGGCTACAAGGCCCTTTACTCGGAGGGAGAAGACATTACCCTGGCCAATCCCATGGCCTTCGCCGTGGCAGGCGGTCGAAGTGAAGTCTTCGAGAGACTGGAGGGAGCCGCTTCGAAATTCGGAGGGGGTGAGCCGATGAATTCTAGAGCATCGTCAAGAGCGTGACTCCCGAGCTTGCATACATCGTTGAGGTGGAGCGGTGCAGGGCCAGGATCGGCGGAGGGGATGAGATGGTTCCGATTGCCCTGCGCGTGACTAGCATTTTCCGTCCCGAGCATGGCAGTTGGAAGCTGGTCCATCGCCATGCGGACCGCCTGCCTCAACTTGGTCGGAATAGTCGGGGGGTACCGGCTCGGAACCCAACCGCATTGATTGACCTGCACCCGCGCCACCCCGATTCCAAATTTGCTGGACTAAAATCGTCGGGGCACCTTTGGGGACAGCCGGGGTCGGGGACGTGCGAAGCTTCCCAGCACCAAATCAAAGGAGGCGAAGATGGCAGGAGCGGGTGACGTGGTGACCCAGCACATCGAGGCGTTCAACGGCCGAGATCGCGACTCAGAGCCGTGGGCGGCCAGAGCCGAGTTGGTAGCGCCCGGTGCCAGCGTGTCCGGCCGTGATGAGGTCCTCGGCTTTCTCGGCGTATTCCAGGAGGCGTTCCCCGACGGGCGCCTTGAGGTCGGGCGGCTACTGGTCGACGGATCCTCCGCCGCCGTGGAGGGGAAGTTCGTGGGCACGCACGATGGGATCCTGCATTCGCCTAACGGCGATGTCGCACCGACCGGCAAGGCGGTCGAGCTTCGCTGGGCGTCGGCGTATGAGGTCAGCGGCGCGGCCCTGACCTCCGAGCACCTTTACTTCGATCAGATGGATCTCCTCGGTCAACTCGGCCTCCTTCCGGGCTGACCAAGGCCGCAGTGGCTTCTGCCTCGGAGGCCCGCTGAGGCTCAGCCCTGACGGCGACTGGCTTGGCCTCAATCTCCGCAATGACCGGCGGGTGGTACCGCTTTGGTACCGGATGCATCGTCCGATCTGTCCGATGCGTCCTGCGCCAGGGGACGCATGGGACGCATGGGACGCG
>CAVRXM010000003.1:0-530201 GCA_963725085.1 uncultured Solirubrobacterales bacterium | reverse complement strand
AAGGTCAGGCACGTCAAGACGCTGATTCGGTTTAGCTACGACCACCCACGCGGCTTTCCTGGGCGCAGGAGAAGGGCGACCTCAAGTCGTTCGAGGGCTCCTGGACGTTGGAGGATCTGGGTGATGGGCGGACGCGGCGACGTACACCCTGGACGGCGATCCGGGACGGGTGATCGGAATGCTTATCCGCGGTCCGGTCGAGACCGCGGTCCGCGCGATGCTGGTCAACGCCCGCCCGGGCGAGCTAAAAACGCGCGTTGAGAGCGCCCGACCTGGGTCGTGATCTGCTCGCCGCCGCCGGAAGGGATGAATTGTCGAACGGCGATCGCGGCAGGACGCGCGGGTCTCGACGGGGCGGTGCTGGTCGAGGATGCCAGCCGATCGACGGTCGAGGAGTTGACCGACTGCACGCTCTGGGCGCTCGCCTGGATCCGCCTCCTCGGGCGTGCCGCCGTTGAAGGTCCCGCTCGCCGGTCAGACCTCGATGACGCCCAGGCCCGGCCGGTCGGGGTTGCTCGCGCGCCGGACCGCGACGCGCGGGACGCGGTCCGGCGCTCGTGCACGCCAGGTCAGCCAAGTTGCGCGCGAACTGCTAGGCCATGACTGAATGCGACGTCTTGGACGCGGGCGTGGGGATCTCGGGCGCTCCAAGCTGTCAAGGTACGTAGGATGCCGCCGGTCGCGTCGAGATATCTCCCGTGGCAGATCTCGGGCAGCTACTTGGAGGCGTGCAACTGCGAGGCGATCTGTCCCTGCCGGACGATTGGCGGCAGAAAGGGCGGGCGGTCGACGGAGGGCATCTGCCTGGGCTCGCTCTCCTGGCAGATCGAGGATGGGACGGCGGGCGAAACGGATCTTTCCGGTTTGCGTACCGTGCTTGCCCTGCGGTACGACGACGACGAGTCGGGTTCCCCCTGGGACTTTTTCCTCTACATCGATGAGCGGGCCAATCGCGACCAGCGTGAGGCGCTTGAGGGAATCTTTCTTGGCCGCCTCGGCGGAACCCCCGAGGTCCAGTTTCCCTGGGTCTGGAAGGAGAGCAGGCTCCACGGGGTCCGCCAAGTCTCTATCGAGATCGACCACACGCCAGGCCGAGGCTGGTTCCGCGCCGGCGGCCAGGTCACCGTTCGGGTCCGCGAGCCGGCAGCCGTCCCCGAAACAGTGACCTGCGTCATCCCCGGGCACTACCAACAGGGGAGGGAGATCATCGCCGATCAGCTGGAGGTGGTCGACGGGGAGCTCAACTTCGAGATGAGTGGCAAGTGTGGCTACGAGTCGGGCTTCGGCTATTCCTCCGAGAACACCTGAGGCCGCGCACAGTCCCCGCCGGCGTAGCTCGAACGGCGCGGCCAAATTCCCAACCCAGACCTCTAGGCCCGCCTGATCGCGACGCTAGGCGGGGGCCTGGATCGTCGATTCCATCTTGCGTCCGAGCGTGAGAGCATCGGCGGGTGTGGATCTGTGAGCAGATCGGCGATTGGGCGGCGGGCCTCCAGATTGACCACCTGTCCGCGGGCGTCTGCGAGCGAGCCGAGCTGCAGGCGCTGAGCATCGCGGCGGCAAGGGCCGCCGGTGAGCAGGAAGCCGCCCCGTTTGCCGCGGTAGCCCCTGACGGGCCGGTCGGCGAGGTCTATAGGTCGGCCGCCGCGTCGATCGCCCACGATTGGGACGACTACCTCTTCATGGGCCACACCGGCCATTCGGCGGTGCCAGCCGCGGCCGCGTTTTCGGACGACTCGGAGCGCGTCCTGCTCGCCCGCGTCGCCGCCAACGAGGTGGCCGGGCGGCTCGGGGCGGCGCTCTTCCTCGGTCCCCACAACGGCCAGTTCTGGGCCTCGATCCACTGTGCCTCGGCGGCGGTAGCGGGAGCGGTCGGGATGGGGCTGGACGCGCGCCGCACGGCGCAGGCGCTGGCGATCGCCCTCTACCAGCCGCCCTACGGGATGTGGCCGGGGTTCATGGGCCCGCAGAGCAAGCTGCTGACGGCGGCCGAGCCGGCCGCCGCGGGAGCGCGGGCGGCGCTGCTCGCCGCCGACGGGGTGAGCGGCGCGCTGGACGTGATCGAGCACCCCCGCGGCGTCCTCGCCAACCTCTCCTTCGCGCCGCGCCCGGCGATGTTTCGCGGTCTGGGGGAGGTATGGCTCACCGACACGCTCGCCTTCAAGCGCCTGCCGGGTTGTGCCTACCTGCAGTCGATCGGCGAGGCGGCCTGCGCGGCCGGAGTCGACGCGGCCGCGGTCGCCGAGGTGGAGATCGACGCCGGATGGCTGACCTGCGAGATGGAGTCGCTGTCCGCCGGCCCCGATCTCTCCCCGATCAGGGTCAACTTCTCAGCCCGGCTCAGCACGGCGATCGCGCTGATTGCCGGCAGGCTGACCCCGGCCGAGCTGGAGCGGACCTGGCTCGCAGAGAACGAGACGAGGATCCGCGAGCTCGCGGCGCGGATGAGCCTGCGCCACGATCCGGCGCTGACCGCGCAGACGCTGCTCGGGACCCTCGACGCGGGCGCCTCAGCGGATGACATCGGCCTGCGCGAGCTCCTGCGGATCCGCCGACGCCTCGGCGACCTCAACATGGAGGAGGGCAATCCGGGCCCGGCGCTGCTGCGGGCTTTCGCCGCCGACCCTGGCCTGCGGCGCAGGCTAGGCAGTTCGCTGCGGGCGCGGCTGAGCGGTCGGGCTGCGGCTGGCGGGGTCGATGAAATCGACGTCGCGAGGCTTCGAATGACCTTTCCAAGCCGGATGCGGATTCGCCTCCGGGACGGCTCAACCAAGGTCGTCGAGGGTGCCGAGCCTGGCTCCTGCGGGCGGCCCCTCGACGAGCAAAGCAAGGTCGTCGCGGAGAAGCTCGCCACCGCCGGTCTTGGCGCCCTGGGCGCGGCGCCCGGTCGTGAACTTCTGCGCTAGTGGTGCTCTCTCTCACGCTGACCGCGGCACTGGAGTTCGCCTCAAACCGCTTCGCAGAGCCGCAGACTCCCGGACGGCACCTCCTCGAGCATCTCATAACCCGAGGGTCGCGGGTTCGAATCCCGCCCCGGATTCGACCTATCGATTTGCAGGTCTTCTGCCGGTCGATCTTGGACTGCACGCCCGCCGCACGAGACAGCTAGCGGCCACCCGCTCGAGCCCGGGTTAATCCGCTTGGGTGAGAGGCTTCGCCGGGGGCTCAGCCGGCCAGAGAAGTTGCCCTCGGCTCGGGCATCAGCGCAGCTTGTCAAGCGAGGCTACCTCGAGGTCGAACGGTTCGTCGGCGGAGCGCCGACGCCGGTATGGGGAGACGGTCACACGATGGACCTCACCGCAGACACAATCGACCTCGATTGGCCGCGTGTCGGCGGCTGGGTCGGTGTCGACCTTAAGGCGCCGGAGCTTGCCGGCGGGCTTGCAGCCGAACGAAATCACCCAGCCATAGTCGACGGGCTCGGTGCGTTTCTTTGGACGACGGGATTGGGGCATCTACTCATCCTCTCCGGTTGCGAGCTGGGCCGTCGTTGGGGACGTCACGGGGCGCGGCGGGACCCTTACGGACTCGTTTGGGTGCCTGCGCTTCGTCCAGTCGCATCGAGAGAGGCCGGATCTCTCTGGCTCGGCGCAAGGGGGCAGCTGGAGCGACTGGGAACAGACCATCCCTGGTTAAAGACGATTGGCAAGACGACCTCGTTCGACGATCCGCCGGCGGTAGCGAGGGACGAATCGGGCCCCGGATTCGACCCGTCCGGGGTTTGGCGGTAATGCCTTCTCACTGGAGATCGACCGCGACCTCCACGGCACCCATGCCCGCCGATTTGGTCTCGTAGACCCCCATGACCTTTTCTAACAGGCGCCTGATCGCGATGTTGTCGGAATGGATCGTGCCTGTGAATCGGATGATGCCCACTTCGCAAGCGCGGAGCACGAGCGCACTGAGCAGCGCCGCTCCCAGGCCGATTCGCATCCATTGATCGCCGACGCCGATCGCGAACTCCGCCGTCTCAGGGTGGTCGTCGCTGCGGATGAATCTGGCTGTGCCAAAGCTTTGGCCAGTTTCGGGGGCGACTGCGATCAGCGCCTCATGGCGGACATGGTCAACGTCGGTCAGATAGTCGAGCTCTCTGCTCGAGAGCCGCGGCTTGGGAGTCAGGAAGCGCAGGAAGATCGACCTCTGGCTGGCGCTCTCGAATCCCTCGTTCAGTCGTTCGCGATCCCACGGTTGGATCGGTCGAATCAGTGCCCTGGCCCCATCCGCCAGCTCGACGATGTGGGGACTCGAGCTCGCTCCCCCAGGACTGCGACCCGCGACCTCTCTTGCGCTTGCGTTGCTCGAGGTCCACATGAAAACGAGTACGGCCCTTAGGAGGCCGGCGTTCAACTGATCCCGCTCCCGAACCACCGTGCTCGCAGCAAGTCTCCTCTCGTGGCGCCAAGGGCGGGACGCTGTCGGAGCGGACGTTGACCGGAAGCCCGAGGACCCGCAACCGCTAGGGGGCGCCGCCGCCGCCCGCCTGGCAAGCCGCAGGGCTCCCGACCTAGGTTCTCAGGAGGTATCTCATAACCCGAGGGTCGCGGGTTTGAATCCCGCCCCCGCTATTCACGAAGCCCCTGCTACGGCGGGGGTTTTGTGCTGTCAGGGGCCGGTCGCCGGCTCCACAGCGGGCATCAAACGGGCATCAATCCCGAAGGAGGAGGAAACGATGATGGAGATCCCCGAGGGCCCGGTCCCGCTCGACCCCGAACGCATCGACGCCCTTGCCCGAGTCGCGATCGAGACCCACGCGGAGGCGAGCGCGCTGATGACCCTGCGCGACAGCGGCAGCGTCATCCAGACACTTGAGATTGTCGAGGGCGAGGACGGTGAGCCCGAGATGCATCTCTACTTCGACAAGCCGGCGGAGGAGATCGCCGCGATGAAGGAGAAGGCTGCCGAGCTCGGCGATGACCCCGACGTCATCCCCGATCGCATCCACATCGCCGCGTGGCCGCTGTCCGAGTGCCTGCCGAGCCAGAACTGAGAATTAGGCGGAGCCGGACCCGCCGGACCCGCCGGAATGCGTGGCAAGTAGCGCGACCAGAATTACGAGCAACGGAACCACCAGGCTGAGGGCGACGATGCGCCAGCCATGCTTACTGCGATTGATTTGAGTTAGCCCGATGATGAAGCCGACCGGAAAGATCAGCACCGCGGTCACATAACCGAGGATGATCGTGCCAGTCTGCCCTTCGGGCGCTCGTTGAGTGGATGCCTCCACCTTGTCCAGTTTAGCCGCGAGTTTCTCCGCTCCGCGCTCGCCGGCGCTCGTACTTCACACGGCGCCACTGCCGCAGGTGATACGAACAGAGTCCGCTGGGCTCCGCCTCGGTATTGACCAGGACCGGGCAGGCCTCCTTCTCCTCGCGCCGGCAGGGTTGAAGGCCCCAATCGATCAGCTCCTCACGGCTCGGCCAGCGGACCTCGCGACGAACGGTCACGCCGGCGCCCGCCGGTTGGCCTGGGCATGGCAGGAACGGCAGAGCGGGACCAGGTTCTCGAACCGATCGTCGCGATGATCGCTGTTGCGATGATGGACTTCGAGTGGCCGGTCGCCGAGACCGCAGATGGCGCAGCGCTTGCCGTACGCTCGCAGCACCTGGGCGCGTCTCCTCGCCCCGGCCCGGCCGCGCAGCCGGCCCGGCGAGGTGGGAAAGCGTTCCGCTTCGCAGCGCGGGCAGTAGGAGCCGGAGGGGATCAGGGCGCGGCAGCCGATACAGGGCCGCGCCGTCATATCCAGCCCAGCAGCCGGACCGGCTCCGGTTGATTCTGCACCCGCTCCAGCGCCATGCAGAGCGCGACGATGCCGTCGATGTTGGTCTCCTGCGTCGGCTTGTCGATCCGCCAGCCGCGGCGGCTATGGCGGGCGACCGACGGGGTTAGGCTTCAGCGGTCGTGTCGCTGACCGCCCTGACGTCCGCGGAGATCTCGCTGCCGGCCGAGGCCGATGGCGCGCGGGTCAACGACCGGATCGCTGTTCTCGCCGACACCGTCGACGTCGTCGGGTTGACCGACAATCACGCCGGCCAGCCGCGGATGTCGCCGCTGGCTGCGGTGGCCCTCGCGCGGGAGCAGGGTGTGGGGACAATCGTCCACGTTTCCTGCCGGGATCGCAACCGGCTTGCCCTGCAGTCCCAGGTCGTGGGCGCGGCGGCGCTCGGCGCTGAGGCGGTCCTCTGCATGCAGGGCGATCCAGTGCCCGGTATCGAACATGTGGCCGACATGACCGCCACGCAACTCATTGCGAGTGCGTCGGCATGGGGCGCCCCGCATCCGCTGGCGGTCGGGGCAGTCGTCAATCCATTCGCCGAGGACGTCGACCGGGAGTTGCGGCTCCTGCGGCGCAAGATCGCCGCTGGAGCAACCTTCCTGCAGTCGCAGATGACCTTCGCCCTCGGGCGCCTCGAAGCGTTCCTCTCGGCCGCCGAGGACATCCTCGCGGGCGAGCGGTTCTACGCAAGCGTCGCGCTGCTCCGCAGCGCGCACATGGCAGAGCGCGCCTGCGCGCTACCTGGGGTCACGATTCCCCAGCGAGCCCTGGCTCAAATCAATCGCGGCGGCGGCATCGACCTAGCGCGCGAACTGGCGGCCGGCCTTGCCAGTATCTCGCGCGTAGATGGGCTTCACGTATTTCCGCTCGGAGCCGAGGCGGCGACCCGCGAGGTCGCCGCGGAGTTCCGCGTTGCGCGGGGTGTTAGCGCCCAGCGCCCGGCCGGGACCGGTCCGTAACCGGAAGCCCGAGCGGCGACGCGGGAGGGTCATCTGTGCTGCGTCGTCGCGATCGCGGTCGTGATTGCCGTGCCTGCAAGGGACGAAGACGGGGGTCGGTCGGCGGGATCCGGCAAACCGACGGGGCCAGGGCGCCCACGGTTGTCGTCCTGAGGAGGCGTCTGGAGCGAAGCTCGCCAGGCGCCCGCAAATCGCGCGAAGCGGGAGCGCATAGAGCCCCGAACCGAACTTGCCGGTGTCAGTTAGCCCGGGATGCGCTCATAGCGCGTGGCGTTCTCAAAATGTGGCGCCCACGGCTGCGCCGAGCGGGTCCAGATCTCGGCCGTCGGCTCGAACCAAGATGTGTCGTCGATCGTCCCCGCCTTCAGGAAGACCACTTCCGGCATCGACTCGATCGTGCTGAATATCGGCGACCCACACGTTGAGCAGAATCGCCGCTCTGTCGTGCTTTCGTAACCCTCGCTGGCGGTCTTGAACGAGGCGAGTGCGTTGCCCTCAATAGTGAGTGCCTTGCTCGGCACGCCCACGATCGCCGAGAACGCGGTAGCGGTCTGGCGCTGGCAGTTCGCGCAGTAGCAAACCCCTTGCCAGACTGGCGCCGCGTCCACGCTATAAGTCACGCCACCGCACAGGCAGCGGCCCGTGATTGGTCTAGGTACATCGGCCATGCGCCCGAGACTCTACTAACGCTTCCTCTTAACACCTGCTCTCGCGTGGTTGCGAGCGCGTCAACCGCCAGCGGCGGACGCTCGCTCGGGACGAGGGGCAGAAGTCTGCGCGGAGTCGTCGCTGGCTCTCGCAAACGCGTGGTTGCGAGCGCGTTGACGGACGCCACTCACGCTCCTGCATCGGACGACGAGCAGGCGGCACCGTTGATTCGCGACAGCGACCTAGCCCCCGAAAGGTCCCGGATCCGGGGGGACGTCGACGGTGTGTTCCTGGAGCGCGGCGAGAGAAACGACCTCAAGCGCCCGTTCATGGGTGGACGCCAGCACTACGTAGGCGGCCGCGCCGTCCTCGTGCGACCGCAGCCAGTTCACCGCGGTCACGCACCAGCGGTCGCCGGCCGCGAGCCCAGGGAAGTGGTACTGAGGCATGGGGGTGATCAGGTCGTTGCCGATACGACGCTGGTGCTCGAGGAACGCGGACGTGACCACCGCGCAGATCGTGTGGCTCCCCCGGTCCTCCGGACCGGTACGACAGCACCCGTCACGATAGAAGCCGGTGAGGGGGTCGGTGCCACACGGCTCAAGCTCGCCACCGAGCACATTACGATCGGTCACCGCACCAGTATCGCCTGGCGGGCTAGCCGGTATCGCACTCCCGAAGCGCTCGCAGATCGTGTTCCGCGAAAGGCCCTGGAAACCGGCGATTTCACACGGAGATCTCGAAAACCGTTGGCGTCGCAAGGCGCTCGTGGGTTCGAATCCCACCCCCTCCGCTCGCCTGGCCCCCTGAGTTGTCGCTCTTCCCTTTCGCGCGAAGCGGGAGCCGGCTCAGGACGTGGCGCCCCGGCCCAAAGCCGAGCACCGGGATCACGCCGCGCGCGCCGGCGCGGACAGCTCCTCTGAGCGCTCCCACAGCTCGGCGGCGAGGCGGTCGTCCTGCGCCTGCGCGCTCGGCTGCACCGGCCGCTGCTTCTCGACGTACTGGCCGCGAAGCTCGCCCCCGGCGGGATCGAGCGCGAGCCACACCAGGGAGCTGGCGCCGCGCTCGGGCGAGCGCAGGAACGGCCCGGCGAGGGTGAGACTGATCCGCGCCAGCGCGCCGTCGTTCTTGCCGAATCCGGTGCGAATCACGCCGGGGTGGAAGCAGTTGGCCACGATGGCGGGGTTGCGGCGCTGCAGCTCGCGGGTGAAGAGGATGTTGCAGAGCTTGGTCGTGCCGTAGACGCGTCCGGGGCGGAAGCGACCGCGCTCGGACTGAAGGTCGTCGAGGTCGAGCAGGCCGCCCTTATGGGCATCGCTCGCCGTGGTCACCACACGCGCGCGCGAGGCCGTGAGCCGCTCGAGGAGCAGGTTCGTGAGCAGGAACGGGGCGAGGTGGTTGAGGGCGAAGGTCTGCTCGAAGCCGTCGGGCGTCACATGGCGCGAGGTGAACATGGCGCCCGCGTTGTTCGCGAGCACGTCGATGCGCGGGTAGGTCTCCAGCAGCTCGGCGGCGAGCCGGCGCACCTCGTCCATCCGTGCAAGGTCCGCCACGTGCTCGTGCACCGGCGCGCCGCCGCCGGAGGTGCGCGCCTCCTCCGCAGTTACCCGCACGCGCGCTGCATCGCGGCCGACGACGCCCAGCTCGGCGCCGCGGGCAGCCAGCTCGATCGCGGCCGCGTGGCCGATCCCGCGCGTGGCACCGGTGAGGACCACAGTTGGCATCAGTGGAAAGCTAACCCGGACAGCATCGGGGCGCTGAGCTCCCAGCCGAGGGCGCTGCTCAGAGGGTGCTCGCCGGCGCGCTGGCCCGATTCGACGGGGTGGCCGACCCAGAAGGCTCGCGGAGACTCTTGCTCCCGCTTTCGCGTGGTTGCGAGCGCGTTGACGGACGCCACTCACGCTCCTGAATCGCGCCGGCGTGGGGATCAGGACCGGCGCGGCCTCCGGCTATGACGGGGAGCGGCGGGGCTCCTGTATCGAGCGACGGTTGCCCGGTGGAGGGCCCCACGCCGACGGCTTCGTGAACTGGCTGACGACACACTTGATCAACGCGATCACGAAACCAGCGGTGATGCGGACCCGAGCTCGGATCGACCAGCCGGACGGCCAGAAGTCTGTCGCGTCGATGTCGCCGCATCCTCCTCGCCGGTCATGGCTCGCATGAGCAGCGGGGACGATGTCTTGTGGGTACGAATGAACAACAGCACCCGGGACCTCGACGAGTCAGAGGCCGCGGTCTACATCCGCGATCACTGGCAGGAGGGACGAGGTCCGACCCTCGGTCTCGACCTTTAGTGGTGGGTCTGCGCTGAGGGTTTCACTTCGGTGTCCGGCCGGGCGGTCACTCCGCTTGGTCTGAAGCCAAAACCGTCCCGCCCTGCCACGCACATCCGCACACCCAAAGCCACGGAAGCCTCCCCGAAGTCTCGACCCCCGCCCAGCTACTCGGATATTCAGAGATATCGAGGAATCCACGCGAAGCGCTCCCGCGGCCCCGGAGAGGTATCCGTAAGGCGGGGGTTATCGGGCGTTGGGGCCTTGCGCGCAATGGCGGTTAGCGGTCAGGCTGCACTAGACCGCATCAGCAGCCTCGGGTCGTTCCGGCGCCCTCCGGCCTGAGGTGCACTTCGGGTGCCCTACTTCTTGGCGGGCTCGAAGTAGGGGTTGGTGCCGACGGCGTGGTCGGTAACGTCGACGACACGGGCGATCTCGGGAACCGCACCCGTGATCGCGACCTCGATCCCCTGGCCGAGGGTGACGGTGGCCATCCCGCAGCCCTGGCAGCCGCCGCCCAGGCGCAAGTAGGCGGTGTCCTCCTCGACCGCGACCAGCTCCGCATGCCCGCCGTGTGCGGCGATGGCCGGGTTGACCTGCCGGTCGATCACCTGGATGACCCGCTGGGCGACGTCGCCGCTGAGGTCGGCGGGCGGAGGACCGTCGATGGGCGGGCTCGCGGGTGCCGCCATCGGCGGGCTCATCATCGGCAGCTCCGCCGGAGCCGGCGGCTTGTTCGGGTTCACGAAGATAAACCCACTCTGCTCGAGGCTCTGCGACCAGTCGATGGTGGCGTCTTGCAGCTTCTCGACGCTCGACTTCGGCACCACGATCGCCAAGTCGTCGTGGCGCTGCACCACGTCGTCCTGGCGGGCAACATGCAATGCGTTGAGGGAGAGCTTGTAGACGTACTCGCCGTCCGAGACGCCGCTCACTTCCACCCACAGCGCCTGGCTCTCGGGGTCCTCGGACTGCGCGCGTAACCCCCTGACCTTCTCGATCGCCTGCTCGGTGATCGCGAGCGTCGGCTCGGCTGTGTCTTCGACGGTCATCTCATATCCCGCATGGCTGGTAGCCGCTCGCCGGTGGCGCTGGCCCATCGCTACCTACGATACCCATATGGCCCGAGTCCTCCTCCTGCTGCCCACCGCCACCTACCGCGCGAGCGATTTCCTCGCCGCGTCGCGGGCGCTGGACGCCGAGGTGGTGATCGCCTCGGAGCGCCGCCAGGCGATGTCGGGGATGATGGGAGACCGTTCGCTGGTCGTGGACCTGAGGCAGCCCGAGGCCGCCGCCGAGGCTATCGTCACCCGGGCGCAGGATAAGGCGCTCGACGCGGTGGTCGGCGCCGACGAGCAGGGGGTGCTCGTGGCCGCGCTCGCCGCCGCGCGCTTGGGGCTCCCGCACAACCCGCCCGAGGCGGTCGCGGCGACCAGGGACAAGATCGCGATGCGTGGAGCCTTCGCGGCCGCCGGCCTGCGCCAGCCCGACTACCGGGTCGCCGGGCCCGACGCGGACGTGGCGCAGCTCGCCGGAGAGGTCGGCCTTCCCTGCGTGGTCAAGGCGGTTTCGCTGTCGGCGAGCCGCGGCGTAATCCGCGCCGACGATCCGAGGGCGGCCAGCGCGGCGGCCGAGCGGGTCAGGGCGATCCTCGCCGAGGCCGGCGAGGACCCCCACGCGCCGCTGCTGGTCGAGCGCTACGTCCCAGGCGTAGAGGTGGCCGTCGAGGGCCTCTTGTGCGGCGGCGCCCTCGAGATCCTGGCGGTGTTCGACAAGCCGGATCCTCTTGAGGGCCCTTACTTCGAGGAGACGATCTACGTGACCCCGTCGCGCCTGCCTGCGGAGACCCTTGAGGCCGTCACCCTTCTCACGGCCGAGGCGGCCGCCGCGCTCGGCCTGGTCGAGGGGCCGATCCACGCCGAGTTGCGGATCGACGGGAATGGCGTGTGGATGCTCGAGCTCGGCGCCCGCTCGATCGGCGGGCTATGCTCGCGCTCGCTGCGCTTCGGGATGGGCGTGAGCCTCGAGGAGCTCATCCTGCGCCACGCCCTCGGGCTGCCGCTCGACGACCTGGGCCGCGAGGCCGCCGCCTCCGGGGTGATGATGCTCCCGATCCCGAAGGCGGGCGTGCTGAGGGAGGTGCGGGGGCAGGCCGAGGCACGGGCGGTGCCCGGCGTGACCGGGCTCGAGATCTCGATCGCGCGCGGCAAGGCGGTGCGGGCGCTGCCCGAGGCCGACCGCTATCTCGGCTTCCTCTTCGCCCGGGGCGAGACGCCCGAGCAGGTCGAGCGAGCGCTGCGCACCGCCCACGGCCAGCTCGAGATCGTGATCGGCGAGCCGTCGAAGTGAAGCGAAGCGAAGGCTATCCTGGCGCTGTGCGGGTCCTGCTGATCTCCACCTACGAGCTTGGTCATCAGCCGTTGCACCTGGCCTCGCCGGCGGCCGCCCTGGAGGCCGCCGGGCATCGGGTTCGGTGCATCGATCTCTCCGTCGAGCAGCTTGATCGAGACAAGATTGACTGGGCCGAGGCCGTCGGCGTCTCCGTTCCGATGCACACCGCGATGCGACTGGCGATTGGCGCCGGCGAGCAAATTCGAGCAATCCAGCCGCGGTTGCCGATCTGTTTCTACGGTCTCTACGCCGCGGTCAGTGACGACCCGACGATCGGTGGACTGGTCGACCGGCTGATCGCCGGCGAGTACGAGTCGGAGCTGGTGGAGTGGGTTGAGGCGCTCGGCGACTCGCCGGCGCTGCGACCGGCAACCAGCTCGATTGACCTGGGGCGCCACGAGTTTCACACTCCGAGCCGAGGGCAGCTGCCGCCCCTCAAGCGCTATGCGCGGTTGGAGCGCGATGGCGAGGAGCAGCTCGCGGGGTACGTCGAGGCCAGCCACGGCTGCGTGCACAAGTGCCGGCACTGCCCCGTGCCCGTCGCCTACGACGGTCGGATCCGGATCGTCGGGAGCTCTGTGGTGATGGCGGATATCGCCCAGTTGGTGGCGGCGGGGGCACGCCATATCACCTTCGGCGACCCGGACTTCCTCAACGGAGTCAAGCATTCCCTGCGAGTGGCACGCGAGCTTCACCGCCACTTTCCAGAGGTCACCTTCGACTGCACGACCAAGGTCGAGCACATCCTCGAGCATCGTCAAGTCTGGCCCGAGCTCGGCGAATACGGGTGCCTCTTCGTGATCTCGGCGTTCGAGTCGCTCAACGCCGAGATTCTCACCTATCTCGACAAGGGTCACACCGCCGAGGAGGCCGCCCAGGCGGTCGCCTTGCTGCGCGAGCATGGGATCGAGATCCGCCCGTCGTGGTTGCCGTTCACGCCTTGGGCGACACCGCAGGACATCCTTGAGATCCTTGATTTCGTCGTTTCCAACGAGATGGTGGGGAACGTGGATCCGATCCAGTACACGATCCGTCTGCTGGTGCCCAAGGGCTCGCTGCTGCTCGATCGCCCCGAGATCACCCCGTACCTGCAGGACTACAATCGCGACCGCCTCACCTATGACTGGCAAGCCGGAGATCCGCAGCTGGATCGCCTCCATGCCGAGCTCGCCGAAATCGTCGAGGCCGATGTCGCGGCGGACGTCGACAGCGTGTCGACGTTTCAGACCCTGTATCGGGCGGTAGCCGGTGCCGCGGGACATTCAGCCGACCCCGCCGACCTTGGCGACGTCGAGCCGCGCCCGCGGCTCACCGAGGCATGGTTCTGCTGCGCCGAGCCCACTGACACCCAGCGCGCCTTGGTGGCCGGCAGCGAGCCGGTCGCTTAGCGGGCTCGACCGAGCCCTGAGACCGCCATCTGCTCAACAATCCGCGGGTGGTAGCGAGAGACGAATCCCGCCCGGTATCGGTCTCGCTACCACCGCGAGAATCGTGCAAAGGGACGCCTTTCGGACCGAGCTGTGCGGCTGTGCACGCACACTCGCACATGCCGAAGCCCGCGAGCGCTCTCCGAGGCCTCTACCGTCCCGCCAGCCACTTAGATATTCGGAGACCAGAGAAATCCGCGGGAAGGCCTTCCGTGGCCTCGAAGACATAATGCGAGGAGTGACTCCTCCCTCCAACCACCACGGCCAGACTCGCGCCCTGATCCCAGGAGCCTCGTCGGACCTACGATCCACCCAGACCTGCGCCGGATTCAGCCTCAGTGCCGGCGATCGGCCAGACATCCTCGAAGTAACGCAGTGAAAACCCGAATTCTGCCGCGACCTGACGCGGATCGGACGAGGTGACGTTGTCGCCAAGCAGCAGGTCCATCAGGGCGGGAGTCAGAGACGGCGAGAGCCGTGCGAGAACTCGTGCCAGCGAGGCTGGGAGGTGGCGAATTCGCACCTGGCCACCGTTCAGGATCCGGACGAACTGATCCATCGTCATCTCCTCAGGTCCGCCAAGCTCAAAGACGCCGGTCGGCGCGTCGGGACGGGTCGCCGCACCCAGCACGGCGCTGACCACGTCTCCGACGTAGAGCGGCGCGATCCGCTGCTCCCCCGTTCCCGGCACCGGCACCCGACGGCGCCCGTTTGCCAGGAAGGCCTTTACGGTGGGCCCAGGTCGCTCCGGGGGCCCGTAGATGTGCAGGCAGCGGAAGATGGTGGTCGGCACGCCCGAATCGACCAGCGCCTTCTCCGCTTGGGCCTTGGCGCGAAGGTAGGCGTTGGCGGAGTCCAGCGCTGCGCCGACGTAGCTGAGGAACACGATCCGTCTGACACCGGAGTTCTGCGCGGCTGCGGCGACCGCTTCCGTCGTGACGACGTTGGCGGATTCATAGGTGTCCTTGCCTTTGGGCTGCAAGGTTCCGGCGAGGTGTACGACGACGTCCGCCTCACCTATCGACGGAGCCCAGTCAGCTCCTCGGTTGAGCGGAATGACCGAGCTTTGTAACTCGGCGAGTCGCTCCTGAAGGAGCGTTCCAACCTGTCCGGAGGCGCCGGTGATGGCAATCGGCTCGCGCATTGCGAGATTTCGATCCACGCTCTGAGGCTACGCCCACCCTCCTGTATCGACAGGAAATGTTTGCCGGTCAGGGGCCGAGCGGTCACCGGTTCAAATCCGGCCTCCCCGATAACTAGGAAGCCCGCTTCGGAAGCGGGCTTCCAGTTTGAGAGGAGCCGGCGCTGGACTCGCTAGCGGGCGGCGCCTTAAGGAAGCTGCCTCGAAGACCTCCTCGATGCGGCGCCGAGCGCGTTCAGCCGGTGGTGATCTCGGTTTTCATCGATACATCTCGGGCCAAGGCATCTCGAACCGGCGACCGGGACTCCGCTCGCCTGACGATCTCTTGCAGCTGGTCCTCGGTCGCGTCGGTCGCTGTAAGCCGAATGCCCACCCGCAACGCCACAGGACCCGCGTGAACGGACGGATCGACTCCGAGGATGCCGCGAAAGTCTGATTCACCATCCACGCTCACCTCGAGGTCGGTGAGCTCAATGCCATCGCGGGCAGCCTCCATCGCCACAAGGGTCGCGTCACACGCGGCGAGTGCCGCGCGCAGCAGCCACCCTGGCGTCGGGGCCGAGGCGCCGCCGCCGACCGACTCGGCCATGTCGCTCGACAGCGACGCCCACGGCCCATCGACCCGAAACCGGAGGCCATCCTCACGGACGGCCGTCGCGGCAGAGTCGCTGCCCTTCGCCGCCTCGGGATGGTCGGCGAGGTGTTGGGATGCTTGCTCTATCGCGCTGCGAATCGAATCCATCTCGGACCTCCTTGTAGTGCGTCGCGGGGTGAGTGCCAAGAGGTCGGGAACCATCTCATGGCTTTGGCCTGTTTCCTCTCGACGGTTGTCGATCATTTGGGGCTCACCTCTGGGTCACATCACTTCGCCATTCGCTGGGCAGAGAGGAGGCGCCGGTGTGCCCCGGCGCCGAAGTCGTCAGGCGAAGACGTGGGAGCTGCTGGCATGTCGCGCAGCACCCATAGCCCTGACGCCGCGGTCAGCCCCGCGACCAGAGCGATCGCCCCCCCGTAGCCGAGCACGTCGGCAGCAATGCCGGCGATCAAGGCGCCGAGCGCATAGCCCATGTCGCGCCAGAACCGATAGACGCCGACCACAGGGGCCCGGGCGACAGGAGTGACGGCATCGGAAATCGCGGCGATCAGAGTTGGGTAGACCAGTGCGGTCCCAACCCCGAGTAGGACGGCGGCGATGACCGCGGTCGCGACCGCGCCGCCACTCAGGGCGAGCACCACAAGGGCTGCCGCCTGTACCAGCATCCCGGCGACGATCAGTGGCTTGCGCCCAATCACGTCCGACCAGGCGCCGGTGGCGATCTGGGTAACGCTCCAGACGCCAGGGTAGACGGCGGCAACCAAGCCGATTTCCGCGACGCTCGCGCCGTGGGCGGCGAGGAACAACGGCACCAGGCCCCACGCCAGGCCGTCATTGAGGTTGTTGACAAGGCCTGCCTGTGACGCGGATCGCAGGGCTGGGACGCGATAGCTGGCCTGCGCAAAGGCCTCCCGCAGCCGGGGGGTCCTACCTCGGTCGTCTGGATGGTGCTGGCTCTGCTCGAGAGCGACGTGCGCGGCGGTATCCCGGACGAACAACACAGAAATCAGGAACCCGGCTCCGGCGATCACCGCTCCGGCGACGACCAGCACGTCGCGCGCCGCGAAGTCGGTGGCGAGCAAGCCCGTGAGTCCGGCGGCTAAGGCAACGCCTCCGTAGCCCACCGCCTCGTTCAGTCCGAGCGCGAGGCCGCGCCGCCTCGGCCCGACCAGGTCGATCTTCATCACCACCGTCATTGACCAGGCCAAGCCTTGGTTAACGCCTAGTAGGACATTGGCAGCGACTATCCAGGCCCAACTCGGCGCTGTTGCAATCAGCAAGGGAATCGGCAGGGCCACCGCCCAGCCGGCGATCAAGAGCCGGCGCCGCCCGATCCGCTCTGCCAGCGCCCCGGCTCCGAGATTGGTCAGCGCCTTGACGAGACCGAAGGCAACGATGAAGGAGAGCACCGCGGCGCTGGAAGCGATATCGAACTCGTCGCGCCCGACCAGCGGCAGCGTCGAGCGCTCCAGACCGACCATTGCACCGACGAACGCGTTGACCGCAACAAGCAGCGAGAACTGCGCGAGGTTCTCGCGCAGACCGAGTCGTACCTCTCCGCCTGCCACCGGCCTAGCTGCTGACCGGCATGCGGCCCGAGCGGTTGGCGGCGAGGATCTCCGCCTGCCGCTCAGGCGCGGGCGGGATGTCCCTTGTCAGCGCGGCAACGAACTCGTCCTCGGAGGAGAACTGAAGTGCCGCATTGTGGCGACGCTCGAAGCCGACCGTGGAGGCAGGATTGCCAGAGAGCCCGCGGCCGCATACCGAGCCGGAATAGTGGGCGGGGTAGAGCAGCAGGTGATCGGGGAGGGTCAGGAGGCGATCGGTCAGCGAGCGGTAGAGAGTGCGCGCCATTTCCTCGGCGGTCGTATCGCCGTGGGCGTGAAGGTCCGGGCGGCCGGCGTCGCCGACCAGAAGCGCGTCGCCCGTCAGCACCATCCACGGGTCGTCCACTCGGGCGTGGTCGGTGACGAGGTAGGCATGATGAGCGGTGGCATGGCCCGGTGTGGAAATCGTCTCTATCTCGGTGTTGCCCACCCTCACGATGTCGCCGTCGGCGAGTGGCTCGTGCTCGAACTCAACCCCCGCGCCTGCCGGCAGGTACCGGGTCGCGCCGGTCCGCTCGACCAGCGCCCCCATACCCGAGTAGTGGTCCGCCTGCACGTGTGTCTCCAGGACAGCGGCGATCCGTGCCCCCTGGGCCTCGGCGAGTTCGACGTAGGTGTCAACGAGATCGACATGCGGGTCGATCACCGCCAGTTCGCCGCGGCTCTTACAGCCGAGGAGGTAGGAGGCGCAGGCCGTTTCGTCGTTGAGGAGCTGTCGGAAGAACATCGATCCCTCCCAGGTAGGTCCGTTCGGCGGCTTGGCTTGACAACTTATCAAGTATTCTATTGAATAACCAAACATGGCTTCGGATCAGGCAAAGCAGGCACTCTTCCAGGCAATCGCAGTGATGGGGAAGGCCTTCTCCAGCCCGCGTCGACTCGAGTTGCTCGACCTACTTGCACAGGCGCCGCGCAGCGTCGAGGAACTGGCCCGCGAGAGCGGGCAGTCGACCGCGAACGCCTCTCAGCACCTTCAGGCGCTTCACGCCGCCGGCCTCGTGACCCGCAACCGGGAAGGCACGCGAGTCGTCTACGGAATCGCCGGTGAGGACGCGCTGCGCCTCTGGCTCGCCCTGCGTAATGCTTCGGTTGCCAATCTCGGCGAGGTCGAGCGGGCCGCTCGCGAGTACCTGGGCGATGACGTCGAGACGATCGATCGCGCCGAGCTGCTGGGGAGGCTGACGAAAGGCGATGTCGTCGTGGTCGACGTGCGGCCCGAGGAGGAGTTCGCCGCCGGTCACATCGAGGGGGCTCGTTCGATACCGCTGGACGAGCTCGAACGTCGCCTTGCCGAGCTTCCACCCCACCAGGAGGTCGTCGCCTACTGCCGAGGACCCTTCTGCGCATACGCGCACCAGGCGGTGCGCAAGCTGAATGACGCCGGCCGCAGCGCCAGGCGATTGGACGAGGGCTGGCCGGAATGGCGCCTGGCGCAGCTCGACGTGTAACGCAAAGCCCGATTGGAAGGAGAGCCCGTTGACCACCATGGAGAGCCAACTCGATACTGCCGACCTCACGACCCGCGTAAAAGGCATGTATCAGGAGGTGGCGCTGCACCCCGAGCACGATTTCCACTTCGAGACGGGTCGTGCGCTAGCCGAGCGCCTCGGCTATCCCCCAGCTGATCTCGATCTCATCCCCGCCGCGGCAATCGACAGTTTCGCCGGGGTCGGCTACTTCCTCGATTTGGCGGCGATTGCGCCAGGTGAGGCCGTGCTCGATCTCGGCAGCGGGTCGGGGATGGACTCATTCCTCGCCGCGATTGCGACCGGTGACTCAGGCCGGGTGACCGGAGTCGACATGACTCGCGAGCAGCTAGATAAGGCGGCACGCCTCGCTAGTGAGGCAGGCATCGGCAACGCCGACTTTCGCAAGGGCATGATCGAGGAGCCGCGGGTGGAGGCCGGAACGGTCGATTGCGTGATCTCAAATGGCGTGATCAACCTCTCCCCCGACAAGCCCGCCGTGTTCGCCGCCGCCGCGACAGCACTCAAGCCCGGAGGCCGCATGGCGATCGCCGACATCGTTTCGGCCACGCAGCTCCCCGAAGGCATCACCTGCGACGCCTCGCTGTGGGCGGCGTGCATTGGCGGTGCGATGCAGCGCGAGCAGTACTTGGCGGCGATCGAGATGGCCGGTTTCAAGATCACCAGGGTTCGCGAGAACGACTACCGATTCATCTCCGATCGCGCCGACAACGCGACTCAGAAATACGGCGTCACGAGCATTTCGCTGCTGGCCACGAGGCGGGGGGACTGATGATCGAGCGCTTCACAGCGTGGACTCGAAGCTGCATGACGATGCAGGGCTACGGCACCTTGAGCGAGAAAGGACGAAAGAGCCTCTGGCTTGGGATCCGCTTTGCGCCTGCTCTCTGCTTCACCGGAATTGGGCTCGGCGTCGTCCTCGCATCGCCCGTACTGCTACTCGCGATGGCGGTGACCGCCTTTCTCGGCGGATTTCTCCTACCCAAGCATCCATTCGACTACCTGTATGACTTTGCCCTGCGGCCCCTGCTGGGTGGACCGGCTGTACCAGCGAGCCCGGCGCCGCGTCGCTTCGCCTGTCAGCTCGCGACGCCCTGGATCACGGCGATCGCCATTGCTTTCATGGCAGACCTGACGACGGTCGCCTTGGCCCTTGCGGTGCCGCTCCTGGTGGTGGCGGCGTCAGTCGCGACCACCAACTGGTGCCTGCCCTCACTGATTTACGGCCTGCTACACGGACAAAGTGCGGAAGAGCCGGCAAGCTAGAGCTTGCGAGCCGATAACAGCTCGACCCAGCCAGCCCGGCGCCGTTCGAGTTCCTCGATATCGAAGCGCTCAATCGAGAGGTGGTCGAGCGGCTCACGCAGCAGATGGTCACCGCCGAAACGATGCGCGAAGGGCTCCGCCAGTCGCTGGATCGTTCGCACCAGCGGATTTGGGCTGCGGACGTGCTCGGCGAGCAGCAACCTGCCGCCCGGCCGCAGCACTCGCGTCGCCTCGCGGATCGCGGCCGCATCGTCAGGGATCGTGCAGAGCCCGAAGGTGCAGACGACCGTGTCGAAGGTCTCGTCGGGAAAGTCGAGTGACTCCGCGTCGCCGACTCGCATGTCGAGTTCGCGGCCCAGCTCCCTGGCCCGGCTGCGACCCAGCTCGGCCATCTCGGGGCTGAGCTCGACACCGGTGACGCTCACCTCATGCGCATAGAAAGGGAGGTTCCTGGCGGTACCGGCCGCGATCTCGAGGACCTCGCCCTCAGCTCGACTGCAGACCCAGTCCCGATTGCCGGCGAAGAGCCAGCGCTCGAAGCGCGACATGCTGCGGTCGTACTTGGGAGCTTGCTTGTCGAAGATGCCGCGGATGCGGTCGGTCTCGCTCGGGGGTATCGGACAGGAGCGATTGCGACGCAGGCGGCACGTGAGCCGGTCGACCGCCCGGCGCAGGATGCCGGGCTGTGAGCTGCCCGACTCAGTCTGCCCAGTGATCAGCTTCCGGTGCTCGACGAGAATTCGCAGGGTCCGCCACAGACCGAGTTGCCGCGCGAGCTCCACTGTGTCGCTCGCAGCGCGGTCTTCGATGATCCGGCCGTCCTGAAAGCGGCTGATGACGATCCCGCGCAACTCGACCGAGCGACCGCGGTGGGTCCCGCGAAGCGTCCACCGCGAGGCAACCTTGTCACCCTCACTCACCTGCTCGTCGACCTCGAAGCTGAGGTCAGGAAACAGCGCCAGGTAGAGGGCGACCGAACTCCTCGCCCCATCGTGGCCGCGGTAGGTGAGCCGGTTGACATGGTCGACGAAGTCGGGGTGGTAGACACGGGCGATCCCGTCGAGGTCGCGGCCGGAGCAGACCTCCTCCAGCGCGCTGCGCGCAGTCTCGGTTTGGTCGGTGACGGGGCTGGCGGTCGGCATCTGTGCACTCCTAACTCAAATAATGGCTGCTATCCAGATAGCGTATACTATTCAGGCGATGAATGAGGTCTTGACTCGGAAGGAGACCCAGGCGCGCACTCGGGAGCAGCTCATCGAGGCCGCTGCCAAGGTCTTTGCGCGACGCGGGTATCACCGAGCCACCGTTGACGAGATTGCCTCAGAGGCGGGGTTTACTATCGGCGCGCTCTACTCGAACTTTTCCAGCAAGGAGGCCCTCTTCCTGGCGATTGCAGACCACCAAGTCGAGAAGCGAGTCGCCGAGGTCGAGGCGATTGCCGAGGCCGCAGAGGGCGCCGAGCCGGGAGCGGGGGCAGCGGAGAAGCTTCGTGCCTTCCTCGAGCGGGACCCCGATTGGCCACTCCTCTTCTATGAGTTCTGGTCGCTCAGCGTTCACAACCCCGAGCTTCAGGGTGAGCTGGCGACGCGACGCGACGCGATCCGGGATGCCCTTGCCGAAACGCTGGAGCGCGTCGCCGCGAAGCAAGGCTTCGAGCTTCGCTTCCCGGCGCCCGTGCTCGCGACAGCGATCTCCGCCTCGCTTAACGGACTCGCTTTCGAGCGGGCTGCTGATCCGGAGGCGCTTCCGGATGCGGTCTTCGCCGAGTTCGTCACCGCGGTCCTTGGCTGCGCGATCGCCGCGCCACACTGATCCAACCCACCGGGTAGTTCGGAGGTTCCCGGCCGCTATCGCCTTTCCCCAACATGGCTGGGGCGTCGTGGTACCGCTTTGGTACCGGACGCATCGTCCGATATGTCCGATGAGTCCAGATCGGGGGACAGGAGGGACGCATGGGACGCATAGGGACGCATCTGACAGTCGTGTCCTCAGGCTGGGGCCGAGCGGTCGCCGGTTCAAATCCGGCCTCCCCGACTAAGCAGACACTAGTAGTGATCCGTTACCTCGCGTCCCTACCACCCCGTTTGGTTCGGCACCCCTTTCAGCGGTCGGAGCTTTCGCTGAGCCGCGCCAAGAGGTGGCAGAGCTCGCCGAATTGCCGAGACCCCAGCTTCTGCGACCACTCGGCCTCTACCTCGGAGACGATCTCGCGCATCGCGGCGCCGGCCGCCCGCCCACGCGGTGTCAGTCGTATTCGTTTGAATCGCTGGTCGACGCTGTCCTGGACACGTTCTACGTATCCCAGCTCTTCCATCTGTCCGAGGAGATAATTGAGCGCCTGCTTCGTCATGCGCGTGCGCGTCGCCAGGTCCGCGGGGCGCATGTTTTCAGGCCCGGGATACTGGAGGACGGTCAGGTGCGGAGCGATCAGGTCCTCATAGCCACGCTGGCGCAGGCCGGCGAGCATCCTCTCGTGCACGGTTTCCCAGGGCATGCGGAGCAGCGCACCTATTAGTGGTGGGCCGGGGCCTGATTTGTCGTTCGCAAGGGTCAAGTGACTTGACAAGTGTCTCAGATCGACATATAGTCGTCAAGCTACTTTACCCAAACCGTAGAAGGAGGGCCGCAATGAATCAAGCCACCACAGAGACCATCACCGTCGGTCAGTTGGCCGTTCGCTTCCTCGTCGAGGGCGCCGACTCGAACGGCAGTGTCAGCGTGTTCGAGTGCTTTGTCCCCGCGAACTCCAGGATGCCGGCGCCGCACAGCCACGACGCCTTCGAGGAGACGATCTACGGGCTCGAGGGCGTCACAACTTGGACGATCGACGGCGAGACGACGGAAATTGGCGTGGGGGAGGCGGTATGCGTGCCGCGAGGCGCGGTCCACGGCTTCGAGAATCGTGGCAGCGAGGACGCGAAATTCCTCGCGATTGCCAGCCCCGGAGTCTTCGGGCCCGACTACTTCCACGAGATCGGCGAGGTTCTGGCGGCATCCGCCGGCGGCCCGCCTGACATCCCGGCGCTGGTGGAGGTGATGCGTCGGCACGGCCTCACACCCGTCCCGCCGGCTGAGACGACGCAGGCCTGAGTGCTGCGGACACCGCAGGCGACGCGTCGTGGTACCGCTTTGGTACCCGTCGCTACGCCTTATGCGTCCACATCGTCCACGGCTGGGGCCGGGAGGGACGCAAGGGACGCATCTGACAGGCTTGTCCGCCGGCTGGGGGCCGAGCGGTCGCGGGTTCAAATCCGGCCTCCCCCGGTAAGCCAAAGCAGACACACACTATCGCTGCTTCGAGCGACGCGCCGCAACCTCAACGGCGTTCCTAGGCTGTTCATCTGAGCGCCCAGGTTCCGCCTGTCCCGATGTCCCACAGGGTGAGTCGGGCTAGGCTTGCCGAGGCGTGCACGACCAGCCGGAGACCAAGTACGCGAAGAGCGGCAAGCTGAACATCGGCTACCAGGTGCTCGGCGACGGGCCGTTGGACCTGGTGATCGTGCCCGGGCTCGTGAACCACATCGACCTGGCTTGGGGGGTCCCCGCCACAGCGCGCTTCCTTCGGCGGCTCGCCGCGTTCTCGCGTCTGATCGTCTACGACAAGCGCGGCCAGGGGGTCTCCGATCCGCCGAGCGGTGTGCCGACGCTGGAGGACGACATGGGGGACCTCACGGCGGTTTTGGACGCGGCAGGGTCGGAGCGCGCGGCGCTGTTTGGCGCCTCGGAGGGTGGGCCGATGAGCGCGCTGTTCGCGGCGACCTTTCCCGATCGCGTGACCGCGCTGATCTTGTACGGCACGTATGGGAGGGGAGCCGACCTGATCGAGCGGGCCGAGGAGTTCGAGTGGCCGGCCGCCCAGGATTGGGTTATAGACTCGCTGGAGCACTGGGGAGAGGGCCGCAGCCTCGAGGTTTTCGCACCGAGCATCGCCACGGAGGAACGCGCTCGCCAGTGGGGCGCGCTCGAGCGGGCCGTAGGGAGCCCCAATGTGGTGCGGGCGCGCTGGCAGACGGCGAGGCGCCTCGACGTGAGGCCCGTGCTGGAGACTCTGCAGGCCCCGACGCTCGTCCTCCACAGAGCAGGCGACCGCGCGGTGCCCTCGATCATCGCGCGAGAGATGGCCGAGGCGATCCCGGGCGCCCGCTATGTCGAGGTGCCCGGCATCGACCACCTCCCCTGGGTAGGAGACGCCGAGCAGATACTCGCCGAGGTAGAGGAGTTCCTCACGGGCGCCAGACATGCCGGTGAAATCGACCGGGTGCTGGCGACGGTGATGTTCACCGATATCGTGGACTCCACCGGCCAAGCGGCCAAGCTCGGCGACAGCCGCTGGCGCGCATTGCTGGAGTCCCACGACCAACTGGTGCGCGAGCGGCTCGAAAGCTATCGCGGCCGAGAGGTCAAGACGACGGGCGACGGTTTCCTGATCACCTTTGATGGCCCGGCTCGAGCGATCCATTGCGCTCGCTCGATCGTGCGACAGGTGCCTTCGCTCGGCGTGGAGGTCCGCGCCGGCTTGCACACCGGCGAGTGCGAGCAGATCGACCACGACGTGAGCGGCGTGGCGGTCAACATCGGCGCCCGCATCGGCGCGATGGCCGCCGGCGGCGAGGTTCTTGTGTCGAGCACTGTCAAGGACCTCGTGGGGGCTCCGGCATCGAGTTCGAGGATCGAGGCCTCCGCGAGCTCAAGGGCATGCCTGGCGAATGGCATCTGTTCGCCGTTGCAGGCGACGAGTCGTAGTAGCCCTTGAGCCGCCAGAGAAGAGCTTTTGTCAACCGTCGGGTTTAACCAGCTGGCAACGCTTCCGCCGCTATGGGTCCCGATAGGGGCCGGCGCTGGCTCAGCCGACCAACGAGCCGAACGCCGGTAGCGGCTTGATGAATGGATCGAGCAGCCTGCCGGACTCCTGCGGCGTCAGCACCTCCGCCGGGTCGAGCTTGATGACCTCGTGCTTGGACTCGTCGATCTCCCAGACGTCTTCGCGACCAGGCGGCCGCGATCGTCAAAGGGCCAGATCATGTGCTCGTCGTTCATCAAGCGGGTTAGACTCGCGCTGTGTCGCGCTATGACCTGCGGAATAAGGTCGCGCTGGTCACAGGCGCGGCGCGAGGAATCGGTTACGAGACCGCCCGAGCTCTCGTCTCGCGCGGTGCTTCAGTGGTGCTCGTCGACCTCGAGGCCGAGGCGGCGGAGGCCGCCGCAGCGAAGCTCCACGACACGCGCGCGATCGGCCTGGCAGCAGACGTCACCGACCGGGGGGCCTTGCAGCAGGCCGTCGCCACCACCGTTGAGCGGTTCGGCGGCCTCGACGTCGTCGTGGCCAACGCCGGCATTGCTCCAACGCCCGCGACGTTTCGGGCGATGACGACAGAGGTTTTCGACCGCGTGATCGATGTGGACCTGATGGGCGTGGCGAGGACCGTCGAGGCCGCATTGCCGCAGATCATTGAGAGGAGGGGGCACGTCGTCGTGGTCGCCTCAATCTATGCGTTCACCAACGGGGCAGGCGGAACGCCCTACGCAATGAGTAAGGCTGGCGTCGAGCAGCTCGGGCGGGCTCTAAGGGTGGAGCTGGTGCAGCACGGAGCCAGCGCCAGCGTCGCCTATTTCGGATTTATCGCGACCGAGATGACGCGTCGCTCAATCGTCGAGGATCCCGTCGCTCTCTCGGTGTGGGAGGCGCTACCCCAGCCGCTGCGAAAGTACCTTCAACCGCAGGTGGCCGGGGAGGCGATCGCGCGGGGGATCGAACGGCGCGCCCCCCGGATCATCCGGCCTCGCAGCTGGATCGTAATGTCGACGCTGCGCGGCATCCTCAATCCGCTGTCCGACCTCCGGGCGGAGCGCGACGGGAAGATTCAGGCTGCGGCGCGCGAGCTCGACGATCGCGGGGGCGAGGAACAGCCGACCACTTCCTGACGCGCTGGCTGCGCACAAGATGTGCGCCGGACCATGCGTACGGTCCATGCGGAGGGGAAGCTGACAAGGCGGCCTGACGGTCTGCGGGCCTCCGTCAATCGGGGAGACGACCTCGCTCGACGATCCGCTGGTGGTAGCGAGAGACGAATCGGGCCCCCGCTATTTGAGAAGGCCCCGGAAACGGGGCCTTTTTCGTGTCTGGGCGCGCAGATACAGCCGTTTCATTCTGACCTGGAGAATGGCGGAGCGGGCGGGAGGGGAACCGCTCATCAGGCACCGCTACTCACAAGAGGCTCGGAAATGCGGGTGTTTCGTGAGGTTTGGGGCAGTTCCGGCCGGCACTGCCGGGCATCAATCCGGCAGCCAAGTCGTTCCGGGCCGGAAGGTTTCCGCAACGGAGGTTTCGGCGTGCCGACCGGGGGTATGGAGCTGTTCGACTGCGACCGTGCCCGGCCGCAGGTGGGCGAAGCCAAGGAAGGTGGGTCCATGAGGGGAATCGCCGCGCGCACCGTGTCCTCGGTAAGGACGGGTGACAAGCGGAGTTTCGCGCGGCGAGCTCTGTGCAGCTGCGCCCTGGCAGTCGGACTCGTGCTAGGTGGGCTCGCACCGGCCGCGTACTCCGACAGCCCACCCGACTTCTCCTCTCCGGGGGAAGCCTGGAACGTGCTGCCGCCAGGGGAGTCCGGCGATTCATCGCCAGGCTCGAACTCGGTCAACCAGATTCCTCTTTACGACGGCCTGACGCCGCTGTTCGACCAGGTCACGGACGCAGATCTGCCGACCTATTTCAAGCCAAACATCTTCGGGCTGGGAGGCGAGACGCCAGCGAGCGTCGAGCAACCCCGGCCCGGTCTGCGGATCGAGCGGGACAGCAAGGGGGTCGCGCACGTGTTCGGTGACACGCGCGCCGATGTGATGTACGGCGCGGGTTGGGTGACGGTCGAGGACCGCGACCAGCCCGGTGCGCCGCTGATGGAGTTGTTGCGGGGGCCCGGGCGAGTCGCGGCGACTCGATGTTCCGGGCATCGACCCGTTCTCCCTGGTGCTCTCGGGGCGCCAGTTCATGCCCTCGGCGCAGACCGAGGCATTTCTCTCAAACCAGATCTCGCTCCTTCAGGCCGCCGGGCCGGAAGGCCAGCAGGTGATCGACGACGTCGACAACTATCTCCAAGGCATCAACGACAAGCGCAGCGAACTCGGCACCCCGGGCCGCCCTGGACCCGCAACGACGTCGTCGCGGTCGCGGCCCTGATCGGGGCGCGGTTCGGCAAGGGTGGTGGCGACGAGGCGAGGCGGGCCCAGTTCCTATCCGCTCTTCAGCAGCGCCTCGGCGACGGGGCTGGCCGCAAGGTCTTCAACGATCTTCGCGAGCAGAACGACCCCGAGCACTATGTCTCGGTGCCGGGCAAGTTCAAGCTGAACTCGGAGGAGGGAGACGGAAACGCTGTGATCGACGCCGGAAGCATCGGCGCTGCGGCAGCCCAGGCCGCTGCGACCGCGCAGTCCGCCCAAGCCGAAGCCAGCAATGCCCTGCTCCTGGGCGCGAGCCGCTCGCAGAACGGCCATCCGCTTTTCGTGGCAGGCCCGCAGGTCGGCTACACCTACCCGGAGATCCTCTACGAGGCCGACCTGCACGGCGGCGGCATCGACGCACGCGGTGCGACCTTCCCCGGATCGGGACCCTACGTGGAGCTGGGGCGCGGCCCCGACTTCTCGTGGAGCGCGACCTCGTCCGGGACGGACATCATCGACCAGTTCGTCGAGACCCTCTGCGGCGGCAGCGACTTGAAGTACATGTTCAACGGGCAGTGCATGGACATGACGACGTTCGACGCCGGCACGTTGGGCCCCGGTCCCGGCCCACCCGCGGGTCCCGTGACCTTCCACGAAACGGTTCACGGCCCCGTGAGCGGGTACGCGACGTCGAACGGCCAGCGCGTCGCGATCTCGAACGACCGCTCGACCCGCGGGCGCGAGCTGATGAGCGCGATCGGATTTGAGAATTTCAACGACGACGGCGTCCATGACCCGGCGAGCTTCTTGCGACGCCGCTTCGAAGATCGAGTTCACCTTCAACTGGTTCTACGCGGACGACCGGAACATCGCGATGTTCTCGAGCGGCCACGTGCCAGTTCGCGCTCGCCGGGGTCGACCTCGGGCTGCCGACCGTCGGGACCGGCGCCTACGAGTGGAATGGCTTCTACACGGACGCTCAGCACCCCCAGGCGGTGAACCCGACCGGCGCCCGGATTATCAACTGGAACAACAAGCCGGCGGCAGGGTGGACGGCGGCCGACGATGAGTGGGCGTACGGATCGGTTCACCGCGCCGAGCTCCTGGAGCACGCGGTCGCGCGCCAGACCACCCACACGCTCGGTTCGCTGGTGGCGGCGATGAACCGCGCCGCGACCCAGGACCTCCGCAACGCCGAGGTCCTGCCGGCGATCCAGGCCGTGCTCGACACCGGCCCCGCCCCGAGCCCCCGCGAGCAGCAGATGCTCGATCTGCTGGAGCAGTGGCGAGCGAACGGCTCCAGCCGTCTCGACCGCGACCTCGACGGCAAGATCGACGCGCCCGGCGCCGCGATCATGGACGCGGCTTGGCCGAAGATCGCCGACGCGGTGATGAGTCCCGTCCTTGGGCCGCAGCTGAGCCAATTGGCGAGCCTGATGGGCCGGGACAACCGTCCGAGCAACCAGGGGTCGGCGTACGGCTCGGGCTGGTACGGCTACGTCGACAAGGACCTGCGGTCACTCCTCGACAAGCATGTCCCAGGGGCGTTCAAGACGCACTTCTGCGGCGCCGGGGACCTCACCGCGTGCCGGAACGCGCTCTGGCAGGCGCTCAAGGATGCGGGCGACCAGCTCGCCGCGACGCAGGGCACGAACGACCCGGCCCAGTGGCGATCAAATGCGAATGCGGAGCGGATCAGATTCGGCGCGATCTTCCCGCTGACGATGCGCTGGACCAACCGGCCGACCTTCCAGCAGGTGATCTCCTACATCGGGCACCGCTGACTCATATCGGAGGCCCCGGCCGCGCAGCGGGAGATATCTCACCAGCTCCACGTCAGCCGTCGAGCTAATTACGTGACGAGCACGTCCTCGGCTTCGCGTACGGGCCCAGGTCGCCGGCCCAGCGGGAAGGGTTCGCGGTACCAGCTGGGGTACCGAACTGAGCGAAACTCAGCGAACCTCAACGCACCTCACCCCACATGAGATAGCCATCGAGCGCCTGACAGAACCAGCGAGGGCGATCTCATAACCCGAAGGTCGCGGGTATCGGTGGTCGCGACCACCCTAAAGCTGCCTGCAAACGAGAATCCTGTCCAGGCGCTCGTCCATGTGCGCCTATGCACGCACATCCGCACACCCCTGCAGTAACGGGAGCCTTGCGGGTCTCCGCACCCGCCCAGCTATTTGGACCCTTCGCGGATAACGAGGAATCCGCGGGAATGGCTCCTGTGGCCTCGGAGATTAGGTCCGGGATTAGTTTGGTCAGCGACTTCCTCCAGCGAATGCCGACCGGAGTTCTAAGCTCGTTCGCATGAGCTATCGCGAACGCGATCTCTTGGAGAAGGCCACCCACCCAGAGCCTGGGAAGCAATCCCCGAAGCGACCTCGTTTTCTCAACGCTCTGAAGGAGGCTGCGAGGGAGGCGATCCTGCGGCGTGTCAGCTCGAAGCGGTAGCCGTCGCAGGCCGCGAAGCGGACCGTGGCGCCGGATGCCTCGTCACATGTGTCCGGCAAGTCCCAGGGCAAGGACAGAGGGACGCGAGAGAGGCCCCGGGGACGCATCGGCGCCGAGGTTCGCCAGCTGGGGCCGAGCGGTCGCCGGTTCAAATCCGGCCTCCCCGATAAGCCGGAAGCCGCTTCGGAAGCGGGCCACGACCGACGAGCTGACCGCGGGCGACCGCCTTTACCAAGGTTTTGCGCTCGACTGGAGGGCGCATTACCGCCCTCTCGCCAACCTGTGGGACGAAGCTCAGGCCACTCCCGGCCTCGCTCGGGAGCTCGCAAAGGCAATTCCCGATCCCTCAGGAAGGTGAATCCCCAATGTCGATAGCCACCATCATGATCATCAACATCGCCGCTGCCGGCGTCCTCTCCGCGATCCTCGCCGGGGTCATGCTGGCCCCAGTCCGCCACCTGCACGCGTCCCACGAGCGGGCCTCCGCGCGCCGCACGAGGGCGCAGCGCCGTCCCCTGCAGACCATGCGCCCAGTCGAGGACGCGTCCTAGGCTTGCCGCAGGCGCGCCGGGGAGGGAGCGATGCCGTTGATGGTGTTCGCTGTGCAGGGCGCTATGACCTTCCGGGCCGTCATGGCGGCTGGGGGCTGAGCGGTCGTCGGTTCAAATCCGGCCTCCGAGATAAGCCGGAAGCCCGCTTCTGAAGCGCTTTGGCCGGCAGGGCGGTGGTCCCTTCCGCTTGGAGGCCGAACTTGGTACGGGTTTAGTACCGAGTGGTCCGTTGGCTGGTCTGGCTGAGACGGGACGGCCCAGCCTGGCGAAGCGCTGCTTCAGGCTCATCGAGCCGGCCCAGTAGCCGTCGAGAACCTTCGAAGTTCGTGAAGGGAGTTGGTGGGGGCTTCGCCTACTTTTTCTTGCTGCCCGTCGCCCCGAGCGTCTCGCCGGCGCTGTGCACGACGCTTTGAAGGAAGTCGTACTGCGTATCGACCAGCTTCTCCGACATCTCAAGCGCAGAGTCAATGACATCCTGCCGCCGGGAGGGGTTTTTGCCGTGCGGTGGCAGTGCCTTATCGACGGACTCCATGAAATGGCGCACTGCCTCAATCGCACCTTTTTGGCTGTGCTCAACCGTGCTTAAGCACCCGCTCGGACAGCTCCGTGGTCTTCTCGACCGGGGACTGCTGGGCTTTGGCGACTTTGACTTTCTTTGGGGTGACTTTTTCCGAGGGGGCCTTGCGTTTCTCGGCTGCGGTAGGCATCTGAACCTCCTGGTTGTCTGACGGTTGACCTCCCGACGAGCTTGGCACCGCTGCCGAGGTACGTCATCGGGGAAAACCCGAACCTTGTCATTCGGGGATTCCCAGTCTGTTCGAGCAGGTGGCCGCTTCGGCCGCCCACTCGCCAGCCGTCCTCTGTCTCGGGCTGAGCTTGCTGGGGATCGCGATCTGGAAGTTCACGCTTGCGATCCACCTGAAGGTCCGGAGACGATGGGGGCGCCCCGGGTCGCATAGACACGGGTTGTCCTCCGGCTGGGGCCGAGCGGTCGCAGGTTCAAATCCTGTCTCCCCAATTCTTCAGAGCCGGCTTGGGAAGGGGGATTCCGGGGTTGTCCCGCCGGCTGGCGCCAAGGATCACCAAAGCTCTTGGTCCCGATCACCTTTCCCCAGAGCATCGGATCCCAAAAGAACCCGCCGGAACCCCTCCAGCGGTCCCGGGGAATGTGCGCGACAGCGACACATTGCGGGCGGCCCCGGTACGACCAGGTCGAGCCCGACGCGGGTTCCCCACGATGAGGCGGATCGTCCTCAGCTGGGCGCTGACGTCCGCGCTGAGGGATCCGGCGGAAATGGGAAAGTTCGCAACGATTGATGAACACCCTGGTCTGTGTCTGGCTCGTATTGATCCTCGCCGCCGGTGCCGGCGCAAAGGCCGCCCGGGTTCGATCGACTGCCGATGCTTTGGCCACCTTCGGCATCAATACGCCTCGCGCCCAGGTTGCCACGCTGGGGATGATGATCACGGTTGAGCTGGGCCTGGCCGGCGCGTTGGCTGCCGGTGTGCCCTGGGCACCGTGGGCGGTCGCCTTTCTGTTTGCCGGCTTTGCGGCGGTATCCCAGCTGGCCCTGCTTGCGGGCCGGGGGGGCCTGCCCTGCGCTTGCTTTGGCAGCGTTTCTCGTCTCACGCGGCTGACGCCTATCCAGGCAGCGGCTTTGGCGGCGATCGCCACTGTCGTGGCGATCGGCTTGCTACCTGACGCACCAGCCGGCTACGCCCGCTGGCTGACTGCTGGATTGGGCGTGTGCCTGGCCGTCACGCTGGTGCTCAGCCTCGTGGTAGCAGCCCTGGCTCGCGAGTTGGGCGTGGTGCGCCTCAGTCTGCGCAGCCAGGGGGCTTTGGAGATCCCGGAGGAGGGACCAACGCTCGGCGCTGTCCAGAACTGGGCTGCTGGACTCCCTTGGGGGGGATCCTCCGCTATCGGATTGGGCATCTTCACTTCCGATGGATGCCCGCTTTGCCGACGAGTGGCGCCGGCAGTACGACACGTAGCGGCTGATCCCCTGCTGGCGGTCTGCGTCTTTGACGAAATGACCGATGCCGAGACCTGGATGCGAGCAGCGGTGCCGGGCAGTCCCTACGCAGTCGCCGTTGACGTGGGCGGAGTGGCCTTGGCGAAGGGAACCTTCAACAGTCTCGATCAGCTGGAAAGCATCTTGGGGAGTGCTCGCATGCGTGAGCAGGGGGTGATGGCAGTTGCCTGACGAGAATCAAGAGCACTGGACAGACCAGGTACTGGCACGCAGTTCGCGGCGCGGTTTCCTGGAGAAGTTGGGGGTAGCAGTGATGGGCCTGGCCGGGGCACGCAGCGTGGCGCAGCTGGCTCTGCCCGATCAAGCGGACGCCTACACCAACTTCTGCGGGCATACCTATACAACCGGCAACTGCCCGCACCCCACGGGCCTGCCGCGGGTCGACCGTCACGGCTACCCGCTCAGGGCCAGCGACGGCCAGCCGGTCGACGACCTCGGCCGGCCGATCAACGCCAGGGGATACCCCGTCAATGCGCGCGGCGAATTGCGGCGGGGACCAGATGGCGAGCCCCTGGCGCCGGCACCGCGCTCCAGGGTCTGTCCGGCTGCCGGCAAGCGCTTCGGACTGCATCTCGAAACCGATGGCTCCTGGTATCGCTGCTGCGGTGGCCGGGTGCGGCGGCTGATGGACTGCTGCGGCTACACCGACGTGCGGATCAACGGCGACGCCGCCCTGACCGGCTACTGCTATGGCGGCCGCAACGTCTTCTGCGTCCAGTATCAGGAAACGAGCGTGCCGTGCTAGGCGGCCTTACGATCGCGGCTGCCCTGACCGCCCTGCTGGCCGGTCTGACCGGGGCGTTCTCGCCGTGTGGCTTCTCGGTCGTCGACACGATCGGCGGTGCCCTTGGCGACGTGCGGCGTTGGGCCCCGCTGCTGGCCTGCCTGACTTTCAGCCTTGGGGCGCTGATCGGCGGTGCCCTGACATTCGTCGGCCTGGCGCTGCTCGGCTCGCTGCTTGGCGACGACGGCAGCGGCCTGGTCGAGACAGCTGGTGCGGCGATCGCCTTCACGGGGGCGGTTCTTGACTGGCGGGGCGTGAGGATCGCCCCGCAGATTCGCCGCCAGGTACCGGAGCGATGGCGGTGGGTCATGCCGCTACCACTGGCAGCGGCGCTCTACGGACTGCTACTCGGTCTGGGCTTCACGACCTTTGTGCTGAGCTTCGCGGTCTGGGCGCTCGCCGGGATCACTTTCGCGGTCGGCAGCCTGCCGTTTGGCCTCGCTATTGGCCTCGCGTTCGGTTTCGGCCGGGCACTGCCAGTCGTCTGGATGGCCCCCGCCGTGCGCCGGGAAGGCGGGACGCGGCAGCTAGACAAGATGGGCGCGGAGCCTCGCCTCTGGCTTGGATTACGGCGCCTGGATGCCGTTGGCTTGTTGCTGTGTGCCTGTTGGATGGGCGCTGGAGTAGCGGAGGCATTCGTACTTCCCGCGGCGACCAATCCAGTGGTGGCCGGGCGCACAGTTGTCTGGCAAAGAGTGGGTGGCTCAGGGATGCTCCGGCGTCCCTCCGGCAAAGTGCGGACACTGCCCGGAACCGATCCGGCCCTTGGCGGCTCGCGGGTCGCCTGGCGTGATGGCGATCAGGTGACGGTTGCTGATGCGGGCTCGCTGAAGCCAACGCTGAGGCTTGCCATCGAAGGTATTAATGCACTGGCCGTCTCCAAGGGCTGGCTGGTATACCGCTACCGCAGTGGTGAGAATGCCGAGAGCCTGATCGGGCTCCGCCTGGCGGAACCGTCCCGGCGCCGACACCTTGCCGGTCCGAGACCCGCGGGGGAGATTGGGCGTCCGGCACTCGACGGCTCGCGGGTGGTCTTCGCGGTCGATACTCCGGGACGTAGCAAGATCGAGGGGGCGAACCTTCGCGACGGGTCCAGGCACACGCTCCGGCGAAGCAAGCGAGGCGCAGGGCTCTTCAACCCAGCGCTCTTGCATGGCCGGCTGCTCTACGAGCGGGTGAACGCCTGCGCGCAGCAGCTCCGGCTCGGCCCAGTCAATTCGTCCCACCGCGAGCACATCCTCAAGACTCTTGCGTCCACGATCCGGCGAGATCCAGGCTACGAAGCTGGTTACGAACACGCCTGGAACATGGGCAGCAAGTGCCCCAACCGAGGGTTCGGGCGGGGCGGAAAGAGGGAACTAGGGCCGGTGGCCCTCGGCGGTTCACGGGTGTATCTGACGGAGGTGGTCCGAGGCACACGCCGAGCGCGCGTTATTACGCAGAGGCGATGAGCTGGCGCTCCGTCAGCTTGGCCCCTCGCCCAATCTTCTGGCCCAAGCTCCTTCGGACGATCAGGCCTCGAGACGCGTTAGCCCAACAATCCGCGGGTGGTAGCCAGAACGACTCGGGCTCCGATCTGCACCCGTGACCCGCGGCGTGGTACCGCTTTGGTACCGGACGCATCGTCCGATCTGTCCGATGCGTCCCGAGACGGGGACGGGAGGGACGCATGGGACGCGGTGGGACGAATGGGGCACTCGCGCCCTCCGGCTGGGGGCCGAGCGGTCGCCGGTTCAAATCCGGCCTCCCCGATCATCGAAAGCCCGCTTCGGAAGCGGGTTGGGTTTGGTACCGAATCTGGTCAGGCGCGATGCTTGAGTATTCGGAGACCCGAGGAATCCACGGGAAGCGCTTCCGTGGCGTCGGAGAGGTATCCGTAAAGGCGGGGTTATCGGGCGTGGGGGGAGCCGACCGGCAATTTGGTAAGTCGGGGTTCCTCACGGATGCGCCTTCCGCTGCTTATCGCGACAATCGGGCTCCACAGACCGAAGGAGAACGCGATGGCTTCAGAGGACAAATCAGCTTTGCACGCACGCCCCGGTGATCGCCTGGTCGTCCGCGGACACCACCAGGGGGAACCGCAGCGGGACGGCGAGATCCTCAAGGTGCTCGGCGAGCATGGAGCGCCGCCCTATCTCGTGCGCTGGAGCGACGGACACGAGTCCGAGGTCTTTCCGGGCTCAGACATCTTCGTTCAGCACCTCGGCGACTCCGAGGAGAAATAACGCAACGGGCGCTTCGGGCCAGCTCCTCGGCGGCGGGACCTAAGGTGCCCCCCTCCCGGTCAGCACAAAGCGACCGGGGGTGACGCCCGTGGCCTGCCTCGCGCGTAGCCTTCGCGCCTGAAGCTCGTCGCGTCGCCTTCGGGGGCGGCACCCGCTGGGCTTCGGCGGGCTCGTCCCTCTCCCGATCGCCCGCTGAAGCTAGCGGCTGAGGGGAGCGGGTAGCAAGGGTTGACGGCATCAATTTCGGTTAACGACCCTGCCCGAGGTCGCGACGATTCCCCTAGCCGGTCAGCCCCGGCGCGCGTCGAGGTCGCGCGCCAGCAGGGCCATGCGGAAGAACGCCTCCACCTGCTGACGTGGGCCGGGTGGCCTGGCCACTCCACGGCGGTGGGCGTCGATCGTGCCGACGCTGACGAGCGCCCGCTCAGGACCGAGCCAGTCCGCGAAGCCCAGCTCCGCGATCTCCTCGCCGAGGATGAGCCCGCGCGCGGTCTCGGCGGCTGACGTCCCGGCCTCGAGCTGCGGTCGGGCCGCTCGGTCGAGCCAACGCCAGTAGTCGATCAGGCGCCGCACCTCGTTTGGGCCGCAGACTGGGCCATGGCCTGGCACAAGCCGCTCCGCGCCCAGCTCGAGCAAGCGCTCCAGCGCGGCGATCCAATTATCGAGCGGCCCGGCCCACATGATCGGAGTCACACCGATGAAGAGGATGTCGGCGGCGATCGCGACCCGGGCGTCGGGTACCCACACGACCAGATCACCGGGGGTATGCGCGGGGCCGACTTCGATCAGGCTGACCGGGCGGCCGCCGATGTCTACCTCCAGCTCGCCGGAGAAAGTCCGGGTGGGCGGCACCAACTGCACCTCGTCGAAGCTGAAGGGGTTGAGAGCCTCCCCAACGTAGGAGGCGATTGCGGCGACGTCATCGCGGCGCGGATAGGGAAGAGGAAAGGATCCGATCACACGCAGGGCGCCGGCCAGGAGACCGAAGCGCTTCAGCTCGGCGGGTGTCTGCTCTCGCATCACCGTCGCCGCCGCGTCAGTGGTGATGATCTCTGCTCCCGGGACCTCCTGGTTTCCCCACCAGTGGTCTCCATCGGAATGAGTATTGATAACTGACTCGATCGGCGCCTCCACAACCAGTGGCGCCATCGCCGCCAACATGCGGTGGGTGAGCCGGGGATCCCACAGCGTGTCGATCAGCGAGGAAGCGCCATCGCCCACCACGAGGACGGCGTTGCTCTCACCGAGAAGGCCGTTCGGCTGCAACCAGGCGTGGATACCCTCGCCCACTTCTGTGAGGCCTCCCTCGAATCGCGTCGGCCCGGGGTGAAGGGGAGCAACCGTGGGCATCAGACCAGTTGAGCCTACCGCGCGAGGCGAGGTCGCTGCACGGGCGTCGGCGGAGGAGCAGCTGATCGCGGCGCGGTTGTGAGCCCGGGACGCGGTTCCCGTCTCGCCGTGGGCGACAGCGAGGGAGCGGTCAATCGGCAAGGTGAGTTCGCTCCGCAATCCGCGGGTGGTAGCGAGAGATGAATCGGGCCTCCCCGGTTTCCCGGAAGCCCCTTCCGAACTGAACCCGTGGGCAGGCCGGAATCGGGCGGCAGGCGACCGTATACGGGAAAGCCACCCGGACGTCGATGACGATCACCGCGATCTGCACCGCCTTGGCCTCGTCGATCGGGTGGTCCGAACCGCACGGGACCCGGTCCGGCTCGGAGGATAGGCTCGCCGACGAAATCACCGACAGGGAGGTCATTCATATGTCTCGTCCCACCAAGCGGCTCAGCGGCGCGGGGGCGCTCGCCGTCCTCGGACTGGCGGCCGTCCTCGCCGGCTGCGGGGGCGGAAACAGCACGCCGATTGCGCTGAAGATCGGCGTCAGCGAACAAGGCAAGGAAGCGTCGTTCTCGCTGCCGAAATCAGTCGAAGGCGGCCTGGCGGAAGTGACCCTGACCAACGAAGGCAAAGCCCCGCACGGACTGCAGTTCGTGCGCTACACGGGCGACCACACCGCCAAGGAAGTCATCGAAGAAATCTCCGGGGAAAGCGAAAAGACGCCGGACTGGATCCGGGGCGAAGGAGGCATCGGCAGCGTTGCGGGCGGTCAGACGGCGACCGCCACCCTCAACCTCGAAGCCGGGAAGTTCCTGATCACCGACGCCGCTGAAATGGAAGGCAAACCGGCGATCGCCGAAATGACGGTCACCGAAGGGGACGAAGGCGACCTACCCGACACCGACGGTACTGTCACCGCTGAAGAAACCGGCAAGGACAAATACGCCTGGGACGTCTCCGGCCTCAAGGCGGGCAAGCAGCAGATCACGTTCGAAAGCGAAGGCGACGAGGCGATCCACCTGATCATCGCCGTGCCGGTGAAAGGCAAGGCTCCCTCTCTGGACAAGATCAAGGAAGACTTCTCCAAGGAAGGTCCTCCGCCCCCCTACATCGACTTCGAAGCCGCGCAGAGCACGGCGGTTCTCGACGGCGGCAAGTCGCAGACGACTCCGATCGACCTGAAGTCGGGCGAATACATCTTCTTCTGCCCGCTCGCAGATCGGGACGGCGGCAAGCCTCACGACGAGGAGGGCCTGCTCGCAGTCGAGAAGGTCGAATAGAGGAACATCGAATAGAGGCCGCTCGCGGCTCTAGCCTGCGGGCTGACGGAGTCCGGGTCGACGCCGCCATTCGTGGTTAGGCGGCGAGGGTCGTTCGCTGGACAATCCGCGGGTGGTCGCGAGAGACGAATCGGGCCCCGGATTCGACCCATCGATTTGCAGCGATTTCTATGAGTCCGAAATCAGGTCGGTGCGAGGTCGTCTGTGCCAAGCTCGGCCATCTCGGACCGAAGGGCCTCGGCAAGGCCGTCCCGCGCGGCCCGATCGGAGGCCTGCCGTGGCTCTCCCGTGCGGTGGCTGATCAGGTTGAACTGCTCATCGGGGTCCCGCTCGAGGTCGTACATCTCATACTCGGGCGCCGCGCGCCCCTGCGGGTCGAGGTAGACCGCGTACTTCATCCGCGAGTCGCGGATGCACCGAACCCGGTTGGGCTGGCCTGGGACGTCGGCCCGGGCAGTGGCCGCTTGGTGGTCGTCGTAGGTGAAGTGGACCGAGTCGCGGACCGTGGCGGCCGGCGAGGGGTGCTCGAGCACGGGCCCGAAATCGGCCCGCGAGAGGGCCAGTGCCTCCCGCTCAGGAGACGCGTGGCGAGCGAGCAGCGGGCTGAGGTCTGCCCCCTGGGCGCCAGGCGGCGCCTTAGCGCCGGCGAGTCTTGCCAGGGTCGGCAGCAGGTCGATCAACGAGGCGAGCGCATCGGTCTCGGCCGGCCGGGGAAAGAGCAGGGGGCTGGAGACCACCAGCGGGACGTGGATCGTCTCCTCGTAGGCATTGAATGCCTTCTGGCGCAGGCCGCCGTGGGAGAGGCCCATCTCGCCGTGGTCGGAGCAACGCACAACCACTGTCCGCGAACGCAGCGAACCCGGGTCGCCGGGGTCGCCGAGCGCCGCCAGCACGCGCCCGACCTTGGCGTCGACCAGGTGCTGCAGGTGGGCGTAGAAGTTGACGTAGTCGAGCTGAGCGCGGCGCCCGCGCAGCGGGCCCAGGTAGGCGGTCATCCCCATCTGCATCAGCATCTGCGCGCTGGGCTTGGAGGAGAGGTCCTCGTCGATAGTCGGCGGCAGCCCCACGCCCGTTTGGCGGAACTCGGAGGCGTCGTAGCCCCCCTCGCGGTAGGAGGAGGCATAGCCGAGCACGTCGTGCGGGTTGACCAGGGAGACGACTAGACAGAAGGGCTCAGGAAGGTCGGCGCGGCCCAGCCAGGCCTCGGCCTGGCTGGTGTAGACCTCGTCCCAGCCCTCGCCGAGCGGCCCCGCCGTGCCGCCGCCGAAGTTCTCGGCCTTGGCATTCTCGCCCGCGTCGGGCGGCTCCCAGTCGGCGAAGCCGAACGACCGCTGCAAGAGCTCCGCGTCGCGATCGCCCCAACCGCTTACCTCGACGGGCTGGGTCAGGTGCCACTTGCCCTTGTAGGCGACCTCGTAGCCCGCTGCCCGCGAGCACCTGCGCAAGGTTGGGCGTGCTCGGCTTCAGCTGCGGCTCGCTGCCGCCCTTCGGCCCAAGCCCCAGCGCACCGCTGCCGAATTGCCGCAGTGCCCGGCCTCGCGGCGCCCCGCGCCGGAGCATCAGCCTGGCGAGGTCGGCGACGACGGCGGGCCCATTGCGGGGGTCGGGCTTGAGGTCGGCCGCGGTCAGGGTCAGAGTGACGCCATGGCGGGCCGGGTAGAGGCCCGTGAAGAGGGTCGCGCGGCTGGGTGAGCACATCGACGTGTTGCAGAAGCCGTTGCGGAGCGTCAACCCTGTCCTCGCCAGCTCCGCCTCGTTGGGCATCAGCTCTCCCAGCCAGCCCGGGTCGTCGGGCCAGTGCCGCGGCTGGCGCTGCTGGTCGGTGATCAGCAGCAGCAGGTTCGGCGGGCGCATCGGCGGCGAGCCTACCGGTCGTTAGCACCCTGAGTGCCAAGGCAGGGATGCCTCGAGTGTGGATCAGGCGTTAATCCGCTCGATGATCCGGGGGTGGTAGCGAGAGACGAATCGGCCCCGGTATCGGTCGTCGCTACCACCGCCAGAATCGCTGCAAATGAGCACCTTTCGGGATCTAGATGTGCGCCTATGCATGCACGCCTGCACTGCCCCCCGGTTACGAGACTGCTCGCAGGGGTCGTGTCGTTCAGCGGCTCTAGGCTCCGGCAGTGTCACGCGACTTCAAGATCCGCGGTTACACCGTCGGCCAGTTCCCTAACCCGCCCCTCTGGGTCGCGCTCGCGGCGCTCCTCATGGCGCGGCTCACCGACGAGGCCAGCACCGTCAATGATTTCGCGCGCGCAGTCTTCTACGTCGCGCTCACGGTCTGGGCCTACGAGGAGGCCGCGAGCGGCGTCAATGGCTTTCGGAGGGCGCTCGGGGCAGTTGCGCTTGTGCTGATCGTGGTCGCCGTTTCGCGGGCGGTCTGCTAGCGGCGGGTGAGAACGGGAGACGTATCGGGCCCGGTATCGGTCTCGCTACCACCGCCAAGGGTTCCTGCAAATGAGACCCTTGCCGCCGGGTCTAGTCGGTGACGCCCTTGCGGCGGAGCTCCTCGCGGGCTGCGTCTGTCTTCGGGGGCCCCTCGATGCCCATTGCTTGGAACACCCCTGGCGCCTTGATGAACTGGATGTCTCGGTAGTCGACAACTTGAACGTGGTTGCCCCAGGGATCCAGGAAGTCGAGGGAGCCGCTTCCTTGGACGTCAACGTCGGCGTCCCGAAGCGCCGCGCGGACCCTCTCCTTGTCATCGACGACGAGGCCGAAGTGCCGGCCTCGGTCGTCGGGTTGCGTTCGGCCAGCCGCAAGCGCGATGAACTGATCCCCCATGTCAATGAAGGCCATCGACGTGCCGACCCTGCCGCGCAGCTCGAACTCGAAGAAGCGTCCGTACCAGGCGAGCGCCTCGTCGACCTCACCGACCTCAAGCGCGACGTGATTGATCCCGATGAGGCGTGCCACCGCAGTCGACCCTAGCGGCTTCCCGCTCTAGTCGTCGGCTCCAAACTGCCGAGGCGCGACGCGTTCGAGATCGCCAGACCGATCAGCTTGCGAGACGCATCGGCTCGACTATCCGCGGGTGGTAGCGAGAGACGAATCGGGCCCCCGCTATAGGAGAAACCCCGCCTATTTACTTGTGGTCCGCTCGACGAGCCGCACTGGGAGCAAGCGTGTGAGCCTGCCGCCGTTCGCCGGGTAGAAGACGATCTTCAGCGTCAGTTTCACATGGCCTCTGCGGCGCAGTTCCTGTTTCGCCCGACCCATCAGATGGAGAGGGAGCTGTCCCGGATACTCGTAGTAGAAGGCGTCGGCGCGGATGCGCTCGGTCTTGAGCCCGGAAGCCGAGACGAGGACGACGCCCGGGCTGCGCACCTCATACCAGAGCTTCGCCGCCGTCCGGCGCCGCGCCTGGACGACGCCGAAGAGTTCGAGCATGCTCAGGCGGACGGTGCCCTCGCAGCGGTCCTGGGAGTCGGTCCGGTCGATGCCCGCGCGGTCACGGCCGGCCCCGCAGTTCACCTGGTCCGGCCGGTTATCGAGCGGTCCCGGGGAGTGGCCGAAGCGGCCGCGGCTCCAGATCGATTCGACGACCGCTCCGGAGAGAATCCCGTCGGCCCCGTCGCCGCCGAAGAGGCGGTCGACCCCTTGGTCCCCGACGAGCTGATCGCCGCCGCCGCCTCCCGCGAGGAGGTCGTCCCCATATCCTCCGTAGAGGGTGTCTCTGCCCGGTCCACCCGAGCCCCTGTCGGCGCCCGGGCCCAACGTCAGCAAATCGTTGCCGACACCGCCGCGCCCGACGTCATCACCCGGGCCGAGCTCGATTTCGTCGTCGCCCGCGCCTCCGCCGGCATGGTCGTCGCCTCCATCGGCCCCGGAGCGGTTCCCCAGGACGTCGATGATCCGATCATTCCCGCCGCCCCCGAGGATTCGGTCGCTCCCCGTGCCTCCGCCCAGCAGATCCTCACCGGAGCCGCCGACGACTTCGTCGTCGCCCGCCGCGCCGAAGAGATGATCGACCGGGAGGGGCCCGCCCGGAGCCCCCCCGCCGTCCAGTGAATCGTCGCCGGATCCCGAAAAGAAGGCCTCCGCATCCACCAGGTTGTCGCCCTCCCCTGGAGCCCCGTCATTCGCGGCTCCGTCCGCGCTGTAGAGGACGGTCGAGCCCCTTTCGGAGTACTCGACGGTGTCGTCACCGGCGCCGAGGTCCACGTCGTCGGCGCCATCCGGAGCCGGGCCGCCGAGGAATTTATCGGCGCCCGCGCCGGTTCGCACCCGATCGTCACCTGCGCTTGCCCGCACGACGTCGGCGCCGCCGGCGGTGATCACGGTGTCGTTCCCGGCCCCCGGTGTCACGGTGATGGGAATCGGACTCGCCGCCGACAGGCTGTTCGGAGGTACGGTCGGCGGCGGGTTTGGGATCGCCCCCGCGTCGAGGAGGCTGCCGGCGTCCCCGAGGGAGAAGCGCATGCTGACGTCCCAAGCGGTCCCGGCAAAGGGGATGCAGAAGGTTTTCACACAGGAGCTGTACTGCTGCGGAACAGGCTTGTGGAGGGCACAGCTGACGGGCGCGCCGGGTGTCTCTCCTCCGCTACAACCGATGCCCGGCGCGACGTTCGCCGAGGTGTCCAGTAAGCGGAGGTCGTAGCTGTCGCCGCTCTCACCGCCGACCGATACCGTGAGCCGGTTGCCCTCACCGGCGGTCGCGGTGAAAACCAATTCGGCTTTGTTCGTGTCGCCGGTTGTCTGCAGGACTTCGACCGTCGCTCCCACCGCGCTGGTCGGCATGGCTAGGGCAGCGGATGCGCTGAGGAGGATTAAGATGAAATGCCGTCCCATCAATCGTTCTCCCCAAGTGACTCTCCGTTCAGCCGCCGACTCCAGCGTAACCTTCGAAGAGGGTCACACCGTGGGAATCTACCCTTCCGGCCCCCTGGGGCAAGGTAGTTTGAGCGTATGCCTGCCCGGTCGGCCACAGCTCTAGCCGCCCTCGCTGCGCTCGCCGTCATCTGGATCCCTCGCGCGGCAGGCTCCCCAGACACGCAGACCTTGGCGGTCGACAACGCCAATGCCTATAACGGATCCGTGACCAGCTCTCCCCCCGGGATCAGTTGTGGCAGCCACTGCACCGCCAGCTTCGCGTCCGGGTCGACGGTGACGCTGACCGCGACGCCGCGCGAAGAAGACGCCTTCTCCGGGTTCCACGGGGACTGCTCTGGCCCCGCTTTGCGGTGCACGCTGACCATGGACGCGGCGAAGACCGTGCACGTCAACTTCTTCGGTTTCACCTTGGAGGGCGTGAGACTGCGGGAGAGGCTTGGAACCGGGCTGATCACCTTCAAGGCGGGGGCACGGGGAGATCTGGACCTGAGCGGCGAAGGCGTCGACACCCAGACGCTCTCGATCCCCTCCGCGGGCGTCTACTCGCTCGGGATCATCCCCACCGGCGCGGCCTCGAGGACGCTGAGGAAGGCCGGCAGGTCACGGGTCAGGTTCAAGGCGGCATTCACCCCCCTCGGCGGTGCTCCGGCCAGCCAGACGACGACGGTGCTGATGCGCCGCAACCCGGCCGCACGGAGAGCGCCGGTCTCGCTTTCCTGTACGCGCCTCGGGGCCCACGGCAACGAAACCATCTGGACCTGCGGCGGCCACCGTTGAGCCTGAGATCCTTATCCGCCGCCCTCCCCCAGCTCACGGTTCTCGCCTAGGACTCCTACCAACCCCCTCGCCGGTGATCGCGATCCGCCGCCACGGGCACGAAATCCACGGTCTGGCGACCATAGCGTCGACAGCGTCCAAGCCGACGGGCTGCTCGACAGATCGGCCAGGTTAGGACCGGTCATCGCGCCGGTCAGATCTGCGCCACGTTATTCACATCCTCGGCCGCAACGAGGAGGAACTCTCCCTTCGAGCCGGCTTGGCGGCTTTCGCGGTAGGGCCTGTACTCATCGCTGGAGTAGAACGCCTCCGCCACCTGCTTGGAGGGCCACTCGATGATCAGGTAGATCTGCGGCGGCTTGCGCTCTCCCTCGATCCTGTCGATCTTCGGGGTACGAGCGAGGTAGCGGCCGCCGTGGCGCTCGACCAGCCTGGTGGTGTTCTCGACGTAGGCGGGTATCCAGCTCGGGTCCGTGATGTCGATCTCCGCGACCGCGTAGTACTTCATCCGTGGGCTCCTTGTCTCAACGCGCGCGCCGGTCTTTCGTTGCGCCGGCACGCATAGGATCGTGCCATGAAGGCGGCGGTGATATTCGAGAACGGCGACCCGGAGGTGCTCCGTTACGAGGACGTCCCCGCTCCGGTGTGCCCGGACGGCTGCGTGCTCGGACGTAGAGGCGATCAGCAGGGCGGCGATCTCCTCGCCCGCGCCGGTTCGCCGCCGCCGATAACCCCGCACATCGTCACCTATCTGTGCGCGGGCACGGTGATCGAGGTCGGCGCCGGAGTCGAGAGCCCCGGCACCTGAACGCGGACGGCTCCCATGCCGAGAAACGGGTCGTGCCGGCGATCATGGCCTGGCCCGTGCCAGAGGGGCTCGATCCCGCGGCTGCCGCGTGCATTCCGGTCGCGTTCGGCACGGCGCAGGAGTGCCCTTCGCGGCCGCGAATCTCGAGGAAGGGCTCTAAGACCGCCCGATTGCCGCGCTAGGTGCAAGACGCCTAGCTCGAACTTTGTCGCGGGCAAGCGGCCTGCGAGGCATCCCCTGCAGACGGGCATGACAGAGTTCGGGCCGATGTCGACGACCCTCAATCCCGCGCTGACCGAGGTCCCGATCGACCGCTTGCGGCGCCGCCACAGCGCCAAGTGGGCGCGCTACCCAGCCGATGTGCTGCCCGCGTGGGTTGCCGAGATGGACTTCCCGCTGGCCGAGCCGGTCAAGCTTTCGCTGGCCGAGACGGTGCAGCTTGACGACTGCGGCTACGCCTCGCCGCAGGAGCTGGGGTTGGCCGAGGCCTTCGCCGGCTTTGCCGAGGACCGGATGGAGTGGAGCCTGGATCCACAGGCGGTCTCGCCCAGCTCCAATGTGGTCGGCGCGATCACGGCGGTGTTGCGGGCGATCGCGAAACCGGGTGAGCGCGTCGTCATCAACACGCCCGTCTACCACCCCTTCTTCGCCGTGATCGAGGAGCTCGGATGCGAGCTGGCCGAGGCGCCGCTTACCGCCGGCGAGCTCGATCCCGAAGCGATCGAGCGGCGCTTCGCCGAGGGCGCCGTCGCGCTGATCCTCTGCAGCCCCCACAACCCCACCGGCGGCGTTCCGAGCCGGGAGCAGCTGGCCGCGATCGCCGACGCGGCGGCGCGCCACGGCGCCTGGGTGCTCGCGGACGAGATCCACGCGCCGCTGGCCCTTCCCGGCACGCGGCATGTGCCGTTCCTCACCGTCTCCGAGGCCGCGGCGGAGCGAGGAATCGCGTTCTGCTCGGCGTCAAAGGCGTTCAACGTCGCCGGCCTGCACTGCGCCCAGATCGTCACCGCCTGCGAGAACGCGGCCGAGGTGATCGGGAGGCTGCCGTTCAGCGCCACCCACTGCGGCCATCTGGGCGCGATCGCCTCCGTCGCCGCCTTCCGCGACGGCGGACCATGGCTCGACGACGTGATCGCGGTGCTCGACCACAACCGCAGCCTGCTGGCGGAGCTCCTGGCTGAGCATCTGCCCGAGATCGGCTGCGCGCAGCTGCAGGCCGGCTACCTTGCCTGGCTCGATCTGCGCGCGCTCGACCTCGGCGAGGACCCCTCCGCGGCGATCCTGGAGCATGGCAAGGTGGCGCTCAGCCCGGGGCCGAGCTTCGGCCCCCAGGGCGCCGGCTTCGCGCGGTTGAACATCGGCACCTCACCGGCCCTGCTCGAGCAGGCGGTCGCGGGAATCGCCAGAGTGGCCGGCCGTGGCTGACGTCGCCGCGGGGCCGAATCGGAAAGAGCCGGAGCGGGGGCCGCTCGAGCTCGAGTCGCGGCGATGGCTGGAGGCGGTCGAGCGGGAGGCCGGGCCGCTCTCGCTCTTCGACGCCCACACCCACTTCGGGCACAACGACCCCGATGGCTACCGGCAGGAGCCGCAGGAGCTGCTGGCGACGATGGAGCGGGCCGGAGCGCGCGCCGTCGCCTTTCCGATGCACGAGCCCGGCGGATACCCACCGGCCAACGACGAGGCGCTGGCCCTAGCCGAGGTCTCGGGCGGCCGCCTGGTGCCCTTCTGCCGGGTCGACCCCCACAGCGATGCGCTGGCCGAGGCCAGGCGCTGCCTCGACGCTGGCGCTCGCGGCATCAAGCTTCATCCCCGCGCCGAGCAATTCGCCATGCACGAGCCCGCGGTCGAGGAGCTGGTGTCCCTGGCAAACGAGCGGCGGGTCCCGGTCCTGATTCATGCGGGCCGCGGCATCCCCGCCTTGGGGCGCGACACGGTCCACCTGGCCGAGCGCCACCCGGGTGCGCACCTGATCCTCGCCCACGCGGCGGTCAGCGACATCGCCTGGCTATGGCGGCTGATGCCGAAGCATCCGAACCTGCTTATCGACACTTCCTGGTGGAACCCGGCCGATCTGATCGCGCTCTTCTGCCTGGTGCCCCCGGGCCAGATCCTCTGGGCCAGCGATTCGCCGTACGGGGAGCCCCTCGGCGCCGCCCCGCTGCACCTTCGCTGCGCCCTGGCAGCCGGCCTCGACCGCGAGGCGATCGCCTCGATCGCCGGCGGCCAGATCGAGCGCATCCTGGCCGGCGAGGACCCGACCGACGCCGGTCCGCCGCCCGGCCCTCCCGGTCCGCTCGACCCATCGATGGAGCGGGTCTGCTCGCACCTGCTGACCGCGGTCGGCCGGGCTTTCGCCGGGGGCGATGTGACCGAGTCGGTGGCGCTGGCACGCCTCGCCTGCGACATCGAGGGGGAGCATGGCGCTGTCTGTGAGGAGGTGATCCATCTGCTCGGCCTGGCCGAACGCCACCACGGCCCACCGCCACCCGGACGCCGCATCCCACCCTCGATGTGGTTGCTGGTCCTCGCGCTCTGCGTGGCCCGAACGCCCGACGTGGCGCTGCCCGAACGCTCCGCGTAGCAGGGAGCGACGTCAGCTGTCAGGGCGCGCGAAAGTGCAGTGCAGTTGGGCTCAACTAGGCAGACCGCACGGGGCGCTCGCGCCCCGCGGGGGTGCACACACGAGCAGGCTGAGTCGCATGCCGGCGCCCTTGATCGAGGTCCCCGCAGATGACGACCGAGGATGATCCAGTCAGATGATCGCCAACGGATCGCCATGCATCCTGATCACGATCCCGATCAGCCACTACTGCGAGAAGGCCCGCTGGGCGCTGGATCGAGCCGGAATCAGATACGTGGAGCGGGCACACCTGCAGCTCATCCATCGAGTCGCCGTGCGTCGTGCCGGGGGCGGGACAACCGCTCCGGTGCTTGTCTGCGGCGATCGAGTCCTCGCCGACTCCACCGACATCCTCAATGCGGCCGATGCCCGCACGCCGGAGGACCGCCGCTTGTACCCGAGCGATCCGAGCGGCGCCGCCGACGTCAGGGCGCTTCAACATGAGTTCGACACCCGCCTGGGCCCGCAGGGGCGCAGGTGGATGTACAACGGCCTGCGCGGGCGTCGCGATATCGCTATCGCCTACGCCTGCACCGGCGTCCCGACCTGGGAGCGCCGCGTGCTGCCGCTTGCATATCCGATCGTTGCGCGGGTCATCGATCGCGTCCTCGATGTCACGCCCGCCACTGCGGCCCGGGCCGAGACCGAGGTACGCGAGATCTTCGACGGGCTCGCAGAGCGCCTGGGGGACGGACGCCCCTACCTCTGCGGCGAGCGCTTCACAGCAGCCGATCTGACCTTTGCCTCTCTGGCCGCGTCCGTGCTGATGCCGCCTGAGTATGGAGTGCCCTTGCCGCAGCCTGACGAGCTGCCTACAGCCATGGCCGCCGTCGTTCGGGAGCTCCGTGGGCACCCAGCAGGCGCCCACGCGCTCGCGATGTTTCGAAGCGAACGTCGGAGTGCTCCGCTCGATTAGCCCCTAGCCCGCGGGGAGGATCCGTGGTACCAGCCGTGGTACCGAACTAAGCGACGCTCAGCTGAACTGAGACACGTCTGACCGCCTGACAGAGCCGCAGATCGCCTGAAATAGGCCCCTGGAGGCATCTCATAACCCGAAGGTCGCGGGTTCGAATCCCGCCCCGGATTCGACCCATCGATTTGCAGGGGTTTCTAATCGCCTGCTACCGCCGCATCTTCCATGCGGCCCCCGAAGCCGCCGAGGCCCGCGCCGGGTGATCCTCGCGGAGCGCCCGCCTCACTCAGCTCGCATGCCGCGAGGCCTCCAGCTCTCGCGGCTTCACGAGGTCGACCAGCTCAGCCGCCCCGGGTGCGAGCCCTTGCCAGCTGCCCTCGAAGGAGAGCGTCGCCAGCGCCGCGGTTGGGAACTTCCCTCGTAGCCGCTCGGCCCCACGACCGGTGAGGCGCCGCGCGAGCTCCGCAATCGCGGGGTCGTGCCCGATCACCATCAGCGACTCCACATCGCCACTCACCTCGCGCAGCCTCGCCAGCAGATTGCTGGCGGTGGCCGCATAGAGGTCGTCCTCGATCTCCATTTCGACCTCGCCGGCGAAGCCGGCCGAGATGCGCTCAAGCGTCTCACGGGTGCGAGCCGAGGAGGAGCAGAGCACCAGCCCGGGGGCGATCTGGTGCGTTCGCAGATACGTGGCGATCAGCCCCGAGGCGCGACGTCCCCGAGGCGCCAGCGGGCGATCGTGGTCGGCCAAGTTGGGGTCGTCCCAGCTCGACTTCGCGTGGCGCAGGAGAAGAAGCGTTTTGACCATATGTGTGAAGGATGCCGAGGATCAATTGAGGTTCATGCACTCGAAAGCCTCGGAGTCGCATCCTTGGAACGGACTGGAGTACCCTCGCCCTGACCGGCGCTCGAGCCTGGGGTTCGACATGGATTGTCCTTACTCCGGTAACACCAGCCCTGCTGGGCCCCGCTTCTGCCCGATTCCGGCTAGTAGCTGAGCCGCCAGCCCCCGAGGGCGTTGTGGCTGAGCTCCGACGATCACCTGGGCCTTGATCTTGCGGTCGATCTCGGCGATCTGTTTGCGCAGCCTGGTGCCCGCGAGCTTGCCGTTCATGCGCTCGCTGCGGGCCTGTGCGCGACCCGGCCGCTAGTGCAGAACCTCAGCCGGGCCGCGCTATTCGGTTCTTGGAACCTGCTCGGAGCTAAATAATTAGACTCGCTCTGTGCAGCCGTGCTTCTTCAGCAGGTTGTTCTCCTGCTTGCTTTGATTGGCCGTAGGGTGCTTATGAGCCTTCTGCCACTGGGCGCGTTGGTTCTTGCAGTGCTTGTCAGTCCAGTCCTTATGGTGACCATGGTCAGCGCTCGCTGCGACGGGGGCAGCCCCGACGCTGAAGGCAAACGCCGCCGTGGTCGCCAATACCGCGCTCTTCCGTAGAAGACCTTGCATTGTGGAACCTCCTTGGTTGGATATTTGCATCACCTCCCGATCACGTCTCCTTGGGGACTGGGATTCGAGAGATCGCTCCGCCGCGCGGGTAGGGGGCGCGGGAAAGCCGAGGCGGCGGTCGCGGGCGCCCTTGTGCAAACGATCGTCCCGCCGCCCTCCCGAGCCACTGCCTTTGTCGCCGCCTGAAAGAACCCGGTAGACAAAGAGCCCCCCGATCAGAGGCGATGTCATCAGCACCCACCAGCGGAACCACACGGTCGAGGCGTCTGTGCCGGCACCGATCGCATGGACTAGGCCGAGCAGATAGACCAGGACCATCGCCCGGTGGACCTTGCGCCAGAGGCGCGCCCCGATCCGCCTGCGGGCGTAGAAGCTGAGGCCGACGAGCGCCGTGAGGTAGCCGGCCACGATGCCGAGGCCCGTCCACAGCGGCCGAAAACCCATCGCGAAGGGCATTGTGATGCCGGAGATGCCCGGGTGTAGCCAGGGGTCGCCGAGCAGGGTGATGCCGTGGACGGCGATCGCCAGGATCCCTGCTAGGGCCGTCTGCTCGTGGACCGCCCGCAGCTTGCGTGAGAGTCCGGGGCGGCGCATCACCCTGCCAGCCATCGCCAACCCGAGGCCGACCGAGATCGTAACCAGGACGAGAGCGACGAGGCCCGAGGCCCGGCCCGCGAGCCACCAGCCGTGGGTCTGCAGCACGGTGGAGGCAGTCGTGTTCACGACGCGGCCTCGTCTTTGACCGTCCAACCGAGCCGGGCGCTTAGCGGGCCAACCGGCTGGACCCAGCCGTTGTCGTGGACGGGCAGTCCGCCGCGCTCATTGAGGATCGTGCGGCCTTCCTCGGGCCCGGGCCGGCGGCCGTGGGGCCCAGGGCCGCCCCCAGGAGCCGTCCGGACCGGGTTGTCGGGAGGAAGTTCAGTCACCGCCGCCGTCACCGCCGCCGTCACCGCCGCCGTCACCGCCACTATCACCGCCGTTGCCGCCGTCGCCGCCCTCGCCAGCACCACCGCCGCTGGTGTGGGTCACAACCGGAGCGGCGCCGCCGGAGCCGCCCCCGGAGCTGCTGGCGTGGGTGACGACAGGCGCCGGGCTGGAGCCCGGGGTCGCGGCCGCCGCGCCGCTGGAGGAAGTCGTCACAGGGGCGGAGGAAGAGGAATACGAAGGGGAGGAGCCGGCCGACGAGGCGCCGGTGGAAACGCCGCCGCTCGACCCGGCGCCGCTCGCGCTTCCGTATGCAGCCGCGGTTCCAGCCGCGGCCGCGCCAGCACCAACCGGGTGTTTCGGCTTGACGTGTTTGGTGACGTGGATCGTCCGTCTGATCACCTTTGTGTGGATCAGAGGCTTGGCGGCGACCGGTGCGGACTTCTGGCTGTTGCTGAGGGCAAGGCCCGTGAGCCCGCCCAAGCCGACGATCGCGGCTCCCGCCGCGACTCGAGTCCTCACCTTGTTCCCCACGAGTGCTCACCCCCTGGTTGGATTTCACTCAGCAGTCTCGGGAGGGAACGTCCAAGCACGCTCCAAGCCCGGGTAAAGCCCGGGTAAAGGAACGCCAAAACCTCAAAGCGACCGTAAGTCACTTCCGGTTGGTCACTGGATCACTTTTTCGATATCGGTCGACCCATTCTGCGCCCGGGCGGACAAGGCGGTGCCCAAGCGAACGCCAAGAGAAGGTGAAGGTTCTTAACGGGTTTACGGCCGGTCGAAGCTAGGACCCAACGACTGGGCCTATATGCCCATCCGATATCTCATCTACGTCCATGCGCGTTCTCGGACAAGCACCTGAAAGCCCGGACACCGCATTCCACTCTTGTTCCGGGCGTCCGTACCCGCTACCTAGGGCGATTGGGGAACCCTACGGATGTGGGCCACATCTCTGGGTGCCCCGCCCGAGCCCGCCCCCGCCTGCCCATGCCGGATCGCGTGGGGAGGGTTGCTGCGGATTGGCGTGGGTTGTTGAGGGCTGGTCCCGAGTTGCCCCTGAGTTGCCAGGGCAGGAAAGGCAAGGCGCGGCTTGACGGGACCGACGGGTGGGTTGGGGCCCTCCGAAGCAGGCCCGATTCAGCTTTCTATGGCCGGGTTTGGCCGGGGGGTGCAGTTTTGAATGGCCTTATCTCCTATCCCCCAACATGCTGGGGCATCGTGGTACCAACTTGGTACCGGACTGCATCGTCCGATATGTCCGATGCGTCCCGAGACGGGGACGGGAGGGAGGCATGGGACGCGGTGGGACAAATGGGGCACTCGCGCCCTCCGGCTGGGGGCCGAGCGGTCGCAGGTTCAAATCCGGCCTCCCCGACTGATTCGAGAAGTCTGGATGCCCTGCGGCGGGGCGGTCGGTCCTCGGTATCATGCCGGGCAATGGGGACCCGGGTCATGCTCTGGTGGGCGAGCGCCCTGGTGATCGCACTGGCTGTGGCATCGACGGCTGGTGCGGACACGTTCTGCGTGAACCGTTCCGGTTGTTCCGATCCGGGTCACAACTTCACGACGATCCAGCAGGCGATCAGCGCCGCGGAAGCGAACAATCCCGCTTCGCCACCGGCCTCCCCCGATCTCATCCTCATCGGCGACGGCGTATTTCACGAAGCGGTCACCGAAGGCGGCGACAACCCCGTGGACATCGTCGGTTCCGGCCCACGAACGGAAACCGGCGGCACTCTCATAGAGCGGGACCCCGGCAACAGCGTGCGCACCGTTTTGTTGGGCGTCGCCCTGGGCGGCCGGGCGAGCACGATCAAGGACGTCACGATTCAGGTGCCTTCGGGCGCCGACAACAGCGGTCTGGTGAACGCTGGGGAAGCCGACAACGTGGTCATCACCGCGGCGACGAGCCCGTCGCCTCCTACCAACAGCGTTGGGATCGATGTGAACGGGAACGGTCAGACCCCTATCCGCAACGCCAAGGTCGATTTGCCCGGGACATCGATCGGCGTTCTGATGCACCTCGCCAAACTCGAGAGCTCGTCGGTGAAGGCGAGAACGGGCCTCCTGGGCGACGGGACGGTCCACGGGTCGACCATCGACGCCAACATCGGGGCACAGTCGGAGGAACTCAAGCTCGAGGACTGCGTGATGCACATCTCCGGCCCGAACGGGGTTGCGCTGAGCGCGGTCGGTATCGGCTTCAATGTGTTCAGTCGAATCAAGGCGCGTCACCTGACGGTGATCGGCGATTCCGATCCGACCTCGTTGGCCGTGCTCGCAGAAGCGGAAGGCTCGACGTCGGACAACTCCGCCGAAGTTGACATCCGGAGCTCGATCCTGCGCGGGTTCGCGATGAACTTCAAGCGCCGCGCCGATAACGGCTCGGGAGGCAAAACCGGAACGGCGAACCTCACCGTTGCCTACTCGGACTATGACAAGTCCCTGCCGGAGGAAGACAGCGGCGACGGCCCCGGCACGCTCGACGACACGACCGGCAACATCTCGGCCAACCCCGGCTTCGGTTCGGCCAACGACCTCCACCTCTCACCCGACTCGCCGCTAATCGACGCGGGGGATCCCGCGTCCCCGGACACGAGTGGCTTCGAGCCAGACTCCGGGGGTGACTTCGATGGCCTACCGCGAAAGGTCGACGGCAACGGCGACGGCGTCGCTCGGGCGGACATCGGGGCGTTCGAGTTCCAGCCCGAACCGGCCCAGCAGGGACCGATCGCCGACACGACCCCACCCCGGATCACCCTGAAGGGCAAGAAGGTCCAGACGGGCGCGAAGCTTGTGAAGGTGAAGGTGACAAGCGACGAGGCCGCCGAGCTCCAGGGGGGCGGGAAGGTCACGATCCCAGCGGTCAAGGCCGCAGGCTCATCGGCGAGCGCTGCGAAGAAGAGTTTCAAGCTTCAGGCACAGATGAAGTCGATCGCCGCGGGCGCGACGATGACCCTCACGCTGCGGCTCACCAAGCAGGCCAAACAGCTGACCAAGCAAGCTCAGGCCAAGGGCAAGAAGACCAAGGTCACGATCACGGTGAGCGCCACCGATGTTGCCGGCAACCAAGCATCGGCGAAGTTCAAGGTCAAGCTAAAGCGGAAGAACAGATAGCGCGTCCGGTCGCGGGGCGTACGCGCCTCCCTCGCGCGAGGAGCCCACGCGAGGTGCCGGGCGCGGAGGTCCGCCAGAAATCGGATCCCATACCTGGGGCATTGACGACGTTCTAGAACACCCGCAATGCGGAGCTGGGACCTGAATGCGATCGGCGTCAACCCTCACGAGCCGAAGATCCTCGCCTCGGCTGACGATGCGCGGACGGTCGTCCTGCAGCTGACCGCTGGAGAGGAAATGCAGGAGCACGAGGTTCACGAGCATGCCCGGGTTGTCATCGTCGACGGCCAGGTCGAGGTAAGGGCCGCCGATGGCGAGGCTGTCGTGGCCGCGGCCGGGCACCTGTTCGAGTTCGCTCCCAGTGAGCGGCACACGATCGCTGCGCGGAGCGATGCGCGGCTGCTGCTGTTCCTCACACCTTGGCTCGGCGGCGGCCACCCGGGCGCGCTTACCCTCGAGCAGAAGGCCGAGGTGCGCGAGCGCGCGGCCGAGCACGCCAAGGGTTGATAAGCACCGAGCCCCACGGCTGTGCCAGCCCTCGAGGCGCTGCCTCGGTACGCATGGACAGGGAGAACCTGCGGCCGGGGGAAGCGACCCGCAAGACCTGCGGGCCTTAACGGTAACCGCTCAGCCTGCCCCAGACAATTCGCTCAGGCAGGTGTAGTCGATTCCAGAGCCGCCAGAAGTCTCTATGGCAAAGCAGGCCTTCTGAATCGCCTGATCCTCGTCTATGGCGTTAATCAGCATGTGGTGATGAATCCAGTTGGTCGGGAGCGTGTCTGGGCTACCTCCTAGGGTCCAGTAGACACCCAGGACTTCGAGCTTGGCGATCACAGCTTGATCGAGTACTCCTCGACAGGAGACGATGTAGGTCTTAACCATGTAACTGTCCTCTCCGGGTCGGCGCGTGGTTTCGGCCGCCGTGGCGACTGACGGCAGGCGGTGACCAGCGGCCACCACCTCCCGTCAATCAGCGTTAGGCCTTGCAGGCGGCGCTGTTAGCGGCACCGGTCGCCGGACCATCGGCGCCGAGCTTGACGCTGCCCGATACGGTTTCGTCGCCCTGACCGAGGTCGTGGCGCGGACCCTTCTCGCCGAGATACCCGAACGTACCGTGGGCTGCGCCGCATTCGGACGCCTGCACCGGGACGCTGTAGTCGGCGGACGCCACGGCGGGGACCGCGAGGGCCGTAGCAGCGACGGCGGTGACGATGAACTTCGTGATGCGTGACTTCAAGGGTGTCTCCTTTAGAATTGCTGGCTTGTTGGCGACACGATAACAGCTTCTTGGCGGATTGCCAACAACATCGGTAGACTTGCCATATGAGCGCGACCCCGAAGTTCAGCCGCCTCGATCCGGGGCAGCGGCGCGAACAGATCCTCGACGCGGCCAACGCGCTGTTCGCCGAGCGCGGCTATGAGGAGGTCTCGATCGAGGACATCGCGAGCTCCGCCGGGGTCACCCGCGGGCTCGTCAACCACTACTTCGGCGGTCGTAAGGAGGTCTACATCGCGCTGCTCGAGCGGCTCGGCGCCCAGCGCGAGGAGCAACTACCGCCGCCCGCGGGCCGCAGCGCCCGTGCGCGGGTGGCCGACAACGTCTCGCGCTGGCTTGACTGGACCGAGGCGAACCGCACGATCTGGCTGGCCACCCTTGGGCGCGGCGAAGACATCGGCGACCCCGACGTCAGGCGGGTCGTCACCGACCTCGTGCGCCGCGCCGTCGCGATACTCGCCGCCCACCACGCCGACATTGCCGAGGACTCGCCGCGGCTGCGCTACGCGCTCGAGTGCTGGACCGGGCTCAACCGCGCCGCGACGCGCCGCTGGCTCGGCGGGGACGCCAGCCGCGAGGCGACGCAGGAATTGCTCGCCTTGACGCTCGAGCACGTCTTGCGCACGTTCGGCGCTCCACCGGCCCCAAAACGGCGCACGTCTACTCGCTGAGATGACAACCGGAAGAGGGGTCCGCGACTCGATCAAGCGGATAACCAAAGCCCGCTGCTACGGCCTCAGAGAGGTGTCCATAAGGCGCGGTTATCGGGCGCTGGGGGCTGGCCTGTCCCAGCGCCTCCTTCGTCTGCCGCTCTCGCGCGTTGCGGGAGCACCGCGAAATCAGCACAACGCTTCCGCTCCTCGTCCAACTCGGGCGTCTCGCTGGCTACGCGGGTGCGCCTCCCTTCCGCGCTTCGCGGGGCTGCCGGCGGGGTCGGCTCGACGCCTGTCCGGCCGACGAAGCAGGTGTCTCCTTGCGATTCTCTAACGAGGCAAGGGCCGGCCTGCCGGACCGACGGGGTTAGGCTTCAGCGGTCGTGTCGCTGACCGCCCTGACGTCCGCGGAGATCTCGCTGCCGGCCGAGGCCGATGGCGCGCGGGTCAACGACCGGATCGCTGTTCTCGCCGACACCGTCGACGTCGTCGGGTTGACCGACAATCACGCCGGCCAGCCGCGGATGTCGCCGCTGGCTGCGGTGGCCCTCGCGCGGGAGCAGGGTGTGGGGACAATCGTCCACGTTTCCTGCCGGGATCGCAACCGGCTTGCCCTGCAGTCCCAGGTCGTGGGCGCGGCGGCGCTCGGCGCTGAGGCGGTCCTCTGCATGCAGGGCGATCCAGTGCCCGGTATCGAACATGTGGCCGACATGACCGCCACGCAACTCATTGCGAGTGCGTCGGCATGGGGCGCCCCGCATCCGCTGGCGGTCGGGGCAGTCGTCAATCCATTCGCCGAGGACGTCGACCGGGAGTTGCGGCTCCTGCGGCGCAAGATCGCCGCTGGAGCAACCTTTCTGCAGTCGCAGATGACCTTCGACCTCGGGCGCCTCGAAGCGTTCCTCTCGGCCGCCGAGGACATCCTCGCGGGCGAGCGGTTCTACGCAAGCGTCGCGCTGCTCCGCAGCGCGCACATGGCAGAGCGCGCCTGCGCGCTACCTGGGGTCACGATTCCCCAGCGAGCCCTGGCTCAAATCAATCGCGGCGGCGGCATCGACCTAGCGCGCGAACTGGCGGCCGGCCTTGCCAGTATCTCGCGCGTAGATGGGCTTCACGTATTTCCGCTCGGAGCCGAGGCGGCGACCCGCGAGGTCGCCGCGGAGTTCCGCGTTGCGCGGGGTGTCAGCGCCCAGCGCCCGGCCGGGACCGGTCCGTAACCGGAAGCCCGAGCGGCGACGCGGGAGGGTCATCTGTGCTGCGTCGTCGCGATCGCGGTCGTGATTGCCGTGCCTGCAAGGGACGAAGACGGGGGTCGGTCGGCGGGATCCGGCAAACCGACGGGGCCAGGGCGCCCACGGTTGTCGTCCTGAGGAGGCGTCTGGAGCGAAGCTCGCCAGGCGCCCGCAAATCGCGCGAAGCGGGAGCGCATAGAGCCCCGAACCGAACTTGCCGGTGTCAGTTAGCCCGGGATGCGCTCATAGCGCGTGGCGTTCTCAAAATGTGGCGCCCACGGCTGCGCCGAGCGGGCCCAGATCTCGGCCGTCGGCTCGAACCAAGATGTGTCGTCGATCGTCCCCGCCTTCAGGAAGACCACTTCCGGCATCGACTCGATCGTGCTGAATATCGGCGACCCACACGTTGAGCAGAATCGCCGCTCTGTCGTGCTTTCGTAACCCTCGCTGGCGGTCTTGAACGAGGCGAGTGCGTTGCCCTCAATAGTGAGTGCCTTGCTCGGCACGCCCACGATCGCCGAGAACGCGGTAGCGGTCTGGCGCTGGCAGTTCGCGCAGTAGCAAACCCCTTGCCAGACTGGCGCCGCGTCCACGCTATAAGTCACGCCACCGCACAGGCAGCGGCCCGTGATTGGTCTAGGTACATCGGCCATGCGCCCGAGACTCTACTAACGCTTCCTCTTAACACCTGCTCTCGCGTGGTTGCGAGCGCGTCAACCGCCAGCGGCGGACGCTCGCTCGGGACGAGGGGCAGAAGTCTGCGCGGAGTCGTCGCTGGCTCTCGCAAACGCGTGGTTGCGAGCGCGTTGACGGACGCCATTCACGCTCCTGCATCGGACGACGAGCAGGCGGCACCGTTGATTCGCGACAGCGACCTAGCCCCCGAAAGGTCCCGGATCCGGGGGGACGTCGACGGTGTGTTCCTGGAGCGCGGCGAGAGAAACGACCTCAAGCGCCCGTTCATGGGTGGACGCCAGCACTACGTAGGCGGCCGCGCCGTCCTCGTGCGACCGCAGCCAGTTCACCGCGGTCACGCACCAGCGGTCGCCGGCCGCGAGCCCAGGGAAGTGGTACTGAGGCATGGGGGTGATCAGGTCGTTGCCGATACGACGCTGGTGCTCGAGGAACGCGGACGTGACCACCGCGCAGATCGTGTGGCTCCCCCGGTCCTCCGGACCGGTACGACAGCACCCGTCACGATAGAAGCCGGTGAGGGGGTCGGTGCCACACGGCTCAAGCTCGCCACCGAGCACATTACGATCGGTCACCGCACCAGTATCGCCTGGCGGGCTAGCCGGTATCGCACTCCCGAAGCGCTCGCAGATCGTGTTCCGCGAAAGGCCCTGGAAACCGGCGATTTCACACGGAGATCTCGAAAACCGTTGGCGTCGCAAGGCGCTCGTGGGTTCGAATCCCACCCCCTCCGCTCGCCTGGCCCCCTGAGTTGTCGCTCTTCCCTTTCGCGCGAAGCGGGAGCCGGCTCAGGACGTGGCGCCCCGGCCCAAAGCCGAGCACCGGGATCACGCCGCGCGCGCCGGCGCGGACAGCTCCTCTGAGCGCTCCCACAGCTCGGCGGCGAGGCGGTCGTCCTGCGCCTGCGCGCTCGGCTGCACCGGCCGCTGCTTCTCGACGTACTGGCCGCGAAGCTCGCCCCCGGCGGGATCGAGCGCGAGCCACACCAGGGAGCTGGCGCCGCGCTCGGGCGAGCGCAGGAACGGCCCGGCGAGGGTGAGACTGATCCGCGCCAGCGCGCCGTCGTTCTTGCCGAATCCGGTGCGAATCACGCCGGGGTGGAAGCAGTTGGCCACGATGGCGGGGTTGCGGCGCTGCAGCTCGCGGGTGAAGAGGATGTTGCAGAGCTTGGTCGTGCCGTAGACGCGTCCGGGGCGGAAGCGACCGCGCTCGGACTGAAGGTCGTCGAGATCGAGCAGGCCGCCCTTATGGGCATCGCTCGCCGTGGTCACCACACGCGCGCGCGAGGCCGTGAGCCGCTCGAGGAGCAGGTTCGTGAGCAGGAACGGGGCGAGGTGGTTGAGGGCGAAGGTCTGCTCGAAGCCGTCGGGCGTCACATGGCGCGAGGTGAACATGGCGCCCGCGTTGTTCGCGAGCACGTCGATGCGCGGGTAGGTCTCCAGCAGCTCGGCGGCGAGCCGGCGCACCTCGTCCATCCGTGCAAGGTCCGCCACGTGCTCGTGCACCGGCGCGCCGCCGCCGGAGGTGCGCGCCTCCTCCGCAGTTACCCGCACGCGCGCTGCATCGCGGCCGACGACGCCCAGCTCGGCGCCGCGGGCAGCCAGCTCGATCGCGGCCGCGTGGCCGATCCCGCGCGTGGCACCGGTGAGGACCACAGTTGGCATCAGTGGAAAGCTAACCCGGACAGCATCGGGGCGCTGAGCTCCCAGCCGAGGGCGCTGCTCAGAGGGTGCTCGCCGGCGCGCTGGCCCGATTCGACGGGGTGGCCGACCCAGAAGGCTCGCGGAGACTCTTGCTCCCGCTTTCGCGTGGTTGCGAGCGCGTTGACGGACGCCACTCACGCTCCTGAATCGGACGAGACGCAGGAGCGAGATCTAGATCGGCTGCGCGCCCCCTGCGCCGCCTGAACGAACGCTTAGAGAGGGGCGTTACCTGAGTGAGACCAATCACAACGGGAGGCGCCTCGACCGAGAAGCCAAAGAAGCGATGCGAGATCTGCGGCCACGCTGGCGAAAGCGGGTCCGTAATGGGATGGCTTTCAGAACCAAGCGCCTGTTCAGGTGATCCTCGGGACTCAAGAACTTGTGAGCGTCAGGCGCGACGGCGACCGCCCCGTTGCCGTGGGAGATGTTTCGCTTGATTCCCGGCGCAACTAGGGTGGGTGGACTAGAAGGCCAAGCGATCGTCAGGAGACCCTAATGTCGAGCAAGATCCGAGCCCACATCCGCAACAACGTCGTTGGATACGTGGCGCTGTTTTTCGCGCTAACCGGCGTCGCTTGGGCCGCCCACACGGCTCCCAAGAACTCGGTTGCGACGAAATCGATCAAGAAGGGCGCGGTCACAAATCCGAAGCTGGCGGCTGGCTCGGTAACGGGAGACAAGGTCGCGCCCGGCTCGCTCTCGGCCGCCAATTTCGCCCCAGGGTCGGTAGGCACGATCACCGGGGTGAGCGCAGGCAGCGGACTGAGCGGTGGCGGCGATTCCGGAAGCGTGACCCTGAGCGCAAACGAATCGGTGCTTCAGCACCGGCTTGACGGCGGCTGCCCATCGGGTCAGGCAATCCAATCGGTCGGCCAAACTGGGGTTTCGAGCTGCCAGCCGTTCTTCCGGGGCTCCGGCCAGGCCATCCTCCTGGACAACGCGCTGACCACCGCAACCAGCCCGGTGACCATCGCGAACCTCGGCTTTGTGAGTTTTGAGGCGCAGTGCTCGGACAACGGCGCCAACGGGACGATCCGGCTGGTGGCCAAGGTGCCTGCCGGCGGCCAGACTCACCTCGTCTACAGCGACAACGGCTCCTCCACCGTCAACCCGGGCTCGTTGCCTCCGAACTCTTCGACCACACTCGGCCAGGTCACCGATGGCTTCGCCAAAGTTGACTTTTCAGTCGGCAACGGCGGCTTTCCCGGCGCCGGTGCGGGCGACGCCAGCGGCACCGTCTATCTCAACGCCTCATTTCAGAACTCCACCGGCACCTGCAACGACCTTGGTTTCCTCCTGGGGAGCTGATCTCAAGCCGCCGGGCTGTCGGAGTAACCCGGACCACGCTTCGGGCGGACCAGGGGCAGAAGTCTGCGCGGAGTCGTCGCTCGCTCTCGAAAACGCGTGGATGCGAGCGCGTCGACGGACGCGACTCAGGCTCCTGCATCGGACGAGGGGCAGAAGTCTGCGCGAGTCGTCGCTCGCTCTCGCAAACGCGTGGATGCGACAGCTGGGCCCCAGTCAATCGGCGAGACGACCTCGCTCGATGATCCGGGGGTGGTAGCGAGAGACGAATCGGGCCCCCTCGTCGCTCGGGACTGGCTAGGGCACCAGCGCATGCTGTTCGACTATCCGTGGGTGGTAGCGAGAGACGAATAGGGCCCGGTATCGGACTTCCGTACCACCGTCCAGAGATCCCTGGAGTCGCGGCTCTGAATGCCCGCCTGGCCCGGAAACAGTGGCCCGGCGATATCGGCTATCCGAGGAGCTGCGCCCCCGGATTGGCCGGAGCAGGTGGTGTTCTACACCCCCCGGCTAGCGGCGGAGCAGCCCAGCAACCCCCACCATGAGGGCAACCATCGCGCCGCCGATCGCGAACGTGAAAACGACTAGGGCCGCGATCGCCATCGCTGTGAAGATCAGAAACGCCACAAGGATCGCGGCGATGAGCAGCGCTAGTCCGCCGAGCAGCATCATTGTCGAGTTCAGTATCGCGCGGATGGCTCGTAGCGGTGTGAGGCATGGCCCAGAGTTCCCCGCAAGCGAGACCTTTCGGCCGTCGGTGTGCACCTGTGCACGCACACCCGCACAACCCCGAAGCCACGGAAGGCTCTCCGAGGTCCTCGACCCCCATTGAGCTACTCAGATATTCAGAGATACAGAGGAATCCACGGGAAGCGCCCCCGTGGCCTCGGAGAGGTATCCGTAAGGCGGGGTCATCGTGGCAGCAACAGTCGACTTGCCCGACTGTCTCCCCGCTCCAACGATGCGACACTTCGGACGAGCCTTCGCCTCAGCTGCGCCGGCTCTTCTCAGCGGTAGAACAGAGTTCGCGGGCAGCTTCTCGGGTTTCGGCTGTAGATCCAACAAACAGCGCTGAAGCGTCTTATCCGGTAGCGGAAGCTGACTATGGAGCCTTCCTTTGGCAACGACAAGGAGGTCGTTATCGCCCCGCTGTAGACCTTGCGGGCGTGGTACCAGAAGACCAGACACTTGGCCTTTTCTCGCTCGATCCGTCGGCAGGAGAAATCCTTGTACTTGCCCCTGGTGAAGAAACTACCGAAGTCATAGGCCAGACGTTCCCGGTCCAGGTACTTAGCTTTGAAGATCGTCAGCGCAGCAAGACGGACTAACCTCGGGACGAAGGATGCTGGCGGCTGGATTCCGTGTTCGACGGCGTCGATCCACTGCCCGATCCATTCTGATATGCCGTCGACCCTTGTCTGGGCTTCGGGGCCGCGGGGGTTGCAGGCTGCGACAAGGCCGAAGCTGATGACCCCGACCTGGACAGCCGTTCCGTCACCGCGGTAACCAATCCCAGGTCCACCACTGTCTCCGTGGCAGGAACCCACTTCAAACTTTGGTGCCTCGATGGCGCAGAGCTGAGCTGAGCCGGAATAGCCAAAGGGGCTGTGCTTGAACTCTTGCCGACAGTAGCCGGCGCTCTGGATCACCGTTTCGGCCTGGTGAAGGACCGTTGGAGTAGCAGTAGATCTGCCGTTGGTCAGGCCCCACCCGGCAATCGTGATCGGGGTTCGGACGGCATATAGGCTGGTATCGGTCGGGCCGGCCAAGGGAATTGGCGGGGCACTGACCGGAGCCTGCAGTACCAGGAGGGCGGCGTCGGGCCGCAGCGATTCCTGATCGAAACCAGGGGCGACCAAAGTCTGGACAACGTTTGAAACATTTTCCGGACCGATCTTCATTAGGTCAGATGCTCCACTGATTACGCGGAAGTTGGCGGCCGGCAAGAGGTGACCTGCTTCGCTGAGCACGCAATGGCCGGCAGTTAGTACGAGACGTGGAGCGACCACTGTCCCGCTGCATTCATAAGCTTCGGCTGCGCCCCCGTATTCGATGTGGGCGAGCCACGGGAACTGATCTATCGAGGCGCTCCTTCCGTTGACGATCGAGGCGCTCGCTCCAGGGCCTTGACTCGTTGCCGGAGTTTCGGCTGCCTCGGCTCTGGCTGGAAACCAAGCAGCGGTAGCGCCGCTCGGTTGCGCCGACGCTGTTTGCGTCAGCGGGCCGGCGGCGGCGATTACCAGCATGGCCACAATCGCGGCGGGGATGAGAGTGAGACTGATGCGCATTGGAAGGCTTTCTGCGGGCATCAGATTGCTGGAGGCTTCGGCATAGGACGGTCTTCGACCGAGCCCGTGTATTCGGCCACCGCCGCTTCCCAATTCCCCTCAGCACTGGCGTATGCGCTGGAAATGTCTTCTGAGCTGGCTTCGAACTGCTGCCAGCCGGGCGTTTCCTTGTAGTACGTGTAGCTGTAGTCGTACTGGTAGTCGGCTACGCCTGAATACGCGTCTTCCATTGCCTGCGTTGCCTCTGTGAGGACATCCGAGAGTTCACTGTTTGCACCAGCGACCGGCCCAGGGGCATCGAGCGCATCAATGCTGTCGTCGATGCGCTGACGGGCAGCTGCCTGGTCGCCTAGGAACTGGTAGGCCTCAGCGTAGGTGGCCCCTGACGAATCGACCCCGTCGATCCAGTCGGAGGTTTCGCTGCGGAGCTCGTCGTATTGGGCAAGGTAGCCGCGTGTCGTTTCCGAGTAGCTAGTCACGCTGGCGAGTTCTGTCGCCTGCTTGGACTTCGCTCGGGCGAGCGCGCTTCGCCATGCAGAGACCAAGCGGATGTCTTTCGTCAGTACACCGTCGAGCGAGTCGAACCCATGATCTAGGAGGGTGAGCGACGGTAATGCCTTGGCGGGGTTAGGGAGATTCAACTCGCGTACCGAAGGGACGGCGCGAGCGATGTCGCCGCTCGCTTGTTGTAGACCCGACCTGATTCGATACCAGCGCGGAAGGTTCGAACGCTTGAGTCCCCTCAGAGCGCCAAGGTGTCCGAGATACGCCTCCTCAGAGATCGCCAGCCGCGTTGCTGCGGTGCGGTAGCGGGTCGTCGAGATTTCGGTGATGTCCCTTCGCTGCTGCGCGACATCGGCGAGCGAGGCCTGAGCCTTCCGCCCAACCGCACGAATGTCGGTTAGGAGGTTGGCGTCCGCTACTGAACCCGTAGCGTCGTCTACCGCTGACGCGGTGCTCGAGAGTGCCGCCTGCGTTTGCTGAGGGGCTGGGTCGCTCGGCAGAAAGATCAGCAGCAACCCTCCAGCGAGGAGACCGATCGCGACGGTGACTACGACCGCAATCAACGCCTTCCTGTGGCGGTACCCCGAAAATGCGCGCTTGCGGCCCTGCACCCAAGCGGCGAGCCTTGCTCTCCTTGAAGGCCGTCGCTCTCCGTGCTCTCCAGCTCCGGGCCCTTCAACCGGTGAAGTCCTGCCTGCGGTGAGATTCGCGGCGGCCTCGCCGCCGTTGCTTTGCTTCGGGTCTTCTGCTGCAGCCGGCTCAAGTGCCTCGCCACAGGATCTGCAATGCAGGTCGGCGGGCTCGGAATGCTGCCCGCAATGAGGGCAGAACCAGCCGTCCGATGGCGGTTTGGCTCCCTTCGATCCGACTCCAACTTGGCCGCTGGGTGCCCGGCGCAGAACCTTCAAGAGAAGAGTCCTCGGCCCGCCTGCAGTTTCTGTTGTTAGTCTTTGCACGTGTGATGTTGTATCATAGACTTTGAAATAACTAAAGCTAATGCATATATTCCCAACGAATATACGAGGCGCATATCACTTCGAATCTGGCAGCCTCCAGCCTCATGTCGCCCCGCTCGGATAGAACTTCGGGCATGGAGGCCGAGCCGATTGCGCGTCCCCTCCTCCCCTGGCTGGGGAGCGCCTGTCGCTTAGCGCGAGAGGAGCGGGGCGTCGTTCAAGTCAAGATCGCGGCGGCGATCCCCGTCAACCAGGCGACGATCGCGCGGTTTGAGGACGGCATTGCGTGGCCGAGGCAGCCTGAGGCGGTGCTGATGGCCTATGCGAGCGAGCTCGACATGGACGTGCGGTTGCTCTGGCTTCACGCTTTCGTCTTGTGGCTAGAGAATGAGCCGGTCCTGGACGAGGAGAGTCAGGGGCAGATTCGGGCCGCGCTCAAACGCCTGAAGATCAGCTGAGGTCGGCCGGCTGCGGAGAAGATCGACGCGAGCCTCTCCGAGATCCTTGAGTCCATCATGGCTACTCGAATATTCAGAGATATCGAGGAATCCGCGGGACGCGCTCCCGTGGTCTCGGAGAGGTATCCGTAGTCCGGGATTATCGGGTCCCCGGGGCCGCCAGCTCAATTGGGCGGGGTGTGGAAAGAAAACACGTAATCCGCTGTTTAAATCCAGCCTCCGCGACAACGAGAAGCCAGTCGTACGTACGTCCACTGTCTCCGATAGCCCGCGGTTCCAGTCGATACGGTCCGCTGTCGGGGACCTGCTTTTTCTGCCGGTTTCCCGGAGAGGTGGTTGCTGTGCGCCGTCCCAGCAGCGTTACCCGTCCTGCCCCGCCGCGTACGGCGATCGTGGGGTTGCTCGCCACGTTCCTGAGCATCGCTCTGATTCCATGCGGAGTCGCAGCGGTGCCCAACCGTTTGACGACTCCTCGAACAGCTTGCCTGGTGGGCGCCCTCGGCGCGATGCTCATCATCTTGGCCGTGGCGGTGGCGCCGGCGCATGCGAAGACGACCGTCTTCACCTTTGAAGAAGCCGAGCAGACATTCAAAGTGCCGGCTGGGGTGACGAGCCTCGAAATCCTGGCGATCGGCGGGGCCGGCGGAGATACGCCAGGAGCCGCACACGGCGGTGAAGCGGCAGAAGTGACGGGGATCGTCAATGTCACACCTGGCCAAACTCTTTACGTCGAGGTCGGCGGCAACGGCAAGGACGGGGATCTAGGCGGCACCGGGGGCTTCAACGGCGGCGGCGACGGCGGAGGCAATGGTGAAGCAAGCGGGGGCGGGGGCGCCTCTGATGTCCGCGCCTCGCCGCTGGCGGCAGGCCTTGCGCCCGACACGCGCCTGATCGTTGCCGGCGGCGGAGGCGGGGCAGGAGGGCTAGGCGAAAGCAACCCCGGCGACGGCGGAGACGCGGAAAGCCCCGGAGAAGAAGAGGAAACCGGCGTCGACCAGGGTGGCGGGCCCGGCACGCAGGAAGAAGGGGGCGCCGGCGGCTTCGGTTGCAACGAAACCGGCGAAGAAGGCATCTTGGGATTCGGCGGCTCAGGCGGCTCGACCGAATTCGGCGGGCCGGGCGGTGGCGGTGGCGGTGGCCTCTTCGGCGGAGGTGGAGGAGGCGGCGCCTGCGAAGTCGGCGGCGGCGGAGGGGGCGGCGGCTCCTCTCTCATCCCGGCAGGCGGCGAGGCCCAAATCACCACCTGTTGCATCGAACCGCAGGTCCAGATCATCGTGGCGCCGATGATCTCGATCGCCTCGCCGGGCGACGGCGCCTCTTACACCCAGGGACAGGTGGTCAACGCCTCCTACTCCTGCACGGCAGCCGAAGGCGCGACGGTGAAAACCTGCGCCGGAACGGTCGCCAATGGCGCGCCGATCGACACGTCGACTCCCGGGCCACATTCCTTCACGGTCAACACCGAAGACCAAGAAGGCGCGAAAGGCTCCAAGACCGTCAGCTACACGGTCATCGCACAGAATCTTCTCGTGAACCCGCCTGTCAGCCCCCAGACGAAACTCGGCTCCCACCCGAAGAAGACGATCAAGACCAAGAAGAAAAAGGTCAAGGTCAAGTTCGGCTTCTCCTCGTCGGTCGCCGGGGCCACCTTCAAATGCAAGCTGGACAAGGGGAAGCTCGCTGCCTGTACCTCACCTAAGAGCTACATGGTCAAGCCGGGCAAGCACACCTTCTCGGTCGTCGCCTCGAGCGGCGGCGTCGCCGACACGACGCCCGCCACCTTCAGCTTCAAGGTCAAGAAGACCAACTAGCCACACGCGTAGGCATCGGCCTCAGCGGCGGCCAACCCGGGGGTCGGGCGCCGAGCGCGCGGGCCAGCTCGCTCTTGCCTGCGGAGGCGGGCCTCGCCAAGATGCTGCGGGGTCGGGCGTCATTGGTGGGCATCGACTGGGCAGACGACCGCGACACAGCCGTTGCATTCATCGACCGCTACGACTGGAGCTTCCCGAACCTGCGCCCATCCGGTCAAAGCATCGGCGGGCTTTACGGCGTCGTCGGCCTTCCCACCACCGTTATTCTCGACCGCAGGGGACGAATCGCCGAGGTGCTGCCGGGCCCCCAGTCGGCCGAAGACATCGCGCGAGCCCTTGGCCTCCCTGCGCAGGTGTCGGGATAGCACGAATGCCCTCATTCTCTTCAGGCTCGCGCTGCCCTCGCTCAGCACCCGCGATTGCCGTTAGTAGCCGCCGTCCGTTCGACGATCCGCAGGTGGTAGCGAGAGCCGAATCGAGCCCTCGATCTACACCTGCAACCTGGCGTGGTACCGCGCTTTGGTACCGGACGCATCGTCCGATACGTCCGATGAGTCCCAGATCGGGGGACAGGAGGAACGCATGGGACGCGTCCGGACGCATAGGGCAACCTTGTCCTCCGCCTGAGGCCAAGCGGTCGCCGGTTCAAATCCGGCCTCCCCGATATGGGCAATAGGTTCCCGCCGGGGCTTCGGGGAACCGGTCTCCAACCTGGGCTCCAGGTTTCGAGTCCGGCCGACGAAGGCGCCTGCCGTTCCAGGGAGCCGCGGATTCTTTGAGTGAATCGTGGTGTGTCATCGCGGCAAGCTTGACGTCTCAACGCGGACGGATGCAGTCGGCTTGGCATGCAGCGCCGGTCTGATCGAAGGCGAGCCGCCGGTCGCACCCTCTTGAACCCCGTCTAGTGTTCGGGAGGCCGCAATGCTGCAAGACAAGGAGGAGCGGAATGGCCTCGAAGCCCAGCAGTGCCAGGGTCCTGACCGACTCGGATCGTCAGACGATTCTTGCGAGCGAGCGGACGCAGCTCGCCTGGTGGCGAACCGGCCTGACCGCGATCGCCGTGGCGCTCGCCGTGGGAAGGTTCCTGCCCGATCTGGCGGGCTCCGGCAGTCGCTGGGCCTACACGGTGATCGGAATGGGGTTTGTGTTCTACGGGATCGCGATGATCGTCTACGGAACTCATAGGGCCCGGGCGGTTGATGGAGCATTTGTCGGCTCTACCCGTTCTCGCACAGGCGACCCCGTCCGGCTTTTCCTTGCCGCCGCCGGGGTCCTTCTTGGTCTGGCGACGGCGATCCTGATCTTCTTCAACTAGTTCTTGTACCCATCGAGTCCTGACCTGGTTTGATGTTGGAATACTCAGCCGCGCTCCTCATGATGGCGCCGAGGCGCTCAATTCAGGGGCTATCACCCAGCCAGTCGAGGCGCGTTTCCATCAGCTCCCATTCCTCGGTCGGATCGTCACGTGGCCTCGGAGGACGCGGGGACTCCATGGGGCGCATCCACTGGAAGCGTCTACCGGCTGGGGGCCGAGCGGTCGCCGGTTCAAATCCGCCTCCCCGATCAGCGAAGGCCCGCCTCGAGTTCAACGCCGGTTCCTGACGCAAGCAGGAAGCCGACACCACTATCGCTGCTTCGAGCGACGCGCCGCAACCTCGATGGCATTCCTGAGGCTGTTCATCTGAGCGCCCAGGTTTCGCCTGTCCCACCTGCCGAGCCCCCAAGGATCCCGCGCATCGAAGCTGACGTTCGCGCCATCCGAACCGGAGGCGGACAGGACGATCTCGATGTACGCGGGGTCGCGAGCAAACGTCATGCGCCTCCTTAGAACCAGCCGATGCGGCTCGATGGATTCCAGGTCCCAGTCCATCGCGGCGATGGCCTCCCTGCACGCCCAAGACGCCTCCTCCAGTGGAACGTCAAGCTGAAACTGATCGGAGAGTCTGGTCACTAGTTCCTCCCGAATCCCAAGCGTAACGCGCGGTGCCCATTGGGCAAGAGGGGCGGTGGTCGTGATCGGGGGCCGCGCCGCAAGGTCGATGTTGCGTTCATGGCTGCAGAATTGCGACTAGCTGAGCCCTCCGCCTTAGCGATGTGTGCGCGACACTGCAGCTATGAGGGGACACCGATCGAGAGCCCGTCTGCTCTCGTTCGTAGCGGCGGCTGCGCTCTATGCCCTGGTAATCCGCCCGCGGATGCTGACCTGGGGCGCCACCCGAGAGGAGGCGACGAGGGCCAACCCAGGCGATGAGCTCATCTGCGATGCTGACGGCGGCGCGACCATGTCCACGACCCTTCCGGCGCCACCGGAGAAGGTCTGGCCATGGCTGGTGCAGATGGGTGGCGGTCGCGGAGGCTGGTACAGCTGGAGCTGGCTGGACAACAAAGGGCAGCCGAGCGCGGATCGCATCGTGCCCGAGTGGCAGAACCTGCAAGAGGGACAGGTTCTCAGGGGCCCGACAAACCTGTTCACCGTGATGGTTCTGGAGCAGAACCGCACCCTTGTGCTGCGATCGAGCTACGGATTGACCGGCCACTCCTTCGATCCCCGGACCGGTCCGACGCCGTGGGCCTATGTGGACGGGATCTGGGGCTTCCACCTTCGGCCGGCTCCCGGCGGGCGAACCCGCCTGGTGAGCCGTACGCGGAGCCGGAGCCACCCGCGGCTGTTAATGCGGCTGCTTGGGCTGTTGGCGGGGGAGTTCGTTCACTTCGCCATGCAGACCCGCCAGTTCCAGAACCTGGGCGCGCGGGTGGGTGCGCCCGCAGCCGCTCCTCTGCGCGAGAAGGAACAGGGTTGAGCATGCGTGACGCTTGCGATGCGAACCCGACCCGCTTCAGTGATGAGCTGGAGGGCTGGCTGAAGAGCGACGCCGACAAGACGCTCGCGGGGCTCGTCGACCTGTTCGGGAAGAAGGGCTTCGCGATCGTCTTCGTGCTTCTGCTCGGCGTTCCCGCTCTGCCGCTGCCGACCGGCGGCGCCACGCACGCCCTCGAGGTTGTGGCGATCCTCGTCGCGCTGCAGCTCATCGCGGGCCGCGAGCGGATCTGGCTGCCCCGCCGGTGGCGCGGCATCGAGGTCGCGGGGCCAATGCAGGAGCGCTTTCTCAACGGGCTGCTGAGGCTGGTGCGCCAGCTGGAGCGAGTCTCGCGGCCGCGCCTGCGGTTCCTGTTCGGACGCCGACTCAGCAACATCGTCTTCGGCGCGCTCGTCATCTCCGGCACACTGGGCGCATTCCTCGCCCCCCCGTTCTCGGGGCTGGATACCCTGCCGGCACTTGGGGTGGTGCTTCTATCGCTCGGGGTACTGCTGGAAGACTCTGTCGTGGCCGCAGCGGGGATCGTGGTCGGCGCTACGGGAATCGTGCTCGAGATCGTCCTCGGCAGCGCCGCTGTCAACGCGGTCGGCGATCTCTTCTAGCGCCAGCGTGGTACCACTTTGGTACCGGATGCATCGTCCGATATGTCCGATGAGTCCAGATCGGGGGACAGGAGGGGACGCAGGCGGACGCAGGGGACGCTGACAGACCTGTCCGCCGGCTGGGGGCCGAGCGGTCGCCGGTTCAAATCCGGAACAAGCTGCTGCTTGTCGCGCTCTGCGTCAGCGTCGGCCTTGCCGCCTTCGCGGTCTAGGCGCTCGGCTCCGCCCTAGAAAGTGCGCCCTCGGGCGGCATCTCAGGCGCCGGTGGCGGCGATCATCGCTTCGATCGCATCGGCGGCGGCCGGAGCACCCCCGGCGCTCCTGAGGTCGCGCGCGACAGAACGCGCCGCTTCCCCGCACGGACCGGAGATCACCGTGTCCGCCGCCGCACGGATCCCCGCAGGCGTGGCGTCACGAGCGTCGATCGTGCGCCCGGCCCCAAGCTCCGCGACCCGTGCCGCGATGATCGCTTGCTCGGGCGACTGCGCATAGAGGAGCAGCGGAACGCCTAACGCCAACCCCTCGCTCACACTGTTCATCCCTCCGTGTGTGATGAACAGGCTCGCCCGGCGCAGGACCGCGAGCTGGGGAACGTTCCCCCTGACGATGCAGTTGCGCGGGATCGGCCCGAGCGACGCGGGATCGATGTTGACGCCGACCGAGAGGAGCAACATCTCGTCCCCGTCGGCGAACGCCTCAATGCAGGCCCGAAGGAAGCGCGCGCTGGGTGGGATAACGGTCCCCATCGAACCGTAGACCAGCGGGGCGTCGGCGAGGCTCCGCATGAGCTGCGGGTCGGGATCCTCGGTTTCGCGCAACAGCGGACCGACGAAGCGCACTGACTCGTCGAAGCGCTCCGCGTTCGGGTGGAATGCGCGTGTCGTGTAGGCGATGGTCAAGCGGTCGCGAAACACGAACAGGTCGAAGAGGCCTCCCATCTCGACGTGATAGGTGCGGCGAAGCCGCCGCGCCGCGCGCCGAAAGCGGAGATAGCCCGCGACTCCGGCGCCAACCGCGCGCGCGAACTGAGCCGGGGTGGTGTGCTTGCGAAGCAAATCCGGGTCGATGGGGAGCGCGCTCAGCGACGAGACCCCTGGAATTCCCTCCGCGCGTGCCGCCAGGCGGCCCCATGGGCACATCGCGTCGCTGATCACGACCACCGGGCGCTCCCGTCGCAGCTCGGCGATGGAGAACGGCAGGAGATCCTCAGTAGCCCGCCCGAGCACGCCGGCTACCCGCAGGTAGTTGGACGGAAGTCTGGAGTGGTCGTAGGAGAGATGCCGACCGTAGCTGCCGAACTCCGCGCCCTGTCGCTCCACCTGGTCCCGGAACTGATCCCCGGTGTAGTAGAGGACCCTGGCACCCCGGCGGCTGAGCTCGGCTACCAGGGGCAGGGTCGGATTGACATGTCCCGAGGCTGGCAGGTTGAAGAAGATGAGGCTGTTCGGGTTCCCTTTCGGGTCCACGGGGCCGAGTATCGCAGCGCCCCGACTAGCCACCTCGTGGGCGAGGATCGGACGCAGCGCCGCGTTGATCGCCACCGGGTTCCGCGTCCGACCAAGCCGCGGGCACGGGGAATGCGGCGTGCACCGGTCACCTCGCACGCACCTCCGCTGCAGTCGGCGCTCAGGCAGGTTCTTGATCGTGAAGTGAGGGGGCAAAGGAGATCCCGACGATCAAGCCATCCTCGGTGAGCAGCCTTGTCACCGTCTGCCCCCACGGCTCGGTGCGGGCGGGGTGCAATAGCTCAAAGCCCGCACGCTGAAGCTCGGCGCCTGCCTCGGCGACAGCCTGCGCGCCCTCGACCTCGAACTCGATTAATGCCTGGGGGTCACTCGGTCAGCGGGCCACTCCGATGTGTCAAAGCAGGCTTCTGCTGCCTGCGACAGCGGCCACACACCGAAGTGCTTGCTACCGGCGATGCTCCCGCTGGAGTAGTAGCCATCGCCTTCGCCCTCCAAAGGGAGGCCCAGCGCATCAATGAACAACTTGCGGCTCTTGGGCGGGTCGGAGGCGACAACCGCCAGGCTCGTGATGAAGACCACATTCATGTGCCACAGCCTACGGCCCCGCTTATCCGCTCCCCACGCGCCCGTGGTACCGCTTTGGTACCGGACGCATCGTCCGATCTGTCCTATGCGTCCCGATCCGGGGACGCATGGGACGCATGGGACGCGTCCGGACGCATATGGCAGTTGTGTCCTCCGGCTGGGGGCCGAGCGGTCGCCGGTTCAAATCCGGCCTCCCCAATAACCGGAAGCCCGCTTCGGGAGCGGGTTTCCGCTTTGAGGGGAGCCGGCCCTGAACCTTCCCGTGGCCAGTTTTGGTACCGAAACCGGTCAGGCGCGGGGCCGAATTGCCATGCCGACCCCTCTGATCGAGTTCCCGGCCGACGATCCCGATCGCGCCCTGCGCGGCACGGCCTTCTCGGGGTCGAGCCGGAGTCGCGGGAGGCCCGACGCCGGAGAGGGCTGGGAGCGCGCCCGGGCGCGCTCTGGATCGCCTCGTGCGTGACCGGGGGGGACGGACGCGAATTTGCCCGGAGGGGGATGACGGGGCTAAGATCCGGTCCCGCGCCCCGCGCGAAGCTCAGCCGACGGTGCGGGCGAAGAGCATCACCGACCCATGGCCGCCAAGATCGACATCCTTACCGGATATTTCGACGAGCACGGCGTCGCCTATGAGGTGGTCGAGCACCCTGAGCGGTTCACGGCTGCCTCGGAAGCGCAGGCGGCGGGGACCGACCCTGATGACGCCGCAAAGGACGTGGTGCTGCGCAAGGGCGACGAGTACGTCCTTGCGGTGATTCCGGCATCGGCTCAGCTCGACCTGCGGAAGGCCGCCGACCTGCTCGGTGACGGAGGCGAGCTGCGGCTGGCGAACGAGGCCGAGATCGCTCGGAGGTTCCCGGAGTTCGAGCTGGGGGCGCTGCCGCCCTTCGGGCCGCTCCTCAACGTCGAGGAGATCGTCGACCGCCGCCTCCTCGACCACGAGCGGGTCCTCTGTAGCGGCGGAGACCACCGTCACTCGGTCAGGATCGACCCGAATGAGATGGTCCGTGTCAGCAGCGCCACGGTCGGGGATCTCGTAAAGGACACAGCAAGCCGCTGGTGACGGCCCGGCATAGGCCAGAGAAGGTCTACCGGCTGAGGCCGAGCGGTCGCTGGTCAAATCCTGTCTCCCGGATAGGCAACGGAACGCCGGCTGGCGCCGACCGCCGTGCAGAAGCGGCGACGGGTGATAGCCGACTCGAACTGTTCCTTGACAGCCGCCGCGCCACGTCTGGGGGTTCAATCAGAAGCCCAGCGCTCGCTACTGACACACCACGTTCACGCACTGGCGCCCATCTCCGTTGCCGCTGGCCCGGTTCCCGTCGCCGTCGATGACACCCTGGACGGCTTCGAAGCCGAGGTCGGCGTTGCGCAGCGCACGGTTGCCGGTCAGCTTCGCGGTGCGGCTCCGCACGTCAAAGCCGTCGTCTCCCGCGCCCACGGCGACATTGCGCCTCAGGAGGCTGTGGTCGTCCTTCTGATTGACCAGGAACCCGTCGTCGCCGCCCCCTCTGACCAGATTTCGGCGGACAACGTTGTTGGCGCCGCCGATGCTGGGCGTTCCTATTCCGAGGCGGATGCCCGCCCGGCGAGCGCCGACGACCACATTGTGGGCAACCAGGTTGCCGCGTCCGTTCTCGATCCAGACCCCTACCAGGCCTCGGGAGGCGCGGTTTCGGGCGACCACGTTTCCGCTGCCGGTGGCGACGTCGATGCAGACACCGTTTCGAGCGCAGCGGTTGCGCCGTACCTGATTGCGGTCCGCCTCCATCAGAATTCCGGGTTGGGTGTTGCGTGCGATCACGTTTCCCGAGATCAGGTTGTCGCTGGAATCTTCGACGTGCATGCCGAGGCCGTTGCCGCGGAATGTGTTGTCGACGATCCGGATGTCATGCGAGCCGAACAGGCCAAGCCCGTCGCCTTCTGGTGACGGGTTGTCGCTACCCGAGCTGTCGCGGACCAGGCTTCGAGCCGAGTCCAGGACGATGATGCCGAAAAAGAGGTTCCTCGATGAGGAAATCGCGACCAGCTCGTTCCGGTTCGCTTTCCCCACGAACACGCCGATGTCGAATTCGCGCACCGAGCCGCCCCTCACGGTGACGCCGTCGTGACCGACGCTGACGATCCCGACATCGCAGATCTTCCTCCGGGGGTTGCACTGGGTAGCCGGGGCGCCGTCGCCGCCGATCGTGTGGCCGTTCAGGTTGAGAGTGACGCCGTCGGCGCCGATCACGATGCCGTTGTTCGGACAATCGACGAGGTCGCTGTCGAGCCTCATGTCGGTCGTGATCCTGTCGCCGCAACCCACGTGGCTTGCGAGCGCCCGATCCCCTCGGTCGAGGGCGAGCAAGCCTGCCCCGGCCAACGCGAAAATCACCGCCCCGATGGCCACGGTCGCGGGGTAGTGGCAGAGACAAAGCTTGGGCAAGATAGCCCTCAAGTTCTGCGGCGTGGCCGAATACGTACAGCAAACCCTAGCTTGTTGCACGGCCCAATCCCCCGCGAGGGCTGCTCCGTGACTGACTACATAACGCGCGGTTCTCGGGCGTTGGGAGGGATCGGCGGGTTGCCATTGCCGGCCCTTGCGGCCAGGGAGCGGGCTAGGTCGACCAGCTCCTGGTCGGACAGCTGGGCGAAGGGCCTCTCGGTCGCTTGCGGCGATTGCCGGGCCGCGAGCGCGCGGTCGAGGACTTCACGAAGGGCCCTGAGCTTGGTCTCCGGCGTCAGATCGCCATGAGCGGGCTGGCTTGCCATCTCGCAGAGCGCCTCGAGTGCCTTGAGCCCGGCGCCGGCGAGGCGCTCGGCAAAGAGCTCGTTGACGTGGTCGACCTGACCTGCAAGCTCGGCCTTGACGAGCGGGTCGCTGAACCAGAGGTAGACGGTCCGCCTCTCGACCTCTAACGCAGCGCAGATCTGCTCAGTCGAGCGGCCTTCGATCCGCATCCGGATCGCGGCGTGGTGTTGGGGCTGGAGCTCTGCGAGTCGGTGGGGCACCCGGGAACATTTCATCGCGCTGACATCGCAACGCGCAAGAGATATATCGGGTTGGTCCTCATCGGTATCGCCGGGGTCGGTCCGGACTGTGCAGCTGCGCGCACCTCGCACAGTCCCCTCTGACAGAAGGCCCTCCTAGGCCCTGGACCCACGAGTAGCCACTTCAGATACTCGGAGATACAGAGGAATCCACTGGAAGCCCTCCCGTGGCCTCGGAGAGGTATCCGTAGGCGGGGCTGTCGGGCGTTGGAGTAGTCGACCGGCAATTGGGTAAGTCGGGGTTCCTCACGGATGCGCCTTCCGCCGCCTATCGCGACAATCGGGCTCCACAAACCGAAGGAGAACGCGATGGCTTCAGAGGACAAATCAGCTTTGCACGCACGCCCCGGTGATCGCCTGGTCGTCCGCGGACACCACCAGGGGGAACCGCAGCGGGACGGCGAGATCCTCAAGGTGCTCGGCGAGCATGGAGCGCCGCCCTATCTCGTGCGCTGGAGCGACGGACACGAGTCCGAGGTCTTTCCGGGCTCAGACATCTTCGTTCAGCATCTCGGCGACTCCGAGGAATAACGCAACGGGCGCTTCGGGCCCGGATCCGTGACCACGGCCAGCTCCTCGGCGGCGCGACCTGAGGTGCCCCCTCCCGGTCAGCGCAAAGCGACCGGGGGTGACGCCCGTGGCCTGCCTCGCGCGTAGCCTTCGCGCTTAGAAGCTCGTCGCGTCGCCTTCGGGGGCGGCACCCGCTGGGCTTCGGCGGGCTCGTCCCTCTCCCGATCGTTCGCTGAAGCTAGCGGCTGAGGGAAGCGGGTAGCAAGGGTTGACGGCACCAATTTCGGCTAACCACCCTGCCCGAGGTCGCGACGATTCCCCTAACCGGTCAGCCGCGGCGCGCGTCGAGGTCGCGCGCCAGCAGGGCCATGCGGAAGAACGCCTCCACCAGCTGACGTGGGCCGGGTGGCCTGGCCACTCCGCGGCGGTGGGCGTCGATCGTGCCGACGCTGACGAGCGCCCGCTCAGGACCGAGCCAGTCCGCGAAGCCCAGCTCCGCGATCTCCTCGCCGAGGATGAGCCCGCGCGCGGTCTCGGCGGCTGACGTCCCGGCCTCGAGCTGCGGTCGGGCCGCTCGGTCGAGCCAACGCCAGTAGTCGATCAGGCGCCGCACCTCGTTTGGGCCGCAGACTGGGCCATGGCCTGGCACAAGCCGCTCCGCGCCCAGCTCGAGCAAGCGCTCCAGCGCGGCGATCCAATTATCGAGCGGCCCGGCCCACATGATCGGAGTCACACCGATGAAGAGAATGTCGGCGGCGATCGCGACCCGGGCGTCGGGTACCCACACGACCAGATCACCGGGGGTATGCGCGGGGCCGACTTCGATCAGGCTGACCGGGCGGCCGCCGATGTCTACCTCCAGCTTGCCGGAGAAAGTCCGGCTGGGCGGCACCAACTGCACCTCGTCGAAGCTGAAGGGCTTGAGAGCCTCCCCAACGTAGGAGGCGATTGCGGCGACGTCATCGCGGCGCGGATAGGGAAGAGGAAAGGATCCGATCACACGCAGGGCGCCCGCCAGGAGACCGAAGCGCTTCAGCTCGGCAGGTGTCTGCTCTCGCATCACCGTCGCCGCCGCGTCAGTGGTGATGATCTCTGCTCCCGGGACCTCCTGGTTTCCCCACCAGTGGTCTCCATCGGAATGAGTATTGATAACTGACTCGATCGGCGCCTCCACAACCAGTGGCGCCATCGCCGCCAACATGCGGTGGGTGAGCCGGGGATCCCACAGCGTGTCGATCAGCGAGGAAGCGCCATCGCCCACCACGAGGACGGCGTTGCTCTCACCGAGAAGGCCGTTCGGCTGCAACCAGGCGTGGATACCCTCGCCCACTTCTGTGAGGCCTCCCTCGAATCGCGTCGGCCCGGGGTGAAGGGGAGCAACCGTGGGCATCAGACCAGTTGAGCCTACCGCGCGAGGCGAGGTCGCTGCACGGGCGTCGGCGGAGGAGCAGCTGATCGCGGCGCGGTTGTGAGCCCGGGACGCGGTTCCCGTCTCGCCGTGGGCGACAGCGAGGGAGCGCTCAATCGGCAAGGTGAGTTCGCTCCGCAATCCGCGGGTGGTAGCGAACGGCGAATCGGGCCCCGTATCGGTCGTCGCTACCACCGCCAGAATCGCTGCAAAAGGACGCCATTCGGACCGACCTGTGCGGCTGTGCACGCACACTCGCACATGCCGAAGCCCGCGAGCGCTCTCCGAGGCCTCTACCGTCCCGCCAGCCACTTAGATATTCGGAGACCAGAGAAATCCGCGGGAAGGCCTTCCGTGGCCTCGAAGACATAATGCGAGAAGTGACTCCTCCCTCCAACCACCACGGCCAGACTCGCGCCCTGATCCCAGGAGCCTCGTCGGACCTACGATCCACCCAGACCTGCGCCGGATTCAGCCTCAGTGCCGGCGATCGGCCAGACATCCTCGAACCAACGCAGTGAAAACCCGAATTCTGCCGCGACCTGACGCGGATCGGACGAGGTGACGTTGTCGCCAAGCAGCAGGTCCATCAGGGCGGGTGTCAGAGAGGGCGAGAGCCGTGCGAGAACTCGTGCCAGCGAGGCTGGAAGGTGGCGAATTCGCACCTGGCCACCGTTCAGGCTCCGGACGAACTGATCCATCGTCATCTCCTCAGGTCCGCCAAGCTCAAAGACGCCGGTCGGCGCGTCGGGACGGGTCGCCGCACCCAGCACGGCGCTGACCACGTCTCCGACGTAGAGCGGCGCGATCCGCTGCTCCCCCGTTCCCGGCACCGGCACCCGACGGCGCCCGTTTGCCAGGAAGGCGTTTGCGGTGGGCCCAGGTCGCTCCGGGGGCCCGTAGATGTGCAGGCAGCGGAAGATGGTGGTCGGCACGCCCGAATCAACCAGCGCCTTCTCCGCTTGGGCCTTGGCGCGAAGGTAGGCGTTGGCGGAGTCCAGCGCTGCGCCGACGTAGCTGAGGAAGACGATCCGTCTGACACCGGAGTTCTGCGCGGCTGCGGCGACCGCTTCCGCCGTGATGACGTTCGCGGATTCATAGGTGTCCTTGCCTTTGGGCTGCAAGGTTCCGGCGAGGTGTACGACGACGTCCGCCTCACCTATCGACGGAGCCCAGTCAGCTCCTCGGTTGAGCGGAATGACCGAGCTTTGTAACTCGGCGAGTCGCTCCTGAAGGAGCGTTCCAACCTGTCCGGAGGCGCCGGTGATGGCAATCGGCTCGCGCATTGCGAGATTTCGATCCACGCTCTGAGGCTACGCCCACCCTCCTGTATCGACAGGAAATGTTTGCCGGTCAGGGGCCGAGCGGTCGCCGGTTCAAATCCGGCCTCCCCGATTTCCCGGAAGCCCGCTTCCGAAGCGGCTTCCCTTTGAGAGGACCCGGCGCTGAATCTTCCGACCACCGCAGCAAACCGCGGCGGCGCTGGAGGGACTTCCGACCTCCAAACGGACCTGACACCAGGAGTCGAACCCTTCGAGCACTCACCAAGAACGAACCGCACATCGAGCACACACAATTGCGAACCGTCAACACGACACGCACTCAGCAAATCTGATCACGCTCGGCGCAACCACACGCAAGTGCAGGACCTATTGAGCGTCCGACGGTACACCTGCTAGGGCGCGCTGTCAACGGGTCCATGAGCCGTAAGCCGACCGGTGACGGGGCGGTGACGGAGGCGTGACGGGACGGTGACTGGTGGCTGGCAGCCTACGGGGCGATCGGCAAGAGCGCGGGTCCATGAGGAGGTGGCGGGTGCCAGTTCAGACCAACTATCCAGGCGTCTACATCGAGGAGCGTCCATCCGGCGTCCACACAATCGTCGGCGTCAGCACCTCTGTGACCGCGTTCGTCGGCGCGGCCGCGCAGGGGCCGGTCGACGAGCCAATGCGGATCTTCAGCAACGCCGACTACACGCGCACATTCGGCGCGCCGCTCGACTCGGCGCGGCCGATGGGCCACGTCGTGGCGCACTACTTCGCGAACGGCGGCTCGGAGGCTCTGATCGTCCGCACGGTCGCCGCCGATGCGGTGGCGGCAGTCGTCACGCTCAAGGACGGCGCCGCCGCGGACGCGCTGACGCTGACCGCGCACGGCAAGGGCGAGTGGGCCAACCGCGTCGGCGGGGTCGGCATCGAGGTGTCGGTCGACCATGCCGGGACGGCCAATCCCGACGATCTGTTCACCTTGGTCGTGAGCTCGTTCGCGGTTGATCCGCGCACCAACCAGAGCAGCAAGGTGGCCGAAGAGACGTTCGCAAATATCTCGATGTCGCCGGCGCACCCACGCTACGTCCTCAACGCGGTCGCCGCGTCCAAGCTCGTGATCCCGACGCTCGCCGCCGGCTTCACGCCCACCACGACCAAAGGCACGTCGGTGGGAGCGACGCCGGTGGTCAACCCGCTGACGATCCATCCGTCGGCTCGGTCGATCCGCGTGTCGGTGGACTTCGGGCCACCCGTCGAGGTCGAGTTGTTTGCATCCGAGACGGGCGACGTCTCCAAGTCGCCGGCCCAGATCGTCAGTGAGCTGAACAACAACGCCCTGCCGAATGCCGGGTTGCCGCAGACGGTGGTCAAGGCTTCGCAGTCCACCGGGACGATCACGCTCGAGTCGCAGTCGGGCGGCATGAATTCGGCCGTCACCGTGACGCCCTCGCCCATCAGTGATCTGTCCCAGGATCTGAACCTGGGGTTGCTGTGGGGCGGCGCGGAGGTGTCGGGCGCCGCGGCCAAGCGGTCCGCGCCGGTGGCCGCCGGCGACGCCGCCGGCTTCCTGGCCGGCGGCAGCGACGGCAGCGGCGTGCTGCCCGGCGACATCGCCCCGGCGAGCGGCTCGAGCGGGATGCGCGCGCTCGACGCGCTGCGGTTCCCCCGCTTCAACATCCTGTGCCTGCCCGGCGTCACCTCCGACGACCAGGTGCCGATCGGCAACGCGCTGGCCTACTGCCGCGACCAGCGCTCCTTCCTCGTCGTCGACAGCCCGCCCGCCGGCTTCGGGGCCATCCCGCCGGTGCTCGGCAGCATCACCGCGCTCGGCGAACACGGCGCCCTCTACTACCCGCGGCTCGAGGTGACCGAGCAGACCGCCGGCGGCACGCGCAAGCTGGACTTGCCGCCGTGCGGCGCGGTGGCCGGGATCATGGCCCGCACCGACGCGGCACGCGGGATCTGGAAGGCGCCGGCGGGCCTGGGGGCCGGGATCGTCGGCGCGACCGGCCTTCGCAATCCCACCGGCGCGCCGCCCCTCGACGACAACCTCTCCGGGCAGCTCAACCCGCACGGCATCAACGTCCTGCGCTCGTTCCCGGGCGTGGGGATGGTCGCGTGGGGCGCACGGACGCTGCGCGGCGACGACACGCTCTCGTCCGAGTTCAAGTACGTGCCCGTGCGCAGGCTCACCGACTACCTGGCCAGCTCGCTCTACCTCGGCACGCAATTCGCGGTCTTCGAGCCCAACGACGTGGAGCTCTGGGGTCAGCTCCGGCTGGCGGTGGGCACGTTCATGCGCACGCTGTTCCGCCAGGGCGCGTTCCAGCAGAGCCCGAAGCGGACGGAGTCCGACAGCTTCTTCGTGATCTGCGACGAGACCGTCAATCCACAGTCTGAGATCGACCTCGGGCGGGTCAACGTCGTGGTCGGCTTCGCGCCGCTCAAGCCGGCGGAGTTCGTCATCGTGACCATCACCCAGATCTCGCAACTGGAGGCGTGACATGGCCCAGTTCACGGTCAACGCGACCCGCTTCGACCCATACAAGGCCTTCATGTTCCGGGTGAAATGGGACGGCCAGTACGTTGCGGGGCTGTCGAAGATGAGCGCGCTGAAGCGCTCGACCGATCCGGTCGTGCACCGCGAGGGCGGCGACCCGTCGCACGAGCGCAAGAGCCCGGGCAAGACGAAATTCGACCCGGTCACGCTCGAGCGCGGCGTGACGCACGACCCCGCGTTCGAGGCCTGGGCCAACCTGGTGCACTCGCTCGACGCGCCGATGTCGCTGAAGAGCTTCCGCAAGGACATCGTCGTCGAGGTCTTCAACGAGGCGGATCAGAAGGTCCTGTCCTACATGATCTTCCGCTGCTGGCCATCGGAGTACCAGGCGCTGCCGGCGCTTGATGCGGCCACCGCGGGCGTCGCGATCCAGACCCTGAAGCTCGAGCTCGAGGGGTGGGAGCGCGACACGTCTGTCACCGAGCCCACGGAGACGTAGTGGCCGCCGGGGCCCTACTGCGGTCCCTGGACGGCCCGCCGGACGAGTTGTCGCAGGTGCTCGCGCTGCTGCGTGCAGCCGGAGTCGAAGAGCCGGAGGCGCTCACGCTCGGCGAGGGCGACCGGGGGCTGCTCGCGCTGCACCGCGAGGTGACCACGCACGACGTGGAGATCAGCGCGGCGTGCACCGCGTGCGGCGCGCTGAATGCGGCGAGGCTGTGTGAGCGCGACCTCGACGAGCCGGCGCCGCGCTGTGCGGCGCTCGGCGGCGGCGGGCTGCGCCAGCCGACCTACGCCGACCTCGAGGACCTGCCGCTCGACGCGGACGCAGGGGCAGTGGAGCTCCTGCGTCGCTGCACCGTCGGAGAGCCGGCGCGGTCCGCGAACGCCGACGACCTCGCGTTGGTCGACGACGCGCTGACAGGGCCGCTCGAGCTGGCCTGCGCGGAGTGCGGTGCGCCGGTGCTCGTCGACGTCGACGTGCAGCGCCTGGTACTCGAGCGGCTCGTGAGCCAGCGGCGCGCGCTCGACGTCGAGGTGCACCTGATCGCGCGCGCGTACCACTGGACGCTCGGAGAAATCGAGGCGCTCGAGGACGAGCGGAGGTCGCTGCTGGCGGGCTTGATCGCGGAGGGCAGATGAGCGCCTCGGCGCTGCGGCGGGTCGTCGCGCGGGCGCACCGGTCGCCCGCGCGGGCCCCCGCGCCGGGCAGCGGTTGGCTCGAAGTGACGGCCGCCCCGCCGCGGTACCCCGCGCCGGTCGACGCGGTGGTGCCCACCGTCGCGGGGTCAGGGGCGCCCGGGTCGCGAGACCGCCGATCAGGCGAGGATGCTGATCCTACGGCGGTGACGCCAGCCCCGTCCGCGGCGCCCAGGCCGCCATCCGGCGCGCCGCCCGCACCCGAGGCTCCGGCGAAGGTCGCCGCTCCGGGTGCGCCCGCACCCGAGGCTCCGGCGAAGGTCGCCGCCCCGGGTGAGGCTCCCATGGCGCCGCCGGTGCGGCCCGCGCCGCTCGCCTATACGGAGCTCGCCGCCGGGTGGTCGGCGCTTGCAGCGCGCGACAAGGCGGCGCCGGCGCCGACCGCTTCGCACGCCGGGGTGGCGAGTCCGACGCCGCTGCGGCCCGCCGACCCGGCGGCGCCGCGGCCGGCCGTACCCCCAGTCGCGTCCCTCGCCGCCGCCGCGGTGCCGCAGCCCGCTGCCGCACCGGGCACCGAGCCTGTGCCCTTACAGCCGTCCGCAGCCCCGCCGCCGCCAATGGCCACGTCGGCACCGCCACCCACCCCGCCGGTCGTCATCGACCGCATCGAGATCGTCACCCCGCCCGCACGGCCGCCCGCGCCGGATCCGCTCGCGTCGCTGCAGGCCGCCCGCGTCGGTGCCGACTGCCACGACTGGAGCGGCCGCTGATGGGTGACGTGCACGCCATCCAGGGCGTGGACGACACGCTGCGCAAGCTCTCAACGGACGCGGTCGCGTCTCTCTCGCCCAAGCCGCAGATAACCGTTGGCAGGCTCGACCTCGACCAGGAGGAGCTGCGCCTCAACTGGTTCCTCTACCGCGTCAGCCCGAGCGCGGCGTACCGCAACATGGAGCCGCCGCGCACCGGCTGGCGCACCGAGCGCGGGCGTCCGCCCCTCGCGCTCCGGTTCTCATATCTGCTCTCCGCGTTCCCCGCCAAGGCGGCCAACGGCGGCGACCAGGAGCAATTCGCGCACTCCGGGATGGCGGCGGTGATGCAGGCGTTGCACGCCAACGCCGTGATAGCCGAGGGAGAGCCGGCGCTGTCGCCGCTGGCCACGCCGCTCGTTGAGCCCCTGCGGATCACGCTCGAGGACCTCGACGTCGAGGCGCTAACGAAGCTGTGGACCGCCTCGACGCAGCCGTTGCGGCTCTCGGTGGGTTACGAGGTGAGCCTCGTCGTCGTCGACTCGCTGGACTCCCACGTCGCGGGACCGCCGGTGAAGGAGCGGCGCGTGGTGGCCGCGCCGAGCATGGGCCCGCGGATCCAGAATATCGAACCGGTGCGGGCGTGGACCGGCATCGACATCGCGGTGACCGTCGAGGGTCTTCTGACCGGCGCGCAGTTCACGCTCGCACGCGAGATCGGCGACCCGGCCGGCACCGGCGACTGGCCGATGACGGTGCCCGCCACCCCGGCGTCGCCGCCAGGCCAGGTGTTGCTGCAGCTTCCAGACCCAGGGCTCGTGCCGGGCGCGCGCCGGCTCGACGTGACCCAAAGCGAGGCGGGCCTGCCGGTGGGGCACGACTCCATCGGGCTGACAGTGGTGCCGGCCGTGACCGGGCCCGCCACGCCGTTGGCACGCAACGTGCCCGTGGCCCTCGACACGGTCCATGCGGCGGTAGACGTCGAGGCGTTCCTCGACGGCAAGGCGATCCCAGCCACGTTCGTTTCGCCGACGCAGATAGAGGTCACGATCCCGCCCAGCACCGCGCCGGGCCCGGCCGAGATCGTGCTACGCGCCGGCAAGGTCGCCGGGCAGCCGGCGACCGTGGACGTTGCGCCGTGAAGCGGCTGGAGGCCCACCGCGAGGTTCTCCGCGCGGCGATCGGCGCCTACCTCGAGGCGCTCGGCGCGCACTGGGACCCGGCACCCGGTGGCGCCGAGCCCTCGCAGGCACAGCGTGCCGCCGCCTCCATCGGCACCACCGCACACGCCGGCGCGGCCCACGCAGAGCGCGTCCGAGCGCTGCTTGGCACCGCCAAACCCGGGGCGCTTGGCGCGATCACCGAAGTGCTCGAGCTCAACAGGGGCGAAGAGGTCCTCGTGGCCGCGGCGTGGTGGGCGCAGGCCGACCCTCAGGTCGCCTTCGCCTTCGGCTGCGCGCACGACGACGGCGCGCGCCGGTTCGCGACGGCTGCGCTCCTACGCACGCTGCTCGAGCCGTTCCGGCTGACGGTCCCCGCGGCGGTGGCCGACGACGGCCCGCTCGTTCGCGGCGGCGTGCTGCAGCCGGGCGCGGGCGGGAGCGAACCGCTCACGCTGACCGCGACCGCGGCGCAGGTTCTCGCCGGTGAGCTCCCTGCGGCGATCCGCGTCAGCGAGCCGGCGCCGAGCCGGCTGGACGCTGCGCGGGCCGGGCTCGTGCGGCACCTGCAGGGCGCGGACCCGGGCCCGGTCGTCCTGCGGGGACCGCACGGCGTTGGCCGCCGCGCGCTCGCCGCCGCCGCAGCCACCGAGGCCGGCCGCGTGCCGATCGACGGCACGCGGCCGCCGGGCGAGCTCGCGCTTCTCTCGCGTCTCCGCATCGCGCTGCCGATCGTCGACGCCGACCAGTTCGCCGAGGCCGCCTGGGACGGAGCGCCGGCGGTCGACATCGCCGAGCCTGGCGCGACCAGGGCAGGCGCCCATGTGGTCGACCTGCCTGGGCCCGACTACGACCAGCGCGCCACGGCATGGGAGGACGGACTGCGCGACTACGCCATCGATGCGCCCGACGCTCTCGTCGACGCCCTCTCCGCGCGTTTCGCGTTCACCGAGGGCGACATCGCCGAGGTACTGCGCCGCGCGCGTCGCGACGCGGGCTGGGCCGGCCGCCCGCTCGACGCCGCGCTCGTCTGGGAAGCCGCCCGCCGTCAGCCCGAGCACGCGCTCTCCCGGCTCGCCGCGCTCGTCACCCCGGCGTTCGCGCTCGACGACCTCGTCGTCGAGCCGGACTGCCGGGCGAAGCTCGACGAGCTCGTGGCTCACGTCGAGCTGCAACACGTTGTGCTCGATGCCTGGGGCTTCCGCCGCCAGCTGCCGCGCGGGCAGGGTGTGATCGCACTGTTCGCAGGCCCGTCCGGCACCGGCAAGACGATGGCCGCCGAGGCCGTGGCCGCCACGCTGCGGCAGGACCTCTACCGCGTGGACTTGTCGGCGGTCGTCTCGAAGTACATCGGCGAGACCGAGAAGAACCTGGCGACGGCGTTCGACGAGGCGCAGCGCGCCGGCGCTGTCCTGTTCTTCGACGAGGCCGACGCTCTGTTCGGCAAGCGCACTGAGGTCAAGGACGCTCACGACCGCTACGCCAACCTCGAGATCAACTACCTGCTGCAGCGTGTGGAGACGTTCACCGGTCTCGTGATCCTCGCCACCAACCGGCAGTCGGCGCTCGACGAGGCGTTCCTGCGCCGGCTTCGCTTCGCCATCCGATTCGAGTTGCCCGGTCCTGCGGCGCGTGCCGAGATCTGGCGCCGGGCGTTCCCGGCCGGTGCGCCGCGCGACGAGCTCGACTGGGAAGGGCTGGCGGCGGTCGAGCTGTCGGGCGGCAGCATCCAGGGCACCGCGCTCGCGGCGGCCTACCTCGCCGCAGCGGCAGGTGGGCCGGTGACCGACGGCGGGGTGCAGCATGCGCTGCGGCGAGAGTTCGAGAAGCTTGGCCGGGCCTGGCCCCGTCCGGTCAACGGGAAGGGGGTCCCTGCATGAGGGCGGAGCCGCCGCGCCGGTTGCGCGTGGAGGTCGGCGCCACGCCGCAGCCCGGTCCGCTGCGTGCCGCGATCGCTGCGCGGCTGGCCGGGCGGACGTTCCCCAGCGGCCCCGAGGACGCCGTGGGGCGCGCCGTGGCCGAGGCCGCGTGCTCGGCGCGAAGAGAGTCGCGCTCGGCGCGAAGAGAGGAGCGCCCGTGGCGCTGATCAAGGGCATGCTGGCGTCATTCTCCGACCCGCTCCTGGGCGTGGTTCCGACGCTCGTTGTGTTCCAGTACAACCCCACCGAGGTCACGCGCGTCTTCCGCGTCGAGGGCGGCGACGGCGGCGGTGGCGGTGCCGGCACGCCGGCGGGCGGTGCCCGCAACGCCGCGCGGCCCGCGGTGGAGGACTACTCGCTGCGGGTGGAGCTCGACGCCACCGACGGCCTCGAGCGGGAGGGTTCGCTGACGCTCGCGATGGGCATCTCGCCGCGGCTCGCGGCGATCGAGATGCTCATGCAGCCGGTCGGCTCCTCGCTGCTCGGTGGGCTCTTGGGCGGCGGCGGAGCGGCGGTGCCGGCCGGGCGGCTGCCGCTGACCCTGCTCATCTGGGGCCCGGGCCGGATCACACCCGTGCGGCTCAAGTCGCTGACCGTCCACGAGACGGCCTTCGACGAGCTGCTCAACCCGATCCACGCGTCCGCCGAGCTCGGCTTCACGGTCCTGCGTGTCGACGATCTCGACAAGGACGACACCGTCGCCCGCGCAGCGGCGACCTACTACCAGGGCTCGCGTGAGGTTAAGGCGGCCCTGCAGATCCCGCAGATGGCGGAGCTCGCATAGCGATGGTCGTGCCGGATCCCACCTCGCGCTACGCCGGCGTCCCGACCATCGACGTGGTCCAGCCCGACGGCAGCGTGCGGCGCATGGGCGCTCCGCGCGTGGTCCCCGAGCCGCCGGTCAAGGGCGTCTACCAATCGCGCGCCGGCGACCGGCTCGACCTGCTGGCGCGCCGGGCGACCGGCGACACGACGCGCTGGTGGGTGCTCGCCGACGCCAACCCGTGGGTGGACCCAACGCTGATCGAACAGCCCGGCACGACTATCGACCTGCCCGATGCCTGACACACGCCTCATCGTGGAGCTCGACGGAGACCAGCTCTCCGACGACGGCCTGCGTGAGCTGGGCGAGGTTCAGGTCGAGGAGGCCGCCGACAGCGCCGACGCCGCAGTGCTCACCGCCAGCTTGCAGGCCGCCGACGACGGCAGTTGGACGAGCCTGCTCGACCCGCTCGTTACGCCGGAGACGCCGGTGGCGGTCCAGGTTTCGAGCGTCGACACGAGCTACCGCTTCGACGGCCGCTCGGCGCAAGCCGCGTGGACGATCGACCCCGAGGGTACGTCCCAGCTCCAGATCAAGGCACAGGATCGGACCCTCGAGCTCGACCGCGAGGAGAAGATCGTGGCTTGGTCCGGAGCGTCGGACAGCGCCATCGCCGAATCGATCTTCGCCAGCTACGGCATGGGCGCCGAGGTGGAATCGACGCCTGACGCGCCGGACCCCGACGTACACGTTGCCATCCAGCGCGCGACCGATCTCGGCTTCCTGCGGGCGCTCGCCCGCAAGTGGGGATACGCGGTGTATCTCGAGAGCGCCGACGGTCAAACCGCGGGCCACTTCGCGCCGCTCGACCCACTCGCCGACCCGCAGGGCCAGCTATCGCTCGCGTTCGGCGGCGACGCCCGGCGCGTGCAGGTGGATGCGCGCCTCGTCGACGGGCGGCGGGTGAGGGCGTCGCGCATCCCGCCGCTGTCTGACACCGAGCAGGAGGGCGATGCCTCCGGCGACGATCAGGCGCAGGGCTCCGCCTCCCTGGGCGGTGTGGCGACCGTGCTGCTGGCGTCGGGCGATGTCGAGGGCGAGCTCGATCCGTCATCGACCGCGGTGGGGCTGGCACGAACGGCGGCCTTCGGCGTGACGCTCAGCGCCGAAATCGACACCGCGCGCGTCGGCCTGCTCGTGCGGGCGCGGCGCACGATCCTCGTCGCGGGCCTCGGCGACCTGCTCTCGGGGCGCTATCTCGTGCAACGCGTGCGCCACGTTGTGACGCTCGAGCGCCACGTCCAGCACCTGACGCTCGTGCGGAACGCGCTTGGCCTCACCGGCGACGAGCCGTTCGGCGGCGGCGGGTTGGGAGAACTGCCGTGACTCCGCGCTTCTTCGGCAAGTTTCTCGGCATCGTCGTCGACAACGACGACCCCAAGCGCCTGTCGCGCGTCAAGGTGCGGGTGCCAGAGGTGTTCGACACCGAGACCACCGGCTGGGCGCAGCCGTCCGAGCTGTCGGGCCCTGGCATCGGCATCGCCGCGGTGCCGGCCCTGGGCAGCCTCGTCTTCGTCGAGTGGCCGGCGGGCGACACGTCGCGCATGCCGATCTGGTCCGGTGGCCCCCGCGCCGACGGCGACGGCGTGCCGGGCGCCGGGCCCGACACCATCCTCTTGATCACCGCCGCGGGTAACAAGCTCACTGTCGACGACACCTCGGGCAGCGAGGCGATCGCGGTCGAGGCCGTCTCGGGGGCGAAGGTCACCCTCGACAGCAACGGGATGGTGCTGGAGTTCGGCAGCCAGAAGGTCGCGCTGACCCAGTCCAGTGTGTCGATCAACGACGGCGCGCTGGAGGTGATGTGATGGGCGCCTTCCTGATCGATGCCGGCGCGACGATCATGTGCCCGCACGGCGGTCAGGTGAAGGTCGTGCCGAGCGCGACCCGGCTGACGTTCTCCGGCATGCCGCCGCTGACCGTCAGCGACACCGTGATGGTCAGCGGCTGCCCGTTCAACGTCTCCGGTGCACCGTCACCCTGCCTGACCGTGCAGTGGCTGATGCCCGCCACGCGCGTGACCGTCCAGGGCGCGGTGCCGCTCTTGTCGAGCTCGATCGGGCTGTGCAAGAACGCCGCGGGCGCCCCGCAGGGCACGGCGATCGTCACCGGCTTCCAGACGCGGGTGCAGGGACAGTGAACGCCCCGCGCCACCCCTACCGGCTGACGCCCGCGCGCCGGCTGGCCGACGCCGACCCCGCACGGCACGTCGCCGACATGGTGCGGTTGGTGTTGCTCACCGGCGCGGGCGAGCGGTTGCACCGCCCGGAGTTCGGCGCGGGTCTGGGCGCGCACACGCTGTTCGAGCCGCTCGACCCGGCACTCGCCACCGTCGTCGACGTGCGGGCGCGCAGCTCCCTCAAGGAAACGCTCGGCGATCGCATCGAGGTGCTCGACCTCGCCGTGGCGCGCGCCGGGGAGTCGACGCTCGAGGCCACGCTCACCTATCGGCTGCGGCCGGCGGGCGAGCCCACCGCGACACAGGTGCGTCTCAGTGGCTGACGCCGCCACGCTCCCGCCGACCGCGCCTGCCGTGCACCGGCCCGAGGCGCTCTTCGACCCATCGACCACGGTGCAAGGCCTCCGAGCTGCTGAGGCCCGGCAGTCCGGCGGTCAGCGCCTGCTCGACGTTCGCCTCTACCAAGACCCCTCGGCGGCGCTGGCCGACCCGGGACTGTGGACGCTCACCCCGGCGCCCGGCGGGGCGGCGGTGGCCGTCAGCGCGGTGACGATCGAGGCCGTGCCCACGCCGCACGTCCAGCTCGTGCTCGCCGGCCTCCCCGACACCGCGCGCTACCGGTTGGAGGTCGATCCGCCCGCCGGCGTGGCGTTCGACCCGCTGCGCACCTGGCTCCCGGTGCGGCTGCGACCCGAGTGCCCGGATCTGGGGAGCTGCTTCGCCCCCGACCCCGGCGAACCGGCACCACCACCGTCGCCGCTGACCGACTACACCGCGCGCGACTGGCGCTCGCTGCGGCGCGTGCTCATCGAGCAGCTTCTGCGCGAGGCGCCAGACGCCGACACCTCGGTCGCCGACCCGACCATCACGCTGCTCGAGCTCTTCGCCCACATCGGCGACCTGCTGCACTACCGGCTCGACCGGGTCGCCACCGAGGCCTACCTCGAGACCGCGCGGCTCCGGACCTCGGTGCGGCGCCACGCCCGGCTCGTCGACTTCGAGCTGACCGAGGCGGTATCGGCAACGACGGTCCTGCACGTGGCGGTCGCGCCCGGCGAGGCCGCGGTGACGGTCGTAGCGGACGAGGTGGCCGCCGACGAGCCGGGCTCGGCGATCGCCTTCACGCTCGATGCCGACCTCGAAGCGCACGACGGGCTGGCCGAGATCCCGATCTACGACTGGGGTGAGGACGGCGCCTGCTTGCCCGCCGGCGCGACCGAGTGCGTGCTCGTCCGCCCGACGCCCGCCGACCCGCTGGGCGGCGCGTGGCTTTCGCCCGGCAACCTCATCGCGTTCGAGGTCGTCGATCCGGGCGACCACGACGCCCACTCGCGCTGGGCGCACCGCCAGCAGCCGTGGCCGGTGACCGGCCCGCCGCTCGACGCCGTGCGTGCGCATCTGCCCAGCCGCACCGCGCAGGTCGTCCGGCTCACCGCTGTGGAGCCGTTCGACGACCCGCTGCTCGGCGCGACGCTCGACCTATTCCGCGTGACCTGGGCGCGCGAGGACGCGCTCGCGCGCTCCTATCCGGTCGGCATCGATCCGGGCAAGGGCGCCGACGAGGTGACCGTCGTACGCGGGAACCTGGTGCCCGCGCACCACGGCCGGCTCGTGGACGGCGACGCCGCCGGGCTGGCGCTCGTCGCGATCGACGAGGACGCGGCCCCGGCCCAGTTCGCGCTGCTGGCGGCGGGCACGCCCTCCCGGCCGGGAAACCCCGGCGGACCCGGCATCGCGATGGACGCAGACGGTGTGCCGTACGGGCTGGCGGTCGACGTGACGCTGCCCTCAGGCCTCGAGGTGGGCGCCTTCTGGGCGACGACGCTGCTCGACGTGGCCACCGACGCCACGGACCTCGCGTTCGTGATCGACGTCGAGGAGCACGAGCCCCCGCTGCTGCGCTTCCAGACGGGCGCCGTCGGCCTCGCGCCGCCTCTCGGCAGCACGGTGGCCGCCGGCTACGAGCTCGGCGGCGGGGCGGCTGGCAACATCGCCCCTAATGCACTGAGCGTGCTGGAGCGCAACAAGGCGCTGCCCGGTCAGAGCCCGGAATGGGAGGTGCGTCCGGTGGCGGTGCGCAACCCGGTCGGCGGCACCGGCGGGGCGGACCGAATGCCGCTCGACATCGCCCGCCGCGACGCCCCCGAGGCGTTCGCGGCGCTGCCGCTGCATGCGGTGGTCACCGCCGATCACGCGTCCGCGGCGATGCGCGACCCCGACGTACGGCGCGCGGCCGCGCGGCGTACCTGGACCGGCTCCTGGCCGCTGATCACGACCGCGGTCGATCTCGACACCGCCGACGAGGACGCGGCGCGCGGGGTCCGGGTCCGCGTCCAGGAGACGCTCGACGGCCTACGGATGCTGGGCACGGAGGCCGCCGTGGTGCCGGGCACGCCAGTGGGCCTGCTGATCGCGCTGGAGATCTGCGCCACGCCGGGCACCGACCCTGAGCAGCTTCGCCTTGCGGCGCTGCATCGCCTGCGCCCGGGCACCGATGCGCAGCCCGGCTTCTTCCACCCGTCGCACCTGGAGCTCGGGGCTGCGGTGTACCTGTCGGCGGTGGTCGCGGCCCTGGGGGCGCTGCCGGGTGTCGACGCGGTCGAGCCACAGGAGGCTCGCCGCCTCGGCGACCCGTCTGGAACGATCCGCGACGTCATCACGGTCGGGCCCGCGGAGGTGGCGGTGCTCGACGACGATCCAGCCCAGCCCGCCCGCGGCCGGCTCGACATCGTCGTGCGAGGTGGGCGATGACTTGCACCCCCACGCGCCCCTGCGGCCCCGGTCCACGCGGCCTCGGGCTCGTGCCGCCGCCCCCCGGCGAGCCGATCCTGCGCCGCCGCAGCGGCGAGTTCTTCGGCTTCCTCAGCGACCTCATCGCGACGGTCGAGCGGGCGGACGTCGATGGCACGCAGCTCGGTGCGCGCTGGGACGTGGAGGGCGACCCGGCGGGGACGCTGCTGGCCCGGCTGTGGGCGGCGGTCGCCGAGGGGGTCGCGGCCCAGACAGAGCTGACCGCCGGCGAGGCGTACCTCACCACCGCCCAGGATTGGACCGACCTCCGGCGGCTCGCCGCGCTCGTGGGCTACCGGCCGCGCCCGCGCATCGCCGCGCAGGGCTGGATCGTCGCGCTCCTCGATCGCGGGGTCGATCCGCTCGTGCCGGCGGGCACGCGGGTCCAGGCGCCGGGCACGCCCGCTCGCGCGGCACAGAAGTACGAGACGGTGAGCGACACGCAGCTAAGTGGTGAGTGGGACAGCCTCACGGCCTCGTGGGTGCCGACTCCGGCCGTCCCCGACGGCCGCCAGCTCCGCTTCCTCGGCGAGCCCGGCTTCCGCGCCGGCGACGACGTGCTGTTCGTCGACGAGACGCCGCCCGACCCACCCAGCCCCGCGCCCATCGGCGAGTGGTACGAGTTCTGGTACCTGCTCACCTGGTGGTACCTGCTGCCGGAGGAGCTGCGGCTGTCGGCGACGAGTGCCCTGTCGGTGGCCACCGTCACGGGGCACACCGCGGAGCTCGGGACCTCGCTCGTCGAGTTCGACCGCGATCTCGACACCGTCCTCGACTCGACCACCGAGCCTTACGCGGCCTATCGGATCCTGGCCACTGCCGCCCCGGCCAAGCGCCTCGAGAAGATCGTGCGGATCCCCGCCGACCCATCGGCGGCGACGAAAGTCCAGAGCCTTAGCTTCGCCACGGACAGCGCGATCGACCCGGCCGCCAAGTTCGTCGTGCTCGACACGATGCTCGAGGATCTGTCGGCCGGTCAGCTCGTGGCCGTCGTCGACTGGGCCACCGGCGGCTGCGACATCGTCCGCGTGTCCGCGCACCGCCCCGTGCGCTGGGAGACCGCGCCGGGCACGTTGCGTCGCGTCTCGCGCCTCGAATTCGACCCGGCGGTGCCGGCCCTAGAAGACGCGTCGAACGAGAAGACGATCTACGTCCTCGATCGCCGCGTCGTCGCGCGCCACTACGTCTTCCCCGAAGAACGGCCGGCGGGCCCGCCCCAGCTTCGGCTCTACCCGCGCCCGACCGAAACGCCCGAGCACGTCGCGGTGGCCGTGGGGCCGGCCGATCACCCGATCTGGCAAGTCTTCGCCTGCAGCGCGGCCGCGCTGCAGGAGAGCCCGGCGCTGGCCGGCGACGTGCCTACCGGCCTGATCGTCGACCTCACCGATAGTGCGCCGGATGTGGACGCCCTAGAGGCGCCGGCCAGCGGCAACCTCGTGCGCATCCGCCACGGCGCGACCAATCAGGCCACGCTCGGCAGCGGCAACGCGGCGGCGGTGCGCCAGCGGATGACGACGCGGGACGCGCCGATCGCTTACGACGTCGACGACGCCGGCACGCCGGTGCCGACGATGGTGCTGCGCGCCGACGGCGTGCAGTGGGAGGAGGTCGCGAGCCTCTACGCCGCCGGGCCCGCGCAGGTGTTCGCAACTCGGCTCGAGTCCGACGGCGCGGTGAGCGTCGAATTCGGCGACGGCGAGCAGGGCGCGCAGCTACCAACCGGGCGCAACAACGTGACCGCGAGCTACCGGGTGGGGGGCGGAACGGCCGGCGAGGTGGAGGCTGGAGCGATCGATGCGCTGCTCGGCAGCGTGCGCGGGGTCAAGAAGGTGCGCGGGGCAGACCCCACGTCCGGGGGCGCCGACCAGGACGACGAGCGGCGCCTGCGCCAGCTCGCGCCGAGCCGCGCGCGGGCATTCGACCGGGCGGTCTCGATCGAGGACCTGGCCGACCTGAGCCTCAGCTACCCCGGCGTGTCACACGCGGTCGCCTGGAGCGGAACCGGTCCCCCTGGCTGCGCCTGCGGCGGATCGGGCCTGCACCTCGGGTTCATCCGCACCGGCTCGGGCGGGCCGCGTGCCCCCCTCGCCCCCGAGGTCGCCACCCTGGCGGGTTTCCTCGATGCCCGCCGGGACGCGACCGTGCCGCTCTGTGTCTGCGCCGGTCTAGTGACGCAGCTCACGGGGCTCGCCGCGGTGCTGGCGGTCGACCCCCGCCGCGACCCGGTCACGGTCGCGGCGGCGGCGCGCGATGCGCTTCTCGACCCCGACGGTGTCCTCGCCCCGCTGCAGCGCCTGCTCGGCCAGCAGCTCGATCGCTCCGATGTCTACGCGGTCCTCCAGGGGGTGACCGGCGTGGTGGGCGTCGCCAGCCTGGAGGTGCCCGGCGCGACCGGCGAGCTGGGCCGGCGCGCCGCCGCCCGCTGGGAGGTCATCGTGCTTGACAGCCCCTCGGTGGAGGCGCAGCCGGCATGACCGACCTGCACCCACCCGTCGCTGACTGGCTGCCGCCCGCGCTGCGCGACGCGCCGGCCGACGTCGGGGATGCGCCGCGCCTGCTCGACCCGTTGCTGCAGGGCGTCGACCGTCAAAGCCGGCTGCTCGAGGACGACATCGACCAGGTCTGGCAGGACCTGTTCATAGAGAGCTGCGCCGACTGGGCGGTGCCCTACATCGCGTCACTCGTCGGACTGCCGCCCGATGCCGAGCGGCTGGAGGTGGCCTACGCGATCGCGCTGCGCCGTCGCAAGGGCACCCCGGCTGCGCTCGAGGACTTCGCCGAGGTGCTCACCGGGCTGGTGGCGCGCGTGGTCGAGGGCTGGCAGGTCACCACCTGGGCGCAGCGGCTGCACCATCCCCCGCCGCCGCGCGTGGCCTCGGTCGACCTGCGCGACACTTCACGCTTCCGCATCGGCACGCCCTTCGATCGCGTGCGCCGGAGCGTGACGCCGTCCGGCCCGTACGGGCCTCGCGCCGCGACCGTGGTCGTGTGGCCGTGGGAGGTGCGCACCTACCACGCGGTCCAGGCCGCGCCGCTGCCGGAGCCCGCCCGCTTCGCGTTGCACCCGCTCGGCGTCGAGGCGCCCCCGTACCTCAACCCCGTGCCGCGTTCGCCGCGCTCGGGCGAGCCGCTGGCGCGCACTGGCGACGAGCTCGACGCGCCGGTGCGCGCCACCTACCGGTTGCTCCAGGCACTCGACGCCGGCGGGCAGATCACGTACGGGACGAACTGGACCGTGGCCGCCGACCATCCGCTCGCCGGCGAGCCCGAGCCCGGCCGGCCGGTGCTCCTTGCGCTGGAGGCCGAGGGCACGCCGATCCCGTGGCCAGCGCTGCGTTTCGGCAGCCTGCCGCCGGGCGGTCCGGCGCCCGCACCGCCCGCCGCCGGCGAGGCTGTCGTGGACCTCGCGCGCGGGCATGTCGAGTTGGGCAGCGACTTCGCTGCTCCGCTGCGCGCCACCTGGCACCGGCCCACACCCGGCGGCCTCGGAGCGCTCGCCGGCGATGGCGACTCCGACCCTGCCGCGCGCGTGGTGATCTTGCTCAACCCGGCACTCCCCGCGGGTGGGCGGATCGTGCACACGCTGGACGACGCGTTCGCCCGCGGCGAGCAGCTCAGCGCGGGTATGGACCCCGACGCCTCCGAGCCCGGGCGGCCCGACGTCGAGATCCGGATCGAGACCTCGGACCGGCTGGCCGCCCCGGCGGCGCAGAGCTTCACCCCGACGCTCAAGCGCTGGCGGGTGGTCGCGCCGCGTGGGATGACGCCGACGGTCGACGGGTCGCTTGACCTCGACCTCGAGGGTGCGTGCCTCACCCTCGCGGGCTTCGCCTTGGCCGGGAGCCTCACGCTGGGCGCGCGCCTCGACGGCGTGGAGCTCGTCGACCTCACGCTGTCGCCGCTCGACGGCAACCAGCTTCGCGTCGAGCCCGGCGCTTGGGCGCTGACGCTTTCGGCGCGGCGCTGCGTGATGGGCGCGATCCGCGCCGATCTCGGAGCCTTCCCTGTCGTGCTGACCGACTGCGTGGTTGACGGGACCGGCGCGCGCCTGCGCTCCTGCGGGGACGATCCCGGCGGCACGCCAAGCGATGCAGTTGGCGCGCGCAGCGGTTTCGCGCCCACCCTCCAGGCCGACGGCGTGACCTTCGTCGGCGCGGTGCGCGCGGAGGCAGCCGACGCGGTTGACTGCCTGTTCGCCGGTGGCATCGACGTGGTCGAGCAGCAGGAGGGCTGTCTGCGCCACTGCTTCCTCGGTCCCGACCTCACGACGCCACCGTCGCATCCCGTCGCGTACCGCTGCGGGCCGTTCCCCGACCCGACCTTCGTGTCGGTTGGCTTCGAGGCCGCCGGCTACTACGCGCTCGACCTCGACCGGCGCCAGCCACTGCTGGAGGCGGCCAGCGAGGGCGGCGAGGTCGGCGCCCAGCACCACCTGCACAGGGCGGCGCGGCTGCAGCGGCTGCGCCGCCGCGTCCACGAATTCGTGCCGCTCGGCGTCCGACCGGGCCTGGCGCTCGCCCCCTGGGAGGAATGAGATGAACGGCGACTACACCAAGGTCCCACTGCGCAGCGACGAGCGCTGGACGGGCGCGCGTATGCAGGAGGGGCGCATCCTGCTCGATCACGACTGGAATCTCAATCTCGATGCAGCCGCGCGCGCGACGAGCGAGCTGTCCGCCGACGCGATCGGAGCCGCCGGCGTGGTGGTGGGCAGCGACGCCTTCAAGATCGGCGTCACGACCGCCGGCGGACTCGACCTGACGGTGCAGCCGGGGCGGATGTGGGTCGGCGGGCTCGCGGCCTTCGCACCCGCGCCGTTCGACTACACCGACCAGGATCAGATTGCCGCGCTGCCGGCCGGTGGCACGGTGCTCGTCTACCTGGACGTGTTCGAGGAGCACGTGCAGCCCGCGGAGGATCCACTCGAGCTCGTCGATCCGGCGCTCTCGCCGATCGACAGCGCGGCGCGCACGCGCATCGGCTACCGCGTCCGCGTCGCGCCGACCAGCGCGACCGCCTGCGCAGCCGCCTGGGCGGCCCTGACGACAGTCGCCGAGTCGGCGGGGCAGCTGACGATCACCCGCACTGGCGTCGTGACGCCCACCGACCCCTGCGACCCGCCCGGCGACCCACTCGCCGAGGTTCCCGACGGCCTGTTCTGCGTGGAGGTGCTGGACGGCGGGACAGCGTCGACGGCGCGCTTCGCCTGGTCGTTCGAGGACGGCGGGGCAGCGATCGCCGTCGCCTCGATCGCGGGCGACACGGTCACGCTGGCGCCCGCCACGGTTGCGCTGGCCGTGGGCGACCTGGTCGAGGTCTCGTGGCTCGCGCGGCGCGCCGACCGTGCGCCGCACGGCGCCCTGTACGCCATCACCGCCGTGGCGGGCGCGCCCGGCGGCGACGTGCTGACGCTCGATCGAGCGGTGAGCGCGCCGAGCACAGCGGTCGGGCTGGCCGTCCGGCGATGGGACGGCGAGGTGGTCGGCGCGGCGTCGGCGGAGACGGCCGCGTACCGCGGGGACGACCTCGGAATCCGCTTCACCGCTGCGGCGGGCGACTACCAGGCCGGCGACTGGTGGGGCGCCCGGTTGCGCTCCGAGCTGGGCGACGGGATCGAGCACCGCACCGACGCGGAGCCGGACGGCATCCTTCACGCGTTCGCGCCCCTGGCGCTGGTCGACCTCGACGCTCGCACCGTCATCTCCGATTGTCGGCCGCGGTTCACGCCGCTCGTCGACATCGATCTCGACCGCGGCTGTTGCACCGTGTCGGTCAAGCCTGGCGACGACCTGCAGGCCGCGGCCGACGCGCTGCCCGCCGGAGGCGGCGAGCTGTGCTTCGCGGCCGGGGTTTACCTGCTCGATCAGCCGCTCCAGATCGCCAAACGATCGCGGATCGTGCTGAACGGCGCCGGCCCCGCGACGATCTTGCGCGCCCTCAGGCGGGAGGCGGCGGTGGCCTTCGACACCTGCGACGAGGTCGAGGTGCGGCACCTGCGCGCGGAGGGCGGCACGCCCGGTGCTCCGCCAGGCGAGCCGCAGCTCGAGGGCGCGCTCACGTTCGTGGCCTGCCGCGACCTGGTCGTGGCGGATTGCGTGCTGGCGTGTCCGGACTCCACCGGCAAGGCGCAGACTTGCGTCACGGTGCGCAGCCACGGCGACGGCGGTGGCAACCCCGATCGCATCCGGATCGAGCGCAACCGACTCGAGGTCGGCGCGCTTCAGACCGGCGCGCTGGTCGTTGACGCTAGCCATGCGACGATCGACGCGAACCATGTGCTGCTGGGTCCGGCGCCATCGGACGACCAGGTGCTGAACGTCGCTTTCGGCCGCGAACTCGCGCGGCGGCTCAGGGGAGCGCTGCGCCCCGCGGGGAGCGAGGGCGCCGTCGCGGTCGGCCTCCCCGGCGTGCGCGGCGGCCTGCACGTGCGCGAGGAGGCCGAAACGCTCGCGCTCGTCCGCGACTTCGCGAACTCCACCAGCGCGGCGGCCGTGCGGAAGGCCGGCGGTGGCGAGAAGGCGCTGCTGAGCTGGGCGCGCGCGTTGGGCGCCGGCCGGCGGCTCGAGACGCTGTCGCCGGAGACGCGCGGCAGCCTGCGCGCAGCGGCCGCGCTGCTGCGCGCCGGCGGCCAGGGCATCGTGGTCGGCGGCGCGCAAGTCGGCGCGGTGCAGGTGCGCGACAACCTCGTGGAGGGCGTCATGCAGGGCATCCACGTCGGCGTGTCGCAGGCGTCACAGGCCGGGCGCGAGGCGGCGGACAGCGTATTGCTCGCCCGCAACCTCGTGCGAGGGCTCGTGCCCGCCAACTACAACCGCGACCGCCACGGGATCTTTGTCGGCAACGCGCGCAGCATCCACGTGCTCGAGACGGTTGCGAGCCTGCGCCGGCTCGGCAAGCCGGTGGACAGGGCGCCCACGCCGGTCGAGGGGATCCGCATCCACGGCGTGCTCGGCCAGTTCCTTGTCGTGCGGGACAGCAGCCTCCAGGGCTTCACGGTCGGGGTTCGCATCGTTCCGCTGGGCCCGGTGCCGGCATCGCGCGTCTGGCTCGTGGCCGAGACGATGGCCCAGGGCGCTAGCACCGCGCTGGACGCACCGCCGGCGGTCGACCGGGAGCGCAACGCGCCGTGAGCGCCACCCAGGGACCGCGCGTTGGCCCGGTGCTACCGTTGGCGCCGTTGGGCTGGAAGGCATCGAGCAAAAGGACGGAAGCGCCATGAGCACTCACGCCCTGCAGACCAAGCGCGCGGCCCTTGTGCCCGCCCGCACGCGTGCATCAGCCCGGCCGGGGGCTGCCGCCCGAACCTGGCGCCCGGCCGCCGACCACGAGCTGCAGCGCGCCGCCGGACGCCGTGCACACGCCCTGCCGTTCGGCGTCAAGGTGCCCGATCCCGAGGCCGCGCAGCCGGCGCCCCCCGAGCAAGAGCGCAAGGAGGAGCGCGAGAAGCAGTCGGCCCCGCAGGGCTTGGTCGTCGGCCAGGCCGCGGCTCCCGCGGTCGAGGCGCCCGCCGCGGAGGCCCCGGCGCCGATCCAGAGCCCAACCCCCGCGCAGCCCTCCCCCGCGGCGCCCGAGCCTCAGGACGCGCCTGCCGCCGCGCCGGCGAAGGCGCCGGCCGCTGCGCCGGCGCCGACCATCACGCACAAGGCCAAGCTCTCGGCGCCCAACGGCACCGCGGACACCCGGACCGACGTCGGCGTGGGCGAGAAGGTCACGTTCACCGGGAACGCGGCCGGCACCTGGAAGGCCAGCGACGGCAAGCCCAAGACCGGTGCCAGCAGCACGAAGTTCGAGTGGACCGCGCCGGACCGCACCGCGACGGTGACCGTCGAACTGACCGTCGGCACGGCCAAGGTCACCGAGACGATGAAGGTCCTCGAGCCGTCCGGGATCCGGGGCAAGAAGAAGGGCTCCGATCTGACGTTCAGCGCCGGCACGCAGGGTGCCGGCATGAAGCTGACGTTCCTGTATGACCCGATGAGCGTCTCGTTCGGCAACGTCGAGGCGAAGGAGGTTTCGGGCGACGCCAGCTCCATCACCGGCTACTTCACGAAGTACTCGAAGGCCGACCTGCACCACGACTCCGGCGACACGTTCACGCAGATCGGCGCCGATAACAAGGACACCGCGACCGATACGGCGAGCTTCTCGGGCTACCCGGCGCCCTGGACCGACGGAGGCTTCGAATGGAAGATCCCCAACCACTTCAGGGTCACGGGCGACACGGGTGACGGCAAGAAGTTCACGACGGTGACCCAGGCCTTCAAGCTCGAGGGCCCGCCGAACGCGGGCCGCAGCACGGTGTCAAAGGCCGGGATCAGCACCGCGCCACGGAAGCCCTGACGTAAGGGTGACCAGCTCGTCGATGGCGCTCGAGCTCGGTGCGGAGCCGGTGCGGCTCCCGCTGGAGGCGCGCGATTGCCTCGCGCTCTCGATTACCGCGACGAACACCGGCTCGGAGGTCGTCGACCCGGAGCTCCACCGCGCGCAGCTGCTCGTCAACGGCGAGCCGTCATCGGCGTGGAGCCTGGCGATCGGCAACGGCCCCCGCGAGCCGCGCTGGTTCGCGTTGTCTCCCGGCGAGTCGGTGACGATGAGCTGGTCGTCACTTGGTTCGGCCGTGCTGCCGGAGCCCGGCGAGTACCGCCTCGAGCTTCGGCTCGACGACGTCCGGTCACGACCGGTTCGCGTGGTGGTCGAGCCCGGTTCTTAGCGTCCGGCGGCGATCGCTTCCAGCCACCGCCACACGACCTCTACCGCGGCGGCCTCGCCGCAGCGTCGCCGGCTGTCCGCCCCCCACCCTGCGGAGCGAGCCGGTTGACCTCGCCTAGCCGCGGCCAAGCGATGAAGGATTCCTGCTTCGGGTCCATGCCCAGAAGCCCTACGCGAACTCCCCTCCCAACTCTCTACTTGAAGCTCGATTGCAACGTCCGTTGAGATTGCCAGCACGTCCGTTGACTGCTTGGGTTCGGGAGGGTTAACGTTCATTCAAACGCTTGACAGGAGGACCGGCTGTGAGTAGTCGGACCGCACCACTGCGCCGGGGGACTGCGGGCGGGGGATGCCGCGAGGTGGCGGTGCGCCTTCTGAATGCCTTCGAGCTGCGCGTCGATGGCCAGCCGATCGATCTTCCGATGAGCGCACGGCGCCTACTTGCTTTCCTTGCGCTTCGTGGGCGCGCGCTGCAGCGGGTGCACGTAGCAGGCACGTTGTGGATCGACATGAGCGAGGAGCGGGCTTTCGCGAATCTGCGCTCGACGCTCTGGCGTGTCAACCAACGGGGCTATCGGGTGGTGGACGCCAACGGCAGCAGGCTGAGCTTGGCGGGAAACGTGCGCGTGGACCTGCACGACGCGAAGGATCAGGCACGACGCCTGCTGAATGGCGACGATGGGGAGATCCCGGTCCTGGACACTCTCGCCTTCGCGGGCGAGATCCTGCCCGATTGGTACGACGACTGGATCCTGATCGAGCGAGAGCGCTTTCGCCAGCTCGTGCTGCATGGACTCGAGGCACTCGGCGAACGCCTGTTGAGGCTTGGCAGATACGGCGAGGCGGCCGACGTGGCGCTTGCCGCCGTGGCGAGCGAGCCGCTGCGCGAGAGCTCTCACCGCCTCCTGATCCGGATCCACATCGCCGAGACGAACCCCAGTGAGGCCGTGCGGGAGTACAGGCTCTATCGCCGGCTGCTGCACGACCAGCTCGGCCTCGAGCCCTCGTCCACGCTGCGCGACCTGTTGCACGACTTTGACGCTGCGGTAACGGCGGAGTGACGACAGCAGGCGAGTATTGCGCCCATGTGCGGGGGCATCGCACAGCGCACAGGCGTGCTTGTGTTACGGGTCTGGATCGAGCGCGAAGGCGGCTCGCTCCGGGCTCGGATCACGTCGCGCGTAAACGTCCTCCAAGAGGAGGAAGAGACAGTCGAGTACGCGGCGGGCGTCGAAGCGGTCGTGCGGATCGTCGAGAGGTGGCTCGAGGAGTTCGAGCGCCTCGAGGCCTGACCGGTCAAGCCAACTGACTCACTTGCTGCCGATGCGGACACGATCAACGCGGTTGCGGAAGACGACAGCTTGGTGACGCCGTTCCAGGCCAACGTGCCGGTGGTTGTCTCGGGCGTGGGGGTGTTTCCGGGCTTTTACGTGTTCGCCGACAGCTCGGGCGCGGTGGTGATCCCGGATGGGCAAGTCGAGGACGTCTTAGAGGGGCGCGGGCCGTCGAGTCCGACGACGAGGGCTACCGCAACGAGATCGGACAAGCGCGGCTGCCCGAATTCCAGAAACGAGGACCTCGGTGGTCGCTGAAACGGCGGTCCTAGAGACCCAACGGAATGGGACGACGGGAGGAGAGGGGTCCAGCTGGTCGCGCGCTTCCCCTTTCGCGTGAATGCGACAGCTGGGCCCCAGTCAATCGGCGAGACGACCTCGCTCGATGATCCGGGGGTGGTAGCGAGAGACGAATCGGGCCCCCGCTATGTCTCTCACTACCACCGCTGAGCCCTCCTTTTGGAGGGCTTTCGTGTCCTCGAAGGCGTTGGCGACGGCCTCCGAGACGGTGGCGGAGATCTCGATCCGCCGACCGACCTTGTCGTAGGCGATCTGCAGGTCGAAGGCCTGGAATACCTGCCGCTGCACCTCCGGCGTCGCCTCGGCCAGCGCCTTGCTCAGGTCGGGCACCCGGGCGAGCTGCTTGGCCAGCTCGTCATCTTCCATCTCCTCGCGCTCGGCCCCGACCTCCGCCAACGCCTCCTCGAGCGCTTCCTTGTCGCCGCGAAGCTCGGCGATCCGCTCGGAGACCAGCTCCGGCTCCACGCCCTTCTCCAGGGCCTGCACCTGCGCCTTGATCTTGCGGTCGACCTCGGCGATCTGTTTGCGCAGCCTCGTCCCGGCGAGCTTGCCGTTCCGGCGCTCGCTGCGGGCCTGGGCGCGCAGCTGCTTCTCGAGGCGCTCCAGGCGCAGCGGGCCGAAGACCCGCTGCTCGAAGAAGCGCAGGACAAGCCGCAGCAGGCGGTCCTCGCGGGCCGAGATCGCCTTCACCCCATCGTGGATATTCGGAGACCCAGAGGAATCCACAGGAAGGCCTCCCGTGGCCTCGAAGAGGTATCCGTAATCGGGGCTTATCAGGGGTCGGGGTTCGAGGTTGCGCCGACGCGCCGCTCGCGGTAGGGCTTGGCCGTGGCGCACCGCAAGACGCTGACCCAGGCCCAGCTCGACCTCCTGCACCGGATCGCCGACGGTCCGCCGGAGGGCATGATGGGAAATAGCGACCGCGTCTCCGCGGCGGCGCTGAGGCGCCGAGATCTGGTCAAGACCTTGGCCCGGGGGAAGAGCCTGCTGCTTCTGCCCGCGCTCTGGATTCCCCTGATGCCCTCCGCCGTGTACGAGTGCTTCGAGCAGGAACTTAGGCATGGGGCCCCCTCCTTTGCGTCGTTGGGTCCCACTGTCTCACTGACCTGGATGCCGAGAGCAAGGCTAAGCTGCAGGAGACCGACACGGTCTTAGGAAGGAGCAGCTTGGGGAAGGGAAATGACAACGACCGGTATGTGGTTCCGCGACCGGGTCAGGGCTGGGCCGTCGTGAAGGAGGATCACGAGCGTGCTAGTGCCGTTACACGGACGCAGCACGAGGCAATTGACCGCGCAAAGCAGATCACTGGCAACCTTGGTGGCGGGGAGGTTCGGGTCCAGAATCGCCACGGGAAATTTCGCGAGGGGGAGCGCGGCAAGAAGGACTAGTCGTGCGGGCGTCTGACCCGAGGACTTCCACAAGAACGAGCTCTTCTGGGCGCTTGCAGATCCTTTCGACGCCGATGACCGCCGGCTATGCACCGCGTCATTGACGCGATGAACGTGATCGGCGCCCAGCCCGACGGCTGGTGGCGGGATCGCCGCGCCGCAATCGAGCGGCTGGTCGGCCAGCTCGATCGTTGGGCGACCGAGGCCGACGAGCAAGTCACCGTCGTCCTTGAGCAGCCTCCCTCGCCGCGAATCCGCGCCGAGAGGATCGGGATCGCCTGGGCTCCCCGCCCAGGTCCCAACTCCGCCGACGCGGAGATCCTGCGCCGGCTCGGTGGCTGGCTCGCCGAGGGCGACGTGACGCTGGTCACCTCCGACCGCGACCTCGCCGAACGAGCGCGCTCCCACGGCGCCGCGGTCGAACCCGCCGCGGCCTTCCGCGCTCGGCTTGAGGCGCTCTGATCTCCAATACTTGGCCTTTCTCACCCCATTTTGCAGAATCCCCCACTCGGTGATCGGCCGTACGGCGTCTGAAGCCTTGGTAGGAGTAATGGGGCATCTCTTTCGGCCGATTTGGACGGGGGGCGGTGCGCGTCCCCGCCGCTTCTACCGCCCCGCATCCGCACAACCCTCCTGAAAAGGAAGGCTCTCCGAGGGCCTTGACCCACGTCCAGCTACCTCGATATTCAGAGATAACGAGGAATCCGCGGGAATGGCTCCTGTGGCCTCGAGATTAGGTCCGGGATTGGTTTAGTCAGCGACTTCCTCTAGCGAATGCCGACCGGAGTTCTAAGCTCGTTCGCATGAGCTATCGCGAACGCGATCTCTTGGAGAAGGTCACCCACCCAGAGCCTGGGAAGCAATCCCCGAAGCGACCTCGTTTTGTCCACGCTCTGAAGGATGCTGCGAGGGAGGCGATCCTGCGGCGTGTCAGCACGAAGCGGTAGCCGTCGCAGGCCGCGAAGCGGACCGTGGCGCCGGATGCCTCGTCACATGTGTCCGGCAAGTCCCAGGGCGAGGACAGGAGGGACGCGAGAGAGGCCCCGGGGATGCATCGGCGCCGAGGTTCGCCAGCTGGGGGCCGAGCGTTCGCCGGTTCAAATCTCCCTCCCCGATTAGCCGGAAGCCCGTTTCGGAAGCAGGCTTGCAGGTCGCTGAGTCAGAGGTGCACCCACGGATACTCCGGCGAGAGGGCATAGCCATTTGGAAGAGCTACGGATTGACATACCCCTGGCCACCGGCCTCTTCCGGGCGTTGCCCATGGCTGACCCGTCGGCACATGTCGAGTCGTGGGCGCTTCCTGTCCGGGCGCCGGGTCCGGCTCGTAGGCTCTGCGACGTAATGAGCGAGCCGACCCGACACGAGCACCCGCTTCTCCGTCGCGCCGACCTCGCTGCCGATCCGATCGTGCAGTTCGATCGCTGGTACCAGCCCGCCGAGCGCGAAGTGCCGCTGGCGGAGGCGATGACTCTGGCTACGGTCGGGCCCGATGGCGCCCCCGACGCGCGAATGGTCCTGCTCAAGGGCCACGGTCCCGACGGCTTTCGCTTCTTCACCAACTACGAGAGCGCCAAGGCGGCCCAGATCGCCGCCGATCCACGGGCGGCCCTGGTCGTCTACTGGCGCGAGCACGACCGCCAGGTCCGCGTTCGCGGTTCCGTCGAGCGGCTCCCGGCCGCGGACTCCGACGCCTACTTTGCGAACAGGGACCGCGAGAGCCGCATCGGTGCCTGGGCCTCGCCGCAGAGCCGACCGCTGCCCGGGCGAGACGCCCTCGAGGCGAGCCTGAGAGAGATCGAGGAACGCTGGGAGGGCGAGGAGGACATTCCCCGCCCGGAGCACTGGGGTGGCTTCTTAGTGCGGCACGAGACGGTCGAGTTCTGGCAGGGTCAGAGGGCGCGCCTGCACGACCGCTTCCTCTACACGCGCGAGCTTGCGAACGGCTGGCGCATCGAGCGCCTTGCGCCCTGACTCCTCCCTCGAACTGAAGCAGCCCACTGCTATACGGCCATCCACTCGATGATCCGCGGGTGGTAGCGAGAGACGAATCGGGCCGGGTATCGGTTGTTGCTACCACCGCCAGAATCGCTGCAAATGAGCACCTTTCGGGATCTGAATGTGCGCCTACGCACGCACGCCTGCACGCCCCCGGTTACCAGACGCTCGCAGGGGGTCGTGTCGGTTCAGCGCACTAGGCTCCCGTGGTGCCACGCGACCTGAAGATCCGCGGCTACACCGTCGGCCAGTTCCCCAACCCGCCTCTCTGGATCGCGCTCGCCGCGTTCCTCATTGCGCTGTTCACCAGCGAGGGGAGCACGGTCCATGATCTCGCCCAGGCAGTCTTCTACGTCGCGCTCACCGTTTGGGCTTACGAGGAGCTCGCGAAGGGTGTCAATGGTCTTCGCAGGTCGCTTGGCGCAGTTGCGCTTGTGCTGATCGTGGTCGCCGTTTCGCGGGCGGTCGGCTAGCGGCGGGTGGAACGGGAGGCGAATCGGGCCCGGTATCGGTCTCGCTACCACCGCCAAGGGTTCCTGCAAATGAGACCCTTGCCGCCGGGTCTAGTCGGTGACGCCCTTGTGGCGGAGCTCCTCGCGGGCTGCGTCTGTCTTCGGGAGCCCCTCGATGCCCATTGCTTGGAACACCCCTGGCGCCTTGATGAACTGGATGTCTCGGTAGTCGACAACTTGAACGTGGTTGCCCCAGGGATCCAGGAAGTCGAGGGAGCCGCTTCCTTGGACGTCAACGTCGGCGTCCCGAAGCGCCGCGCGGACCCTCTCCTTGTCATCGACGACGAGGCCGAAGTGCCGGCCTCGGTCGTCGGGTTGCGTTCGGCCAGCCGCAAACGCGATGAACTGATCCCCCATGTCAATGAAGGCCATCGATGTGCCGACCCTGCCGCGCAGCTCGAACTCGAAGAAGCGTCCGTACCAGGCGAGCGCCTCGTCGACCTCACCGACCTCAAGCGCGACGTGATTGATCCCGATGAGGCGTGCCACCGCAGTCGACCCTAGCGGCTTCCCCTCTAGTCGTCGGCTCCAAACTGCCTAGGCGCGACGCGTTCGAAATCGCCAGACCGGTCAGCTTGCGAGACGCATCGGCTCGACTATTCGCGGGTGGTAGCGAAAGGCGAATCGGGCCGCCTATCGGTCGTCGCTACCACCGCGAGAAGACGCTGCAAACAGACCCTTTCGAGATCTGGATGTGCGGATGTGCGTGCACATCTGCACGCCCCCCGGTTACGAGACGCCCGCTTCTCGCGCATTGGAGGCGCGGCTCCGCGGGGCGACAGAAGCGCCGCTCTGCATGGAAAGCGGCGCTTTGAGCGAGATACTGCGTGGGCAATGTCGCGACGAGACCTCGAGGGAAAGGAGAACTCATGAGCCAGGATGAAAAGACCTTCAAAGGGCAGTGCTTCTGCGGCGCTGTCACGATTGAAGTCACGGGCGATCCGGAGGGCGCTGGCTACTGCCATTGCGCCTCCTGTAGGAGCTGGTCCGCCGGCCCGGTCAACGCATTCACGCTCTGGAAGCCCGAGGCGGTCAAGGTGACCCAGGGAGAAGACCAAATCGGCGAGTACCACAAGAACGAGCGCAGCTACCGGCAGTGGTGCAAGGTCTGCGGCGGCCATCTGCTGACGCGGCACCCGCAGTGGGGATTGGTCGACGTCTACGCGGCGACGATCCCCGCATTTCCGTTTGAACCGGGGGTGCACGTCAATTACGAGTCGACCGTGCTGCCCATGCAAGATGGCCTCCCCAAGCTCAAGGACTTCCCCGAAGAGTTGGGCGGCTCCGGCGAGACGATCGCCGAGTAGCAACGCGACCGGCCGGGGATTTCCTCGCTGCCGCTTTGGACGAGGAGGGGCAGTCTTCGCGGATTGGCAGCTCGCTTCCGCAACCGCGTGAATGCGACAGCTGGGCCCCAGTCAATCGACGAGACGACCTCGCTCGATGATCCGGGGGTGGTAGCGAGAGACGAATCGGGCCGGTATCGGTCGTCGCTACCACCGCCAGAATCGCTGCAAATGAGAACCTTTCGGGATCTGGATGTGCGCCTGTGCATGCACACCTGCACGCCCCCTGGGTTACCGAGACGACCGCGTCTCGCGCGAAGCAGAAGCGGCTCCCGCGGAGCCGCTGAGCGGTTTAGACGGCCTGCGCGTCGGGCTCAGCCGGCCTGTGATCTAATCGCCTGGCCACAGAGACCACTGACCGAGGGCTAAGCATGGATCAATGGAATGATGGGCGGCGCTTCGAGGGAAGGGTGGCGGTGGTTACCGGGGGTGGGGGGACGCTTGGTGGAGCTGTTGCCAGAGGCTTCGGTTCGGAGGGCGCCTCGGTTGCGATCGGTTATCGCTCCTCTCGCTCCCAGGCCGCGGAGGTCGTGGCGGAGGTGGAGGGCCGGGGCGGGCAGGCTCACTCCGGCCACCTCGACGTCACGGATCAGGATTCAGTAGACGCGTTCGTCGCCGATGTCGTGGAGCGCTACGGTCGGTTGGATGTCCTCGTCAACGCCGCCGGCCGCCTCGACGAGGCGGACACGGTGAGATTCAGCGAGCTGGACACAGCAGCGGCGAGCGCCCTCTTACAGGTTGATGTCATCGGAGCAATGCGGATGTGTCACGCGGTGAGGCCGATGATGCTCGAAGGTGGCGCCGGTGCCATCGTCAACTTCTCGAGCACCTACGGGAACGGGATAAACCCCGACAACGCGATCAACTTCGTTCCCGTCACCTACTCCACGGCGAAGGGAGCGATCCGCGGCTTCACCGCCACGCTGGCCAGGGACCTGGCCCCAGAGATCCGCGTGAATGCTCTTGCCCCCGGGCCAATCTCGGGCGAATGGGAGACAGAGTGGGGAGTCTCGCCCGAGCACATCGACGAGGCAATCGCCATGAACCCGCTGAAGCGTTTCGGCAAGCCGGAGGAGATCGCCGAGACCGTCCTGTTCTTGGCTTCGGACGGGGCCGGGTACATCACCGGTCAGGTGATCCACGTGGATGGCGGCTGGGTGGTGGCCGGGTAGGGCGTGCGCTGCTCCCCAATGCTCACCAAGAGTCCCTGGCAGCCTGCGGCGGACTTCCGCTAACGCGTCGAAGCAACAGCCTGGGCCGTCAATCGGCGAGATGACTTCGCTCGAGGATCCGTGGGTGGTAGCGAGAGACGAATCGGGCCCGGTATGGGAGGCCTGCGACGCCAATGCCCACGGGCTGAGAAGAAGCCAAAGGCGCTTGAGAGGAGCTAGCGGAAGTGAGGGGGAGGATGAGCGCCGTCCGTGCCGGACCGGGGCGTCGACCCACCCAACGAGGCCCTGCCCCGTGCCGCGGTTCGGCTCCGAGTCTCAACTCAGCATCGGCTTGCGGGCCGAGACGAACTGCCCGAGGCCTGCCAGGCGCTGACTGACGCTGGTCAGGCCTTGAGCCGCCAGCGCGGATGTCAGCTCGTCACGACCGAAGAGGCGGATTCCGGTCAGCGCGCGCACGGCTGCCCCGGTCCTGCCAGGAGACAGGGGGCCGCGAGCGCAGCTCGCCAGCAGGCCCACTCGCCCGCCCGGCGCAAGGACACGGACGATCTCGTCGAGCGCGATCATCGGCTGTTCGATCAGGTAGAGGGCGGCGAAGCAGCAGACGGCGTTGAAGACGGCATCGGCGAAAGGCAGCGCGCAGGCGTCGCCTCGCACGTAGGCCAGGTTGGCGGCCCCGCCCGCCTTCACGGCCGCGGCGAGCATCGTCGCCGAGGCGTCGACGCCGACCACTAGGCCGCCGTCGCCTGCTTCGCGGGCGAAGTTCCGGCTGAAGTTCCCTGGGCCGCAGCCGACGTCGAGGACGCGGTCGCCGGTCGAGATCCCGAGCATTTCCCGAGCGATCCGCTGCTCCTCGGCCGTTCCTGGCCCGATGACTCCGAGCAGGAGGCGCCCGCCCACCGGACGCCAGAGCCGCTCGTAGATGAGCGGCAGTGCCCTGCTCCGCATCAGTTGCTGACCGGGGTGGGGGCCAATCGCGTCGCGCTCCTCGAGCACGTCGATGTAGCCGGCCATGGCGTTTGGCAGCCTGTGAGTGGCACCGGGCCGCAGCAGGTCGAGTGTCGCCTCAACCACTGCCGAGGAGGGGTCGGCGGATGCGCTTTCGCTCACGGCTCGAGACCCTAGAGCACGGCGCGATAGGCAGGGACTTCATTCGTGCATCGATGAGGTGTCCCCTAGCTGTAGTTCCTTAAGCACGTTGTTCATCCGGACCTCCTTGGAGGCTGGGGGTGCTGAAGCCACCCAGATCCAAGGAGGACACCGGATGAAGCTCCACGCTAACGCGCCCCTCGGCCCGAAGGGCAGGGCAGTCATGGCCCACCGCGTCGTCGAGGATGGGCTCACGCTCACGGAGGCGGCCGAGGCCGCCGGAGTGAGCGTGAGGACTGCGGGCAAGTGGGCCCGCCGCTACCGCGCCGATGGCGAGGCCGGCCTACTCGACCGCAGCTCCGCTCCCCGCACCGTCCACAACGCCACCCCGCCCGACCGCGTCGAGGCGATCGCAGCCCTGCGCCGCCTGCGGCTCACCGGCCCCGAGATCGCGGAGGTGCTCGGGATGGCGACCTCGACGGTCTCCGCGGTCCTGAGGAGGATCGGCTTGGGCAAGTTGAGCCGCCTGGAGCCGCCCGAGCCGATCCGCCGCTATGAGAAGCGCCGCCCCGGAGAGCTGATCCATATCGACGTCAAGAAGCTCGGCCGGATCGGCCCCCACGGAGCCGGCCACCGGGTCCTGGGTCGCAGCTGGGCCAAGGACGGGGCAACGCGCACCGACGCAGCCGGGGTGCGACGGATGCAGACCGGCTGGGAGCGGGTCCACGTCTGCGTCGACGATGCCACCCGCCTCGCCTACGTCGAGGTTCTCCCAGACGAGAAGGCGAAGACCGCGATCGGCTTCCTCAAGCGAGCCCTGGCCTTCTACCGCTCTCACGGCATCGCCGTCGAGAGGCTGATGACCGACAACGGCTCCGCCTATCGCTCGGCCGCCCACGCCCACGCCTGCAGGACGCTCGGGATCAAACACATCCGCACCCGGCCCTACCGGCCCCAGACCAACGGCAAGGCCGAGCGCTTCATCCGCACGATGCTGCGGGAGTGGGCCTACGCGGCCGTTTACGGCAGCTCGCCCGATAGGGCCGCTGCCCTATCGGGCTGGGTCGAGCGCTACAACTTCAGGCGAAGACATGGCGCCCTCAGTCACCGGCCGCCGATTGAGCGGTTGGGGAGCTGAGCGGGAACAACGTGACTGGCATCTACCTAGCCCATCTCTCGCGAATGGGGCACCGTTCGAGCTTCGCCATCTCGCCTTCGGGGCCGCAGGCGAAGGAAGCGACGACTGACACCAGCGCGATCCACATGCATCAGCTGTCCGGCTCATGCAGCGCCTGCCGCAGCGCAAACGAGCTGACGCCCTCCACGGCCACGACCTTGTTCCTTGACTTCTCTCCCCGGACGATGGCTACCTTGGACTGAGCCACCCTAAGCCGCCTGGCGATCAGCCTGCACAACGCCCGATTCGCCTGGCCGTCCACCGGGGGGGCCGCCACGCGGGCCTGCAGGACACCTTCTCGGATCCCGAGCAACTCATCGCGGCGGCCACGCGGACGGAGGCGGACGTCGATCTTCGCGGTAGCCATAACGAATCTTGTACATATCTAGGGCCACTTGATGGCCTCTGCGCAGGGGTCGAGGTACCAGCCGTGGTACCAAACAGAGCGAAACTCAGGTGATCTGAGAGCACCTCAGACCGCTTGGCAGAGCGGTAGCTCTACTGGGAGCGGCCCCCAGAGGCTCCTCATAACCCGAACGGGGTGTGGGCCGGACATTTGTGCACCGTCGGGTTATCCAGGGCTTTCGCCTGCCGCCCTTGACGGTCTTATGAGTGGCGTGCCTGGAGTTGGCAGTCGGCCGGGGGCGTTGGGCTACCGTCTCTGATCGAGGCGGGGCCGAGCGAATCCAAGGAGATCACGATGCAAAGATCGATTGAGCCATCTCGCCGCGCAGTGGCGGTTGGCATGGCGATTCTCATTTCCGCCGTTAGCGTCACCGCCGTCGCGATGGCCAGCGTGGGAGCCACCGACTCCAATTCGAAGAAGGCCAAGGTCAAGTGCCCGAGCAAGGTCAGCACTGGAAAGAAGGTGACTTGCAAGGTAATCGGTCAACTTCCCAAGGGCCCAAAGGGAGCGACGGGAAACACAGGCGCTCCCGGCGCGCCCGGTTCTCCGGGACTTAGCGGCTACGAAGTCGTCAGTCAGACCTTCAAAGAAGTCTTCATCGTCAACAGCGGCGGCCAGCGCGGACTCAGCGAAGTCGTGACAGTCGGCTGTCCCTCCGGCAAGCGAGTAATCGGCGGAGGCTCGGACCTAGGAACAAATGAATCGCAAAACGGTCAACAGCGACAGGTTCTCGTCTCGCTGAACGGCCCGAACGGAGCCGGAAGCGGGTGGTCCGTGCAGCTGTTCAACAACTCGACATCGATCGACACCTCGATCGATCTGAGGGTCTACGCGATTTGCGCGACGGTCGGTTAGGGCGCGATCCCGAGCGACGCTCGACGAACGCGTCCGTGGCCCAAAACCAGATCAAGCCGTAGCGCCTGGTTCCTCCCTGCCGGCCACGGTCCCGCGGCCGGCAGGTGGGAACCCCGCCGCTCAGCTTCCATGACTGCATAACCTGACAGTGGTTCGCCTTTGTCAACCTCAACCGTCGGGTTTGACCAGCTCGCGACGCCGCCGCCGCTACGGATCGCTCGTAGATTGCCCTTGAAGGATGTGGATGGGGCAGAGGGGAGTCACCTGAGCGATGCCCGGTAAGTCCAATCAGCGAGGAGCTGGTCTCCGACAGCTTCGTCTACCGCTACAACGTGGACGTGTCGCCAGATGGGCTCGCCGGCGAGGAGGGCGCCCTTCTCGCTCTGCTCCTTCTGGTGGGTGGAGGCGCTCCCCAGGGGCCGGGCGGCTCGATGAGGCACGGCTGGCCTTCGAGAAGATGCTCACCTACGCAAACCGCGTCGGGCTGTACTCCGAGGAGATCGGGCCGACGCGCGACCAGCTCGGCAACTTCCCCCCAGGCCCTTCACGCACCTGGCGCTGATCATCGCCGCCTACAACCTGGGCCGCCAGCTCGGGTGAGCGCCGGTGGTCGCCGTCGGGGATTGGGGCTCCGAAGCGCGCCCGAGAACCGCGAGAAATGCGCGGTGCAGCAGCCTAGATCCACGCCAGCACCGGGCCGAAGACGATCAGCGCCGCAGCGACGAGAGCCGCCATCGCGCCTACCACCCGCAGCCGCCTCCCGTTGTCGGGAGCGTCGTAGACGTAGGCGGCGAGGAGAAAGAACCAGAGATAGCCGAAGATGATGATCGGAAGGACGAAGGGGAAGTTCCACCACCAGTACTCCCAGTGAAAGTAGCCGGTGCCTTTCAGCAGCACCTCGACGAAGACGGCGAAGATCGAGAATGCGAGCGCGATCGAAAGGCGGTTCGGCAGCCCCAGCACCTTTGTCTGGCGATCCTCTGGAAGCACTTTCACGTAGACGATCCCGGAGATCGCGAACATCAGTGAGATCTCGATCGTCAGCCCGATCAGGATCAGGTAGGCGGTTTCGCCGGTCACCGTCCACAGGGCGGCACGGTGGCTGAAGTGGAGGATGAGCGAGTTGGCGATCTCATTGATCCAGTCGGCGAGCCAAAACGCAAGGCCAGCGAGGATCACATCCCAGCGCCTTCTCTCGACCTCAACCGAGTAGACGTAAATGACGAGGACGAGCAGCGTGACGACGTACCATTTGAACTGCGTCTCGTCGCGCAGCAATCGTTGTGCTTCGGCCGTGAATTCAGTGACGGCTGGCACCAAGCCCGGCCCTACGGACGTCCCTCGTATGCCGCCGTGAGCAGCGAGGCAAGCTCGTCGAGCATGGGCATCCTCGGGTTCGTCCTCAGGCTCGGGTCGGCGAAGGCATTCCTGCACCAGTTCGGGCAGGGCGGCCTCGAACTCCTTGCGCTCGACCCCCGCATCCGCCAGCGAGCGGGGCATGTCGACCGCATCGAGAAGCTCGTCGACGCGGTCGAAGAAGCGCTCGCGCCGCTCGTCCATGTCCCTGCCGCCCAGACCCAGAACCCAGCCCATCTGCGCGTACTTGTCGGGCGCCACGTAGGTCGAGTACCCGGGCGCCGGCATGAACTTGGTCGGTATCGAGGCGTTGTAGCGCAGGACGTAGGGAAGGAAGATGCCGTTGGCGCGGCCGTGCGCAATGCCGAAGCGTGCCCCGACGGAGTGGGCCAGCGCATGGTTGACGCCGACGAACGCGTTCGAGAACGCGAGCCCGGCGATCGTCGCGGCGTTGGACATCTTCGTCCGCGCCTCGAGGTCGGCGCCGTCCTCGCAGGCCCGCGGCAGGGCCTCCATGATCAGGTTGATCGCCTGCATGCAGAAGGCGTCCGTGTAGGCCGAGGCGAATATGGACACGCCCGCCTCGAGGGCATGGGTGAGGGCATCGACGCCGGTGTCGGCGGTCACGGCGGGCGGCATCGAGACGGTGAGGGTGGGGTCGACGATCGCGACGTCGGGGACCAGCGAGTAGTCGACGAGCGTCACCTTGCGCCCGTCGGCGCTGACGACGGCGGCAGGGGAGACCTCGGACCCGGTGCCCGACGTGGTGGGGACGGCCACCAGCCGGACCGTGTGCTCGACCTCGCGGATAGTGGGCCACGCGCTTGCGGGCGTCGAGGAAGGGAAGCGACAGCTCCCGCAGGGTCAGCTCGGGGGTCTCGTGGAACAGCCGCATCGCCTTTGCCGCGTCTAGAACCGAGCCCCCGCCGACCGCAACGATGCAATCGGCGCCGACCTGGCCGAGGACGTTGACCCCGGCGCGGATCTGCGACTCGCTCGGCTCCGGCTGGATGTCGGAGTAGACGTGAACGCCGGCTCCGTCGATGTAGCGGCGCACCTCGTCCGCGACCCCTCGCGCCTCGCCGTCCATGTCGGTAACGACCAGGACCTGCGACGCCCTGACTTCACGCAGGTTCTCGAGCGCCCCGGCGTTGAAGTAGGTGTCGGAGGGAACGCGAAACCACTGCGGGGGCGCCTGGCGCCTCGAAACGGTCTTCACGTTGAGAAGGTTGCGGTAGTTGACGTTGTCGGTCGTGTTTGAGCCGCCCCAGGTCCCGCAGCCGAGCGAGAAGGTCGGGAGTGAGCGAGTTATAGATGCCCCCCAGGGCCCCGACCGCGGTGGGGGCGTTGACGAGGATTCGGCCGGTGCGAACCCGTGCGGCGAACTGCTCTATCACCGTGTCGTCGGAGGCGTAGACGGCCGAGGTGTGCCCGAGCCCACCGTGCTCGGTTACAAGCTCGCAGGCGGCGACGCGCATGATCGACCGAGGGCGAGCGGACGAGGCCGAGCACCGGCATCAGCTTCTCCTGGATCAGGGGGTGCTCGGCCAGCGCCTTCAGGTCGGAGGGCAGTGGCGCCAGCAGGACCTTGACGCCGTCCTCGACCCGGAAGTCGGCCATCGCCCCGAGATTGACGCAGGACTGCCCGAGCGCGCCGACGTTGACGCTGCCGTCGGCGCCGAAGGCGAGGGAGGCGAGGCGATCGACCTCGTCGGCGTCCAGCATGTGCCCGCCCAGCCGCTCGAACTCGCTGACGACCGCGTCGTAGATCGGCTCGTCGATCACGCAGGTCTGCTCGGCCGGGCAGATCACCGAGGAGTCGAAGGTCTTGGAGATCAGCATGTCGACGACCGCCATCCCGATGTCGGCGCTGCGGTGCAGGTACACCGGCGCGTTCCCCGCGCCCACGCTTAGCGTCGGCTTGCCCGCCGCGTTCGCCGCGGCGACCGCTCTTCGGCCCTCCGGTGGTCCAGATCAGATCGACGCCGTCGTGGTGGAACAGGTACTGGGAGACGTCAAGCGTCGGATCGGGGATGACCTGCAATGCGTTGGGCGGCAGCCCTGCGCTCTCACCCGCTTCCTGGAGGATTTCCACTGCTCGCACCGCGCAGCTCGGCGGCTCGAGCCGAGGGGCGGAAGACGATCGCGTTGCGCGTCTTCGCGGCCACGATCGACTTGAAGAGGGCGGTCGAGGTCGGGTTCGTGATCGGGAGCAGCGCCAGGACGACGCCGATCGGCTCGGCGACGTACTGGATGCCCCTCGTGGGGTCCTCGTCGATGACGCCGACCGAGCGCTTGTCCTTGAGGTAGTCGTAGAGGAACTCGGTGGCGATGTAGTTCTTGACGACCTTGTCCTCGAGGACGCCGAACCCCGTCTCCCGCATCGCAAGCTCGGCGAGGTCGAAGGCGCTCTCCAGCCCGGCGACGACCATCGCCCAGACGATCGCGTCAACTTCCTCCTGGTCGAGTCGGCGGAATTCCTCCGCCGCCCGCTGGGCGCGCTCCACGAAGCCGTCCAGGCGGTCGGCCTGGACCGGGTCGACGACGGTTTGCGGCTGAGGCTGAGTGGTGGAGGCCATGTCGTCCCGGGCTCAGGAACACCGTAGCGCCTGGTGCTCAGCTTCCACGGCTGCGCAACCTGACCGCGGTTCCCCTTTGTCAAGCGCCCTATATCGCCCGTCGGCTGGCGGGCACTGCGCCTGCCGTCACTTTCCAACCCCGCGGTGGATTCCGCGCTAGCCGTCTGTAGATATGCCAGCTGGGCGTGCGTATCCGTTCGACAATCCGCGGGTGGTAGCGAGAGACGAATCGGGCCGCCTATCGGCAACGTCTCGGTCAGGTCCCGGACCCGAGCCAGCTGCTTGGCGAGCTCGATGACGCGGCGGGGGGCATGTGACGCAGCGTATCGGCGCTCGCGGCCGCGGTCTGGCCCCCACACGCCTCTGTCAGTCGTCGGCTCAGGCGTCCGGTTCCGCGACCCCGCCCACCCGGCCCGCGGCAATTTCACGCACGATCTGGGTTGGCCTCGCGGAGCGTTGCCCTGGATCTTGAGTCCTCACGGACGAACGCGGATGATCGTCTTCCCGCTGATCCGCTCGGTCGGATTGAAGGCGGCGACGGCGTCGTCGAGGGTCGCGACGTTGCCGATGTTCGTCCGCAGTCGTCGGTCCCGCACCCGCTGGACGATCTCACTCAGTTGGGCACGATCGGACTCGACAACGAAGTCGACCGCCAGGCCGTCGGCGGGCCGCGCCTCGGGCGGCCCGACGACGGACACCAGCGTTCCTCCGGCTCGAACCAGGCCTGCGGACCGCTTCCCGATGTCGCCGCCGATGACGTCGAACACCAGATCGACTGCGCCGACATCCTCCAAGGTGTCGTTCTCGAGGTCGACGAACTCCTGCGCGCCGAAGTCGAGTGCCTTCTGACGGTCGGCAGCGCGTCCGGTGCCGATGACGTAGGCGCCGGCCTCTCGTGCAAGCTGCGTCACCATCGACCCGACTGCGCCGGCCGCGCCGTGCGCGAGGATGCTCTGCCCCGCCTGAAGGCGGCCGTGCTGGAACGGTCCCTGCCACGCGGTGAGGCCCGAGATCGGCAGGCTCGCGCCCACCGTGAAGTCGACGTCGCCCGGCAAGGGCGCGAGGTTGCGTGCCTCGACGGCCGCGTAGTCGGCCAGGGTGCCGTCGCGAGTCCAGTCGGTGAGGCCGAACACTCGCTGTCCCACAGACAGCCCCGTCGTGCCATAGCCGAGGGCGGTGACCACTCCGGCCAACTCGTGCCCGGGAATCGACGGCGTCCGGTCACGGTCGAGGCGATCGGTCCAGGTCGAGGGCCACGTCAGCTCAGTCGGGACGAATCCCGACGCATGAATCTGAACGACGACGTCGCTTATCGCTGCCTGCGGCTCGGGCCGCTCCACCAGCGTCATCCCGGCCGTTCCCGCGGCCTCCTCGGTCACCACAATCGCCTTCATCGGACACCTCCCAGTGTCGAGTCCTCGCCTATACGGCAGCCGATCACCAGGACGTCCTGTTGAAAAGACATTCGCACTCAACCTAACGCTTGGCGCACAGGCCTGGCCCAGTCAGTCGGACAGACGGCCCTGCTGGATGATCCGCGGGTGGTAGCGAGAGACGAATCGGGCCCCCGCTATAGGAGAAAGCCCCGGAAACGGGACAGTTCGGCGACCAGCCCCAAAATCTCCATTTCGAATTCGGTCAAGCACCGGCACCATAGAGTCGGTGTCCAGGCGCTACCTTGGCTGATGCTTGGAAGCCCCCTCCGCCGAACAGCCGGCGGGCAGCCGTCCGCTCTTCTGGTTCGCCGCCCTGGTGGGCCTCGTGGCCGCGATCACCGCGGGTCTCTACATCTTCGGGACCGAGCACGTGCCCAATTACGCGACCGGCCTGTTCGGGAGCAGCGGGGAAGACACGCTGCCGCTTAAGTCTTGGCTGGCGACGGGGGTCCTGGCCCTGGCGGCCCTGCAGCTGGGACTGGCGCTGTGGATCTTCGGCAAGCTGCCGCGCATCGGCAGCTCCGCCGCCGGGATCGTCACCCTCCATCGCGCCGTGGGCGTTGCCGCGATCCTGCTCACGCTGCCGATCGCCTACCACTGCATCCTGGCCTATGGGGTGCAGACCCACATCGACAGGCGTGTGGCCGTGCACTCGCTGGCCGGCTGCTTCGTCTACGGCGCGATCGCCGCCAAGCTCCTGATCGTCCGCTCTCGGCGGTTTCCCGGCTGGGCACTGCCGCTGGCCGGCGGCACGCTGGTCGTCGTGGTCGCGATCCTCTGGTACACGAGCGCGCTCTGGTATTTCGACGATTTCAGCCTGCCGGCTCTCTAACCCCGGACGGGGACCATGTGCGCCTCGGCCCAGCGCAACAGAGTGAGCATCGTCCCGTCATCAGTTGCTGGAGCCGGCGTCCCCACCGTCCCCGCGTCCCTCTGCCCCGTTGAGCATCACGACTGCGGGATGGATGGGCGCGCGGACTGTCGGATCAGGGATCGAACCGCACAGAGGGCTGCGATGATTAGCGCGGTGAGCGTCCACCGTGTCGCTCGCCAAAGTTGTGTCGCGGTCCCCTGACCGCCCCCCGTTCGGCCTGAACCCTGCCCCAGACGTTGGATCAATGGAGGGACATGAGTAAGAACGCCGACCACTTTGCGACTGATTTGAAAGGCCTTGCCGAGGCGGTGCCATCCGAGGTGGTACGGGGCCTACGTGGTCGCCGCTGGCTGACGTGAATCATCTTCGATCTCTTGACCTACTCGGCCCCACTGCTACATCGCCTTGCGCGACTTCGGACTGCTGCTCGGTGCCTGCCCCTGCCTACCTGATTCGCTATTCACGGGGCTGGTTGGTCAGTCGAACGTGAAGGGCTCCGGCCCGCTCGCAGAGCGGCTTTGTCAGAACCACATATCGGATAAAGGAGGAGAAACATGATTGACGAGCCGCTCGGTGACGAAGAGCTACCCGGGAAAGATGTCTCGCTGTGGATTGACACCACCAGACAAACGAACTATCCCACTTTCAGCGACGAGGCAGACCATTATGACGTAGGCGTGGTGGGCGGCGGAATCACGGGTGTGGTAACTGCCTACCGTCTGATGCAGAGCGGTAGAACCGTAGCGTTGGTTGAGCGTGACCACATCGTCGAGTGGACGACCGGTGGCACCACCGCCAAGCTGTCATCGCAGCACTATCTTATCTATGACTATCTGATAAAGCGGCATGGCGAAGCGGTTGCCCAGGCGTTCGCCGATGCCAATCAGAACGGTATCGACGAGGTTGAGAGCTTAAGCAAGAAGTTGGCAATCGACTGTGAGTTTTCGCGGCGCGACGCCTATGTCTTCAGCCAAAGCACAGACAAAGTCGAAGTCTTCAAAGCCGAGGTCGAAGCCGCTAGGCGGCTCGGCCTTCCGGCGCATTTCGTGACGTCCACTGATTTGCCGTTCAATGTCGAGGCGGCGGTGCGGTTTGACGATCAAGCTCAATTCCACCCGCGTAAATTCCTGTTGAAGTTGGCCGAGGCGTTTGTCTCTGACGGCGGCGTGATCTTCGAGCACACCAACGCCACCACCATCACGCCGGGTGAACCGAACATCATCACTACCGACAAAGGTCAGCTGAGGGCCGACGTCGTCATTCAGGCCAGCGGCGAGCCATTCTGGCGCAACGAGATGTTCGATGGACGAATGTGGATGAAGATGTCGTACGCCCTGGCTGCCGAACTCGAAGATCCGACCGAATATCCAAAAGGCATGTACATCACGACAGACGATGCGATCCGCACTATCCGCTCGGCTGAGTATGACGGCCGATCGGTGCTGGTGTTCGGCGGCGAGAGTCATGAGTACGATGCGGCCACCTATGACGAGAGTTCGCACTACAAAAGCCTGGCCGAAGACGTCCAGAGAAGATTCAAGGTGAAGAGGATTCACTGCCGCTGGCTCGCCGGCGACTTCATGCCGTACGACCGGATTCCATTTATCGGTCCCGATCCGGAGTATCCGTCGATTTATGTCATAACCGGCTACCGCGCCTGGGGGCTCGCCTGGGCGATGTCGGCGGCGCACGGCATCCTCAGCTACATCGACGGCGCGCCGGCCGATTGGGTCAGGTACTTCAGTCTCGAACGGCTTAAGAGCCCGTTGCGGGACGAGGATATGGCGCGCGGCGTTTAGGCGTCTCGTCGGCGACAAGCTCTTCGATCCGTTCATTGAGCATTGTGGGCCGGCGCGCCGTTTAAGTGGCCGTGCGTCGTCCGCGATCGGGTTCCACTCGCCGAAGCGGGGAGCGCAACCTCACGCCGAGAAGTCTCGAGCGAATCGCGCAGGCCGTACAAGGGCGGCTTCTCTTTCCGATGCTGAGCAGTCTGCATGGGCATCTGGCGGACGCGCGCGTGTTCGCCTTCGTTCGTCCCGAGCGGGCCATGCAGTCCGCTATTGAGCACGACCAAATCCTTCGTGCGATCGAGGCTGGGGATTTCCGCCAAGGCAGAAGAAACAACGTCCGCTCATTGCGCGCGAGTTCGGAGGATCCTTGAAGTTGAGGGCCGAGCGGGGAAGTTAGGCGGTGCGACGGAAGAACATGGAGCACTGCGCGCGTTGCCTGAGTCACATTTCTGAACCTTTACAAAGGGGACCTGTGCGGCGCTCGGCTCTGGAGAATCACCGCACCTTCTCCGGCGACGTGAAAGGCCATTCTTCCGGCTGCGCCCGAGATGACGATCTCGGCCGCCGCGCCTTTCTTGTCGAACTCGGAGCCCATCAGGAGCACCCCGATCCTAGGAGGCGCTAGTGATCCCTGATGTCAGCTCGACGTAGATGAACCGAGGGGAGGTCGCGGGTTGAATCGCGCCGCCCGTGCTTTGGCTCATGCCACGGCCGAAACGCGCTCCACGATCCGCGGGTGGTCGCGAGAGACGAATCGGGCCCGGTATCGCTCGTCGCGACTAATGAGCCACCATGCCTGATCACCCGCTCAGTCCGGTCGCCAAGGATCGAGCCGCGGGATCCAGCGCGGCACGGCGCGCTTGTAGGCGCGGTACTGCTCGCCAAAGCGGCGTTCCAGGCTCGGCTCCTCGAAGCGAAGGAAGTAGATGAAGTTGATCGCCAGGAAAACCCCAGCCCAGACCAGCACCCAGGGTGAGCCGAGGAGGAGCGCCTCGCCCATGAGCAGGACCACCACCGCGGTGATCATCGGATTTCGCACGCGGCTGTAGGGGCCCTCGACAACGAGCCTGCTGGTCGGGTCCCAGGCGGCAAGCGTCCCTTTGCCGATCCGGCTGAACAGTCGCACTGTCCAGAGCCAGAGGGAGAAGCCAACGACGATCAGCGCGATCCCGACTGCCACGACCAGCGCGCCGGGCAATCCACCAAGCCCCCAGCCCAGTTCCGGCCCTGAGGTAACGACCAGGATCACCGCCGGCACAACGATCGTCACGTTGCCGGGAAGCAAGGCGATCGCGCGCACCTGCCGCCACCCGCTCATAGGGCCCAGGCTACTCCTGCCCCTCAGTTTAGATTCGTGCGTATCCGTTTCGACAATCCGCGGGTGATAGCGAGAGACGAATCGGGCCCCCGATTCGCACCGGGGCCCGCGCGTGGTACCGCGTTGGTACCGGACGCATCGTCCGATGCATCCGATGAGTAGATCGGTGGAGAGGAGGGACGTGGTTCGTTGGCTGATTCGGCTTAGCCGGGACGGCGCAGCGACTACCTTTTCTTGCTGCCAGTCGCCCCGAGCGTCTCGCCGGCGCTGTGCACGACGCTTTGAAGGAAGTCGTACTGCGTCTCGACCAGCTTCTCCGACATCTCAAGCGCAGAGTCGATGACATTCTGCCGCCTGGAGCGGTTTTTGCCGTGCGGTGGCAGTGCTTCGTCGACGGACTCCACGAAATGGCGCACCGCCTCGATCGCATTTTTCTGGCTGTGCTCCACCTGCTTAAGCACCCGCTCGGACAGCTCGGCGGTTTTCTCAACCGGGGACTGCTCGGCTTTCGCGACTTTGACTTTCTTTGGGGTGACTTTTGTTGCGGAGACTTTGTGTTTCTCGGCTGCGGCGGGCATCTGAACCTCCTGGTTGTCTGACCGGTCGTCCTCCCGACGAGCTTGGCACCGTTCCCGAGGCATGTCATCGGGGAAAACCCGAAGCCTCGTCAGCGGGTTTCCCGGTCTGTTCGAGCGGGCGCCGCTTGGGCCGCCGACCGGTCGTGGGCTCAAATGCTGTCTTCCCGACGATCGGAGCCCCACTCCCGGGGCGCTCGGAAGGTGCCGTCTCCCTTTCCCAGCGCCGCCGGCCCGGACGCGACAGAGGGTTGGCGCGACATACACCAGCGAGTCAGGGACCTATTCGATTAGAAGGAACGCTAGCCGGGGCACCTACTACGCCGCATGTGAGGTCCTCGTCGGCCTGCCCCGCCGAGAGCTCGAAGGTGATCGCCCTCCGCTAGCAGACACCTCCCGTTTCGTTTCATGGCTCAACACGCTGGGGCGTCGGGGTACCAGTTTGGTACCGGACCCATCGTCCGATGCGTCCAGATTTTCCACAGCGTGGGACAGATGGGACGTCAGGGACGCGGTGGGACGCATATGGCAATGGTGTCCTCCGGCTGGGGGCCGAGCGGTCGCCGGTTCAAATCCGGCCTCCCCGATTTCCGAAAGCCCGCATCGGAAGCGGGCTTCTGCCTTTCGGCGCCTATTTGAGCCACACCCCCAAGTGCCGCGTGGTACCGGACTTGGTACCGAGTCCCTCCGTCCCAAGATTCGGGACGGCGTAACGAGCGTTGGTCTACGAAACCGAAGGTCACAGGTTCGAATCCTGTCGGGCGCGCTGGCTTCAGGCCAGAATGCGCACTGATCACCGTGCGGTCTTGATTTCGGCGAGTGTCAGTCCACCAGCCGCCGTTCGACTGCCCAACGGCTCAGCTCGTGCCGGCTCGAGAGCTGCAGCTTGCGGAGAACGGCGCTGACGTGAGCCTCGACGGTCTTCGGAGAGATGCCGAGGCGCATTGCGATCTCCTTGTACAGATAGCCGCGGGCGATCAGCTGCAGGACCTCGCGCTCGCGCAGGGTCAGCTGGTCGAGCTCGGGATCGATCTCGGCCTCCGGGATCTCCCCTTGAAATGCGTCAAGCGCAAAGCCCGCTAGTCGCGGCGAGAAGACCGCATCACCTTCGCAAACCCGGTTGATGGCGTCTGCCAATTCCTTGCCGGAGATCGACTTGGTCACGTAGCCGCGAGCGCCCGCCCGTATGACTGCGAATACGTCCTCGGCGGCATCGGAGACTGACAACGCAAGGTACCGCTGCGTCGGTCGATCCTGCGTCACCCGCCGGATCACCTCGACTCCGCCGCCGCCTGGCATGTGGACGTCGAGCAGCACCACATCGGGCTTCTCGCGCAAGATCGCCGACACGGCCTGCTCGACCGTTTCAGCCTCGCCTCGAACCTCGACCAAACCATGGAGTTCAGCCCTCACGCCAGCCCGAAACAGCTCGTGGTCATCGACGATCACCACGATTGGAAGATGCACGCTCATCTGTGCTCGGCCTCCGGGCCCGCGTGGGCGCGTTCAATCTCTAGCCCCACCTCCGTTCCGCCCCCGGGAGCTGACTGCACCTCCGCGCGACCGCCCACTCGCTCCATCCTGCCGACGATCGATTCGCGCACGCCGCGGCGATCAGCGGGCACGCCCGCTGGGTCGAAACCGGGGCCGCGGTCGCGAACGAACGCCTCGATCCGGGCGTCCTCGACCTCGGCGTAGACGCGAATCGGACCGTGCTCGCCAGCGTGCTTCGCGGCGTTCAGCAGCGCCTCTCGGGTTGCTCCCAGCACCGCTTCTGCGGCTTCGTCCATTTCGCAATCGCCCACGACGACCACATCGATCGCAACCCGACGGTCGTCCTCGACCGCCTCCGCAGCCGCGCGCAGCGCAGCAGCAAAGCTCTTCTCCGTCGAGCTCCGCCCGTTGCCCCCAAGCCAATCGCGGAGCTCGCGCTCCTGTCGTCGGGCGAGTGCCGCGACCTCGCGAGGGTGATCCGCGCGCTTCTGCATCAAGGTCAGGGTCTGAAGAACGGAGTCGTGCAGGTGGGCGGCAAGCTCGGCACGCTCCTGGGACCGGATCCGCCCCGTCCGCTCGGCCGCCAGATTGCGCCCCAGCCGCCAGAGAAACGGCGCCAGGATCAGCGCTACGGCGACAACCACGACGACAGCTGTGAGCGCGGCTTCGCGCAGGCCACCGAGGATGTGGTTCGAGGAGAGGAAGAGCAGCCCAGCCCCGATCACGAGCAGCACTCCGAACACCCCGCGGTACAGGTCGCCGAGCGGGGTGGCGCGCGGGGTCGGGGCACTGCCGCCGGAGGTTCCCGCCGGCTCTTCCGGAGGCTCGGGCCCCGCCCAGGCTCGTTCTGCGGTGCCGCGATCGGTGGAGGATGCACGCGAGCGTCCCCAGAGCAGCGCGGCCCCGAAGGCCGCCAGCACCAGCGGCCAGACCAGGGCATCGCTCCACCAGATCCCAAGTTGACGGAAGGCCAAGAGAACAGACAGCGTCAACAGCCCGACACCGGCGGCGACGCGCCAATCGCCCCGAACCGGCAGGCGAGCAAAACGGGCCACCGGCGGCGATTCCTGGCCCGTCGCCGGAAGAGCGGCCCAGGCCACAACATAGGCCAGCAGCATGAGTCCGCTGGTCGCGACGGTGGCGATCACGAAGACGATCCGCAGGATCGTGGGGTCGATCCTGGTACGTGCACCAACCCCCGCAAGCACGCCGGCCACCAAACCGCGTCGCGTGTCGCGGCGAAGGGGAGGGGGTCCGGGCCCGGCGCTCATCCCTCAATCGTGACGCCTCGCGCCGTCGTCGAGGAGGCCACTGAGAACCAGGATCACCCCGACCGCACCCGTGAGCGCGACCGCCATCCAGCCGGGGGAAATGTCAAGCGCGCCCGAGGAGTCAAGCAGCAGAAGCGCACCGACGGCGGCGATCACCGCTCCCGACCCGAGCGAGACGAGGTCCACCTTCACCCGGTCGCGCACGCCCTCGCCTCCGCCGCGCGCAGCGGCGCGGTGTCCTCGTGGAAGGGGCCAGGTCCGTAGCCGGGCCTGTCAACGCTTGCGGTGTCGCTGTTGATCACCCGCAGTTGACCGACGTCCACATGCGCGTCGATTTGGAGCCGCGGGACCGCGGTCGACGGTGAGCCCGCGCTCTGGTCGACGCCCAACCCGGAGTTTCGCTCGCCGACAACCTCGCTCTCGCCGACCCCCACATGCGTTGGGCCATCGACGCAGACGCGCTGAGGAACGAAGAGGTTGGCCTGACCCGCCCCAAGATCGACCTTGAGGCGCACGACACTCTCCTTGTTCCAGTCAAGGTGCCGGAGGTCGACGACGAGCCGGCCGACCCCGAGCCGATACCCGTCAGCCGGAATCGTCCTGGCCGACAGCGGCTGGTATTCGCGGTCTCCGATCCCGCCGCTGAAGTCGAGGTTGGCTGCCAAAGCGGTGCCGGCTCCGATCGCGAGAGCCACCGCTGGCGCAATCAGCCAGCGGGCGCCGCCCCGAAGGCCCGCCAATGCCAGCACCGCCCCGACCACGATGATTCCGATCGCGACGGGCACCCCCCAGCCAAGCGCGACCGCGAACGCCGACGCGCCCGCCAATCCGAACAGCCCACTCAGAACAAGCATCGCGAGCGCGACCATCCCGAGCGCACGCCAGAAGCCCATCGCCTGCAGGCGCCGCCCGAAGCGCTGAGCCCAGTCGGGATCGCCGTCGGTGGGCACGAAGAGCGCAAGCAGCAGATACGCCAGAGCTCCAAGCCCGCCGAAGAAGATCGAGAGGCCAAAGCCGATCCGAAATATCACCGGGTCGATGCCGAAGTAGCGGCCCAGCCCTCCGGCGACGCCGAGGAGGATGCCGTCGCTCGAGGAGCGGCGCAACCGGCGCGGCCCGGCGGCCTGTGGCTCCCTCGACTCGCCGTCGCCTGTTTGCTCGCCTTTCTTAGGCTGTTCGATATTGGGAGTGTCGTCGTTCATGGAAATGCCTTCTTTCAAGATGGATTGATTGCATCTCCAGGCTCCCAGCGCTCCCCGCCTCGGTCTATTGGGGATGTCCCCTATCAGCCCCCCTCTTTTCCCCTGGGCCATCGGCTCGAAGGCGGACCACGGCGTGATCGTCGACGTTTGTTCGCACCATGCGACGCTTCCGCATTCGGCTGCAAATGACTGCCACCCTGCCCACCGTCCGCGCGTCGAGCACAACGCGGACACTGCGTCCTCCGGAGGCCGCACTCGGTTCCCCGATATGCGGTCGGAGCCTAAATGAAAATTGCCGAGGATCGGGAGCGACGGCTCACCCAGAGCTGGCGCCGCGATGGCGCGCGTATGCGCGGTGGACCGACTCGAGGAGGACGGCGACGGTCGCGACCAGGGTCAGCGGCCAGGCTGGCAGGTCTGCTGCGGCAAGTAGGGCGGTGGCGGCGAGCAGAGCGACCACCGCTACAGCCGTACGCCGGTCGTCGCCGACCAGGAACTCGAAGACGGCTGCCGCGAGGCGGCGGACCATCAAGCGGCCTCCGCGGCGAGGCCGGCGGCGGCGCGCCGCAGGGAGCGCACCATCATCCAGGAGGCGGCGAAGAATGCCAGGGCGACCGCCGGCAGCGCCGCCTCGCCACCCGGCCAAGAGGCGCCGGCGCCCTCCGCGCCCCAGAAGACACCGAAGGTGGTAAGCGCGATGCCGACGACGAGCTTCATCGCGTTCTCGGGCACCCGGGCCAACGGCGCCCGTAGCGCCACGCCGGCCGCCAGCACCGCGACCAGCGCCAGCGCCCCGGCCGCGACCGCGACGGGGATGTCGTGCTGGTTGGCGCCGAAGGTGAGGACGATGAAGGCGACCTCGAGGCCCTCCAGCAGCACCCCTTTGAAGGAGACGAGGAAGGCGTAGTGGTCAAGTCCCCGCTCGCGCGGGGCCGAGCGGGCGGCCTCCGTCTCGCGCTCGAAGGCGAGGGCCTCGTCGTGGATCGGGATCACGCCGCCGGCGCGCAGGATCGCCTTGCGCAGCCACTGCAGGCCGAAGACCAGCAGCAGACCGCCGACCACCAGTCGCAGGACGCCGATCGGGATCACGGTGAGGGCGGGGCCGAGGACTGCGATCAGCGCCCCCAGGACGAAGGTCGCCGCGCCCACCCCCAACAGCGCCGATCTCCAGTCCCGGGCGGCGCCGACGGCGAGCACGATCGTGAACGCCTCGGTCGCCTCGACTGCGGAGGCGAGGAAGACAGAGATCGCCAGACTGACCTCGGCTCCGCTCATGTGCCCACGTTAGACATCGGCTGCGCTCGCGATTAACCCCGGCTAGGTTCTTCTGGGTAGGGCACGATGGCCCAGGCGAATGTCGGATTGACGGCTGGACCCACGGAGACTCCCGCTCGCGCCGAGTCTCGGCGCTCTTAGCCTCCCCAGGCCAGACCCCCCCTCAGGCCAGCCCCAGCACGCTCTGCGTCGCTACCTGGTGCCCATCAAACCGCTGAGTAACGGTCAGAACGTAGCGACCGCGCTCGAGACAGTGCTTCGAGCTGAATTGCAGCACGAGCTCGAATATTCAGAGGCACCGAGGAATCCGACGGAAGCGCTGGCGTGGCCTCGGAGATACATAAGGGTTATCGGGAGTTGGGCACCACGCCTTCCGGCGGGCTTCGGGTGGCCTCCCGTTCAAGGCCGGCGGACCGGGGGTCTAGATGAGGATCGGTTCGCGGTCGGCGGATCTCGTCGCGAGGGCGGACGCGAGCAGCGCGCGCTGGCGTGGAGTGAGCGTGCCGAGGCGCTTGTTCTCGCTGAGGGCGAGGTCGAGCAGGAACTTGCGGGCACGGGTGCGACCCCAGCGGCGCTGGCTGGTCAGCAGCTCCGCCAGGGTCATGCTCTCGGTCTCCCAGGGGGACTCCCTGATCACCTCCGAAACCTCGACATCGCCTCGCGCGATCGCGCGCTTCAGCTCTGCCCTCGCAAGCCGCACGCGGTTGGCGCGGGCGAGCGCCTGCATGTGCTGTGGGACATGCATGGCGGCAGTTGTCGTCGAGGCAGGGGCAATCGAAGCAGCGTCCACTGGGACTCCTCCATTCGGGTCTCTACGGGGGCTCTCTGGTGCGCCGGGCCGGTGGCCGGGCCACGGCTTGGTTGAGACGAAACTCCTCCACCTCCCGCCTCCCTCCCCGGGATGCGGTCGGCGAGGGGGGCAAGCTAGGCATCGGGGCGGTGGGCGTCAACCGACAATTAGGTAGGACTCCGGGAGCCGTTCGCTAAGTGCACCATTTTTTCGGCCCAATCCGCCTTGTGCAGAATTGGACAAGGACGAAGCTACCCCGAGCGGGGTAGTTTGGGAAATGCTCGACGATCCGCTAGTGGTAGCGAGAGGCGAATCGGGCCCCGGATTCGACGCATTGATTTGCAGGGATTGCTCCCGCTTGTCCTGCAGGTGGTCGGGCATTCCAGACAACGAAGTATGCGTCGATTCAGAGAAGCTAGCGCGCGACTCTGTGAGGAAGAAGGAACGGGTAAGGGCGCCGTCGCACGTGCCGCTGCCAGGCCCGGTCGAGGCGGCGGATGCGTAGAAGCCATCCCCATAACCGCGCATCCGAGCGGTAGTACCTACGCACTTCCTGCTCGCTGATCGGAGGGTCTAGGCTCCGGTTGACCGGCTCGAGGAAGGCCGGGAGCCAAGCGCCGAGGCGCTCCTTGATCAGGTTGCCCAGCAGATCGTTTGCCACGCCTCGCCGATGACGATATCCGTCGAGGATGCGTGGCGCCAAGAAACGCCTGACTGGCCAGCGTGCGATTGCGGGAAGGGATCGGGCGAGGAGGTCGAGGTCGAGCCGGGGGCTTCCGTCCGCCGCCCAGATCATCGGAGTTGTGACGTCGAGGTAACGGAGGCGCCCTTTCTCCCAAGTCCAATTTGAGAGCTGCGCATCGATTCCCAGCCGTGGCCCGATCGTTTCAAAAGCTGTCTCGACGATTGCGTTGACCAAGGGGTGCCCAGCCGCCGGATCTCGGTCCGCGAGAACGGCTGGCGCCAGCGTCTCGGCCGGCAGCACCGGCTGCACCGCGTACCCCGCAATCGTGCTGTCCTCGCACGCGATCGGGATGAGCGCGGTCTCGACCACGTCGACGCCGCGCTCTCTCAGCGCATCCAGATAGTCGAGAAGGGTTTGCTGGTAAGCGTCGAATCGGGCGCGGGTCGGAAAAATCGGAAGCCGCTTGCACGCGAATGCCGGATCGGCCGGCGGCCAGCCGAGAACCAACGAGATCTCGCCGCCGCCGAGGACCAGGAGTCGCGACTCGTCGCCGTGGTCGAGCGCCGACTTGACCTCCGCGTCCAGCTGCCGCAGCTCCCCTTCGGAGATTTGGCCGGCCACCTGGCTCATGCGAGCGCGTGGCGAACGGCTCCGATGATCTCATCGGCCTCGCCGTCGCTGAGGATCAGAGGTGGCTTGAACTGCGTAACCGAGTGGTCGTGCTCGGCAAAGACCGCGAATACGCCCGCGTCGATCAGCTTCTTGGCCGCTTCGACACCGCCCTCCGGTTCCTCGAACGAGAGACCCATGGTCAGGCCGCGGCGGCGCAGCTCGAAGGGAAGGCCGTCGAAACCTCTCTCGAAGCGCTCGCCCAGGGCGCAAACACGGTCCAGGAACTCCGGCCTGGTGATCTCTGTCATCACCGCATTCGCGGTGACGCATCCAAGCTCCGAACCGCCGAAGGTCGAGACGTAGGCGAAAGGGCGCTCATCGAAGAAACTCTCCAGCTCTGCGCTGATCAGGGCCGCGCTCACCGGGTAGAGGCCGCCGCCCAGGCCCTTGCCGGTGATCACGATGTCCGGCTCTGCCTGCTCCTGCAGGTAGTACCAGGGGGCGCCGGTACGCCCCAGTCCGGTTTGCACCTCGTCGAGGACCAGTATCGCGCCATGGCGCCGAGCGAGCTCGCCCGCCTCGCGCAGGTAACCGGGCGCTGGGGGCGGAAAGCCGAGAGTCGCGGGGATCGACTCGAGGATCACTGCCGCGGCGCCCCCCTCCAGCTCCGCGCTCAGCTTTGCGAGGTCGTTGAACGGCACGTGCGCAAAGCCCGGAAGGGGCTTACCGTAGGGCTCTGACCAGCGCCGGTCGCTGGCGGCGCGAGCAAAGCCGGCCAGCCCGTGGTAGGCACCGATTGCCGCGACGATCTTCTCGCGCCCTGTATGGCCTCGGGCGAGAGTCAGTGCCAGATCCACTGCCTCGCTACCCGAGGCGGTGAAGAGGGCATAGGGCAGCTGGTCCCCCGTGCTCCCTGCAAGCTGCTCGGCAAGACGGGCGCGCCAACCGGAGATCAGATGGTGGTTGCCGACGTCGAGCTGGTCGAGGGCATTTCGTAGCGCGGCAACGACGGCCGGATGCCGATGTCCGAGGTTGAACACGCCCCCGTTGCAGTGGCAGTTCCAGAACCACCGGCCGTTGTAGGCGTCTCGAAAACGGGCCCCCTCACGCTCGCCGACCACGATGTCGACCGCCATCGCCCGAAGAGCTGCCACCTTGCCGCGGTTGACGTGAGCCGCAAACGCCGCAGCCGCCTCCCCGCGACTCCGGTAGGGCTCGGTGGCCGAGAGGGCTTCGGTGCTTGCGGGTTGCTCCACCTGGACCTCCTTATAGTGCGTCCCCGCTCAGTCGAACGTACAGCAGGGTGCGGATCGGCGCCAGGACCCCCTCATGGTCCCCGCTCGCTGGTCGCTTCCCCCACTGCGCGAAGCGACAGCTCGGGCGGGTCAACCTGCTAGGCGAGCTCGCTCGACTATCCGCGGGTGGTAGCGAGAGATGAATCGGGCCCCCGCTATTCACGAAGCCCCTGCTAACGCGGGGGTTTCGTGCTGTCGGGGCCGGGCTCGCGCACCACGGCGGCATCAAACGGGCATCAATTCCCACCGCCCGGTGCGCCAGTTGATGCGCCAGTGCGCCCCGATCGCGTCCGCGCTGCGTCCGATAGTTGAGACATGGCGGGCATGAAGGCGAGCAGAATCAGCGCTCGCAGGCGGCGGCGCGGCCGTGGTCAGGAAACGGAAGCCCTTCCGCTTCAAACCGGCGCGAAGTACGCGATATCCGCCGACGCAGGCGTAGGCGGGACCGCCTCGTATGGGCAGTAGCCCGCGGCGGCGGGCTACTTCGATTCGCCGCCAAGAGCCTCGGTCAACGCCGGGGCGGCCCCGACCTGGGAGTTCATCAAGTAGGGGTCAAAACGGAGGAATCACGATGAGTGAGGACAAGCCCAACGCCGGCCAGGAAATCATCGAAGAGCCCCGGGCTCGACGAGGTTTGGGCGGTGACCGAAGTCGAGGGAGACGATCGCGTGCCCTTCCTCGAAAGCAACGCAGGAGTTCATGGCCATCTACGGGCCGAGCTGGAACGCCATGATCTCCTGTTGCCAGTGCAGGCGGAGCTGCTCGCGCTGGAGGAAATCCTCCCGCAGGAGACCGAGGAGGACGGCAACCGTATCGCCGCCGTCCGCACACGGCGAGCCGGAACTAGGCGATTTGGGTGGGCGCATGACCGACCTCGACCTCGACGAGGCCATGCTCCTGCTGTATGGCTGGATTGGGCAGCGGATCAGAGTCCTCGTCCTGTTCAACTCGGAGCTTCGAGCGGCCCCCCGCCACCCGGCGGGGTGGGCCCGGGGTGGCATGTCGTGGTCGGTCGCGAAGGCGAACTTCGCAAACCGGACGCTTCCGAACTTGGTCAGGAGAAAGAAGACTATGGGCGCCAGATCGGCATCGGAACGTATGAGGTTGGGGACAAGGCATTCAAGCTGCTGCTCGATGGAATGTCCTACGAGCGGATAAGGGTCTTCGACTCTGCGGCCCCCCATCCGGATCGGGTTGCCTTCTACCTGCCGGGCTCGTCGACGGTCCTGCTGCTCGAGCGTCTCTACCGGCTTCCCCGCGGCGCGCTGGCCGGCGAGTCGGTTGGTACTGGCGGCGAGGGTGAGGAGGCGAAGGCCGGAACGAGTACCGCCCAGGCCTCCAAGACCTAAGTCGTCAAGACCGCGGACCGTTTACTCCGCGAGGGTGACGTCGATCTCGGCCCCGTAGTCCTGGCCGGGGCGTGTTGGCGGGCCCTGACCGACTCTTTGCCGCTCAAGCCAAGCGTGATCTGCCGGTACGTCGTTGAGCGCGTGGAAGTGGGTTAGGCCGCCAGCATGGTGGTGCCCGCGGTCGATCTCGAACGGAATCCGCTCGCCCCTGGCCCTGCCCGGTGGCGCTCGGGTAGCGGACCAGCAGGTCTCCTACCAGATGCCCGAGCGGGTGGCCCGGATCGCGGGTCAGGGTCGCGCTCACGCAGTAGTGGTTCCCCGTCTCGAGGAACGGGATGTGGTGGCGGTTTGTCCTCCAGCAGCGCATCGGGGTCGCGCTCCTGCCAGCTCCTCGACCAGGTAGCCGAAGCGCAGGTCCTTGATCCCCTCGCTGCGCCGTTGACGATGCCCGCCAGCGGCCTGGTCTCCGGAAGCCGCCCGAGCAGCCATCCGGCCGCGTTGGCCGCCTTCTCCACCGGTGCTCCCAGGTGCGGGCTGGCGAGGCAGAAGGCGTGGCGAACATCGCCCGCCCAGGCCTTTCCTCTGAGCACTCGCCGTAGTGGCAGGCGCTGCGTACCACGAGGCCGCCCATTGTGGGCGTGGTCTTTGGTCTCGGCTCGCTGGGGTCTCATCCGAGAACCTCTTCGTTTGGGGTCGCCAAGACCAGCTCGTGCCAATCGGCTTCAGGAAGCACGTCGAGCGCGCACTTCCGAGCGCCCACCATCTCGAGCTCGACTGCGGCCACGTCCCCCAGCTTGAGGCCCCGAAGCAGACCCACGCAGCGATCCTTCGCTTCTTTGACGGCTGACCTCGCACGCCCTCATCCGCGACTCCATCGGCTGGGCGGGCGAAGCGCCGGGGCCGTTGTGGCGCTTTCGGTATAGGATCGCCCCATGTATAAGGCGGAGCGCCCTGAGCGCGCGGGGGTTGCGTCCGCTGCGATGCGCTTCGCCAGGGAGCGCGTCTCCAGGCGCCTCAGCGCTCACCTCGAGGATCGCGATCCCGACTACATCCGCGAGGTGCTGCCGCTGCTCTGGCTAATCGCGACCTTCTACTTCCGGGCCGAGGTCCGAGACCTCCGCAACATTCCCGCCGATCGCCCCGCACTGCTTGTCGGCAACCACTCCGGCGGCAACGTGATCGTCGATACCTTCATCTTCTCGCTCGCCTTCTACACCTACTTTGGTGTCGAGCGGCCCTTTCACCAACTCGCCCACAACCTTGCGATCGCCTGGCCGCTAGCCGGCGAACTGCTGCGCAAAGCGGGCACGATGAGTGCCTCGCCCGGGAACGCGGAGAAGGCGCTTGACGCTGGCGCTGCGGTCCTTGTCTACCCGGGCGGTGACTGGGAAACCCACAGGCCGAGCTGGGACGGCAACAAGATGGACTTCGCCGGGCGCAAGGGCTTCATCCGCCTGGCGCTAGAGGCCGGTGTGCCAATCGTCCCGGTGGTCTCGATCGGAGGCCAAGAGACGGCGCTGTTCCTAAGCCGCGGCGCGGGGCTCGCCCAGGCGCTGCGGCTCGACAAGCTGGCCCGGCTGAAGGTCCTGCCGATCTCGATCGCCGCGCCCTGGGGGCTGAACATCGGTGACTTCGCGGGTCACCTACCGTTGCCGGCGAAGATCACGATCGAGGTGCTGCCGGCGATCGACCTCGAGCGGGAGTTCGGTCCCGATCCGGATGTCGATGAGATCTATAGGCACGTGACAGCTCAGATGCAGGAAGCGCTCGACGCACTCGCCGCGGAGCGCCGCTTTCCGGTGATCGGATGAGGATCAACGAGTCGACCCTTGTTGCGGCGACCCCAGAAACGATCTGGTACTACCTGGCCGACCCAGAGAACTACCTGCGCTTCATGTCGGGGATCACCCATTGGGAGGTGGTGGGTGAGAAGCCGAGCGGGCTTGGTGCCCGCTACCGGATCCTGCTCCGCGTCGGGGCCGCCGAGGTCGGTGGCCTGATTGAGATGGTCGAGTGGACTCAGCCCTTCGACATGGCTTGGCACTCGGTGACGGGCGTCGACCACCGCGGCCGCTGGCGGATCCGACAACATGGCTCGGGCCGCTGCAAGATCGAGTTCCGATTCGCCTACGGTGTGGTTGGCGGAGGGATCGCCGGCCTGGTCACGCAGTTCGCTGCGGCCCCGGCGATGCGCCGCCAGATGCGCCGCACTCTGGGCCAGCTGAAGCGCCAAGTCGAGGCCGAACAGCGCCGTCTCGAAGCCGAGCGCCGCCGCGCCGTGCGCCAGCCGGCCCAGGCCTAGCCCCGCTCTGCGGGGCGTGTGTATTCGTCTCCGAACCGGAGCTACCCACCAAGGCGAGGACGAGCGGCTGGGGCGGGTTCCGATTGGTCTCTCGCCACCACCCGCGGATGGTCGAGGGGATCGCGGCGGGCCGAACGGGGCAGGTCCAGTGCTGCCCAATCCGGTGAGCCAGGCGAGCGGTGGGCCCTAGTCGATTAGTGCGCGGGTGATCTCGGCGGTGTGAGACAGCAAGAGAAGGTGCCCTGTTCCCTCGACGACGTTGAGCGTCGCGTGCGGGATCCTCTCCGCTACGTAGGTCGAATGATGCAGTGGGACGACCTCATCCCGATCGCCGTGCCACACCTGCACCCCGGTCTGGATTTGCTCAAGCCCGAAGTCCCATGCCCGGGCCTGGATCGCCGCGTCCTGGACCACACCCGCTGCGCCCCTTCGGAGTGCCTCGCGGAAGGTGTTGAGTGCGGCCTCTCGGACCTGGGGGTCCGCGTACAGCGCCTTGTCGGGTACCGACAGCTCCTTTTCGAGCAATGAGAGAAATCTCTGTGGCCGGTGCTCAGCCAGCCAGCGCGCGATGCGCCAGTAGCCGAGCGCCAGCGGACGGGCGCGCCTGGTGAGGGTCATCGTCGTTCGAGCGATCCTGGCCAGCCCCTCCCGGAAACGCGGGGTCGTCGGCGGGCCGATACCGCTCACGATCGCCGCGCGGCCCACGCGCTCGGGCAGCGCGTAAGCGCAGGCGGCTGCGTACTTGCCGCCGGTGGAGACCCCGAGCACGGCAAACCTCCCAATGCCGAGCTGATCGGCAGCCGCCACCACGTCGGCGGCCCAATCGAGGAGGCCCCACGAGCGACGGGAGGTCGACAGACCGTAGCCTGGGCGCTCAAGGGCCACGAGGCGAACCCCGCTCCGCCGGAACTCCGCCTCGAGCGGGACCGGCTCGAGCCGCGATCCGGGCATGCCGTGCAAATAGACGACAGGCGCCCCAGCGGGCTCGCCGTATTCGCGATAGCCGAGCACCCGCCCGTCCGCGAGCTGCACCGTACCCTCGTGCGACTGGTCCTCCGAGGTCATCCACGCAAGCTAGCGGTCTGTCGCAAGAGCGTTATCCGCGTAAAGACGGTGGGTCGACTGCATTTCCGCTTTCGCGTGTGGACGTCGCGCAGACCATACGGCGCCAATCCAGTCGTGCTAGAAGTCAAGCCCCGATGTCGATGAGAGGCGGTTGCGATGGCTGAGGGTGTATATCGAGTCACCGAGGTGATTGGCGTAAGCAGCGAGTCCTGGGAGGCCGCCGCACGCAATGCTGTGGAGACTGCGGCGAAGACCGTGCGCGACCTGCGCATTGCCGAGGTCGTGCGAGAGGACGTTTCAATCGAGAACGGCACCATCAAGAACTACCGAGTCCGGTTGGGCATCTCATTCAAGTACGAGTCCGACGGGTAGAGCCATTCTCACCGGCCTCGGGCGCCTGCTGGCCACGGCACCCAGTGTTGGTGCCTCGAGGCGGGCCATCGGGGGCCATCGAGTGGTGACCGGCAGCCTGCTGTACTAGTCGCGAAGCGTGACACCGCGTGGCACCCAAACCTCTTCGAGGAATGCCGCCAGCTCGGCGTTCAGCCGCTTCGGGCTGAGCCGCCACTCGAGGATTCAGCAGTCATTTTGAGCGCATTTCGCCGCTGTCGGCAACATTTAGTCGCTCAGGCGGGGAGTTCGCCGCCCGAGGAGCCCGATGAGCTGCCCGATCGAAGGTATGTTGTGCAGGTGGCGGAGGGCAGCGACAAGGCACCGCCGACGACCGACGGGCTGCACGCAGAACAACGCCGCGCGCAGGGCTTGGCTGTAGCAGCACTCAACGCCTTTACCTCTGACTTCAGTGAAGATGCGCGTCACGGCCATGGCTTTCATGAGCCCCGGAACGCCATGCGGGCGCTCTCCGCTGCCGTAGAAGACGGCACGCTGCGCATCCCGCGCCTCTTCGTGCTCGACTCCCTGGTCAAGTTCGCCGGCAGGCGGGGCGACGACCTCTCCGATCACGACGAGGAGCTGGACGCGCTGCTCACCGCGCTCGCCGGGCAAGCTGGCATTCCACAACCGGCGGTGGGAGACGCGGTTTCGACGGTGCGCGGCGCGCTCGACTCGGTTGCTCAGCTCACCGACGTCCGGGTCGGCGGCCGCTGGGCGACCTTCGCCGAGGAGGCCGCCGATGCGTTGCAGCTGACGAAGGCCGAGCATGAAAAGCCGGTCTGCATCGATATCGGTGACGTGCCCAAAGGAGAACACAAGGCGGTCGGGGTGACGGTCGAGTTCCACACTGATGCGAGCCCGGGAGATCTGCGCCGCTTCTGCGATCCGACCCGGTGGCACGAATGCAGCGCTTACCAGCGGAAGATGACACCGTGGGACAATCCTCGAGCCGTCGACAAGAAGCGGCCGAACAAGTGGCGCCGCGACCTCGTCGAGACGGTGGATGTCTCGCCCTCGGTGACGCTGCAGACGCCACTTCGATTCACATATGCGATCGAGGAGGAGGCCGACCCTCGATGGGTGCATCTGGACTACGTGCTACCCGAGGAGACTGAGGACATCGTCGTCGATGAGGGCGCGCTCGACGTCCGCCGGATCAGCGCCGGACCGCATCGGGGACGCACGCGGGTCAGCGCCAAGAAGGCAATCCTCTTCGCCGACCCGGTGTTTCGAACATGGCCCACGATCGCCTGCGACACTTTTTGGACCGACATGGTCATCGCCGCTGCCGTTGGCTGCTCCGACGACGGCGGGACAACACCTACTCGGGGGAGGACCTGACATGGCAGACACCCAGGCGGATCGCCTGGCCAAGGCGATAGATGAGGCCACCGAAGCCGCTCAGGCATCGGTCAACGCCTATTCCAAGCTCGCCAAGGAGGCGGCTGCGCAGTTCGCCGGCGATGCTCCCGCCGACACCGGCACCTGGATGCAGTTCGCCGCCAAGAGCTACGCCCAGGCAGCTGCTGACACGGCCAAGGCGTGGACCGCGTACTACGAGATGCTGAAAGCCCTTGCCGACGAAAAAGAGAAATGACTCCTGAAGACGACCGCTGATGGTCGATACGGGCGACGACTTGACGACTGCTGCGGTGCGGGCATGGGCGATCGCAGGGCGAGCCTGGATGGAGGCGGCAAACGCGATCGTGGTCGGCTGGCTGGACCTGCCGGCGGTCGAGAAGGGAGACGCGGGCTTCAACGAGGAGGTCATCGTGGTCCCCGCGCAGCCCGCCCCGACCATCTTGCATCCTGGGCCCTTCGCGAACGGTTGGGACGGCAGTGAGCTCCCCCGCGGCGCTGTGTCGGTCATACCCCGTCGAGTCGCCGCTGCCAAGGAGACGGAGGTCCGCGTCTGCGTGAGGCAACCGGCCAACATGGCCAGCGGTACCTACACGGGGTCACTGCTGGACGCGCCCGGAGGGGCGTGCCTGGTCGACGAAATCGGCGTCTACGTTGTGGGCGGCAGCGCCCCCTGAGTGCAGGGCACCGTGCCGGATGAGCGCTTCGAACCTCGGGTGACGGAGCTGCTCGACGACGCCCGTGACGCAGCAGCGCAGCAAGACTGGCCTGCAGTCCGCGTCCTCGCCGAGTCGGTGCTCGTCCTCGATCCGGCAAACGAGATCGCCGAGAAGTTGCTCGAGGACTGCCGCTCCGCGGTCGCCGAGGCCGGCGAGTGGCGTCAACTCACCGTGATGTTCTCCGACATCGTCGGCTCGACCACTCTTGCCGCCAAGCACGATCCCGAGGTGCTCCGCGAGGTCTTGCGGTCCTATCAGACAACGGCCAACACGGTGGTTCGCCGCTACGACGGGTACGTGGCGAAGTACATCGGCGACGGCGTGCTGGTCTACTTCGGCTATCCGACGCCCCACGAGGACGACGCCCGCAGGGCGGTAAAGGCCGGCCTCGACCTGCTCCTCGCGCTGCGCGACGTGGTCGCCGACGCGAAAGAGCGCCACGGGTTCGAGCTCGGGGTGCGGGCTGCGATCCACACCGGGATGGTCGTCCGCGCCGACATGGGCCCCGAGGCGAATCCCGAGCGCGATGCAGTCGTCGGTGAGACGCCAAACGTCGCGGCGCGCCTCCAAGACCACGCCCGCCCCGGGGCACTACTGATCAGCGGCGACACCCACCATCTGGTGCACAGGTATTTCGATGTCGAGCCGCTCGGAAGTCTCGAGCTGCGTGGAGTGCCCCACGCCGTCGACGCCTACGAGGTCACCGCGGAGGCAACGGTGGCCGGCCTGCTCGAACCGCAGCGCGAGCTGAGCCCATTCGTCAATCGCGTCGACGAGCTCGAACGCCTGAGCCTGGTCTGGCGTCGAGCGGCCCAGGGCGGCTCGGGTGTCGCGGTCATCCGGGGCGAGCCGGGAATCGGCAAGTCAAGGCTCCTGGACATGCTGCGGGGGAAGGAGATCGCCAAGCAGGGCTCGGCGCTGCTCTTCCGGTGCTCGACGTTTCAATCCACGAGTCATCTGTATCCGGCCCGCCGCCTGGTCGCGGAGAGGTGCGGGATAGACCTCGGGGCGGATCTCGGCGGGGCGGGTCCGCGAGTGCGCGCAACCCTCGCCGAGTCGGGTCGCGAGCATCATCTGCCGCTGTTCGGCGCCCTGCTCGGCGTCCCCCCGGGGGCCGAGTGCCCGGCCCCGGAGCTCGATGGCCAGCGACTGCGCGAGGCGACCCTCGCGGCCCTCGTCGATTGGATCGAGGGCGAAGCTGCGCGCTCCCCCCGGGCCCTTATGGTCGAGGACCTTCATTGGGCGGACCCCTCCACCCTTGAGTTGCTCGACCGACTGATCGCCCGGCGCGTCCCTCACATGCTCGTGCTGATGACCTCCCGCAGCGAGTTCGAGCTTCCCTGGAAATCGATTGACGCGCTCGAGCTCGGGCCCCTTCGCTCTGCCGACCTCGACCGGATCGCCGCCGCCTCGCCGACCACGCAGCTGGCCGTCGGCCAGATCGAGGAGCTGGTGCGCCGCAGTGACGGCGTGCCCTTGTTCTTCGAGGAGTTGTTGCACGTGGAGGGGCAGCCGAGCGGCGTGACGCCACCCCGCCTTGCCAGAAGAAGGCAGACGACGATTCCGCCGGCGCTGCTCGATCCGCTTCTCGCCCGGCTCGCCGCGCCAGGGGTCGACCTCGACCTCGTCCAGACGGTCGCCAGCATCGGCCAGGAAGTTCGTCACGACCTTCTCGCGGCGGTGGTGGACCTTCCCGAGGAGGAGCTTCGCTCGGGCCTCGACGGTCTGGTCGCCGCCGGTCTGCTCCATCGCGAGGCTGGCGATGTGCCGACATATCGCTTCCGCCACCACCTGCTTCGTGAGCTTGCTTACGACACCCAACTCACACCGGCGCGGGTGCGGCGCCACTCCCGGATTGCGGACGTGCTGGGCGAGCGGCTCGGAGGCGATCATTCTGCCGATGCCGGACGTCTGGCGCAGCACCTCGAGGAGGCCGAACGTGCCGGCGAGGCGATAGCGACATATGTCGCGGCGGCTCGCATCGCCCAGGTGCAGGGGGCATTCGCGGAGGCCACCAAGATCCTCGATCATGCACTCGAGTTGATCGCCGGGATCGGCGACGAGCAGGAGCGCCTGACGCTCGAGCTCACGGTACGACGGGCGCTGGGTTTCTCGATGGTGGCGACGTTGGGGTATACCGCGCCCCAGGCGATCCACGAGCACGAGCGCTGCTTCGAGCTCTACCAGCTTCTGCAACCGGGCCCCGAGCATCTGCCTGACCTGATTGCCGTCTGGTCGTACTACCTGCTCAAAGGAGATCTGGGGCGGGCCGAGGAGGTGATCTCGGTAGAGCGTCGGCGAATCGGCGGCAGCCGGCCGGATGAGCCTCCAGACGAGCTGTTCACTGCCTTCAACCTCTACTTCCGAGGCGATGTCGCGGAAGCTGTGACCGACCTCGAAAAATATCTCGACTCCGACTATGCGCAGCAGGAGCTGACTCCGTCGAACTGGCCACTGCCAAACGATCCGACGGTTGCGGCCTGGGCGCTTCTCTCTCTGGCGGCGCATCTCGGCGGCGATCCGGCGGCCGCCGGCAGGGCGATAGCCAAAGCCGAGAGCAGAGCGTCCGGATTGCCGTTTCCCTGGGGCCCGTTCTCGATGGCCTACGCCAAGGCCTATGGGTGCCTGGTCGGGCTGCTCGCTGACGACTACGAGGCCGCCGACGCGGACGTCGCCGAATTGCTCGAGCTCGCGGAGCGGCATGGCTTCATGTTTTTCACCCTTTACGGACACCTACAGAACACGATCGCCGCGCTGCGAGCAGATCGGACGGCGACCACCGACGCGGTCACGCAAGCGCTGGCGGTGTGGCGGATCGCCGGTGGGGAGCTCTGGGTGCCGGCCTTTTTGACCGAGATCGCCAAGCACCGACTCCAGGGCGGGCACCTCGATGAGGTTCGCTCCTCGCTCCGTGAAGCCGAGGCGATCAGCAGTCGCTCGGGCGCCCGCTATTGGGCTGCTGAGACGGCACGCATCTCGGGAGAGTGCAGGCTGGCGGCCGGTGACGGCGCGGGCGTCGACGATCTGCGGCAGGCAGTTGAGCTCGCAGCCGGCCAGGGCGCCCTCGTTTTCGAGCTTCGCGCGCGGACTGCGTTGAGCCGAGCGGTCGAAGGCCGCGACGAGTTGGCCGGGCTCGCTGAGCTGGTGGACACGTTTGGCGACAGGCCCGGCCCGCCTGAGCTTGCCGCGGCCCGGCAGGTGATTTCCGGTCAGCGGCCCGGCTGATGCGCCGACGGGTGGTCATTCTCGGGGGTGGCATGGCGGGCTTGGCCGCAGCCTGGCGGCTCAGCGACCCGGATGGAGAGCGACCCGAGGTGACGGTCTACCAGCGGGGCTGGCGACTGGGCGGGAAGGGAGCGTCCTCACGTGGACCGAACGGGCGCATAGAGGAGCACGGACTGCACGTCTGGCTCGGCTTCTACGACAATGCCTTTCGGCTGCTTCGGTCCTGCTATGAGGAGCTCGATCGTCCGCGTACCGACCCTGATTGTCCGATCCAGGGCTGGCGGGACGCGTTCGTGCCTGCGAGCGATGTTGGTCTCGGGCGCACCGGTGAGGCCGATTCGTCGGTCTGGCTTGCCAACTTCCCCGAGAACGACCGTCTGCCGGGCAGCGGATCCGGGGCCGAGGACATCACCACGGCCGACTTCCTGGAACGCGGTCTCGGGCTGCTGGGACGCTTCGGCGCCTCGCTCGATTCTTCCTCGACGCCGGCCCCGCGCGCCGTGCTGACGTCTTCTCCCGCCCACCCCGTGCTCACCCGACGCGACGTACAGGCGGGAGCGGAGCTGTTGCAGGGGGCGCAGGCTGGACTTCGGTCGGTGACCGCCGGTGGGGCCGCCACCCGTCGCACAGCCGAGCTGGTCGACCTCCTCCTGACGATGCTCCGAGGGATCACCGCCGACCGCCTGACCACCCGTGGCTACACGAAGGTCGACCACCTCGACCTTCGCCAATGGCTTGCCCGCCATGGAGCGTCGCGGGGGGCGATCGAGTCGCCGATCGTCCATGGCCACTACGACCTCTCATTCGCATACGAGCGCGGAGACACGGCCCGCCCGCGCTTCCCGGCAGGGCTGGCTCTCCACCTCACGATGCGGATGTTCCTCGATTACAAGGGCGCGCTGTTCTGGAAGATGAGCGCCGGGATGGGTGATGTCGTCTTCGCGCCGCTTTACCAGGCGCTTCGGCGGCGGGGCGTGCGGTTCCGGTTCTTCCATCGCCTCGACCACCTGCACCTCTCGCCGGACGGGCGGTCGATCGGCTCGGTCAGCCTCGGCCAGCAGCTGACGGTGCCGGGCGACGATTACGATCCGCTCGTGCGAGTCCAGGGGCTTCCGGTGTTCGCCGACCGGCCGGATTCGAGCCAGATCGAGGGCGGCGATCAGCTGCTCGGCCAGGACCTCGAGTCTCACCGGTGCAGGCGGCTCGACACGGAGAGGGTGCGCCTCGAGGCGGGACGCGACTACGACGCGCTCGTGCTCGCCGTCTCGCTGGGCATGCTGCCGCACACCTGCCCTGAGCTGCTCGACGCCGATGAGAGGTGGAAATCGATGGTCGACCAGGTCGGCACGGTCGCCACTCAGGCGTTCCAGGCCTGGTTGCGGGTCGACGAGCGCTCGCTGGGTTGGCGGGCGCCTGCTGCCACGGTCACCGGCTGCGGCGAGCCGTTTGACACCTTCGGGTCGATGAGCCAGGTGCTGCGCTTCGAGGATTGGCCCGTCGACGAGCGACCCCTCACGGCTGCCTCCTTCTGCGGGACCCTGCCCGATTCGGAGATCCCGGAGGGGGTCGACGCGGACCATGTCGTGCGATCCAATGCGGTGCAATTCCTCGAGAGCCACAGCCAGATGCTCTGGCCCGGAGCGGCCAGGGCTGACGGAGGGTTTCGTTGGGATCTGCTGTGTGCCAACGGTGTCGAGTCCGGGTCCGGCCCGGATCGCTTCGGCTCTCAGTACTGGCGCGCGAACGTCGATCCGTCCGATCGCTACGTGCAGGCTCTTCCAGGCACCGCGCCATACCGGATGCGGGCCGACGACAGCGGCTTGGACAACCTGTTCCTCGCTGGGGACTGGATCGACAACGGACTGAACGCAGGCTGCATCGAGTCGGCGGTGCTCGGCGGTCTGCAGGCCGCAAACGCAATCGAAGGTCGAAGCGGCGACGACCGCACCTCGGGCGGATACCGGCCGCATGGAGCACCCCTCCATGCCTGAACGCGAGCCCTTCGACTCGTTCGCGGGCCTGCGGGCGATGGCTGACGTTCAGCGCGCCGGGCTCGAGACCGCGGCTGCCGTCGTCGAGCGCATGCTCGAGCTGGGAAGGCAGAGCGCCCGGGCGCCGTTCCCACTCCACCTGCCGGCCGAGGCGGTGGGCGGGGAGAACGGCGATCGGGACGATGCGGCGCGCGAAGGGGGTCGTGAGGCCCGACGGCTGAGAGCCGACGCCGAGCGCCTGCTGGAGCTATGGGGAGAATCCATGCGCGTGCTGCTCGATGTGGTCGCCGATGCCGCGGAGGCGGGCGCCGACGGTGCCGGAGGCGCCGCGGATCGGCTATCGCTCGGCCCGGTGTCCCCGGGAGCTCGAGCTACCGGGCGAGCGTGGCTTCACGTTCTCGACGGGCCCCCGGCGCAGCCGGCGCGCCTGACCGCGACCCCGTTCAGCGCGCACGACGGCGCTGCGATCGACGCGCAGGCGGTGAGCTTCGAACCGCCGCTCCTAGAGACCTTCGCCTTGAGGTCGAGTCAGGAGATCTCGCTGACCGTGCAGGTGCCGGAGGGGAGCGAGCCTGGCGTCTACCACGGGCACGTCCTCGCCACCGGCCTCCCAGAGGTCGCGCTCGCGGTCAGAATCGAGGTAACGGGGTGAGCGAGCTGATCGCGTCTCGGGTCGAAAATGACTTGAGCCGCTACGGTGCGATGACCCGTCAGGCTCTGAGCGCCTACGTTCCGGACACCGAGCCCCGCCGGCACCTCTGGGACCTGGTCGGCGAGTACCCCGGGCGAGGCGGGAAGGCGATCAGGCCGTCCCTCTGCCTGGCGACGACGGTTGCCTTCGGGGGTGAGATCGATGAGGCGCTGCCATCCGCCGTCGCGCTCGAGATGCTCCACAACGCGTTCTTGGTCCACGACGACATCGAGGATGCCAGCCTGCTGCGCCGCGGACGGCCCACGCTGCACGTCGAGCATGGCGTCCCTCTGGCAATCAACGCGGGAGATGCGCTCGTGGTCCTCGCCGGCGCCGCGCTGCGCGACAACCGGCGGCGGCTCGGGAGTCGGCTTGCGTCGCGGCTCGGCGACGAGTTCGAGCTGATGGCGCGCCGAACGCTGGAGGGGCAGGCACGCGAGCTCGGCTGGCGTCGGGACGCAGCCTTCGACCTCAGCCCCGACGACTATCTCGACCTGATCATGCACAAGACCTGCTGGTACACCACGATTCACCCCCTGCGGGTGGGTTCCCTGATCGGCTCGATGGGCCGTTTCGACCTCGATTCCCTGGTGCGGTTCGGCTTCTACCTCGGCGCAGCCTTCCAGATCCGGGACGACCTGCTCAATCTCGTCGGTGACGAGGCGAAGTACGGAAAGGAGTCCTGCGGCGATCTCTATGAGGGCAAGCGGACCCTCATGGTCATCCACCTGCTCCGCGAAGCGCGGGGCGACGAGCGCCGAGCCGTCCAGCGCTTCCTCGCGATGGAGCGGCCGCAACGCACGCCGGGCGATGTCGCGGGGATGGTCGAGCTGATGCGCCAGTACGGAAGCCTTGACTTCGCGCGCGCCTTCGGCCTCGGCATCGCCGAGGCCGCCACCGACGCGTTCGAAGTCGCCTTCGCCAAAGTGCCGGACTCGCTTGAGCGTCGCTTCATCCACGACCTGATTGCCTGGATGCTCGAGCGCGACGCGTGACGACGGGAGCCTGAAAGGCCTCGTGTCGCTTCACGTGACCGACAGCTCGGGCGGGGTCAGTCCGCACGACGACTCCGCTCGACTATCCGCGGGTGGTAGCGAGAGACGAATCGGGCCCCCGCTATGAGAGGAAAGCCGCTCCCCGAGCGGCTTTCTGCGTTCTGGGGGGTTCTCGACCGGAACCGGAGCGGGGCATCACCTCTCCGTACCTCCCGGGCCGCCAACGCCGCTCTCTTCACGCCTTGGTGAATTCGATTCATCCAGCTGCTTCAGCCGCTCGATCGCTGCGCCGACGTGGGTGAGATATCGCTTGACTGCCCCTTGCACGTCCGGCTCCGCAGCGTGGTCTGGAAGTGCACGCAGCAGGTTCAGCCGGCTCTTGGTCAGCCACGCCGAGAGGTCGGGCTCGTTCAACCATCGCACCTCGGTTCTCCATGTTCGGCTGATCATGCGAGGCCAGTCCTCGATGCTGCTGGCGTAGGGATTGGGTGGACAGAGCCGATTCTGTTCCACCTGGTCGTCGCGGTGGGCCTCAACGAACCCGACGAGGGCCGCGTTGAAACAAGGCGAGAGGTGGCGCGCCTGTTGGAGCACGATCCGACCCGGCTGGAAGATCGGCGTGGCGGGGGCATTGTTCAAGCCGAGCGCGGTGCAGTCCACGTGCACGGTGTTGGGGGCGGTCTCGGTCTCTCCGCGCTCGAGCACGAGCCGGTCGGCCTCGATTCGGCGCACCCGGCCGAGCCTGATGACGTCTTCGATCTGCCGCAGGGCCGCCAGCTCCGTGGCGCTGAGCATCGTGCCGCGATACATCGTCGCCGGCCAAGCCGGATCGATGCGCGTCAGTCGCCCCGAGGCCTCGAGCCGCTCGAAGAGGTCATCGACGCTCGTCGCTTCGGCGCCGGCCTCCGCATCCAGAGCGTTCCCCTCCATGATCGCGCCAACCTGCTCCAGGGGCTGAAAGTGGCTGCGGTCATAGAACCACGCGTCGCGGGGACGAACCCAGCGAATCCGATCGGGCTGAACGTCGTTGCCAAGAAGCCAAATGCACGCGTCCGCAGCCGTCTTGCCTGACCCGAGGACTACGTAGGAGCAGCCCGATCGCGCCGCGGCCGGCAGATCGTTGATCGGGACGAGCCGAACGCCGGACGCCACCTGAAACGGCGTGGCGTGGGTCGCCGGGATCGACGCCTCCAGATATCGAGCATCGACAACCTTGCGGCGTACGACCACATCGTGAAGATCTCCGGTGCTCAGGTCCCTGACCTGCTCACCTTGGCCCCCGCTGTCCAGGTGTTCGTGGCCGGTGAGAATGCGGGCGCGGCCGGTCTTTTCGAGCCGCCCGGCCACCTCGGCGAAATACCCGAAGACCTCATCGCCACTCGCGCGCTCGTAGTAGCCGGCGTTCTCCCCGGTCTGATCGACCCGGTCATCGCCCAGCGCCAGCGAGTTGACGCCGTAGTAGGCGGAGGGCGTGTGTAGGCGAACGAATGGATACGCGTCCATCCAATGGCCTCCCGGAGCCTGTCGACGGTCGATCACCGTCACCTCAACATCGGCCTCAGCCAGCAGCGCATCGGCGAAGGCAAGGCCACTTGCGCCTGCACCTACGACGAGATAGTCCGTATTGACGAGCAACTTCTCTGGCCTGGTTTCTGCTCGATCGGTTACGTCAGCGATCATGCACGACCAGCACCGAGCGCTTGCTGTGCTGAGCCACCGCTGCCGCGACGCTTCCGAGCGCAACATGCTTCAGGCCGGAGAGCCCGCGGGACCCGATCACGATCAGGTCGGCATCGCGCTCCTCGGCAACCTCGACGATCTGATTCCAGATCGGAGCGCCGTCGGCGACGATCGGCTCGGCCTCAAAGCCGGCCTCACGGGCCAGCGCGGAGCCCTCCTCAGCGGTCTTCTCCGCGGCCTGCTGAGCGGCCGTCAGCAGTTCCTGCGTCGTCTCCGACTCGATCGGCACTCCCCCCGCGCCAAAGAAGGGGATCGACGTGAATGGCTCGAAGGCGGTGAGGACCAGGGCGCTGCGCCCGCCACCCAGCTGCTCGCCGGCCACCCGTATCGCGGCCTTTGCGAAGTCCGAGCCATCGTAGGCGAACAGGACCGGCGCTTTGCTCTCGTGAGCCAAGGGAAGCGGAACCTATTCGATCCCGCCTCCGATCGGGCGTCATCCCTCCGCCGGCGGGATGTTGTGGTTCAGGTGGAAGAGGTTGTCCGGGTCGTAGCGACGCTTCAGCTCGCGGAGCCGGTCCCAGGTCGCGCCTGGGTAGGCGGCGCGGATCGTCGCCTCGTCCGCCTCGCCGAGAAAGCCGACATAACCGCCTCCTCCGTCCTTGCCCAGCGAGTTCGCCAGGCCGTCGACCCAGGCCGTTATGGGTCTCCTTTTCGCCGGCGTCAATGTACATCGCCGCAACATTCACGAACAGACCCCGGTCGCGATGCGCGAACGCGGTGGCGTCGTTCGGGACCTGCGCCAGTGCGCCCCCGAGCACTCGCAGCTGGACGGCCCTCATCGGCGCCGTCGACTTGGGCAGCTGCTCGAGGATCGCCTCGGCGGCCGCCGGCTCGAGCGAGTCGGCGAAGAAGTTGGTGCCGGCTCCGAAACGGGGTTCCTGCGCGGGACCCTCGTAGAGATCCGGATAGCGCATCGGCCGCACCATGTCGGCGAGCGGCTCGGCGAGCGCCCGGAAGGGGGCGATCACCTCCTCGGCCCGGTCGACCGGGCCAACGTAGGCGAACAGGCCTATCACCACCGGCTTGCCGTGTACTTCCTCGGGGAGGAATGGCAGCGGCGGGGCCACCGTCACGTTTGCGATCGTCGAGAGCTCCACGGGCGCCGCCTGCGCTGCCTCGAGGAAGCCCGTGATCACCTGCGTCGATGCGGGCAGGATCAGCATGCCGCCGACGATCTCCGAGATCTCGGCCAGGCGCAGCTGCAAGCGGGTGGCGATACCGAAGTTGCCCTCACCGCCGCGGATGGCCCAGAAGAGGTCCGGCTCCGAGCTCTCGCTCGTCCGAACGACCTCGCCGTCGGCGGTCACAACCTCGGCTGCGAGCAGGTTGTCGATCGTCAGCCCGGTCTTTCGCGCTAGGAACCCGATCCCGCCCGCCAGCGTGATCCCGCCGATGCCGACCGAGCCGGTGTCACCGAGTCCGGTGGCTCGTCCGATCTCGGCGGTTGCAAGCGTGTACCTGCTCGCCGTCGCGCCGGTCTCGACCCAGGCGGTTCCGCCGTCGGCGTCGATCTCCACTCCGTCCATCCGGGAGAGGTCGATGACGAGGCCGCCGTCGACGGTTCCGTATCCGGCCCAGCTGTGGCCGCCGCTGCGGACGGCGAGCTCGAGTCCGCCCTCGCGCGCGGCGTTGACGACGGCTGCAACGTCACCGGCGCCGGCGACCCGCGCCACCGCGAGCGGCCGCCTGTCGAAACCCTTGAAGAAGACCCGCCGCCCATCGTCGTAGTGGGGATCGTCCGGGATGATCAGCTCGCCCTCGAGCCGAGCTCGAAGTTCGTCGATTGGGATGTCGTGCACCTGGCCTGGCGTTGACGCCATGGCGTCTCCTTTCGTCTCGAACACCTGTCTTTCCCCCTAGACGAACTGGAGGCTGCGAACGTGACAGCTCCGGCACCGGTTTCTTGGCCTGGCCTGACGAAGAGGCCGCTGTTGCGGCCCCTTCACCTCCGGGGTCAGTAGCATCGAGCCCTTGGCGATCCAGCGAATGGACCACGTCGGCATCGTGGTCGACGACCTCGCGGCCGCGACCGAGTTCTTCGTCGAGCTCGGGCTCGAGCTGCAGGGCGAGGCTTCGGTCGAGGGTGACTTGGTGGACCGCGTCGTCGGGCTCGAGGGAGTACGGGCGGACATTGCGATGATGCAGACTCCGGACGGCAACGGACGACTCGAGCTGGCGAAGTTCCACTCGCCGTCAAGCCAGGGCGACGACCGGCAGGCGCCGGCGAACACGCCGGGTATTCGCCACGTCACATTTGCCATCGAGGAGATCGATGCCGTCGTCGCCGGCCTGCGAGCCCGCGGCGCTGAGCTCGTCGGCGAGCTGGTGCGCTACGAGGACAGCTACCGGCTCTGCTACGTCCGGGGCCCGGAGGGAATCATCATCGAGCTGGCGGAGGAGATCTCCTAACGGGTCTCTGCGCGGCGGCCGGCGCTCCGAACCAGGTGGTCAGCGCGTCGGCAAGCCCGAGCTCGGTTCCGTCTCCGACCCAGACCACGTGGCCATCGGGCCGGATCAGCACTGCGTCAGGAGCAGGGACAGCGCCGAGCACCGGGAGCTCTAACGCGCCGGTGTACTCGGCGTCGACCAGCTCGACCCGATCGGCCCAGGGGGCGATGTCGACAGCGCCGGGCTCACCGAGGTTGACAAGAACCGGCCGGGCATCGTGCAGCAGCGTGAAGACTCGGAGCGGGCCCTCGGCGGTGTCGAGGTCGAGGTCGGGCATCCGACGGCCCAGTAGCGGATGCCCCTCGCCGAGCTGATAGTGGATGTCCAGACCGGACTGCATCCCGCCGAATCGCTTGCGAGGCTGATCCATGCTGAGCAGCTCGGCCACGCTGTCGCGCAATGCCTCGAGGCGCGCGTCGGCGGGGCGGTTGAGCGCAACCTGCGCCATCGTGTTCTGCAAGACGCGGGCGGCGACCGGGTGGCGCTCGGCGTGGTAGGTATCGAGGAGGTCCTCCGATGAGGTCTGCTTGACCACCTGGGCGAGCTTCCACCCCAGATTCACCGCATCCTGCACGCCGGTGTTCAGGCCCTGTCCACCCACCGGGGAATGCACGTGTGCGGCGTCGCCGGCCAGCAGGACCCGCCCGTCTCGGTACGACGCCGCCTGCCGGGTCATATCGGTGAACCTGGTGATCCAGCTGGGACTGTGAACGCCGTAGTCGGTCCCCCATACGGCGACGAGCGCCTTGCTGAGATCGTCCAGGGTGGGCTCGCCGGCGGAACCGGGGCGATCGTCGGTCACCATGATCCCGAACGGTGCCCTGATCTCCGTAGACCACCTCGCCGTCGCGAATCTCGTACTCCAACCTGCCGAAGGAATGGATCCCGCGGGCGTCCTTGCGGATGCCCAGCTCCGGCTCCTCGTCCAGCTCGGCCTCGGCGAGTATGGCGCTGGTCGTCGGGTCCCACCCGGGGAACTCGATGCCGGCCTCTTTCCGGACCAGACTGCGGCCTCCGTCGCAGCCGACGAGGTATTGCGCCCGCAATGACCCCCCGCCGGACAGCTCGACCTCGACGCCGGTGTCGTCCTGCGCGAACCCGGTCACCTCGCGCCCGCGGAGGATCGGCACCGCAAGGTCGCCGACCCAGCCGGCGAGGATGCGCTCGATGTGCTTCTGCCACAGCCCGAGCCCGTAGGGATGGCGGGTGGGAAAGTCGCTGATGTCCAATCGGCTACCGCCGAAGGCCTGAACCTGGGCAACCTGCCCCTCCGAGAGGAACCGATCAGCGATTCCACGCTGATCGAGGACCTCGATGGTCCGTGACTGAAGACCGCCCGCGCGGGCGCCGGGTAGATCCTGGCTGGCGCGGCGCTCGACGATCGCGACGTCGACGCCCGCCAACGCCAGCTCGCCCGCCAGCATCAGCCCCGTCGGACCCCCTCCGGCAATGACCACCGCATGTTCGTTCCCGCTCAAATCACCACCCCTTCTTTATGCGCTCGCGGTTTGCGGCCGGCGTTTATACAGACGAGCGAGGGCTTGTTTCAAGCCCTCTGCGCCCTTTAGAATCGACTGTGGAAAGGAGTTGTGACCCTTCCTTCAGTTCTCGCGCAGCGGCGAGCGGTGAGGCGAATCGCCGCTTGGACGTATCGGGGACCGGCGATGGGATGAGGGCCGTTCGCCGGCGCGCGGCGGGTTTCGGGCATCGTGAGGCGCGACGAGGATGATCGCCAACGACTGCCCCGCCAAGGCGATTGCCATCGTCGCGATGACCAGGCCGATCCGCCACCTCATCGGTCGGCTCCGGCAGGCGTCGACTGCTGTCGATCCGCATGAATGCCGAGGGCCCGTTCAACGTCATTCGCCGTCTGAGGCCCCTGGAGCAACCCTGATATTCGCCCCGCACGGTCGAGGATGACGGTTGCCGGGAGTCCGACGACTCCGTAGCTGTCGGCAAGCCCCCCACCCGATGCCCGGACGATCGGGAAGGTCCACCCATACCTGTCGATGAAGGCGAGGGCCGCGTCTCGCTCGTCTTCCCAGTCAACGCCGACCAGAGAGGCGCGTCCCCGCAGTTCGCGGGAGAGGCGCGCAAGGCCCCGGGCCTCCTGGCGGCAGGGCCCGCACCAGCTCGCCCAGAAGCTGATCGCGGCCGGCCGGCCTCGCAGCGAAGCAATCGTCACCCTCGGCGGAACCAGCACCTCGGCCGGCAGCGGCGGCGCCGGCTTGCCCGGTGCGCCGGAACCCTCGCCGGCGAGCAGCGCGCGCGCGTCGCCTCCGATGGCCGCGACCACGGCGATGGCGACGATCGCGTAGCTGAGATGACGGCGGCTCACGATTTCTTCCCGAACAGCCGGTTTGGCCTTGCATCAAGAGGGTAACCGAAGTAAGTTGCGCCTAGCACAATTTGCCCGGTTGGGCGGGCACACCAAGCGGAGGGGCGGATGCTGGGTTCATCGACGTCCAGGCTTGTGGTCACCATTTCTGCCGTGGCGGTCATCGCTGCGCTGATCGCCCTCTACGTCGCCAAGCTCCTCGAGAATCCGCCGACGGTCGAAGCCACCACCGCCGGCCCGGCGGCCCAGCTGACCCTGAAGACCGAGGCCGCGGTCGGGCCAGAGGGCGGCAACAAGAGCTGGGTCTCCTACCTGATCAAGAACCCCCAGGGGGAATGGGTCCACAGCACGAACTTCAAGGTCCCGGCGCACTCGCTGGTCCGCGTCACCGTCTATCAGTTCGACGGCCAGAGCGGGCTCCGCAACCCGTTCCTCTCCCAGGTCCACGGCACGGTCGGCGACACGATGCACCGTCAACGGCAAGCTGATGGACTCGATCGACCCCGAAGCAGCGTCGCACACCTTTGCGATCCCGCAGATGGGCCTGATCGTCCCGCTGTTCGGCGTGCCGGAAGAAGCCCCGAACCAGTGCGAAGAAGGCCCCTGCACGCTCGATCAGAACCACGAGACGATCACCTTCATGTTCCGCACCGGCAAGCCCGGGCACTACCGCTGGCAGTGCTTCGTGCCGTGCGCCGCCGGCTTCCTCTACGGCTTCGGCGGGCCGATGCAGACGATCGGCTACATGGACGGATTCCTCCAGGTGGTGTGAGAGAGGGCTCCAAGCGTGAACGAGCCGAACCACCTCCGCCGGATCGTGATCGCCTCGATCGTCCTCAGCGCGATCGCCACCCCGATCGTGGTCGCCGTGATCGCGCCGACGCTGCCCCCCGGCAAGGCCACCAGCGCGGCCTCGGGCCAGGTCACCGACAACACGGTGCTGTTCGGGATCGTCACCCCGATCGCGGCGACGATCGTCGTCTACTTCGCCTACAGCCTGTTCGTCTTCCGCCGTCGCGAGGAGGGGCCGCAGGAAGGCGTCGCGATCCAGGGCGACAGCCGCGTCCAGCTCTGGTGGCTGGTGGTGACCTCGATCATCGTCCTCTTCCTCGCCGCCTTCGGCACCGCCGAGCTCGCCGACGCCGGCTCGGGCGGCGGCCAGGGACCGGATCCCGCCTTCAAGCCCTCGGGCGATGCGCTGCCGGTGCAGGTGATCGCCCAGCAATGGGAGTTCACCTACCGCTACCCGACCTATGGCGGGATCGAGACCGCGCATCTCGAGCTGCCCGTCGGCCAGCAGATCGCACTGCACGTCACGTCCCTCGACGTGATCCATTCCTTCTGGGCGCCGAGATTGGGGATCAAGGCCGACGCCAACCCCGGCGTCGACAACGTCGCCTACTTCAAGCCGGAAGAGGAACGGACCTTCGAACTTCGCTGCAGCGAGCTCTGCGGCCTCTGGCACGGCTACATGTTCGACACCGGGCAGATAGTGAGCGAAGCCGCCTTCGAACGCTGGATCCACAACCAGCAGCGCGTCTTCGCGCCGGCGGCCAAGGTGCTGCCCCCGTACGGAAAACACTACTTCCCCGAACCTGAAAGGAGGGGCGGATGAACGAAACCGCGACGCCTGCGCCGCTCTGGCGGCGCCTGATCGGCTTCAACCTCCTCTCGGGCATCGTCCTGTTGATCGTCGGCTTCTACTTCGGCTGGTGGCTCGGCCACCAGATTCACGCCGAAAGCCTGGAATTCATCGCCGACACGAACCAGAACGACGTCGCGCTGATGTTCGGCTACCTGTTCGCGGTGATCGGCTTCCTGATCGGCCTCGGCTTCGCCCGCTACCCCGTGAGCAGGATGCTCGGCCGCCAGCGCACCGTCTTCGAAAACGAGGAAGGCGGGGTGGGCCGCTACTTCGGGCTCTGCACCGACCACAAGGTGGTCGGGATTCAGTACCTGTTCGGAATCGGCCTGTTCTTCTTCATCGCCGGCCTCAACGCGATGCTGATTCGAACCGAGCTGCTGCAGCCCTCGCCGCAGGTCTTCAATGCCGGTAACTACCTGACGCTGGTCGGCCTCCACGGCACGATGATGATGGGAATGATGACCTCGGGCGTCCTCGGCCCGTTCGGGAACTACTTCATCCCGCTGATGATCGGCTCGCGGCGGATGGCCTTCCCCCGGGTCGAGTCACTGACGTTCTGGCTGCTGATGGCGGCCGGGGTGATCCTCGTCTCGACGATCTTCTTCGGCGGCTTCCCGACGGGCTGGACGGGGTATGGGCCGCTCAACGTCCAGGCCAACTACGGCTACGACTCCTACATCTTCTTCTTCGCCTTGGTCGGTATCTCGATGATGCTCCTCGGGCTGAACCTGATCACGACGATCGTCACCATGCGGGCGCCGGGGCTGACGTGGCGCCGGCTGCCGATCTTCTGCTGGGGCGCACTCAGCACCTCGATCCTGATGGTGCTCGCCGCTCCGGTCCTGATCGCCACGCTGCTGATGGTCGCCCTCGACCGGGGGCTCCAGACCTCCTTCTTCCTCCCCAGCGCCGGCGGCAGCCCCTACCTGTTCCAGAACCTCTTCTGGTTCTTCGGCCATCCGGAGGTGTACGTACTCGCGCTGCCGGGGATGGGGATTCTGCTCGAGATCCTGCCGGTCTTTTCACGGAAGCCGCTGTGGGGCTACAGACTCGCGGTCGCCGGGCTGCTCGGGGTCATGCTGCTCAGCTTCTTCGTCTGGCAGCACCACCTGTTCGTCAGCGGCCTCAACTCCTCGCTGCGGCCCTTCTACATGTTCTCGACCGAGCTGATCTCGATCCCGACCGGGCTCGTCTTCCTCTGCGGCATGGCGACCCTCTGGCGAGCGCGCATTCGCTACACGGTCCCGATGCTCTTCTGCCTGGCCTGGTTCTTCAACTTCTTCATCGGCGGCGTCTCGGGAGTCTTCCTCTCCGACGTGCCGAGCGATGTCACCACCCACGGCAGCTTCTTCGTCATGGCCCATTTCCACTACACGATCATGGGCGGCCTCGTATTCACGTTCTTCGCGGCGATCTACTACTGGGTGCCGAAGATGTTCGGCGTGATGCTGAACGAAACGCTCGGCAAGATCCATTTCTGGGCGATGTTCATCGCCTTCAACTCCACCTTCTTCCCCCTCTTCGCCCTCGGGATGATGGGTATGCCTCGACGGGTCGTCACCTATCCATCGCATCTCCAAGCGCTCAACGACTGGGTGTCGGTCTCGGCCTTCGTGCTGGGGGCATCGATGCTCGTCTTCCTCTTCAACGTCGTCTACTCGCTGGTCTTCGTGCGCGAGCCGGCGCCCGCCAACCCGTGGGGCTCGAAGTCGCTGGAGTGGCAGACGCCGAGCCCGGTCCCGGTGCACAACTTCGATCGGCCTCCGGTCATCGACTCCGATCCGTATGAATACGGCGAACCGCCGCCGCCGACGGTTCCCAGGGAGGCGCCGGCCGGAGCCGGATAGCCATGGAGTCCCTTCGACATCAGACCGAGGCCTATGTTGAGCCGCCCGAGCTGGCCGACCGCATCGACCGGGTTGGCTTCGGCCTTGCCGCCGGCGCCACGATCACGCTCTTCTTCGGCTTCGTCTTCGCCTACTTCTACCTCCACTCGCTCGACAACAACGGTCTCTGGCGGCCGGCGGGCATAGATCCCCCCGATGGCTATGGGGTGGCGATCGCGGTCGCCTTCGTGCTCAGCGCCGCCCTCTTCGCCTACGTCGCCCTCGCGGCGCGGTCCGGCCGCCGCTGGTCGGTCATCGCCGGCATCTCCCTGCTGCTCGGGCTCGCCGGTTGCGTCCTGCAGGCGGTCGAGTACGCGAACCTCGGCTTCGGTCCCGAAGACGGGGGCTACGCCAGCGTCTTCTATGGCTGGACGCTGCTCTTCACCGTGGTCGCGCTGATCGCGCTCTATCGGATCGAGACGATCTTCGCCTCCGGTTTGCGTCATCGTGAGTCCGAGACGACCGAGCCCCCACCGGACATCACACCCGGCGCCTACTACTGGGCGCTGTTGGCGGCGATTGCGGTGCTGGCATGGATATTGCTCTACCTGGTGTAGGCAGTGGCGAGCGCGGCGATCACGCCCCTGGACTGGACCGGCGGGCCTGCCCTGGTGTGGGTCCTTTGCGCGGCGCTTCTCTACTGGCTCGGGGGGCGCGGGTCCTCACCTCGGCCGGGGAGTCGGTGGCGAACCGTCGCGTTCCTCGGCGGCCTGGTGGCGATCCTGGCCGCGGTCGACTCGCCGCTCGACGGCCTGGCCGATCGCGCTTTCTGGGCCCATATGAGCCAGCACCTCCTCCTGATCACCGTCGCGCCGCCTCTGCTTGCGCTGGCCCGGCCCTGGAATCGCATGTGGCACGGGCTTCCGCTGGAGCTGCGCAGGCCGGTCGCCCACGAGGTCTTGCGGGGGCGTGCCTGGGCACCTCTGCGTGCAGCGGTCCGGCTTGTCGTGAGGCCGCTGCCTTCGTGGCTTCTGTTCAACGTCACGTTCCTGGTCTGGCACCTGCCCGTCCTCTACGGAGCGGCGCTGACCTCGGAACCGATCCACGCGCTCGAGCACATCGCATTCTTCGCAACGGGGCTCCTCTTCTGGACCAGGGTGATCGACTCTCCTCCCTGGCGATCGCCACTCAGCGAGCCCGGGAAGCTGGCCTACCTCGCGTCGACCCTCCTGGTCGGCTGGATTCTCGCGATCGTGCTGGCGATGGCGACCTCACCGCTGTATGCGGCCTACGCGGCCGAGGCAGGTCGCCCCGGGAGCCTCTCGGCCCTGACCGACCAGCAACTGGCCGCCGGGATCATGTGGGTGCCCGGATCCCTCGCCTACACGATCGCGATCGTGCTCGTTGCCTACCGTATGCTGGAACCGCGCCGCGCGCGCGGCGATGGCAGGTCCGTCAAAGCCCCTGCCGACTGGAGTTGGGTGAGATGCAACTGAATCCGCAGCTGTTCGCGACCGCCGGCTGGACGAGCTTCTCCGGCGTTTTCTCCACCGTGTTTCCGCTTCTCGTGGTGATCGCTGTGCTGAGCTGGTACTGGGTGGCCGCAAGACGGCACCCGTGAGGAGATCACCGAAGCAGCCGGCGAGGAGATGAAGCGGCGAGGGGTCAGTCGCCGCTTCGCCGTCGGCGCCGTGACGATCGCTGCGCTCACCGGCGTCGCGTTGGGAATCGGCCTGAATCAGGTCGGCCGTGGCAGCAGCGAGCAAAAGCGCTCGGACGCCCGCCTCAGCGGTCAGGCGATCTGGCCGGCGGGGTCGAGGCGGGCGCCCGACTTCTCACTGCCTGACCAAGCGGGGGGGCTCTTCTCGCTCGCCTCGACTCGAGGTCGGTCGGTGGTGCTCATGTTCATGGACTCCCACTGCCGGCAGGAGTGCCCTCTCGAGGGGCGGGCGCTCTCCGCGGCGCTGCGTCAGGTCCCAAACGCCCAGCTTCCTCTCGTAGTTGTCGTCAGCGTCAACCCCTGGGAAGACACGCCCGCCTCGGCGCGCCGCGCGATCGAGCGCTTCGGCCTGGCCTCCTTCGATTGGCGATGGTTGCTCGGCTCCAAGAAACGCCTCGAACCCGTATGGCGCAGGTTCAGGATCGATGTGCGCCGAGCCGCCGGCGATATCGAACACTCGGACGCGCTCTACCTGATCGACCCCCGCGGGTTCGAGCGGGCGGGGATGGTCTACCCGTTCCTGCCGAGCTGGGTCAGCAACGACCTGATGGCGCTCGGTGCCGAAGGCAGTGGGTCATAGGCGCTGAAGGGGGCTCGATCAGGGCCTGTGGCGCCCTCTCAGCAGGGCTTTCAGGTCCGCGACCGGTCCCAGGTGGCCCAGCTTGTCGGGGTTGACGACCGAATTGATCGTCTGGATCTCCCCGCCGTCGACCTCGACGATCAGCGCGCTGATCAGCCTGCCCTCGGTGTCGTAGGAGAGCGCGCCGAGGCCCCCGTTCAGCTCGGCGCGGCGCAGCTCGACCCCGCCGAATTGATCCGCCCTCCTTCGGAACCCGACCAGAGTCCGCGCGACCCGGGCACGTCCCAAGAGGGCCTTCGCCAGCGCCGGCGCCTTGCCGCCGCCGTCGCCGTGAAGAGAGACATCGGCTGCTAGCAGCGATTCCAACTTCTCGAGGTCACCCTCTTCGAAGGCGTCGAAGAAGCCGGCCGCGAGCCGGTCGTGCTGCTCGCGCGAGGTCTCGAAGCGCGGCTCGCGCTCGCCGACGTGCCCCCGGGCTCGCACCGCGAGCTGGCGGACCGCGGCCGGGCTCTTGTCGAGAACCTTGGCGATCCGGTCGTGGGGGTAGTCGAAGACCTCGCGCAGCAGGAAGACGGCGCGCTCCTCCGGTGTCAACGTCTCGAGCACGACGAGCAGGCCGACCGAGAGAGAGTCGGCGATCTCGGCGTGCCGCGCGGGGTCGTCCTCCTCCGCGGTGAGGATCGGCTCGGGAAGCCACTCGCCGGTGTAGACCTCGCGCCGCGCCCGCGCCGATCGCAGCTCGTCGATCGCTAGGCGCGTCACCACGGTGACGAAGTAGGCCTCGGGCGTCTCGATCTCAGACCCCTGATCGAGCTCGCGATAGAGGCGCAGAAGCGCCTCCTGGACCACTTCCTCGGCTTCGCTGACGCTGCCCAACATCCGGTAGGCGATCGCGAACCCCTTCGGCTGCAGCCGATCGAACAGCTCGTCCTTCATCAACGGGCTCCCATCACCGGTCGGTTACCCCGGATGACCGGACGGTCACCCCGCCGGGCTGCGACCGAGGCAAACCTTCGCGACAGGAACCGGATCAGCAGGACCGGCGCGGCGACGGCTGCGCCCACCACCGCGACGGCTGCGCCCACCACCAAGAGCGGCAGCGCCGCGACGATCAGCAGCGCGACCATCGGTATCGCCAGCGGGAACAGGGCCATCGTCAGGATCCCGCCACCGACCAGGAAATCCGAGCTGGTGTCGAGGAGATTCGTCGTGGGTTGGTCAGCTGTTTTCTCGTACATGACACTTCTCCTTTCCTTGCAATCAAGCCGCTGCCTCTGCACGCCGGCCGTGCGGCTCGACGGACTCGACCGGCTCCCGTTCTATCTCGTGCTCGCGGACCAGCCAGAGCGTCAGCGCTGCGCCGACGAAGCAGACCAGACCGCCCAGCACCAGAACCTCGTTGAAGCCGGCGAGGAAGCCTTCGCGGGCGGCGTTCATGACGACATCGTGGCTCTGCGGCGGGAGCCCGGCGACGGCCTGGCCGAGGTCGCCGGAGGAGGCGGCTTCGACCAGCTGCCTCGGGTGGTCGCCCGAGGCGGCGGGCGTCCCCGCGGCCAGCGCGCTGACCTTGTCGGCCCCGCGGGCGACGAAGACCGCGCCCCAGACCGCGACCCCGACCGAGACGCCGACCTGGCGGAAGGTGTCCATGATGCCCGCGGCCATCCCGCTCCGCTCCTTCGGCACGACGCTCAGCGCGACGTCGCCGATCACCGGGTTGAGCAGGCCTCCGCCGACGCCGAGCGCGACAAAGCCGCCGAGCAGCGTCGTCCACTCCGAGCCGGCGCTCACCCCCGACATCAGCAGCAGGCCGGCACCCGCCGTCGCGAGGCCGAACGCGAGCAGCGCTCGCGCCGGGACCCTCGTGAGCAGGGCCCCGGCGACCGGCGCCACGAGGAAGGTCACGACGGTGATCGGCAGATAGCGGAGCCCCGCCTGGAAGGGCGAGTAGCCGAGGTAGTCCTGCAGGTAGAGGCTGGTGTACAGGAAGAGCGCGAACACCGAGGCCGAGAGCGCGAAGGCCGAGAGCTGGATCCCGGTGAACGAGGCCCGGCGGAAGAGGCCGAGCGGCAGCATCGGCTCGCGGACGCGGCTCTCGACGAGCAGGAAGGCGCCCATCAGCGCCGCCGAGCCCACGAACAGAGAGACGATCGTCGTGCTGCCCCAGCCCTCGTCGTTGCCGCGGACCAGCGCCAGCACGAGCATGAGCAGCGCGCCGGTGAATGTCGCCACGCCGGCCCAGTCGACCCGGGTCGCGTGGGGGTCGCGGCTCTCGCGCAGCTTCGCGCGGGTGATCACGATCGCCGCGAGGCCGATCGGCACGTTGAGGTAGAAGATCGACTGCCAGCCGAGAGCGTCGGTGAGCGCGCCGCCGATCAGCGGGCCGATCGCCACCGCGACCCCGATCGTGGCGCCGTAGGCGCCCATCGCGGTCGCCCGCTCGCGACCCGCCGGGAACTCCTGCGCGATCAGGGCCAGCGATACTGCGAACATCACCGCGCCGCCGATTCCCTGCAGGGCGCGGGAGAGGTTGAGAAAGGTCGGGTCGGGCGCCAGCGCGCAGAGCAGCGAGGCGAACGAGAAGATCGCGAGGCCGGCGGTGAAGACGCGCCGACGGCCGATCCGGTCGGCAAGCGAGCCGGCCGAGAGCACCAGCGCCGCCAGGGTGAGCGCGTAGGCGTCGACCACCCACTGCAGGTCGCTGAAGCTTGCGCCGAGGTCCTTGCGGATCGAGGGAAGCGCCACGTTGACGACAGTTATGTCGAGCAACAGCATGAAGGTCGCCACCGAGACTGCGATCAGGGTCCACCACTTGCGTGCCATGCGAACTCCTCCGTTTTCTCCATTTCGTGCGTCTACGGGGAAAGACGAGATGGCCACCACGGATGTGACTGCCTAGGTCGTTGTGTGACGGGTATCTCAGTTGTGGACGGCGTGCTCCTCACCGGGGTCTGCCGGGCCGGATGTCACGCCGCCCTCGTTCGTTTCGTCTCATTTCTGACGGCGGAAAACAAGAGGAGGCAAACATGACTCAGCAATTCCCGGCAGGACGGATGCAGCTGGTCGAGCAGGCCCCGAAGCGGCTGATGGGGGCGATGCTCAGGCTGGGGGCCTCGATCGAGCTCGAGGAGCACCTCCACCATCTCCTGAGCCTGCGCGCCTCGCAGATCAACGGCTGCGCCTTCTGCATCGACATGCACTGGAAGGACGCGCGCGCGGCGGGGGAGACCGAGGAGCGGCTCTACTCGCTCGACGCCTGGCGCGAGAGCCCCTACTACGACGCGCGTGAGCGGGCGGCGCTGGAGCTCTGCGAGGCGATGACGCTGATCTCCGAGGGGCACGTCCCCGACGATGTCTGGGAGCAGGCGAGCGACGCCCTCGGCGAGGAGCTCGCCCAGGTCGTCTTCGCGGTCGCCGCGATCAACACCTGGAACCGGCTGATGATCACGACCCGAGCAGAGCCGGGCCACTACGAGGCGGGGATGCTCGCCGCTGCTTGAGGCGGCGGAGCCGGGGTAATGATCGTCAGAGGTCAAATGGACGAGCGGCGAGCGCCGGAGGCTGAGTTCGAGGAGCAGCGGAGGCTGACCTTCGCGATCGCCTACCGGATGACCGGCAGCGTCAGCGACGCCGAGGACATCGGGCAGGAGGCCTTCCTCAGGCTCGAGCGCGCTCGCCACGACGGCATGGCGGTCGAATCGCCGCGGGCCTGGCTCTCGACCGTGACGACCCGCCTCGCGATCGACCACATGCGCTCGGCCCGCGCGAGGCGGGAGAGCTATGTCGGGCCCTGGCTGCCCGAGCCGCTCCTCACCGATGAGGACCCGGGACCGGCCGAGCACGCCGAGGTGGCGGACACGGCCTCACAGGCGTTCCTCGTCCTGCTCGAGACGCTCTCGCCGGTCGAACGCGCGGTCTTCCTGCTCCGCGACGTCTTCGGCTACGACTATCCGCAGATTGCCGAGGCGGTCGGCAAGGGGGAGGAGAACTGCCGGCAGATCGCGCGGCGCGCCCGCAAGCACGTGGAAGTGCGCGAAGCCCGGTTCGAGGCAGATCGAAGCCACGGCGACGAGCTGCTCGACCGCTTTCTCGAGGCCAGCGAGAGCGGCGACGTCGAGACGTTGAAGGAGGTCCTCGCCGCCGATGCGGTCGTCTACTCGGACGGCGGCGGGAAGGTGACGGCTGCGCGCCGGCCATTCTCCGGTGTCGACCGGATCGCCCGATTCATGGTGAAAATCATCAGCAGGCGCCTCAAGCGCGGAGGCTTCCGCCGCCGGCGCGTCACCGTCAACGGCCAGCCGGGCCAGATGATGATCGGCCCCGACGGCGATGTCACCGACGTGCTCACGGTCGAGGTCTCCGGCGGCCTCGTCCGGACGATCCGCATCGTCCGCAACCCGGACAAGCTCAGGCACATCCGGGCCTGAACCGATCAGGCGCTCGGGGTTGATGCTGGGGGTGCACCCACCCACCTGCCGGACGGCGGCCCGCCTATGTCTGCCCCAGCGGCCGTGGGGGGGACGAGGATGGCAGCAGCAGTGCGGAGAAGCAGACCATCCCGAGGGCGGCGACCTGGAGCACGATCCCGAGGGGGTTGGGGGAGAGGGGATCGCCGAAGACGAGGATGCCGCCCACGATCTGGGTTGCGTTGGCGACGATTCCCATCAGGCCGATCGTCTCGATTGCTCCTCCCCGCTGGAGGGCGGCGACCGCCGTGTACTGGGCGAGGGCCCCGCAGGCAAGGGTGAGGAGGACCAGGGAGGAAGTCAGCCCCCAGCCGCCGCCGCCCGCCATCAGGGCCTTGATCGCGACCCCGGCGAGCGCGAAGAGCAGCCCGGCGAGGACCGCGAGCAGCACCCCGCGTCGGGCCGCGAGCCGCTCGGCGCGGTGGCCGAGCGCGATCCCGGCCGCGACCAGAACCAGTCCGCCCTCGAAGCTCACGATTGCCCCCAGGGAGAAGCTGGAGTGGGGACCTTGGAAATGCGGAAGTGTGGCCGCGAGCAGCGCGAGTCCCGCACCGCCGAGGATCAGCGCCAGCCATTGTCGACGCTCGACCGGGTCTCCGAAGAGACGTTGGGAAAGCACGGCTAGGGTCACCGCGCCACCGGCGAGCACGGCCTGCACAAGGGAGAGCGGGGCCAGCGAGAGTGCGGCGAGGTGGGCCAGCCAGGCCACGGCGGCGAGAACCCAGCCCGCGGCGAACCAGGGTGAGGCGGCGAGGCTGCGGAGGCTCATCAGCGGCCGGCCGACGGAGACGGGCTGGGCGTGCTGGCAGCCGCGGTGCTTGAAGAGCGCGGCGAGGTTCGTCATCAGCGCGACGGCCGCCGCCAGGCCAATCCCGATCTCCATCAGTGTTCTGCGGGCGGCTCGAGCGGCCTCTCGCGGACAGCCGCGACCGCCCCGGTCGAGGTGCGGCAGGCCTGCGCGATCGTCCTGTTGGGCGCATCGGGGGAGCGGCTGATCTCGAACTCGATCAGCGCCCTGCGCCGGATCCGAACGAGCTCCTCACGGGGGCTGTCCTCGGGGGCGGACTCCATCGCCGCGTCCTCTGCGAGGGCGCGCCTGCACGAGAGGCAGAAGATCATTTCCCCCGACCGGGACCAGGCCGGGGGCAGCGCCACGCGCTTGCCGTCGATTCTGCCGGCCGAGACGCCGCAGCGAGCGCAGCTCCATCTTGTTGCGGCGGCCTCCATAGTCCTCACCTGGCGACCGCACGGTCTCGACGCCGGTTGCGTCGGCGACGGCGGCGCGGGGACCGATCGTCCCTCGCGCCTGCAGCCGGCCCGGCGAGCCCGCCCTCGAGCCCGAGAGTGGCGCTGATCCGGTGCATCTCCTGGGCTTGGTCCGCGAGGACGAAGCTGATCCCGGTTCCGGTACGACCGGCGCGGCCGGTGCGGCCGACCCGGTGCACGTAGGCCTCTCGATCCTCCGGGGCGTCGTAGTTGATCACCCGTTCGACGTCGGGGATATCGATGCCACGGGCGGCGACGTCGGTCGCCACCAGCGTCATGACTTCGCCGCGCTCGAAGCGGGCCAGCGCCCTTTCGCGCTGGCCCTGGCTCTTGTCGCCGTGCATCGCGACGGCGTCTACCCGGCGGCCCCGCAGTCGCTTCACCAGCCGGTCGGCCCCGCGCTTGGTGCGGACGAAGACGAGCGAGCGGCCGGCGCCCTTCTCTGAGATGTGTGAGACGAGGTGGTCGAGCTTGGCGCCCTGCGAGTCGACCGGGAGGAAGCGGTGCTCGACCTTGGCCTGCTTCTTGCGCTCCGGCTCGGCATGCGTGTGGGAGCGGGCCTCACGGGTGTAGGCGGCCGCGACCTTGCCGGTGGCGCCCGCCAGCGTTGCCGAGAAGAACAGGGTCTGGCGGTCGGTCGGCGTCTGCGCGACGATTCGGTCGACCGCCGGCCGGAACCCCATGTCGAGCATGCGATCGGCCTCGTCGAGGACGAGCACGCGGACCCGCCCGAGCGAGACCGCGCCTCGGCCGATCAGGTCCTCGAGGCGACCCGGGGTGGCGACGAGGATGTCGGCTCGCCGCGCCGCGGCGATCTGCGGCCGCATCCCGACACCGCCGTAGACGGCGGCGATCTTCAGGCCGCGCGACTTGGCGAGCGCGGTGAGCGCGGTGACGATCTGGCTTGCCAGCTCCCGGGTGGGCGCGAGGACGAGGGCGCCCGGGACGTCGGCACCAGGGTGCAGCAGATCGACCAGCGGGACGCCGAAGGCCAGGGTCTTGCCCGAGCCGGTCGGGGATTGGACGAGAAGATCGCGACCCGCGAGCGCGTCGCGGATGACCATCTCTTGAACGGGGAACGGCTGGGTGATCGAGCGCGCCCGCAGGGCGTCGACCACCGGCTTGGAGGCGCCGAGATCGGCGAAAGTAGTGATGTTGTGAGCTCCTAGTTGAACGTCTTGGGAGATCCTGCGACCCCAAGGCGCCAACCCGGCACGTGGAGGAAACGGAACCTCTCGGGTGGCGAAATCGGCCAAACCCGACCCGTCCACGGTAGCAGCCGATCCTCAGTCGTCCCGATATAGCAGGCGAAAACCGATCGCCGAGCCGCGGTCAGGATGCCGGGAAGTAGGTGAGGAGGACCACCCCGAGTCGAACCGCTTCACGTCGTCGAGCTCCATCCGGACGGTTCCCCTGCCGCCGAGCACGTGGACGTTGCCCTTGCCCCAGACGAGCGGGTTCAGGTAGACCTCGTACTCGTCGACCAGGCCCCGGTCGGCCAGGGCGTACGCGAACTCGCCACTCCCGTGCATGAACAGGTCGCCGTCGACCTCGTCCTTCAGTTTCGGGATCGAGTCCTCGAGGTCCCCCTCGAGCAGGGTCGCGTTCCACTCGAGATCGCCGGTCAGGGTCCTGGACCCGACGTACTTCGGCATCGGATTCACCATGTCTGCCCATTTGCCCGACTGGCTCGGCCAGTATCCCGCCAGCCCCTCGTAGGTCTTGCGGCCGAGCACCAAGCCGCCGGACCTCGCCTGCCGCTTGAACGAGTACTCGCCGTGGTCTCCGTCCGCCTGCACCCCACTCGCCGACCGGGTCGATGACGCCGTCGACGGTGGCCTGCGTTGTCGCGATCAGTCTTCCCATCTCGACTCTCCTTCTGTCGGGGGAGATACCCTCCGAGTCCCGGTACCCACTTCGAGCAGATCGTCTTGTCCGCCTTTCTCAACCACAGAAGATCGGCCCTTGCCCTCGCCCTCGGGGTCACCTCGATACTCGCCATTGCCCTCGCCCTCAGCGGCTGCGCGGTGTTCAAGCCCGGGTCGCTGCGCCTTTCCCAGCCGGGGGGGATCGGCCCGGTCAGCGTCCATTTCGAGCTCTGCACCGTGTCCGAAGAAAACTGCGAAGCGAACAAAACCGAAGGACAGTCTCAGTACATGCTCGGGATCGCGATCCCGAAGGGGGCCGGCGCGCCGCAGACGCTGCGGGCGGAATCGCTCAACAGCGGCGCGGCGATCGCCTACGTTCGCAATGAAGAAGTGACGCAGGCCATCAACGAAGTGAGCCAGAAAGAGGAAGGGCAGCCCTGGCCTCCCCCCGGGACCGACGGGGTCGGCTACCTCTCAGGCGTATTCAACGAGGAACCGGGGAGCCTTCGCGAATGGGCGATCAACGCCGACTTCGGGCTCCCGCAGGCGACCTCCGCCTTCGCCGGGCCGTTCAAGGTCGGCGTCATCATCGGCTGGCGGCGAATCGACGGCACCCACTCCGCCGGCCGTACCGTCAACTGTTACGAGCCGGCGGGGATGAGCGACGCGAACGCGATCTGCGCTCCCGGGGAAGAAAAGGAGCTCGGCACCGCGGACCTGCGAATCGGTGCGCACCAGCCGATCACCAGGGTCTTCGTCGGCGGCCGCGTGCTGGTGCCCTTCGACTTCGATTTCGCCAGCACGGCGGCGACCCAGCCGACCTTCTCCTTCTCGACGAGCAGCAACCTCCCGGGCGCGATCCTGACCCCGGTGACCAACGGCTTCGCGACCGGCCCGCTGCCGGCCGACACGCATCGCATCGCCAGCTCCGGCGCGGTGACCGTCCAGGCTCCGAACGACGCCGAGCCGGGGACCTACGAAGTCACCCTGTCCGGCACCGCATCCGGCGCCGCCGCAACCGCGGCGGTAGCAAGACTGCAGGTGGTGAAGGCGACCGTCCGCTTCGGTAGGACGAAGCTGAACCGAAAGACGGGGACGGCTCTCCTGCCGGTGACCGTTCCCGGCGCTGGGATCCTCACCCTCAAAGGCGGAGGCGTGCGATCGTTGCAGCGGCGCCCACCGGGCCCGCGAACGCTGCGGATCCCGATCAAGGCCCGCGGCAGGGCAAAGGGACGCCTCGCGAGCACGGGCACGGTTCGGTTGATCGCGCAGCTCAAATACAAGCCGGTGCCGGGAGTGCCGGTGACCGCGAGCAAGACGATCGTCCTCCGGCAGGCCGCCGGCCACTGACGAACTACCAGCTGCGTCTTTCCCGGAACAGCTCCGGCGTGTAGCCGGCCACCGCTTGGCGGCAGAGTGGGGGCCGCTCAGCCGGTGTTCAGGGCCACGGCGGCCCGAATCAGCTCCCTGAACGCCTCCTCGTCGATCTCCTCGCCCTCGTGGAAATCGATTGCCCGCCTGGTGTTGCCCTCGAGGCTGGAGTTGAACAGGCCCGCGGGGTCCTCCAACGAGGCGCCCTTGGCGAAGGTCGTCTTCACGTAGTTCTTGTAGGTCTCGCCGGTGCAGATGATTCCGTCGTGCTCCCAGACCGGAACGCCTCTCCATTTCCACTCCTCGACCACCTCGGGGTCGGCCTCCTTGATGAGGTCTCGGATCCGAGCGAGCGTCTCGCCCCGCCAGTCGCCCAGCTCGACGATCTTCGCGTCGATCAGATGGGAGGGAGACTCGCTCATATTTCGGACCCTACCCCGGTCGCATCACGGATAACATGGCGGCGCGGTGGCTGCGGGGCCGGGCGCGCAAGAACCATTGACGCCGATTCGTTCCCACAGCTAGGAGTAGAAATGAGCCTGCATCGCCTCCGATTCGCCGCCGTAGTCGCCGTCCTCGTGGTTTGGGCCGGCCTGCTGGCCTCATCCGCTTCCGCGAGCTCTCCGCAGCTCACACCCGCGGTCGGCGCGGCCCACGCCGTCGCCGGCTCCCAGGCATCCGCAGGGGGCAAGCGCGACCTGAACGTGATGACCCAGAACCTCTATCTGGGCTCCAGCCTCGCGCCGGCGCTCACTGCGACCGATCAGGCGTCGTTCGTCGCGGCCGTCGCGCAGATCTACGCGACGGTGCAGTACACGAACTTCCCGGCGCGGGCGGAGGCGATCGCCGACGAGATCCAGGCCAACGGGCCGGACCTGATCGGCCTTCAGGAGGTCACGAAGTGGACGACCGGCGGGGTCAACCCACCCCCCGGCTACGATTTCCTCGCGATCCTGCAGAGCGACCTCGCCAGCCGTGGGCTGCACTACTCGGTGGCCGCCGTCTCGAACAACGCGGACATCGGCCCGGCGCCGCTGGCGCTGGGGGCCTGCTTCACACCCCCTTCGACCATCACCTGCACGGTCCGGCTCCAGGATCGCGACGTGATCCTCGTCAACGATGACACCCCGGGCTTGACCTGGAACGACCCCCAGAGCGGGCGCTACAACGCTCAGGAGGTGGTGAACTCGCCGGTCGGCTCGCTGTCGTTCGCCCGCGGCTGGGCCAGCATCGACGCGAGGCTTAAGCAGCAGCCGTTCAGGTTCGTGACCACCCACCTCGAGACGGAGGAATTTCCCGCCGTGCAGCAGGCGCAGGCGGCTGAGTTCCTCAAAGGGCCGGCCAAGGGCGGGACGATCGTCGCCACCGGCGATTTCAACTCCGCGTCGGACGGCTCCACGACGACCTCCTATGCGCAACTCACCGCGCCCGGCAGGTTCCGTGACGCCTGGGACGAAGGCGAACTCGGCGCCGGCAGCTCGTGCTGCCAGGAGTCGGACACCCCGCCACTCGCCCCGGGGGCGCTGAACAACCCGGTTTCGACCTTGCGAACCCGGATCGACCTGATCCTCAGCCGCGGAGCCGCGCGATCGGACGGAGACCAGGCGGCGCTGATCGGCGACTCGCCGTTCGAGGCGACCCCGCCGTTCTGGCCCTCCGACCACGCCGGCGTCGTCGCCCAGGTCAGGCTCAACGGCTGAGCGGGTAGGCTGCGCCAATAGGATCGTTCCCGTGGGACAGCGGGTGCTCATCCTCGGCGCGGGGTTCGGCGGCCTCGAGGTCGCGACGCTGCTCTCGGAGGGGAGCAACGGCGAGATCGAGGTGACGCTGATCGACGCCGGGGACGGGTTCGTCTTCGGGTTCTCGAAGCTCGATCTGATGTTCGGCGGGGCAACGGTCGATGAGGTTCGGATCCCGTATTCGGAGTTCGACAAGCCCGGGGTTCGCTGGGTGCAGGAGACCGTCACCGCGATCGACCCCGAGGCGCGGCGGGTGACGACCGATGGCGGCTCCCACGAGGGCGACGCGATGGTGATCGCGCTCGGCGCCGACTACGACTTCGATGCGACTCCCGGTCTTCTCACGGCCGGCAACGAGTTCTACTCGGTGGCCGGAGCGGAGCGAGTGGCGGGGATCCTGCCGACATTCGAGCGGGGCCGGGTGGTGATCGGCGTCTGCGGGGCGCCGTTCAAGTGCCCGCCGGCGCCCAGCGAGTGCGCCCTGCTGCTCGACGACGATCTGCGGACCCGGGGTGTGCGGGAGCGGTGCGAGATCTCGTTCGTGGTCCCGTTCGGAACACCGGTGCCGCCATCGCCCGAGACCTCGGCGGCGCTTGAAGCCGAGTTCGCCGAGCGGGGCATCGACCTCATCGGCGGCCACCGGATCGCCTCGCTCGACGGAGAGCGCGGGGTCGCGGTGCTCGACGACGGCGCCGAGCTCGACTTCGACCTCTTCCTCGGCGTGCCCAGGCACCGGGCGCCGGACGTCGTCATCGCCAGCGGCATCACCGAGGACGGCTACGTCCCGGTTGATCCGGCGACGCTGCGGACCGCTTTTCCGGCCGTCTATGCGGTCGGTGACGTCGCCACCGCAGGCGTGCCGAAGGCCGGCGTCTTCGCCGAGGGCGCGGGTCGGATCGCGGCCCAGGCCCTCCTCGCCGAGCTCCGCGGAGATGATCCCCCCGGCCGCCACCTCGGCCAGGGCACCTGCTTCATCGAGTTTGGCCACGGTCGCGTGGCCAGCGTCGACATCGACTTCCTCTCCGGCCCCGAGCGAACCGGCACCTTCAACCCGCCCTCGGCCGAGCTGGTCGCCGAGAAGCAGGAGTTCGGCTCGAGCCGGAGAGCGCGCTGGTTCGGGCTCTGAGCCGACCGGATCGAGGCCTACCGGGAGTCGCGCTCCTCGGCCTCGATCGCGGCCTCGACCTCACGCTCGAGGCCTCCGTGCTCGAGCTCGTCGACCACCTCGCTCTCATCGTGGCGCCGGCCGAGCGTCCCGACCACCGGCAGATCGCGTTCGGCCGAGAGCTCGTCGAGCTCCTCCTGCATCATCGCCGTGACCGCGTGGTAGACGGCCTCGACGTCAGGGTCCGGGCCGAACCGCCGGCGCAGGTCGATCCTCGGCAGGACCTGGACAGTGATCTGGGAGGGAAGCGGGATTCGCCCCGGCAGATCCAGCACGGTCACCCCGAAGGGCGGCGCGATCTGGATCGGCATGACATCAACGCGCAGCAGCCGGTGGAGGCCGAGCAGTCGGGCGAGCCGTTCGCCACGGGTCACGAAGAGGGCGGTCTCCTGGCCGCCGACCGCCACCACGGGGACGATCGGAATATCCGCCTTCAGCGCAAGACGGACGAAGCCGGTGCGGTGGCCGAAGTCGATCTCGCCCGAGTGCCACGAGGGTCGGTAGGTCTCGTGGTCGCCCCCGGGGTAGACGAGGAGCGCCGCCCCCCGCTCCAGGGCCGCGATCGCGTTCTCGTGATTGGCCGGGACCGTCCCGTACCTCCGCAGCGGCAGCAGGCCGGGCACGCGGAAGACGAGGTCGTGGGCGAGTTGGAAGAAGAGCCGGTCGGGGCCGAAGTGGTCGTAGAAGGCGTAGGAGAAGGCGAAGGTGTCGGCGATCAGCGTGCCGCCGGAGTGATTTCCGACCAACAGAGCGGGCCCCTCGGCCGGGATCTGCTCGAGACCGCGGACCTTGGGGCGGAAGTAGAGCTTCGCCAGGCGGCTCGCCGCCGGCAGGGTCTCGCGGATGTACTCCGGGTCGCGCTCGGCCAGCGGGTCCTCGGCGTGGCGGCCGAGCAGGTCGCGGAGCACCACGGAAGCGGTCGCCCGAGTCGCGCCGATGCCGTCGCTGACGATCTCCCTCACCTGGTCTCCACGTCCTCGACGACGTCGCGGTCCAGCAGCTCGGGGAGGTCGGGCCATTCCGAGGGCGGGCCCTCCGGGCGACGGACCCTGAGGGGGTCCCCGGCCGGGAGGTCGGAGAGCAGCTCGCGGATGGCCGGCTCGCGCAGCTGGTCTGCGACCGTGCGTCGTGCGACCTCGATCACGCGGTCGCGGTTCCCGCTGCGCATCAGGTTGGGTCCCATCGCCTCGAGGTCGTCGCCGGTCGGCTGAATCAGGACGACCTCGGCGCCGAACCTGCGGATCGTCTTCGCCTCGCTGCCGAGGCGACGGCCCGAGCTGCGGCGAAGGAAGATCGTCACCGCGTCGCGGGGATTGATGGCCCGAATCGGATGCAGGGTCGAGGTCGGGTTGAGGCAGATGACAAGGTCCAGGCCCGCGCCGCGCAGCAGGTCCAGATTCGAGACCGAGTAGATGCCGCCGTCGACGTAACGCCGATCGCCGATCCTCACCGGGTGGTAGATGCCGGGTATCGCGCAGGAGGCGGCGACGGCATCGGCGAGATCCGCGGCCGGCGCGTCCGCGCGTCCAAAGGGAGTGCGGCGGCCGGTCTCGTAGTCGGCGGCCACGATCCAGAGGTTCGGGTGCGGGCCCCAGCCCCTGGGGACGACGCGGCGGATCGTCTCCCGCAGCGGCTCGGTCGAGAAGACCCCACGCCAGAGCCATCCGCTGAAGACAGTCGCCGGCGTGTAGCGGCGCGGGTTGGCGAGAGTCCGAAGCGCAAGCCGCCAGGACCCGGGGCCGATCGGCGGCCAGGTGCGCTCGAGCTCGAACCGCGCCCCGGCTGACCGGTCGGCCGTCGCGGCCGGACGGCCCTGGGCGTCGCGCACTCCCTCGAAGGTCTCACCGCGCGAGTGGGCGACCATGAACCAGGGCGGAACGCCGGACGCGCAGAGCGCGGCGATCATCGAGCCGGCTGAGGTGCCGACCACGTGGTCGGCGCTCGCCGGGTCCCACCCGGTCTCTTCGGCGATCGCATCCAGGCCGCCGGTCAGCCAGGCGCCTCCCTGGACGCCGCCGGCGCCGAGGACGAGACCGACCCTCAAGTTGCCGGAGCAGCGTCGAAGATCTCGAGAATCGCCGCGTGAGTCTGCTTCGGCGCCTCGAGCTGGGGGACATGGCCGCACTCGAGCTCCAGGTGCCGGGCCGCGGGAACCGCCCGCTCGACATGCTTCCTGAAGCCGATCGGCACCAGCTGGTCCTGACGGCCCCAGACGAAGAGGCAGTCGCTCTGGATCTCGCCGAGCCGCGACCAGAAGCCGCGCTCCCCGTGAGGCTCGTCGAGGTATATCTCCCGCGCCGCCTTGTAGAAGGCGACCCGTCCGCGCGGGGTCAGGAACGAGCGCAGGAACTCGTCGACGCCGGCGGCCGACCAGCCGTCGCTTCCCCCCGGGACCAGGTTGCGGACGATCGGCTCGGTGATCGCCCGAGGTGCAGGCTGCACGAGGCCCAGCAGTGGCAACGGCGCCTGCAGCAGCCAGCGCCACTGACGCCCGCGCAGCCAGGCCAGGGCAGGGCTCAACAGGGCGAGCTTCCGCACCCGCTCCGGGAAGAGGAGGGCGGTCTCGATCGCCACCCGGCCTCCCATGCTGTTGCCGACAAGGTGCGCCCGCTCGATCTCGAGCTCGTCGAGCAGCCCGACGACGCACTCGGCGAAGTACGGCGCGTCATAGGCGGCGACGAGCGGCTTGTCCGAGTCCCCGAAGCCGGGCAGGTCGAGCGCGATCACGCGGTGGTGGTCGGCGAGCGCCGCGACAGTGGTCAGGAACGATGCCTTGGTCCCGCCGAGCCCGTGGACGCAGATCACCGGGTCGCCCTCACCGGCGGAGAGGGTCGAGATCGCTCCCCTGCGGGTCGGGACGGAGTCGAAGCGCAGCCGGCGATCGTCGGCGATGTTGCTGGTGGCGGCGAGGAAACCGACGCCGAGGTGGAGGTTCTGACGCACCGTCAACCGACGGGCGCGGTATGCGTCCATCCCGCCGCGCACATCTTCCGCCACGCGCTCCCAGGTGACCTCGTCCGCGGTCAGGATTGCATCGGGCTGCTCGTCGCCGGGGGTGACGAGCGAGATCTCATCGCCCTCGATCGCGGCGTCCCACTCGCCCTCGCCGTCGACGACGAGGCGGATCCGCGCCTCGCCGCTGGGCACGTCGATCACCTCTGGGTCGAACCGCTCGACGAGTGAGGCAAGCGCGTGTGGCGGGCCCTTGCCGGCATGTGCTCGCTCCTCGGCCGTCTGGGTGGCCACCCCATTCAGTATGAAGGGGGGGTCCGTCGCCGCCCCATTCGGCGCGGATGAGAATCGTTGTTCACCTGGGATTCAGGTTGGGGTGAGAGCGTGGACGGCAATGCCGCGCCGCTTGGGTTTCGCCCTGATCGCGGGCGCTCTCGTTGCGTCTGCGCTGATCGTCACCCGTCCTTTCGGGGATGGGGGCTCCCCGTCACCGAATTCCGCGGCGAGGACGATCCTCGCCGCCCGCAATGGGCGGCCGTTGCCGGCGCCGATCTCGGGCGAGGCCGTGGTCGGCTTGGCGGGCGGCCCGCTGATCATCGGTGGGCTCGACGCGTCCGAAATCTCGGTCGGGGGCGTGTTCCTGCTCGACGCCGAAACCGGCCGCCTCGCACCGTCCGGCGAACTACACGTGCCCGCGCACGACGCCGCGGCCGCGGTCATCGGGGACCGGGTCCTGCTTTTCGGCGGTGGAGTGGAAGCGAGCAGCGACGAAGTCCAGAGCATGCCCCTAACCGGCGGCAGCCCACCGGCCACGGGGGTCGCAAGCGTCGTCGGCCATCTCCCCACGGTGCGCTCGGACCTGAGCGCGGTCAGCATCGGTGGGCGCGCCTACGTGCTCGGTGGCTATGACGGGGAAGCCCCGCTCGGCTCAGTGTTGGCGAGCTCAGATGGAAAAAGCTTCAGCGAAATCGCGACCCTCCCCGACCCCGCCCGCTATATGGCCGTCGCTGCGAACGGGGGCACGATCTACGCGCTTGGAGGTGAGCAGACGAGCGGGGCTCCCAGCAACGCGATCCGCGAAGTGGACCCGAGCACCGGCGCTGTGCGCCTCGTCGGCCACCTTCCTCAGCCGGTCTCCCATGCGTCCGCCGTTGCTCTAGGAGGCCGGATCTATCTGCTCGGCGGGGAATCCGACGGAAAGGTCAGCGACAGGATCTGGTGCTTCGATCCGGCTGGGGGGGAGATCGTGCCCGCAGGCCGCCTGCCACACCCGGTCGCCTCCGGCGCCGCCGCCGTGATCGGCTCGACGGCCTACCTGATCGGCGGCAAGGGGCAGAACGGCAGCGCCCTGCGCTCGGTCGTGCTTCTCCAACCGCAAACCGTCCCTCACCGGGAAGGGGGGTCGAAGTCGCCGGGAGTCAGCTCCGGCGCCCCCCCCTTCTCAGGCCGTCTGCTGATCGCCGACCGCGGCAACGACCGCCTGCTCGTCGTCAGCGCAGAAAAGAAGGTGCTCTGGCGGTTCCCGTCCCGCGCGCACCCGGCGCCCCCCGGCGGCTTCTACTTTCCCGATGATGCCTTCTTCACCCACGGCGGCACCCAGATCATCTCCAACGAGGAGCAGAACGAGCGCATCGTCCAGCTCGCGTTCCCCTCGGGCAAGCTGCTCTGGTCATATGGGCACCCGGGTATCACCGGCTCCGAACCCGGTTACCTCCACGAGCCCGACGATGCGTACCTATGGCGCGACGGCACGGTCTCGGTCTCCGATGCGCAGAACTGCCGGGTGCTGCTGATCTCGCCGCGGAAGAAGATCCTCGGGCAATTCGGCGAACCGTCGCGTTGCGAACACGAACCGCCGCACGCGCTCGGCTCACCCAACGGCGACACACCGCTGCCCGACGGCAACATCCTCGTCTCCGAGGTGAACGGCTCCTACATCGACGAGATCACCCCTCGGGGCAAGCTCGTCTGGAGCGCACAGCTGCCGATCGAATATCCCTCCGACCCCCAGCAGCTGGGTCCCGATCGCTACCTCGTCGCCGACTACACCGATCCCGGCGGCATCTACGAGTTCAACCGCGCCGGCAGGATCCTCTGGGCCTACCATCCTTCGTCCGGCAGGGGGATGCTCGACCACCCGAGCCTCGCCGAGCGCCTGCCGGGTGGTCTGATCTGCGTCAACGACGACTACCGACATCGCGTCGTCATCATCGATCCGCGCACCCGCAAAGTCGTCTGGCAGTACGGCCGCACCGACAGGCCGGGAAGCGCCCCCGGCCACCTTCGCATTCCCGACGGCTTCGACCTCCTGAGCCCCGACGGAACGACCCCCACCCATCCCTACACTGGCTGACGGGCCGGAATCGCGGGCTCGAGCGCCCACCCGAGCCTCACTCGCCGGCAACGTCGCGACGGAGGAATACGACGGTGGCCACCAGCAGCGCCGGCACGGCGTAGAGCGCGCAGACCCACAGCGCCCGGACGATCGGCGCCCAGTCGACCGGTACGCGCAGGAAGCCCTGCCAGTCCTGGAACTGGGTGCTGAGCAGGTAGGGCTGCAGTCCGCCCAGGCCAGGCAGGATGCCGATCAGCTGCAGCAGCAGCGAGAACATCAGCGTGCCGACGATCGCCGCCGCGCTGTTGCGAAAGACAGTCGAGAAGAGCAGGCCGATGGAGGCGACGGCGAGGATCGGCAGCAGGTATACGAGCAGGCTGGCGCCGACGAGCACCAGGCCGTGCGCGGCGGAGACGCGGGTCCCCGAAAGGGTGACGATCGGGTTGTAGCCGGAGGCGACGATCCCCGCGGCCAGGGCGACGACCCCGCTGAGGACGATCGCGGCGACAGCGTAGGTGACCGCGGCCAGCGCCTTGCCGGCGAAGACATGTTGGCGCTCGACCGAGCGGGTGAGGATCGTCTTCAGGGTGCGGTCGCGATCCTCGGCGGCGACGATGTCCCCGGCGACCAGGGCGGTGATCAGCGGGAAGAGCCAGACTGAGCCGAAGAGCAGCAGCACCAGCGGTATCGCCAGGCCGGTGTCGTGGACATAGCGTCCGAATGCGACGTCGCGCGGTTCGCCGTTGCGGAGCGCCAGCGCGGTGACGAAGATCAGCGGCACGGCGGCGGCGGCGCCGAGGCCGAGGTAGGTGCGCTTCTGGGCGCGGAGCTTGCGCAGCTCCCAGCGGTAGACGGTCAGGGTGCCTGGCATCAGGCCAGCTCCTCGGCCGCGGCCGCCATTCGCTCGGCGCTCGCCGCGGCGCCGTCGCCCTCGGTCAGCTGGAAGAAGAGGTCCTCGAGGCTCGCCTGGCGGGGGCTCAACTCCAGCAATGGCGCGCCCGACTCTGCCAGCGCCGTGGAGAGGTCGCCGACCGCAGCCTCGTCGACGGCACGGAACAACAGCCCGCCGCCGGGCTCCTCACGCACCTCCTCGATCCCCCGCTGAGCGTTGCAGACACGGCGCGCGCGCTCGTCGTCCGCGGTCCGCAGCCGATAGCTGATTCCGGCGCGCTCGCGAAGCTCGCTCAACGCTCCCTCGTAGACGACGCCGCCGCGGCGAACGATCGCGACGCGGTTGCAGAGCTCTTCGACCTCGACTAGCAGGTGACTGGAGAGAAGCACCGTGATGCCACGGGCTGCGAGATCACGGATCAGCTCGCGCATGTCGCGCATCCCTCCCGGGTCGAGCCCGGTCGCCGGCTCATCGAGGAGCAGCAGCCGCGGTCGCCTGAGCAGGGCCGCTGCGATCCCCAGCCGCTGCCGCATCCCGTGGGAGTAGCCACCGACCCTGTCCTTGGCGCGGTCGCCCATCTCGACCACGTCGAGGACTTCCTCGATTCGCTCTCTGGCCTCGCCGCCGTCGAGGGCGGCGCAGAGACGCAGGTTCTCGCGGCCGCTCAGGTACGGATAGAAGGCCGGCGCCTCGACGAAGCCGGCCACTCCCTCGAGGGCGGCCACGCCGAGCTGCGGGTCACGGCCGAAGAGGCGCACCGAGCCCGCGTCGGGGCGAATCAGGCCGAGCATCATTCGCAGCGAGGTGGTCTTGCCGGCGCCGTTCGGGCCGAGGTAGCCGAAGACGTCGCCGCGATTGACGGTGAGATCGACGCCGTCGACCGCGACGAGCTCGCCGTAGCGCTTGACCAGCCCCCGGACCTCGATCGGGGCGGCGTCGGCCATTCCCGATTAGAGGCCCTGCGCTGCTTCCTGGGCAACGGCCGGGGTCACGGAGCCGGCCACGGTGTACTCGACGCCTCCGCGCCTGAACCTGATCAGGGTTCCAAGCGGGGTTTCGAGCTGCCGTGCTTCGCTCGTGCCCTCGATCGAGACCGAAGGAAGCTGCAGTTCGTCGCCTTCCTTCTGCGCTGGGAGCTCGAACACCGCGATACCGCCCAGCCCCTTGCCGTAGGTGAGCAGGGCTCCGGCATCCTCGCCGCTCGAGACCTGTCGCACCTGGTCCCGGCCCATGCCTGCGAGGGTCGGCGGAGCGCTGAGCTGGAAGGCGAGGTTTGCCTGGACTGATTCAAGCCCCGATGCGGGGGCCGACCCGCCACCTTCGTCGCCTTCTTCGGGCGGGTGGATTTCGACCGTCCTGGTTCCCGGCGGCGGCGAGACTGCGAAGACCGAGTCCGGCACCGGACCGAACGAGATTTCCGTCGCGGTCAGCTCGAGCACGGGCGAGCTTTCGCCCTTGGCGTAGACAGCGGCCCGCAACGGCGTGCCGTTCTCCGCATCCCAGGCGATCTCGGCGCCGCCGACGAGCCCGCCGTTCGTCTTCGGGGATACCCGCACGGTGTATGCCGGCTGTCCTCCAACGTTCGAGGGAACCGCTTCGCTCAGGGTGGCATGCTGCATCACTTCTTCGAGTCCGTCCTTCACCTGGGCGAGCGACGGCGGTTCATCGGGTTCGCCCGTCTCCTTCGCCGAGTCGCGCGTGGGCAGCGTGCCCCTATAGGTCGTTTCGGTCCCGGGGTCGTACGCGGTGAAGCGATCGCCGTCGACGAGCAGCTGGAAGTCACCGGCGCTGCCTTTCGAGACGTCGGCCTGAAGCTCCAGTCGCACCCGGCCGTCGGCCGATGCCCACAGCCTGCCGGAGGCGCCGCCGAGGATCGGGTCGGAGCTTTCAAGGACTGATTCGCCCACCAGGTTGTCGGTGAACTGGACTCGTGCCGTGACGCCTTCGACCGATGGCGAGCTCAGCGCGTTGTGGACGGCGTTCGCGAGCGGCTTCGGAGGTGGGGTCGGCCCGCCCCCGGTTGCGGCGATGGCGATCGCGGTCGTGCCGGCCGCGATCGCGACGAAGACAACCGCAAGCGCGCACAATTGGCGGGTGGAGATGCGTCGTAGGAACTTCAACTTGCCTCTCCTTCAGGCGGTCAGTCTCTCCAAGGGTACGGGTTCTCCCTAAACACCAGATGAGACGGGTGCCAAACCGATGATGAGAGCGACGCGACCCGCCACTAGACTGCCCGCGGTGGCGGCGATCGAAGAAGAGCAGTTGGCGGCCGAACCACCCTTCCATCTCCTGCTCGAGGAGGATGAGGTGGTGGCGGTCACGACCGCGCTGAACCTGCTGATCGCCGACGAGCGTCACGAGCCCCCGATCCGCCCGCTGGCCCGCGAGGTGCTGGCGAACCTGGAGGCGCCCGCGGATCAGGAGAGCGGCGTCCTCTCGGTGCCGCTCTCCCCGCAGCAGATGAAGATCACCCACACCGCCGTCAAGCTGGCGTTCGACGACACCCAGCGCGAGCAGTCGCACGAACGCGATGTACTGCGCCGGATCCTCGGCAAGCTGCCCGACGAGCACACGATGCGGGCGATCGACCTCGAGTAGCCGGACCTACCACCGTCAGTACGAAGACACCCGGGCCTCGCTGGAGGCTGGAGCTGCGAAGCCAAACCAGCCCCAGGAGGTCTCGGATGCAAGTTCACGCTAGAGCACGGCTCACCCCGAACGGCAGGGCCCTCGTAGTCGAGAGGGTTCTGAGCCACGGTTGGTCCGCAGCGGCGGCGGCCGAGGCCGCCGGCGTTGCCCAGCGAACCGTCTACCGCTGGCTCGCTCGCTACCGCGCCCAAGGCGAGTCCGGCCTGCTGCGATCGCTCCTCGGCACCGCACTCGATCCCCCGTCGCAGGCCGCGAGAGCGAGTCGCGGCGATCCTGGCGCAGGTCCTCGACTTCTTCCAGCGCGAACTCGACAGCGGGGAGTATCCGAACCTCCGCGACTTCCTCGGTGACGACTTCGATGCGGGCGTCGAGCGCATCGCCGGCCTTCTTTTCGACGCCAAGCGCTTCGACCGTGGCCTTAAGCGGCTACTCGACGGGATCGAGGCGAGCCTGCCCGGATGACTCGACGTTCCGCCTCGCGTTGCACGAGCCGGAGCGCCGCCTGGCGAATCAGGAGGATCCCGGGCGAGAAGACGGCCCAGTAGAGGCGTAAACGCCGCCTCGATTTGATGTCGGTGGTCGCCACCAGCGTTCGGGTGCGAAAGATCGCCCCGCCCTTGCCGAGGTCGTCGGCCTCCAGGGTCCAGACGATCTTCGCGTGGTCCGGCTCGTTGAAGGCCGCGAACTCGCTCGCCGGAAGGCCCCGAAACTCCACCTCGCCCTGCCACTGCTGGGTGACCGCACCAGCGGCGTAGAAGTCCGGCCGGTCGACGAGGACTCCCCAGCCGATTGCGCTCGTCTCTTCGACGAGCCCCTGCGGACGCCGCGGCTCCGCTCTGCCCCGCAGGCGAGCCGGCAGGGTTCTGATCGCGAGAAGCGCCCGGATCGACGGCGAGCGCTGGAGGTCGATCTCCTTCGCGATCTCAAGCACCGACGTTGCCGGGACCGGAACCCAGGTCTGGTGCAGCTCATCGACCTCCGGTGAAGGGAGGAGGGCGTCGAGCGGGTCGTCGCCAACGGCCCTGAAGGAGGCGTTCTGAGAGCCGTAACGGATCCAGGCAAGCGCTGCGTAGAACAGCCAGCCGAGCAACCCGACCGCGAGCGCACCTCCGAGCGCGCGGCCACGCGCCCCATCACTGGGGCTCGGCGAGGTCCGCCTCGCTCCTTATCTCCCCGACCCTTGCGGCGAACACCCGCCAGCGTCGCTCGTTTTCGTGGACGAGGGTCGCCGAGGCGGCCAATAGGTCGGCCGCCCTGTCGATCAGCTCCGAGGCCGAGAGGAGATAGGGGATGACATCTCGGTCATCGGTCAGGTCAGCCCGCAGCGCGGCGGGAGTGAAATCGACCTGCGCCAGCAGCTCCATCGCGCGACGCAGGAGGCGGCCGATCATCGCCTGCATATCGGCTGCTAGCCAGTCGTTGACGATGATCTGATGGCGCTCGCCGAGCACCCCCACGAGGGCGGGGTACTCGACCAGTTGCGCCGCGATCTGCCAGGACTGCTCCATGGCCCCGGCGAGCCAGGCGCCCGTCTCTTCGACGCCGGAGGCGAGACGCTCGAGGTCGCGCTTGAGGCGGAGGATCTCCGCCGGCTCCCCGCCGCCCTCCATGAACAGGACACCGCCCTCCGCCGGGAGGCCCGGGACGTTGAGGTCCTCCGCTCCGGCAAATGGATTCGTGCAGCGGCTCGGCCTCGGGCTGGAAGTCCTGCCAATGCCCCGCGAGAGCCTTGAGGATTCGCGACTGGGCCTCGAGCTCGACCGCGGCGTGCAGTGGCACCTGCGAGTAGAACTTCTCGTGCTCCCGGTGGAACTCGGCGAGGTTTCCGATCACGTCGAGAAGTTGAGGCGGAGGCTCCTGATGGGGGCTCACGACCCCGGCATCGTCTCAGTCTCGACCAGGGGAGGCAAGCGGCGGCGGATCAGCTGCCGATCGCCGCGCCCAGCTCGGCCAGCTGGGTCGCGATGCCGGCCTTGACCCCGTCGCAGATTTCGTGGACGCCGGGGTCGGCGATTCGGTAGAGCGAGCTCGTTCCCCGCTTTCGGCGGGAGACGAATCCCACCGCCAGCAGCGCCGAGAGGTGTTTCGAGACGTTCTGCTGGGAGCCGCCGATGTGTTCTGCGATCTCGCCGACCGAGGCCTCGTCGCGATTGCGAAGCAGATCGAGGATGCGGAGCCGGGTGGGATCTGCCAGCGCGCGAAAGCGGCGGGCGATCACCTCGGCGGCTTCCTGGGGGAGCGGGGCGGTCATCTCGCGCACACTCTACCAATTAACAACTCTTCAGTTGTAAAACTGATAAATTGTGAATTGGTAAAAGGAATCACTCGTCAGGAGGCCGAGATGTCCGACACTTCACTCGCGCAGCGTCCAGCCAAGGTAGCGGGCGCCGGCGACGACGACTCACAGCGGATACGGGGGAGGGGCTGGCCTCTCGAGCGGGCCCTTTTCGTCCTCGCGGGGACGATGACCGGGCTGAGCGCGCTCCTGAGCGCCCTCGTCAGCCCCTGGTTCCTCCTCCTTACCGGATTCGTCGCGCGTCAACCAGTTGCTCTTCGCCGCCGTCAACGACTGCCCGGCCTCGCTCATCCTCCGGTACGGGTTCGGCCTCAGGCGGGCATCGGAGTGCAGATGAGCTCGCCGGGCCCGATCGGGAGGCTCGGCCGCTACGCGGCCACCCACCGCCGTCGGGTCTTCGTCACCTGGGCGATCGTCGCCGTCGGGCTCGGCTTCCTCGCGCCGCGCGTCGAGACCGCCCTCTCGGGCGCCGGCTGGCAGGCCAACGGCTCGGACTCGGTGCAGGTGCGGGAACGGATCGAACGCGAATTCAGCGGCGCCGACTCCTACGCGCTTCAGGTCGCCGTCCACTCTCGAGACCTGACGGTCTCCGACCCGGCCTTCCAACGTACGGTCGCGAGGGTCGAGCGGACGCTGGCCGCAGACCCGGCGGTCCGGGCGGTCGTCCCACCGGCTCCGAGGACCTCGATCTCGAGTGACGGCCATGTCGCGATCGTCGTCGGCACCGCGGCGGAGGGCCCGAACGGGATGGTCGCCGCCGCCGACCACCTCAAGGGCAGGCTCGCGGGCCTCGCCTCGCCGGGCGTCGCGGCGAACCTCACCGGCGCGGCCGGCATGTGGTCGGACTTCAACGAAGCCAACCGCGACGCGATGCTCCGTTCGGAGCTCTTCTCCTGGCCGGTGACGCTGGCGATCCTCGTCCTCGCCTTCGGCTCCCTGGTCGCCGCCGGGTTGCCGCTGATGCTGACGATCGTCGGGTTGATCGCCTCGGCGGGGCTGCTCTACCTCGGCACGCCGATCTCCGCCGATCTCGATCTGGGCGATGAACTTCGCGCTGATGTTCGCGCTCGCGCTCGGAATCGACTACGCGCTGTTCATCGTGATGCGCTTTCGCAACTCCCTCTACGGCCAGGGCGAGCGTCCGGTCGAGGCCGTCGCGGAGACGATGGACACGGCCGGCAAGGCGGTGCTGTTCTCCGCGCTCACGGTCCTCGTCTCGCTGGCGGCGGTGATGCTGGTACCGAGCCCGGCCTTTCGCTCTGTGTCTCTCGGGATCATGGTCTCGGTCCTCTTCGTCCTCGCCGCGACGCTGACGCTGCTCCCGGCGGTGCTGGCGAAGCTGGGCAGCCGGGTCGACCGGCTGGCGCTTCCCTGGGCGCACGGGGGCGACCACCGCTCGCCCCGCTTCGCCCGTTGGGCCGAGCTGCTCTGGCGCCGCCCGGTCCTCTTCGGCGGCCTCGCCCTGGTCGTGCTGCTCGGTGCTGGCATCGCCGATCGTCGGCCTTCGGACCGGCATGCCGTCGATCAAGGTCGTCCCGCAGGGCGACGGCTCCCGCGAGTCGGCTACGGGCGATCAGCGCCGCCTTCGGGCCAGGGGCTCCGGGCACGATGCAGATCGTCGTGCCGCGCGGCGAAGCCCGCGCCGCCCCGCCGCCCTGGGCTCGGACCGGGGCGTCGCCGCGGTGACGCCGGCCCCGCCCGGCGGCTCGGGCTCGGCGGTGATGATCGAAGCTGTCCCCACGGCCGGGCCCGTCGACCCCGGCCTTCAACGACACCGTCGACCGGGTTCGGACGAGCCTGCCGAAGGCGGCGCTGGTCGGGGGGCCGGCAGTCGAAAACCACGACCTCGAAGCCGCCCTCGCCGCCAAGACGCCGCTCGTGATCGGCGTCGTGCTCGGGCTCGGCTTCCTGCTCCTGCTGGTCGCGTTCCAGGCCCCCCTCGCCGCGGCGATCGGGGTCCTGGCCAACCTGCTCTCGACCGGCGCGGCCTTCGGCGTCGCAAAGCTGATCTTCCAGGACGGCCACCTGAGCGGACTGCTCGGCTTCGAATCGCAGGGCTTCCTCGACGCCTGGGGCCCGGTCTTCTTCTTCGCGATGATCTTCGCGATCGCGATGGACTACACGGTCTTCCTGCTGTCCTCGGCGCGCGAGCACTGGGAGGATTCGGGTGATCCCGAGGGAGGCGATGGTCGGCGGCCTCGCCCACTCGGGCCGGGTGATCCTCGCGGCGGGGGCGGTGATGGTCGCCGTCTTCTTCACCTTCGCCCTCTCCGGGCCGCTGCCGCCGAAGGAGATGGGCGCGATCCTCGGAATCGCGGTCCTGCTCGACACCTTCCTGGTCCGGCTGCTGCTGTTGCCGGTCTTCCTGCGCCTGAGCGGTCGCGCGGCGTGGTATCTGCCGGGCTGGCTCGACCGTGTCCTGCCCGACGTGCGCTTCGGCCACGGGCCGAGCCGCCGCCCCCGCGTCGTCGACGAGCGGGAGCCGGTCGGCGCCGGCGAGGCGCGGTAAGCCCGCGGGAACGTTGCGGCTTCTCGCGGATGCCGAGCGGGCCGCAGCGCGCATGCTTTCGGTGCATGAAGCGGATCGTGATCATCGGCGGGGGCACCGGCGGGACGCTCGTCGCCAACCGGCTGCGCAGGCATGCATTCGGCGGAGGAGGTCGAGATCGTCGTCGTCGACCGCGACGACCGCCACGTCTACCAGCCGGGCCTGCTGTTCGTGCCGTTCGGCCTCGACGAGCCGGAGGAGCATCGTCCGCTCGCGCCGCGCCCAGCTGCGCGACGGGATCGAGTTCCGTCTGGCCGAGGTCGATCGGGTCGACACCGCTGCCGACGCCGTCCACCTCGCCGACGGCGACGAGCTCGAGCTACGACGTGCTGGTCGTCGCCAGCGGCGCCTCGCTGCTGCATGAGGAGACCGAGGGCCTGCGGGGCGCCGGCTGGGGCGAGAGCGTCTTCTCCTTCTACTCGGTCGAGGACGCGACCGGCGCTGCGCGACGCGCTCGCGCGACTTCGATCGCGGCCGGCTCGTCGTCAACCTGATCGACATGCCGATCAAGTGCCCTGTCGCGCCGCTCGAGTTCTGCTTCCTCGCCGATTGGTTCCTGCGCGAGCGGGGCGTTCGCGATCGAGTCGAGATCACCTACGTGACCCCGCTCGACGCCGCCTTCACCAAGCCGGTCGCCGCCGAGCACCTGGCCGGGCATGCTCGGAGCGAAGGAGATCGGGCTCGAGCCGAGTTCGCGACCGGCCGCGTCGACGGCGACGGCGGGCAGGCTGATCAGCTGGGACGAGCGCGAGGTCCCGTTCGACCTCGCTGGTGACGATCCCGCTGCACGGCGGCGCCGCCTTCGTCGCCCGCTCGCCCGGCCTCGGCGACGAGCTCGGATTCGTCGCCGTCGACATCCACACGCTGCAGAGCAAGCGTCGCCCCGAACGTCTTCGCGATCGGCGACGCCGCCAGCCTGCCGACCTCCAAGGCCGGCTCGGTCGACCCACTTCGAGGCCGAGACGCTATGCGCGAACGTCGCAGCGCTTCCTCGCCGGCGAGGAGCTCGCAGGGCAGCTTCGACGGGCACGTCAACTGCTTCATCGAGAGCGGCTTCCACAGGGCGCTGCTGATCGACTTCAACTACGAGGTCGAGCCGCTGCCCGGCCGCTACCCGGAGCCGCACTCGGGCCGCTGCCGCTGCTGCGCGAGTCGCGGCTCAACCACCTCGGCAAGCTCGCCTTCCAGCCGCTCTACTGGCACATGCTGCTGCCCGGGCGCGACATTCCCGGCGTCGGCGCAGCAGATGTCGATGGCCGGCAAGCAGCCGACCCCAACCAAGGAGGACACGCATGAGCACCATCACCTACGCCGGCACGATCGTCGACGTCGACGCCGAGGGCTTCCTGACGGACCCGGCGCAGTGGAACGAGCAGATCGCCGCGGAGATCGCCGCCGAGAACGGCATCGCGGAGCTGACCGACCGCCACTGGCTGGTCGTCAACTTCATGCGCGACGACGTACCTGCGAGACCGGCTCGGCGCCGTCGATCCGCACGCTCGGCAAGGCGTCGGGGGTGCCGATCAAGGAGCTCTACCAGCTGTTCCCGAAGGGCCCGGCCAAGCTCGCCGCCAAGATCGGCGGCATCCCGAAGCCGCGCGGCTGCATCTAGGAGGAACGATGAGCACGCATCGAATGGACGCAGCTCCGACGAGCCGATCGAGAAGGTCTCGATCATCGTCTCCAAGGGCTCGCTCGAGGGCGTCTACCCGGGCCTGATCATGGCCAACGGCGCCCGCATGGAGGGCATCGAGGCGAATCTCTTCTTCACCTTCTTCGGCCTCGACGCGATCAACAAGGCGAAGCACGAGCACGTCAAGGTCGCGACGGTCGGCAACCCGGGCCTCCACCTCGCCACCTGGGCCGGCGGCGTGCCCGGCAGTCTCGCGCTCGTCACCCACAAACTCGCGCAGGAGATGGAGAAGCTCGACATCCCGCCGATCCCCGAGTTCGTCGAGATGATCGCCGACTCCGGCGCCGGCCTCTACGCCTGCAAGGCCTCCGTCGACCTCTTCGGCCTGACGAGGACGACTTCATCCCCCAGGTCGAGGACATGATCACGGTCGGCGAGTTCTACGGCCTCGCCGCCGGCGGCCAGATCATCTTCACCTAGGCACCGCTGCCTGCGTTCGATCACTTGCCGAGCAGGGCGCAGACCGCCGTGCTCCTCGCGGCCCTAGTGGTGTGGAACTCCCTCGACGCGCCCCCTGAGTCGATCGTCGGCCTGGCGCCAGATCAGGGCGGGGTCGAGGCGCTCCGCGGTCCACGCGTTGGTGAACAGGGCGCCCGTGTCGCGGAACTCGCGCATGATTCGCAGGTGATCCGGAGAGCGGACGAATTGCCTCAGGTCCTCGGGCGAGCGCCAGACCGAAACCGAGACCTGACGCCGGCCGCCGCGGAGGCCGGCGAACCAGAGGCCGAGCGCGCCCTCCGTCTCGGGCCAGCGGCGGCGCAGGCGGTAGCCCTCGATCGCCACCTTGGGGATGTCCGGCAGGCGGTGGATCAGATAGTCGTTCATGCTCACGTGGACCGGCCCCGGGTGCGAGCGGGCCGTCCCGTACCGCCAGATCGCGTTCCACCTGAACCTTTCCACGCCCGCTCCTCCTCGAGGCCCCGCCGGTGAGTTGGCAATACGACTGTATCGTAATCTAGTAGATGCCCGAGGAGCGATCGCCCCAAGAGCGCATCCGCGCGGCCGCCCTCGAGGGCTTCGCGCGCGACGGCGCTGCCGCGACCAGCATCCGCGACATCGCCGCCGCCGCGGGAGTGTCGCCCGGGCTCGTGCAGCACTACTTTCCCTCGAAGGCCGCGTTGCGCGAGGCGGTCGACGCCCATGTCACCGAGGTGGCCCGCGCCGCGCTCGCGGTACGTCCGGTCGAGGGCGACGTGGTCGAGGACATCGCCGAGCGCCTCACCGCTCTGGTCGCCGAGAACTTCGTCGAGCTTCGCTACCTGGGCCGAGGCGTGGCCGAGGGCGACGAGGCGGCGATGGCGATATTCGACACGCTGGTCCGACTCTGTCGCGATCAGCTCGGGAAGTTCGAGGCGGAAGGGCTGCTGCGCGATGACCTCGATCTCGAGTGGGCCGCCCTTCACACGGTCCTGATCAATCTCGCGACGGTGATCCTCGAGCCCGGAGTGAGCCGGCGGCTCCGCCGCCCGTTCCTCGACGAGCACGAGGTCAAGCGTTGGAAGCAGGCGACGACGGCGCTGTTCGTGTCCGGCGAGATCCGCGACCGCGGTCGGGGCTAGAGCCGGTGGCCATGGCGACGCCTCGCCATGGCCACCAGTAGCCGCACCAGCCTTTCGGCCGCGAACCAGAGCCCGAGGAGCAGCAGCGAGATCGTCGCCCCGAAGCCGATGACCCCGAACCCGGCGCTGAGGAGCACGACGGTCGCCGTGATCGCCAGCGCGATGAGGGTGTCGGCGAGCAGCGCCCGCCGGGCGCGGGCGGCCGGCGAGATGTGTTTCGGCAGCCTCACCAGTGCGCGCCCTTGCGCACGTAGGCGGCGAAGAAGTCTCGTTCGTCGGGGGTCAAATACCGTTCCGGCGGCCGGATCATTTCCGGCAAGAGGTTGCTCGGTTCCGCGCCGCCGGGGTGGCGGTAGCTGATGAAGCTGGTCCAGTCTTCGTTGATGTCGAGCTCGAGCGCGCGGACCGCGCCCGCTCGTCGAAGGATCCTGGCCAGCGATTCGACCGTCTGGGAGTCGGCGGCGGCATAGATCAGGTTGCCATGGCGGTCGACCCCAAGCCCCGAGCGCCAGACGCGGATTGCGTTGTTGACCGTTTCACCCCATTCGGGGCCGTCGCTGAGGTTGGGATTGAGCCTGCCTTCGTAGATGATCGGCGGCAGGTTCTGCTTCGCGAACCAGACGCCGGGGGGAGCGCCGCGGCCCGAGTGCCAGCGGACGACGTTCACCGTGCCGTCGCGGTACTCGACGATCGTCGCGACCGCATTGACCATCGCTTCCCTCACCTTGCCGCGGTAGATCAGGCCGGAGTTGGACGTTTCCAGCGGGAAGCCACCATTGAAGGTGGCGACCAGCCGCTGGCGGAGCCCCGGCGGGACCTGACCAGTGCCGCGATGTTCGAGCGGTTCGGGTGGCTCGGCAAGGCCGGGGACATATTCCAGATGGGTGCGCTTGGCGTCGATCCAGGCGACGCCCGCGACCAGCTGCGGGTATTCGGGGTCCGTGCGGAAGGTCGTCAGCAGTACCGGCGGGTTCCGGCCGGCATGCGCCGCCGCCGGCTTCCAGACACCCTCGCCGGGCAGCGCCGGATGGATCAGCGGTCGAACACGCGGAGGTCGGTGGACGGCCACGACCTGCCTCCGGCCCCGGCGGGCTGACGGGAGACCGACCCTGGGCAGCGCTCGGAGCGGCGGCCCGCCCTTGGCCGGGGCGTTGATCGTGTAGTACCAGTTCTCGATTTCGGATACGAGCGAGTTGCCACCGCTCTGACGCAGCCACTCGACGCTGGAGACGGCGAGGCCGACGTTGTGCTTTTCGCCCATTGCCGGCACGTACGAGGTGGCCGCCAGCCCAAAGCAAGCCAGGCTTGCCAGGGCAAGGATCCGCCTGGCTCGACGCCAGGGCGGGATCGGCGCCGGTTGTCGCTCACGGCGGCCGGACTGGGCCACCGGGCGATTCTCGCCCCCAAACATGAAGACCAGATGAGCATCGCGTGCCGAGGGCTAGCCTGTTTTCGTGCCTGCCGCCGAGCGGATCGAGGTAGTCCAGGCCGACCTAACGACGCAGGACCTCGACGCGATCGTCAACGCGGCGAACTCGATGCTCGCGCACGGCGGCGGGGTGGCGGGCGCGATCGCGAGGGCGGCGGGGCCTGAGCTTCAGTTTGCCTGCGACGAGCTGATCGCCGCCCGCGGGCCGCTCGCGACTGGCGAGGCGGTGGCAACCGACTCGTTCGAGCTGCCCGCCGGGAGGGTCATCCACACGGTCGGGCCGGTCTACGGCCGGCACGGGGGAGAGGAGGCCGCGCTGCTCGCCGCGGCGCACCGCTCGGCGATCGATCTAGCCGCCGGCCTCAGTTTGAGCTCGGTCGCCTTTCCGGCAATTTCCTGCGGAATCTACGGCTACCCGCTCGAGGAGGCGGCGCCGATCGCGATCTCGACGACGGCCGAGGCCCTCGACGCACACGACATCGCCCTCGTCCGTTTCTGCCTTCTCGGCGAGCGCGATCTCGAGGCGTTCGAGCGCGCCCTGGCCGATGCCCGCGAGGAGGGCTGACCTGCGCCGAAGGGTCAGAGTTTCTTTCCCTGTCACATTTTCCTCATAGCGTTGCCCTGGTCAGCAACGAAGGGAGCGACGATGGGCGGAAATAGGGCAATAACGGCGATGGCGGCGCTGGCCGTCGGTGCGGCAATCGCTTTCGGCGGCTGTGGCGGCGGCGACTCGACCACCGCCGGCGACTCGGCAAACGGCAGCACTCCCGCCAGTCAGGCCTCGAACGGATCCGCGATGAAGCACGAGGACTCGATGAAGAAGAGCGGGGGCTCGATGCACGACGAAGGCTCGATGCACGGAGGCTGATGGCGCTCCTGGTCCTGTTCGGCTTTGTCGCGGGTGCCGCAACGGCGGTGTCACCGTGTGTGCTCCCGGTTCTGCCGGTCGCCCTCTCGGCCGGGGCCACGGGCGGCCGGCGACGTCCGCTCGGGATCGTCACCGGCCTGACCCTCTCCTTCACCTTCGCCACGGTCGCCCTCGTCTATGTGATCGCCGCGCTCGGGCTTCCCGACGACCTCCTGCGGAAGCTTGCGATCTTCGTCCTGATCGCCTTCGGCCTGACCCTGATCGCGCCGCCGCTGGCGGCTCGACTGGAGGGCTGGATCAGTCGCTTGACCGCCCGCGGCGGTGGCCCCCGCGCCGGCGGCGAGAGCTTCTGGTCCGGGATCCTCGTCGGCCTCAGCCTCGGCCTCGTGTACGCGCCCTGCGCCGGCCCGATCCTGGCCGGCGTCATCACCGTCTCCGCCTCCCAGTCCTTCAGCGCCGGCCGGCTCGCGGTGGCGCTCAGCTACGGCCTCGGCTCCGCCGCCGTCCTCTACGTGCTGATGCTCGGCGGCCGCCGGGCGATCGCGCCGCTGGCGCGTCGCGGCGGATGGTTCCAGATAGCGATGGGGGCGGTGATGCTCGCGGTCGGGCTGGCGATGCTCGGCAATTACGACATCCGCTTCCAGAACGCGATCGCCAGCGACCTGCCGAGCTTCCTCGTCACTCCGAGCAAGGGCCTCGAGGACACCGCCTCGGCGCGGAGCGCCCTCGCCGGACTGCGCACCGACAACCACGGGATCGGCTCCGAAGCCGGCGGCGGCGCACCGAAGAGCGGCGGCGACGGCGGGCTGAAGCTGCCGGTGCTCGGCAGCGCGCCGGAATTCGCCGGCACCGAGAGGTGGTTCAACACGCCCGGCGACCGGCCGTTGACGATGTGGGGGCTGCGGGGCCACGTGGTCCTCGTCGACTTCTGGACCTACAGCTGCATCAACTGCATCCGCACGCTTCCCTACCTGACCGCGTGGGACGCGCGCTATCGCAAGGACGGCCTGACGATAGTCGGGGTCCACACGCCGGAGTTCCCGTTCGAGCGAGACGCCGGCAATGTCGAAGAAGCGATCGAGCGGAACGGCATCCGCTACCCCGTGGTCCAGGACAACGAACAGGAAACCTGGAACGCCTACGGAAACCAGTACTGGCCCGCCGAGTACTTCATCGACGCCGACGGCAACGTCCGCTACGTCCACTTCGGCGAGGGCGAATACGGCGAGAAAGAGAAGGTGATCCGCCAGCTTCTCGCCGAAACCGGCGATCGGGTGGGCAAGGGCATGGCCGGGGCTCGTGGGATCGAACCCTCGCTCGGAGTCACGACACCGGAGACCTACCTCGGCGCCGCCCGTGCAGAACGCTTTACGAACTCGATGCTGTCGCCGGGGCCGCACGATTTCACGGCGCCCACTCAGCCTCCTCCGAATGAATTCGCCTACCGCGGCCCGTGGCGGATCGAATTCGACTCGGCGACGGCGACCGGAGGCTCGCTCGAACTCAACTTCGGCGCGCGGCGGGTCTACCTGGTCCTCGGCACGGTCGATGGCCGCCCACGCCGGGTCAGGGTCCTGCTCGACGGGAAGCCGGTCGGGGCGGCCGCCGGCTCCGACGTGCACGGGGGCGACGTCACCGTACGCTCGCAGCGCCTCTACAGCCTGGTCAGCCTGCCGAGCGTCCAGGACCACGTCCTGCGCCTCGAGCCCGAGCCGGGGGTGATGGGCTATGCCTTCACGTTCGGCTAACGGCGCCGTAGCAGCGGCGAGAATTGGGGGGATGGCCAAGGAGACCAACGGCACCGTTCTCGTGGTCGACGACGAGGCGACCATCGTCGAGATCGTCGGCGCCTACATCGAGCGGGCGGGCTTCGAGGTCCAGCGCGCGATGGATGGCCCCGAGGCCCTGCGCCTGGCCGATCTGCGGCGCCCCGACCTTGTCATCCTCGACGTGATGCTGCCCGGTCTCGACGGGATCGAGGTGATGCGCCGCCTGCAGGAGCGTCCGGGAAGCCCGGTGGCCGTGATCCTCCTGACGGCACGCGGAGAGGAGTCCGACAGGCTGGTCGGCCTGCGCCACGGCGCCGACGACTATGTCGTCAAGCCCTTCTCTCCGGCCGAGCTCGTCGCCAGGGTCGAGGCGGTGATGCGCCGCGTCTCCCCTCCCGGCGCGGGGAAGGACGAGGAGGACGCACCTCCTCCGATCGAGCACCGAGCGCTGCGACTCGAGCCGGCGACCCGGCGCGCCTTCCTCGACGACGACGAGCTCGACCTCACCCTGCGCGAGTTCGAGCTCCTCGCCTACCTCGCCGCCAATCCCGGTCGCGTCTTCTCGCGCGACCAGTTGATGGAGGCCGTCTGGGAATACCCCTTCTTCACCGACACCAGCACCGTCACCGTCCACATCCGCCGCCTCCGCGCCAAGCTCGGCGACGACCCCGCCGAGCCCCGCCACATAGAGACCGTATGGGGAGTCGGCTACAGGCTCCGAGCATGAGCCTGGGCGGGGAGGAGAGTTGAAGCGCGCGATCGCAATCGCGCTCGCCTCGTTCCTCGCCGGAGCGGCGGCGGTCGCGGTACCGCACGGAATGGGGGCCGAGCAGGTCGCCCTCGTCCTCTTGGCAGCGGCCGGGATCGCGCTCGCCGGAGCGCTTGCCGCCCGGCTGGCGATGGAGGAGCGAGCCAACCGCGAGATCGAGGCGGCGCGGCGCCGGCTCGTCGCCGCCGCATCGCACGACCTGCGGACACCGCTCGCCTCGCTGCGACTGCTGGTCGAGTCGATCGACGATGGCGTCGCCACCGGCGAGACCCGTGGGCGCTACCTGGGTGAGATCCGAACCCACGTCGGGGTGCTCAGCGACCTGATCGACGACCTCTTCGAGCTCTCGCGTATCGAGGCCGGCGATATCTCCTGGACGATGCGGCAGGTCGAGCTGGGAGGGCTGATCGATGAGACGGTGGCGGCGATGCGGGCCCCGGCCGCCGAGCGCGGGGTGCGAATCAGCGCCGAGGTCCCGGTCAGCGGGCTGGTGGCCGAGGTCAATGCCGAGAAGGTGCAGAGGGTCCTCTTCAACCTGATCCAGAACGCGATCCGGCACACTCCGGCCGACGGCAGCGTCACGGTGCGGGCGCGGCCGCGGGGAAACGTCGTCGAGGTCGAGGTCGACGACGAGGGCGAGGGGATCTCGGCGGCGGACGGAAGCCGCGTCTTCGAGGCGTTCTATCGCGGCGACGCCTCGCGCGGCGAGGACGGGGCCGGCCTCGGCCTCGCGGTCTCGAAGGCGATCGTCGAGGCCCACGGCGGCAGGATCTGGCTCGAGCCGGGGACGGCGGCCGGCACCCGCGTCCTGTTCACGCTTCGCGGGGCGTAGCCGGTAGCCTCGGCTCATCAGGTCATTGATCCCGCTTCTGTTCGCCATGAGGGTGGGCCTTCGATGAGTGCCGTCCCGGGCTCCCGGGAGGAGTCGGTGGCGGATCCGACCCGGCGCACCCGCCTCGCGAACGAGCGGACCGAGCTGGCCTGGTGGCGAACCGGCCTCACCGCCTTCGCGGTCGCGGTCGCCGTCAGTCGGATCGTGCCCGAGCTGGCGGATACCACGCACCGTTGGCCCTACGTTCTCGCCGGGATCTGCTTCGCCGTCTACGGGATCGCTGTCATTGCCTACGGAAGCCTGCGGCGGCGGGCGGTCGAGCGCTCGCTTCTCGAGGGCCGCTTTCCCGATCCGCTCGGGTTGGCTCAGGGGGCACTCGCGGTCGGCGGGGTGGTCCTCGGTCTGATCACCGTGGTCCTGGTCCTCCTCGAATAGGACCCGAGCCGGCCTGTTCCCCTAATCCGGCTTGTCGGCTGCCGGGCCGGCGATCAGCCTTGCCCCACGACCGCGGGTGAAGAAGCTGATCGACCATCGGATCATCACCAGGAGCCGATTCTGGAAGCCGATCAGGTACCAGAGGTGAACGACGAGCCAGGTGAGCCAGGCCGGAAAGCCGCTGAGGCGAACGAGGTGGAGGTCGGCGACGGCGGCGGCGCGGCCGATCGTGGCGAGGTTGCCCTTATCGCGGTAGCGGAACGGGGCGACCGGCTTGCCGGCGACCCGGGCGCGGACGGCGCGCGCGGCGTGGCGTCCCTCCTGCATCGCGACCGGCGCCACTCCGGGCAGGGCCTGTGGAGCGCCGTCGCGGTCGCGAACCCGCACCATGTCGCCGAGGGCGAAGACCTCGGGGTGGCCGGGAAGGGTCAGGTCCGGCTCGACCATCACCCTGCCGGCGCGGTCGACCTCGGCACCCGATTCCTCCCCCAGTCGGGCGGCGAGCGAAGATGCGGTCACGCCCGCGGCCCAGATCACGTTCCCGGCGGGGATCGTCTCCGCGTCCCCACCCGCGTCCTCGATCGTCACCGAGTGCTCGTCGATCCCGGTGACGGTGCGCTCCAGGACCGGGGTCACGCCGAGGCGCTCGAGCGAGCGCGCGGCGCGTCCGGAGAGGGAGGGAGGGAACGTCGAGAGCACCCTGTCGCCGGCCTCGATCAGCAGCACACGGCCCTCCTTCGGGTCGATCGAGTGAAAGTTGCTCGGCAGCGTGCTGTTCGCGAGCTCGGCGATCTGCCCCGCCATCTCGACCCCGGTCGGACCGGCGCCGACGACGACAAAGGTCAGCAGCGCCCGGCGTCGCTCGGGATCGGGCTCCATCTCCGCCGCCTCGAAGGCGCTCAGCAGGCGCGCACGGGCCCCGAGCGCGCTCTCCAGCGACTTCACCTCGGGAGCCGTCGAGCGCCACTCGTCGTGGCCGAAGTAGGAATAGCGGGAGCCGCCGGCGACGATCAAGGTGTCGTACCGAACCGACTCCGGGCGTGGCTCTCCCGCCCCGGGGATCACCGTCACCCGCCGCTCGGCGAGGTCGAAGCCGGTCACCTCGGCGAGCATCACCCGCACGTTCTCCTGTCGCTTGAAGATCTCCCGCAGCGGATAACAGACCTCCGCCGGCGAGAGGGCACCGGTGGCGACCTGGTAGGTGAGGGGCTGGAACAGGTGGAAATTGCGCCTGTCGATCAGGGTCAGCTCGACCGGGGCGCCGGAGAGGCTCTTCGCGGCGATCAGGCCGCCGAAGCCGCCGCCGACCACGACCACCCGGTGGCTCATCGCGCCGCGGGCACCGGCTGAGTCAGCTCCTCCGCTCCAGGTCGGCAACCTCCTCGGCCTTCTCGTCCGCCTTGCGCTGGGCGCGGTCGAGCTCGTCCTTCTTCTCTCCCTTGCGCTCCTCGCGTTTGCCCTGACGACGGAGCGAGGCGTCATCGGTGATGTCGCCCGCAGCCTGCTTGGCCCTGCCGGTGATCTTGTCGAGGATTCCCATCTCTGCCCCTCTCTTCGGTTGGGTACCGCAACCGGGTACCCGCGAGCCGGGCCTCGTGAACCGGGCCGACGGAATCAGGGCTTCTTCTTCAGCCGGATCGTCGCCGTCCGCGCGTTGCGGTCGCCGCCGGTCGGGATGAAGGCGACGGTCAGTCTCATCACGACGGTGCCGCTGCGGGTGAGGACCGCCCGCTTCCTGCCCTGCGCTGCGACCCTGAAGATCAGCGTCGCCGGGCCGCCGGCAGCGCGACTGAGCGTTCCTGCCCCCGAGACGATGACCGTCCCGGCTCCGGGAACCGTCACCGGCAGCCTTGCGGTGCCGGTCTTTCGATTCAGGGCCGGCCTTCCGAGCTTGAACGAGTTGTCCGGCGGCGTCGTCCGGCCGCCACGGATCTCCTGCCGGGTGGTCGGACCGGATGATGGCGCGGCGACCGCGACGCCGGAGACCGAGGCCGTGTCGGGGCCGTTGGCGGAGTTGCTCTCCACCGTCACCTCGGCGGTCGCGTCGCCGGCCGAGCTCGGGTCGAAGGCGACGGAGAAGCTGCAGGAGCCCCCGGGAGGGACGGGCGCGCCGGTGCAGGAGGCGGTTCCAGAGAGATCGAACTGACCAGCGTCGGGGCCGCCGATCGAGATCGAGGAGACGGACAGCGACAGGAGGCCGGAGTTGGTCAGTTCGAACTGCCGCGGGGCGCTCGGTCCCGCGCCCACGTCGAGTGTGCCGAAGTCCTGCCCGGCCGGGGCCAGCGAGGTCAGGGCGGCGGGCGGCGGACCGGAGGCGTTCAGTCCCTGGACGACATCGGTTCCGCCGTTGAAGCGTCGCCAGGCGAAGGCCGCGCCTCCGTAAGGGGCGAACGCGACCTGCGGCATCCCCGCCCGGGCGGCGGGGGTCGAGAGATTGACCGCCGCGCCGGCGAGTGACCCGTTGCCGGCCAGGTTCCGTTTCTGGACCACGACGTTCGAGCCATCGGAGCTGCTCCAGACGACCGTCGCGGTGCCGTCGGGGGCGACCGCGACCTCTGGTTCGGCCGCGTTGGCGCTCGACGCGGAGACCCCGTTGGCGGCGCCATCGGGGACGCCGGCGGCGGTCAGGCGCCTCTCCTGGACGATCCAGTTGCTGCCGTCGAACCTCTCCCAGACGACGGTCGACCCGCCCCCGGGCTCGGGCGCGATCTGCGGCTCGGCGGCGCTCCTCCCCGACGCGGAGAGGTCGCTGGTGGCCGCCCCCGGGGTGCCGTCGGGGGCAACCTGCCGAGCCTGCACGATCGTGTTCGTGCCGTCGGAGCGGGCCCAGGCCACCGTCGCGGTGCCGTCGGAAGCGACGGCCAGTCTGGGTTCGACGGCATTCTCTCCCGCGGCCGAGAGGTCGTCGGTGGTGGGCTCGAGCACGCCCGCGGTGGTGACGCGGCGCTCCTGGACGATGGTGTTGGCGCCGTCGAAGCGCGTCCAGGCGATCGAGGCGGTGCCGTCCGGCGCGACGGCGACCTGGGGTTCGACCGCATCCTGCTTCGATTCGGAAGGCGTGTTGTCTTCCATCGGCACGACCGCGCCGCCGGGGTCTATCTGTTTCACCTTGATCAGGAAATGGGAGCCGTCGAAACGTTTCCAGACGACCGTCGAGGTGCCGTCGGGGCCGACGGCGACCTCGGGCTCGGCGGCGTCGCGACCCGTCGCCGACAGCTCGAGGGTGGGTCCCAATTCGCCTTCGGGCTTGATCCTGCGGCCCTCGGCGACGAGGTTGGAGCCGTCCCACCGGACCCAGGCGACGGTGGCGGTTCCGTCGGGACCGACGCCGATGTCCGGGGTCAACGCGTCGCCGCCCGGTTCGGAGAGTCGCACCGCGGCGCTCGCCGGGGTTCCATCGGCCCCGATCCTGCGGGCGAAGACGGCGTAGGCGCGTTCCCCCGCGGGCGCCCCGGGGTCGAGCTGGCTCCAAACCACGGTCGCGGTCCCGTCGGGCGCGACCACGAGGCGCGGCGCCGTCGCTTCGGCACCGGTCGGGGAGAGGTCGAGCTGCTGCGGCGTTCCGGTCCCGGTTGCCCCCGGCGGAGGGACTTTGGTCAGCGAGGGCAGGTTCGGCGCAGAGCGGAAAAGGGAGCTCTGGATCCCGCCGCGAAACGCCTGCTGGGCGGTGCCCGAGGTCTCGATCGGCCAGTCGGCCCGCAGGCCGTTGTCCTTTTCGAAGTTCCAGTTGAACCAGAGGTAGGCGCCGATTTCGGGATGGCGCGGCAGGTAGTTGCCGAGCATTTCCCGGATCCAGTCGGTCTTGTTGCCGCCGTACTCGCTGGAGGCGTTCTCGACGATCGCGACCGGCTTGCTCGGAGCGATTTCGAGGACCCGGTCAAGGGTCGGGGTGATCGTCTGGTCCGGGCTGATCCACTTGTCCGGCTGGGACGGGTTGCGCCCCCAGTTGTAGGTGTCGATTCCGGTCCAGTCGACGTATTCATCCCCCGGGTACCACGGCGCCGGGTCCGAGAGTGGGTCGTTCCAGAGACTGTTGGAGACCCAGGTCCAGGTGACGTTGGTGGCGCCTTCGGCGACGACGAGGTCGTGGAACCGGCGCCAGGCGGCGACGAAGTACGGGCTGCGGCCCCAGGCATACCATTCACCGTTCATCTCCCACCAGGGGGCGAACAGGAAGGGGTGGGCCCAGGCCTTGGCCTTCTTCGCCCAGTTGCGGATCGCGGTGTCCTGGCCGCCGTTCGCGACCTGTTCGAGGCTGGTGCCGTTGAGGTTCATCGTCACCAGCGGGATCGCGCCCCGCGCGCGGGTGTCATTCATCTCCGTTTCGTCGAAACCCCCCCAGTTCTGGCCCATGTTGAGGATCGCGACCTTGCGGCCGGCATGGCGCTCGAAAAGGTCCCAGGCGCTTGTGTTGAACGGCGCCGCCGAGGTCTGGCCGTACGGTTCGCCGCTGATCGTCGCCCCCCAGTACATCGCGGCCGGGGCCGGTGCAGCATGCAGGCAGAGCAGGCCGGCGACCACCGCACCGGCGGCCGTCAAAGCCCTGAACTTGCGCAAAAGCTGGTCACCTCCCCGTCTCTGAGCGGGAATTTCGCCTCAACTACCCGCTCAGAGCCAAAAGATGGTCGCGGAGTCGTGCGACCGAGTCAAGTCGTGGCACTCATCCACCGGCCCGGGCCATGGCCGCCTCGATCAGGTCGGCCGCGCGCCGGGTCCCCTCGAAGGCCCGCAGATCGGCCGACATCGACGCCAGGCGGCCGGCCGGCGCCTCTTCGCCGAGCAGCCGGTCGATCGCGCCGGTGAGCTCGGCGCCGTCGTGGCCGTAGGTGTCGAGGCGGATGCCGAGGCCGGTCTCGTGCACGCGCTGGGCGTTGTCGTACTGGTCCCAGAAGAGCGGCAGCGCGACCATCGGCCTGCCGAAGAAGAGCGACTCGGTGACGGTGTTGTTGCCGCCATGGGTGATGACGAGGTCGACCTGTGGCAGGATCGCGGTCTGGGGCAGGAACTCCTCGCCGACCATGTTCTCGGCGAGCTCGTACTCGTCCGCCTGCGGGCCCTTGGAGACGATGACCCGGTAGGGCGCATCGGCGAGCTCGGCGACCAGCTTCTCCATCAGCGAGACGTCGGCCGAGCCGAGTGATCCGAGGCTGAGATAGATGAGCGGGCCCTCGCGCTCGGCCAGCTCGGGCGGCAGCTCCCACTCGGGGTCGGTGGACCGGACGCTTGCCTGGAGGTTGTGCCAGCTCGCGCCGAGCGGCTCCGCCCGCGGGTAGTCGATCTCCTCCGGGTACAGATAGAGGTTCAGCAGCGGGCTCTCGTGGATGAAGTCGTCGGCCGGCAGCGGCGGGGCGCCGCGCTCCTGGCAGAACTCGCTGAAGGTCGCGTGGATATCGCCGAGGGCGGCGCGATAGGCATCCCAGTGCTCGCTCCAGGCGCTGCGATCGGCCGTCGGCAGGCCGCAGAATGGCGGCGGCACCTCGGCGTCCTTCATCTCCGCCGGGTTGCAGGAGGCGATTCGGGCCCACGGGCGCCCGCAGGTGAGGAGGGCGGGGAAGCTGACGACGTTGTCCTCGACGACGAGGTCGGGCTCGACCTCGTCGATGATCTCGAGCAGGCGGTCGTCGACGTAGCGGGCGCCGTCGATCAGGGCCTGGAAGGTGGGGGCGATGAACTCCGAGAGCTGCTCGATCGTCGGGTGGCGGAAGACGGGCGCAGTGTCGCGGATGAAGTCCTTCCAGAACTGGCCCGGCACTTCCTCGACCTCCGGCGGCGGGTTGAGCCGCATCAGCCGCTCCTCGAAGCCCTGCTTCTCGAGCGTCCCCTCGAACGACTCCTCGATGATGAAGACGACGCGGTGGCCGCGGCGGCGCAGCACGTCGCCGATGCCGACGCAGTTGTTCGTCGGCCCGAACGCCCCCTCGGGGAAGAAGACGACCGTCGAGGAGTCGCTCATCTCTTGGCGGCCGCCTGGTAGCGGAGCGAGTCGCCGACCGCGTTGGTGAAGGTGTAGAGGTTGCCCTGCCGCGTCGCCCGGTACCGCGAGATGCTCGGGACGGCGTCGGCGAATGTGAAATCCCGGCTGATCGCGCGGATCGGCCGGTGTGCCCTGATCCTCGGCAGCGCGTTGAACTCGATCATGTCGGCGTCGGCCACCGTGAGGTCGCGTTCGGGCGCCGTTCGCCCGCATTCGTCGTTTGCGAGGAGCGTGCCCGGCACACCGCGGCGCAGCGGGCACCTCTGCCAGCGCCGGTCCCAGGTCGTGTGCCGGTAGACGTTCGCCGTGACCCCGGTGCCGCCGATGAGGTCGGCGGTCATCGAGACTTCGGCGAGGTTCCAGCTCCGGCCCGTCGTGAACTCGACGAAGCAGTAGGAGGCGGGCCCGTAGTAGGAGTGTTCGGCGCTGGAGCAGACGATGCCCTCCCGCGGCGGAATCTGCGCCCCCGGAAATTCTTCGGCGATCTTCTCCTTCACGGCTTCCGAGTTGCCCCGCGGGTTGAAGGGATGAAACGGCGAGTAGGCCGCTTTGGCGACGGCGGGAATCGCCACCAGGACCGTCAGCGCAGTGAGCATCGCGGCGCAGCGTGCGAGCGCGGGACGCGTCATTGCGAAGAGCCTACTGCCCGCCGTTATCCTCGCCGGGTCGATGTCTGAGCCGAGCCTTCCCCTGACCGGTGGCTGCGCCTGCGGCCGGGTGCGGTTCGAGGTGACCGCTCCCCTCCTCGCCTCGAACTACTGCCACTGCAGGCGTTGTCAGCGGCGCAGCGGAACCGCTGCGTCCGCCAATGCCCGGCCCGAGCCGGGCTCCTTCCGACTCCTGTCCGGTGAGGACAGCCTCCGTGCATGGAGCCCGGAGGGCGGTTGGGAGAAGCTCTTCTGCTCGGAGTGCGGGTCCGCCCGTCCTCAGCCGCCATCCCGATGACCACGATCGGATGAGCATCAGGATGGGGGCCTTCGACGCGGATCCGGGCATCCGCCCGGGCCTCCGCCAGTTCACCGCGTACGCGGCCGCCTGGGAGCCGATTCCGGACGACGGCCTGCCCCGCCACGCCGAGAGCGCCCACGCCGACTGAGTGGCGTTCGCCGCCCCAATACCTAGTGACGTGCTAGGTTTTCGGTTCTCCTAATTAGGTGGGCCTAACTCCTTGGCCCGGGAACCGAACTGACCAGATGATCCCGACATTCGTCATCACCCTGAGAGAGGGCGTCGAGGCCGCCCTGATCGTCGGCATCATCGCGGCCTTCCTGGCCAAGGAGGGACGCACCGATGCGATGCGCCAGATGTGGATCGGCGTCGCGTTCGCAGCCGCCCTCTGCGCGATCGTCGGCGTCGGCCTCGACCTGATCGGCCAGGAGCTGCCGCAGAAGGAGCAGGAGGGGCTGGAGACGGTGATCGCGATGATCGCCGTCGTCGCCGTCACCTACATGATCGTCTGGATGCGGCGCAACGCGCGGGGGATCAAGGCGACGCTGGAAGGCGAGGCCGCAAGCGCGCTCGCTGCGGGCTCGGCGATGGCGCTGGTGGCGATGGCCTTCCTCGCGGTGCTGCGCGAGGGATTCGAGACGTCCGTCTTCCTCCTCGCCGCCTTCCAGGACTCGACCGACACGACCGCCGCCGGCGCCGGCGGGATCCTCGGCCTCCTCGTCGCGATCGCGATCGGCCTCGGTCTCTACCGGGGCGGCGTCCGCATCAACCTCACCCGCTTCTTTCGCATCACCGGCCTGGTCCTCGTCCTGGTCGCCGCCGGCCTGCTCGCGTCCGCCGCCCACACCGCCCACGAGGCGGGCTGGATCAACGGCCTCCAGGGTCAGGCCCTCGATCTGACCTTGCTGGTGAGGCCGGGGACGATCAGCGGCTCGCTCCTGACCGGGATGCTCGGACTGCAGCCGACCCCGACCACGATCGAGGCCGCGGTCTACGTCGCCTACGCCGTCCCGATGTCGCTCTACGTGCTCTGGCCGGATCAGCTCCGCCGCCGGCGCCGTGTCCGCGCCCGCCGCGGCAGCGGCGCCCCGGCCGAGACCCCCGCCTAGATCCGTTCCGCCGCCGGTCGGTGAACCCGATAACGCGCCGCTAGCCCTCGGCCAGGCGCCGGGGGAGAGATTCGAGGCCGCCCCGATTGGGTTTGAGGCCGCCCCGATGGGGGAGATTGCTCGTCGAGAGGAAGAAATGCTCAAGCTCCGCCGATGCATCGTCGTCCTGTCAAGCTCCGCCGCGCTGCTCGCGTTCCTGCCGGCGTCCCCATCGTCAGCGGCGGTTCCGACCCGCTACGTCGCGCTCGGCGACTCCTACAGCGCCGCGTCCGGCGTCCTCCCACCCGACCTCTTCGCGCCGCCGCTCTGCCTGCGCTCGAGCCGCAACTACCCGCACGACATCGCCCGCGCGACCGGCGCTGAGCTGAAGGACGTCACCTGCGGGGCGGCGGAGACGGGCGATTTCTTCGAACCCCAGTACCCGGGGGTCCCTCCTCAGCTGAACGCGCTCGCGGCCGGCACCCAGTTGGTGACGATGACGATCGGCGGCAACGACAGCGGGGTCTTCATCGACACGATCCTCGATTGCGGGACGGCGGGGGTCCTGACCCTGGGGCAGGGGAGCCCCTGTGAGAACCACTACGGGTCCTCGTTCGAAAACACGATCAGGAACGCGACCTATCCCTCGCTGGTCAGAGCGCTCGAAGCGGTCGAGGCCCGGGCGCCGCTCGCGAGGGTCGCGATCCTCGGCTACCCCTGGATCATGCCGGCGACGGGCGGGTGTTTCGAGAAGATGCCGATCGCGAAGGGCGACGTCCCCTACGTCAGGGGCATTCAGGCGACGCTGAACGACGCGATCGGCCGTGCCGCCGCGGCGACCGGTGCGACCTACGTCGATCTCAGCCAGGTTTCGGAAGGTCACGATGCCTGCCAGCCGAGCGGGGTGCGCTGGATCGAGCCCGTTCTGCAGGGGACGAACCCGGTGATCGTCCACCCCAACGCCCTCGGCGAGTCCGGGATGGCGGCCGCGGCGATCTCCGTGCTCGGCCTGCACTGACCCCGAGGCCGAGCAGGACGGCGGCGGCGACCGCGAGGCCGGCGAGGATTCCGATCGGCGTTCCCCCGCCGCCGCCCGATCCGGAGCCGGGCGCCCGGTCGGCGCTGGACGTGCGGCCCCCGCTCATGGCTCCCGCCGCGGGCGGTCGCCGCGCCGGGTGACCGGCCGCCCCCCGCGGCGCCGCCCGGCCGGCCCCGCCTGACGCCGGGACGCCAGCTGCGGCCGGCTGCGACGGAGCCGGCGACCTGGCCCGCCCGAGGACATCGGTTCGGTGGGCGACGCACCGGACGGCCGGGCCGTTCGGCGCCTGCGCAACCCGGTATTTGGCGCAGACCCGCCTCGCGGCCGGGGGCGCTTCGCTCGGCGGGGCAAGCTGGGCCGCCGCCGGCCCCGGCATCGCGGCGACCGCGAGAAGGGCGGCGAGAACGGTGGGCCGCATCGGGCCGGCTAGCAGTAGGTCGCCACGATCGGGCCGCGGCCGCGGTGGCCGGGAGCGGGCCCGTAGCCCGGTTCGGTCGCGACGACGACGATGCTGGTCGTGTCTCCGGAGATCGTGCTGCCGGACTTGGCGACGTTGGCGGTCACCAGGACGCCCATGTAGGAGGGGACGGTGGCGGGCGGCGAGGAGCTGTTGCCGGGCCGCGTCGTCCACGGTCCGCCGCAGGCGGCGGGCGGCGTGCTCGTCGGCAGCGAAACGGTCGCGGCGAACCCCTTGAACGCCGGCGGCGCGCCGCCGGCCGAGAGGCTGTTCTCGGAGGCCCATTCGGCGCCCCACCAGGTCAGGGCCGCGGACGGTTCGGCGGAGGCGACGGTGGCGTCGCCGAGGGTGAAGGCTCCGCGTTCGGGGAAGGCGAAGACGATCGCGCTCTTGCCGGTGTCTTCGGAGGGCAGGTAGTAGGCGTCCCCGGCGAAGGCGGCGACCAGCGGCTGCGAGCCCAGTGGGCCGGTGTAGGTCAGGGTGCAGGCGGCGAACCCGGCGGCATCGGTGGTCCCGGTGCAGCTCTGGGCGCCGAGGCTGAGGGTCAGGGTGCGGCCTTCGATCGGCACGAGCCCGTCCTCGAGCAGCTGTCCTTCGAGCGTCACCCCCGAGCCCCCGGCGAGGATCACCGTGGGACCCGTGTAGGTGGTTGTCGTCTCCTCCTTGGTGATGTCGAACGGCTGGGTGTCGTTGCTCGATTCGTAGTCGATGTCGGGCCCGAACGAGGCTTCGATTTTGTAGGGCCCGGGGACCTGGTTCGGCGTTATCGAGCACGAGGCTTCTCCGGCGCCGTCGGTGGTCGCGCTGCAGGTGTCGCCGACGCCGAGCGTGAAGGTGATTTCCTTGCCGGCGATCGGTTCGCCGCCGTCGGGGTCGAACAGGGTCGCCGATGCCGTGAAGGCGTCGTGGTAGTCGCTGGTCAGCGCCCCCGTGTATTCGACCCGGCTCTCCTCTTTTTCGATCGTGAACGGAGTGCTCGCCGACGCCGATTCGTAGGCGCTGTCGCCGGCGAAGCCGGCGCTCAGCGTGTAGGAGCCGGGGTCCTGGCCGATCGTCAGGGCACAGGAGGCATGGCCGGAGGCGTCGGTGGTGCCGACGCAGCTCTGGCTGCCGAGTTCGAGCAGGACCGGCTGTTCCGGCACCGGGGCGCCGCTGCCGCTGACGGTGAGATCGGCGCTGAGCGTGACCGGATCGTTGAAGTCGCCGTTCGAGGGGCCGAGGTTGCCGAGCGTCGCTTCGATCTTGCGTGATCCGAGCGTGACCTGGGCGTTGTGGGCGCCGGCGTCGATCGCGTTGACCGCGACGTAGGCCTTGTTCGCGCCGTCGACGTACTCGTCGCCGGCGACCAGCAGGCCGCCGTGTCCCTGCGGGGTCTGGTCGACCCAGTAGGAGCGCGAGTCTTCGCCGAAGAGGTGGAGGAAGACGCCGCTGCTCGGGAAGCCGCGGTCCCAGCCCGCCTTTTCGCGGTATTCGATCGAGTAGTAGGTGCTGTTCGTGCAGCTGAATTCGGTCCCGCTGCAGGTCGGGGGATTGGTCGGCGCGACGCCGCCCGGCGACTGGTTCTGGATCTTGATCGAGGCCGGGACCCGCGCCTCGAGGAACTCGGACCCCGGCGCGCTGAGGGCGTTGGGGTCGCCGAGCGAGTGCAGCCGGATCGTTTCCTGTTTCGACACGGTGTTGTCGAACGGGTCATGCCGCGGTCCCGGGATCCAGCCCTGGTGGTCGAGGTTGATCGCGTCGAGCCCCGGGCCCTTCGAGCCCTCGGCCTCGCCGAGGACGGTGTTGTAGAGGCCGGTGCCGCCGAAGTCGGTCCCGGAGCCGCTGAACGCCGCGTCGCAGGAGTAGACGCTCATCAGGTCGTAGCAGTCGTTGTAGTCCTGGGTCGAGAGGGAGAGGCGGCGGCTGTGGTTGTAGCCGTGGCCGTGGCCCATCTCGTGCGAGGCCCCCTCGACGTCGATCTCGTGGGGCAGGATGATGGTCGCGATCGTGTAGCTGCTGCCCTGGATCGGGACACCCCCGAGCTGGCCGGCGCCGACCCCGCCGAGGTCTCCGGGGACGCCGATGACCGACCCCGCCGAGTGCGCCTTCGCGGTGCTCCCGGCGGCGCCGCGTTCGATCGTCAGTTCGTTGCCGCTGATCGCGGTCACGTTGACGGTCTCGGCGTTCGGTTCTTCGCCGATCCCCATCAGGAATGGAGCGGTCCCGTCGGGGAAGTTTTCGGTCGTCGTCAGTTTCGCCGTGGTGGCACCGGAGGTGATCGGTTCGGCCAGCCTCGAGCGGGCCTCGGGGAAGATCGCGACCACGCCCCAGTAGTTCGACCAGGTGATCCCGCTGGCACCGTCGGCGCAGGCGAGGATCTGGTCCTCGCGGCGGAACGCCGGGCCGAAGCTGCCTTCGTTGAACGGTTTTTCGAGATTGATCCATTCGCCGCGGGTGAGCGGTTCGTTCGTTTCCGGGTCCCTCGCGGTCGCCCAGTTCGTGACCGTCGTGCCCGAGACACTGAGTTGACCGAAGGAGACGTCGTGCCAGTAGTCGAGCTCGCCGAGCTTGCCGGCGCCGGCGTCCGAGAACAGTTCTTCGAAGTAGGCCTTCGAGTACGGAGTCGCCGTCTGGTCCGAGAAGTTGCAGAGGACCACGGCCCAGGGGTGGGTGCCGGATCCGACCGTCGCCGCGCCCTGCGCCGCGGGCGCCGCCGCCATCGCACAGAGGATCGCGAGGATCGCGAGAGCCCCGCCCAGACTTCGACCTCGTGTGACCATCGCGCACCTCCGTGACCGGGGCTCAGAAGAGGCGCTGACGCTAGGTCCAGAAGAGGTGAGTGGTCAAGAACCCTCGACGAATGAACGAACGCCGGGTGCGGCTCAGGAACCGGCGGTCGCGCGCCGCCGCAGCTTCGAGAAGCGGCCGTCGCGGAGGATCCGCTTGGCGGCGTTGTGGCCGGGGGCGCCCATGACGCCGCCGCCGGGATGGGTTCCGGCGCCGCAGAGGTAGAGGCCGTTGACCGGGGTGGCGTAGCCGGAGAGGAGCGGCGAGGGTCGCATGAAGGCCATCTGGTCGAGGCCCTGCTCGCCCTGGAAGATCGAGCCGCCGACCATCCCGAAGATCCGCTCGATGTCCGGCGGGGCGAGGACCTCGCGCTCGACGATCGCGCCGGGGACGTTCGGCGCATATTGCGCCAGGTGCTCGATGCAGGCGTCGGCGTAGCGCTCGCGGGCGCCCTCGGGCCAGTCCCTCTCGTCGTGCGGGCCGTACTGGGTGAACATCGTCATCACCCAGGTGCCGTCGTCGGTGAGGCTCGAGTCGATCGCCGAGGGCAGCTCGCACTCGACGTAGGGGTTCTCCGCGGGACGGCCGCCGAGGGCGTCCTGCCAGGCGCGCTCGAGGTACTCGATCGAGGGCGCCAGGTTGACCCCGGTGTGGCGCAGCGTCTCCTGCATCTCCTCCGAGACGCCCTCATAGCGCGGGGGCTCGGAGAGGACCATGTTGATCTTGACCGAGCCGCCGCGGGTCCTGTAGCGCCGCATGTCATCGACGACCTCGGTCGGGAAGTTCTCGGCGCCGGCGAGGTCGAGGACGGTCGTCTTCGGATGGGCGCCGGAGGCGACGATCGGGGCGCGGAGCTCCTCGCCGCTCGCGAGGGTGACGCCGACGACGCGCTCTCCCCGGACGTCGATCGAGGCGACCTCGGCGTCGGTCCGGATCTCGGCGCCGGCGGCCCGGGCGGAGCCGGCGATCGCCTCGCTGATCGCGCCCATCCCGCCGATCACGTGGCCCCAGGCGCCCTCGATCCCGTTCAGTTCGCCGAGCGCGTGGTGGAGGAGGTTGTAGGCGGTGCCCGGGGTGTTGGGGCCGGCCCAGACGCCGACGACGCCGGTCGAGGCGATCGACCCCTTGAGGGCGTCGTGGTCGAAGTAGTCGTCGAGGAGGTCGGCGACCGACATCGTGAACATCCGGACCACCTCGTGGACCTCGGCCCGGGACAGGCCGGCGGCCCGGCTCGCCTCGCGGGCGAGGGAGAGGAGGTCGCGGGGATGCTTGGAGCCGAGCGCCGGCGGTTCGCGCAGCATCATCGGCCGCAGGAACTCGGCGACGCGGAAGAGCCGGTCCTCGAACGGGGCGAAGTTGTCGGCGTCGCCGGGGGCGATCGACCGGATCGACTCCGCCGTCTGGCGGGCGTCGTCGTAGAAGACGATCGGGCCCTCCGGCGTCATCGCCGCGTAGGCGGGGTCGAGCGGGACGGCGCGGTAGCCGAAGTCGTGGAGCCGGAGATCGGAGACGATCTGCGGCTGCAGCATCGAGACGACGTAGGAGGCGCGGGAGACGCGCCGGCCCGGCCAGACTTCCTCGGTGACGCAGGCGCCGCCGAGGATCGGCCGGCGCTCGAGAACGCACACGCGCATCCCGGATCGTGCGAGGTAGGCCGCCGTCGTCAGGCCGTTGTGGCCACCGCCGACGACGATCGCGTCGTATGTTCGCGGGGACCCGGCGGAGGTTGCCGGCGGGCGGGTGCTGGTCACGGCCTCCATCGGCGGCCATCCTAGCATGAGTTAGTGAAATTGACTACAAGGTAAACTGAAGCCATGGAAACAGCCCGAAACGCCGAAATAGAACGCCTCCAGAGCCTCGCCAAGCGGCATCTGATGCTGCATTTCACCGACATGTCCGCCTACGCCGAGAGCGAGATCCCGATCATCGAGCGCGGCGAGGGGTGTCACGTCTACGACGTCGAGGGGCGCCGCTACATCGACGGACTCTCCGGCCTCTACTGCGTCAACCTCGGCCACTCCCTCGGCGACCGGATCGCCGACGCGGCCTCCGCCCAGATGCGCCGCCTTCCCTATACCAGCAACTGGACGGTCGCCCACCCGCCGGGAATCGAGCTCGCGGCACGCCTCTCGGAGCTCTCGCCCCCGGGCCTCGACCGGGCGTTCTTCACCTCGGGCGGCGCCGAGTCGGTCGAGTCGGCCTGGAAGCTGGCGGTCCAGTGGCACGCGGCCAACGGCGAGCCGGGGCGGAGGAAGGTGATCGCCCGCCAGGACGCCTACCACGGGGTCACGACCGGGGCGCTGGCGATGACCGGGATCGAGGAATGCAGGACCCCGTTCGAGCCGCTCGGGATCCCGGTCGTGCACGTCAGGAACACAAACGCCTACCGCCATCCCGACGGGGACGACGAGGAGCGGTTCCTGGCCGCGCTGCTGGCCGAAATCGAGGACACGATCGAGGCCGAGGGCGCCGAGACGATCGCGATGATGATCGCCGAGCCGGTCCAGAACGCCGGCGGCTCGATCGTACCGCCGCCGGGATACTGGCCCGGCCTGCGCGAGATCTGCGACCGCCACGGGATCCTGCTCTGCGCCGACGAGGTGATCTGCGCCTTCGGCCGGATCGGCCACTGGTTCGGGATCGAGCGCTTCGATTGCGTCCCCGACATGGCCACCTTCGCCAAGGGGCTGACCGGGGCCCACTTCGCGATGGGCGGGATGCTGATCTCGGACCGGGTCGCCGCTCCGTTCCTCGACGGGCGCAGCAACTACCTTCACGGCTACACCTTCGGCGGCCACCCGGTCGGGTCGGCGGTGGCGCTGGCGGCGATCGAGACGATCGAGTCCGAGGGCGTGCTCGAGAACGTCCGCGCCAACGAGCCGGTCGCGGCCGCCGCCCTCGACGCTCTCCGCGACATCCCGATCGTCGGCGACGTCAGGGGGGCCGGTCACTTCTGGGCGCTGGAGCTGGTCCGCGACCAGGAGAGCCGGGAGAGCTTCGACGGGCCGGCCGCCGAGTGGCTGCTGAAGGACGTCCTCTCCGAGGAGCTCTGGAATCGCGGTTTGATCTGCCGCCTCGACGACCGGGCGGAACCGGTGGTCCAGATCGCGCCGCCCCTCGTCGCCTCGGCCGAGCTGATCGAGGAGATCGCGTCGATCCTCCGCGCCGGCCTCGAGACGGCGACCGAGCGGATGCGCGAGCACCCGGAGCTCGCCGGCGTCGCATAGCCTTCCGCGAAGCTTTCGCTCCCCCAGCGGGTTGTTCGTGACGGGTGCGGTCGCGCTCGAAAGGACCAGGATCAAATTGACCCAGATGCCACGGCTCGTTGCGGCGCTCGTCGCCCTCCTGATCCTGTTCGCCGCCGCGGGGGCTGGGCGGGGGGCCGCGGCGCCGCCGACGGCGAACGACTCGATCGTCCGTGGCAGGCCCGCGGCGATCGCCGCGTTCCCGTGGCTCGCCCATGTCGACTACCACGGCCCGGTCGACAAGTTCGCCTGCACCGGCACGGTGGTCGCGCCGCGTCTTGTGATGACCGCCGCCCACTGCGCGCTGACCGGCACCGGTCACGTCGCCGTCGCCGCCAATTACACGATCACGACCGGGGTCGCCGACCTTCGCGACGCGCACGGCGTCAACCAGTCGGACGTGTCGCAGGTCGTGATCTTCCCCGGGTTCGAGCCCTCGCGTGTGTCCTTCGACGCCGCTCTCCTCGTCCTCAAGGCCCCGGTCCCCGCTCCGGCGCTCGCGCTTGCCACGCCCGAGGACGCCGCGCTCCGTGCCCCCGGCGTGCCGGTCTCGATCGCCGGATGGGGCCTGACGAGCGCCGAACCTCCGCACGAGACGACGATCCTGCACGAGGCGGACTCGGTCGTCCAGAGCGACGACTTCTGCCATGCGCAGCTGCGTCACATCCTCCCGTTCTTCTCCCCGGCGAGCCAGCTTTGCATCAAGTCCGAGCCCGGCCCGTTCTTCGCAAGCCTCTGCCACGGCGACAGCGGCGGTCCGGCCTTGACGCGGCGCCCCGACGGGACCCCGGTGCAGATCGGGATCATCAGCCTCGGCTCCTCCAACTGCGGCGCCAGGCACCCGCAGGTGCTGGCCCGGGTGGATCAGGTCTCATCCTGGGTGCGGGAATGGATCGACGCGATCGAACTGGGGGCCGCTCGACCACGCGTCGTGGCGCCGGTCGTCAAGCTTCCCCCGCTCCCGCGCCCGGTCGCCGAATACGTGACGTTCCTCGGGCTCTCGATCGAATTCGGCCCGAAGTTCAGCCGCGGCAGGCAGCAGGAGATCGATTGCCACCGGCACAGCCGCACCCGGATGAAGTGCCAGGTCGAATGGGTGCGGCGGTCCCAGTACTACAGCGGTGGGGTGACCGTCTACACCGCGGTGCCCCGCGAAGGCTCGATCTACAACCTCCGCTTCCGGATCCAACGGCTCACCCGGCGCTGCCACGAAGGGGCGTCCGCGGGGCGCGGCTGCCACTCCAAGGTCTTCCGGGGCAAACTCCCCTAGCCCGGGTGCGCCTCGGCCCGCCGCCGGGCGACGGCGTCGACCGCGACGCATCCCCGGCGGCCGATCAGCGCCGGGTTGACCTCGATCAGGTCGAGGCCCTGCTCGAGCAGGAGCTCGCCGAGCCGTGAGCCGAAGCGCGGCGGCGGCGCGCGAGGTCGAGCGGCGCCGAGCCGCGGCCGCGCAGCAGCGCCGCTCCGCGCAGCGCCCCCAGCGCCTGCTCGACCCGCTCGGGGCTCGCCGGCAGCGGCACGATCGCGACGTCATCCAGCGCCTCGGCCCAGAGCCCGCCGAGCCCGACGACCAGCGCCGGCACGACGCCGTCGCGGCGGGCGGCGACGATCAGCTCGGCCTCGCCGCGCCGCCATCGCCTCGACCAGGAGGGTCGCGCCGTCGGCCTCGGGCAGCTCGAGGAGGCGCTCGCCGCGTCGCGGACCTCGGCCGCGCCATCGAGGCCGAGGACGACCGCCCCGGCCTCGCTCTTGTGGCGCAGCCCCGGGCCCGAGAGCTTGACCGCGACCGGGCCCGCGATCTCCGTCGCCAGGGCGACCGCGGCGTCGGCGCCGGCGGCGACGCCGAACCGCGGCACCGGGAGGCCGGCGTCGGCGAGCAGGCGCTTGCTTTCGGCCTCGCCGAGCCATTGCCCCGCGTCCCCGGCCCCGTCGCCCCGTTCAGCCGCGAGCGCGATCTGCTCCAGCCGCTCGGGCGAGGGTCGGGGGATGCGGAGCGCGGTGGCACAGCGGATCGCCTCGCGCAGCCCGGCAGCGGCGGCGATCCCGCGCTCGGCGAGCTCGAGGGCGCTGCGCTCGGGAAGGAGGTCGGGCACGGTCGAGGCGAGCATCGGCTCGGCGCCGCCGCGCTCGGCACCCGCCGAGCAGCGCACCGCGCACCGCGTCCCAGCCGGCTCTGGCGGTCGCCGAGAGCCCGTCGGGCTCGATCGAAGAGCAGCAGCAGCCGGCCGATTCCGGGATCCGACCCGACCGCCTCGACGACCTGCTCGAGCACCTCGGTCTCTGTCCCAGAGCAGCGTCGTGTAGTCGAGCGGGTTGCCGACGGTCGCGGTGTCGGGAAGCATCTCGGCGAGCCGGGCGCGGGTTGCCGGCGCCAGCTCGGGCAGGGGCAGGCCCTCGTCGCTCGGCAAGGTCGGCCGCGAGCCCCGAGTCCCCGCCCGAGCAGGTGAGCACGGCGAGGCCGCCAGCCTCGGCCGCGGGTCTCCGCCGGGACTGGGCGAGGCAGCGGGCGAGCTCGAATAGCTCCTGCGGGTCGCGGGCCTCGGCGGCGCCGGCCTCCTCGAGCAGGGCGGAGAAGACGCGCTGGTCGCCGGCGACCGCGCCGGTGTGGGCGCCGGCGGCACGCGCGCCCGCCTCCGAGGACCCGACCTTCAGCACCGCGACGCCGATCTCCCGTTCGGCGCAGCGCGCCAGCGCCCGGGCGAGGCCGGCGCCGTCGCCGTCCTCCTCGAGGAAGAGGGCGATCGACCGGACTCCCTCGAGCTCGGCGACCGCCTCGATCCAGTCGCCGGCGGCGAGGACCGCCTGATTCCCGGTCGAGACGACGGTGTGGAACCCGATCCCGCGGCGAACCCCGAGCGCGTTGACGGCGATGTTGCCGCTCTGGCTGATCAGCGCGACGCCGCCGTGCCGCAGCTGCTCGACCGAGTCACCCCAGAGCGGCGCCCGTGCCGCCACCGAGACGATCCCGTCGCAGTTCGGCCCGCAGACCGGCAGCCCGCCGGCAAGCGCGACCTCGGTCAGCTCCCGCTCCATCGCCGCCGCCCGCCTCGATCTCGCCGAACCCTGCCGAGATCACGATCGCGCCGCCGCACCCGCGCTCGATCGCTTCCTCGAGGACGGCGGCGACGCCCGCCGCCGGGATCGCGACGACGACCGCGTCGACCGGCTCGGGCAGCTCTGCCACGCTCGCCACGCACGGCCGCCCGTGGACCTCGTCGCGACTTCGGGTTGACCCCCCAGACGCCGCCCTCGAAGCGGGCGGCGGCGAGGTTGCGGAGGACGGTGTCCCCGTAGGAGCCGGCGCGCTCGCTGGCGCCGACGATCGCGACCGAGCGGGGCCGCAGAAGCGGCGTCGGGTCGGGTGCGGTGCGGTGCGGGGCCACTGCCCGGCTGGATGACCCACTCATCTAAAGCATCTCAGTGAATGACCGGGCCGACTCCCCGGCGCTCCATCGAGCGGGCGACGATCAGTCTCTGGATCTCGCTCGTCCCCTCCCAGATCCTGTCGACGCGGAGCTCGCGCAGGAAGCGCTCGGCGACGTTCGAGCGCATGTAGCCGCGGCCGCCGAAGACCTGGACGCAGCGGTCCGCGCAGCGCCAGGCGGCCTCGGAGACGAACAGCTTCGCCATCGACGCCTTGGCGTGGACCAGTTTCGGGTCGGCGCCCTCGTCGGAGAGGCGAGCCACCTCCATCGTCATCAGCCGTCCCGCGGCGGCGTCGACGGCGGAGTCGGCGAGCGGAAAGCTGACGCCCTGGTAGTCGTAGATCCGGCTGCCGCCCTGCTCGCGCTCGAGCGCCCAGCCGACCGTCTCCTCGAGCAGCCGCCACATCGCGCCGATCCCGTGTGCGGCGATCCCGAGCCGCTCCTCGGTGAACCAGAGGCGCTGGAGGTCTTCGCCCTTGCCGACGCCGCCGATCACCGCGTCCTCGCCGACCTCGACCGAGTCGAGCCGGATCGTCGGGTGGCCGTCGGGATAGCTGTGGGTGAAGCGCGGTTCGTCGATCGTCTCGACCCCCTCGGCGCCGGTCTCGACCAGGAACAGGGTCGGGAGCGCGTCGTCGCCCTCGACCACGTTCGCCATCACGATCAGGACCGTGGCGACGTCGCCGGAGGTCACGAACCACTTCTCTCCACTGAGCACGTAACCCGCACGAGGTCCGCTCCGCGGTTGCCTCGATCCGCGAGGGGTCGGATCCGGCCCCGGCCTCGGTCACGGCGTAGGCGTCGCGGAGCTCGCCGCGGAGGGCGGGGCGGAGGTAGCGCTCGGCCTGCTCGGGGCTGGCGTGGGACCAGACGTTGTAGGCGTTCGGCACGTGCCAGTGGATCGCGTTGGTGCTGCGGCCGAACTGCTCGGCGACCAGCGCCCACTCAGCCAGCGACCAGCCCTGTCCGCCGTACTCGGGAGCGTGGAGGCCGCCGGTCAGGCGAGCCGCGAGCGCCTCGCCCTTCACCCGCTCGATCGCCTCCGCGGGGAGGCGGCCGTCGTTGGCCTCGGCCTCCTGCTCGAGCGGGATCAACACCTCGTCGGTGAAGCGCCGGGCACGCTCCTGGAGCTCGGCCGCCGCCGGGTCGAGGTTCTGGCCCGCCATCGACAGGCAAGGTATCATGCTATTGACTACAAGGTCAACGAGCGTCAGCCGCTGCGTGGGTGACGCCTGGAGTGAGAGGAGTCGGCCGTGACGCTGCAACTAGATCGGGTGGATGTAGAGGCGACCCTCCAGCCGGTCGAGCGAGCGTCGATGCTGCCTCCGCAGGCATTCACCGACCCCGCGGTGCTCGGGTGGGAGGTCGCCAACATCTTCGGCGACGGTTGGATCTGCGCCGGCCACGTCTCCGCCGTCAGCGAGCCGGGCGCCTACATCAGCCGGGACATCGGTGCCGAGAGCGTCTTCGTCATCGGCGGCGAGGACGGGATGCCGCGCGCCTTCCACAACGTCTGCCGTCACCGCGCCTCGCGGATCGTCGAGGATCGCGAGGGCCAGGTCCGCAAACGGCTGCGCTGCCCCTACCACGCCTGGTCCTACGACCTCGAGGGCAATCTGCGGGCGGCGCCCCACATGGACGAGGTCGAGGACTTCGACATGAGCTGCTTCGGGTTGCGGGAGGTGCGGAGCGCCGTCGTCGGCGGCCTCGTCCTCGTCGACCTCGGCGGCGCCCAGCGCGGCCCGGCGGCCGATCACGTCGGAGAGCTGCTGCCGAAGCTCGAGCACTACAGCGTCGGCGGTCTCCGGCGCGGCGGCCTCCTGACCTACGAGGTCGCGGCGAACTGGAAGGGGATCGCCGAGAACTACAACGAGTGCCTCCACTGCCCCGGCGTCCACCCGGAGCTCAACGCGCTCAGCAACTACATGAGCGGAGAGAGCGCCTACGGCGCCGGCGCCTGGTGCGGAGGCTCGATGACCCTCGTCGATGGCGCCGAGACGATGGGCACCGGCGACGGCCACGCCGGCCACCGGCCGCCGATCGCGAGCCTCGGGGAGGCCGACCTGCGGGTCGTCCACTACTTCGCGCTGTTCCCGAACGCGCTCGTCTCGCTGCATCCCGACTACGTGATGCTGCACACCCTCTGGCCGCGCGAGCCGGGCCTGACCGACGTGATCTGCGAGTTCTTCTTCGAGCCGGCGGCGATCGCCGCGCCCGACTTCGACCCCGGCGATGCGGTCGGGTTCTGGAACCAGGTCAACGGCGAGGACTGGCATGTCTGCGAACTGAGCCAGAAGGGGGTCGCCTCGCGCGGCTACAGCTCGGGCCGCTACTCGGCCGAGGAACACGACGTTCACGCCTTCGACGCGATGGTCGCCGCCCGCTATATGGAGGGCCTGCGCGAGGAGGTGGCCGGCATGAACGAGATCGCGGCACAGCTCGGCGAGGTCGGCCTCCCGGAACCGCTCCGCGACCTCGCTCGCGCGCGAGTGGGACGTGATCGTCGTCGGCGGCGGCCACAACGGCCTGACCGCGGCCGCCTACCTGGCGCGGGCCGGTCGCAGCGTCCTCGTCCTCGAGCGGCGCGAGCGGCTCGGCGGGGCGTGCACGCTCGAGCGGCCGTTCTCCGACGAGCGCTTCGTCGTCAGCCCCTGCGCCTACGTCGTCGGCCTCCTCGACGAGTTGGTGATGCGCGAGCTCGACCTTCGCCGCCGCGGCCTGAGGTTCTTCGTCGCCGACCCCAACCTCTGGGTCCCGTTCGACGACGGCACCTCGTTCGGCCAGTGGCTCGACGACTCCCGCACCCAGGCCGATCTCGAGGCGATGGGCCTCTCGAAGGGCGACATCGACGGCTACTGGGCGTACGAGGAGCTCTTCGACGAGGTCCGCCGCAAGCTGCGGACGGGCGCTCGCGACTCGTGGGTCGGCGAGTCGCCGAGCCGGGCCGAGATCGAGGAGATGCTGGGCGGCGAGCGGGAGATGATCGACCTTCTGTTCGAGGCCTCGATCGCCGACGTCCTCGACGAGCACATCTCCGACCAGCGGCTGAAGGACGCGCTCTTCGGCCAGGGCGTGATCGGCACCTGGGGAGGGCCGAAGGACCCCGGGACCGCCTCGATCAAACTGATGCACTACCAGGGCGACCTCGAGGGGAAGGGCCCGGTCTGGGGCTACGTCGAGGGCGGCATGGGGATGATCAGCTTTGCGATCGCCGACGCCGCCAAGGAGGCCGGCGCGGTGCTCGCCTGCGGTGTCCCGGTCGCCGAGATCCTCCCCGAAGAGGGGGTGCGGACCGAGGACGGGACGACGATCCACGCGCCGACCGTGATCTGCAACGCCGATCCCAAGGTCGCGCTGCGCCTGCTCGGCGACGCCGAGGTCGACGCCGCCTTCCGCGACCGGCTCGAAGCCTGGAAGGTCCGCAGCCCGGTCGTCAAGTTCAACGCCTCGCTGTCGCGGCTTCCGACCTGGACCGCCGCCCCCGGCGAGGAGTGGCCGGCGCGGGCGACGATCGACGTCACCGGCGGCGTCGAGGAGTGCCAGCGGGCGTTCGAAGCCTGCGACGCCGGCGAGCCCGCGGTCGGGTTCGGCGAGATCTACATCCAGACCGGATACGACCCCTCGCCGGCCCCGCCCGGCACCCACCTGATGAGCGTCTTCGGGCAGTACGCGCCGTACGACCTCTCCGAGGGCGACTGGGAGACGCAGGCGCGGTGACGTCGAGCGCCAGTTCGTCGAGCTGATCGGCCGCTTCGCCCCCGACTTCGCCGACTGCCTCGAGGAGTCCGAGGTGCTCGGGCCGCCCGACATCGAGAGCCGGATCGGCCTCACCGGCGGCAACATCTTCCAGGGCGAGGTGACGCCCGACCAGATGTGGGGGGGAGGCTGCCGGCGCGCACCCCCGTTCCCGGCCTCTACCTCTGCGGCGCCGCGACCCACCCGGCCGGAAGCGTGATCGCGCTCAACGGCCGCAATGCCGCCGCGGCGCTGCTGGCCGACCAGGGCGAGACCGTCGATTTCGCCGCCCCGGCGATCTGATGGCGGAGGGAACACGCGAGCGGATCCTCGAGGCCGCCTGCGACCTGATCGCGGCGGAGGGGATCGACGAAGTCAGGATCGCCCGCGTGGCGATGCGGGCCGGCGCCTCGACCGCGCTCGTCCATCACTACTTCTCGACCAGGGAGGAGCTGCTGGAGCAGGCGCTGCTGCACTCCTTCGAGCTCGCCGGCGACGAGCGCTTCGCGGTCGGCGAGGACGAGAGCGTCTCGGCGACGACGAAGCTCGCTGCCGCGATCGAGGAGTGCCTGCCGCAGGAGGGCAGGCTCGAGCGCGACTGGGTCCTCTGGGTCGAGCTCTGGCTGCGTGCCGCCCGCGACCCCGGGCTGCGGCCGGTGGCGGCCGATCTCTACGAGCGCTACCGGGAGTGGCTGGCGGGGGTGATCGAGGCCGGCGTCGCGAGCGGCGAGTTCCGCCAGCCCGACGACCTCGGCGACCTCGTCGATCGGGCGATGGCGCTGCTCGACGGGACCGGCCTGCGGGCGCTGTTGCGCGACCCCGCGATGGACCTGGCGCGGGCCCGGCGCCTGGCGGCGGAGCTGCTCGGCGGCGAGCTCGGCGTCGACCCGGAGGAGCTGATTGCGCCGAGGGGCGCCCTGGGCTAATCTGAATCCGGGTTCAGGAAACTGCCGCGGGAAGGGAGGAAGCACGAGCCCTCGGCCACAGATCGATCACATACGGCGCCCGCAGATCCTCGCGGCCGCCGCCGAGGTGATCGCCGAGCGCGGCGTCGCCGGGACGAGGCTGGCCGACGTCGCCGAGCGGATCGGGGTCAGCCCGCCCGCCGTCCTCTACTGGTTCGACTCGAAAGAGCAGCTGCTCGCCGAGGCCCTCGTCGCCGACGAGGATCGCTTCTACAACGCGGTCGGGGTCCGCCTCGAGCAGCTCCCCGACCCCGCCGATCGCCTCGCGCTGCTGATCTCCTCGGCCGCCGGCGGCGCCGGCGAATTCGCCCTCTGGCTCGAGCTCTGGGCCTGGTCGCTGCGCGACGCGAGGCTGAGCGAGGCCCGCGAGCGGCTCGACCACCGCTGGCGCTCGGAGATCGAGAAGGTGATCAGGGACGGCCAGGTCGCCGGGGTCTTCGGCGCACGTCGACGCGGCGGAGGCGGCGCTCGCGATCGCCTCGCTGCTCGACGGGCTGACCGTGCAGGTGCGACTCGGCGAGAGCCTCACCTCGCGCTCGATGGTCGAGGTCGCGGTCCTGGTCGCCGAGCGGCTGCTCGAGTGCGAGCTGCCGCGGCCGCCGCTGGTGAGCGTCGGGGAGATGCTGGCCGGAGCCGAGGCATGAGCGAGCAGCGGCTCGACGGGGCCTGGCCCTGGGAGGAGGCGATCTCGCGCCGGCGGCTGCTCAAGGCCGGCCTCGCCGCCGGCGTCGGGCTCTCGGCCGGCTCGTTCCTCGCCGCCTGCTCCGACACCACGGTCCCCGGCGGACAGTCGCCGAACAAGGCGCCCGGCGGCTTGCCGCTGGCGCGCCCGAACAACCCGGTGACGCTCCCGATCTATCCCGACAACAAGGCGATCCCATCCGGGCTCGAACCCGAGGGCGGCCCGCTGAAGCTCTACAACTGGGCCGAATACGTCAACCCGGCGGTCATGAAGTCGTTCGAAAAGCGCTACGGCGTCGAAGTCGAACTCAGCACCTTCTCGACGATCGACGAGGCGGTCGCGAAGCTCGCCAGCGGCGCCGTCGGGTTCGACGTCTTCGTCCCGACCCAGCCGTTCATCTCGATGCTCGTCTCGGGCCGGATCCTGCAGCCGCTCAACCTCTCCTACATCCCGAACCTGCATCGGAACGTCTGGCCCTCGCTGGTCGACCCCTGGTACGACCGCGGCTCGCGCTACACGGTCCCATACACGGTCTACACGACCGGGATCGCCTGGCGCAACGACTTCCTCCCCGACTACGACCCCTCGAAGCTGCGCAACCCGTATGAGAGCTTCTGGCAGGCGACCGACATCGCCGGCCGGGTCGGGCTCCTCGACGACCAGCGCGAAGGCCTGGCGATGGGTCTGCTGCGCAACGGCGTAACCGACGTCAACACCGAAGATCCGAAGCAGCTCGACGCGGCGAGCGAAGCGCTGCGGGAACTCACCGACAGGGTCAACCTCCGCTTCTACACCAACGAGTACCAGCACCTCGCCGACGGCTCGATGTGGCTGCACCAGGCCTGGTCCGGCGACATCGCGGCGATCGGGTACTACATGCCGAAGGGGACGAGCCCGAGCCAGGTCAGCTACTGGTGGCCCGAAGACGGCCGCGGCCTGATCGGCAACGACACCTTCGCCGTGCTGAAGGGCGCTCCGCACCCGGTCCTCGCCCACCTCTTCCTCGACCACATGCTCGACCTCGAAGAAGCCTTCGTCAACTTCGAATTCACCCTCTACCAGCAGCCGCTGACCGGGATGACGCCGGAGAACGTGCTGGAAAGCGAACTGGTGCCGGCGAACCTGACGACGACGATCCTGCGCGAGAACCAGTTCCGCCGCGGCTACGTGCAGGGCCCGCTCAGCGCCGAAGCGCTCGGCCTCTGGGAGAGCGCCTGGTCGGAGGTGAAGTCGACGTGACCGCCGAACGCGGCCTCTGGCGCACGCTCGCCTCGCCCGGGGTGCTGTGGCTCGTCCTCTTCGTCGTCGTCCCCGCATACGCGGTGCTCGCGGTGGCGATGGGCGAAATCGACACGCTCCTGCAGCCGGTCCCGATCTGGAACCCGCTCGAGTGGAACGTCGGCTTCGTCAAGGAGGCGTACTCGAGCGTCGTCCCCGGCGGCACCTACTGGCCGGCGACGCGCAACACGTTCCTCTACGTCGCGGCGACGATCGCCCTCTGCTTCGCGATCGGGTACCCGGTCGCCTACTACATCGCCCGCCACGCAAGGAAGAGCAAGGGCCTGCTGCTGCTCCTGATCTTCGTCCCGTTCTGGATCAGCTACCTGATGCGGATGCTGGCCTGGATCGGGCTCCTCGCGCCGGACGGGTACGTCAACCAGTTCCTCGGCGACTTCGGGATCTCGAGCCCACCGGAATGGCTCAACGGCAACCCGTTCTCGGTGATCGCGGCGCTCACCTACGGCTACATCCCCTACTTCATCCTCCCCGTCTACGCCGGCCTCGACCGGATCGACGGCAGCCTGCTCGAGGGCGCGCGCGACCTCGGCGCCTCGGCCTGGCGCACCTTCCTCCGCGTCACCCTGCCGCTGAGCTGGCCGAGCATCCTCGCCGGGACGATCCTGATCATGCTGCCGATGTTCGGCGACTACTACACGAACGACCTGATCTCGGGCTCGCCCAGCACCAACATGCTCGGCAACAGCGTCAACCTCCTCGTCCAGGGCGGCCCCCAGAAGAACCTCGGCGCATCGATGGTCCTGGTGCTGATGACGCTGCTCGCGATCGGGATGGTCTACTACCTCTGGGAAATCGGCCGCCAGGAGAGGAGGCGGGGATGAGCGCCGGAGCCACGGCCGCCGGCTCCGGCGAGCGCCGGCCCGCGATCCGCCCGAGCCGGGTTCCCGACTGGCTCGCCAACCCGTGGGGGCGCCCCCGGTTCCTGGCGCTGACGACCTGGCTCTACATCGTCTGGGCGCTGGTCCCGGTGCTGTTCGCGATCGCCTTCTCGTTCAACGACGGTCGCTCGCGCAGCGTCTGGCAGGGCTTCTCGACCCGCTGGTGGTGGGGAGACCAAACCTTCTCGGTCTTCCACGACCCGACCTACACCAACGCCCTCGAGCAGAGCCTCAAGCTGGCCGTCCTCGACATGGCGATCGCGACGCCGCTCGGGATCCTGCTGGCGATCGGCCTCTCGCGCTGGCGCGGGCCGCGGCTCGCGGGCCGCGAACTTCCTGATGCTGGTGCCGCTGACGACGCCCGGAGCTTGCGATGGCGGTGTCGCTGCTGCTGGTCTTCACCCAGCTCTCGCTGATCCCGTTCAGCGCGGTTCACCTCGGGACCACCGCCCAGGTGATCGGCCAGGTGACGTTCTCCGTCTCCTACGTGGTCGTGATCGTGCGCAGCCGGCTGGCGGCGATCGGGCCCGACTACGAGCAGGCGGCGCGCGATCTCGGGGCCTCGCCCCGGCAGGCGCTCCAGCACGTTCTCCTGCCGCTGCTGACGCCGGCGATCCTCGCCAGCATGCTGATCGTCTTCGCGCTCTCGATCGACGACTTCGTCGTCACCCAGTACATGTCCTCGAGCGGCTCGACGACGACGATCCCGATGCTGCTCTACGCCAACGCCCGCGGCGGGGCGACGACGCCGGCGCTGAACGCGGTGGCGACGATCATGGTCGTCACCACCCTGATCGGGGTCGGCGGCGCGTACCTCGCTCTGAGATGGTTCGGCGCACAGCACCGAATCCGACGCCGGGACATCGGCGATGCGGGACCTGGCGGCGGTGGAAAACTGAGATGGCAACCCGGGAGACAGAGCCGATCGCGGTCGACGCCCCCGAGCAGGGCGGAGCGGTCTCGCTGCGGAGCCTGACCAAGGCCTTCGAGGAGGTGACGGCGGTCGACGGCATCGACCTCGACGTCGCCGCCGGCGAGTTCTTCTCGCTGCTCGGGCCCTCGGGCTGCGGCAAGACGACGACGCTGCGGCTGATCGCCGGCTTCGAGCGGCCGACCGCGGGCGAGGTGCTGCTCGACGGCACCGACCTCTCGGCGGTGCCTCCCGAGCGGCGCAACGTCAACACCGTCTTCCAGAGCTACGCCCTCTTCCCCCACCTCGATGTCAGCGACAACGTCGCCTTCGGCCTCCGCTACCAGAAGGTCGATCGCCGCGACCGCGACCGGCGGGTGAGGGAGGCGCTCGAGCTGGTCGAGCTCGGCGACCTCGCGAAGCGCCGCCCGCACCAGCTCTCCGGTGGCCAGCAGCAGCGGGTCGCGCTGGCGCGGGCGCTGATCCTGCGCCCGGCCCTGCTCCTCCTCGACGAGCCGCTCGGGGCGCTCGACGCGAAAATCCGCCGCCAGCTCCGGATCGAGCTGAAGGCGATCCAGGAGGAGGTCGGGACGACCTTCATCTTCGTCACCCACGACCAGGAGGAGGCGCTCAGCATGAGCGACCGGATCGCGGTGATGAACCGCGGCCGGATCGACCAGATCGGCACTCCGCGCGAGGTCTACGAGAGCCCGCAGACCCTGTTCGTCGCCGACTTCCTCGGGGTCGCCAACACGATGAGCGTCGAGGCCGTCGGCGGCTCCGGAAGCAACTGCCAGGTCCGCGTCGGCGAGTTCGTGCTCGAGGCCGGGTGCGGCGATCTCGAGGCCCGCGGCGAGGCGACGGTCATCGTCCGCCCCGAGCGGCTCGAGGTCTCCGACCACGATCCCGCCGCCGGCGCGAACTGCCTGCCGGGCATGGTCGACCGCACCGTCTTCATCGGCTCCAACCTCCAGGTCATGGTCCGCCTCGCCACCGGCGCCATGCTCCAGGCCTCGGTCCCGAACGAAGGCGAGGGCCTCGACCGCTACCGCCAGGGCAGCCCGGTCACGGTCCGGATCCCTGCCGACGCGCTGCGGGTCCTCTCCGGCGAGCTAGCCCGGACCAGGCTCAGCGCCGCTTGCGGAGCCCGATCTTCCTCGTCTTGGTCAGCGGGTCGCCGCCGTTGGGGATGTAGGTGACGCGCGCGAGGACCTTTGCCCTTCCGCTCCTGTTCAGCGCCGCCTCCCTGCGGCCGGTGGGGACGATCGCCAGCTCTCGCCACCCCGGCCCCGCCGAGCACCACGGCGGCGCCCGGCCCCTTCCGGGCGAGGATGCCCTTTCCGCCCAGGACCAGGACGCCGGGGCCGGGAACCCGCACCGGGAGGCTCGCGGTGCCGCGGTGCCTGTTGAAGATCACCTTGCCGAAGCTGAACGCGCTCGAGGGTTTCGCGGGCCCCGGTCCTGCGGCAGGCGCCCCGCCACCGGCGGGCGGGGTCGGGGGGTCGGCGCCGGCACCGGAGATCGCGGCCGTCGCGGGTGATTCGGGGGCGTCGCTCGGCAGCTCGAGCGTCGCGGACTTGGCGCCGGCCGAGGTTGGCGCGAACACGACGCCGACGTCGCACCCTTCGCCTTGGGCGAGGGCCGTTTCGCCGCAGGCGTCGGCGGTGATCTGGAACTGGCCCGCATCGGTCCCCGACAGGGCGGCGGTTCCGATCGCCGCCGCGCTCGAGCCCAGGTTGGTGACGGTGAATACCTGCGCCGCGGACCTCGAACCGGGTGCGACGCTGCCGAAGTCGAATGGCGATTGGGCGATCGAGAACTCGGGCGTTCCTTCGCCCTGAAGCGTCACGTCGACCGGGTTCGCATCGTTTTCGATGACGAGGGTCGCTTTCGCTTCCCCAGTGGCTTTGGGAAGGAAGGTGACGTAGATCGCGCAGGTCTGTCCTTCGTCGAGCACGGCGCCTTCGCATTCGGCGCCTTCGACTTCGAACTGGCCGGGCGGTTCTTCTGCTTCGAGGTTCGTCATCTGCACCATCGTGGGCATTTCGACTTCGTAGTTGGCGAGAATGACGGCTTCGTTGGCGATGCTGCCGATCGACACCGGGCCGAAGTCGATTTCGCTGGATGATGGGCTGAGTTCCCCCGCCGCGGTGGCAGGCAGGAGAAGGGGGACGCTGCAGGCCAATGCCGCCAGGAGGATCAGGGAGCGGGCGGGGGCCGGCATCGCCGCATGATCCCATTGCGGCCACCCGCCCGACAACCGTCGATCGCCGCTTCGGGCGTAGCATCGGCGCATGGAGATCCTGGTCGTTGAGGACGAGGCGGGGATCGCTGACTTCCTTGCGCGGGGCCTCGAATCCGAGGGCTACGGGGTGACACTCGCCGCCGACGGTGCCAGTGGCGAGCGTCTGGCGCTCGACGCCGCGGTGGACCTCGTGGTGCTCGACAGGATGCTGCCTGGAAGGGACGGCCTCGAGGTGCTTGCCGCGATCCGGCGGGCGAAGCCGTCGCTGCCGGTGATCATGCTGACCGCGAGGGCCGCGGTCGCCGACCGGGTCGAGGGCCTCGACCTCGGGGCGACCGACTACCTCACCAAGCCGTTCGCCTTCGATGAGCTGCTGGCGCGGATCCGCGCCCGCCTGCGCGACTCGGACGGGAGGCTCGAAACGACGATCGAGGCCGGCGGGATCAGCCTCGACCTGCTCAGCCGGGAGGCGACCCGCGACGGCTCGTCCGTGTCGCTGCCGCAGCGCGAGGCGGATCTACTGGCTTACCTGGTCCGACACGCCGGCAGGGTCTGCACCTACGACGAGATCCTCGCTGCGGTCTGGGGGTACGACCATGACCCCGGGACGAACGTGGTCCAGGTCTACGTCGGCTATCTGCGCCGCAAGCTCGACCGTGCCGGCTCGCCGGCCCCGATCGAGACGGTGCGTTCGGTCGGCTACATGCTCCGGGAGCCCCGATGAGCCGTCCCTCGGGGCTCGGCCTCCGGGGCAGGCTCGCGCTCTCGATCGGGGCGATGGTGACGATTGCCTTCGCGATCGTGTTCGTCGCCGTCAAGGCCCAGATGGATCACGAGTCGGACGTGATCAAGCGCGAGGAGGCGAAGGAGATGCGGGCCGCCGGGCCGGGCGAGTCGGGCGAGCACTCATCGATCTCGCCGATCGAGGACGCCCGCTCCGACGTCGAAAAGACCTTTCTGCTGGTCGGCGGGGCGACCCTGGTCGCGGCGCTCTTCGCCGGCTACCTCGTCGCCGCGCGGACCGCCTCGCCGCTGCGCCGTTTCGCCGAAACCGCGGCCGAGATCGATGCCGGTGATCTGACGCCGCGGCTCGAGGTGAGCCCGTCCGACGCCACCGAGCTGCGGACCCTCGCCGAGGCCTTCAACCACATGCTCGACCGCCTCGACGATGCCTTCGCCCGCCAGCGGGAGTTCGTCTCTGACGCGTCGCACGAGCTGCGCAGCCCGCTGACCGCGATCCGGGGCCAGCTCGAAATCCTCGCCCGCGACGAGAGCCCCAGCGCCGAGGAGGTGCGGCGCGTGGAGGCGGTCGCGTTGACGGAGATCGGGCGCGTCGAGCGGCTGGTCGAGGACCTGCTCACGCTCGCCCGATTCGACGAGGGGGTGAGGCCGGCGGTCGGCGAGATCGAGGCCGGCCCGTTTCTGCGCGGCCTCCTCGAAGGCGGCGGCGACGGGGTCGAGACCGGCCCGCTGGTCGAGGGCACGGCCCGGGCCGACCCCGACCTCGTGGCGCAGGTCGTCAGGAACCTGATCGCCAACGCCAGGCGGCATGCCGGCGCCGGCGGGCGGGTCACCCTCTGCTCACGGGCCGAGGACGGCGAGCTGATCATCGCGGTCGACGACGACGGGCCGGGAATCCCGGCCGGGGAGAGGGAGAGGGTCTTCGACCGCTTCCACCGCAGCGAGCCGGCGCGCGACCGGGGCTCCGGAGGGAGCGGCCTCGGCCTCGGCATCTCGCGCTCGATCGTCGAGGCCCACGGAGGCCGGATCTGGGTCGAGGACTCGGCGCTCGGCGGCGCTCGCGTCGCCTTCGCGCTGCCTGGATTCACGCCGACGATGAGAGATCTCTCAGCGAACGCTTAGTCGCGGTCAAGCATCGGCGGCGACGATCGCGCGGTGTACCGCCCGGTCGAGACGAGGACCCGTGACGGGGTCGCGGGAAACGCGCGCCTGACCGGTGCCGTCGCCGCCGCCCTGCTGGTCCTGCTCGCGGCCGAGGGGGCGACGATCCCCTTCATTGGCCCCCTGTTGGGTCCGCACATCTTCATCGGCATGCTCCTGATCCCGCCGGTGGCGTTGAAGCTGGCGACGACCGGATACCGCTTCGTCCGCTACTACACCGGCAGCCCGCCATACGTCCTGAAGGGGCCGCCTCATCCCGCCCTGCGGTACCTGGCTCCGGGCGTCGTGCTGACGACCCTCGCGCTGTTTGGGACCGGGGTCGCGCTGCTGATCGCCGGGCCGCCGGGCGAAACCCTGATCTTTGCCCACAAGGCGAGCTTCATCGCCTGGGTCGTGCTGATGACCGTGCATGTCCTCGGCCACCTGCTGGAGCTGCCGGCGCTGGCGCTCCCCGACTGGACGCGCTCCGCACCTGGCGGGACCCGGCTGGCGGGGGCGGGGCTGCGGGCGATCGCCCTCGGCGCGGCCCTGCTCGCCGGGCTGGCGCTCGCCGGGCTGACGATCTCGGCCGCCACCCCGTGGCTCTAAGAGAATTCTCATCGCTCGTTTAGCGGGCATTTGCATGGCTCCGCGAAGGTCTGGCTGATGGACCGCTCCGAGGCGCAGGCACGGGGTCGGCAGGCGCGCCATCGCCTGCGGGCGCAGCGACGCCGCGCCGGGGAACTGCGCGCCCGTGCGGTCGTGATCTCGGTCGTCGCGTTCGCGCTGCTCTGGGGAATCGTCTTCGTGCAGATGGCGACCGGCCATGACCCGGTGCTCGGGAGCAAGCCAAGGGCCACCGCCTCCGGCCGGGGAGGGGCGGGGGCCGACGGCATCTCCGACGGCGGCGAAGCGGCGGCGGCGCGCGCCGCCGCCGCGGAAGCGGTCGGAACGACCGAGCCCGAAGAAGTCGAACCGGAATACGTCGAACCCGAACCGGTCGAAGTCTACGAACCAGAACCCGAACCGGCCCCCGTCATTACCGGCCAATCGTGAGCGCAGAAGCCCACCGGCGCTTTGCCTGCTTCGGGGGGACGGCGACCGTGCACGTGCGGGGAGCCGCGGCCGAGGTCGCGGCCGGAGACGCCGAAGCGCAGCTGTTGGACGCGCACGATCGCCTCTCCCGATTCCTCCCCGACAGCGAGCTCTGCCGGCTGAACGCCGATGGCCGCGAGACGGTGCCGGTGAGTCGCCTCCTGCTCGAGGTGGCGGCCGCGGCGCGCTGGGCCGGGCTGCTCAGCGACGGGCTGGTGGACGCGACGCTGCTCGGCGAGATCAGGCGGGCGGGATACAGCGAATCGCTCGCCGGGAACCGCGACCGGCCCGGGCCGGGCAGGATCCCGGCGAGCCGATTCGCCGCGGCCCGCCTCCGCCAGCCCCACACGGGGATGGCGCCGGATCCTCGTCGACCGCGGGGCCGGCACGGTAACTCGTCCCCCGGGCCTCGAAATCGACAGCGGCGGGATCGCAAAGGGCCTGCTCGCCGACCTCGTCGGCGAAACCCTGCGGGGCCACACCGATTACGCCGTCGACTGCTGCGGCGACGTCCGGGTCGGCGGCACCGGCGGCCGCGCCCGCCGGATCCTGGTCGAGGACCCGGCGGGAGGGGAGCCGTTGCACGAGCTCTCACTCCTCGAGGGTGGTGTCGCGACGAGCGGGATCGGGCGCCGGTCCTGGATCGGCGACGACGGCGCCCGTGCGCATCACCTCCTCGACCCCGCCAGCGGCAGGCCCGCGTTCACCGGCGTCGTCCAGGCGACCGCTCTGGCGCCGACCGCGTTTCTGGCCGAGGTCTACTCGAAGCACGCGCTTCTCTCCGGGCGCGAGCACGCCGGCGAGTGCCTTCCCCGCGGTGGCGTCCTCGTCCTCGATGACGGCGGGGTCGAGATCGTCGCCCCCAGGCCCGAAAAGGCCGAGGCCCTGGCGGCGAGATGAACGTCGGGCCCCACCTGTTCTGGATCACGAGCCGGGCGGCGGGCGGCGCGGCGCTGCTCGCCGCCAGCGCCAGCGTCGCCCTCGGGCTGATGATCAGCGCGAGGCGCGCCGGCTCGAACAAGCGCGATCTTCGCGCGCTCCACGAGGCGCTCTCGCTCACCACCCTGGCGATGGTCGCACTCCATGGCCTGTCCCTCCTCGGTGACTCGTTCATGCAGCCGGGCCTGACCGGCATCGCGATCCCCTTCGCCGGCTCCTACCGGCCGCTCTGGACCGGCGTCGGCATCGTCGCCGGCTACGGCCTGGCCGCCCTCGGCCTCACCTACTACTGCCGCGACCGCATCGGCGCCGCCCGGTGGCGGCGGATCCACCGGCTGACCGGCCTCTTCTGGGTGATGGCGGTAGTGCACACGATCGGTGCCGGCAGCGACGCCGCCCAACTCTGGTTCCTGATCGTCAGCGGCGCCCTCGTCATCCCGGCGGCGCTGCAGCTGACGCTGCGCTGGCTCGAGCGGCTCGAGGGTGACAGTCAGGCGCCGGCCGAGCCGGCGGCCTCCCGGACCCGCTCGCGGGCCCGGGCCTTGGAGCCCTTCGGCACCCACCCCGAGAGCCCGGAGCGGTTCTCGGCGACCCAGCGGTAGCCGCGGGCGGTGGCGCCGGGGAATCGCGCGAACACGGCGGCCGCGACGCCACCACCCGGCAGCAGCCTCAGCAGCGGCGCGATCGCCGCGCCTCCCGAGTCGCGGACACCGTCGGGTGAGATCAGATGCCAGGAGGCCATCCGCGCCTCGGCGGCGAGGTCCCCGAGGCGCTCGTCCGCCTCCGGTCCCTGGAGCGGGACCGGGCGCAGGCGCTCATCTCGGTCCCATCGCAGAAGCGCCGCCAGCAGCCACATGCAGAAGCCGCAGTCGGAGTCGTAGAGGACTACCCAGCGCTGCGAAGCTGGGCGAGGCGCGCCGGCCATTCCCGCTCGATCTCCCGGATCATCGTCGGATAGACGATCAGGTGCCGGAACGGGGCGATCGCTTTCATGTAGGCGGCTCCGAAGAGCCCGTTCCGCTTGACAAGTACCGCCATCTGGCCACGGTAGCCGCCGTCGGGGCCGGGGACCCAGCCGAGGTGCATGACTCCGTGCACGGTCCGGTTCGCGATCTCCGCCGCGTACTCATCGTCGAGCAGGTAGAGGGGCTTGAACGGAAGCGAGGAGCTCGCGGACGGCGCCGTCTCGCGCAGGTCGGGCGGCAGCCGGTCGCTCAGGGTCGGCACCCTGGCGCCGAGGCCGGCGCCCTCGTCGTCCCAGCCGAAGACCTCGCCGAGCTTCCAACGCAGGGCGAACAGCGCCCGCACCGCCCGCGAGGAGCTTTCCGAGGCCTCCAGCGTGGTCGCGCCGCGGACCAGCGCCGGGAAGTCGTCCTTCCCGCCCGGCGTCGGCAGGGCCCAGACGTCCTCGACGTCGAAGTCGGCGGTGAACTCGTGGATCCGCCAGGGGCGCGAGGTGTGGGCGCTGCTGGACAACGGCCTTACCGCCATATCCATACGGTAGCGTATGGACGACGATGGCGCTTACCCGCACCCCGCCCGACCGCTGGATCGAGGAGGGTTTGCGCGCGCTCGCCGCCGGCGGCCCGGAGGCGGTGAGGATCGAGCCGCTCGCCCAGGCGCTCGGGGTCTCCAAGGGCGGCTTCTACTGGCAGTTCGACGACCGCGGCGCCCTGCTGGAGAGCATGCTCGACAGCTGGGAGCGGGCGAGCGTCGACGATGTGATCGAGCGGGTCGAGGGCGGGGGCGGCGATGCCCGCGAGAAGCTGCGGCGGCTGTTCGCGATCGCCGGGCGCGAGCCGTTCCGGACCGAGCTGGCGATCCGCGACTGGGCGCGGCGCGACCGGACCGTCGCCGCCCGGCTGCGGCGGGTCGACAATCGCCGGATGGACTACATGCGCTCGTTGTTCGGGGACTTCTGCGAGGACGACGACGAGGTCGAGACCCGCTGCCTGCTCGCCTCCTCGCTCTGGATCGGAAACCACTTCATCGCCGCCGACCACGGCGACCGCACCCGCGGAGAGGTGGTCAGGCGCGGCCTCGAGAGGTTGATCGATTGACCGCTGGACCGATCACGGACCGAGCCAGGTCATCGACACCTCGGGGCTGGTCTCCGAGCCGCCGCCGGCGACTTCGAGGTTCAGCGCGCTGCCGGAGGTCTGCTCGACTTTCGCCTCGGCGAAGTCGCCGGCGCTCATCAGGTAGACGGTGGTCACCGAGAGCGGGACTTCGGAGACCGCGGTCGTGGCCGGCTGGGCGACGAACGCGACGAAGTTTCCGTCGACCGTGATCCCGAGATCGCGGCGCCCGGTAGAGCTCGGCGCCCAGAAGGCGTTGGCCGTGATCAGGTAGACGCCGTCGATCGGCGCCGTCAGCCGCGAGTTGTTGACGCTCGAGTGGAGGCCCTGGTGGTCATAGGTCTCGCTGGTCAGCTGGATCGCCGTGAACGCTCCGTTGGGTATCGACTGGTTTGCGGTCCGCCGCACCCGGGCCGACGGGATCTGGGCGAGGTTCGAGGCGCCGACCGCGCCGGCGCCGAGGTCGGCGCCGGTGATGCTCCCGTTGAAGACGTCTTCCCCGGTCAGGCTCTCGCTCTGGACGTCGGCGCCGGTCAGGCTGCCCTCCTGGACGTCGTTCCCGGTCAGGCCCTGGTCGAGGATGTCGGCGCCGGTCACCGTTCCGTTGAGGATGTTGGTGCCGAGCAGGCTCTCGGCCCTTACCTGGGCGCCGGTCAGGCTGCCGTCGAGGATGTTGTCGCCGGTCAGGCTCTTCGCTCTCAGGTCCTCAGGGGAGAGGCTGCCGTCGGCGACCTCGACGCCGGTCAGGGAGCCTTTCTGCACGTCGCTCCCGGTGATGCTCTGGTCCTGGAGGTCGGCGCCGGTCAGCCCGCCGTCGAGTACGTCGGCGCCGGTCACCGCCCCGTCCTTGATGTGGCGGCTTCGAATCGCGTCCTTCCGGATCCCGTTCGGGCCGATCTTTCCGGCGGCGATCGCGCTTCCCCCCAGGGCGATGAAGAGGGCGAGGAGCGCGAGGTGGTTCTGGCGGACATACCTACCGGCCTTCCCCAACATGTGCCGACGCTATCCGGCCTCCTGCCTGCGGTCAAGGCGCCCGCTCACCACACCTGAGAGTCTCCCGAACAGGATGAGGTCGGAGGTCATCCCATACGAGCGCCGGCACCTCGAGGCGGTGATCGAGCTCTGCGAGGAGGCGGAGGCCTTCGCGACGTTCGCCTCCGACCCCGAGCGCGCCGGGCGGGCGCTTGCGGGGCCCGGGGCGATCGCCGTGGTTGCCCTCCGCGAGGGGGAGCTCGCCGGGTTCGCCCACGCGATCACCGATGGCGCATTCCAGGCGTTCCTGTCGCTCCTCCTCGTCGCTCCCGGCGCACGTCGGGAGGGGATCGGCAGGCAGTTGGTCGCCGAGGTCCTCGCTCGCTCCGGCGCCGTTCGGGTCGACCTGCTCGCCTACCAGGAGGCCGAGGCCCTCTACGCCTCGTTCGCGCACGAGCGCTTCGCCGAGGTCGCGGGCTTCAGGCTGCGGCCGGAGCGGGCACGGCGATAGTTTCGGCCAGTGATGAGCTCCGAGTTCGACCTCCTCGCCGCTTCCGTGGCCCGCGACGTCGCGGGGATTCCGCGCGAGGACGGGTCGCTCGCCTACGTCCTCCTCGACGTCTTCACCGACACCCCGCTCGAGGGCAACCAGCTCGCGGTATTCGCCGACGGCCGCGGCCTCGAGGGCGACACGATGCAGCGGCTCGCCCGCGAGATGAATCTCTCGGAGACCGTCTTCGTCCTCCCGGCCGAGGCGGGAGGGGACGCGATGATCCGGATCTTCACGCCGCTCAGCGAGCTGCCCTTCGCCGGCCACCCGACACTCGGGACCGCGTTCGCGGTCGGCACCGCGCTCGGTCTCTCGACCGTCCGGCTCGAGACCGGCGTCGGGCTCGTCCCGGTTGAGCTCGAGCGCGAGGGGGAGAGGGTCGTCTTCGGTCGGATGCAGCAGGCGATCCCGAGCTGGGCGCCGTTCGAGCGCGAGGCCGAGCTGCTCGCCGCGCTCGGGGTCGAGCGCTCGGGGCTGCCGGTCGAGGCCTACGCGAACGGGCCGCTGCACGTCTACGTCGAGCTCGCGAGCGAGGAGGAGGTGGCGGCGCTGCGGCCCGACATGGCGGCGCTGACCGAGATCGGCGAGGTCGGCGCCAACTGCTTCGCCGGCTCGGGCGTGCGTTGGAGGACCCGGATGTTCGCCCCCGCCGATGGCGTCCCCGAGGACCCTGCCACCGGCTCCGCCGCCGGCCCGCTCGCGGTCCACCTCTGCCGCCACGGGCGGGTCGGGTTCGGAGAGGAGATCGAGATCCGCCAGGGCGAGGAGCTCGGCCGCCCCTCGATCCTCCACGCTCGTGCCGACGGCAGTGGCCAGAGGATCGAGCGGGTCGAGGTCGCCGGCGCCGCGGTCATCGTCGCCGGCGGGCGGTTCCATCCGCGGCCCGGCAGCGCCTGACGACGGTGCCCCCCAGCTCTCTCGACCCGCGCCCGCCCGCCGCTTCCCCCGCCGCCGCATCTCGTCGTCGGCCTCGGTCGCGCGGGCAGCGCCGCCGCCCGGGCGCTCGCGACCCTGGGCGCGGCGGGCGAGGTCCGGGCCTGGGACGGGTCGAGCGACCCGATCCAGCTCGAGCGGGCGCGAGCGCTGCGCGAGATCGGGGTCGACGTCCGTCTCGGCGGCGACGGGCTCGACGCCCTGACCGGCGTCCGTTCGATCGTCAAGAGCCCCGGTGTGCCGCCCGAGATCCCTGTCCTCGCCGAGGCGGCGCGGCGTCGGCCTTGAGATCGTCGACGAGCTCGATATCGGCTGGCGCCTGGTCCCGTCGCCGGTCGTGGCTGTCACCGGCACCAACGGCAAGTCGACCGTGGCCGGGCTGCTGGTCTCGGTCCTCGAACGGCACGGCCTCGAGCCGGTGCTCGCCGGCAACACCGAGTTCGGCCCACCGCTGAGCGAGCTGGCGCTCGGTCCCCCGCCTCGCTCCATCGTCGCCGAGGTCTCGAGCTACCAGGCCGAGTACAGCCCGAGCTCGTCGTCGACGGCGCCGTCTTCACCAACCTGGCCCCCGAACACCTCAACCGCCACGGAACGATCGAGGCCTACGCCGCCGCCAAGCGCGCCCTCTTCGTCAGGGGCGGCGACGCTGTGCCGGTCGCCACCCTCAACGTCGACGACGAGCTCGGTCGCCGTCTCGCGGATCGAGGTCGAGGAACGCGGCGGGCGCGCCGTTCGCTACGGGCGGGCAGAGGATGCCGAGTACCGGATCGCCCGCTCCCGGTGGGACCTCCGCGAGTCGGAGATCGAGGTCGAGACGCCCTCCCGCCCGGTCAGCCTCTCGATCGGTCTTCCGGGCGCCCACAACGCGATGAACGCGGTCTCGGTCCTCGCCCTCGCCGACTGCCTCGGCCTGCCGCGCGCGGCGACGCTCGCCGCCCTCGCCGACGCGAGCCCGGTGCCGGGGCGGTTCGAGGTCATCGAGGTCGACCGGCCCTTCGACGTCGTCGTCGACTTCGCCTACAGCGCCGACAGCGTCGACGCGGTCCTGACCACCGCCCGGGACATCGTCGAGCCGAGGGGCGGGCGGCTGATCGCGGTGGTCGCGATCGTCGGCAGGTCGGGCGCGATCACCGGGCGCGATGTAGGCCGGGTGGCGCGTGAGCGCTGCGACCATCTGATCCTCTCGGGGACCAGCTACCGCGGGGAGCCGCGGATGGTCACTCTCGCGGCCCTTGCCGCCGGGGCGCGCGCCGCGGCACGGAGCGGAGGTCGAGATCGTGATCGAGCGCCGAGCCGCCATCGCCCGGGCGATGGCGGTTGCCGAGCGCGGCGATCTCGTCGCGATCCTCGGGCGCGGCGCGGCCAATCGTGAAGCGACCGACCTGCGCGGAGGCTTCAGCCGGCTCGACGACCGCCAGGCGGCCCGGGAGCTCGCCTGAGCCGCTCCCAGCCGCTCGACCATTCGGCCAGTGTGTTCCAGATCCGGGCGCCGGATAGTGGGCTATAACGACCCCTCCAGTCCCCTTCGAAAGGACGCGCCAGATGATGGTCCCGTAGACCCTTTTCAAGCTGGACGGCGAAGGCCCCCGAGCAGGTTCCGGGGCCTTCGTCAGTTCAGGGCCCTCAGCGGCGGCGGACGACCCTGAAGCGGAACACGGTCGCGGTCTGGTCGATGCCGCCTGGGTCGAGCGCCTTGACCCTGAACGCGTGCCGTCCGAGGCCGACGCGATAGCGCTTCGGGCTGTGGCAGCGGGAGTACCCGCCGCCGCCGAGCTTGCAGAGGAAGCCGTGGGCCTGGCCGATCGCGCCGAACCCGAACCGGACCCGGGCCGTCGTCCCGGCGATCCTCATGACGTGCCTCGGGTGGCGGGTGATCTTGACGGTGTGGCGGCGGTGGCCCTTGCGGGACTTCACATTCGCGGGCCGGGTGCCGGCGAACGGGCTGGTCGAGGTCAGGATCTGGCCGCCGGTCCCGGCGGCGGCGCAGAATTCCGTCGCCGGGCAGGAGATCCCGAACATCCCGTTCGGCGGGATCGGGATCGCGTTGGTGAACGACCAGGCGCCGGCGCCTCCGGTCGGGTCGGTCGAGGTGATGACGTCGGCGTTGTTGTTGACCGCGGCGCAGGCGCTGTCGGCGGGACAGGAGAAGGCGGTGATCTGCAGCGGCGTCACGTCCGGGGTCGCCTGCCAGGACGCCGCCGGGCCGGCCGGGCTGGTGCTGACGAAGATGTCCGCCGCGTTGCCGGTGACGCAGAGCGAGGGCGAGGAGCAGGAGACACCCTGGAGGACCCCATAGCCGCCCGCCGGCGCCGCCGCGACCCAGGTCGGCGCGCCGCCGCCGGGGTCGGTGGTGCTGATGATGTTGCCGTCGCTGCTGACGGCGACGCAGAGCGATTCGCTCGGACAGGAGACGCCCGTCAGTTCGAGCGGGGCTCCCAGCTGGGACACGTTCCAGGCGGTCGCCCCGACCGGTCTGGTCGAGGTGACGATCCTGCCGCCCGCGGCGACGCCGACGCAGAGGGACGTCGACGGGCAGGAGACGCCGTAGACGTGGACCCGCGGCTTGTGTTCGCCCTGCAGGGCGACCGCCCCCCAGGCCGGCGCCCCACCGGCGGGGCTGGTCGACGCATATACGTAGCCCTGGCGGCTCATCGCGGCGCAGAATTCGGTCGACGGGCAGGAGACGCCCCGGACCTGGGCGCCGGAGAACGTCGCGTTGGGATCGCTGGCATGGACTTCTTCGAGCCCGTTGAAGTGGGTCACCTGCCACGTTGCCGTGCCGCCGGTCGGGTCGGTCGATACGGCGAGGGTCCCGTTGCTGCCGACCACGGCGCAGAGCGAGGGCGACGGGCACGAGGCGCCGAACAGCACCGTCGAGGGTTCCGCGAGATTGGTGAGGTTCCACTGCAGGGCCGACGCGGGCGCCGCGTTGACCGCGAACGCACAGGCGCTCACCGCCACCAGCAGGGCGGCTCGGATCGGGAACTGGCGTCTCCTCGCGGCGATCGTCCCTCCTTCGATCGACGTCAACGATCGTCCTCCGAATTTCGGAAACCGCGTCTCGTCGGATAGTTCCGAATCAGCCTGTTTGACCGGTGACGGTCGCCCCGGCCAGGTCCGGGCTGGCATACTCCCTCGCCAGGGTCAGGACCGACCGAGTGGCACGCCCCACGAGCACTCCTGGGACCGTCGCCGGCAGCTCGACGACGAACGCGGTGCTCCCCGCCGTCGTGCTGTTCTGCCAGGTGGAGGCGCTGCCGGGGTAGCGGCGGAGGCGGACCAGCGGCAGGCCGACGAGCTGCGCGTAGCGGCGCTCGATTGCCGTGTCGCCGCCCGAGCGGTCGGTCAGGCCGAACGGCTGGTGGAACCAGATCGTGATGTCGGGCGCCGTGCGAAGGATCAGGCCGCGGGCGGCCCGCGACTCGGGCTCGGAGAGGGGATGCGCCCCCGAGTATTCGAGCCCGCCCAACGGCCTCCACCCGAACGGGAAATTGCGGTTGAGGTCGACCCCGTGGGCGTTGCCGCGGGTGTTGGCGGCGACCCCGTCGGGGTTGAGAGTGGGGATGACCTGGAGATCGGTCTGGGCCGGAGCGTGCGCGGCGATCAGCCGCCGTGCGACGCGCATCCCGGCGGTCTCGTTGCCGTGGATGCACCCGATCACCAGCACCCGCAGCCGGGCTTCCGGCGCCTGCTCGAGCGCTGCGAGGATCGGCCGCCCGCGCACCGAGTGGCCGATCGACCGTCCGCTGGTCCGCGGCGGCGGGGGCACATGAACAGCAGCCGGCAGGCCGCGATGGCGGCGGCGAGGACGAGCACCGAGTCGCGCCGCGACCGCACGGCGCGAACCTAGACTGGGGCCGTGTCGGTGCTCGAGCGCCTCGGAGTCGAAATACCCGTCGTCCAGGCGGGAATGGGCGGCGGCATCAGCCGCCACGAGCTGGCGGTGGCGGTCTCGGAGGCCGGTGGGCTGGGAACGATCGCGGTCAACGGCGCCGACGCGATTCGGCGTGAGCTGGCGGCCGCCCGGCCCCTGACGATGCGGCCGGTGGCGGTCAACATGCTGCTCCCCTTTGCCCGCCGCGACTGGTTCGAGGCTGCGGCGGGTGCCGACGCGGTCGTCACCTTCTGGGGCCGGCCACGGCGCCGGACGCCCGGAGTCTGGATCCATCAGTGCGGCTCGGTTGAGGAGGCGCGGGCGGCCGAGGCCGCCGGGGCCGACGCCGTCATCGTCCAGGGAGTCGAGGCCGGTGGCCACGTTCGCGGGACGGTGCCCGCGCTCGAGCTTCTCGAGCAGGTCCGGGTGGCGCTGCCGCGAGATTTCACGCTGCTCCTGGCGGGTGGGATCGCCGATCGGGTGGACGTCAGCCGGGCGCTCGACGCGGGGGCTGCGGGCGCCGTCGCCGGGACCCGCTTCCTTCTCTCCGAGGAGAGCCGTGCGCACCCCGGCTACCGCGACCGGCTGCTCGCCGCCGAGGAGACGATCCTCACCGAGCTGTTCGGGGCCGGGTGGCCGGCGCCCCACAGGGTCGTTGGGAACGCTGCGACGGAGCGGTGGCTGGGGCGCGATCGTCGCGGCCCGCGGCTGAACCGGGCGATCAACCGCCTGCTTGCTCCGGGCGCCCGCTACACCCCGGAGGCGGTGCTGGCGCGCATGGTCCGCGCCCAGCGGCCCGGGAGCCGGCTGCTCTCGCCGGCCGGCCCGACCGACGACGGCCCCGAGATGCTGCTCGACGCCGGCGCCCTCTATGCGGGGGAGACGGTGGCCCGCATCGACGACGTCAGGCCCGCTGCCGACCTGGTTCGGGAGATGGCTCCACGATGAGCGCGAGGTGATGCGATGAGCGCGGAGCGAGCAAGCGTCGCAGCCTTGTTGTTCGCGCCGCGAGTGAAGCGCGAGGTGATGTGATGGGCGCGAAGATCGTCTGGCGCGGCCTGCTGGTCCTGGTGCTCGACGCGGCCCTGATCCTGCTCGCGGCGGTGCTCCCGGGCTTCACCCTCGACGACGGCTGGGCCGCGCTCGGGCGGCGGCGGCGATCGGCATCCTCAATGCCCTGGTCTGGCCGGTGCTGGCCCGGGTCGCGCTGCCGCTCACCGTCCTCACCCTCGGCGGCGTCGCGCTGCTGCTCAACGGGCTCCTGGTGACCTTCGCGATCAACCTGATCCCCGGCGCCCAAGTCGACGGCGTCCTCGAGGGGATCGTGATCACGATCGGGATCAGCGCCGTGACCTCGATCTTCTACTGCGCTGCTGGCGATCGACGAGGACGACACCTGGTACCGCAACGTCGTCGCGCCGTCAGGCGCGCCGGCGCAGCGGCCACGGTCGACACCGATGTGCCGGGGATCGTCTTCCTCGAGATCGACGGCCTCGCCCACGACGTCCTGCGCCGGGCGATCGCCGACGGCAACGCCCCCCACCTGGGCGGCTGGCTGCGGAGCCGGTCGCACCGGCTCGAGCGCTGGGAGACCGACTGGTCCTCGCAGACCGGCGCCTGCCAGGCCGGGCTCCTCCATGGCAACAACGACGACATGCCCGCCTTCCGCTGGTGGGAGAAGGACCGCGACACGGCGATCGTCACCAACCACCCGCGCGACGCCGAAGAGCTCGAGCGCCGCCACTCCGACGGGCGCGGGCTGCTCCACGCCGACGGCGCCAGCCGCGCCAACATCCTCTCCGGCGACGCGCCGCACTCGATGCTGACGATGAGCACGGCGCTGACCCGACGGCGGCCGATCGGGCGCGACTACTCCGCCTACTTCGCCCGCCCCTACGCGGTCGCCCGCACGCTTCGCGCTCGCGCTCGCCGACATCGCGCGCGAGCGCCGCGCGGCACGCAGCCAGGTGCGCGACGACGTCCGCCCGCGGATCGCGCGGCCGCGCACCTATGCCCTGGTCAGGGCCTGGGCGACGGTCGTCCAGCGCGACCTCCAGGTCGCGACGGTGGTCGGCGACCTCCTCGCCGGCCGCCCCGTCATCTACACGACGTTCCTCGCCTACGACGAGGTCGCCCACCACTCGGGGATCGAACGCCACGACGCGCTCGCCGTCCTCCGCGACCTCGACCGCCAGATCGCGAGGATCGAGGCCGCGGCCCGCGACGCCACCCGCCCCTACCGGCTCGTCGTCCTCTCCGACCACGGCCAGTCGCAGGGGGAAACGTTCCTCGATCGCTACGGCGAGACGCTCGAGGACCTGGTCCGGGGCGCCTGCGACGCCGAGAGCATGATCGCCGTCACCGAGGGCGGCGACGACGCCCTCGGTCTACATGAGCGCCGGCCTGACCGAGTTCGCGCGCGACGACACCATGGCCGGCGCGGACGGTGCGGACCGTGACCCGCGGCCGTCGTCGCCGACGGCGCGGTCGCGCTCGACGCCGACGTCCGCCAGGACATCGAGGAGACGCACGGGGGCGAGGTCCCGGAGCTCTCGGTGATGGCCTCGGGCTGCCTCGGGCTGATCACGCTTCCCGCGCGACCCCGGGGCGGGTCACGCTCGAGCAGCTCGAGACGCTCCACCCGCGGCTGCTGCCGGCGCTCCGCGACCACCCCGGCATCGGGTTCGTCCTCGTGCGCTCCGAGCGCCGCGGGGCGATGGCGATCGGCGCCGGCGGCGTCAACTTCCTCGACGAGGGCGACGATCGAGGGCGAGGACCCGCTGGCTGCCCTTCGGCCCCAACGCCGCCGGACCACGTCCGCCGCACCGACGGCTTCCCGCACTGCCCCGACCTGGTCGTCAACAGCACCTTCTGGGAGGACTTCGAGGAGGTCGCCGCGTTCGAGGAGCTGGTCGGCTCACACGGCGGGATGGGAGGGACCCAGTCCCATCCGCTGGTGCTCCACCCGGCCGACCTCCCCTGGCCCGAGGAGGAGGTCGTCGGCGCCGAGAGCGTCCACCGGATCTTCCGCGGCTGGCTCGCCGGGCTCGGCCACGACGCCTACGCCGACAGCGAGGTCGCCTCGCCGGGGTCGAGCACGCGGACCTCGACCTGAGGCGCCAGCTCCGCGCAGCGCCGCTCGAACTCGCGCGGCGGGGCGATCAGGTGGCGGCGCCCGATCCGGGAGAGCCCGACCGGGAACAGGGTTCCCCAGTGGATCGGGACGGCGATCCGGGGCGAGAGCAACGCCGCCGCGCGCGCGGCCCGCTCCGGGTCGAGGTGGCCCGAGCCGAGGGTCGGGCCCCAGCCCCAGACCGGCAGCAGCGCGAGGTCGAGGTCGCCCGCCAGGTCCGCCATCCCCTCGAAGAGGTCGGTGTCGCCGGCGAAGTAGGCCCGCCGCGTCCCGGAGATGCACGAACCCGATCGCCTCCGAGCCGACCGAGCGCCAGGCAGCCCGGCCGCCGGGATGCTCGGCCTCGACCGCGGTGATCTCGACCCCATCGATCGTGTGCGACTCCCCCGGCGCCAGCTCGGTGACGGACGGGAACCCGCGGCGCCGGAGGAAGTTGGCGGATCCGGGCGGAGCCAGGATCGGCGTCTCGCGGCCGAGGCCGCGCAGCGACGGCACGTCGACGTGGTCGTGGTGGAGGTGGGAGATCAGGACCGCGTCGAGCTCGGACGCCGAGCTCTCGTCGTGGGCCGCGACCGTGGCGGCGGAGGTGGACGAGCCTCGAGCGCAGCACCGGGTCGGTCAGGAGGCGCATCCCGTCCGAGCTCGATCAGCACCGTCGCGTGCCCGACGTAGGTGACCCGATTCGCATCCGATCTGGTCCGCATCGACGCATATCTTGATGATCGTGAAACGAAGGACGCCCGAGGGCGAGCAGATCGCGGTCGCGCCGGGTGAGATCAGCGGCCTGTTCCAGGCGCCCGCAGTGGCTGCGGAACCTCGGGATCGCCTGCTGGCTTCTGTTCGGGGTCGCGGCCGCCCTGGTCGGGCTCGTCTGGCTGCTGGCGCTGACCCAGACGATCGTCCTGCCGGTGATCACCGCCGGAATCATCGCCGCCGTCTTCGGGCCGGCGGTCGACCTTCTGATCGCAGCGCGGGTGCCGCGCGCGGTCGGAACCGTGATCGTCTTCCTCTTCATCGTCGGGATCGCCGCCCTCGCCGGGTTCCTGGTCCTGAAGGGCATCAGCACCGAGGCGGACGCGCTCAGGGCCAACCTCCGCGACGCCGCCGACAAGTTCGAAGGCTGGGCCAAGGACCTCGGTGTCGGCGAAGGCAGCGCCGCACGACGCCAAGGACCACGCCACTCCTCGGTCAGCAACGCCGTCGAGGCGATGCTGACCGGGCTCACCGCCGGGATCGACCGGCTCGCCTCGCTCGCCGTCTTCCTCTCCTTCACCGCCCTCAGCCTCTTCTTCCTGCTCAAGGACTCGCCGACGATCGGCGGCTGGGTCGAGCGCCACGTCGGCCTCCCGGTGCCGCTCGCCCACGCGATGCTGGGAAGGATCGCGAGCTCGCTGCGGGGGTACTTCCTCGGGGTCACGATCGTCGCCGCCTGGAGCGCGTCGATCGTGGGCGTCGGAGCCGCTGATCCTCGGGGTGCCGCTCGCGGGGACGATCGCGGTCGTCACCTTCCTCGGCGGCTACATTCCCTACCTCGGCGCCTGGGTCGCCGGCGCCTTCGCGGTCCTGATCGCGCTCGGCGGGTCACGGCCCCGAGGCGGCGGTGGCCCTTGCGGTGGTGTCCTGCTCGCCAACGGGATCTTCCAGCAGCTGGTCCAGCCGGTCGCCTACGGGGCCGCGCTCGGGCTCCACCCGCTCGCGGTCCTGATCGTCACGATCGCGGCCGGGGCCCTGTTCGGGACGATCGGGCTGATCCTCGGGGCGCCGCTGACCTCGGCCGTGGTGAGGATCAGCGGCCGACATCGCCGCCGGACGCGCCGACGAGGCGGGTTCTGACGCCGGTGTTCACATACGTTTCACATGTGAGCACGACCGAATTCGCAGAGATTCGCCGTCGAGCGCGCCGCACGGTCTCCGGCTTCCGCGCTGGGCGGCTGGTCAGGCGCTGCGCGCTGGCCTCTACCTGCTCGTGTTGGTCGCCTGGAGCGCGACCTACGGGATCCCGGTCCAGCGCGAGCTGGTCATCGCCTGGGTCTGCGGCGCGCTCGTCTGCGTCTCGATCGGCCGCGACCCGCGCCAGATCCTGCAGCTGGTCCTCGACTGGCTGCCGATCGTCGCCATGCTGCTCGCCTACGACTTCAGCCGCGGGGCGGCGGACTCGTTCGGGATCGACGCCCACGTCCACCCGATGATCGACGTTCGACCGCTTCGTCTTCTTCGGCCAGACGCCGACCGAGTGGCTCCAGGCGCGGCTCCACGATCCGGGCGTCGTCGGCCCCTGGGACGTCGCCTTCACCCTCGTCTACACCTCCTACTTCATCGTCCCCTTCGTCCTCGCCGGCTACCTCTGGGCGCGCGAGCGGCCCGCCTTCCTCGCCTTCACCAGGCGGCTCGTGACCCTCGCCCTCGCCGGCCTCGCCACCTACATCCTGTTCCCGGCGGCGCCGCCCTGGATGGCGGCCGAAATGGGCCTGCTCGAAGGCGTCCACCGGACCACCGCCGAAGGCTGGCAGGTGCTCGGGGTCGGGACCGCGGGACTGTTCTCGAAGGGCCAGGCGAGCGTCAACCTCGTCGCCGCGGTCCCCTCTCTGCACTCCGCGCTTCACGGCGCTGGTGGCGATGTTCCTCTGGCGGCGGGTCCGGCCGCCGCTGCGTCCGCTGCTCGCCCTCTACCCGCTGGCGATGGGCCTGACCCTGATCGCCACCGGCGAGCACTACTTCTTCGACGTCCTGCTCGGCTGGCTCTACGCCGGGGCCGTGATGGCGGCCTGGGGCTGGTGGGAATCGCCGCCGGGGGTCGGCCTACTCGGCCCCGTACTCGCGGTAGGGGTACCACCATTCCTTGCGCTCGATCCGCGTCTCCATGTGGACGTGCTTGGTCTCCTGGAAGGCCTCGAGCCCCTCGCGGCCCGAGCTCGCGGCCGAGCCCTGACTGCTTGAAGCCGCCGAACGGGCCGGCGTCGTTGTCGGTCAGCGGGTCGTTGATCCAGACCGTTCCCGCCCGCAGCTCGCGCATGCACCGGACCGCGTTCTCGAGGTCGCCGGTGTAGACGTTGGCGCCGAGGCCGAACTCGGTCCCGTTCGCCAGCTCGATCGCCTCGTCGAGCGAGGCGACCCTGACGATCGGCGCGACCGGGCCGAAGGTCTCCTCGCGCAGCAGGGCCGAGTCCGGCTCCGCCCCGACGACCACGGCGGGGGAGAGGAAGTGGCCGCGCTCCTGGCCGCCGTCGTCGCCGCCGACGAGGACCTCGGCGCCGGCCGCGGTCGCCGCCTCGAGCTGGGCGATCACCTTCGCCCGCTGCGGGTCGGAGACCATCGGCCCGATGTCGGTTGCGACCTCGAACGGGTCGCCGAGGACGAGGCCGCGGGTGTGCTCGACGAATGCCTCGACGTACTCGTCGAAGACCTCGTCGACGACGTAGAAGCGCTCGGCCGAGGTGCAGACCTGGCCGGCGTTGAGGAACGCCGCCCAGGCGCCGCCGCGGGCGGCGACCTCGAGCTTGGGGGCGACGTCGGCGCAGACGATGAAGGCGTCCTTGCCGCCCATCTCGAGGTTCATCCGCGCCATCCGCCCGGTGCAGGCGGCGGCGACCTTCTTCCCGGTCGCGACCGACCCTGTGAAGGCGATGCAGTCGACGCCGGGGTGGGAGGCGAGCGCTTCGCCGACGTCGCCGGCGCCGGCGATCAGGTTGACGACGCCCGCGCGGCAGGTGCTCGAAGGGCCCGGCCAGCATCAGGGTCGAGAGCGGCGTCAGCTCGGAGGGCTTGCAGACGACGCAGTTGCCGGCCGCCAGCGCCGGGGCGACCTTCCAGGCGAGCAGTAGGAGCGGGTAGTTCCAGGGGACGATGCAGCCGACGACCCCGAGCGGGTCCTTGACCACGAGCGCCAGCTGCGTCGTCTCGATCGGCGGGATCACCCGGCCGGCGTGGTCGCGGCCGATCTCGGCGTAGTAGTCGAAGGCCGCCGCGGTCCAGTCGAGCTCGTCGCGGTTCTCGACCAGCGGCTTGCCGCCCTCGGCCGTCATCGTCCGCGCCAGGTCCTCGGCGCTCTCGCGCAGCCGCCGCGCGACCTCGTGCAGCATCTCGCATCGCTCTCCGGCGCTGGTCCCGGCCCAGCCGGGCCACGCCTCGCGCGCCGCCGAGACCGCGGCGTCGACCTGCTCGCCCGAGGCGAACCGCATCTCGACGATCGCCTCGGTCGTGAACGGGTTCTCGACCTCGGCCGACTGCCCCTCGCCGTCGAGCGGCCGGCCGCCGATCAGCAGCTGCGTCGGGTGGGGCACACGGCCAGGTTAGTGACTGACCTCGTGTGCGTCGGCGCCCGGAGTGGGAACGCCGCGCTTGGCGAGCTCGCAGCTCGGGTTGACCTTGTCCTCGTCATCGGCGTAGACGACGTCCTTGCCGGGCCCGCAGAGGACTTCGTCCGTCTCTCCATCGCGGACGCGGACGACGTCGTTGCCGCGGCCCGCCTTGACGACGTCTCCGCCCGGGAGCTGCGTGTCGATCGCGGCGAGGGCGCTGATGTGGTCGTTGCCCGGCCCGCCGAAGAGCACGTCGGCGCCGGCGCCGCCCCAGATGAAAGTCGTTGTCGGCGGCGCCGCGGAGGTTGTCGTCGCCTTCGCCGCCCCACATCTTGTCGTCGCCTTCCTGGCCGAGGAGGGTGTCGTTGCCGGCCTGGCCCATCAGGCCGTCGCCGTTCACACCCGCGACGAGGATGTCGTTTCCTTCGCCTCCGGTCAGGCCGTCGAACCCGATCCCGGATTCGATCTGGTCGTCGCCCGGGCCGCCGTCGACGTTGTTGTCGCCGTCGCCGGCGTTGACGACGTCGTTGCCTTCGCCGCCGTTGATCGTGTCGTTGCCGCCCGCGGCGGCGATCGAGTCGTTGTCGGGGCCGCCTTCGACGGTGTTGTTGCCGTCGCCGGCGTCGACCCGGTCGTTGCCGGTGCCGGCGTTCACCATGTCGTCCCCGCTCAGCGCATTGACGGTGTCGTCGCCGCCCTTGGCTTCCATGTTGTCGTTGCCGGGGGTGCCCGTCAGCGTCTCCATGGTGTCGTCGCCGATGATCGTCGCCGCGTACGCCGCCGTCGCGCTGAACCCCGCCGCGAGCACCGCCGCCGCGAGCACCGTCGTTATGCGCCTGCTTCTCAATTTTCCTCCCAGGTCTGATCGGTCGGGTGGCCGATAATCAAAAGAAGGGCAGCGTTATACCTAATACTTCTTACGCGGTCCAGGCCCTTCGACCTTGTTGCAAGCCGCCTGTCAGGCCGCGCGGGCCCTGCGCGAACGGGAAATCGCGCCGCCGATCGCGCCGAGGACCGCGCCGATGATGGCGTCGATCAGGATCAGCAGGGGCGGGAAGCCGCCGATCGAGACCTTCGCGTCGGTCCCGGCGATCGCGTGGCCGATCAGGATCCCGAGCCCGAACAGCGCCCCGCCGACGAAAACGCGCCTGGCGCCGCCGCCGGGGTCCGGGTGCTCGAGGCCGGCGAGGATGCCGCCGATCGCCGCCAGCCCGGCGAGGACCCAGTAGACGGCGGCCGAGATTCCGAGGAAGACCCCGGCCACGGCTCCGAACAGCAGGGGGACGACGATCGCGAGGACGATCCGCGCCTCCCGTGTCCGGTCTTCGAACAGCGGCGGCATCGTGGTTAGTGTCCCAGTGATGGCGAGCGAGGGCTACTCGATCCGGCGGGCGGAGCGCGGCGACGTCGCCGAGCTGCTGGAGATGATCCGCGAGCTCGCAGCGTACGAGCGGCTCGCCGACGAGGTCGTCGGCGACACCGACCGGCTCGAGCGGTCGCTGTTCGAGCTCGGCGCCGCCGAGGCTCTGATCGCCGAGGTCGAGGGCGAGGCCGTCGGCTACGCGATCCACTTCACGACCTTCTCGACCTTCCTCTGCCTGCCGGGAATCTGGTGCGAGGACATCTTCGTCCGCCCTCGGTGGCGCGGGGACGGAATCGGGAAGGCTCTCCTGGCCACGGTGGCGGCGGTCGCCGCCGAGCGCGGCTACGAGCGACTCGACTGGGTCGTCCTCGAGTGGAACCAGCCGGCGATCGAGTTCTACGAGGGCCTCGGCGCCACCCGGATGAGCGACTGGCAGACGATGCGGCTCGACGGCGAGCGCCTGCGGCAGGTGGCCGCGGAGGCGCCGCCTATTTCTTCACCCTGACCTTCTCGCAGCCCTTCGGCTTCGGGTCGATCCTGTCGATCACGGCGACGTCGTGCTTCCCGGGGCCGCAATCGATCCGGTTGTCCTTGTCGTGGTCGGCGGCGAGGATCAGGTCGTCCCCCGCGCCGGCTTCGAAGCTGTCGTCTGTGGGGGAGGGGTGTGTTTCGTCCGGCGCCTTCGGGCCGCCATCGAGGACGTCGTCGCCGCCGCCGCCGGTGAGGAAGTCGCCGCCGAGATCGCCGATCAGGTGGTCGTTGCCCTTCTGCCCGTAGAGGTAATCGGAGTTGTAACTGGTTTCCGGCGGGGTTCCGTAACCGGGGCTGCGGGTCGCCTTGGCGCCGCCCCGCAGCACGTCGTCGCCGTCGCCGCCTTTGACTTCGATGCTGCTGAGCGAGTCGGTCGCGGTGAAGGTGTCGTCGCCACCGCGCAGGTTGGCGACGATGTCGTTGCCCGCTCCCGGTTCCCCGGCCGAGGTGCCGTCGGGGCAGAAGTCGTGCGTCGCGTCTTCGGTCAGGCAGGCGTCCTCGGGGTTGGTGATGTTGTTGATCCCGGCCGTGTCGGAGATGTAGTCGCCCCAGAACGGCGGCCCCCCGCCGGGGTTGGATTTCGACACGCCGTAGGTGACGACGATGTGGTTGACGGTCGAATCCGTGGTTGCTCTGAGGCTGTCGACGAGGCCCCGGTTCAGCGTCGTCGGGGCCGCCGCCGCGGCCGCGGCCTGGAGCAGGACGAGCAATACGACCGCTACAACGGCGTGAACCAATCGCCTCACAGGTGTGAAGGTAGCGCCCCTTCGACCCATTGGCAACGTCAGCAGATAGCCTCCCGCCGATGGCGGAGAGGACGGTGCTCGTCACCGGAGGATCGGGGTTCCTCGGCAGCTGGTGCGTGATCGAGCTGCTTCGGCGCGGCCACCGGGTCCGCACCACCGTCCGCGACCTCGACCGCGAGCCGCAGGTGCGCGCCGCGATCGCCCCCGAGGTCGACCCCGGCGACCGGCTCTCGTTCTTCGCCGCCGACCTGCTCGGCGACGACGGCTGGGCCGAGGCGGTCGAGGGCTGTGACCACGTCCTCCACGTCGCCTCGCCGTTTCCGCCCGCCCAGCCCAAGGACCCCGACGAGCTGATCGTCCCCGCCCGCGACGGGACGCTGAGGGTCCTCCGCGCGAGCCTCGCGAGCGGCGTCGAGCGGATCGTCATCACCTCCTCGGTCGCGGCGGTCGCGGCGAGCGGGAAACCGCTCGCCGAGAGGCGGACCGAGGAGGACTGGACCGACCTCGCCAACGACGAGCTCTCGCCCTATGTGCGCTCGAAGACGATCGCCGAGCGCGCCGCCTGGGACCTCGCCCGCGAGGAGGGCGCCGAGAGCCGGGTCGCCGTAGTCAACCCGGGGGCGATCTCCGGCCCCGTCCTCAGCGAGGACCGCTCGTTCTCGCTGCAGGCGATCGAACGGCTGCTGAACGGGATGCCCGGCGTGCCGAAGATCGGGTTCAGCTTCGTCGACGTCCGCGACGTCGCCGACCTCGAGATCAGGGCGATGGTCGCCCCCGAGGCGGGAGGCGAGCGGTTCATCGCCACCGACGAATTCATGTGGATGGCCGAGGTCGCCGCGGCGCTGCGCGAGGAGCTCGGCGCTGACGCGGCGAAGGTCCCGAGCAGGTCGGTGCCGAGCCTGCTGGTCAGGGCGATGGCCCTGTTCGACCCCGCGATCCGCGGCGTCGTCGGCCAGCTCGGGCGCAAGGTGCAGTACTCGAGCGAGAAGGCCCGCACCGTCCTCGGCTGGTCGCCCCGCTCGAGCCGCGACTCGGTCGTCGACACCGCGCGCAGCATCGTCGCCGCCGGCTGAGGCCGGCTCTCCGGCGCCAGACCCCGCGGTCCGTATCGTCGTCCCATGCGCACCACCGCCAAACGGGCGCTCGTCCCGCTGATCGCCGGAACCGCGACGCTCGCTGCGATCTCGGGCTGCGGCGGCGGCGAGGCCTCGACGGAATCCGCCGCACCGCGCGAGCCGGCGGCCCGTCGCGAGACTGTCCAGCCCTCGGCCTGCCCCGCCGGCCTCGCCGGCTGCCGCTCGGCCCGCGGCCGGATCACCTACGTCGAGCGGGTCGATCCCGACGGCGACGGCGACGCCCACTTCGTGATCGTCGACGCCCAGGGCATCACCCTCCCCGGGCTGACCGCGATCGACGTCCGCCGCGGCCTGCGCCCGCACCCGCTGCCGGGCCCGGGGGACCTGATCAGCGCCGCCGGCCCGGTCCAGACCGGCTCCTACGGGCAGAGCCAGATCCACGCGGTCGAGCTCCATGTGGCGGGTCGGGATGGCTGAGGGGAGCGGGCTGCCGACTCCGCGCTCGATCGAACGCGTCTACCTGACCCTGACGCTGGGGAACACGCTCGCGGCGTCGCTGATCTGGGGGATCAACACGATCTTCCTCCTCGACGCCGGCCTCTCGAACCTCGAGGCGTTCGCCGCGAATGCTTTCTTCACCGCCGGGATGGTCCTGTTCGAGGTCCCGACCGGGATCGTCGCCGACACCGTCGGGCGCCGGGAGTCGTACCTGCTCGGCACCGTGACCCTGACCGCCTCGACCTTCTTCTACGTCCTCCTCTGGCAGGTCCATGCCCCGTTCTGGGAGTGGGCGATCGCCTCGATGCTGCTCGGCCTCGGCTTCACCTTCTTCTCGGGCGCGGTCGAAGCCTGGCTCGTCGACGCGCTGACCGCGACCGGCTTCGAAGGGCAGATGGAGACCGTGTTCGGACGTGGGCAGATCGTCACCGGCGCCGGGATGCTGACCGGCTCGGTCGCCGGCGGGCTGATCGCCGAGCAGACCAGCCTCGGAGTCCCGTTCGTGCTCCGCGGCGCGGTTCTGATCGTGATGTTCGGAGTCGCGTTCCGGGTCATGCACGACGTCGGCTTCACCCCCGAGAAGGGGGGACGCCCGCTGGCCGAGATGCGGAGGATCGCCTCCGACTCGATCGAGTACGGGTGGCGGATCCCGGCGGTCAAGTGGCTGATGGTCGAGGTTCTGCTGACGGGCGGCGTCGGCATCTACGCCTTCTACGCGCTCCAGCCCTATCTGCTCGAACTCTACGGCGACCCCCACGCCTACCAGATCGCCGGCCTGGTGGCGGCGATCGTCGCCGGCGCCCAGATCGTCGGCGGGATCGCCGCGCCGCGGATCCGCCGCCGCTTCGCGCGCCGCACCTCGGCGCTGATCGTGACCGCGGCGCTCGGCGTCCTCGCGCTTGGCCTGATCGGGGTCGCCCGAAGCTTCTGGGCGGTGCTCGGCCTGATCGTCGTCTGGGCGCTGGTGTTCGCGGCGACGACGCCGATCAGGCAGTCCTACATCAACGGCCTGATCCCCTCGCGCCAGCGGGCGACGATCCTCTCGTTCGACTCGATGATGTCCTCGACCGGGGGCGTCTGGGCCCAGCCGGTCCTCGGCCGCGCCGCCGATGCGTGGGGCTACGGCCCGTCCTACCTGCTCGCCGCCGCGATCTCGACCCTGGCGATTCCCTGCCTGGCGCTCTCGCGTCGCGAGGACGCCCCCGCCGACTCGCTCGAAGCGCCCGCCGGCCCGGTCCCGCAGGCCGGCTGATTTCGGCACCGGTCGCGGCTCGGTCAGCGCCGTTTGCTTCAATCGCAGGACCAGAGAAAGGAGGTGGTCCTAAGTTGAGTCACATGCTTTGCGGGACACTGGAGGTGCAGGGCCGCTAGGCGCCGCACGGGTACCGGCGCCCGCGGAATCCACCCCGGGCACCGGCGGGCAAGGGAGGCCGGGCATGTCCCTCTCGGTCGTTGCTCCCGCGTCCGTTCAACGCACCTGATCAGGGCCGCCTCCGGGCGGCCCTGATTCTTTCTGGCCCGCGACCCGCTCCTTCGCGTGCCGCTCCGGCATCCCGGCGATCCGCTCGATCACCCGGGGGCGGCCCTTCCGCCGCCGCAGTGCCAGCGGCCGAGGCCGTTGACCGGCGCCCTGTGGGTCTCCGGGTCCATCACCATCCGGATCTCCCTGTTGCAGCGGTACTTGCCCTGGGCGTCGGTCTTGCGTTCGTCGAAGATCCGGCAATGGACGACGAGATCCCCCTTGCGATCGCAGTTCAGCACTCCCGAGCGGACGCAGCTCGCGTCCTGCTTGCAGGTGCTCTCGGCGAAGATGCCCGCTCTTTCGGTCGCCCGCGGAATCGTCAGCTTCACCTCGCCCGCCGCCGCCGGCCCGGCGACGTACAGCAGCCCGAGCGCGCCGACGGCCAGCGCCAGCGCGCGTGCGACACCTGACGGTGTGGGTCTCCCTGTCGCCCCGGACATGAGGGGGAGAGGTTGGCAGCGGCAGATTCGGTTGTCAAACACTCCGGCGGCCGCCTCGCGGCCCGTGCGGAGATATCTTCCCGCGACGGTGAAGCGGGCGTTTGGGGAAATCGGGTCGGTCCTTGGTGCTCTCGTCCTCGATTTCGGCAACCGCGACCTCGGGCTCCTCGGGCTCGCCCGTGTGGGCGCCTCGTTCGCCGCCTGGTCGTTCGCGATCTCGCTCGGCGTCTACGGCTTCGACCACGGCGGCGCCACCGCGGTCGGCGTCGTCGCCCTGGTCCGCCTCGCGCCCGGCGCGGTCGCATCGCCGTTCGCCGGCCTCCTCAGCGATCGCTTCTCGCGCCGGGCGGTCCTGATCGGCAGCGGCATCGCGATCTCGGTCGTCCTCGCCGCAGCCACCAGCGTCGCCGCGTTCAACGGCCCCTCGTGGCTGATCCTCGCCCTCGCCGGGCTCTTCACCGTCGCGATCAGCGGCTATGCCCCGGCCGAGTCGGCGATGCTGCCGCTACTGGCGAAGACTCCACAGGAGCTCTCCGCCGCCAACGTCACCCACAGCACGATGGAGAACGTCGGCTTCCTCCTCGCCGCGCTCCTCACCGGCGTCATCCTCGCCGTCGCCTCCCCGGCTGTCGTCTTCGCGGTCGCCGCCGCCGTCGCCCTCCTCAACGTCGCCCTTCTCAGCGGGATCTCGCCCGACCGGCGTCCCGACTACGCCCCGCTCGACGGCGAGCTGACCGGGATCGCCAATGAGACCTCGATCGGGTTCCGCACCCTGCTGAACCACAGGGCACTGAGGGTCTCCGCGGCGGTGATCCTGATGCTGGTCTTCTTCGAGGGGCTGGCCGACGTCCTGATCGTGGTCCTCGCCCTCGAGCTGCTCCACCTCAGCCACGGCAGCGTCGGCTTTCTCAACGCCGCCTGGGGAATCGGGGCGCTGCTGGGCGCGGTCGGGCTCGCCTTCCTGCTGCAACGGGGGAGACTGGTCGCGGCCCTGGTCGGTGGCAGCCTCGTGATCGGCGCCGCCGCGGCGCTGCCGGGCGCCTGGACGGTCCCGGTCGCCGCCTATCTCGGCTGGCTCGGGATCGGCCTCGGCTACACCTTCATCGAGGTTGCGGCGAAAACCCTGCTCCAGCGGCTCGGCTCCGACGAGACCCTGGGCCGGGTGATCGGAGCGCTGGAATCGGGGCGCCTGGCGGCGATGGCGCTCGGCTCGATCAGCGCCTCGGCCGCCGTCGCCCTGTTCGGGGCCGACGGGGCGCTGTTCGTGCTCGCCGCGCTGATGCCGGTCTTCGTCCTCCTCTGTCTGGACGAGCCTCCGCGCCTACGAGGTCGGAGCGCCGGTCGCCGAGGCCTTCTTCGGCCTCCTCCGCGGCAACGCGATCTTCTCGCCGCTGCCGATCGCGACGCTCGAACGGCTCAGCCGCGACCTGGTCCCGGTCACCGCCGAGGCCGGCGAGGAGGTGATCACCCAGGGCGATCAGGGCGACAGCTTCTACCTGATCGAGGAGGGTGAGGTCGAGGTCTTCGAAAACGGCGACTTCCGCCGCAACGAGGGGCCGGGGGAGTCGTTCGGCGAGATCGCCCTGCTCCGCGACGTGCCCCGCACCGCCACGGTAAAGGCGACCGAGCGGACCCGCCTGCTGCGGCTCGAGCGCGACCAGTTCATCGGCGCGGTCACCGGGCACCGCCGCAGCCGACACCTCGCCCACGGCGTCGTCGACTCGCGCTGGCCGGCGGCCGCCGAGTAGCCGCTCAGGCGGCGGTCAGCAGGGCGAGCAGGAAGAGGGCGATGAAGTGCCCCGACTGGTCGACGGCCAGGCGCAGCCCGGGGGGCGGGTTGTCGCCGACGTTCTTGACCCTCCTCATGTAGGCGTCGAGCACGCGGCCGTCGTCCTGGATCAGGTGCGGGATCGCGACCAGGGCCCCGACCCCGACCGCCCACCCGGCGCCGATTTCCACCCCGATCCAGATCAGCGCCGGGATGAACGCGGCGGTGTAGGTGGCGGTGTGCGCGAGCAGCGCCCGCCGCGACTCCGGGTCGGGCCCGAGGCCGCCGATCTTGTGCGTCGCCTGCCAATTTGTCTGCAGCAGGAAGTCGCCGACCATGTGGCAGACGACGAACGCGGCGAATACTTCGACCCAGAGCACGATCGCGTGACCGTATCGCCTAGTCCCCGGCCCCGGCCGGCTTTCCGTTGCGGAGCGACCACACCTGCAGCGGCATCTCGCGGCCGCGGACCTCGAGCTCGCCGACGCTGATCAGCTCCGGCTCCGGCTTCATTCGCGCCTGCTTGGTCGAGTCGGCGATGAAGATCGAGTGCTCGGTCCCTTTCGTCATCCCCTCGAGCCGCGAGGCGGTGTTGGTCGTGTCGCCGATCGTCGTGTATTCGCGCCGCCGCTCGGAGCCGACCTGCCCCGACATGACATCGCCGCTGTTCAGCCCGATGCCCATCTGGAAGCCCTCGCCGTGTCCCGACGTCTGCATCCATTTGCAGAACGCGGGCAGCCGCACCTCGAGCATCTCCTGCGCGGCGGCGATCGCGCGATCGGCGTGGTCGGGCTGCTCGAGCGGGGCGCCGAAGACCGCCATGATCCCGTCGCCGATGTAGGAGACCAGGGTGCCGCCGTGGTCCATGATCGCGTCGGTCATCTCGCCGAGGTAGACGTTCAGCACCTCGACCACCTCGCCCGGCTCGCGCGACTCGGAGTAGCTGGTGAAGCCGCGCAGGTCGCTGAACAGGACCGTCGATTCGCGCCGCACGCCGCCGAGCTGGAGCTCGCCTTCGCCCTCGGAGAGGACCTGGTCGACGACGTCCTCGGGGACGAAGCGGGAGAAGGTGAAGCGGACGCGCTGGCGCTCGAAGGCGGCGAGCAGGTAGTGGACCGCGAGGGTGCCGACGGCGCCGACGACGAGCGCGAGAAGCGGGATGACGACGGCGATGATCAGCCCCGTGTTGAAGGCGAGCTGCGCCGCGGCGACGAAGATCAGGGCGGCGCCGAGCGCGAGGATGAACGCCATCACCGGCCGCATGAAGTACCCGGCGAGCGGCCCGATCGCCGCCAGCAGGAGGATCAGGAGGATGTTGAGCCAGCCGGGCGCGGAGCGGAGCGGGATGCCTTCGAGGACGGTCGCGATCTCGTTCGCCTGGACCTCGGCCCCCGGCATCAGTTCGCCGCCGAACGGGGTCTGCTTGACGTCCTGGAGGACGGGCGCGGTGGCGCCGACGACGACGATCTTGCCCTTCAACAGGTCGGGGTCGACCCTGCCGTAGAGGACGTCGACGAAGGAGTAGGTGGGGATCGTTTTCGGCGGGCCCGAGTAATCGATCCAGGCGCCGCCTCCGGGGCGTCGAAGCCGTCTTCTTCGACGAATTCGCCCTTTGCGACTTCGGCGGCGGCGACCGCGAAGCTTTCGAGGTTCTGGAGCGCGTAGGGGAAGCGCCTCACCGTGCCGTCGGAGTCGGGGATGTAGAGGGTATTGCCGGCGCGGGCGCCGATCCGGCGCAGCACCGCGGGCCCGCCGAAGATCGCGTACTTGCCCTGCGGGCTGACTTCGCTGGTCGCGAGGACGACGTTTCCGGCGCGATCGACCGCTTCGATCAGTTCGTTGTCTTCGCGCGGGTCGGTCTGCTCGGTGAACTGGATGTCGTAGGCGATCACCTTGGCGCCGTCTTCGACGAGGCGGTCGATCAGCTTCGCGTGCAGTTGCCGCGGGAACGGCCACTGGAGCTCCAGTTCGCTGAAGGTGTCGTCGTCGATCCCGACGACCGCCAGCTGCGGCGGCGCCTGCTGGTCGCCGCGGACCGAGAAGCGGGTGTCGACGCTCCCCAGTTCGAGCTCGTGCAGAAGCCCCGCCGCGTAGCAGCCGATGCCGATCGCGGCGGCGACGGCCGCGACCGCGGCGAACGCGAGAACCCCCCGCCTGGACCCCATTGACTAGCGCAGGCGGAGGAAGGGGGCTTTCGCGACGTAGCGCTTGCCGGGCGTGATGGTCACCGAGGTCCCCTTGATGAAGTCACGGACCTTGACCTTACCTTCCCTGACTTCGAACACCGAGGAGAGGTCGCAACGGTCGGTCACGAGCCAGGTCGTCCCGAGCACGCTCGCCGAGCCGTAGTTGCCGACCGTCTTGAAGTTGCCGTTGCCCGCGCCCCACAGCTTGCGGCCACCGCCCGACCTGCGGCTTGCACTCGCCCGCTTCACCTTGCTGCCGCCCCGCTTCTCGCACCTGAGGCGGCCGTCGAGCGTCGCGACGACGTCCTGTTCGTCGCCGGGGCTCTGGTCGACTTCGAACGTCCCGCCCCAGAAGTAGGCCGACTGGGTGGCGCCGCTGCTGCCGCGCGAGGCGGTCAGGGCGACGGTGCCGTCGTCGGTGTCGACCTGGCAGCCGACCGGGATCTGTTTCGCCGAGACCAGCGTGCTGAAGCCTTCGTCCCCCGGGCATCTGACCTTGACGACGCCGGAGGCGGGGTCGACGTTGACGCTTTCGCCGGCGACCGGGGGCGGGATTCCCTGGCCTCTCAGGGTCTTGAGCGACTGGACCGAGCTCTGGACCGGGTCGGGGCCGAGCTCGTTGGTGGCCGCGACGCGGAAGGCGTAGAGGGTGTCGGGGCTGAGCCCGGCGATGTCGGCGCTGAGCCCCCGCTGGCTGACGGCGGCGGCGATCTTCGTCGCCGGCGTGTGGGTCGCGCTCTGCGGCGACGCCGACGGCCAGTATTCGAACCAGGCCTCGGCCGGGAGGTTGCGGGGGTTGATCCTGGCGCTGAGGACCGCCGAGGTCGAGGTGACGCCCTGGGCCTGGTCGGCACCGAGGACTGGCGTCCCGACCACTTCCAGCGAGGTTTCCTGCGAGATGTCCCCGGTGACGCCGTTGCTCGCGGTGACGGTGAACTCGAAGTCGCCGGCGGAGGCGGGGGAGCCGGTGAGGTCGCCGTCGCCGCTGAGTTCGAGGCCGCCGGGCAGGTGCCCCTCGGTGACCCTGAATTCGGGCGCCGGCGACTGGCCGGTGGCGTGGAACGTGTAGGAGTACTCGTCGCCGATCACGCCCCGGGGCAGCTCGGCCGCGGCGAGCGCCGGGTGCGACTGGCCGTAGGAGTTGTCGCCCCAGCAGACGACCTCGCCGGTGATCCGCACCGCGCAGGTGTGGGCGCCGCCGGCCGATACCGACTCGAATTCCCCGCTCGGGACTTCGTCGAGCTGGCCGGAGGAGTCGTCGCCCCAGCAGGCGAGGGTGTTGTCGCTGCGGATCGCGCAGGTGTGGGCGCCGCCGGCCGAGACGGCGAGGAAATCGCCGTTCGGGATGCCATTGAGCTGGCCCGCTGAGTCGTCGCCCCAGCAGACGATGTCGCCGTCGTCGCGGATCGCGCAGGAATGGGCGCCGCCCGAGGAAACTGCCAGGAATTGATGCCCATGGTGCTCGTGCCCGATCCCGACGCCGGACCAGTCGTGTTCATCGATCGATTCCGGGGTGCCGCTCACCTGGCCCGAGGAGTCGTCGCCCCAGCAGAGCAGATCCCCGTCCTCGCGGATCCCGCAGGTGTGGGCGCCGCCGGCCGAGACGGAGAGGAAGTCGCCCGCGGGGACTTCGTCGAGCTGGCCGGAGGAGTCGTCGCCCCAGCAGGCGAGGTGCTCGTCGGTGCCGATCGCGCAGGTGTGGGCGCCGCCGGCCGAGACCGCGGTGAACTCGCCCGCGGGGACTTCGTCGAGCTGGCCGGAGGAGTCGTCGCCCCAGCAGGCGAGCGTGTTGTCGGTGCCGATCGCGCAGGTGTGGGCGCCGCCGGCCGAGAGGGCGATGAACTGGCCGCTCGGGATCCCGTCGAGCTGGCCGGAGGAGTCGTCGCCCCAGCAGGTGAGGGCGCCGCCGCCGTCGATCGCGCAGGTGTGGGTGCCGCCGGCGGAGACGGTCGGCGTCGACAGCTCGGCCGGGGCGCTGGAGGAGAACGGCAGCGCGACGGTCATCGCGGCCGAGATCACGAACAGCACGGAGATACGGCGCATGGCACCGCTCAATCGATCAATCCAGGGCGGTCACTCCGCTCCATCGGGCGACCTTACCAATCATTGGAACGAGTTCTTTCATCAATTTTGGGGGAGCCTGGGGACTTGACCCCTCTGATTAGATACGAACATACGTTCGTATGGTCGCCTGCGTCCTCATCCCCCGCCTCTCGCTCCGGGTCTCCTGCCCGGGGGGATCGAGGGGGCCGTGGCCCTCGCCCCGCTGCCCGGCGCCCGGCAGGCGGTGGGGGAGGTCTCGCGCGCGGCCGAGGCCGACGGCGTCGAGGCGGGGATGCCCCTCGGGGAGGCGCTCGCCCGCTGTCCCTCGCTGCGGCTGGTCCCCGCCGACCCGGTCGGGGTCGCCGAGCGCTGGGACCGGCTGCTCGAGCGGCTCGAGGGGATCGGCGCCGCGGTCGAGTCCGAGCGGCCCGGAGAGGCGTTCTTCGAGGTCGACGGCCTGCTCGGGATCCACGGCGGCGCCGTCGACGGGGTGCTCGCCGCGGCCAGGGGGGCGGCGCGGGCCCCGGTGCGGGTCGCGGTCGCCCCCAACCGGTTCGCCGCGCTCCTCGCCGCCGGCCGCGAGGCGGTGGTCCCCGCTCACGCGCTCGGCCGGTTCCTCGCCCCGCTGCCGGTCGCGACGCTGGCGGCCGGGCTCGGCCCGGAGGAGCCGGAGGCGAGGGAGCTGGTCGGGGCGCTGAAGCGGCTCGGGCTCGGCACCCTCGGCAGGCTGGCGGCGCTCACCCCCGATCAGGTCGCCGATCGCTTCGGTGCCCTCGGGCTGCGGGCGCTGCGCCTCGCCCGCGGCGAGGACACGCCGCTCCGCCCGCGCAGGCCGCGCGAGGAGCTGGTCGCGGAGATCGAGCTGCCCGAGGGGGCGGCGGGGTCGCAGCTCGGCCGCGCCCTCGAGCTGCTGGTCGACCGGCTCCTCGCCGTCCGCGGGCGGCGCGAGAGGACCCTGCTGGCGCTGCGCCTCTCCGCCCGTCTCGACAGCGGCGGCAGCTGGAGCGTCGAGCAGGGCCTCGGCCGGCCGACGGCCTCGCCGCGGGTGATCGGGTCGCTTCTCGCGCCGCGGCTCGAGGCCCTGCCCGAGCCGGCGAGCGCGCTGCGGCTGCGGGCGCTCGCCCTCGGGCCCCGTGCCGCCGACCAGCTCGAGCTCGCGTTGGGCGGGCGCGAGCCGCGCCGCGGACGGCTCGCGGCGGCGGTGCGGGAGGTGCGGGCGGCGGCCGGCGCCGAGGCGCTGCTGAAGGCGATCGACGTCGATCCCGGCTCCCGCGTCCCCGAGCGGCGGCTCCTGCTGACCCCCATGCCCGAGCCGTGAGCGCGGCGCGAGCCCAATGAGGCATCTCTGGTTCTCCGCGCAGCGAGCAAAGCGCGAGCCATTGCCATGAGCGGGGCGCGCCGGGTCTACGCCCCGCGGGGCGCCGCGGTCGAGGCGGGCGAGGACGGTGTGCCGCGGGCGCTGGCGGGAACGGCGGTCGAGGCGGTCCGCGAGGAGTGGGTCGTCGAGGACCGCTGGTGGACCGCCGACCCACTGCACCGCCACTACTACGAGCTGGTCCTCGCCGACGGCCGCAGCGTGACCGTCTTCCGCGACGTCCGGACCGGGCGCTGGTTTCGCCAGAGGGGTTGATGGGCGCGGGTGATGATGAGCGACGGCGGCGCCCCCTACGTCGAGCTCCACGCTCACTCCGCCTTCTCCTTCCTCGACGGCGCCTCGACCCCGACCGAGCTCGCCGCCGCCGCGGCCGCGCTCGACTATCCCGCGATCGCCCTCACCGACCACGACGGCGTCTGGGGGTCGATGGAGTTCGCCCACGCCTGCCGGGGGCTGGGGGTGCGGCCGATCACCGGCGCCGAGCTGACCGTCGCGTCGACGACGGCCCGACGGGCCTGAGCTCGCCCACCTGACCCTGCTGGTCGAGACCGCCGCCGGCTACCGCAACCTCTGCCGCCTCCTCACCGCCGCCCACTCCCACACCCGCGACGGCCCCCAGCGCCGAGCCGGGCAGCCGTGGGTGGGGCTGGGCCGGGTGAAGGAGCACGCCGAGGGCCTGGTCTGCCTCAGCGGCTGCGCCCGCGACGGGGTGCTCGCCGGCCGCTGGGAGCGCGGCGAGCGCCCGCGGGCGGCGGCGCTCGGCGGCGAGCTGCTCGAGGCCTTCGGGCCCGAGCGCCTGCGGGTCGAGCTGCAGCGGCCCTACGAGCGGGGCGACCGCGCCCGCAACCGCTGGCTGGCCGGGCTGGCGGAGCGGTTGGGCGTGCCCTGCGTGGCGAGCGGCAACGTCCACTGCCACCGCCGCTCCCGCGCCCGGCTCCAGGACGCGTTCGTCGCCGTCCGCAGCGGTGCCGGCCTCGACGAGACCGAGCCGCTGCGGCGCGGCAACTCGAGCGCGGCCCTCGCCTCGCCGGAGGGGATGGCGCTGCGCTTCGCCGAGCATCCCGAGGCGGTGGCGGAGACGCTGCGGCTGGCGGAGCGGCTGCGGTTCGACCTCACCGCCGAGCTCGGCTACCGCTACCCGGGCGCCGAGGACGCCGGCGCCGACCGCCACCTGGCCGAGTACTGCCGGGGCCGGCTCGCCGAGCGCTACGCCGGCTCCGCCGACCGGCGCGAGGCCGAGCGCCGGCTGGAGCAGGAGCTGGGGGTGATCCGCCACCTCGGCCTCTCCGGGTTCTTCCTCCTGCACCGCGACCTGCTCGAGCTGGCGCGCGAGGTCGCGGTCCGGGTGCGGGGGCCGGGCTCGGCCCGGGCGGTGCTGCCGCCGGGCCGGGGGAGGGGGTCGAGCGTCAGCTCGATCGTCTGCTACCTGTCCGGGCTCTCCCACGTCGACCCGGTCAAGGCCGACCTCTTCGTCGCCCGCTTCCTCAACGAGGAGGTGTCGGCGATGCCCGACATCGACCTCGACTTCCCCCGCGACATCCGCGAGGTCCTGATCCCCGAGGTCCACCGCCGCTACGGCGCCGACCGCTCGGCGCTGGTCGCCGCCTTCCCGACCTACCGCCCGCGCGGCGCGGTGCGCGACCTCGGCAAGGCGCTGGGGCTGCCGCCGGGGGAGATCGAGCGGGTGGCGCGGATGGTCGGCTTCCACGGCGAGGCGGGGGAGGTCGAGGGCCACGTGCGGGACGCGGTCGGCTCCGAGCGAGCGGCCTCGCCCCGCTGGCGGGCGCTGGCGGCGCTCAGCGCCGAGGCGATGGGCCTTCCCCGCCACCCCTCCCAGCATCCCGGCGGGATGGTGATCTCGACCCGGCCCCTGATCGACGTCTGCCCGGTCGTGCCGGCGGCGATGGAGGGCCGCCAGACCGTCCAGTGGGACAAGGACTCCTGCGCCGACGCCGGCTTCCTCAAGATCGACCTGCTGGGGCTGGGGATGCTCTCGGCGGTCGAGCGCTGCGTCGTCGAGATCGAGCGGGTGCGGGGCGAGCGGGTCGACCTCTCGCGGATCCCCCACGACGACCCCGAGACCTTCGAGTCGATCCGGGCGGCGGAGACGACCGGCGTCTTCCAGATCGAGAGCCGGGCGCAGATGCAGATGCTTCCCCGCACCAGGCCCGCCGACCTCGACGACCTCACCGTCCAGGTCGCCCTGGTCCGCCCCGGCCCGATCCAGGGCGGCGCCATCCACCCCTATATAGAGCGCCGCAAGCGGCTGCGGGAGGACCCCTCGTTCGAGGTCCCCTACGAACACCCGCTGCTGGAGCCGGTCCTGGCGGAGACGCTCGGCACGATCGTCTTCCAGGAGCAGGTGATCGAGGTGGCGATGGAGCTGGCGGGCTTCTCCTCCTCGGAGGCCGAGGGGCTGCGGCGGGCGATGAGCCGCAAGCGCTCCGAGGAGGCGATCCGCGCCCACCACGAGCGCTTCGTCGCCGGGGCCGGGGAGCGCGGGGTCCCGGCCGAGGTCGCCGAGCGGGTCTGGCTCCAGATCCAGGGCTTCTCCGGCTTCGGCTTCCCGAAGGCGCACTCGGCCGCGTTCGGGCTGCTCGCCTACCAGTCGGCCTGGCTGCGGGTCCACTACGGCCCCGAGTTCCTCTGCGCGCTGCTGAACGAGCAGCCGATGGGCTTCTACCCGCCCGACTCGCTCGTCCACGAGGCGCAGCGGCGCGGGGTCCGGGTGGCGCCGCCCGACGCCCGCCGCAGCGACGTCCTCTGCCGGGTCGAGCGCGAGCGCGGCGGGCTCGTCGTCCGCATCGGCCTCGGCTACGTCAAGGGGGTGCGCGAGGAGGAGATGGAGGCGCTGGTCGCCGAGCGCGAGCGCGGCGGCCCCTACACCGGCATCGCCGACCTCGCGACCCGCTCGGGCGCCGGCCGCGACGGGCTCGAGCGCCTGGCCTGGGCCGGCGCCCTCGACGGCCTGCCGCTGGGGCGGCGCGAGGGCTACTGGCAGCTCGGGATCGCCGGCGCGCCGCAGGCGGCGGGGGAGGGGCGGCAGCTGCCGCTCCCGCTCGAGCCGCCCCCCGCGCCCGAGCTCGAGGCACTCGACAGCTGGCAGACGGCGATCGAGAACTACCGCGCGACCGGCGATCAACCTCGGCGAGCACCCGCTCTCGCTGCTGCGCGAGGGGCTCGGCGAGGGAGTCGTCCGCAGCTCCGAGCTGGCGCGGGTCGAGGACGGGACCACGGTCGAGGTCGCCGGGATGGTCGTCGCCCGCCAGCGGCCCGAGACGGCGAAGGGGATCACCTTCATGCTGCTCGAAGACGAGCGCGGCACGATCAACCTGATCGTCCCGCCCCGGGTCTACGAGCGCAGCCGCCCGCTCGTCCGCGCGGCGCCGCTGTTGCGCGCCCGGGGCCGCCTCGAGCGCCGCGAAGGCGCGACCAACGTGATCGTCTCGGCGCTCGCCGCGCTCGAGCGCCGCGACCCTCCCCCCGGGGCGCTCCCCGCGGCGCCCGAGCGGGCCGCGCCCGACCCGGCCCGCCGCCGCTCCCGCGAGCGCGCCGTCGCCGAGCTCCGCGCCGTCGCCCCGGCCGGCCACAGCTTCGGCCGCCGCGGCCGCTAGCGCCGGGCCTCTTCTTCCTCCGCCAGCGCCTGGCGCAGCGTCTCGTCGAAGCCCTCGGGCTCGATCCCGAACGGCTCGGCGCCGCTCGGGTCGGTGACGACGGTCGCCGTCCGCAGCCCCTCGATCAGCGGCCGCGCGACATTGGTGTCGACCGGCGTCACCAGGCCCAGCCAGAGCGAGGACAGCGACGGGCTCAGCAGCGGCACCGGCAGCTTCGGCCGCGGATCCTTTCCCATCGCGATCGCCATCCGGTCGAGCATCTCCGAGTAGGTGAGGACGTCGGGCCCGCCGATCTGGACCTCGCGGCCCTCGGACTCGGGGACATCGGGGGCACGGCGCAGGTACTCGACGACCGCGTCGATCCCGATCGGCTGGGTGTCGGTGCGCAGCCAGCTCGGGGCGATCATCACCGGCAGCCGGCCGACCAGGTAACGCAGCGTCCGGTAGGACTCGCTGCCCGCGCCGACCACCATCGCCGCCCTGAAGTAGGTCAGCGGCGGCCCGTGGGCAGCGAGGGTCCTCGCGGTCTGCTCGCGGCTGCGCAGGTGCTCCGACCGACTCTCCTCGCCGAGCCCGCCGAGATAGACGACCCGGCCGACCCCTTCCTCCTTCATCCGCCGGGCGAAGTTGCGCGCCCCGAGCCGCTCGCGATCGGCGAAGCCGCCGCCGCCCGCCATCGCGTGGACCAGGTAGTAGGCGACCTCGATGCCCTCCCCGGCGCCGGCGAGGCTGTCGGCGTCGGTGACGTCGCCGACGCGGAGGTCGGACCCCGCCTCCTCGAGCTCGGCGCGCCCGGTCGGGATCGCGAACCAGGCAGCGTGCCGGCTCGCCGGCGGCGGCGAGCGCGGCGGCCAGCCTGCCGCCGACGAATCCGGTTGCGCCTGCGATCAGCGTGCTCGTGGCGATGGCTGGAAGCTACCCTCGACCGCCGAATGCGCACGCACCTTCTCGAGCGCAGCCAATCGGTCGCGGTACCGGTCGAGCAGGCCTTCGCCGTCTACGGCGACACCCTGAACCTCGAGCCGATGACCCCGCCCTGGCTGCATTTCCACGTCACCAACGCCGGCCCGGTGACGATGGCGCCCGGCGCCCTCCTCCACTACCGGCTGCGGCTGCACGGGGTGCCGATCCGGTGGACGACGAGGATCGAGATCTGGGAGCCGCCGGCGCGCTTCGTCGACATCCAGCTGCGCGGTCCCTATGCCCACTGGGAGCACACCCACGAGTTCGAGCCGGACGGATCGGGCGGCGACGCTGATCCGCGACCGGGTCCGCTACGCGATCCCCTACGGGCCGCTGGGGCGGCTCGCCCACCGGCTCTTCGTCCGCCGCGACCTCGAGCGGATCTTCGACTACCGGGCGACCGCCTTCGCCCGCCTGGTCGAGGGCCGCTAGGGGGCCTGGCCGCCGCCGAGCTCGGGCGGCAGCGCCTTCAGCCCGTCGGGGTAGCGCTCGCGGATCTCCTCCTCGCTCATCTCGAGCGTGCTGGCGACCTCGTTCGGGGTGCCGAAGATCAGCCAGAGCTGATCGTCGTCGGTGTCGTTGAAGGGCTGGCGGACGGTCTCGGGCTCGACCAGGACCGCGCTCAGCGGCTCGAGGGTGAGGACGTCCTCGTCGACGTGCATCCGACCGGTCCCCTCGAGGACGACGTAGAGCTCGACCGTGACCGAGTGGCGGTGGCGGGTCGAGGCCTGGCCGGGCCGCAGCCGCCAGAGCCTGGCGCCGAGGGTCTCGGCGCCGAGCTGGCGGCCGAGGTCGGTGTTGAGGACCCCCATCTGGTTCGAGGGGCGCCAGAAGGCGTCGGCGGCGGCGAGGACGTTGTAGGACATCGCCCGAGCTTACGGGGCCGCCGCCAGCCAGCGGCGCTCCTTGGCGAGCATCACCGGCGTCGCCAGGAGGGTGCCGAGGCGCCGCCGGAGACCCCGCTCCGGGAGCAGCTTCGCGAGCTGGCGGTACTCGCGCGAGACCTGGCTCGAACGGAAGCTGGAGGCGATCGCCCCGAGCAGCTCGGCGGGCTCGGCGACCGTGGTCCTCGCCAGCTCCTGCCCGGCGACGGTGATCCGCAGCTCGGCCGGGTAGCTGCGAGCCGGCGGCGGGCGCAGCGGACCGGCGAGCGCCTCGGCGACCGCGGCGGCGAGCTCGGCCCGGACGGCGGCGGGGTCCTCCGAGCGCGCCTCCCCCCGGCCCCGACCCTCCTTGGTCGCGACCAGGCGGGCGCCGCCGAGCTCACCCTCGCCGAACGTCTCGAGCATCCGGCTGTCGCCACCGACGACCAGCGCCGGGATCCCCTCGGCGGCGAGTCCCTGGGCGTAGACCTGGGTCTCGCTCAGCGACTCGCCGTCGAGCAGCACCTCCATCTCCCAGATGAAGGTGTGCGAGCAGAACCCGAGCTTCGTCGGAGTGCTGGCGTGGTGCCCCAGCAGGGCGACCGCGTCGAGCTCGCCGCCGCCGGCCTTCGTCAACGAGGGGTCGGCCTCGGTCAGCGCCAGGTCGGCGATCGGGCGCACCTCGACCCCGGCGGGCATCCGCCCGCGTTCGATGTTGGTGCCGACCATGTGCCAGTCGCCGACCGTCACCCGCTCGACGCCGCCCTCCCGCAGCGCGTCGACCACCGCCAGCACCTCGTCGGTCATCAGCCGCCGGCCCCTCGCGTAGGCGGACGGGTGCGAGGGCAGGCAGTCGCGGTAGTCCTCGATTCCGGCGATCCCCTCCATATCGGTGGCGACGAGGACGTTCACGACGGCGCCACCCTAGCCAGTCTGAGAGCATCCGGGCGGCCGGTGATCGACTTTCTCGTCAAGCGCGACGACTTCCGCGAGACCCGGATCGCGGAGTCCGAGACCCCCGCCGCTCGAGCCGGGCCAGGCGCTGCTGCGGGTCGACACCTTCGGCCTGACCGCGAACAACGTCACCTACGCCGTCTTCGGCGAGGCGATGAACTACTGGGACTTCTTCCCCGCCCCCGACGGCTGGGGCCGGGTCCCGATGTGGGGCTTCGCCGAGGTCGAGCGCAGCGAGGCCGACGGGGTCGAGGCCGGCACCCGCCTGTTCGGGTACCTGCCGCCGTCCTCGCACCTCATCGTCGCGCCGGTCGCCGGCGAGGGCGGCGGGTTCGTCGACGGCTCCCCGCACCGGGAGCCGCTGCCCTCGGCCTACCACCGCTACCTCGCGACCGAGACGGACCCCTTCTATCGCGCCGACACCGAGGACGTCCAGATGCTGCTCCGCCCTCTCTTCTTCACCTCGTTCCTGATCGACGACCAGCTCGCCGACGAGGGCCTGCTCGAGCGTGGGCCGATCGTGATCTCCAGCGCTTCGAGCAAGACCGCGCTCGCCGCCGCCTTCCTCCTCAGCCGGCGCGACGGCGTCGAGCTGGTCGGGCTCACCTCGCCCCGCAGCACCGGGTTCGTCGAGGACCGCGGCATCTACGACCGCGTAATCCCATACGACGCGATCGAATCCCTCGGCCCGGGCCCCGCCACCTTCGTCGACATCGCCGGCGATGGCGACCTGCGGATGGCGGTCCACTCCCATTACGGCGACGAGCTCGTGAGCAGCATCGCCGTCGGCGTCACCCACTGGGAGGAGTCCGGGGCCGGTGGCGGCGCCGACCTACCCGGCCCGACGCCGTCCTTCTTCTTCGCCCCCGACCGCGTCAACAAGCGCTCGGGGGACTGGGGACGCGAGGGCCTCGAGCGGAAGGTCGCCGACGCCTGGCACCCGTTCTGCGAGTGGACCGGAAGCTGGATCGAGGTGATCCGGGGCACCGGGTTCGAGGCCGTGCAGAGCGCTTTCCTCGACGTCCTCGAGGGCCGGGTCGACGCCAAGCACGCGCACGTCCTGTCCCTCGCCTAGGGAACTTTTCTTTTCCAGGGCTCCCGGTCCTATAGTTCAGATTGTTCGTTCGACCGGACAGGGAGGTTCGGGGTGAGAAAGTGGGCACGCGTGCTGGCGTTCTTGGGAGTCGCCGCCGTGCTCGCGGCGCTGCTCGCCGCGACGGCGCTCGGGTCGGGGCAGACCGTCAAGGCGGGCAATCTCGTCGTCTTCGTCGACGGCGGCTTCAGCCCCCAGAAGCTGCCGCGGACGACGCCGTCGCCGATCTCGCTTCACGCCGAAACGACGCTGAAAACCGCCGACGGGACCCATCCTCCCGCGGCCAAGGTTCTCTCGCTCGAATTTGACAAGCACGCGGGCATCAACACGACCGGACTCCCGACCTGCAGCGTCGCCCGCCTCCAGAACACGCTCACCGATCAGGCGGAAGCGATCTGCGGCGACGCCCTCGTCGGCACCGGCGAAGCCGGGGCCGAGATCGCGTTCCCCGAACAGCCGCCGTTCTTCGCCAAGGGCAAGATGCTGATCTTCAACGGCCGCCCCAAAGGCGGCCACAAGGTCCTGATCTTCCACGTCTACGCGCGGGTTCCGGCCCCGACAACGTTTGTGACCACCGCCGTGATCACCAAGGCGAGCGGCATCTACGGAACGAAAACCGAAATCATCATCCCGACGATCGTCGCCGGCCAGGGCTCGCTGACGTTCGCGAAACTCGAAATCAAGAAAGACTGGACCTACAGGGGGAAGAAGGAGCACCTGCTGCTCGCCACCTGCCCGACCGGGCGGTTCTTCACCCGCGGCGACCTCAAGTTCGATGACGGCACCGAGATGCGCGGCAAAGTCCTCCGCAGCTGCAGCCCGATCGGATAGGCCTCTGTGAGCCAGATCCGGTCGGCATCGCGATCGGTTGGCAGAATGGCCGGTCGTGGGACGCACTGAAACCGAACGCGAGCACCTCGACGTCCTGATCGTCGGCGCCGGCATCTCCGGGATCGCCGCCGCCAGGCACCTGACCCGCAGATGCCCGGGGAAGAGCTACGCGATCCTCGAGTCGCGCGGCGTCAGCGGCGGCACCTGGGACCTCTACCGCTACCCGGGTGTCCGCAGCGACTCCGACATCCACACCCTCGGCTTCGGGTTCAAGCCGTGGAAGGGGTCGACGGTCCCTCGCCGACGGCGACTCGATCCTCGCCTACGTCCGCGAGGCGGCGGCGGAGGCCGGGGTCGACCGCAGGATCCGCTTCAACCACCGCGTCGTCCGGGTCGAGTGGTCGCCGGCCGACGCGCACTGGGAGGTCGAGGCCGAGCGCTCCGACACGGGCGAGACCGTGCACCTGACCTGCGGGTTCGTCTGGAGCTGCAGCGGCTACTTCGCCTACGACGAGGGATACCTGCCGGAGTTCGAGGGCACCGAGCGCTTCGCCGGCCGCATCGCCCATCCGCATCGCTGGCCCGAGGACCTCGATTACTCGGGAAAGCGGGTCGTCGTGATCGGCAGCGGGGCGACGGCGGTCTCGCTGGTCCCGGCGCTGGCCGAGAAGGCCGAGCAGGTGACGATGCTGCAGCGCTCCCCGAGCTATCTCTTCCCGCTCCCGGGGGTCGACCCTCTCGCCGCCAAGCTGCGGCGCGTCCTGCCTCCCAAGGCCGCCTATTCGGTGATGCGCTGGAAGGACATCCTCGCCGGCTCCATCACCTTCTGGTTCTGCAGGCGCTTCCCCGGGGCGGCGAAACGGCTCTTCCGCAAGGCGGCCGAGCGGTCGCTGCCCGCCGGCTTCGACTTCGAGAAGCATTTGACCCCCAGCTACAACCCGTGGGAGCAGCGGCCCTGCGCGCTCCGCGACGGCGACCTCTACGAGGCGATCGGCGACGGCCGCGTCGAGATCGTCACCGACCGGATCGAGACCTTCACCGAGTCCGGCCTGCGGCTCGAGTCGGGCGCCGAGCTCGACGCCGACGTGATCGTCACCGCGACCGGGTTCAACCTCCAGTTCCTCGGCGGGATGGAGGTCGTGGTCGATGGCGAGGACGTCGAGATCGGCCGCGTTCTCACCTACAAGGGGATGATGGTGAGCGGCGTCCCGAACCTCGCGTTCACCGTCGGCTACACCAACGCCTCCTGGACCCTCAAGGTCGAACTCACCTGCGAGTTCGTCTGCCGCCTCCTCAACCACATGGACGCCCACGGGCTCGCCGCCTGCGTCCCCGAGGTGAACGATCCCTCTATTCGCGAGGAGCCGATCATCGACTTCAGCTCCGGGTACGTTCAGCGCTCGCTCGAACAGCTGCCGAAGCAGGGCTCGCGGGAGCCCTGGCGGTTGAAGCAGAACTACCTGCTCGACTCGCGGATGATCAGGCGCGCGCCGCTCGAGGACGGGTCGCTGCGCTTCTCCGCCGCCGCCAGGCGCGAGGAGCCGCTCGAGGCCGTCGCCGGCTGATCCTCGACCGGCGCCCGCCCTCGCGGATAGGTTGAGCGGGAGCGATGGGGTTCCTGACGCCGACAGATCCGCCGTTCGAGATCGCGGAGTGGCGGCGGCTCCCTCACCTGGAGCGGATCAAGCCGCTGGCCCAGGACTGGGCGGTCAACGGGTTCGGCACCCCGATCGCCGTCTACCTCCTCTACGTCGTCAAGCTGATCCTCTACGCCGGCGGCGGCCTGCTGCTGATCTCGGCGACGACTCCCGGGCTCGGTCTCGGCGACCTCTCGAGCTGGTGGACCGAACCGATCGTCTTCGAGAAGGCGGTCGTCTGGACGATGCTCTGGGAGGTCCTCGGCCTCGGCGCCGGCTCGCTGCCCCTCACCCTGCGCTTCTCGCCGATGATCGGCGGCGTCCTCTACTGGCTGCGGCCAGGGACCGTGAGGCTGCCGCCCTGGCCCGACCGGGTGCCGCTCACCCGCGGCAACATGCGCACCCTGTTCGACGTCGCGCTCTACGCGGGGCTGCTGGGGTCGCTGCTCTTCCTGCTGATCGCAGGGGAGACCGGATCATTTGTGGTTCTCAACGGCAGCTTCATTCAGCCCGACTTCCTCAACGGGTCCCTCAGTTCCTCCGTGCACCTCGACCCGCTCGCGGTCGGGGTCGCGCTCGCGTTCCTCGCCGCTCTCGGGCTCCGCGACAAGGTCCCGTTCCTGGCGGCGCGGGCCGAGGTCTACGGCAACCTGATGATCGTCTTCCTCTTCCCGTTGTCGAACACGATCGTCGCCTGCCAGCTGATCTTCATCTGCATCTGGTGGGGGGCGGCGTCATCGAAGCTCAACCACCACTTCCCGTTCGTCGTCACGGTGATGATCAGCAACACGCCCTGGAACAGATCGCGGGCGGCGAAGCGGCGTCTCTACAGGGACCACCCGCGGGACCTTCTGCCCTCCTCGACCGGCGCCCTCGCCGCCCACCTCGGAACCGTGATCGAGTTCACCCTGCCGCTGATCCTGCTCGTCTCGGCGGGTGGGACGATCGGGACGATCGCGGTCGCCGGGATGATCGTCTTCCACCTCCACATCCTCTCGACCTTCCCGCTCGCGGTGCCGCTCGAGTGGAACATCTTCATGATCTTCGGGCTACTGTTCCTCTTCGGGCACTACGGCGACGTCCCGTTCTCGACCCTCGACGAACCGCTCCTGATCGCGATTCTCGCGGTGACCGCCGTCGGCTTCCCGATCCTCGGCAACTTCCGCCCCGACCTCGTCTCGTTCCTGCCCTCGATGCGCTACTACGCCGGCAACTGGGCGACCAGCCAGTGGCTGTTCCGGCACGGGTCCGAGAAGCGGCTCGACGAGGGGATCGTCAAGGCGGCGCCGATCGTCACCGAGCAGCTCGCCAAGTTCTACGAGGACGACCTGATCGACGTGCTCCTCTACAAAGGGCTCGCGTTCCGCTCGATGCACTCTCACGGGCGGGCGCTGAACGGGCTCAGCGCCCGCGCGGTCGACGACATCGAGGAGTACGACGTCCGCGAGGGCGAGCTGGTCGCCGGCGTCGTCCTCGGCTACAACTTCGGCGACGGCCACTTCCACGACCAGCGCCTGCTGGCGGCGGTCCAGGAGCGCTGCAACTTCGCCGAGGGCGAGCTGCGGGTGGTGACGCTCGAGTCGCAGCCCGCCGGCGACGGGCGCCAGCACTACCGGATCTTCGACGCCGCCAGCGGGCTGGTCGAGGAGGGCCACGTCCGGGTCGCCGACATGATCGTGCAGCAGCCCTGGCTCGACGGGCGCCCGTTCCCCGTCCATGAGTGACGCCATCGTCGTCGGCGCCGGGCCGAACGGCCTCGCCTGCGCCGCGACCCTGGCCCGGGCCGGCGTCGGGGTCACTGTGCTCGAGGCGGCCGAGAAGATCGGCGGCGGCGCATCGAGCAGCGAGCTGACGCTGCCGGGACTCGTCCACGACGACTGCTCGGCGACCCACCCGCTGGTCGTCGACTCGCCGGCGCTCTCAGGGCTCGGGCTCGACCGGCACGGCCTCGAGTGGGCCTGGCCGGAGGTCGACCTCGCCCACCCCTTCGACGACGGCAGCGCCGCGACGATGGTGCGTTCGATCGAGGAGACCGCGGCGGGTCTCGGCGCCGCCGGACCGGCCTGGAAGCGGGCGTTCGGCGCCTCCGCCGCCGGCTTCGACGCGCTCTCGGAGGACATCATGCTGCCGCTCCTGCACCCGCCCCGGCACCCGGTCCGGCTCGCCCGCTTCGGGATCCGGGCGGCGATGCCGGCGACCGCTGCTGGCGCGCACTCTCGGCAGCGAGGAGGCGCGGGCGCTGTTCGGCGGCGTCGCCGCGCACTCGTTCAGCCCCCAGACCGGTCCCTTCAGCGCCGCGGTCGGGATGGCGCTGATCTCCGCCTGCCACCGCTATGGCTGGCCGGTCGCGCGCGGCGGGTCGCAGGCGATCGCCGACGCGCTGGCGGCGGTGCGTGCGCGAGAGCGGCGGCACGATCGAGACCGGGCGGCCGGTTCGGGCGCTTGGCGAGCTGCCGGCCGCCGACGCGGTCGTCTTCGACCTCGCCCCGGCGGCGGTGGCGGAGATCGCCGGCAGCCGGATCTCGGCCCGGGCCGCTCGCGGCCTCCGCCGCTACCGCCACGGCCCCGGCGCGTTCAAGGTCGACCTCGCGGTCGAGGGCGGGGTGCCGTGGAGCGGCCGAGTCCGCGCGCCGCGCCGGGACCGTGCACGCGATCGGCTCCTACGAGGAGCTCGTCGCCGCCGAGCGCGAGGTCAACCGCGGGCGGATGCCGGAGCGGCCGTTCGTCCTCGTCGGCCAGCAGTACCTCGCCGATCCCGGCCGCTCCGACGGCGACGTCCACCCGGTCTGGTCCTACTGCCACGTCCCCAGCGGCTATCGCGGCGACGTCGACCGAGGCGATCGTCGACCAGATCGAACGGTTCGCCCCGGGGCTGCGCGAGCGGATCGTCGGCCGCCACGTCCGCTCCCCCGCCGACCTCGAGGCCTACAACGCCAACTACGTCGGCGGCGACATCATCACCGGCGCGACCAACGGCATCCAGGCGCTGCTGCGGCCGCGGCTCGCGCTCGACCCCTACTCGGCCGGCGGCCGTGGCCTCTACATCTGCTCGGCCGCGACGCCGCCCGGCGCCGGCGCCCACGGGATGTGCGGGTTCAACGCCGCCCGCGCGGTCCTCCGCGATCTCAGGGACTGACGATCTTGAACCGCGCGTACTTCGTCTTCGATTTGAGGCCGCCGGTGTCGGTCGCGACCAGCGTCGCTCGGTAGCGGCCTGGCGCCAGGCCCGAGCCACCGAGCCTGCCGGCGAACTTCACTCGGTTGCCACCCTTCCTTCCCTTCCGTTTCAGCGGTTTCGCCGAGCGGAGGCGAACGTAGTGGCCTTTCCGCCGGCGCTCGAAGCCGATCCTGACTCGGGCTCGCTCGGAAAGGCGGAAGCGCAGGCTTGAGCCCTTCCTCACCCTCGCGGCATGGGCGGGCCCGGCGCCCTTTGGCGCGAAGGCAGCGGGCTTGAACCTGACCCTGCTGATCCTGACCGGGGTCACGTCCTTGACGTCGACGATCCGGCGCTCGGTCGTCGTCTGTCCGGCAGGGTCGGTCGCCGTGACGACGATCGTGCGGCGGCCACCGGTATCCCTGAAGGTGTGTTTGACAGTGGTGCCGCTTGCCGCGTGCCGGTCGCCGAATTTCCACTCGACCGCCGCACCGAACACGTCGAAGACGTCGGCCGAGAACGACGCCGCTTTGCCGGTCCTGACTTTCGTGGGCACCGACAGCGAGCGGAAGGCCGGCGGAACGCCGTCGTAGCCGGTTGCTTGGAGGATCGCGTTGGAGACGTCGGTTTTGTAGCCATGGAGGACGAGGAAGTTCCCGGTTCCGTCGCCCGAAAGATCCAGCCCCGATGTGTCCTGCCCAGGCGGGGTGAGGGTGATCGCCGGACCGAAGGCCCCCGCCGGGCTGCGCAATGCCGCCATCGCCGGGTTCGGGTCGTCTTCGCCCGCCTGCCAGAGGAACATCATGCTGCCGTCGGCGGCGAATTCGGCCTCGTCGGGAAACCCATCCGCGCCCGCGGGCGTTGCGGCCGCGGCGAAGGGCACCCCCGGCGGCGCGGCGGCGGCCCGGATGAGATCGCCGGCGCCGCCGTCTCTCCAGGCTGAGAATGCGGCTCCGGTCCGGTCTATTGCGACAATCGGGAACGCCGACTCGAACCCTGGGGTCGACACCGTGACCGGGGCGCCGAATTCGGCCCCCGGGTCGGCGAGGGCCGTTTCGACGAGCTGGTTCGTCCCGTTAAACCGCGGCCAGGCGAGCAGCGCCCTGCCGCTCGGGGCGACCGCCTCCCGGACCGAGAAGACTCCGCTCGCTGACACCGGCTCGATCGAGCCGAAGTCCCCGCCCGGCGGGCGTCGCGCCGCCTGAACAATTCCTCCTATGTTCGAGGTCCAGGCTGCGATCGCCGTTGCGTCGGCGGCGAACTCGACCTGCGGGGACTGGGCCATCGTGGACGTGATCTCCTGCTGAGCTCCGTACTCTCCGCCGGCCGGTCGGAACACGTATGCCAGATGGCCGTCCCCACTCGGGGCGCGAACGAAGACCGTGAGGGCGTTGCCGGCGGCGTCCATCGCGGTCGTCGGCTGGGCGACGTGTATGCCCGCGCCGGTGACCTCCTGCGGGGCGGTGAACGCCCCGCCGGCAGGCCGGAAGCTGTAGTAGAGGCGGATGTCGTCTTTGGCCGCGTCCACCGCCCCACGCCAGGTGAGGATCGAGTTGCCGGCGGGATCGGTGGCCAGGTCGAGGTTCTCGACGCCTTCCCCGAGCGGCCCGAGGCCGGCGGGGGGGCCGAAGCTTCCACCGGCGGGCCTGACCGAGGTCTGGATCTTGCTTCCGGTTGTGGAAAAGGCGATCCAGGCCGCGATCATCTCGCCGCGGGACGTCATCACGGCCTGCTGGGCCCCCAGATTCCCCGACCCCAGATCCACCGGGGGAAGCCAGCCACCGGCGCGGGCCTCCTCGGCGGGAACAGCACACGCCGCGAGTATCAGGGTGACCAACACCCTCGTCCTCATTCCAGCGAGGATACTCAGCCCGACTCGGCCTCGATCGCCTCGCCGAGGAGGCGGACGCCGTGCTCGATCGCCGGCTCCGGCAGGTTGCCGAAGCCGAGCACGAGGGCCGGCGGGCCGTCGCCGATGAAGCGGTGCAGGGAGACCCCCTCGACGCCGACGCCGCGCTCGGCGGCTGCGGCGATCAGGGAGGCCTCGTCGACCCCGCGGGAAGCTCGACCAGCTCGTAGAGGCCGGCGGCGCCGTCGCCGGGGACGCAGGCCGGCGCCCACCGCGCCAGCGACTCGAGCAGCGCGTCGCGCCGGCTCCTCGTAGCGGAGCCGCATCCGCCGCAGGTGGCGGTCGAGCTCGCCGCGGACGACGAAGTCCTGGAGGGCAAGCTGGCCGACCGCCTCGGAGCCCGAGTCCTCGACGGTCTTCGCCGAGATCAGGGTCCAGGCGAGCCAGGATGGGGACAGCATCCAGCCGAGCCGCATCGCCGGCGCCAGCCGCTTGCTCGCCGAACCGATCAGGACGACGCGCTCGGGCGCCAGGCCCTGGAGCGCGCCGACGCCGCCGCGGTCGTAGCGGAACTCGGCGTCGAAGTCATCCTCGACGATCAGCCCGTCGCCGGTCTCGGCCCACTCGATCAGCGCCGCCCGCCGCTCGCTGCTCATCACGCAGCCGGTCGGGAACTGGTGGGCGGGGGTGACGATCACCGCGGTTGCGCCGCTCGCCCGCAGCAGGTCGACCCGCAGGCCCTCCGCGTCGACCGGGACCGGGACGACCTCGAGCCCCGCCTGTTCGACGATCAGCCGGTGCGGGTGCCAACCCGGGTCCTCGAGCGCGACCCGCTCGACTTCCTGCGCGGCGAGCCAGCGGCAGAGCAGCGAGAGGCCCTGGGTGAACCCGGTGCAGATCAGGGTGTGCTCGGGGTCGGTGGCGGCGCCGCGGACCCGCCCCAGGTACTCGGCGAGCGCCTCGCGCAGCTCCGGCACGCCGCGCGGGTCGGCGTAACCGATCGCCCCGATCGGGGCCTGGCGCCAGGCTGCGCGCAGCGATCGCAGCCAGCGGTCGCGCGGGAATCCGGCGAGGTCGGGGAGGCCGGGGTGGAAGTGGTAGGCGAAGCTCGGCAGCAGCGAGCGCGCCGGCGCCCGCGGCGCCGAGGCGCGGACCGCGCTCGCGACCCGGACCGGCGCGCCCTGGCGGGTGTGGAGGTAGCCCTCGGCGGCGAGCTGGCCGTAGGCCTCGGTGACGACACCGCGCGAGACGCCGAGCTCGCCGGCAAGGGTCCGGCTCGACGGAAGCCTCGAGCCGGCGGCGAGTCGGCCGGAGCGGATGTCGTCGCGGATCGAGCGCTCGATCTGCTCGTGGAGCGCGACGGGATCGTCGCGGTCGAGCCTCAGAAGCAGTTCCGGGCCGGCGCCAACTGGCCCATTGGACGACGCCATTACTGGAACTGTATATCGGACCAGTCAGGCCCTAACTTTGGCCTGACAAGCACCCGAAGGAGGTCGCGGATGAGCGGGATCACGATTGTCGGTGGCGGAATCGCGGGATTGACGGCGGCGATCACCTGCGCCGAGGCGGAGGCCGACGTCACCCTGCTCGAGGCGCACGACGACGTCGGCGGCCGCGCCCGCAGCGCCGACGGCCCGTACAAGGCGAATCTCGGCCCGCACGTCCTCTACAAGGACGGCCCGTTCTGCCGCTGGCTGCGCGAGCGCGACCTGATGCCGCGGACCCGCGGCGTGCCGCTGGCGCCGATCCGGTTCCGCTGGGAGGGCGAGCTGCGCCGGACGCCGCCGCTCGCGACCGCCCCGGCCGTGCTCCGGCTGCGGGGCCGCCAGGCGCCCTCCGACCGCGACTTCCGCGGCTGGGCCACCGAGCTACACCGACGCCCGGACCGCCCAGATCCTCTCGGCTGCCGCCGGCGTCTACACCTTCCACCACGACCCCGGCGAGCTCTCGGCCGAGTTCATCTGGGGCCGCACGGTGCGGGCCCTGCTCAACGCGCCGCCGCCGGCGCGCTACGTGATCGGCGGCTGGAGCGCTCTGGTCGAGCGGCTCGAGGCCAGGGCGCGGCAGCTCGGCGTCAGGATCGAGACCGGCAACTGCGTCACGTCGCTGCCGGAGCCGCCGGTGATCGTCGCGACCGAGATCTGCGAGGCGCGCGAGCTGCTCGGTGACGACTCGCTCGAGTGGCCGAGCGGCCGCACGGTCTGCCTCGACCTCGGGGTCGAGCACCGGCGCGGCGACCCGTTCGTCGTCTCCGACCTCGACGAGGCGGGCTGGTTCGAGCGCTACAGCGCCGCCGACTCGAGCCTCGCGCCCCAGGGCGAGGAGCTGGTCCAGGCGCAGATGCCGATCCGCCCGGACGAGAGCCCCGACCAGGCGTGCCTGCGACTGGAGAAGCTGATCGACCTCGCGCTGCCCGACTGGCGCGAGCGCGAGACCTGGCGCCGCCGGACCGTGATGGACCGGCGCAGCGGCGCCCTCGACTTCCCCGGCACGACCTGGGCCGACCGGCCGGCCGTCGACCGCGGCGACGGCGTCTTCGTCGCCGGCGACATGATGGCCTCGGCCGGGCCTCCTCTCCGAGGTCGCCTGGGGGAGCGGCGTCGAGGCCGCGCGCGGCGCGGTCGAGGCGATCGCCTCGAACCGCCCGGCGCTGCGGGCCGCCTGAGACAGTCGCAAGGCGCTTTCCCAAAGCATTGGTTCGGGAAAGCGCCTATCCCGCGGTGAAAGCTCTCGAGCCGCTCGGCGAGGCGGTTCATCCCGCGCTCGCGGGCAGCGGCCGCGGCGCCCGCCCAATCGGTCGGGCGGTCCGGCGGACGCTCGACCCCGGCGTCGCGCAGGGTCGCGATGTCCTTGAAGGCGAGCAGCTCGTCGCGCGAGTCGAGCAGGGCGCCGCGCAGCTTCGGGCGCTGCTCGCGGATCGCGTTGTCGAGTACCGCCTCGAGCGAGCCGTGGCGGCGCAGCAGCTCGGCCGCCGTCTTCTCGCCGACTCCCTTCGCCCCCGGGATGCCGTCGGAGGGGTCGCCGCGCAGGGCGATGAAGTCGGGGACCTGGCCCGGGTCGATCCCGTATCGGTCGCGGACTCCGTCGGGGGTCACCTCTTCGGCGCCTTTGCCGCCGGTGCGGACGTAGAGGACCGTGACCCGCTCGCCGGCGCACTGGTACATGTCGCGGTCGCCGGTCAGGAGCAGCGCCCGGCCGCCCGCCTCCGCCTCGAGTCGGGCGTAGGTCCCGAGCAGGTCGTCGGCCTCGAGCGACTCGCTGACCGCGACGGTCCAGCCGAATGCCTCGAAGAACTCCCGGCAGTCGGCCCACTGCGGGGCGAGCTCGTCGGGGACGTCGTCGCGGTCGGCGTGGTAGGCGGGGAACAGCTCGGTCCGGTAGGAGGCGGCGTCGGGGCCGAAGCAGAGGACGACCGCGCGCGGGTCGTGGGCTTCGACCTCGCGGACGATCAGGTTGGCGGCGCCGAGCAGGGCGTTGACCGGGTTGCCGTCGGGGCCGACGATCGATTTCGGCAGCGCGTAGAAGGCGCGGAACAGCATCGAGGGTGTGTCGACCGCGAGCAGCGGCCGCGTCTTCCCAGAGCCTCGTCCCATCGGACGAAGACTAGGGGGCGGTGATCAGTCGTCCCACCAGCCCTGGAGGAGCTCGAAGTCGTCCTTGTCGGCGAGGGCGCCGACCGCGAGATACTCGAGCCCATCCGGCCCGGCCTCGAACGCGCGGGTGACTCCCGGCCCGACCCGGATGGCATCGAGCGCCCCGAGCTCGACGACCTCGTCGTCGAGCTTGACCCGGCCGGCGCCGGAGATGACGACGTAGATCTCCTCCGCCCTGTCGTGGCGGTGGCCGAACGCCTGCCGCTTTCCAGGGGCGATCCGGTGATAGGCCAGCCCGGCCTGCTCGACATCGAGGTCCGAGTTCGCGAACCGCGCCTGCTGGATCTCGCCGTAGCCGAACTTCGGAGCCGAGTCCTCGACCTCGGTGAGCCTCGTCTTCGTGAATGAAGCGGCCATGCCTGTACGGTCCCCGCGATGGGTGGAGACCAAACTCCCCGGATCCCGCCCGGGTCGCGCCGCCAGATCGGCCTCGTCAACGCGGGGCTCGCGAGGGCCCTCGGCCTCGCCACCGGCGGCCGCCCGCCGCCGCGGATCTTCACCACGCTGGCCCGCCACCGCCGCCTGTTCCGCCGCTGGCTCTGGTTCGCCGGGGCGCTGATGCCGGGCGGCCGCCTGCCGCGCGAGGACACCGAGCTGGTGATCCTCCGCGTCGCCAACAACACCGGCTGCGAGTACGAGTGGAGCCACCACGTCCGGATCGGCAGCGGGGCGGGCCTCAGCCGCGAGCAGATCGCCAGGGTCCGCGAGGGCGCGGCGGCGGAGGGCTGGTCGGAGCGGCAATCGATGCTGCTCGCCGCGGCCGACGAGCTCCACGCCGACGGCGCGATCGGCGACGAGCTCTGGGCCCGGCTCGCTGCGGAGCTCGACGAGGTCGAGCTGATCGAGCTCTGCATGCTCGTCGGCCACTACGAGATGCTGGCGATGACGCTGAACACGCTCCGCGTCGCCTCCGACTTCCCGCCGGAGGAGGCAGGCGCTTGAAGGGCCTTCGAGACCGGCGCTGCCTGATCACCGGCGCCGCCAGCGGCATCGGCCGCGCCACCGCGCTGGCCGCGGCCGAGCGCGGGGCGGAGCTCCACCTGACCGATGTCCAGGCACTCGGCGACGTCGTCGCCGAGGTCGAGCGCGGCGGCGGCCGGGTCGGGACCGCGACCGTCGCCGACATCGCCGACCACGACGCCGTCGTCGCCCTCGCCGAGAAGGTCCACGCGGCCGGCGGCAGCGTCGACGTCGTGATGAACATCGCCGGGGTCTCGACCTGGGGCTCGATCGAGCGCCTCCGTCACAGCGACTGGCAGAAGATGATCGACGTCAACCTGATCGGGCCGATCAGCGTCCTCGAGTGCTTCGTGCCGCCGATGATCGACGCCGGGAGGGGCGGCCACGTCGTCAACGTCTCCTCGGCCGCCGGCCTCTTCGGGCTCCCCTGGCACGCCGCCTACAGCGCCAGCAAGTTCGGCCTTCGCGGCGTCTCCGAGGTCCTTCGCTTCGACCTCCGTCGCCACGGGATCGGCGTCAGCCTGGTCTGCCCCGGCGGGGTGAGGACGCCGCTCGTCGACACGGTCGAGATCGTCGGGGTCGACCGCTCCGACCCGAGGATCCGGAGGGCGATCGCCCGCTTCGATGCGCCGAGCGGTGAGCCCCGGAGCGGGTTGCCGAACGGATCCTCGAGGCGATCGAGAAGGACCGCTACATGGTCTTCACCTCGGCCGACATCAGGATCGGCTACTGGTTCCAGCGCAAGTTCGCGCCGCCCTACGAGGCGGCGATGCGCCGCCTCAACGACCGCATGGTCGCGATCGCAGAACGATCGCTGAGCGCGGAGCGAGCCAATGAGCGCAATTTGGTTTTTCGCGCCGCGAGCGAAGCGCGAGAGGGCTGTGCAGGGGAGCCGGGCGCGTCGGTCCTCTAGGTTGAGGAGTTCTGAGCGAGCCCGCCCTCGACATCGAGAATCTGGTCAAGACCTACCCGACCGGGGTCGAGGCGCTGCGCTCGGTCTCGCTCGAGATCCAGCCCGGCGAGTTCTTCGGCCTGCTCGGCCCGAACGGGGCGGGCAAGTCGACCCTGATCCACTGCACGACCGGGCTCGCCCAGGTCACGTCGGGCTCGATCCGGACCTTCGGCCACGACGCGATCAGCGACTACGAGGCCTCGCGCCAATCGGTCGGCCTCGCGCCGCAGGAGCCGAACCTCGATTGGTTCCTGACCGTCGAGGAGACGCTCGACTACCACGCCGGCTACTTCGGGGTGCCGAAGCGCGAGCGGCGCGAGCGGGCGAGGGAGCTGCTCGAGACCTTCTCGCTGACCGAGAAGCGCGACGAACGAACGCGGACACTCTCGGGCGGGATGAAGCGGCGGCTGATCCTGGCGCGGGCGATGATGCACCGGCCGCGGCTGCTGATCCTCGACGAGCCGACCGCCGGCGTCGACGTCGAGCTCCGGCTCGAGCTCTGGCACTACGTCCAGCGGATCAACCAGGAGGGGACGACGATCCTGCTGACGACCCACTACCTCGAGGAGGCCGAGCAGCTCTGCGACCGGATCGCCTTCATCAACCACGGCGAAATCGTCGCCGAGGGATCGAGCGAGGAGCTGGCCTCGAGCTTCGGCGTCGTCAACCTCGAGGACGCCTACCTGGCGCTGGTCGGCCGCAAGGAGCTCTCGCGCTCCCACATCGAGGTCGAGGAGGTCGAGGCGTGACCGCGACGGCGAGGATCCGCTTCTACACGCTCTGGCGCCGCGAGGTGAGCCGCTTCATGAAGATCAAGAAGCAGACGCTCGGCGGGCCGCTGCTCGAAACCTTCCTCTACATCTCGGTCTTCGGCGCCGCGCTCGGGTCCCGGATCGACAAGCTGCACGGGATCGACTACGTCGTCTTCGTCATCCCCGGCCTGATCATGATGTCGTTCTCGATCAACTCCTTCGCCAACAACTCCTCCTCGATCCTGCAGCAGAAATTCCAGGGGGCGATCCAGGACCAGCTCTCCTCGCCCGCCTCACCGGCGGAGCTGCTGCTGGCGTTCTCCTTCGGCGGCTTCATGCGCGGCCTGATCGTCGCCGCCCTGACCTTCATCGCCGCCTCGATCCTCGTCGACCTCCCCGTCGACCACATCCTCGTCCTCGTCCCGGGGCTGTTCCTGGTCGGCTTCTTCTTCTCCCAGCTCGGGGTCCTGATCGGCGTCCGCGCCGAACAGTTCGACGACGTCGCCTTCGCCCAGACCTTCATCCTCCAGCCGCTGATCTTCCTCGGCGGGGTCTTCTACTCGGCGACGCTGCTTCCGCAGCCGTTCGAGACCCTGACCCACTTCAACCCGATCTTCTACATGATCAACCTCGTCCGCTACGGGTTCCTCGGCTACACCGAAGTCAGCATCGCCGCTCTCCCTCGTCGCCCTCGCCGCCGCCACCGCGGCCCTCTTCATCGTCAACCTGCGCCTGTTCTCGAGCGGCTACCGCCTCCGCGCCTAGCGTGCGTGGGTTAGCCGCCTATGGGCGGCTACCACGGCACGTAGCTGTCGATCTGGCGGCTCCCGTTCGTCGTTAGGGTGAAGGCGGCCATCCGCGGCCGCCGCGAACAAAGGAGGCACACGATGCAATACATGCTCGGATTGATCGGGGAGGAGCCCAACTTCGAGGAGATCTCGCCGGATGAGATGCAGGCGACGATCGACCTGATGGACCGCTACAACCAGGAGCTGAAAGACGCCGGCGCCTGGGTCATGGGGGCCGGCCTGCGCGAGCGCGCGACGGCCTCGGTCGTCCGCTTCCCGCTCGAGGAGGGCGGCGAGGCGACGGTCACCGACGGTCCCTTCGCCGAGACCAAGGAGCAGCTGATGGGCTTCTGGATCATCGAGGCGGCGAATCTGGACGAGGCTCTCGAGTGGACGAAGAAGGCGCCGCTCCAGGGCGTCGGGGTCGAAGTCAGGCCGCTGGTCGAGGAGTCGGGTGAGGACGACATCTCCGGCGCCGAACTGCTCGAGCGCGTGACGGAGAAGCACTAGGCGCGCTTGGAGGCAGCGCACCGCGACAGCGTCGTCGACCGCACGTTCCGGCACGAGTCGGGGCGGGCGGTGGCGACGCTGATCCGCGTCCTCGGCGACTTCGACGCCGCCGAAGAGGCGGTCCAGGAGGCCTTCGTCGTCGCCCTCGAGCGCTGGCCCCGCGACGGCGTCCCCTCGAACCCCGGCGCCTGGATCACCCAGGTCGCGCGCAACAACGCGATCGACCGCCTCCGCCGCGAGCGCAACCTCCGCGACAAGACCGCGATCCTCGAGGGCCTCGAGGCGATCCGCCCGCCGCAGCTGGGCCCCGCCGAGGAGGTCGCCGCCGCAGGCGAGATCGAGGACGACCGCCTGCGGCTGATCTTCACCTGCTGCCACCCCGCCCTCTCGCTCGAGGCCCGGGTCGCCCTCACGCTGCGGACGCTCGGCGGCCTCGGCACCGCCGAGATCGCGCGCGCCTTCCTCGTCGCCGAGACCACGATGGCCCAGCGCCTGGTCCGCGCCAAGCGCAAGATCGCTCAGGCGGGGATCCCCTACGAGGTTCCCGAGGCCGAGCGGATGCCGGAGCGGCTGCCGGGGGTGCTCGCGACCCTCTACCTGATCTTCAACGAGGGCTACCTCGCGTCCGAGTCCGACTCGCTGGTGCGGACCGAGCTCAGCGCCGAGGCGATCCGCCTCGGCCCGGGTGCTCGCCTCGATGCTCCCGCGCGAGCCCGAGGTCGCGCGGGCTGCTGGGCTGATGCTGCTGACCGATTCGCGCCGCCCGGCGCGGATCGACGCCGACGGCGAGGCGGTGCCGCTCGACGAGCAGGACCGCGGCCTCTGGGACGCCGAGGAGATCGCCGAGGGACTCGCGCTCTCCGAGCGGGCCGCCGCCCATGGCCCGGTCGGCCCCTACACGATCCAGGCCCGGATCGCGGCCGCCCACGCCGAGGCCGGCGACCGCCGAGGAGACCGACTGGCCGCGGATCGTCCGCCTCTACGAATGGCTCGCCCGCGTCGCCCCGAGCCCGGTCGTCGAGCTCAACCGGGCGGCGGCGGTGGCGATGAGCGAGGGCCCCCAGCGCGGCCTCGACCTGATCGACGCGATCGAGGGCCTCGACGCCTACCCGCAGCTCCATTCCGCCCGGGCCGAGCTGCTGCGGCGGCTCGGCCGCGACGAGGAGGCCGGGCCGGCCTACGCGCGGGCGATCGAGCTGACGCTCGAACCAGGTCGAGCGGCGCTACCTCGAGCGGCGGCTGGCGGAGGTGCGGGCGGGCACGACGCCGCCCCCGAATAATCGATTTTTCTGTATCGATCCGCCGGCGCCGGGTCCTATCCTCCCTCAGATGCCGGGGAGCGGATATCCGGGGAAGGCGGCGCTCACGGCGACCGCTCGTGACGCGCTGGCGCTGCTGGCGCTCGCGTCGCCGGCGCCGGCGTTCATCTACTGGGGGAACTTCGCTCAGGGATCGATCGGCCGCGCCGAGAACGACGGCAGTGCCGCCAATCCCGCCTTCATCACCGGCGCCGGCAGCGTGGCATTCCGTCGCTGTCGACGCAGATCACATCTACTGGGCCAATGAAACCGGCGGCGCGATCGGGCGGGCCAATATCGACGGCACCGGGGTCGACCCGAACTTCATTCCGGGAATCGACGGCCCGAACGGGGTCGCGGTGACGTCGACGTCGATCTACTGGTCCGCGGTCACCGGGGGCTCGATCGGGCAGCGCGAAAATCGACGGAACGAACTCCGCAGTTCGAATTCATCCCGGGGCTTGCGGTTCCCTGTGGAGTCGCCGTCGACGCCGGACACGTGTATTGGGGCGAAGGCGCCACCGGTACCCCGGCATACATCGGACGCGCCGGTCTCGACGGCTCCGACGTCAAAGCCGAGTTCATCGAAATCCCGGGCACGAGCGTGCCCTGCGGGGTGGCGGTCGACTCGGCCAATGTCTTCTGGAGCGAGCCCGGCTTCTTCTTCTTGACCGGAACCCGTCTCGGCCGCGCCAACAAGAACACCGGCGCCGGCGCCGACCCGAGCTTCATCGGCGACGCTTCAGGCCCATGTGGCGTCGCCCGCGACGGGGCCCGCCTCTACTGGATGAACGCCGGCAATGGCACGATCGCGCGCGCCAACGCCGACGGCACCGCTGTCGAACAGAGCTTCATCCCCGGCGTCGGCGGTCCCGAACAGGTCTGCGGGATCGCGGTCGACGGGCTGAGCTCGCCGCCGGCGCCGCCGGCCGGCCCGCCCGCGCCCGACACGAGGGCGCCGGTCGCGAAGATCTCGAAGGGGCCCGGCAAGAAGCTCGACCAGGGGACCGCGAAGTTCAGCTTCAAGGCCGATGAGACCGGCTCGACCTTCAGCTGCAAGCTCGACCGAAAGAAGCCGGCGAGGTGCAGGTCGCCGAAGACCTACAAGAGCCTGAAGCCCGGCCGCCACACCTTCAAGGTCTGGGCGACCGACCCCGCCGGCAACAAGTCGAAGCCCGCGAAGCGGGGCTTCAGGGTGCCGGCCTAGTCGCCGACGTTCTCGCTGACCCAGGCCAGGTAGCCGACGCTGCCGGCGAGAATCGGCGTCGCCAGGATCTCCGGCTCATCGTAGGAATGGATCTTGCGGATCGCGGCCTCGACCTCGCCGTAGAGGCCGGCCTCGGTCTTCGCCAGGCACTGCCACTCGCGCGCCTGCTCGAGCTCGCCCTGCCAGCGGTAGCGGCTGAGGATCGGCCCGACGACCTGGACGCAGGCCGCGAGGCGGCGGTCGAGGAGGTCGTCGGCGATCCGCTCCGCCTCCTCCTCCGAGGAGACCGTGGTCAGAACCTGGACATACTCGGTCACGTCGGGTCGGCGACGAGGATCTCGCCGTCGGCCTCGGGCTCGACCAGGATCGCGCCCTCGCCGCTGGCGTAGGCCTCCTCGCCGTGGTAGACGACGTCCATCCCGATCGCCTCGTCGTGCTCGCTCGCCCGCAGCGGCATCACTGCGCCGATCGCCCGCAACAGGACGTAAGTCGCCCCGAACGCGTAGGCGGGGGCGGCGAGCGCGGCGAGCGCCTGGTCGCCGAGCTGGGAGGCATTCCCATAGAAGAGGCCGTCGGAGACACCGTTCCAGCCGACCTCGGCGACGAAGCCGATGAAGAGGATCCCGGTGAAGCCGGCGACGCCGTGGGCTGCGAGGACGTCGAGCGTCTCATCGACGCGGGTCCGCGGCCGCCAGACGATCATCGCGTAACAGGGCAGGGCGCCGAGGAAGCCGAGGGCCATCGCCCAGCCGGGGCTGATGAAGCCGCCGGCCGGGGTGATCAGGACGCAGCCGACGATGATCGCCGTCGCGGCGCCGATCGCGGTCACCTTGCGGCCCCGGATCAGGTCGAGGACGAACCAGGTGATCAGGGCGCAGGCGGGGGTCAGCAGCGTGTTGGTGAAGGCGAGCACGCTTGCGTTCCCGGTCGAGAAGCCGCTGCCGCCGTTGAACCCGAACCATCCGAACCAGAGCAGGCCGGCGCCGAGCAGGACATAGACGGCGTTGTGGGGGAGGAGGGCCTGGCGGCCGTAGTCCTTGCGTGCGCCGACGACCAGCGCCGCCGCAAGGGCCGAGAAGCCGGAGCCCATCTCGACCGGGACCCCGCCGGCGAAGTCGAGGGTCCCGCCGGAGATCAGCCAGCCGCCGCCGAACGCCCAGTGGGCGAGCACCGAGTAGACGAGCACCGACCAGAGCGCGGCGAAGACGAGATAGGCGCCGAATCGCATCCGCTCGACGACCGCGCCCGAGACCAGGGCGGTCGTGATGATGCAGAAGGTCGCCTGGAACGCGAAGAAGACGAGCTGCGGGATCGCGGTCCCTTCGCGCGGGGCGAAGTCGACGCCCTGCAGGGCGAAGTTGCCGAGGCCGCCGATCAGCGAGCCGTCGCCGTCGAAGGCGAGCGAGTACCCGATCAGCGCCCAGGTGACCATCGCGACCGCGATCGCCGCGATCGACATCATGAAGGTGTTGAGGGTGTTCTTCGAGCGGACGAGGCCGGCGTAGAAGAGGCCGAGGGCAGGGGTCATCATCAGCACCAGCGCGGTCGCCGCCAGCATCCAGGCGGTGTCGCCGCTGTCGACGTGGCCGCTCATCGTTTCGCCACCGGGGTCACGGCCGCCTCGTCGGACTCGCCGGTCCGGATCCTGACCGCCTGCTCGAGCGGGACGACGAAGATCTTGCCGTCGCCGACCTGGCCGGTCTGCGCTCCCTCGCGCAGCGCCTCGACCGTCGCCGTCACGAACGAGTCCGAGACCGCGACCTCGAACCTGACCTTGTCCGAGAGTCCCATCTTCACCGTCGTGCCGCGGTAGGTCTCGACCCGGTCGAGCTCCCCTCCGTGTCCCTGAACCCTGCTGATCGAAACGCCCCGGACCTCGGCCCTGTAGAGCGCTTCGAGCACGTCGTTCGCCTTCTCCGGGCGGACGATGCCGATGACCAGCTTCACGACTCCTCCCTTCGTCGTCGTCCAGCGAGTGCGGGCGAGCGTAACCGCGGCCACCGCGGGCGACGGGGATCACCCTGCTATTTGCGAGAAATCGAGGGCCGCTGAGCTCAGCCGCCGGCGAGGCGCCGCACCTGCGGCAGGTGGATCTCCTGAAGGTAGGAGTCCCAATCGATCGCCGCCGTGTCGAAGGAGAGCTCGGCGCGGTCGGCCTCGGAGAGGAGGTTGGCGAGGGTGCAGGCGTTGGCGTCGTCGAATCGGCAGTCGAGCTCGGTGTAGGCGCCGTAGATCTTGACCATCCGCGTCACCCGTTCGGCGAGCGAGCGGGCCGAACGCAGCGTCCGCTCCAGCGGGAGGTGGACGGGGGAGGCCATCGCGACCCGTGCCGCCGCCGCAGCGAGCCGCTCGCGACCGATCGTCCATCGCAGCGCGACCCGGCGGTCGACGAACTTGAGGTTGGCCGATCTTGATCGGAGACCCGTTGCGCCCGGTCAGCGGCTGGCCGAGGAAGTACTCGCGGATCTCCTCCGCGAGGCGGCCGATCGAGAGCGGGTTGCGGGCGCTGCTCGCGATCGCGATCGTCCGCAGGCCGTGCTCGGGTGGATGGGCGGCGGCGACGACGCAGGCGTTGGCGACGAGGTCGACGGGGACGATGTCGATCACGTTGTCCTCGTGGCCGGGAAGGTGGGTGAGGCCGCGCGAGGCGTAGGCGAGGATCAGCGGGTCGGCGACCTTGATCCCCTCGAGCCAGCCCGGGCTCGGCGTCCTCAGGGCGGACTCGATGATCGTCGGCCGGATGATCGTCGTCGGGGCCGAGCGCTCGGCGACGAGGCGCTCGCCGAGCGCCTTCGAGAGCGCGTAGGTGTCGGGCCACCCGAGCTCGATCGCGTGCCGGCGGCTGCGGCGCGAGAGCTTCTCGCGGACCCAGCGGCGGCGCAGCTCCTCGGCCCGCTCGGAGGCGACCAGGCCCTCGCGCCGTGCCGCGTCGCGCTCGGCGGCCTTGGCGAAGCCGCCGCGGAGCGGCTCCTCGATCGATTCCCGCTCGAGCTCTTCCCGCCACCGCCGCCCGGTTGCCTGGAGCTCGTCGGGGTCGAGGCCGGCGAGCGCCGTGATGCGGAACGCCGTCCTCGAGCACCCGGCCCGACTGGCGGTCGGCGACGTAGGCGGTCGAGACGTGGACGAGCTCGGGGTCGGAGCCGCTTTCGCGGAGCCGCTGCAGGAGCCGGACCGGGCCGAAGGTGTTGAGGGCGAGGGCGTCGTCGAGCGCCTCCTCGAACGAGACGGTGGCGGCGCAGTGGATCACGGTGTCGATCTCCGCCAGCGCCTCGGCCGGCTGGTCGCCGAGCCCGTCGATCTCGAGGTCTCCGCGCAGCGCCCGGATCCGGCCCGACTCGAGCTTGGCCCGGATCTCCTCGCGCGGAAGCCCGTCGAAGCAGTCGGCTGCGAGGACGCTGTCGAGGCGCTCGCCCGCGGTCGAGCCGCCCGGCGCCCTCAGCAAGACGACGAGCTGGTCGATGTCCGGGGCGCTGCGCAGGAGCGTGCCCAGCACCGCCTTGCCGAGGAAGCCCGAGGCTCCGGTGAGGAGGACCTTCCTGCCCGCGAGCCGATCCCGCACCCTCTGGCCGGCGGCGGTCGCGGTGGTCACCTCCCTGCTCACCGCGCCGATTCTAGGACAGGGGTCCTGGCCGTCCGGCCAGTCCGCCGGCGCCCTCGGCGCTCAGCGGCAGAGGCGTTCGCGCGCGATCCAGTCGGAGCCGGGTGGAGGCTTTCTGGCCGGACTCGGTTTGCCCGTGCACTCCTCTGCCTTGGGGCGTGGCGCCCCGCCGGGCGCGCTCGAGGCGACGGCGGAGAGGAGGAGCGGCACCGGGTTGATCGGCGTGTCGTAGTGGCGGACCTCGAAGTGGAGGTGGGGGCCGGTCGCGTCCCCGGTCGAGCCGACGTACCCGATCCCGGTCCCGCCGACCACGTGCTCACCGACGTAGGCGGTGATCCTCGACATGTGCCCGTACCAGCTCGTGTACCCGAGGCGGTGCTGGATCACGACGAGGTTGCCGTAGCCGCCGCCGTTGTAGGAGGCGTAGATCACCGTCCCGACACCGGCCGCGCCGATCGGGGTCCCTTCCGGCTCGGGGAAGTCGACTCCGCGTATGGGTGTGACCGACGCGCGGGGCGCCGAACGGCGACCCGATCGGGCCCGGGACCGGTCGCAGGAACCGAACCGGGCCGGTCGGCGCCTCGCCGTTGTCGCCGCCCGCTCCTGACCCGCAGCGCCCGGATCGTCTGCGGGCCGGCGAGGCCGTCGACCGAGATCCCGGCGTTCTCCTGGGCCCGGAGGACCGCGGCCCTGGTCAGCGGCCCGAACAGGCCGTCGGCCCTGCCCGGCCCGTCACCGGCCCGCTGGAGCAGGAACTGGAGCGCGGCGACGTCCCAGCCCCTGTCGCCGTATCGGATCACCCTGCTCCCGAGCCCGGGCCTGCCCCGCCAGCCGAGCGCCCGCCGGGTCCTCGGGCCGGCGATCCCGTCGACGTGGAGGCCGCGGCGGCGCTGGAGGGCGACGATCCCGCGGCGGGTCAGCGGTCCCCTGACCCCGTCGACGAAGCCGCTGTAGAGGTGCAGCGCCTTGAGGGCGGACTGCAGGGCGGCGACGCGGGCCGGAATGCTCGCCTGCGCGGGCGCTGCGGTCGCCGCGAGGAAGATCGTGATCAGGCCCGCCGCGCCGACTGCTCGAATCGGGCGCATCCCGAATACTGGGTAACAGCTCCCGTCCCAGCGCCCGCAACATCGGTTGCACCCCGCGGCCCGGGGTCGCCGGGCCGCGGGGCTCGGGGGTCAGCGTTGGAACGCCTCGGCCTGGCGGTCGATCACCTCCGGGTCGCGGTGTTCGAGCTCGTCGGCGTCGTGCACGGCCCACCCGACCCGCTCGACCAGCTGCGCCGAGAAGTGGTCGGACTCGAGATCGGTGAGGGCGATTCGCTCCCGGTAGACGACCTCGCTCTGGGAGGCCTCGGGGGCGTCGGCAACTACGAGTATCTGCGGCATGACTCCTCCTCGTTCGAGTTCGCCAAGGGTCGTCGGCCCTGGCTTTCCCGAGAGTCAACTTCCCGTAAAGATCCGGTCAAAACTGTGGGAACGACCTAGACTGTTCGCCGATGCTGCCTCGTCGGATCTTGACCGCGGCCCTCGCGCTGGCCACCGCCGCCCTCCTCGGCACGAGCGCAAGCGCCCTTGCGGCGCCCGCCATCGACGGTCAATTCCCGCTCGCGCCGCCGATCGACACCAACACCAAGACTCGCGGCCGGCCCCGACGGGAACATCTGGGTCGCGATGCATGAAGGCGAAAACGACGTCGCCAAGCGTCACCCCCGACCGGCCAGGTCGAAGAATTCGAACTCGAAGAAATCGAAGACCCTTCGGGGATCGCGGCGGGGCCGGAAGGAAAGATGTGGGTCACCGGCGACCAACAAGGTCGCGTCGTTCTCTCCGTCGGACCCGAAAGGATCGAGCAAACGTTCACGGTCAACGACGTCACGAGCAACAACCCGATCGTCGCCGGACCCGACGGGCAGATGTGGGTCGCGGCGAGCGAAAAGGTCGTCCACTTCTCGCCCTCGGACCCGGAAAGGCGAGACCGTTCTCGGTCCCGGATCTGAACCCGAAAGACATCGACGTCGCCGGCTCGCTGATCGCCGTCGCCGACTGCGGGCAAACCGCGGATCGTGACCCTGACCACCGCCGGCGTCGTCCAGCCGGACATTCGTGATCGGCCACAAGAACAACCTCGAAGAACAGGAAGGCGCCTCGCAGGGCGTCGCCGGAAGCCCGAGCGGCCAGATCGGCTTCTCCGATCCCGGGAACCAACCCGAGAGCATCGGCCTGGTCACGCCGCCCAACCCGGCCCAGGAGTTCGAATCGCGACGGCGACCCGTTCGGCGTCGCCTACGGGTCCGACGGCGCGTTCTGGATCGCCCTCTCGGCGGGGCCGCCACGCCCGGGGTCGAGAGGCTGACGACCGACGGGCGAGCACACCTACCTCGGCGGCCTCAAACCGGAATTCGGCGCCGCGCCAGATCGCGGCCGGGCCGGGCAACACGATGTGGATGACGGCCGGAAATCAACGGGCGAAAACGAATACGAGGTGGTCCGGATCAGCGGCCTCGAACCGCCGGTCGTCCCGATCAGCGGCGCGAAACCGAAAGCGCCTGAGACGAAGATCTCGCAAGGGGCCGAAGAAGAAGGTCAAGACGCAAGGCAAACGCGCCAAGGTCACCTTCAAATTCAGCTCCTCCGAGGCGGGCGCCAAGTTCGAATGCGCCCTGGTGACGATCAAGAAGGGCAAGAAGGCGCCGAAGCCCAAGTTCAAGGGCTGCAAATCGCCGAAGAAGCTACAGCCTGAAGCCGGGCAAGTACCGCTTCAGCGTCCGCGCGGTCCTCGCCGGCGTCGCCGACCCCTCGCCGGCGACCAAAGCCTTCAAGGTCGTCCACGTCAAGGGCTAAGCGACTAGGAAGCTGTCTATGTTCTGGGGCCGGCCTCGCTCCGGTGGGATCTTTCGTCGGGATAGCGAGGGAGACTCCCACCGGAAGCTTGGGTGCGGGTCTGGACTACTCGCCGATCAGCTCGATCCGGTACCCGTCGGGGTCCCGTAGCGGGTCGATCCCGCTGAAGGCATCACGCCACGACTCACGAGTAGCAGCGAAGGCTTTCGGGATCAGTCGATTCATATTTGATCCGGGGTTCGGGGTCTCCGTAAGACCCGGCCTCAGGCGAGCTATGGTGGTTGTCGCTGCATGCATGCAGCGACAACGACGCGAGGAGAGAGATGCCGACCGCCAAAAAAACCGCACTCGCCAAGAAGACCACAGACGAGAAGTCCACGGAGCTGTCTGAGCAGTGGCTCGAACTGGTCAGGACCGGTGAGCAGACCGCGAGCGAGACGCTGCATGTGTTCGTCGAGACGGTTGAGAAGGCAGTGCCCGGGAGTCTGGCCAAACAACGGGAGATCATCAACTCCGGGCTGGAGATGGCGCAGGTAATTATCCGCGCCCAGTACGAGGCAATGCGCGGCCTCGTGCGCAGCGCCGTGCTGGTGAACGTGAAGGTCGACACCAACATCGACACGGACGTTGACGTGAAGGTCCCAACGAACGTCGACGTGGCATCGCGAAAATCAACGACCTAGAACGGTAACGGCCCGCTACTCACCAATTATCTCAATTCTGTACCCGTCCGGGTCGCGGACGAAGCAGATCCGCGGGCCCTCGGTGCGGCCGCCGGGGCGGTAGGGGGGCTTTTCGGGCACGACGTCCTTCTCCGCGAGGCCGGCGAGGGTTTCCTCGAGGTCGTCGACCCAGAGGGCGATGTGGTTGTAGCCGGTGCCGTGCTCGTAGGAGTCGACGCCGTGGTTGTAGGTCAGCTCGAGGACGTCGGCCTCACCCGGCAAGCCCATGAAGACGTTGATCGCCTCGTCGCCGATCGGCATCCGGCGGCGCTCCTCGAACCCGAGCTTCTCGTAGAAGGCAACCGAGCTGTCGATGTCGCCGATTCGGTAGCAGGTGTGGAGGAAGGTGGCGATGGCCTCAGGCTAACCGAGGACGGGCCTCTGGGGAATACTGTCGCGAGATGGAAGCATCGGAGATGAGGTCGGTTCGCATCCACGGCCGCTCGGTCGCCTACGTCGCGGCCGGCGACGGGCCGGTGCTGCTGCTGATCCACGGCATGGCCGGGACCTGCGAGAGCTGGCGCGAGGTGATCGAGCCGCTGGCCCGCGATCACACCGTGATCGCCCCCGACCTTCCCGGTCACGGCGCATCGGAGCCCGCCGGCGGCGACTACTCGATCGGCGCTCTCGCGGCCGGCCTGCGCGACCTGCTGCTCGCCCTCGGCCACGACCGCGCGACGGTCGTCGGCCACTCGCTCGGCGGTGGTGTGAGCATGCAGTTCGCCTACCAGTACCCGGAGATGATCGAGCGGCTGGCGCTCGTCTCCAGCGGCGGCCTCGGCCCGGAGGTCAGCCCGGTGCTGCGCGCCGCCACGCTCCCCGGCGCCGACCTCTTCATCGCCGCCACCGCCGGACCCGGCTCAGTCGTGGGATCGGCGCTGGGGAGGGGGCTGGGGGCGCTCGGCCTGCGCCCGAGCCCAGACGTCGCCGAGGTGGCGCGGAGCTACGCCTCCCTCAACGACTCCGACCGCCGCGCGGCCTTCCTCGCCACCGTCCGCGCCGTGATCGGAACCGGCGGCCAGCGGATCGACGCCGCCGACCGCCTCTACCTTGCCGAGGCGGTGCCGGTCCTGATCGTCTGGGGCGCGGAGGACTCGATCATCCCGGTCCACCACGGCGAGGGCGCGCACGAGGCGATCCCCGGCAGCAGGCTCGAGGTCTTCGAGGGCGTCGGCCACGTGCCGCAGCTGGAGGCGCCCGGCCGCTTCACGATCGCCCTCGAACGGTTCCTGAGGGAGACCGACCCGGCGCGATTCGACCCCGACGAGTGGCGGGCACGGCTGCGCGTCGCTTGAGCGATGGCGGCGGGCGCGAGGTGAGCGGCGAAGGAGCGCTTGTCGCCAGGTTTCGCGCGGCGCGGCGTGACCGTGGCCTGGCCGTGCTCGAGGGCTTCCACGCGCTCAAGCACGCGCTCCGCTTCGGGGCCGAAGTCGAGGAGGTGGTCGCCGCCGACGCCGATGGGCTCGAGGAGCTCGCCGCCGAGCTCGCCCCCGATCTCAGGGGCATGCTCGCCGGACGGGCGACCCCCGTCGCCCGCGAGGTCCTCGCCGAGCTGGTCCCGCAGGCGCCCCGCACCGGTGTCGTCGCGATCGCCCGCCGGCCCGCGGTCGACGTCGGCGCGGTCCTCGCCGCCCCGATGGCGGCGCCGATCGTCCTGCTCGAGGACCCGCGGACGATGGGGAACATGGGAGCCTGCGTCCGGGTCGCTGCCGCCGCCGACGCCGCCGCGGTCCTGACGACGGGGGACAACGACCCCTGGCACCCGGACGCGCTCCGCGCCGCCGCCGGGCTCCACTTCGCCCTCCCGGTCGCGGGGGTCCCACGTCTCCCCGACACCGAGCGGCCGCTGATCGCGATCGATCCCGACGGCGAGGGCCTGCGCCCGGCGGATCTTCCGCCCGGCGCGATCCTCGCCTTCGGCACCGAGCGCCACGGCCTCAGCGGCGAGCTGCTCGACCGCGCCGACGCCCGGCTCGGCATCCCGATGCGCCCGGGCGTCTCGAGTCTCAACCTCGCGACCGCGGTCGCCGCCGTCCTGTTTGCCCAGCGCCTCTAGCGCGGTCTAGTATCCACTTACTTCCGTCCCCTTTGAAAGGACCCAGCTCTTGCTGCCCCTCGCAGATGTCAGCTTCGGCGAACTGCTCCTGATCGTCCTCGAGATCTTCTTCTTCGTGATCTGGATCTGGATCCTGTTCACGATCATCACCGACCTCTTCCGCGATCACGAGATGTCGGGCTGGGGGAAGGCGGTCTGGGTCTTCTTCCTGATCTTCCTCCCGTTCATCACGGCGTTGATCTACCTGATCGCGCGCGGCAGCGGGATGCGGGACCGGACGATCAAAGCCCAGGCGGACGCGAAAAAGCACTTCGACGAATACGTCCGCGAGACGGCCCACACGTCGCCCGCCGACGAACTGCACAAACTCCAGGAGCTGAAGGAAAAGGGCGCCCTCACCGACGAGGAGTTCCAGCAGGCGAAGTCGAAACTGCTCGCCTGAGCGCAGGCGTCGACGCGGCGCGCGTTTCTCCTCCAAAAAGGCCGTTTTTGCAACTGAAGTTGCAAGTTATTAGCAACTCCTAACATCGGCGGCCGCATTTCGTTAGCGTGCGCCGCCGATGTTCGAGTCGCCCTCCGGCCATCAGAGGCGCTGGCTGCTGCCCGCGGTCGCGCTGTTAGCGATCGTCTGCCTCTGGGCCGTCGGCGGGGGCTCCGCCCCTGCCCAGACGCTGCAGGAAAAGTTCGACGCCACCCAGGGCAAGCTGGACGAAGTCCGCAAGAGCGAACGCTCGCTGAGCGCGACGATCGCCGAGCAGAACCAGGCGATCGACTCGATGCTCGGCGAAGTCTCGGTCCTGCGCCGCGAACAGGCCGCGATCGAAGGCGAACTCGCGGCCAAGCAGGCCGAGCTCGAACGGGCGAGCGCGAAGCTCGAGGCCGACAGGGAACGACTGGCGCGGATCAAGGCGCGGCTGAAGCGGGCGCTCGGCGTCCTTCGCCGGCGACTGATCGCGATCTACGAGTCGGGCACCCCCGACATGGTCAGCGTCGTGCTCGACTCGGCGACCTGGTCCCAGGCCAGCACCCGCGCCGACTACCTGAATCAGATCCAGGACCACGACGACGCCGTCGCCAACCGGGTCAAGGCACTGCGAAACGAGGCGAGGGCGGCGGTGAAACGGATGACCGCGGTCCGGCTCGAGATCAAGGAAGCGCGCGACGCGATCGCCGCCAAGGAGCGCGAAGCGGCCGCCGCCCGGGCCGAGGCCGAGAAGCGCTTCGGCGAACTCAAGGCCGCCCAGGCGGAACGCCGCGAAACCCTCGACGGGCTCGAGTCGCGCTCGCAGGCGCTCGGCGACAACCTCGCGAACATCTCCGAACAGATCGCCAGCGCCGGCCAGACGCCCCCGTCCAGCGCCCCGGCCCCGCTCACCCCCGGCCAGACCGCCGGCTACATCTCCGAAAGCCAGGCGAGCATCCCCGCGGCGGCGCCGCCGGCGATCCAGGGCGCGATCGAAGCCGCCAACTCGATTGCCACCACCCCCTACATCTGGGGCGGTGGCCACGGCTCCTTCTCATCGCCCGGCTACGACTGCTCGGGCGCGGTCAGCTTCGCCCTCAACGGCGGCGGCTTCCTCTCCAGCCCGCTCGACTCGACCGGGCTCGAGACCTGGGGCGAACCGGGCCCCGGCCAGTGGATCACCGTCTACGCCAACGCCGGCCACGCCTGGATGATCATCGCCGGGCTCGCCTTCGACACCGTCGGCGGCCCCGGCCCGCGCTGGCACTCCTCGCCGGTCGACTCGACCGAAGGCTTCATCGCCCGCCACCCGCCCGGCTACTGACCCGGGGTCAGAGCGCCGGGGTATCCGCCGTCTCGAGGCGGCGTCCCAGCGTCCCCCAGGCGGCGACGCCGCCGCTGGAGACATGGACTATCCGCTCGAAGCCCTCGCGCTGGAGGATCGAGGCCGCGAGCCCGCTGCGTTTCCCCGCCTTGCAGATCGTCGCCAGCGGGCGGTCGCGGGGCAGCTCGCCGGCCCGTCCCGCAAGGTCCGCATAGGGAATGTGGACCGAACCCGGGATGTGGCCTGACTCGAACTCGCCGGCGTTGCGGACGTCGATGACGAGCGGCGGCTCCTCGCCGTCGACCAGTGCCGCCAGACCGGCGACGTCGATCGCCTCGATCCGGCTCACCGGGCGCTCCTCCGCCCGCCAGGCGCTCATCCCGCCGCCGAGGAAGCCGCGGACGCTCAGTCCGACGGCGGCAAGCAACTCGGCGGCCTCGAGCTCGTTGCCGTCGGAGGCGGCGACGACCACTACATCGGCATCGTGTGGGATGACCTGGGCGACCTTCGTCGCGAACCCCGTGTCGTAGGCCGAGGCGCTGATCGCGCCGGGGATGTGGGCCTCGTCGAACTGCTCGTTCGTCCGCGAGTCGACCGCCACCGCGCCGGCGGCGATCGCCGCCTGAACCCCGCTCGGCGAGAGCCGGGCGGGGGCGCCGATCGCCTCGACCAGCGGCCCGCGGTTGAGGCCGACGATGTACTCGACGTTCGGCGGCCGGGTCCCGATTCCCGACACCGCGTCGTCGATGAAATCGGCTTCGTCGGCGATCGCCAGGGCGCGGTTGTGGCGGCGCTCGAACCCGATCGTCGACGAGGTCTTGAGGTCGATCCCCGAGGAGCCGCAGAGCGAGCCGCCGAGGTGGCCGGGCCAGACCTCGACCTCGTCGGGCAGCGCCATCAGCCGCTCGTGCAGCGAGCGGAAGATCTCGGCGGCGCCCTCGCGCGGCTCGACCGCGAGGTCGGGGCGGGCGACGTCGCCGACGAACAGCGAGTCGCCGGTCAGGACCGCCACCGGGTCGCCGCCGCGGCCAGGATCGCGCAGCAGGAACGAGGTGTGCTCGGGGCGGTGCCCGGGGGTGTGGATCGCCTCGATCGAGGCGCCGTCGCCAAGCTCGAGGACCCAGCCGTCGGCGAACGCCTCGTGCTCGTACTCGGCGCCGGCGAGCTGGTTGATGTGGATCGTCGCGCCCGTCGCCCTTGCCAGCCGCCCGTGGCCGGAGACGTGGTCTGCGTGGTTATGGGTCTCGAGCACGTGCTCGATCCGAACTCCGTGGAGCCGGGCAAGGTCGAGGTAGGGCTCGATGTCCCACTGCGGGTCGACGACCGCGGCGACGCCGCTGCCGCTGTCACCTACGAGGTAGGAGGCGCAGCCGAGGTCCTCGTGGATGACTTGCCTGAAGAGCATTGGCGTCAACCCAATCTACAGACGGGGAATCGGCGTCCCCAGGTATAGGGATCCCCAATTTCGGGTAGTCGCCTCGGCGACCAAGAGTAGTTCCACAAACACATCGCCCGCTCCCGGAGTGCTTCCGCAGGCGTACGGAAAGGGGGATGTCATGGAGTCGACGACGATCAGGGCCTCCGAACGGGCCATCGACCCATCTGATCGCCTGGGGGATCTTCACGACTTACATGTTCGTCGCCTCGCTGCGCACCACGGCGGCCGTCGCGGTCGTCTTCTTCCTGCTCGGATCACCTTCTTCCTGCTCGGCTTCGGCAACTCGGGCGGAAACGAAGGCGTGGTCGAAGTCGGCGGATGGTTCGGGCTGGCGACGGCGGTCGCCGCCTAGTATGCATCGTTCGCGGCGGTGACCAACGCGACATTCGGGCGGACGGTCCTGCCGGTCCGGTCCCTGGGTCGCTGAGAGGAGGAGGAGCGAGATGGCAACCACCAGCCAACTGTCCGGGCTCGAGCAGGAGCTGAGCGCCCTGCTCGACGTCGAGCGCTTCGAGCCCGCTTCCGAGTTCAAGGAGGTGGCGCTGTTGAGTGACCCGGCCGTCTACGAGGAGGCGGCCGCGGACCCCGAGGCATGGTGGCTGCGCCAGGCCACGGAGTTCCTCGATTGGGCGGAGCCGCCGAGCGAGTCGCTCGACGACTCCGACCCGCCCTTCTACAAGTGGTTCGCCGACGGCAGGCTGAACGCCTCGGCGAACTGCCTCGACCGCCATGTCGAGGCCGGGCTCGGCGACCGGGTCGCCTACTTCTGGCGCGGCGAGGAGGGCGAGGAGCGGGCGATCACCTACGCCGACCTGCTCGCCGACGTCCAGCGCTTCGCCAATGCGCTGCGCGATCGCGGCATCGGCAAGGGCGACGTCGTCGGCATCTACCTGCCGATGATCCCCGAGGTCGTCGTCGCGATGCTCGCCTGCGCCCGGATCGGCGCTCCCCACAACGTCGTCTTCGGCGGCTTCTCCGCCGAGGCCGTGCGCGAGCGGATGGATTTCTCCGAGGCGAAGGCGCTGGTCACGGTCGACGGCGCCCGCCGCAAGGGCGAGACCGCGCCGGTCAAGGCCCGGGTCGACGAGCTGATCGGCGACGTCGGCTCGATCGAGACGATCTTCGTCGTCCGCCACACCGGCGCCGAGTGCGAGATGCAGGAGGGCCGCGACGTCTGGGTCGACGAGGCGATGGCGGCCGCCGACGCCGAGTGCCCGGCCGAGCCGATGGACGCAGAGCACCCGCTCTACATCCTCTACACCTCGGGCTCGACCGCGAAGCCGAAGGGGATCCTGCACACGACCGGCGGCTACCTGGCCGGGGTCGCCTGACCCACCGCCACGTCTTCGACCTCAAGCCCGAGCACGACGTCTACTGGTGCGCGGCGGACGTCGGCTGGGTCACCGGCCACTCCTACATCGTCTACGGGCCGCTCGCCAACGGCGCCACCAGCGTGATGTACGAGGGCGCCCCCGACTACCCGGACAAGGACGTCTGGTGGGACATCGTCGAGAGCCAGGGGGTGACGATCTTCTACACCGCGCCGACCGCGATCCGGGCCTGCATGAAATGGGGCGCCGAGTACCCGCGAGCGCCATGATCTCTCGAGCCTGCGGATGCTGGGCACGGTTGGCGAGCCGATCAACCCCAAGGCCTGGCTCTGGTACCACAAGGTGATCGGCGGCGAGCACTGCCCGATCGTCGACACCTGGTGGCAGACGGAGACCGGCCACATCATGATCTCGCCGCTGCCGGGGATCACCGCGACGAAGCCGGGCTCGGCGACCGTGCCGCTGCCCGGGATCGAGGCCGACGTCGTCGACGGCGAGTGGCAACCCGATCGAGGGCGAGGGCGAGGGCCTGCTGGTCCTGCGCCGGCCCTGGCCGGGGATGCTGCGGACGCTCTACCGCGAGGAGGAGCGCTTCATCGACACCTACTTCTCGCGATTCGGGCCGCGAGACCTATCTGGTCGGCGACGCGGCCCGGCGCGACGAGGACGGCTACTTCTGGATCCTCGGCCGGGTCGACGACGTGATCAATGTCTCCGGCCACCGCCTCTCGACCGCCGAGGTCGAGTCGGCGATCGTCTCCCATCCGAAGGTCGCGGAGGCGGCTGTGATCGGCCAGAGCGACGAGGACACCGGCCAGGCGATCTGCGCCTTCGTCACCCTCGAAGGCGATCTCGACGGCGACGACGAGATGGTCGCGGCGATCCGCGACCACGTCGCCGAGCGGATCGGCAAACTCGCCCGCCCGAAACGGGTGATCTGGTCCGGCGACCTGCCGAAGACGCGCTCGGGCAAGATCATGCGCCGGCTCCTGCGCGACATCGCCGAGGGCCGCGAGCTGGGCGACGTCACGACCCTGCGGGACCCGGCGGTGATGGAGGAGCTCGAGCAGAAGGTCGCGGCGCGCCGCGACCAGGAAGGCTAGGGTCCGGGGGGCGGAGAAGCTCGCTCGTCGACCAGCCGTTCGACCGCGATCTCCAGGGCCGCGAGCTGCTCGCGAATGCTCCGCAGTTCGCGCTGGGCGACCGCCTCGGCCGAGGCGGCCTCGGCCTCGATCTCGAGCTCGACCGCGGACAGTTCGGGGCCGAAGAAGCGCTGGGCGATGGCGCCGGTCACGAGGGCGATGAAGCCGAGGCCGACCAGGACCAGCACCGTGGCGACGATCTGGCCGCCGGTGTCGGTCGGCTGGATGTTGGAGCCGAGCGTGGTCATCGTCGTCATCGCCCAGTAGATCCCGTCCCAGGTGCTGAGGTGCTCCTGGTTGCGCTCGAGGGCGTCGAACAGGGCGCCGCCGCCGACCACCGTGAGCAGCGCCAACAGCGCCGCGTAGTGGAGGCCGCGCAGGGTGAAGATGTTGCGCGAGATGCTGCTGAGCTGCAGCAGCCGCAGCACGCGCAGAAGGCGCAGGACCCGCAGCCCCTGCAGGCCGGGGGGAAGGATCGGCGGGGTGAAGACGACGAGGAACAGGTCGAGTGGGTTATGCCGCAGCCAGGCGCCGCGGTCCGGGACGACCGCGAGCATCACCACCAGCTCGACCGACGAAGGCGAGCCAGGTCGCCCAGTTGAGGATGTTGGCGGTGGCCTCGAGCGCGCCGCCCGGATGGGACTCGCTGATCGCCACCATCGGCACCGTCAGCGCCGCCGGCGATCAGCATCGGCACTTCCAGCTTCTGCTGGACGCGGGTGCTGCGCTCGTCCATACCCGGTGCTCATCCGCTCTAGTTCGACGCGTCCCCTGCTTGGCCTTTTCAAGAGTAGTTTGCTATACTAATTACCTAAGCTAATCAAATGACTTCGACGGCACAGGAGAACAGGCTCACCGAGGCGGCGGCGCGGATGCGGTTGGCGATCGTGCGGACCGCGAGGCGGCTGCGCCAGGAGGCGGCCGGCGCGGGGGGCACCGAGCTCTCGCCGACCGCCGCGGCGGCGCTGGCGACGGTCGAGCGCCACGGCCCGCTGACGCCCAGCGAGCTCGCCGAGATCGAGCGGATCAAGCGTCCGACCGGGACCCGGACCCTGCGCCAGCTCGAGGAGGCGGGCCTCGTCGATCGCACCCGCGACCCGGGCGACGGCCGCAGCTCCCTGGTCACGATCAACGCCGCCGGCCGCGAGCGGCTGCGCCGTCTCCGCGGCCGCAAGAACGCCTACCTGGCGCGGCGGATGCGGGACCTGCCCGCCGAGGACGTCGAGACGCTCGAGCGCGCGGCCGGGATCCTCGAGGGGATCCTCGAGGAGCCGCGCGCCAGCGTCCCGAGGAAGCTCGATGAGCGCGGCCCTGCGGCGCAGCGTCGACTCCCTCTCGGTCCCGAACTACCGCCGCTACTTCGTCGGCCAGGTCGTCTCGCTGTCCGGCAACTGGATGCAGATGGTCGCCGAGATCTGGCTGATCCTCTCGCTGACCGGGAGCGGCCTCGCGGTCGGGATGACGACCGCGCTCCAGTTCCTGCCGATCCTCCTCTTCGGCGCCTGGGGCGGCCTGCTCGCCGACCGCTTCCCGAAGCGGCGCCTGCTGATGGTCACCCAGGCGCTGATGGTGATCCCCGCACTCGGGCTTCTCACCGTCACCGCCGCCGGTGTCGTCGCCCCGTGGATGGTCCTCGCGCTCGTCTTCGCCCGCGGCACGATCAACTCCGTCGACAACCCGACCAGGCAGAGCTTCGCGATCGAGATGGTCGGCGCCGACCGGGTCGTCAACGCGGTCAGCCTCAACAGCGTCCTGATCCAGTCGGCGCGGCTGGTCGGGCCGGCGCTGGCCGGCATCCTGATCGTCTCGGTCGGGGTCGAGCCGTGCTTCGCGATCAACGCCCTCTCCTTCGGCGTGATGATCTTCGCCCTCTGGCGGATGGAGCCCGACCAGCTCAACTCGGCTCCGCGGGCCGAGCGCGAGCCGGGCGCGATCCGCGCCGCGGTGCGCTACGTCCGCGCCACGCCGGAGCTGGCGGTGCCGCTGGCACTGATGGCGCTGGTCGGCACCTTCGGCCTCAACTTCCAGGTGATCCTGCCGTTGCTCGCCCGCTTCAGCTTCGAAGGCGGCGCCGACCGCCTACGCGGTCCTCGTCGCCGCGATGGGCGCCGGCTCGGTCGTCGGCGCGCTCGCGACGGGGGCCCACGGCCGCACCGATCCCCGGTTGATCGCCGGCGCCGCGCTCTCGCTTCGGGCTCCTCGCGGCGCTCGCCGCGGCGATGCCGAGCCTCGCCCTCGAGTTGCCGGCGGTGGCGCTGCTCGGCGCCTCCGCGGTCACCTTCGCCGCAGCGATCAACTCATCGCTGCAGCTCACGGTCGAGCCGGAGATGCGGGGCCGGGTGATGGCCCTCTACTCGGTCGTCTTCCTCGGCTCGACGGCGATCGGCGGCCCGCTCGCGGGCTGGCTCTCCGAAGCGTACGACCCGCGGGTGGCGCTGCTGCTGGCGGCCGGCGCCGGGATCGCGGCCGCCTGGGCCGGCGCACGTCTCGCTTCGCCCGGATGCGGGCGAGGCCGCGAGGGCCCCGCCCGCTCCAGACGGCGGAGGCCGGCTAGCCGGTGAAGCCTTCTTCTTCGAGGTACTCGGTGGCCACCTGCTTCGGCGTTTCTTTTTCGAGTTCGACCCGGGCGTTGAGCTCCTGAACCACCTGCAGCGTCAGGCCTTCCTGGACCTGGAGGATCGTCTTTTCGTAGTCGGGCCCGGCTTCTTCGGCGACCGACTGCTTGGTCACGAAGATGACGTTCCCGGCCGGGAAGACTTCCTTGTCGTCTTCGAGGATCACGAACTTGGAGTCGTTCCCCGATAGCTGGGGGTCGGTCGTGAACAGGATCGAGAGGTCGGCCTGCCCGTTTTCGAGCACGGTGTAGCGGAGGCCGATGTCGACCGGCTTGAATTCCTTGAACTTGAGCCCGTAGAGCTGTTCGAGGCCGGCCAGGCAGTCGATCCGCTGCCGGCACTCGGGCGAGCCGTAGAGGGTCAGTTCTTCGGACTTGCCTTCGAGGTCGGAGATCGTCTTCAGGCCGAGTTCTTCGGCCGTCTTCTTCAGCGTCCCGACCGCGTTGGCGCTGGCGAACGGAGTCGGTTCGAACGCGGTCAGGCCTTCCTTTTCGAATTCTTCGTTCGCCTTTTCCCACGCTTCGGTCGCGTCGGAGGGGACTTCTTCCGGTTCGAGGCCGAAGAGCGACTCGAGCGCCGTGCTGGTGTATTCGGGATAGCCGGAGATCTGGCCGGCCTTCAGAGTTTTCAGCGCGACCGTTTCCGAGCCGAGGCTTGAGGTCTGTCTTCGACCTTGTAGCCGGCCGCTTCGAGCGCCTGGGCGTAGATTTCGCCCGAGTGATTTCCTGATTCGGCGAAGTTCTTCGAGCCGATCGTCAGCGAGACGTTGCCGTTTTCCGGGTTGGAGGCGATCGCGCCCCCACCGCCTTCTTCTTCACCTCCCGAGGAGGTCGTGCTGTCGCCGCCGCCGCAGGCGGCGAACGCCAAACTGAGGATCAGAGCGAGCACGATCGCGACAGCGGCCCGCCCCCCGTTGGTCATGGATCTCACTCTTGTTCCTCTCTTCTCGTTTTGCACTGTCGTTGGACTGGTCGAACTGGTCAGGCAGTACTGAGCCGCAAGCCTTTCGAAGTGATCAGACGTTGCAGGCCGCGCGAGCGCGAACTCGAGCGTCAGCGCCATCAGGGCGACGACGATCGCCCCCGCGAGGACACCGTTCTCGCCGTATACGTTTTCGTTGATGATGTAGTCGCCGAGGGTCAGGACTCCTGCCAACGGCGCGATCGTCGCCGTCGCCACGATCGCGATCGTCGCCCCTCGAATCCCCGCCATCAGCGTCGGGACCGCGAGCGGCATCTCGACCCGGGTCAGGATCTCGAGCTCGGTCATCCCGACCCCGCGGGCGGCGTCGACCGAGGCGCGGTCGGCCTGGCGGATGCCGGTGAAGGCATTGGTCAGGATCGGCGGGATGCCGAGGATCGAGAGCGCGATGGTGACGTTGAGGACGCCGACCCCGATCACCGCCGCCATCAGCGCGATCAGCGCCAGCTCGGGGATCCCGCGGCCGGCGTTGCCGATCGCGACCGCGAGGAAGCCGCCGGTGCCGCGGTGCCCGAGCCAGAGGCCGATCGGCATCGCGACCACGAGCGCCAGCGCGAGCGCCAGCAGCGTCACCTCGAGCTGGGTCATCGCCAGTTCGAGGGTCTGCGAGAAGCCGCCGACCAGCTTGCCGCCGGTGACGTTCGAGGGCTGCGGCTCGAAGATGAATTCGATCGCGCCGCCGATCGAGGCCGCCGGGATCATGACCGCGCCGCCCGGGTCCACGGGGTCGCCATCCGCTGGATCACGTAGAGCACGGCGTCGAACAGGATCGCCATCAGGATCGCGATCCCGCCGCCGAGGATGATCCCGGTCGGGAAGTTGAGGCTCTTGTAGATCTGCTCGCCGAGGCCCCAGCCGCTGACGAAGACGGCGAGCGTCGCGATCGCGATCGTGCTGACGGTCGCGATCCGCAGGCCGGCGATGATCTCCGGCGTCGCCAGCGGGACCTCGACCCGCCAGAGCAGCTGCCGGTCGGTGAGGCCCATTCCACGGGCGGCGTCCTTGACCGGGGCGGGGACGTTGTCGAGGCCGATCAGGGTGTTGCGGTAGATGATCTGCAGGTTGAACGCTGTCAGCGCGATGATCGCGGTGTCGACCCCGCGACCCGTCAGCGGCAGCAGCAGGAAGAAGAAGGCGACGCTGGGGATCGTGTAGAGGACGCCGGTCGCGGCCAGCAGCGGCGGCCGCAGCCAGCGGCGGCGGTGGGCGAGGAGCGCCAGCGTGAACGCGATCGCGAACCCGAGCAGGACCGCGGCGAGCACCAGCTGCAGATGCTGGACGGTCGGTGTCTCGTATCGGTCGAGGTTGTGGCGCGCCCAGTCGAAGCAGAAGAGGGCCTTCGGGTTTTCCTCGCAGGCGCCGCCGCGTTCCCTGATTTCCACCGCTGCAAGGGGCTCCGATCACGCCTTCGGCCTCTCGGTGGCGCCGGTGCTCGTCGTGCTCGGCGGCCGGGGAGCCGAGGAACTCGGAGATGATCTCGACCGAGAGGACGCCGTCGATCCTCCCTCGCGAGTCGACCACGGCAGCGTACTGCGCCTGGCCCTGGAGCAGGTCGGCGAGCGCATCGCGCATGATGTCGTCGCGATCGAGGACCGGCCCCAGCGGCGAGTCGGGCCGCTCGGGGACGAATTCGAGCTCGAGGTCGCGACGGGAGAGCCACCCGATCGGGCGCCGCTCATCGTCGACCAGCAGCGGGTAGGGGACTTCGGCGTCGGCGAGCTTCGCCCGTGACCTCGGCGCTCGCCTGGCCGATGAAGGCAAGCGGTGCCTCCCAGAGGTCGATGTCGGCGACCCGCATCAGCGCCAGGCGCTTCAGCGCCCGGTCGGCGCCGACGAAGTCCTCGACGAATTCGTCGGCGGGCGCCATCAGCAGCTCGGCCGGTGTCGCGAACTGGGCGACCCGGCCGCCCTCCCGCATGATCGCGATCCGGTCACCCATCTTGATCGCCTCGTCGATGTCGTGTGTGACGAACAGGACGGTCTTCTTGACCGCGGCCTGGAGGCGGAGGAACTCGTTCTGGAGGCGCTCGCGGTTGATCGGATCGATCGCCCCGAACGGCTCGTCCATCAGCATCACATGCGGATCCGCGGCGAGCGCGCGGGCGACGCCGACCCGCTGCTGCTGGCCGCCCGAGAGCTGGCCCGGGTAGCGATCGCCGAGCGCCGGGTCGAGGCCGATCAATTCGAGCAGCTCGGCGGTGCGGGCCGCGACCCGATGCCTGTCCCAGCCGAGGAGCTGCGGGACCGTGGCGATGTTCTGGGCGATCGTCCGGTGCGGGAAGAGCCCGGTCTCCTGGATCACGTAGCCGATCTCACGCCGCAGGTGCGCGGGCTCGATGTCGCGGACCGAGCGGTCGCCGACAAGGACGTCGCCGCCGGTCAGCTCGACGGTGCGGTTGACCAGGCGCATCGCGGTCGTCTTGCCGCACCCCGACGGTCCGACCAGCACGCAGATGTCCCCGGCCGGGACGGTCAGCGAGAGATCGTCGATGGCGGGGGAGTCCGCGCCCCGGTAGCGCTTGCTCGCGTTCTCGTACCGCACCTCCGAGGCGCCGGCGGGTGACCCTGCGTCCGTGACCTCTTCGCTCGACACCTGCGATTTGAGCCTATACCCACGGCGGCGGTGAAATCCACGCCCGGTCGGCGGGCCCGGCCCGGATCAGGCGATGCCGAGGCGAGCTGCGCGCTCGGCTGCCCGCGCGATCGTCTCCTCGGCACCCTCGACCCGCCCGCCCCTCATCAGCGGCCGGCCGGCAACCACCGTCGTGTCGACGACCGACCCGCTCGCCGCGTAGACGATGTCGGAGGCGAGGTCGCCGAGCCCGATCTCGTAGGCATCGCCGCGAAGCAGGAGGAAATCGGCCGGGGCGGCGACCGCGAGCGGCTCGCCGACGCCGAGGATCGGCGCCCGGGCGCCGGTCGCGACCTCGAGCGCCTCCGCCGCCGGCAGCACCGTCGGGTCGCCGGTCGCGTGTCGCTGCATCAGCGCGAAGGTCTTCAGATCGCTGAACAGGTCGAGGGAGTCGTTCGAGCCGGCGCCGTCGGTCCCGAGCGCGACCGCGACCCCGGCGTCGCGCGCGGCGGGGTAGGGGAACGGGCCCCCGGAGGCGAGCTTCAGGTTGGCGACCGGGTTGGTGACGATGGTCGCGCCGCGCTCGGCGATCAGGTCGAGCTCGGAGCGATCGAGCCAGACGCCGTGGGCAAGCATCGTCCCTTCGCCGAGCAGCCCGAGCTGGTCGAGATAGTGGGCCGGCCTTTCTCCGTGGGCCGCGATGCAGTCCTCGACCTCCTGCTCGGTCTCCGAGAGATGGATTTGGACCGGGACGCCCCGCTCGGCCCCGACCTCCGCCGTCCACGCCAGCAACCCCTCGCTGACCGTGTAGATCGAGTGCGGCGCCAGCGCCCGGCCGATCCGCGGCCCGAGCCCGTCGAGCTCCTCGAGCCAGGCCAGCGCGGTCTCCTTCATCGACTCGGTCTCGCCGTCGGCGTCGAAGAGCGGCCCGCCGATTGTCGCCCGGAGCCCGCTGTCGGCGACCGCGCGGGCGGTGGCCGCCGGCTGCCAGTACATGTCCCAGAACCGGGCGGTTCCGGTGCGGATCATCTCGAGGCAGGCGAGGCGGGTGCCCCAGTAGACGTCCTCGGCTTCGAGCCGGGCCTCGACCGGCCAGATCTTCTCCTGCAGCCATCGCAACAGCGGCAGGTCCCCGCCGTAGCCGCGGAACAGGGTCATCGCGGCATGGGTGTGGCCGTTCGCGAGGGCCGGTACCAGCGGCGCGCCGCCGGCGTCGATCGTCTCGTCGCCGTCCTCGGGGGCGACCTCCGGCCCGATCGCCTCGATCACACCGTGGCTGCAGCGGAGCCCGACCGTCACCCCGTCGAGGCGGGCTCCGGTCACCGTCAGCGCGGTCACGCTTCGAGCTCCGGCAACAGCTTGTCGAGGGCGTCGCGGAGCGCGACCGCGTTCCGCTCGCGTTGGGCCTCGAGCTCCTCGGTGAGGATCGGCCGGTCGTCGATCCCGTTCGCCAGGTTGTCGACGACGCAGACCGCCGCGTAGGCAAGGCCCAGCTCGGAGGCGACCACGCACTCGGAGGCGAGGGTCATCCCGACCAGGTGGGCGTGGGCCGCCATCAGCCTGATCTCGGCGGCGGTCTCGAACCGCGGCCCGTTCGCCTGCCAGTAGACGCCGCCGTCCTGAATCGCGCCCGCCCCGCTCGACTCCCAGCCGTCGAGCACTTCGCCCCGCCAGCGCTGGTCGAAGCCGGGCGCGATGTGTCCGCGGGCGTCGTCGAACGTCGTCAGCGAGAGTTGCAGGGCGATGAAGTCATCGGGGCAGACGAAGCTGCCGAGGCCGATGTCGGCGCGCAGCGACCCGACCGACCCGATCGCGAGCACCCGGTCGCATCCGGCAGCGGCGAGGCGTCGGAGGTTGGCGGCGTGGTCGATCAGGTGGGGAGGGGTGTAGGCCTCGGCGCCGTGCCGCAGGACGACGGCCTCGGCGTTGTCCTCGCTGACCGCGATGATCTCGGCTCCCGAGGGCCCGATCGCGTTGCTGCCGAGGATCGTGCCGACGCGCGCCATCGCCCTGATCCTACGGCGAGCCTGAACTATCGTGAGTCTGTGACCGAGCGGCCGTCGGGAAGGGACGAGACCGAGGCAGAACGCCTCGACCGCAATCTCGGCGAGCTTCTTCAGGAGCTCCGGGTGGCGCTACCCGGCGTCCAGGTCCTGTTCGCGTTCCTTCTCGCGGTGCCGTTCCAGAAGCGGTTCACGGAAATCACGCCGTTCCAGGAAAGGGCCTACTTCCTGACGCTGCTGTTCACCGCGATCTCGGCGGCGCTCCTGATCGCGCCCTCCGCCCACCACCGGATCGCTTTCCGGCTGCAGCGGAAGGAGGAACTGGTCAACCTCGCCAACCGGTTCGCGATCGCCGGCCTCGGGTTTCTTGCGTTGGCGATGACCTGCGCGATCGTGCTCGTCACCGACGTCCTCTTCGGGGCGCTGATGACCGCCCTGACCGGCGCCTTCGCGGCGGCGATGTTCGTCGTGCTCTGGTTCCTGATGCCGGTCCGGCGAGGCCGGCAGCTCAGCGAGTAGCGGGAGTCGCGGCCGGGGGCGGCACGCCGTTCGCCCCGGGGGCGGGCGCCGACAGGTCGTACTCGGCGCCCTCGATGCCGAGCTCGAGCGCGGCAGGGTCGCCGCCGCGGGCGATCCACTGCTCGCGAGCTTCCTCGCCGAGCAGGTCGAGGCGTTCGTCGGAGTGGCCCGGGTCGTGGTGGAAGAGGACCGTCCGCTTCGCGCCCGAGCGCCCGGCGAACGACAGGGCGTGGGAGAGGGCGGAGTGCCCCCAGCCGACGTGGTTGGGGTACTCGGAGTCCGCGTACTGGCCGTCGTGGATCAGCATCGAGGCGTCGCGGGCCAGTGAGAAGCCCGAGATCCAGTCCTCCTCGAGCGAGTCGAGGTCGGCGCCGAGCGCGGGCTCGTGGTCGGGGATGTAGGCGAGCGAATGATCGCCGTCGTCGATCCGGTACCCGAGCGTCGGCCCGCGATGGGCGACCGATGCGGCGCGGATCCGTGCCGGCCCGATCTCCCAGTCGATCTCGGGGCAATGGCGGAACGAGACGTCGCAGGGCAGCTCCTTGACCTCGACCGGGGAGAGCGGTGCGGAGATGTAGCGGGCGATCCGCTCGCGCAGCGAGGCCTCGGGCGAGGCCGGCCCCCAGATCACGATCTCGGTCTGCGGTTGGAACGCGGGGGCGAAGAAGACGAGGCCCTGGATGTGGTCGAGGTGGAGGTGGGTGAGGAGGATGTGGAGGCGGGCCGGCTCCGCGGCGAGCGCGAGGCCGAGGTTGCGGATGCCGGTGCCGGCGTCGAGGGCCAGCAGCGAGCCGTCGGAGAGGGTGACCCCGACGCAGGAGGTGTTGCCGCCGTATCGGATCGTGTCCGGCCCTGGGGATGGGATCGAGCCGCGCGTGCCCCAGAGCTTGAGCTTCATCTCAGTGCCCGGCCCCGTTCGAGGAGATCGGCCAGAAGAAGGCGATCGCCCCGTGTGTTCCGTGGGGCGTCAGGATCGGGAACGCCGAGGCCTCGACGTTGTGAAGATGGCCGTCGGTCGAGCGGATCTCGAAGGTCGCGTGCGCCGGGCGGCCGTTGCGGACGGCGACGACGAGCGGCAGTTCGTCGTAGGGGAGCGGGTTGCCGTCGGCGTCGAACGGGCCGAACATCGACCCCCACTCCTCGGGCCCGACCACCCCGAGCTCCTCGAACCGCTTGCCGAGCAGGGTCCCGGCGGCCTCGTTGTAGAAGACCAGGAGCCCGCCCTCATCAACCAGGAACGCCGGCGTCGAGAGCGCCGACATCAGGTTGCGGGCGAGGATCAGCTCGAGGGGTTTCTGTGCCGCGGCTTGGTCTTTCTCTGGATTTGACACGAGATCTGGATCGGCAGTCGCCGCGGACGGACCGGATCCGCGCCTACCCCTAAACCTGAACAATCAATCGCAGGCCGGGCACCGTACGTGACTTTCGTCACCTTTGCCACCCGCCCTTCCAATCGTGGTCGAGGTTGGGGTCGGATACCCGACCCTGACCTCGACCGTTGAGGGTCAGCTCTCGGTCGTGGCCCCGACGGGGGCGACGAAGGTCCGGTCGCCGACCCTGATCCCGATCGCTTCGGTTCGCGCCAGGTCGAGCCCCGAGCTGAGGGTCGCCTGCGAGTCGTCGCCCCAGCGGTAGCGGAACGAGCCCGCCGAGAGTCGTTTGCCGTTCTTGGCCTCGAGGAACACCCGGCAGAGTTCGCCCGAGCGCACGCCGCTGACGTAGACGTGGACTTCGGTGCCGAACGGCCGCGGTTCGAGCCGGGCGCCGATCTTCATCTTTGCCGGCAGCGAGGCGAAGGTGACGTGCTGGGACGGGCCCTCCTCGCCGCCGCCGGAGAGGACGAATATCGCCAGGACCGCGGCCGCTGCCGCGGCCGCGGTTGCGCCGCCGAGCGCAAAGCCGAACCGGAACCGGCGCCGCTTCGACCGGCGCCGCTCGCCGGCGATCGAAGCCATCACCCGGTCACCGAGGCCACGCGGCAGCGACGGCGTCGTCCCGAGCTGGTCGGGGTCGGCGAGGGGCAGCAGCCTGGCGACCGAGGAGAGCGACTCGAGCTCGGCGCGGCAGTCCGGGCAGCCCTCGAGATGGGCCTCGAGCCCGGCGCGCTCGTCGTCGGAGAGATGGCCGAGCGCGTAGGCACCCAGCGACTCCCGCCATTCTCTGCTGTGGTCAGCCGTCATATCCGGTCTCCTCCAGTGCCACGCGGAGCGCCCGCAGGCCGTAATAGACACGGCTCTTCACTGTTCCCTCGGGTACCCCCAATTCCTCGGCGATCTCCAAATAGGGCCGGCCGCGGTAGAAGGACTCGACGATCACACGCCGGTGGTCCTCGCCGATCCGGCGCAGCGCCTCCTCGACCTGCCAGGAGAGCAGGACCTCGCCGAGCGGCTCGACCGAGGGCTCGATCCCGCCCTCGGCGACGCCGGGGCGGGAGGCACGAGCGCGGCCGAGGTCGATGACGACGTTGCGCAAGATCGCGAACAACCAGGTCCGCAACGACCCGATCTGCGGATCGAACCTCTCTCCCGCCCGCCAGGCGCGCAGGAAGGTCTCCTGGACCGCCTCTTCGGCGAGGCCGGGGTCGCCCAGCGAGCGGACCGCGAACCCGTAGAGCTCAGGCCCGTGCGCAGAGTAGGCCTCGCGGACGTCCTGCTCCCGGGTCAGGGCTCCTGAACCGGGAGAAATACGGGAATGATCGGCAGCCATGGCAGTCAGAGATACGGGCAGCCTGATGCCGGGGTTCAGCCGGCGCTCTGGACTTGGCGACGCCCCCGACGGCGCCGCCTCGCCCGCCTAGAGTTTGCCGATCTTGAAGATTTTGGTGCCGCAGTCGGGGCACACACCCTGGATCGCCGGGCGTCCATTCTTCATGGTCACCTGTTTGGGATCCTTGATCTCGACCTTCTTGCGCTCTTTGACGCAGTAGCCCTCGGGCATCGCGGGGCCTCCTTTCATTGCCGATCCGGCAATCTCGCGCTGGTGCGCGAGGTGGATTGCGGGCGACTGTAGCCGAGTCAGGGGACGAGAACGCCCAACATCGTGCGAATCAGCACAAAGAACGCTACGGTTTCGCGCTTTGCGGGGCTTTTTGTTCTTCCCCGGAAGAGCCGCTGGAGCCCGAGGATTCGAGTTTCTTGACCTGGCTGCGCAGCGCTTCGAGTTCGGATTTGAGCGCGGCGGTTTCGGCGCCGCCTCCGCTGCTGTGGATTTCGGTCTGCAGTTCCTGCTGCAGGGCCTGGACGTCTTCTTCGCTGACCGACTTGTTGCGGGTGTCGATCGAGAGGTAGATGCCGGCGCCCGCGATCGCGATCGCGATCACGGCGAGGGCCAGCATCACTTTCGTGCGAATGCCGAGCTTCCGCTCGACCTCTCCTATCCAGGCGCGCAGCCCATCGAGCCCCATCCGCTGAAACTTAGTCGAGAAGCAGGCCGGGAGTTTGGTCAACTACGCTCCGCACGAACCACTTCATACCCCGGAGCCAAGGAGAACACCGAATGCCCGATGCAGTGATCGTCGATACCGTCCGCACGCCGATCGGCCGTGCCTTCAAGGGCTCGCTCGCCGGCCTGCGCCCTGACGAGATGGGCGCCTTCGTCGTCGATCGGCTGCTCGAGCGCAACCCCGATGTCGATCCGGCCTCGGTCGAGGACCTGTTCTGCGGCTGCGGGATGCCGCAGGGCCTCCAGGCCTTCAACATCGGCCGGATCGTCTCGCTGCTCTCCGAGAAGCTGCCGGAGACGGCCAACGGCGTCACCGTCTCCCGCTACTGCTCCTCCAGCCTCGACGCGATCCGCCACGCCGGGAACGCGATCAAGGCCGGCGAGGGCGACGTCTACATCGCCGCCGGGATCGAGTGGGTGAGCCGCTACAACGAGCGGACCGAGCCGGCGGGGGTCGAGGACCAGAACCCGAACCTCCAGGGCAACGACGGCCAGCCGAACGCCTACATCGAGATGGGGAAGACGGCGGTCAACGTCGCCGAGAAATACGAGGTCAGCCGCGCCGACATGGACAAGTTCGCGCAGCGCTCGCAGGAACTGGCGGTCAGGTCCCAGGAAGACGGGTTCTTCGACCGCGAGATCGTCCCGGTGACCCTGCCGGACGGCACCGAGGTCGCAAAGGACGACGGCCCGCGGGCCTCCTCGACCCTCGAGAAGCTCTCCGAACTGCCCGAGGCCTTCGGCGGCGGCGGCGTCACCGCCGGCAACTCCTGCCCGCTCAACGACGGCGCCGCGGCGGTGCTGCTGATGAGCGACACCAAGGCGAAGGAGCTGGGCCTGACCCCGCGGGCGCGGATCGTCACCGCCGCCACCTGGGGCAACGAGCCCGAGTACATGGGGGTCGCCCCGATCGGCGCGATCAAGAAGGCGCTCGACCGGGCCGGGATGACGATCGACGACGTCGGCGCGGTCGAGCTCAACGAGGCCTTCGCGGCACAGGTGATCCCGATCATGGACGAGTGCGACATCCCGCTCGAGAAACTCAACACCCATGGCGGCGCGATCGCCCTCGGCCACCCGTTCGGGATGACCGGGGCGCGGATCATGGGCACCCTGCTGAACGTGATGGAGACCGACGACCACCAGGTCGGCCTCGAGACGATGTGCGTCGCCGGGGGACAGGGGAAGGCGATGCTGGTCGAACGTGTCTGAGGCGGGCTGACCGGCGCATATCGGCGTCATCGGTCGCTCGCGTGCGGTAGGCACGCTTCGCTCCCTGCTTCCTTGATCTGCTTGGTCGGACCGCCTCAGACCGAGGCAAATAGGGTGTGCCTCGATGGAGCAGCTGGAGACGCTGACGTTCGAGGTTGAGGGCCGGGTCGCGCGGATCACGCTGAACCGGCCTGAGCGGGGGAACGGGATCACGCCGCGGATGCCGGTCGAGATCGCGGCCTGCGTCGAGCGCGCCAACCTCGACCCCGAGGTGCATGTGATTGCGCTGGCCGGGGCCGGAACCGGGTTCTGCGGCGGCTACGACCTGGTCGCCTCGGCCGAGGGCGAGATGAGCGGTCTCGATGGGGCCGAGGCGCCGGCGGGCTCGCCGCTCGACCCGGCGGTTATCGCCGCCAACCACGCGCCCGAGTCGAACTGGGACCCGGTCACCGACTTCCAGTTCATGTGGCGGAACGTGCGCGGTTTCATGAGCCTCTTCCATTCCGAGAAGCCCGTCCTCTGCAAGGTCCACGGCTACTGCGTCGCCGGCGGCACCGACATGGCGCTCTGCTCGGACCTGCTGGTGGTCGCCGCCGACGCCAAGATCGGTTACCCGCCGGCGCGCGTCTGGGGCTCGCCGACCACCGCGCTCTGGGCTGCGCGGGTCGGGCCGATGCGGGCGAAGCGGCTGCTGCTGACCGGCGACTCGCTGACCGGCGAGCAGGCGGCGGAGTGGGGGCTGGCGACCGAGGCCGCCCCGCCGGAGGAGCTCGACCAGCACTTCGAGGGCCTGCTCGAGCGGGTCGCGCGGCTGCCGGTCAACCAGCTGGTGATGATGAAGATGCTCGTCAACCAGTCGCTCTACGCCCAGGGCCTGCACCAGACCCAGCTGCTCGGGACCTTCTTCGACGGCATCGCCCGCCACACCGAGGAGGGCCACGGGTTCGTCCGCCGCGCCGCCGAGGGCGGCTTCAGGGAGGCGGTCCGGGAGCGCGACGAGCCGTTCGGAGACCATGGCCTGGAGGGGTTCGGGGTTGACTAGGGTCCCGCCACGATGAGCGATCCGCACCCCCATCCCAGCTCCCTGATCACACCGGAAAGCGTCCGCGCCTTCCTCCCGGGCAGCTTCCCGGGCGACCTCGGAATCGAGCCGATCGAGATCGAGGACGAGCTCGCGCGGGGGCACATCGTCGTCGACAAACGCCATCTCCATCCGGGCGGCTTCGTCCACGGCGGCGTCTGGACCGCGCTCGGCGACACGGTCGCAGCCTGGTCGACCTTCCGCAACATCCCCGCCGGCCACAACTTCACGACGATCGAGCTGAAGCTGAACGTCTTCGCGGCGGGGGTACTGGGCGACGAGATCGTCGCCACCGGCGAGCCGCTCCACGTCGGCCGCAGCACGGTCGTGATCGAGGTCAGGATCGAGCGCCGGCGCGAGGGCCACGAGGCACGGATCGCCGCCAATCTGATCGTCACCCAGTTCGTGCTGCCCCCCGACGGGGCCGCCGCCTAGACCCCCGCGTCGGCGGCTTCGACCGCCGGCGAGTTCGCCCCCGGCCCTTCGATCGCTTCGAGTTGGGGCAGGCGCCAGATCAGGCTCGCGATCGTCAGCCCGACCGCGGCCGAGAGCAGCGAGAGGAACCACTGGCTCGAGCTCAGCAGGGTCATTTCGAAGAAATCGCGAAGCGGTGCGATCGCGAGGATCCCGGCATAGGTCGCCCCGAGGACGAGGACCATCACCAGCATGTAGCCCTGGACCGCGATGTGCTCGCGACCGGGCCCGCGCTCGAGCAGGAGGACGAAGGCGAGGCCGAGCACGATCAGCGTCGTCGTCGCCGCCGTCCTGCCCGCCTCGAGCGAGCCGCCGAAGACGGTGTCGACGAGGAAGAAGGAGACGATCGAGCCGAGCGCGATCCCGATACCCGCGGGGACCGCGAAGACGGCCAGCGCCCGCATCAGGTGGCCGCGGTAGAGCGGCCCGTCGGAGGGGGCGAGCGCGAGCACGAAGGAGGGGATCCCGATCGTCAGGAACGCGGCGAGGGTGAGGTGGCGGGGGAGGAAGGGGAAGGCGAAGCCGGGCACGGCGACGAGCAGGATCAGCGCCGCGGCGTAGACCGACTTCGTCAGGTAGAGGCGTCCGAGGCGGTGGATGTTGCGGGCGATCCGACGTCCCTGGGCCACCGCTTCGGGCAGGCGCGAGAACTCGTCTTTGAGCAGGACGACGTCGGCGATCCCCTTCGTCACCTGGGCGCCCGACCCCATCCCGACCGCGAGCCTCGCCTGCTTCAGCGCCGGCACGTCGTTGACGCCGTCGCCGATCATCGCCGTGTAGCGCCCCGACTCGCGCAGGGCCTCGACCAGCGCCCGCTTCTGCTCGGGTGCGATCCGGCAGAAGATCGTGTTGCGCTGCGCGACATCGGCCAGGGCGTCGGGGTCGGTCGGCAGGTCGGGTCCGTCGACGACCCCCGCGTCCCGCGGCACCCCGACCGCGTAGGCCACCGCCGTCACGGTCGCCCTCGCGTCGCCCGAGATCAGCTTCAGGTCGACGTCTTCATCGCGGATGAAGGCGATCGTATCGGCGGCGTCGGGGCGCAGGGTCTCTTCGAGGATGATCAGCGCCACCGGCTTCAGCTGCGGGGGTGGGGCCGCCGCGGGGTCGTCCGGAAGCCCCCCGGCCGATTCGCCGAAGGCGACGACCCGCCTTCCCGCTTCGGTTTCCTGTTGGAGCTTGTGCCTGAGGCCCGGGGTCAGCGCCAGCGCCCCGGACTGCTCGAGGATGTCGGGGGCGCCGAGCACGTAGCTGGTCGCCCCGAACCGCAGCCCGCTCCACTTCCAGACCGAGGAGAACGGCACCTCGCCGCTGACCCGGCCGGCCTCGACCGGGAAGTTGGCGGCGATCGCCTCGAGGGTCCGGTTGCGCTCGCCGGCGCTCGAGGCGAACCTCCCGAGCGCCCTCTGCGCCACCTCCTGCTCGACCGACTCGGCGATCTCGACCCCCAGCAGCCGCAACCTGCCGTCGGTCAGCGTCCCGGTCTTGTCGACGCAGATCGTGTCGACGGCGGCGAGGCTCTCGGTCGCGCTCATCTGCTGGACCAGGGTGTCGCGGCCCGCGAGCCGGACCGCGGCGACCGCGAAGGTGACGCTCATCAGCAGGACCAGGCCCTCGGGGACAAGCGTCACGAGGCCGGCGGTCGCGGTCTGCGCGGCCTCGACCAGGTCGACGCTCCGCAGCTGGAAGGTCAGCAGCAGGAGGATCGCGAGCGGGATCATCACGTAGGTGCAGACGATGATCACCCGGTTGACCTCGCCCTGGAGCGGCGAGGGTGGGTGGCGGAAGGCACGCGCCTCCCCGGCCAGCTTGCCGGCGTAGCTCTCCTCGCGGACCGCGTCGACCCGGTAGCTGCCCGACCCCGAGAGGCAGTAGGAGCCCGAGAGAGCGCGGTCGCCGATCCCCTTGCGGATGCCGTCGACCTCGCCGGTCAGCAGCGCCTCGTCGAGCGTCAGGCCGCGGCTTGCGGCCACCTCGCCGTCGGCGACGAGCTGGTCGCCGGGCTCGACGACGACCACGTCGCCGGGCACCACCTCATCGGCGAGCAGCTCGGTGACACTGCCGTCGCGGACGACCTTGGCCTTCGGCGCGACCAGCACCGCCAGCTCGTCGAGCGTCCGCTTCGCCTTCAGCTCCTGGCGGATCCCGATATAGGAGTTGATGATCGCGATCACGCCGAAGATCGCGTCGGCGAACAGCCCCAGCACCAGCATCAGAACGAAGAAGACGCCGATGATCGCGTTGAAGAGGGTGAATACGTTGCCGGCGACGATGCTCGAGACCGAGCGCGACGATGTCTCGGGCGGCGGCCCGAGGTCGTGCAGGCGCTTTGCCGCCTCCTTGCTCGAGAGGCCCCGGGGGCTTTCAGGCTCGACGCTCATCCGTCTATTCAATAGGGTCTCGAGCGGATGGCGCTGAAGCTTGGACTCAACCTCGGATACTGGGGAATCGGCCCCGCCGGCGAGGAGGCGATCGAGGTCGTCCGGGCCGCCGAGGACGCCGGGTTCGAGTCGGTCTGGGCGGCCGAGTCCTACGGCTCCGATGTCGTCAGCGTCCTCGCCTGGCTGGCGCCGCAGACGACGACGATCAACCTCGGCGCCGCGATCCTTCAGGTCCCGGCCCGGCCGCCGGCGGCGGCGGCGATGGCGGGGGCGACGATCGACAAGCTCTCCGGCGGGCGGTTCATGTTCGGCTTCGGCCCGTCGGGCCCGCAGGTCTCCGAAGGCTGGTACGGGGTGCCCTACGCAAAGCCCTGGGGCCGGACCCGCGAGTACATCGAGGTCGTCCGCGAGATCATCGCCCGCGAGGGCCCGCTCGACCACCAGGGCGAGCACTACCAGCTGCCGCTGCCGGATGGGGAGGGGAAGGCTCTGAAGCTCAACTTCCACCCGCTTCGCAACGAGATCCCGGTCTTCGTCGGCGCGATCGGCCGCAAATCGGTTCAGACGGCCGCCGAAATAGGCGACGGCTGGATCCCGATCTTCTTCAGCGTTGACTCCTTCGAGTCGACCTGGGGCGAGCACCTCGAGGCGGGGTTCGCCAAGGGCGGGCGCGAGCGCTCCGACCTCGAGGTGTCGCCGTCGCTGCAGGTCGCGATCGACGGTGACCTCGAGGCCGCGAAGAGCGTCGTCAAGGCCGGCCTGGTCCTCTACTTCGGCGGGATGGGGAGCCGCAAGACGAACTTCTACGTCGACCTCGCCCACCGCTTCGGGTTCGGCGAGGTCGCTGACGAGGTCCAGCGCCGCTATCAGGACGGCGACAGGGGCGGGGCATACGAGGCGATGCCGGACGAGATCGTCGAGGCGACCTCGTTGGTCGGGACCGAGGAGGAGGTGGCGGAGCGCGTCGAGCGGTTCCGCGGCGCCGGGATCGACCGCCTGATCGTCTCGCCGGTGCACGTCGAGCGCGACCAGCAGCTGCATACGCTGGAGCGCCTCGCGGCGATCGCCGGTGTACAGGCCCCCGCCTGACAGCCCGAATCGCATAGTCTCCCGCCGCCCAGCCGAGCAGAAGTGAGCCGAGCATCGAAATCTGACTCCTTGCGAAGGCGAGCTCTGCGAGGAATTTGTTTATGAAGATTGGAGTTCCGAAAGAGACCGCTGATGGGGAGCGTCGGGTGGCGCTCGTCCCCGACGTCGTCGCCTCGCTGCGGAAGAACGAGGGCGTCGAGGTCATCGTCGAGAGCGGCGCCGGCGAAGAGGCCGGCCATCCCGACTCCGAGTACGCCGACGCCGGGGCGGAGACGGCGGACGCCGACGCCGCCTGGGGCGCCGACGTGGTGCTCCGGGTCGCCACCCCGAGCGCGGCCGAGATCGGCCGCCTCAGGTCCGGGCAGGTGCTGATCGGGCACCTTGCGCCGTGGACGAGCGCCGAGACGAACCAGGCGCTGGCCGCGGCCGGGGTCACCGGGATCGCGATGGAGGCGATCCCGCGGACGACGCGCGCCCAGGCGATGGACGCGCTCTCCTCGCAGGCCGCCGCCGCCGGCTACGCGGCGATGCTGATCGCCGCCCGCGAGTCCGGCCGCTTCTTCGGGATGATGACCACCGCCGCCGGCACCGTCCCGCCCGCGAAAGTGCTCGTCCTCGGGGCCGGAGTCGCGGGCCTGCAGGCCGTGGCAACCGCCAAGCGCCTCGGCGCGGTCGTCACCGGCTTCGACATCCGCCGCGCCGCCTGGGAGCAGATCGCCTCGCTCGGCGGGCGGCCGCTGGAACTCGACTTCATCCCCGACGCCGAAGGCGAGGGTGGCTACGCCCGGCCCCTGACCGATGAGGAGAACGAGCAGGTCCGGGTCGCGATCGGCGAGAACGCCGCCAAACAGGACATCATCGTCACCACCGCCGCGATCCCGGGACGGCCGGCGCCGCTGCTGATCACCGCCGACGCGGTCCGGGGCATGGCGCCCGGGTCGATGATCGTCGACCTCGCCGCCGAGACGGGCGGCAACTGCGAGCTGACCGAGGCCGGAAAGACGATCGAGGAGGGCGGAGTGAGCGTCATCGGCCCGAGCAACCTCCCGAGCGAGATGCCGCGGCCGGCCTCGCAGCTCTACGCGAAGAACCTCGAGAACCTGCTCGGGCTGCTGATCACCGAGGGGGGCCGGCTCAACCTCGACTTCGAGGACGACATCGTCGACGCCGCCACGATCACCCACGGCGGCGAGATCCGCGGAGAGAGGACTGCCAAATGAGCGCGGAGCGAGCAAGCGTGCATATCTGGCTCTTCGCGCCGCGAGCGAAGCGCGAAAGGTGGGTCGAATGAGCCTGATCACCGAGATCACGATCTTCGTCCTCGCCGCCTTCGTCGGCTTCGAGGTGATCTCGAAGGTGCCGACGACGCTGCACACGCCGCTGATGTCGCAGACCAACGCGATCCACGGAATCGTGATGCTCGGCGGCCTGATCGTCGTCGGCTTCGCCAACGACGGGATCGAGTACGTGATCGGCACCATCGCTATCGCGTTCGGCACGATCAACGTCGTCGGCGGGTTCATGGTCACCGACCGGATGCTCGGGATGTTCTCGCGCAAGCCCAAGAAACCCGTCGCCTCCTCTGCCGCCCCAGTCGCGAAACGGAGGAGGCGCCAACTGATACTCCGCGTCCGGCGGCAGGGTCGGAGGAGGGATGACCGCGGTGTTGACGGCCGTTCTTCAGCCCGGTGGAGACGGGGCGACCGCGCTCTACATCGTCGCCTTCTCGCTGTTCATCATCGGCGTCAAACAGGGCACCCACCCGACCTCGGCCAAACGCGGCAACCTGATCGCCGCCGTCGGCATGGCCGTCGCCGTCGTCACCACGCTGCTGCTCGACGGGATCGGCAACTGGGGGCTGATCGTCGCCGGCCTCGGGATCGGTGCCGCGGTCGGCATCGCCGCCTCGCTCCGCGTCCAGATGACCCAGATGCCGCAGATGGTCGCCCTCTACAACGGGGTCGGCGGCGGCGCCGTCGCGCTGATCGCCTGGTCGGAGATCCGGCACGGGATCTCGCTCGGCGGCGAGATCCCCCTCGACGAGCTGATCCCGGTCCTGTTCGCGGCCGTCGTCGGCTCGGTCTCCTTCTGGGGCTCGAACATCGCCTTCGCCAAGCTCCAGGACCTGATCCCGACCCGGCCGCTGGCGGTGCCGGGCCAGCAGGTGATCAACGCCGTGCTCCTGATCGGGATCGTCATCTGCTGCGTCAACATCGCGATCAACAACGACGATCCCTCGCAGGCGATCTTCATCGCGATCCTGATCGCCGCCGCCCTGCTCGGCAACCTCGTCGTCCTCCCGATCGGCGGCGCCGACATGCCGGTCGTGATCTCGCTGCTGAACGCGTTCACCGGCCTCTCCGCCGCTGCGGCCGGCTTCGCCCTCGACAATGTCGCCCTGATCGTCGCCGGGACCCTGGTCGGGTCCTCGGGAACGATCCTGACGATGGAGATGGCGACCGCGATGAACCGCTCGGTCGGCAACATCCTCTTCGCCGGGTTCGGCGGCGCCCCGGCCGGCGGAGCCGCGGCCACTGAGGAGCGGCCCCATACCTCGATCGGCGCCCAGGACGCAGCGATCAAGCTCGCCTACGCCGACTCGGTCGTCTTCGTCCCCGGCTACGGCCTCGCCGTCGCCCAGGCCCAGCACGCCCTGAAGGAGGTCGCCGACGAGCTCGAGAAGCGGGGCATCGAAGTCAACTACGCGATCCACCCGGTCGCCGGCCGGATGCCGGGCCATATGAACGTGCTGCTGGCGGAGGCCGATGTCCCCTACGAGCAGCTGAAGGAGATGGACGAGATCAACCCCGAGATGCCGCGGACCGGCGTCGCCGTCGTCGTCGGCGCCAACGACGTGACGAACCCCGCGGCGAAAAACGACCCGGACAGCCCGATTGCCGGGATGCCGATCATCGAGGTCTCCGAGGCCCAGCAGGTGATCGTGATCAAGCGCTCGCTCAGCCCGGGGTTCGCCGGCATCGACAACGACCTCTTCTACGAGCCGAACACCTCGATGCTGTTCTCCGACGCCAAACAGGCCGCGGCGGACATCGCCGCCGAGATCCAGAACCTCTAGGCGCCGCGAGGGTCCAGACCGCCCCGCCCCCGCCCGGGGCGAGATCGGACGTGCCGGGACTTAGCCGCCCGTATGGGCGGGAAAAAGACGGCACCCCATGGCGAGCGGCGACGACGTTCGATCGCCTCCAGAGAACGGAGATTGGCGGACCTCGCCGCGGGACAGCACGGGGTCATCACCCGCCGCCAGCTTCTCGATGCCGGGCTCGGTTCACGAACGATCGAACGCCGCGTCGAGCGGGGTCAACTGCGCCGGCTCTACCGGGGGGTCTACCTCTTTGCCGACTCTCGCCCGAGCCATAGGGGTCAGTGGCTGGCCGCGGTCCTCGCATGCGGCGAGAGCGCCGTCCTCAGCCACAGCAGCGCGGCGTCCCTATGGGGACTGGCCGGAATCCGGCATCCGATCCATGTGAGCTCTGCCTCCGGGCGCGGTCAACCCGGCCTGACGGTCCACGAGGGTGGAATCGGGCCGGCCGACCGGGCCGTGGTCGACCGGATCCCGGTGACCACGGTCGCTCGGACGCTCTTCGACTATGCCGAGCAAGTTGACGAAGAGGCACTGAGGAAGGCATTCGAGGAGGCTGATCGGCTGCGCATCCTGGAGATGGGAGAGATCGAGGCGGTATGCGCCCGCTCTCCCGGGCGCCGCGCGCTGCGGGCGATACGTCGCATGATCGATTCGGCCGTGGCTCCGGACCAAACGCGGTCGCCTCTCGAGGACCGCGTCGTTGCCCTTTGCCACGAGTATGGATTGCCGTCGCCAGCCACAAACGTGCACCTGCTTGGGCATGAGGTCGACGCCCTCTGGCCTTCCCGGCGGCTCGTTGTGGAGGCCGACAGCTATGAGTTCCATAGGCATCGGGCCGCTTTCGAGCGGGATCGCGCCCGCGATGCCGCAAGGCAGGTCGAGGGCTACAGGGTCATCAGGCTGACCCACCGACGCTTGGATCGAGAACCGGCCAAGGTCGCCGCCGAGCTCCGCCGTCTGCTCAATTCGGACAGTTGGGACGGACGTGCCGGGAGTTAGCCGCCCATATGGGCGGCTAACTCCCGGCACGTCTGTTCGGGAGCGGGGGCAGGCGACGGTCGAGTGGGTGGCGCTGGCGCTGCTGACCGCGCTCGTCTTCCTGGCCCTGATCGCGGCCGGGGTCCGGATGCCCGGGATCTCGCTCGCCCAGGCGTTGGCCTCGCGGATCCTCTGCGCGGCCGCGATCGCGGACTCGTGCGGCGGCGACGAGCCGGCCCTGTTCGCGGCCTACGGGAGCGAGGTCGGCGCGATCGTCCGCGACGAGATGCCCTCGCTCGTGTTCGAGCCGGGCTCGCGGGCGCTGCCGGTCGACTTCCGCAGCTGCCGCGACACGAGCTGCGGCGACGGGACCGATAGCGGCATCGTCGCCCACACCGACGCAGGCCTGCCGGTGACCGCGTTCGTCCATGTCATCGACTGCCGGGAGGGCGGCCCGCGCCCCACCGGAGCCGACTGCTCCGGCGACCGCGCCGGCAATCTCTACATCCAGTACTGGACCTACTACGCCGACTCGGCGACCCTGCGCGGCGTCCCCGTCGCCGGCGCCAAGGGCTACCACCGCGACGACTGGGAGTCGGTCCAGTTCCGGATCGGCCCCGACGACGACGTCTTCCAGCGCGCCTCCTCGCATCACGGATACAACGACGTGCAGGGCCTGGCCAACGCCGCTTCGGACGCCGGCATCGGCCCGCTTCGGGACATCGCCGAGGCGGTCGGCGCCCGCCCGCGGGGCGGCTGGGGGACGGCGAGTGGCTTCCTGTTCGTCTCCGGCGGCAGCCACGCCGGCAACGTCGAGGCATCGACGGCGATCGACCGGATGACGCCCGGCTCCCGTGTCCACCTGGTCCCGCTCGAGGCGCTCGCCGCCGAGTCCGGCGCCGGATTCGCGATCAGCCCGCCGTGGCGCAAGCGGGTCTGGCTCGACCCCGAGGCCGAGGGGACCGACTGAGCGGGGCGGACTACTTGGTCACGGTGCTGAGGTAGTAGAAGCCGAGCAGGAAGCGCTCGGTCTCTACCTCCCCGAAGGCTCGGAGGTCGTCCCAGGGTTCGGAGTAGGGGTCACCCGGCGCCAGCTTCTCCAGCAGCCACCCGATCGGGGCGAGCAGGCGATGGAGGCAGCTGCCGGTCAGGCCGAGGTCCATCACGACGACCCGCCCGCCGGGACGGAGCCGGTCCCAGGCCCGCGCCAGCGCCGGCCGCGGTTCGGGGAGCACCGAATAGCTGAGGCTGAAGAGGACGCCGTCGAGGTCCCTGTCCAGATCGAGCTTGGTGGCGTCGCGGTGGACCAGCTCGATGTTCTCCCAGCCCCGCCGCCGGACGAGCTTCGAGGCCTCGGCCAGCATCCCCGCCGAGGCGTCGACAGCGATCACCGCGCCCTGCGGTCCCACCGCCTCGACCAGGTACGGCAGGTTGCGGCCGGACCCGGCGCCGATCTCGAGCACGGTGTCGCCAGGCTTGAGGCGGAGCGCGCGGACCGCCTTTCTCCTCGCCGGCGGGAAGATCAGGTAGAGCGGCTCCAGCGTCGCGTAGAGGGGGGCGACCCGGTCATACCCGCGGACGATCTCCTCCAGCGGCCGGCGCGAGCGCGCGCTCACCGCGACCCGAGCTTGTAGGTGACGAGGCCGGTCGCGACGAGGTCCCCGCTCGCCCCGGGCCGCACGGCGACCTCGCAGAAGCAGAGGCTCGAACCTCGCCGCAGCACCTTCGCCTCGGCGAGCAGGTCGGCGCCGCGGCCCGCGGAGAGGAAGTCGACGGTGAGGCCCACCGTCGTCCCCCGCGGCGGCTCGTCCCCGAACTCGATCGCCGACCAGGAGGCCGCCATCGCCGCGGTGTCGGCCAGGGTCGAGATCGCTCCCCCGTGGACGACGTCGCCGATCGTCACGACGTCCTCGCGAAAGGGCAGAGCGAGAACGACCCTGTCGTCCTCGATCTCGCGCAGCTCGATCCCGAGATGGCGGACGAATGGCGAGTGCTTGAGGAACTCTGCGATCAGCTCGGCGCCGCGCACCGGCGCAACGTATCGCGCCCTTCACAAGCCGGAGCCGCCGCCTCGATAGGGTTGCGGCCATCGCCACCGAGGTGACTGCAAGCTCCAAGGCAGCGATCGCGGACCGGCTCGCGGAGGCGCGCCGACGCACCCTCGATCTCGTCGACCAGCTCGACGACGATCAGCTCAACCGGGTCTACTCGCCGCTGCTCAGCCCGCTCGCCTGGGACCTCGGCCACATCGCCAACTTCGAGGAGCTCTGGTTGGTGCAGACGGTCGGCGACCGCGAGCCGCTGCGCGGTGAGCTGGGCCGGTTCTACGACGCGATCGAGAATCCGCGCAGGGCCCGCGGCGAGCTGCCGATCCTGCGCGACGACGACCTTCGCGCCTACCTCGACGACGTCCGGGCCCGGACGCTCGACGTCCTCGAGGGGGTCGGGATCGGCGCCGACGCCGAGGACCCGCTGCTGCGCGAGGGCTTCGTCTACGAGATGCTGCTCGCGCACGAGCTTCAGCACAACGAGACGATGCTCCAGCTGCTGATGCTGGTCGACGGCTACGAGCTGCCGGCCTCGATCAGCCTCCCTGCCGCCCTCGCCGCCGAAGGGCCGGAGACGATCACGATCGAGGCGGGGGAGTACGAGATCGGCGCGCTGGGTACGGGATTCGCCTATGACAACGAGCGCCCCCGCCACCAGGTCGAGCTCGCCGCGTTCGAGATCGACCGCAACCCCGTGTCCAACGGCGAGTTCATCTCCTTCATCGAGGAGACGGGCGCCGAGCCGCCGATGTACTGGGAGGCCGACGGCGAAGGTGGCTGGGTGACGACGGCGATGGGGCGGCGCGCCCCGGTCGACCCGGCGCTACCCGTCATCCACGTCTCCTGGGAGGAGGCCGACGCGTTCGCCCGCTGGGCCGGCCGCCGGCTGCCGACCGAGTTCGAGTGGGAGGCGGCCCGGCCCGAGCTCGAGGGCCTCGGCGCGGGCTGGGAATGGACCTCGTCGCACTTCATCGGCTACCCGGGATTCGAGGCGTTCCCCTATCCCGAGTACTCGGAGGTCTTCTTCGGCGACGAGCATCGCGTCCTGCGGGGATCCTCCTGGGCCACCCATCCCTCGGTCGCCAGGCCGACGTTCCGCAACTGGGACCTGCCGCAGCGGCGCCAGATCTTCGCCGGGCTGCGCTGCGCGAGGGACGCCGGCCGATGAAGCCGACCGCGACCGCCGACCGGGTCGAGATCGAGGTCCATTACACCGGCGCCCAGGGCGCCGAGATGGCGCACGAGGTCCGCACCGGCCTGACCGCGAGGCCGAAGGAGCTGGCGCCGAAGTACTTCTACGACGAGCGCGGCTCGCAGCTCTTCGAGCGGATCACCGAGCTCTCCGAGTACTACCCGACCCGGGCCGAGCGCGAGATCCTCTCGGGCCGCAGCGGCGAGATCCTCACCGCTGCCGGCCGGCCGCGAACGCTGGTCGAGCTCGGGTCCGGCTCGGCGGCGAAGACCCGCCATCTGCTGAGCGCGATGGAGGATGCCGGCTGTCTCGAGCTGTTCGTCCCGGTCGACATCTCCGAGGAGATCACCCACGAGACCGCGGCCAGCCTCGTCGACGAGTACCCGGAGCTCTCGGTGAGCGGCCTCGTCTGCGATTTCGAGCAGGACCTCGAGCTGATCCCCGAGGCCGACGGCGGCCGCCTGATCGCCTTCCTCGGCGGCACGATCGGGAACCTCTACCCGGACCCCCGGGGCGAGTTCCTCTCGCGGATCGCCGCGATGCTCGGCCCCGAGGACAGCCTCCTGCTGGGGACGGACCTGGTCAAGGACACGGCCCGACTCGAGGCCGCCTACAACGACTCGGCCGGCGTCACCGCGGAATTCAACAAGAACGTCCTCGCGGTCCTCAACCGCGAGCTCGGCGCCGACTTCGACCTCGCCGCCTTCGAGCACGTCGCCCGGTTCGACGAGGACGAGGCCTGGATGGACATCGGGCTGCGCTCGACGGTCGACCAGACTATCCGCGTCGACGGGCTCGACCTCACGGTCCGGTTCGCCGCCGGCGAGCGGATGAGGACCGAGATCTCGGCCAAGTTCACCCGCGAGCGGCTCGAGCAGATCTACGGCGACGCCGGCCTCGAGCTGCGCGGCTGGTTCACCGATCCGGCCGGCGACTTCGCGCTCAGCCTGGCACGGGCCTGCTGAAGGAGGCGGCCGCCCGGTCCCACCGGGCCCGGCTCGGCTAGGGCGCCAGCGCCTCGATCAGATCGCCCGCCTGGTCGGGAGTCGTGACCAGCAGCAGGATCGGGAGAGTGACGCCGCCCTCGACGAAGGCGCCGAGCTTCTCCTTCATCTCGGCCGGCTCGCCGAAGATGAAGGTCTCCTCGATCACGTCCCATGGCGCCGCCTCCGCAGCAGCCTTGCGGTCCCCGGCCTCCCAGGCGGCGACCATCGGGTCGATCTTGTCGCCGTAGCCGAGCCAGCGGAAGAAGTTGGCGTACACCGGGACCGTGGCGTAGGAGGCGAACATGAACCGCGCCAGCGGCTCGACCGCCTCGCGGTCACCGGGCAGGCAGAAGAAGCGACAGAGGAGCTCGAAGTCCTCCGGGGCGGCCGCGATCTGCTCGGTCACCTGGGGAAGGCCACCCAACGGCAGGAAGTTCGAGAAGGCGCCGCTCGCACGCTCGACGGCGAGGTCGAGCATCTTCCCGCGCAGCGCCGCGAGCACGATCGGGACCTCGAAACTCGGCTTGATTTCGAGCTTGAACCCGCCCGGCGCCCGCTCTCCGGCCAGCGCGGCGTCGAGGAACTCGACGGTCTCCCGGACCCTGGTCAGGGGCTTTTCGAACGGGATCCCGTTCCAGCCTTCGACGATCCGGTCCGAGGAGGAGCCGATCCCGAGGACGAAACGGCCGCCGGAGGCGTCGGCGAGCGCCGAGGCCTCCTGGGCGAGCAGCGCCGGCCCCCGCTGAAAGACGCCGACGACGCCGGTGCCGAGCCGCATCTCGTCGGTCCAGGCGGCGCTGAGCGCGAGTGGCGTGAAGCCGTCGGGACCGTTCGTCTCGCCGGTCCAGAGATCCGTATAGCCCGACGCCTCGGCCCGCTTGACCAGCGCCTCATGATCGGCGAGCGGCGTCCCCGGCAGCGGCAGCGTCAATCCCCAACGGTTCATCTGCGGGACCCTAACCCTCGAAGTCCTGATTAGCGAGCCTCACAGTTTGATTCCGGCGAGCGGCGCTGATGTGGCTGAGTGGCACTGCCCCCGGACGCGAAGCGGAGGAGGCAGTGCAGTTGACTGAGGAGGCGGCGGAGTGATTAATGTGCTGGGGATGGAGGGGAGCGCGCAGCAGAAGCCCGATCGCAACCTGGCGCTGGAGCTGGTCCGCGTCACCGAGGCGGCGGCGCTCGCCTCGGCGCGCTGGGTCGGGCGCGGCGACAAGATCGCCGCCGACCAGGCCGCGGTCGACGCGATGCGGTTCGTCCTCGACTCGGTTTCGATGGACGGCATCGTCGTCATCGGCGAGGGCGAGAAGGACGAGGCGCCGATGCTCTACAACGGCGAGAGCATCGGCGACGGAAGCTCGCCGGTGGTCGACATCGCAGTCGACCCGCTCGAGGGCACCCGCCTCTGCGCGCTCGGGATGCCGAGCGCGATCGCGGTCATCGCCCTCGCCGAGCGGGGGACGATGTTCGACCCCGGGCCCTGCGTCTACATGGAAAAGATGGCCGGGGGCGAGGAAATCGCCGACCTCCTCGATCTCGACCGGCCGCTACCGGAGACCCTGAAGCTGATCGCCGACCGCAAGGGGGGGAGCGTCGGCGACGTCACCGTCGTCATGCTCGACCGCCCCCGCCACGAGGATGCGATGAAGGAGGTTCGCGAGGCCGGCGCCCGGATCCGCCTGATCACCGACGGCGACGTCTCGGCGGCGCTGCTCGCGGTCAGCGATCGCTCGCCGGTCGACCTCCTCTGGGGAATCGGCGGGACGCCGGAGGGCGTGATCTCGGCCGCGGCGCTGAAGTCGATGGGCGGCCAGTTGATCGGCCGGCTCTGGCCACGCGACGACGGCGAGCGCCAGGCCGCGGTCGACGCCGGCTACGACCTCGACCGGGTGCTGGCCGGCAACGACCTCTGTTCGGGCGAGGACGTCTTCTTCTCCGCCTCCGGCGTGACCGATGGCGACGTCCTCCAGGGCGTCCGCTACCGCGGGCCCGGGGCGACGACCGAGTCGCTGGTGATGCGCTCGCGCTCGGGGACGGTGCGCCGGATCCAGGCGACGCACGACCGCTCGAAGCTGCGGGCGATCATCGGCGAGCGCTACGGCTGAGCTGCATCCGCCTCAGTCGCACTCGCTGCACCCGCCGGGCGGCCTGGCTTTAACGGCCACGGGCGTCGAATACGGCATTTCGCCGGTGTCGTGGAGCTCGTGGCGGAGGCTGTTGATCACCGCCCCGGCGAGCAGCGCCAGGCTCAGCGCGTAGAACCAGAGCAGGGTGATGAGCGCGAAGCCGAGGGTCGAGCCGAAGCGCGACAGGCTCGAGACGTTCGAGAGGTAGAACGGGAACGCCCAGTTGGCGATGCCGGTCGTGAGGGTGACGAACAGGGCGCCGGGCCAGACGTCGCGCCACGGCATGTGGCCTTTCGGGACCGCCCAGAAGATCACGCAGAGGAGCGCGAAGGTGATCAGGAGCGCCGCGATCAGCAGCAGGATCGTGTCGATCGCCTTGATGTCGGACAGCCCGAGCGGCAGCCGGTCGGTGCTCGAGACGAGCGCCGCCTCCATCGTCGGCAGGACGATCGAGGCGGCGATGAAGAGGAGGACGACGAGCAGCATCGTGAACGAGAACCGCTTCTGCTCGATCCAGCCCCGGCATTCGACGTGGTAGATCCGGCAGAAGGCGGTGTCCATCGCGCCCCAGAACGAGGCGCCGATCCAGATCGATCCCAGCAGCGCCGCGATCCCGATCGTAGTCGTGTTGTCCTGGATCCTGGTCAGGACGTCGGTCAGCGTCGTCTGCTCGGTGTTGGGGAAGAGGCGCTGGAGGTCGTCGACGACGCTCGCTTCGACCCCCCCGATTTTCAGCACCTGGCCGAAGAAGAAGAGGACGAGCAGAGCGAACGGGAAGACCGCCAGCATCAGGTTGTAGGCGACCATCGCCGAGAGCCCGGTGACGTTCTCGCGGTAGGCGCGCTGCCAGAAGCCGTTCAGCCAGGGCCGTGGATGTTGGAGGGCCCCGAGCATTTGACTTCAGAAACTGAAGCGCCTATCATACGAACAGACGTTTGACTGGGCACGGATGCCCGCATGAAGCCCTCGTAGTGAGTCGCATGCAGGACGGACCGAATTCTCGGTCCGTTTTTTCGAGACTTTTCGCTGCGGACGGCCTTTCATGAGCAGGACTAAACCACCTAGCTGAAAGAAACGAGCGCAGACAGGATGCTGGTAGCAGAGCTTCAGGAGCTTGAGGAGGTAAAAGGGCTGATCACGCGTGGTCAGCAGCTCGGCGTGCTGACCTTCGGCGATATCGCCTCCGCGGTCTCGGAGGTCGATCTCGACGAGTCCGACGTCGAGGACCTCTACGGACACCTCGAGAAGTCGGGGATCGAGCTTGTCGAGGACATGGATCCGGCCCAGAAAGCGGCCGCGGACGCGATGCCCGAACCGTCCGGGAAAAAAGGCCGGCGCCGCCAGAAACAGGCGCTCGACCTGAAACCGGACATGACGACGGACAGCCTCCAGCTGTTTCTCAAGGACATCGGCAAAGTCCGCCTCCTGACCGCTCAGGAGGAGGTCGAACTCGCGAAACGGATCGAGCGCGGGGACCTCGACGCGAAGCAGAAAATGGTCGAGTCCAACCTGCGCCTCGTCGTCTCGATCGCCAAGAACTACCGCAACCAGGGGCTGCCGTTCCTCGACCTGATCCAGGAGGGGACGCTGGGCCTCGTCCGCGCGGCGGAGAAGTTCGACTACCGCAAGGGGTTCAAGTTCTCCACCTACGCGACCTGGTGGATCCGCCAGGCGATCGCCCGTGCCCTCGCCGACAAGGCGCGGACGATCCGGATCCCGGTCCACGTGGTCGAGAAGCTGAACAAGATCGGGCGGGCGGAGCGCAAGCTCGTCACCGAGCTCGGCCGTGAGCCGACTCCGGAGGAGATCGCCGAGGTGACCGGGATCGACCCCGAGGAGGTCGACTCGATCAAGCGCTCGGCGCAGGCCCCGGTCTCGCTCGAGAAGCCGGTCGGCGACGAGGAGGAGTCCGAGTTCGGCCAGTTCATCGCCGACGAGAAGGCCGAGTCCCCGTTCGACCGGGCGGCCGACCTGCTCACGAAAGAGGCGCTGAAGGAGGCGCTCGAGAACCTCTCCTACCGCGAGCGCCGCGTGCTCGAGCTCCGCTACGGGCTCGGCGGCGAGCACCCGCGGACCCTGGACGAGGTCGGGCGGACCTTCAATGTCACCCGCGAGCGGATCCGCCAGATCGAGAACCAGAGCCTGAAGAAGCTCCAGCAGCTGGGCGAAGCGCAGAAACTGCGCGAAGTCACCTGAGCCGGCGGGGCGCGCTAAGGCGTTCGGGCATCCCGGCCGATATGAGCCGGGATGTTCGAGATCGACATTGCCCTGCAGAAACTGATCGAGCGTGAAGGCTCGGACCTTCACATCAAAGTCGGCGCTCCGCCGACGATCCGCCTGCACGGCGAGCTCATGCCACTCGAGGGCTACGAGAGGCTCGGCGAGAAAGACACCGAGAAAGCCTTCCACGACATCGCCGAGGTCCGGTCGCTGACCGAATTCGAGGAGGCCGGCGAGGCCGACTTCTCCTACTCGATCGCCGGCCTCTCGCGGTTCAGGGTCAACACCTTCAAACAGCGCGGCTCGATCTCGATCGTCTGCCGCGCGATTCCGTTCGAGATCCGCTCGGTCGAGCAGCTCGGACTGCCGCCGGTCGTCACGAAACTGGCTGAAGAGCAGCGCGGGATCATCCTCGTCACCGGCACCACCGGCTCGGGGAAGAGCACGACGCTGGCGGCGATGATCGATCACATCAACCGCACCCGGCCGCATCACATCATCACCCTCGAGGACCCGATCGAGTACCTGCACGAGGACAAAACCTCGATCATCAACCAGCGAGAAGTCGGGTCCGACACCGAGAGCTTCGGCCGGGCGATGAAACGCGTCCTGCGCCAGGACCCCGACGTGATCCTGATCGGCGAGATGCGCGACGAAGAGACCGTCCGCACCGCGCTGACCGCGGCCGAGACCGGGCACCTTGTCCTCTCCACGGTCCACACCCTCGACGCGACCGAGACGATCAACCGGATCATCGACGTCTTCCCGCCGCACCTTCAGCACCAGGCGAGGGTGATGCTCGCCGCGACGCTGAGGGGCGCGATCGCCCAGCGACTCGTTCCCGACATCACCGGCGAAGGCCGGGTGCCGGCGTCGGAGATCATGATTGTCACCGGCAGGGTCGAGGACCTGATCATGAACCCAGACGAGACCGGGAAGATCACCGAGGTCATCGCCGAGGGCGAGTACTACGGGATGCGCACGTTCGACCAGTCCCTCCTCACCTACGTGATGGAAGGCAAGGTCTCCGAGCACATCGCGCTCGACTACGCCTCGAGTCCGCACGACTTCAAACTGATGCTCGCCGCGGGGGGTCAGCGGGCAAGCGGAATCGAGCAACTTGCCGACTCCCCGGTCTCATAGAAATTCACTAGGGCGGGCGTCCAACTCGGGCGTCGAGGCCGATTCGGGTTCAAGGCCCACACCAACCCCGCCGATCAGCAAGCGATGGAACTGATCATGGCCATCCGACGCCGGTTCCTGACCCTCCTTCGCAGCGAGCAGGGGATGGCGCTGCCGACGGCGCTGTTCGCGATGATCGCGAGCATGGGCCTGGCCGGCGCCGCGGTCCTCGCCTCAGTCGACGTCCAGCAGGGCTCCACCCGCGACGCCGGCTCGAAGAGGGCGATCGCCGCCGCGGACGCGGGCGCCAACGTCGCCCTGCTCCGCCTCAACCGCTTCAAGAACAGCCTCAGCGTTGCGAACCCCTGCGTCGGACCTGCCGGCGAACTGCAGACGCCGACGGGCGGCTGGTGCCCGGCAATCACGCCGGAAAAAGTGGGCCCCGCGACCTACTCCTACATGATCAGCGCCTACAAAGAAGGCTCCGAACTGAACGTGGTCTCGGTCGGGACCCAGGATGGTGTGAGCCGGCGGATCAAGGTCGGATTGAAAAACGACCAACGTCGAAAACCCGTTCGCCAACGAGAAACTGATCGGGAGAGACAATGTGGCCCTGAAAGGTGGAGTCACCCTCGATACGGACCTCGGCACCAACGGTGGAATCTCACAGAATGCTGAAAATGGCAAAGCGCCGGTTGTATGCGGCGACCTCCGCCACGGCAAAGGCACGCCCGCGCCGAAAGAAACCGACTGCCACAACGAAATCACCGAAGGCGAAAAAGATGTCCCCGAAGTACTTCCCCCCGCCAACATCGGCACCGGAAAATTCCAACTGCCGCCTCTCCTGGACCTGCGTCGTGAGCCCCTACACGCCCAACGGCAGCAAAGAACAGGACACATACTGCAAGAACAGCTGCTCGCTACCGGCCTGGAATTCCGCCACGAGGACGCTCGAAGTGACTTCGAACAACGACCCTCAGCATGGGCGGGAAAGACTACTTCGTCTGCCGACTGCTGATCAAGAGCGGCAAGCTGGTCATGCCGGCGGGGGCGACCATCAGGGTCTTCTTCGACACCCCGGAGAACTGTGGGCTTACAGCTGGAGCGGTCAGATTCGAACTCACGGCCAACGCCACGCTGACCGCAACCGGATTCAACCCGAACACCGGGAACTACGACGTGCCGGGTTTCTACCTGCTCGGATCGCCAACCATTCCCACAAACGTCAATCTGAGTGGAGGCGGCGGCGCCACGAACGAGTTCATCCTCTACGCGCCCAATGTCGACGTGGATATGGGGGGTAACTCGAAATGGATCGGGATGATGGCAGGCAAAACGCTGACCCTGCACGGCGACTCCACCTTCGAATCAAACCCCAACATCAAACTGCCTGAAATCGGAATTCGAAAGCCTGTTCGAACGCACCCGCTACTTCGAGTGCACGGGGGCCACCGCGTCACCGCCCGACGCGAACTGCTGATCCCGGCCCGGCGCTCAAGCTCGGGCCCGATTCTGCCGAGCTAGATAAGCGAACGTATGAGGGAAAAGCTCAACAACAACCCGCTGGCCCAGGTTGCGATCCTCGGAGTCCTGCTGCTCGCGCGTCGGCTTCTTCGTGATGTCGTCGATGGGCGGCGGCAGCGAAGAAGAATCCGCGGCCGAATCGCCTGAATCGTCGGTGACGACGGCGACCGCCGGTGCCCCCTCCTCCCCGGTCGTTTCCGGTGAAACCGTGGCGGTTGCCGGCGAATCGGTGGCTGCGCCGGAACCCGGCGCCTTCGCCGCCGCCGTCCCGCCGCCCGCCGCGCCCGGTGACGGCCGCGTTCAGGGCGGGCGACACCGTCGTCCTCCTGTTCGTCAAGGACGGCGGCATCGACGATCGCCTCGTCACCCGCTCGGTCGAGCGCCTCAACGGTCTCTCCCACGTCGCGACCTTCGTCGTGCCCGCCCATGAAATCGCCCGCTACACCACGATCAGCCAGGGCGTCGAGGTCGACCGGACCCCAGCCCTCGTGGTGGTTCGCCCGAAGCACCTCGGCCAGGGTGTCCCCAGCGCCTCGGTGCAGTACGGCTTCCGCAGCCCGGCCAGCGTCGAACAGGCGGTGATCGATGCCGAATACAAGGGCCCGACCGTCGAGTACCACCCCTGAGGTGAGCATGGAGCCCCGGGAACACCCCGGTCATCTCCGGCCGGTTCCCGATTCAGGCGACTCGACCGCGCCGGCGTTCGAGCCGGCAGACAGGCCGGTCGAGGAGGCCGCTCCGCCGATCGAGGAGACCGCGGTCCCCGGTCGACGACCCCTCTCGCCCCGTCGAGGAGACCACCGCGCCGATCGAGGAGTCGCCGCCGTCGCCGCCGGCGCCTGAGACCGCCGGCGAGGGGCCGGAGCCGACGCCGCTCGTGCCCGGCACGACACCCGGGCCTGACGGCTCCTCGCACGCGCGCGCGCACGACCGGATTCGTCACCGACGTCCTGGTCGAACTCGGTTTCGCCTCCGAGGAGCGGGTGCAGCAGGCGATCGACGAGGCGCGGACCGCGGGGCGCCCGCCGGAGCACCTGATGCTCGAGCAGGGGGCGATCTCCCCCGAGCAGCTCTCGAAGGCGGTGGCGGAGCGCTACGGGCTCGACCACGTCGACCTCCAGCTCTTCCAGGTCGACATGGCCGCGGCGAACCTGATCTCGGTCACCTCGGCGCGCCGCTACGGCGCGCTGCCGATCGCCTTCGTCGACAAAGCCACCCTCCTGGTCGCCACCGCCGACCCGACCAACCTGCTCGCCCTCGACGACATCAAGATGGCGACCGGGTTCGACAGCGACGTCGCGGTCTCCTCGCGGGAAGACATCGAGGCGCTGATCGGCCGCCTCAACACCCTCCAGAGCGCGGTCAGCGAGGCGGTCACCGAGGAGGAGGAAGCGGCCGCCGAAGAGGAGGAGGCGCTGGCGGAAGTCAGCGACATGGAGGTCAGCGCCGAGGACGCGCCGGTCGTCAAACTCGTCTACAGCATCCTCGGCCAGTCGGTCGCCGAGGGCGCCTCCGACGTCCACTTCGAGCCCGACGAAGGCGAGATGCGGGTCCGCTTCCGCGTCGACGGTGTCCTGCGCGAGGCCGCCAAAGTCCCGAAACGGATGGTCACCGCGGTGATCTCGCGGATCAAGATCATGAGCGACCTCAACATCGCCGAGAAGCGCGTCCCCCAGGACGGCCGGGTCAGCGTCACGATCGACGACCGCCGCATCGACCTCCGGATCACGACGCTCCCGACCCAGCGCGGCGAGGGGGCGACGATCCGGATCCTCGACAAAGAGAACGCCCAGCGCTCGCTCGATGACCTCGGCATGGACGGGACCGGCAGGCATCGGTTCGAGGAAGCGTTCCGCAAGGCCTACGGAGCCGTGCTGGTGACCGGGCCGACCGGCTCGGGCAAGTCGACGACCCTCTATGCGGCGCTCCAGACTCCTGAACGAAGTCGAGAAGAACATCATCACGATCGAGGACCCGGTCGAGTACCGCCTCGAAGGGATCAACCAGATCAACGTCAACCGCAAGGCCGGCCTCGACTTCGCCACCGGCCTGCGCTCGATCCTGCGCGCCGACCCCGACATCGTGATGGTCGGCGAGATCCGCGACGGGGAGACCGCCCGGATCGCGATCGAGGCGGCGCTTGACCGGCCACATGATGCTGACGACCCTCCACACGAACGACGCGCCCGGGGCGATCGCCCGCCTCAGCAAGATGGGAATCGAGTCCTTCCTCACCGCCTCGGCGGTCGATTGCGTCGTCGCCCAGCGCCTCGCCCGCAAGCTCTGCACCCACTGCAAGCAGCGGGCGATCCTCCCTCCCGAGGCGCTCGCCGAGGCCGGGATCCGGGTCGGGGTCGAGATCGAGGCCTATGTTCCGACCGGGTGCCCGCGGTGCATGAGCACCGGCTACCGCGGCCGGGTCGGGATCTACTCGGTGATGGCGATGAGCGAGCGGTTGAAGGAGATGACCGTCCAGGGCGCCCATGAGGCCGAACTGACGAGCGTCGCGCGTGAGGAGGGGATGGTCACCCTGCGCGAGGACGGCGTCGAAAAGGTGCGTGCGGGCCTGACAAGCCTCGAGGAGGTCCTGCGTGTCACGGCATAGGCCTTGCGCTAGTCGGTTTCGGGTATCGAGTAACGCGGCTGGACGGTCGATCTAGTCGCAATGGACTTCGACTTCTCAGCCGTTCTCGCGCGCATGGTCGAGGCCAGGGCGTCCGACGTCCACCTGACGCCTGGCTTTCCCCCGGCGATGCGCACCAAGGGGAAGATCATCCCGATGGAGGGCTTCCCCGTCCTCTCGACCCAGCAGACCCGGGAGGTCGTCTTCAGCATCCTCAACGACGACCAGCGCAAACGGTTCGAGAACAACCTCCAGCTCGACTTCGCCTACGCGATCCCCGGCGTCGCCCGGTTCCGCGTCAACTGCTTCTTCCAGCGCGGCTCGGTCAGCGCCGCCTTCCGCTTGGTACCCCAGGAGATCCCATCGCTCGACTCCCTCAACGTTCCCCAGGTGCTGCGCGATTTCGCCGCCAAGCCGCGCGGGTTCGTCCTCGTCACCGGGCCGACCGGCTCCGGCAAGAGCACGACCCTGGCGGCGATGATCGATCTGATCAACGCCGACAACCAGGACCACATCCTGACGATCGAGGACCCGATCGAGTTCCTGCACCAGCACAAGAAATCGATCGTCAACCAGCGCGAGGTCGGCGCCGACGCCCCCGACTTCGCTCTCGGCCTCCGCGCCGCCCTGCGAGAGGACCCCGACGTCATCCTCGTCGGCGAGATGAGGGACCTGGAGACGATGTCGACCGCCTTGACCGCGGCCGAGACCGGCCACCTCGTGTTTGCGACCCTGCACACCCAATCGACCTCGCAGACGGTCGACCGGATCATCGACGTCTTCCCGCCCGAGCAGCAGGCGCAGGTCAGGACCCAGCTCTCGATCGCGCTTCAGGGGATCGTCACCCAGCAGCTGCTTCCGACCGCCGACGGGATGGGCCGGATCGTCGCCTGCGAGGTCCTGGTCCCGACCCCGGCGATCCGCAACCTGATCCGCGAGGGCAAGACCCACCAGATCTACGCCGCGGTCCAGACCTCCGGCGCCGTCGGGATGCAGACGATGGACGCCGACCTCGTCCGCCTCGTCCGCGCCGGCAAGATCACCCGCACCCTCGCCGAGCAGCGCGCCTCGGTCCCGGAGGAGCTGAAACGGCTGCTCGGAAACTTCGCCGGCTCGGGTGCCGGCTCCGCCGACCAGCTAGGCAATGGCGCGCCGGCCCCGGGCCAGGTCCCGCCCCCGGCCTACGTCCAGGGGGCATAAGCCGGTGGCGGGCGCGACGACATTCGCCTTCCGCGCGATGGACACGGCCGGGGCCGCCACCGCCGGCGAGCTCGAGGCCGCCTCCAAGGCGCAGGTCAGCGAGCAGCTGCGCCAGCGCGGGCTGATCGTCCTCGACGTCAGCGAAAAGTCCACGCCGCTGAAACTGGAGAAGCTGCTGACCCGCTGGAAAGGCGTCGACAAGCGGGAGCTGGCGGTGTTCTCGCGCCAGTTCGCGACCCTGGTCGCCTCCGGGATGCCGATGATCCGCTCGCTCCAGACCCTCGAGGAGCAGACTCAGGACGACCGGATCCGCGAGGCGATCGGCGGAGTCAGCGAGCGACGTCGAAGCCGGCAGCACGCTCGAGAAGGCGATGGAGCGGTACCCGGAAGTCTTCGACAAGTTGTTCCGGGCGATGGTCCGCTCCGGCGAGCAGTCGGGCCGCCTCGAGGACGCGCTCGACCGCGTCGCCTTCCAGGTCGAGAAAGCCGACGCTCTCCGGCGCCAGGTCAAATCGGCGCTGATGTACCCGGTGCTGATCTTCGGCTTCGCGGCCGTGGTGCTGCTGGCCGTCGTCGCCTTCGTGATCCCGGTCTTCGTCAAGATCTTCGAAGAACTGGCCGAAGAAAATCCCGAGGAAGCTTCGGGGCCTGCCGCTCCCGACACAGATCTGCGTGATGGCCTCGGAAGCGATCACCGGCTACTGGTACATCGTCGGCCCGCTGATGGCCTTCGCCATCTTCGCCTTCTTCCGCTGGAAGAAGACGAAGCGGGGGAAAGAAGTGTGGGACCGGTTCCTGCTGCGGATCCCGGCAAATATCGGCGACGTGATCCAGAAGGTCGCCCTAGCCAGGTGGTCGCGGACCTTTGCGGGCTCGGTCTCGGCCGGCGTGCCGATGCTGCAGGCGATCAAACTGACCGGCGAAACCGCGGGCAACGTGGTCGTCGAGCAGGCGATGGAAGACGTCTACGCCTCGGCCAAGCGCGGCGGCTCGCTGGCCGGGCCGATCGAGCGCCACGACGTCTTCCCGCCGATGGTCGGGCATATGGTCGCGGTCGGCGAGGAGACCGGGCAGCTCGAGACGATGCTGAGCAAAATCGCCGACTTCTACGAGACCGAGGTCGACGCCAAGGTCAAGGCGCTGACCGCGCTGATCGAGCCGCTGATGATCGTCTTCGTCGGCGGCGTCGTCGGGTTCATCGTGATCTCGATGTATCTGCCGATCTTCAGCATCTACGAAAAGATTCGCTGAGCTCAGTTTTCGGCTGACGTAGCCCAAATTTCGGCGATTGAGAACTTCTCGCCGGGGCCGATGAGGGTTGCGTAATGAATCTGCCAGCGCTCCGGTGCAATAGGCAAACCCAGCGTGAGCTGGGGACGCAAAGCCGACGGGACTCCCTTCGCGGAGCCGGCCGGGTTGCCACCGGGGTCAAGAGACACCACGTGGCTAAACACGGGGCTCTGGCGCAAACGATTAGGACCATAGGAGGTACCTAATGTTTCTCCAGAATCTCCGGGCCAAGGTTGGTGCCCGGCTCAACGGCGACAGCGAGGCCGGCTTCACGCTGATCGAGCTTCTCGTCGTCATGCTCATCCTCGGCATCCTGGCCGCGATCGCCCTGCCGGCGTTCTTCAACCAGAAAGACAAGGCCGGGGACGCGAAGGCCAAGGAGTACGCGCACTCCGCGCAGGTCGCGATGGAGACGTGCTCGACCGACAACGACGGCAGTTACGAACCGTGTTCCCTCGAAGCGCTCGAAAATATCGAGCCCACGCTTGGTAACGCCGATTTCGTAGGTGAAGAAGTCGAAACACGTACCGAAACCACCTACGCATTCACCATCGAAGGCAGCAACGAATCACAGACGTTCGGCGTTGTAAACAACGGCGGCGCGCTGACGTTCCCCTGCACCGTTCCCGGTAAAGGTGGCTGCCCCGAAGGTGCCGAAGGCTGGGGTGGTTGATCCATCCAGCCCCATCGCCTTGGCCTAGCCAAGCGTGAAGTGCGAAGGGACGGGCCGGTTTCCGGCCCGCCCCTCGCCCTTCGTCCAGGCGTCCCGGCTAAGCGTCATCCCCACTCCTGCCGATACCGCACCCGATGCTCCCGAAGGTCACAAGGACCCTCCTCGCGGCGTTGACGATCGCCGCGCTCTGGTGCGCCTCCGTCGCACAGGCTTCGCCGGCCCGGTTCGAGGGAATCTCGAAGGACGGCAGCGTCGCCTTCTTCTCGACCGACGAACAGATGGTCAACGGCGACACGGACGCCGGCGAAGACATCTTCAAACGCTCATTCGACTCCGATAGTGGGCGAATATGTCACCCGTCAGGTCTCGCTCGGGCCGATCGGCGGCAACGATGCCTACGACGCCCTGTTCAAGAGTGTCTCGGCCGACGGCAGCAGGGTGCTGTTCATGACCCAGGAGAAGCTGACGCCGGACGACCACGACAACTCCCTTGACCTCTACCAACGCGACCTGACCGACAACACGACGACGCTGGTGTCGAAGGGCGACACCTCGTGCGCGGCGGAAAACTGCGGCAACGGCGAATTCACCGCGAACTTCGCTCCGGGCGGCTCTGCGGCCGACGGCCACAGGATCTTCTTCGTCACCGCCGAGCGGATGACGCTCGGCCGACCACGACTCTTCGATCGACGTCTACGTCCGCGACCTGACCACCGAAAGGACGACGCTGGTCTCGGCGGGCGACGCTTCCTGCGCCGCCACCGAATGCGGCAACGCGGAAATGACGGCGGTGTTCCAGCAGGCCTCCTCGGACGGGAACAAGGTGGTCTTCACCACCGAAGAGGGACTGGTCGCCTCCGACACCGACGGCGAATGGGACATCTACCAGCGCGACCTCGAAACCGAAACGACGACACTGGTCACCGCCGGGGGCACCTGCCCCATCCGGCCTCGACTGCCAGCCGGTGGTCGGCGGCGCCTCCAGCGACGGGTCGCGCGTCTTCTTCGAGACGAACAACCGCGACTCGGCCGATGACACCGACGACTTCTCCGACGTATTCGAATGGAGCGGTGGGGACACCGGTGCGGATATCGACCGGGCTGGGGGGCGGCAACGGAGGATTCAACGCGATCTACGCCGGCAGCTCGGCCGACGGCTCGGCCGTCTACTTCGAGACCACCGAACAGCTCGACGCCGCCGACACCGACAGCGCCCAGGACCTCTACGCGCGCAGCGGCGGGGAAACGAGCCTGGTCTCGACCGGTCCCGCAGGCGGCGACGGGCCCATCGCGGCCGAATTCCGCTGGGCATCACCCGACGACTCGACCGATGCCGTGATCTTCACCACCTCCGAGGCACTGACGCGCCGAAGACACCGACGAAGCCCAGGACGTGTATGAGCGCAGCGGCGGTACGACGACCCTGATCTCGACCGGGCCGGATGGCGGCGACGGCCCCGCGGACGCGTTCTTCGCCAAAGCTTCGAACGACGGCTCGCGGGTCTTCTTCAACACCACCGAATCGCTCGTCGCCGAAGACACCGACTCGAGCGCGGACGTCTACGAACGGTCGGGCGGCGCGACGACGCTGATCTCGACCGGGACGGTCGGCGGCAACGGCCCCTTCGGTTCCGGTCTGGACGCCGTCTCGGCGAACGGGTCGAGGGCGTTCTTCAGCACGCTCGAGCGTCTCACCTCCGACGATGACTTCGCCGGCGAGGAAGACGTCTACTCGCACGGAAGCGGCGGGACGCTGCTGGTCTCGGTGAAGAACGACCCCGACCTCGAACTGGGGCCGCCGGCTCCGACGCTGACGGATACGAACCCCGGGCTCACCGGGTGAGTCGACCGAACCGTCGGTCATCGGACAGTCCGCGTTTGGGACGACGGTGAAGATCTACACGAACTCCGACCTGTTCGGACGCGCCGATTGCAACCGGCGACTCGAGCGAGCTCGCCTCGCCGGGCATCGCCGTCGCTGTCGCCCCCGAATCGACGACCGGCTTCTGGGCCACGGCCGAAGCGGAAGGCTTCGTCTCGCCCTGCTCGACCAGCTCGGTCAGCTACACGCAGGAAGAAGCGGATCCGCCACCTCCGCCCCCGCCACCTCCGCCCCCGCCACCCCCGCCACCTCCCAGGGAAGAAAAAGCGAAAGAAAAAAGCCGGCCGGGGCGGGAAAAAATCCAAAGGCGGCTCGAAAACGCGGCTCCAACGGCGGAATCACGTACGTGACGCCGGAGACGCGGGTCACCTTCGGCCCCAGCTTCAAGACCAGGAAGCGGCGACCGGTCTTCCGCTTCATCGATGCGACCGGCCAGCCGGGCACGACCTTCCTCTGCCGGGTCGACAAGCGGAAGTGGAAGCCATGCGCGTCGCCGCTGAAGCTGCCGCGCCTCGGGAGGGGCCGCCACGTCCTCCGGATCAAGGGGATGAACGCGGTCGGGGTCTGGGAGCCCACCGCCGGCAAGCACCGCTTCAAGGTGGTCGCCGAAGTGAGCCGGCTCCTAACCCGGATCGGGCGATATCGCACGCGAAGAGGCCGGCCTGACCCTGGTCGAGCTTCTGGTCGCCTCGGCGATGGGCGTGGTCCTGATGGGCGCCGTCGGGACGATGGTCATCGGCGCGATGCGGGCGCAGCCGGAGGTCAGCAAACGATCGCAGAACATCACGACCGCTCGCTGGGTGTTGGAGCGGATGACGCGGGAAATCCGCAACGGCGTCGTCGGTCGACACCGCGCTGCCGAATGAAGTCTCCTTCCGCACCTATCTCCGGCGCACGGAATGCGGAGCGAACGGCACCCCCGCCAGCGACAAACCGGCGATCCTCTGCCAGGTCACCTATGGCTGCAGCACCACCGCCTGCAGCCGGATCGAGGCGGCGCCCGGGGTGAAAACCGGGACGGCGCATTCCGATCTTCGAAGGGATCGACGACAGCAATGTCTTCAGCTTCAAGCCGAACACGGAAGATCCGACGTTCATCGGGATCACCCTTCGCCTTCCCAACCCGAACGGCCCGGCCGACCTGACGATCTCCGACGGCGCCAGCCTGCGCAACGGAATCCTCACCAACTGAGATGACCGCGCGTACGCGAGAAAGAGGCCGGGTTCACGATCGTCGAGGTGGTCGTCGCAGCGCTTGTGCTGACGATGGGCGCGCTGGCGACCTTCGGGATGTTGAGCGCGGCGACGAAGAACACCTTCCGCGCGAAGCAGACGCAGGTGGCGGCTCGACATGGCGCAGCAGGAACTGGAGGCGCTGCATGGGCTGAGCACGGAGGAAGTCGCTCTCACCGCAACGCCCGCTGCACAGCACCAACACCCTCAGCCCCAACTACCGAGTCAGCGCCAGCACGTTCGCGATGCAGCGGACGCCGCCGTCCGAATACAGGAACCTCGTCGTCAATGGCGGAAGCCTCTATGGCGGGACGGGCGAAGAAGGGGTGATCAGCGGCGGTGTGATCAATCCCGGACCGACCAAATTCACCAGCGGCGACGTCAGCGGCTCGATCTACCGCTACGTCGTCTGGCGCAACGACGAAAAATGCTCGGAAATCAGCTGCCCGGGCACCCAGGACTACAAACAGGTGATCGTAGCCGTGAAGATGGACAAGACTGGCAATCTCTCCTCGCAGCGCGGCTATGTCGAGGTCCAGTCCGACTTCATCGACCCGACCGACAGCAAAACAAAATGACCCGAGCCCAAGCTGCCCGGGCTGCTCGGTCGTGACCGCTCAGCAGTTCTACCTCACCGACACGCCGTGCACGAGCGGAGGGATCGACCGAACGCCAAACGATCGCCGGCGACCACCTCCTCCACAACACCCTAGGGACCTGCGCGAGCAGAACCGCAGACGGGCTCGAAACCAGGCGCCCCGGACGCCCTTCTCACCGGAGCTCCGCCCGACCCCGCCCCCGAAGACGAAAACGACCCGCCGATGTACGACTACTCCAACGACTCATACCTCGAGACGCCGAAAGAAGAAACCGACAAGGGGCTCCAGCTGCGCAAAGACGACACGCCGCGGATGCAACTACGTTCCGACCGGTGTCACGACTCCGCAGTCCCAGATCCATCGCTGGGTCACCGATCCGTTCGCCAAAAACTTCAGAATGACGAAAAAAGTGACGCTCGAGTTCTACACCCGTGCGCTGAGCGACGAACTCTACACCGGCGAGCTCTGCGTCTACCTCTTCAAACGGCACGAAGTCGGCGGCCGTCGCGACCGACAGCTACCTATTCAACTCGAAAACCGGAAAACGGTACTGGTACTACTGAACCGCTCGGGAAAGCCCAGCCCTACTGGCCACAGTTCAAATGGGAACGGATCCGGCTGGAAGATGAGTTTCACCGGCACCCCGTATACGATTCCCGGCCGGCGACCGGCTCGGCGTCTCATTGAGCATGGAACAAAAACTGACCCAAGGCGGCGGAGTCTCGATCATGTACGACCACCCCCTGACCCCGACCCGGCTCGAGGTCGACACGGACACGCCAATCGACGGTGGCTAGGTGGCCGTCGCCGCCGTCGCCGCCTTCGTCGGCGGCCTCCTGATCGGAAGCTTCCTCACCGTCGTCGCCCACCGAGTCCCGCTCGGCGAGTCGATCGTCGCAGGGCGGTCGCGACTGCCCCGGGTGCGGCACCCAGATCGCCGCCTACGACAACATCCCGGTCGTCTCCTGGCTGGTGCTGCGCGGGCGCGCGAGGTGCTGCGGGATGAGGATCTCGCCCCGATACCCGCTGACCGAGCTCGTCACCGGAACCCTTTTTGCCGCGACCTCGATCGTTCTCTGGGGCGATGCGGGCGAAATCGCGATCGGACTCGTCTTCGCCGCGACCCTGGTCGCGATCACCCTCACCGACCTCGACCGGCGGATCATCCCGAACCGGATCCTCGCCGTTGCGGCGATCATCGGCGCGGCGCTGATCATCGCGACCGACCCATCGAGCATTCCCGAGCGGGCGATCTCGGCGGCGGCGGCCGGTGGGGTCCTGTTCGCCGCCGCCCTCGCCTACCCGCGCGGCATGGGGCTCGGCGACGTCAAGCTGGCAGCGGTGATGGGGCTATTCCTCGGCCGCAACGTCGCCCCGGCGATCATCGTCGCCCTCCTCGCCGGGTCGATCGTCGGCCTCGTGATCATCGCCCGCGAGGGAAGCGCGGCCCGCAAGCGGGCGATCCCGTTCGGACCCTTCCTCGCCCTCGGCGGAATCGTCGGCCTCCTGGCGGGCGATCCGATGGTCGAGTGGTACCTGAACACCTTCACCTGAGCATGTTCTCCTAATACTCGGTACTTGCAGGGCAAAGGTCTGAGCCGCTTCCTGTCGATTCAGACTGCGTCGTGCTCTCACTGACCAGGAAGAAGAAGGGCGGCAGCGTCGTCGGCCTCGACATCGAGGCGGGCAGCATCGCCGCCGCCGAAGTGCGGGTCAACGGAACCGCGCAGCTCGCCGCCGCAGCGGTCCACCCGCTCGAGGGCGGCGCCTTCCATGACGGCGAGGTGATGGACGCCGATCGCCTGGTCGACGGGCTGAAGTCGATGTACTCGGCCCACAAGCTCTCGAAGCAGGTCCGGCTCGGCGTCGGCAACCAGCGGGTCGTCGTCCGGACCTTCCGGCTGCCGGCGATCGACGACCCGAAGGAGATGGACGCCGCGGTCCGGTTCCAGGCCCAGGAGCAGATCCCGATGCCGGTCGACCAGGCCATCCTCGAGCATCAGGTGGTCGGAGGGGTTCCGGCCGAGGACGGTTCGCAACCGCAGGTCGACGTTGTCGTCGTCGCTGCCAGGCGCGACATGATCTCCTCTCTGATCGAGCCGGTGCGCCAGGCCGGCCTCGAGCCGGTCGGGGTCGACCTCTCGGCGTTCGGGATGATCCGGGCGCTTGCGCAGGCCGGCGGCGCGGCGCCAGATGGCAGCCCCGGCCCAGCCCGGCGAGGCCGTCCTCTACTGCAACCTCGGCGACGCGATGAACCTCGCCGTCGCCCGCGGCCGCGCGTGCCTCTTCACCCGTGTCTCGGCGGTCGGGCTCGAGCAGATCGCCGGCCGGCTCTCCGATCAGCTCGGCCTCACCCACGAGCACGCGACCCAGTGGCTCACCCACGTCGGGCTCGAGCACCCGGTCGAGCAGCTCGAGGGCGACCCGGCGACGCTCTCCGAGGCCCGCCGTGCGCTCGAGGAGGGACTGACCTCGATCGTCGACGACCTCCGACTCTCGCTCGACTACTACGGCGCCCAGGAGGGAGCGGAGCCTGCCTCGCGCGTCGTCGTCTCCGGCGCCGGCTGCGCGATCCCCGGTCTCGTCCAGCGGATGCAGGCCGACCTCGGCCTGCCCGTCGCGGCTGCGGTTCCCTCGGCGCTCGCCGAGTACGGGGCGGAAACCGGCGCCCGGCTCACCCTCTCCTACGGCCTCGCGCTGGAGTTCTAGATGCGCCCGGTCAACCTGATCCCACCCGAGTCCCGCCGCGGCCAGCACGCGCCGCTGCGCAGCGGCCCGCTGCCCTACATCGCGATCGGCGCCCTCGTCGCCGTCCTCATCGGTGTCACCGCGCTGGTCCTGACCGGCAACCAGATCTCCGAACGCAAGGCCGACGTCACCAGGCTCGAAGCCGAAGACCAGGTCGCCGAAGCGCGGGTCGAGAAGCTCGCCGCGTTCACCCAGTTCCGGACGATGCGCGAACAGCGCATCGCGACGGTCACCAGCCTCGCCGACAGCCGCTTCGACTGGCAGCGGGTGATGCGCGAACTGGCGCTGATCGTCCCCCGGAACGCCTGGCTCATCGAACTCAGCGCGACCGCCTCCGCCGAGTCAAAGGTCGAAGGGGGTGGCGGCGTCGGCGGTTGCGTCAGTCGATCCCGGGGCCGGCGCTCGAACTCACGGGTTGCGCGTCCGGGCAGGAAGCGGTCGCCGGTTTCGTCACCGACCTCAAGGACATCGACGGCGTCACCAGGGTCGCGGTCGATCTCCTCCGAACTCCCGGACAACGAATCGGCGGGTGGTGCCGGAGACGCCAGCACTCCGGCGAACCGATTGCCAGACCCGCAATTTCATCGCCAAATTCGAAATCACCGTTGCCTTCGATGCGGCGCCGGTTCCGGAAAGCTCGAGCGGCCCCTCGCTGCCGTCGGCGACCGAACAGGCGCAGACCACCTCCGACGAAAACTCCTCCGAAGAAGGCTCGGAAGAAAGCTCCGAAAAGGGCTCGGAAGAAGGCTGAGATGAAACTCCGGATGTCATCGACAAACGCCGCGATCGCCGCCGTCGTCCTGGTGGCCGTGCTGATCGGCGGGTTCTGGATGCTCGCGCTGAGCCCGAAGAAAGACGAAGCGAAGGAACTCGGCACCCAGGTCGAAAACCTCGAAGCCGAACTCTCGCAGCATCAGGCCGAAGCCAGCGAAGCCGCGGAAGCGCGGGAAGGATTCTCGACCGACTACCAGCAGCTCGTCTCTCTCGGCAAGGCCGTCCCCGGCGACGACGACACCCCCTCGCTGATGGTCCAGCTCAACCGCATCGCCAACCGCTCGCACGTGAAATTCCAGACCTTCGTCCTCTCCGGTGAAAGTGGCGTATCGGCGCCGGAAGCCGCATCCGCGGCAAGCACCGAAGAATCGGCGTCGGTCTCGCCGACCGAGGCGGCGGCGTCGCTGATGCCGCTCGGGGCGACGATCGGCACCGCCGGCCTCGGCGTGATGCCCTACACGCTGAAATTCGAAGGCGAACTTCTTCCAACTGGCCGACTTCATCCACGGACTCGACTCGATGGTGAAGACGACCAACTCCAACGTCTCTGTCGACGGGCGCCTGATCACGATCGACGGCTTCACCCTCAAGGCCGGCTCCGAACGGGCTTCCCGAAGCTCGAAGCGGCCGTCGGCGTGACGACCTATCGTGACCCCGCCCGAACAGGGCGTCACCGCCGGCGCGACGCCCGACCGGCCCGGCGACCGCGACCGCGACTCCGGCGTCGACGACGATCGGAGGGACCGAATGAAGCGCGTCGGACCGGAGCTGAAGATGCCCGAGGTCAAGGTGCCCCAGGGGGTCAGCGACTTCTACCAGGATCTCCGCGACCGGCGGCTGCTGCCGGTGATCGCCCTGGTCGTCGTCGCGATCGCCGCGGTGCCCTTCCTTCTCGGGGAAAGCCGAGAGGCCGAAGTACCGGCTTCGGCCTCGGAAGCCCTCGCAAACGCCTCCGGCAGCGCCGCGGACAAGAGGTCCCAGCTCGTCGTCGTCCGGTCCACGCCTGGCCTCCGCTCCTACAAGAAGCGCCTCAAGGGCAACACAGACCAACCCTTCAAGCAGCGCTACACCGGGCCGGTCACGACGAACGCCCAGCTCGGCGAAGGCGGTGGCGAAACCACGAGCACGGTGACGACGAGCGGCGGATCCGAAAGCGGCTCGGTCACCGTGACCCAGAGCCCTGAACCCGAATCGAGCCCGCCGGTCTCGACTCCGAGCGCGCCGCCGACGCACATCAAGAACCCCGGCAGCCAGCAGGGCCTCACCCTCTACGCGTGGGAGATCAACGTCAAGATCACCAAGCAGAGCGGCGGCGCTAGCAGCTCTGCCCAGCAGGACCCCTCGATTCGCAAGGGGGTTCGCTCGCAGACCCCGCTTCCGGGTCCGAAGGCGCCGGTCGATCACCTACATGGGCGCCTCCCACAAGGACATCCACAAAGCGCTGCTGCTCGTCTCGAACCAGGTCAGCTCTGTCTTCGGCGAAACGAAGTGCGCGAACAGCGAGGACCAGTGCCAGCTGATCGAAGTCGAACCCGGCTTCCCGGTCACACTCGTCTACGGCGCGAACGAAGTCCACTACGTCGTCAACGTCCTCAAGCAGGAACTGGTCGCGATCCGGCATTCCTGAGCAGGACTGGCATCGCCCATAGCTTCAGTAAGTGAAGCGATGGCGCTAAACTCGCTGAACGAGGCGGTTCATTTATCCGCCTCGGCCTCCCAGATGAGCGCCGAAAGCAACTCTCAATGCCCCGTCTGCCGCACCGCCGACATCGTCTGCGGCAAGTGGACCCTCCTGATCATCCGTGACCTCGCCGGCGGCACCAGCCGCTTCTGCGAGCTCGAGCGCTCGCTCGAGGGGATCAGCCCGCGGACCCTGTCGCTGCGCCTGCGGGCGCTCGAAGACGAGGGCGTCGTCGTCCGCCAGGACCTTCCCCGAGGTCCCGCCGCGGGTCGAGTACGCGCTGACCGAGAAGGGCGAGGCGCTGGCGCCCCTGATCGAGGACATGCGCCGCTACGGGCGCCGCTGGCTGATGGACGAGGCCGAGGTGCCGGTCGCCGCGCCCGCCTAGACAAACGTGCCGGGAGTTAGCCGCCCATATGGGCGGCTAACTCCCGGCACGTCCTGCAAGCGCTCGTGCAGGCGCAGGAGCGCCCGCCGGGGAGGGGAAGCGTGAACCGTGCGCGACCCTGTCCTCAACCAGGCGATCAAGCAGCTCGCCGCCGAAGCCGCGACCCGCTACGCGACCCTCGTCGCCAGCGGCGACCAGATCCCGTTCGACGTCGACGAGCAGGCCGGCCCCGAGTCGCCCTTCCACAGCTACCGGCCGCTGACCTCCGAGTACGTGCTCGAGCGCGAGGACGAGCTGCGCTCGCTCCCCGGGTTCGAGGCGGCCCTCGACGCGGTCGCGGTCGCCGACGTCGCCGCTCCCTACCTCGAGGGGCAGGGTGCTGCGGTCCCGGTCGACTCCGGCGAGCGGGCCGCGAGGATGCTGGTCACCTTCTTCGCCGCCCTCTGGGACGGCTGCACCGAGTTCTCGCTCGACCGCGCCCGCCTCGACGGCGCCCTCGCGCTGCTCGACGCCGAGCTCTGCGACGTCGATGAGACCGACTTCCTGATCGCGCCGATCGTCGGCCTGCAGATGGCGCTTCCGCGGCTCCACCTGCCGCACGGGATGCAGGCGGTCCGGGCCGACGCGATCGAGGCCCCGACCGAGGCGATGCGGAGCGAGGGGATGGGCCGGCAGGCCTGGGAGCCGCAGTTCCTCGCGATCGCCGAGCTCGGCGAAGGCGCCGAGAGCGCCGCCGAGGCGATGCGGCAGCTGCACGAGCTGATCACGGTGATGCGCCTCTTCAAGCAGGGCGGCGTCGGCCTCGGGCCCGTACGCGTTCGCCCAGACCGGCGAGGGGGCCTGGAGACGGGTCGCGACCGGAGCCGGCGCGGTCCGCCCCGGCGGCTACCGGCTGACCAAGAGCGAGGCCGAGGGCCTCGCCGAGTTCGCCTGCGCCCTCGAGGTCAGGCCCGACCCCGAAGGGGCGCTGGCCTGGGCGGTAGACCGCTTCGAGATGGGGCGCGGCCGCGACTCGGCGATGGAGGGCCTGAGCGACCACCTGCTGGCGCTGCGAGCGATGCTCGGCGGCGAGGGTCCGGTCGGCGCCTCGCTGCCGAAACGGGCCGCGGCGCTGATCGAGGACGACCCGGTCGCCAGGGGCGTCTGCCACGAGCGGATCGAGGCCGCGATCGACCTCGAGCGATCGCTGATGCGGGGCGGGCCGCCGGCGGGCACCCCCGAGCTCGCCGCCTGGATCGAGGACGGCGTCCGCGGGATCCTGCGCGAGGCCGCGCTCGGTCAGATCAACCCCGACCTCGGCACCGCCGCCGACGAGTCGCTGATCGCCCTCGGGCTCGCCGAGGGCGACTCCGAGATCACCGTCTCCGTCTCGATCACCGAGACCTTCGGAGCCCCCGCTTCCCCCGGCTCGCCCCGGCATGCCCGGACGCGAAGTGGAGGACATGCCTTCGGCGGAGGCCGAGGGCACTGCCGACAACCTTGGGAACCCAGAGGAGGAAGAGATGAGGTACGACCAGGACACCCGCATCATGGAGCCGATCCCGGATCAGGACGAGATCCGGATCAGCGCGACGAACTGGCTCGAGGAGGTCGAGGTCGACGAGGGCAGCACCCTCGAGTGGCACGGCGCCAGCCGCGCCCAGGGCCGCGAGCCGATCGACACCCCGACCGTGCGCCACCTCTTCCCGGTGCCCGAGGACGCGGACTGGCAGGTCCGCGAGCTCGATTACGACCACTACCGCCGCGACGCGAGCTAGGCGCGGCCGGCGGCGAGCGCGACCCGCTCCTCGCTGGTCGCGAACAGGTAGCGGTCGATCTCGGCCAGGCCGCCGAGGTCGTGGACGTCCTCGTCGAGGTAGGGGACGCGAATCACCGCGCGCGTTCGCAGCTCCGTGGTCAGGCGCTCGATGTTGCGAGCGTCGCGCTCGGCCAGCGCCTGGTAGTCGGCGAAGTTCTCGGCGACCCGGCGGGCGAGGTCCTCGTCCCCGAGCCTCGCGGTCAGCGCCGCCTCGAGGTCGACCGCCTCTCCGCGCAGCCGCTCGGCGGGGTAGTGGACCTTGTTGACGATCACCCCGCCGAACGGCAGCTTCGCCTCGACCAGCTTGCGGTGGAAGTAGACCGCTTCGTCGACCGGCTCGCCCTGCGGCCCGCAGACGACGAGGAAGCAGGTGCGGGAATCGGCGAGGAGGCCGTTGACGCGCCGCGCTCGCGCCTGGAAGCCGTCGACCATGCCGCTGAAGGCGTTGAAGAACTCGGCGAGGTCGGCGATCAGGTCGAAGCCGACGATCCGCTTCAGGACCGAGAGCGCGGCCGAGGCGCCGCGACCGGCGACCCGCGCGGCGAGCCCGGTGGGACGCATGAAGACCCGCAGCGAGCGGCCCTCGATGAACTGCGTCAATCGTTTCGGGGCTTCGAGGAAGTCGAGGGCGTTGCGGGTCGGCGGCGTGTCGAGGACGAGGAGGTCGAAGCGCCCCTCGGTGTGGAGCTCGAACAGCTTCTCCATCGCCATGTACTCCTGGGAGCCGGCGAGGGCATTGGAGATCTGCTGGTAGATCCGATTTTCGAGCACCCGGTCGCGGGACTCCTCGTCGGGCGCCTGGCGGGCCACGAGCTCGTCGAAGGTCGCCTTCGCGTCGAGCATCATCGCCCACAGCTCGCCCTTGATCTCGACGCCCTGGCGCTCGAACAGCTGCGGGTCGACCCGCTCGGCCTCGTTGCCGAGCTCCTTCATCCCGAGCGAGTCGGCGAGCCGCTTCGCCGGGTCGATCGTCAGCACGCAGACCCGCAGCCCACGCGCCGCCATCCCGAGGGCGATCGCCGCCGAGGTGGTCGTCTTGCCGACCCCGCCCGAGCCGGCGCAGATGCAGATGTCCTTGCCCTCGAGGATCTCGTCGACGGCCGGCATCAGCTCAGCCTCCGCGAGAGCTGGCGCGCGGCCTCGACGTCGAGGTCGGGCTCGAACAGGAACGGGAGTGTCTTGACCGGCGTCTTCACCCGCCGTCGCAGCCGCGCCAGCTGGGCCCGCTGCGAGCGGGCGCGGTCGTGCTCGGAGAGCGCCGCGCGGGCGGCGGCGCGCTCGATGCCCTCGCTGTCCCCGGCAAGCGCCGGCGAGCCGCTCGGCCTCCTCTTTGGAGAACCGCTCGGGGTAGAGGCCGTTGAGGTAGATCCGGTCGACCGCGACCCCGACCTCGTCGCGGAGGTCCTGCTCGAGCGCCGCCGACTCGTTGACCGGCATCTCCTCGGGCAGGGCGACGATCGCGGTCCCGGTGTGGTCCTGGTCGGTTATCAGGCGGTTCAGCTGCTGGGCCTGGGAGTGGATCGGCCCGACCCGGGCGATCGCGGCGAAGGTGCGGGGCGTCTGCAGGAACCCGATCCCATGGCCGGTCGCGGGCGCGTCGACGATCACCAGGTCGTATTTCCGCCCGCTCTTCACCTTGCGATCGAGCTGGGTCAGCTCCCAGATCTTCCCGATCGTGACCAGCTCCTTCAGCCCAGGCGTCGCCGCCGCCAGATAGGTGAAGACGCGGCTGCGGAAGAGAAGGTCCCGCATCGCCCGGACCTTGAGCTGGAGCAGCACGTACTCGCGCATCGACTCGTCGGGGTCGATCGAGATCGCCCAGAGGTTCTCCTCCATCTCGACCTCGTGGAACCCGACCTCGATGTGGTCGAAGAACCGCGAGGCGTTCTCCTGGGCAGCGACCTCGCAGACGATTGCCCGCTTGCCCTCGGCGGCGGCGCGCAGGCCGAGACCCACCGCCACGGTGGTCTTGCCGACGCCCCCCTTGCCGGTCACGAAGACCAACCGCTTGTCGAGGAGATCAGGGATCGGGCAATTCCTAGCAATTTCGCTGGGTGGAAGGAAAAACGGGTGGCCATGCGAATACGGCCGCATGGGATTCCTCAGCAGAAAGTCCAAGCAGCCGGAGGCGACCGTCGTCGAGGAGCATCCGATCGATCAGGAGCTTGCCGACATGGAAGAGGCCGTGCCCGAGGCGCCCCCATCCCCGGATGCCCCGACCGCCACGCCGGCGGGTCCTGTCGTGGGGGAGGACACCTCCTCCTCGCAGGCTGCGGGGGAGGAGCCCACCCCCGCGCCACCCGCCGGAGAGGCCGAGCAGACCCCCGGCGGCAGCGGACGCGAAGCGGAGCAGCCGCCGGTTGATTCGCCCGCGGCCGACTCCGATCGCAATCTGACTCCTTCGGAGGAGGACGCGGGCGGGCGGATGATGGCCAGCGACTTGATTGCGCCGAGCAGGCACGATGCCGTGAAGGTGGATGAGGAGCCGGAGGCGGATGTGAAGCACGCCGAGGTGATCGCGTTCGCCAACCAGAAGGGCGGGGTCGCGAAGACGACCACGACGCTCAACCTTGCCGTCGCCTTCGCCGAGAGCGGGCACCGTGTCCTCTGCATCGACCTCGACCCGCAGGGCAACCTGACGATGAGCCAGGGGATCGACCCTGACAAGGTCGAGAAGAGCCTCTACGACGTCCTCGTCAACGACATGCCGATCAGCGAGGTGATCCAGCACCGGGAGATCGACATCGCCGTCGCCTCGATCGACCTAGCCGGGGCGGAGATCGCGATGAGCACCAAGATCGGCCGCGAGCGCTCGCTCGAAAAAGCGCTGAAGGAGGTCTTGGGCGACTACGACTTCGTCTGCATCGACACCCCGCCGAGCCTCGGCCTGCTGACGATCAACGCGCTGACCGCGGCCACCAAGGTGATCGTCCCCGTTCAGTGCGAGTATCTGTCGATGCGCGGCCTGGTCCAGCTCCAGAACACGCTGAAGATGATCCAGGAGAACCTGAATCCGGATGTGAGGATCGAGGGCATCCTGCCGACGATGCTCGACTCGCGGACCGTCCACGCCAAGGAGGCGGTCGAAATCCTCGAGGAGAACTTCGGCGACCTCGTGTTCAAGTCGCGGATCCGCAAGGCGATCAAGTTCGCCGAGGCTCCCGTGAAGGGATCCAGCGTGCTCAAGTACGATCCCGAAGGGAACGCGGCCAACTGCTACCGGGAGCTTGCTAAGGAGGTCTTGGCCAATGAGTCGGCGTAAGCGGGCGAGCATGCGCGAGGGTCCCCTCGCCGATCTCTTCCGCTCGACCGCCGATGACGCCCCCGTCGATCCGCCCGAGCTTGAGCCCCGGCCCGCGGGTCCTGTCATGGACGAGGGATCCTCGTCCTCGCGGGACGACGCTGCGGGCAAGGACCCCTCGTCCATGCCACCCGCGGGAGGGGCCTGAAGCTGAGACGGGATCGGCCGCTGAGACTTTCGACGACGAGCGGACGGGCTCGGCTCTCGATGAGGGGAGTCTCCACGGAAACGCCGCCGGAGCGGTTGAAGCGGGTCTTCTCCGAGGAGCCGCCCTCGCGCGAGGAGCAGATGCTCGACACCCCCCGCTACGGGCGGGAGGAACCGGAATACGAGCCGCTCGGCAGCGGCCAGCCCCACCAGCCCGTGATCCGGGTCGTCGGGGTCGGCGGCGCCGGCGTCAACGCCGTCAACCGGATGGTCGAGGCCCGCGTCCCCGGGGTCGAGTTCATGGCCGTCAACACCGATTTGCAATCGCTTCAGCTCTGCGTCGCCGACGTCACCGTCCACATCGGCGAGTCGCAGACCCGCGGCCTCGGCGCGGGCGCCGACCCCGAGCTCGGCCACCGCTCCGCGTTCGACGAGCAGGATCGCCTCAAGCGGCTGCTCAAGGGCTCCGACATGGTCTTCGTCGCCGCCGGCGCCGGCGGCGGCACCGGCACCGGCGCGGCGCCGGTCATCGCCCGGCTCGCGCGCGAGGTCGGGGCGCTGACCGTCGGGATCGTCACCAAGCCGTTCAGCTTCGAGGGCAGCAGGCGCGGAAACCAGGCCGGGAAGGGGATCGAGGCGCTCGCCGCCGAGGTCGACACCCTGATCGTCGTCCCCAACGACCGCCTGCTCGAGGTCCTCGACCAGCAGACGTCGATGGTCGAGGCGTTCCAGGTCGCCGACGACGTCCTCCGTCAGGGCGTCCAGGGCATCTCCGACCTGGTCACCCTGCCGGCGCTGATCAACCTCGACTTCGCCGACGTCAGGACGATCATGTCCGACGCCGGCCGGGCGCTGCTCGGGATCGGGATGGGGACCGGCGAGGGCCGGGCCATGCTCGCGGCCGAAAAAGCGATCTCCTCGCCGCTGCTCGAGACCTCGATGGAGGGGGCGCGGTCGATCCTGCTCTCGATCACCGGCGGCAGCGACCTCTCGCTGGTCGAGGTCAGCGAGGCGGCGAAGCTGGTCGGCGACGCCGCTCACCCCGACGCCAACATCATCTTCGGCGCCAACGTCGACGAGGCGCTCAGCGACCAGGTCTGGGTGACCGTCGTCGCGACACGGTTCGACGGTCGGGCCGCCCCGCCGCGGCGCACCGGCGAGCCGACGATCCGCCGCACCAAGGACGAGGGCCGCGGACGCGGCCGCGGCGCCGGCCGCGACGAGCTCGGCACCCTCGACGTACCTGAGTTCCTGCCCGGGTAGTCGGCCCCCGTGAACGGGGTAGTCGCCGCGGGCCATCCACTGACCGCCGAGGCGGGCGCGGGAGTCCTGCGCGCCGGCGGCAACGCGGTCGACGCGGCCGTGGCGTCGGTCCTCGCCTCGTTCGCGGTCGAGAGCCCGCTGACCGGGTTCGGCGCCGGCGGCTTCATGATGGTCCACGGAGCCACAGCGCTGCCCCGACCCCCTCCGACCGCGGGAGCGACCGAGCGTCGCAATCTGATTCCCGCGAGGGAGCGGGAGCCGAGGAGGGGGTCGGAACCTATCTTGATCGACTTCTTTGTGGCGGCGCCGGGCCTCGACGGGGTCGAGCGGGGGGCGGAGCTGGTTCCGGTGCCGGTCCACTTCGACGCCGAGACCGTGCAGACGTTCTACGTCGGGCCGGCATCCTGCGGGGTGCCGGGGACGGCGGCCGGGCTGGCGCACGCGCTGGAGCGGTTCGGCTCGATGCCGCTCGGCGAGCTGATCGGCGACGGCGTCCGCCTCGCCCGCGAGGGCGCCCCCGTCAACGCCGAGCAGGCCTACATCCTCGACATCCTCGCCCCGATCCACGCTCGCCTCGAGGGCACCCGCGAGCTCTACGCCCCCGGCGGGAACCCACTGCGTGAGGGCGACCTGTTCCGCTTCCCAGAGCTGGCCGAGGAGCTCGAACGGTTCGGCGCCGAAGGGGTCGAGCCGTTCCACGCGGGGGAGGTGGCGGCCGCGATCACCGGGCACATCGCGGAGCAGGGCGGGACGATCGGCCCCGGCGACCTCGCCGCCTACGAGGCGATCGAGCGCGAGCCGATCCGGGCCTCGTTCCGTGGAACGGAGGTCCTCACCAACCCGCCGCCGTCCTCGGGCGGGATCCTGATCGCCTACTGCCTCGGGCTGCTCGAGCGCCTCGGCGAGCGCAGCGGCCCCGAGCAGCTGGTCGCAGCGATGGAGGCCGCCAACCGGGTGCGCGGAGAGGAGTTCGCCGAGGCGCTCTACGGTGCCGGCCTCGGCGAGGCGCTGCTCGACCCGGCGGCGCTCGACCTCGCCGCCGGCGACCTGCTCGGGTCGACCACCCACATCTCGGTGCTCGACGGCGACGGGATGTGCGCCAACGTCACCTGCTCCAACGGCTCCGGCTCCGGCGTCCTCGTTCCCGGCACCGGGGTGATCCTCAACAACATGCTCGGCGAGGAGGACCTCAACCCACTCGGCTTCCACGTGATCGCACCGGGCCGCCGCGTCCCCTCGATGATGGCCCCGAGCGTCGTCCTCCGCGACGGCGAGATCGAGCTCGGCCTCGGCAGCGCCGGGTCGAACCGGATCCGCTCGGCGATCCTGCAGACGATCGTCCGCGCGGTCGAGGAGGGCATGCCCGCGGGCGAGGCGGTGCGGGCGCCGCGGCTGCACTTCGAGCAGGGCGTCGTCCAGGCCGAGCCGGGGATCGACGAGCGCGCGCTGGCGCGGATCGAGGCCGGCGGGACGCCGGTTCTGCGCCGGCCCCGGATCAACCTCTTCTTCGGCGGCTGCCAGGCGGTCGCCCGCGATCCGGTTACGGGCGGGTTGAGTGGCGGCGGCGATCCCCGCCGCGGCGGTAGCGTTGCGGCTGCATGAGTGCGGAGCGGGCGGGCACGGACATCGACTTCGAGGCCGAGGGGCTGCTCGAGGGCGTCGAGGGCGAGGCCCGCGAGGCGCGCCTCGAGCTGCTCGAGTGGCTGAGCTCCGAAGGCGTCTCCCTGGAGGATCTGCGCCAGGCGGTCGCCGCCGCCCGCCTGACGCTGCTTCCGGTCGAGCGGGCGCTGGCCGGCGACGGGCCCCGCTACACCCCGCGCGAGATCGCCGAGCTCTCGAACGTCGACCTCGACCTGTTGCAGCGCGCGACCGCAGCACTCGGCATCCCCTATCCCGACCCCGACGATCGCTCCCTGACCGAGGCCGAGCTCGAGACCGCCCGCCGCGTTCGCGCCTTCCTCGACGCCGGCCTGCCCGAGGACGGGATCATCCAGGTCGCGCGGACGATCGGGACCGGGACGGCGCGGATCGCGGCCGCCAACCGCGAGCTGACGGTCCGGACGATGATGCAGCCGGGCGACACCGAGCGCGACCTCGCGCTCCGCTTCGCCGTCGCAGCCGAGCACCTGATGCCGCTGATCGAGCCGACCCTCGTCTACGCGCTCCGCGCCCACACCCTCGAGCAGGTGCGACGCGACGTGATCGGCGCTGCCGACCTCGCCTCGGGCGAGATCCGGGGCACCGCCGATCTCGCCGTCTGCTTCGCCGACCTGGTCGAGTTCACCCGGCTCGGCGAGGAGATCGCGCCCGAGGAGCTCGGCTCGGTCGCGGGAAAGTTCGAGGAGATGGCGATCGAGGTCGCGGCGCCCCCGGTGCGGCTGGTGAAGATGATCGGCGACGCGGCGATGCTCGTCTCGAGCGAGCCCGAGCCGCTCCTCGACGCCGCGGTCCGGCTGATCGAAGCCGCCAATGCCGAAGGCGACGAGTTCCCGTTCCTGCGCGCCGGGATCGCCTTCGGCCCGGCACTCGCGCAGTCGGGGGACTACTACGGCAGCTGCGTCAACAGGGCGAGCCGGATCACCGGGGTCGCCCGGCCCGGCAGCGTCCTCGTCGACGAGGCGACGAAGGAGGCGGTGGGGGAGGGCTATGACTACTCGTTCGCCGGCGAGCGCCGCCTCAAGGGCTTCGACTCGCGCTTCAAGTTGTTCCGCGCCCGCCGCGCCGGCGCGCCCCGCGATAGGCTCGCCGCGCCATGAAGCGCGAGGCAATGCCCTGAGCCTGGTCTCCTACTCGCTCGATGACGGCGTCGCGTCCATCGTCCTGGACGACGGCAAGGTCAACGCCCTCTCGCCGGCGATGCTGGAGGAGATCGCGGCCGCCCTCGACCAGGCCGAGAAGGACGACGCGATCGCCCTCATCACCGGGCGCGAGCAGATCCTCTCGGCCGGGTTTGACCTCAAATCGCTTCCCGAGCATCCGAAGGAGATGCTCGGGGCCGGCGCCAGGCTCACCGAGCGCCTGCTCTCCTTCCCCGCCCCGGTGGTCGCGGCCTGCAACGGGAACGCGATCGCGATGGCGGCCTTCATCCTGCTCAGCTGCGACGTCCGGATCGGGGTCGCGGGCGACTTCCGGATCGGCCTCAACGAGGTGGCGATCGGCCTGACCGTCCCCTGGTTCGGGATCTCCGTCGCCCGCCATCGCCTGGCTCGGCCCTACTTCGACCGCTGCACGGTCACCGGCGCGATGCTCGATCCGGATGAGGCCGTCCGGGCCGGGTTCCTCGACCGGGTCGTCGGCGGCGACGAGCTGCTCGCCGCCGCCGCCGAGGCAACCACCTACCTGGCGTCGCTCAACCGCGACGCCCACCGCGCGACAAAGCTTCGCGTTCGCGAGCAGGCTCTTGCCGGGGTCCGCGACGGGATCGAGCGGATCGAGAGCTCGGACCGCGAGTGGTGACTCAGGCCGGCCGGCGGCCAGAGGCGAGCAGGTTGTAGAAGAGCTCGGCCGGGAGGCGCGGCTCGAGCAGCTGCGTGTCCACCTTCTGCAGGGCGATGTAGCTGTTGAAGGCGAACCTACGCCAGCTCCAGGAGACCGATTCGGGCTCCGCAGTCGACTCGAGGGTCCGCAGGCCCCAGCCCCAGGCGTTGGCGAGGAGCTCCTCGCCGCAGACCCGCCGACGCTCGAAGCCGGCATCGCGCAGCAGGCGGCGGAGGTCGGCCGGGGCGAAGGCGTGGACGTCGACCTCGGCCTCGAGCGAGTGGTCGTGCGAGATCTCGGCCTCGGGGACGCTGCGGGGTCGCGCTCCGACCGCTGTCCGCCAGATCGGGGCGGCGAGCATCCCGGCCCGCTTCGGGACCTCGGCCAGCCGGTCGCCGTAGCGGGACGGCTCGCCGGCAAAGACGATTGCCCCGCCCGGTCGCAGCACCCGGCGGAACTCCGAGAAGGCGCGCTCGACGTCGGGGATGTGGTGGAGGACCGCGTGGCCGAAGACGATGTCGAAGCTGGCGTCCTCGAACGGGAGCTCCTCGGCGTCAGTCGCCACCGTCGTAGCCTCGACCCCGAGCATCCCCGCCGTCCCCGCGAGACGCTCCAGCATTCCCGGAGAGATGTCGGTCGCGGTGAGGCGCTCGACGATCCCGAGCTGGACGAGGTTGAGCGAGAAGTAACCGGTTCCCGAGCCGATCTCGAGCCCGTCGCCGAAACGCTCGCCGTCGAGTCCGCCGAGTGCCTTCGAGAGCTTCAGCCGCACCTGGCGCTGGCCGGTGGCGCCGAAGTCGATGCCCCACTTGGCGTCGTATTCGTGGGCCGCGGCGTCGTGGTAGCGGGTGTTGACGTCCTTGATGTGCTCAGACGTGTCTGTGGGCGAGGCAGGCATGGCGCGCCACTCTAGCTGCGCCTGGGTTAGTAGCGTTTTCGGCGTGAAGAGGATCGCAGTCGTGATCGCGCTGGCCATTTCGGTGCCGATGGCAGCGACAGCCCATGCTTCCGACCGGATCTACTGGACCAGCTTCGACAGCGGAACGGTGCAGTGGGCAAACCTCGACGGCAGCGGCGGCATCCACGAGGTGAACCCGGGGGCGGCGACGCTCTCACCGATGGGATACGGGTTCGGCAACGCGATCGACCCCGTTCGGGAACGCGTCTACTGGGCCAATCAGGCGCAGGGCAAGATCAACTGGGCGAACCTGGACGGCAGCGGGGGCGGCGACCTCGAGACGGGCGCGGCCACGGTCAGCGGGCCCTCGGGACTGTCCTTCGACCCGCAGGGTCGTCGAGTCCTCTGGTCGAACGAAAGCGGCCAGATCTCCTACGCCAGGGTCGACGGCAGCGGCGGCGGCGACCTCGACACCACCGGGGCGATCGTGGCGAGCCCTTTCGGGGCCACGGTCTACCCGGCGGCGAACCGGGTCTACTGGACCAACACCACCTTCGGCGGCACGATCGCCTTTGCGAGCCTCGACGGAAGCGGCGGGGGGAATCTCAACATCACCGGCTCCGCTCCCATCCAGTATCCCTTCGGCCTGGCCATCGACGGCGCTGCGCAGCGGATCTACTGGGCCAACGACACCGCCCCCGGGGCGATTTCCGCCGCCAACCTCGACGGCTCCAACTCGGTCGAGGTCGACAGGCGGGGCCTGGAAATGGAGGGCAACTACGGAGTCGCCCTCGACCCCGAGGCGGGGAGGATCTACACCGCCCTCTTCGCCGGCAACGAGCTCTCCTTCCTCAACACGAACGGCAGTGGCGGGGCGACGCTCCCGTCCGACCTGCCGAAAGAAAGCGGCCCCAACTACCCGACGATCTACAAAGAGCCGAAGGCGACCAGCGCGGCGACCCTGTCGGTGAGACCGCCTCCGACTCCGAGATTCAAGCGCAAGCACAGGCCCTCGCCGCTGCCGAAGCTGATCGGCTCATCGCTTTCCTGCTCGGGCGGGAGCTTCGCGCCCGACCTGGTCGAGGCCCACCTCTATCGGGCGCCGGTCACGATCGTCGACGTCCTGACACGCGACGGGGCGCAGGTCAAGAGCTTCGGCGTCTTCAACCACGGCCTCCCGACTCAGGCTCTATCGGAAGAGTTCATCGCCAATGAGGTCGGCAACTACCGCTGTCAGAGCATCGGGACCAACATCGCCGGTACCGCGAGCCAGACCTCGCCTCCGTCGGCGATTTTCAAAGCCGGCAAGCTGAAGCGAAATCTGAAAAAGGGCTCGGCGAAGCTGGCGGTCGAGCTCCCTGCCGAGCCGGGCACCATGAAACTGGCCACGAAAGGCTTCAAAACCGTCTCCAGGAGCGCGTCCGGCAAGACCGCGGTCCTGCTCAAGCCGATCGGCGCCAAGAAGGCGAAGCTCGCCTCGACCGGCAGGCTGAAAGCAGTTGCCAAGCTCACCTACACGCCCCCGGGTGGAGCACCGGCGACGCTGCGCACCCGAGTCACCCTCCGCGCGAACTGACCCACTCAATACCGTCTGCGGCATGGATATCGAGTACCTCCAGGAAAACCAGCCGCCGGGCGTGCCGCCGCTGCCGCTGACCGGCGAGCGGACCCTCCCCGACGTCCCCGAGGAGAACTACTGGTACCGGCGCCACCTCGTCGTCTACGAGTGGATCGCCGAGCGAGTCGCCGGCAAGCGGGTGGTCGACATGGCCTGCGGCGAGGGCTACGGCTCCGATGTGCTCGCCGGCGCGGCCCAGAGCGTGGTCGGTGTCGACGCCAACCCCGAGGCGCACGAGCACGCGCGGCTCCGCTACATGCGACCGAACCTGCGCTTCGAGCGAGATCTGGTCGAGAGCTTCTCCGAGCCCTGCGACGCGGTCGTCTTCCTGCAGACGATCGAGCATGTGCAGGACCCCGGCGCGATCCTCGAGCACTTCAAGTCGATGATGGGGGAGGGGGGCGTCGCCTTCGTCTCGACCCCGAACCTGCTGACCCTGGCGCCTCCCGGGGCGGAGAAGTCCGAGAACCCCTGGCACGTGAAGGAGTACCGTGCCGAGGAGTTCCGCGGGCTCTGCGAGGCGCACTTCGGCCGGGTCGAGCTCCTCGGGCTCTTCCACGCCCGCAAGCTGCGCGCGCACGCGCTGGCGATCGGGCTCGGCTGGGACTCGATCCACAAGCGCCTCGGCCTGACAAAGCCGTTCTACGACCGGTTCACGCCTGCCATCGCCGCCTCCGACTTCCGCCTGCGCAGTGACGGCCTGGAGCGGGCGCTGGACTTTGTCGCCGTCTGCAAGGCATGACCCGGTCGCTGGCATGAGTCGAGGCGAGAGCGCCGGCGACCTGGCGATCGTCCTCCACTCCCACATGCCCTACGTCGAGGGCTTCGGCACCTACCCGTTCGGCGAGGAGTGGCTGTTCGACGCCGTGGTCCGCTCCTACCTGCCGGTGCTGGAGGTCGCCGAGCGGGTGACGCTGACGGTTACCCCGGTGCTCGCCGACCAGCTCGAGGACGCCGGCGCGCGCGAGCGCCTGCGCGAGTTCCTGGTCGCGCTGCGGGTCGGGGCCGCCGAGGCCGACCTCGAGGAGGTGCCGCCGGAGTGCCGGGAGGCTTGCGCGGCCGAGCTCGACCGCTACCGGCGCGCGCTCGGGCTGCTCGACGCCGTCGGAGGCGACCCGCTGCGGGCCTTCCGCGAGGCGGGGGAGGCGGGCCGGGTCGAGCTCGCCGCCTCGGCCGCGACCCATGCGGTCCTGCCGATGCTCGCGACCCGGCCGGCGCTGCGGCTGCAGCTCGACGCCGGGATTCGCTCGCACCGGCGCCGGTTCGGCTGGGCAGGGGGCTTCTGGCTCCCCGAGTGCGCCTACGTCCCTGGGCTCGAGGATCGCCTCGCGGAGCAGGGGGTGCGCTGGTTCTGCGTCGATCAGAGCGCCCACCGCGAGCCGCTCGACGCGCTGACCCCGGTCTCGACCGCGGCCGGCCCGGCCGCGCTGCCGATCGACTGGGAGGCGGTGAGCTGGCTCTGGTCGCTCGACGGCTACCCCTCAGACCCCGCCTACGCCCAGTTCGCCGGCAAATCGCTGCGCGGGATCCGGATCTGGAAGGTCGGCGGCGGCGCCTACGAGCCCGAAGCCGCCCGCGAGGCGACCCGGCGCCAGGCCGGGGAGTTCCTCGCCGCCGCCGCCGCCCGCCTCCGCGAGTTCTCGGCTGCGCGCGGGCGGCGCGGCCTGCTGGTCTTCGCGATCGACACCGAGCTGCTCGGCCACTGGTGGTCGGAGGGCGCCGCCTGGCTCGGCGAGGTCATCGACGGAGCCGACGCGGCCGGTGTCAGGCTCCTCACCGCGAGCGAGGCGCTCGCAGAGCACGAGCCGGTCGAGCGCGCGCTCGAGGCCTCGACCTGGGGCGAGGGGAAGGGGCTGCGGACCTGGGACTCGCCCCCTGTCGCCGACCTCGCCTGGGGCGCGAGGCGACTCGAGCTACGGCTGCTGCGGGCGCTCTCCCGCGGCCTGCGCGGGGCGGCGGCGACGCGCGCCGCCCGCGAGCTCCTCGCCGTCCAGTCCAGCGACTGGGCCTTCCTCGACCAACGCGGCGAGGCGGGCGATTACGCCTACCAGCGCGCCACGCACCACTCCGAGGCCGCACTCGAGGCCATAGACTCACCCGCAGCCACCGATTCGCACATGCGCTCGCTAGCCCCGGACCTGAGCATCTCATCGCTCCTGCAGCCCTGATCCCTGTCGGATGACCCGAGTCCTCGTCCTCTCCTGGGAGTACCCGCCGCTGATCGAGGGAGGGCTCGCGCGCCACGTCCGCAAGCTCTCCGAGGCCCTGGTCGAGCGCGACGTCGAGGTCCATGTCCTCACCCGCGGCGGCGAGGAGTCGCCGGCCGAAGAGCGGATGAACGGCGTCTTCGTCCACCGCATCCGCGAGCCGCAGCGCCCGACCGACCTCGGCGAGTTCGTCGCCTGGGTCGAGCGGATGAACTCCGACATGCTGGCGAGCGGGGTCGAGCTCGGCGACCGCTTCGAGTTCGACCTCGTCCACGGCCACGACTGGCTCGTCGCAAATGCCTGCGACCACCTCGCCAAGCGATTCGGAGCGCCGCTGGTGACGACGATCCACGCCACCGAGCACGGGCGCCACCAGGGCTGGGTCGAAAAGCATCCGCAGAGCTACATCCACGAGGTCGAGCGCTGGATCGCCAACCGCGCCGAGCGGGTGATCGCCTGCTCGCAGTACATGCGCGAACAGATCGCCGACATCTTCGGGGTCGAGGAGAAGCGCGTCAGCGTGATCCCGAACGGGATCGACCCCGATGACCTCCAGCCGCAGGACCCGGCCGAGCTGAGGAGGCTGCGCTCGGAGTTCGCCGCGCCGGAGGAGAAGCTCGTTCTGCTGATCGGCCGCCTTGTCTACGAGAAGGGCTTCCAGCTGGCGCTGGAGGCGATGCCGCGGCTGATCGAGGAGGCGCCCGGCACCCGGTTCCTGGTCGCCGGCTCCGGCACCCACGAGGACGAGCTTCACCGCCAGGCCGAGGAGCTGGGCCTGATGGAGCACGGGACCTTCCTCGGCTGGATCGGCGACGACGTCCTTCACTCGCTCTACCGGATCGCCGACCTCACCGTCGTCCCCTCGATCTACGAGCCGTTCGGCCTCGTGGCGCTGGAGGCGATGGCGTCGGGGTGCCCCTGCATCGTCGCCGACACCGGCGGCCTGCGCGAGGTGGTCCCGCACGAGGAGGCGGGCCTCCGGTTCCGGGCCCGCGACCCCGAAGCGCTGGCCGAGGTCGCGGTGCGGGTCCTCTGCGACGACGAGCTGGGGCGCCGCCTTGTCGCAGAAGCCTACGAGCACCTGCGTCGCTTTGACTGGGGCGACGTCGCCGAGCAGACCGCCGCTGTCTACGCCGAGCTCACTCGGGGAGCGGCAGCGTCGTCTCGGCCTTCGGGTCGGGCTCGACCGGGCGCGGCCAGCGCAGGTCCCGCGGCTCCTCGCGCATCCTGATCACCCGCGCCGGGCTGCCGGCGACCACCGCGTTCGCCGGGACGTCCTTGGTCACGACCGAGTTGGTGCCGACGATCGAGTTGTCGCCGACCCGGACCCCGCGCAGGACGCAGGCTCCGTAGCCGATCCAGACGTTGGATCCGACCTCGACGTCGCGCATGTAGATCCCCTGTTGGCGGATCGGCCGCTCGACCTCGACGACGCCGTGGTCGAAGTCGATGAACATCGCGCGGTCGGCGATCACGCACTGCTCCCCGATCCGCACTCGCCGGTAGGCGGAGATCGTGCACTCCTGGCCGATCACCGTCTTCGACCCGATCTCGACGACGCCCTCGTGGCAGCGGATCTTGCTGCCGTGGCCGACCCAGACGAAGCGGCCGAACTCGATCCGGCCGCGGGGGGCGATCTGCAGTTCGAGGCCGCTGCCGAAGAAGACCGGGCCGTCGGTGCGCCAGCGCCACCCGGCGCGGGTGAAGAACCTCCGCCGCAGATATCGGCAGAGGAGCAGCGCGTATTTCGGCGTCAGCATCCCGTTGCGCGCGTAGAAGCGGAGCGAGCGGATCACGGCGGCGGGAACTCTAGACTGGCCACGTGAGCGCGGAGCGAGCAAGCGTGCATATCTGGTTCGTCGCGCAGCAAGCGAAGCGCGAGGCATGGTGACCGTGGCTGACGTCGCCAAGACCGCCCCCCTCGCCGAGCGGCTCGTCGCCGGTGACAAGCGGGCGCTGGCGCGCGCGATCACCCTGATCGAGTCCGACGACCCGGCGGGGTGGGATCTCGTCCGCGAGGTCTACCCGCGGACCGGGAGCGCGCGGATCGTCGGCTTCACCGGCCCCCCCGGGGTCGGCAAGAGCACCCTGATCGGGGCGCTCACGACCGAGCTCCGGAAGACCGAGCGCGACATAGCGGTCCTCTCGATCGACCCCTCGAGCCCGTTCACCCACGGCGCCCTGCTCGGCGACCGGATCCGGCTCTCCGACCACTTCCTCGACCCCGGCGTCTTCATCCGTTCGATGGCCTCGCGGGGCGCGCTCGGCGGACTCTCGGAGGCGGCGCTGCAGGTGGCGTTGGTGATGGACGCGGCCGGCAAGGACGACGTCCTGATCGAGACGGTCGGCGTCGGCCAGGCCGAGATCGACATCGTCGACCATGCCGACACGATCGTCCTCGCGCTGATGCCCGGATCGGGCGACTCGATCCAGGCGCTCAAGGCCGGGGTGATGGAGATCCCCGACGTGATCGTCGTCAACAAGGCCGACCACCCGATGACCGACACGATGGTGCGCGAGGTGCGCAGCGTGCTCGCGCTCTCGCAGGACCCCGAGGGCTGGAACGTCCCGATCCTCCGCACCGAGGCGTCGCGGGGGGAGGGCGTCGCCGAGCTGGCGCAGAAGATCGACGAGCACCGTGCCCATATCGAGGCCAGCGGCGCGCTCGAGGAGCGGCGCGCCCACAACCTCCGCAGCGAGGTCCTCGGGATCGCCGCCTCGCGGATGCGGCGCCGGCTCGAGTCGGTCGCGGCCGAGGACCCGGAGACGGCGGCGCTGCTGGACCGCGTGGTCAGGCGCGAGCTCGACCCGGCAAGCGCCGCGTCGGAGCTGCTCGAGAGGGATACGGACGATGGCTGACGCCACCGAGACGATCCCCGAGGCGGAGCCGCCCTCCCAGGCGCAGGCCAAAGCCTGGGTCGGGTGGAAGCTCGACGAGGCCGGCGGATCCGCGGTCGGGCGCGTCCGCGCCCTCTACGTCGACACTGAGAACGGCGCCCCGGCCTGGCTGATCGCGGCGCTGGAGCAGGACGGCGGGCTGTTCGGCCGGCGCCGCCAGATTCTCGTCGCGGTGCCGATCCGCGATTGCGCCGGTGCCGCGGGCCGGGTCTGGACCGCGCAGGGGAGAGAGCCGATGCACGACGCCCCGACCGTCGACCCGACGAGGCCGCTGCTGCGCGAGCACGAGCTCGCCATCTGCGCGCACTATGGGATCGGCGAGCGTGTCGGCCGCGCCGCCGAGGTCGCGGGCCGGCCGGAAGGGTCGGTCAGCGCTCAGCCGGTCGCCGTGTAGTCGATCTCGACCAGGTGCAGGCGGGCATCGCCCGAGAGGGTGTCGTCCGGGTCGCCGGTTCTGCGTTCGAGCGACACCCCGAGCATTTCGCCGTTCTCGATGGCGCTGGCCGGAATTTCGAAGCTGGCGCTCGTCACCGCGCCGGAGGTGGCGTTGGATCTCACCTGCGTTTCCGTCGTCGGGGCGCCTTCGAGGTTTCCGCCGAGCCCCACCGCCCCGTAGGACAGATTCCAGCTGACGCCGCCGTTGCCGGTGGCGGTCCAGAGGACGCGCACGGTCATCTTCGTCCCCTCGACCCGGCTGCCGGGAATGTCGGTCGAGAACGACGCAGAGCCGTCGGCGGTGTCGGGGAAGGTCAGCGCTGGATACAGACCCACGCTTTTCAGTTCGGCGGGGGCTTCGGGGATCAGCGCTCCCGGCGAGAAGAGGAGCCGGCGCTGGCGGTCGGCGAGCTCGGTCGGACCGATCGAGGAGGGCGCCGGTCTGATGTCGAGCGTCGACTCGGCGATGTCTTCGCCGGTCAGCGAGTTGTCGATCACCCGCAGGCCGTCGACCGAGCGGGGCGCGATTTTCGCCGCCGTCACCGCCTTCGGCGCGATCTCGGCGGTCCGAACGGCGTTCTTCTTGATATCTCCGGAGTCGACCTTGTTCTTGCCGGGAAGGGCGACGGCGGTGCCGCCGAGGACGAAGCAGAACAGCGCGATGTAGCCGACCACGTTGTGGCGGAGATGGTCCCTCAATGCCCCTGGCAAACGCACGACTCTCAAAGAATGGTAGCGACGCTCAGCAGCCGAGTTGCCGGGCGATCACCATTTGTTGGACCTCGTCCGTTCCCTCGCCGATCGTGAGGATCTTGGCGTCGCGGTAGAAGCGGCAGACCGGGTACTCCTCGATGTATCCGTAGCCGCCGTGGATCTGGACCGCCTCCTCGGTCGCCCGGACCGCGAGCCGGCCGGTGAGGAGCTTCGCCTGGGCGGCGGTCAGGGTGAACGACTCGCCGGCATCCTTCTCGAGCGCCGCCCGCCAGGTCAGGAGCCGGGCCGCCTCGATCTGGGCCGAGAGGTCGGCGATCTTCGCCTGGATCGCCTGGTACTTCGAGATCGGCCGGCCGAAGGCGACCCGCTCCTTGGCGTAGGCGAGAGCCTCGTCGAGCGCGCCCTGGGCGAGCCCGACGCCCATCGCCGCGACTCCGATCCGGCCGCCGTCGAGGATGTGGAGGAAGTTCTTGAAGCCGTCGCCGCGGCGCCCGAGCAGGTTCGACTCCGGCACCCGGCAGTCCTCGAAGGTCAGCGGTCGGGTATCGGACGCGTTCCAGCCCATCTTGCGGTAGGGCTCGCCGGCGACGTAGCCCGGGGTCCCGCTCGGGACGATCAGGTTGGAGATCTCACGGCGGCCGTCGGCATCCCCGGTCACCGCCGTGATCGAGACGCAGCCTGAGATGTCGGTGCCGGAGTTGGTGATGAACTGCTTGGCGCCGTTGACGACCCACTCGCCGTCATCGAGCTTCGCCGTGGTCCGGACGTTGCCGGCGTCGGACCCCGCCTCGGGCTCGGTCAGCCCGAACGAGGCCAGCCGGCGGCCGCTGCAGAGCTCGGGAAGCCACTCCCGGCGCTGCTCGTCGCTTCCCCAGAGGTGGATCGGCATCGTCCCGAGCGAGGTGTGGGCGGCCATCGTGATGCAGACCGAGGAGTCGACCCGGGCCAGCTCTTCGACCGCCAGGACGTAGGAGAGGGTGTCGGCGCCGCCGCCGCCGTACTCCTGCGGGAACGGGATCCCCATCAGCCCGAGGCCGCCCATCTTCGCGACGATCTCGTACGGGAAGCGCTTCTCGCGGTCGAGCTCCTCGGCGACCGGAGCGACCTCCTGGCGGGCGAAGTCGCGGACGGTTTCGCGCAGCAGCCGCTGCTCGTCGGAGAGCTCGAAGTTCACGCGGGGGAGCCTATTGAAGGCTCGCCTGCTCACGGTTGGCTCGCTCAGCCTCCCTCAGGCGCTCGACGGCGCGGCGACCGCGCGTCATCTCGATCAGCTCGATCAGGGTCAGGAAGGCTCCGATCGCGGCGACCGTGACCATTCCCGAGAGCACACCGAGTGCGACGAGCGCAGGGCCGAGCACGAGCCTCAGCCTTGGGCGCTGAACCGCGCCGATCACGAGCCGCTGCCGCTCGGCCATCCCCACCGCGAGACGAGCCTCACTCGGGTCGTCCAGGCGCCGACCGTTCCGAACGGCTCTGCTGATCCGCCACCTGTCGCGCCAGGGTGTCGCCTTGACCCGCTGCCGCCATTCGGGGTCACGGTCGAATTGCTCCCGGAGCTGCCGAAGGTCGCTCGCTCGTTTCAACTGCACCGCGAAACCGACGGCCAGGACAAGGACGAACGCGATGACCGTGATCGCAGACATACAGGGATCATCGTCGGAAATGCGCGGCCGGTTGAGTGCGGATGCGCGCCCGCCGGGCTCAGAGCTGCAGGCTCTTCACCTGGAGCAGCTCCTCGATCGCGTAGCGGCCGTTCTCGCGGCCGTGGCCCGACTGCTTGTAGCCGCCGAACGGGGCGATCGGGTTGAACGCGCCGCCGTTGATCTCGATCTGGCCGGTGCGGATGCGGCGGGCGACGCCGATCGCCCGGTCCTGATCGGCCGACCAGACGCCCCCGGCGAGGCCGTAGGAGGAGTCGTTCGCGATCCGGACCGCGTCGTCGTGTCCTCGTAGGGCTGGATCGAGAGGACCGGGCCGAAGATCTCCTCCTGGGCGATCGTCATCTCCGGCTTCACGCCGGAGAAGACGGTGGGGCGGACGAAGTAGCCGCGGTCGAGGCCCTCGGGCGGCTCGACGCCGCCGGTGAGGAGCTTCGCGCCTTCTGCCTGGCCCTTCTCGATGTAGCCGCGGACCCGCTCGCGCTGGGTCTCGGAGACGAGCGGGCCGAGCCGGGTCGACTCCTCGAACGGGTCGCCGGGGGTGAAGGCCTCGGCCGCCGCGGTCGCGATCCTCTCCGCCTCGGCGAGCTTCTCGCCCGGAACGAGCATCCGGGTCAGGGCGCTGCAGGTCTGGCCCGAGTTGAGGTAGCACTTGGCGACCCCGTCGGGGATCGCCTGTTCGAGATCGGCGTCGTCGAGGATCACGTTCGGCGACTTGCCGCCGAGCTCCATCGCGACCGGCTTCACCGTCGCCGAGGCGAGCTCGGAGACCCTGCGGCCGGCGCGTGTCGAGCCGGTGAAGGAGACCATGTCGACGCCGGGGTGGCCGGCGATCGCCTCGCCGACGACCGGTCCGGTCCCGGTGACGAGGTTGAAGACGCCGGCCGGGAGCCCGACCGCCTCGACGATCTCGGCGAGGATGAAGGCGTTGAGCGGGACGACCTCGCTCGGCTTGAGGACGACGGTGCAGCCCGCGGCGAGGGCGGGGGCGACCTTGGCCGCGATCTGGTTCAGGGGGTAGTTCCAGGGCGTGATCGCCCCGAGCACGCCGGCCGGCTCGCGCAGTACCCGCGAGTTGCCGATCTCCTCCTCCCAGCGGACCTCCTCCATCAGGCTCGGCATCGCCGCGAACTGCGCGGTCGGCAGGCCCGCCTGGATCATCTGGCTCAGTTTGAGCGGCATCCCCAGCTCCTGGGCGATCGTCGCCGCGATCTCCTCGGAGCGCTCGCCGAGGCCGGCGGCGATCGCGCCGAGATATCCCGCGCGCTCCTCGCGCGAGGTCTGCGACCAGGAGTCGAAGGCGTCGCGGGCGGCGGCCACGGCCCGGTCGGCGTCCCCGGTGGTGCATGCCGGGATCGATCCCATGACCTCCTCGGTGGTCGAGTTGATCACCTCGATCGCCTCCGAGCCCTCCGGCTCCACCCACTCGCCGCCGATGAAGATCCGGTCCTTGACCTGGACCTCAGCCGTCGTCGCCATCGCTCGCCCTCCTACTGGTCGTGGTCGCTGACCCGTCCCGCCAAAGCTACAGCCCCGACGCCCGGGCCGGGCAGCGCCCTGGCGTCGCGCGCCTGGAGGGTCTCGCCGCAGCGCCCGCAGACGCCGCGGTCGCTGACCGGCCCGCCGCACTCCTTGTGGACGATCAGCAGCGGCGGCCCCTCCGGGTACTCGGTGTGGCGGTCTCCCCAGCCGAGCAGCGCGATCAGCGCCGGCCAGAGGTCGAGGCCCTTCTCGGTCAGGAAGTACTCGTGGCGCTCGGGGCTCTCCTGATAGGGGCGGCGCTCGAGGATGTCCTCGTCGACCAGCCTCTGGAGCCGCGCCGAGAGGACGTTGCGGGCGACGCCGAGGCTCTTCTGGAGCTCGTCGAAGCGCCGGTGGCCCAGCATCACGTCGCGGACGATCAGCAGCGTCCAGCGCTCGCCGACCACCTCGAGCGCCTTGGCGATCGAGCAGGTTTGGCCGGGATAGTCGTGACGGAGCACGTTTGTGAGTTTGTCACATTAGGTTGCTTCAAGCAACTCACTCGGCTAGTGTCACGAGTTGCTTAATGCAACCCAGACCTCGCGCCGACTGGAGGCAGAGCTATGAGGCTGATATCGCGAACACATAGGCACCGGCACCCATCGAAGGCACCGCGGATCTCGATCAGCCAGGCCGAGATCACTGCCGACCTTCTCTACCCGGCGCCTCGTCGCCGCGGGGACGGAGCCGCGAGCCGGCCCATGCGGCCACGCTGATGCCGGCGCCCGGGGAGACGGCGGCCGAGACGGCGGCGGCATTCGCCGAAGCCGATCCCGGCTCCAGCCGCAGCCGCACGATCGTCTGGCAGGACCCGGTGCCGACCGCGGCGGCCGGGGCGACGATGAGCGGCCTCGAGTACATGACCGCGGTCGTCGAAGCGCAGCGTCCCGCCGCCGCCGATCGCCGTCGTGATGCGGCTGCGCCCGATCGACATCGGGGAGGGCCGCGTCCTGTTCGAGGGCGAGCCGGGGGAGGAGCACTACAACCCGATCGGGGTGGTCCACGGCGGCTACGCCGCGACCCTGCTCGACTCGGCCATGGGCTGCGCGGTCCACACGACGCTGCCGGCCGGGGTCGCCTACACCTCGCTCGGGCTCGAGGCCAAGTACCTGCGCCCGATCACCCGCGACACGGGCCGCGTCCTCTGCGAGGCGAGCGTCGTCCACCGCGGCCGCCGCCAGGCCACCGCCGAGGCGACGCTGACCGCTGCCGACAGTGGCAAGGTCCTCGCGTCGGGCACCTCGACCTGCATGGTGCTGGGCGAAACATAGCGTTTGTGCGATAAGCACATATCCGCTATATTTCACCTATGAAGAGCCCCGGGCAACTGCTGAAAGAGGCACGGCGCCGCCACGGCGTCAGCCAGAAGCGCCTCGCGATGCGCGCCGGGACCACCCAGTCGGCGATCTCGCGGATCGAGCGCGACCGGGTGTCGCCCTCGGTCGACACCCTGCACGAGCTTCTCTACCTGCTCGGCGAGGACCTTGAGCTGGGGATGGTCGGGCGAGACTTTGGCATCGACCGGACGCTGAATGCCGAGCGCCTCAAGCTTTCTCCATCGGAGCGGGTCGAGTACGGCCTTGCGATGAGCGAACAGCTGATCGCGATGAGCCCCAACGTGCGGAAGGAAGCGGCGTGACCTCGGAGCCGCTGCCGCCCCGCGCCCCTGACCTACGTGCCCTGCTGACGCCGCTGATCCGCCACGGCGTCGATTTCGTCCTGATCGGCGGAATGGCCGGGATCAGCCACGGCTCGAACTTCCCCAGCTACGACCTTGATGTCGTCTATGCCCGTGACCGCGACAACATCGCGCGCCTCGTCGACGCCTTGGGCGAGATCGGTGTCGCACTGCGCGGCGCGCCGCCCGATCTGCCGTTCCAGCTCGACGCTCGAACGATCGAAAACGGCTCGAACTTCACCTTCATCACACCTCACGGCGATTTCGACATCCTCGGCCACGCCGACGGGATGCCGAGCTACGACGAGCTGAAGGCCGAGGCGCCGGTGCGCGAGGTCCTCGGCCTCCAGGTCCGTGTTGCCTCGATCGACCACCTGATCGCGATGAAGCGAGCTGCGAACCGGCCGAAAGACAGAGTCATGCTCGAGGAGTACATCGTGATCGCCGATGAGCAGCAGCGGCTCGCCGAAGGGGCGGACGACTAAGTCAGCCGGCGAGCCGGCGCGCCAGCTCGACCAGGAGCCGGACGCCGTAGCCGCTGGCGGCATCGCCCGTGTAGGGGCGGCCGACGTCCCAGGCGGTGCCGGCGATGTCGACGTGGGCCCAGGGGGTCCCGTCGACGAACTCCTCGAGGAAGGAGCCGGCGTAGATCGTCCCCGCCTTGCGCTTCTCCGAGGCGTTGGTCAGGTCGGCGACCCGGCCGGTCGTGATCTCCTTGTACTCGGGGTGGAGCGGCAGGCGCCAGACGAGCTCGCCGGTCGTGCCGCCGGCCCCGTCGACCTCCGCCGCGAGGTCGTCGTCGTTGGAGATCAGCGCCGCGTAGGTCGATCCGAGCGCGATCAGGACGGCGCCGGTGAGCGTCGCCAGGTCGACGATCCGCTCGGCCCCGAGCTCGACCGCGTAGGCGAGGGCGTCGGCGAGGATCAGGCGCCCCTCGGCGTCGGTGTTGTTGACCTCGACCGTCTTGCCGTTGTACTGGGTGATGATGTCGCCCGGCTTGGTCGCCGTCCCCGACGGCATGTTCTCGGTCGAGGGGATCACGGCGATGACGTCGACCGGCAGCTCGAGCTCGGCGATCGCTCCCAAGGCCTGCAGCACCGCGGCCGCGCCCGACATGTCCATTTTCATGTCCTGCATCCCCGCCGACGGCTTCAGCGAGATCCCGCCGGTGTCGAAGGTGACGCCCTTGCCGACGAGCCCGATGGTCGGGCCCGAGCCGCCGCCCTCGTAGCGCAGCACGATCAGCTGCGGCTCCTCCTCGGAGCCCTGGCTGACCGCGACCAGGCCGCCCATCTTCTTCTCGATCATCTCCTTCCGGCCGAGCACGTCGGTGGTGACCGAGTCGTGGGCGGAGGCGATCTCGCGGGCGCGGCGGGCGAGGTAGGAAGGGGTCGCGACGTTGGAGGGCAGCCCCTGGAGGTCGCGCGCCCTGTTCTGGGCCTCGGCGCAGACGCGCGCCGCCTCGGCGGCGTCGCCGACGTCCGCCGAGCCGATCAGCGCCAGCGACTCGATCTCGGGCGGCGCCGGGTCGTCGGGGTCGGGGGTCCGGAATTGGTCGAACCGGTAGGAGCCGAGGATCGTCCCCGTCACCAGGCCCTCGGCGGCGGCGGCGTCGTCATCTGTCGGCGGCAGGAGCCAGGCGATCGAGTTCGCCTCGAGCCGCTGCGCCTCCTTCGCCGCGAGGGCCGCCGCCACCCGCGCCCGCTCGGCGTTCATGTCCTCGCGCTTGCCGAGGCCGACGACCAGCGCCCGGCCGGGCTTCTCGGGATGGATCAGGGCGGTCTTCTTGTAGCCGCCCCTTGCGTCGGCCGCGCCGGGGACGTCGGCGAGCGCCGCCGGAAGGTCCCCGTCCTCGTGGAGCCCGAGCACGAGGAGGTCGGCCTCGACCTCGGCCGGCTCCGCCTGTCTCACTTCCACCTGCACCGGGCCCGAGTCTATGCGGTTGCGCACGCAGGCCGGGACGGCCTCCCGCTATCGTCCCGGTTGGGACTTCGTCCCGATTGGGCCAGGCGGCCCTTACCCGAGCCGAGACCCGGCAGAACAACGTAAGAAAGGCAGCCAGAGATGCCCAGCACAGTCATCCTCGGTACCGCGCGGACCCCCTTCGGCAAGATGGGCGGGACGCTCTCCTCCCTCGATGCGACCGACCTCGGCGGCCACGCGATCACGGCGGCGCTCGAGCGCTCCGGGGTCGACCCCGAGCAGGTCGAGCAGGTCGTGTTCGGCCAGGTCCTGCAGGCCGGCCAGGGGCAGATCCCCTCGCGGCAGGCCCAGATCAAGGGCGGGATCCCGAAGGAGGTCCCCTCGGAGACGATCAACAAGGTCTGCGCATCGGGCATGCGCTCGATCGGCATCGCCGACACCGCGATCCGCGCCGGCGACACCGAGGTCGCCGTCACCGGCGGGATGGAGTCGATGAGCCAGGCGCCGCACCTGCTTCCCGGCGCCCGCTTCGGTTACCGGATGGGCCACGTCGAAGCGATCGACTCGATGGTCCACGACGGCCTCACCAACCCCTTCACCGAAAAGCAGATGATCAACGAGGCGAGCGAGGTCTCGAACGAGCTCGAGATCACCCGTGCCGACATGGACCGCTTCGCCGAGCGCTCGCACCGGCTCGCCGCCGACGCCACCGACGCCGGCAGGCTCGCCGATGAGATCACCGGCGTCACCGTCAAGTCGCGCAAGGGCGAGAACACGATCGAGGCCGACGAGGCGATCCGGCCGGAGACAACGGTCGAGGCGCTCGCCGGCCTTCGCGCGATCGGCGGTGAGGACGCGACCCACACCGCCGGCAACGCGCCGGGCGTCAACGACGGCGCCGGCGCGGTGATCGTCGCCTCCTCCGAGTGGGCCGAGCGTGAGGGCAGGACCCCGCTCGCGACCGTCCTCTCCTACGGGACCGTCGCCGACGACTTCCCCTACCTCGCGAAGACCCCGGCCAACGCCGCCAAGCAGGCGCTCGAGAAGATCGGCCGCTCGCCCGAGGACGTCGACCTCTGGGAGATCAACGAGGCCTTCGCCTCGGTCGCCCTCAACTCGATGCGGATGCTGGGGATCGATGAGGACCGGGTCAACGTCAACGGCGGAGCGATCGCGCTCGGCCACCCGATCGGCGCCTCCGGCGCCCGCATCGTCGGCAGCCTCGTGCACGAGCTCGGCCGCCGGGGCGGGGGCCTCGGCGTCGCCGCGATCTGCAGCGGCGGCGGCCAGGGCGACGCGATCGTGATCGAGGTCAACGGCTCCTAGGGCGAGTTGCAGCGCGCCGCTGCTTTCTTCGATCTCGACAAGACCCTGATGGCGGGGTCGAGCGGGATGCAGTTCGCGCGGATCGGGACCCGGCACGGGATCGTCGGCCGCAGGCAGTTGATGAGCTGGGCGGTCGAGCACCTGCGCTACCGCCTGCGCGGGACGACGGACGCGCGGACCGCCGAGGTGCTGCGGGTCGCCCGCGAGCTGATCGCGGGCGTCCCCGTGCGGACGATCGAGCGGATGAACCCCGAGGTGATGGCGGCGATCCTGCCCCGCGTCTACCCGCAGATGCTGGAGGAGGTTCACGCCCACCAGGACGCCGGCCGCGCGACCTTCATCGTCAGCGCCGCCGGCAACGGGGTGGTCGAGTCACTCGCCCAAGTGCTGGGGATGGATGGAGGGATCGGGACCCGCTACGAGGTCGACGGCGACGGCGCCTTCACCGGGCGCTTCGACGGGCCCTTCGTCTACGGCCCCGGCAAGGTCGAGGCGATGGAGGCTTTCGCGGCCGAGCACGAGATCGACCTCGGCCAGTCCTACGCCTACTCGGACTCGCTCTCCGACCTGCCGATGCTGCGCGCGGTCGGGCACCCGGTCGCCGTCAACCCCGACCCGGCTCTGGCCGAGATCGCCGGCGAAGAGGGCTGGGAGCTGATGCGCTTCGAGCGTCTCGGCCGGCGGCTGGTGGCGCTCGTCGTCACCGCGCTGGCGACGGTCGCCGGCTTTGGCGCCTCCCGGATCGCGGCCCGCCGCAAGGCGCCTCCCCGCCGCTTCCCGGCCCGCCGCTAAGGGCGGGCGGCCGGCTTCACAAATCGGTTACCGCTCGGCCACCTCACGGAAACATCGCCGCGATCGCCCGCGTCTAGCTTCGCGCCGAATCCGAAGCTCGACGAAAGGAAAGCGATGAGGCACGCACTTCTTCTGGTCGCCGCTCTTGCGGTGACGATGCTGATGCCGGCGGCGCTCGCGGGCGCCGACGGCCACGGCCGCGCGGTGACCTACGCGGTGATCGGCGACACGCCCTATGGCACACCGCAGCTCGAAAACTTCCCCAACGACGTTGCCGAGATCAACGCCGACCCCCAGGCGAGCCTCGTGATCCACCTCGGCGACATCAAGAACGGCTCCTCGCAGTGCACGACCAGCTACTTCGAACTGATCAAGGCCGACTTCGACGGCTTCGCCGACCCGCTGGTCTACACGCCTGGCGACAACGAGTGGACCGATTGCCACCGGGCCAACAACGGCGGCTTCTGGCCCGCGGGCGCGGTGCTGAACGGCGACACCCGCCCCGCCAGGCTCGGTGAGGTCCGGCGGATCTTCTTCCCCGCTCCGGGTTGGACGCTCGGCCAGCGTCGCCGTCACGTCCAGACCCAGGGCGGCGGCTATCCCGAGAACGTCACCTGGGCGGACGCCGATGTCCAGTTCGGCACCCTCGACGTGCCTGGGTCGAACAACGACTGGCTGCCTTGGTTCGAACAGCCCAGGACCAGCTCCCAGGAAGACGAGGTCAGTGGCCGGACCGCCGCCGACCTCAGGTGGCTCAGCCGGATCTTCAGCGAGGCCCGCGACGAGCACTCGAGCGCGGTCGCGATCGGGATCCAGGCCGACATGTGGGACCCGGCGATCGAGGGCGACCCGACCCAGTACGACCATTTTCAGCCGATCGTGCAGGCACTCGCGCGCGAATCGCTGCGATTCCGGGGCCCGGTCCTGCTGCTCAACGGTGACTCTCACCAGTTCACCGACGACCACCCACTGGCGGACCCGGCCCGTCCCCAGAACAAGACGATCTACGGCTTCGCCGGGGACGTGCCGAACCTGCGCCGGATCACGGTCAACGGCAGCACCACCCCGTGCCATGAGTGGATGAAGCTGACGGTCGACCCGCATGCCGCCGGCGTCTTCTCCTACCAACGCATCCGTTTCCACAGGCAGCCGGGATTCGACCCCGCCGTCTGTCCCGAAAGCTAGGACGAGTGAGGATCGCCGGGCGTTGCGACGCGCCCGGCGGTCCTGGCCGGTAGCTCGCCGAGGGTGTTGCGCCCGCTCGGGTGCGCCGCGAAGAACGCCCTTCCGGCCTCGTACCCCGACCGGAAGAGGAACTCGCGATCCTCAGCGGAGAGGTCGAAGGCGAGGGTTTCGACGTCGCCGGTCGGGATCGAGACGACCCGATCGCCGAAGCCGAGCACCTCGCGGGTGTCGAACGCGTTCATCGCCGTGTCGAGGATCGCCCTCGCCATCTCGACCGGCCAGTCGACTCCGCCGATCTCGCGGTGGGAGGGCTGCTCGACGCCCATTCCCGCGTGCAGCCTGAAGCCCCAGGTGGGCCGGCGCGGCGCCGGCCGATCGAAGAGGAAGACCGGAAAAGCACTGGCGACGCCGCCGTCGACCAGGACCGCGTCCTTCTTGGTCGTCCGATCGCGAAGGGCGAGAGGCGGGAAGAAGAACGGATAACCGGAGCTGACCCGGACCGCCTCGGCGATCGGGAAGTCATCGGGGCGCATCGCACGGCCCCGCTCGTCCTCGTAGAGCGCGACGTCGTCGGGAAAGACGACGAGCCGCGAGTGCGCGAGGTCGCAGCCGACGACCTGAAGCCTGCCATCGAGCTCGCCGAAACTCCTCGCCGGTGCCGGCGCTTCCCGCAGCAATCCCTCGATCCACTCGGTCAGTCCGCTCCCGCGGGTGAGGCCGCGGCGCCTGACCAGGTTGATGACCCTCCTGACCAGGCTCGGGGATTCGCCGATCCGCGAGTAGTCGGTGGCCTCCAGCGCCGCTCGCATCCCGGCCGCGTCGTAGCCGACGGCGAGCGCCATCGCCGCGATTGCCCCGGCCGAGGTTCCCGCGAGGCGCATCCACTCGGTGTAGCCGGCCTCTTCCGCGGCCGCAATCGCCCCGGCGAAGGCGATTCCCTTCACACCACCGCCGGAGATCACGGCGTCGGCCTGCACCGGTCAAGGCTAGCGTGGCCTCCTACACTGTCTGCCCATGGCCACCGAGCCTCGCGAGAAGCCCTCGCTCGAGGAGCGCGAGACGCAGTTCTCGACGCTCTCCGGGCACCCGATCGAGCCCCTCTACGAGGACGCGCCCGCCGAGCCCCGAGACGACGATCGGCCGCCCCGGCGAGTACCCGTTCACACGCGGGCCGTATCCCTCGATGTACAGGGGGCGGCTTTGGACGATGCGCCAGTTCGCCGGCTTCGGCACGGTCGAGGAGACCAACGAGCGCTTCCACTACCTGCTCGACCACGGCCAGACCGGGCTCTCGACGGCATTCGACATGCCGACCCTGATGGGCTACGACTCCGACCACGGGCGCAGCCTCGGCGAGGTCGGCCGCGAGGGTGTCGCGGTCGACACCCTCGACGACATGGAACAGCTCTTCGAGGGGATCCCGCTCGGCGGCGTCAGCACCTCGATGACGATCAACGCCCCGGCGGCGATCCTGCTCGCCTTCTACGTGCTCGTCGGCGAGAAGCAGGGGGTGGGGCCGGAGAAGCTCGCCGGGACGATCCAGACCGACATCCTCAAGGAGTACATCGCCCAGAAGGAGTGGTGCTTCCCGATCGAGCCGGCGCTGCGGCTGGTCACCGACATGATCGAGTGGTGCTCGCAGGAGATGCCCCGCTGGCACCCGGTCTCGATCTCGGGCTACCACATCCGCGAGGCGGGATCGACCGCCCAGCAGGAGCTCGCGTTCACGCTCAAGGACGGCTTCACCTACGTCGAGCGGGCGATCGAGCGCGGCCTCGACGTCGACGACTTCGCCCCCCGCCTCTCGTTCTTCTTCAACGCCCACATCGACTTCTTCGAGGAGATCGCCAAGTACCGGGCGGCGCGGCGGATCTGGGCGCGCGAGATGCGCGACACCTACGGCGCCCGCAAGGCCGAGTCGATGCGGCTCCGCTTCCACGCCCAGACCGCGGGGGTCTCGCTGACCGCCCAGCAGCCGCTGAACAACGTCGTCCGCACCTCGCTGGAGGCGCTGGCCGCTGTCCTCGGCGGCACCCAGTCCCTGCACACCAACTCCTTCGACGAGGCGCTGGCGCTGCCGACCGAGGAGGCGGTCCGGGTCGCCCTCCGCACCCAGCAGATCATCGCCTTCGAGTCCGGCGCGCCGAACACGCCGGACCCGCTCGGCGGCTCCTGGTTCGTCGAGAGGCTGACCGACGAGATGGAGGCCGCCGCCTACCGCTACTTCGACCGGATCGACGAGATGGGGGGGATGGTCGAGGCGATCCGCCAGAACTTCCCCCAGCGCGAGATCGCCGACGCCGCCTTCGCCCACCAGCGCGAGCTCGACGAGCGGAGCCGGATCGTCGTCGGGGTCAACGACTTCACCGCCGAGGACGAAGCGGAGACGCCGATCCTGCGGATCGACCCGGCGCTCGAGCGCAAGCAGGTCGACCGACTCGCGGCGACCCGCGCCCGGCGCGACGCGGCCGCGGTCGAGGCCGCGCTCGCCGAGCTGAAACGGGCCGCCGCCGGCGAGGACAACCTGATGCCGCCGATCATCGAGGCCTCGCGCGCCCGCGCGACCGAGGGGGAGATGATCGCCGCGATGCAGGAGGTCTTCGGCACCTACACGGAGTCGCCGGTCTTCTAGCGCCCGCTAGGGTCCCGGGACCATGGAGGCAGCAACCGCACGCAAGATCAGGGTCGTCGTCGCCAAGCCGGGCCTCGACGGCCACGACCGCGGGGCGAAGATCATCGCCCGGGCGCTGCGCGACGCCGGGATGGAGGTGATCTACACCGGGCTGCACCAGACCCCCGAGCAGATCGCCGAGACCGTGATCCAGGAGGACGCGGACGCGGTCGGGCTCTCGATCCTCTCCGGCGCCCACATGACCCTGGTCCCGCGCGTCGTCGAGCTGCTCGGCGAGCAGGGTGTCGACGACGTCCTCGTCACCGTCGGCGGCACGATCCCGGCCGAGGACATCCCCGAGCTGAAGAAGCTCGGCGTCGCCGCGGTCTTCACCCCCGGCGCGGGCACCGACGAGATCGTCGAGTTCATCCGCACCGGCGCCGGCGAGCGCCACAGAGCGGCCCAAGAGTGACGGTCGACACCCTCGCCGCCGGATCTATGGATAGACTGACTGACTAGTCAGTCAACGATTCCAAGGAGTCCGATCTTGAAGATTTGCGTCCTGGTCAAGGAGGTACCGGACGCCGCCGTCCAGAAGCGCATCGACCCCGGAACGATGCGGCTGGATCGCAGCGGTGAGAAAAACCTCAACCCCTTCGATACCCACGCGATCGAGGCCGCCATGCAGATCAAGGAGGGCGGCGCGATCCCGGTCGAGGAGGTCATCGCGGTGACGATGGGGCCCGATTCCGCCGTCCGCGCGCTGCACAAGGCGGTCGCGCTCGGCGCCGACCGCTCGGTGCACCTCTCCGACGAGGCGCTCTCCGGGTCCGACGTCTGCGCCACCGGCTACGCCCTGGCGAAGGTGCTCGAGTCCGAGAGCCCGGACCTCGTCCTGCTCGGGCAGCAGTCCGATGACGGCGAGTGCTACACGATCGGCGCCGTCGTCGCCGACCATCTGCAGATGCCGTCGCTGACCCAGGTGATCAAGATCGACGTTGCCGACGGCAAGCTGCGCTGCGAGCGCCAGGCCGAGTACGGCTACGACACCGTCGAGGTCGAGCTCCCGGCCGTGATCAGCGTCGGCGACGCGATCAACGAGCCGCGCTACCCGAGCCTGAAAGCGATCATGGGCGCGAAGAAAAAGCAGCTCGACGCGAAGGCGAATGCCGATGTCGGAATCGACGGCGGCATGGTCGGCGAGGGCGGCTCCAAGACCGCGGTCCTCGCGCTCAACCCGCCGCCGGCGAAGGAAGCGGGGGAGATCATCGAGGACGAGGACACCAACGAGACGGTCGAGAAGATCGTCGCGTGGATGGACGAGAGGAAGCTGATCTAAGTGGCTCCTTCCGACAATCAGACCCGTTCTGACTTGCTGCAAACCTTCGCGGGGGCGTTGTCCTCAGTCGCTCGCGTGCCTTCAAGCACGCCACGCTCCCTGCGTCCTAGCCCCGCTCGGCTTTCGCGGCCAAAAGCGGGCCTGACCGCCGAAAGGAACCACTAATGGCAGGCATTCTGGTTTACGCCCTCCACGACGACGAGGGCAACTTCAACAAGAACTCCCAGGGGGCGATCTCCGAGGCCGCGAGGCTGGCCGGGGAGATCGGCGGCGAGGCCGCCGCGCTGGTGGTCGGCGACGTCGCCGACGACGCCTGCGCGGCGCTCGGCAAGTTCGGCGCCACCAAGGTCTACCGTGCCAAGAGCGTCCCCGAGGGGCTCGCGCAGCCGATCGTCGACGCGATGGCCAAGGTCATGCAGGACGAGGATTTCACCTACGCCCTGTTCGGCGGCGGCCTGCTCGGCTTCGAGATCGGTGCCGGTCTCACCGCCCGTCTCAACGCCGGCGTGACGATGGAGGTGACGAAGGTCAAAGTCGCCGACGGCAAGCTGGTCGCCGAGCGCCCGATCCTGCAGGACTCGCAGGTCGCCGACGTCGGCTACGTCGCCGAGCCGGGGATCATCATCGGCCGCCTCAACGCCTTCGACGCCAGCGAGGGCGACGGCAGCGCCGAGGTCGTCGACGTCGAGGTCGAGCTCTCGCCCTGGTCGAGCAAGGCGACGATGGTCCAGCGCGGCGAGCAGCGCGGCGCCGACGTCAACATCGAGGACGCCGAGATCCTGGTCGGAGGTGGTCGTGGTCTCGGTGCCGCCGAGGGCTTCGAGCTCTGCGAGCAGCTCGCCGAGTCGATGGGCGGGGCCGTCGCGGCCACGCGCGCCGTCGTCGACGCCGGCTGGTACCCCTACGCCGCCCAGATCGGCCAGACCGGGAAGACGGTCGCGCCGAAGCTGTACCTCGCGGCGGGGATCTCCGGCGCGATCCAGCACAAGGTCGGGATGCAGAACTCGGAGAACATCCTCGCGATCAACAAGGACCAGAACGCGCCGATCTTCGAGTTCTCGGACCTCGGGGTCGTCGGCGATCTCCACAAGATCCTGCCGAAGCTGACCGAGGCGATCAAGGCCAAGAAGAGCGGCTGAGAGCCACCCGCGATGCCGGCCGTCTCACCGTCAGAGTTCCCGCCGCCGTTCGACAGCGCCGCTGTCATCGGCCCGCCCACGGATCCCGAGGACGAGCGGATAGAGGTCGGCATCGCGATCGTCGGCGGCGGGCCCGCCGGGCTCGCCTGCGCGGTCAAACTGATGCAGCTGCTCGAGGACGAGCCGGAGCTGACCGAGAAGCTCGGCGAAGTCCCGGTGGCGGTGATCGAGAAGGGGAAAGTCGCCGGCGCGCACCTGCTCTCCGGGGCCAACGTCGATCCCTCGGCGATGACCAGGCTGTTCCCGGACCTCGACCCGGGCGATTGGCCGCCGGTCTACCAGGAGGTGACGAAGGACGCGACCTACTTCCTCACCTCGAAGAAAGCGTTCCCGCTGAAGCCGCCGCCGCCCAACTTCCGCAAAGAGGGGACCTACACGCTCTCGATCTCGAAACTCGGCCGCTTCCTCGCGGAAAAAGCCGAAGAGGCGGGCGTCTACATCCTCGCCGAGACCGCGGCGACCAAGCTCCTGGTCGAGGACCGGATCGTCAAGGGCGTCCGCTCCGGCGATCGCGGCCGCGGCAAGGACGGCGAGGAGCTCGGCAACTTCGAGCCCGGCTCGGACGTGATCGCGAAGGCGACGGTCCTCGCCGAGGGCACGATCGGCCACCTCACCTACGCCGCCTACGACTACTTCGACATGCACGGCTCCGACCCGCAGGCGTGGGAGCTCGGGGTGAAGGAGATCTGGGAGGTGCCGAAGCCGCTCGACCGGGTCATCCACACCCTCGGCTGGCCGCTGCGCTGGGGCGGCAGGTACAAGGAGGCGGGCGGCAGCTTCATCTACCCGATGGGCGAGGACAAGGTCTGCTTCGGCCTCGTCGTCGGCCTCGACTACACCGACGCGACCTTCAGCGTCCACGACGAGCTCCAGCGGTTCAAGCGGCACCCGCTGATGGCAAAGATCATCGAGGGCGGCAAACGGATCGGGTGGGGCGCGAAGACGATCCCCTCGGGCGGCTACTGGTCGCTGCCGAAGCGCTTCTCGGTGCCGGGCATGCTGGTCGCCGGCGATGGCGCCGGGATGGTCAACATCGCCGAACTCGCCGGCGTCCACTACGCGATGCACGCCGGCATGTACGCGGCGGAAGCGATCGTCGAGTCGCTCAAGGACGACATCGACTCGGTCAACTTCTCCAGCTACGACAAGGCGATCCGCAGCTCGGTGATCGAGAAGGACCTCTACAAGTCGCGGAACATGAAGCAGCCGCTGACCAAGGGGCTGATCGTCGGCGGCATCGTCGCCAACGCCCTGGTCGCCAGCAAAGGCAACTTCCCGCCGGGCCACTGGAAGGTCGAGGACAACGCCGACCCCGAGGTCTTCATCGGCAGCGCCTCCGAGCGCTACGAGACGCCCGACAACGAGGTCACCTTCAACAAGCTCGACTCGGTCTTCCTCTCCGGCAACGCGACGCGCGACGACGCGCCGAACCACGTCCGGATCCAGACCAGGGTCCCGCGCGAGGTCGCCCAGACCTGGGTCTCGATGTGCCCGGCCCAGGTCTACGAGATCCCCGACGAGCAGCTCGAGAACGGGGCGGCCGAGGTCGACGTCCACGTCACCGCCTCGAACTGCGTCCAGTGCGGCGCGATCACCGCCAAGGGCGGCCGGCTGACGCTGCCCGAGGGCGGCGACGGCCCGCTCTACCAGGAAACCTGAGCCCGACCCCCGCGGCGGGGCCGCAGTAGGGTCGCCGGGTGCTGGCGCTCGGGATCGTCGCTGCAGTCGCGGCCTCGCTTCTCTACAACACCTCGATCGCGCTGCAGGCACTGGAGGCGCGGAAGGAGGGCGACGAGCACACGCTGCGCCCCTCGCTGTTGGGCCGCCTGCTGCGGAACACCCGCTGGCTTGGCGCGACGGCGCTCGGGTTCCTCGGCTGGCCGCTGGAGATCGCGGCGCTGTTGCTGGCGCCGCTGACGGTGGTCCAGCCCTGCCTCGCCAGCGGCTTGGTCCTGCTGCTCTGGCTCGGCGCCAGGAAGCTCGGCGAGACCCCCGGACGGCGCGAGCTTGTCTCGGTCGCGGCGATCGTCGCCGGCGTCACCGGCATCGCGCTGGCGGCCCCCGACCGCTCGACCGACCACGCGGGACCCGTTTCGATCGCGATCGCGCTGACCCTGGTCGCGATCCCGATCGTGCTGCCCTACCTGGTCCGCGGCCGGGGAGCCGCGGCGGTGACGCTCGCCGTGTTCAGCGCCGGCTGCGGCTACGCCTGGACCTCGATCGCCAGCAAGCTGCTCACCGATGAGCTCGCGGCCGGCACGGTCATCGTCGGCGTCGCCTGGCTCGCCACCGCGGCGGCCTCGGAGGCCCTGGCGCTGCTGAGCGAGATGAGCGCCCTGCAGCAGCGCCCGGCGACCCGCGTCGCGCCGGTGATGTTCGCCGTCCAGGTGCTGGTGCCGGTCGTCCTCGCGCCGCTGATCTTCAACGAGTCCTGGCGCGAGACGCCGCTCGGCGGCGTCGCGCTGGCCGCCTCCGTCGCCGTCGCGGTCACGGGAATCGTCATCCTCGCCGGCTCGCGGGCCGTCGGCGCCGTGCTGGAGTCCGCACACACCGAGAATTGAGGCGGTGGGAGCGGGTGGCGCTGCTAGCCTTGCGGCGCCTCAGTGGTGCCCGTCGATAACACCCGGTCCGACGCGACCAGGTTCGCGATCGGGTTCGATCACCGCGACCGCGGCCGCCTCTTCGATCTCTGGACCGAGGTTCTCGACTCCGAGCAGTGGTCGGAGGGAGAGAAGCTCGCGGCCTTCGAGCGCCGCTGGGGAGAGTGGAACGGGCTCGCCGCCCTCGGCCTCTCGAGCTGGGCCGGCGGGGCGCTGGCCGCGCTCGAGTTCGCCGGGGTCCGCGGCGAGACCGTGCTCTGCCCCTCGAACACCTTCATGGCGACGCCGCTGGCGGCGGTCGGGGCCGGCGCCGAGGTCGAGTTCGTCGACTGCAATCGCGAGGACCTCTGCATGTCCTTCGAGGACTTCGAGCGCAGGGCCGAGCTGCACCGCCCGCGCGCCGCGATCCTCGTCCATATCGGCGGCCACATCGCCTTCGACGCCGAGCGGATCGCCGAGTACTGCGCCGCCAACGACATCTTCCTGCTCGAGGACTGCGCCCACGCCCATGGCGCGGACTGGAACGGCCGCCGCCCCGGCACCTTCGGCGACGCGGGCGTCTACTCGCTGTACGCGACGAAGACGATCTCGACCGGGGAGGGCGGGGTCCTCGTCTCCAGCCGACCCCGACCTGATCGAGTTCGCCCGCAGCTTCCGCAACTACGGCAAGTTCGAGCACAGGGTCGACGGCCTCAACTTCCGGATGAGCGAGTTCACGGCGGCGCTCGGGCTGGTCCAGGTCGAGCGGATGGAGGAGATCGTCGCCTGGAAGAACGAGTACGCGCGGGCGCACCTCGACCCGCTGCACCCGAGCCGCGTCGAGCTCCCCGACGGGATGACCTCCGGCCTCTACAAGTACATCGTGTTCGACGAGATCGAGCGCAGCACCGGTCGCGTCTACGACCAGCCCTGCCACCGGATCATGGGCCGCGGCGGCGAGTTCCCCAACACCGAGTGGGTCGCGCAGAACCACTGGTGCGTGCCGCTCTACTACCGGCCTCTGAGCGCGGAGCGAGCGAGCGAGATTTCCGGGGACGAAGGGCGCGAGTGAGCGAAGCGCGAAATTTATTCTTGGCCTTAAGGTGCTCTGAATGAGAGTCCTGGTCACAGGCGGCGGCGGCTTCATCGGCTCGCACGTGGTCGACCGCCTGCTCGGCGGCGGCGCGACGCCGCGAATCTTCGATCTCAGCCCCTCGCCATACCACTCGCCGTCCGAGGTCGAGACGTTCACCGGGAGCATCACCGACCCCGCCAACCTCGACCTCGCGATGCGCGATTGCGACGCCGTCATCCATCTCGCCGCCGTCGCCGACGTCGGTCACGTCCACGCCGACCCCGCGCTCGCCGAGGAGATCAACACCAGGGGCACCCGCAACGTGCTGGAGGCGGCCTGCCGGGCGAAGGTCGGGCGCGTCGTCTACGGCTCGACGACGTGGGTCTACAGCGACTGCCTCGAGCAGGAGGTCGACGAGGAGACGCCGATCCCGGCCCCGCGCCACCTCTACACCGCGACCAAGCTCGCCGGCGAGAACTACTGCGCCGGCTACGCCGAGCTCTTCGACCTCGAGTCGACGGTGCTGCGGTTCGGCATCCCCTACGGCCCGCGCGCCCGCGCCGCCGGGGTCGTGGCCAAGTTCACCGACCTCGCGCTCGAAGGCGAGTCGCTGACGATCGCCGGCGACGGCAGCCAGACCCGCAGCTTCGTCTACGTCGAGGACCTCGCGGATGGGATCGTCGCCGCGCTGCGGCCGGAGGCCGCCGGGCGGACCTACAACCTCTCGGGCGACGAGATCGTGACGATCCTCGAAATCGCCGAGCGGGTCCAGGAGAACACCGAGGGATGCGAAATCGTCCACACTCCGCCACGGCCCGGCGACTTCCCCGGCAAGGTGATCTCGAGCCGGCGGGCGCTCGAGGAGCTCGAATGGAAGGCGGAGACGAGCTTCGCCGACGGCGTCCGCCGCTACGTCGAGTGGGTCCGGTGCACGACGCGGCCGCCCGACCCGGTCCCCGGCAAGCGTCCCTCGCTGAACGGCAACGAGAACACCGCCGGCGTCCGGGCCGCCGACAGGTTCGCGGACCGCCCGCCGCGGGCGCTGATCCTCACCGCCGATATCGGCGAGGGCCATGACCTTCCGGCGCGGATGATCAAGGCCGAGGTCGAAGACGTCTCGCCGGAGGCCGAGGTCGAGATCGCGAACGGCCTCGATGCGATGGGATGGATCTGCAGCTCCGTCGCCCGCGGCGGCTCCTGGGTCAGCTTCCGCTGGATGCCGTGGATGTTCGACGCCCAGTACTGGCTGATCACCAAGTTCGGCCCCACCCGCTGGCTGTTCCACCACCTCTCCTACTGGCTCGGCGCCCGCGGCCTGCTGCAGGAGATCGAGAAGCACGACCCCGACGTCATCGTCTCGACCTATCCGGGGGTCACGGCGGTGCTCGGGATGCTGCGCGAGAACCGGCGCCTCCCGGCCCCGGTCCAGTCGGCGATCACCGATCTCGCCGGCCTCCGCTACTGGTCGCATCCCGGCGTCGACCTCCATTTCGTGACCCACCCCGAGTCGATCGCCGAGGTCGAGAAGCTGGTCGGGCCCGGCAGCGTCGAGTGGATGCGGCCGCCGATAGCGCCCGAGTTCCTGATGCCGCGCACGCGCGGCGACGCCCGTGCGGCGCTCGGCGTCCCCGCCCACGCCCGGCTCGTCCTCGTCTCCGGCGGCGGCTGGGGCATCGGCGACCTCGAGGGGGCGATCGGAGCGGCGCTCGCCGACGGCGACACCCACGTCGTCTGCATCGCCGGCCGCAACGAGTCGGCGCGCGAGAAGCTCGAGCAAAGGTTCTTCGAGCACCCCCAGGTCCGGATCATCGGGTTCACCGACCAGATGAGCGACTGGATGGCGGCGGCCGACGCGATGGTCCACTCGACCGCCGGCCTGACCGTGCTCGAGGCCCACATCCGCGGCTGCCCGGTCGTCTCCTACGGGTTCTCCGCCGGCCACCTGCGCGCCAACAACGCCGCCTTCGAGCATTTCGGCCTGGCCGAGGTCGCCCGCTCCGAGCACGAGCTTGAGTCGATCCTCCGCCACGTCACCCGTGAGCGGCGCTCGCCGGACTCCTCGTTCGCCTCATTGCCGCCGATATCGGCGCGGGTTCTGGAAGCGAGGCCGCGGGTTCGCCAGCAGCCGGCCTGGAGGGTGCGTGCCGAGCGCACGGCGACCGCGGTGGGGATGACGGCGGTCGCGGTGGTGCTGATCATCGCCATCGCCCTCGCGCTCGACTGGGAAACGCCCTACCGGGCGGCGGCGAAGGCCGCGAAGCCGATCGAGAGCCGCGTCCACTTCGGCAAGGACGAGGACCGGGGCGGATCCCCGCAGGCGGCGCCCGCCCCGGTGGCGACGTCGCCGGCCTCGGCCAAGCAGGCGAGGAAGCCGGCCGAACCGACCCCTTGATCGGGCGAGTGGCTGGAAGCGCAGCGCTGCTGGCAGGCGCCGCCCTGCATGCCGGCCCGGCTCTCGCCCCCGTGGTGCCCCGACTTGGCAGGGCGCTCGGGATCGAGCTGCGCCAGGACGATCCCGACGGCGTCGCTCTCACCTTCGACGACGGCCCCCACCCGCAGGGGACGCCGGCCGTGCTCGAGGCCCTGCGCGAGGCGGGCGCTCCGGCGACCTTCTTCCTCGCCGGCGAGCAGGTTGTCGCCCGCCCGTCGCTTGCTTCGGAGATCGTCGCCGCCGGCCACCGGGTCGAGCTGCACTGCTTTCGCCACCGCAATCAGCTGCGGCTGACTCCCGGGCAGGTGATCGACGACGCGGAACGTTGCCGGGAGGCGATCGAGGAGGCGACCGGCGAGGCCGTCGGCGACTACCGCCCGCCCTACGGGATCTTCAGCGGCCCCGGCCTACGGGCGATCCGCGGGCGCGGCTGGAGGCCGGTGCTCTGGTCGCTGTGGGGGAGGGACTGGGACCGGGGGGCAAGCGCCGCCTCGATCGCGCGCCGGGCCACGGCCGGCGCAAGGGCCGGCGACGTCCTGCTCCTCCATGACGCCGACTTCTACAGCGCGCCCGGGTCCTGGGCCCAGACCGCCGCGGCGCTGCCGCGGATCATCGACGAGCTCGGCCGCAGGGGGCTGAGCCCGGTCCCGCTTCGCCGCTGAGGCTAGGCGGCTCGCTGTTCTTGCGGGCGCGCTGCAGCGGCGCGATCGATCATCCGCGAGGGTCCGGCAAGCCAGGGTGCGAGGTCCGGCTCGCTGCGTCGTCGCGAGGGCGGGGCGGTGGTCCACTCATCGCACCCGGCGAACGCTTCGTCGAGGCGTTGGGCCATCGTGCTGCGGGGGCGCTCCTGGTCGAAGATCTCGTCCGGCATGGCTCTCCGTCCTTTGTGTGGCGGGCGTCACAAAGGATGCATGCTCGGTCAGACGAAAAAAACGGCGCGCCGCGGAAGACCCCGCAGCTTGCGTTTTCTTCTCCTACACGGGGGCGGCGAAGCGCGGCGATCTCCTCGGCGACGCGTCCCGGCTGGTCGAGGGGGACGAATGTCTTCGCGTCGGGGATCTCGACGATCGTGGCGTTCTTTGCGTCGGCGGCGAGCCGCTCGGCGTACTTGATCGGGAAGAATCGATCGCCCGGCGCCCAGGCGAGCAGGATCGGCAGCTCGGCGCTGCGCAGCTTCTCGGCCGCCTCGAGCGTGTAGCGCTTGTCCATCCCGACGGTGACCTTGCGGGCGTCGTGCCTGACACCGGGGTTGTCGAGCCCGGGGCGCATCCATGACTCGATCAGGTCGGCGGGCAGCGGGTCCCGCGTGAACGGCCTGAAAGCGGCGCGGGCGAGGAGGCCGATCCGGAACGGCGCCGAGATCATCGCCATCCCGCCCGGCAGCGCCGCGACCTTCGGCAGCGCCTTGAAGATCCCGGGCGGGAAATTCTCGTAGGTGTCGCAGTTGGTCAGGACCAGGCGGCCGATTCGCTCCGGGTGGCGGGTGACGAGGACCTGCGACATCGCGCCGCCGGAGTCGTTGCCGACGATCGTCACGTCGTCGAGGTCGAGCGCCTCGAGGAAGCTCGCGATCAGGTCCGCGATCCCGTACGGGCTGAGGTCGGCCTCGGGCCGCATCGGGACCTGCTGGGCGCCGATCGGCCAGTCGGGCGCGAGGCAGCGGTGGGTCGAGGAGAGGCGGTCGACGACGCCGTCCCAGAGTCGGCCGTCGACGAGGAAGCCGTGGACGAAGACGACCGGGCTGCCCTCGCCGGCCTCCCGGTAGCGGATCCTGCCCGCGGGCAGGTCGATCTCGCGGCGCTGGTCGGACTCGGGCACGGTCGTACCTCCTCGAGGAGATGGAGATGGCTCGGTCAGGTGGAGGTTATGCCTTGGCCGTGTCCGACACCGACTCGGCCTGGGCGGCAGAGCGCCGCTCGGGCCCCGAGTACCCGACGCTCCGGCGCGACTCCTTGTGGGCGTACATGCGGACGTCGACAAGCTCCATCGCGGCGTCGACGTCGGTCGCCTCGGTCGGGATCTCGACCGCGCCCCAGGAGGACCTGACGTCATACCCCGGCCCGCTCGCGGTGAGCGAGTCGACCGCAGCGGACCGGACCGGGTCGAACTCCTCGCGCGGGCAGGTGAGTAGCAGGCAGAACTCGTCGCCGCCGAAGCGGTAGGCGACCCCTGCCGACCCGACGGCGTCGTGCAACGCAGCCCCGAGCTTCGCGAGCAGGGCGTCGCCGGCGGGGTGGCCGAGCGTGTCGTTGTAGTGCTTGAAGCCGTCGAGGTCGAGGAGGACCAGCAGCAGCGGTAGCTCCGGCGTCGCCTCGGCGATGCGCTTGGGCAGGTCCACCTGGACTCGCCCGCGGCTGCCGAGGCCGGTGAGCGAGTCGGTTCGCACCTGTTCCAGGAGCTCCCTGTTCTCGCGGTCGCTGATCGCGAGGCGGGCGATCACGGCGGTGATCGTCGCCGCCCAGAGGATCGTCGAGAGGGCGCTGGAGCCGTTGAAGTACTGCATCGCGAAGAGGCCGATCATCACCGCGCCGAAGACCGCGGGCACGATCAGGTTGCGGCCGCCGTAATCCTCGGAGGGAGAGGCGATCTCGTCCGCCTCGGCCGGTTGCCAGAGGATCGCACCGAAGCAGACCGCGGCGATCAGGTAGATCGGGTCGATCCAGCCGCCGGGCGGGAGCGTTTCCTCGGTGCTCTGCAGGGTGTAGGCGAGGTCGGCGGCGACGAGGGCGGTCAGCGCCACCAGCAGCAGCGACCAGGTCCGGCCCGGCCGCCACCCGGTCAGGGCGACGATCCCGACGACCATCGCCAGCATCGCGATGTCGCCCAGCGGGTAGGCGAGCGTCGTGGCGACCTGCAGGGTCGTGCCTTCGGCCGAGGCGGCGACGAAGTCGAAGACGAATGCGGCGCCGAGCGCGGCGGTTCCGAGCGCCGCGATCGCGCCGTCCATCCAGAGCCGCCAGTCGAGCTGGTGGGCGCGGGCGCGGACCAGGACGACGAGCCCCGCGTAGGCGAGGGGATAGAAGGCGAGGTAGCCGACGTCGGCCGGCGAGGGATAGGGAGCCGACGGGTTGCCTTCGATCGCGACAGTCCAGTAGACCTCGGCGGCGCCCCAGGAGATGATCGCGAGGCCGAACAGGGTCCACGCCCTGCCTTCGCCCGAGGTGCTTGCGGCCCGAATCAGGCAGGCGACGCCGGCTCCGAGGACAACCGCGTCGTAGAGGATTCCACCGATCGCGAGGTCGAGCCCGGCGTCGAGCCCGGACCAGCGGTAGATCGCGACGAGCGCCGTGCCCCCGAGCAGCAGCGCAGCAAGGGCTCCGCGCAGGATGCGCCCCGCCCGCTCGTCAGTCGTGCTCGCGAGAATTGCCACTTGTCCGAGTATCGGCATACCCGCCCGTTCCCGCGAGCGCTGAATCGAGCCGCTCCAGCCGGTCATCTAGACTTGGCTGCGATGAAGACAGGAATCCATCCCGAGTACACCCTTGCCAACGTCCACTGCTCGTGCGGCAACCAGTTCTACACCCGCTCGACCAAGTCGGACCTCCACGTCGAGCTCTGCTCGGAGTGCCACCCCTTCTACACCGGCAAGCAGAAGCTGGTCGACACCGGTGGCCGGGTTGAGCGCTTCCAGCGCCGGGCCGCGAAGCACGCCAAGGCCAGGCGGTAGGAATTTGAGCCCGGACGGGGGCTCTCCCGCAGCAGAGGCCGTCGCGACCAACGGCAGCGACCCGCTGCGCATGCCCGATGGCGCTCTCGTCGCCAAGCGCGACGCTCCGGTCGGGGGCCAGGCGGTCCTCGAGGGCGTGATGATGCGCGGGATCACGACCTGGGCGGTCGCGGTCCGCAACCCGGAGGGCCAGATCGAGCTCACCTCCGAGCCGCTCGTGCCCTGGGCCGAGCGGCACCGGATCTGGCGGCTGCCGGTGATCCGCGGCGTCGTCGCGCTCGGCGAGTCGCTGAAGATCGGGTTCCGGGCGCTGGCGATCTCCGCCAACGCCCAGCTCGAGGACGACGAGGAGGGCGAGCCGGAAGAGATCGGCGGTTGGGTCTGGGGCCTGACGATCGCGCTCTCGCTGCTCCTCGCGGTCGGCCTCTTCTTCGTCGTCCCGGTCGGGCTGACCAGCCTGATCAAGGACCAGCTCGGCTCGGCGTTCCTCTTCTGGCTGATCGAGGGGGTCCTGCGGACCACGATCTTCATCGCCTACATCGTCGGCGATCAGTCGCATGCCCGACCTGCGGCGCGTCTTCGAGTACCACGGCGCCGAGCACAAGACGATCTCCTGTTACGAGGCCGAAGACGAGCTGACCCCCTCGCGGGCGAAGCTCTACTCGCGCCTGCATCCCCGTTGCGGGACCAGCTTCCTGCTGATCGTGATGGTGCTGGCGATCTTCGTCTTCGCGCCGATCGGGCTGCCCGCCTGGTACTGGCTGCTCGCCTCCCGGATCCTCGGGATCCCGCTGATAGCCGGGCTCTCCTACGAGGTGATCAAGTGGGCGGGGAAGAACCGGCGCAAAGCCTGGGTCCGGGGGCTGATGTGGCCCGGCCTGATGCTGCAGAACCTGACGACCCGCGAGCCCGACGAAGAGCAGCTCGCAGTGGCGATCGCCTCCCTCGAGAAGGTGCTCGAGGAGGAGGATGACGATCGGATACGCGGCGAGTCGCCGATCGAGATCGTCGCCTAGTCGTAGCGGCGGGCGGGTCCTGTCACAGGGGGAGGGGCCTGCGGGCGAGGTCTACGTCCTCGACCCCTCCCCCTGTGCCACCCCCCCGGGCTACGCCTAAGGTTCACAAGATGGTTGATTCGCTCGTCGAACAGATTCTTCAGCGATTTTCCGAGTTGGAGCGGGAGATGTCGGACCCTGCCGTGATCGGGGACCGGGAGCGGTACGCCGAGGTCGGGCGCGAGTACCGCGACCTGCAGCCGGCGCAGGCGCTCGCGGCCGAGTACCGGACCCTGAAGGACGACCTCGAGGGGGCTCGCGAGCTGCTCGAGGAGGGCGATGACCCGGAGCTCCAGAAGGTCGTCGACGAGGCGCCGGCGCGGCTCGAGGGCCTTGAGGAGGAGATTCGGCTGGCGATGGTCGAGCGCGATCCCAACGACGACAAGAACGTGATCGTCGAGATCCGCGCCGGGACCGGCGGCGACGAGGCGGCCCTGTTCGCGGGGGACCTGTTCAAGATGCTCGTCCGCTATGCCGAGGAGCGCGGGTTCGCCACCGAAGTCCTCTCGCAGTCGGCGGCCGAGGTCGGCGGCTTCAAGGAGGTGACGTTCTCGGTCAAGGGCGACGGCGCCTACTCCGTCTTCAAGTTCGAGGGCGGCACCCACCGGGTCCAGCGGGTGCCGGAGACCGAGTCGCAGGGCCGGATCCACACCTCGACCGCGACCGTGGCGGTGCTGCCCGAGGTCGAGGAGGTCGAGGTGACCGTCGAGGCAGCCGACCTCCAGATCGACGTCTACCGCTCCTCGGGGCCGGGCGGGCAGTCGGTCAACACCACAGACTCGGCGGTTCGGATAACCCACAAACCGACCGGGATCGTCGTCTCGATGCAGGACGAGAAGTCCCAGCTCCAGAACAAGGAGCGGGCGATGCGGGTGCTGCGGGCGCGTCTGTACGAGCGCGAGCTGGCCGAGCAGCAGGCGCAGATCGCCTCCGAGCGCAAGGCCCAGGTCGGGAGCGGCGAGCGCTCGGAGAAGATCCGCACCTACAACTTCCCCCAGGGCCGGGTCACCGACCACCGGGTCAAGGTCACCTCCCACAACCTCGACGGTGTCCTCGCCGGGGGGCTCTCGGAGTTCACCGAGGCGCTGGCCGCCGAGGAGAAGCGGCAGCGGCTCGAGGCCGCGACCTCGACCGCCTGAGGCATGCCGCCGACCCGGACCGCCGGCAGCGTGGGGGAGGCGCTCGGCGCCGCCGGCGACGCGCTCTCGGCGGCCGGGGTCGATTCCCCCAGGCTCGATGCGGAGCTGCTGCTCGCGGAGGCGACCGGGTGGGACCGGGCGATGCTTGCGGCCGACCCCGATCGCGGCGTCCCCGCCGCCGCGGCGCGGAGCTTCGGCGAGATGGTGCGGCGCCGGTTGCGCCGCGAGCCGGTCGCCTACATCCTCGGCCGCCGCGGATTTCGCTTGCTCGAGCTCGCGGTCGACGGGCGGGTGCTCGTGCCGCGCCCCGAGACGGAGCTCCTGGTCGAGCTCGCGCTCGAGCTGCGGCCCGCCACCGCTCTCGACGTCGGCACCGGCTCGGGCGCGGTGGCGCTGGCGATCGCCGACGAGCTCCCCGGCTGCGAGGTGACCGCGACCGACACCTCGGCCGCCGCGCTCGACGTCGCCCGCGCCAATGCCACGGCGCTGGGTCTCGGCACCCGGGTCAGGTTCCTCCCAGGTACGGTCCCCGGACGGTGAGTTCGATCTGATCGTCGCCAACCTTCCCTATGTGGCCGAGGCCGATTGGGCGGCCCTGCAGCCTGAGGTGACCGAGTGGGAGCCGCGCGAGGCGCTGCTCGCCGGCCCCGACGGCCTCGACGCGATCCGGGCCCTGATCTCCCGCCTCACACCTGGATGTCGCAGTTCCATCCGGGGGGTGGAGGTAACTGCGACATCCAATCGGGCGGACGTGGTGGCCGTGGAGGTGGGGGCCGGCCAGGCGGATGCGGTTGCCGGTCTCCTCGCCGAGGCGGGGTTCACCGGGCTCCAGCGCCGCCGGGACCTGGCCGGGATCGAGCGCGTCGTCTGGGGAGCCAAGACCCGGTGACCGTTGAGCGAGCAAGCGCCGGAATCTGGTTCATCGCGCCGCGAGCAAGGCGCGAACCTTGAAGCTGGTGTCCATCGAGCGGGACGGGGCGCCGGCGGTGCGTTCCGCGCTCGAGCGCTGTCTGGGGGAGGGCGGCGTCGCCATCTATCCCGCCGACGGGCTCTACGGGATCGCCGCGGATCCCGTCGACCCCGCGCCGATCGACCGGATCCACAGGCTCAAGGGCCGCGACGACGGCAAGCCCTCGGCCGTGCTCTACTTCTCGCCGCTGGCGATGCGCGAGATCGTCGCCGGCCTCGGGCCGCGCGCCCGCGACGCGGTCGGGGCGCTGCTGCCGGGTTCGGTGACCCTCGTCCTCGACAACCCCCGGCACCGTTACCCGCTCGCCTGCCGCGATGACCCGGCCCGCCTCGGCGTCCGGCTGCTCGACGGCCCCCTCGCCGGCGTCATGCACCCGATGTTCCAGACCTCGGCGAACATCAGCGGCGAGCCGGCGCCGTCGCGTTTCGAGGACCTGCCGGACTCGATCGTCGCCGGCGCCGATCTCGCGATCGACGGTGGCGCGCTCACCGGCCTTCCCTCCACCGTCGTCGACATCGCCTCGATCGACGTCGACGGCTCTTGGACGATCCTTCGCGAGGGGGGCCTACCGGCCGAGCGGGTCGAAGAGGTCCTCGGCTAACCCGCTCTCAGCAGTGCTGGGGTCCGTCGTGGTAGGGGAGGCGGACGATCCTGATCGAGCGGTTGTCGTGCTCGTTTTCCTCATCGAAGAGGTTCAGCGGGTCGACGCGCATCACGAACGCGAAGCACCCGCGGAGGCCGCTGACGTTGACCCACTGGCGGTCGTATTCGGAGGGGTAGATGTCCGACCAACCGACCGAGGTGCCGAGCCGGACCCGCCGCCGGCCCGGGTCCTGGTTGCAGCCCGGGTACACCCGGCCGGCCGGCGAGCGCCGCATCGCCTTCGTGCGCTCGAGGTCGCGCAGGCAGTAGAAGACCTTCGGCCCCTTGCGGACCCGCTTCAGCGGCCGGCGGTGCTCGTCGAGCGACCAGATCTCCATGCTGAGCGGGTCGTGGACCTTCCAGTAGGAGCCGCCCCAGTAGGCGCCGACGTCGTAGAAGTGGAGCTGGGCGTCGGTGCGGAATATCTCGACCCCGCCGCCGACCCTGTAGATCGCCTGGTTCACGTGCATCCAGTTGCGCTTGTAGCGGCGCCCGCGCAGCTCCATCGGGCCACGGCCTCGCGAGCGGATGTCGCTGGTCGCGTGCAGAAGCGCTCCGCCGCCGTATCCGTAGTTTCCGCCGCTGTGCTCGACGTAGAGGTCGGACGGACGGGCGACCCGCAGATCGGGGCAGAGCAGGTGGCCGGAGCCGGGCCCCTCGCAGGGGTTGGCGCCCGATTCGGCGAGCACGGCGTGGCTTTCGGCGCCGCCGCCGGGTGGCGTCGGCGCGAGCAACGCCACGGTGGCGACGGCGAGGAGGGCGCTGATCCGGGAGGCCACCCCGGCAGGCTATCCCGACCCGTTGGTAAGGTCGGCTGAGGACCATGAGCGAGCTTCCCGAGAACTTCCAGAGCGCCCCGCTCTCCGAGGTCGACCCCGAGATATCGGCGGTGCTCGACGCCGAGCTTCGGCGCCAGCAGGGGACGCTGGAGATGATCGCCTCGGAGAACTTCGTCCCGCAGGCGGTCCTCGAAGCGGTCGGCTCGGTGCTGACCAACAAGTACGCCGAGGGTTACCCCGGGAGGCGCTACTACGGGGGTTGCGAGGAGGTCGACGTCGCCGAGCAGCTCGCGATCGACCGCGCGAAGGAGCTGTTCGGGGCCGAGCACGCCAACGTCCAGGCACACGCCGGCGCCCAGGCCAACAACGCCGCCTACATGGCGCTGATCGAACCGGGCGACACGATCATGGGGATGGCACTCGACCATGGTGGCCACCTGACCCACGGGATGAAGCTGAACGTCTCCGGGAAGCTTTACGAGGTCGTCGCCTACCACGTCAGCCGCGACGACCTGCGGGTCGACATGGCCGAGGTCGAGCAGCTCGCCGAGGAGCACCGCCCGAAGGTGATCGTCGCCGGCTGGTCGGCATATCCGCGGCAGCTCGACTTCGCCGCGTTCCGCGAGATCGCCGACGGGGTGGGGGCGAAGCTGATGGTCGACATGGCCCATTTCGCCGGGCTGGTCGCCGCCGGCGAGCACCCGAGCCCGGTGCCGCACGCGGACGTCGTCACGACGACGATCCACAAGACGCTCTGCGGGCCACGCAGCGGGATGATCCTCTGCCGCGAGGAGCATGCCGCGGCGATCGACAAAGCGATCTTCCCCGGGCAGCAGGGCGGGCCGCTGATGCACACGATCGCCGCCAAGGCGGTCGCGCTGCGGATCGCCGCCACCGAGCCCTTCCGCGCCCGCCAGCGGCAGACGATCGCCAACGCCCGGGCGCTCGCGGCGGGGCTCGAGGAGGCCGGGGTCCCGGTTCTCACCGGCGGCACCGACGTCCACCTGATCCTGGTCGACCTGACCCCCTCGGGCCTCGACGGCAAGACCGCGGAGACCCGGCTCGAGGAGGTCGGCATCACCGTCAACCGCAACGCGATCCCGTTCGACGAGCGGCCGCCGATGAACCCATCCGGCCTGCGGATCGGAACCCCCGCCCTGACCACCCGCGGCTTCCTCGAGGACGATATGCGCGAGATCGCCTCGGTCATCGCCACCGCCCTCGGCGACCAGACTTCGAGTCCGAGAAGGCCACGCCTCAACGAGCGAACCCAGGCCCTCATGGACCGCTACCCCCTGTACAACCAATTAGCGAGCGTCACAGCCTGATTTCCGCGAGCGGCGCTGATGGGACACATGGCCGCCGCCCCCGGACGCGAAGCGGAGGAGGCGGCGGAATGATTAGCGAGCATCACAGATCTGATTCTCCGCGAGCGGCGCTGAAGCGACGCATTGGCGCGCCGCCCCCGGACGCGAAGCGGAGGAGGCGGCGCGTTGATGAACGTCTGGGTCGACATGTCCGCCCCGGCCCATGTCCTCGTCCTGCGGCCGATCATCGACCGCCTGCGGGAGCAGGGCCACACGGTCGAGATCACCTCGCGCGACTACGCCCAGACCCAGGCGCTGCTCGACCTGCACGGGATGGAGCACACCCCGATCGGCCGCCACGGCGGCGCCTCGCGGGTGCGGAAGGCGTACCGGCTCGGGGCGCGCACGGCGGGGATGATCGGGTTCGGGCGCGGCCGGTCGTTCGACCTCGCCCTCGCCCACGGCTCCAACGACCTCGCGATCGCCTCGCGCGTCCTCGGCATCCCCGAGGCCAACATGCACGACTACGAGTACGCCGTCACCCAGCACCACATCGGGTGCCGGCTGGCGAAGCGGGTGATGTTCCCCGAGTCGGTCCCGCCGGACCGATTGCGCCGGTTCGGGGTCGGCCCGGAGAAGCTCTTCGCCTACCCCGGGATCAAGGAGGAGTACTACCTCTTCGACTTCGAGCCCGACGCCGGCGCGATGGAGCGGCTCTCGGTCGACACCTCGCGGGTCGTGGTCGTCGTCCGCCCGCCGCCCGACGTCTCGCTCTACCACCGCAAGTCGAACCCGCTGTTCCCGAAGGTCCTGACCAGGCTCGGCCAGGACGACGAGGTTCACGCGATCGTCATGCCGCGGACGCAGACACAGCGCGAGTTCATCGAGACGATGGAGCTCCCCTCGCTGATCGTCCCGCCCGGCGCGGTCGAGGCCCAGAGCCTGATCGCCCAGGCGGACCTGGTCGTCTCCGCCGGCGGGACGATGAACCGCGAGGCAGCTGCGCTCGGCACGCCCGTCTACACCACCTACGGGGGACGGCTCGGCGGCGTCGACGAAGAGCTGATCCGCTCCGGCCGGATGCGGCCGCTGACCGACCCCCGCGCGCTGCAGCTGGAAAAGCGCTCCGCAGGAGCGACTCCGACGAAGAGGGATCCCGCCTTCCTCGTCGAGAGGATCCTCGGCACCGTCGGAGACTCGCCATCGCACGGAGAGCGACACCACGCCCTGACCTCCTAGCCGAGTCCGAGGAGACCCGGGCCAGGCTGCAGCACTTCATCGACCTCGCGGGCGACGACGAATCGCGCCCGATAGACACCGTCCTGCGAGCGCTCGACATCCTCATCTCCGGCGCGATCCTGCTCGTCCTCTCTCCGCTCCTGGCGCTGACCACGGCCGCCATCTTCGTCTCCTCCGGGCGGCCGGTCTTCTACCGCGGGGCCCGGGTCGGCCGCGCCGGCCAGCTGTTCTGGATGTACAAGTTCCGCACCCTGGCCCCCGATGCGGAAACGCGACTCGGGCCCTACCTCGGCGAGGAGCTCTCGCGCCGGACCGAGGAAGAGGTGACGAGGATCGGCCGGACGCTGCGGGCGATCCACCTCGACGAGGTCCCGCAGCTGTGGAACGTCCTCCGCGGCGACATGGCCGTCGTCGGCCCGCGCCCGATCCGGCCCGCGTTCTTCACCGAGCTCTGCGAGGAGATCCCGCAGTACTGGCAGCGGCTGGTGGTCAGGCCCGGGGTGACCGGATTCGCGCAGACCCGCGTCACCCGCGAGGAGTCGTGGGCAAACAAGCTCGCCCACGACATGGAGTACATCGCCGACCGCTCGGTCGGCCTCTATTTCAGCGTCCTGCTGGCGACCGTCCCCAAGGTCCTCGGCCGCGGCCCCGCCGCTCCCGCCTGACGCGCCCATCAGAAGCTGACGCCGGGGACCGGGCGCGGCTGACAGACTGCCGCTGCATGTGCGGCATCTGCGGCGTCGTCACGGCGGGCGGGGAGCGCCCGGACCTCGACGTGGTGAGGAGGATGAGCAGCCGCCTCGTCCACCGGGGCCCCGACAGCGACGGGCTCCACGCCGACGGCCCGGTCGCGCTGGCGGCGCGACGACTCTCGATCATCGACCTCGAGGGCGGCACCCAGCCGATCGCCAACGAGGACGGCAGCGTCGTCGTCGTCCAGAACGGCGAGATCTACAACTACCGCGAGCTGCGCCGCGACCTCGAGCGCGCCGGGCACCGGTTCGCGACGGCATCCGACACCGAGGTCCTCGTCCACGCATACGAGGAGCACGGCGATGCGTTCGTCGAGCGGCTGCGGGGGATGTTCGCGATCGCGGTCTGGGACGGGCGCTCCTCCCGCCTGCTCCTCGCCCGCGACCGGTTCGGGATCAAGCCGCTCTTCTACCGCTTCGCGGACGGCTCGCTCTCGTTCGCGTCGGAGCTGAAGGCGATGCTCGAGCAGCCGCAGTTCTCACGCGAGATCGATCCCCGGGCCCTCGCCGCGTTCCTCGCCTTCAACTCGGTGCCGGCCCCGATGACGATCTTCGCCGAGGCCCGGAAGCTGCCGGCGGGCTGCACGCTCGCCTGGCAGGACGGCGAGATCGTCGAGCGCCGCTTCGCGCGGCCGCGTCCGGTCGAGGCCGGGCGGGCGCGGAGGGGGCCGGCCGACGAGCTCGCCGACGAGCTGCGGGAGACCCTGCGCGACTCGGTCCGCGCCCATCTCGTGGCCGACGTCCCGGTCGGCGTCCTCCTCTCCGGCGGCGTCGACTCCGCCGGCCTGACCGCGCTCGCCGCCGGCGAGTCGCCGGAGCCGGTCAGGACCTTCTCGATCGGGTTCGAGGAGGCGAGCTTCGACGAGCTCGAGCGGGCCAGGATGATCGCCCGCCGCTACGGCACCGACCACCACGAGCTCATCCTCCGCCCCGACGCCGCCGAGTTGCTGCCGAGCCTGATCGAGGCCTTCGACGAGCCGTTCGGCGACTCCTCGGCGGTCCCGACCTACCTCGTGTCGCAGCTCGCGGCGGGTGAGGTCAAGGTCGCCCTCTCCGGCGAGGGCGGCGACGAGCTGTTCGGCGGCTACTACACCTACGTCGCCGACCTGCTGGCGCCGCGGGTGGCGCCCCTCACCGCGCTCGCCGCGCCGCTGATCGAGGCGCTGCCGAGCTCGGACGCGAAGGTCAGCCTCGACTACAAAGCGAAGCGCTTCGTGCGCGGCGCCCGCCTGCCGGCGCTCGAGCGCCACCACGCCTGGAAGGAGATCTTCCCGGCGCCGATGCGGGCGGCGCTCCTCGGCGCCCGGGATCCCGGCTGGGACCCGGTCGACCTGCTCCGCGACCGCTACGCGGAAACCGATGGCGCCGAGCCGCTGGCGCGCCTCCAGGACCTCGATCTCGGCATCTACCTCGTCGACGACCTCCTGGTCAAGACCGACCGCTCGAGCATGGCCCACTCGCTCGAGCTCCGGGTCCCGTTCCTCGACCAGCGGGTCGCCGAGTTCGCCCTCGGCCTCGCGACCCCGCTCAAGGTCCGGGGCTTCTCGAAGAAGCGGCTGCTGCGGCGGGCGCTGGCTCCGCTGCTGCCGCGGGAGATCGTCCGCGGCCCGAAGCAGGGGTTCTCGATCCCGCTCGCGGCCTGGCTGCGGGGGCCGCTGGAGCCGTTCGCCCGCGAGACGCTCTCGGCGGCGACGCTCGAGCGGCAGGGCTGCCTCGACCCCGCGGTCGTCACCGCGATGCCTCGACCGCCACTGCTCCGGCGAGGAGGACCTCAGCCGGCAGCTCTGGGGCCTGATGTCGTTCACACTCTGGTTCGATCGCTATGCCCGCTAGCCTCGACGCGCTCTTCGCCTTCCTGCTCGCGGGCCTCCTGGCGCTGCTGCTCGTCCCGCTCACCGACCGGCTCGCGAGGCGGGTCGGGGCGATCGACTATCCCAACGAACGCTCGCTGCACGAAGCGCCGACCCCGAAGCTCGGCGGCCTCGCGATCCTCGTCGCGGTCCTCGTCGCCGGGCTGATCTGGCTTCCCTGGGACGCGGAGACGCGCGCGATCCTGATCGGCGCGGTCCTGATCACCGCGGTCGGATTCCTCGACGACATCTACGACCTCAACGCGGCGCTGAAGCTGGCGGGGCAGACGGTCGCCGTGATCGTCCCGGTCACCGCCGGGGTGACCGTCGAAAGCTTCACCTTCCCGTTCCTCGGCGCCCTCGACCCCGGCTCGGTCGACCTGATCGGGCTCCCGGGCTCGGGCGCGATCGATCTCGGCGACATCGGCACCGTGGTCGGGATCGTCGCCGTGATCAACGTCATCAACCTGATCGACGGCGTCGACGGGCTCGCCGCGGGCGTCTGCACGATCTCCGGCGTGACCCTGGCGGTGATCGCGCTCTCGCTCGATCGAAACGCCGCGGGGGTGCTGGCGGCGCTGACCGCCGGCGCCTCGCTCGGCTTCCTCCGCCACGGCTTCCCGCCGGCGACGACCTTCATGGGGGACACCGGCTCCAACCTGCTCGGCTTCCTGCTCGGGACCGTCGCCGTCCAGGGAGCGCTGAAGACGAACGCCGTGATCGCCCTCTTCCTGCCGTTGATCATCCTCGCGGTGCCGATCCTCGACACCGGCTTCGTCGTCGCCAAGCGGCTCAAATACCGGCGGCCGATCTACCGGGCCGACCGTTGGCACTTCCACCACCGGATGGCCGACATCGGGTTCTCGCAGCGGCGCACGCTCGCCTACCTCTACGGCTGGACCTTCGTCATGGCCCTCCTCGCGCTGGCCCTGCGATTCGTCCCCTACAGCGACAACCACGGCCATTTCGACTTCTTCTGGAGCGCCGTGATGGCGTTCTTCGGCCTGCTGGCGCTGGCGGCCAGCGTCTACCTGGTCGAGGTCCTCGAGATCCTCAAGCTGCGCCAGGCGCGGCTGCGCCAGCTCGTCGGGCTGCGCCGCGACGCCGGCCGGCCTGTCCCCGGGGAGGAGGCCGTCGACCGCGCGGTCGAACGCGAGCTCGAGACCGGGAGCTTCCCGGTCGTCGACCCGGAGACCGGCGAGTTCGAGGCCCTCGACCCGGACCCGACCCCGGGTCCCGGGCGGTAGTGGCAACCGTCACGAAACTGGCTCTAGAAAGCGGATAGCGGCCCCTTTCGGATATAGTCGCCGATTCCGCCCGCTCGTCCTGAGCCGGGCGGATTTTATGTCTCCTCCCAAGCACGTCGACCTGATGGTCCTGGCAGCCGCGCTCGCGGTTTTCCTGCTTGCCGGTTGGCCGATGCATCGGCTACGCCGTCGCCGCCGCGGCATGGCTCGCGCAGCGCGGAATCCAGGTCCTCGCCGGCCGCCGCGTCGCCGAAGCGATAGCCAACGGCAACCGCCAGAAGGCGATGGGAACCCTGGCCGCCTCGACCCTCGGCCGGGTCTGGCTGATGGTCACCGCGGCGCTCCTCGCCGGCCTCGCCGACCGCGAATCGGGCCTCGCCGCGGCCCTGCTGCTGGTCGTCCTCTTCACCGTCTCATTCGCGGCGCAGGGGATCGCCTACCTGCTCGAGCCCGAAGGGGAATTCACACCATGAGCGCCGGAACAGCGGCGGCCGGCAACGCTCCGACCGAGAAACCGGGCGGCCTCTCGACCAAAGCGAAGGTCCTGATCGGGGTCGGCGTCTACCTGGGGATCGCGATCCTGCTGGGCCTGATCTTCGGCAGCGCCGGCAAGAACGAAGCGTTCGAGCCCCAGAACGAGTTCAAGCTCGAACCGTGGGTCTCGATCGAACTCGGCGGCATCGACCTCAGCATCAACAAGGCGGTCTTCTACCTCCTTCTGGCCAGCGCGCTGACGATCGCGACGATGACCTGGATCGCGAAACGGATGGCGCAGAAGCCGAACCGGGTCCAGACCGCGGTCGAGGTCGCCTACGACCTGACGAAGAACAACATCACCGGCGGCAACCTCGACACCGCGACCGCGACCCGCTGGTTCCCGTTCCTCGGCGCCCTCTTCTTCTTCATCTGGTTCTCGAACATGATCGGGTTCCTGCCGCTGCCGACCAACACCGAGCACACGGTCGACATCTTCGGCGTCGCGGTCCCGAGCTTCGCCCTCTACGCGGCGACCGCGAACCTCTCGATCCCGCTCGTCCTCACCCTCGTCGTCTGGGTCTCCTACCACGTCGAAGGCATCCGCGCCAAGGGCTTCATCAAGTACCTGGCGAGCTGGCTGCCTCCCGGGCTCGAGGACATGAACCCGCTCGCCAAGGCCTTCATCTTCGTGATCGAGGCGATCTCCCACTTCGCCCGCCTGATCTCGCTCTCGGTGCGGCTCTTCGCCAACATCCTCGCCGGCCACCTGCTGCTGCTGTTCATGGGCGGCGGGCTGGCGGTGCTGCTCGGGATCGCCGCGCTCGGCGCCCTCACCTTCCCGCTCGCGTTCTTCTTCTTCATCCTCGAGGTCGGCCTTATCGCCACCCTCCAGGCTTTTATCTTCTCGACCCTGACCGCGATCTACATCGGCGGAGCCGTTTCCGCCAGCCACTAGAAAAGGAGAGCTGTTCAATGGATCTGTCCCCAATTGCCGCCGCGATCTCCGACGAAGGGATCGAATCGGCCGGCAAGGCGATCGCCCTCGGCGTCGGCGCCGGGCTCGGCTCGATCGGCGCCGGAATCGGCATCGGCTTCATCTTCGGCAAGGAGATCGAGTCGGTCGCCCGCCAGCCGGAGATGAAAGACGAGCTCCAGGCCATCCGCTGGCTCGGCTTCGCCCTGACCGAGGCGGTCGCCTTCTACACCTTCATCTTCGGCCTCATCGCCTTCTTCCTCTAGGCCGGTCACGTGGAGCTCATCGCCGGTGAAATAGCGGGCATCCTCAGCCTCGCAGCCGAGTCGGGGAAGGAAGAAGGCGGCAGCTTCCTGGTCTCGCCGGGCCTCGGGCTGATGATCTGGACGCTCGTCCTCTTCCTGTTCACGATGTGGGTGCTGAGCAAGCTCGCATTCCCGAAAATCCAGGAGGCGCTCGACAGGCGCGCGAAGACGATCGCGGAGTCGATCGAAGCCGCCGAACGCCAGCGCAAGGAGTCGGACGAGCTGCTCGAGGAGTACCGCGCCCGGCTCGCCGAGGCCCGCGAGCAGGCCGACGACATCATGGCTCCGCGCCCGCAAGGCTGCCGAGACCGCGGAAGCGGAGGCGACGGCGTCGGGCAAGGAGAAACGCGAGGAGCTGGTCGAGCAGGCCAAACGCGACATCGAGGCCGAGACGCGGCGCTCGCTGCAGCAGATCCGCAAGGAGGTCGCCGACCTGACCGTCCTCGCGACCGAGAAGGTGACCCGCAAGTCGCTCGACGCCGAGGACCAGCGCCGGCTGGTCGAGGAGGCGCTGAGCGAGGTCGACTTCACCAGCCTCTCGGGGTCTGAGAGCAACTGATGGCGCAGGAGCCCGCCCGCGTATACGCCGAGGCCCTCTTCGAGGTGGCCAAGGAGAAGGGAAAGCTCGACGCGATCGGCGAGGAGCTCGCCCAGTTCGCGGACGCGGTCTCCGCCGACCGCGAACTCCAGGTGTTCCTGTTCAGCCCCTACTTCTCGAGCGCGGAGAAGATCGAGGGCCTGCACAGGGCGGTGACCGGGGCCGACCCGGAGCTGATGAACTTCCTCGAGCTGGCCGTCGAAAAGCACCGGATGCCGGAGATCTTCCGGATCCGGGGCCGCTTCGAGCAGCTCTGGAAGCAGGAGAACAAGCGCCTCGACGTGACCGTCACCAGCGCGGTCGAGCTCGACCCGGCGGTGGTCGAGGAGGTCGGCGCCGAGGTCGAGCGCCAGACGGGCCAGAAGGTCGAGCTGGCGAGCAGGGTCGACGACGGCATCCTCGGCGGTCTGGTGCTGCAGGTGGGCAACATGGTCCTCGACGCGAGCATCCGCAGTCGCCTGGAGAAACTTCGAAAGAGCGTCGCGCAGGCGGCGTGAGGAAGGGATAAGAGCACCCAATGGAGATCAAGCCGGACGAGATCGCATCGATTCTCAGGGAACGGATCGAGGGCATGGACACGGCGAGCGCCGACCTCACCGAGGTCGGCACGGTGCTGTCGGTCGCCGACGGCATCGCCCGCATCCACGGCCTCGACAACTGCATGGCGCTGGAGATGCTCGAGCTGCCGCACGGGGTCACGGGTCTCGCGCTCAACCTCGAGGCCGACAACGTCGGCTCCGTCCTCTTCGGCGAGTGGGACAAGATCGTCGAGGGCGACACCGTCAAACGCACCGGCCACCTGCTCGAGATCCCGGTCGGCGATCAGCTCCTCGGGCGCCTGGTCGACCCGCTCGGGCGCCCGCTCGACGACAAGGGCGACATCGACACGTCCCAGACCCGACCGGCCGAGTTCAAAGCCCCCGGCGTCGTCCAGCGCCAGCCGGTCGAGGAGCCGGTCCAGACCGGCCTGATGTCGATCGACGGGATGATCCCGATCGGCCGCGGCCAGCGAGAGCTGATCATCGGCGACCGCCAGACCGGGAAGACCGCGATCGCGATCGACACGATCATCAACAACAAGGACAAGGACCTGATCTGCATCTACGTCGCGATCGGGCAGCGGATGTCGACCGTCGTCCAGCTGAAGGAGATCCTCGAGGAGAACGGGGCGATGGAGAACACGATCATCGTCGCCGCCCCCGCCGATGAGGCGGCTCCGATCAAGTACATCGCTCCCTACGCCGGCTGCGCGATGGGCGAGCACTTCCTCTACAACGGGAAAGCAGCGCTCTGCGTCTACGACGACCTCACCAAACACGCATACGCGTACCGCCAGATGTCGCTGCTGCTGCGGCGCCCGCCGGGGCGCGAGGCCTACCCGGGCGATGTCTTCTACCTGCACTCGCGCCTGCTCGAGCGGGCGGTCAAACTCAACGACGAGCTCGGTGGCGGCTCGCTGACGGCGCTGCCGATCATCGAGACCCAGGCCTCGGACGTCTCCGCCTACATCCCGACCAACGTCATCTCGATCACCGACGGCCAGATCTTCCTCGAGTCGGACCTCTTCAACTCGGGGGTGCGGCCGGCGATCAACGTCGGGATCTCGGTCTCGCGGGTGGGCGGCAACGCGCAGACGAAGGCGATGAAGAAGGTCGCCGGGAAACTGCGCCTCGACCTCTCCCAGTACCGCGACCTCGAGGCCTTCGCGCAGTTCGGCTCCGAGCTCGACCCCGAGACCCAGAAGTCGCTCAACCGTGGCGAGCGGCTGGTCGAGGTCCTGAAACAGAAAGAGCGCGACCCGCTCTCGGTCGCCGACCAGGTCGCCTCGATCTACTCGGGCACCGGCGGCTACCTGGATCGGATCAAGGTCGAGCGGGTGGGCGAGTTCCTCGCCGACCTGCGGGTCCGGCTCCACGCCGAGAACGCCGAGCTGCTGGGTCGGATCGAAGAGACCGGGAAGCTCGAGGACGAGGACGAGGAGGCGCTCGGCAAGGCGATCGCCGAGTTCGTCGACGACTTCGGCCCCGACTTCGACGAGCACGGCGACCCGGTCGAGGCCGGCGAGTCGGATCGGGTTGCTTCCCTCGAGGAGCGCGAGAAAGGCTCCCACGTGCCGCAGGAGGAGAGCGAGGACGCCAAGGAGGAGGAGGCGGCTCCCGCCTAGAGGCAGCCGTCCCCCCAACTACGCACACACGGATGACCCCCATGTCTCATCGCGTATCCGCGTCCTCGGGCTCGCCTTTGGCACCACCAAAGGCATCGCCCTGCGTCCTTGATCTGCTCGGACATGTCGGTCCCCGCGCGCACGTCGCTGGAAGGACGGCCGCCTGATGGCGACCCAGAAGGAAGTCAAGAATCGCATCGCGTCGGTCAAAAACATCAACAAGATCACGCGGGCGATGGAGATGGTGGCTGCGGCGCGGCTGCGCCGCGCCGAACAGCGGATCGAGGCCCTGCGCCCCTACGCCGAGGGGATGCGAAGGCTGACCCGCCGGGCGGCCGAGAACGCCGGCGGCGTTCCGCGCGTTCCGGTGCTCGAAGAGCACGACTCCGAAAAGCGGGTCGGAGTGCTGCTGATCACCGGCGACCGCGGCCTCGCGGGCGCCTTCAACACGAACATCATCCGCGACGGGATGCGCCTCGGCGCCGAGCTGCGCGAGCGCGGCGTCGACCCCGACTTCTCCGCCGTCGGGCGCAAGGGCGTCTCCGCCCTGACCTTCCGCAAGCAGGACCTGAGCGCGACCTACATCGGGTTCACCGACCGGCCCGCCTTCGCCAACGCCCGTGAGATCGGCGAGGAGCTGACCGCGCGCTATGTCGACGGCGAGGTCGACCGGGTCGAGCTCGTCTACAACCGCTACGTCTCGCCGCTGACCCAGCACGTCTGGCGCCAGACCCTGCTGCCGATGCAGCAGGCAGAGGTGATCGGCGAGGGAGTCGAGGAGGAGGAGTCCGCCGGTGAGCCGAGCCGAGGCGGAACGCGCCCACGAAGCGGCGCTCTGGGAGTACGAGCCGGAGGCCGAGATCCTGCTTGCGAGGCTGATCCCGGAGTACGTGAACATCTCGATCTACCGGGCGCTGCTCGAGTCCGCCGCCTCCGAGCTGGGGGCGCGGATGACCGCGATGCGGAACGCGGCGGAGAACGCCGAAACGATGATCGACGACCTGACGCTCGAAATGAACAGGGTCAGGCAATCGGAGATCACGCAGGAGATCCTCGAGGTTGTCGCCGGCGCCGAGGCGCTCGGATGAGCGCGAAATCTGTGTTTGAACGAACCAAAGGAACCAATGGCTGAAAGCAATGGCAACGGAGCGAACGTAGGGCGTGTCGAGCAGGTGACCGGCGTCGTCGTCGACGCCTACTTCCCGGAGCAGCTGCCGGAGATCTACTCGGCGCTGCGGATCGAGATGGGCGGGGACGGGGACGGCGAACAGACCGACCTCGTCTGCGAGGTGCAGCAGCACCTGGGCGACGACCGTGTCCGCGCCGTGGCGATGGACGCAACCGATGGCCTCAAGCGGGGCGACCGCGTGATCGACACCGGCGACCCGATCACGGTCCCGGTCGGCGACGTGACCTTGGGCCGGATCTTCAACCTGCTCGGCGAGCCGATCGACGAGGGCGCCGAGGTCGAGGCCGGCGAGCGCTGGCCGATCCACCGCCCGGCCCCGTCCGCGTCGGACCTGGCGCCGACCCAGGAGATCCTCGAGACGGGGATCAAGGTCATCGACCTCCTCGCCCCGTACGCGAAAGGCGGCAAGGTCGGCCTCTTCGGCGGCGCCGGCGTCGGCAAGACCGTCCTGATCCAGGAGCTGATCCGCAACATCGCCGAGGAGCACTCCGGTCTCTCCGCGTTCGTCGGGGTCGGCGAGCGCTCTCGCGAGGGAAACGACCTCTGGCTCGAGATGAAAGAGTCGGGCGTGATCGACAAGACGATGCTCGTCTTCGGCCAGATGAACGAGCCCCCCGGCGCCCGCCTCCGGGTCGCCCTCTCCGGGCTGACGATGGCCGAGTACTACCGCGAGCAGGGCGGCCAGGACGTGCTGCTCTTCATCGACAACATCTTCCGCTTCGTCCAGGCGGGGTCGGAGGTCTCGGCACTGCTCGGCCGGATGCCGTCGGCGGTCGGCTACCAGCCGACGCTGGAGACCGAGATGGGCGGGCTGCAGGAGCGGATCACCTCGACCGAGCGAGGTTCCGTCACCTCGATCCAGGCCGTCTACGTCCCCGCCGACGACTACACCGACCCGGCCCCGGCCTCGGTGTTCGCCCACCTCAACGCGACCACGGCGCTGTCGCGGGCGATCTCGGAGAAAGGGATCTACCCGGCGGTCGACCCGCTCGACTCGAGCTCGACGATCCTCAAGCCGGACATCCTCGGCGAAGACCACTACCGGACGGCGACCGAGGTCCAGGAGGTTCTGCAGCGCTACAAGGAGCTCCAGGACATCATCGCGATCCTCGGCATCGACGAGCTCTCCGACGAGGACAAGCAGACGGTTTCCCGCGCGCGCAAGATCGAGCGCTTCCTCAGCCAGCCGTTCTTCGTCGCCGAGCAGTTCACCGGCAGAACCGGCGAGTACGTGCCGGTCGCCGAGACGGTGCGCGGTTTCCGCGAGATCCTCGACGGCGAGCACGACGACCTCCCCGAGGGCGCCTTCTACATGCAGGGCTCGATCGACCAGGTCACCGAGAACGCGGGCAAGGCGAAATCCGAGGCCTAGGCGGTGGCGGGCGAGTCCAAATTCGAGGTCGAGGTCCTCACCCCGGAGGGGGAGGTCTTCAACGGCGAGGTGCGCCAGGTCTCGACCCGGACGGCCGGCGGCGAGATCGGGATCCTCGCCAACCACGCGCCGCTGCTGGCCGAACTGCGGCCGGCCGAGCTGCGCCTCCACCTGAGCGACTCCGAGACACTGCGCTACGCCCAGGCCCACGGCTGGCTCCAGGTGTTCGGCAACCACGCCCGCCTCCTGGTCGAGGAGGCGATCCCGCCCGATGACCTCGACCCCTCGACGCTCAAAGAGCAGCTCTCCGACGCCGAGCGGCGCTTCGATGAGGCCGACGAGGGCAGCGCGGCCCGGGGCCGGGCCGAAAAGGACCGAGACCGCACCGAGAGCGTTTCTCTCCATCGCGGGGGGATGAGGGGGCCATCTCGATCGAAGCTCGTCGACGCTGCGAGGGCCTTGGCGGGAAACGGCTCCGAATGGGGAACGAGCAGGTGGCCCGATGACCGAGGAGCTGGTGGCGCTCGCGGAGCGGTTGATCTCCTACGACACGTCCGAGGCCGAGGCCGTGCTCGAAGCGGCCGGGTTCGTGAAGGGCTGGCTCGAGGCGAGGGGGATCGAGGCGGCGCACGAAGAGGTCCAGGGTCTGCCGGTGCTGAAGGCCGAGGTCGGCGCCGCCGAGGGCCCGACCGTGGTCCTTCACGGGCACCTCGATGTCGTGCCCGGCCGGCCGGGCCAGTTCGACCCGAGAATCGACGGCGACCGCCTCTACGGCCGCGGCGCCTATGACATGAAGGGCGCGCTCGCGGCGATGCTGGTGACCACGGCGGCGATGCGCGACCAGGACGAGGTCCGGGTCAGGCTCGGGATCGTCGGCGACGAGGAGTCCGAGGAGGAGGCCGAACGCGGAAGCGACCGGCTCGTCGACAGCGGCTTCATCGGCGACTTCGCGATCACCGGCGAGCCCACCGACCTTCAGATCGGGGTCGAGGCAAAGGGGGTGCTGGCGCTGCGCCTGGAGGTCGCCGGGGTCGCGGCGCACGGGGCGACGCCGTGGCTGGGGGACAACGCGGCGCTGCGCGCGGTCGACGTTTTCCGCAGTATCGAGTCGCTACCGTTTGCCCGACAGAGCTCAGAGCTGTTCGACCGCCCCTCGATCAACCTCGGCCGGATCCTGGGCGGCGACGCCCTCAACAAGGTGCCCGACCGATGCGCGATCGACGTCGATATCCGCTACCTGCCCGACCAGGACCCCGCCATGATCCTCGATCAGGTCCGGGGGCTGCCCGACGCCGAGGTGACGCAGCTGTTCACCCGGCCGCCGGCGGTCGTCGACCGCGACCTGCCCTATGTGCGGGCGCTCCGCGACGCCGCCTCCGCCCACCACGAGGGGGAGCCGATGAGCGTGGGACGGGATGGCGCATCCGACGCGGTCTCGTTCCTCCGGGTCGGCGTCCCGGCGGTCGAGTTCGGCCCGGTCGGCGACGGGCACCACGGCCCGGGGGAGTGGGTCTCGATCTCCTCGCTGCTCACCTACCGGCAGACGCTCGAGTCGTTCCTGCGGGCTCTGCCCGAGCGCCTGGGCGATGATTGAGGAGCCGTTCAAGAAGCCGCCGCCCGCCGGCGACTTCGAGCCGCCTCCGAAGCCGAAGCGCTACTGGTGGCGGTTCCTGCTCGCCGCGGTCGTGATCATCGTCGCCTGCGGTTCTGCGACCGCGGTCAGCGCTCTCCTCTACGTCGGCAGCATCGCCGACGCGCTCTCCCACAACCACGTCCTTGAGAACAAAGTCCAGAAGTTCCTCGCCCAGACCAACGGCGGCGACCCGGAGAACATCCTCATCATCGGCTCCGACAAACGCGCCAGCGAACCCGAAGACCCGGGTCGATCGGACACGACGATCCTGCTCCGGCTCGATCCCGACAAGAACGTGATCTCTTTGATGTCGATCCCGCGCGACCTCAAGACCGAAATCCCGGGCGTCGGGACCAACAAGTTCAACGCGGCGTATACCTATGGCGGCCCGAAGCTGACCCTCCAGGTGGTCAAGGAAATGACCGGCCTGCCGATCAACCATGTCGTCAACGTCGACTACCTCGGCTTTGTCAGGGCGGTCGACGCGATCGGGTGCGTGTACATCGACGTCGATCGCCGCTACTACCACTCGAACGCCGGCCTGCCGGTTTCCGAACAGTATTCGGAAATCAACATCAAGCCCGGCTATCAGCTCCTCTGCGGGAAAAAGGCGCTCCAGTACGTCCGCTATCGCCACACCGACACCGACCTGGTCCGCGCGGGGCGCCAGCAGGACTTCCTCAGCGATGCCCGCGAGCGGGTCCCGATCGCCGACCTCGTCCTCGACAAACACCAGCTGATCGACATCTTCACCGAATACACGACCTCGGACATCAGCGACGCCGAGACGATGCTGCAGGTCCTGAAACTGTTCGTCGCCTCACGCAACTCGACGATCAACGAGGTCAACTTCCCGGCTGAACTCGGGCCGAGCTACGTCTACGCCTCCTCCTCGATGATCGAAGGAGCGGTCGAAAAGTTCCTCGGCAGCGAAGCGAGCGGCGGCCCCCGCGGCTCGCTCGACAGCGAACCGGGCGGCTCCAGCGGCGGCAACGGGAACGGCAAGAAGGCCAAGAAGCACGCGAAGCCGAAGCTGAAGGCGAAGTCGCCAGGAAACGACGGGCTCGTCCCGGCCAGGGAAGCGGGCGAACTCGAGGCGGCGTCCGTCGCCCGGAAGGTCAGCGCCGGCTTCCCAGTCTTCTACCCGACCAGGCTGCCGTCGGGCGCCGCCTACGAGGAAACCGACCCCTACCTCCACATCGTCGATCCGCGCGTCTATCACCTCAAGGACACCGACGGCAATCGCCACGGCGCCTACCGGATGGTCGCGACCCTCGAACTCCCCGACGGGGTTCACTACTTCGGCCTGCAGGGGATCCAGGGGTGGAGCGACCCGCCGATCCTCAACGATCCGAGCCTGACCGAAACTATCCACGGCCGCGAATACGACATCTTCCTCGACGGCGATCGGATAAAGATGATCGCCTGGCACCGGGGCGACAACACCTACTGGGTGTCGAACAGCCTGCTGCGGGTCCTGACCAATGACCAGATGGTCGGGATCGCCCGCTCGGCGGAGGTGAAGATCCCGGACCAGAAGCGACGGAAGCGAAAGAAGGCGAACGGGTGACGGAGCGAGAGCCGATAGGGGTGATCGGAGTCGGGTGGGTCGGCCTGGTGACGGCCGCCTGCTTCGCCGAGCTCGGCCACGAGGTGATCGCGCGCGACATCCTCCCCGAGAAGGTCGAGTCGCTCTCGCGGGGCGAGACGACGATCCACGAGCCGGACCTCGACGAGCTTCTCCGCAAGAACTCCGAGCGCCTCACGTTCACGACCGAGATGGGTGAGCTCCTCGACCGGGCGCGGCTGTTGTTCGTCTGCGTCGACACGCCGCCGACCCACTCGGGCGACGCCGATCTCAGCCGGGTGCGTTCGGTCGTCGAGGAGCTCGAGACCGAAGGCGAGCACGTGCTGGTGATGAAGAGCACGGTCCCGGCCGGCACCGGCAACGCGATCCGCCGCGACCTCCCGGGGCTCGCCTACGTCTCCTGCCCCGAGTTCCTCAAGGAGGGCAGCGCGGTCGCCGACTTCCTCAACCCGGACCGGGTCGTGGTCGGCGCCGATCCCGGTGACGAGGAGGCGGGGGACATGGTCTCGGCGCTCTACGAGCCGCTCGGCGGCGACCTGGTCCGGACCGACGTCACCAGCGCCGAGATGATCAAGCTCGCCTCGAACGCCTTCCTCGCGACCAAGATCTCGTTCATCAACGAGATCGCCAACGTCTGCGAGGAGGTCGGCGCCGATGTCGGCGAGGTCTCCCGCGGGATGGGCCTCGACGAGCGGATCGGCCCGCGGTTCCTCAACGCGGGCATCGGCTGGGGCGGCAGCTGCTTCGGCAAGGACACGATCGCGCTCAAGAAGCTGGCCGGGAACAGCGGCTACCACTTCCAGCTACTGAGTGCGGTGATCGAGGTCAACGAGCTGCAGAAGCGTCGCGTTGTCGGGAAGCTGAAGAAGCACCTCGGCTCGTTGGCCGGCAAGCGGATCGCCCTTCTCGGCCTCGCATTCAAGCCGGACACCGACGACATGCGCGACGCGTCGAGCCTCGTGCTCGCGGCGCGCCTCGAGGGGGAGGGGGCCGAGGCGGTCGCCTACGACCCGGTCGCCGCGGAGAGGGCCCGGGTACTGCTGCCGACGGTCGAGCTGGCACCCTCCGCGCTCGATGCCCTCGACGGCGCCGACGCCGGGGTGCTGGTCACCGAGTGGCCGGAGTTCGCCGAGCTCGACTGGGGCAGGGCGGCGACGGCGATGGCCAATCCGCTGCTCGTCGACGGCCGCAACTTCCTCGACCCCGATGCGCTGCGCGCGGCGGGTTTCGAGTACGAGGGGATCGGCCGGGCTCAGGTGGCCGGACCCGCCCGGTCAAAGGCCGACTGAGCTGGTGGCTCGTCCGGCGAATCCCGTCACCGACCTGGCGGCTGCAAACCACCGCCCGCGTTTGTACTCGGTCGGCCGAATAGCGGCCACTATTCGGTCTCGCGGCGTCCGCGGCTTTCGCTCGCCAGATCTTCACCGGCCTCACCGGACGGGCCACTAGTGCAGGCGATCGTCCTGGTCGGTGGGGAGGGGACGCGGCTCCGGCCGCTGACCGAGACCGTTCCGAAGCCGGCCCTGACCCTGGTCGACCGGCCGATGCTCGCCTACACGATCGAGTGGCTGGCCGGCCACGGCGTCACCGAAGTCCTCCTCGCCTGCGGTTTCCTGCCCGACGTCCTCAGGGAGGCCCTGGCCGGGGAGGAGGAGCGGGCCGGCGCCCGGATCCGGTACGTCGCCGAGCCCGAGCCGCTGGGGACCGCCGGTGCGATCCGGTTCGCCGCCGACGATCTCGGCGAGTCCCTCGAGGACCGCTTCCTGGCGCTGAACGGCGACGTCCTCGCGGATCTCGACCTGACCGCCCTGCTGCGGGCCCACGAGGCGCTGGGCGCGCGGGCGACGATCGGCCTGCGCCATGTCGAGGACGCGGCGAGCTACGGCCTGGTCAGCGCCGGCCCGGGCGGCGAGGTGACCGAGTTCGCCGAAAAGACCGGCGAACAGCGGCCCGGGGAGATCAACGCCGGCGCCTACGTCCTCGAGCGCTCGGTGCTCGAGGAGATCGCGCCGGGCCAGAACGTCTCGATCGAGCTCGACACCTTTCCCCGGCTGATCGGCGACGGTCTGTTCGCGACTACCCTCGAGGGCTACTGGATGGATGTCGGGACGCCGGAGCGCTATCTCCAGGCGAGCTGGGACATCCTCGAGGGAACGGTCAGGACCGCGGTCGAGCCGACCTCCCCCGGCATGCTGATCGACCCCTCGGCGGAGGTGGCCGCCGATGCGCGGTCGTCGGCCCGCGCGCGGTCGTCTCGGCCGGGTGCCGGATCGAGGCCGGTGCCGAGATCCGCGAGTCGGTCCTGCTCGACGGCTCCACGGTCGGCGAGCGCGCGCGGGTGAGCGGCTCGATCCTCGCGCCCGGGCGCCGAGGTCGGGTCGGAGATGGCCGTCGAGGGAGCGGTCGCCGGCCCGCGCGAGAGGGTCGGTGGCTAGGCGACGATGCTCGAGGACGTCCTCGCAATTCCCGAGCATCTGCGCGACGCGCTCTGGCGGGTCGAGTCGGCGCGGATTGCCGCCGCCGATTCGAGCCGGCCTCCTCGTCTGCGGGATGGGCGGCTCGGCGATCGGCGGCGACCTCGCCGCCGCGCTGCTCGGAGACCGCCTGCGGCGGCCGCTGTTGACCGTGCGCGAATACGGGCTGCCGAGCTGGGCCGGCGCCGGCTGGACGGTCCTCTGCTCGAGCTACTCGGGCGAGACCGAGGAGACCGTTTCCTGCTTCGCGGACGCCGGGCGAGCGCGGCTGCCGCAGGATCGTCGCCAGCACCGGCGGCGAGCTGGTCGAGCTGGCGAGGCCCGCCGAGGTGCCCGTGATCGGCCTCCCGGGGCTGCTCCCGGCGCCGCGGGTCGGCGTCGCCTACATGCTCGTCTGCGCCGCCGAGGTCGCGGCGCTGTCGGGAGTGACGCCGCGGATCGGCGAGGAGATCGAGGCTGCGGCGACGCTTCCTCGAGTCGCGCGCCGAAGACCTCCGCTCGCGGGCGGCGGAGGTCGCCGCGGCCCTCGTCCGGTGCGCTGCCGGTCATCTACGGGGCGCGGCCTGACCGGCCCCGGTCGCGCGGCGCTGGAAGACCCAGGTCAACGAGAACGCGAAGCTGCCCTCGTTCTTCGCGGCTCTGCCGGAGGCCGACCACAACGACATCTGCGGCTGGGAGGGAGTCCCGGCGACCGGGGCGAAGATGGCGGCGGTGATGCTCGAGGACGAGCGGCCAGCACCCACGGGTCAGGCGCCGCTTCGAGCTGACCGCGGCCGCGATCGAGGCCGCCGGGACGCCGGTGGTCCGGGTCGAGGCCGCTCGGCGAGAGCCGCTCGGAACGACTTCTGTGGTCGCTGATGCTCGGCGATCTGGTCAGCCTCGAGCTGGCCGACGCCCGCGGCGTCGACCCGCTCCCGATCGCTGCGATCGAGAGCCTCAAGAGCGCCCTCGGCCGTCCCTGACCGCGAGCCGGGGCCGGTCGTATCTACGTATCCTTCGCGCGAGCACTGACGAAAGGAACCGATGGCAACCGCCACCTCAAACTACAAAGTCGCCGACATCGACCTCGCCGAGTTCGGGCGCAAGGAGATCGGCCTCGCCGAGGTCGAGATGCCGGGCCTGATGCAGACCCGCAAGGAGTTCGCGACCGAGCAGCCCCTGCAGGGCGCGCGGATCACCGGCTCGCTCCACATGACCGTCCAGACCGCGGTCCTGATCGAGACCCTGATCGCCCTCGGCGCCGAGGTCCGCTGGGCCAGCTGCAACATCTTCTCGACCCAGGATCACGCCGCGGCCGCGATCGCCGCGGCCGGCATCCCGGTCTTCGCATGGAAAGGGGAGACCCTCGAGGAGTACTGGTGGTGCACCGAACAGGCCCTGCTCTGGCCCGACGGCGACGGGCCGAACATGATCCTCGACGACGGCGGCGACGCCACCCTGCTCGTCCACAAGGGCGTCGAGTTCGAGAAGGCGGGCGCGGTCCCGGACCCGGCCTCGGCCGACTCGGAGGAGTTCCGCGTCGTGCTCGAGACCCTGCAGCGCTCGCTCGAGGCCGACCCGCAGCGCTGGACCCAGATGGCCGCCGGGATCAAGGGGGTCACCGAGGAGACGACCACCGGCGTCCACCGGCTCTACCAGCTTGCCGAGACCGGCGACCTCCTGTTCCCGGCGATCAACGTCAACGACTCGGTCACCAAGTCGAAGTTCGACAACCTCTACGGCTGCCGTCACTCGCTGATCGACGGGATCAACCGCGCCACCGACGTGATGATCGGCGGCAAGGCCGCCGTCATCTGCGGCTACGGCGACGTCGGCAAGGGCTGCGCCGAGAGCCTCCGCGGCCAGGGCGCCCGGGTGATCGTCACCGAGATCGACCCGATCTGCGCCCTGCAGGCGGCGATGGAGGGATACGAGGTGCGGACGCTCGACGACGTCGTCGAGACGGCCGACATCTTCATCACCGCGACCGGCAACAGGGACATCATCACCGTCGATCACATGGCGCGGATGAAGCACAACGCGATCGTCGGCAACATCGGGCACTTCGACAACGAGATCGACGTCGCCGGGCTCGAATCCTCAGCGGCCGAGAGGGTCAACATCAAGCCCCAGGTCGACGAGTGGCGCTTCCCCGACGGCCACTCGATCATCCTCCTCTCCGAGGGCCGCCTTCTGAACCTCGGGAACGCGACCGGGCACCCGAGCTTCGTGATGTCGAACTCGTTCACCAACCAGGTGATCGCCCAGATCGAGCTCTACGGCCAGCCCGACGGGTTCACGGCCAAGGAGGTCACGGTGCTGGCCAAGCACCTCGACGAGAAGGTCGCGCGGCTGCACCTCGCGGCGCTCGGCGTCGACCTCACCGAGCTGACCGAGGGGCAGGCCGCCTACCTCGGCGTCCCGGTCGAGGGCCCCTATAAGCCCGATCACTACCGCTATTGAGGAACCAACCGCGTTCAAGGTGGCACCCGCCACCCCCGGACGCGGGAGCGAGCGAGCGAGCATTCCGGTGATCATCAGCGCGAGCGAGCGGGAGCAGAGGAGGTGGCGGAATTTATGAAAGCCATGGTCCTTGCGGCGGGGTTGGGGACTCGGCTGCGGCCGATCACCCGCGCGATGCCGAAGCCGATGGTGCCGGTCCTGAACCGGCCGGTGATGGAGCACATCCTCCGTCTTCTTGCCGGCAACGGGTTCACCGAGGCGATCGCGAACCTGCACTGGTTCCCGGAGACGATCGAGGGCCACTTCGGCGACGGCTCCGAGCTCGGCATCGAGCTCACCTACAGCCATGAGGAAGCGCTGCTCGGGACCTCGGGCGGGGTCCGCAACGCCGCCGGTTTCCTCGGCGACTCGTTCCTGGTGATCTCGGGCGACGCGCTCACCGACATCGACCTGCGCTCGATGGCCGAGTTTCATGAATCCCACGACGGGATCGCGACGCTGGCCACGAAGCGGGTCACCGACACGACCCAGTTCGGAGTCGCGATCACCGGCGATGACGGTCGGATCCAGGGATTCCAGGAGAAGCCGCCCGCGGCCGAGGCGCTGTCCGACCTCGCCAACTGCGGCATCTACATGTTCCGCTCGGAGATCTTCGACTACTTCCCCGAGCCGGGCACGAGCAGGGCCGCATCCGAGGACGACCCGCCCGGGTTCGCCGATTGGGCGATGGACGTCTTCCCGGCCCTGCTCGAGGGCGACGTGCCCTTCTACTCGCACGAGATCGATCGCTACTGGAACGACATCGGCAATCTCGACGAGCTGCGCCAAGGCAACATCGATGCGCTGCTCGGCGAGGTCGCGGTCGAGCCCGGCGCCGCCGAGGTTGGGGATGGAATCTGGTCGGCGACCCCGCTGGAGGGAGACCGGGTGACCGGTCCGGCGCTGCTCGGCGCCGGGGTCGAGCTCGGCGACGGCGCCCGGGTCGAGGGGCCGGCCGTGGTCGGAGACGGCTGCCGAATCGGCGCCGGCGCGGTCGTCCGCGACGCGATCCTGCTCGAGGGCGCCGAGATCCCCGCCGAGGGGATGCTCGCCGGCGGCATCGCGGCTCGGATCGCCCCTGCCTGACGCCGATTTGGCGCAATCCGCGCGCCATGCGCGCGCGGACGAGGATCACCCTCCAGAGGTGAGGCTGATCGACGCGGTCGCGACAGCACTGGTGCCGACTCTCTGCGCTGCCTGCGGGCGCCCCTGCGCGGAGGCGCCGCTCTGCGGAAACTGCGCGAGACGCCTCTGCGAGGCGACTCCGCTCCGCGGCGCCGGGCCGGCCGGGGTCGACGCGTCCTGGTCGGCCGCCCCCCACGAGGGCGTCGCCCGCGAGCTCGTCGCCTCGCTCAAGTTCCGCGGGCTGCTGCCGGTCGCCGAGCTGATGGCCGCGAGGATCGCCGGCCAGGCCCCCGCGTCGATTCTGAGCGGCGAGGTCGTCCCGGTCCCGACCGCGCGCGGGCGCGCGATGCGGCGCGGCTTCGACCCCGCGGTCGAGATCGCCGCCGCCCTCGCCGCCGAGGCCGGCCTTCCGCTCCGGCCCTGCCTCTCCCGCCGCGGAGCGGGGAGGCAGGTGGGGAGGCGCCGCAGCGAGCGCCTCGGCCGCCCGCCCAGGATCGAGGCGAGCGGGGAGGCGCCGCGGAGCGCGGTCCTCGTCGACGACGTGCTCACCACCGGCTCGACGCTCTCGGCCGCCGCCCGGGCGCTGCGCGAGGCCGGTGCGCTCCGGGTCGTCGCGGTCACCTTCGCGCGACGGCTGTAAGCCTCAGCGTGCTATCGACGACATGTCGGCGTAGCGGTCGCCGGCGGCCGGCCCGATCGAGGTCAGGCGCTCGAGCTGCGCTGGGCTGAGCTCGAGCGCGTCGGCGGCCGCGTTCTCCTCCAGCCTCTCGACCCGCTTGGTGCCCGGAATCGGGGCGATATCGTCGCCCTGGGCGAGCAGCCAGGCGAGCGCGACCTGGGCCGGCGTTGCGCCGAGCTCGCCCGCGACCGCCTCGACCTCGTCGAGGATCCGCAGGTTCTGCTCGAAGTTTCCCTCGGTGAAGCGCGGGTTCGAGCTGCGAAAGTCGCCCTCGGCCTCGAGCGCGGCGCGGTCCCGGAAGCGGCCGGCGAGGAAGCCGCGGCCGAGCGGCGAGTAGGCGACGAACCCGATCCCGAGCTCGCGGACCAGCGGCAGGATCTCCTCCTCGGGATCGCGGGTCCAGAGCGAGTACTCGGACTGCAGGGCCGTGATCGGGTGCGTGGCGTGGGCGCGGCGGATCGTCTCCGGCGCCGCCTCGGAGATGCCGATGTGGCGGATCTTCCCCTCCTCGACGAGCTCGGCGAGGGCGCCGACGGTCTCCTCGATCGGGGTGCCGGGGTCGATGCGGTGCTGGTAGTAGAGGTCGACGTGATCGGTGCCGAGCCTCTGCAGCGAGCCCTCGATCGCGGTGCGGAGGTTCTCGGGCGAGCCGTCGATCCGCCGCTGTCCCCCGTCGCGGTGGGAGAGGATGCCGAACTTGGAGGCGAGGACGAACTCGTCGCGGCGACCGGAGATCGCGCGTCCGACCAGCTCCTCGTTGGCGTAGGGCCCGTACATCTCGGCGGTATCGATGAAGTCGATGCCGAGCTCCAGCGCGCGGTGAATGGTGCGGACCGACTCGTCGTCGTCGCTGCCGGCTCCCGCGTAGAAGGCGGACATGCCCATGCACCCGAGGCCGAGCCTGCTCACCTCGAGGTCGCCGATCGAGATTCGCCTCATCGACTCAATCTAGCGAGCCGCTAGCATCGGGTCAGAGCAAAGGAGGCTTGGATGCGAATCGAGATACGCGGTCGCAACCTCGAGGTCGACGATGAGCTGCGCGCCCACGTCACGAAGCGCTTCAACCGGGTCGGCAAGCAGGTGTCGGAGTTTGCGACCCTCGAAGTCGAGCTCTCCGAGGAGCGGAACCCCTCGATCTCCGACGACCAGGTGGCGGAGGCGACCCTGCGGCTGAAGGGCGTCACCCTGCACGCGCGCGAGGCGTCCCCGGAGATGACCCACACGATCCACGAGCTGGCCGAGGACATCCGCCGCCAGGTCAAGAAACACCGCGAGAAGCGCCGCAAGCGCGCAAGGACCCGCCGTCTCGTCAACCGGATGCGGGGCCGCGCCGCCGAGTCCTGACCGGACCGAAGGGCTACCCTTGTGGCGATGAGTGCGGAGCGAGTAAGCGTGCATCTCTGGTTCCTCGCGCGGCGAGCGAAGCACGAGGACCTGTAGTGGCCAATGCTCGGGACATGGTCACGCGCGCGCTGCGCGTCGGTGAGGGGCGCAAGTTCAAGACCTACGAGAGGCGCGCGCACGAGATCAACGAGATCGAGCCCGAGATGGAGCTGCTCGGGGACGATGAGCTGCGCGAGGAGGCCGACGCACTCCGCGAGCGGGCCCGCGACGGGGAGCCGCTCGATGACCTCCTGCCGGAGGCATTCGCGCTGACCCGCGAGGCGGCCCGGCGGACGATCGGCCAGCGCCACTTCGACGTCCAGCTGGTCGGCGGCATGGCGCTCCACGACGGCACGATCGCCGAGATGAAGACCGGCGAGGGCAAGACGCTGACCGCGACCCTGGCGGTGTTCCTAAACACGCTCGCCGGCGACAGCGTCCACGTCGTCACCGTCAACGATTACCTGGCCCGCCGCGACGCCGAATGGATGGAGCCGATCTACGAGGCGCTCGGGGTCAGCGTCGCCGCGATCCAGGACTCCGACGACCACGCTGCGCGACAGGTCAAATACGCCTGCGATGTCACCTACGGGACCAACTCGGAGTTCGGCTTCGACTACCTCCGCGACAACATGGCGGCGAGCCTCGAGAACTGCGTCCAGCGCGACCACAAGTTCGCGATCGTCGACGAGGTCGACAACATCCTGATCGACGAGGCGCGGACGCCGCTGATCATCTCCGGCGCCCCCGAACAGGCGGCCCAGACCTATTACCAGTTCGCCCGCCTCGCGAGGCAGATGGACGGAGTGCCGGCGAAGGACAGGCTGCGCTCCCTCGGCGAGTCGAAGGACACCTCCGAGGCCGACTACGACTACGAATTCGACGAGAAGCACAAGACCGTCTCGCCGACCGAGCGCGGCGTCAAACGCGCCGAGGAGTTCATCGGCGTCGACAACCTCTACCTCTCCGAGCACGGCAGCCTCGTCAACCACCTCGTCCAGGCGTTGAAGGCCGAGTCGCTCTACAAGCGCGACAAGGACTACGCCGTGGTCGACGGAGAGGTGATGATCATCGACGAGTTCACCGGCCGGATCCTCGAGGGCCGGCGGTGGTCGGAGGGCCTTCACCAGGCGGTCGAGGCGAAGGAGAACGTCGCGATCGGCGAGGAGAACCAGACCCTGGCGACGATCACCCTCCAGAACTACTTCCGCCTCTACGACAAGCTCTCCGGGATGACCGGCACGGCGCTGACCGAGGCGACCGAGTTCATGAAAATCTACGAGGTCCCGGTGGTCGAGATCCCGACCAACCAGCCGATGGTCCGGCTCGACCACAACGACCAGATCTTCAAAACCAAAGACGGCAAGTGGAAGGCCGTCCTCGAGGAGATCATCGCCCGCCACGAAAACGGCCAGCCGATCCTGGTCGGGACCGTCTCGGTCGAGGTCTCGGAGATGATCTCGGGCGAACTGAAAAGGCGCGGGATCGAGCACGCGGTCCTCAATGCCAAGCCAGAGCATGCCGAACGAGAGGGCGAGCTGATCGCCCAGGCAGGCCGCCGGGGGGCGGTGATGATCGCGACCAACATGGCCGGTCGCGGCGTCGACATCAAGCTCGGCGGCGACCCCGAGCACCTCGCGACCAAAGAGCTGAAGAAGCAGGGGATCGGGCCCGAGGACGAGCGCTACGAGGAGGCCCTGGCGGAGAAGACCGCCGAGCTCGAGCCCCGGTGCAAGGCCGAGGCCGAGGAGGTCCGCGAGCTCGGCGGGCTCTACATCTGCGGCACCGAGCGGCACGAATCTCGCCGGATCGACAACCAGCTCCGCGGCCGATCAGGCCGCCAGGGCGACCCCGGCGAGACGCGGTTCTTCCTCTCCGCCGAAGACGACGTGATCCGCCTCTTCGCCGGCGATCGCATCTACAAAATCCTCGATCGCCTCGGCCCCGTCGACGAGGAGGGCGAGGAGATGCCGCTCGAGGCGAAGATGCTGACGAAAACGGTCGAGGGCGCCCAGAAGAAGGTCGAGGAGCAGAACTTCCTGATTCGCAAACGCGTCCTCGAGTACGACGACGTGATGAACGAGCAGCGTCGCGTCGTCTACAAATACCGTCGCGAGGTCCTCGAGGGGCGCGACATGTCCGACGTCGCCCGCGACGAGCTCGAGGGCGTGATCGACCGCCTCGTCGACGAGTACACGCCGGGCGACGACCTGACCGAGTGGGACATGCCCGAGCTCGAGCAGCAGCTGCGCCAGATCTGGCCGGTCGGCATCGACCTCGCCGCGATGGCGCCGGAGACGGTCGACCGCGAAAAGCTGAAGGACTCCCTCGATGACGACGCGATGGAGGCCTACGACCGCCGCGAACAGGAGCTCGGCGAGGAGCTGATGCGCTACCTCGAGCGCTCGATCCTGCTTGACGTGATCGACAACCGCTGGCGCGAGCACCTCTTCGACATGGACTACCTGCGGGAAGGGATCCACCTCCGCGGGTTCGCCCAGATCGACCCCCTCGTCGCATACAAAAACGAAGGCTTCTCGATGTTCGAGGAGCTGATGCACGCCGTCTGGGAGGAGTTCAGCAAACTGGTCTTCCACGCCCAGATCGAAATCGACCCGTCGCGGCTTCAGGGCTCGTTCGCGGGCAACGGAGAGGGCGGTGGGATCGCCCTCGACTACTCCGGCGGGACGCCTGAAGGGCAGCCCTCGGCCCTCCAGGAAGTGGCCGCCGGCGCCGGTGCCGCGTCCGTTAGCGTCGGCGCCGCGGCCGCGGCGCCGAACGGCGAGGACATCGCCGCCGCCCCGGAAGTCGTCGAGACCGTGGTCAAGGACGAGCGGACCAAAGACATCGGCCGCAACGACCCGTGCTGGTGTGGGTCGGGCAAGAAGTTCAAGAAGTGCCACGGGGCATAGACCCCGTCCGGGAGTTCATCCGAGCCTTCAACGAGCGGGATCTCGACGGCTTCGTCGACGTCCTCGATCCTGAGGTCGAGCTGCACGCGATGCGGGGCCTGCGCCGCGGTCCCGAGGCGGCCCGGCTCTGGGCCACCCGTCCTCCGGGCGGGGTGCAGCAGACGATCGTCCTCGAGGAGCTCTACGAGGACGGCACCGAGTCCGGCGGCGGCTCGGCGGTGGCCCTGATCCGCCGCGTCTGGGTCTGGGAAGAGGACGGCTCGGCCGCCGGCGAGGACGCGATGGCCTGGCTGTTCGAGCTGCGCGACCACAGGATCCTGAGCTGGCGGCCGTTTGAGGACCGCACCGATGCGCTCCACGCCGCCGGGTTCGACCACGGCATCGGATCGGCGTAGGATCTTCGATCGATGGTCTCCGTCGCCCAGAGCAACACCGAGGCGGCCGAGGCCTGGAGCGGCTCGCTGTTCGAGACCTTCCTCAGGTACCGCGAGCTCGCGACGCGCGGGCTCGGCGCCCACGGCGAGGCGGCGATGAGGGCTCATCCGCCCGGGGAGGGCGACCGCGTGATCGACCTCGGGTGCGGGTTCGGCGACACGACCCGGCAGCTGGCGACCCTGGTCGGACCGGGCGGCAGCGCCCTCGGGGTCGACGTCTCCGAGCCCTTCATCGAGGTCGCCCGCAGGGACGCCGAGGAGGCCGGCGTCGAGAACGTCCGCTTCGCCGCCGCCGACGTCCAGGTCGCCGATCTCGGGGAGACGTTCGACTACGCCTTCTCCCGGATGGGAATCATGTTCTTCGCCAACCCGGTCCAGGCCCTCCGCAACGTCCGCGAATCGCTCGCCCCGGGTGGGAGGCTGTGCGCGGTCGTCTGGCGCCGCAAGCTCGACAACATCTGGGTCAGGCGTGCCGAGGAAGTGGTCGACGGTTACCTCGACCATCCCGAGGAGACCGACGAGCCGACCTGCGGCCCGGGCCCGTTCTCGATGGCCGGCGCCGACACGGTCAGCGACCAGCTCAAGTTCGCCGGGTTCGAGGAGATCAACCTGCAGCGCTGCGACATCCCGATTAAGATCGGCAACGACCTCGACCAGGCGGTCGAGTTCAACATGGCGCTGGGGCCGGCGGGCGAGGTGCTGCGCCTCTGGGAAGACCGGATCGACGAGATCAAGCCGAAGATCGCGGCCGAGCTGCGCGAGGTGCTCGCCGAGTTCGACGGCCCCGACGGCGTCGTCGCTCCGGCCTCGACGTGGATCATCGGCGCCAGGGCATAACCTGTCGTCATGGCTGACGCGGCGACGGAATCGGTACCGGCGCGGCTGGCCGCGATCCGCGGGCAGTTGAAGCTGCTCGCGGATTATCTTTGACCCCGCATCGCTCGAAGCCGAGGTCGAGCGGCTCGAGGCCGAGATGCAGCGGCCGGGATTCTGGGACGACCAGGAGGCGGCCGCCCGCACCAGCGCCGCCCACGCGAGCGCCGGGCGCAAGCTGAAGGGGTTCCGCCAGCTCGAGGCCGACGTCGGCGACCTCGACGAGCTCTCGGAGATGGCGGCCGAAGACGAGGGGCTGGCCGAGGAGCTCTCGACCCAGCTCGCCTCGATCGAGGAGCGCCTCGCCGAGCTCGAAGAGGCGCGGCTGTTCAGCGGCGAGTACGACGCCGGTGACGCGGTCGTCACCGTCCACGCCGGGGCGGGGGGGACCGACTCTCAGGACTGGGCCGAGATCCTGCTGCGGATGTACCTCCGCTGGGCCGAGCGCCGCGGATTCGAGGTCGAGATGAAGGAGGCGTCCCCGGGGGAGGAGGCGGGGCTGAAGTCGGCGACCTTCGTCGCCCGCGGCGAGAACGCCTACGGCCTCTTCGCCGCCGAGCGCGGCGTCCACCGGCTGGTCCGGATCTCTCCCTTCGACTCCTCGGCCCGCCGCCACACGAGCTTCGCCCAGGTCGACGTCGGGCCGATGGTCGACGAGGACGTCGCCGTCGACGTCGACGACGCCGACCTCCGGGTCGACACCTATCGGGCCTCGGGCGCGGGCGGCCAGCACGTCAACAAGACCGACTCGGCGGTGCGGATCACGCACATCCCGAGCGGGATCGTCGTCCAGTGCCAGAACGAGCGCTCGCAGACCCAGAACAAGGCGGCGGCGATGCAGCTCCTGCGCTCGAAGCTGCTCGAGCTCGAGGAGCGCAAACGCGCCGAACGGCTCGCGAAGGAGCGCGGCGAGGTCAAAGACGTCGCCTGGGGTTCCCAGATCCGCAGCTACTTCCTCCACCCCGACCAGCGGGTGAAGGACCACCGGACCGGCCACGAGGCGGGCGACGCCGAACGCGTCCTCGACGGCGACATCGACGACTTCATCCGCGACTACCTGAACAAGACCGCCGCCTCGGCCGCCGGCTCTGGAGACGGGAAGGAGTGACCGAGCCGCTGCGGTTCCTCGAGCGGCCGGCGGCGGGGGAGCCGCGCGGGCTGCTGGTCCTCCATCACGGGCGCGGCACCGACGCGCCGGACCTGATGGGCCTGGCCGATCTACTCGACCCGGAGCGCAGGCTCCACGTCGCCGCGCCGCGGGCTCCGCTGACCCTGCCGGGGTCGCCCGGCTTCCACTGGTACGTGGTGCCGCGCGTCGGCTTCCCGGACCACGACACCTTCCACGCCGCCCGCGCCGCGCTCGCCGAGCTGCCACGACCGGCTCTGGGAGCAGACCGGCCTCGGCCCGGAGGCGACGGTCCTCGGCGGGTTCTCGATGGGCACGGTGATGAGCTACGCGATGGGGCTCGGCGCCGACCGTGCCGCGGTGGCAGGCCTGCTCGCCTTCAGCGGCTTCGTCCCGGTCGTCGAAGGCTGGGAGCCCGAACTCGAGGACCGGACGAGCATCGGGGTCTTCATCGCCCATGGCGAGAACGACCCCGTGATCGGGGTCGAGTTCGGCCGCCAGGCCCGCGATCTGATCGAGGCCGGCGGTCTCGGCGTCTCCTACCACGAGTCCGCGGTCGGGCACCAGATCGACCCCGCGCAGATCCCGCTTGCCTCCGAGTGGCTGGGCGAGACGATCCCGGCCCCGGCTTGAGCCGCTACCTGGGTCGGCCGGAGACCGGTTCCGACTGGAGCCAGACCGTCTGCCCGTGGGCGGTCCGCTTCAGAGAGAGGCGGCGGGTGAAGTACGGCTGGCAGTATCCGGGCGCCGAGGGGATGTCGAGGGTGAAGAGAAAATCGCTCGCGCCGCGGGTCCGATCCATCTCCCCCTCGCCGAGGGTCTCGTGGAGCCGGACCACGCCGCTGCGGCCGAGGTGGCGCTTGACGACGCCGAGGTTGAGCGAGCCGCCACCGCCGCGAAGCTCGAAGTCGAGGTCGGCCCTGGTCGGGGCCGCGGTCGTGTAGCGGACGACGAACCGCAGTTGGTTCCGCGCCGGCCGGGAGGCGACTCGGGCCCGCGCCGTCTGCAGCACGCACTCTTCGGGCGGAAGCGGGCCGTCTTCGGATTCGTCGTCTTCTTCCGCCACACATTCGAAATCCCCTTCTTCGCATTCTTCTTCGAACACCGGTTCTGCGACCGTTTCCGGGGTCGGGATTTCGACCGCCGGCGCGGCCGCGGCCTTGGCCGCGCCGAGGAGGGCGATCAGGAGGATCGGGGTGGCGATCGAGACGAGCCAGGCGAGACGGGTCAGGCTCATCCCGCGGAAAGGGTTGGCGGGTCGGTGCGTCATTCGCCCCTGTCATCGACGCCATCTGCCGCCTGCTCAAGTCAAGGTTGGGTCAAGCGCTCCCTCGAGCTCGAGCAGGGCCCGCTTCATCGGCAATCCGCCGCCGTAGCCGCCGAGGCCGCCGCCGGTGCGGAGCACGCGGTGGCAGGGGACGACGATCGGGATCGGGTTCGAGCCGCAGGCGGACCCGGCCGCCCGGACCGCGCGCTCGTTGCCGGCGCTGGCGGCGACCTGCATGTAGCTGCGGGTCCTGCCGTAGGGGATGCGGTTGATCGCCCGCAGCACGCGGCGGCGGAAGTCATGGCTGAGGCGCCAGTCGAGAGGCAGGTCGAACTCGGTCAGGCGCCCCTCGAAATAGAGGTCGAGCTCGCGCCGGGCCTCGTCGAGCCGATCGGGGGCCTCGAGGACCCGCGGGGAGATGCGGGCGGCGAGGTCCTCGAGGAGCTCGTCCGCCTCCTGCTCGGGCAGCCCGACCCGGACCAGTCCGCGCGGGGTCACGGCGAGCAGCAGCTCGCCGAACGGCGAGTCGGTGCTCGCGTAGGCGACATCGAGCAGCCCCTCCTCGGCGGCACGCTCGGAGAACCTCTTCAGCTCGGTCTTCATGACAGCTCCTTTCTCAGTCGTTTGATCCCCTCGTGGAGGCTCCGCCGCGCGGCCTCGGGCGAGCACCCGAGGGCGGCGGCGATCTCGGAGTGGGGGAGGTCGGCTCCGAACCGCAGGGTCACGGCGGCGCGCTGCTTCGGGGGCAGCGCCCCGACCTCATCCCAGATCTCCCCTCCGAGCTCGGGCTCGGGCTCGTCCGCCGCGACGGCGACCGGCTCGGCGACCGGCAGCGGCCGGCGGCCGTTGGCGCGGTGGTGGTCGATCGCCTTGCGGTGGGCGATCGTCAGCAGCCAGCCGCGCAGGTTTCCAGCGTCGCGCAGCTTGGGGTAGGCGCGGAGCGCCGCCAGGAAGGTCTCCTGGAAGCAATCCTCGGCGTCGGCGCGGCCGACGGCCCCGCGCAGGGTCGCCATCACGATCCCCGCGTGCTCATCGATCAGTGCCTGGAACGGTGGGAGGCGGGTCACCACACCGATTAAACGCTGCCGCGGGCGGGAACGTGAGGCGCGAACGCCGCTCGCGGTTACGAACTAGGCTCCGGCCGATGGTGGGTGAGGACGCAGACCGGCTCTCAGCCGTGGTCGCCCGGGCGCTCGCCGAGGACCTCGGGCCTGGCGACGTGACGACCGCGGCGACCGTCCCCGATGGCGCCCGGGCAAGGGCCAGGATCGTCCAGAAGCAGCCAGGGGTCGTCTTCGGCCTTGCGGCCGTCGCCGAGACGATGCGCCAGTGCGGGGTCGAGTCGGTCGACAACCTCATCGTCGAGGGCCAGTGGCGCGACGCCGTCCCGGCGGAGATCGCGCTCGCGGCCGGCCCCGCCGCCGGTCTCCTCGCCGCGGAGAGGACCGCGCTCAACTTCCTCGGCCACCTGTCGGGGGTCGCGACGCTCACCGCCCGCTTCGTCGAGGCCGTCGCGGGGACCGGGGTGCGAATCCTCGACACCCGCAAGACGACGCCCGGGCTGCGCCGGCTGGAGCGGGAAGCGGTCGCGGCAGGGGGCGGCGTCAACCACCGTTTCGGGCTGTTCGACGCGATCCTGATCAAGGAGAACCACGTCGCCCTCGCCGGTGGGCTCGCCGAGGCGGTGGGCGCCGCCCGCACCGCCAGGCCCGATCTCGCGATCGAGGTCGAGTGCCGCGACCTCGAGGAGGTGGCGGCGGCCCTCGGCGCCGGCGCCGACCGGCTGCTGCTCGACAACATGGACGCCTGAGGCCCTGCGCGAGGCGGTCGCTGCGCGGGGCGGGCTCCGGGCCGGACGCTCGAGGCCTCCGGCGGCGTCGACCTTCAGACCGTGCGCGAGGTCGCCGAGACCGGGGTCGACCTGATCTCGGTCGGGGCGCTGACGCACTCGGCGCCGCGGCTCGACCTCAGCATGCTGATCGAGCCGCTCTAGGATCAGCGCTGGACGACCAGCGTCATCTTCATGTCCTTCGGGTGGACCGTGCAGATCAGCTTGTAGACGCCCGCCTTGCTGAAGGTCTTGGCGAAGTTGATGCCGTTGCTCTTGGTCGTCGGCGAGATGAAGCCGCCGCCCGGCCCCGACTTCTTGAAGACGTTGTGCTTGTGCTTGCCGGTCCAGTCGAACTTGACCTTGGTGCCGACGCTGACCGTCTTGCTCGAGGGCGAGTAGAAGTTGTCGCCGATGGTGATCGTCGCCGCCGATGCCAGCGCTGGAATCGCCAGCAGCGCGGCGATCGCGATCAGGGGGACGATTGTGAGCTTCCGCATCCAGGCCTCCTCGTAGTCGGTGCCGGTATTACGCGCCTTCCTCGCCGAAGGTTCAACTCCTACTTCAGCAGCCGTGAGAGCCGCCTGTCCTTGAGGACGCGGCCGCCGGTCTGCTCGGCCGGGCAGTAGTTGGTCTGGTGCTCGGAGAAGAAGACCGCCTCGATCGTCGTCCCGCAGCGCGGGCACGGCTCGCCCTCGCGCCTGTGGACCCTGAGCGGCATCGGCAGCTTGTCGGGCAGCTCGGCGCCGATCACCTCCTCGTAGTGGTCGATCGCGGCGCCGAGGACGCCGAGCGCCTCGTGCAGGCGCCCGACCTCGCTCGGGGTCGAGCTCGGAGCCCTGCTTGAACGGCGAGAGCCGCGCCTCCCAGAGGATCTCGTCGACCCAGGAGCGCCCGATTCCGGCGATGTCGCGCTGGTGGCGGAGGAGCGGATGGAGGTGGCGGGGCTGGTCGATCAGCTCGGCGAACTCCTCGAGTGGCGGGCGCGGCCACGCCTCGGGGCCGAGCGTCGCGACCGCCTCGTCCTCCTCGACCGCGTCGGCCGCGAGCAGCTTCGCCCAGGCCCGCTGCCTGGTTCCGAGCTCGCGCAGCCGCAGCTCGCGGCCGTCGGCGAGCCTGACCAGGATCCGTGAGGCGCGGTCCTTCATCGAGGCTCGCTTCTCCGACACCCGCAGCCGCCCGGCGGACATCAGGTGGATCAGAAGCGCCAGGTCGCCGAACTCGACGACCGGCATCTTCCCGATCCGGCGCACGCCGGTCAGCTCGTCCCGGCCAGCTCCTCGAGCGGCGGGTCGAACGTCTTCATCACGTTCATTCCCGGCGCCAGCACCGACTCGACCTCGGCTCCGGCCACGGCGGCGTCCAGGCGCCTCGCCGTGATCTCGACCTCGGGCAGCTCAGGCATGCTCCCCAGTCTGGCGGGTGGATAAACTCTCAGCAGTTCATTCGACTGGTCTGAGGCTCAAGCCATGCCAGCGAACATAAGACCAGCCGGCCCCTGCGGGGCCGACCGAGGCAACCAATGAGAGAGCTACCGACGATCAACGAACCGGTGCCGATGCTCGACCTCGCCCCCGAGGAGATCGAGCGGCTCTCGGACGAGGTCCGGGCGCTGGCCGAGGAGCGCGACGCCGTGATCCTCGCCCACAACTACCAGGTGCCGGAGATCCAGGACGTCGCCCACTACACCGGCGACTCGCTCGGCCTCTCGCGCCGGGCCGCGGCCGACGACGCGTCGACGATCGCCTTCTGCGGCGTCCACTTCATGGCCGAGACAGCCTCGATCCTCTCGCCGGAGAAGACGGTGCTGATCCCCGACCTCGACGCCGGCTGCTCGCTGGCCGACTCGATCACCGCCGAGGAACTGCGCGAGTGGAAGGCCAAGCACGGCCCCGACGCGGTCGTCGTCATGTACGTCAACACCTCGGCCGAGGTCAAGGCGGAGACCGACTACTGCTGCACCTCCTCCAACGCGGTCAAGGTCGTCGAGCACATCCTCCGCGAGCACGGCCCCGACACCGAGATCCTGTTCGGCCCCGACATGTGGCTCGGCGCCTACGTCGAGCGGGTCACCGGGCTGCGCGATGCACGTCTGGCCCGGCGAGTGCCACGTCCACGCCGGGATCCGGCCCGACGACATCGCCGAGCAGCGCGCCGCCCACCCCGACGCCGAGTTCCTGGTCCACCCCGAGTGCGGCTGCGTCACCCAGGTGATGGAGTTCGTCGCCGCCGGCGAAGTCGAGGAGGAGGGGGTCCACATGCTCTCGACCGGGCAGATGCTCGACTACGTCGAGCAGCACCCCGACGGCGAGTTCATCGTCGCCACCGAGAACGGGATGCTCCACCCGCTGCACCAGGCGGCGCCGAACGTCGAGCCTGATCGAGGCCAACCGGATGGCCTACTGCAAGTACATGAAGATGATCACGCTGCCGAAGCTGCGCGACGCCCTGCGGGAGATGAAGTTCGAGGTCAGCGTCCCCGAGGAAATCGCCGAGCGTGCGCGGATTCCGATCGAGCGCATGGTCGCGATCGGCTAGTGGCGGATAGAGTCCGCCCCGGCCTGAACGCAGGAAGAGCGCCAACTCCTTGGACCAGGTAACTCCAGAGCAGACGACCAGCCGGGAGCAGCTCCACGAGCTGGCTCAGCAGCTCCGGGTCGACTCGGTCCGCGCCGCCGCCGCGGCCGGCTCCGGCCACCCGACCTCCTCGATGTCGGCCGCCGACCTGATGGCGGTCCTGCTGGCCGGCCACCTCCGCTACGACTTCGCCGCGCCCGAGAGCGCCGCCAACGACCACCTCGTCTTCTCCAAGGGCCACGCCTCGCCGCTGCTCTACTCGATGTACAAGCTGGCGGGGGCGATCGACGACGAGGAGCTGCTCACCTTCCGCGAGTTCGGCTCCCGGCTCCAGGGCCACCCGACGCCGGAGATCCCCTGGGTCGACGTCGCGACCGGCTCGCTCGGCCAGGGCCTGCCGATCTCGATCGGGATCGCCCTCGCCGGAGCCCGCCTCGAGCGCGCCGACTTCAGGGTCTGGGTCCTCTGCGGCGACTCGGAGCTCGCCGAGGGCTCGATGTGGGAGGCATTCGAGCACGCCGGGCAACGAGGGCCTCTCCAACCTGATCGCGATCGTCGACGTCAACCGGCTCGGCCAGCGCGGGCCGACGATGCACGAATGGGACACCTCCTCGTGGGCTGCCCGCGCCGCGGCCTGCGGCTGGGACGTGCAGGAGATCGACGGCCACGACCTCGAGGCGATCGACGCCGCCTACGTCGCGGCGGTCGCGGCCGACCGGCCGGCGGCGATCTTCGCCCGCACGAAGAAGGGCTCCGGCGTCGCCGCGGTCGAGGACAAGGACGGCTGGCACGGCAAGCCGCTCGAGGATCCCGAGGCCGCGGTCGAGGAGCTCGGCGGCGTCCGCTCGCTGCGGGTCGAGGTCAAGGCGCCCGGGGAGGCGCCGGGCCTACGAGATCGCACGGGCGGAGGTCGAGCGGCCGACCTACGAGGTCGGCGAGAAGGTCGCGACCCGCGGCGCCTACGGCGACGCCCTGGCCTGGCTCGGATCGATCGACGAGCGCGTCGTCGCTCTCGACGGCGAGGTCGGCAACTCGACCTACGCCGAACGGTTCGCCGCCAAGCACCCGGACCGGTTCTTCGAGATGTACATCGCCGAGCAGCAGATGGTCGCCGCCGCGGTCGGCCTGCAGACCCGGGGCTGGAAGCCGTTCGCCTCCTCGTTCGGCGCCTTCCTCAGCCGCGCCTACGACTTCGTCCGGATGGCGGCGATCTCCGACGCCGACCTGAAGCTCTGCGGCTCCCACGTCGGCGTCTCGATCGGGCCCGACGGGCCCTCGCAGATGGCGCTCGAAGACATCGCCTCGCTTGCGGGCGGTGTTCGGCAGCGTCGTCCTCTACCCGTCGGACCCCAACCAGACCGTCGCGCTGCTCGACGCGATGCGCGAGCACCGCGGGATCAGCTACATGCGGACGACGCGCGGCGCGACCGCCGACCCTCTACGAGCCGGATCGAGCCGTTTCGAGATCGGCGGCAGCCGCACGCTCCGCTCCGGCGGCGATGACGAGATCACCCTGATCGGCGCCGGCATCACCCTGCACGAATGCCTCGCAGCCGCCGACCAGCTCGCCGAGCAAGGGAGTCGCCGCCAGGGTGATCGACCTCTACTCGGTGAAGCCGGTCGACGCCGAGACGATCCTCGGGGCCGCCGACGAGACGCGGGCCCTGATCACGGTCGAGGACCACTGGCCGGAGGGGGGATCGGCGAGACCGTCGCCGGGGTCCTCGCCGCCGCCGGGTCCTCGACGCCTCTGACCAGCCTCGCGGTCAGTGGCCGCCCCGGCAGCGGGCCGCCGGACGAGCTGCTGGCCGCGGCCGGGATCGACGCCGCGAGCATCGTCGTCGCGGCGGGCTCTGTTTAAGCGTTTGCTCATCATTCGCTAAGCTTCCGCCAACCTGATCTGGGCGGGGACTTGCGTGGCCGGAGCCGCGCAGGAGTCACCCTTCGTCTGGAGAAGGGACCGCGGCAATGGCGAGACCGAGAAAACGGGGGCAGGATCGGAGCGGTGGCGAGGGCCACCGCTCTCGTCGTGGTGGCAAGCCGATCGTCGAGATGCGCGACGTGACCAAGGTCTACCCCGGCGGCCACATGGCGCTCGACCGCGTCTCGCTGGCGATCGGCCGCGGCGAGTTCGTCTTCCTCGTCGGCCCGACCGGGTGCGGCAAGTCGACCCTGATCAAGCTCCTGATCCGTGAGCTCGAGGCGACCGAGGGCAGCGTGCGGATCGCTGGCCGCGACATCGGAGCGCTCTCGGAGAAGAAGATCCCGCAGCTGCGGCGCAACGTCGGCACCGTCTTCCAGGACTTCAAGCTGCTGCCGGACCGCACCGTCTACGACAACGTCGCCTACGCGCTGCAGGTGATCGGCGCCGGCCGCGCGACGATCCGGACCCAGGTGCCGGAGATCCTCCGCCTCGTCGGGCTCTCGACCAAACTCCACAACTTCCCGGACCAGCTCTCCGGCGGCGAGCAGCAGCGCGTCTCGATCGCCCGGGCGTTCGTCAACCATCCGCCGCTGCTGCTGGCCGACGAGCCGAGCGGGAACCTCGACCCCGTGACCTCGATCGGGGTGATGCAGCTCCTCTACCGGATCAACAAGACCGGGACCACGGTGCTGGTCGTCACCCATGACCGCGAGATGGTCGACAGCATGCGCCGCCGGGTGATCGAGCTCTACGAGGGCCGGGTCGTCCGCGACGAGGTCAGCGGCGGCTACACCGAGGAGTCGACGACCGAGTTCGGCCTGCGGATGCGGGCCGAGATGGGGGTCGCGCCCGAGGGCCAGACCAACGGCCACGACACGCTTCTTCTGATGTCGAGGCTCTTCTTCTTCATCCGCGAGGCCTTCCGGGCGCTGCGCCGCAACGGCGCCCCGAGCATGGCCGCGATCGTCACCACCGTCGTCACCGTCGTCCTGCTCGGGGTGCTGATCCCGATCTTCCAGACGACCCAGGCGAAGAGCGAATCGGTGCGCGCCAGCCTCGAATTCCGGGTGCCGGTCTACGACGACGCGACCAAGGCCGAAATCCATGCGCTGCAGGGCAAGCTGGAAGCGATTCCGCACGTCAAGTCGGTGGAGTTCATCACCAAGGCCGAGGCCCTCGAAGAATTCAAGAAGTCCTACGGCCAGAGCAAGGTCGAAGAATCGATCACCCAGCTGCGCGGCTACAACCCGCTGCCCGGGAACTTCTCGGTCAAGCCCGATGACGCCGCCAACCTGGAATCGGCGCGCACCGCGGTCGCCCCGCCCGGGCCGGACGGCAAGCCGAAGCCGATCTCGCCGATCATCAACGCCGAAACGCCGACCTTCCAGCAGCAGCAGGGCGCGAAGCAGATCGAGCAGGTGACGAGCGCGCTGAAGATCGTCCTGACCGTGATCACCGCGCTCCTGATCGCGGCCTCGCTGATGCTCGTCGGCAACACGATCAGGCTCTCGATCTACACCCGCAGGCGCGAGATCGAGGTGATGCGACTGGTCGGCGCCACCCGCTGGTTCATCCGCTGGCCGTTCATGATCGAGGGCGTGGTCGTCGGCTTCGCGGGCGGCCTGATCGCGATACTGATCCTGTGGCTGGGCAAGATCACGATCGTCGACCCCCTCAGCAGCACCTTCTCGTTCCTGGCTGCGCAGAACACCAGCACCCTCTCGTTCCCGGCTCTGGTGGCGATCCTGTTCGCCGCCTCGGTGCTGGTCTCGGCGGTCGGCTCGGGCGTGACGCTGCGCCGCTTCCTGAAGGTCTGAGCGTCCTGTGAGCCCCGCTCGGATGGTGGCCCTGGCGGCTGCGCTGCTCGCCGTGCTCGCCGCCGGGCTCTGGCTCGGCGGCCACCCGGCCAACCTGCCGAGTCCCCTGCGCGACGTCTTCGTCGACGAATCCGCCGGGCTGACCGCCGAAGCGACGGAACTGATCGAGGACAACTACTACCGCAAGGTCGACGAATCCGAACTGATCAACTCCTCGCTCTCGGGGATGGCGCGCGGCCTCCGCCGCCGCTTCCACGACCGCTTCTCCGAATACTTCCCGCCCGAGGTCCTCGAACGCTTCAACGAAGCGATCGAGGGCAGGTTCTCGGGGATCGGCCTGACCGTCGATCAAGGTCAAGCCCGGGCTGCAGGTCGAAAAGGTCTTCAAGGGCTCGCCCGCCGAAAAGGCGGGGATCGTGCCGGCAGACGTGATCGTCACGGTCGAAGGGCACGACATCTCCGGCCTCAGCTCGACCAAATCGACCGAACTGATCAAGGGGCCGGAAGGAACCGACGTCGGGATCGGCGTGCTCGCAGGCACGGGAGCGGCAGGCGTCGAGGACCTGACCCTGACCCGGGCCCAGATCTCGGTCCCGGTCGTCGCCAGCACGGTGCTCGAAACAGGACGGCAGGAAGTTCGGCTACGTGCGCCTGGCCAGCTTCAGCGAAGGCTCGCACGCCTACATGCGGCGGGCGGTCGAACGGGTCCGGCGCCAGGGCGCGGAAGGGCTGATCCTCGACCTCCGGGCAACGGCGGCGGCCTGCTCGAGGAGGCGGTCCTCAACGCCAGCATCTTCCTGCCCGAAGGGCACCGTCGTCGTCTCGACCAAATCCCGCACCCAGGGCGACGCCGTCTACGACGCCGCTCGGCGACAACCTGCCGCCGCAGCCGATCGTCGTCCTGATCGACCGCAACACGGCCTCCGCCGCCGAGATCCTCACCGCCGCCCTCGCCGACGAAGCCGGTGCCGAGGTCGTCGGCACCCGCTCCTACGGCAAGGGCGTCTTCCAGCAGGAGGTCTCGCTCTCCAACGGCGGCGCGCTGAAGCTGACGATCGGCGAGTACTTCACCCCCAACGGCGACAACCTCGGCGGCAAGGGCATCCACCCCGACGTCCACGTACGCGACGATCCGGCCACCAAACGCGACGAGGCGCGCGAACGGGCGCTCGAGGTCCTCGCCGACGAGAAGGGATCGGGTTGAGCCCACGCGGCCGGCCTCGGGGCCGGCTCGCGCCGGCGGGCGGAGCCGAAGAACGCGAGGCAGGCGATCGAGGCGATGCTGGGCGAGGAGCTCGGCCGCCGTGGCTTTCCGATCTCGCTCGAGACCGAAGCCGAGCGGGTCGGCGAGGTCGGCGGGGGAGGAGCGGAGGCGCGACCTCACCGAGCTCGCGACCTTCACCGTCGACCCGGCGACTGCCCGCGACTTCGACGACGCCGTCTCGGCCCGCCGGGAGGGCGACGCGACCAGGCTCTGGATCCACATCGCCGACGTCGCCGCCCACGTGCGCCCGGGCTCGCCGCTCGACCGCGAGGCGCGCCGGCGTGGGAACAGCACCTACGTCCCGGGGACGGTGGAGCCGATGCTGCCGCGCGCCCTGAGCGAGGACGCCTGCAGCCTCTCGCCCGGCGTCGAGCGGCTTGCGGTGACCGCCGAGATCGAGCTCGACGAGGCGGGAGTCCCGCGCGGCGCCGCGTTCTACCGCAGCCGGGTCCGGTCCGATGCCCGGCTCGACTACGACCAGCTCGATGTCGTCTTCTCCGGCCGCGCCGCCGCGCCCGAGGAGGTGGCCGAGCCGCTGGCGCTGGCCCGCGACGCGGCGGCGCGGTTGGGCGAGCAGCGCGGCGATCGCGGGCCTCGCGGTCGAGACCTCCGAGCCCGAGTTTCGCTTCGATCGCTCCGGCGAAGTGGTCGGGCGCCCGGGCCGTCCCGCAGACCGAGTCCCACCGCCTGATCGAGCGGCTGATGATCCTCACCAACGAGCAGGTGGCGCAGCTGCTGGAGAGCCGGCGGGTGCCGGCGATCTACCGCGTTCACGGCCAGCCCGATCCCCCGCGGGTGGAACGGATGATCGCCCAGCTGCACGCGCTCGGCATCCCGACGCCGCCGCTGCGCGGTTCGCTGGCGCCGCGGGAGGCGGGCGAGCTCGCCGCCGAGGCGAGCCGGCTGGTCGCGCGGGAGGCCGCGCGGCGCGGCCACGGACGCGAGGCGTATACATCTCTCGTGCTCAGATCCCTCCAGCAGGCCAGCTACAGCGATCGCAACACGCGGCCACGCCGGGCTCGGCAGCCGCGCCTACTGCCACTTCACCTCGCCGATCCGCCGCTACCCGGACCTCGTCGTCCACCGGGCGCTGCTCGCGGCGGTGGGGGAGGGCGAGGGCGCTCCGCGCGCGGGCGAGGCGCGGGAGGCGGCCCGCGAGTGCAGCGAGAGCGAGCGCGACTCGATGCGAATCGAGCGCGAGGGCGACGACATCTGCGCCGCCTACCTGCTCGGGCGCGAGCTCGGCGAGCGCGGCGGCGAGGTCGCGTTCGACGGCGAGGTCTCCGGGGTGATCCGCAGCGGTGCCTTCGCTCGTTTCCGGGGCGAGCTGGGAGACGTCTACGAGGGAATGCTGCCCGCCCGCAGGATGGGCTCGGAGCGCTTCGAGCTCGATCGAGACCGAGACGGCGCTGGTCGGGCAGGAGTCGGGCCGCACGCTCCGCCTCGGGGACCCGGTCGCCGTCCGCGTGACCCGAGTCGACGCTCCTCGCGGAAGGGTCGACCTCGAGCCGGTCGGGAGCTAGGCGATGGCGAAGAAGGCGAAGAAGAAACGGGCGCCCGCGTCGGGCGACGTCGCGACCAATCGCCGCGCCGGGCACCGGTTCGAGCTGGTCGAAAAGCTCGAGGCCGGGATCGAACTGCGCGGATCCGAGGTGAAGTCGCTGCGCAACGGCAAGGCGCAGCTGAGCGATGCCTACGCGGTGATCGATCGCGGCGAGGTCTGGCTGCGCGGCGCTCCACATCCCGCCCTACGAGCCGGCCAGCCGCGAGAACCACGAGCCCGAACGCCCCCGCAAGCTGCTCCTGCACCGGGCCGAGATCGAGCGCCTGGTCGGAAAGACCGCGGAGCGGGGGCTGACCCTGGTCCCGACCCGGATCTACTTCAAGGGGCCACGCGCCAAGGTCGAGCTGGCCCTGGCCCGCGGCAAGGAGGGGCGCGACCGCCGCCGCGAGATCGCGGAGCGAGACGTGCGGCGCGAGGTCGAGCGCGAATTCAAGGCCAAAATCAGGTAGCTTCGGGACTGTGATCACCGCATCTGTCCCGAGCGAAGTCGGCGAATTCGTGAGCGACAACATCCAGTACTTCGTCGCTGGCCTCGTGGTCGCGATTCTCCTGCTGCTGCTCGTGATCAGCGTCCAGCGCCGGCGGCAGAAGGAGCAGCCGCAGAAAGCCGGAAGCCCAGGGCCGCCCCCGCCTCCGAAGGCGAAGAAGTCGCCGAAGCCTCCGAAGCCGCCCAAAGGCGAGAAAGCCATCGCGCGCCGAACGCCGCCGCGAGAAGAAGGCCGCCGAAAAGGCCGCGAAGTCGCCGCTGCCACCACCTCCGGCCGGGCCGGCCTCGGGCACGCCGGAGCCCGCCGCGCCGCCGGCCGCCGAACCCGTGACCGGTGGGCCGGCGACCAACGAGCCCGTGACCACCGAAACGGCGACCCCCCCGACCACCGCGCCGACCGGCGCACCGGCACCGCGCCGCCGCCGCGGCCGCTGCCGCGGCCGCCGCGCCGACGGTCGCGCTGAGCGCGAAGGAGAAACGCAAGCAGGCCCGACTGCAGCAGCGCCAGGCGCGCGCCGAACAGCGCCAGCAGCGCCAGGCGAGCGCGAAGCTCCGTCGCGAGGAAAGGGCCGCAGAAACGGGCCGAACGCCGCGGCGGGGCCCCGAGCTCCTCGCGGCGGGCCCGCAAGGAAGCGGCAAAGGTCGAGCGCGAAACCGCCGCCGCCCGCGCCGCCCAGGAGCGGGCGCTGCTGGCCCAGCAGAGCGCCCAGGCGGCCTCGGGGATGCCCCTTGCCGGGCAGCCCCCACAGCCATATCCGCCGCCGCTGCCGGTGCAGCAGCCATATCCGGCCCAGCCGGCCCCGCCCCAGTACCCGGCCCAGCCCGTCCAGCCCTACCCGGCCCAGCCTCCCGCGCCGCAGTATCCCCGCACCGGCCGCACCCGCCCCGTACCAGCCGCCACCGCAGGCACCACAGCCGCCAACCGCCCCCGCCGGCCGCTCCGGCTCCCCCGGCCGTGCCGCTGCCGCCGGTTGCGCCGCCGCTCCAGGCAGGCGCGACCGAGCCCGCCTACGACCCCGCCACGCGCCGAACAGCGGGTCCAGGACAAGGTCGCCGCGATCCAGGAGGAGGAGGGGCGGATACGGGCCGAGGCCGAGCGCCGGATCGCCGAAGCCGAGCAGCGCCAGCGGGAAGCGGGCGCCCGGGTCGCGCCGAGCGACGCCGGCCAGACCACCCAGAGCCTGACGCCCGCCCGCCGAGCCCGGCCTCGGCGACGCGGAACAGCAGCTCCAGCGGGGCCGCGAGGAGCACGAGCGGTCGATGACCGAGGCCGAGAAACGGCTGAGCGAAATCGAGCAGCGCACCAAAGCCGCCGAACAGCGGGCCGCCGAAGCGAAACGGCTCGCCGCGCTGAAAGCCGAGGAGGTCGACCGCGAGCAGTCGGTTGCAGGAGCTGCGCGACAGCGTCGCCCAGGCCGAGGAGCGCGCGCGCGAGGCCGAGCGCCGCGCCGCCGAAGCCGAGCAGTCGGTGATGCAATCGGTCACCCCGCCGGCGCCGCCCGAGGTGGGCTCGCCCGAGACGCCGCAGCCGCCGTCGCCCGAGCCGCCACCGCCGCCCCCGGCGCCGAGCCCTCCTCCGCCTGACCCCGGCCCCGCCGCCGACGCCCGGTCCGCCGCCGACGCCGGACCCGAGCCGCCTCGCCCACCAGCTCCGCCGCCACCGGAGCCACCGGCCCCGTCGGCCCCCGAGCCGCCGGTCGCGGGCGCGGGGCAATCGATCTCACTCAACAGCGTCACCTTCGAGCAGCTCCGCTCGCAGGGCCTCAGCGTCACCCAGGCGACCCGTCTGCTCGCCCACCGCGAGCGGATCGGCAGCTTCCAGTCCCTGGACCAGCTCGACGAGGTTCCGGGCTTCCCCCAGGACCAGCTCGAGGACCTGAAGCGCCGCTCGAGCCTCTAGAGGCCGTAGGCCTCGAGCAGCTTCAACCAGAGCTCGCTGCGGGTCGGGAAGGCCGCGACCGCGTGGCGGAGGCGCTCCAGCGGCACCTCGCCGACGACGGCGATAGTCGCCCCGTGGAGGAACTCGGCGGTCTCGAAGCCGCAGAACGTCGCGCCGACGATCACACCCCTCGACTCGTCGACGACGAGCCGGGTCGTGCCGCCGGTCCCCTTGCCCTGGAAGCTGGCGCCGGCAGTGGCGTCGGTGTCGACGTCGACCGCGCGGGCGTCGATCCCATCGCCCTCTGCCAGCTCCAGGGTCAACCCGACCGCGGCGACCTGCGGGTCGGTGAAGATCACCCGCGGCGAGCCGATCCCCTCGGCGATCGCCTCGACCGGCCGGCCGTGGATGTTCTCGCCCACGACCCAGCCCTGGTACTTGCCGATGTGGGTGAAGAGCGCTCGGCCGTTGACGTCGCCGACCGCATAGAGCCACTCGCGCCCGCCGACCCGGAGGCGGTCGTCGGTGAGGAGGAAGCCGCGGTCGTCGGTCTCGGCGGCGACCGCTGTCGAGCCCGATCGAGGCGGTCCGCGGCGTGCGGCCGATCGCGACCAGTAGCTCGGCTGCCTCGACCGAGCTGCCGTCCTCGAAGTGGACCTCGACTCCCTCGCCGGCGGCGGCGACCCGATCCGCCTTGGTCCCGGTCCGGACGTCGACCCCGTAGGCCTTCCGGAGCGATTCGGCAACCTGATCGCCGGCGAACGGCTCCTCGCGCGGCAGCAGCCTCTCGTCGGCCCCGACCAGGGTCACCCTCGTCCCGAGCGTCGACCACGCCTGCGCGAGCTCGGTTCCGACCGGGCCGGCGCCGAGCACGACCATGCTCGCCGGCACCGAGTTCGACGTCGTCGCATCGCGGTTGTTCCAGGCGCGGACGGAGTCGAGGCCCTCGATCGGCGGCATCGCGGCGCTGCTCCCGGTCGCGACGACGACGGCCCTGGTCGCGGTCAGCTCGTCTTCGCCGACGACGACGCGGCGCTCGCCGGCGAGCCGCCCCTCGCCGCGGAAGACCTCGATCCTCCGCTCTTCGAGCCAGGGCAGCTGGCCCGAGTCGTCGAGGTCGTGGATCACCTCGTCGCGCCGCGCGAGCATCGCCCCGGAGTCGAGGTCGCCGGTCACGGCCTGCTTCACGCCCGGGACCCGGCGGGCCTCGGCGTAGAGCTCGCCTGGCCGCAGCAGCGCCTTCGAAGGCATGCAGGCGTAGTAGGAGCATTCGCCGCCGATCAGTCCGGGCTCGACGATCGCGACCCGCAGCCCGCCTTCGGCGAGGCGGCCGGCGCAGACCTCTCCGGGAGCCCCGGCGCCGAGGACGATCGCGTCGAACTCCCGCTCAGCCATTAGCGAAACCGTACAATCGCAGGTAGACATAGCACGGGGGCGACAGGCTTCGACCTGGTCGGTCCGTGCGAACGGTTGCAGGTCGAGGTGGCCGGAGGCCTCGTGAAACACCGGCACCAACCAATACGTGCGGACCATGAGTTCGCCCTCGCTGCCTAGTCAATAGCTAGGTGAGTGAGAGTCGGCCCTCTCCCGCCCGCGGAGGGGGGTTCCGGCTTCAATTGCGGGCTCACCCGGGCGGAGCGCCCCGCCCGCCGGGGGACATCAAAGGGGCTTGTGTCTCCCGCAGTGCCCGCCGGCGCGGACCCCGGGAGACGAGAATCAAGCGCCGGCTAAGCCTGTAGACGCCTTCGCGCTACGACCAGGGACGCCGGTTCGATTCCGGCCGCCTCCACTACGCTCAGCGCTCGATCCCGGTGAGGAGCGCGCGCGTGAGCGGCTCGGGGTGGGTGAGGGGCATCATGTGGCCGGCCCCGTCGATCAAGCTGTGCCGCGGGTGCGGCACCCGCCGGCGGATCACGTCGCAGATCGCGTGATCGACGGCTGACGTCCGCGAGCCCTCGACGACGTGGACCGGGGCGGCCACCCCGGCGAGCGCGTCGACGCTGAGCAGGTCGTCGTCGAGGAGAACCTCCCACAGGTCTCCCCGTGCCTGCTGGACGGCGAGAAAAGCCTCGCGGCGCTCGGCCGGCCAGCGGGCGAACGAGCCGGGCCCGTTGTAGAAGTCGATGAACTCCTCGAACGCCTCGTACCACCGACCGTCGCGAAGGTGGGCCCGCGACCGGTCGCGCAGGCCGCAGATCTGGGCATATGCGCCCGCGTCCTGCGTGCGCAGCAACGCGTATGCCTCGGGCTCGACGACGGCGAGCGCGTCGACGAGCTGGGGCGCCGCGCTGGTCACGCGCAGCGCTGTCGCGCCGCCCCACGAGAACCCGACGAGACAGAAGGTCGCGCCGAGGTGCCCTCGCCAGAGCGAGAAGACCTGCTTCCACTCGCCGGCGCTGCCGACCCCGCTGTGGAGGAACACCACCGGCCTCCCTTCGCCCTGCTCGACGACCTTGACGCGGCGGCCCAGCGGGGTGTCGAGAGTCGCGGCAGCCGCCATTCCTTCTATCTCGATCGCAGCCAGCCGAGCACCTGGGCCGCGTCGCGGTCGGGCGGGAAGACGGGGTAGAAGGCCTTTGCGATCCGCCCGTCCTCCGCGACCAGGGTGAGGCGCCGGTAGAGGGTCATCCCCGCCGCCTCGAAGGTGGGAAGGCCGAGAGCCGCTGCGAGGCGCAGGCCTGGATCGCTCAGCAGCGGGAACGGGATCTGCTCGCGTTCGGCGAACTCGAGCTGTTCTGCGGGCGTCTGGGCGCTGATTCCGATCACCGTCGCGCCGAGCTCGCCGAACTCGCCGAGGGCGTCGCGGTAGGCGCAGCTCTGCGGCGTGCAGCCCCTGGCGCCCGGGATGTCGTCCCAGCCGCCGGGCAGCGGCTCTCCCGGGACGCCCGTGCGCGGGTAGAGGTAGGCGACGAGGAGGCCCTCCCCGAGCCTCGCGAGGCTTGGGCTGGCGCCGCCATCGGTCGAGGGCAGGCCCAGATCCGGAAGCGACAGGCCGGGCAGATGGTCGGCGGCCCCGTCGTCCTCGGGGACCGGCAGGTCGTCGGGAAGCTGCGTGTAACCGGCCATCGGCGTCGATTCTCCCGCTTCCCGCGTAGTCTGAGGCCCGATGGCCAGATACGCGGCATTCCTGCGGGGGATGAACCTCGGCGGGCGCAGAATCACCAACAAGGATCTCGCCGCCGCCGTGGCGGAGATCGGGTTTGAGGAGGTCGAGACCTTCCGGGCAAGCGGCAACGTCGTCTTCGCCGCTGCCCGCGGCAGCGAGGCCGCGGTCGCAAAGCGCCTCGAAGGCGGGCTCGCCGACTCGCTCGGCTACGAGGTGCCCGTCTTCCTCCGTGACGGCGGCGAGGTCAGGGCGATCGCCTCGCACGAGCCGTTCGCTGCGGCCGAGATCGGTGCCTCGAAGGGGAAGCTCCAGGTCGCCATGCTGCAGAAGCGGCCGAGCGCGAAGGCACGCCGCGAGGCGCTCGGCCTCGCCTCGGAGGAGGACCGGCTCGCGATCGAGGGCCGTGAGCTCTACTGGCTGCCGAGCGGGGGTATGTCGGACTCCGACCTCGACCTCAATGCACTCGCCGCGGCGCTCGGCCCGATGACGGTGCGGACGATGGGGACGATGCAGCAGGTTGCGTCCAAGTACTTCGCCTAGCGGGCTGCCACGGTCGCGTCGGCGCGGGGCAGGGCCGCGAGCTCGATCTCGGAGCTGACCGCGGCGATCTCGTCGGGAAGCCTGGCGACCTGGGCGTTGGCGACGAACTCGATCGGCCGCCCGAGCGGGCGGAAGAAGTTGTCGTAGTGGGTCGGCACGACCACCCGCGGCTCGAGCAGAGGCAGGATCCTGCTCCAGTAGGAATCGGTGAAGCTGCGGCCGGCGACCCCGGCGAGGAAGACGTCGACGCCACGCTCGCGGACCGCGTCGTCGATCAGGTTGGCGCTGCCCTGGTGATAGAGGCTGAGGCCGGCCACCCTGATCGAGATCCCCCAGACCTGCCCGCACCGATAGGCGCCGGGTGAGAGCGAGTCGAGGTGCTCACAGGTGAGGTCGCCGTCGAATGGAACGGCGAGGCCGAGCAGCAGCTTCGAGTGGACGCTCGGCGTGAAGCTGACCTCGAACGGGCCGAGCTCGTAGGTCCGGTAGGGCTCGACCTCGACCGCCCGGTCGGCCAGCCCATGGAGGGCCATCAGGTTGACCAGCGAACCCGAGCCGTAGGCCGGGCAGCCGAAGCGCCGCGCGATCTCCGGGGCGTCGACCGCGTGATCGAAGTGGGTGTGGCCGACGAGGACGCCGACGACCTCGCCCGGGGCGCGCAGGAAGCGGTCGAGTGCCCCCGCCTGCGGCAGGTTCGGGCGGCGCATCAGGAGTTGGCGGAAGGGGACCCGCGAGAGGAACGGATCGACGAAGAGCGTCCGGCCATCGTGGGTGATTCGGTAGCCGGAGACGCCGAGCCATTCGATCTCGAGGCCTGAGGGGAGCTCCAGCGGCCGGGCCTCGAGCTCGCCCAGCAGCTGGCCGTCGTCGCGTTCGTCGCCGCTGCGCGTCGCCCGCGCTCTGGCGAGGTCCCGCAGATGTCCCAGTGGGCCGGGCAACCGAACGGGCGGGCTCAGCCGGTCCGCACCTCGGCCGAGAGACGGGGCGGGGTCGAGAGAGTCTGGAAGACCGTGCAGTAGCGCTCCGTCAGCTTCAGCAGCGTCTCGAGCTCCTCCTCATCGGCCTCGGTGTCGAGGTCGAAGGCGAGGCGGATCGAGCGGAATCCGACCGGCGCGTCGCGGTCGACCGCGAGGGTGCCGCGGAAATCGAGGTCGCCCTCGGCGCGGACCGTCCCGCCCTCGATCGCGATCCCCAGCGAGGTCGCGACGGCGCCCATCGTCACACCCGCGCAGGCGACGAGCGCCTCGAGCAGCATGTCTCCCGAACAGAGCAGGGTCCCGTTGCCCCCGGCAGCCGGGTGCAGCCCCGCGGCGGCGATCGCCCGCCCGGTGTCGACGGAGCAGGTGACCCCCTCGCCGAGCGCTCCATCTGCCCGCAGGGTGACCATCGCCTCCTCCGGGCTCTCCGCGTAGCGCTCCTTCAGCGGCGTCTGTACCGCCCGCAGCTCGTCGCGGTCCATGCGGTGAGGCTACGCGGTGGCGGCCGGCAGCGCAGAGTCGAGGCTCATCGCAGCGGCCGCTCGAGGACGACCTGGGAGCCCCTGCCCGGAGCGAGGGTGATGTTGCGGACCCTGATCGGTTCCGGGGCGGGGTCGGCGGCCCGGAGGTCGGCGCGCTCGAGGATCGCCCGCAGCACGACCCGCATCTCGAATTCGGCGAACGAGGCGCCGATGCAGCGGCGGACGCCGCCGCCGAACGGGATCCAGGCGTAGCTGTCGGCCTTGCCGTCGAGGAATCGCTCGGGGCGGAATTCGTGCGGATCGGGGAACAGGTCCTCGCGGTAGTGCATGGCGGCGATCGCCGCCAGCAGGAAGCTATCGGCGGGGACCTCGTAGCCGCCGATCTCGACCGGAGCCGTGAGCTTGCGGGCGACGTCGACGATCACCGGGCGCGCCCGCAGCGTCTCCCTGATCGTCGCGTCCAGGTAGGAATCCTCGCCGGCGGCGACCGAGTCGCGCAGGCGGCTGTGCACACGCGGAGTCCTCAGCGTTCGCTCCATCGCCCAGGCGAGGCCGGTCGCCGTCGTCTCATGGCCGGCGCCGAGGACGGTGACGAGCTCGTCGCGGAGCTCCTCGTCGCTCATCGGGCTCCCGTCCTCGTGGCGGGCGCCGAGCAAAAGCGAGAGGACGTCGTCGCGGTCATCGCCGCCATCCGCCTCGACCTCGGAGCGGCGCAGCGCGATCTCCTCGTAGATGAAGGCGTCGAGGGCCGCCCGCGCCCGCACGAACCGCCCCCACGGGCTCCAGCGACCGAGGTCGCGCTGCAGCAGCGGGAAAGCGACCACCGCGTTGACACGGGCGCTGAAGTCGTCGATCAGCCTCCCGAACCGCTCCAGTCGCTCCTCGTCAGCGACGCCGAAGACCGCGCGCATGATCACCGCCAGCGTTATCCGCTGGGTGTGGGGGCGCAGCGCGAACGGCTCGCCGACCGGCCAGCGCTCCATCTCCCGAAGCGTTATCTCCCGGATCAGGTCGCCATAGCGCCCGATGCGCTCGCCGTGGAAGGGCGGCAGCAGCAGTTTGCGCTGCCGCATGTGGGGCTCCTCGTCGAGGGTCAGGACGGAGTTCGGGCCGAGCGCCGGCTCGAGCACGGTCGCGTTCGCCTCGCCGGCGTGGAACTTCCGTGGCGACCCGGTGAAGAGCTCCTTGACAAGGCCCGGGTCGGCGACGTAGACGAGGCGGCCGAAGAACGGGAAGGAGACGGTGAAAACATCGCCGTAGCGGCGGTGGAGGCCGATCAGGAAATCGAGCGGGGCGCGGGCGTAGCGGACCGCCTGCAGGGCGCCGGGAGTACGGGGGCCGGGCGGCGCCGCGGCCGTTGGGGCTGGGGATGGACGTGCGATCGTCGCCTGCTCCATCTGGGAAGACGATACTCGCGACCTCGCAGCTTTTCCCGCACTCAGAAGACGATCGTCCGCGCCCCGTCGAGCAGGACCCGGTCGTCGATGTGGGCCTTGACGGCGCGGGCGAGGACCAGCCGCTCGATGTCGCGCCCGATCCGCATCAGGTCCTCGGTCTCGTCGCGGTGGCTGACCCTGGTCACGTCCTGATCGATGATCGGCCCGGCGTCGAGCTCCTCGGTCACGTAGTGGGCGGTGGCGCCGATCAGCTTGACTCCGCGCTCGTGGGCGCGGGCATAGGGGTCGGCCCCGACGAACGCCGGCAGGAAGCTGTGGTGGATGTTGATCGCCGGCGCCTCCAGCCGCCGCAGGAAGTCGCCGCTGAGGATCTGCATGTAGCGGGCGAGGACGAGGAGGTCGACCCCCTCGCCGAGAATCTCCAGGCAGCGCCGCTCGGAGGCGGGCCGGTCCCCGGGATCGACCGGAACGTGGTGGAAGGGGAGGCCGAGCGATTCCACCTGCGCGGCGTGGTCGGCGTGATTCGAGATCACCGAGACGATCTCGGCCCCGAGCTCGCCGCTGCGCCAGCGCCAGAGGAGGTCGGAGAGGCAGTGGTCTTCGCGCGAGACCATCACCGCGACCCGCTTGCGCTCGTCCGACTCTGCGAACCGGTGCTCCATCTCGAATGGCTCGGCGATCTCCTCGCGGAAGCGGCGCTGGAGCTCGTCGCGCACCTCCTCGGCTGCCGGCTCGAACGCCATCCGCATGAAGAAGCGTCCCTCGTGGCTCGAGTGCTGGTCGGCATCGACGATGTTGAGCCCGGCGTCGGCGAGGAAGCCGCTGACAGCGGCGATCAAGCCCGGCCGGTCGGGGCAGGCAAGGAGCAGGCGCGATGTCCGGTGCTCGTCTTCGATCAGCGAATCATCGCCAAGATCGGGGGGAAATCCCTGCAAGACAAGGTTCAGATTTGGTTTAGAAGATTTGCGCCATGCCTGGGATTGTGGCGATTGGCGCGATGAATGTGAGGAGTGTGACGGCCCTCACTCTGCGGGGACGGGAACCCGGCCACGGTTCCCCGCTTGCTCAAGAAACGCACATACTCGACCCTTGTCCTCATCGCGGCCCTCGCCCTCCCCGCGGCGGCCCTCGGCGCCGGCGGCGGCAGCGGGCCCACCGCTCGAATCGGCCTCGCCGATGCCCAGCCGGCCGCGACCAACCCGCTGACCCGACCGGTCGCGAGCTTCCATCGCGCGATCGCCGTCGGCGCCAGGCGGATTCGCAGCGCCCATCGCCGCCAGCGCCGCGAACGGCGGGAATCGTTCGCGACGCTACCGGGCGGCGTCTCGCAATCGACCCTGGATGCGATCGCCGCCTGCGAGTCCGGCGGCGACCCGACGATCGTCTCCTCCGATGGGACCTACCGGGGGAAGTACCAGTTCACATTCGAAACATGGGCTTCCGTCGGCGGCGGCGGAGACCCCGCCGCGGCCCCCGAGGCCGAGCAGGACTACCGGGCGGCGCTGCTGTATTCGAGCTCGGGGTCAAGCCCCTGGCCCATCTGCGGCTGAGCCACCTGCCGGGAGCGAACCCGGGCGAGGGGTGGGGCCGCCCGGCCCCTGCCCTACGATCAACTTCGATGAACGACGAGCGAGTTCCCGCTCCGGACCCCGAGGGCCCGACTCGCAAGCCGCTCACCGAGGCGATCGAGGAGGCGACGGTCCGGGCGCCGACCCGCGGCAATCGCAAGCTCGAGGGGTTCCTCTCGGCGGTCAACGAGGACGAGCAGGTTCGCGCCTGGTGGTACATGGCGCAGGTCCACGCCGAACGATTGGGGATGTCGGACCACTCCTGGGTCCATATGCAGATCGTCCTCAACATCGCGCTGCGGCTCCTGCGCCTGCTGGTGAGGGACGGTGTCGAGCCGGCCGTCGTCGCCGATCACGGAATGTCGGCGCGCGACGCCGAGGTGGTCGTCGCCGGCGGGGCCCTGTTGCACGACGTCGGGATGTCGATCCACCGCAACGACCACGAGGCCTACAGCCTCTTTCTCGCCGCCGGCGCCCTCGACCGGCTTCTGGCGAGCTCGTACAAGGAGCCGAAACGCACGGTGATCGCCTCCGAGATCCTGCACGCGATCATCGGCCATCGCCGCCGTGGCGAGCCCTACACCGTCGAGGCCGGGGTCGTCCGCGTCGCCGACGCCCTCGACATGGCGCAGGGGCGGACCCGAATCCCGCTCGAAGCCGGCCGCGAGGGCATCCACTCGATCTCGGCGGCGGCGATCGACGAGGTCCGGATCGAGGCCGGCGAGGAGCGCGCGGTGCGGATCGAGATCGAGCTGAACAACTCAGCCGGGATTTTCCAGGTCGACGACCTGCTGGCGACGAAGATCCGCGGCACGCCGCTCGAAGGGCGGGTGGAGGTCGTCGCGAAGATCGAGGGGGAGAGCGAGAAACGCCTGCTCTCCGGGTTCACCCTGGAGTAGGGCTACCCGAACCGGTCGAGGTCGTACTGCCGCATTTCCTTCCGCTTCTCGAGCCTGCCCTGGATCAGCGAGAGAACGATCGGCAGCAGAGCGAAGAAGAGGATGACTCCGAAGCAGAAGAAGGTGACGGTCTTGTCGGTCAGCGGGCCGGCGAGGCCGGTTCCGTTCTCGGCGAAGGCCGCGGGCGCGGCGACGAGCGAGAGGGCGAGCACCACGATCAGTGAGACGGCGAGGCGGGCGCGGCGCGACAGAGTGGTCACGCGGCGGAATCTACCGAACCTTCAGGCGTGCCGCTGCGGCTCTCCGTAGGCTGGCGCGATGGATTGGTGGGAAGCCGTTCTATTCGGCGTGGTGGAGGGGGTCACCGAGTTCCTGCCGATCTCGAGCACGGGCCACCTGACGGTCCTCGAGGCGATTCTCGGACACCAGACCGACGATCCCGAAATCACCGCCTTCACGGCGATCATCCAGGTCGGCGCAATCGCCGCGACCCTGGTCTTCCTCCGCCGTGACGTCGTCAGGCTCGTGGGGGCCTGGTTCCGCGGGCTCGTGAACCCCGCGGAGCGCAGCTCCGGCGACTACCGCTTCGCCTGGGCGGTGATCATCGGATCGATCCCGATCGTGATCGTCGGCATCGCCTTCAAGGACCAGATCGAGACGACATTGCGAAGCCTCTGGTTCGTCGCCTGGGCGCTGATCCTGTGGAGCGGGGCGATGTTCTACGCCGACAGCCGGGCGACGCTGCGGAGGCACGAGTCCGATGTCACCTGGCTCGACACCCTGATCATCGGCATCGTCCAGTGCCTGGCGCTGGTTCCGGGAGTCTCGCGATCCGGGGCGACGATGTCGGCCGGCCTCCTGCGCGAAATCGATCGGGTCGCGGTGACGCGATTGTCGTTCTTCCTCGCGATCCCGGCCCTGACCGGCGCCGCGATCTTCGAGGGGATCGGAGAATTCAGCAACATCTCGAGCGGGGTCGGGTGGGGCCCGACGATCGTCGCCACGTTGGTGAGCTTCGCGGTCGCCTTCGTCGCGATCGCCTGGCTGCTGCGCTACATCGCGCACCACAACTACGCGGTCTTCATCGTCTACCGGGTTGCCCTCGGCCTGCTGATCCTGATCCTGCTCGCCACCGGCGTCCTCTCCGCGACCTAGCCTCCCGACCCCGCGGACGCGGGAGGCGACGCTTGACCCGCCATCGCGGACGCGAGAGCGAGGCTTCTGGTGCAGTCCGCCATCGCGGACGCGTCACGCTTGACCCGGCATGGCGGACGCGAGAGCGAGGCCCATGCTGGCGTAGCCCGCCATCGCGGACGCGGGAGCGAGGCCGGGTCCATATCTGTTTCTTCCCGGCCGAGCGGGAGCAGAGCAGATGGCGGCATAAGAAAAAGCGAACGGCCCGGGGCAGTGGGCCGTTCGCGCGGAGACAGAGAGGAGTCTCGTGAGGTCACGAGTGTTTCGTGCCCGGCCGGCCGCGGGGTGAACATCCGGAGAACCGCGGTTGCCGGAATTCGCCCAATTTGGACCGGGACCTGTGAATATTCGGTGAACGCAGGCACTTCGAGGAGTTGGCCGACCTCGGGCATGCATACAATCGGGCCGCCTCAGCGCCGGCAACAGTGTGGCCCATGTGAATACCCAGCAGACGATCAGGCTCGCGGTCATCGACGACGACAGCGGATTCGTCACCGTGTTGTCGAAACGCACGCAGGCAGCGGGCTGGCAGCAGCGGACCCTCGCGGGTGGAATCCCCCCGGAGGAGCTGGTGGCGATGAAGCTGAACGCCCTCCTGCTCGACCCGGCGGTGCTCGGCGAGGAAGGCTGGAGCTACCTCGAGCGGGTCTGCGGCATGCTCCCCGACCTCGGGGTGGTCGTATGCACCGAAAGGTCCACCGTCGCGCAGCGGGTGCGCGGGCTCCGCCTCGGCGTCGACGACTGGGTCGGCAAGCCGTGCCACCCGGAAGAGGTCGTCGCCAGGATCGAGGCGGTGTTGCGCCGTCGCCGGCGGGCGCGGCCGCAGCTCGAGGCGGGACCGGTGGTCGCCGGTGAGCTCGAGATCCGGGCCGACCGCTTCCAGGCCTTCGTCGCCGGCACCAGCCTCGACCTCACGCGTCGCGAGTTCGAGCTGCTCCAGCTTCTCGCCGAGTCCGAAGGCCAGGTGCTCGAGCGCGAGGCGATCTACCAGCGGGTCTGGGGCTACGCGATGGCCCACGGCGACCGCTCGGTCGACGTCTTCATCCGCAAGCTGAGGCAGAAGCTCGAGAAGCGCTCGCCGGGCTGGCACTACATCCACACGCACTTCGGGGTCGGCTACCGGTTCGACCCGGAGTCGGTCTCGGTCAGCCGAGGCCGCCCAGCCCGCGCCGGAGCCGGTCGCCGACCTTCTCGCCGCAAAGCGCGAAAGGGCCGCGGCCACGCAGTAGGGGCCGCGCGGCGGCCCAAGTGTTACCAGCCGTTCACACCAGCTTCACTTCGGGATAACCGCTCGCCGCGCGTCGGCGGCGACATCCTCGATGGCCAATGTCCGTCGAGAACATCGGGGAAGAGCAGATCGCAGCCGATCGGCTCGAGATCAGGCCGGACGAGCACGCGGCCCTGGTCGACGGCAGGCCGCTGTCGCTGACCGTCAGGGAGCTGCAGATGCTCAGCACCCTGGCCGCGAACCCGCAGCGGATCATGACCCGCGAGGAGCTCTACGCCGAGATCTGGGGCGGGGAGCCGCGCCGCGACGATCGCTCGGTCGACGTCTATGTCAGCCGCCTGCGCTCGAAGCTCGGCGAGGCGCTGCCCGGGCTCGACCTGATCCACACCCACAACGGCATCGGCTACCGGTTCTCGCCGGACGGCTGAGTTTTTACATCTTTTTCACATCCTCGGTACAAGCGAGTAACAAGCTGCTCGGGGGCCGCTGCGAGTCGTGGCCCGTGAGATGGGCGGGGATGGCTCCCGTTCGCGTCCAGTCAAACGAAAGAAGGAGATCGTGTGAGTGCCTCAAGATGGTTTGCTGTCCTAGTCTCGCTCGCCGTACTGGCATTGGGCATTGCGGCATGCGGCAGCAGCGACAGCAGCACCGGCGGCTCATCGGGAGAAGAAGTCTCGGGTGAAATCGCAGGGGCCGGCTCCACCGCCCAGCAGGCGGCACAGGAAGCATGGACCGCCGAATTCGTCAGCGAAAACTCCGGCGCGACGATCTCCTACGACCCGGTCGGGTCCGGCGGCGGCCGTGAACAGTTCATCGCCGGCGGGGTCGTCTACGCGGGCAGCGACGCGGCGCTCGCAGAAGAAGAAGAAGAAATCACCAAGGCGATGAAGCGCTGCGAACCGGGCGAATTGGTCGAGGTCCCGGTCTACGTCTCGCCGATCGCGATCATCTACAACCTCGAAGGGGTCGAAGAACTCAAACTCGACGCCGAAACCCTGGCGAAGATCTTCAGCCAGGAAATCACCAGCTGGAACGATCCGGCGATCGAAAAATTGAACCCGGGCGTCGAACTGCCCGAAAAGCGCATCACTCCGGTCAATCGCTCGGACGAGTCGGGGACGACGCAGAACTTCACCGAATACCTCTCGAAGGTCGAGCCCAGCATCTGGAAGTACGAAGTCAGCGGCGACTGGCCGGTCAAGGGCGGCGAGGCAGCCGATGGCACCTCCGGGGTGGTCGAAGCCGTCAGCGCGGGCGACGGGACGATCGGGTACGCCGACGCCAGCCAGGCCGGCGAACTCGGCATCGCGAAGATCAAGGTCGGCAGCCAGTGGGCTGAACCGACGCCCGAGGCAGCCGCCAAAATCCTCGAGGAGTCGCCGGAAGCAAAGGAACTGGCCAAGGACGAATTCATGTTCCCGTTCGAAGTCGATCGGAAGACCGAATCGCAGGGCGTCTACCCGATCATCCTCGTCTCCTACATGATCGCCTGCACCGAATACAGCTCCTCCTCGGAAGCGGCGATCGTCAAGGCCTATCTCGAATACGTGATAAGCCCAGAAGGGCAGAAGATTGCGGCCGAAAACGCCGGCTCGGCGCCGCTCTCCAGTGCCCTGACGAAGAAGATCGAACCGGCCGTCGCAGCGATCAAAACCTCGTAGCGACGTTGGACTCGCAGCGCACAACGGGGCCCCGCCGTTCGCGGCGGGGCCCCGTGCGCTGTTCAGGGACCGACTGATCGGACCGACTGATGGCGGCACACCCCGACACGACGACCAACGCCGGCCAGCTGCTGGCGATGGCGTCGGGCGGTCGTCGGGCGGCCGGCGATCGCGTCTTCTCCTACCTCTCGATTGCGGCGGGCATGTCGGTCCTCGCCCTGCTCGTCGGGGTCGCGCTCTTCCTGGTGGTGGAAGCGATGCCTGCGATCACCGCCGACTCCTCGAGCCTGCCGGAAGGCAAGAGCCTGATCGAGTACATCGCCCCCCTGGCCTTCGGCACGGTCCTGGCGGCGAACGCTCGCCGTCGTCCTCGCGGTCCCGCTCGCCGTTGCGGTGGCGATCTTCATCAGCCACATCGCGCCGAAACGGCTCGTGCTGGTTCTCGGCTTCCTCGTCGACCTGCTCGCGGCGGTGCCGAGCGTCATCTACGGGCTCTGGGGGATCTTCGTCCTCGGCCCGGCCGCGGTGCCGGTGCTCCAGTGGCTCGAAGAAAAGCTCGGCTTCATCCCGTTCTTCGAGGGACCCGCCTCGGTGACCGGCCGGACGATGCTGGTCGGCGGCGATCGTCCTCACCGTGATGATCCTGCCGATCGTCTCCGCCGTCGCCCGCGAGGTCTTCTCGCAGACACCGCGCAAACTCCAGGAGGGGGCGCTGGCGCTGGGGGCGACCCGCTGGGAGATGGTCCGGATGACGGTCCTGCCATTCGGAAAATCGTCGGTGATCAGCGGCGCGATGCTCGGCCTCGGCCGCGCCCTCGGCGAGACCATGGCGCTGACGATCATCCTCTCGGTCTCGGGGGTCGTCACCTTCAACCTGATCAGCCAGTCCAACCCCTCGACGATCGCGGCCAACGTCGCGCTCGAATTCCCGGAGTCCTCGGGCGTCGCGATCAACACGCTGATCGCCTCGGGCCTGGTCCTCTTCGCGATCACCCTCGTCACCAACCTGATCGCGCGGGCGATCATCGCCCGCCAGAACATCCAGTGATGGAGGGTCGCGCCGACACCCCGTCTCCGCTCGTCGCCACGCAGCTGCGCGGGGGCACGCTTCCCGGCTGGGCACCGTATGGGGTGATCGCCGGCTCGCTGGCATTCTCGGCGGCGGTCCTGGCCGCGGCCGGCTCCTTCAGCATCGCGCTGCTGATGGTCCTCGCGACGGTCGTCTCGTGCATCGCGATCTACGCCTGGTCGCGCGCGGTCGAGGGGCGGCGGCGGGCGCTCGACCGGCTGATGACCTTCGCGATCATCTCCGCCTTCGGCCTGGCCCTGATCCCGCTGCTCTCGCTGCTCTTCCAGGTGACGAAGCGCGGCCTGCCGGGGCTCGACTGGGAATTCCTCACCGGCAGCCCCCGCGGGATCATCAACGGCGGCGGCGCCGCACACGCGATCGTCGGCACGATCGTCATCACCGGCGTCGCGGCGCTGATCTCGATCCCGATCGGGATCCTGGCGGCGATCTACCTCAACGAGTACGGCAAGGGAAAGCTGCGGCGGGCGCTCACCTTCTTCGTCGACGTGATGACCGGGATCCCGTCGATCGTCGCCGGCCTCTTCGCCTACGCCCTGTTCGCGATCTTCCTCGGCCCCGGAATCCGCCTCGGGGTCATGGGCTCGGTCGCGCTCTCGGTGCTGATGATCCCGATCGTGATCCGCACCTCGGAGGAGGTCCTGAAGATCGTCCCCAATCACCTCCGCGAAGCCGCCTACGCGCTCGGCACCCCGAAGTGGAGGACGATCGTGAAAATCGTGCTGCCGACCGCCTTCGCCGGCCTGGTCACCGGGGTGATGATCGCCGTCGCCCGGATCGTCGGCGAGACGGCGCCGCTGCTGGTGACGACGGGAGTCGTCGACTCGATCAACACCAACCCGTTCTATGGGCGGATGCAGAACCTCGCGGTCTACGCCTACAGCGAGTACCGCACGCCGGGCGTTGACAAACAAGCCTCGTACGACCGGGCCTGGGCCGCGGCGCTTCTGCTGATCGTTATCGTGATGGTCCTCAACATCGTTGCGCGCCTCGTCTACCGTCGCTACAGAACGGAGATCAGGTAGCGGTGGAGGAAAGGAAGACAGGAGCGATCGTGGAACCGACCGGAGCGCGGGACGCTGAGACCGAAGCGGCAGCCGCCGAGGCGAAGGAAGCCAAATCCAAGGTCGGGCAGGCACCCGCGTCCATTCCGCCGGGCGGCGACGATGCAGACCAGGGATGTGAACCTCTACTACGGGGACTTCCACGCGGTCCAGAACGTCAACATGATGATCGAGCCGCACAAGGTGACGGCGCTGATCGGATCGTCGGGCTGCGGCAAGACGACGTTCCTCCGCAGCCTCAACCGGATGCACGAGCTGACCACCGGGGCCAGGGTCGAGGGCGAGATCACGCTCGACGGCCAGGACATCTACGCGAACGGGATCGATCCCGGTCAAGGTGCGGCGGATGGTCGGGATGGTGTTCCAGGCGCCGAACCCGTTCCCGACGATGTCGGTCTACGAGAACGTCGCCGCCGGGCTCTCGCTCAACTCGGGCCGGGTCAAGAAGTCCGAGAAGGACGAGGTCGTCGAGCGCTCGCTGCGCGGCGCCCACCTCTGGAACGAGGTCAAGGACCGGCTCGACAAGCCGGGATCGGGGCTCTCCGGCGGCCAGCAGCAGCGGCTCTGCATCGCCCGCGCGATCGCGGTCGAGCCCGAGGTGCTGCTGATGGACGAGCCCTGCTCGGCACTCGACCCGGTCGCCACCCTGGCGATCGAGGACCTGATCGGCGAGCTCAAGACCCGCTACACGATCGTGATCGTCACCCACAACATGCAGCAGGCGGCGCGGGCCAGCGACATCACCGCCTTCTTCAACCTCGAGGAAACCGGGAAGCCCGGTCGCCTGGTCGAGATCGGGCCGACCGAAACGATCTTCACCAGTCCCACCGAGAAGGCGACCGAGGACTACGTCAGCGGTCGCTTCGGCTGATGCCCGAAGCACGCGTCGAATACCAGGAGGAACTCACAGCGCTCGAGGCCAGCGCGCTCGGCGGGCTCGACCTTGTCAGCGCCGCCCTCAGCCGCACCCTCGAGGCGATCGAGCAGCAGGACGTCGAGCTCGCCCAGCTGGTGATCGCCGACGACGACCGGATCGACGGCCGCTACCTCGAGGTACACCAGGCGCTGATCGCCCTGCTGGCGACGCAGGCGCCGGTGGCCACCGACCTGCGCCTGATCTCGGCTCTCCTCCATGTCCTCAAGAACGTCGAGCGGATGGGCGACCAGTGCGTGAACATCTGCAAGCTGATCCCGCTGACCGGCAACGAACCGCCGGCGGACGCCGAGATGGTCGGGCTGATCCTCAGCATGGGGAAACAGACGCGGGCCCTGATCGCGCAGTCGAAGCGGGCCTTCGAGGAGCGGAGCGTCGAGATGGCGCGGGACCTCGTCCGCCAGGACGACGCCGTCGACGACCTCAACCGTCGAGTGCTTCGGCCTCGCCCTCGAGATCGGCGACGACCCGGACAAGCGCGAGTGGGCGATGACGATGCTGCTCGCCGCCAGGGCGATCGAGCGGATCGCCGACAACGCAGTCGACATCGGGGAGCAGGTGGCATTCGTCGTCACCGGCCTCTTCAGAGAGTTCGAGGACGCCTCGCACCCGGAGGAGACCGTCCGTCCCTGATGCCCTTCCGGTGGCCCCGGAAACTGCGCGGTGGGCACCGATTCCGGTCCGGAACGTCTGACAAGATGAGAAACCGTCGCTGATGCTCTGCGGGGCCATAGATATCGGGTCGAATACGACGCGCGTGCTCGTGGCGGAGCCGGTCGACGGCCAGCTCAAGAAGGTGATGGAGCAGCGGGCCTACACCCGGATCAACAAGGCTCTCGACGACGACGGCGCGATCGTCCCGGAGAAGGTCGCCGAGGTCGCCGAGGTCGTCGCCACCCAGGTGCGGCTGGCGCGGGAGCTCGGCGCCGAGACGATTCGCGCGGTGGCCACCGCGGCGGTCCGCGAGGCGTCGAACGCAGACGCCGTCGCGACGGCGATCGCGGGCGTCTCCGGGCGTCCCGGTCGAGATCCTCGGCGAGGAGGAGGAGGGGCGGCTGGCCTTCATCGGCGCGACCAAAACCCTCGGCCACCCGGTCGACGGCAAGGTCGGGGTGGTCGACGTCGGCGGCGGCTCGACCGAGGTGGTGCTCGGGAGGGTCCCCGGCGGGGTCGAACAGGTCCGGTCCTGGCGGATCGGCTCCGGGACGCTCGCCGACGAGCTGATCTCCTCGGACCCGCCGTCGGCCGCCGAGATCCGAAGGATCCGCGAGCGGATCGAGTCCAACTTCGAGGGGGTCGAGATCGAGCACCCCTCACAGGCGGTCGCGGTCGGCGGCAGCGCCACCTCGCTGCGGCGCCTTGTCGGCGCCGTGCTCGAGTACGAGACGCTCGAGCGGGGAGTCAGGATCCTCGCCGGCGAGCCGGCGGCCGACGTGGCCCGGCGCTTCGAGCTCGATCCCGAGCGGGTCCGGATCCTGACGACCGGCGTTCTGCTGCTGGAGAAGGTCTCCGAGCTGCTCGGGCAGCCGCTGCAGATCGGCAAGGGCGGGCTCCGCGAGGGGGTCGTGCTCGACCTCCTGAACGGCAATGCCAACGGCGCCCCCGCCGCCCGGCTGGCCGCCTGATTTCTCCCAAATTCGGGCTTTTTCTTCTAGCCTCCTGCCGTGAGCGCAGAGCGAGCAAGCGTGCATCTCTGGCTTTTCGCACAGCGAGCGAAGTGTGAGGATCCGTGATGGCTCGCGCCAGGGAGATCCCCGACCTCGATTGCGATGCGCCGTTCGCCGAGGCCGCGGCGCGGGTCATCGCGATCCGCGCCGATGAGCTCTTCGAGCACTCGCGCGGGGTCCTCGACACCGGCGACATCGAGCGCGTCCACGACATGCGGGTCGCGACCCGGCGACTGCGGGCGGCGATGGAGATCTTCGAGGCCTGCTTTCCGCCCAAGCGCTGGCGCCGGGCCCTGAAGCGGGTCAAGGAGCTCGCCGACGCGCTCGGCGAGCGACGGGACCGTGACGTCGCGATCGAGTTCCTCGGCGGATTCTCGGCCGAGGTCCGGGGATCCGACCGCGAGCGCCTCGCCGCGGTGATCGAGGGCCTCCGCGAGGAGCAGCGAGAGGCCAACCGGCAGCTCGCGCCGGCGGTCGACGAGAAGCGCCTGAGGAAGCTCCGGCGCAGCCTCGGCAAGCTCGTCGAGGCGGCCGGCGAATGAGGGCACGCCGGGTCGAGGGTCTCGATCCCGAGGGATCGCTGCGCTCGAACGCCGGCCGGATCGTCGCGACGAGGCTCGAGGAGCTTCGCGGGTTCGCGGAGGAGGCGCTGGCGCCGGATGCCGAGACCGCCCAGCACGACATGCGGATCGCCGCCAAGCGCCTCCGCTACGTCCTCGAGATCACCGAGTCGTGCTTCGGCGAGGAGGCGGTCGCCGCCCGCAGGGCCGTCCGCGAGCTGCAGGGAGTCCTCGGCGACATCCACGACTGCGACGTGATGCTGCCGCGAGTCGACGGCATTCCCTCGCTGACGACCCTGCTGCGCGCCCGCCGCGAGCAGCTCGTCGGCGACTTCCGATCACCTCTGGCAGGCCGAAGCCGGCCGCGGCACCTGGGCGGCGCTGGAGCGCAACCTCTAGGCGCGCTTCACAGCCGTTTCACAAGTTTCCCCTGCTAATAGCGAAGAATCAGGGGCGACACAGGAGCCAAATAGAGAGGGAGACACCGATGACTTCCCGAGTTGATCTGCACTGCCACTCCACCGCCTCGCAGCTTTCGCGCCTCGGCGTCCAGCGCTCACTGGGCCTGCCGGAGTGCGCAACTCCTCCCGAGGAGGTCTACGAGCTGGCGAAGCGCCGGGGGATGGATTTCGTGACGATCACCGATCACGACACGATCGACGGCTGCCTCGAGCTCGAGGACCGGCCCGACTGCTTCATCTCCGAGGAGCTGACCGCTCGCTTCGCCGGCGAGGCCCAGGCGGTACACGTCCTCTGTTACGGGATCACTCCCGGAGACCATGACTGGCTGCAGGCACACGCCGGCGACGTCGAGGCCTGCGCCGCCTATCTTCACGAGAACCGGATCGCGTGCGCGCTCGCGCATCCGTTCTACGACGTCGCCGCTCCGCTCACCCCGCGCCACCGGCGCCGGCTGGCTGAGCTGTTCCCGACCTGGGAGGTGCGCAACGGATCACGGGCCCCGGAGCTGAACGCTCCGGCGGTGATCTACATCGAGACGCACGGCGGCACCGGGATCGGTGGTTCGGACGATCACGCCGGCGTGGACATCGGCAGAACCTTCACCGAGGCGCCGAAGGCGTCCACGCCGGAAGAGTTTCTGGCACAGCTGCGAAGCGGTGAGGCGGAGGCCTTCGGTGAGCAGGGCAGCGCCGCCAAGTGGGCCCACGCGGCGATGGCGCTGGCGACCCGCGCCCTCGCGCTCGACGGCCGAGGCGAGGGAGACGGTGCTCCGGACCCCGCTGCCGTCCTCAAGATCGCCCAGCGCGTCGTCGGCCAGGGTGCCGCCCGAGAAGGGGCGGTGGCCGCGGACATCGGGCCCGACGACGCCCGCCGGCTGCTGCAGACCTGGCTGACGTCGATCGGCCTCGATCTCCGCGGCCGGGCACTCCTCACCTACCTCCAGTCCGACTCCTTCTCCCACGCAAGCCTCTATCGCCGTGCGCGACGCGTCCACGAGCGGCGCCTGCGCTCGGCGGTCGCCGACGGCTCGCGGGCCGTGGTCGAAGGGAACCCCGCGATCGCCTTCGGGGGGCTCTTCGAGGCGCTGGTTCCGGCGATTCCCTACGCGCCGTCGGCCGCCTTCCTCGGAGCCGAGAAGGCGAAGCTGGCCCGCCGCGACGGCGAGCGCAGGGTCGCGGTGATCGTCGACGGGATCGCCTCGATGCACGGCGTCACCCACACGATCGAGCAGATCCGCGAGCACGGGGTCCCGGGGTTCGAGGTCGAGGTGGTCGGCACCGACCCGGGTGTCGACCGCCGGCTGCCGGCCGCGACCGAGCTCGAGGTCCCCTACTACGAGGGACTGGAGCTCGGGGTGCCCGGCCTGACCGATCTCGTCGAGACCCTCGCCGAGGGCCGCTATGACCTGCTTCACGTCACCGCCCCGGGCCCGGCCGGCATCGCCGCGATGCTTCTCGGGCGGATAACCGGGGTGCCGCTGGTCGCCAGCTACCACACCGAGCTCACCGCGTACGCCGGCCTCCGAACCGGTGACAACGGCATCGAGGCGATGGCCCGGGCGGCGATCGCGGCCTTCTACAACGCCCCCTCCGTGGTCCTCTCGCCGAGCCCGGCCGCCGATCACTCGCTTTCGGAGCTCGGGGTCGAGCCGAACCGGATCGGGCGCTGGGAGCGCGGTGTCGACGTCTCGCGCTTCGACCCGGTCAAGGCAGACCGGGACGCCTACCCGGGGGAGATCAAGGTCCTCTACGCCGGCCGGATGACCCGCGAGAAGGGGGTCGACCTGCTGGCCGAGGCATTCCTCCGGGCGCGCCGCAGCGAGCCCCGGCTCCATCTCCTGCTCGCCGGGGGCGGCCCCGAGGAGGGAGAGCTGCGGGAGCGGCTCGGGGAGGACGCGACCTTCCTCGGCTGGCTCGAGGGCGAGGACCTGGCGCGCGCCTACGCGAGCGCCGACATGTTCCTCTTCTGCTCGCGGACCGACACCTACGGCCAGGTCGTCCTCGAGGCGGGGGCAAGCGGGCTGCCGGTCATCGCAGTCGCCGAGGGCGGGCCGGCGACGCTGGTCGAGAACAACCACACCGGCGTTCTCTGCCAGGCCGACCCCGACCACCTGGCCGCTTCCCTGCTGCGGCTCTCCGCCTCGCCGCTGCTGCGCCGTCGCCTCGGCACCTCGGGCGTCAGCGCGGCCCGCAAGCGATCCTGGCAGCGGTCGCTGGAGCAGCTCGCGGCCGGCTACGGACAGGCTGCCGGTACCGCGGCCGTGGGTGGCAGGCAAGCCCCGGTTCGTGCCGCCTGACGCCGCCTGGAAACAGGCGGGGCCGCAGTACGATGACTGGATCGACGATCCAGCCCTCTACTTCAATCGCGAGCTCTCCTGGCTCGACTTCAACCAACGGGTGCTGGAATTGGCCGAGGACCCGGGGATTCCCCTGCTCGAGCGGATCCGCTTCTGCGCGATCTACGCGTCGAACCTGGACGAGTTCTTCATGGTCAGGGTCGCCGGGCTGTTCGACCAGCTCGAGGCGGGCATCGACGCCCGCGGTCCCGACGGCCTCGGCCCGGGGGAGCAGATCGACGCGATCCAGGCGAAGGTGTTGGAGCTGGACCAGCGCCTGCACGGAGTCTTCGACGGCACCCTGAGGCCGGCGCTGGAGGAGGAAGGGGTCCGGATCGTGTCGCTGGAGACGGCGACCGAGGCCGAGCGGCACGAGATCGACGCCCGCTTCCACGACCAGGTGTTCCCGGCGCTGACGCCGCTCGTGATCGGCCTCGGGCGGCCGTTCCCCTACATCTCCAACCTCTCGCTCAGCCTCGGGGTGCTCCTCCGGGACCCCGAGAGCGGGACCGAGATCATCGCCCGCGTCAAGGTCCCGAAGGAGCTTCTCGGGCGCTTCCTGCGGATCGGGGAGGAGGGGCAGGAGGCATTCGTCCCGCTCGAGGAGGCGATCGCCGCCAACCTCGACGCCCTGTTCCCCGGCACCGAGGTCGTCGACCACGGTTACTTCCGGGTGACCCGCGACACCGACTTCACCGTCTCCGACGAGGCCGACGACCTCCTTCAGGCAGTCCAGGACGAACTCCGCCGGCGCCGGTTCGGCGAGGTCGTCAGGCTCGAGTTCGCGTCGGGCATGAACCCGAAGCTTCGCGCCCAGCTGATCGAGGCGCTGCGGCTCGAGGATCGCGAGGTCTACGACGTCGACGGCCTGATCGATCTCGCCGATCTCGGCGACATCGCCGACGTTCCCGGCCACCCCGAGCTCCGCTATGAGGCCTGGAGCCCGTGCACCCAGCCGCGCCTGCACGGCGAGGACGAGGAGCCGGTCGACATGTTCGCCGCGATCCGCCAGGGGGACATCCTCGTCCACCACCCCTACGACTCGTTCTCGAGCTCGGTCGAGCGCTTCGTCGCCCAGGCGGTCGCCGACCCCGACGTCCTCGCGATCAAGCAGACCGTGTACAGGACCAGCGACGACTCGCCGCTGGTGCCGGCTCTGATCCGCGCTTCCGAACGCGGCAAGCAGGCGGTCTGCATGGTCGAGCTCAAAGCCCGCTTCGACGAGGCCGCGAACATCCACTGGGCGAAGTCGCTCGAGGAGGCCGGCGTCCATGTCGTCTACGGGATCCCCGGGATGAAGACCCACGTCAAGGCGGTGCTGGTCGTGCGGCGGGAGGGCGACCAGGTGCGCGAGTACGTCCACATCGGCACCGGCAACTACAACCCGACGACGGCCCGGCTGTACACCGACCTCGGACTCTTCACGGCGGACTCGGACATCGGCGCCGACGTCGCCGAGATGTTCAACTTCCTGACCGGGTACGGGCGGCCGGCGGGGTTCCGGAAGGTGCTGGTGTCGCCGACGACGATGCGTGACCGCCTGCTCGAGGAGATCGAGCGGACGATCGATGCGCACCGCGCGGGCGAGGAGGCGCGGATCGCGCTGAAGATGAACGCGCTCGTCGACGCCCGCTGCATCCGCGCGCTCTACGACGCCTCGCGCGCGGGCATCCCGGTCGAACTCAACGTGCGCGGGATCTGCTGCCTGCGGCCTGGGGTGCCCGGCGTCTCGGACAACATCAGGGTCGTCTCGATCGTCGGCCGTTTCCTCGAGCACTCGCGCCTCTACGCCTTCCAGCGCGGCGACGAGACCCGGGTCCTGATCGGGTCTGCGGACCTGATGCCACGCAACCTCGACCACCGGGTCGAGCTGGTGACGCCGGTCGAGGACCGCTCGCTTCAGATCGAGTTGATCGACGTTCTCGAGCGCTGCTTCGCCGACAACTCGAACGCCTGGGAGCTCGGCTCCGACGGCGTCTGGACGAGGCTCGCGACGCCCGAGGTGGGGCGCCGAAGCGTCCAGGACGAGCTGCGCGAGAGGTACGCCGGGCGGGCTGCGGAGCAGCTCGCCGCGGCGGCGAGCTGAGGCCTGGGCGACCAATAGGATTGGGCGATGGCTCGGCTCTCCCTCCTGCCTCGTGATCGGACGTTCTTCGATCTCTTCGTCGAGGCGGGGCGCAACACTCTGAATGCCGCACGGCTGCTCGACCAGATGATGGCCAGCTGGCCAGACGACGGTGACCTCGGCCGCGAGATCCTCAAGGCCGAGCAGGAGGGCGACCGGATCACCCACGACATCGTCCAGCGCCTGAACTCGACCTTCGTCACCCCGATCGACCGCGAGGACATCTACGCGGTCGCGACCCAGATCGACGACATCGTCGACTACACCGAGGAGGCGGCCGACCTGCTCGGGCTCTACCAGATCGAGGCTCCGATGACCCAGGCGCAGTCCCTGACAAAGGTCCTCGTCAGCGCCTGCGAGGAGCTCTCCCATGGGCTCGAGCACCTGCGCGACTTCAAGGGTCTCGACAAGTATTGGATCGAGATCCACCGGCTCGAGAACGAGGGCGACCGGATCTCCCGCGACGCGGTCGCCTCGCTGTTCTCGAACGGCATCGACCCGATGGTCGTGATCCGCTGGAAGGACATGTTCGCCGTGCTCGAGAACGCGATCGACTGCGACCGAGACCGTTGCGCAGATCATCGAGGGCATCGTCATCAAGAACTCGTGAGCTCCGATGTGGTCATGGTCCTCGTCGTCGGCACGGCGCTCGGATTCGCCTTCAGCAACGGGTTCCACGACACCTTCGACCTGATCTCGACCGCGATCTCGACCGGCGCGGCCCCGCCCCAGGTCGCGATCGCCGTGGCGGCGATGCTCAACTTCGTCGGCGCCTTCATCTCGGTCGCCGTCGCGGCGACGATCGCCGGCGACGTCGTCGAGGCTGGCGCAGATCACCCCCGGCGCCGTCCTCTGCTGGCCTGCTCGGGGCGATCGCGTGGAATCTCTGGACCTGGCGCCTCGGCCTGCCCTCGAGCTCCTCGCACGCGCTGATCGGTGGCCTGGTCGGCGGCGCCCTCGGTCGGCCGCTTCGGGCCTCGACGCCGTCTTCGGCGACGGGCTGCTCGGACAAAGTCCTGATCCCGGCCCTGGTCGCGCCGCTCGCCGCCTTCATCCTCGCCGGGATCGCTGATCGGAGTCGATCTACCGGATCGTCGGCAGCCGGCGCGCCGGGCTCGGTCGGCCGCGGCGTTCCGCCGCGGCCAGATCGTCTCCGGAGGGCTGCTGGCGCTGGCGCATGGCGCCAACGACGCCCAGAAGACGATGGGGGTGATCACCCTGGCGCTGATCGCCAACGGGACCCTGGCGCCGGAACCGACCCGCCGTTCTGGGTGATCGCTCACCGCCGCCGCGGCGCTCGGCCTCGGCACCTACAGCGGTGGCTGGCGGATCATCAGGACGACCGGCGCCCGGATCATCAAGATGGACGCAGCCCAGGGTTTCTCGGCGCAGGGGGCCGGCGCGGTCGCGATCCTCGTCTCGACCGCGCTCGGCTACCCGATCTCCTCGACCCATGCGATCAGCGGCGGCGTGATGGGCGCCGGTGCCGCGAAGCGGCTCTCGGCGGTGCGCTGGGGGGTGGCGGGGAACATCGTCGTCGCCTGGCTCCTGACGCTGCCGGCGACGGCGGCGATCGGCGCCGCCATCTACGGTATCGCGAAGCTCCTCGGCGCGTAGACTTCGACGCGATGCGAATGCGAACGGCGCGGAACATCGCGATCGTGATGGCGCTGGCCTTCGCGGTCGCGTTCGTGCCGGCCGGCGGCAACGTCGCCGAAGCGGTCCTGACGGCGATCACGATCGGGTTCCTGGCGGCGATCGCCTGGACCGTGTACGTCCTCAGCCGTGAGAACCAGCTGACGCTGGCGGCGCTCAGCGACGGGCGCCGGGCGATCCTCTATGGGGCGATCGGGCTGATCGCGCTGCTGATCGCCGGCACCGACGAGATGTTCGCGACCGGCGGCGGCACCCTCGCCTGGCTGCTTCTCTTTGGCGCCTCGGTGGCCGCGATCTGGCGAATCTGGATCGAAGCGAACACTTACTGAGCTCAGCCGCGACGCAATCGTTCGATTCGGCGCGCCACGCTTGAGTCGCGGCCTGGGACCGTCGGGTAGTGAGCTCTCCGATTCCATCCCGAGACGGCGAGCACGGTTCGGCCTCGCTCGAGCTGGTCGGCGTTCTCCCGTTCCTCCTTCTCGCGATCCTGGTCGCCGCCCAGCTCGCGGTCGCCGGGCAGGCGCTGTGGTCGGCCGGCGTGGCGGCGCGGGCCGGCGCCCGCGCGGCGCTGGTGGGGAAGGACGCAGCCGGCGCGGCGCGAGCGGCGCTGCCGCCCTCGATGCGGCGGCATGCGCGGGTCCGCCGCGACGGTGGTGTCTCGGTCGAGGTTCCGGTGCCGCGCCTGCTGCCCGCACTCCCACCCGTCAGCGTCAGCGCAGGCGCCCGGTTGGGGCCCGATGGATAGCGAGCGCGGGCAGGCATCGGTCGAGCTCGTCGCGGCGGTCCCGGCGCTGCTCCTCGCGGCCCTGATCGCGCTGCAGCTCCTGCTCGCCGGGTATGCGCTGACGCTTGCCGACGGGGCCGCCGAGGCCGGGGCGCTCGCCCTTGCCTCGGGCGGCTCGGCCAGGAACGCGGCCCGAGACGGCCTCCCGGGCTGGGCCCGGGACGACGTCGACGTCGCGGTCGGAGGCGGCACCGTTACCGTCCGGCTGCGGCCGCCCTCGCCGTTCGGCCTGCTCGGCGAGGCGCTCGCGGTCACCTCCTCGGCCTCGGCGAGGGAAGGGTGAGCGCGGTGGTCATCGTCGCTCCTGTCGGCGGTGCATCGGGCTCACGGGCGGCTGCCGCGGCCCTGGCCTGCGCGGGCTCCGCCGTCGACCGCGCCGGCCTCCTCGTCGACCTAGAGCCCGGGCGCATGCCTCGGCCGGCGCTGATCGCAAGCGCCGCCGCCCGCGAGCTCGAGGTGCGCCTCGCGGCCCACCTTCCCGAGGCGGTGGTCGCGTCGCGGGGCCGGATCTGCCATCTGTGCCTGCCGGAGGATGACGTCGGGCTCGAACGGGCAGGCGCGGCGCTCGCGGTCGGCCGTGGCTCGACGACGGCCGTCCATCTCACCCCTCGGCTGGTGCAGGCTGCGCTGGACGGGCCGCTGCGCCCGACCGGCGGCTTGCTCAGGGCCGATCTCGCGATGGACCGCGCCCTCACCGCGCTCACGGTCGCCGACCTGCTCGAGCGCGGCCTCCGGGTCGCGGTGCTCAAGCGCTCGATCGGATGGATCGCCGCGCGCACGGCGCTGGCCGGTGTTGCGGCGCCGGTCGGCGACGGCGGCCTCCCGACGCGGGTCGGCCGGCTCCTGCTCGACCCGGGGCCCTCCGTAGTTGACCGTCGCAGATCAGCCGAGGATTCCGGATGAACTCGAACAGGGCCGCCCATACCTTGTACCTTCGATGGGAGAGCCGATGTTCGAGATCCGAATACACGGTCGTGGCGGCCAGGGTGTGGTCACTGCCGCCGAGCTGCTTTCCGTCGCCGCGTTCGATGAAGGTCTCCACGCCCAGGCCTTTCCGAGCTTCGGCTCGGAGCGCAGCGGCGCCCCTGTCGTCGCCTACTGTCGCTTCGCCGGCTCTCCGATCCGGACCCGCGAACCGGTGGCCGAGCCCGACGCCCTGATCGTCCAGGACCCCACGCTCCTGCATCAGGTCGACCTCTTCAACGGCCTCGGCCCTGACGCCTACATCCTCATCAACAGCAGCCGCAGCCTCGCCGATCTCGGCCTTGACGAGTTTCGCCAGGGCTTCCGTGCTGAGCGGCTGCTGACGGTGCCGGCGACCGACGTCGCCCGCCGCTGCCTCGGGCGCCCCCTGCCCAACGCCGCCCTGATCGGCGGGTTCGCGGCGCTGACCGGCCGGTTGCGGCTCGAGGCGGTTACCGCTGCCATCGGCGAACGGTTTCCCGGCGTGTTGGGTGAGCGAAACGCGGCCGCCGCCCGGGAGACATTCGAGAGCGTCGAGAGCGAGCTGCGGCAGGTGGCCGGTGCTTAGGCAGGCCGAGGGCTCAGCGGCCGTCGCCGAGGCGGTTGCGCTGTGCCGGCCGGAGGTCGTCTGCGCCTACCCGATCTCGCCGCAGACGCATATCGTCGAGGGGCTGTCCGACATCGTCCGCGAAGAGAGGCTGGCGCCGTGCGAGTACATCACCGTCGAGTCGGAGTTCGCCGCCCTCTCGGTCTGCATCGGGGCTTCGGCGGCCGGGTCCCGCGCCTACACGGCAACCGCCAGCCAGGGGCTCCTCTTCATGGCCGAGGCGCTCTACAACGCGTCCGGCCTGGGCCTCCCGATCGTGATGACCGTCGCCAACCGGGCGATCGGCTCCCCGATCAACATCTGGAACGACCACAGCGACACGATGTCCCAGCGCGACTGCGGATGGATTCAGCTCTACGCCGAGACCAACCAGGAGGCGGTCGACATGCACATCCAGGCCTTCCGGATCGCGGAGGAGCTCTCGCTGCCGGTGATGGTCTGCATGGACGGGTTCATCCTCACCCACGCGCACGAGCGCATCGACGTGCCCTCCCAGGACCAGGTGGATTCCTTCCTCCCCCGTTTCGAGCCGCGACAGGTGCTCGACCCAGGGGACCCGGTGACGATCGGAGCGATGGTCGGGCCCGAGGCGTTCACCGAGGTCAAGTACCTGTCCCACGCCAAGCAGCTGCAGGCCCTCGACCTGATCCCGCAGGTCTCCGCCGAGTTCGGCTCCTCCTTCAACCGCCTCTCCGGAGGCCTGGTCCGCACCTACAGGGCCGAGGACGCCGAGACCGTTGTCGTCGCCCTCGGCTCGGTGCTGGGCACGATCGAGGACGCGATCGACGAGATGCGCGAGCGAGGGGTGAGCATCGGCGCCCTTGCGATCAAGTCCTTCCGCCCCTTCCCGCTCGAGGAGGTTCGCGAGGTGCTCGCGGGTGCCCAGCGGGTGGTCGTGCTCGAGAAGGCGCTGGCGGTCGGCATCGGCGGCATCGTCTCGGCCAACGTCCGGATGGCCCTCTCGGGGGTCCAGCTCCACGGCTATACGGTGATCGCCGGGCTCGGGGGGCGCCCGATCACACGGAAGTCGCTGATCCGCCTCTTCGAGGAGGCCATCGCCGACGCGCTCGAACCGCTGACGTTCCTCGACATGAAGTGGGACACGGTCGAGGCAGAGCTGAAGCGGATGCAGCAGGGCGGGCGGAGTGGCCCGCACGCGGAGAACATCCTCCGCGACGTTGGAATCATCGCGGCGCGATCGCACTAGGAGGAGAAATGTCCGAGGAGAGAAAGCCCCGCCCCCCCGAGCAGCAGGTGAAGTTCTACCAAGCGGGCAGCTTCGTGGTCGGCAATCGCCTGCTCGACCCCGAGCAGCGCTCGGTGCAGGCGCGGATGGACCGCTCCAACAGTCTCACCTCGGGGCACCGCGCCTGCCAGGGCTGCGGCGAGGCTCTCGGGGCTCGCTACGCGGTCGACGCCGCGATGCGCGCGACCGAGGGGCAGCTGATCGCCGCCAACGCCACCGGTTGCCTCGAGGTTTTCTCGACCCCGTTCCCCGAGTCCTCCTGGCAGCTCCCCTGGCTTCACTCTCTGTTCGGCAACGCTCCCGCGGTCGCGACCGGGATGGCGGCGGCGATGAGGGCGCAGGGGCGCGAGGACGTCCGCGTGATCGGTCAGGGAGGCGACGGCGGAACGGTCGACATCGGCTTCGGCTGCCTCTCCGGGCTGTTCGAGCGAAACGACGACGTGCTCTTCGTCTGCTACGACAACGAGGCCTACATGAACACCGGGGTGCAGCGCTCCGGGGCGACGCCCCCCGCCGCCCGCACCGCCAACACCAAGCCCCTCGGCAAGGTGCCCGGCAACGTCTTCGGCCAGGGCAAGAACCTGCCGCTGATCGCGATGGCGCACGAGATCCCCTACGTCGCGACCGCGACCGTCGCCGAGCCGCGCGACCTCGAGAACAAGGTCGAACGCGCGATGGAGTTGCACGGCGCCCGCTACATCCACGTCTTCGTCCCGTGCCCGCTCGGATGGGGCTCGGCCTCGCGCGACACGATCCGGGTCGCGCGGCTGGTCAAGGAGAGCGGGCTCTTCCCCGTCTTCGAGGCCGTCGACGGCGAGGTCGTGGGCGTCTCGAAGATCCGCCGCCAGGTGCCGGTCGAGGAGTACCTGAAGCTGCAGCGCCGCTACGCGCACCTGTTCGGCGAGCGACCGCAAGCGGAAGTAATCGAGCGGATCCAGGCGATCGCCGACCGCAACATCAGCCGCTTCGGCCTCCTCGCCACCGCCGAGGAGAGCGCCGATCTCCCCGGCGAGGCGGGCGACACCGCGGGGCGCCCCGACGGCCTCGCCCGGCCGCCGCTCCCGAACGAGGAGAGCAACCTGATGCGGCTGCTCGCGGAGACGAGCAGGGGGCCGCAGTGAGCGACCGCCGGCCCTACGCGGTCACGCTCGACGTCGGCTCCAGCCTCGCCAACAAGACCGGCAACTGGCGCACCGAGCGCGCCGAGTACGTCGACCGGCTGCCGCCCTGCAACGACGCCTGCCCGGCCGGCGAGAACATCCAGCGCTGGCTGTACGAGGCCGAGGACGGGGAGGAGGGCTACGAGCGGGCCTGGCGGAAGCTCGTCGAGGACAACCCGTTCCCGGCGATCATGGGGAGGGTCTGCTATCACCCGTGCGAGACGGCATGCAACCGGGCGCAGCTCGACGAGGCGGTCGGGATCCACTCGGTCGAGCGCTTCCTCGGCGACGAGGGGATCCGGCGCGGTTGGAGGTTCGAGGTCGACGCCGAACCCTCGGGCAAACGAGTCCTGATCGTCGGCGCCGGCCCCTCGGGGCTATCGGCCGCTTACCACCTGAAGCGCCTTGGCCACGAGGTCACCATCCACGAGGCGGGCCCGATGGTCGGAGGCATGATGCGGTTCGGCATCCCCAAATACCGCCTGCCTCGGGAGGTCCTCGACGCCGAGGCGCAGCGCATCCTCGATCTCGGCATCGGGCTGGAGCTGAATACCAAGGTCGCCAACATCGAGGAGAGCATGCGCGGGGGCGGCTTCGACGCCGCCTTCCTCGCCGTCGGCGCCCACATCGGCAAGCGCGCATACATCCCCGCCGGCGAGGCCGCGCGGATCCTCGACGCGGTCGCGCTGCTGGAGAGCATGGAGGGGGAGGAGCGGCCATTGCTCGGCAGGCGGGTGGTCGTCTATGGGGGCGGCGACACCGCGATCGACGCGGCCCGGACCGCGAAGCGGCTAGGCGCGACGGACGCCATCATCGTCTACCGGCGAACTCGCGAGCGGATGCCCGCCCATGACTTCGAGGTCGAGGAGGCCGAGGAGGAGGGCGTGATGATGAAGTGGCTCTCCACCGTCAAACACGCCGACGAGGGAAAGCTGGTGCTCGAGCACATGGAGCTCGACGAGAGCGGCTTCCCCCAGCCCACCGGCGAGCTCGAGGAGCTGGAGGCGGACTCGCTGATCCTCGCCCTCGGCCAGGACGTCGATCTGTCGCTGCTCGAGGACGTCGAGGAGATCGAGGTCGAGGACGGCGTCGTCCAGGTCGGCCCAAACATGATGACCGGCCACCGCGGGATCTTCGCCGGCGGCGACATGGTTCCCGCCGAGCGCTCGGTCACCGTCGCGATCGGCCACGGCAAGAAGGCCGCCCGCAACATCGACGGCTGGTTGCGCGAACGTGAATACGCTCCGCCACCCAAGCACGAGATTGTCGGCTTCGAGATGCTCAACACCTGGTACTACTCGGATGCGCCCCGTACCGTCCAGCCGCAGCTAGAGGTCGAGCGGCGTCGCTCCAGCTTCGAGGAGGTTCTCGGCGGCCTCGATTCCGACAACGCTCTGTACGAGGCTCGTCGCTGTCTGTCCTGCGGCAACTGCTTCTCCTGTGACAACTGCTACGGCGTCTGCCCCGACAACGCGGTCATCAAGCTCGGCAAGCCCGGCGAGCTCTACGAAATCGACCTCGACTTCTGCAAGGGCTGCGGAATGTGCGTCGCCGAGTGTCCCTGCGGCGCGATCGAGATGGTGCCCGAGCAGATCTGATCGGGTGGCGTGACTGAATAGTCCATCTCTGCGTCCCACCCGTCGGTCGGGTCCGATCAGGGTGGGCTTGTGGAAGATCGAGGTGATGAATCGGGCCAGGCCCTGATCCTCGCGATCGCCGGCTCGCTGCTCCTGATCGCCGGCGCGCTGGCGCTGGTCGCGATCGCAGGCGCGGTGACCGGCAAGGGGAGGGCGCAGCGGGCAGCCGACCTGGCGGCGATATCGGCGGCGAGGTCGATGCGCGACGATCTCCCGCGACTGCTATCGCCGCCGACGCTCCCGAACGGGCTGCCGAATCCGGCCCATATCAGCAGGCCGGTCTACCTGCTGCGAGCGCGGTCCGCGGCACTCGCCGCCGGCCTCGCCAACGGAGTCGCCGCGACGAGGCTCGCCATCTCCTTCCCGGACGCCCTCTCCTTCGCCCCGGTCCGGGCGAGGGCGGCGGTCCGCGGCGACCTGTCGGGAAGCGGCGGTCGGGTCGAGGCATCCGCCGAAGCGGAGGCCGCTGCCCCGGCCGGCGCGGCGCCGGCGATGCCGGCGGTCGCGAGCGGCGGCGGCTACAGCGGCCCCCTGGTCTATCGTCAGGGGGAGGGGATGCGCCCCGACGTCGCTGCGGCGTTCGACCTGATGGCCGCGGCCGCCGTGGAGGCGGGCATCGACCTCGTCGTCAACTCCGGGTTCCGCTCGGACGCCGAACAGGCGGCGCTGTTCGCCGCAAACCCCGACCCCCGCTGGGTCGCGCCCCCGGGCCACTCGCTGCACCGCTGCGCCACCGAGCTCGACCTCGGCCCGGACTCGGCCTACGGTTGGCTCGCGGCGAACGCCGCTCGGTTCGGCTTCACCCAGCGCTACTCATGGGAGGCCTGGCACTACGGCTATGTGCGCCCCCCGGCACCGTGCTCGCGGGACGGGAACTCGGTCACGCCGGGCGGAGACGGCGTCGTCGCCGGGGGCGGCGGACTGCCGAGCTTCGTCCCCGCTCGCTTCCGGGCTCCGCTGATGCGGGCCGCCGCTCGCTGGAACGTCTCCGCCGCCCTGCTCGCCGCGCAGCTGATGGCCGAGTCGAACTTCAACCCGTATGCGTCCTCGCCCGCCGGTGCCCAGGGAATCGCCCAGTTCATCCCGTCGACAGCGGCCGCATACGGCCTCGAGGACCCGTTCGACCCGGTTGCGGCGATCGAGGCCCAGGCCCACCTGATGTCGGACCTCATACGCCGTTTCGGATCGCCGCAGCTCGCGCTTGCCGCCTACAACGCCGGCCCCGGCGCGGTCGCGGACTGCGACTGCGTGCCGGCGATCCCCGAGACCCAGGCCTACGTCAGCCGCATCCTCGGGCTCCTCGGTGGTTCAGGCGCCCTCCTCCTGCCGGTGTTCGAGGTGAGGTTGGTGGCCTAGGCCGCGTACCTGCGGTAGCCTGCCGCCCGATGGCGACGGTCGAGGTAAAGGGTGTCGAGGGCATGCAGTCGATGCTCGGGCAGGAGATAGGCCCCAGCGAGTGGCGCACCGTCACCCAGGAGGACATCGACACGTTCGCCGGCCTCTCGGGCGACGACCAGTGGATCCACGTCGACGTCGAGCGGGCGAAGAAGGAGAGCCCATTCGGGACGACGATCGCCCACGGCAACCTCACCCTCTCGCTCGTCGACGGGTTCCGCAAAGAGATGATCTCCTCGACCGGCTTCGCGCTCGGGGTCAACTACGGCTGGAACAAGATCCGCTTCCCCGCTCCGGTCCCGGCCGGCGGCCGGGTTCGCGGCCGCGCCGAGGTCGTCTCGGTCGACGAGATCGGCGGCGGCTGGTGGCAGGTCGTGACCCGCTTCACGCTCGAGGTCGAGGGCAACGAGAAGCCCTGCTTCGTCGGCGACAGCGTCACCAGGGTGATGGCCCCCGAGGGTTGAGGAAGCGATCGGCGGCGACAGCCCGGTCCTGATCCTCACCGGCCCGCCGGGGGTCGGCAAGACGACGGTCGCCGCGATCCTCGCCGAGCGGGCGCCCCGCGCGGTCCATCTCGAGGCCGACCATTTCTTCCGCTTCGTCCGCTCCGGGTACGTCGAGCCCTGGAAGCCCGAGTCGCAGGAGCAGAACGAGGCGGTGATGGGGGTGGTCGCCGCGGCCGCGGCAGGCTACGCGGACGCCGGCTACTTCACGATCGTCGACGGGATCGTGATCCCGGCCTGGTTCCTCGAGCCCCTCCGCCAGGCGCTGGCGGGCGCCGGGCATCCGGTCGCCTACGCGGTGCTGCGAGCCCCGCTGGACGTCTGCACCGAGCGCGCCGAACTGCGGGAAGGGCCGTTCCTCGCCGACCCCGAGGTAATCAGGCAGCTGTGGGAGAGCTTCGCCGACCTCGGCGAGCTCGAGCCGAACGCCGTCGAGCTCGGGGAGGAGGGTCCCGAGGAGGCGGCGGAGATCGTCGCCGCCCGCCTCGAGGCCGGCCAGCTCAGCCTCTGAGCCCGCCCTATTCGACCGTGAGCGTGCCTTCCATCCCCGCTTCGCGGTGGCCGGGGACCGAGCAGTAGAAGGTGTACTTGCCCGGTTTCAGGCCTTCCAGCGTCGCGCTCGAGGAGCCTTCCGTGATGATTTCGGTTTTGCCCTCTTCTTCGCCGCCCGAGCTTTCGACGGAGACGTCATGGCCCAGCGCCTGCGGGTTGTTGAAATCGATCGTCACGTCGCCGGCCTTGGCGGTCACATCTTTCTGGGTGTAGGCGAGCCCACCGCCTGGGTCGGCTTCGATTTCGACCGTCGAGCCGCCGCCGGCTTCGGCGCCGCCCCCTTCGCCGCCCGCTTCAGATTCCCCGGCGGCCGCCCCACTCGAAGATTCGGTTTCCGTTTCGGTCGTTGTGCCGTTGTCGCTGCCACAGGCGACGAGCGCGACCGCGGCAACCGCGAGGACGAGCAGAGGCAGGGCCTTCTTCATCGACGGGATCCTTTCCTAGGAGACTGGGCTGACGTGACTCTAAACCCGCATACGCGCGGCGGCAAACCTCGGTTCACCTGCCCTCGAATTCGGGGGTCCCGCCCCCGAAGAAGGCCGTCACACCCGCCCTCAGGTCCTCGGTCGCCATGCTGTCGGCGATTCCGTGGCGCTCGAGCTGGAGGTGCTCGGTGAGGCTGTTCTCGATGCTCTGACCGCACAGCACTTTCACCATCCGCACGTAGTGGGGGGCCTTGGCCGCGAGCTTCTCGGCCTTCGCCCGGGCCCGATCCATCAGCTCCTCGGGTGCGACGACCTCGGCGACGATTCGCTCGGCGAGGGCGTCGTCGGCCCCCATGTTGGGGTCGTTGAGGAGGATCTCCATCGCCCTGCTGGGGCCGACGACGCGAGGCAGGAAGTAGGTCATCCCGCCGTCCGGTGAGGCGCCGATCCGACCGTAGGCGCAGGCGAAGAACGCGTCCTTCGAGGCGATCCGGGTGTCGCAGGCGAGGGCCAGCGAGAAGCCGGCGCCGGCGGCGGGCCCGTTGACGGCTGCGATCACCGGGTACGGGATCCGGCGCAGGTCGATGATCGCCGTGTGGAGGGCCTCGGCGCCGCGGCGAACCTGTGCCGGGAGGTCGACCGAGTCGTCCTCGACCCCGTCCCTGAAGGTGTTGACGTCGCCGCCGGCGCAGAACGCCTTTCCCGAGCCGGTGACGATCAGCGCCCGCAGCGGGGCCTCGTCGGCGAGCCAGGCGAAGACGGTCATCAGCTCGGCGATCATCTCGGGGCTCATCGCGTTGAACGCGTCGGGGCGGTCGAGGGTCAGGGTCCCGATCTCGCCGTCGATCTCGAGTCGGAGCGTGTTCAGCTCGGGTGGGCTCAGTGTCTCGGTCGTCATCTGGTCTCCGTGTCGGGGCGTTGGCTTTGGCCGGCTGGCCAGGAGCCTACTCTTTGGTCGATGGCCGAAGCCCACGAACAGGACGCCACGACGCGGGCCGAGCGGATCGCGCAGCAGCGCCGCGAGCTGCCCGATTCGCCCGGCGTCTACCTGTTCCATGGCGCCGATGGCGAGCTCCTCTACGTCGGCAAGGCGCGCTCGATCCGCAAGCGCGTCGCCTCGCACTTCTCCGGCGGCGAGACCCGACTCACCTCGCGGGTGGACCGGATCGAGTCCCTCGTCACCGCGACCGAGGCCGAGGCCCTGCTCGCCGAGCAGAGCTTCATCAAGCGCCACCGGCCCCGCTTCAACATCCGCCTCCGAGACGACAAGTCCTACCCCTACGTCTGCGTCAGCCTCGACGAGGAGTACCCCCGGGTCTACTTCACCCGCGAGAAGCACCGGCCCGGACGCGCCTACTTCGGCCCGTTCTCAAGCGCCAAGCGGGTCCGCGAGACACTCGACCTGCTCGGCAAGCTCTTCCAGTTCCGGACCTGCGAGGGGGCCGACCCCGGCCGACGCTCCGGCAGCCCCTGCCTCGACTACTTCATCAAGCGCTGCGGGGCGCCGTGCGTCGGCTACATCAGCAGCGAGGAGTACCGTCGCAACATCGACGCGATCGTCGACTTCCTCTCGGGTCGCTACCGCCAGGTCGAGGCGGACGAGGAGGCGAAGATGGACTCGGCGGCCGCGGCCCAGGAATTCGAGCGGGCCGCGGTGCATCGCGACCGGCTGAAGGCGATCCGCTCGCTGTTCGAGCGCCAGCGGATCGCCGGCGGCTCGGTCGGCACCGCCGACCTGATCGGCGTCGCCACCGAGGGCGCGGACGCCAACGCCCAGGTCTTCCAGGTCCGCGACGGGATCCTCGCCGAGCGCCAGAGCTTCTACCTCGACAACCAGGCCGAACGCGAGCCCGCCGAGGTCGCCGAGGAGTTCCTAGGCCAGTACTACTCGGCCTCTCCCTCGGTGCCGCGGACGATCGTCGTCGGGCCCTACCTCGCGGAGCGCGCCGAGCTGCTCGCCACCGCCCTCAGCGAGCAGCGGGGGGCGCCGGTCGAGGTCAGGGTCGCCGAGCGCGGCGACAAGCGGCGGCTGCGCGAGCTGGCCGAGCGCAACGCCCGGCTCGCCCTCGACCAGGACCGCCTCCGCCGCGAGCACCGGCGCCAGCGCCGGGTCGACGCCCTCGCCGACCTCAGCGAGGCGCTCGGGATGGAGGAGCTGCCGGTGCGGATCGAGGGCTACGACATCTCCAACCTCGGCGCCGAGCACACCGTCGCCTCGATGGTCGTCTTCGAGGGCGGCGCGACCAAGAAGTCGGACTATCGCCGCTTCCGGATCAGGAAGGGGGTGGAGGACCCGACCACTGATGATTTCGCGGCGATGGAAGAGGTGCTGGAGAGGCGGGTCAACCGCTACCTCGAGCAGGCCGACCTCTCGCCCCACGACGGCAAACGCGACGAGAGCTTCGCCTCGCTGCCCTCGCTGGTGGTGATCGACGGCGGCAAGGGCCAGCTCGCCGCGGCGCTGCGGGCGCTGGGGCCATTCGTCGAGCGCGGGGTCACGGTCGCCTCGCTGGCGAAGCGGGAGGAGGAGGTGTTCATGCCGGGCCGTGCGGTGCCGATCGACCTGGCGGCCGACTCGGAGGCGTCGAAGCTCCTTCAGCGGGTCCGCGACGAGGCGCACCGGTTCGCGATCGAACACCATCGCGGCCGCCGCGACAAGGCGATGACCGGCTCGGTCCTCGACGAGATCAAGGGCGTCGGCGCGGCGCGCAAGCGCGCCCTGCTCCAGCACTTCGGTTCGCCCGAGCGGCTGATCGCCGCCAGCCGTGAGGAACTCGAGGCCGTTCCCGGGGTGCCGGGCAAAGTCGCGCGCGACATCCATGACCAGCTGAACAGGACGGGATAGATGGCCGATTCGGAGACCGGGGTGACGATGGTGGTCATCACAGGCCACTCAGGGGCGGGGAAGTCGGAGGCGATCGCCGCCTTCGAGGACGGCGGCTACTTCTGCGTCGACAACCTGCCGCCGCGGATGATCGGCAGCCTCGGCGAGCTGTTCCGCCACCACGGCAGCGGCGTCGAGCGGGCGGCGGTCGTGTCCGACGTCCGCGGCGGCGACTACTTCGACGACCTGATCCAGGTCCTCGACGACCTCGACGCCGACGGGCTGAAGCCGAAGGTCCTGTTCCTCGAGGCCGAGGAGGAGACGCTCGTCGACCGCTACAAGGAGACCCGTCGGCGCCACCCGCTGGCCCCCGAGGGGCGGATCATCGAGGGGATCCGGGCCGAGCGCGAGCTGCTCGGGCCGCTGCGGGCCCGGGCTGACGTTGTGATGGACACCAGCGACCTGACCAGCGGCGCCCTCCGCAGCCGGATCGCCGAGGAGCTGCTCGGCAGCGACGGCGGCGGCAAGCTCGCGCTCACCCTGCTCACCTTCGGGTTCAAGAACGGGCCGCCGCGCGACGCCGACCTGACCCTCGACGTGCGCTTCCTGCCCAACCCCCACTACGTCGACGAGCTTCGTCCCCTGACCGGCCTCGACGAGAAGGTGCGCGAGTACGTCGAGTCCGGAACCCAGGCCGGCGAGTTCTACGGGCGCCTGCTGCCGCTGCTCGAGTTCCTGGTCCCTGCCTACGTCGCCGAGGGCAAGAGCCACCTGACGATCGCGATCGGGTGCACGGGCGGCCGCCATCGCTCGGTGACTGTGGCCGACCGGATCCGCCGCGCGCTCGACGGGCGCGAGAACGTGACGCTGCGGGTCAAGCACCGCGACGTCGAGCTCGACTCGTAAGAATCGACCTCGTGAGCGAACCGGTCATCCGCGTGCGCGGGCTGCGCAAGAGCTACGGCGCCCTCGAGGCGCTGCGCGGCGTCGATCTCGAGGTGCGCGCCGGCGAGGTGTTCGCGATCCTCGGGCCGAACGGGGCGGGGAAGACGACGACGGTCGAGATCCTCGAGGGCTACCGCGGCCGCGACGCCGGTGAGGTGGCGGTCCTCGGCGAGGACCCGACCCGCGCCGGCCGCCCCTGGCGCGAGCGGATCGGGATCGTGCTCCAGAGCTGCCGCCTCGACCCCTACCTGACGGTGCGCGAGAGCCTCGACCTCTTCAGCGGCTACTACGCGGCGCCGCGGCCGGTCGCCGAGGTGATCGAGCTCGTCGGCCTCGAGCGGGAGGCCGAGACCCGCGCCGGCAGGCTCTCCGGCGGCCAACAGCGCCGGCTCGACGTCGGGATGGCGCTGGTCGGCGACCCCGAGCTCCTGTTCCTCGACGAGCCGACCACCGGGTTCGACCCGTCGGCCCGGCGCCAGGCCTGGGACGCGATCGCAGGCCTCCGCGACCTCGGCAAGACGATCGTCCTCACGACCCACTACATGGACGAGGCGCAGCGCCTCGCCGACCGGTTGGCGATCATCGCCCGCGGCGAGATCGTCGCCCGCGGCACGCCCGAGGACCTCGGCGACCGCGAGGCCCAGCCCTCGACGATCACCTACCGCCGCGACGGCGAGGAGGTCAGCATCCGGACGACCACCCCGGTCAGGACCCTGAACGAGCTCACCGGCGATGCGCTCGCGGCGGGCGTCGACCTCGAGGGCCTGGAGGTGGCCCGGCCCAGCCTCGAGGACGTCTACCTGGAGCTGACCGAAGAGCGATGAGCCTCGTCCTGCACCAGTTCCGCTACGACCAGAAGATCTTCTGGCGGAACCCCGCGTCGGTGTTCTTCACGGTGATGTTCCCGGTGATCGTGTTCCTGATCCTCGCCGTGGTCTTCAATGGAGAAACGGTCCACGTCCGCGGAGGTGTCGACGCGACGACGTACTACGTGCCGGCGATCATGACCCTCTCGATCATCTCGGCGACGATGCAGACGCTGGCGATGACGCTCGTGATCGCCCGCGAAGACGGCAGGTTGAAGCGGGGCCGGGGGACGCCGATGCCGCCCTGGGTGTTCATCGGCGGCCGCGTCGGCAACTCGATCGTCGTCGCACTGCTGATGATGATCCTGCTGGCGGCGATCGGCGCCGCCCTCTACGGAGTCGACGTCCCCTGGGACAGGCTGCCGGCGGTCCTGCTGACGCTCGTCGTCGGCGCCACATCGTTCTGCTGCCTCGGGATCGCGCTGACCGCGGTGATCCCCTCACAGGACGCAGCGGCGCCGATCGTCAACGCGCTGCTGCTCCCGCTCTACTTCCTCTCCGGGGTATTCATCCCCGAAGACCAGCTTCCGAGCGGCGTCGTCCACTTCGCCGACCTGTTCCCGATCCGGCACTTCTTCGACGCCTTCCTCGACGCCTACGTTCCCGCAGGGGGCGCCGCCGTCTCCTGGGACAACCTCGCGATCGTCGCGCTCTGGGGTGTGGCGGGCCTGATCCTCGCGATCCGATACTTCCGCTGGACCCCGCGAGCGGTTTGAGCCTACCGCGCACCGGGCCGTTCGCCCGTATAGCCTCCGCGAAAGATGCTGCATCACGTCCTTCTCGAGGTCTCGGACCTGGACCGGAGCGCCGCCTTCTACGACGCGCTGCTCGCTCCGCTCGGCTGGCGCCGCCACTTCGAGGAGGACGAGACGGTCGGGTGGGGCATCGCCAAACCGGTCTTCTTCATCGCAGCCCATCGGGCGCCGCAGCCCGGTTTCGGCCTGCTCAGCTTCTCCGGCCTCGGGATCGTCGCGGTCAAGGCCGCGTGGGAGGGAGGCGTCGGCGCCGGGGGCACCAGCACCGGCGACCCGGGAGACCACCGCTCGCACGGATCGGGCTCCTACTCGGCCTTCCTCCAGGATCCCGATGGGTACGAGATTGAGGTAACCGTTGGCAGCGACTGAAATGACTCGAGAAGGGACTGACTCATGGCAGTGAAGGTGGGCATCAATGGCTTCGGGCGCATCGGGCGCAACATCTTCCGCGCCGCCCATGCGGCGGGGGCTGATCTCGACTTCGTCGCGGTCAACGATCTGATCGACCCCGAGACGATCGCGCACCTGCTCAAGTACGACTCCACGTACGGCCGTTTCTCCGGCGAGGTCGAGGCGGGCGAGGAATCGATCTCGGTCGACGGGAAGGCACTGAAGACCTTCTCCGAGACCGATCCGGCATCGCTGCCGTGGGCGGACCTCGGCGTCGACGTCGTGATCGAGTCGACCGGGCACTTCACCGACCGCGAGGGCGCCGCCAAGCACCTCGAGGCCGGCGCCAAGAAGGTGATCATCTCGGCGCCCGCCAAGAACCCCGACGTGACCGTCGCGCTCGGCGTCAACTTCGACGCCTACGACCCCGAGAGCCACCACATCATCTCCAACGCCTCCTGCACGACCAACTGCTTGGCGCCGGTTGCGAAGGCGATCAACGACTCGATCGGGATCGAGCTGGGGCTGATGACGACGATCCACGCCTACACCGCCGACCAGCGGCTGCAGGACATGCCGCACAAGGACCCGCGCCGGGCGCGGGCCGCGGCTGTCAACCTGATCCCGACCACTACCGGCGCCGCGAAAGCGGTCGGGCTCGTCCTGCCGGAGCTGAACGGAAAGCTGAACGGGATCTCGGTCCGGGCGCCGGTCATCACCGGCTCGGTCGTCGACCTCGTCTTCACCCCGTCGGAGCCGACCGACCCCGAGGCGGTCAACGCTGCGGTCAGGGCAGCGGCCGAGGGGCCGCTCGAGGGGATCCTCGCCTACACCGAAGACCCGATCGTCTCGACCGACATCGTCGGCGACTCGCACTCCTCGATCTTCGACGCGAAGCAGACGATGGGGATCGGGGACGGGAAGATGATCAAGGTCGTGTCCTGGTACGACAACGAGTGGGGCTACTCCAACCGCTGCGTCGACCTGGCCGGCAAGGTCCTCTGACCGCGCGAGACCGGTGAGCTTTTCGAAGGCAAGCGTCCGCGACGCCCCGGTCGCGGGCGAGCGGGTGCTGCTGCGAGTCGACATGAACGTCCCGCTCACCAATCCCGCCGCCTCCTCTGCTCCCGGGACCCCGGAGGAATCAGATATGGATCCGGGGTCCCTCCCGCGTCCGGGGGCGGCGGGGATCGCGGTGGCCGATGAGACCCGAATCCGCGCGGCACTGCCGACGATCGAACTGCTCCGCGAGCGCGGCGCCTCGATCGTCCTCTGCTCCCACCTCGGGCGCCCGGGGGGCAGGCCGGACCCGGAGCTGTCGCTGCGGCCCGTCGGCGAGCGGCTGGCCGAGCTGATCGGCGCCGAGGTCCGCCAGGCGCCGGCCGTGGTCGGCCGCGAGGTCGAGGAGTTGGCCGGCGCGCTCGGGCCCGGCGAGATGCTGCTGCTCGAGAACCTCCGCTTCGAGCCGGGGGAGACCGAGAACGACCTCGAGCTGGCGAGGGCGCTCGGCGCGCTCGGCTCGATCTACGTCAACGACGCCTTCGGCGCCGCCCACCGCGCGCACGCCAGTACCGAGGGCGTCGCCCATGTCCTCCCGGGCTACGCCGGCCTCCTGCTCGAGCGTGAGGTGACCGAGCTGACGGCGGTCGTCGAGTCGCCGGCGCGGCCACTGGTCGTCGTCCTCGGCGGGGCCAAGGTCTCCGACAAGATCGGCGTCATCGACCGCTTCCTCGAGATCGCCGACCGGATCCTGATCGGCGGCGCGATGTGCTTCAGCTTCTTCCGCGCGCAGGGTGTCGCGACCGGCGACTCGCTGGTCGAGGAGGAGGGCGTGAAACTCGCGGCCGAGGCCCTCGAGCGCGCCGAGGGCTCCGAGTGCGAGCTGTCGCTCCCGGTCGACCTCGTCCTCGCCGAGGAATTCGACGCCTCGGCCGAGCGCCGCGAGAGCGACGGGATCGAGGTGCCGGACGGGTGGATGGGCCTCGACGTCGGCCCCCGCACCGCCACCTCCTACGCGGAGGCGATCGCCGGAGCCGGGACCGTCCTCTGGAACGGCCCGATGGGGGCGTTCGAGCTCGAGCCCTTCGCGGCGGCCACCCGCACCGTCGCCGAGGCGGTCGCGGCGGCGCCCGGCACGACCGTCGTCGGCGGCGGCGACTCGGTCGCCGCCGTGCGCCAGTTCGGGCTTGCCGACAGAATCGATTGGATCTCGACCGGAGGAGGAGCGTCCTTGGAGCTGTTGGAGGGAAAGAAGCTGCCGGGTCTTGAGGCCCTGATGGAGCGCGGGTCCGCGGCGGACGCGGCAGCGAGTGAGCGAGGCAGCCGGGGATGATGGACGCGAGCGAGCGGGAGCGGAGCACGCGGACCATGTGTCTCGCGGCGAACTGGAAGATGCACAAGACCGTCGCCGAGGCGGCGCAGTTCGTCGACGCGCTGCTGCCCCGGATTGCGGCCACCGAGCACGACGTCGTGATCTGCCCCTCGTTCCTGGCCCTGCGCGAGGTGGTCGAGCGCTCGCGCGGCAGCGCCGTCCGGGTCGCGGCGCAGAACATGCACGAGGCCGAGGAGGGCGCCTTCACCGGCGAGGTCTCGGCGCCGATGCTGGTCGAGGCCGAGGTCGAGGCGGTGGTCCTCGGCCATTCCGAGCGGCGCCAGCTCTTCGGCGAGACCGACGAGGCGCTCTCCCGCAAGGTCCCGGCGGCGCTGGCGGCGGGGCTCGAGCCGATCCTCTGCGTCGGCGAGAGCGAGGACGCCCGCGACGGCGGCCAGACCGACGCCGTCCTCGAGGGTCAGCTGCGAGCCGACCTCGCCGCCGTCGAGCCGACGCGGCTCGCCGAGGTGACGATCGCCTACGAGCCGATCTGGGCGATCGGGACCGGCCGCACCGCGACACCGGACCAGGCCCAGGAGACGATCGCCTTCATCCGCGACATGCTGCGCGAGGGCGGCGCCGAGGCCGACAGGGTGCGGATCCTCTACGGCGGCTCGGTCAAGCCCGACAACGCGGTCGAGCTGATGGCCCAGCCCGACATCGACGGGGCGCTGGTCGGCGGCGCCAGCCTCGACCCGGCCGATTTCGCGGCGATCGTCGAGGCGGCGGGCTAGCTTGGCGGCGCCCACCGTTCCCGCGGTCGTCCTCGTCATCCTCGACGGGTGGGGCATCGCAGAGCCGGGCCCGGGCAACGCGATCTCGCTGGCGCAGACGCCGGTCTTCGACCGGCTCTGGTCCGACTTCCCCCACACCCAGCTCTCCGCTCAGGGGCGCGACGTCGGCCTTCCCGACGGGCAGATGGGCAACTCCGAGGTCGGCCACCTCAACCTCGGCGCGGGCGCGGTGGTCAAGCAGGACCTGGCCCGGATCGACGACGCGATCGCGGACGGAGGCTTCTTCGAGAACGAGGCCCTACGGGCGGCATGCGACCGGGCCCGCCGCAGCCCGCGCGGCCGGCTCCACCTGCTCGGCCTGGTCTCCGACGGCGGCGTCCACTCCGGCTGGGAGCACATCGAGGCGTCGATCGAGCTCGCCACCCAGGAGGGCGTCCCCGACGTCGTCTTCCACGCCTTCACCGACGGCCGCGACACCCTGCCGCATGGCGGGGCCGAGTACGTCGCCGAGCTCGAGCGGTGGCTCTACCGGGCGGGCCGGGTCGCAACCGTCTCGGGCCGCTACTACGCGATGGACCGCGACACCCGCTGGGAGCGGACCAAGCTCGCCTACGACGCGATCGTGCACGGCGAGGGCCTGCGTTCGCCGAGCGCGGGGGAGGCGGTCAGCGCCGCCTACGACCGGGACGAGACCGACGAGTTCATCAAGCCGACGGTCATCGGCTCCTACGACGGCGCGGCGCCGGGCGACGTCGCGATCTTCCTCAACTTCCGCCCCGACAGGGCGCGGCAGATGACCCGGGCGCTGGCCGAGCCGGGCTTCGAGGAGTTCTCGCGCAGCGGCGGCCCGGAGCTCGACCTGACGACGATGACCGAGTACCGCAAGGGCTGGCCGTATCCGGTCGCCTTCCCCGAGGAACGGCCGCAGACGACATTGGCCGAGGTCGTCGCCGAGGCCGGGATGCGCCAGCTCCACGTCGCCGAGACCGAGAAGTACGCCCACGTCACCTACTTCTTCAACGGCGGCCGCGAGGACGAGTGGGACGGGGAAGAGCGCAGTCTTGTCGAGTCCGCCCGCGACGTTCCGACCTACGACCACAAACCGGAGATGAGCGCCCGCGCCGCCGCCGACGCCTTCGTCGGGCGCTGGTCGGGCGGCGAGTACGGCTTCGGGATCATCAACTTCGCCAACCCGGACATGGTCGGCCACACCGGGGTGATCCCGGCCGCGATCGCGGCGGTCGAGGCGGTCGACGCCTGCCTCGGCGACATCGTCGCGGCGGTCGGTAACGGCGGCGGCGCCTGCATCGTGACCGCCGACCACGGCAACTGCGACCACATGCTCGAGCCGGACGGGTCACCGAACACCGCCCACTCGCTGAACCCGGTGCCGCTGATCGTCACCGAGGAAGGGCTCGAGCTGAGGCCGGCGGGAATCCTCGCCGACGTCGCCCCGACCGCGCTGCAGCTGCTCGGCATCCCGCAGCCGGAGGCGATGACCGGGCACTCGCTGCTCGATGAGGGCTGAGCCCCAGCGCCTTGGCTTCGAGATCGGCGCCCGCGACGGCGCCGCCAGGGCCGGCGTCCTGCAGACCGCACACGGCCCGGTCCCGACTCCCGCCTTCATCCCGCTCGCGACAAAGGGGACCGTCCGCTCGCTCGACTCGCACGAGGTCGCCGGCATCGGCTACGAGCTGGTGCTCGGCAACACCTACCACCTGTTCGTCTCACCCGGGCCCGACAGGATCGCCGCCGCCGGCGGTCTGCACGGTTTCATGGGCTGGGAGCGGGCGCTGATCACCGACTCGGGCGGGTTCCAGGTCTTCTCGCTCGCCCACGGCGGCGTCGCCGATGAGGTCAAGGGGAGCGGGCGGCCCGGGGGCGGCGAGCACGGTGCCGTGGTCAGGATCGACGAGGACGGTGCCCGCTTCCGCTCCTACCGCGACGGGTCGGAGCTGTTCATCTCGCCCGAGGTGTCGATGGAGGTGCAGGCGAAGCTCGGTTCCGACATCGCCCTCGCCTTCGACGAGTGCACGCCGTACCACGCCGACCGTGAGTACACGGCGCGCTCGATGGAGCGCACACACCGCTGGCTCGGCCGCTGCCTGGCCTGGCACGAGGAGAGCGGCCCCGAGCGCCAGGCGGTCTTCGGGATCGTCCAGGGCGGCGTCCACGAGGACCTGCGGCGCGAGTCGGCGCAGGCGGTCTCCGAATCGGGTGTCGACGGGATCGCGATCGGCGGCACGCTCGGGCGCGACAAGGACGAGATGCGGGCCGTGCTGGCGCTGACCGCGCCACTCCTACCGGCTGAGGCGCCCAAGCACCTGCTCGGGATCGGCGACGTCGATGACCTGCTGGGCGGCATCGCGCTCGGCCTCGACGTCTTCGACTGCGCGATCCCCACCCGTCTCGCCCGCCACGGCACCGCGCTCGTCCCCGACCCGGAGCACCGCTTCCGCCTCGACCTCCGCAAATCGGGCTGGGAGGGGAACCGCGACCCGATCGTCGAGGGCTGCCCCTGCGATGCCTGTGCCCGCCACGACCGCGACTACCTCTCCTACCTCTCTCGGGCCGAGGAGCTGACCGCGGTCCGCCTCCTCTGCCTCCACAACCTCACCTTCCTGCGCCAGCTGATGACCGGCGCTCGCGCGGCGGTCGAAGCAGGGGCATTCGATGAGTACAGCGCCCGAATCCTCTCCGGCGGATCGCCGTACGAGTAGCTCGGCTATTCGGTGTTCTTTTCGACGAGTTCCTTGAACTCGTCGACGACCCTGTTGACGGTGTCGCCCGCGACTTCGGTCGCGTGGACGCCTCTGGCGCGGTCGGTCGCCAGGATCACCGCGGTCGCGACAGCGGCGGCAATGAGAACCAGGGCCACGAGGGCGAGGACGAACCGCGCGAAGCGCGAGAAGGCCCCCCGCTGGGCGGGCGCCACGGGTGGTGGCGGGCCCATCGCCGGAGGCGGCGCCGGCTCAGGGCGGGGCCGCGGCGGCGGGAAAGGCCTGAACTCGGTCCGCCCCGTCTCCTCGAGCCGGCGGGTCGCGGCCTCGTCCTCGAGGACCCGGGTCGCGGACGTCCCCTCTTCCAGCGGCAGCGTCACGTCCTCGCCTTCGAGACCGAGCCGGAGGCCGCCGGCGAACTCGTCGGCGCTCGCATAGCGGCGGTTCGTGTCCCCCTCGAGCGCCCGCAGGACGGCGCCGCCGAGCGGCTCCGGCACCTCGTCGTTGTAGGTGCTCGGCGGCAGCGGTCGCTCGTTCTGCTGGCGCACGGCGAGCTCGGCGAGAGTCGAGCCCTCGTAGGGCAGCCGGCCGGTGAGGAACTGGTAGAGGACGACGCCGAGCGCGTAGACGTCGGTCCCGGGCGTCGCCTCCTCGCCGCGGACCTGCTCGGGGGAGAGGTAGGCGGCGGTGCCGACGACCGATCCCACCTGGGTGATCCGCGTCTGTTCGATCGCTCGCGCAATCCCGAAGTCGGTCAGTTTGACCGTCAGCTCCTCGCCTCCGAGCGGGCCGCCGACGATCATCAGGTTCCCGGGCTTGACGTCACGGTGGATGATCCCCCGCCGGTGCGCGTAGTCGAGCCCGCTGCAGGCCTGGATCCCGATCTCGGCCGCGAAGCGCGGCTCCAGCGAGCCCTGGCGCTGCAGGATCTGCGCCCCGGACCGGCCCTCGACGTACTCCATGACGATGTAGTGGCGACCCTGGTCGATCCCGGTGTCGTAGACCTGGACGATGTTGGGGTGGATCAGTTTTGCCACGGCGAGCGCCTCGCGGCGGAAGCGGGCCACGAACCGCTCGTCATCGGAGAGGTGCTCGGCGAGGATCTTGACCGCCACGGTCCGCTCGAGGATGCGGTCCGTCGCCCGGTGGACGGTCGACATCCCTCCCGAGCCGAGCCGGCCGTTGATCTCATATCTCCCCGAGAGGAGCCCGGACTCCATCAGCCGCCCGCCTGATCGCCTTCGGCCGGGCTCGCAGGTTCGACCCCGCCGGACGGGGGTTCTTCCTTCTTTTCCTGGCCCGGTGGGACTTTTTCCTGCCCGGGGGGCCCACCGGCCGGGCCCTGTTCGGCCGGCGGCGCCTCTTTTTCTTCCTGCTTTTCTTCCTTTTCTCGTTCCTTTTCGGCCTTTTCTTCTTCCTTTTCGGCCTTCTTTTCGGACCGCTCGCCTGCTTCTTCTTCGCTTTCCTTGGGCGAGATTTCCGCCGGTGCGACGCTTTCGGGTTCTTCGGCCTCTTCGCATTCCTCGACGACTTCGCTGAGCCGTTCAGCTCCGTCGCTGAGCGCTTCCTTCAGCTTCCTGTCGACGCCTTCGAGCGCTTCGACCTGTTCGCTGACCTGCCCCGCCGCGCTTTCCGCGCCGACGCAGTCCCCTTCGTCGGCGAGCTGCTTGACCGATTCGAGATTGGCGGTGATCTCCCGCGCGGTGTGACCGGGGAGCAGCTTGGCGTCTTCGCCGCCGCAGGCGGAGAGGGCCGCCACCACCAGTGCGCCGACGGCGGCGACGATCGCTGTCCTTGTCAGGCCAAGCATCCTGGCGAGTCTAGAGAACGGGTTCGGGATCAAATTTGCCTGCATCTGCGCGTCAATGGCCGATGAAGAGGCGGTCGGCGAGGGGTTTCGGGAGGTCGGCGGCGACGATCGAGTCGGCCGTCCTCTCGATGTCGTACGCGCTGCGCTTGAAGAGGACGCTCTCGGCCTCGGTGTCGAGGACGAGCCAGGCCGCCCGCGGATCGCCGTCGCGCGGCTGTCCGACGCTACCGGGATTGAGCAGCCAGCGGCCGCCGCCGACGTCGATCAGGGAACCGTCGGCGGCCTGGGCGCTGCGAACGTCGCCCCGCTCTCCTTCGGGCCGGGTGAAGAAGAGCGCCACGTGGGAATGCCCGATCAGGCAGATCCTCTCCGTCTGGGCGTCGAGGCAGGCACCCGCCTGCTCGCGGGTGAGGACGTACTCCCAGATCGGGTCTCTCGGCGAGGCGTGGCAGAGGTCGATCCCGCTCCGCTGCCCGGCGGGCTCGAGGTCGCGGAGGAACCCCAGGGTCTCCTCGCCGATCACGTTCTGCGTCCAGCGGACAGCCGCCGCGGCGGTCTCCGAGAAGGCCTCGACGTCGAGTGCGCCGAGAACCGCGAGGTCATGGTTGCCGGCAAGGCAGAGCGAGCACCGCTCGCGGACGATGTCGGCGCATGCGTCAGGCTCCGGCCCGTAGCCGACGACGTCGCCGAGGCACCAGATCTCGTCGGCCTCCGCGGCCTCGATCGAGTCGAGGCACGCTTCGAGCGCGGCCAGGTTGGAGTGGATGTCTGCGATGACGGCGACCCGCAAGGGAGGCAGGGTACCCGGGGCCGGCGTGGCTCATACGATGATGAGAGTGACCGTGACCGACTCGATAGCCGAGCTGCGCTCGGCGGTGAACCAGGCAGCACGCGCCCTCCGCGAGGGCGAGGCGACCAGCCCGGAGCCGTCTCTCGACCGGCCGCCGAAGCCGGAGCTGGGCGACTACAGCTCGAACGCCGCGATGCTTCTCGCCGCTCCGCTCGGCGAAGCGCCGCGCGACGTCGCGGCGCGCCTCCGCGAAGAGCTCGAGCGCGATCTCGCCGCGAGCGGGAGCGTCGACCGGGTCGAGGTGGCGGGGCCGGGGTTCGTCAATCTGTTCCTCTCGGACGCCTGGTACCGGCGGGCGCTGGCCCGCCTCGGGGAAGCCGGGGAGGCCCTCGGGCCGGTTCCGACCTCGGCCCCGAAGCGGATCCTCGTCGAGTTCGTCTCCGCCAACCCCACCGGTCCTCTGCACGTCGGCGGCGGCCGCCACGCCGCCTACGGCGACTCCCTCGTCCGCCTCCTCGAGGCCGTCGGCCATCGGGTCGAGCGCGAGTACTACGTCAATGACGGCGGCGGCCAGGTGACCCGGTTCGCCGACTCGCTCGCCGCCCAGATCGAGGGCTCGGAGCCGCCCGAGGACGGCTACACCGGCCCCTACATCGAGAGCCTCGCCAGCGCTCCTCGAGGAGGAGGGGATCGACCCCGGCGACAGGGAGATTCTGGGCCGGCGCGCGGTCGAGCTGACCCTCGAGGAGGTGAAGCGGACGCTCGACCGCTTCGGCGTCGCCTTCGACACCTGGTTCTCCGAGCGCGACCTCTACGCGAGCGGTGAGGTCGAGGCGGCGCTGGCCCAGCTCGAGAAGGAGGGCCACAGCTACCGGAGCAACGGTGCGCTCTGGATGCGGAGCACCGATTTCGGCGACGACAAGGACCGGGTCCTGATCCGCGCCGACGGCGAGCCCACCTACCTCGCCGCCGACGTCGCCTACCACTGGGACAAGCTCGAGCGCGGGTTCGAGCTGCTGATCGACGTGCTCGGGGCCGACCATCACGGCTACGCGCCCCGGCTGAAGGCGGTGATCGCCGCGCTCGGCGCCGATCCCGACGTCCTCGAGCCGCTGATGATGAGCCTCGTCCACCTCGTCGAAGGCGGCGAGCGCGCCCAGATGTCGAAGCGCAGCGGCGAGTTCGTGACCCTCGACGAGCTGGTCGACGAGATCGGCGTCGACGCGACCCGCTGGTTCATGCTCTGGCGCAGCCACGACACCACCGTCGACCTCGACGTCGAGCTCGCCCGGCGCGAGTCGAGCGACAACCCGGTCTACTACGTCCAGTACGCCCATGCCCGGATCGCGAGCATCCTCCGCAAGGCCGAGGACGAGCGGGCGCGGCGGCGCCGGACCCATCGCCGGACGCGGCCCCCGAGGTTCCGCTCGAGCCGGCGGAGAAGGCCCTGATCAAGCGGCTGCTCGAATTCCCCGACGAGATCCGTGAGGCGGCCGAGCGCCGGGCTCCGCACCGGATCTGCACCTACTCGACCGCGGTCGCGGCCGACTTCCACGCCTTCTACCGCGACTGCCAGGTCGTCGGTGCCGAGGGGGCCGGGGTGGAGCAGGCGCGACTCGCCCTCTGCCTGATGACGATGAGGACCATCGCGAGCTCACTCGGACTGCTCGGCATCTCCGCTCCCGAGCGGATGTGATGTTCGGGCGAGGCCGGCCGCCGCTCGTGGCCCAGGTCCCGATCAGCGGTGTCGAGGACGATCGCGCGGGTTCGCTCGACCGCTCCGGCCTCGATGCCCTGCTGGCGCTGTGGTCGAAGCTCGGCCCGGGCGTCGTCCTCGTGACCGGGCACGAGGAGCGCTCCGAGCTCGCCGTCGGGATGGCCGCCGCCGCGGCGGCGGCCGGGCGCAAGGCGGCGCTGCTCGAGTGCGATTTCGCGAATCCCGGCCTGGCGGCGAAGCTCGGCCTCGACCCGGAGCCGGGATTCGGCGAGTACCTCGCCGCACGAGGCCGAGGCGCCGGAGATCCTCCAGGCCGTGATCCTCGCCGGTCCCGGCTCCAGCCTCGCGGCGGCGCCGCTGGTCTGCATCGTCGCCGGGAGCCCGACCGGGCTCGGGCCGATGCTGCTCTCCTCCGAGAGCTTCGGGCACGCGATCGAGAGACTGCGGGCCGCCTACGACGTCGTCGTCATCGACGGGCCGGCACTCGACGACCCGAGCTCACTGCGTGCAGCCGCCCCCCGAGCCGATCGCGTCCTCGCTTCGTGCGCGAGGTCGCGCGTCCCGCGGCGGCTGCGGCGAGTGGTCGACGGCATCGTCGAGACGAGCGCCTAGTGTAGTTCCTCACCACATTGTCATCCGGGCCTCCTTGAAGGCTGAGGGTGCTACCCACCCAGCAACAAGGAGGACACCGGATGAAGATCCACGGTAACGCCCGCAGCTGTCCGAACTCCCGCCTGCTGCTCGTCTAACGCATCGAAGAGCAGGACTGGTCGCTGACGGCGGCGGCCGAGGCCGCCTCCGTCAGCGAGCGCACCGCCCGCAAGTGGCTCGCCCGCTGGCGCGCCGAGGGCGAGACCTGGCCTGCTCGACCGCAGCTCGCGCCCCGAGCGCCGACCCACGCGCCTTGCCGCCCGATCGCGTCGTGGCGATCGAGGCGCTGCGCCGGCTGCGGATGACCGCCGCCGAGATCGCCGAAATCCTGCGACATGGCGCTCTCCACCGTCTCGCGGTGGCTGCAGCGGATCGAGCTCGGCAAGCGCTCTCGGCTACGCGCCACCCGAGCCTCCCAATCGCTACGAGCGCACGCGAGCCGGCGAGCTCATCCACGTCGACGTCAAGAAGCTCGGGCGGATCGGGGGCGCTCGGGCACCGGGTCACGCGGCTCACCGCGAACCCAGAGGCGAACTGCAGGCGACGGGCCGCCGAACGGGGGGCCGGCTGGGAGTTCGTCCACGTCTGCGTCGATGACGCCACCCGCCTCGCCTACGTCGAGGTCCTGCGCCGACGAGCCGCGGCCCGACACGCCGCCGGCTTCCTGCGTCGAGCCGTCTCGCTGGTTCGCCTCGCTGGGGATCACGCGTCGAGCGCGTGATGAGCGACAACGGCTCCTGCTACCGCTCCCACGTCCACGCCGTCGCCTGCCGCCGAGCTCGGTATGCAGCCACCTGCTTCACTCAGCCCTACCGGCCACGCACCAACGGCAAGGCCGAGCGCTTCATCCAGACTCTCAAAACCGCTGGGCCTACGGAGCCATCTACGGCTCCTCAGCCGAGCGCACCACGGCGCTACCTGGCTGGCTCACCCACTACAACTTCCCCCGACGACACGGCTCCCTCGGCCACAAGTCCGCCCGCCGCTCCGCTCGCCGAGCTGACAGTCCTGGTAGCTACACCTAGAGGTCGTAGCGGGCGAGGTCGGCGTCGAGGCGCTCGGCCTCCTCGCCGGAGGGCGCCTTCGGCGGCGTGTCTCCGTCGTCGCCGGCCGAGCCCCGGGGGCGGGTGCGCCAGCGCCAGACGCTGATCGCCACCGCCGCGGCGGCCAGCAGGAAGGCGATTGCGGGAACCAGGTAGGCGGACAGGTTGAACCCGCTCTCCCTCGGGCAGGGCGAGGACCCGGTCTCCGTACTGGGCGACGAGTTCGTCCTTGATTTCGGACTTCGTCCTCCCTTCGGCGATCAGCCCCGAGATGAACGCGCGCTCGCGCGCGGCCTGGGGGGATTCGGAGAGTTCGAGCAGGGTCCCGCAGATCGGGCACATCACCTCGCCTTCGATCTCGGTGAGGCTCGTCTGCGGCGTCGCCGCGAGCGCGGTCGGGGCGGCCGCCAGGAGCGCGACCGCCGTCGCCAGCAGCAGCCGCCTCATCGGCCTTCCCCGATCAGCGGGGCGACCTGTTCGTCGAGGAACGTGCTGTCGACGACGCCGCGCCAGATCAGCGCCAGGTGGCCGGTGGGGTCGACGAGGAAGTTCTCGGGGACGCCGGTCGAACCGAACGCTTCGGTCCGTTCGTCGCCGACCGAGCGCAGCTCCGGATAGGTCAACCGGTGCTCACGGACGAACGCGATGGCGTCGTCGCTGTTGTCCTGGACGTTGATTCCGAGGACCGTCGTCCCGGGTGGCTCGCTGGAGAATTCCTCCAGCACCGGCGCCTCGGCCCGGCAGGGGTCGCACCAGGAGGCCCAGAGGTTGACCAGCACCCAGCGCCCTCGGTAGTCGGCGATCGAGCCTTCGCCGCCGCCCTCGAGATTGGGCAGGGTCTTGTCGGGAACGGGATCGCCGACGGCGATGCTGGCCTTGCCCTTGCTCAGCAGGCCGAAGCCGAGCAGGCCGATCACGGCGAGGACGGCGAGGAAGGCGATCAGGGCGCGGGCGCTCACCCCTGAAGGTTAGATCGGCGCCGCCCGCCGGGACCGGCCCGCCGGCCCTAGAATTCCGCGAACGCGGACGTAGCTCAGCTGGTAGAGCGCGAGCTTCCCAAGCTCGAGGTCGCGGGTTCGAGACCCGTCGTCCGCTTATCTCTTCGGCAGGGCGAGGGGTACAATCGCGCCGTGATCGGAGCAATTCCCGGCGGCGAGCATCTTCGGTTCGCCCGGCGAGGCAGCCTCCTGCTCGCGAGTGCTCTGGCGCTGACCATTCTTCCCGCCTCTGACGCTGTCGCCTTCAAGGGCTTCGAAGCCCCGAGCCGGAACATCGGCTGCATCATGACCGAGCAGGGCGCCCGCTGCGACATCATCCACCACTCCTGGCCGCTGCCGAAGAAGCCGAAGAGCTGCGAATTCGACTACGGCGGCTCCCTCTTCGTCGGCGACAAGGGCCGGGCCAGCTACGGCTGTGTCAGCGACTCGGCCTTCCGCGCCGGCCCCGTGCTCCCCTACGGGGAATCGCTGCGCAAGGGCCGCTTCCGCTGCACCAGCGAAGAAGTCGGGGTGCGCTGCCGCAACCTCCGCAACGGCCACGGCTTCCTGCTCTCGCGCCAGCGGGTGCGGCTCTTCTAGGCGCTCGATCTCCGAAGAGGTAGGCGACTCCTCGGAGGTTAGGGTAGCCTAATCGATGAGGTCGGAATCCTGACTTTCCTCGAAACGACACTCCTCGGCGCCCTCGCCGGCTTCACGATCTTCCTCGGCCTGCCCTTCGGCCGCCTGCACCGGGTCGGGTCGGCGACCCGGGTCGGCCTGGCGATGTTCGCGGTCGGGATCCTCGGCTTCATCTTCGTCGACGTCATGGCCCACGCGATCGAGATCGTCGAGTCCGCCGTCAACTCCTACAAGGACGGTCAGGGCGGGCTCGGCCACGCGATCGCCCTGGCGCTGATGCTCGCCGCCGGGTTCGCGATCGGCAGCGCCGGGATCGGCACCGTCGAACGGCGGCTGCGCCGCGTCCGGCCGCTGCCGCCGATCGCAGGGGGAGCCGTCGACGTCGCCGAGTTCGGGGCGGCCGAGGCCGAGCTCCGCGATCTCACCCGTGCGCGGGCGCTGCAGACGGGAATGACGATCGCGGTCGCGATCGGCCTCCACAACTTCGCCGAGGGCCTCGCGATCGGGGTCTCGGCCAGCGCCGGGGAGATCGGGCTGGCGACGGTCCTGATCATCGGCTTCGCCCTCCACAACGCAACCGAGGGGTTCGGGATCGTCGGGCCTCTGGGCGACGTACGCCCGTCCTGGCGATGGCTCGGCCTCGCCGGCCTCCTCGCGGGCGGGCCGACTCTGCTCGGCTCGATGGTCGGCTACAGCGTCAGCTCCGAACCGCTCGAACTCGCCTTCTACGCCCTGGCCGGCGGCGCGGTCCTCTACGTGATCGGAGAGGTCTGGACCGGGATGCGCAGACTCGGCCACCGCGAGCTCGGCCTCTGGCTGCTCTCCGCCGGCTTCTTCGTCGGCGTGGCCACCGATCTCGTCGTCGCCTACGGCGGCGGCTGAGCAGGCGAACCCGCTCCCTCGGCCGGCTAGCCGAAAGCCCTTACCCCGTTGCTCGACGGGCGATAGAAGTGCTCGACCGCCCCCCGCACCTGCCTTTCGCCGGTCAGCTCGAGCAGGTCACTCCGCGCGAGCTCAGTCACGTGGTAGTTGACGGTGCTGAGCGGAGCCTGCAGCTCGATGCTCAGGTCTTTGGGGGAGAGGGTCCGCCCGCCGTCGATGGTCAGCACTTCGAGGATTGAGATGCGGAGTGCGTGGGTATTTGCCCGTGCCAGGCGCTGCCAATCGAGTGCTTCTGCGTTTCCGTTTTGTTTCATCAGAGAGGTCATTGGAAAGCCTTTACCCAGATTGTCGGTGATCTCACTACCCAAAAATAATGAGTGATCCCGCGAATATCAACTATTGTGCCTTGGACGTGATGTCCGGAGGCAGGGAAACGGGGGGGACGCCGCGGAGCATACGCCGACGACTGGCCCCGATCGTAGCCCTTGGGCTGCTCGGGCTCCTCGGTGCTCCCGGGCTCCTCGGCGCTGGCGGCGACCAGCGACATCATCGCCCCGCAGAACCACCCGCACACCCCGGCCGACGGCTGGCAGGCCGGGACCTGTACGAGCGACCTGCCTGAATGCTCGGTCGCCACGCCGGGCCAGTTCTTCGAAGAAGCCGCCGCTCATCCAGAGGTGGGGTTCACCCAGTTCACGGTCAAGTACACCGAAGGCCCACTGCCAGGGATGAAAACCCCGGTCGGCGTGCTCGGCAAAGTGAGGGTCGACCTCCCCGTCGGGCTCACCGTCAACCCGCAGGCGACGCCGCAGTGCGAAGAAATCGCCGACCCCTCGAAATGCGCCACCAGCGCGCCGCTGTCGCAGGTCGGCGTCAGCGCCGTCACCCTCTCGGTGGCCGGGGTCGTCACGCCGCCGGTCGAAGGGGTGACCAAAGTTCCCGTCTACAACCTCGTCCCGGAAGAAGGCCAGCCGGCGCTCTTCGGGCTCAGCCTCGCCGGCAACGCCGTCTACCTGAAAGCCGACGTTGCCTGGGACGGCGACTACCACGAGGGATTCACGATCGACGTCCCCGAACCGCCGCTCGGGCGCCAAAGTCCTGACCAACCGGCTGACCTTCAACGGGCAATCTGGAGACGGGACGTTCATCACGACTCCGAGCACATGCCTCGACCCCGAACAGGCGGGGTTCGAAGGGATCTACTCGACCTGGCTGCTGGCGGCCTCGAAGGAAGAACTGGCGTCGGGGGGGTACTCGTTCCCACAGAGCGCCGAGCCGCAGTTCGAATCGCCGCTGCCGGAAGGGAAAAAACCGATCGATTGCGAGGGCGTCCCCTACGAACCGTCGCTCGAAGTCGACCCCGGCCAGGCGGCGACCGACTCCCCGGCGGGGGCGGTGACCGACGTCCAGGTGCCCCACATAAACGGCGGCGGCGCCCGCGAGAGCTCGCATACCAAGCGCGCCGAGGTGACGCTGCCGGTCGGGATGGGCATCGACCCCTCGGCCGCCAACGGCCTCGTCGCCTGCAGCGATGAACAGTTCGGCAAGGGCACCAGGAACCCGGTCGCATGCCCGCCGGATTCGAAGATCGGGACGGTCTCGATCGAGACCCCGCCGCTTCCGCCGGGCTCGCTGACCGGCGATGTATACGTCGGCCAGCCGAAGAGCACCGACCCTAACTCCGGCGACCTCTACCGCCTCTTCGTCGTCGCCGGCTCGACCCGTTACGGGATCTCGGCGCGCCTGATCGGCAACGTCAAGGCCGACCCCCAGAACGGTCGCCTGACGGCGGTCTTCGACGACGGGAAGTTCGGCCGGGCGCCGCTGCCGGGCCTGCCCGAGGTCCCATTCACCTCGTTCAAGCTCGACTTCAACGATGGGCAGCGGGCGCCGCTGACGAGCCCGCCGACCTGCGGGCCGCACGAGGCCACGACCTCGTTGACTCCCTGGACCGGCAACCCGCCGGCGACCCCGTCCGACGACTTCACCCTCAGCTCGGCCCCGGCCGGCGGAGCCTGCGCCGCATCGATGGCGGCGCGCCCGTTCGCTCCCGGCTTCAAAGCGACGACCGACAACCCGAAGGGCGGCGCCTACAGCCCGTTCCGCATCCACATGACCCGGGCCGCGGGCGACCAGGAGCTGAAAGGCGCGACGGTCGACCTGCCGCCGGGCCTCACCGCCAAGCTCGCCGGCCTCAAGTACTGCCCGGGGTCGGCCCTCGCTGCGGCGGCCGCCAACCCCGGCAAGACCGAGGCCGCCGTGTCCAGCTGCCCGAGCTCGAGCTTTGTCGGCACCGCCACCGTCCACACCGGCAGCGGCGAGCCGCTCCAAATCGGCGGCAAGGTGTTCCTTGCCGGCCCATACGCTGGGGCCCCCCTGTCCCTGGCGGTAGTCACCCCAGCCACGGCCGGGCCATTCGATCTCGGCTCGGTCGTGCTGAGGGTGGCCCTCATGGTCGATCGCGAAACCGCCCAGGTCCACGCGGTCTCCGACCCGATCCCGCACGTCTTCGGCGGCGCCCTGCTCGACATCAGCTCGGTCGACGTCGACCTCGACCGCAAGAACTTCTCCCTGGACGGGACCAACTGCGCGCCGATGGCGGTCGGCGCGACCCTCCGCGGCGGCGGCGCGAACCCGGCCGACGCGGCGACCTTCACCGCCTTCCCCGTGACCGTCCCCTACCAGTGGAACGGGTGCGATGGGCTGCCCTTCAAGCCGAAGCTCTCGCTGCAGATGCTCGGCGCGACGAAGCGGGCGAAGAACCCGAAGTTGAAGGCCGTCCTCAACGCCCGCGACGGAGACGCCAACATCGGCCGCGCCGTCGTCACCCTGCCGAAGGGCCTGATCCTCGACCAGGCCAACATCGCCAAAGTCTGCACCCGAACGCAGTTCGCGGCGAACGCCTGCCCGGACAACTCGCGCTACGGGTTCGCCCGCGCCTTCACCCCGCTGCTCGACAAGCCGCTCGAAGGGCCGGTGCGGCTGCGGTCCTCCGACAACCTTCTGCCCGACCTGGTCGCCTCCCTCCACGGCCAGATCGACATCGACGTCGCCGGCAAGATCGACACCTCGAAGGGCCGGATCCGGAACTCGTTCAACACCGTCCCCGACGTGCCGGTCTCGAGGTTCGAACTCACCGTCCGCGGCGGCAAGAAGGGGATCCTCACGAACAGCCTCAACATCTGCCCGAAGAAGAAGGGCAAGAAGCCGAAGACGCTCCGGGCGTCGGTGAAGCTGTTCGCGCAGAATGGGAAGAAGGCGAACAACAAGCGCCTCAAGGTGAAGACGCCCTGCGGCAAGAAGAAGCGGAAGTAGGTTCCCGGGCCTAGGTCGGCTGGGAGGCCGGGCGGATCAGGATCTCGTTGACGTCGACCTGCGGCGGCTGCCCGAGCGCGTAGAGCACCGCTCTGGCGATGTCGTCGTCGCGGAGCGCCGACTCGCCCGGGCTGTTGTCGAAGAACGGCGTGTCCGTCATCCCCGGCTCGATCAGCGTCACCCTGATCGCGTGGTTCTCGTGCATCTGGCGGAGCTCCGCCCGCAGCGCCTCGCCGATCGCCGTCGTCGCCCACTTGGTCGCCGAGTAGAGCGAGCCCGGCAGCGCCCGCCGGCCCGCCACCGAGCTCGTGATCACGTAGTGGCCGTCGCCGCGCTCGAGGAGGTGGGGGAGGGTGGCGCGGATCGTCAGCGCGACCCCGTAGACGTTGGTCAGGACCATCGAGCGCCAGTGCTCGACCGACTCCTCGAGGAACCCGCGCTTGGCGCCGAAGCCGGCGTTGGCGAAGACGGCGTCGATCCGGCCGAAGGCCTCGGTCCCGGCGCTCGCCATCGCCTCGACCTGGTCCCACTCGGTCACGTCGCAGCGGACGGCGATGGCGCGCTCGGGCCCGCCGACGCTCGGCGGCGATCTCCTGCAGCGGCTCCTCGCGCCGTGCCGCCAGCACCAGACGATGGGTGTCGGCGGCGGCGCGGGCGGTCGCGGCGCCGATCCCGCTGCTCGCCCCGGTGATCAGCAGGACGGGGTCGTTGGGAGTCCCGTCTGGCATTCGCCGCCATTCTCGCAGAGGCGCGCCTTGCGATAATCCGCTGCCGTGGATCCCAGCCGCAAGCGCAAGATCCGGCTCGTGGTCGCACTCGGCACGGCGGTGCTGCTTGCCGCCGCCCTGGTCTACACCTCGTTCAGCGCCTCGACCGAGGCGAAGGAGCCCTCGCAGCTCCTGAACGCGCCGCCCGGCAACAGCTACGACCTGACCGGGAAAGTCGTGACAGGGTCGGTCAAGCACGACGGGTCCGAGCTCCGCTTCCGCGTCGCCGACCGCGACAACGAAAGCGAGAGCATCCCCGTCACCTACACCGGCACCGTCCCGGACCCGTTCCGGGGCGGGCGCGAGATCGTCCTCACCGGCTCAGTCGAGAAGAGCGGGATCTTCGTCGGCGAACCCGACACCCTGGTCACCAAGTGCCCGTCGAAGTACACCGCCGAAGAAGCGAATGACAGCTAGCCTCGGCGGGGCCGCCCTCGCCCTCGCCTTCATCACCGCGATCGCGGCTGCGATCGTGGCACTCGTCGGCCGACGCGGCGAGCAGCGCTGGGTCGACCTCTCGCGCCGCGCCGTCTACGGGCTCTGCGGGCTCCTCACCCTCTGCGTGGTCCTGATCGAGCTCGCCTTCCTCCGCGACGACTTCTCGCTCAAAGTCGTCCAGCAGCACTCCTCGATCGACACCCCGACCTTCTACAAGCTGGCGGCGATGTGGTCGAGCCAGGAAGGCTCGCTGCTGCTCTGGGCCTGGGTCCTCTCGATCGCCGCCTCGGCGGCGCTGTTCGCGACCCGCGGCAAGCTGCGTGAGATCGTCCCCTACGCGACCGCGGTGATGGCGGGTGTCGCCGCCTTCTTCACCGGACTGATGCTGTTCGCCGGCGGCGTCAACCCGTTCTCGACCGTCAGCCCGGTCCCGGTCGACGGGGTCGGACTGAACCCGCTGCTCCAGCACCCGAGCATGATGATCCACCCGCCGATGCTCTATTCGGGCTATGTCGCGTTCACGATCCCGTTCGCGTTCGCGATCGGCGCCCTCGTCACCCGCCGGCTCGATGCCGCCTGGATCCGCGCGACGCGCCGCTTCGCGCTGATCGCCTGGGCCTTCCTCGGCCTCGGCCTCCTGCTCGGCGCCCGCTGGTCCTACACCGAGCTCGGGTGGGGCGGGTACTGGGCCTGGGACCCGGTCGAGAACGCGGCGCTGATGCCGTGGCTGGCCGGGACCGCCTTCCTGCACTCGATCATGGTCCAGGAGCGGCGGGGGATGCTGAAGGTCTGGAACGCGAGCCTGATCGTCGCCACCTTCTCGCTGGCGCTGCTCGGGACCTTCCTGGTCCGCTCCGGCGTCCTGCAGTCGATCCACGCCTTCGGCGACAGCACCGTCGGCCCCTACATCCTCGGCCTGATCGCCGTCGTCGCGATCGGCTCTGCGGCGCTGATCGTCTCCCGGCTCGACGATCTCCGCTCAGAGCGCCGGATCGACTCGCTGATCTCGCGCGAGGCCGTCTTCCTGATCAACAACCTGCTGCTGATCGCGCTCTGCGTCGCGATCTTCTGGGGGACCTTCTTCCCACTGATCTCCGAGCTCTTCACCGGCGAGAAGTCCTCGCTCGCGGCGCCCTGGTTCGATCGCTACACGACCCCGCTCGCGGTGGTGCTGGTGCTGTTCACCGGGATCGGCCCGCTGCTCGCCTGGCGCCGCGTCAGCTGGGCCTCGGCAAGACGGGTCTTCCTCTGGCCGGTCCTGGCCGGCGCCCTGACCGGTCTGGTCCTGCTCGTCGCCACCGACGCGGGGGAGCGGCCCTGGGCGCTGGCGCTGTTCGCCTTCGCGGCCTTTGCCCTCACCGGGTTGGCGCAGGAGTTCTGGCGCGGAGCGGTGGGCCGCCGGACGCTGGCCGGCGGCTCGATGCCGGCCGCGCTGGTCGGCGTCGTATCGCGCAACCGGCGCCGCTACGGCGGCTACATCGTCCATGCCGGCGTGGTCGTGCTGCTGATCGGGATCGCCGCCTCCTCCAGCTTCCAGACCAAACGCGACGTGACCATGCGGCCGGGCGAAAGCACGGTGATCGACGGGCGCAAGGTGACCTACGTGCGGCCGACGGTCAGCGTCACCAAGGAGGCGCTCGGGTTCGGCGCCGTGCTGCGGGTCGAGAAGGACGGCGGGGCCTTCACCGTCGAACCGAGCCGTCGTTACTTCCGGCCGACCGGGGTCCAGGGGGGGACGATCAAGAGCTTCTTCGACGGCGAGGCGACCAGCGAGGTCGGCCTGCGTGCCGGGGCCCTCAGCGACTTCTGGGCGGCGCCACAGCCGAACATCACCGCGATCCAGCACCGGGCGGCGGAGGCCGATCGCGGCTTCCGCGAATGCGTCCGCGGGGCACCCGGCTCCCCGCCCCAGTGCCGGGCCGTCTCGCGGCTGATGCAGGCCGCCGTGGCGCGGCCGCAGTTGGCGCCGGTGGCTGCGGCCCAGATCGAGGCGCTGCAGGAAGCGATCGCCAAGCGCCTCGCCCGCAGCTACATCGACGACTCGGCACCGGTGACCTTCCGGGTGATCGTCAACCCGCTCGTCACCTGGATGTGGATCGGCGGCCTGATCGCCCTGGCGGGGGCGCTGATCGCGATCTGGCCGGCGCGCGGCGCGCGCCGGCGGCCGGCGGTCGCGACCGACCTCGAGGCCCTCAAGGAGGCGAAGTACCGCGAGATCCGCGACGCCGAGCTCGACCACGCGGCCGGCAAGCTCTCCGACGAGGACTTCGCCCTGCTCGACGCCGAGCTGCGCAGCGAAGCGGTCGAGATCCTCGAGAACGGCAACGGCAGCCGGCCCGAGAAGCTCACGCCCAGCTAGACTTCCGTCCCCATGTTTGCCGTCCTCGGAGTCCTCCAGGTGATCATCGCCGTCGTCCTGATCTTCCTGATCCTGCTGCACTCGGGCAAAGACGCGGGCCTCTCCGGCGCCTTCGGCATCGGCGGCGGCGGCAGCTCCTTCGGCGGCGGCTCGATGGTCGAGCGCAACCTCGACCGGGCCACGGTCTTCTTCGCGGTCCTCTTCGCCGTCAACACCTTCGTCCTGCTGAAGATCTAGACCCCAGCCCGGCATCCTCCGCTCCGCGTCCGCGGGCTGCGGCTGGAGGCCAATCGTGCGCCGCTCGCAGAGCATCGAAGTGATGCTCGCTGGCCCCGCTGGTCGGTGGGTCGGGCGCTGCGGACAACTGGCCGACGGGATGTTGCGCTGGTTTACAAATCTCGCTACGGTGTAAATACCAGGGACGTCCAATAGCAATTTGACAAGGAGGCGACTCGATGGAGGCAGGCGTCCACGAACACGAGCATCACCACCACCACGACCACGGTGAGGAAATCGAGCTGAACCCGGCAACCTGGCGCGACGGCAAGCGCTACGCGTGGCTGCTGGGGCTGATCATCCCGCTCGCCCCGTTCATCGCCTGGGGCTATGTCGAGCTCACCGGCTGGGGCGGCTTCTGGTTCTTCGGCCCGCTTCTCGTCTTCATCGTCTTCCCGCTGCTCGACATCGTCGTCGGGATGGACGCGTCGAACCCGCCCGACAGCATCATCAAGTGGCTCGAACAGGACCGCTACTACCGCTGGTGCACCTACGTCTTCATCCCGATCCAGTACGCCGGCCTCGTCTTCGCCTGCCACCTTTGGTCCAGCGGCGATCTCTCGGTCACCGAGAGCCTCGGCCTGGCGCTGACGATGGGCGTCGTCGGTGGGATCGCGATCAACACCGCGCACGAGCTCGGCCACAAGCGGGCCAGCCTCGAGCGCTGGCTGAGCCGCGTCGCGCTGGCGCAGACCGGCTACGGCCACTTCTTCATCGAGCACAACCGCGGCCATCACGTCCGCGTCGCGACCCCCGAGGACCCGGCCAGCTCGCGGCTCGGGGAGAGCTTCTGGGCGTTCCTGCCGCGGACCGTCGTCGGCAGCCTCCGCTCGGCCTGGGGGATCGAGTGCGCCCGCCTCGACCGGATGGGCAAGTCGCACTGGACGCTCCGCAACGACATCCTCGGCGCCTGGGCGATGACCGTCGGCCTCTTCGCGGTGCTGGCGATCGTCTTCGGTCCGGTCGTCCTGCCCTACCTCCTGATCCAGGCGGTGCTCGGCTTCTCGCTGCTCGAGGTCGTCAACTACCTCGAGCACTACGGCCTGCTGCGCCAGCGCAGGGAGGACGGTCGCTTCGAGCGCTGTCGCGCGGAGCACAGCTGGAACAGCAACAACGTCGCCTCCAACGTCCTCCTCTACCACCTCCAGCGCCACAGCGATCACCACGCCAACCCGACCCGGCGCTACCAGGCCCTCCGTCACGTCGACGAAGCCCCGCAGCTGCCGACCGGGTACGCCGGGATGATCGTCCTCGCCTGGATCCCGCCGCTCTGGCGCCGGGTGATGGACCCGATCCTGGTCCAGCACTACGGGGGCGACGTCAACCGCGCCAACATCCAGCCGCGGGCCCGCCGCCGAATTGAGCTCAAGTACGGGGGTCAGATGTGAACGCCGAGCGAGCAAGCGTCCATCTCTGCCTCTTCGCGCCGCGAGCGAGGCGTGAACCATGATGTTCCGCTGCCCGAGTTGCGGCTACGTCTACGACGAGGAGGCGGGCCACCCCCGCGAGGGGTTCCCGCCCGGCACGCCGTGGTCCGATGTTCCCGACGACTGGGCCTGCCCGGACTGCGGCGTCCGCGACAAGGTCGACTTCGAGCCCGTCGAGGGCGACTGACACGATGGCGGCGATGTCGACCGCACCGGAGCGAGCGCCCTACGCCGTCGCGGCGCGCCAGTTGCTGCGCGAGACCCTCTTCGGGGCCGCCCGCGACGAGCTGCAGCAACGCGCCTGGTCGGAGATCACGATGGCCGAAGTCGCCGCCGCCGCCGGCGTCAGCCGCCAGACCCTCTACAAGGAGTTCGGAAGCCGGGACGAGTTCGCACAGGCGTTCGTGATCCACGAGGGCGAACGCTTTCTCGATGTCGTCGAGGCGGCGGTCCGCGAGCACCTCGACGACCCCCACGCTGCGGTCGGCGCCGCGCTCGACACCTTCCTCCGCAACGCCGGCGACGACCCGCTGGTGCGGATGATGCTGAGCGACGACGGGACGGGGGGGATGCTGCCGTTCGTCACCACCCAGGGGATGCCCGTGGTGCAGTGGGCGACGGCCCGACTCTCGGCCGTGATCCAGGAGGGCTGGCCGCAGGCCCCGGTCGAGAAGACCCAGCTGCTGGCCGAATCCCTGGTCCGGCTGGCGATCAGCTACATCACCGTCCCCACCGCCTCGACCGAGGCCACCGCGGCCGCCGCCCGTGAGCTGCTCGGGCCGTTCATCGACGAGGCGCTCGGCACGCGCGGCTGAACCGGCCCCGCGCCTCAGGCGGTCGCGAGCCGGGCGTCGAAGTAGAGCATCGATCCGCAGCGCCGCCACGAGGTCGGCCGCAGGCCCGGCGTCCTCGAGCCAGCCGCGGATCTCCTCCTCGTTCCCCATCGGGCCGAAGTCGCCGAGGCCGGGTCGGATCAGGAACCGCTGCCTCAGGGTGTCGGCGCCGCGGACGAACGAGGCGCCCGACCAGGCGCGCCGCCCGGCTTCGTCACCCGCGCCGCCTCGACCATCGCCGCCGCCGGGTCCTCGAAGCAGTGCAGGCCCCAGTAGGAGAGGAAGAGGTCGGCGGTGTCGTCCTCGAGCGGCAGCTCGGTGGCGTCGGCGAGGTGCAGCTCGATGCCCTCGATCCCGCGGGCGGCGGCGCGCCTGCGGATCCGTCGCAGCATCGCGGGCGAGAGGTCGGCGCCGACGTAGCGGACGCCGCGCCCGGGAGCGAGCGCACGCAGCGCGGGTCCCGCCCCGCAGGGGCAGTCGACGATCGTGCCGCCGTCGGGCACCTCGGCCACCGCGCTCATGCTCTCGTAGTACGGCCTGGTGTCGCCGGCCCACACCGTCCGCGCGACCCGGCGCACGATCCGCGGCCGCTCCATGTAGGCGGCGTAGGCGATCCCGAACGGCGATGCGTAGAAGTCCCGCGCCATCAGAAATGTTCGTGACGCGACTCTAGGCGCCGGCCGGCTGCTCGGCTCCCGCCTCGGCCCGCAGCGGCTCCTCGCCCCTGATCAGGTCCGAGGCGCGCTCGGCGACGGCGATCGTCGGCGCGTTGGTGTTGCCGCGCGGGACCGTCGGCATCACCGAGGCGTCGACCACCCGGATCCCCTCGAGCCCGTTGACCCGAAGCTCGGCGTCGACGACCGACCCGATCGCGCAGGTCCCGACCGGGTGGTAGATCGGGAACGTGGTTCGCGCCGCGTGCTTGCGGAGCGCCTCGTCGGAGTCGCCGTCGGGCGCGTTGTAGCGCTCCGCGGCGTAGGGCCGGAACGACGGCTGGCCGCAGATCTCCTCCATCAACCGCAGCGCGTCGACCATCCTCGCCATGTCGGCCGGCTCGGTGTAGAACCGGTTGCGGACCACGGGCTGGGCTGTCGGGTCGTTCGAGGCGAGGGCCACCGAGCCGCGGCCCTCGGGCGTCAGCAGGCAGGGAGAAACCCAGACCCCGTGCGCCTCGGGGTCCCCGTAGCCGCTCTTCGACGATCTGAAGGCCGGCGACGTGGAACTGGACGTCCGGGGCGGGGGCGCCGCTGCCGACACGAGCGAACCCGCCCGACTCCGCCAGGTTCGAGGTGAACGGGCCGGTCTGGGAGGCTTCGAACTCCTCGAGCGCCGCCGGCTCGAGCGCCTGCAGCAGGCTCTCCGGCTCCGGCGTCGTCCAGACCGCGTAGGTGGCGGGGTGGTCGCTGAGGTTGGCGCCGACCGCCGGCTGGTCGAGAACGACCTCGACTTCGCGCATCGTCAGGTGCTCGGCCGGGCCGACCCCGGACAGCATCAGCAGCTGCGGCGAGTTGTAGGCGCCGCCGCAGAGGATCACCTCGCGCTCGGCGCGATGCTCGGTTACCTCGCCGAGCTGCGCCGCCGCGACCCCGACCGCGCGCGTCGCCCTCGAAGAGGACGCGGTGGACCTGGGTGTTGGGCATCACGGTCAGGTTCGGCCGCTCCATCGCCGGGTGCAGGTAGGCGACCGAGGCGCTCGCGCGCATCCCGCCGCGCTGGGTCACCTGGTACATCCCGACCCCGTCCTGCTCGGCGCCGTTGAAGTCATCGTTGCGGGCGAGACCCGCATCGACAGCCCGCCTCGACGAACGCGGGCGGGATCGCGATCCCCGAGCGCTGATCGCTGACCGGAAGCGGCCCGCCGACCGCGTGCCACTCCGACTCGCCGCGCTCGTTGTCCTCGGATCGCAGGAAGTAGGGGAAGAGGTTCGTCCCACGACCAGCCCGGCGCTCCCCATTCGTCGTAGTCGCGGTGGTTGCCGCGGATGTAGACCATCGCGTTGACCGAGGAGGAGCCGCCCAGCACCCTGCCGCGCGGCAGGGGCAGGCGGCGTTCGTCGCACTCGGGCTCCGGTGCGCTCCAGTAGTGCCAGTCGACCTCTGTCCCGGCAAGTTTCAGATAGCCGAGGGGGACGTGGATGTTGTCGTTGGTGTCGGGCGGCCCCGCCTCGATCAGCAAGACGCTGGTGTCAGGGTCCTCCGAGAGCCGCGCCGCGAGCACGCAGCCGGCCGAGCCGGCGCCGACGATCACGTAGTCGTGCATCGCGCCTAGCCTACTCGGCGGGCGAGCCGCCGCTCGAGGTTGGCGCGGACCTGCGGCCACTCCGCGTCGATGACGCTGTAGTAGGCGGAGTCGCGCCGGCCGACATCGGGGACGATCATGTGGTTGCGCATCACGCCCTCGAACTGGGCGGGGAGGGCGGCGATCGCCGCACGCGAGCGCTCGTTGCGCGAGTCGGTCTTGAACTCGACCCGCACGCAGCCGAGCGTCTCGAACGCGTGACCGAGCATCAGCAGTTTGGCCTCGACGTTGGCGCCGGTGCGCCAGGCACTCGGGGTCAGCCATGTCCACCCGACCTCGACGACGCGGTCGGGCCGGCGCACGTTGAGGTAGCGGCTGCTGCCGATCAGCGGCGCCACCCTCGCCGCGGCTGCGGATCGCGAACGGTCCCTCGACGCCGGAGGCGGCGGCGTCGAGCGCCATTCGCATCCAGTGGTCGAAGCGGTCTCGATCAGCGCCGATGTTCGTCAGCCAAGCCCAGATCTCGGGCGGCTGCGCCGCCTCCCAGAGACCCTCGCGCGTGCTCCACGGCCAGTGGCTCGAGGGCGACGATCGTACCCTCGAGGCGCGAGGTGAGTGGCTGCCGGATGGCGGTCACCGAGGCACGTTTTCGACTCGGTCGAGCTCCAGCCGGAACGCGAGCCGGTCGAGCCCGGTCGCGTCGACCGAGTCGCGCTCGGCGACCCGTCGGTAGCCCATCGACTCGTACAGGCGGTGCGCCTCGACCTGGCCGGTCCTGCTCCAGAGGGCGATTGCCGGCCATCCCTCGGTCCGGGCCCGCCGCTCGCAGCGGGCGACCAGTGCCCGGCCGATTCCGCGCCCTCGCTCCGGGCGGGCGACCGCAAGCCGCGAGAGCTCCGCCTCGCCGTCGAGGGCGATTGTCCGTGACGGCGCTTCGGGGCCGTACAGGACCACGACGCCGGCGATTCCGTCGTCGCCCTCGGCGACGAGGACCTCGCCGTGGCGGGCCGAGGAGGCGAAGTCGGCCTCGGAGTACGGATCGGCCCTGCCGCCGACGCCGTTGGTCACGTACGCCTCGGTCCAGAGGTTCGCGATATCGCGCCCCTCGCTCTCCCTCGCTTCTCTTATCTCCAGGCTCAAGGCCACTGGAAGTATCGAGGCCGCGGCGTAACCGAAGGCCGCCGGGTGGTTACTTGACTTCGTAACTATCCGCATTATCTTCCCAGGAGGAAGAAAGATGGAGATGATCAGACGATTGGAGCCCATCGCCCTTGTGGTCTTGGTGCTCGGCGCTCTCAACTGGGGGATGGTCGGGTTGTTCGACACCAACGTGATCTCGGACGTGTTCGGGGGCGGGACGCTCACCGACATCGTCTACGTCGTCGTCGGAGTCGCCGGCCTTCTCTACATTCCGAGGATGCTCGAGAGCCTGCATATCGGGGGTCACACGCCTCACCCGCGCGGCACCTGAAGCGCGCGGGGCTGGGAGGTGAAATCGAGCCGGGCCTTCGGGCCCGGCTCGACTCGTTTCGGGCTGGTCGTTCAGAGCTCGGCGCGGACCAGCCTCAGCCCGACGTCGAGCTCCTCGAGCTGGCGCAGGTGGCCGTGGCGCCTGTCCCAAGCGCCGCTCTCGAGGTCCGCCTCGAGCTCGGCGAGCGCGCGATCGATCGCCGGCGCCGGCAGCCGGTGCCAGGTCGAGGACGCCTGCCGGACCCGCGGGTCGAGGTGCGCCTCGGGGCGGCTCCAGAGCGCGACGCAGAATCCGTCGGCGCAATCGCTCGGCACCGGGATCACGCTCGACCTCGAGGTCGGGGAGGGCGGCGGCGAGGTGGGCGATCGACGGGAAGTCGCGGCGGTCGGCCTCGACCATCTCCGGCAGGTACTCGGCGCCGAGCCACATCGAGGCGGTGACGTCCAGGTCGAGGGTGACGAACACCGCCCGTTCGCGCCCGACCCTGGCGACCTCGGCGAGGCCGCGGTCGACGTCGGTCCAGTGCTGCATCGTGAAGACGCCCATCACCGCGTCGACGCTGTCGTCGGCGAGCGGCAGCTCCTCGACCACCGCTTCGATCGCCGGCGCGGCTCCCGGCGGGCGCTGCGCGATCATCACCGGCGAGGGCTCGACCGCGATCACCTCGCGATCGGCCGGCTCGTAGGAGCCGGCGCCGGCGCCGACGTTGAGAACGCTGCGGGCGTCGCCGAGGGCGGCGTGGATCACCGCCTCGATCCGGGAGTCTGCGCGGCGGACCTCGGCGTACTCGATTCCCATCAGGTCGTAGGCGGGGGTGCCGGTCATGTCTCAAGCATCAAGGTCACCGGGCCGTCGTTGACGAGGGCCACGCCCATGCAGGCGCCGAACACGCCCCTCTTAGCCCCGAGGCGCTCGCAGAATCGGTCGTAGAGGGGCTCGGCGAGCTCGGACGGGGCGGCGTCGGTGTAGCTGGGCCGGTTGCCGCGGCGGGTGTCGCCGTAGAGCGTGAACTGGCTCACGCAGAGGACCTCGCGGTCACCGAGCGGCTCGTTCATCCGCCCCTCCGGGTCGTCGAAGACCCGCAGCGCCCGAACCTTGTCGGCGAGCCGGTCGGCGTCCTCGGCCGAGTCGCCGCCGCGAACCCCGAGCAGGACCAGCAGGCCGGGCCCGATCTGGGCCACGCGGTCCCCCTCGACATCGACCGCCGCCTGGCTCACCCGCTGCACCAGCGCCCTCATCGGGCTGGACGCTATCGGTTGACATGTGACCAATAAGTCACCTATACTCGAGGCATGGACGAGGTGTTCAAGGCTCTCGCGGACCCGACCAGGCGCAGCCTGCTCGACGCCCTCCGCGAGGATGACGGGCAGTCGCTCAGCTCCCTGGAACAGGGGCTGCCGATGACGCGCTTCGGCGTCATGAAGCACCTCAGGGTGTTGGAGGAGGCGGGCCTGGTGACCACGCGCCGTCGTGGCCGCGAGAAGCTCCACTTCCTCAACGCCGTCCCGATCCAACTCATCCACGAGCGCTGGGTGAGCAAATACGCAGAGCCCTGGGCCGCGGCCCTGACCGGGCTCAAGCGAGACATCGAGGAGTGAGAGAGATGGAGAAGGTTTTCGAGATCTACATCAAGACGACGCCGGAGCGCCTCTGGGAGGCGATAACCGACAGCGAGATCAGGCAGCGCTACAACTTCGGCGTCGGGATCGGCTCCGATTGGACGCCGGGGTCCCGGTACGAGGCGGTCCACCCGGGGGCTGGGTTCGCGGTTTCCGAGGGCGAGAACCTTGAGGTCGACCCGCCGCGCCGCCTGGTCCAGACCATGGTCGCCCTCTGGAGCGACCAGGTGAAAGGCGAAGGGACCTCGAGGGTCACCTGGGAGATCGAGCCGGTCGAGGACTCGTGCCGGTTGACCGTGATCCACGACCAGCTCAACGAGGGCGCCAACGAGGAACTGTTCGGCGGCTGGCCGATGATCCTCTCCGGGCTCAAGACCCTGCTCGAGACCGGCGAGGACCTGACCACCCCGGGCTCGCTCCGCTACAAGGACGCCGGCTTCGGGCAGCCTGCTTGAATCTCATCCGATGAGCGGGTCTGAGCAAGGTCTCACCGACCTGTACGCCGCGTTCAACCGGCGCGACCTCGACGCGGTCCTCGAGCGGATGCACCCCGAGGTCGACTGGCCCAACGCCTGGGAGGGCGGCCGGGTGCACGGCCGCGCCGCCGTCCGGGCCTACTGGGAGCGGCAGTTCGCGGAGATCTCGAGCCGGGTCGAGCCGGCCGGCTTTGCCGAGGAAGAGGACGGGGCCGTCGTCGTCGACGTCCACCAGGTCGTCCATGACGCGCGCAGCGGCGAGCTCCTCGGCGAGGGGCGGGTCCAGCACCGCTACGAGTTCGAGGACGGCCTGATCGTCCGGATGGACGTCGCCGAGGACTAGGCCGAGAGCCTCACAGGCAGCGTTTTCAGCTGGTTGAGGAAGGCCGACTCGACGAAGCTGGGCTCGCCTGCCAGCTCCATGTTCGGATAGCGGGCCAGCGTCTCCTCGAGCAGGATCTTCAGCTCGAGCCGCGCCAGCGCGGTGCCGAGGCAGAAGTGGCGGCCGCCGGCCCCGAACGCCTGGTGCTCGGATTCGCGGTGGATGTCGAAGCGATCGGGGTCGTCGTAGCGGGTCTCGTCGCGGTTCGAAGACGCGTACCACATCACCACCTTCTCGCCCTGCTTGATCTCCTGCCCGTTCAGCACCGTGTCCGTGGTCGCCGTGCGGCGGAAGTGGGCGAAGGCGGGGAACATCCGCAACGCCTCCTCGACGACTCCCGGGATCAGCGCCGGGTCGTCGATCACCTCCTGCATCTGGGCGCGATCTTCGAGCAGCGCCCTCATCCCGCTCGCGTATGTCGACCGGGTGCTGTCGTTGCCGGCGGCGACGAGGAGGAAGAACCCCATCACGATCTCGTGCTCCTCGAGCCTCTCGCCGTCGATCTCGGCGTCGACGAGGACGCTGGTCAGGTCGTCGGTCGGGTTCTCGCGCCGCTCGGCGATCATCTTGCTGCAGCGCGCGAAGACCTGCTCTATCGCGGCCTGGATCGTCTCTTCCACGTTGCCGATCGACTCGCTGTAGTCGGGGTCGCTGGCCGCCAGGGCCATGTTCATCAGCTCCGCCCAGGCCGCATCGTCCTCCTCGGGGATCCCCATGAAGCTGCCGATCACCCGCGACACCGCGGGCTGGGCGACGTCGGTCACGAGGTCACAGGCCCCCCGCCCTTCGAGGCGGTCGAGGACCCTGACCACGATTGCGCGGATCTCATCCTCGTGGGCGGCGATCCGCTTCGGGGTGAACCCGGCCTGGAAGAGCGCCTTGATCCGGTCGTGCTTGGGGGGGTCCATCCCGATGAACATCGCTCTCGCGAGCTCGATCGGAAAGACCTCGTCGATCGCCACGACACCTCCCAGTTCGGAGGAGTACGTCTGCCAGTCGCGGCTGACGGCGTGGACGTCGTCGGCCCGCGTCACCGACCAGAAGCCCCTTGCCGCCGGAAACTCCGTCACCCGCGATGTCCAGTGGACCGGGCACTGGCTGCGCATCTGCTTGAAGAGATCGTGGGGCGGGCCGTGTTCCCAATGCTCGCGCTCGATCAGAAGGACGTCTTTCAGATCTCCGTTCTCAGCCATTCGCGGCATCCTACTGGCTGGCTGGCCAGTTTTTGCAAAACGGGTAAGGGATCGTTCGACATCTGCCAACGCGAACGGAGGAGAGGACGATGGACCAGCCGACGGCGGAGCAGGCGCTGAGGGAGCTCGAGCCACTGGTCGGGGAGTGGAGGATGGAGGCGATCCCCCCGAGTGGGGAGCCCTGGCCCGGAGATGCGCGAGCCAGCTTCGAATGGCACGACTCCCGCGCCCACCTGGTCGGGCGCTCGACGATCGAGATGCCGGAGGCACCGGACTCGATATCGATCATCGGCTGCGACGCGGCGAATGGGTCCTACTACCAGCTCTATTCCGACGATCGAGGGGTTTGCCGTGTCTACGAGATGAGCATCGGCGGCGGCGAGTGGCGGCTCTGGCGCGAGGGCGAGCCATTTGCCCAGCGGTTCACGGCCTCCTTCGAGGACGGCGGCACGACGATCGTCGGCCGCTGGGAGACCGGGGACGAGGACGGCGGGTACGAGACCGACTTCGACCTGATCTACCGCAGGCTCGCCTGAGCCGGCGATCTAGCGGGCGGCTGCGCCCGGATCGGGGCGGCCGGTGATCGGGTGGTCCGGGGCCGGTTCGAACGATGCGCCCTCGGCGAGGAGCCCCTTGCCGGGGACGTGGTTCAGCTCGAGCCTGATCCCCTCGGGGTCGCGGAACGAGAGCGAGTAGTAGCCCGGCGCCCACGGGCCCTCCTCCGGCGCCCGGACGATGTCGGCGCCGATCCCGAGCAGGAACTCGTGCGCCGCGTCGACGTCGTCCCGGCTCCGGGCCCGGAAGCAGAGGTGGTCGATGCCCGGCCCGGCCCCGGTGTGGGGGACGTCGGCGTGCTCGGGGTCGGCGCCGCGGATCCCGAGCGCTGTCCGCCCACCGACGTAGTAGACGAACTCGTCTGACCGGGGCTCAACCGGCTCGAGGCCGAGGAACGGCATGACCCTGTCGTAGAACGCGATGCACTCCTCGATTCGATTCGCCCTGAGGATGACGTGGGCGACGCCGTTGATCTCGATCATCCGGCTGGATGGTGCCGCATTCCTGCCGGCCGGGACCGTCCGCTAACGGTCTTGCGATCCGTTCGTCAAGAGGCCCCGCCGCAGCGGGGCCTCGAACATGCGGCTGAATGGAGTCGAACCATCACGGGTGTTGCCACCCACAAGGCCCTCAACCTTGCGCGTCTACCAGTTCCGCCACAGCCGCCTGCGGGCGGTCGATTCTAGATAAGTCGGAACCGGTCGGCGGCGGGCGCGAGCGGCCGTCCGTTTGCGGAGGTCCGAGCGAACCGGTACCCTGCGAACAGGTGTTCGAACGTCTGGGACAAGCGTCGGCGCACGCGATGCGAGGCAGGGGCCGATGGACCTCGATCTGACCAAACGCCAGAAGGAGATCTTCGACTTCATTCGCCGCTACGCGGCGAAGACCGGCTATCCGCCGACCGTCCGCGAGATCGGCAAAGCGGTCGGCCTGCATTCCTCCTCCACCGTTCACGCCCACCTCGCCAACCTCGAGAAGATCGGGTTGCTGAAACGGGACCCTTCGAAACCGCGGGCGATCGAGCTCCTCTTCGAACGCGCCAAGAAGACGATTCTGCCAGGTGAGTCCGGCATTCCGCTGGTCGGCAGCGTCGCCGCCGGCGAGCCGATCGTCGCCGAAGAGAACGTCGAGGAGTACATCGAGATCCCGGACGTGATCGGCGGCGAGGAAGGCGATTACATCCTTCGTGTCCGCGGCGAAAGCATGAAGGAAGCCGGGATCTTCGACGGTGACTACGCGGTGGTCCGGCCCGCCGAGGCCGCCGACGACGGCGAGATCGTCGTCGCCCTGATCGGCGAGGAGGCGACGGTCAAGCGCTTCTTCCAGGAGGACGATCACGTCCGGCTTCAGCCCGAGAACGAGGCGATGGAGCCGATCAGGACCCCCGACGCTACGGTGCTCGGCCGCGTGATCGGCGTCCTCCGCAAGATCTAGGGCACTTCTCGCGGGACCCCATCGGCGGCGCTACCCTTGATGGGCGGGCTGAGCGATCGCGGGGGAGAGAAAACCCCTCGAGGAAAGTCCGGACACCGAAGGGCAAGGCGGTGGGTAACGCCCACCCGGGGAAACCCGCGGGAAAGTGCCACAGAAATGACACGGCCGATGGCGCGGCCACACGTGAGCCGCGTACAGGCAAAGGTGAAATGGTGCGGTAAGAGCGCACCGGCGTCGCGGCGACGCGGCGGCCAGGCAAACCCCGCCCGGTGCAAGGCCAAACAGGACCGTCGACCCGGCCCGGCGAGGTCCAGGTAGGCCGCAGGCCACCAAGGTGGCCCCCTTGGGCTTGATGCCCGGGGGAGACAGATGATCGCTCCCGACAGGATCCGGCTTACAGGCCCGCTAAAGGAAAGGCCCCGCGAGGGGTCTTTCCCATTCCGTCTTAGCGTTTGCTAACGTGCCGCCAACTTCCGCTGAATCTCCGTCACATACCACGGAGAGCGGGGGACCCAGATTGGTTGGGGCGAATCGCAGGCATCTGCCGCGTAGCGCAGCTCTTTCAGCGCGAGCCCGTCAGCTAACCCCGTAAGCGTCCGGAAGAGACTATGACCGTAGGCAGGAACCGCCCTGGGCGGAAAGATCAAGCACGACCGGCACGGCTGCGCCGTGGGCCATTGGCGGGTCTCCTCGTGCTCGCGGCCCTGCTCCTCGGGGCCGCGCCGGCAGAGGCGATGACCGGCGGCGCCTCCCCCTACCCGAGCGCCGCCGCCACCGAAAGCGCGCTCGCCGAAGAAGCCTTCGTCTTCAGCGCGATGCGCTCGGCCGGAGCCACCTGGTACGGGCCCGGCCTCTACGGCCGCCACACCGCCTGCGGGCAGACCCTCCGTCCGAACACGATCGGCGTCGCCCACAAGACCCTTCCCTGCGGCACCGCCGTCAAGTTCCTCTACCGCGGCCGCTCGATCGTCGCCCGGGTGATCGACCGCGGTCCCTACTCCGTTGGCAACTCCTGGGACCTGACCAACGGCGCCCGCCTCGCCCTCGGCTTCGAAGGCGCGAACCAGGTTCGGTACGCGATCGGGCGCCCGGCGGACGGATAGGCGCACCAGGCCGCGAAACCGCCGTCCCTGCGGTTACCCTTCGCCGTCGAATGCCGAATCTTTCCAAGCGCGGCGTGGTGGCAACCCTCCTCGCGGTCTGCCTGGCGGTGCTCGGTCGATCGCCTCGGTTGGCGGTGCCGGCGCGGCGACCGGCTCGAGCACGACCGTCGTGCTCGGCCAGACGGGCACGGTGCCGGATCCGTCCTGCCCCGATTCGCCCTGCCAGGCGGTCGGCAGCGTCACCGGGTTTCAGATCAGCACCGATCAGACCAGCCTCCCGTTCAGGGTCCCGCGCGACGGAAGGGTCAAGTCCTGGAGCCTGACGCTGGCCCAGCCGACCAATCAGCAGCGCTCGTTCTTCAACGGCTTCTTCGGCACGCCGCCGGAGGCGAGGCTCGCGATCCTGCGCCGGGTGCCGGAAACGAGCCCGCCGCGGTTCAACCTCCGCAGGCAGGGCTCGGTGCGTGTCCTCAGCCCGTTCCTCGGGCGGACCGTGAAGTTCGGCGCCTCGCTGCCGGTCGAGCAAGGGCGACATCGTCGGTCTCACGGTGCCGACCTGGGCACCCGCGTTCGCGCAGGGCCTCTCGTCGAAGAACTCGTGGCGGGCCAGCCGCCTGCCGGGCAAATGCACCAACACGACGGCCGTCCGCCAGGGCGAACCGCAGCAGCGCGTCGGTCGACGCGCCACCTACGGCTGCCGCTACGCCACGGCACGGCTGCTCTACACAGCCACCGTGGTGATGCCCTAACCCGGGCCGGGCCTCAGGCCGCCGAGGGGAGGACGGCCGGCGTCGCCTGGTCTTTCGGCAGCGCCGCCGCGCTCGCGATCAGGCTCTGGAACTCATTGAGCGCCAGGTGCGCGACCGCCTCGAGGATCTCCTCGTCGCTCCAGCCGATCTCCCGCGCCTCCTCCTGAAGGTGGTGCGGGGGATAGCCGTCCGCCTCGAGCGTCGCCTTGAGGAAGGCGAGCAGCGCCGCCTCCTTCGGGTCGTTCGAGGTGAAGCTGCGGGCCCTCGTCACCTCGTCGAGGCCGAGGCCGGCGCGTTTCGCCGACTTCGCGTGCTGGGCGATGCTGTAGGAGTCGTGACGGTGCTCGGCGACCGCGAGCGCGATCCGCTCACGGGTCGGGCGCGGCAGGACGCCGCTGCGGAGCTCTGAGCGCATCCGCGTGTAGGCGCGCAGCACGGACGGGGCGCCGGCGAGGACGCCGACGAACTTGGTGACCGCGCCGCCGGCCGCCTGGATGCTCTTGAGCAGGGGAGCGCTCTCGTCGGGGGCCGTCAACTCGTCGTGGATCTGGAATCTGCTTACTGCTGTTTTTACTGTCACGTCGCTTCTCGACTTTCAGCTCCTAAAGACGCGAATTCCGCTTTACAGAGCCTTTACCTTGCCTTTACTTTACTTTAGGCCGATTACTTACTTGAAGTAAGTTATACCTGGTCTCTGACGCCTCCCGCAAGCCCCGCGGTCGTGCGTCTCCTACCCGGATTACGCGCTTTCGCACCTCCTCGGTTCAGTTCGCCTATCTTTGCCAGTCCAACGAGGGCGAGAGCCAAGGAGGCCCGGATGGCAGACAGACCGAAGAGTGCCGCCGACGTGCATGCGATCGTCGAAGAGAGCGGCGTGCGCTTCGTCCGGCTCTGGTTCACCGACGTCCTCGGCCAGCTGAAGAGCTTCTCGATCAACGCCGCCGAGCTCGAGGACGCCTTCGACGGCGGCATGGGCTTCGACGGCTCCTCGATCACCGGCTTCAACCCGATCGAGGAGTCGGACATGATCGCGATGCCAGATCCCTCGACGTTCGCGCTGATCCCGTGGCGGCCGGAGGAGGAGAACGCTGTCGCGCGGATGTTCTGCGACATCCGTGTCCCCGGCGGCGACCCCTATGAGGGCGACCCCCGCTGGATCCTGCGGCGGGCGATGAAGCGCGCCGAGGACCTCGGGTTCGACGCCTACAACATCGGCCCCGAGCTCGAGTACTTCTACTTCCGCTCGGCGAAACCGGGCGACGGCAGGCCGGAGGTGCTCGACGAGGGCGGCTACTTCGACCTGACGACGCTCGACGCCGGCTCCGACGTCCGCCGCGACACCGTCCTCGCGCTGGAGAAGATGGGGATCCACGTCGAGTACACCCACCACGAGGTCGGCCCCTCCCAGCACGAGGTCGACATGCGCTACAAGAACGCGCTCGAGATGGCCGACGACTGCATGACCTACCGCATCGTCGTCAAGGAGTACGCGATGAAGTACGGCTGGCACGCGACCTTCATGCCGAAGCCCCTGTTCGGCGAGAACGGGTCCGGGATGCACGTCCACCAGTCGCTCGGCAAGGACGGCCGGAACGCCTTCTTCGACGGCGACGACCAGTACTACCTCTCGGCGACGGCGAAGGCGTTCATCGCCGGCCAGCTCAAGCACGCGCGCGAGATCTCCTCTCTGTTCGCCCAGTGGGTCAACTCCTACAAGCGGCTGGTGCCGGGCTTCGAGGCGCCGGTCTACCTCGCCTGGTCGCGCCGCAACCGCTCGGCGCTGATCCGGGTCCCGCTCTACCACCCCGGCAAGGAGGGGGCGACGCGGGCCGAGCTCCGCTGCCCGGATCCCGCCTGCAACCCTTACCTCTGCTTCGCCGGGATGCTCCAGGCCGGGCTCGAGGGGGTCGAGAAGGGCTACGAGCTGCCGGAGCCGATGGAGCAGAACCTCTACCACCTCTCGCCGGAGGAGCGGGCGCAGCGCGGGATCGAGCAGCTGCCCGAGACCCTCGGCGAGGCGATCGAGGTCACCGCCGACTCCGAGCTGGTCCTGCGCACTCTCGGCGAGCACACCTTCCGCCGCTTCGTCGAGATCAAGCGGCAGGAGTGGGACGAGTACCGGGTCCAGGTGACCCCGTACGAGATCGAGAACTTCCTGCCGGTCCTCTAACCCCCCAGCCCGCGGGTCCTGTCGGGGCTTGTGGGGGGCTCTGCGGGCGAGGGCGTCCTCGGCCCGCCTCCATCCGCGCCGTCCGCGGGAGTCGCGGCAGCTGCCGGCCGGACATCCCCGGCCCCACCGCGGCCGAGAGTCGAGGGCCACCAGAACTTGTCGCCGAGGTCGAGGGCGATCGACGGGACGAGGATGCTGCGGACCAGGAAGGTGTCGAGGAGGACGCCGAAGGCGACGACGAACCCGATCTCGGTCAGGAAGACGAGGGGGAGGCTGGCGAGGACGAGGAAGGTCCCGGCGAGGACTATCCCGGCGCTCGTGATGACGCCGCCGGTCACCGCCAGCGCGCGCAGGATCCCCTGTTCGGAGCCGTGCTTGGCCGTCTCCTCGCGGGCACGGGAGATCAGGAAGATGTTGTAGTCGACGCCCAGCGCGACGAGGAAGACGAAGGCGAATAAGGGCAGCGAGGGGTCGGAGCCCGGGATAGCCGAAGAACACGTCGAAGACGAAGTACCCGACGCCGAGCGAAGCCAGGAAGCTGAGGATCACGGTCCCGATCAGGACCAGCGGCGCGACCAGCGCCCGCAGCAGGCCGACCAGGATCAGGAAGACGACGACGAGGATGATCGGCGGGATCACGATCGAGTCCCAGCCCGCCGCGTCGCGGACGTCGAATTCGACCGCGGTCGGGCCGCCGACCAGGGTGCTCGGCGCGACCGACTGGGCCGCGTCGCGGATCGGTTCGATCAGGTCGTAGGCCTCGGTCGAATACGGTTCCGGCCCCAGGGTCGCGTGGAGGAGGACCCCGGGCGGGCCTTCGGCGACCGGCCCCGAGACGGCGTCGACCCCTTCGGTGCCCTCGACCGCCCGTTTCACCGCCGGCACGTCGGCGGGGTTGCTGACGACGACGTCGGTCAGCGCCGTTTCGCCCGAGGGGAAGCTCTTGCTCAGCAGCTTCTGGCCTTCGACCGATTCGAGTTCGGTTTTGTAGGCGTCTTCGCTGGTCAGTTCGGTCGAGAAGAAGACGAATCCGCAGCAGAAGACCAGCAGGACGGTGAGGGCCGCGCCGGTGACCCGAAGCGGGCTCTTCGCCACCCGGTCGCCGACCCGTTTCCAGAAGCCGTGGGTCGCGTCGACGGCCGCCTCGCGCTGGTAGCGCCGGACCTCATAGGGCTTGAACACCGCCCGGTCGAGCGGGCCGACGATCAGCGACGGGATCCGTCCGCGGGAGATGATCCGCAGCAGCCAGTTGATCAGGACGAGCGGCAGCAGCACGATCACCAGCAGGGAGGCGCCGATCACCTGTAGCAGCGACCTGAGGGCGGATCCTTCGACGCAGTCCCGCTGGGCGCGGGCCGAGAGTTCGTCGGCGCTGGGGGCGGTCTCGGGAGTGTGGGGGACGTATGGCCAGAAGGCGCGGCGGCCGAAGATCGTCAGCATCGCCGGCAGCAGCGTCAGCATCGAGAGCGCGGCGCAGAAGATCCCGATCGCCGCTATCGGGCCCAGCCCGGCGGTTCCGTTCACCTTCGCGATCGTCAGGCACAGCAGCGCCGCGATCACCGTCAGCGCCGAGGCGAAGATCGCCGGCCCGGCCGATTCCAGCGCGGTCCGCATTGCCACGTGGCGATCGGTCTCGGTGTGCAGCTCCTCGCGATAACGGGCGACGAGCAGCAGCGCGTAGTCGGTCCCCGCCCCCAAGACAAGGACCGACATGATCGAGCTCGACTGGCCGTTGATCGTGACCCCGAGTTCGGAGACCCCGTACCCGATCGAGCGCGAGAGGTACTCGGCGAACAGCACCGACGCCAGCGGGATCAGGAAGAACATCGGCGAGCGGTAGATCAGGATCAGGAGGAAGATCACGAGGCTGACCGCGGCGAGCAGCAGGGTGCCGTTGAGGCTTTCGAAGACTTCGATCCCGTCGGCCGAGAAGCCGGCGCCGCCGGTGACCTTGACCTCGAGCCCGCTGGCGGGATCGGCGATCGCTTCGCGCCAGTACTTGACCGGGTCGAGGATCGTTTCGCCCTCGCCTTCGGCGTTGATGTAGGCGGTGAGGATCGCCGCCTTGCCGTCCGACGAGCAGATCGGGCCGACGAACGGCGCGTAGTCGGCGGGTTGGCCGGGGATCGTCGTCGTCGGCCCGCCGCATCCGTTCGGCGCGACCGCGGAGGTCTTCCCGCTGCTGAGCTTCTTGCCGCCCGAGGCGGCTGTCGCACCGTCGGGGATGACGCCCGGGAACCGCTTCTGCGTCATCTGTTCGACGTCTTCGAGGATCGTCTTGCGATCGGCGGCGGTGAGGCCGGATTCGTTGCGGTAGATGATCACCGCTGGGGCGATTTCCCCCTTTTGCAGTTCTTCGGTGGCGGTCAGCGCGTGGGTCGACTCGGCGCTTTCGGGGAGGTAGGAGGTCGCCTCGTTGTTTTCGGCGTCGGCGAACTTGCCCGGCAGGTTGGCCGCGGTGGAGATGAAGATCACCGCAATCCAGACCGCGAAGACGAGCCACTTCGCCCGACGACCGGCGGCCAAGGTGAACCATGAGCCTCGCACGGATCCCGATCCTCTCAGATCATCCCGGCGAGTGCACTTGGATCGATCACAGGCGCCCGGCAGGCGAAGTTCTCGCAGACGTAGGCCGTCGCTTCGCCGTCGACCGCGGCGCGGTCGCGCAGGAGCTCAGGCGATTCGGTCCCCTCCGGCCCCCCGGCCAGCACCAGGTGGGGCCGGTGCTCCTCGCGGACCACGGCCGCCATTGTCGCCAGGTCCTCCCCGACCAGCGCAACCTCCTTGACCGAGGCGAGGTGGAGGTCGAGCGCTCGCAGCAGGTGCGCGAAGGCATCGGGCTGGCGCGGCGCGATCTTCGAGTAGAGGGTCAGGACGCCGATCGCCTGGTCCTCGTAGGCTCGCTCGCCGCTGAGTGCCGCCAGCCGCAGCAGCCCCAGCGCGGCGGATGAGTTGCCGGACGGGATCGGGTGGTCGCCGATCTCCTTGCGGCGCGCGATCAGCTCCTCGTGGTCGGCAGAGGTCGAGAAGAAAGCGCCGCGCTCGGGGTCGCCGAAGCGCTCGATCATCGAGTCGGCGAGCCCGCGCGCCTCCTCGTACCAGCGCTGCTCGAAGCTCGCTTCGTAGAGGGTCAGGAGCGCCTCGAGCAGGAACGCGTGATCCTCGAGGTAGGCGTTGAGCCGGGCCTCGCCGTCGCGGTAGGTGCGGAGCAGGCGCCCCGCCGGATCGCGCAGGGTTCTGAGAACGAACTCAGCGCAGGAGCGGGCCGCGTCGAGGTACTCGGTACGCCCGAGCGCCGCACCAGCCTCGGCCAGGGCGCCGATCGCGAGCGCGTTCCAGGAGGTGAGGCGCTTGTCGTCGAGCCCGGGGCGGACGCGGGAGTCGCGGGCCTCGAGCAGGGCCCGGCGCGCCTCGAGCAGGGTCGAGCTGCGCTCGGCGGTTGCGCCCCCTGCAAGATGGAGGACGTTGCGGCCCTCGAAGTTGCCTTTCACCGTGACCCCGTAGAACTCGATCGCCTCCTCGGAATCGGGCCCGAGAACCGCCCGGATCTGGTCCGTGGTCCAGACGTAGAACAGGCCCTCCTCGCCCTCGGAGTCGGCGTCGAGCGCGGAGTAGAAGCCGCCCTCGGGGCCGCGCATCTCGCGCAGCATCCAGTCCAGTGTCTCCTCGCAGACGCGCCGGTAGCGGTCGTGCTCGAGCGCCTGCCACCCGTGCAGGTAGGCCGCCGCCAGCTGCGCGTTGTCGTAGAGCATCTTCTCGAAGTGGGGGACGAGCCAGCGCCCGTCGACCGAGTAGCGGGCGAAGCCTCCGCCGAGCTGGTCGTAGATGCCGCCGGCCATCATCGCGTCGAGCGTCCGCTCGACGTGGCCGGTCTCGCCCCTGGCCAGCAGCAACTCGAGCGCCGAGGAGGGTGGGAACTTGGGTGCGCCGCCGAAGCCCCCGTGCTCGGTGTCGGCGCGCTCGCGCAGGCCATCGAGGGCCAGCTCGAGGACGGCGGCATCCGGGGCCCCCTCCGATGGCTCCAGGGACGCGATCGCGGCCAACCTGTCGCGGGTGCGGGGCGCCTGTGCGTGGAGGTCATCGCGGCGGTTCTCGAAGGCATCGAGGACGGCTTCCATCACCATCTGGAAGCTCGGCATCCCGCGGCTGTCGTCGGGAGGGAAGTAGGTGCCGCCGTAGAACGGGACCCCGTCGGGTTCGCAGAACACCGTCATCGGCCAGCCGCCCTGGCCGCTGATCGCCTGCACCGCCTCCATGTAGAGGGCGTCGATGTCGGGCCGCTCCTCGCGGTCGACCTTGACGTTGACGAAGTTCTCGTTCATGTAGGCGGCCGTGACAGGGTCCTCGAACGACTCGCGCTCCATCACATGGCACCAGTGGCAGGCGGAATACCCGACCGAGAGCAGGATCGGACGGTCGAGCTCCCGAGCGAGCTCCAGCGCATCCGGCCCCCAAGGATGCCAGTCGACCGGATTGTCTTTGTGCTGAAGCAGGTACGGACTGGTCTCCTGCGCCAGGCGGTTCGCCATCGTCCGAGCTTACCCTCGGAAGCCGGTTGGCTAACTATTGGCCACCCGCGGGTAGGCAAAACTAAATTATTTTCGTCCAGAGACCCTCAACTTGACTATCGGTGGGTGCCGGTGGGCTAACTTCAGTCGGTGCCGATCGAACCACTGCTGGGTCAGAGCGAGCCGGCGATCCGGGCGGTGCTCGACAAGCTCGACGATGACGATCGCGAGGTCGTCGTCGCCGCCCTCGAGCGTGCCGAGCGCACCGAGACGGAGCTCCGCTATCTGGCCGACCACGACTCCCTGACCGGACTCCTCGACCGGCGCCGGTTCCGCGCCGAACTCGACCAGTTCGTCTCCTTCAGCGCCCGCTACGGCGGGCTCGGCGCGGTGATGATCATTGACATCGACGGCCTCAAGACGATCAACGACTCCTACGGCCACCAGGCCGGCGACAACCTGATCCGCCAGATCGCGGCGATCCTGCGCGAGCGGGTTCGAACGACCGACATCGTCGCCCGTCTATCGGGGGACGAGTTCGCGGTGCTGATGCCGCAGACCGACATCACCGGCTCGATGACCCTCGCCGAAGAACTCCGGACCCAGGTGGCCGAGAGCGCGCGGCCGGCGCTCGAGGCGGAGTGCGCGACGATCAGCGTCGGGATCGCGATGTTCGGCCGCAAGCCGCGCGGCAGCTCGGAGGGCGTCCTCGTCGCCGCAGACCAGGCGATGTACACCGCGAAGCAGGGCGGCCGCGACAGAATCGCGATCTTCCGCGATCCGAGCGAAACGCAGAAGTCCCCTGAGCGGATCAAATCGACCACCGCGCGGATCCGGGACGCGCTGACCCACAACAAGCTCGCCCTCCACAGCCAGCCGATCCGCAGCCTCGCCTCGGGCGGAATCGAGCGCTACGAGCTGTTGCTGCGAATGGCGGGAGAGAACGGGTCGCTGCTGCCCGCCTCGTCCTTCATCGAGGCCGCGGAGCGCTCGGGGATGGTCCAGGAGCTCGACCGCTGGGTCGTCGCCCGGGCCCTCGAGCTGCTTGCCGCGCGCGAACGCGAGGGCCACCCCGTCTCACTTCACGTCAACCTCTCGGGCGTGTCGATGACCGACCTCTCTGTCCTCGAGTACATCGAACGCAAGGTCGACGAAGGCGGCGCAGACCCCGCCCGCTGCACGTTCGAGATCACGCGCTCGACGCCGATCGACGACTACGACACCGCGCTCGGATTCGCCGACCGGCTCACCGAGCTCGGATGCCAGGTCGCGATCGACGATTACGGCGCGGGGTTCAGCCCGTTCCACCACCTGAAGCAGCTGCCATTCGACCTGATCAAGATCGACGGCGAGTTCGTCCGCGACATGCCCCGCAGCGATGCAGACCAGCTCACGGTTCAGGCGATCGTCCAGATCGCCCGCGGGTTGGGCAAGACCACGATCGCCGAGTTCGTCCAGGACGACCTCACGGCCGAAATGCTGCGCGACTACGGCGTCGACATGGCCCAGGGCTTCCACCTCGGGCGCCCGGTCGACATCGCCGAGGCGCTCGCCGCCTAGGCCTGGTTGCGTCGCAGCAGGGCCGTGATCCGGGTCTTCAGGTTCGCCGCGCCGATCATCGCCCGCTCCTGGCCCGAGCCGGATGGCGGCATCGCACCGAGCTGCTGGGCCAGGTGGGTCGCGTTGACGTAGGCGTCGTTGCGCTGGATCCTGCCGTCGCGGACGGTGACGAGGTCGAAGCCGGTGATGTCGATCGAGGCGCCGGTCGGGACCAGGCCTTCGAAGCGCGCCGGGCCGGTGAAGGTTCCCGTCGCCCGCCAGCGGACGGCTGAGCGGTCGCCCTCGGTCACCTGGTCGATGACCTCGAAGCGCCAGTCCGGGAAGGCGGTGAAGAGGTTGCCGAACCACTCCCGAAGCCCCTCCGGGACCGTCAGCTCCGACATCCCGTGGAGGACGTCGATCCCGCCCGGCTCCCAGACCGCGGCCATCGCGTCGACGTCGCGGGCGGCGACGGCGTCGAAGTAGGCAGCGGCGACCGCGGCGGTGTCGCTTCGTGTCGTCTCCGTCGCCATCGTCTAGCTCGTGACGTCGCGGGCGAAGGCCGCGAAGGCGTCGACGTAGGTCTGGAGGTCGTCCTCGGTGTGGGCGATCGAGAGCGTCCACTCCTCCTCGACGCCCGGCGTCATGAAGACGCCGTGGTTCATGTGGTACAGCCAGGCGAGGGTCGAGAGCTCATCGTCGACCTTGGTCAGGTAGTCGCGGTACTCGTACATCCGTTCCGGGGAAAAGATCACGCACCCCTTGGCGCCCAGCCCCTCGGTGTAGGCGGGAAGGCCATGGGAGTCGATGATCTCCTGGCAGGAGTCGAGCAGGCGCCGGTTGGTCGCCTCGAGGTGCTCGTAGACGTCGTCGGTCAGCACCCGGGTCAGCGTCGCCTCGGCGGCGGCCATCACCAGCGGGTTGCCGTTGAACGTCCCGTACTGGTTCACCGTCCCGTCGGCGACCAGCGCCGCGAGCTCGTCGGTCATCCCGATCGCGCCGCCGGGGTAGCCGCCGCAGCTCGCCTTGGCGAGGGTGACGATGTCGGGGGTGACGCCGAATCGCTCGGTCGCCCCTCCGGCCGCGATCGTGCAACCGGTCTTCACCTCGTCGAAGATCAGCTTCACGCCGTGCTCGGCGGTCAGCTCGCGGACCCGCTCGAGGTATCCCTCGCGCGGGGGGATGATGTTGATGTTCATCATCGCCGGCTCCATGATCAACCCGGCGACCTGGCCGCCGATCTTCTCGAGGACTGAGGCGAGCGCATCGGCGTCGTTGAAGGGAACCGAGCGGGTCAGGTCGGTGACCGACTTCGGCAGGCCGGCGCCGTAGGGGACGCTGATCGGGTCGTCGCGGTCGCCGAGCGACTCCAGCGGAGGGTAGACCGAGACCATCACCGCGTCGTGGTGGCCGTGGTAGGAGCCCTCGATCTTGAGCAGCGTGTCGCGGCCGGTGGCGCCGCGGGCGAGGTGGACGGCGTCCATCGTCGACTCGGTGCCGGAGTTCGTGAATCGCCACTGCGGCAGGCCGAAGCGGCGCTGGAGCTCCTCGGCGACGGCGATCGAGCCGTCGGTCGGGGCGGCGAAGTGGGTGCCGTGGTCGACCTGGGCCTTGACCGCCTCGCCGACCGTCGGGTTGGCGTGGCCGATGCACATCACACCGAACCCGTTATGGAAGTCGACATACTCGTTGCCGTCGACGTCCCAGACCCGGCTGCCGTGGCCGCGGTCGATGTAGACGGGCCACGGGTCGTTTGCCTGGAACGAGGACGGGACCCCGTTCGGCATCGCTTTGACGGCCCGCTCGTAGGTCCTCGCCGAGGTGCCGGTGTTGTTGCGGTAGCGCTCCTGCTCGGCCTCGGTCAGCTCGGCGATGCGCTTGCGGTCGATCGTTGTCATCCGGGCAGACTAGCTGCGACGGAGCTCGGCCCGCCTGATCTTGCCGCTCGGCGTCTTCGGCAGCTCCTCCGCGAACTCGACGATGCGCGGGTACTTGTAGGGCGCGGTCTGGGCTTTGACGTGGTCCTGGAGCTCGCGGGCGAGCTCCTCGGAGGGCTCGCCGCCGGCGGCGAGGACGACGATCGCCCGGACCACTGAGCCGCGCTCGGGGTCGGGCGCCGCGACCGCCGCCGCCTCGGTCACCGCCGGGTGGGAGACGAGCGCAGACTCGACCTCGAACGGCCCGATCCGGTAGCCGGAGGAGAGGATCAGATCGTCGTTCCGGCCCTCGAACCAGAGGTAGCCGTCCCCGTCCTCGCGGACGAGGTCGCCGGTAGCCCACCACTCGCCCTCGAAGCGCTCGCCATCGAGGTAGTGGTCGAAGAACGTCTCCGAGCTCGAGGCGCGCAGCTGGAGCTCGCCGTCGAGGATCCTCGTCTTCAGCCTCGGCAGCGGCCGGCCCATCGACCCGTCGCGCGCCGGGTCGTCCTCGTCGGGCGACATCCCGGCGATCGCGCCGGTCTCAGTCTGGCCGTAGCCGTCGCCGATCGGCAGGCCCATCCGCCCGCGAAAGAGGCGGATCGCCTCCGGCTCGATCGGCTCGCCGGCGGAGACGAGGCGGCGCAGCGAGGGAATCGGGGCGAGCTCCACCCGCTTTGCCAGCATCCGGTACTCGGTCGGGGCCTGGCAGAGGACGTTGACGCCGAGCTCGGCGCAGAGGCGGAGCCGCTCGTCGGGGTCGAACCGCCCATCGTGGAGGATGGCGACGGCGCCGGTCAGCCAGGGGGCGACGAATGCGTTGCGGGTCGACTTCGACCAGCCGGGCGCCGCCGTGCACCAGGCGATCTCGCCCTCGCGGGAGCCGAACCAGTGCTCGGCCTGGGTCCGCTGTCCGCGCAGGTAGCGCTGCGGGTAGACGACCCCGCGCGGCGCCCCGGTCGTGCCCGACGTGAAGACGATCGCCGCCGGGTCGGTCGGCGGCGAGGTCGGCGACCTCCGCCGGCGTCTCCTGGTCGAGGTCCTCGTCGAGGACCCGGGCGATGTCGTCCATGTCCATGTAGGGAATGCCGTCCGGCAGCTCCCCGAGGTGGCTCTCCTCGCCGACCGCGAGCTTCGGGTTTGCTGCGGCCGCCCGCAGATCGAGGTCCTTGCGGCGAAGCTGGGGGTTGCAGGGAAGCGCCACCGCGCCCATCCGCCAACAGGCGAGCATCGCCAGCACCCACTCGACCCGGCTGCCGACAAGGGTCATCACGACGTCGCCGCGCTCGACCCCTCGCGCCGCGAACGCGCCCGAGAGCCCGGCCGAGCGCGCGAACAGCTCGCCGAAGTGGTGGACGTGAACCTCGCCGCCGGCGTCGACCTCGATCAGCGCCCGGCGCGCGGCGGGGAACGCTTCGACGACTTCCTCGATGAAGTTCACGGGCGGCAGTCTGCCGCAGCGCCCGCCGCTAGCGCAGTTCCGCCGAGGTCTTGCCGAGCAGCTGGCGGGCGACGATCAGCAGCTGGATCTGCTGCGTCCCCTCGAACAGGTCGAGGATCTTGGCGTCGCGCGCCCACTTCTCGAGCAGGTTGTTCTCGCCGTAGCCGACGCTGCCGCAGAGCTCGACGCAGCCGAGGGTGACGTCGACGCAGGTGCGCCCCGCCTTCGCCTTCGCCATCGAGGCCTGCAGCGAGTTCGGCTTCGAGTTGTCCGCCATCCAGGCGGCCTGCAGGGTCAGCAGGCGGGCCGCCTCGTAGTCGGCCTCCATCTCTCCGAAGCGGGCGGCGGCGGCCGACTGCGAGAGCGCCGGCGCGGTGTCGTCGATCTCGACCCCCGCCTCGGTCAGGAGCCTGTGCGTCTCCTCGAGCGCGGCACGGGTGACGCCGACCGCCATCGCCCCGACCAGCGGCCGGGTGTTGTCGAACGTCTGCATCACGCCGCCGAAGCCGCGCTTGGTGTCGATCTCGGGGCTGCCGAGCAGCGCCTCCTTCGGCACTCGGCAGTCCTGGAGGATGAAGTTGGCGGTGTCGGACGCCCGGATCCCGAGCTTGTGCTCGAGCCGGTCGAGCTTCAGCCCCGGGTTGTCGCGCTCGACGATGAACGACTTGATCGCCGCCCGCCCCTGCGAGCGGTCGAGCGATGCCCAGACGACGATCAGGTCGGCCCGGTCCCCCGAGGTGACGAAGATCTTCTCGCCGTTGAGGACGTATTCGTCACCGTCGAGCTCGGCGGTGGTGCGGATCGCGGCCGAGTCCGAGCCCGCCTCGGGCTCGGTGATCGCCATCGCCGCCCACTTGCCGCCGTAGAGCTCGAGCTGCTCCTCGCTCGCGACCGAGACGATCGCCGAGTTGCCGAGCCCCTGGTTCGGCAGGGTCAGGGTGAGGCCGACGTCGCCCCAGCACATCTCCATGATGCTGAGGACGGTCGCCAGGTTGGAGCCGTTGCGGTTCCCCTGCTCGGCGCCGTTCTCGGAGTCGCGTTTGACCCCGCCGGCGCCGGCGCCGCCGAGTTCGCCGCCCTCGTTTACGCCCTCGATGACGGCGGCGAGCATGTCGAGCTCCTTCGGGTAGGCGTGCTCTTCGGCGTCGTACTTGCGCGAGATCGGACGCAGGACCTCGGTCGCGACCTGGTGCGCCTGGCTGACGAGGGGCTTGAACTTCTTCGGTGTCTCGAGATTGATCATCGTCTGCCTTTCGCTCTAGAAGAAATGGATCGCGCGCTCCCTAGGCGAGCAGGGCGCCCTCCATCACGCCCGCTGCGCGGAGGTCTCGGTACCAGCGCTCCACCGGGTGCTCCTTGACGAAGCCGTGGCCGCCGAGGAGCTGGACCCCGTCGGACCCGATCTGCATTCCCTTGGCGGCGCTCAGCCGCCGCGCCAGGGCGGCCTCGTGGCCGAACTCCTTGCCCTGGTCGGCGCGGCTCGCGGCCCGGTAGGTCACCAGCCGCATCGCGTCGGACTCGATCCCGATGTTGGACACCGCGAAGGCGACCGCCTGGCGGTTGGAGATCGGTTCGCCGAAGGCCGTGCGCTCGTTGACGTAGGGGATCACGTAGTCGAGGACGGCCTGCGAGGTCGCCGACCGCGAGCGCGCACCAGGCGATCCGCGCCCGCTGGACGCACTCGGCGTAGGCGCCGGCCTCGCCCTCGGCCATCAGCGCGCCGGCGGGGACGCGGGCGCCGTCGAGCAGCAGCCGCCCGGTGGCCGCCGGGCGCAGCCCCATCGCCGGCTCGTCCTCGATCGCGAGACCGTCGCCGCCGGACTCGACGACGAACAGCGCCGGCCCGATCCCCTCGGCGTCGGCGGCGACGACGAAGAGCTCGCACTCCCTCGCCCGGGCGAGCAGCGACTTGGTGCCGTCGATGACCCAGTCGCCGCCGTCGCGGCGGGCCTTGGTCTCGAGCTCGAGCGGGTTGAAGAGCGGCCTCGGCTCGAGGATCGCGAGCGCCGCCGCCGGCGTGTCCTCGCCGGTGAAGGCGGGCAGGTAGGCCGACTCCTGATCGGCGGTGCCCCAGCGGCCGATCGCGGTCGCGACCGCGCCGGGGGCGAGGGCGGCGTACGCGACCCCCATGTCGCCGTGGGCGAGGGCCTCGCCGATCAGGACGCCGGCGACCGCCGACTGCTCCTCCATCACGCCTTCGAGCTCGGAGGGGACTCCGAGCATGTTGATGCCGAGCTCGTTCGCCTGGGCCAGCAGCTCCGGCGGGGTCGCGCGGTCGGCGTCCGCCTCCTGGGCGGCGGGGCGGACCCGCTCGGCGGCGAAGTCGCGCACCGCCTCCTCGAACATCTGCTGCTCGTCGTCGGGGGTGAGGTCGAAGAGGTCGCGTGCCTTGCCGCTGCGCTGGCGCGCCGGTTTGCCGAGCTTCTGCGCGGCCTTGAAGGTCCGCGCGGCGGCCGTCGCCGAGCGGAACCCGCCCTTCGTCGACGTGAAGACCATTCGCTCGAACTGCTTGCGGATGCCGATCCGGTCGAGCAGGCTCGAGCCGGCCAGCTTGTTGAGCGTCCGCAGGGCGACTCCCATGCCGCGGTCGCCGGCGCTGGCGCTGTTGCCGTTTTCGTTCACTGGGGCTGCTTCCTCTCGCTTCTGGTTTTGGCCTCGACCCGCTTGGCGCGGCCGTCGAGGTGGGGGGTCTGTCGCTTTGCGTCACGCACCGCGAAGGCGATCTCCTTGTCGCCCTCGGCATCGACCAGGAACTCGACCCGGCCGGGAAGGAAGATCGGCTTGCGGAACCTGACGTCGACGCGGAAGGCGTCGGGGAGGCGGCTCTCGACCGCGGCCAGGCAGCGTGCCTTGGTCCACATCCCGTGCGCGATCGCCTGCTTGAAGCCGAGCGGCTTCGCGGACCAGGCATGCATGTGGATCGGGTTGCGGTCGCCGGAGACGGCCGCGTAGCGGCGGCCGAGATCGCCGCCGAGGCGCCACTCGGCGCTCACGGCGAGCTCGCCGCCGGCGTCCTCGTCGCGTCGGTTCCTCGCCGCCGATTTGCTCGCCGCCGCCGCGGCGGAGCATCGTGCTGACCTCCTCCCAGGCCTTCTGGCGCCCGACCCAGGCCTCGGTCACGAGGCTGAAGGTGCGGCCGCTCGGGTGCGGCTCGAGCCCGGTCGGGCGGACGGTCAGCCGCAGCTCCTCGTCGATCCCGATCCGCCGGTGCTGGGTGATCGTGTTCTCGATGTGGACCAGGCCGACGGCGCCGAACGGGAAGCTGCCGTCGGCCATGACCGCCATCTGCAGCGGGAAGGCGAGGATGTGCGGATAGGTGGGGGGGAGGTGGTCGCGGAGCGCGAACCCGCAGACCTTGGCGTAGGCGGCGACCTGCGCCGCGTCGGCCGTGACCCCGGTGAGCTCGAGCTCGAGCTCGGGGATCTCGCCGCCGCCGCCGGGGATGCCGGGCAGCAGCGAGGCGCCGGGGATCATCGGCGCCGCCGCCCGGGCGTAGAGCGGCAGGATGCTGGGCGGGCTCTCGAGCGTGCGGGTGCTCATCCCTAGGCCCCCAGCAGGTTCTGGCCGCAGACACGGACGGTGTTGCCGTTTACGCCGGTCGAGCCGGGGCTCGCGAACCAGGCGATCGTCTCGGCGACGTCGACCGGCAGCCCGCCCTGGGACAGGCTGCTGAGCCGGCGCCCCGCTTCGCGCGGGCCGAACGGCATCGCCGCGGTCATCTTCGTCTCGATGAAGCCCGGCGCGACGGCGTTGATCGTCGCTCCCCGCCCGGCGAGCTCGGGGGCCATCGCCTCGACCATCCCGATCACGCCCGCCTTCGAGGTCGCGTAGTTGGTCTGGCCCGAGTTGCCGGCGATTCCCGACATCGAGGAGACGCAGACGATCCGGCCGTTGGGCCGGAGCAGGCCGCGGTCGAGCAGGGTGTCGTTGATCCGCTCCTCGCTGGAGAGATTGATCTCCATCAATTTCGTCCAGCGCTCCTCCGGCATCTTCGCGATCGTCCGGTCGAGGGTGACGCCGGCGTTGTGGACGAGGACATCGAGGCCCTCGCCGACGCCGTCGGCGATCCGGGCCGGGGCGTCCTCGGCGGTGATGTCGAGGTCGATCGCGTCGCCTCCGAGCTCGTCGGTCAGCCGGCGGAGCTCCTCGGCCGCGGGCGGGATGTCGAGGCCGATCACGTGGGCGCCATCGCGGGCGAGGACCTCGGCGATCGCGGCGCCGATCCCGCGCGAGGCGCCGGTGACCAGCGCCCGGCGGCCGTCGAGCGGCCTGTCCCAGTCGAGTTCGGGGGCGTCGGCGACGCCGGGGCCGACCCGGACGACCTGGCCGGAGACGTAGGCCGACCGCGGCGAGAGCAGGAAGCGCAGGGTCGAGGCGAGCTGCTCCTCGCCGCCGGGGGAGACGAGAACCAGCTGCGCGGTCGAGCCGCGACCGCCGATCTCCTTCGCCAGCGACCGGGTGAAGCCCTCGAGCGCCCGCTGCGCGGTGTGGGCCCGGGCCGACCCCGCCTCGCTCGGCTCGGTGCCGAGGACGACGACCCGGCCGCAGCGCTCGAGCCGGCCGATCGCGGGGTAGAAGAAGCGCTGGAGCTCGACCAGCTCGGTCGAGTCGGAGATCCCGGAGGCGTCGAAGACGAGGGCCTTGACCTTCCCCTCGGCGCCGCCGCGTTCGACCCCGATCTGGTCGAGGACCGTGCGGGCGTGCTTGATCAGCCGGCCCTCGGGAGCCGACCCGGAGAGCACCTGGCCCGAGATCACCGGCGCGCCCGGCCGGAAGCGCTCGAGCTCGACCGGCTGCGGCAGGCCGAGCTGCTTCGCCAGCGTCGAGGCGAACGGGGGCGTTGACGAGCTGTGCGTAGCGGTCGCTCATCGCTTCCGCCCGCCTCGAGGATCGCGACGACGCCCTGGCCGCCGGCGGCGCAGATGCTGATCACGCCACTGCCGCCGCCGTTCGCGCTCAGCTGCTTGGCGAGCCCGGCGACGATCCGGCCGCCGGTCGCGGCGAACGGGTGGCCGGCCGCCAGCGAGCCGCCGTTGACGTTGAGCTTGGCGCGGTCGATCGAGCCGAGCGGCTCGTCGCGCCCGAGCCGCTCGCGGCAGAACTCGGGGTCCTCCCAGGCCTTCAGCGTGCAGAGGACCTGGGCCGCGAACGCCTCGTGGATCTCGTAGTAGTCGAACTCGCCGAGCCCGACGCCGGCGCGGTCGAGCATCCGCGGCATCGCGTAGGCCGGCGCCATCAGCAGCCCCTCGCGCTTGTGGACGTGGTCGACCGCCGCCGTCTGCGCCTCGGTGATGTAGGCGAGGACCGGCAGGTCGTGCGCGGCCGCCCACTCCTCGGAGGCGAGCAGGACGGCGGAGGCGCCGTCGCTGAGCGGCGTCGAGTTGGCGGCGGTCATCGTCCCCTCCGGGCCGCCGAACACCGGCTTCAGCTTCGCCAGCTTCTCGGGGTCGGAGTCGGGGCGCAGGTTCTGGTCGCGCTCGAGCCCGAGGTAGGGGGTGGTGAGGTCGTCGAGGAAGCCCCGCTCGTAGGCGGCGGCGAGGGCGCGGTGGCTGGCGACCGCGAGCTCGTCCTGCTCGGCGCGGCCGATGTCCCAATCGGCCGCCATGAGCGCGCAGTGCTCTCCCATCGAGAGGCCGGTGCGCGGCTCCTCGTTGCGGGGGATCGCGGGGACGACGTGGCCGGGCCGGACCCGGGTCAGCGCCTTCAGCTTGCCGGCCGTCGAGCGCTGGCGGTTCGCCTCGAGCAGCGTCTCGCGAAGCTGCTCGTTGAGGCCGATCGGGGCGTCGGAGGTGGTGTCGGCGCCGCAGGCGATCGCCGGCGTCGATCTGGCCGAGGGCGATCTTGTTGGCGACCAGGATCGTCGTCTCGAGCCCGGTCCCGCACGCCTGCTGGACGTCGTAGGCGGGGGTCTCCGGCGCGAGCCGGGTGCCGAGCACGCTCTCGCGGGTCAGGTCGCGGTCGTGGGAGTGCTTGAGGACGGCGCCGCCCGCGACCTCGCCGAGCGTCTCGCCCTCGAGCCCGTAGCGGTCGATCAGGCCGTCGAGGGCGGCGGTGAGCATGTCCTGGTTGGACGCGTGCGCGTAGGCGGAGTCGGAGCGCGCGAACGGAATCCGGTTGCCGCCGAGGACGGCGACCCTGCGGGGTTTGTCGATCAACTGCGATCACCTTTCGATTTCGATTTGGAACCTCGGGTGGCCGGCGCCGAGCGCTGCCGCAGGCCGGGCTCGATCGTCGAGATCAGGAGCTCGGCCGCCTCCTGGGCGGAGACGGCCTCGGTCCGCAGCCACCAGCGGGCGAGCGCCTCGGCGGCGCCCATCAGCGCGGTCGAGAGGGCCTCGACCTCGGTGCTGGCGGCATCGCGCCGGCGCGGCGGAAGCTGGGCGAGGAGCGATTCGGCGACGAGCTCGAGGAGTCGGCCGCGGTAGTCGGCGACCCGGTCGGCGACGACCCCGCTCTGCGGCAGGGTCTCGTCGAAGAGGACCGCCCAGGCGGCGCGGTCGGCGTCGAGGAACGCGAAGAAGGCCCGCAGCCCATCGTTGAGGAGGTCGCCGGGGTTGGAGCTGGGACGGACCGTCTCTTCGATCGTCGCGAACAACGCGTCCCCCGCCCGTTCCATGCAGGCGACGTAGAGCCTCTCCTTGTTGCCGAAGTAGTTGTAGAGGAGTGGCTTGGTGACCCCGACGGCGGCGGCGATGTCGTCCATCGTCACCGCCGCGTAGCCGCGGGCGGCGAACAGGTCGTGGGCGACCTCGAGGGTCTGCTCCATCCGGTCGGCCCGCGAGAGCCGGGTGCGGGGTGTCGGCGACGCCGCCATCGCCAATGACGTTACCCGACTATAAATTTATATGGCGGTAATGTGACCGATCGCACTCAGGAACCTCACACCTGTCCGCTCGGCCGGCGCTTCGCCCATGTCCATCAAGTTGACCCTCCATTTCCGGGTCAACTTGATGAGGGCGCCGCCTGATTCGAGGGTGCCGGCCTCAGGCCTCGGCCTCGGCCTCGGAGAAGCCGAACCTCTCCTGGACCCGGCGCAGTGGGGCCGGCGCCCACCAGTTCCACTCGCCGAACAGGCGCATCAGCGAGGGGACGAGGAGGGCGCGGACGATCGTCGCATCCAGCAGCACCCCGACCGCCATCCCGATCGCGATCTGCTTGACGAAGAAGACCGAGCTGACGCTGAAGGCAAAGAAGACGATCGCGATCGCCAGCGCGGCGGCGGTGATCACGCGGCCGGTGCGGGCGATTCCGGTCGCGACCGCGTCCTCGTTGCTGTCGCCGAGGTCGTGGCGTTCCTTGATCCGCGCCATCACCAGCACCGCGTAGTCGGTGGCGAGGCCGAAGAGGACCGCGAAGAGGAAGACGAGGCTGACGGTCTCGATCGCCGCCGGGCCGGTGTAGTCCATGACCCCATCGAGCCAGCCTTCCTGGAAGGCGAGGACGAGGATTCCGAGGGTCGCGCCCAGGGTCAGCGAGTTCATCACCAGCGTCTTCACCGGCAGCAGGACCGAACCGGTCAGGAGGAAGAGGATCACCAGGGTCGTCAGGGCGACGATCGCGACGACCAGCGGCGCGTTGTCGAGCAGGCTCGACTTGAGGTCGAGGAAACCGGCGGTGTTGCCGGAGACGAGGACCGAGGCCGATCCGGGTGGCGGCAGGTCGCGGATCGCTTGGACGATGTCCTGGGAGCGGCCGCTGAGCGCGGGGCTGTCGAGCCCGAGGTTGGCGTAGGCGACGCCCTTGCCGGCCGGAGCGAATGGGGACCTGCTGACGACGCCATCCAGCCCGGCGAGCCGGCGCCCGAAGGCGGCCAGCTCCGCCCTCGAGGCCTTGCCGTCGATTGTGACCGTCACCGCCTCGGTCAGTTCGCGCGGGTAGTGGGCGTCGAGGTACTTGTAGGCGTCGTAGGAGGGGACGTTGGGGGGAACCGCTTCGGCGCTCGGCCCGGTCAGCGTCGACCAGAGCAGCGGGGTCGCCGCGGCCAGCATCAGCGCGGCGCTGGCGACGGCGACCCTGACCGGGCGGCGCATCACCCCGCGGGCGAGCCGATACCAGCCGTCGGATTCGTCGTAGA
>CAVRXM010000002.1:0-123736 GCA_963725085.1 uncultured Solirubrobacterales bacterium | reverse complement strand
GGTAGGGGCAGTTTCGGAAGCCTCTATCTCCTATCCCCCCAGCAGGTGACCACGTAGCGGCCGTGCTCGCGGGGAGGCGAAAGGGCCTCGAAGCGGCCGATCACGGCCTCACCCGCCTCGCGGTCGCGGCTAAGATCTCCTGCCGCAGCTCGCCGACCCATCTGTGCAACAGGCCGATGCTGGGCGGGTTCCCACACTCCTGGTCCAGCTCGGCGCGGACGTCTTCGAGGGTGCGGGACCATTCCGAGCGCATGCGGACGATGACCGCGACCTCCTCGGGCGTCGGTTCACGTTTCGGTCGGCTCATGGGCTTGTCTCCTTATTTGAATGAATTAAATTCGCGCCGAGGTGACACGGGGTGACACAACTCAGCGTCGTACGCGACGACTTGGGTACCCCGGGGGTAGGCATGTCCTCGAAGCCCTCTGTCGTACCCGACACCCCGTGTCCACGATTCGCGAGAAAAAGTCGACCGTTGAGAGCAGGCAGTGCCAGCAGTGCCAGCACTTCCTGTAACTCCTCACGCGCGGGAGGGGCAAGCTCAGAGTTACCGATAGTGCTGGCACTTGCCCGCACTCCGTGCCTAGCGGGGCTCATCGACCGTCACTCCGAGGTAGCAGCGGCGCTGCGCACCGCCGCGATGGATGCCGCGTCTGGCCAGCTCTCTGCCGAGGACGTGGGGCGCCAGCGGCCGCTCGCCCAGCTCCTCGCAGAACTTCTCGTACGCCTCGCGAAGCGCCGTGGCCGTGACCTCGCCGCGGCTCTCGAGCTGGCACCGCTCAGCGAGGAAGGCGCCGAGCACGTCCTCGTCCTCGCGGTACTCGCGGGTCGCTCGGTCGACGGCCTCGGCGTGGCCGAGTCCGTCGCGCTGCCACTCGAGGCAACCCTCGACCGCCCAGGCCAGGATCCCCGGCAGCTCGGCCTCGAGGGTCGCGGCGAGCTCGGTGTCGGCGCGGCCCTGAAAGCTCTCCTCGAACGGCACCAGTCGCAGCCGTCGCCAGATCGCATCGTCGCCGCCGTCGACCCGCGGCCGGTGGTTGGTCACCAGCCAGAGCTTGAAAGCCGGCTTGAACTCGAAGTGCTCGCCATAGAGGAAGCGCGCCGCGATCGTGTCGCCGCCGGTCAGCGACTTCGAGCGTCGCCTCATCGAGCCGCCGTCCCTGGCCGGACTCGGCGGCGACGACCAGGCGCGAGCGGTGCAGACGGGCGAGGTCGTTGCGGGGACCGCGGTCGCCGCGGACGCGGACGAAGCTCTCGAAGCTGGCGGTCGCGGCGAGCTCGCCGAGCAGCGCCTTCAGCGTCTCGATCAGCGTCGTCTTGCCGTTGGCGCCGGTGCCGTGGCAGACGACCAGGACGTGCTCGCGGGTATCGCCGCACAGCGCGTAGCCGACCAGCCGCCGCACGAAGCCGACCAGCTCGTCGTCGCCGCGGAATATCTCCTCGAGGAACCGCAGCCAGCGCGGACAGCCGCAGTCGGGGTCGAAGTGCGACGTCGGTCCCGGTCGCGACGAGCTCGGCCGGGTCGCTCTCGCGTAGCTCGCCGCTGCGAAGGTCAAGGGTGCCGTTGGCGCAGCCGAGCAGCCAGGGGTCGGCGTCGAGCTGCTCGGCGGCGAGGACGACGTCGGGCTCGGTCGCCGCCAGTGCGAGCATCGACCGCAGCCGGCTCTCGGACTGAGTGGTCAGCGCCCACTTGACGGCGCGCCGCTGCTCGTCCCCTTCGAGGTTGGCGGCGGCGAGCAGCAGCTCGCGGGCGGTCGCCTTGGCAGCGCGCTGCGCCTCCCCGGTGCGGTCCGGGCGCCAGCGTCCACGCGCGCCAATGAAGCCAGCGCCGCTCCTCTCTGACGTGGCGCAGCCGCTCGCCGTGAAGCGCCGCGAACAGTTCGCCGTTGCCGAGGTCGGTGCGCTCCGGCAGCTCGCTCGGCTCGTAGCGGCCGACGCTGGCCGCGATCGCAGTCCACCTCGTCCTCGCCGAGCGGCGGTCGGCAGCGGGTCTGGTTGGTCTCGCGCAGCGCGGCGGCGATCGCCGCCTCGTCCAAGCCGCGACGGCGCATCGTCCCGGCCAGCGAGGCAAGCTCGGCGTTGCGGCGACCCTCCGGGATCGGGTCGGCGCCGTTGCTCGATGCCGCCGCGGCCGGCGGCGGCGTCGCCAGCAGCGAGAGCAGCCAGGCGGGCGCCGGTGCCGGTGTCGCCTCATCGGGGCCGACGTCCCACTCGTAGCGGCGACCGGACGGGTGCGGGCTCGGCGGCGCGACGGCGTAGCCGCCGATCGCCGCGGGTGTCGAGTCCCTCGCCGAGCTTCCCGGCGGTGTTGCGCAACTCGCCGTTGGCGCTGAAGTAGTAGTGCTCCCCGCCGCCGCCGGTCTCGGCGCGAACGGTCTCGGGCAGCTCGCCATGCTCGCGTTCAAGCTCATGCAAGGCGTCGGCGCCGACCTCGCCGTCGACATCGAGCACCAGCAGCCCGTCGCCGGTCGCGATCGCGACGCCCGCGTCCGGCCAGCGTTGCCACCAGGCGCGGACCTGCTCGGGGTCGGCGCTGGCTTCCGTCAGTCCATGTGGCAGCCGCGGCCGCTTGCCATTCACCGGGAAGACCCGCCAGCCGCGCTCGGCGTAAGAGAAAGCGGCGGCAGCCAGCTCGGCCACCGCCGCTTCGCTCTCAGAGAGTGAGTGCGGTCTGCTCACCGACCGGCTCCCGCTCGTCGGTGGAGTCGAACTGCTCGAGCCGCTCAAGCGCCCAGGCCAAGTCGACTTTGAGATCCTCGACCTCGGCAGACAGCGACTCGAGCCTTCCGACCTGGCCGATGAGCCAGCGGATGATCTTGTCGTCGTGGGCGTCCATCGGACCTAGAACGGCGGGCCGTCGGCGTCGTCGTCGCCCATCGCTTTGCTCAGACCGACGAGCGGCGACTGGACCCCGTCCGGCTCGGACTCCAGCTCCTCATCGCCGCCCTGGCCGAACTCCTTCCAGTTGAAGGCCGGCTCGCTGTCGCTGGTGATGCGGTAGGCAAAGTAGTTCTTGCCGGGTACCTTGCCGTCGAAGCGGACTCCGACCCGGTCGCCGAGCCGCGGTGCGATCTTCGCCAGCTCGCGTTGTGCGACTTCATGGAAGGCGTGGAACGTCCTCCGCTCGTCGACCTCGACCGGCTCGCCCTTCTCGGTCGACCCGGTCTCGGCGACGACCGTCACCGCGGGATAGGCGCCGTGGCCGGCGTCGAACCTGCCGAGTTCGTCGATGATTCCGATTAGCCGATCGCCGGGGTCGGGCTTCCAGCTCTCCGGCGAACTCAGCGTCGAGTCGATCTAGTAGGTCTGCTCTTGGTCATCATGCGCCTTTCGGTAGCGGCGTCGCCAGCAGCGACGCCGTTTCCATTTGCGAGTCGTCGGACCCTGCAGCCGTAAGTCCTAGGAGCTGCTCAAGGGCGTGGCGAGGCACAAGGACGCGAGCGCCCGAGCCTCACGCTGGGCAGCTGGCCCGGTTCGCGCTGCCTCATATGCCGAGCCACGCGAGATGCCGAGCAGCTTCGCCGCCTCGGGGACCGTCTAGGTCAAGCGCAGCTCAGCCATGGGTCGCCAGCCCCTCGGTGATCTCCCGCAGCGCTTCGCCGTAAGCCAGCGCTTTGGCGCCGCCGGGACGACGGTGGCCCGACTCCCAGCGGCTGACGGTCGCCGGCCGCACACCGACACGCCGCGCCAGCTCGGAGCGTGAGAGCCCGGCCAGCTCCCTGACCCGCGCCGCACGCCCGCTGGCGATTGCCTGGCGGACCTCGATAAGTAGCTGCATCTCCTGCTCGGTCATACCGAGAATGATAAGCAGCTATACCGACCTGCTGTCTCGATTTCCTGCGCGTTAGCGGTTCGGCTTACCGATGCTGTACCATGCTGATGGATGAATGAGATGGAGGACTCCGGTCCGGAATGACTGGAGGTCGTACGCTGCCTCTACCGGCGACCGCCACGTGGTCCCGCAGCGCTTCCGGGCGTATGTCCCGCACGGTGACGCGGTAGTCGTCCTGTACGTCGTGATGGACCAGGGCAAGCCGCGATGCCAGAAGCTTCACGGTTCGGCTTCCGTGAGCCACCCGCCGGGAGCATCACAAGCGCCGCCGTGCATTCCATAGCCTCTCAACCGGATGTCTGCGCGACGCCGTGGCGGCGGCAGAGTAAGAAGTTCGAGTCGCCGCCTCGCAGAGGTGCCACAGACCGAGCGATTTCTCGACTCCGGCGACCTAATGCCTGCGCAGCGGCGGCACGGACACCGCAACTCGCGGCATTGACTTCGACGGAGCGCGCCGAGTTCTACGAGCAATTCGCAAGCGGCTCGCGTCGACCGCGGCAGGGCTCACCGCTGACTGACGAGAACCTGCGCCAGGTGACCGAGCTCTACCGAGCGGCAGCCGAGCGCGGCGACCCACCGACTCAGACCGTGGCGGAAGCGATGCACGTCGCCAGGTCGACCGCCGCTCGCTGGGTCGGAGCAGCTCGCAAACGCGGCATTCTCGGCCCTGCACAACGTGGGAAAGGCGGCGAGGCGAGCTGATGGCGACTCAATACTTCGGCAGCTTCGCGATTCCCGATCAGGATGAGCGGCTGATCGCCGGTCCTGTGAACTCGCCGGGTGACCTGGTCAGTGTCTATAAAACTGCGAGCCGGCTCTTCGCCGAGCAGGGGGTCTCCACCGACCATAGGCTGCGTTTTCACTGGTACGCCGAGGAGGCTGGCGAGGAGCGCCCTCTCACTACAGCCGAGACTGCGGCTGTTCTAGCTGCCTTCGAGCAGTCCTTCGGTGGCCTCAGAAGGCCGCTTCAATCCCGGCAAGGAAGAGTAATGCGCGGCTCGATCTTCAAGCGCGGCAATCTCTGGACGATCCAGATCGAGCGCGACCGCGACCCGCTCACCGGCAAGCGCCGGCGGGAGTTCCACAGCGGCTACCCGACGCAAGCGCGAGGCCGAGGACCGCCCGGGTCGAGATCCTGGCCCGCCTCCAGCGCGGCGAGCACGTCGAGCCGTCGAAGCTGACCTTCGCCGAATACCTGCTCGAGCGCTGGCTGCCGACCCGCAAGAGCCAGCTCGCGCCCTCGACCTTCGAGAGCTACGACGGCAACGTCCGCCACCACATCGCCCCCGGAGCTCGGCTCAGCGCCGCTGCAGGGGCTCTCAGCGGACGTTCTGACCCGCTTCTACGGCGAGCGGCTCGCCAGCCGGTCTCTCGGCGCGGACGGTGCGCTACCTGCACGCGATCGTCCACAAGGCGCTCGCCGACGCGCTCTCCTGGGGCCTTGTCGTGCGGAACGTCGCCGACGCGGCCTCCCCGCCGTCGAACAAGGCCGCGAAGGCGCCGCCGCCGAGGACCTGGTCGGCGTCCGAGCTGCGGACCTTCCTGCAGGCGACCGCCGGGAACCGGCTGCATCCGCTGTGGCGCGCTCTCGCCAGCACCGGCGCTCGCCGGGGCGAGGCGCTTGCGGATGCGCTGGCCCGACGTCGACCTCGAGGCCGCGACGGTCGCGATCCCGATCGCCAAGTCCGGACGCGGGCGCCAGGTCGCGCTCGACGCCGACACCGTGGCCGTCCTGCGCGAGCACCGCAAGCGCCAGCTCGAGGAGCGGCTGCGCTGGGGTCCGGCCTACCGTGCCGGCGATTACGTCTTCACCCGCGAGGACGGCAAGCCGTATGCGCCCGACTACGTGACGCGGGCCTTCCGCGAAGCGGTGAAGCGGCCGGGGTCCCGCGCATCCGCCTTCACGATCTTCGCCACACCTGGGCGAGCCTGGCGCTGGCCGCCGGCGTCAATCCGAAGGTGGTCTCGGAGCGGCTCGGCCACGCGACGGTCGAGCTTCACGCTCGACACCTACAGCCACGTCATGCCGGGGCTGCAGGAGGACGCTGCGGCGCGGGTTGCGGCCCTACTGCGGGGCTAAATGGCTGCAAAATGGCTGCAGTCGGGCCACCGCCGCACCCGCTAAACCCCTGCAAACCGCTCTAGAAGCGCAGTACCGCTACGGGGATTCGAACCCCGGTTTCCGGACTGAGAATCCGGCGTCCTAGTCCCCTAGACGATAGCGGCGTGGGTGCGGCGCATTCTAGCGAGGCCGCGAACAGGTACATTGCCTGCTCCGCGCGGCTGTGGCGGAACTGGTAGACGCGCACGGTTCAGGTCCGTGTGGGCGAAACGCCGTGAAGGTTCGACTCCTTTCAGCCGCACTCGACGCTATGCGGGATCGAAGGGCGGACTCGGCGCTGGTGGAGCCGGATGCGCGCTCGGCGGTCGCCGCGATCTCCTCGACGAACTCGGGCCAGAGCTGGCGCGGCAGGTCGTGGCCCATGCCCTTGAACATCCGCAGGCGGGCGCCCGGGATCGCCTCGGCGGTCGCCCGCCCTCCGGCCGGGCGGACCAGCGGGTCGGCGGTGCCGTGGAGCACGGTCGCCGGCAGCCTCGAGGCTGCCGCAGTGCCGGGGTTCGGTCGCCGGAGGCCGTGACCGCGTGCATCTGGCGGAGCACGCCCGCCGGGTTGTGGGAGCGGTCCCACATCTGCCCCGCCAGATCCGGCCAGGCGCTGCGGATCGCGCGGGAAGCCGGGCGACCCGATCACCTCGAAGGTGCGGTTGACCTGCCTGATGTAGGCCTCGCGGCTGCGCGGGTAGTCGGCGAACAGGATCGGAAGCGCCCGCCAGTGGGGCCAGCCGAGCCTGCGGTTGCCGGTGGTCGACATCATCGAGACCAGCGAGCGGACCCGCTCGGGGCGCTCGATCGCCATCGTCTGGCCGATCATCCCGCCCATCGAGGCGCCGACCACGTGCGCGGACTCGATTCCGAGGTGGTCCATCAGGCCGAAGGCGTCGTCGGCCATGTCGGTCAGCAGGTAGGGAGCGCGGTCGCGGCGGCCGCGCATCATGTCGATGCGACGCGGCATCCCCGCCGCGTCGATCATCGTCGAGTGGCCGATGTCGCGGTTGTCGAACCGGACCACCCGGAAGCCGCGCTCGGCCAGCATCGAGCAGAAGCTCCTCGTCCCAGGCGAGCATCTGGGTACCCAGCCCCATGATCAGGAGCAGCGGCTCGGCCGTCGGGTCGCCGACCTCCTGGTAGGCGAGCTCGATGCCGTTCGCGGGCGCGAGGCGCTCCTCGCTGAGTCCGTTCATCACATGATGGTAGCCGCCGGAATCGCCTGGCCAGCGGCTAAGTTCCCCCGATGCGCACGGCGATCGTCTCCGACCTGCACCTCGGCAGCGCCTTCGGCGAGGACGTCGCCCGCGACGCGGCGTCCGGCGGCCGCTGCTCGAGGAGATCGCGGACGGCCGACCGCCTCGTCCTGCTCGGCGACGTCCTCGAGCTGCGGGAACTGCCGCTGGCGGCGGCGCTCGAGGCCGGCCGGCCCTTCTTCGAGGACGTGGGAGCGGCGATGGCGGGCCGGCACGATCGTGCTCGTGCCCGGGAACCACGATCACCGCCTCGCCGAGCCGCTGCTCGAAGAGCTGGCCCTCGCCGGCGCGGCCGCTCGGGCTCGAGCAGCACGCCGCCGCCTCGGTCCGACGCGGCGCGGCGAGATCGCCGGCTGGCTCGGCGAGGCGGCGCTCGACATCGCCTACCCGGGGATCTGGCTGCGCGACGACGTCTACGCGACCCACGGCCACTACATGGACTGCCACATGACCCTGCCCCGGCTCGAGTGCATCGCCGCGGCGGCGGTGATGCGGGCCTTCGGCCGCGTGCCCGAGCCCGGCCACGCCGCTCGACTACGAGCGGGTCCTGCGCCCGCTCTACGGGCTCTCCTACTCGCTCGCCCAGTCCGAGCTGGCGCAGCGGGCGACCCGCCCCTCCGAGCGGGCCTGGCGGGCGATCTCGGGCCGGAACGGCGCCGCGGGCCGAGTCCGGCGCGCCGTTCGCGGCGCCGCGATCGGGCCGGCGTCCCGGCCACGATCTGGGGCCTCAACCGCCTCCTGCACTCCGACTTCGAGCCGGACCTCTCCGCCGGCGGCGATCGCCGCCAGCGGCGTCGACGCCGCGACCGAGCTCGCCGAGCGGCTCGGCGTCGGCGGCGGCGCACCTGATCACCGGCCACACCCATCGCGGCGGGCCCGGCGAGAACGAGGGCGAGTGGCCGCTCCGCGGCGGCGGCTCGCTCCACAACACCGGCAGCTGGATCTTCGCCTCGGCCTTCCACCATCCCGGGACGCCGCCCGGCCCCTACTGGCCCGGGACCGTCACCTGGGTCGAGGACGACGAGCCGCCGCGGCGGGTCCGCCTCCTCGCCGACCACCCACGCGATGAGCTGGCCGAGGTCGTGCGGCGCCAGCGCTCGCGGCCCGAGCCCTAGCCGCGCCCGAACCTCAGAGCCACTCGGCGATGATCGCGCCGATCTCGGCGCCGGCGTCCTCCTGCAGGTAGTGGCCGGCGTTCTCGATCTCCCGCGGCGCCGGGAAGTTGAGCTCGCTCGAGACCCGTTCGCCGACCGAGAACGGCAGCGCCGGGTCGGAGTCGGCCCAGAGCACCAGGGTCGGCCGGTCGTCCTCGCGAAGCGCATCGGCGACCCGTTTCCCCTCGGCCGCGCCGGGCGCATCGGGCTCGGTCGGCAGGATCAGCGGGAACGCCCGCGCCCCGGCCTTCGACTCCGGGCTCGGGAAGGGCGCCTCGTAGGCGGCGATCACCTCGTCGCCGGGGTCCTCCTTGCACGCCGGCGCGGACCAGGAACCCGACCGGCAGGTCCTCGTTGCTCGCGCACGAAGTCGCGGAATTTGAGCCAGTTGTCGCTCATCCGCTGGTGGCCGGTGAAGGGACCGGTGTCCATGATCACGAGCCGCGAGAAGCGCTCCGGGTGCTCGACCGCCAGCCGCAGCCCGATCGGCCCGCCCCAGTCGTGGACGACCGCGGTCGCGTCGCGAACGTCGAGCTCCTCGAGCAGCGCCGACATCAGCTCGACGTGGCGGTCGTAGGTGTACCAGCCGAGGTCGGTGGGCTTGTCGGAGCGGCCGAAGCCGGCGTAGTCGGGTGCGATGCACCGGAATCCGGCGTCGCGCACCGGCGGGATCACCTTGCGCCACAGGAACGACCAGGTCGGCTCGCCGTGGAAGAAGACGACCGGGTCCCCCTCGCCCTCGTCGAGGTAGGCGAGCCGCAGCCCGTCGACCTCGTGGTAGCTCGACTCGAACGGGAAATCCGGGAGGCCCTGGAGTGCCTCGTCCGGCGTCCGCACCACTTCCCCCCCGCTCATCGCCGCTGAGTCTATTCGGCGCAGCGAGATTTCGAATCACCACTTTTCCGATCAACTTTCTGCTACTCTGCCGCACCGCTTTAGAACTAAGTCAGTCAAGAAACTAATCCAGTCAAGAAAGGAAGGACCGTTGTCAACGAATAGAGCTCGCAGGTTGACCCGGCATCGCATCGCCAGCACCGGCCTCCTCGCTGCAATGCTGGCCCTCGTCTCGGCGCTGATCGTCGCGGGTTGCGGCGGAGGCGACTCCGCGACCGGGGCCGGCTCGGGATCCGGCGGCAAGATCGACGTGGTCGGCTACTCCACCCCGGAATCCGTCTACCAGGAATCGCTCGAGCCGGCGTTCGAAAAGACCTCCGAGGGCAGCGGCGTCAGCTTCAGCAACTCCTTCGGCGCCTCCGGCGACCAGAGCCGCGCGGTCGTCGCCGGGCAGCCCGCCTCGGTCGTCCACTTCTCGCAGGCCGGCGACATGGAACGGCTTGTCGAAGAAGGCGAACTCGTCTCCAAGAATTGGGAGAACAACCAGTACAAGGGCATCGCCACCGATTCCGTGGTCGTGCTCACCGTTCGCAAGGGCAACCCGAAGGGGATCAAGACCTTCGACGACGTGCTCAGCAAGGACGTCGAGGTGGTCACCCCGAACCCGTTCAGCTCCGGCGTCGGCGCGCTGGAACATCATGGCCGTCTACGGGACGCTGATCAACGAGGGCAACTCCCCTGACCAGGCGCTCGAAGGCGTCAAGGCGCTGCTGGAAAAGACGAAGGCGCAGCCGGGCAGCGCCCGTGACGCGATGTCCGCCTTCACCCAGGGCGAGGGCGACGTGCTGCTCAGCTACGAGAACGAGGCGATCAAGGCCGAAAACGAAGGCGAAGACGTCGAATACGTCGTCCCTGCACTCGACGATCCTGATCGAAACGCCGATCGCGGTCACCGAAGACGCGACCGAGCCGGCGGCAGAAGACTTCCTCAATTTCCTCTGGTCTGACGAAGGCCAGGAAATCTGGGCCGAAAACGGGTACCGCCCGGTCAACCCGAAGCTGGTCGACCCGAAGCAGTTCCCGACCCCGTCGAAGCTGTTCAAGATCAGCCAGTTCGGCGGCTGGGGCAAGGTCAACGACGATTTCTTCGACGAAGAAACCGGCTCGGTCGCGAAGATCGAGGGTGAACTCGGGGTCTCCACCTCCGGCTGATGGAGGCGCACCCGGCAACAACATCTTCCGAGACCAGCGGGGCGAAGTCGAGTTCGCCTCCCGGGGATCGGAGTCGGCCTCGGCACCGGCACGGTCGTGCTCTACCTGAGCGTGATCGTGCTGCTGCCGCTGGCCGCCGTCGCTCAGCGAAGCGTTCTCAGGTGGCATCGGCACCTTCTGGGACCAGGTGACCTCGCCACTGGCGAAGTCGGCGCTCGAGCTCACCGTGATCTGCTCGCTGATCGTCGTCGTCCTCAACGCGATCTTCGGCACGATCCTCGCCTGGATCCTGGTTCGCGACGAGTTTCCCGGCAAGAGCCTGGTCAACGCGGTCATCGACCTGCCCTTCGCGTTGCCGACGATCGTCGCCAGCCTCACCCTTCTGGCGCTCTACGGGCCCGATAGCCCGTTCGGGATCCACATCGCGCTCACCCGCACCGCGATCGTCGTCGCGCTGATGTTCGTCACCCTGCCCTTCGTCGTCCGCGCGGTTCAGCCGCTGCTGCTCGAGATGGACCGCGAGATGGAGGCCGCAGCGGCCTCGCTGGGCGCCGGAAACCTGACGATCTTCCGCAGGATCATCTTCCCCAACCTCCTCCCCGGCCTCGCGGCCGGCGTCGCACTCGCCTTTGCGCGGGCCCTCGGCGAGTTCGGCTCGGTCCTGATCTTCGCCGGGACCCTGCCGCAGACGATGGTCGCCTCGGTCTTCATCCGCCAACAGATCGAGTCGGGCAACAACACCGGCGCCTCGGCGGTCTCGGTGGTGCTGCTCCTGACCTCGCTTCTGCTGCTCGGGGTCGTCTCGTTGATCCAGCGCTGGGCCGGCCGCCATGAACGCTCGAGTGGCGATGGCCTGACCGTGATGCCGATCAGCGGTGAGCACTTCACCGAGCCGAAGGAGGCAGGCGATGAGTAGCTCGGCCGCAGGCCGCTGGGGACTGCGAATCGCCGGCCTCGGCTACCTGACCCTGCTGCTGTTGATCCCGCTCGGGATGATCTTCTACAAGACGTTCGAAAACGGGCATCAGCCCGCCACTCGACGCGATCACCTCACCCGACGGCCTGCACGCTCTGAAGCTGAGCCTGCTGATGGTCGTGATCGCGGTGCCGCTCAACACCATCTTCGGGATCGGCTGCGCGCTGCTCCTGGTCCGCCACAAGACGCGGGCCAACGCCCTTATCGACGCGATCATCAACCTGCCCTTCGCGATCTCGCCGGTCGTGATCGGGCTCTCGCTGTTCCTGCTCTACGGCACCGACGGCTGGCTCGGCCCGACCCTCGCCGAAGCCGGGATCCAGGTCCTCTTCTCGGTCCCGGGGATGGTCCTGGCGAGCATCTTCGTCTCGGTCCCGTTCGTGGTCCGCGAGACGGTCCCGGTCCTTCAGGAGATCGGCACCGACCAGGAGATGGCCGCCTCCACCCTCGGCGCCAACGGCTGGCAGACGTTCTGGCGGATAACCCTGCCGTCGATCCGCTGGGGCGTCGCCTACGGCGTCGTCCTGACGACGGCCCGGGTGCTCGGTGAGTTCGGCGCGGTGACGATCGTCTCCGGCTCGCGCACCGGCGAGACCGAAACCCTGCCGCTCTTCGTCCAGAAGCAGTTCGAGAACTACAGCTTTCCCGGCGCCTACGGCGCCTCGCTGGTGCTCGCCCTGCTCGCACTTCTGACGCTGTTCGGAATGAACCTGCTCAAACGAAAGGAGGACGCCTGATGGGAATCTCAGTCGAGGGAGCAAGCAAGCGCTTCGGTGACTTTCAGGCGCTCGATGACGTATCCATTGATGTTCCCGACGGCTCGCTGACCGCTCTGCTGGGCCCCAGCGGCAGCGGCAAGTCGACGCTGCTGCGGGCGATCGCCGGGCTCGAGGAGCTCGACGGGGGCGTCGTCATGATCAACGGCGAGGACGCGACCGACAAGCCGGCGCAGAAGCGGGGTGTCGGCTTCGTCTTCCAGCACTACGCGGCGTTCAAGCACATGACCGTCTTCGAGAACGTCGCCTTCGGGCTCAAGATCCGCAAGTGGAAGAAGCCCGAGGTCTCCAACCGCGTCCACGAGCTGCTGCAGCTGGTCCAGCTCGACGGCCTCGCCGGGCGCTTCCCCTCCCAGCTCTCCGGAGGCCAGCGCCAGCGCATGGCCCTGGCCCGGGCGCTCGCCGTGCAGCCGCAGGTGCTGCTGCTCGACGAGCCGTTCGGCGCGCTCGACGCGAAGGTCCGCAAGGACCTGCGGACCTGGCTGCGCCGCCTCCACGACGAGATGCACGTGACGACGATCTTCGTCACCCACGACCAGGAGGAGGCGATGGACGTCGCCGAGCAGCTGGTGGTGATGAACGAGGGCCGGGTCGAGCAGTCGGGCAGCGCCGACGACCTCTACGACCACCCCGCCAACGAGTTCGTGATGAGCTTCGTCGGCGAGGTCAACCGCCTCGGCGAGCACTTCGTGCGGCCGCACGACATGGAGGTCGTACTCGACCCCGACGAGCGGACCGAGGAGGCGATGGTGCAGCGGATCGTCGCCCTCGGCTTCGAGATCCGGGTCGAGTTCACGCTCGCTGACGGCTCCGAGGTCTGGGCTCAGCTGACCCGCTCCGAGCTCCAGAAGCTGGAACTGCGGGAGAAGCAGATCGTCTACCTGCGGCCGGTCCAGACCAAGAACTTCAGCGACGCTGCGGTAGTCGCAGCCGCCTGAAGCGGCGACGGGGTGGGGCGCCTTCTTGCCGGGTGGCGCCCCGCCCCATCTCGCCCGTCAGGTTAGCGGGCGCTCGAACGTCTTCTCCAGCGCGCTCTGGTCCTCCTCGCCGGCGACCGTCTTGTCGAGCCGCATCGAGGCCTCGCGGCCGTCGAGCCTGACCGTCGCCACCTGGTTGTCGAAGTAGGGACCCTCGGAGGTGTTCCAACTGATCTCGGGGTCGGGTGCGCGCGCGAGGCGCGCCAGCCCACGCGTGATCGCGGTCAGCCAGCGGGAGAATCCGGCCCGCACGACCCGCCGCTCTTTCCGGTCGAGCGGATTGCGGTAGGGCGAGCAGACGGCCTGGTAGACCCTGCTGCTGACCTCCGCGCCGGGTCTGAACGCGACCTCGCTGAGGTAGGCGTGGTGGACGTCGCCGGAGAGGACGACGATCGAGGCCGGCGCCTCCCCCCTTTGCCCCGAGCCGACCTCCTCGATCAGCTCCCGCAGCCGTCCGAACGAGTACTGGAAGGCCGCCCAGTGGTCGAAGTCGACGGCCCGCCGCAGCCGCTCGCTCCGGCGCGCCACCGTGCCGCCCCAGGCGCCGTCGCAGAGCCGCTCGTTCCAGGCCTCGAGGTGGTGGAACGCGGGCGAGAGCAGGAACGGGACCGTGGTCCCGATCAGCAGGTGATCGAAATCGCCCTCGGCGTGCTCGACGATCCAGTCCCAGGTCTCCTCGTCGCACATCGCGCGCCGATCCTCGGTCAGGACCCGGGCGGCGCGGGAGTCGACGAAGAGCGCCCGCACGCCGCCGATGTCGCGGTGGAAGCTCCAGCGCTGCCCGGACCCGGTGGTGTCGATCTCCCGCGCCCACTCGCGGAGGGCGCCGGTCGCGTCGGGGTTTCCCCGCACCTTCGAGTAGAGCTCGTTCTCGGCCAGATCCCGCGGCGAGAGATTGCCGATGAACTGGTAGATCCAGTAGGTCATGATCCCGCCGACCGCGCGCTCGTGCCACCACGCCTTGCGTTCCATCTCCTCGTGCCAGGAGCGCGAGATGTTCCAGTCATCGCTCATGTCGTGGTCGTCCCAGGCCATCGAGAGCGAGACGGTCGAGAACAGCCAGCGGATCATCGGGTCCTCCCAGGACTCGCGGTAGAGCCAGGTGTACTCCTCGAAGTCGGTCACCTCCTCACCGGGGGGCGAGGAGGTGTCGCGGCGGGCCCGGATCCGCTCCCGCGTCCGGGGCGAGCCCTCGTCGACGTAGACCTGATCGCCGAGCAGGAAGAGCAGCTCCGGCCAATTGTCGCGATCGTCGCGGGCCATCTGCTCGGCGAGGACGTGAAGGGCGTCGAGCTCGTGCCCGTCCTCGTCCTCGTCCTTGCTCAGCGTGTAGGGGGGCTCGTGCGGGAACGCGACCCGGCAGGAGCCGAAGCAGATGTCGAGCGGCTCGCCCGGGCTCAGCGTGCGGATCACGCTCGGCGGCAGCTCGCTTCCCCGTGGCGGCCAGCGCCACTGGCCGTCGAGGCTGACGTCGTACTCGTAGAACCCGCCCGGCTCGAGCCCGTCGATCTGGACCAGCGCGTAGTGATGGCCGGCGACGGAGAACGTTCGCTCGCGCCTTCCGAGGATCCGCACCTCGCAGGGTTCGCTGGTCTCGACCCAGACCGTGGCCTCGCTCTCAGAGACGTAGCGCAACAGTGGCCCGAGCAGCAGATCCGCCATCCCGACCCTGTTACCCGTTTGATCGAGTATATTCTTGACTTAGTTTGTAAACAAAGATGAAAAGGAGCAGAGGCATGAGCTCGAAGGACGGAACCACCTTCACCTCGCGGGGGCGGCTCACCGGCCTGGTCCGAGATGAGTTCCCGGCGGGGACGGCACAAAACCGCGCCAGCCGCACCGACCGCCGCCCCGGTTCGGAGCCGGTCGACGAGGCGCTCTACTACCGAGCGCGTCTGATCCTCGGCGAGTCGCTGCGACGACCGGGCCGCTAGGGGAGCGCTTTGAGGAAGGCGCCGATCAACGAGCCGAAGTAGGGCGAGTAGAGCAGGTCGGGCCGGTTCGCATAGCCGTAGCTCGTCACCCCGTCGACGTAGTCGCCTTCCAACAGCCAGGCGCCGCCGCTCGAGCCGGCGGCCATGTCACAGGCCCCCGGGATCGTCGGCGGCCCGAGGAACGGGAAGGTGAGCGGGTCGCTGCCGAGCCCATGGGCGCGGCAGCTGCGCATTTCTTCCCCTTTCAGGGCGGCCGCCGGGTAGCCGTAGATGTCGAAATCGGCCGAGCGCGAGCGCTGGGACGCGAATCCCCGCGCCCCGACGACGTCGGTGAGGTCGCCGAGGTGGTTCGGTTCGACCTTCAGGGCAGCGACGTCGAAGTCCGGGTTTTCGCCGTGGCGCCACTGCGGCATCACGAAGACCGTGGAGACGCTGAAGTTGCCGAAGGGCCTGACGCCGTGGTCATAGGCGGGCACGAACGAGATCCGGCTCGCGGTGACCCCTTCGAGCACGACGCAGTGGCCGGCCGTGAGGACGATCGATTTGCTCGGCGTGTTGACCGCGGTGCCGGAGCAGGTGTAGTCGCCCTCCTTCGGGTCGACGCCGAGGATTTTCCCGTTCGTCCTGGTGCCGACCTCGCTCCCTTCGAGAACCCGCAGGCTCGAGGCCGAGGCTCCCCGGGCGCGTCGCGGCGCCCGGCCGGGGACGCTGACCGGGGCGAGGGCGCCGCGCAGCGATTTGCCCCCCACTTCGATCACTCGGGTCGCGGAGGCGGCCGCGGGAAGCACCAGCGCCAGCGCGCCCGTCAGCAGCACCGCCGACACCGCCCGCCCGATCGACGACCCCATGGCGTTACCCATCGCTACCCCCATCGCCGGGGAATACTGCCAAAACCGAGAAAAGGTTCGCTAAATGGTCGATTGGGCTGCGATTGGAAGGAAATGCATGTCTGGTCGCGAAGGGGCGGCTACCAATCGTCAAAGTCCCGCCATATTGCTCACGAAAGGGTTACTCACATGAACGATGACACTGGTCTGATCAGCGGCTGGTGGGTCTTCGCCGGCGTGCTGCTGCTGGTCGCCGGCGTGCTGAACATCATCTACGGCATCGCCGCGATCGGCGACTCCAAGTTCTTCACCGAAAACGCGACCTACATCCTCAGCGGGCTCCACACCTGGGGCTGGATCCTCCTGATCATCGGCGTGCTCGAGCTCGTCGCCGCCTTCTCGCTCTTCTCGGGCGGCGAGTTCGGCCGCTGGTTCGGGATCTTCGTCGCCTCGCTGAACTCGATCGGGGCGCTGCTGTCGATCCCGGCCTACCCGTTCTGGTCGCTGGCGATCTTCGCCCTCGGGATCATCATCATCTACAAGCTCGCCGAGGGGCCCGAAGGCTCGCCCAACGGCTGACCCTAGGAACCGGCGACCTGCTTTGGACGAAGGCCCCGGGGATCCGGGGCCTTCGTCGCGTCCGGGGCCGCGACCGAATCCGGGTCGGTGACCTCGAGGCGCGACCACGGCGCCTGCTCGCGCTGCTCGTAGAGGACGTCGACGCCCGCCATCCGGTCCTGCCAGCCGCGCCGGCGCTCGTCGAAGAGGATCCCGAGGAAGCCGATACCGAGCGTGAGAAAGCCGAGGCCGAGGCCGATCAGCCGGCGGATCGATCTCCTCACGGGGAGCCCCTGGCCCTCGACCGCGAGCCTGATCCCGAGAAAGCGCATGCCGAGGGTCTGGCCGGCGAGCGACCAGAAGCCGACCAGGTAGAGGCCATTGAGCACCAGCCATGCGGTGGTCCCGAACACCAGCGCAACATTCGAGCCGCTATTCCCGCCCGTGAAAGCGGAGACGACAAGGGCGGTGATCGCGGCCAGGCCCGAGAAGGCGAGGTTGACCAGCAGGACGTCGAGGCCGAGCGCCAGCGCCCTGGTCACCGCGCCCGCGCGCTGGGTCGGCACCGAGCGCTGAGGCCGGCGCAGGACCCGCCGCACGATCCGCTCGAGGCCGTCGTCGATGCGGTGGGTCGCGTCGCCGACCGTGTGGCCGATGTCCTCGATGAAGCCGACGCTCTGGGCGCTGATCGCGGCCCTGATCTCCGGCGCCTCGGCGATCCGCTCGACCAGGCGCTGGGTCTCGTCGCTGGCGAGCAGGCGCAGCCAGACCTCGTCGACGAGCTCGCTGTCGAGCGCCTCGATCAGGGCCCGCTTGACGGCGTCGCTCTCGAGCGCGCCGTTAACCGCCTCCTCGACGACGGGCCCCTGCAGGACCCTGGCTATCGCCCGTTCGACCGCCTCGCTCTCGACCGCGGCGACCATCGCCTCCTCGGCCGCGGCCTGGACCGCTCGATCGACTCCGGTCGCTTTGCCGACGCTGCGCGCCCCCCGCACCCCGGCTCCGAGGAGCCGAACCGAGAGCGGCTGCGGCGTGCCCGCCGGGCCCTCGTCGCGGGAGCCGTTCTCACTGCTCATCGTGTCGAGTATCCCAGGTGCTCGAGGAGGCGGTCGACGAACGCGGCCTGCGCCTCGATCAGCTTTCCCCGCGCCGCGTCGGGGTCGAACCACTCGGCCCTGTCGACCTCAGGGAACTCGCGCTCGTTACCCGAACGCGGCGGCCACTCCATCCGAAAGGTGTTGCTGTCGAGATCCCCGGGTCGAACTCGCCCTGCGCCGCCCAGGCGTGGACGACCTTTCCGCCCTTCTGCCGGACCGTGCCCAGCTCGACCATCGCCTCGAGCTCGATCTCGGGCGCGGGCCCGAGCTCCTCGCTCAGCTCACGCAGGGCGCTATGGCGCAGGTCCTCCTCGCCGTCCTCGGAGCCACCCTTCGGGATCGACCATGCACCGTCGTCGCGCTGCGCCCAGAACGGGCCGCCGGGATGGACCAGCAGCACTTCGGGTCCCTCTCCGACCCGGTAGAGAAGGATTCCGGCGCTGACCTTTGGCTTGCTGGGGATCCGTCCAAGATAGGGAACCGCGGCTCAGATCCGGCCGCCCTCGAGCAGACGGGCGAGAAACCGCCTCGTCTCCTCGCGCTCGGGCCGGGTGAGGACCCGGTCCGGCGGCCCCGACTCGACGATCCGGCCGTCGTGGAGGAAGGCGACTTCGTCGGCGACCTCGCGCGCGAAGCCCATCTCGTGGGTGGCGATGATCATCGTCATCCCCGCCGCCTTGAGGTCGCGGACCGCGTGCAGGACCTCGCCGACCAGCTCCGGGTCGAGCGCGCTCGTCACCTCGTCGAGGAGAAGGGCACGGGGCCGGCCGGCGAAGGCGCGGGCGATCGCCACCCGCTGCTGCTGGCCGCCGGAGAGGTCGTCGGGGCGGTCGCCCTCGCGGCCCTCGAGCCCGAACCGGCCGAGCAGCTCCCGGCCGTGCTCCTCGGCCTCGCGCCGGGATGCGCCCTGGGCGCGCATCTCGCCGAGGACGACGTTCTCGAGCACGGTCAGGTGCGGGAAGAGGTTGAAGGCCTGGAAGACGAGCCCGAGCCTGCGGCGAACCGCGACCGGCTCGACCGCGGGGTCGGTGATCACCTCGCCGTCGAGGAAGACGTCGCCGTCGTCGATCTCCTCGAGCAGGTCGATGCACCGCAGCAGCGTCGACTTGCCGGATCCCGAGGCGCCGATCAGGGCAACCGCCTCGTGCTCGCTGACCGTGAGATCGACCCCGCGCAGGACCTCGCGATCGCCGAACGCCTTCGTCACCTCGCGGACCTCGAGGACCGGCTCCCCCGCCGCGCGCGCTCATCGCACCCCCCCGGCCTGGCCGCCGAGCCGGTCGACGAGACGGGCGAGCGGCACCGTGATCACCAGGAAGAGGAGCGCCGCCGCGATCAGCGGCGTGTAGTTGAAGGTCTCACCCTGGATGATCTGGGCGATCCGGAACGCCTCCTGGGGGCCGAGAATCGAGATCAGGACGACGTCCTTCTGGAGGGCGAGGAAATCGTTGAGAAGCGGCGGCGCGACCCGCCGGACCGCCTGCGGCAGGATCACGTGGCGCAGCGTCTGCGCCTCGGTCAGCCCGACGGCCCGCGCCGCGTCGCGCTGGCCGCGGTGGATCGACCCGATTCCCGCCCGGTAGACCTCGGCGACGTAGGCGCTGTAGGAGAGGCCGAGCGCGATCCCGCCGAGGACGACGGGTTCGGTCGGCAGTCCGGTCAGCCGCAGCGCCGGGACCCCGAACCCGATCAGGTAGACGAGGAGGAGGGTCGGAACCCCTCGGATGCAGGTCGACGTAGATCGTCGCCAGGAGTCGGATCGGGAACAGCGCCGGCCCGGCGCTCGTCCGCACCAGGGCGATCACGAGGCCGACGGCGAGGACCGCGATCTCGACGATGACGAAGACCCTCACGTCGAGCCAGAACCCTTCGAGGACTTCCGGGAACGATTCCTTGAAGACCGACCAGGAGAAGAACGTCTCCCGCACGGTCGGCCAGCCGGGGCTGGTCAGGACCCAGGCCGCGAGGCCGCCGAGGACGACGACGCTGGAGGCGACGGCGATCGCCTGGCCCCGTCTCTGCTTGCGGCGTTTGGCAGCCTGCCTCGCGAGGCGGCGGTCGCTGATGACGGCAGTCTCGGTCAACCGCCGCCATTCTGACCCCGGCCGGGGACGGCGAACTCAGCTGAGTTCGGGGGCGCCGGCGGCCTTGCTCATCCAGCGCTGGGTGATTTCTTCGAGTTCGCCCGATTCTTCGAGCTCTTCGATCGCCTGCGAGACGCAGGGGGTCAGTTCGGAGCCCTTTTCGAGCAGGGCGCCCCACTGGTCGCCGCCGGGAACGCTGAACTGGCCGACCACCTTCGCGTTCGGGACCTGGACCGCAGTCAGGTAGAGCGCCGTCGGCAGGTCGACGACGACGGCGTCGATCTGTTCGTTCTTGAGCGCGGTGACGACGTCGTTGGAGCTGTTGAAGACCTGCGGCTGTTCGTCGGGTTCGATCTTTTCTTCGACGCCTTCGAGGCTCGTGGTGCCGATCTGGACCCCGATCTTGGCCGACTTCAGGTCTTCGAGCGACGTCGCGTCGGCCGCTTCGGAGTCCTTCAGCGCGACCACTGCCTGGTTCGCGGTGTAGTACGGGGCCGAGAAGTCGACGGCCTTTTCACGCGTCGACGTGATCGAGATCTCGTTGACGTCGAAGTCGAAGTCTTTCGGGCCCGGCGCGTAGGAGGAGTTGAACGGCACCACCGACCACTCGACGTTCGATTTCGAGAAGCCGAGGTTCTTGGCGATCGCGTATGCGACCGCGCTCTCGAAGCCTTCACCGTTTTCCGGTTCATCGTTTTCGAAGTAGGGCGGGTAGGCGGGCTTGTCGGTGGCGACGGTGAGCTTGCCTTCCTTCTTCGTCGCGAGTTCGCCCGGCTTGCAGTTGGCCGCGGTCGCGCCGGTGGAGTCGCTCTCGGAGCTGCCGCAGCCGGCGCCAAGTGCGAGCAGCGCGAGGACGAGGATCAAGACGGAGAGCTTCTTCATCGGGGCACCGAGGTCGAAGATCCTATTCCAAACAGCGGGGGCGGGCCATATCCTCCCCGGCGCGATGGAGAAGCCCTCGATCAGACTTCTCTGTGTCTGTCTGGCGGCCGCGATGCTGGTCTCCTGGGTCGCGCCCGCCCGAGCCTCCGCTGCTCCGGGCGGGTACCGGACGCTGATCGTCCACGCCGCCTGTGAAACGCCGACGGTATTTCAGGGCCGGCTCGCAGCCTTTCCCGACGTCGCCTGGGTCGACGTTTTCGCGGGCTGCGACGGGACGCCGACCTCGGCGCTGCTCGCCAACTACGACCTCGTCGTCAGCATGAGCAACATGGAGTACCAGGACCCGATCTCCTACGGGAACGCCCTCGCCGACTTCGTCGACGGCGGCGGGGTCGTCGTCCAGTACGCCTACGACACCTGGAGCACCGGGCCGGACGGGCCGAACGGCCCGCGGGGACGGTTCGCGACCAGCGGCTATGAGCCCCTGCTCCCCGGACCGGCGACGAATAGCTTCGCGACGCTCGGTTCCTTCGACGCCTCGAGCCCGCTGATGCGGGGGGTAACGGAACTCGCCTCGATGAACAACACCACCCCCGAACTGGCCCCCGGCGCCGGCCTCGTCGCCAAATGGTCCGACGGGCGCAACCTGATCGCGACCAAGGGCCGCGTCGTCTCGGTCAGCGCCTACGTCGGGACGAACGAGGCGAACAACTGGAGCGGCGACTTCGCCCGGATCGCGGTGAACGCCGTCCGCGCGATGGGGCGCCAGGGTCTGACCGTCGAAAACCTCCCTCCGAGCGGAGGCTCGGTGAGCGTCGGCGGTGCCGGATGCGCCGGGTCCGGCTGTGTGCTCCGGTTCGCCCCGGGCGCGCCGGTGGGCCTGACCGCAACCCCCTACCGGGGCTACGCATTCTCCGGCTATTCCGGCGACTGCACGGGACCTGCCTGCGCCTTGACGATGAGCGCCCAGAGGAGGGTCGGCGCCAACTTCGCCCAGTTCGGGATCATCGGCAAGGCGAAGCGCAACGAGAAGAACGGGAGCGCGATCCTCACCGTCCGAGCCGGCGCGGCCGGCTCGCTGACCCTGAGCGGCAAGGGAGTGAGGCGGCAGGCCAAGGTCGCCGGGGGCCGCGCCAACCTCAAGATTCCGATCGTCGCCAAGGGTAGGGCCGCGAAAAGTCTTCGTGGCAAGGGCCAAACGAAGGTCGGGGTGAAGATCGCCTACACCCCGACTGCCGGCACCACCGCCCGGGTCTCGACCAAGGTCCGGCTCGTGCGCAACTCAGGCTGAGCTCAGCCGGCGAGCTTCAGCGTCAGCTTCACGATCCGCGAGCGCGGGTCGCCGCCGGTCGGCGTGAAGGTGACCTTGGCGGTGACCTTTGCCTTGCCGGTTTCCTTCAGCGTCGTCATCGCCTGTTTCGCCGGCCTGATCGCGAGCTTCACCCTGCCCGCCGTCTTCGCGCGCCTGCTCGCCTTCTTGACGCCATTGCCCGAAAGGTCGAGCCTGCCGGCGCCGGGGACGGTCGCGGTCAGCGACGCCGTGCCCTTCCTCCGGTCGAGCTTCGGCTTGCCGAGCTTGAAGTCGTTGGACGGCTGGGTCGAACCCGTGACCTCGACCCGGGCGGTGCCGCTGCTGGCGGCGTGGGTCAGCTCCCCTCCGTAGGAGGCGGTGAGCGTCCGAGCGCCGGTGTCCGAGCCCACGAAGGTGACCAGGCAGGCAGCCTGGACCGCGTTGACGGCGACGAGCTGACAGCTCGTCGCCGGGGTGAAGGCGCCGCCCGAGAAGGCGACGGTCCCGGCAGGGCTGCCCGCGTCACCGGTGGTGTCGGTCACGGTCGCGGTGCAGGTGGCGGATGAGCCCTCGGCCAGCGACGGCGGCGTGCACGAGAGCGCGGTGGTGGTCGCGTACGGGAGCTGGTCGACTGCGATCGCCTCCGGTTTGCCGAGCCCGGCGAGGAGTTCGCTATTCACTTCGGACCCATCCAGGTTGGAGCGCCCGATCTTCCCCACCTGGATGCGAGCCCAATAGAGATGGGCGGCATCGGCAGCGACCCCGAGCGTGTAGGTGGTGCCGGTGATGAAGTTCTGGTTCGGGCTCGATCCGTTGATGCTGGCCCGGCCGATCGTGTCGCCGACGTAGTTGGCCCAGTAGATGTGGCCCGAGTCGACGGCGAGGCCGTGAGGAAATGACGTGCCGGTGATAAAGCTGCCGTTGACTTCGCCGCCGTTGAGATTCGCCCTGCCAATCGCGCTGCCGGCGACATAGGTCGCCCAGTAGATGTGGGCATCGTCGGCCGCCACCGATTGGACGTTGGTGAGTCCTTCGACCAGGCTCTGGGTGACTTCGGTGCCGTTGATGTTGGCGCGTCCGATTTTGCCGACCGACTGGTTGACCCAGTAGATCTTGCCGCCGTGGATCGCGAGGGCCGAGGGGTCTTTGGCGCCGGGGATGAAGGCCGGGATCGGGTCCGATCCGTCGAGGTTGGCGCGGCCGATCGAATCGGTGGTGGAGTCCGTCCAGTAGATGTGGGATCCGTCGACGGCGACGCCCGTCGGCGTGCCCAATCCGGAGACGACGCTCGGGTCCGGTGAGGACCCGTCGAGCCCGGCGCGGCCGATCGACTCGGTTTCTTCATTGACCCAGTAGACGTAGGCGGATGCGGGTGCGGGCAGGGAGGCGACGATAGCCAGGGCGAGCAGGCCCGCGGCAGCGAACACCCCTGCCCCCCAACGTTTGCGGATCTCGACGCCCACCGGTGGACGAAAGTCTGACAGGGGCGCCCACAGAAAACGAAGGCTTGCCCGACCGGTGGACGATGATTACCCTTTTGCGCCGGGAGGCCGGAACGGCGTGTTGTCATGGACCCCAGTCCCACCAACCCCAGAGGCTCCGCCCGCAGACGCGCCGGCGGGGTCGCCTTCCTCGCGATCGCGCTGGCGGCGATGCTCGGGACGGCGGCGCCGGTCCAGGCGATCGGCATCCCCAACTCCGAATGCGAACCCGGGCACGACGGGTTCGCGATCATCAGCTCCGGAGCGGAGTGGGCACAGACGTTCCCCGCCAAACGCAGCGGTAAGTTGCTCACGGTTGACCTCAGGAACATCGCCCGCGCAGCGGGCGGCAGCGGCGCGGACATCGACGTGCGCCTCTACGGCACAGACGGATCGGGGACACCGGTCGAACCGATGCTCGACTCGACGACGATTCCGGGCGGCAGCATCACCGCGGACAGCACCTACTACGACTACACCGCGAACTTCACACCCGCGACGGCCGCCTACCTCAGCGCCGGCCACGCGTACGCGATCGCGGCCATCACCGCCGACACCGCCCAGAATGGATGGGCCTTCCATGACGAAAACCCCTGCGCGAACGGCGAATTCTTCTCGCGGTATCTGAGCCCATTCACCGCCAACGTCAACGACGATGCCGGCATCACCACCTATGTCGGGCCCGCCAACGACGATTTCGGACGCGCCCAGGAACTGGTCGGCCGGGAAGTCGCCGAAGAAGGCAACACGGCCGGTGCGACCCGGCAGGCCGGCGAGCCGGACCACTATGTCTCCAACCCTCCGGACTCGGACTTGTGGATCGGCGACCACACGGTCTGGTTCCGCTGGAGGGCGCCGAACACCGGGCCGACAACGATCGATACCTGCCTCGGCGAAATCGACAGCATCCTCGCCGTCTACACCGGCGACGAACTCGAATCGCTGACCAGTGTCGCCGACAACAACAACGACCCCGCCTGCAGCGGCGAGGACCTCTACGGCAGCAAGGTCGCCTTCGAAGCGAACGGCGGCACCACCTACGACATTGCGGTCGGAGACGCGGGGGGAGCTCGCGAAAAGCCGTTCGGGATCAGGATCGTCGGGTCCGCGGACATGACGCCCCCCGGGACCCGGATCGAGTCCGGCCCGGCTGGTGCCAATCCGCCCGACACGCTGATCCGAAAGGCGAAGATCAGCCAGCAGAAGGACCGGGCGACGTTCCGGTTCGGGTCGAGCGAACCCGGCGCGAAGTTCATCTGCCGGATCGACCGCAAGCCCGCGAAGCCGTGTGTCTCGCCAAAAAGCTACGGCCACCTCAGGGCCGGCAAGCACACCTTCAGCGTCGACGCCGTCGACCTCGCCGGAAACACCGACCCGACGCCGGCGATCCGGAAGTTCAGGATCAGGCCCTGACCTCAGCGTCTCCGGACGCGGGATGCCGCCCGCCGCAGCGGAGCAAGCAGCCTCCAGGAGCGCGAGCGGAGAATCGCGTCGAGCTGCGCCCGGGTGCCGTCTCGGTCTTCAAGGACGCCGCCGAGATCCGCGTGCATCCGCCTGTTCTCGGCTTCGAGGCTGTCGGCGCGAATCGTCGCGCGTGCCTCGAGCCGCACCAGCCGGGCGAGCGTTTCGAATGTGTCCTCGGGCTCCGGCGCGCTCGCCTCGGTGAGGAGGCCGGCCAGGCCCTCCGTGTGGGTGACGGCGGAGTGATTGGCCCTGACCAGGTCGAGGCCCAGCATCCCCAGCTCGGGGTTGTAATCGGCGAGTTCGGCGCGCAGTCGATCTTCATCGACGACCGTCTCGAAGGCGGCCCCGCTGAATCCGTCCGCCTCCAGGGCCGGATACGTCTCCGGGGTGACCCACCCGTCGCCGCCCGCGTAGTCCCAGACGTAGGCGGCGCACCCCATCGCCATTCCCTCCAGCACCGTCCGCCCGTAGCCGACGACAATGTCCGCTTTGGCCATCGCCTCTCTCGGATCGAGGGTCGGCCTGCCGTTTGCCCCGAGCCTGACCAGCTCGAGCCCGAGGTCGCGGCAGACGCGTTCGAGCATTTCGAGGCGCTCGCCCCGCAGGTAGTTGCTGAGGGTGAGGACCGTTCGCGCCCGGCGCCTGGTACCGCCGCGTGGTTTGAATCGTTCGAAGTCGATCGGCTGGTGCATGCGGATCACTTCGGGACGCGAGGCGAGGGCGGCAGCGTGGCCGCCGACGCGATCGTTGAAGACGACGACCGGGAGCGAGGGGTCCAGCTGGCTGGGCGGGTGCTCGTAGGCGGCGAGCCCGTGGATCGCGAACACCTGGCGCAGGCCGGGCCGGCGACCGGCGAATGTGTAGGCCGTCCCAGCGTCCTGGACCAGGACCGCGTCGACCTGATCGGGCAGCTCGGAGTCGCCCAGCATCAGCGGCAACCCTCGCGACACCGCCAGCTCCTTTCCCTCGGCACTGGCCTCGGTCGCCTGGAGGGTTACGGTGTGGCCGAGCCGCTCGAGCTGCTCGCCGACCGTGACCGAGTAGGTCTCGGTTCCACCGAGCATGAAGCGGGATAGGGAGATCAGAATGTGCATCAGCCAGCAGTATCTTCACCTCAACGGGTTTTCCGTAGTGCGATGAGAGCGGAGGATCGCGATCGGCTGCTGCGAAAGGCGTGGAACCTGCCCCCGCTGGGGGACAACGTCGGAACGATCTCGGAGATCGCCCAGACGATCGGCCCGGCCCCCCGCAGCCGGCCGCTGACGCCGCCCGGCCTCGCCTACACCCTGAGGAACCTGGCGAACGCGGCCCACCGCGTCTCACGGGCGCAGGGGGGCGGTGGAACGACGCATCCCGGCCAGGTTGTGCTGAGCCGGGCCCCGAACGCGCTCCGAACGCTGTCCCTCCGCCAATCGGAGTACTGCATCCTCGTCTCCGGAACGAACGGCAAGACGACCACCGCCTCGATGCTGGCGGCGATCCTCCGCGAGGCCGGCCACGCCGTCGCCCACAATCGGGCCGGCGCGAACGTGCCCGCCGGAGTGGTGACGGCCCTACTCGAGGAGCCGAGTGATTACGGCGTCTTCGAGGTCGACGAGGCCTGGTTGCCCGTCGTCGCCGCCGAGCTGACCCCCGACCTGGTCGTGCTCGGCAATCTCTTTCGCGATCGACTCGACGGGTACGGCGAGCTCGATGCGCTGGCCGACGCCTGGGAGGCGATGGTCCGCGGCGGGCTCGGGGCACGTCTCGTGCTGAACGCGGATGACCCGAGGGTCGCCGCCCTGGGCTCGGCGGGCGCCGGAGGGCCCGAAGGCGCGGTGTCCTACTTCGGCATCGAGGACCACGGGGTCGGGCTGAACGATTATGAGCACGCCGTCGACTCGGTCCGCTGCCGGGGCTGCGACGGGCCGCTGCGCTTCGAGACCCGGATGCTGAGCCACATGGGCCACCACCGCTGCGACTCCTGCGGGACCGAGAGACCCCTGCCCGCTGTCGCCGCCGAGGAGATCCGGATCGACGGGCTCTACGGGTCTCGCTTCACGATCGCCATGGGTGGCCACCGGCTCGACGCCCGGCTCGGGCTACCCGGCCTCTACAACGTCTACAACGCGCTCGCGGCGGCGGGCGCGGCTCACGCGCTCGGGATCGGCGCCGGCTCGATCACCCGAGCGCTCGCGGCGTTCGAGCCGGTTTTCGGACGCGGCGAGCGGGTCCGGGCGGGCTCCACCGACCTGGTCGTGCTGCTGATGAAGAACCCGGCGGGGGCGAACGAGCTGCTGCGGACACTCGCCAGGGATCCCTCCCCACCGCTCGATCTTCTGATGGCGCTCAACGACGGCGAGGCCGATGGCCATGACGTCTCCTGGGTCTGGGACGCCGACTTCGAGGCGCTGCGGCCGCTGGTCGGCCACGTGGTCTGCAGCGGCGGTAGGGCCTCCGAGCTGGCACTGCGTCTCAAGTACGCCGAGTGGCCGCTCTCGAGCCTCGAGGTCGAGCCGGAGATGCCGGCCGCCCTCGACCTCGCGATCGAGAGGTCCGGCGATCGGGTGATCGCCCTACCGACCTACTCCGCCCTGCTCGAGCTCCATGCCGAGCTCGCCGGCCGGGGCCTGGTCAGGCCCTTCTGGGCCGGAGCCGGCGCCCCGGTGGGCTCGGGCCAGGCGGTGTAGCACCTCCCGGTCATCGACCTTCTTGTCGTGGACCGACTCGACGACATTGCCGCGGCCCAGCACCGCGACCACGTCGGCCTCGCCCGCGATCTCGAGCGCAGCGGCGATCGCCTCCTCGCGATCGGGGATGACCTCTAGGTCACCGCCGTTGACGGATTCCGCACCGGCCACCAGGCCCTCGAGCGTGCGCAGCGGGGCGTTGCCGCGGAAGCTCCCCGCGGTCAGGAAGAGGTCGTCGCAGTGCCTCCGCGCGAGGCAGCCCATCTCGCGACGCTGCGTGGGATCGGGAGCCCCGAGCACGCCGAGGACTGCGCACAGACGCCCGCCCGCCTCCATCCCGGCCCGTGCCGCGCTGAGGAACTGTTCGACCGCCGCCGGCGTTGTGGCGGTGTCGAGGATCACCGCGGGACGCTGGCCGCATTCGATGTGCTCGAAGCGCGCCGGCGGACCCGGGTGGCCGGCGAGCACGTCGCTGAGCACCTCGCGCTCGACCCCGAGCGAGTCGGAGAGTGCGACGGCGGCGGCGACGTTGCGGGCGTTGTAATAGCCCGGCAGCCTCGTCTCGAAGGTGACGGTGCCGCTCGGCGTGTCCAGCGACAGCTCGGCGCTCCACAGATCCCAGGTCGCACCACGGATCCGAAAGTCGGCGCCGCGGTCGAGGCCAACCCGGACCACCCCGCCTCCCGCCGCCTCGATTTCATCGGCCAACCGGCGCCCGAAGTTGTCGATCGTGTCGACCACGGCCAGCCCCGCCGCCGCCCCGTCTTTGATGAAGAGGCTCCGCTTGATCTCCCCGTAGCGGTGCATCGTCCCGTGCCGGGGGAGGTGGTCGTGGCTGAGGTTGGTGAAGACGCCGACCTCGGGCAGCAGCTTCGGGCAGGCCTCTAGCTGGAAGCTGGAGACCTCGCAGACGACCGCGTCCGGGTCGTGGTCGGGATTCGCGGTCACCGCCGAGAGCGGCGGGGCGATGTCGGCGTTGCCGGCCAGGATGGCGTCGAGCCCCGACCTCGCGAGGATCGCCGTCGCGAGGGTCGCGGTGGTCGTCTTCCCGTTGGTCCCGGTGATGCCGATGGTCGGGGCGCTGCCGAGCCGCCAGCCGAGCTCGAGCTCGTCGAGGACCTCGATCCCCCGCCTCTTCGCCTCGCGGAGGAGCGGCGATGACATCGGCACGCCGGGGCTCTTGACCAGGGTCCGGACAGCGGGCGCGAGATCGAGCAGCTCGTCCTCCTCGCCGAGATGGACTCGAACTCCCGCCTCCGCCAAAGCTCGGCGGACGCGCTTCGGGACCGCGGCCGGGCGGTGATCGGATGCCAGGACCGATCGATCCCCTCCGATCCGGGAAAGCACCTCGGAGGCCGACCGACCCGCCTCGCCGAGGCCGGCGACGATGAACGGGCCCTCCGGAACCGGTGGTCGCTCATGCCCCCGACTCCGAAGAGCCAGCAGACTTTCAATCGCCTGCATCGCCGCCCACCCTATGCCAGACTCGCCGCTCGGCCGTCAGTTCGCCATCGGCGGCTCGGCGCCGATCCCCTTCGATGCCGCCGCGACCTCGCCGAGGAGCGCTTTCAGCGCTCCGACATAGATCTCGGAGAAGGTGGGGAATGGCTGGATCGTGTCGTTGACGATCTCGAGCGGGATGTGTGCACGGATCGCGAGCGTGGCCTGCTGCAGCCACTCACCGGCCTCGGGCCCGAGCGCGTAGGCACCGGTCAGCCGCTCGCCGTCGCTGAGGACGGTAAGGAAGCCCCTCTCGTCGGCATATGCCCGGGTGTAGGTGGCGGTCTTCGGCAGCTCTGACAGCTGGACGGTGGCGCTGAACCGGCCGGCGGCGGCACCGACCGCGGCGGCCTGGGGATCGGTGTAGACAACGCGCGGCACCGCCTCGTAGTCGGCCTTCCTCGGATTGCCGAGGATGTTGGCGGCGACGACGTCCCCCTGGTACTTGCCGACGTGGGTCAGGGGCCAGAGGCCGTTGACGTCGCCGATCGCCCAGAGGTTCTCCGCTGCGCGCAGGTGCGCGTCGACCGGAACGCCGTGCGGGTCAGGCTCGACGCCGACCGACTCGAGCCCGATCCCCAGGACACGGGGGCGGCGGCCGGTGGCGACCAGCAAACGGTCGCCGCGCAGCTCACGCCCGTCGTCGAGCTCGAGGACGTAGTCATCGCCCTCCCGCCGCGCTGCGGTCGCGTTCGCCGACAGGGCAACCTCGATGCCCTCCGCCCGCAGGGCTTCGCCGAGCGCCTCGCCGAGCGGCGCCGGCTCTCGCCCGAGCAGGTGCTCGGCCATGTCGATGACGACCGCCTCGCCCCCGAATCTGCGCACGACCTGGGCCATCTCAACCCCGACCGGCCCGCCGCCGAGGATCAACAGGCGGCGCGGGACGGCCTTCATCGATGTCGCCTCGCGGCTGCCCCAGACGCCGTCGAGCTCGCGCAGGCCCGGCACCGGTGGGGTGATCGGGTCGGCGCCGTTCGCGAGGACGATGTGCTCGGCGGTGTGGCGGATCCCGTCGACCTCGACCGCGCCGGGACCGGCGAGCCGCCCAGTGCCTCGCAGGAGGTCGATCCCGTTGTCGGCCAGCCAGCGCTCCTGGCCGGCGTCGGAGTAGTCGGAGACCATGAAGTCCCGCCAGGCAAGTGCCGCCTCGAGATCGACCTCTGCGGTCGCAGCGGCATTGCGCGCCCCGTGGACCGCCTCACCCGGCCGCAGCAGGGTCTTCGAGGGAATGCAGGCGTAATACGAGCACTCCCCTCCGACGAGCTCGCGCTCGACGACCGCGACGCGCAGGCCACCCTCCCCCAGGGCCCCCGCACAGTGCTCGCCGGGCGAGCCGCCGCCGAGCACGATCACGTCATAGTCGCTCACGTCGGCAGTTCCTCGCTGGCGATAGTCGAACCGGCGGAGCCCGGCGGCGTCACCTGAACCACCCTGTACTCCTCGTCGACCGGCAGCTTCACCTCCCCCGGTTTCACCGGCGGGGTCCCCGCCCCGCTCTCGCAGCTGACGTCGGTGCTGCTCATCTCGACCTCCATTCGTTGCCGGCCACGGTCGAAGAAATGTCAGGCGTGGCTCAGGCGGGTCGGGCGCACTCTCTCTCCGCCTCGAGCGCAAGTCAAGCGAATCCGAAGGGGCTGTCAGGCGGTGAGCTCGGCGGTGATCTCGCGGGCGATCTCGACCAGGAGCTCGACGTCGGCCGGGCCTGTGCGCCAGTTGACGATCGCCGGCCGCAGGGCAACCTTGTCGTCGAAGGAGGTCGAGCCGACGAACACGCGGCCATCGGCCAGGATTCGCTCGGCCAGGTCCACGTTCAACGAGTCCAGCTTTGCCTCCGGCATGCCCGGTGGGCGCGCCCGGAAGCAGACGATGTTGAGCGGCACCTCTGCCAGTCGCTCAAGCTCGGGGGCCGCGTCGATCAGGTCTGCGAGGTGGGCGGCGATCTCGAGGTGGCGCTCGACCATCTCGCGGTAGCCGGAGCGCCCGTAGGCACGCAGCGTCGCCCAGACGGGGAGCGCCCGCGCACGCCGTGAGTTCTCCGGTGAGAGGAAGCCGAAGGACGGACGCGGGTCCTCGGCGGACGGCAGGTATGGCGCGCCGACGCTGAGGGCGTGCGGCAGGCGCTCGGGCTCGCGGATGAAGGCGAACCCGCAGTCGTAGGGGACGTTGAGCCACTTGTGGCCGTCGCAGGTGACCGAGTCGGCAAGCTCGATGCCGTCGGTCAGGGAGCGCGTTCGCTCGGAGAGGCGCGAGAAGAGCCCGAACGCCCCGTCGACGTGGAGCCAGGCGTCGTGTTCCCTGGCGAGCGCCGCCATCTCGTCGATCGGATCGAACTCGCCCGCATTCACCTCACCCGCGTTGGCGATCACGATCGAGGGGCTCGTTGCGTCTCGCAACTCGCGCTCGAGCGCCGCGATGTCGAGACGGCCGACCGAGTCGGAGCTCAGCTTCTCGACCCGGCCCTGCCCCAGGCCCAGCATTCCCACCGCCTGCACCGCGCTCGGATGCACGAACCCGCTGCTGAGGATCTTCGGCGGCGGCGCCTCGAAGAGGCCCTCGCTGTCGGCATCGACACCGACCCGCTCGCCGAACCAGCTGCGGGCAGCTGTCAGGCCGACGAAGTTCGCCATCGTCGCACCGCTGGTGAGGACCCCTCCGAAGTCGGAGGGCAGCTCGAAGAGCTGCACCAGCCACTCGATCGCGACCTGCTCGAGACGGGCGGCGAACGGAGACGAGGCCCAGCCGAAGGCGACCTGGTCGTAGCTCGAGGTGAGCCAATCGGCGGCCAGCGCCGCCGGCGTCCCGCCCCCCATCACGAAGTGGAAGAACCGGGGGCCGCTCGAGCGGGTGGCGGACCGCTCCCCCCTCTCGACCAGCTCGCGCAGCGCGGTCAGGGTGCCGTCGCCGGCCTCGGGCATCGGGTCGCTCCAGCCGCCGATCGAGCTCTCGGCGTCGGGCGGAAGGATGGGATCATCGTCGATGTGCTCGAGATAGGCATGGGCGGCGACGGCCGCCAGCTCGAGCGCCGAGCCGACCTCACCGCGCTCCGCGAGTGGATCGCTCACGCCCCAAACCTAGACCCTCCGGCCCGGCGGGCGATGGTGCCAGGATTCCTCTATGCAACTGATTCAAGATGCGATCGTCGGGTGCTGGGTCGTCTTCGTCGCCTTCTGGGTGCTGACGGCAATGAGGACAAAGCGGACCGTGGAGCGGCAGGACATGTCCTCGCGGCTCGAGCACTCGCTGCCGATCTTTGCCGGGGCCTGGCTGGTGCTGAAGGGGAGCTCCGACCCCGGCCCGCTCGGCGATCGGGTGCTGCCGCACAGCGTGCCGTTCCTCGCCGTCGGGCTCGCGATCACGGTCGGGGGCCTGGCGCTGGCGCTGTGGGCGAGGGTCACCCTCGGTCGGAACTGGAGCGGCATCGTCACCTTCAAGGAGGACCACGAGTTGATCCGCCACGGACCCTACGGCCACGTCAGGCACCCGATCTACAGCGCGATCCTGACGATGGTGCTGGGCTCGGCGTTGGCGATCGGGACGCTCGGCGCTCTGATCGGCCTGCCGCTGGTCCTGCTCGGCGTCTGGCTCAAGCTCCGCCAGGAGGAGAAGTTGATGACCGAGCACTTCCCGGCCGAGTACCCCGCCTACAGGTCCGAAGTCAGGGCGCTGATCCCCGGGGTTCTCTGACCCGGAAGCTCGTCAGCGGCGGGCCTTGGTGAGGCCATTGGCAGAGGCCGGCGCTGCGTAAGCTTTGAGATCGAGTCCGGAGGGCGAATTTGCACCCAAAATCGACCTCAGACGCCACCTCGTTTCGACAATCGCGGCTTTCCCGCCGGGGGCTCGCGGAGCCGGCGGTCTGCGCGACGCTCGCGGCGGTCATCGCCGGCTGCGCAGGCGGCCAATCGAGCTCCGGCGGGGACGCGAACTCAAGCGGTGTGCGGCTGTCGATCAGACCGGCCGGCGGCAGAACCGATACGCGCCCGGAGCGGGGGATCACGGTCGCGGCCGCAGGGGGAAAGATCACCGACGTGGTCGTCCACACCGGCGGCGAACAGGTCAGCGGGAAAATGAACGCAGCGGAAACGGTGTGGCACAGCACCTGGGCGCTGAACGTCTCCCGCCGCTACACGGTCACCGCGACCGCCGCCGGCAATTCGGGTGAGCCGGTCACGCGGAGGAGCCGCTTCCGGACGTCCACCCCGGCCAAGACGTTCTCGACCCAGATCATCGAGGGTTACAGGCAGACCTACGGCGTCGGGATGCCGATCATCCTCTACTTCAGCCGGCCGATCGCCAACCGAACAGCCGTCGAACGAGCTCTTGAGGTCAGGACCTCGAAGCCCGTTGTCGGCAGCTGGCGCTGGGACAGCGGCTGCAACCTCGCAGCGGTCTGCCTTTACTTCCGGCCCCGCCACTACTGGCCGCCGCAGACGAGGGTGAGGTTCACCGCGCACCTGAACGGGGTCAAGGCAGCCCCGGGGGTCTACGGGCACCACACGCTTACCCAGCAATTCGCGATCGGCTCGGCACTGAGTGTGGTGGCCAACACCGCCGACCACTACATGAACGTCTACCGCGAGGGGAAGCTGTTCGCGCACTGGCCGATCAGCACCGGACGGCCGGGTGATGAAACCCCGAACGGCACCTACCTGACGATCGAAAAGGCGAACCCCGTCGACATGGTGGGCCCCGGCTACGACATCGAGGTTCCCTGGTCGGTGCGGTTCACATGGAGCGGTGATTATCTGCACGACGCCTACTGGTCGGTCGGCGAGCAGGGCTTCACCAACGTCAGCCACGGCTGCGTGAACATGTCGCCTGCCGACGCCGAAACCTTCTACAAGATGGCGGTGCCGGGGGACCCGGTGAAGGTGACCGGCAGCCCGCGTGCCGGCGAGTGGGACAACGGCTGGACGATGTGGTTCCTGTCCTGGAGGAGCTGGATGCGCGGCAGCGCGCTGGGGAAGCCGGTGTTGGCCGGACCGAGCGGCAGCAGGTTCATCAATCCGTCGTCGCTGGCCCACCACCGCCACGGAGGACGGCGCGCGCACCACCTCCATGACGGGGCATCGACCTGACGGAAGATCGCGCTTCAGCGGCGTCGGCCGTCCTGTATCCATTAATGGATGCAGGAGATCGAGCGAAAGTTCCTCGTCGATGGCGCACCGCCGGACCTCGAGCAGCATGACTCCCGGCGGATCGCGCAGGGCTACCTGGCGGTCGACGAGAGCGTCGAGGTCCGCCTGCGCCGGACAGGAGAAGAACGGCTGCTCACCGCCAAGGGAGGGAGCGGTGAGACTCGCGAGGAGGTCGAGATCGCGCTCGATCCGGGCGACTTCGACGAGCTCTGGAAGCTGACCGAGTCCAGGCGCGTCGCGAAGCGTCGCTTCCTCGTGCCGCTGGAGGACGGGCTCCGGGCCGAGGTCGACGTCTATGCCGGCGATCTCGAGGGCCTGATCGTCGCCGAGGTCGAGTTCTCCTCGGAGGAGCAGAGCCACCTCTTCCGGGCGCCGGACTGGTTCGGGCGCGAGCTGACCGGCGACCATCGCTACGCCAACCAGGAGCTCGCCCTTCACGGACTGCCACCGGATGTCACGAGGGTGGGCCGATGAGTAGGACCCCGGAAGGCGGGAACAGAGAGAGAATGGCGGTCTTGACAAAAGAAGCTGTCAGCAAAGTCGCGAAGGATCGCCACGCCCAGCTCGCCCTTGCCGGCGCTGCCGCTGCGGCCGGCACGTTGGCGGCGAGGAAGGGCCTCGCCGCGAGGCGCAATGGCCACGACGGTCCGCCGGACAGGGCCTACAGGTTGAGGTCCGAGGAGAGACCGTCGGCGGGGATGAGCCGCATCGTCAACGGCCGGATCGACAAGGCCGCCGAGCGCCTGGCCGCCGCACAGGAGGCGGAGGATCCGACCGATTGCGTCCACGGCGCAAGAAAGGACCTGAAGAAGCTTCGCTCGGCGCTGAGACTGCTCCGCGAAGAGCTCGGGGACGAGCGCTATCGCGCGGAGAACAGCACCTACCGAGAGGCTGGCCGGCTGCTTTCTCACACTCGCGACGCCGAGGTCAAGGTGGAGACGCTCGAGAACATCTGCGAGGGCTGCGCCGGGAGCCTGCCCGCGGGCGCCGCCGACGAATGGATCGCCGTGCTGTGCGAGGAGCGCGACCTGGCGGTCGAGTCGAGCCGTGACGGAGGCTCGGCCGGCCTCGCCGAAGCGCTGGAGCTGGTCGAGGAGAGCCGCCAGCGAGTGGGCTCCTGGCGCCTCGAAAAGGAGTCATGGGATCTGGTCGGGCCAGGCATCGAGCGGGCCTACCGGCGCGGCCGCAAGCGGATGCGCCGGACCGTCACCGAGCCGAGCGCAGCCAACGTCCACGAGTGGCGCAAGCGAGCCAAGGACCTCTGGTACCACCTGAGGATCCTCGAGGTCGCCACCCCGAATGAGCTCTCCGACCGGGTCGAGATTGCCGACAGCCTCGCCGACGCGCTCGGCGACCACCACGACCTCGCGGTGTTGCGCGACGACCTCCTCGTCCGCGACCTGCCGACGGTGAAAAGGTCGGCGCTGGTCGCGGCGATCGCACAGCGCCAGGAGGAGCTGGCTGGGACCGCCTTCGAACTTGGCGAACGCCTCTACTCGGACAAGCCGAAGCGGTTTGGGAAGAAGATGCGCCGCGGTTGGCACGAGTGGCGCGATTGACGGATCGCAAGCAAGGCGACGGTAGGCTTCGCTCGTGGCCGAGACGTTCTACGAGACTCTCGCGCTGGCAGCATTTGCCCTGCTCGGGCTGTGGTGGGTGGTGGTCGCCGACCGGCGCCGTGAATGGTCGGTGCTGCCGTACAGGCGCCGCCAGGCCTACTCGGTCTCGCTCTACTTCACGCTGACCGGGATCATGAGCCTGGTCTCGTTGATCTCTGCCGATCATCCTGCCCTCTGGAGGGTCGCCTTCGGCGCCGCCGGGGTGATCGGTGCGGCGGAGGTGGTGCTCTCGCTGCTCCGCGCGAGCAGCGAGCCGGCTCGTGAACGACGCGCCCAGCAACTCCTGGCACTCACCCTGCCCTTCTACATCCTGATCGTCGCGATCGCGATCCATCCCTCGCTGGCTTCCGACATCGGGATCGACCTGAAACCCCTCGAGACCGAGGCGGTCGTCGTCTCGTTGCTGCTCTTCCTCGGCATCAACTACGGGTGGCTGCTCTTCATGGAGCCACCACACTCGCTGGACCAGCGGGAGAAATAGCTGAGGCGGCTGCTCACCTCAGTGCTGCACCCCGGGCTCGGCTGAGTGGAAGTCGCCGCGGCAGCGGCCCCAGACCCCGCGACCCTTGGCACGGGCGGCGCGGGCGGCGCGGCGAAAGGACCCGACCTGCTGAAACGGCCGCCCGCCGTAGACGTAGACATCGGCCCAGCCTCTCCGCACCTGGGCGCGGTTCAGATCCCTCGCGCCACGGTAGACATAGGCGAGCAGACGGCCGTAGCGGTCGAAGCGGTCCTGGCCGGGGTCGGTCACCAGCGTCACGGGCCGGCCTGTGGCCAGGGAGGTCATCGATCGCGCAGCCGCCCTGGCGCCGCACTCGACCGGGTAGCCGGGCCGGAACTCCTCGGGCGTGTCGATGCCGATCAGGCGAACGTCGATCTGCGAGCCATCGGCGAACCCCGCCGCGATTGTGTCCCCGTCGACGTCGCGGATCACCTGAGCGCTGATTCGGCGGCCTGCGGGAACCGCAGGGGTCGACCCGCCTCCCCCGCCCCCCTCGCCAGCGCACGGACAGGGAAGGCTCTCGCAGGCCACGCCGTCCCCGTCACCGTCGAGGTGATCGAAGTCGTTGGTCGCGCTGCCGCCGTGGGATTCGAAGAAGCCCTGGGCTTCGGCCTGAGTGGAGAAATCCGCGCAGTCGCGATCGGGTTCATCCGCGGACGAGGCGCCACTCAGGGCCACGGCTAAGGCGCCGACCAGGCTGAGCGCCGCCAGGGAGACCCAGACCCAGGCCCGCGGGATACGCCGCCGTCCTCTCATCGGAAGAAGCCTAGGTGGGCCGACCGCTGGAAATGAAGGACCGAGCGGTAAAAGGAGGGCGGCTAGCCGGCCAGGACGATCAGCGAGCGGCGCGGCTGCGGTTGCCGGCCCCGTCAGTGACGTCGAGCTTGACTGGGACCTGATCGGTTCAGCCGACACACGGATTCGACGTTCGTCCCATTGGGATCCAGCACCGCAGCCGCGTAGCAGCGTGAGTCGGGTCCCGGCCGCTCGGCGGGCGAACCGGCGTTCCTGCAGCCGTTCGCCAGCGCCTCCCGATGGAAATCGTCGACCGTCTCGCGATCGAGGGCGGGGAAGGCGACCTCGAGATGCTCCGTGGCCGGTTTCCCGTCGGCGACCAGCGAGAACGTCGCCGAGGCGCCGCGGAACTGGCAGCCCTCCTCCCAGCATCGGCCCTCGCGCAGGCCCGTATGACGCATGGTCGCGAGGTAGAAGGCATTCGCGGCATCGAGGTCCCGCACCCTGATCCAGAGGTGATCGATCCGGCTCCCTGGTCGCACGGAATCGTGCCGTACCGCCTCGGCGCTGTTGCCATCGGGGTCGCGGAGGAAGGCGCCGTAATACCCGGGCGTGTATTGGGGGCGCTCGCCAGGAGGCCCATCGTCCTCATAGCCGGCGCCGGTTCCAGCCCGCCAGAACTCATCGACCCGCTCCCGCGATGGTGCGACGAAGGCGACGTGCAGGTTCCGGGTCGGCGGATGCTCGGAAGAGGCGCTGAGGAGGCGGAACTCGTCCCACTCGACCCGACCGTCGGCGGTACTCGTCGGCTCGACGCCGAGCGCGCCGAGAACAGTGCGGTAAAAGCGCTCCGACGCACCGAGATCATCGGCACGGATCGCGACGTGGTCGAACACGCTCTCTGAGCTAGTCCCTCTGAGTCATCGGGACGCCGAGCTCGAGCCGCTCGAGCCGAGCCGGGTCCGCGAGGACGTCGATGGCGACGATCCTGCCGCCGGCGACGGTGAAGGCCATCACCGCGAACGGACGGCCCTTGGGAACGACGAGCACGCCGGCAACCCCGTTGACGAGGACGGGCCGGACGAATGGCGAGAGTTTGGCGAAAGTGAGAGCGCGGCCGGCGACCTCTGCGGCGCCGCGAATCACCTCGTTGATCGAAGGACGTGCCTTGCCGCCGTCGGAGCGGAGCACGATCTCCGGATCGAGGACCTCGACCAGGGCGTCAAAGTCCCCCTCGCGGGAGGCGGCGAAGAAGGCGTCGACGACCTCTCGCTGGCGCTCGAGGCCGACGTCGGCCTCGGTCGGTTCGGCCTCGACCCGCTTGCGGGCGCGACTGGCGGCCTTTCGCGCGGCCACCGGCGAGCGGTCGAGCAGGTCGCCGACCTGCTCGAAGGGGATCGAGAAGGTGTCGTGAAGGATGAAGGCGGTGCGCTCCTCGGGGCTGAGGGTTTCGAGCACGCCGAGCATCGCGAGGCCTACCGACTCGGCCATCACGGCCTCGCGCTCGGGGTCGCTGCCCTCGACCGGGCTGACGATCGGGTCGGGGACGTGGGGACCGAGCGGCTCCTCGTGGCGAGCCTTGCGCGCGCGAAGCATGTCGAGGCAGATCCGCGCGACGACGGTCGTCAGCCAGCTCTGCAGGTCCTTGATCTCCGCCGAGTCGCTGCGGGCCAGCCGCAGCCAGGACTCCTGTACCGCCTCGTCCGCTTCGCCGCTGGCGCCGAGCATCCGGAAGGCGACCGCCCAGAGGCCACCGCGGCTCTGCTCGAACCGCTCAGCCAGATCCTGCTGTACCGATTCGGTCACATTCCTGCCCTCCGATCCGTCTCACCTTCAGACGCAAAAAATGGCCGATCCAGGAACCCGGCTACCCGGACTGAAAGGAGAGCAACCATGGCAACAGAGAAGAAGATTGCAGTCGCCGGCGCGACCGGCCGCCTCGGCCACCACGCCGTCGAGATCCTGCGTGAGCGCGGCCACGAGGTGGTTCCGATCTCGCGCAGAGACGGGGTCGACGTGATCTCCGGCGAGGGCCTCGGAGCGGCGCTCGAGGGAGTCGACCTGATCGTCGATGCCGCAACGAGCCCGACGCCCGAAGGGGCAGCCGAGTTCTTCACGACCTCGGCCCGCAACCTGCAGCAGGCCGGCGCCGAGCGTGGCGTCGATGAAATCCTCGTCGTCTCGATCATCGGCACCGATCATTTCGACACCGGCTACAACGCCGCCAAGGTGATCCAGGAGCGAGCGCACCTCGAGGGCCCGGTTCCCGCCCGAATCCTGCGCGCCGCCCAGTTCCACGAGTTCGTCGCGGAGCTGATCGAGTGGACTCGCCAGGGCGATGTCAGCTACGTGCCGAAGATGCGCACGCAGCTCGTCTCCGCCCGCAGCGTCGCCGAGGCGCTGGCCGATCTCATCGACGGAGCGGATTCGGCGCCACTCGGGAACCCGATCGCCGAAGTCGCCGGGCCTCGCGAGGAGAACCTGGTCGAGGTGGCAAGCCTGTTCGCCGCCCAGAACGGCAATGGCCTGCGGATTGAAGCCGGGGAGTGGCCCGACGACCCCGAAGGCCTCTACCCGCGCGGTGCCCTCCTCCCGGGCCCGGTCGCCAAGCTCGCCGGCCCGACTTACGAGGAATGGCTCAACCAGTAGCGCCCGGGCGCGGTGCCGCGGCCAGCGCGAACGGGCTTCCCTCGGAGTCCCGGCAGATGGCCCAGCGCTCGCCCGGGTGGACGATCGAGCCCCCCAGCTCCTCGACGAGCTCGAGCGCTGTGGCCATGTCGTCGATCGTGAAGTAGGGAAGGGCCCCGGTGTCTCCGGGGCCCACCCCGCGCTCGTGCACGCCGAGCCGCCAGCCGTCCTCACCGGCCTCCCAGCCCTCGCCGGCGCCGGCTCCCCGCGGCGCCGGCTCAACACCGAGCAGGCGGCTCCAGAAGCGCAGGGCGCGCTGGGGATCGTCGGCGGGAAACTCGATCAGCGGTGCCGCCATCGGACCAAGCTACCCCAGGGGATGACCGCGCGCTCAGCCGTCCAGCAGGCGGCCGGTCAGCTCGGCCGCGCTGACCCCGATGAACGCGCCCGCGAGCACGTCTGCCGGATAGTGGACACCGGTGTGGACCCTGGAGTACCCGACCAGCGTCGCCAGGGCTCGCAGCGGCGCCGAGAGCATCGGCTGCGCGTTGGCGGCGCCGGTGGCGAAGGCGAAGGCGGATGCGGCGTGACCGGAGGGGAAGGAGCTCGAGCGGGGCATCTGGACGTGGCGGCTCGCGAGCTCCTCGGCCTCCCTCCGCTCGGGGCGCCGCCGGCTGGTCAGCGGCTTGGCGACGAGATTGGCGAAACCGGAGGCGACGCCGAGCGAGATCAGGCCCCTCCGAGCCGCAAGCCGCCCGCCGGTGCCGCCGAGAAGGGCCAACCCGGCCGCGGCGGCGAACCAGAGCTTGGAACGGTCGGCGGCGCGGGATAGGCCGCGCATGGCGAGGTCCAGCGTCGGGGTCTCACTGGCAGCGATTGCCGCGTAGACGGCGCTGTCGATCGCCTTCGCCTCGCTCAGCCACTCGGGCATCGGGCGATGATATGAGCCGCGGCCTCAGACGCCGGGGGTGCGGCCCCCGAAAGCGATCCGGGCCAATGCGACGACAGTTTCCCGGCCCCCTCGGGCATCGCCGCAGACGGAGAGGCTCCGGGGTGTTCGGCGGCGATCCTCACCCGCAGCGCCGCCGGCAGGATCCTGAACCGCAGCGGCGCCTCCAGAGTCACGGCCTCGCCGTCGATGCCGGCGGCGATCGGTCCGTCTGCGTCGACCTCGAAAGCGGGCGCGGACCACTCGCGCCAGGGACGCTGGATCAACCGTCTGCCTCCGGCAGGCGAGGAAGCAACGGTGACCCCCAGCAGCTCGTCGTCGATCCGCGGTCGGGTGCCCGATCCGACCGCACGCCCGAGCCGGTAGCGGTTGTTGGAGACGAGGATCGCGGCGCCTGAGGAGTGCTCATGCCCCCTGGGCCCGGTCCAGCGCAGGTCCAGGCCACCGCCCTCGGGCCCCAGCGCCTCCGGCAGGGTGTCGAGGATGGTCCGCAGCTTCGCCTCCCGATAGCCCTCGCGCTGGACCGCCTCGGCATAGAGGCCGATCGAGACGTTGTTGACGAATACGCGCCCGTTGACCTCGGCCAGGTCGACCCGCCTTTCGCGACCGCTGAGGAAGGCGTCGAGGGCGCCGATGACGTCGTCGCGATCGACGCCGAGGTCGAGCGCGAAGTGGTTTCGGGTCCCGGCCGGGATACAGGCGTAGGGCAGGTCCTTCTCGGCGGCGACCATGGCAACGACGGCCTGCGAGCCATCGCCGCCGGCCATCGCCAGCGCGTCGGCTCCATCGGCGACCGCGTCGCGGACGAGCTGCTCGAGGTCGGAGCCGCGCTCCAGCTCGATCGGCTCGATGCCACGGGCGCGCGCCTCCTCGGCCAGGTGGAACTTCTCGGCCTTTCCGCCGCCCGACTTGGGGTTGTAGAAGAGCACCGGATGACGGGGATCAGGCGCCCCGTGGAGCGGGACGTGGACCCTGAAGGCCGCTCGCGTCGCAAGGAGCATCAGCCCGATGCCCGCGACGATCACGAGAGCCTGCCCGATGTGATCGCCGTCGGCGATCAGTACAGCCACGATCGCCGCCACGGCCAGGAACGCGATTCCCGACCCCAGAAGCCTTGCGCCTCCGGTGCGGGTCAAGCCGTACCACGCCGCCGCCAACGCAACCGCTATGCCGCCGAGGATGATCAGCCCCCGCGGAAACTGGGTCACGACGATGTCGATGGTGAGGACTGCGATGGCTGCCCCACTCGCGAGAGCGACGAGCGCTGCAAGCCGGTGCGGTGCGCCCCGCTCGTGGGATTGATTTCGTCGTGCGTTGCGTGGTGACACTGATCGCCTGAGCCGCCCACCCCGTAGGTTAGGCGGGCTCGTAGGTGAGCACAGCGACCCCCGCCCCGACGGTCTTCGAGTCGACCAGGCGCAGAGGCTTCTTGTCCGGGTGCTCGGCGAAGAGACGCTTGCCGCTGCCGAGCAGGACCGGGAAGACCATCAGGCGTATCTCATCGACGAGGTCGTGCTCGACGAGCCCCTGGACGAGCTGAGCGCTGCCGGCCACGAGGATGACGCCATCCACCCGCTGCTTCAGCTTCCCAACCTCCTCCGCGAGGTCGCCGGAGAGGATGGTCGAGTTGTTCCACTCGGCCTTCTCGAGGGTCGAGGAAAAGACGTACTTGGGCATCGAGTTCAACTTTTCGGCGAAGCCGACCTCGTCGGTCATTTTCGGCCAGGCGGCGGCAAAGCCTTCGTAGGTGACGCGACCCAGGAGTTGAGCCTCGGCCTCGAGTGTCTCGTCGAGCTTGAACTTATCGCCCTCCTCGCCGCGCTCGATCTCGAAGGTCCAGCCTTGGTGCTCGTAGTCCTCGCCTCCGCCGGGAGCCTCGATCACTCCGTCAAGCGAGACGAACTCCGTTACGACGATCCTTCCCATGATGTCCTCCTTCACGTTGCGCTCGGCTCAGGTCGGTTCCTAGCCGTTTACCCATACGACGAACGGAAAACCGTGAAATCGACAGGTGCTGGTTGAAAAGGATCGGGGGATCGCCGTGGCCAGACCGAGACGAGGTCCGACTCAGGGCATTGCGCTGGAGCCGCTGTCCATCGAGTCGGTGCCGATCGAGCTCTGCCCACCCATCGCTCCGTCCTGCATCCCCGATGTCGCTTCCATCCCCGACATCGCCGCAGGCGACCCGGGCACGGTCAACCCCGGCAACGCGCCCGGCGCGAAGGCGAGCAAGATCCCGATCGCGACCAGAAGCAGCGCAATTCCCCGGTTCGCGACCTCTCTCCAGGGCAGAAGCCTCTCGACCGCGATCAGGGCGGCGATAAGGGCCATCCAGCCGAGGCTCATCATCCCGAGTGCGAAGAGCGACGCCATCAGCGCCCAGCAGCATCCGACGCACCAACAGCCGTGGATGGCGCCCATCCCCAGGGCGCCGGCGGGGCCCGGTCGCCAGTGCGCCGTCACGAACATGAAGGGGTCGCGGCAGTAGCGCAGGCAGAGGTCCTTCGGCCGGGTCAGCTGGTAAGCCGCCGCGCCGACGAGTACGTCGCCGGCCAGGTAGGGGCCGGCGGCGTCCCATGAGAAGAGATCGCCAGTCGCCGCCCTGCCGAGCTCGAGGCCCGCGTAGCCGAGGAGCCCGGCCGCCGTCCAGGCGACCAGATAGCCAGCGACGAAGATCGCTGTCGCACCCGCCGCGGCCGCCTCGCCCTGCCCCCGCCGCCCCTCCTGGATGCGCGCGTACATCACGACCATCGGCATGATTGAGGGGAACATCATCGCCGCCATCATCACCACCCAGACGCCGAGGAAGAAGCCGAGCGTCCCCGGATCCGTCCCGGGCCCGGCGTCCATCCCCGACATCTGTTCGCCGGTCACCGCCCACCCCAGCGCCGCCAGGGCGAGAAGGGTGCCGATCAGCCCGAGTTGAATCAGGCCCGGCAACGGCGGGGCGCGGTGGGCGGCGGCCGGGCCCATCGTCGTTTCGCCCAGGCCGCTCATCCGACACTCCTGGGCTCAGACGTCCAGGTACTCATCGTGGCGCCGGATCCACAACGGCTCGGTGGGGCTCTCATCGCGCCCCTTCGGGGTCCGGTCGAGCAGTCCGTAGTAGGCCATCGCGGGTTCGAGACCGCGGGAGGTGGACACGTAGGTCCGGTAGACGGTCCCGTCCGAAAGCGCGTAGACGCTGAGGCCCGGCCCCTCGCTGACGTAGCCGAGAGCGTCGGTCCCGCACGAGCGCGCGTTCTCCACGACCGTTATCGGGATCTCGCCCTCCAGAAACGGCTTCAGCTCCTCCTCCGTGTTGAGAAAGCCAAGGTCGCGGTTGAAGTCGCTGCCGCCGCTTGAGACCCACTCGATGCCCCAGCCCATCCTCTCCCTGAAGGCGAGGAGCTTCTCGAGCGGCGCGCGGGAGGCGAGCAGCAGAGTGGCGTCCCTGGCCTTCAGGTGAGGGACCTGGGGATCGAGCGTGTCGGCGATCGAGGAGCAGACCGGGCAGCCCGCCTCGTAGGGCGGACCGAACATGAAGTGGTAGACGAGCAGCTGCGAGCGGCCGTCGAAGAGGTCGGCGAGGGACTTCGTGCCGCCCTCGGTCTCGAACCGGTAGTCGGCCTCGACCGGCACCCAGGGCAACTCGCGCCTCTTCCTCGTGAGCTCGTCGTTGCGGCGGGTGAGCTCTTTCTCCTCCTTCAGCAGCTCGGCGCGCTCCGCCTTCCACTCCTCCTCGGTGCCAATCCTGTGCTCGGTCATCGGTGTGTCTCCTCTCTGGGTCCGCAGTGCATGCCTATATAGTTAGCAGAATGGCTAACGATACGTTCAAGGCCCTCGCCCACCCGCTCCGACGGGACATCGTCGAACGGCTCAGCGACGGTGCGACGACCGTTGGTGAGGTCTCGCGGGATTTCGGCGTCTCCAAGCCGACCATCTCCCGGCACCTCAAGATGCTGGAGGAGGCGGGCGTCGTCAGCCGGGTGATCGACGGCAGGACCCACCGCCTCGCACTGCGGCCGGACGCGCTCGCCGAGGCCTCCGATTGGATAGAAAGCCAGCGAGAGCGCTGGGAGCGCCTGTTCGATGTCGTCGGCGAGTACCTGGAGGAACGGAAGGAGCGGCAATGACCGAGGAGTCCGGCCACGTTGTGCGTATCGAGCGAACGTTCGGAGCTCCGGCGGAGGACGTCTTCGACGCCTGGACGAGCCCCGAGGTGATGCGACGCTGGTTCCGCCCCGGCGCCGACTGGGACACCGCCCGGGCCGAGGTCGACCTCCGCGAGGGCGGGAAGGTCAGGGTGGTGATGCGGAGGCTCGACGGGACGGAGGCAGGCGCGGAGGGCGAATACACCCTGATCGACCGGCCGCACCGGCTGGTGATGACCTGGACCTTCGACGACGACGCCTCCAACGAGCAGCTGATCGAGCTCTCATTCTCCGAGGCCGGGGGGTCGACCAGGGTATTGATGATCAACAGCGGCATCTCGACCGACGACCGCCGCGACAGTCAGGACAGAGGGTGGAGGGCGTGCCTCGACGAGCTCGGGCACGCCCTCGCCGGCTGACTACCGCGCCTTAGCCGCCGCTCATCGCTGCCTGCGCCTCGGCCAGTTTCGCCCGAATCGTTTCGGTCCCCTCCCGGAACTCGAGCAACGGCCGGACCTCCCAGGTGGCGAGACCAAACAACGGGTAGTCCGCCATCAGATCCAGGACCTCGCTATGGGAATTGACGTTTGCGACGCTGAAGCCGCCGCCCTCCAAGAACCCAAAGACGCAGTCGAACGTGCCGTCGTCAACTTTGCCCTGGATCCAGTCAAGGGCAGTGTCGAACTGCTCTGGAGTTGGAGGCATCGGACCGGGTGTCGCGCTAACGAAGTACTTCACGGCAATCCTCCAGACCTAGGGGATATCTGGAGTCCAGTCTCTCACCGCGCCGCTGCTGGTCAAGAGGCAGGTGAGGGCGAAGTGTCGCCCTGCTTGCGCAGGCAAAGCCAGGCGGCGTCCGCGAGCATCTCAATCTCGGCCTCGGAGGGTGGCTCCTCGAAGGCCCCGAGGAGCCAAGCCCGTATCCACTCCTGCGCCGGGCCGAGCCACAGCGCCAGGCTCTGCGCGGCGGTCAAAGGCCGTAACACCCCGTAGTGCGCGTGCGGCCGCCACCAGGCGCGAACGGCGGCGGCGAAGCGCTCGTTGCCCGCCTTGAGCTCGGCTTCAGCCGCCTCTAGCACCGCAGGCTCGCTGATCGTTGCCAAGAAGCGGGCCATTCCCGGGTTCTCGACGCACCAGGCGATGTGCATGCGGACGATTCCCTTGACGGCCGCCTCCGGGTCGTCGTGGCGGCCGAGCTCATCGAGGAACGCACGCTGGTGGCGCACGGAGCAGTCTGCGTAGACGGCACCCGCGAGTGCCTCCTTGCTCTTGAACTGGTGGTAGAGGCTGCCTGTCGAAGACCCTGACTCGCGCTGGATCTCCTTCAACGTCGTCGCCGTCAGCCCCTGGGCGAGGAATTGGCGCAGAGCGGCCTCGATGATCGCCGCCCGTCGCGCCTGGCCGATTGGCGTCGCTGTTTTCCCTGCCATATCTGTTAGAGTAGCATTCTAGTAATTTAGAATTTGGTTCTACTACCACTGGAGACAGGAAGAAGATGAGATCACCGGCTGCACCGATGGCAATCATTGCGCTCACCGACGCCCACGGGAGCGTCCGCCGGGCGGATACCTGGAACGACGGGGCTGACCCGGAGCCTCGCCACCGAGCCGCCAGGATGCGACGGTTCGCCGCCGCCGCACTCGGCGGCCTCGTCTTCCTGCTGTCGCTGGCCGCGACCGCGCAGGGCAAGGACAGCGTCTTCCTCCCCGCGCCGTCCTATCCGAACAGCAGCCTGGCGATCAAGCTCGCCGGCAAGCCTCGCGCCGGCAGGATCGTGAGGGTCGTCGTCAGCGGGTCGAACGCCCCTTTCGAAGCCGGCTACCCGGGCAGCGGTGACTACATCTCCTACCAGCTCGACGCCTTCGCGCAGAACGGGAATGTGCTGCCCAACTGCCCCCGTTCCTTCGCCGAAGAGCTTCAGAACGAGGTCAACCTCGGCATCGCTCGGATCGCGCAGGGCTTGAACGAGGGCTACTTCGGGGCCTTCGGCATCCCGATCCAGTTCCGAACCTCCCCGCGGATCCGCAACGTCGTCGTCTGTGCCTACAGCCGCCTGATCGAAGACGACGCCGCCGTCTCGGCGCTCGGCCTCAGGCTGCGCCCCGCTCGCGGGTGAGCGCTGGCCACCGGCTTCTTGGGCAATTAGAGTCGGGGCACGATGGAGTCAGCCACACTCCGCCGCGTACCCCCTCTGCCGAGCGCGGTGCAGCTCGCACTCATCTTCGGCCTGCTGCTTCTCGCCGCCATCGCCTGGGCGATGACGGGAGACCGGATGGCCGGCATGGACGCCGGCCCAGGCACGGATCTCGGCGGTCTCGGCTTCTGGCTCACGTCCTGGGTGGTGATGATGGCCGCGATGATGTTCCCGTCGATCGCGCCGATGGTCGTCATGTATGCGCGCATCGAGGAGGGAAAACGGCGGAAGGGCCAGCCGACCCAGGCCGGCGCCACCGCGATCTTCGTCGGCGGCTACCTGCTCACCTGGGCGGCGGTGGGCGCGTTCGCCTACGCGCTCTTCGAGGTCGGGCGGTCCCTCGACCTCGGCTTCCTGGCCTGGGACAGCGGCGGACCCTACGTGGCCGGCGGGATCATCGTCGCGGCCGGGATCTACCAGCTCACCCCGCTCAAGGACGTCTGCCTGCGGCACTGCCGGAACCCGATGACGTTCGTGCTCATGCACTGGCGCTCGGGGCGGATCGGGGCGCTGCGGATGGGAACGGAGCACGGCGGATGGTGCGTCGGCTGCTGCTGGGGCCTGATGGCGGCGCTCTTCGCGCTCGGCGTGATGAGCATCGGCTGGATGGTCCTGATCGCCGCCCTGATCGCACTCGAGAAGCTGCTGCCCTGGAAGGCGGTGGCCAATCGCTCGGTTGCCGTCCTGCTGGTCGTGCTCGGGCTCGCGGTGGCCTTCGTCCCCGACAAGGTGCCGGGACTCACCGTGCCGGGCTCACCGGCGGCGGTGCGGGCGATGGATTCGATGGGGATGGAAGAAGGCTCGGGCGACGGCGGATCGATGAGCGACGGGCAGATGGATTCCGTGGGCGGGACGAACGGCGCCGACAAGGGGATGCCGGCGCCCTAGCGCGCCGACGCCCCGACCGCGTTTTCCTTCAGGCGGCCCAGGCGAATTCCGACGCCGAGATCCCCGTCTTCCCCTCGTACTCGATCCCGAAGGCGCTGATCTTCGAGCGCTTTGCCTCGGCGGCGTTGAATTCCGAAGAGGCCGGATGGAAGACGCCGACGAGCCGTACCGGCTCCCCCGTCTCGACGCCGAAGGGAACGATGTCCTCGATCTCGAAGTCGACCGCGTCCCCGATGGTGACACCGTGGCGCAGCCCGTCCTCGACGACCTCGAAGGACGCCCGCTCCACGCCCAGCATCTCGCCGATGAGGGGAGTGATCGCTTCCATCGGTCCGCCCTTCTGCCCAGCGAAGACGGCGGTCAGCTTGTCCATCTGCTCGTCGCTTGCACGGTCGTCTATGAACATGCCAAGGCGCCAGTTGCCCTCGGTCATCACCTTCGGGGTGTCGGCGATCGCCGCGACACCGAGGCCGCTGACGTCGGTGCCCTCGATCTCGCCCTCCTTGATGTTGAAGACGAGGGTGACCCGGCAGTAGTCATAGGTCGCGCCATGGTCGAAGGACATGTTGCACGGACACATGAGGTCACACGAACAGGTCTCGAAATAGCTCCCCTTCAGGCTCCAGGACACGTCGGTCTCCTTCCGCGCTGTTGGCGAGCCGATTCTCCCTCGCAGGCGCGACGCCGTCAACCGCACCGCTTCAACGGGCCACCTGGGCGAAGCGGCGCAGGGCCTCCTTGGGCTGACCGTCGAGGCCGAGCAGGCCGGCCGAATCACAAAAGTCGCACGGGGTAGTGGCGGCCGGAATGTCCTGCCAGGTGAACCAGTAGGCGGCCCGTAGGTTCCAGCGCCGGCGGTTTGCGAGCAGGATTTCCCAGGCGCGCTTGACGTAGGCCGCCTGCACCGCCGGGCCCCGCTCGAACTTGTCGCCGCCCGCGGCCCGTGTCTGGGAGCCCCAGCCGAACTCGGTGATGTAGAGGCCCTTGTGCGCCTCGTTGTGGCTTCGCATCACTGCTCGCAGCGCGCTGATGTCAGCGGCCATCAGGATCGGGTCGGCGGCGTAGGGGTGAAGGCCGACTGCATCGAAGAGTCCCTTGATGCCCGCTTGGCGGTAGAGGCGGTTGAGAAAGCTCGCCGCGTCGAGGGACGGCTTGACCCTCGGCGTTGCGTAGAGGCCGCCGAGGACGATCCGGGCGTCAGGGTCGACCGAGCGGATCGCCGGCGCCGAGCCGCGCAGCAGGGCAGCGTAGCCGCGGACCGAAGCCTCGGCGAAGCGGTGATCGTTCTCCTCGTTCCAGATCTGCCAGGTTCGAATCGGATCCTTGCGCAGCTCCGGATGAAGATTCCAGAAGGTCCCGGCTGGGCCATAGCGCGCGACAAGAGCCCGCAGGAAGCCCGACCAGGCCCGGCGCTGAGCGAGGCTGTGTACCGGCATTTGCAGCGCCGAGCACCGAGCAGCCGTATAGCGACAACGATCTGCGTGCGGCGCCCGCGCCACCCAGGAGGGCGAGCCCCAGATGACGGGCAGGCGCTCGAAGCCGTAGCGCCGAGGTCGATTTCAGGAAGGCATCCGTATCCCCCCAGTCAAAGACGCCCGGCGCGGGCTCAGACTGAGACCAATAGATGAGAAAGCGAAGCGAGCCGACCCCTGTCTGCCGCATCAGGCGCAGGTCGTCGCGATGCAGCGAGGTCTGCGGGGAGATCCCGATGAAGGCCGATGGCCTGCCGGTCCTCGGAGTTGCCTCACTGAAAGCAGAAGACTGCACCGCGCCTAGCACCAGCGCACCGAGAACGATCCCGCTGAGAAAACTCCGCTTCCGCATTCGATTCTGCTGCCGCGGTGGACGCGGCGCTCCTTCCCCGAGCTTTTCCCTGGCAACGCTCTTACTGGATGCTGAGCGGGGTCGCCAAGGATAACGAGCGCCTCAGGCCCGCATTCGAAGCGCCAGCATCACCTACAGTCGCCATGGTCCGAATAGGAGGAACGAGGTTGGCCGAGCGAATGATCGAGGCGAATGGCGTTGAGCTCTGCACCGAGTCCTTCGGCGACCCGGCTGACCACGCGATCCTCCTCCTCATGGGCACTGGCGGGTCGATGCTCTGGTGGGAAGAGGGCTTCTGCCGGATGCTCGTGGATGGCGGGCTCTTCGTCATCCGCTACGACCATCGCGACACCGGCAGATCGGTCACCTACGAGCCGGCGCACCCCGGATACACCGGCGATGACCTGGTCGCCGACGCCGCCGGAGTGCTTGATGCCTACGCGATCCCGGCCGCGCACCTGGTCGGCGTCTCTGCGGGTGGGGCGTTCGCACAACTGCTCGCGCTCGATTTCCCTGATCGCGTCCTCTCGCTTGTCCTCATCAGCACCTCTCCGGCGGTGGCCGTCGAGCGCGGGCTCCCACCGCCGACCGAGGAGTTCGGGCGCTTTGTGGCGAGCGCGGAGGTGGACCGGTCGAACCCCGAGTCGGTGTTCGATTACCTCGTCGGGTACATGCGCGTGCTCGGCGGAGGCCGGCGTCCGTTCGACGAAGCCGCAGCCCGTGAGCTCGCCCGTCACGAGGTCGAGCGGGTGATCGACCTTGCCGCTGCGCAGAACCACGACGCCACTCGCTGATGAGGGACGCCAACGCGGGCCCCTGACTTCGATCGAGGTGCCCACCCTCGTGATCCACGGAACCGCGGATCCCATCTTTCCGATCGAGCACGGCGAAGCGCTGGTAGAGGCGATCCCAGGTGCCACGCTGCTATCGCTGGAAGGGGCCGGCCATGGGGTCGATCGAGCCGACTGGGAGACCATCGTCCGCGCGATTCTCGAGCACACCGCTGCCGCGGATTGAGATCGCGGAGGTCGGAATTGAACCGGCGACCGCTCGGCCCAGCCGGCGGATCGCCGCACGGCATATGTGGATAACAGCGGATGCCTGATCTCACCGCGCCTGCGACCTTGGCAGACACCAAGTCCTGCTAGCGAGGGGGAACCGATGTCAACCGGGTCCACGCCTTACGACCGTCCGGCGAGAGCACAAAGCGAGTGGGCGTCCTTGCCGCTCAGCAGAGAGTTCTGGGGCGGAGTCACCCTGGTCGCGGTGTGGCTCGCCGTCCTGTTCGTGGGCGTCTTCGGCGGCAACATCCAAACCAGCAGCGCGACCGGGGACAGCTCGTCGTGGCCTGTGGTGGTGGTTGTGGCCGTCGCGGCACTGTTCGCCACCGTATCGGTGGGGCGTTGGGCATTCGGACACCGGCGCGCCGATGAGGATCTGCGCAGAGCCGTCGAGGAGGAGCACCGGTCACTCGAGCAACTCAACGCTCAGCTCGAGGACCTGCGGACGAAGCTTCCTCCGACCTAGACCGGCTCGCTGGCCCCTGCGAGACTGGCCAGCGGATGCAGGTCGCTGTCGTCGGACACGTTGAGTGGATCGAGTTTGCGCGGGTGAAGGGTGTGCCGAAGCCCGGTGAGATCGTCCAGGCGCTCGAGGATTGGGAGGAACCCGGAGGGGGCGGAGCGGTCGCCGCTGTGCAGCTTGCACGCCTGGCGGGCGAGTGCCTCTTCCTGACCGCGCTCGCCGATGATGACCTCGGGCACAGGGCAAAGCGGGAGCTGGAAGCGCTCGGCGTTCGCGTCGAGGCGGCGTGGCGACAGGAGCCGCAACGGAGGGCATTCGTCCACGTGGACGAACAGGCCGAGCGCACGATCACCGTGATCGGCGGGCGCATCGGACCACACGGAGATGACCCGCTGCCCTGGGCCGAGCTCTCGGATTTCGACGGCGTCTATTTCACGGCCGGAGATCCCGCGGCGGTCCGGACGGCGCGCGCTGCAGGCAAGCTGGTCTCGACCGTGCGCGCGATCGATCCGCTGGCTGAGGCGCGGGTCCAGGTCGACATGCTGGTCGCGAGCGACGAAGACGAGGGGGAGCGCTACACGCCAGGGGACCTCATTCCGCCGCCCCGTTTCGTTGCCCGCACGGCGGGTGCCGCAGGTGGCTCCCTCGAAACGGCCGATGGCGCCAGGAGCGCGTGGGCAGCCCCTACCCTCCCAGGCCCCCCGGCTGACACCTACGGCGCGGGGGATTCCTTTGCCGCCGGCCTGACCTACGGGCTGGCGCAGGGCCGCTCGGCTGCGGACGCACTGGCGCTCGGGGCGCGCTGCGGTGCTGCGTGCGTGACGGGCCGCGGGCCCTACGCGGGTCAACTCCGCGAGGCTGGGTGACACGGCCCAGCGCCCGTTCGGCCCCATCCGGGGAGCATCTGGTCCCTGGGCCTCGAAGAGGGGGAGTCGCCGGACTCCCGTTCGCAGCCCGCGTCTTCCAGTGGTCGCCGCGAACGACATAGGTAATCGCCCTCATGTCCGCAGATGAGGGCTTCTAGTGCTTGGCGGCCTTCTCGCGAGACTGGCCCTTCTCCTCGAGGGTCATCGCCCCGGGGTGGCCGTCTCCCGGCCAGGGGCTGAGGATCAGTAGCAGGCGCGAGTCGGATCGCGCCGCGACCGTGTGGCGCTCACCCGGCTCGAACTCGAGGAGGTGGCCAGGTTCTCCAGGCACGCACTCCCCGCTCGGCATCGAAGTCTCGACCTGCCCTTCGATAATGATGATTCGCGCCCGCTCGTGCACCTCATGCTCCTGCAGTTCCTCCCCGGCTGGGAGGTGCAGCAGGATCATTCGCGCATCCTCCCCGGAGGAGAGGATCTCCGGTTGGTGCGGTTCGACCCCGACCGTCCTCAAGTCCCAACTTTGCATCTCCACGCTCCTTTGTCATTACCTTGGCCCTCACGGGGATTATCCACGCCGTGGCAGACCGCGAATGGTGAATCAGAGATGGTCGACTGCTCGCGCGCTCAGCCGCGAGCCCTGCGGCTGCGGTAGCGACGCGTCTTGCTGCGATTCCCGCAGACCTCCATCGAGCACCAAGTCTTGGAGCGGTTGCGGGAGCTGTCGAAGAAGGCCCATTGGCAATCTTCCGCCGGGCAGGCCTTCAGCCGAGCCCAGCTGCCGAGTACCTGGATTCGCTCGATGGCCAGGAGCAGCCTCTCCTCGAAGGCATCGAGTCCGCCGCTGTCGGGGCCGATTTGCAAGACGGCGTCGGGGCCGATTGAAGCGCGGTAGCGGGCCCGAGCGGACGCCTCATGGAGCGCCACGAGGTCCTCGTCAACCATGTCGCCGCCGTTGTTTGCGCGCAGGAGGGCGCGCAGCGCCTCGCGCAGCGCGAGGACGCGGCGGTGTCCTGCGGCGTCAACGCTTGGCGCGCCGATACCAATGTCGGAGGCCACGATCCATTTCTCCAATGCCCTTTGGTCGCCGATCGCGTCGACTTGCGTCTCGATGTCGCGCGTGTTCACGAAGGCGACTAATAGGGCGATCTCTCGCTCGAGCGTGGACTCTTCGATTTGGCTTGACACCGCCCAATCAGTTTAGCTAGTGTTTGCAACACCGGCAACTGGACTTAGCAGGTGTCGATGGAACCTTCAAGACGAACCAAAGACAGAACGAGACCGGAGGTCAGAGATGAGATTCATTAGAGGCCTGGTGTTGGCCAACGCGATTGAGAGTCAGCGGCGGCTTCGCGAGCTCGCCGACCGCGAGCGCCGTGCCCGGCGCCGACCTCGGCGGTGATCCCTTCCGGACACCGGGGAGGCCGGATTTGAACCGGCGACGCCCGGGCCCACCGGGAGAAGATTTCGTGTCGATGCGTCCCTGGGCGCGCGAGGTGACGAAGACAACGGAGCTCGCCACTTGCCTAGGGCCGGGGTTATCCTTAGGCGCGATCACTGCCCAAGAGAACACTGTGACCGGCGAGAGCCAGAGGGAAACTGCGCGGCGAGCTCTTGAGGAGGTTTGCTCGGGCCGAAACCTTGGCGCGCTAGCGAACGTCTACCACCCGGACTTCGTCGACCACGTCAACGCTCTCGAATATCACGGACATGCAGGGGCCCGACGCTCGGTGGCCCTCTACATTGCCCTCTTTCCGGATCTGCGCTTCGAGGTTGAAGAGCAGGTGACCGAGGGTGAGCGGGTTGTATCGCGTTGGGCGATGCACGGAACGCACCGGGGGCGCCGGGTGAGACTTACCGGCATCGTGATCAGTCGCTTCCTAGAAGGCCGCATCGTCGAGGACCACGCGGCAAGCGACACAATGGAGGTCGTCCGTCAGCTGGGCCTCTGGCGGACGACCCTCCTCGTCCTCAAGTATCCGAGGCTGGTCTTCAACCGAAGTTAGCGGCGCACATTAGGAGCCCAGAATTTCTCGGTGAAGAGTCGGGTGGGCGTTCGGTTTGTCTCGCTTTCCGAGCAGCAGGTAGGTGGTCATTGGTCCCTTGCCCTTAACCTCGATGGTGCCGCGGCGGCGCAGCTCGTAGCGGTCGCCAAGCTGCTCGTGGACATGCTCGGTGACCTGGATCGCGCCGGGTACGCCGTGGTGCTCCATCCGGCTCGCTGTGTTGACGGTGTCCCCCCAAAGGTCATAGCTGAACTTGGAGCGCCCGATTACGCCGGCTACCACGGGACCAGTATCGATGCCGATGCGTACCTCGAGCGCAAGGCCGCTCTCCATCGCGTACCGCTCAACCTCCGCGCCCATCTCGAGCGCCATGTCGGCGATCGCCTCAGCGTGGTCCTCACGTGGTGTGGGAATGCCCGCGGCGACCATGTAGGCATCTCCGATCGTCTTGATCTTCTCCACGCCGTGACGGGCGGCGAGCTCGTCCCAGCTGGCAAAGACCCGATCAAGCAACGCGACCGTGTCAGCCGGTGCCAGTTCCTGCGCGAGGGGGGTGAAGCCGACGATGTCTGCGAAGGCCACCGTCGCAGATGCGTATCCATCCGCGATCACCTGGTCTGACTCCTTGAGGCGACTTGCGACGGACTCGGGCAGCACATTGAGCAGGAGGCGCTCGGACTTCTCGCGCTCGACACCGAGTTCGGCCAAGGCGCGCTCGCGAGCGCGGACGAAGTACTGAAGAAGCACGTAGGCCGTGGTCGAGACCCCCAGGATGTTCAGGACGAAATAGGCCACCACAACCCCGGCCGGGATGTCGGGCGCGCCCGCCGATAGCGCGGGATCGATCACACCCGAGAAGAACAGCAGCGCGCCGAAGGCAACGAACCACGGGACGGCCTGGCGCGCGCCGACGAAGAGCAGGGCGCCCACGGGGGCGGTGAACGCCCACAGGGATACTGCCGAGGACGTGCCGAAGCCGCCCAGGCTCCACTGCAGGGCGAAGGGCAGCAGCAGGCTCATCCACAGCTGGCTCGTCCGGAACAGCCGGTAGCGGCGAGTGCGCGCGAAGGTGTAGATGCTCGCCGCTGAGGCGAGCTGATAGGCGAAGGGAATCGCCGCTGATACCCACAGGCCGAGCACCGCATACGTTCCCACCCACGCGAACGAGAGCGTCGCCATCAGAACCGAAGAGAGCGTCAGAACCGACTTGCGGAGCCGGACGTCCTCAGAGTCCGACGGCAGAGTGCCGAGGTTGGTGAGCCTCCGCAGCCAGTCAGGAAGTCGCCGCCACCCCGACTCGCGCTGAAGCGCTTCTTGGAGCACGCTTGGAGCATACGCAGGCACGTCACCTGGGATCCTGGCTCCATGGGTGCGGATCGGGCCGGCCGATTCGTCTCTCGCTACCCCCCACGGATCGTCGAGCAGATACATCCCGCGGCTTGAAGCCGGAGCTGGCGCTCAGTTGATAGCCGCCAGCAAGGCCTCATGCCTGGGGCGTCGGAGCGGGCGGGGCCGGCGTGAGGCCATACCGGCGCATCACCTCCATCAACGCAGCAACGTCTGGCGGGCCGCCGGCGGAGGCGGCGAGAACCTCGCCGATCTCGCGGAAGTAGTCGGGCCCGAAAACACCGGGGCTGGCGATCGCAAGGAATGTCGCGTCCGCGCCGCCGCGGTTCTCAAAGCCGTGGATCGCTCCGCGTGGCACACAGACCGCCTCGCCCACGCCGACCTCGATCGACTCGCCGTCGATCGTCCAGGTTGTGACGCCCTCGAGCCCGTAGATCGTCTCCTCAAACGCGTCGTGGCTGTGCGGCGCTGGCATTTTCGAGTTTGCTGTGACGTAGCACTCGAAGACGCTCACGCTGCCGTTGGAGTCGGAGCTCTCGACGAGGAAGCGGACGCCGAGCTCACCGACGGTGATGGTCTCCTTTGTGGCCTGATTCATTGCGGTCTCCTCTTGGAATTGGGTAAAGTGACTTGACGACTATATATGCAGACCCTGTACCTTTGTCAAGTCACTTGACTCTTCCAGAGAAACAGGCAGCCGCTCCCCGCCCACTTATCGGCGCGCTGCTGCGCATGCCTTGGGAAACGGTGCATGAGAGGATGCTGGCCGGCCTGCACGAGCGTGGCTACAGCGACCTGATCGCTCCCCATCTGAGCGTCCTGCAGTACCCGGGGCCCGAGGACATGCGCCCCTCGGATCTCGCGATCCGCACGCGGATGACCAGGCAAGCCCTGAACTACCTGCTCGGACAGATGGAAAAGCTCGGATACCTGGAACGCGTCGAGGACTGCGACGATCAGCGTTTCAAGCGCATACGACTATCGCCGCGCGGGCGTGCGGCGAGCGCGGCGATGCGAGAGGTCGTCCTTGAGATCGAGGCCGAGTGGACGCAGACGCTCGGTCCCCGGCGATTCGCCGAGCTGCGGGACCTGTTGGCGGAGGTCAACGCCACGCCGAAAGACCCGCGGCAGGTCAGGTCGGAGTAGCGTCGCCTGCTATCGGCCGGAGCCGTCGGCTCCTCACCCGTCAAACCCGTTGCATGCGCCAGCGGGCTGTAGTTGTTCGCCCGGTCCGGCTGGGCCGGAAGAAACCCTGTCTGCCGCGGCTCGCCAGGCACAGTCCTCAGCGGTCGTGGTGTGTCCCGAGCGCTTCGGCGATCTCCGCGATTGCTGCGCTCTCTGCGTCGCTGGCCGACTGATCGGCCTTCTCTGTCTTGGCCCCCGCGACTCGGTTCGCGAGCGAGATGACGAAACGCCGGTAGTCCTCGACCTCCTCCGGCGTCGCCTTCTGCTCAAGCACCCCGATCGCATCCCGAACCCGCTGCAGACCGTGTTCTTTCAACTCCTCTGCAGAGTGAGCTCTGGTGCGGTCCATGTCGGGCTTGCTCGAGACGAGCTCGTCAAGGAGCGCGGAGTCGCCATGCTCCTTACGGGCCTCGGTGTAGGCCTTCGCCATCGCAAAGGTCTCCCGGAAGGTCCCGCCCCGCTCGGCAGTCGAAACGATCATTCCCGCGCTCGTCGGCCCCTCCGCGATCGCATCCCACTCCTCTGTGGTGAAATCTGCTTTCCCGGTCATTCGCATTCCTATCTCGCGGATCGTTGCTGTCGGGTTCAGCGTAGACGAGCGAACGCTCGGTGGGGCGGATCGGCCGGCGCAGCGAAACCGGTTAGGCGGCGGGGTCCGCGAGCACGTCTGGGAGCTGTCGCCGGGACGAGATCTCGAGCTTGCGAAACGCTCGTCCCAGATGGGTCTCAACCGTCTTCTCGGTGACGAACAGCTTCTGGGCGATCTCACGGTTCGTGCCGCCGGCCGCGGCGAGCTCGGCCACACGCCGCTCGCTGGGGGTCAACGAGTCCTCGCCACTGCGCTCGGACGCACGGGGTCGGACGCCGATCGCTCCCAGCTCGGCCCGCGCCCGGCGCTCCAGGGTCCGCGCTCCACAGCGGGCGGCCAGCGTGAGCCCGTCGAGCAGGGGCTCCCGGGCCGCGGTCCGCTTTCCCGCCGCCCGAAATGTGGCGCCGAGGTCGACGAGAACACGCGCATGCTCGAGCCGCGCCGGCGATGGCGCCAGCACCTCGAGCGCCGCCGCGAGCCCTTTGGGCCGCGCCGCGGGGGGGCCGACGAGGGCATCGGTTCGTAGAGCGATGCCGATCGCGCGCGCCGCCCCGAATGCCTGCGCGCGGCGCACCTCGTCGGCGGCCAACTTGCGAGCCTCGTCGTTCCGGCCGAGCTCGGACAGCGAGAGCGCCGCGGCAGAGCGCCAAGGGAGCATGGCCGGATTCTCACCGCCGAAGGCGGGATCGAGGGATCCGCAACCAAGCAGCTCCTCGATCGCAGCTTCGTGGTTGCCGGCCGCAGCGCGAAGCACGCCGGAGGCGTAGCGAAGCTGAGAGCTCGACGTGAACTCGGTGTCGTAGCGAACCCCGGTGCGATCGATCAGCCGGCGCAGGGAGTCAGGGGTCTCGTCGCGCTCGAGGCCCGCGAGGACCGCCGCCGACACCGCCAGGATCAGGAATCTGGCGCCAAGCAGCTCGGGGGCGAGCTCGATTGCCGCCTGTGCATCCGCCTGGGCGTCGGAGAGGTCTCCGCGACGCAATGCGATGAGCGCTCGAAGCGCCGACATCGTCACCACCGTCAGTGCCGCTCCGCGTTCGCGCGCCTGCGCCAGGATCTCGTCCGTGCCACGGAGGGCCTCGTCAAGAGCGTCTGCGACCCCGAGGGCCCCCAGGGCCAGGTTCGCCCAATTCTCGCCGCGGTGAGGCTCGGGCGGAAGGCCCGCCGCGATCGCGCGCTCGGCGAGGTCGATAGTGGCGGACGCCGAGCCCACGTACAGCATCTCGTTCATCGCCAGCGTGGCGAGCGTGGTGGCCTCCAGCACGTTGCATGCGGGGCCGCCAGGGTCTCGTAGGGAATCGATCGCGGCCTCGGCCTCGCGCCGGGCCGACGCCGAGGTGGAGCTGAGGCCAAGTAGCGCGACCTCGAGCTGCCCGCGTGCCGGCTCCTCGGCCGGTAGCCGCTCCTGGGCACGGCGCAGGATCGCTGCTCCCTCGGCCGCGCGGCCGGTGAAGAAGAGCATCCCCCCGAGCTCGATCGCCGCCGCTGCGATCGCGGTGGCGTCTTCGCTTCCCTCGACGATCTCGGTCAAGGGCTCGATCGCGTCCACTGCGCCGGTGCGGGCGCGCGCCTGGCCGAGCTCGAGCAGGACCGCGGCACGGTCGCCGATAAGGGGAGGCTCGTCGAGGGCGCGGGAGAGCAGGGCGGCCGCGCCGGCTGCGTCGCCGAGGGCGAGTGCGTCGCGAGCCGCGTCCCGCAGTAGCGCCACCGCGCCGGGATCGGCGGCGGGCTCGGTGTGCATGATCTGCGCGGCGACCCGGCCTACCGATGATCCGCGCTCGCGCAGGATCGCCGCTGCGGAATGGTGCAGGCGCTCGCGCTCGGCCGGAGAGAGGTCGTCGTGGATCGCCGTCCGCAAGATCGGGTGGGTAAATCGGACCGTCGCGCCGGAATCCACGACGCCGGCGAAGACCAGTGCCTCCATCGCCGCTTCCAGCTCGGTGCCCGCGAGTCCGGCCAGCTGCCCCGCGTCGCCCACCTGTGCGCCATCGCCCAGGACGCTGAGCGCCCGGGCCAGCGCGGTGGCCGCTGGCGGCTGCCTCGCCAGGCGAAGCAGGACCGCGTTGGCGACGCCGCGGGGAACTATCTCGCGGAGATCGTCGGCGGCGAGCGCTGTGGGGGCGAGGCCGCGAGCCGCCGCCTCAGCGAGCAGCTCTCCGACGAGAAACGGATTCCCGCCGGTCACCTCGAGACACGCGTGGACGAACCGATCGTCTGGCTTGTCGGCCAACCGCGCGGCTACCACTGCGCCGATTGCCGCCTTCGTCAGCGGGGCGAGGACCAGCGTTTCGGTGCCGGGATCGCCGACGAGCGTCGCAGCCTCGGGAGTGAGTGCGGGATCGAGCGGCCGCGTCGCGAGAACCAGCGAGAGCGGCAGCCCCTCGAGCCGGCGCGCGATGAACGCGAGGGTTCGCACCGATGGCGCGTCACACCACTGGAGGTCGTCGACGACGAGGGTGAGCGAAGATTTGGCGGCGAGGTTCGAAGCCAGCCAGTAGAGGCCGTGATGCAGGGCATAGCCGGGATCGCTCGTGGCTGGACCCGGCGCCATCGCCTCGGTGCCCGACGGCGGCGCGGTGATGAGCACATCGGCGGCCAGCGCCGCCGCTCCAGAAAGCCAGCCCTCGCGCTCGGCGCTGTCGGCCTCCAGTAGAGGGCGCTCGAAGAGCTGGCGGACGACCCCGAATGGGAACCCCTGCTCAAGCTCCGTCGCCCGCGCGCCCACGACCCTGAGACCGAGGTCCGAGGCACGCGCGCGTGCCTCTTCGAGCAGCCGCGACTTGCCCATCCCGGCAGCGCCCTCGATGACGACGACTTCCCCGGCCTGACGGCCCGCGGCGCGCAGCGCGACGACAATGCGCTCGAGCTCGAGCTCGCGCTCGAGCAGCGCAGCGGGCTGGGCAAGGGCAGGCTGGCCGATGCAGATGATCGTAGGCCGCGGGAAGGGGCCTGCGCAATGTTCGGGGGTCGATGTCAGGGGATCTGCCCGATGTGCGGGGCGCCGCTCGGTCGGATGATGGCCGCACCACCAGCCCCTCCCGAGAAGGAACACAAGATGTCGCTCATCCAGGTCAAGGTCATTGCGGGCGTCTTCACAGCCCCTCAAAAGCAGGAGATCGTCAAGCGCCTCACAAACGCGATGGTCGCGATCGAGGGCGAGTGCATGCGCCAGCGGACGTGGTGCGTGCTCGAAGAGGTCGCCAGCGGCGAGTGGGGAGTCGGCGACGAGCTTCTCACCGCAGACGACATCAAGGCGCTCGGACGCGCCGACACCGACGGAGGCCCCTGATGGCGGCCTGGGCGGCGATACTCGCCACGCTCGCGTTCGCGCTCGCAGGTTGCGGCGGAGGATACGGCGGGGGCTCCTCGAGCACCACATCGGCGCCGCAGTCGACGAGCCAGGCGCGACAGGCGCGAGCGTTCGTCTGGCTCCAGCCTTCGCCTCCGCCCCGCCCATGGCACACGGGCCGGCTCCCAGGCGGCGTGGCTCGGCTTGCCTATCCGCTCGGCTGGCAATCGATCCGATCCGACCCCGGCACCTTCTCCGCCGCCGTCCGGGCGCCAACCGGAGAGATCCGGGGTTACCTGAATGCGACGCCCCGACAGGGCACGGAGACGCTGTCGAATTGGGGTAGCTTCCGGCTCGACCACAACCGCGATGAGGGCGATGTGGACGTCAGGCGGGTCGCCTCGGCGACCGGCCTCCGGTTCCGGAGCGGGCACGGCTCCTGCGTGATCGACGTCTACAAGACGTCGACCGGGCGCAGCTACCGCGAGGTCGCCTGCATCGTCGCCGGCGCGAAGGCCACGACCGTCGTGGTCGGCGCGGCGCCGCCCGCGCAGTGGTCCCAGCAGGGACCTGCGCTCGAGCGCGCCATATCGAGCTTCCTCACATGACCACCCAAACCACGAGGAGAAAACGATGCTCTCGACAATGAAGGCCCGGATCGCCATGGTCCTCGCCGTAATGGGGATCGTCGCCGCGGGTGCGGTGCCGGCCGCGACGGCTGCACACCACCGTCACAATCATCGCGGCATCCCGCAGCACAACGGCGGGGATCACGACGCCGACAACAACGGTGGCCCGAGCGATGGCGACGGCAACGTCTAGCGAGACGAAGGGAGGGCGGAAGAACGGACGCTTCGAGCTTCCGCCCTCCGCCGGCGGCGTGCTCGTTCTCGCCGACCCGCCTGAGGCGGGTTGGCGGAGGCGAGCGATTGAACGAGGAGGCCGCGGTCAGACCCCTACCGCTGGCTGCCCCGACCACGAATCCGGATGCGATCAGCACCCCGCTGGGCGCGGATCGGGATGAGCATGCCGATCGCAGAGGAGACGCGCCCCGCGGAGACCACGACGGCGTCGGAGCACCTCCTCGATCCACGGACGCTGGGCGATCACTTCGATCGACTCTTCCGCGCCGCGTGGGCGCTGTGCGGCTCGCGCGTGGACGCCGAGGACCTCGTACAGGAAACCTACGCCAATGTCCTCGCGCGTCCACGCTTGGTGCGAAACGACGACGACCTCGGCTACCTCCTTCGCGCGTTGCACAACACCTTCCTCAACAATCGCCGCACCGTGGCGCGCCGTCCCCAGGCAACGGGGTCCGAGTTCGAGTCCCTGGAACTGCCCGACCCCGGCAGCGCCACGCAGCCGCCGGCGGCAGCAGAGACGCGCGAGGTGTTCGCGACGATCGCGGCGCTGCCCGCCGCGTCGCGCGATGTGATCGTTGCCGTCGACGTGGCAGGCCTCTCCTACGGCGAGGCCGCCAGGGCCATGCGGGTTCCCGAGGCGACGATTACCAGCCGCCTGTTCAGAGCCCGTGGCCGGGTCGCGAAGGCGCTTACCTCGGAGAGATCGGACGATGCGTCCGGTACCAAGTTGGTACCACGCAGTTGAGGGCGCACGTCCGGATTGTCCAGGCCCCGAGGCGGCGATAGTTCATGGGGCGCGAGACCCCGCCCGCAGACCTACAAGCTTTCGACCAGCTGCGGCAGGTCTCCCTCGTCCTCGTCGTAGCCCTTCAGCTGTTGAAAGACGGCCTCGCGCATGAACTCGAAGTCGGGCTGCGGCGTCGCGCCGCCGTATTTCTTCTTCCAATCTTTCGCCCGTTTCTCGCGTTCGCCCTCCTTTGCCTTCTCCAGCGCTTTCAACATGTCGTCAACCTGCTTGTTGCCTTCCATCCAGGCCGTTTCTGCATCCGGTCCGACCCGTTTGCCCCAGTCCACCCGCATCTGCCGCCAAGCGGGAGTGGACTCCTCCCCGATCGCCTCCCACGCGACCCAGCACGCCGCGCCGTCCCGCCGCGCCAGGTTGAGGACCATCTTCTTGACGTCATCCTGAGCCAGCTGGCTCGCCTTCTTGCCCGCATCCGTGATGGTGGCTGCAATCCCCAGCGCCCTGGGTTTCACCGGGACAAATTCGCCCACGGTCCCGGTGACGTTCGGGCCGGGATCGGTTGTGGATGGGTACGTGCGCTTGGCTTCAGCCGACGGCCCGATGTCGAACCGGATGCTGCCGCTGAACTCCAAGATCACCTCGACGCCGTTGAATGGAACGATCGGCAAAAGGCTGGCGTGGACCGCCTTGAAGTTGAAGGAGATGAAGTTTGCCCCGTGCTGATAGACCACCTTCGGGGTGAGGAACCACTCCTCGGCAGCGATTCCCACGTTGATCGATACCGGGTCTTCCTTTCCCGTGCCTCCCTTGACGCCCAGCCGCGGGTCGAGCACCTGCTCGACCAGAACCTTTTCAAATGGAAGCTCGCTTTCGAAGCGAGCTTTCGGCTAATCGGACGATGCGGACGATGCGTTCGGTACCAAGTTGGTACCACGCCCATCCTCCAGACGAGGCGAACCGGCTGGGGGCTGAAATGAAGGATGGACGCGCCGACTCGCGACTCTGGTGCAAGGCAGCTCACGACCCGACACCGTCCTGCGGTCCCGACCCGGGGGTGGATCAGTCTCCGTCAGATTCGGGATGACCCACAACAGTGGAAGTAATCGGCAGCGACGAAACCTCGATCACTTACGATCGAGAACGACCCTGCCGTCCCAACTGACCGTCTGCTGGGTGCTGCCGTCGCTGGACGTCTTGGTCTTCCTGCCCTCAGCGTTCAGAGTGAGGTGCGAATCGCCGATCTCGCCGCCCACGGTGGCGTGCACCTCGATCCCGCCTCCGAACTGGTCGTATAGGCGCCCGCATTTCGGCGAGGCGAAATCGGTCGGAAGCCCCCACGTCGTCCGGATCCTTCCGGCTCCGTCCTGCTTGACCTGCAAGGAGATGGCGCCCCCGCGAGTGCCTTCATCCCAATCCCCGCTGCACGGATCCGTCGTTCCGCTCGTCGTGAGGGTCTCATCTCCCCTGGTGGTGTCGTGGCTGCTGAGGCTGACGGGATAGGACCCGCTACGCGCGAGCACGATCGGCACCCCCGTCGGCCCGAGCTTCTGCTGGAGTCGGCCGAATCCGTTCCACTTCGTGGCGGAGTAGTCGTACGTGGCCTTGTCCTTGACGATGAGAAGGGCGTGAACCGGCTCATAGACAAAGCTCTTCCTTCCCGCGCCTCCGAGTGCGGTCCTTGCCCCGGAGGCTCCCGCCATCGAACCAAGCAGCAAGACGAGGCCCACGCCCACACAGCCAGGAATCAACACCCATTGCGCAGGCCGGCGTGGCTTCCACAGTTTCATCCGTTTCCTCCTTTGCCGAACGCAGCCACGCGCCACTGTAGCGCGCCGGTGAGCGTGCCGCCGCCGGGCCTGATCGAGCCGCCGGAGCCGTCAAACGCACGATAAACCAGCCTTACGGATTAGCGGGGACGCGGGGACGCAATCCGCCTCTTCAGACGACCTGGTGATCGGGGAGGCCGGATTTGAACCGGCGACCGCTCGGCCCCCGGGGCAGGGACCACGATCCAGCTCAGCATTTCCAGATCCGTGTAGGAGTTGTCCCAAGGCCTTGAGCGACACGGAGCAGGCACGCGAGTTGCGGCTACATCGAAGGGTCGCATCCGCGATCTCCAGAGTGGAGCAAAATGGCTATCGGCCGTGAAGCCTCCGACGAAAACGGACTCGAGGCGGGAAACGCACCGCCGTGCAGTGGACGCGATCAGGGAGGCGCCCGCGGAGCGTGGGCCGGCCACCCGGGAGGCAGGCAGCGAGCGGGTTGCGTATCTCGACAATCTCAAGCTGCTGCTGGTCGCGGTGATCATCGCCGGCCACGGTGCCCTGGCCTACGGGAGCCTGGAAAACGCTTGGCCCTACCAGGACGTCCAGGAGGTCCAGCTCGCCGGAGTCAGCGACATCACGCTGTCGATGGTGGTGATCCCAGCCGCCCTGTTCGCGATGGGCCTCTTCTTCCTGATCTCCGGTCTGGTCACTCCCGGCTCGGTGTCGCGCAAGGGCCCCCGGACATTCGCCCACGACCGACTCATCCGCCTCGGCGTGCCACTGGCGGCGTGGACGCTGCTGATCTGGCCCGGAGCGATCTGGGCGGCGCATCTCGCGGCCGGCGAATCCCACTCGCTCTGGCGGCAGATCACTCACGGCGATCCCATCCTCGACACCGGTCCCATGTGGTTCGTCGAGGTCCTGCTCCTCTACTCGCTCGCCTACGCCGCCTGGCGCTACTGGAGCGGGCGCCGGGCGGCCGATGATGTCCCAACCGCCACCCCGGAACACAGCGCTCCGCTGTCCGGGCGTACGCTCGTCGCGCTGGCCGCGGGGATCTCGGTGGCCACCGTAATGGTGCGCCCCGTTTTCCCAGCGGCCAGCGGCCAGATCGGCCAGTCCCATCTGTGGCAGTGGCCGCAGTTCGTGCCGATGTTCGCCCTGGGCATCATCGCCGCCCAGCGCGGTTGGCTCGAACCGGTCCCCGACCGGCTTCGCCGTGGTTGCGGATTTGCAGCGCTGGGAGGGATCGCGGCGTTCCTGATCGTGGCCGGCGTCATGGCAGCGGTTGGCACGGAAGGGGACGAGATCTTCGAATCCGGTTTTCACTGGCCTGCGCTCTGCCTGGCCGCTGTGGAGGGTCCGCTCGCCGTCGGCACCTCGGTGTGGCTGCTGGGAACAGCGCAACGGCTTCTCAATCGCCGCCCAGGCCAGCTCGGTCAGGCCATGGCGCGCAGCGCCTACGGCGCGTTCTTCCTCCAGGGGGTTGTGCTGATCGGACTGATGATCGCGCTCCGACCGATCGGCGTACCCGCCGAGGTCAAGGCGCTCTCCGTGGCGGCACTCGGCGTGGCCGGCTCGTTCGCGCTTGCCTGGGTTCTTGTCACCCGTACGCGACTCGGCCGGATCATCTGATTCGGGCTTCCGCCTAATCGGGGAGGCCGGATTTGAACCGGCGACCGCTCGGCCCCCAGCCGGAGGACGCAGGTGCCATATGCGTCCCGACGCGTCCCATCCGTCCCCGGCTCGGGACGCATCGGACATATCGGACGATGCGTCCGGTACCAAAGTGGTACCAGGAGTGCGAAAGGCGGAGAGAACCGTCTGGGGCCAGGAGCGGTTGACCAATGTCAATCGCTGCGCGGTCCCGTGACCATCGCCCATTGATCAACTCCAGATTCCGGCAATGCCGTCGCCTAGAAGCTTGGCGCCGAGCAGCAGCAAGACGACCATCATGATAATCGCGTTGTAGTCGGACATGAACTGTTTGACCGCGGCGAGAGGGCGGGCGGCCCTTCTGGCGTCAACTAGGTAGAGGAGCACCGCGCCTGCGACCGTCAGGGATCCCAGACCAACGTACACGGCCACGGCAATCGTCGTGTCGGTCGGATCGAGTCCGGCCTCAGCTATCGAAGCGGCGGCAGTCAAGGTGAGCGCAAGGTTCTTCGGGTTCGCCCCCGATAGCGCGGCACCGAGCAATGTCGCCCTCGGCGGAGTCACCGAGTCGACCTTCGACATCCACTTCGGCATCTCGGGAGACTGGTCCGCCATCGGTCGCTTGCGCCACTGCTGGGCGGCCATGATGAGGAATAGAACCCCCACCGCGACCTTGAACCATTCGATGCCCGTTTCGGTGTCGGACTCCACGCTGCTCCCCAGGGCGAGAACCACCACGGCGCTAACGGCGGCGAGACCGATGACCCAGCCCACCGCGAACATCGGCCCCGCCGTTCGGGCTCTCGGCGTCCCCAAGACTAGAACGACCGCGATGATCGGGATCGGGCTGAGGGCGACGGCGATCGCCGAGGGAAGCAGGTCACCTATGGCATCGCTTAGCACCCGGCCCGATTCTCTCAGTGCGGGGGAAAACCGTGCACTAGCTGACCGGCCCGGACCTCCAAACTGGCCCCCTTGAGGACCTCGATGGTGCGCCGGAGCGGCGGGACGCCGCGATGAAATCGCTTCTCGATCGCCTCGGCCCTGAGGACGATGGGGTGAGTGTCGCCTACGCCGCCCAGCTCGTCCATCGGTGAGCCCGAGGCATCCCTCGGGTCAGAGCTCATGGCTTGAGATTAATCTGCTGCGATAGCGGCTAGCTCACTTTCGGTGGTCGGCGGGGTCGTCGGACGTAGCAGTCGGTATAAAAGCGGTACCACGCCATGGTCACGGGCTCGATCCCGGGCTGCCCGCCTGCCCCGCACAATCCCAGCTCGGCACGCATGTCAGCGGGCGGCTCGCTCAGGAGGCTGCTCCCGCCTCGGAGCCCCACCAGCGCCGTTTCTCGACGTAGGCAGGCGGGAGCGTGATGTTCAGCTGCTCCGCGAGCGCGAGCCAGCGAAGCGCGCCGTCGTAATCCTTCCAGCGGGCGTCGTTATCTGCGCACCTGAGTGCCAGCTCCACCGCCTCTTGATGATCGGCAGCCGACTCTGCCAAGTCCTCGCCATGAAGGGCGGGTACGTCTTCGAGCGTCGGCTGCTCTTCCTCCCCACCGGTGAGGTAGGGCGCCAGGTACTTGGCAGCGATCTTCGCAGGCGGCCACCACAGCGGCACTGCGCCGGCTGCCGACTCCGCGTCCGAGCCTGCCACTCCGGACCGCAGGTATAGGGGTGCGGCCCCGGTCAGCAGCGTCCCGCGCAGGACCAGTCGGAACTGGCCTTTGGGCAGCGCCGGGTCGGCGCAGGAGGCGATCGATTCGGCCGCCACGTCGGCCTGCTGGGCGGCCAGGCCGCCCTGCTTGATTGGAAACCAGATCGCATCGCCGGCGGCGTAGACCCTGGATAGCCCTTCGACCCGCATGTGGAGGTCGGTCCCGATGAATCCGAACGGTCCCTGGGGGACGCCCGGAATCGGCGCGACGCTGAGCCGCGGCAGGGCGACGACACGATCCGCCTCGACCAGCGCGCCGTTTGCGAGAACGAGGCCCTCCGGCTCGACCGCCGTCGGTGCGCGGGATCCGCGGAACTCGATTCCCGCAGTCTTCAAGAGGGCCGCAAGCGCCTCGCCGGCGCGCCGTCCGAACATCGCAAGGGGCCGATCCTCCTCGGTTGCCAGGACCAGCTCGACGCCCTCAAGGGCCTGCTGGCGGGCATGGTGGGCAGTTAGCAGGGCGAGCTCGTAGAGCGGCAGCACCCAGCTAAGTCCCGCCGGCGCGGCGAACGCGATCCGCCGCACCTTGCCGCCCTCGAGCTGGTCGAGGAGCGTGCGGTAGGCGGCGTTGGCAACCGGGCTCGCATCGTAGTTGAGGGCGCCCCTCAACTGCTCCGTGGCGCGGGCCCCCAGCGCGAGGAGCAGGGCGTCGTAGCCGAGCTCGGCGCCGCCCTGGGTAGTGACGATGCGCCGGTCGGGGTCGACTGCCGTGAGGACGTCCTCGCGGAAATCGGCCTCCCGCTCCTGGGCCAGAACGTCCAGGCGAAGAGACTGCCTTTCGCCAAGGCCGAAGGGTTCGGCGATGGCGAGGGGCCGGTAGGTCATCTCGCGGCTCTCGGAGATCAGCTCAACCCGGACTCGGTCCTGGATCAGGTGATCAAGGGCGAGCAGCGCCTCGGCGCCGGCAACGCCGCCGCCGGCGATCACGACCCTGAAAGGAGCGCCGTTGGCTGTCTCGGTTTCGGCATGCATCGGCGCGACCTTAGTGAGGCTACGCCCTCGGCCGATTAGGACCTCAGCTCTGACGTTCTCCCGCGATGCCGAACTCTCGCTGTCGTCTTCCCGTAGCAGGCGACTCGAAGGTTCAGCGACGGCTCCCCAGGAGGCAGAAGCTCGCCTCGGAAGCTGGCTTCGCGTGAATCGGGGAGGCCGGATTTGAACCGGCGACCGCTCGGCCCCCAGCCGGAGGACGCGACTGTCACATGCGTTTGACGCGTCCCATCCGTCCCTCCCGTCCCGGGCGGCGGACAATCTGGACGTATTGGACGTAGCAGTCGGTACCAAAGCGGTACCAAGCTGCGGTCTCGGGTGCAGATCGCGGGGCGGGATTCGAACCCGCGACCTTCGGGTTATGAGTTGAGGGGTCGAAGAGGTCGAGCGGTGATCAAGCCATGGGCCGGGCCGGCGTCAAAAGAAGGGCGGAGCTCTTCGGATCGATCAGCACCTTTGCCTGAGCCTCCGGGTCGGCAAGCGCATCGAACGCCCCGTCGACTCCCGCCAGGCCAACCGTTCCGGTGACGATTCGCGCCGCGTCCACCTTTCCTTCAGCAAGCATGACCAATGTGTCGCGGAACTCGAGTGGGTTATGCCGACGACGAATCGCAGCTCGATCTCCTTGTTGATCGCCATCGCCGGCCGCAGTCAGTCTGGCTCCATGCAGACTCCGACAACCACGGTATCGGCCTACTGCTCGCGCACGTCGTCGCCGGCACCGACGCCGAGGTGTCGCTCGGCAGCTTTCCGCCCTTCGTGATTCTTGTCGACGCGATCGCCGGCGCGATCCTCCCAGCGATCGGCGGTCTGATCACCCGGACGAGAATCGGGCGATCAGCCTAGTTGCCCAATTCGTGTAGTCGGGGAGACAGGATCAACACGGCTCCCCGGGGCGGGGGAACAGCACTTTTGTATCACTGATATCGCAGAATCCGGCGCTAGCTCGGGAAAACGGCCAGACGTCCCTGGCCCTTTCCGTTCGGCTGGACACCACCGATCGCGGCGTAGCGTCTCTGCGTCCATTCCACGGAGTGCGACAGCAGCTGGGTGCCACGTCCTCTCGCCACATCGGGCCACTCCCCGCGGTTCTCCGTCTGACGAGCCGTGAGACGAGTGGCAATCAGGCGTCGATCAAGTCGAGCCGCATGAGCGACCGCCAGAAAGCTGACGCCGCCCCAGACCGAAGATCGGCTCCTCACCCCGCCCGCCGGTAGCGGATGTGCGTGGCGAGCGGAGAGTGGAGTACCTCGACCGGCTCGAACCCGAGGGACTCGACTCCGTCGAACAGCCGCTCGCCGGACCCGAGCAGGACGGGGACCACGTCGAGCGTGAGTTCGTCGATCACTCCGGCGGCGAGCGCCTGACGGACGGTTGAGGCGCCGCCCGCGATGTCGATGCCATCCTCGCCGGCCGTCTCACGCGCCTGCGCGTAGGCGGCCTCGAAGCCCTGGGTGACGAAGTGGAAGCTCGTGCCGCCCTCCATCTCGATCGACTCGCGGGCGTGGTGGGTGAGCACGAAGACCGGCGCGTGGTAGGGCGGCTCGGAGCCCCACCATCCATCCCAGTCCTCATCCCACTCGCCGCGGATCGGCCCGAACATGTTGCGGCCCATGACGTAGGCCCCGCGCGGTCGCATGAGCCAGCCCTCAGCCGTCGCGTCGGCGTCGTTCGCGCGCTCGTCGCCAAGGTGCCAGCTATGGACCTCCCTGCCGCGCTTCCCCAGCGGATTCTCCCGGCTCTGGTCCGGCCCGGCGACGAAGCCGTCGAGCGAGATCGACATGTGGCAGGTGGTGTCCGGCATCGGCGTCCTCCAAGTAATTGCGGTTTGCAAGCGTCGGCACCGTACCGCGAGGGCAAGGTCATACCTGTGCGGGCAAACGCCTCGTTCAGCTCGATCAACTCCACCCCGGCCTTGGTCAGGCCGACCCACGCGCGCAACTTAGCCCGGGCCGATACCCATTGTCTCCAGTGGCACACAAGGCCCGGTCTCCGTTTTTCGACCGCATGGCGGTTCGCTGGATTCAACTGGCCAACGAACGCCGGCACCCTCGGGCTTGGCGAGGTACGTTGGCTCGCATAGGCATTCGAGCGCAGCCGCCAAGGGAACGAGGACTCGGACCGACGCGATCCGCCGCTTTCTTGCAAGCGGGCATCGCGCCAAACTCCTGAGCTGTGCCCTATGCCGCGCATCACTCTGGCCGCGGCTGCAACATCACTCCTGCATCACACTCTGCCCCGCACCACCCCGCAAGGCCCTCTGATCCAATCGGGGAGACAGGATTTGAACCTGCGCCCGCTCGGCCCCCAGCCGGAGGACACGACTGCCATATGCGTTCAGACGTTTCCCATGCGTCCCCTGCGTCCCCGGCTCTGAACGCATTGGACGGGCCGGACGATACATCCGGTACCAAAGTGGTACCACGGGATTTCGTTAGGCCCGGGCGGGTACCACCCGTCGGGCGAGCCCGGCGAGCGCGCGGGGCGGCGGCGTCCAATCGGAGGTCTGCGCCGGGTCCCAAGCATATGCGGGGCCCCGACGAGTAGCTCCGCGTTTCGGGCAGGCCCAGCTCCCAGGTCTCTAGCGACAGAGCTGACCGCGCTAGGTACTGGAATGGGGGGCGGTCAGATCGTCCTGCCCGCCATTTGGCGTCCCCTTCCCAATCCTCTGGCACGAGCTTCTTGTCCCGGTTCAGGCGTTCCTTATACCCCCGTCAATTGCTGGGGGGATAGGGGATAGCGGGCAGCGAACTTCCTGAAGACGTGATTCGTGCTCACGCGGCTTCGCCAGTCCGCGCGTTCTCAGTGCTTCGGCAGTGCTCGTGCGGCCCAAACGCGAGCGTCGCGTTCAAATCGGGCGATCTCAGGGAGGATTGAATTACCCACACGCGATGTTCGTGCATTGGCGCGCGTCGCCATTATCGCGGCCGATGTTCCCACCGCCGTCGATCACCCCGCGCACGACCTCGATGCCGAGGTCGCGGTTGCGCAGCGCGCGGTTTTTGGTCAGCTTCGTAGTCGGGCCTTCGACATCGAAGCCGTCATCTCTTGACTGACTCGCACTATTGCGCCGCAGGATGGTGTGCCTGGCTTCGGCGTCAACGGCGACCCCGTCTCCATCACGTGGGGCCTCTTTGCCGGCCCCGCGTATCTTGTTGCCTTCCACAAGATTGCGGGCGCCGCCGGATACGACGATGCCATCGAGGGCAGTGTCTCGGAACGAGTTGTGCACGAGCCGAACGTGATGCGAGCTGAACAATCCCAGCCCGATCTCCTCGTTGGGACCGTGTCCGGAGCTGTCTCGCACCAAGCTCTGCGAGGCGTTGAAGAGCTGAATGCCGTTGAAATGGTTGCCCGACGTCGAGATGCCCTGCACACGGTTCTGCCGTACCGCAAAGAGGGTGACGCCGCCCCCGAATTGGCGGATCGAGCCGTGCATCACCGTGACGCCGTCGTGACGTTCGTTGACCACGCCGGTGTCGCAGAATTCCTTGTCTGAATCGCAGCCAGAAGTAGAGGCCCCATCACCGTCAATCAGATGGCCGTTCAGATCAAGGGTGATGCTGTCGGCCCCGATCACGATCCCGTTGTTGGGGCAGTCGACGAGGTCCTTGTGAAGCGTGGTGTCGGCGGTGATCGTGTCGCCGCACTTCGGCTGCCCTTTGGCCTTCGCGCCGCCACCCGCCCCGGCGTGAGTTGACCTTGCAGTCGAACCGCTGCTCAACACCGCGAGACCAGCGACTAAGACCAGGATCGCCACAAGCAACAGACGTGTCGGGCGTGCGGCGTGCAGACGAGGCTTCGACGGCATCAGAATCCCTTCGTCGGGTGCCCGCCCAGACGCGTCTTCATCCGACCGTACAGCGGGCGCCCGCGGATCGCAAGCCTCCGACGGGGTCAGCGTTGTCCCGACACAGGCCAACGAAGGGCGCGCTTTGCACGGCTTTCGTATGGGGCGGGGCTGGGCGACCAAGGGATTATGAGTCCCGGCCGCCGCGCTCTTGGGGCCGGCGAGGACGAGGTGGAGCGAAACCGCCCCCAAACCGGGCTTCAGTGGATCGGGGGGGCCGGATTTGAACCGGCGACCGCTCGGCCCCCAGCCGGCGGACAGGTCTGTCAGATGCGTCCCTATGCGTCCCATGCGTCCCTCCTGTCCCCCGATCTGGACTCATCGGACCTATCGGACGATGCATCCGGTACCAAAGTGGTACCACGCCCATTCACGGATGCAGATCCCAGGCCGATAGATGAGGCCCAGCGCGTCGGCCGCCACTTCGTCGACCGGCTCGAGGCGCGGCTCATTACTTGTGGATCTTCTTGTGCCTCTTGTGTTTCTTCTTGGGGATCCGGAATCTCTGGCTTGCCGGGGTCGAGTCGATCTGGCCGGCTGCGTCAACGGCACGAACCGCGAACTTATGTTTTCCTGGCGGAAGATTTTTGTACCTCTTGGGCCAGGTGCAAACCCCAAAAGGCTTCTTGTCCAGTTTGCACTGGAAGCTGAGCGCGCCGTTGCCGCCCGAGCCCGTGAAGATGAACCTGGCCCTTCGAGCCTTGTGTTTGACTTTGAAGCGGGTGATCGTCGTGTCCGGCGGACCGGGTGGAGGAAGCGGCGGAGGTCCGCCGCCACCATGCACGGGATGTTGGCGGCGATCAGGTTCTGATTCACTCCTGAGCCGTCGAGGTTGGCGCTGCCGATCGCGCTGCTGAGGGAGTTCGCCCAGTAGACGTGGGAGCTGTCGACCGCCAACCCACAGGGATTGCTCGCGCCCGAGATGAATTTCGGGTTTACGCTCGCAGCGTTGCCGTCGAGATCGGCACGCCCGATCGGTCGGATTCGCGATCAGCCCAATAGACGTGGGCGCCATCCACCGCCACGCCGCAGATGTCGGTGCCTCCAGCTATGAAGCTCTGATCCACGCTCGCCAGGTTGCCGTCGAGATTCGCCCGGCCGATCGTGCCGGCATCGCGGTTAGCCCAGTACAGGTGGGAGCCATCAACCGCCACGCCGCATGCGTATCCGTTGGTGGCGGCGAAGCTCTGATTCACGCCGGTGCCATCGAGATTGGCGCGGCCGATCCCGCCGGCCGCGACGGTGTCGGACCAAGTAGATAGTTGCCCCATCGACTGCCACGCCGCACGGATTGCTGGCGCCGGAAATGAAGTTGGGTTCGGGGGCGGTCCCGTCGAGGTTGGCGCGGCCGATCGTGCCAACGCCGATCATCCCGTTGGCGTTGCCGGTCCAGTAGATGTGGGACCTGTCCACCGCCACGCCGCAGGCTTGACCGGAGGCGAGGAAGTTCTGGTTCGCCCCGCTGCCATCGGGGTTTGCCCGCCCGATCGTGGTTCCTGTGTTCGCCCAATAGATGAACGCCCCAGCGCTCGGCGGCAGAACCAGCGCGCCGAGAGCCGCGGCGAGAACGGCGAAGCGCATCGCCCGGGTCCGCCGGTGGGTGCGCTCATGACCTGTTTGCGACCTGACGACAGGTCTGACCCTGTCAGCCATCGGTAGGCCTGTCAAGACGCGCGTTGGGAACCTGCGTCCCCGAAGCGGGCTTCCGGGTGATCGGGGAGGCCGGATTCGAACCGGCGACCGCTCGGCCCCCAGCCGAAGGACGCGACTGCCATATGCGTCCCACCGCATCCCTGCCGTCCCATCTGTACCCGGCCGTGGACCTCTGGACGCATCGGACAAAAAAGGCAGTACCACAGCGGTACCACGGCGGTTCCTCCCGAATCGCGCAGCCTGAACAAAGGCGGCCACCGGGGCAACCTGGGCCTTACCCCCGCGTTCCACCGGCATACGGTCGAGTGATGGCGACACCCGAGCCCTTCTCGCCGCGGTCCTGCTCGCTCTCTGCTGCGCTCCGAATGCACAAGCGGCGAGCCAGGTTTATTGGGCAACTACGCGTTCCCCCGCCACCATCTCCTATACCAATCTCGACGGCAGCAGCAGCAGCGACCTCTATACCGCCGCAACGATCGAGAGCCGTTCGGCTCGCGATCATTCCACCGCCGGACAGATCTTTGGGCCAACGACGCCGCCCCCAAGATCTCCTTCGCCGATCTCGATGGCCGCAGTGAAGGCGGCCTCGATACCACATGAGTACAACCAATCCGCTCGCCGTATAGCGGTCCATCCAGTCGGGCAAATTCTATTGGCCCACCTCCAGCCCCGACACGCATCTCCTTCGCCAACCTCGACAGCAGCAGCAGCAAGACCTGGCATCGTCGAGTCGACGTGCAGAGGCCCACTGGTGTCGCCATCGATCCCGCGCCGGGAAGATCTTTTGGGCCAATGACATCCCCGCCAACAAGATCTCCTCACCAACCTCGATGGCAGCGACGATAAGCAAGCTGAGCACCGGCGCTGCGACCGTGACAGCCCATCACGGCGTCGCGATGGAATCCCAGGCGCAGGATCTACTGGGCCAATTTCGATACACCCAACAGATCTCCTATGCCAATCTCGACGGCAGCGGCAGCAGCGACCTGGATGCCACCGGACTTCTATCAAGCACCCATCAGATAACGATCGACTCCGCCGCAGCACTGATCTACTGACGACCTACACAACCTCCAAGATCTCCTTCAGCAAAATCTTGACGGCAGCGATGAAGGCGACCTGATCATCGTCCGGGGCGACGATGAATGATCCCGCCTTCCCCGCCTCGCCGCAGCCCCCGGCCGGCATCGGCCCTCCGAAGTCACGGCGGATCCGCGCCCCCCTCCTCGCTCTCCTGCTCGGAAGGCTCATGGGCGCCAGACCTTCTCGGCTCCTTCTTCTCCCGCGCCCCCCAGAGCTTCTCCTACCAGTGAAGCCACGAACGGGTCGAAGTCACAGGGCCGCGTCGAACTCGCTCGCGGCGAGCTCTGTCGGCAACTACCAGTGCCGGGTCACAGCGGCCAACCACGCCGGCTCGGCCACGCAGTCGAGCGCCCGCCATGGCATTTTCAAGGTGGGCAGGCCAAAGCTCAACCGGCGTCGCGGCATTGCGACACTGCCCGTTACTGTCCCGGCAGAAGGGGTCCTGAGGCTGTCCGGGAGAGGCGTGGCAACACGGATCAGCCGCAAGGCCGGCACAGTGAAGCTGGCAATCAGAGCAACGGGCCGTAAGAGCAAGGGGCTGACCAAGAGGGGCCGGGTCAAGCTGAAGGTCCTCATCGCCTTCACGCCCGTGGGCGGATCGCCGGGAAGCCAGCAGAAAGTGATCCAGTTGCATAAGAAGGCCCGCCGCTGAGGCGGCAGGCTCCGCCGACCAGCGCGGCCGTGGACCTCTGGACGTATCGGACAGAGGAAGGCAGTACCACGGTGGTACCACGACGCACATCTGAAAAGATTCGGGGCCCAGAGGGCCTGGCTTCAGGCGGCTCAAAATCAGACTGCAGCCCCCGATCCCGGGCGGCGTAGGCGCCAACCCATGAGAATAGGGCGGAACGCCTGGGGCCCAGGTCACATTTACCCTGGCCTGAATCACCTGGGCTAGGGTCTGCATGAGGACGGAGCAGCCCTAAGGGGCCGACGACGACAACAGGCAGCTTCACTGCTGGGGAAGGACTAAGAACGATGGAGACCTTGCTTGCGTTTCATGAGGTGGATGACGTCGACCACTGGGTCACTTCTCCGAAACGGGAGGAACTCTTTGGGCCCCTGGGGATGACGGCACGCATCTTCAAGGACCCGGCTGGCTCGAACCGGGTGGGGCTGATCTTCGAAGTGCCCAGCAGGGCCGCATTCGAAGAGGCGCTCCAGACCGAGGCGGCGGCTGAGGCGATGAAATTCGACGGCGTTCGTCCCGAGACGATCTTGACCCTCGTCGAGGCGTAGCGCTAGGTCCCCAGGGCGGTCTCAGCGGCTGGAGACCCCCAAAAGCAACGGCTACAGCGCCAGCTGCCCGAAATGGGGCGGTACTCCTGGCAGTACGCCCTGATTAAGGGTTGATCGATGAGTCGATCCGCAGCGGCGGCAGAGCCGCAAGCTGGCTAAACCGGTCGGTTGACAAAGCCGCACCGCTGCCCCGTCGAGCCGGACCCGGAGCCCGCAAGGGGGGGAGGGGCTATGCTCGACTCTCTATCCGAAGATCTACGGAAGGGATCCAGCGATGGGTGCTCAGGAGAACAAGCAGGCAACCCAGGATGCCTATAAGGCGTTCGCCAGCGGCGACGCTGAGGGTGCGATGAAGAATATGGACGACTCCGTCGAGTGGACGGTGCGAGGCGACAACGCGTTGAGCGGGACCTACCACGGCAAACAGGAGGTCGGCGAGATGTGGGGGAAGCTCGGGACCAAAGAATTCCGCTCAGAGCCGCACGACTTCATCGCCGAGGGGGACAAGGTCGTAGTTCTGACTACCGTCACCATGGAGGGCGAGACCGACGAGAGTGCCGATGTCCTCACCTACAACGCCGACGGCAAGCTCGTCGCCTTCGACACGCTCGTCGACGAGACGGTAAGCAACCGGGTGTTTGCAAAGTGACGTCTGGGCGAATCCGAACGCTCCGTTAGTCGACAGGCAGTCGGGCCGTTTGTCGTTCTAGACCAGTATCAGTGGCGGTAGCAGGGCTGCTTTCGGCTGGAAGAGCTCGCGGTGGACAAAACTGGCGAACGGCGCGACGGCGAGCGCCCAACTGCGGATCGTCGACGCCGGCAACTTCTCGCCCTCGGCCTGCCACCCGGTGATCGCTGCCGGCCTGCGGGTCACGCCCCGCGACCAAAGCAAGTCGAAGCTGGTGCCGCTACCAAAACACTACGACGTAGGTCTGCTCAGAGAGGCTTGGCGTCGGGCGGAGCCGGGCCTGCCACACGAACAGAAATAAGGCAACTTGCCTCACCACCGGGAAAGCGGAAAGTCACCGTGAAACAATCCTGAACCTGACTGTGACGGTCGCACCCTCAGCCCCATCATGGCTGGGGGTCGCGGCGAGTCGGTAGCGCCCGCGCGCGAGGCCTTTCACGCGCAGGTGGAAGCTGTTGCGCCCGGCGACGTCTTCGCGTGTGAAGGGACTTTGCGCCTATAGCGCTTGCAGTGCTTCCTGACGAACTTTGTGCAGCGGCTCAGGACGAACTGGGTCCTGGAAGCAGCGGAGTCGATGTAGCTCACCTTTGCTCCCCGCTTGCGATGCACGCGCCTCGGCTTGATCTTGCAGACCCCTGATCTGCACCGAAGGGGCGTGAAACGTGCGGTCGGCGCCATAGGTCGTTCCGTCAATCGAGCTCGCGGCGACCCGGTAGTGGTAAGTCATCCCCGGTGTCAGGGCGCTCACCCCGGCCAGGACCGAAACGGCGGCGACACCCGCCACGTGCTGATCCGCCGTGCTTTTTCCGTAGCCGGCGTTCGTGCCGTATTCGAAGTGGACGCTCGCATCGGGGGCGTTGGCCGTGACTGCTGCGGTGAGCGTCGCCGCGGCTGCGCCGATCTCGGTCGCGGGTCCGGTCGTTGCCTGAGGCGAGGCGACCTCGTAGGAGCCGATGTCGCAGGCCGCGCCACCGGGTCGGGTGACGCCGCGCTGATCGGTTTGCGGGCAGCCCGCACCCGAGGTCGGGACCAGGTCGATCGCCGGACTCCCGGGCTGCAGGCGCATCGTCTGCGTCGGCCCGCCGTTGTCGGCTAACGGCGCAAGCTTGGGGTCCGCCTTGGTGAAGTTCGTAACGATGCACGGGTCCGGCGGTGGTAGCGGCCCGAGTGACGGCGGCGAGTAAATGAGATTGTGGCCCCCGTCGGTGACTGTGCCGCGGCAATCGCCGCCCGGCTCGTTGTCGTTTAGAAGCGTGTTCTGGAGCGTTGGCGATGACAGCGTGGCGTAGATTCCACCGCCGTGACCGTCCGAGCCAGCGGTACCAGCCGGGTGGGTGTTGCTGGCCGCGCCGCCGCTCCCACCCTTGCCGGTCGAGTTATCGGCGACCGTCAGGTTGGCGAGTTGGACCGCCGAGTGAACATCGAGGAGCCCGGCGCCGTATCCGCCACTGCCGCCGTTACCGGGCTGGCCGTCCTCCCCGCCAACACCGCCGCCCGCGTTCTGCCCGTTTGCCCCGTCGCCTGTGACGTTGCCCTCGACCGTGTCGTTCGTTGCCTGCAGCGACACGCTCGCGCCGGCGATCGCGATGCCGGCGCCGTTGCCACCCGACCCACCTGAGCCCCCTTCGCCGCCAAAGCCCTGAGATGCGTCACTGTCTTCGCCCGCCTGCCCCCTGCCGCCGGCTCCGCTCCTATTGCCCTCGATCGTGCTCGTGGTGATCGTCGCACTCCCGCCCTCGATGGTGACGCCGCCGCCACCCCCGCCGTTGCCTCCGCCGCCCCCCGAGCCACCGTTGCCGGACTGCGCGTTGGCGATGCTGCCATGAGTACCCGACACCCCCCACGCCGCCGTTGCCGGCGCTGTTACCGGTGATCGTGCTGTCGCTTACCGTCAGCGTGCCACTCGAAAAGATCCCCCCGCCCTGCCCTCCGCCGGCCCCCACGCCTCCGCTGCCCCCGAGCGAACCGCCCTGCCCTCCCGTTGCCGCCATCGCCGGGGTGACTGGCGGTGACCGCGCAGTGCACAAGAGTCAGGATGCCCTCGTTCAGGATCCCGCCGCCGTTGGCGCCGGGGTTGCCGGCTCCGCCGGTGCTTCCAAACGTGCCGGCGTTGCTTCCGCCGGCACCTTCTCGCGCATGGCCGTTCGTGATGGTCAAGCCGCGGAGAGTCACGGTCGCGCCCGAGTTGACCTCGAGCGCGCGGTCGCCAACCTTGCAGGCGTCAATGACGGTCTGGCTCGGGTCCGCCCCTTCGATCGTCAGGTTCTGCACTGTTCCGGAGACACTGAGCTCGTCCCGCGAGTTATCGGTGGAGTCGGGTACGAAGGTCGAAGCACAGCCGGTCGGATTTCCACTGACGAGAAAGCCGGCCAACGTCAGCGGATATGTGCTCGCCCCGAGCACGATGGTGTCTGCGCCGCTCTCCGCGGCCGAGCAGTCTCCGTTGCCGTTCCCGTTGACCGTTGAGATCGCCTCCCGCAACGAGCACTGCCCGTCGCCGGCGGTCAGCTCGTCCGTCGTGGTGGTCACGCTGATGGTCGCCGCTTGGGCGGGCGCCGCGGCCAGCAGGCCGACGATGAACGCAATGCCCAGTACGGTCCTCGCCCACATCTCCCTGCCGATCGTACCGCGGCCGGTTCAATGGTCCCGCGGTTCGGGCTTCCTCTCCGATTTTGCCCTCGGCGCCTGACGGCCCGCGATCAACGGCTTATGACTGGGGCTGGATGTTCTGGTTCACCCGGAACAGGTTGCCGGGGTCGTAGATCGGCCTTGATCTGCGCCAGGCGGTCGTAGTTCTCGCCGTAGCTGGCCCGCACCCGCTCCTGGCCCTCGTCCATCATCATGTTCACGTAGGCGCCACCGGCGGAGAACGGGTGGAGCGCTTCGAAGTAGTCGACGGACCAGCGGCGGATGGCCTCAGCTTCGGCGGGATCGGGGGCGACGCCGGCGAAGACCGATCCCCAGACCGCATCGCGATAGCCCCATGGAGTGTCGGTCGGCCCCACGTCGTGGGCGGCACCGTCGATCGGGTAGAGGTGCATGGTCGACTGCATCGTCGGCATCTCGGGGCCGAACTTGGCGTGGGCCGCGACGGCCTCGTCGGGAATTTCCTTGACGAAGTCGGCGCGCCAGTACCACTGGTCGCCCTTCGGGTAGATGCCATCGAAAGCGCCCTGGAGCGCCGAGTAGGGCATCGGCTGGACGCCGTGCAGGAGGGGCTCGGGCAGGGCCTCAAGCAGCGGGGCCATCGCCCCGGCGGCGTCGTCCGGGTCGCCGACGTAGCACCAGACGACGCCGCAGACCTTGCGCAGGTGAAGCTCCTCGGGGAACGGCGGCGCCGGCGGCACCGAGGTGAAGGCGAAGAAGCCGTTCAACTCGCGCGGGGCATTCGGCAGGAACTCACGGTAGGCGGACAGCACCTCGGCACCCGCCTCGACCGGCCAGAAGGTCGGGCCGCCGATCACGGTGCCGACCTCGTGCAGGCGGAAGAGGAGCGAGGTGACGACGCCGAAATTCCCGCCGCCGCCCCGGATCGCCCAGTAGAGGTCGGGGTTCTCATCACCGGCGGCGCGAACCCGCTCACCGCTGGCAAGCACGACCTCGGCCTCGATCAGATTGTCAATCGTGAGGCCACATTTGCGAGTTAGATGGCCCATCCCGCCTCCGAGCGTGAGGCCGCCGACGCCCGTGGTCGAGATGATTCCGCTGGGGGTCGCCAGGCCGTGCTCGTTGGTCGCCGCGTCGACTTCGCCCCAAGTCGCGCCACCGCCGACGCGCACCGTCCGCGCCCCGGGATCGACGTCGATCGCCTTCAGTCCCGACAGGTCGACGACGACGCCGTCGTCGACGGTTCCCAGCCCGGCGCCGTTGTGGCCGCCACCGCGAACCGCGAGCGCGAGCTCGTGAGCGCCTGCGAGCGAGACCACCTTGGCGACGTCGTCTGCATCGGTGCAGGTTGCGATCAGGGCCGGCCGCCGGTCGATCATCGCGTTGTAGACGCTGCGGGCCTCCTCGTAACCGGGGTCCTCGGGCGCGGTCAAGCCTCCCTGGAATCCGGACATCTCGGTTTGGGCCGTCTGCTTCAGGGCGTCGGGGCTGCTCACACGTTCCTCCTAGCGGTCGTCACAGATCATCTGCGCCGAGAGTACGTCGCGCCGGTTTCCCTGTCATGACCTGATCTGACCCAATTCGAGGAGACATCAGTCTTCACCGGTAATAGTCAAGACTGACTATCGTCTCCCCATGTCCGTCGAGACCCCGGGGCTGCCGGGCTCGCTGCGCCCGACCTCGAGCTCGCCGTTCGTCGGGCGCGCGGCCGAGCTGGAGAAGCTCAGGACCCTGATGCCGCGTGCCGAGGGGGAGGGGCGACGAGTCGCACTCCTCGCCGGCGAGCCTGGCGCCGGGAAGAGTCGCCTCGCGCGCGAGTTCGCGGCCGAGGCGGCCGCGGAAGGAGCACTGGTCCTATATGGCGCCTGCGACGCGGTGGTGCGAACTCCGTACGGGCCGTTCGTCGAGGCCCTGGATCGTCTCGTGCGGGTGATCGAGGTGGCGGAGTTGCGCGACGCGCTCGGCGCCGGCGGCGCCGAGCTGACGCGCCTACTGCCCGACCTGCCCGCCCTGGTCGGCGAGCTACCGGAGCCGGTCAGGGCCGACCCCGATACGGAGCGCCATCGCCTCCACACCGAGGTCTCCGACCTGCTTGCGAACGTCAGTCGAGGCAGGCCGATCCTCCTCGTGATCGAGGACGGGCACTGGGCGGATGCCCCGAGCCTCCTCCTTCTCCGCCATCTGGCGCGCTCGGCCTGGAGCGCACGCCTCCTGCTCCTGGCGACCTTTCGCGACACCGAGGCCGACGTCCAGCCGGGCACACTCACGGATACGCTCGCGGACCTGCGTCGCTCCGAGGATGTCGTCCGGATGCGCCTCACGGGGCTCTCTGGGGCGGAGGTGTCCGACCTCATCAGTCGTGCGGCCGGGAGCGACCCGGCCCCGAGCTGGACGAGCTCGCCAGCGACGATTCACGATCTCACCGGGGGCAACGCGTTCCTCGTCTGCGAGCTATGGCGCACCCTGCGTCGAGACAGGGACGGTCGAGGTCAGCGATGGGCTCGTGCAGCGTGACTCGGCCGCTGTCGGAGCTCGGCACGCCCGAAAGCGTTCGCGAGGTTGTCAGCCAGCGGCTGTCGCGCCTGGCCCCGAGGACGACCGACCTGCTCGAGCTTGCCGCGGGGCCGGGCTCGGAGTTCGAGCTCGAGCCCGTCCGCCGCGCAGCCGACCTCGCCGAGCCCGACCTCCTCGCCGCCCTCGAGGAGGCCGTCGGAAGCGGGATGATCGAGGAGCTCCCGTCGCAGCGGCTCGCCTGTCGATTCACCCACGAGATCGTCAGGCGAGCCCTCTACGACCGACTCTCACGGCTGCGTCGGGCCGAGCTCCATCTCCGAGTCGGTGAGGCTCTCGAGAGCGGCGGCGGAGCCTCGGACCGCGCGCTCGCCGACCTCGCGCACCACTTCGGCGCGGCCGCTCCGTTCGCCGGGGCCGAGCGGGCCATCGAGCACAACCTGCGTGCGGCTCGGGCGGCCAGCGCGGCGCTTGCCTTCGATGACGCTGCGGCCCGGCTGCGCGTAGCGATCGAGATCGGGCTCGAGGGCGACCGCGAGCGTTATGCAGAGGTCCTGCTCGAGCTCGGGTCGGTCAGCCATCGGGCCGGCAGGGCGACGGACGCGTTGGAGGCCTTCGCCTCCGCGGCGGAGATCGCCCGTGTGCTGGACGACCCGGAGCTGCTCGCCCGGGCGGCGGTCGGATATGAGGAGGCCTGCTGGCGCCCCGGGCTCATCGACGAGGAGGCGGCGACGCTCCTCGAGGAGGGGCTGGCCGCGGTCGGCGATGGGAACGGCGAGCTGCGGGTCGGCCTGCTGGCCGGCCTCGCCCGCTCACTCGACTTCCAGGGGGAGCCCGAGCGTGGTGCAATCGTGCGTGAAAACGCGGTCGCGCTGGCGCGGCAGCTGCAGAACAAAGCGGGGCTCGCGAAGGTGCTCGCCGGGTCCTACTGGGCGCGCGGCACCACCCAGCTCCAGGAGATCCTGCCGATGCTGACGGAGGCGCGGAACCTGGCGGAGGAGCTGGGCGACGCCGAGGTCCGCACCGAGGCGATGGCCTGGCGGGTGCCGACCTTCGTCGCGATCGGCGACCTCGAGTCTGCCCGGGTGGAGGTCGACGCTCTGCTCGAGATGGCCGAGCAGACGGCGCAGCCGTTCATGCACCACGTCGCCGAGCACTATGGATCGGCGCTGGCCCTCAGCGACGGGAACCTCGCCGGCGCCGAGGCGATGGCGGCACGATCGGGCGATTGGGGCCGGCTGCTGACCGGACGCGACGCGTCGGGCACCTACGGGATCCAGATGTTCGGTGTTCGCCGCGCGCAGGGGCGGCTGGCGGAGCTGGCGCCCGCGGTCAGGATCCTGGCCGCCCAGCCCGACCGCAAGGGCCCGTGGCGTCCCGGGATTGCCGCGGTGCTGGCCGAGTTGGGCATGGAGCGTGAGGCGAAACGAGAGCTCTCGCAGATCGCATCCGACGGGATCGAGGCATTCCGAGCGTCGCTTTGGCTGGCGACGCTCACCTACCTGACCGACGCATGCGCTGCGCTCGGCGACGAGGCGATTGCGGAGATGATCTATCCCGAGCTGGAGCCACTCGCGGGGAGCACGGTGATGATCGGCACCCTTGTCGCCTATAACGGAGCCGCCGATCGGTACCTGGGAATGCTCGCCGCGACGCTGGGGGAGACCGAGCGGGCTGAAGCCGCATTTCGAGCGAGCCATCGAGCAGAACCGAGAGATGGAGGCCTCGACCTGGCTCGCCCATACCTTCTACGAGTACGGGCGCCTTCTGCTCAGACAGGGCCGAGGGACGCGAGACCGAGCCGAGACGATGCTCGGCGAAGCGGCGGCGCTGGCCGAGCAGATCGGCCTCCAGGGACTGATCGGCAAGATGGGCGCTCTCGGCGTCCCCGCGACCGGCGCCGGCCTCCCCGATGATCTTTCCCCGCGCGAGGCGCAGGTGTTGGAGCTCGTCGCCAGGGGGCTCAGCAATCGTGAGATCGGCGCCGAGCTTTCGATCAGCGAGCACACCGCGGCCAACCACATCCGCAGCATCCTGCGGAAGACCGAGAGCTCAAACCGCACCGAGGCCGCGTCCTACGCCCACCGCCACGGACTTGCCCGGGGTTGAGCCAACCCCGCTAGGATCAATCGATGCCGCTGTACATGATCGAGCGCGGTTTCGCCGATCAGCTCGACCTCACGGACGACGATGTCGAGCTGATCGAGGAGGTCAACAGCGACGAGGGGGTCCGCTGGCTCTTCTCGTTCCTGAGTGCCGACCGTCGGCGCACCTATTGCCTCTACGAGGCACCTTCACCCGATGCGATCCTCGCCGCAGCGCACAAGGCCAACGTCCCGGCCGATGAGGTCGTCGAGGTGAGCGCGGCAACACCGCAGTTCTCGGACCGGCTGCGCGACTGGGCCGACGCCGTCGGCTGAGCCGGGTCGATCCGCTGGCTGTTGCGGAATCCTGGTTCCAAAGCGAGCTTCCGGAATATCGGGGAGGCCGGAATTGAACCGGCGACCGCTCGGCCCCCCAGTCGGAGGACACGGCTGCCATATCCCTCCCGACGCGTCCCATGCGTCCATTCGTCCCCGGCTCGGGACGCATGGGACAAATCGGACGATGCGTCCGGTACCAAAGTGGTACCCCGCCAGGGTCACGGATGCAGACCGGGGCCTCGCGGAGCTCCACCTGGCGAAGCCGCCGGTGAGCACCGCGAGTGTGGGAGGCCCGGCGTCCGCCGGCCTTCACGTCCCAGGATCGCGATCCCCTTTCCCTCGCGGACCGTCCTCGCCGGAGCCGCGCAGGAGACGACCAAGAGGTCGGAGTCGATGCTCGACGCCGCTCTCGCGACCGACGACTAACCCCCGAGCGCCCTCTTGAGGAAATCGACTTGTTCCTGCTTGCGCATGATCTGGTGCTCGAGCATGTGCTCCAGGGCCTCCGAACGGCCCTCCCTGCCAGTCGGCTCGATCGCATCCTGCAGGGCCTCGACAACCTCTTCCTCACAACGAACGAGCCAGGCGAGGGCTTCTCCCGCCTCGACCTCGAATCGAAGGGCGGCAATCTTGGTCGTCGGCTCTCCGTCAAAGGAGATGATCTTCTCGATCAGCTGCCTGGCTCCGCTCAGCTCTTCGTCTCCGAATTCGGTCAGCTTCACTCCCAGTGACTGAGCCTCCAACCCCTTGAGGCTCGCGGCGACGATCGAGTACTGCAACGCGGAGCGGTACTGCTCAGCCAAGGCCCTATTCAGGCGCTCGATCGCCTCGGTCTCGTCGAGCCTCTCTTCGGACGGCATCAGAAGTCCTCAGCTGGCTGCTCGGCAGACGCCGAGCCGGATCCAAGCAGCGAGGCTCGCAGGTCGTCGTTGAACGTGAGCGCGACCCCGGCCGCGAGCCCACCAAGGGCCAAGAGCGCCACCATCCGGCGACCGCGCCGCTTCTTCGGCTTTTGAGCGCCGTGGACGAGCTCGCTCATACCGTCGCCGAGCGAATCTGCAGCACCCTGCAGCTGTCGCAGGAGCTTCTTGTCTGTGGCGGGGTTGATCCGCCGCTTTTTGGAGCGCGCGTAGGCGTCGCGAAGCTTCTCGGCCCCCAGGCGAAGATTCTTCTGGGCGCTGTCGTTTTCGAGCAGCTGCTCGACGTAAGGAACGAATCGAGATGCAGTGTCGGTTGCGGCCATGAGTCTCTCTTTCCAGTCAGGTGGTCTTTTGGCAATTGGCCTCGCTCCGCGGCTGAACGCAAGGCCCCGTGAGGGCCCTGCTCCGCGCTGCCGGTAGGCCCCGGCGAGGATCGTCCTCGCGGCTCACACCACGCGTGCTTTAGCGCGCCGCTTCGGAGCCGATCGTTTGCGCGAACCCGAAGCTGCTTTGCGCTGGGCGCTCGGCACCTCCTCGGTGACGACGGCGCCGGTCAGGGATTTGATCTGACCCTCGAGGAATTTCGCCATCCGTTCCTCCTCGCGCCGGATGTCTTTCGCCAGTTTCGCCGTCTCTCGATCCCCAACCCTTTCCGCGAGCGTCTCGATCGCCAGGTAGGTGGCGATCTCCTCGTGCTCGTTGAAGTACTCGGTCTTGGCGTTCTTCAGCATCTTCTCCTGCTCACCGCTGCCACGGACCATGTGAAGCGGCCCCTTCGCCGCCGCCATCACCTTTCCGACGCGCCTCTGCGTCAACTGTCCCCCACCACCAAGTTTCTTGATCCGCCTCTCCAGCCCCTTGGCGTGTGCTTTGGTCTCGCGCAGATGCTGTTGAGCCGTTTCGTATACGGCGCCTTGGTCGTCATCGCGATATGGGCCTCCAAGGAGGTTTCCAGTTCCCGCTCCTTGCCATAGGCCTCGTTCAGGTACTGGACCAGCTTCGTGTCCCGCTCGTTCAAATCCGCCATTGCGCTCCTCTAATCGTTGCTCTCGGTCCGCTCGACGTACCCGGGCGCTGAGAAGGCGAAACGGGCGCGTCCCTGGAGCAAAGGTGCGGCCGGTTACTGGGTTCGCGCCGAAATTGCCCGACACTCGGAGCGGCCCTTGTTGTTTGGATGTGTCTGCGCGGGGTACCAATAGGGGCATGCAGCATTGCTCCGCCGAAACCGCGAGAGCATCCTGCCGTTCCGATCTGGGAGCAAAGGGGCGAGAGTGACTTGATCACCTTGCACGGCCCGGACGGCGATCCAGAAGACAGGAGAACAGGACCAAATGGAGTCAGCAACAAGAACCGGTGCCGTGCGCACCGCCCCAGTCAGGCGTGAAGGCAGCATCCGCCGTCTGACCACCGAGACCAAGCAGGCATTCAAGACCACCGAGTTTTGGGCAATGGTCGGGGTCGTTGTGGCGATTCGCGTCAGCGCCGCCGCCATCAAGGGTGGAAATACCGGCGGGACCGACGAGTTCGTTGCCCGCCAGGCATGGCTTTACGTCGCCATCGTCGCCGGTGCCTATTTCATCAGTCGCGGTCTGGCCAAGTCCGGATCGAGAGATCCGTACACCGAGAACCGCGACGACGGCGATCGGAACGGCCGCTAGCGCGACACGGCATTGAGCGGGGACTGGCGAACAGCGCTCTGCTCGAAGAATCAGCACGGTGGGGCCCCAAAGCGGGGTCTCACTGGGCTGATTTCTTGTTGAGTCCGACGCGCAGGAGGGTGAGCGATGTTCATGATCTGGAAGCGATCCGGTGAACGCGCGCAGGTGCGCTTCATGCCCGGCTGCCTTATCTGGTCGATTGTGCTTTCGATCGCACTAACCGTCTTGGTGAACGTGCTGATCAGATTGCTCTGAGGAGGTTTCCGCACACTGATCGACATGACCGCAAGGCCCCCGCTCGGGACCGCGTCGCACCCCCGGTTCCTGCTGAACATGGAAAGGCCATAGCGGGGCCCGATTCGTGTCTCTCCTCTGCCAGGAACCCGCTTCCCAAGCGGGTCTGTCAATCGGGGAGGCCGGATTTGAACCGGCGACCGCTCGGCCCCCAGTCGGAGGACACGGCTGCCATATCCGTCCCGACGCGTCCCATGCGTCCATTCGTCCCCGGCTCGGGACGCATGGGACAAATCGGACGATGCGTCCGGTACCAAACTGGTACCGCGACGCCCCAGCGTGTTGAGCCATGAAGCGGGAGGTGTCTGCTAGCGGAGGAGCCACCTTTGGGTAGGAGAGCGTCAGTGGCTCGGGCCCGTGTTGAGCAGTATCGAGACGCCCTTGGAGGCCTCGGTGGCGACGGCCAGGTCGGGTCTGGAATCGGCGTTGAAATTGCCGATCGCGACCGCCTGGGGATTTGCGGGCCTCGGGCGGAGCTGATAGTCGGTCGCCTTGCCGAAGGTGCCGTTGCCGTGTCCGGGCAGCACCGAGACAGTGTCCGAGTTCTGGTTGGCGACAGCAAGGTCAGGGTGGGAGTCGCCGTTTAGGTTGCCGATCGCGACCGAGGTTGGGTGGGTGCCGACCGCAAAGCTCTTCGGCTTGCCAAAGGTGCCGTCACCCCTCCCGAGCAACACCGCAACGCTGTTGGCGTTGTAGTTCGCGGTAGCGAGGTCGAGGCGGGAGTCTCCGTTGAGTCTTCCGGTGGCGATCGAGGTGGCGCCGTCGCCAGCAGCGAAGTTCTTGGCCGTGCCGAAGGTGCCGTCGCCGTGTCCGAGGAGTACCGAGACGCTGTCGGAAGTGCGGACTGCGACCGCGAGGTCGGGGTTCAAGTCGCCGTTGAACTTGCCGATCGCGATCGAGGTGGGGAAAATGCCGCCGACGGGGTAATTGGTCGGCGGGCCGAAGGTGCCGTCGCCGTGTCCGAGCAGTATCGAGACGCTGTTGCCGTTGTGGCCAAGGTCGTTGGCGACCGCGAGGTCGGGCCTGTTGTCGCCGTTGAACTTGCCGATCGCGATCGAGGTGGGCACGTTGCCGGCGGCGGAGTTCCTGGCCTTGCCGAAGGTGCCGTCGCCGTGTCCGAGCAGTATCGAGACGTTGTTCGAGCTGTGATTGGCAACGGCGAGGTCGGGCTTGCCATCGACGTTGAGGTCGCCGATCGCGACCGCGTCGGGGATTCTGCCCGTGGCGAAGCGCTTCGGCCTGCCGAAGCCGCCGGCGCCGTTTCCCAGCAGCACGACGACGTTATTGCCTGATGAGACGACCGCCAGGTCAGGGTGGGAGTCCCGGTTGAGTTTGCCGACCGCGATCCCGGCCGGGGAAGCTCCGGCGTGGAAGTGCCTGGCGGGGCCGAACGAGCCGAGCGCCTGGACCGCGAAGACGCCAAGGCCGGCGCTGACGGAGAGCGCGACAAGCAGCAGCTTGTTCCGGCTGTAAACGGAAATGGCGCCCGCCTTCATTTCGTTCACAGGCTAGGACGCGCAGAGGCCCCCGCCATCCGGGGAAAGCCACAGCAAGATCGCGGTGCTCTGCCGATGATCAGAGCTGGCGAGGATCCGAAAGCCCGCATCGAAGCGGGCTTCCGGTTATCGGGGAGGCCGGATTTGAACCGGCGACCGCTCGGCCCCCAGCCGGTGGACAGGTCAGTCAGATGCGTCCCTATGCGTCCCCGGCGTCCCTCCTGTCCCCCGAACTGGACTCATCGGACCTATCGGACGATGCAGCCGGTACCAAAGTGGTACCACGCTTTGCAGCCGCCTTCCGCTTGCAGCGGATGGGTGTCGATTGCCGGCGCGTCGCTGAGCTCGAGGCCTGCATGGCGAGGCGGGCCCGTCCGTCCGTCCGCAACCCAATCTGATGTCAGGCCCCGCGTTACACTCGCCCACATGCTGACCCCCCGCTGGGGAGTCGTTGCGGCCCTGGCGTTCCTGATGAGCGTGCCGGCGGCTACGGCGAACGCCGCCGACACCGTTATCGGTTTCGACGATCTCGGCGACAGCACCTCTGTCTCGTCCCAGTACCACGAGCAGGGCGTCGACCTCTCGCTCGGCAGCTCTGAGTTCCCCGAGATCCGCTCGGTCGGCGTCGGCGTCGCTCACTCCGGCGACAGGGTTCTGGACTTCAGCGGCTGCTCAGCTGAGATCTGCGCCCCATTCCCGACCCTGGTCGGCCACTTTCCGGTTGGAAGCCCCCGTACGCACCTGAAGGTCTTCGTCGGCGACTTCGCCTCGGTGGCGGAGACGAAGGAACTGCACCTTTCGGTCTTCGACGCGAGCGAATCGCTGCTCGAGCAGACGGAAAACGCGAGCGTCAGCTCCGGGGGCGGGTTCGGCGCGGCGCTCCAGATCACCCGGCCGACGGCCGACATCGCGAGCTTCCAGGTCGAAGGCCCGGCTTCGGTCGCCCACCTCGCGATCGACGACCTCAGCTTCGATGCCCTCAGTGGGCCGCCCCCGCCGCTGCCCGAACCGCCGACCGTGACGATCGCCTCCCCTGTCGCCGGGCAGAGCTTTCCGACTCCGCCCGCCCCGCTGCCCGTGACGGGCACGATCCACGCCCCCGGAGGTGTGGCGGCCTTCTGCATCGCCGGGCCAGCCCATCGCCCTGGAATTCCCTCACCCTGTAATCAGGCGTCCGCCGTCCACGCTGACGGCTCCTTCAACGCCACCCTCTCCGGCTTGACGAGCGGCCCCAACTTCATCAGCGCCTGGGTCCGCGACAAAGCCGGGCAGGTCGCCCATCAGGAGGTGATCGTTGAGGTCGCTTCGGGCGCGAGACTCAGCGTCAACGGGATCGACGTCACGCAGGGAATCCAGGTCGAAGACCTCGCGCCACGCGATCCAATCGACCCGACGATTCCCGCCGTCTACCAGGGCGTGAAGCTGGCCGCCGGCCATCGGACGATCGTGCGCGTCTATGCCAACGCCATCCCCGAACCAGGGCACCCCAACGTGCCCGATGTCGCTGCCCTGCTCTACGGCTGCCATGGCACCACGCCGGCCAAAGGAGGGCCGCTCGCGGCCGAAGGGGGGTTTCGAACCCTGCCGTTCGGGTTCCCGCTGGTCTCATTCGCCGGCGAACGGGTCAACCCGAGCGGGGCCTACACGTTCACGCTTCCGCCGGAGTGGACGCAGACCGGCTCGCTGCGCCTCAAGGCGCAGGTCTTCGAAGCCGGCGGCGGCTTTCTCGGCCCGAAGCCCCCGCCCGCGGCAAACTGTGCGACGAGCGGCGGGCCCGATAGCGCCACGATGGAGTTGAGTGGGATCCCGTTCGTGCCGACCACGGGCTTCTCGATCCACCCCGTCGCGCTCGAAGTCAAGGGCGGGACGCTGCCGGGCCCGCTCTCAGTCTTCGACCGCATCCGCGCGATCACACCGACGAGGGAGGGCGAAGCACGGCTGCCGCTCACCCAGGGCTTCACCGAATACATTCCCGGCGACCCGCCGCGTTGGAAGTACCTCGGCCACGACAGCTACTACGAGGGCTACGTGGACATTTCCGATCTGCAGGCCGATCTTGCAGCAAAGAGGCGGGACGCAAAGGACACCAACACGGCCGTTCTCGATCGGCTCGTGGATTACGTCAACGATGGCGGCTGCGGCTACGGCTGCGGCAGCGTCGTCGTCGGTGTCAGCGCCGGCACCGCGTACGGCCTCAGTCGGCCGAGCTGCGGGAACATCTTCAGCGAGACATTCGACCCCAACTGCCCCAACGACGCCCCCACGTCCGTCACGAACTTCAACCGCCCACTGACCTCGGTTGCGCACGAGCTCTATCACGGGCTCGGCCGCGTCCACGCCAGCCCGCAGTGCGGCGGCGGGCAGGAAGACCAGGTCGCTGAGCCGTGGCCCCCCGACGAACTCGGCTATCTCCAGGGCATCGGCATCGACCCTCGACCTGGCTCGGGGGGCAGCGCCGGCCCCTACAGGATCATCGCCGACCCACCCCCCGAGCCGGCCAAATTCACACCCAAGCCCGGGGCACAGGCCGGCCACTGGTACGACTTCATGTCCTACTGCGCTTCGCCGGGGAGGCTCGGGGCCGACAAGCGGCCCGACTTCAACTCCTGGATCTCGGTCAAGGGCTGGGAAGAGACCCTGCACGCACTGCGCTCCGACTGCGAGCCGGCCAGCCCGCTGACCGGGCTGGAGCAGGTTTGCCCCGGCGACGCCGGCCCGAGGGCCATACCCTCGAATCTCAGGGCGCGCAAAGCAGGATCGAAGTGGGTCCTTCGGGTGACGGCTTCCGACGAGGGCAGCACCGCGCAGGTGCTCGGCGTCGAGCCGACCAAGACGACACCCTTGCAAGCTCAGCCCGGCACCCGCTACCGTCTCGTGGCGCGAAATGCCGCCGGCGTCGCGCTGTCCGATACCGCGATGGTGGCCGCCCCCAGTCACGTCCTCGAAGTGGGCGAGGTGACCCTCCTCACCGGCCAGACGACAGACACTCGCGCCGCAAGGGTCGAAATCGTGCGGGACGGCACGCCAATCGCGTCTCGGGCCCGTAGTCGGCACGCGCCGAAGGTGCGGCTCCTCGCCCCCCGGCCCGGCCGGACCGTCGGCGCCCACGGCAAGGTGAAGATCCGCTGGCGGGCCTCCGACCGCGACCACGACCCGCTCGTCGCATACCTCGACTACTCGCGCGACGGGGGCAGCACTTGGAAGCCGATCTTCGCCGGCCCGGACCAGGGGCATGCCGTCCTGCCGAGCAACCTCCTCTCTAACTCGAGGAGGGCGCGCGTGCGCCTTCAGGTCGAGGACGGGTTCAACAAGACCATCGTGATCTCGAAAAAGTTCACTGCGATCGGCGGACCGCCGGCGGTGCGGATCGCCAGCCCCGCCCCCCGCGAGCGCCTCTCCGCCGACGCCACCCTCGACCTGTTGGGGGAAGCCTGGGACGACGGACAGTCACCGTTGCGGGGGCGCTCGCTGCATTGGTTCGACGGGCGCCGGCCGCTGGGCGCCGGCGCGCGGTTGAGTGTCACCGGGCTCCGCCCCGGTCACCGCGTCCTGCGCCTGGTCGGTCGCGACAAATCGGGCCGGGTGAAATCTGATTCGGTTCGAATCCGCGTCCTGCCCGTGCAGCCGCTGTTCCTCGTGCTCAGCGGGCCCAGAGAACTGCCGCGCTCCGCCCGCCGGGTGCGGATCCGGGTCGCCGCGTCGGTGCCGTCGACGCTCCGCGTCGGCGGGCTGCGAACCGCCGTCGACCACCACCAGCGCATACTGCGCATCCCGGTCAAACGCGGCGCGACGACGATCGTCCTGCACCTCCTTGCTGGCCATTTGAAGAGCGAGGCGAAATTGGCATTCGCGCGCGGGGGCGGCCACTGAAGGGCGCGATGCGGTCGGGGTCGGGGTCGGCCGGCCGAGAGGGCCTACCCATATGCGTCCCGACCCGCCCCATGCGTCCCATGCGTCCCCGGCTCGGGACGCATGGGACAGATCGGACGATGCGTCCGGTACCAAAGCGGTACCACGCGCCGGTCTCGGGTGCGATCCGGGGCCCGATTCATCCCTCGCTGCCACCCGCTGATCGTCGAGAAGATTCGTCCACGGAGTGAAGCCGGAGCTGGCGCTCAGTTGAAGGACTGACCGGATCCATGTAGAGCACGGCTCTTCGAGCCTTGCCAGCGTTCATCCTCGCCCTGGGGTCGCCTCCCCGGCGGGCGCGGCGAAGTCGAGCCCGGGCGTTGGCGCGGCGGGGTCGATCGCGCCACAGCTAATCCTGATCCGCGGCGGCTCCTCCTCTACGAAGACCGGACGTTCGAGACGCTCGCAGTGGGCGGGCCCCGCAGGCGGGTCCGTCCTCACCAACTTCGCTATCCGTTGGGCGACGCGAAGGCGCCGGTGTCAGACTTCATAACCTGGGAATGGCCTCTGAGCGCCTTCGGTCCCGGACTACTTCCGAACGAGCAGGTGGACCGCTTTCCGGGCGAGGCGCAGGCTCTCACCGTTGCGCCGCCGGCCAGGCGCCCGCTGCTGATCATGCAGGGTCGGGGCGACGGGTTGGTGCCGGTAGCGACAAACTGGGCGTACTCTCTTTGAAGTTCAAGTGCGTGTACCTGTGGGTAGTCCAAGGTGGGCACCACACCGAGCGCACGAGGCCCGAGTTGCTGAGTCGCGGCTTTGATTGGCTCGCCCGCCGTCGCATCCGCCCACCATCACTGAGGGGGGCCTTCTATCCCTGTCAAGAGCAGCTTCCGTCCCGACATCGAGGGAATGCGCGCCGTCGCGATCGGCGCCGTCCTCCTCTGCCACGCGGGCCTGCCCTTCCTCGCCGGGGGCTACGTCGGCGTCGACGTCTTTTTCGTCATCTCGGGCTTTCTCATCACCCGGCTGCTGCTGGGCGAGCTCGACCGGACCGGCGGAATCTCGCTGCGCCGCTTCTACGCCCGCCGCGCCAAGCGGCTGCTGCCTCTGACTGCCGTCCTCCTCGCCGTCGTCGGCGCCCTCTCGCTCCTGCTCCTATCCCCCGTGCGCGCGGTCGAAGTCTCGGCCGACATCGTCAGCTCGGCTCTCTACACGGCCAACTGGCATTTCGCCTCCCAGTCGGTCGACTACTTTGCCCAGGAAGCCGAACCGAGCCCCGTCCTGCATCTGTGGTCGCTGGCGATCGAGGAGCAGTTCTACGTCGTCTGGCCGACCCTGCTGTTGGCGGCCACCTGGCTCTGGCGTCGTCGCGGCGGCTCCATCCGCCCCGCAATCTGGGGGACGCTGGCCTTCGTCCTGGTGAGCTCGCTCGCGCTCGGCATCCACCTCACCGACGAGCAGCCCGCCGCCGCCTACTTCTCGACCTTCGGCCGCGCCTGGGAGCTGGCGCTTGGGGCGGCGCTTGCGCTGCTGGGCGCGGTGCGCATCCCCCGCATCGCGGCGGCCGGAATCGGTTGGGCCGGTCTCGGGGCAATCGTCTACTCGGCGGTCGCCTTCGATGCGAGCACCCCTTTCCCGGGTACCGCTGCTCTCCTGCCCACCCTCGGCACCGCCTGCCTGATCCTCGCCGGATCCTCGGTCTTCGCCCAGGCGAAGGGAGCCCCCGCCTGGCTGCTCTCGCTTTCGCCGGTCCGCTACGTCGGGCGAATCTCCTACTCGTGGTACCTCTGGCACTGGCCCGCCCTCATCTTCGCGGCTGTCATCTGGGGGCCGCTCTCGGTCGCTGCCGGCCTCGCGGTCGTCGCCGTCTCCTGGATTCCGACCGCCGCCACCCACCACCTGATCGAGGATCCCCTCCGTCTTTCCAGAGCGCTGGCACGCAGGCCAAATCGTGCGCTGGCCATCGGCCTCGGCTGCATGGCGATCGGCGTCTGTGCGGGCATCGGCCTGACCGATCTGCAACCGACCCTCCACACGGCGCCGCTCGCCGAGGTCAAAGGCGCCGCCGCGCTGCCCGAACAGCCCCACCCCCAGCAGCACGCCGACGCGGTTCGCCCAAACCCGCTGAGGGCGCAGGCCGACCGCTCCCGCGCCTACTACGACGGCTGCCTGGTGGGGATCAGCGGCACCAACTCGAATAAGTGCCTCTACGGCGACCCTGATGGCAAGCGCACGCTGATTCTCTTTGGTGACTCCCACGCCATGCAGTACTTCCCGGCGCTGGAAGAGCTGGCGGAAACGCGCCACTGGCGCCTGATCACACTGACCAAGGCCGAATGCACCCCGGGCGAGGTACCAATCCGCAGCATGATCGCCGACCGCGAGTACCCGCAATGCGAGGCCTGGCGGCAGGAGTCGCTGCGGCGGATCGAAATGGGTGGGGGGTCCGCCGTCGTGGTTATGAGCGGCGACACCGCCTACGTTCCCTACGGCAAGAAGGGCGAAGAACTGAGTGGGGGCTCGGCCGCCGCCGCGATGGAAGCGGGCTATCTCGCGACCCTGACGCGGATCCACCGCGCCGGCCTGCGGACGGTGGTAATCCAGGACACCCCCGCCGCAGCCAGCGACGTCCCCGGTTGTGTCTCCGAAGACCTCCAGCACCTCGAATCCTGCGCCTTTCCGCGCATACACGACAGGAACAAGGAATTCGACGTTCGGGCCGCAAGGGCCGCACCCGGCGCCCATCTGATCGACATCAACCGCGAGATCTGCCCTCACAACCTCTGCCGCGCGGTGATCGGCGACGCTCTCGTCTACCGAGACAAGAGCCACCTCAGCGCGACCTTCGCCCGCACCCTCGCCCCCGCGATCGAGCGCGGTCTGAAGGGGGCCGGGTTGTCTTGACCCTCGGGCCGACCCGCCCTGGCGCCGGCTCCCGCGGTCATCGCTCGGCTCGCTCCGGCCTCTCGAGGGCGTGCAAGAGCTCACCGACCTCACGCTCGCGGACAAGCGGGTGGCGAAGGGGCAGCTCGGGCTTCACCTTGTAGCGGTTGCGGCGGCCATGTCGCTCGCGCAGCACGTAGCCCTCCTCGACCAGCTCGGAGAGAACCTTGTGGGCGGTCCGCTCGGTGACTCCAACCGCAGCGGCAATGTCACGCAATCGGATCCCGGAATCCTGAGAGATGCAGAGCAGAACGTGGGCGTGGTTGGTGAGGAAGTCCCAACTGGGAACTGCCCCGCCAGGCATCCGGTCGATCTCCTCCAACTGTCCATTATTTCTAGAATTATTATTCATGAATTAATGATACACTTTACCTACTAACCCCGCCCCTGGAGCACATGGAACGATGGTTCCAAGCGACAGGGGCCTCTACCGGAAGGACTCTGCGGTGGAGGCTCGGCTTGGTCGAGTCAGAGGAGAAGGGCCCAATCGGAGGCCATCATGTTCAAGGAGCCAGCCGAGACCGGCGACCGCTCGGCGGATGCGACGCCGGAGCTTGCAGACCAACTCTGCGTCCTGCTCGGAGGCAAGCCAAGCGCAAACGCGGGACGCCGCGCGGGCTTGGCCAAGCACGCCGAATCTCCGGGGCCCCTCACAGCTCCAATTCCCCCGGCATCGACGCTTCCCGATGCATCGCCGATTCCGCCCACCACAGCAATCCCGGACATCCCGAACACCTTGCCACGATCGGAGGATCCGAATGACCGAATGACCACCTCCCCTGTCGCGACCGGCGGCCTGAGCTTGCGCAACCGACACACTCCCCGATTGTGTGTGGCCTGTGAGGCGCCGCTGGGCAGCCAGGATGGCGCGTGCTGGCAATGCGGCAATCGCTGTGCGGACCGACACGAACAACGAGTCGAACCCGAACGACAAACCCAGTCGGATGCTGACCGCTGGACCGAGGGCGGAGGCCTGGTGATGGAAGAGTCCAGCTCCTCCACATCACCCGCCCCGATTCCGCCGGCTGGCCTCGATTGGGTTTTGGGCACATCGGTCCCCCCTCGCATATCGCCGTCGGATGCCCCCGAGCCGCTTCCCAAACTTCCCCGGCAAATGGCAGCCAACGTCGTCTTCCAGGTCCACGATGGGCGCGGCGCGGAGATGCTTGCTGAGCTTGAGGAGCGTACGAGTCACCGTTCCACCGTCACGCCAAGCGGCGAACGGGAATACGAACTGAGCGCGGCAGAGGTCGACGTTGGTGGCTTCGACCCGATTCTCGGCCTGATTGACACAGGCTGGCGGGACCACTTGTCGCTGACTCAGCTACCGACCAATTAGACCTCCCCCTCGCGGCTCTCCTCGGCGCCGACCGGCGCTCGGCCAGGATTGTCTCACGGCCAACCGGGCCTAGCGTCGGTGTGGGGCTTCCGATGATCGGGGAGGCCGGATTTGAACCGGCGACCGCTCGGCCCCCAGCCGGAGGACACGGGTGCCATATGCGTCCCGACCCCCCCATGCGTCCCATGCGTCCCCGGCTCGGGACGCATGGGACAGATCGGACGATGCGTCCGGTACCAAAGCGGTACCACGGGCCGCCGCAGGGCGGCACGGGGCCGAACCGGCGGCCTCGGCGCTCAGGCCCGCCGCAGGAGCACCAGCACGTGCGGCACCGCCGCCAACGCGAACATCGCCGCGAAGGCGAAGCCGAGGGCGGTGTAGCCGCCGGCGGCGAGCGCCGCGCCGCCCAGGGCGGAGCCCAGCAGGTAGCCGAACTGGGTGGCCGCGGTCCTGACCCGCATCGCGAACGTGCGGCGCTGCTCGCAGACCTCCAGCCCGAGGGCGCTGCCAGCGATCGTGCGCGCCGCGACCACGAACGCGAGCAGGGCGAACGTCGCGGCGCTGAAGGCGAGCGACGGCCGCACGGCGCCGAAGACGGCGACCAGCAGGGCCGCGATCGGGGGCACCGACGCGGCAAGCAGGCGAGCATGGGCGCCGATCATCCGGCGCCCCAGGAGGTTGCCCGGAAGGTAGGCGACCGCGGCAGCGCCGAGCAGGACCCCTGCGGTCCCGGTTCCAACCCCGTAGGTCTCGACGAAGAGCGCGCCCGCATAGACGAGGGCCCCGGCCCAGGCGGCCCAGGCGAACAGCTCGCCGAGGGCCCAGCTGGCGACGTCGGCGTCGTCGGAGAGAAGGCGCCACGTCCGCGCCCGAGGCTCGCGCACGTCGTCGGTCGGCTGCGACAGGACCATCGCCGCGGCCAGGACGCTCGCCAGGAACGGGACCGCCACCCATCCCCAGCGCCAGCTCACGACTCCGAGCACGCCGATCACAGGCATCCCGACGATCCAGGCCGACGGCTGGCCGAGCAGCGCCCAGGAGAGGACCCGGGCCCGCTGCGCCGGGACGGCCCAGTCCGCCGCCGCTGCAAGGCCCGCCGAGAGGACGATCGCAAGCCCAGCCCCGAGCGCGACCTGGGCGACCGCGAGCACGGCGAAGCTCGGTGCGGCGGCGCTGAGCAGGGAGGCGAAGCCGAGGATCCCGAGGCCGGTCAGCAACAGCTCGCGCAGGCCCAGCCGCGCGGACAACCTGCCCATGCCGAGCGCGACGAGGCCGGCGACGAGGCCGGAGGCGGTCCGGAGCTGGCCGGCCGCTGCTGTGGAGACGTTGAAGTCGGCCGCCACCTCGGCCAGCACCGGCGAGAGCGCGATGATGCTCGCCTGCACGGCGAACAGGCAGACGAAGAGGGTCGGAGCCGGATCAGCGCGACTCGAGCTCGCCGTCGAGGGAGAAGACACGCTGCTCGCCAAATCCCTTGACCTCCTCGACTCCACGCTCCGAGCAGATGAACTCGTCGCAGACTAGCTCGTCTGTCTGCTCGGTGACCCGATCTCCATCGGCTCGGCAGCGACTCCATCCGCGAGGCGAAGTTCACGCCCGGGCCGAAGATGTCGTGAGGATCTCGTTCCGAGTCATTCTCTGCGGGCGCGACACGGCGAAGGCGATGATCTCGGCGATGTCTTCAGGCTTGATTGCGATCTCACCAACCCACTCCCGCAAATCCGGCGTTCCCGGTGTCGTCGTGCGTGATGTGGTCGGGCAGTTCCGTGGCGACGGCCCCCGGCTCGATCACGATCACGCAAATGTCGGGTTGAAGCCCTTGGCGCAAGCCCTCCGACCAGCCGCCGATGCCCCACTTGGTGGCCGCATAGACAGCGTTGCCAGCGTGCGCCGTGCGGCCAGCGACAGAGGAGATCCGAGCTGCGCGATCTCTTAGCGCAGCTCAGCGACGACTCCAGTTAGCGTGACCTCGAAGCACCGCTTCCGAAGCGGGCCTCCGGGCTATCGGGGAGGCCGGATTTGAACCGGCGACCGCTCGGCCCCCAGCCGGAGGACAGCATTGCCATATGCGTCCCACCGCGTCCCTGACGTCCCATCTGTCCCGCGCTGTGGACAATCTGGACGTATTGGACGAAGCGTCCGGTACCAAACTGGTACCGCGACGCCCCAGCTTGTTGGGGGGATAGGGGATAGCGGGCAGGGAACCTCCGGCCGGTATTCGTCGTTAGCTCGCCATCTTCGGGGGAGGGGGGCTTAGTGCCCCGCCTTCTTCCCGTTCGAGTGCAGCGGGAAGAAGGAGCCGCCGAAGGCCTTGATTCCGGTGCCGGTATCTTCACCGGGCTTTTTGTCTTCGATGAAGGTGTACAGCGGCCGACCGGCGTAGGTGACCTGGGTCGTACCGTTGGAACGCTTCATCGTCCCCAGCATCGAGGACTTGACGCCATTCTTCGCTGTCGGCTTGCCCTTGGTGATGAGTGGCGGCCACGCTTGCGCGCAGGCGCCCGTGCACTTCGACACGCCGCTGCCTTTCACGTCCTTCGAGAAGTAGTAGAGCGTCATCCCTTTCGCGTTGACGAGTACCTTGCCGACACCCCCGGCGCTGCCGAGCGAGACCGTCGTCCCGGTGGCCGATGGCGTGGCTTGCGTGCTGGCGACGGGCGCCGCGATTCCTCTGGTACGGGCGCTGGCGCTGGTGATGCCCGAACTGCTGTCGCCCCAGCCGGCGGCGATGAGGGCGAAGGCAGCCAAGGCTAGGACGGCTGCGGTAAGGCGTGGGAAGCGCATAGGAAGCTCCTGCTCTGACGGCGACCGCCGGTTGCGGCTACCTCTGGGCTAGATTACGCGCAATCCTCACTCGCTGGAGCCCAGTGGCTCATACCCGCGCGCCCGACGCCCGATAATCCCCCTTCCGGGAAATCGGGGAGGCCGGATTTAATCCGGTGACCCGCTCGGCCCCCAGCCGGAGGAGCTTCGGCTTGGAGTCGGAAACAGAAGGCCAGCGAGCGGTCGAGGTCGGCGACTCCGAGGTGGGTCTCGAAGAGGCAGTGGACCGGTTGGGGGTTGCTCGCCGCCCCCGCCCTACTCCGCCACCATCAGCGCCATCGCTAGCTCGATCCGCCCGGCCTCCAGGTTCTCGGCGACACCCGCCATGCGTGCCTCGAAATCGGGCATCAGCAGCGAGAGGTCGAGGCCCGGAACGCCGCTGCTCATCGCCGTTGCATCGGAGCCGGCGATGGCGCCGACGCGGGCGAGGACCTCTGGACTCTGCAGCCACTCGCTGACGGCGAAGCCGGCCTCGGCGGCGAGCTCGCCAGCCCGCGCGGCGTCGATGACGAAACTCTCATCGGGCCCGTCGGCCCAGGGCAGCGGATAGCTCAGTTCGCCCTCCCCAGGCCCCGCCATCGCCTCATAGATCGCCAGGCGCCCGCCGGGGACGAGGACGCGGTGGGCCTCGGCCAGCATCGCCGCCTTGTCGGCGATGCTGGGCCAGACCGCCTGGGTGAGGATGAGGTCGAAGCCGGCGTCGGGAAGGGGCATCTGGCGGGCATCGGCGCACACGACCTCGATCCGATCGGCGAGACCGGCGCGTGCGTTCAGCTCTTCGGCGAGACCGCAGAAGCGCTCAGTCGGATCGAGCGCGCAGACGCGGGCGTCGAAGTGGCGGGCGAGGGTGCGCGCGGGACCGCCGATGCCGGCGCCGAGGTCAAGGACACGCTCCCCGGGCGAGATAGCGGCGAGTTCGGCGAGGGCGAGGGTGGCGGCGCGGCCGAGACCGTGGAACTCATCGAGGGCAGCGAGGTCATCGGGGTCGAGCGGCTCCGTCGGCCGCCCGGCTGCGGCGAGCGCCTTGAGGACGATTGGCGCCAGCTCCGCCGGTCCGGAGGCGTAGTAGGCCTGGGCGTCGCGATCGCTCATGGCGCAAGTCTAGGGACGGGCGCGGCCAGGCGGTCTGCCTGTCGGGACAGCGGAGCTGGCGCCCCTTCCCGCAGCTCGGGAAGGGGGTAGAAGACGCCGCAGATGTTGGGAGAAACCGCTGATAGCGGCGCCTTCCCTCGCCCGACAGGATTCGAACCTGTGACCTTGGGTTTCGTAGACCCGACGCCGGCAGCAGGAACCATTTCGCCGAGATACGGGCCAAGCCCGTCGCACGCTCTAAGCCCGCCTAACGGTGCAACACCCTGAGATGAGGCATTCCCCGCAGGGTTGCTTTCCATGCCCCCATAAGGCTCACAGCGGACTCTGAGTGAAGCTTCGGGGAAGTTCTACTCGGGTAGAAGATCAGCAGACCAGCACCAGGTCGAAGGGCAGGTTGAAGACTGTGCCAATTTCCAAGGTGGCGACGAAGAGCACGTTCGGTTTTTCCGCGGCTTCGGTTACCTGAGCCGTGCGATCCTGCAGGAGGATGATTTCGTTGCCGACATGGTGATAACGGATGGTGGCAGTTGCACTGCAGTTCGTCACAGGGTTGGGGAAGGTAATGCTGCATATGCCTTTGTTGACCCGTATTGAGGTGACGCCGGAGGGGGGCGGAATGGTAGGGCTGCAGCTTGAGTCCCCGTTAATCAAAATCCTCGTGACGTTGGCCGCGCGCACGCCGTTCAGCGAGGTCTGATCGATGTCGGCGCCGGTAAGCGACTGGTCTTTGACATCAGCGCCTGTCAGTGACCCGTCCGGGACCTTCGCTCCATTCACGCTGTTGTTTTTGATCCTTGCGGTATCGACCGCGTTCTTCTTGATTTTCGCCGTAGTCACGGCGTTCTTCTTGATCTGCTTGGCTCCAACCGTGTTCTTGCCGAGTTGGCTTGCCGCGAAGGCGGAAGCTCCACCCACGGCGACGAATAGAGCCAGGGTTGCGACCACGTTGGAATAGGTCAGCTTGGGACGTAGGCGGCTCATGCCTCCTCCTCTGATGGGGACTCATCGAGCGTAGCCCCGCTTGCCTCGCCTGGCAAGTCGCGGTAGAAGGCGGCTCGTTTGTACTGAGATGAAAATCTGGGAGGTGGTGCGACCAAGAGGAAGGCGCGTAAGGGAGAAAACGCTAAGCGGCTATGACCACCCCACATGAGCTCTGGGTCGTCTCAGGTTTCGGCGCGGAAGGTGATCCCATCGAGGCTGACGCTTTTGCCTTCGTACGGATACATCGTGCCGACGTTGGCAGCGGACACATGGATCCCTTCCGTTCCAAGTACAGTCAATTGGGTTAATTTGCCTCCTTCACCCGCAGCGGCGATGGAAAGGTTTTGCCTCGGGCGATAGCCAGGAGGTAGCTGGAAGATTGGTTCCTCGTATGCGCCATCAATCGCCACGCCCCTCAGGTGGACCACTCCTCCTTGATCCTTGTAGAACGCAACTGTCGCGGTCGAGGGTGCGTTGTGCCACCCAAACTGGAACGCAGGCTCTCCTGGCGCTCCCACTTCATGCCAGGCTTCCGGTGCAGCAAGCCCGTTCGCCGTTTGAGCGGTAGGTACCGTACCGAGGGTCGAGGAATTGATCTGCGTGCCGGTCAACGTGCCTTTTTTGACTTTTCCAACCGTGACGGCTTCCTTCTTGATCTTCGCCGTGGTGACTGCGTTCTTCTTGAGCTGCTTGGGGCCGACCGAGTTCTTGCCGAGTTGGCTTGCCGCGAAGGCCGAAGCTCCACCCACAGCGACGAATAGAGCCAAGGTTGCGACCACGTTGGAGTAGGTCAGCTTGGGACGTAGGCGGTTCATATCCTCTCCTCTGTTTAGGGCTCATCGAGCCTAGCCTCGGGCAGGGAACCTGGAAGAGGCGCGTTAGGGTCAAAATTCTGGATGGCTGCGAGCGCCCCACTTAGCTCCGGGTCGTATCAGGATTCGGCGCGGAAGGTGATGCCGTCGAGGCTCACCCTTGTGTTTGCTGCGGCTACCGCACCATCAAATTCCGGAGACACCCCCGATCCAAAGATCCTCGCAACCCCTATGCCGGGGGCCGAGCAGCTACCACTGATGCAGTTCACTGGGATAGTGACCCGCTTGCCACTTCTGGGACGGTAGCCCGGGGGTAGCTGGAAGATGACAGTTTCGGTCCCGGCTTCCACCAAGCCCTTGAAGTGAACGATGTCGTCGTGGTCCTTGAAGAAAGCGGCTGTCTCGTCGGTAGTGCTGGACGAAACGTTGTGCCAGGAGTTCTGGAATCCTGGCTCACCGGATGCTCCCACCTCATGCCAGTTCTCCGGGGGGGCGAGCGAGTTGGCGGTATTCGCCGTCTGCGCGGTTGGGACCGTTCCCAGCGTCGAGGAGTTGATCTGAGTCCCGGTCAGCGTGCCCTTCTTGACCTTGGCGGCGGTCACAACTTCCTTCTTGATTTTCGCCGTTGTGATGGCGTTCTTCTTCAGTTGCTTCGCCCCCACACTGTTCTTGGGCAGTTGGGTGGCCGCGTATGAAGCGCCGCCTAGGGCAATGAACACCGCAACCGTTGCCATCACGTTCGCGTAGGGTCAGTCTCGGGCGCATCACGGGCCTCCGTTGGAATTGTGGCTTCGGCCACTCGCCCCTATGGACCACACCGACGCTAGCCCCGATTGGGCGTCGGGTCAACCCGCACGGGGGGAGGGAGGGGTGGCCCCCTCCCCCCTGCGTGCGCGACGTCTTGGGGACCTAGTTGGACCAGACGAGGCCGCGGAACGTGCAACCGGGGCCAAAGTTCGGGTTTTCCCCAAATTCCGTGATCACGCCGCCGAAAGCGAATATCGAGTGTCCGTTCGGCAGGACCGCCGATCCGCCATCGCCCGCGTCGAGGTAGTCGAAGGCAATGCCATCGCCGACGTTGAACACGGGATCGTCGTCGTCACTCGAATCGGCGTAGCCGCCATTTTCCCCGCGATTGACGATGCCGACGGCGCTGCCGGTGTTTTCGAATGGGAAGCCGGGCGGATCGAAATCGCCGTTTTCATCGCAGATCCCGACCACGTCGAACTGGCCGGTGCTGAAAAGAGTCGTCACCGTGTCCTCCGAGCCTCTGCCCGTGAACGTATTGAAGCCCTTGAGACTGTTGGCAGTCTCAGCGGTCGGCACGGTGCCGAGAGTGGAAAGGTTAATGTCGGCGCCGCTCAGCGAGCCGTCCTTGACCTTGGCGCCGTTGACGGCGTCATTCTTCAGCTTCGCGGTCGTGACCGCTTCCTTCTTGATTTTCGCGGTCAAGACCGAGTTCTTCTTCAGCTGCTTGGCGCCGACGGTGTTCTTGCCAAGGTGGCTAGCAGCGTAGGCCGCTCCCCCTGTGAGCAGCAAGAACAAGCACAGCGTCGAGATGACGTTCGCATAGCTCAACTTAGGGCGCATTGCAGTTTCCTCCAGATCGCTGGGATCGAGTGGACGAGACTGATCGACTCTATGCCCGTTGCGCGGCTGGGTCAATCAGATGGACGAAAGGGCGCGTTGGGGCCGAGCAGCTGCGCTGAATTATCAGAGGTTCGCTACTACCTCGCGCACCTCGACGCTATTGACCGTGACCGAGTCGTCAGCCATCGTCGCGACTCGCTCGCTCACCGCGGGCCTCCGCCCCCGTCAGTGCTTTTCGCACCACCTCGGCGTAATCGCTAAATGTCGCATCGGGGTCTTCGCTCGGCAGATCGACGGCGATGACCTCGTGGCCTGCGTCCTCGAGGTGAGGCGTCACCAACTCCCAAGTCCAGGCGCCCAGACACATTCCGTGCACCAGTCCGAAGGTTGCCATTGCGTGACGATGCTACGCAGCGTCGGGTGGGACCGTCAAGGGTGGAAGGCAAAATCCCTGGATAAACCCGACGGTGGACCAAGATAAGACTGCCGCCGCTACGGAGCGGGGCTGCAGCCCGATCTTGGTGTCCCCATTGATCCTACATGCGGAAAGTTCCGCAGCCCATATGCGGGGGATTACGGATTTCCCGGAACGAGGCGAGGATTAACGTCGGCAGACCGGATCCCAATCAGGAGGTCCTATATGTCTGGTTTAGCGCGAAAGACCGCGTTGTTCGCAGTTGCGGCTGTGCTCGCGTTCAGCGGAGCCGCAGGTTCGGTTCTGGCAGATAGCAGCGGGCACCATGACAGTGGGCACCACGAGCACTGGACCCACAAGCAGTGCACGAATCAACTGAGCCAGTGGAAAAAGGCGCACAAGCACCCCACGGCTAAGCAGACGAATCAGGAGAACAAGCTCCTGAAAAAGCACGACTGCAACGAGAGGGTCTGAAGCAAGGCGGTTCGAGCTGGGCGGCGCACCGTCGCCCACTCGGCCGCCCGCTGGTCTTGCGGTCGATCCTCCTTGCTGCTCCGGCTGTCTTCAGCTTGGCGGGGTCGAAGATGAACAGTGGGGGAAGCGTCATAAGCTGGCTAAACCCGACAGTCGACAAAGTGAATCGGCGCCCGATCGGTCCCTCTCAGCTCGCCGGCCGTCCCTAGCTCCCGGGCTGAAATCTCCCGGTTTACGGAGGGAGGTTACACAAACCCAAAATCACAAATACAAAACCTCACAAACACATACCCACCATAAACCACCACATTACACCCCACAGCTACACATCACACAGCTCAAACCAACACTCACCTCATTCACTTTCACCACTTCCTTTACCAACTCATCACTCCCCCACTTTCACTCACCCCCCAACACCCACCCACCCACCCCCCAGCACCCCCCCACTCTCTACTCACCCCTCGCCCACTTCCCCTCAACACCACTCACCCACACACTCCCCCACCCCGCCCCCCCCCTCCCCCTACTCCCTACATCCCCCCACACACTACCTCTTCACCACCTCTCCATCCTCCCCTCCCCCCCCCCCACCACCCACCCCCCCCACCCCACCCCTCCCCACTCCCCCCCACCCCTCCCCCCCCCCCACCACCTACCCAACCCCCCCACCACCCCCAAACCCCACTCCCCACTCGGCCGCCCGCTGGTCTTGCGGTCGATCCTCCTTGCTGCTCCGGCTGTCTTCAGCTTGGCGGGGTCGAAGATGAACAGTGGGGGAAGCGTCATAAGCTGGCTAAACCCGACAGTCGACAAAGTGAATCGGCGCCCGATCGGTCCCTCTCAGCTCGCCGGCCGTCCCTAGCTCCCGGGCTGAAATCTCCCGGTTTACGGAGGGATGTCAGCGCGCCCGACAGGATTCGAACTTGTGACCTTCGGTTTCGTAGACCGATTCGGCTAGGGCGTCGCATTGCGCAGTCGAAGTAGAGCCGGCTCAGCGGTCCGTGCGGCCGAGCCGCATCCCGGCAAAGACAAGGGCACCGCCGACCGCTGCAGCAGCGAGGGCAATCAGCACGACGCCGAGGACGCTGATGTCGCTGTCGCCGGCGCCTCTGAGGCCCATCATCCCTCCCCGGAAGCCGCCGCCCATCATGCCGCCACCAAAGCCAACCGAGCCTTCGTAGTTGCCCGACATCATTCCGCCCATCGGGCCCACCCAGCCTGCGGCCGGCCCGCCAGGGCAGCCGCTGTAGCGGTAGCCGAGAGCTTGGTGCATGCGCTCCTCGCCCACGCTGCCCATCATCTCTGTCATGTGGCGGTTCATCGCTTCGTGGGTTGCGGTGCTGCCCAGGTAGCGGCTCATCGCGTACTCGCCGATCAGCTCGAAATCGTCGGCCGCGAGGTCCGAGCACTTCTTTTCCCCGGAGCGAATCTCTTCGGCCAGCCGCTGGCCCTGCTGAACGTCACTCGTGAGGCTGCCCAAAGCGGCCGAGGGAACAAGGAGCGCCCCGGTCACGACCAGCGCTGCGAGAAGACGGCGCCCCACACGCTGACGGTACCCCAGGAAGCGCGGCCTTGGCTTCAGTAGTTTCGAGCAGACTCGCCTACGACTTGCCCGGATGCCGCCACTGCCCGCAGGTCCTAGGCTAGTCGGAACCGAGCCCTCCAAAAGGAGGGCTCAGCGGTGGTAGTGAGAGACCTAGCGGGGGCCCGATTTGTCTGTCATTAGTTGTAGCCGAGAGGGCTGCGGTCAAACTCCCGAAATCGGGCGCTTCAGCAGCACCACTGGCCACGCGACAAAATCGCCGCGTTTCAGGGTGAGGCCAACCGCCTCCCAGCCCTCCTGCCCCAGTTCGTTCAGTCGGTCGTTGCTGAGCCCAGAGGACTTCTTCTTCAGCTTGCCGGCCTCCTCCAGGGGGATGACCATGTACTCCCAGCGCTCCATCGCTATCACCCTTCGAGTCGTGTATCGGAGCTGGCAGCGTAATTCCGATTCTTTCCTGTCAGGTGGCGGTTGTCCACCCGTTGGAAGGGACGATCTAGGATGCCCCTCCCGGCACCAGACAACGATGTGGCTATGAAGGACAGGCATACGCTCGATGCTTCGGCCAATGTCACGGATTTGCAGCACGATCCTCTGATCGAGCTGGCTGGTGTCGCCCGCCGCTATGACATGGGCGAGGTGACGGTGACGGCGCTGGAGAACGTCGACCTGCGGGTCGATCGTGGCGAGTTCCTCGTCGTCCTCGGGCCCTCCGGCAGCGGCAAGACGACGCTGCTGAACACGATCGGCGCCCTTGACTCGCCCACGGAGGGAACCGTCCGCATCGACGGCGAGGACATCACCGATGCCACTCGCGCCGAGCTGTTCGAGTTCCGCCGCCGAACGGTGAGCTTCATATTCCAGACCTTCAACCTCTTCCCGGCGCTCACGGCGCTGGAGAATGTCGAGTTCGGCGCCGACATCAGCGCGCGTGGCGAAGCCCGCGCCATCGCAGCCGAGACTCTCGATCGGGTCGGCCTAGGCGGCAGGGGCGAACACTTCCCACACGAGCTCTCCGGCGGCGAGCAGCAGCGGGTTGCGATCGCCCGGGCGCTGGCAACCCGAAACCCGATCCTGCTCGCCGACGAGCCGACCGGGGAGCTCGACTTCCGCACTGGTGTGCAGATTCTCGAGCTGCTGCACGAGCAGACGCACAGCGAGGACACGGCGGTATTGGTCGTCACCCACAACCGCGAGATCGCCCGCGTCGCCCACCGGGTGATCGAGCTCTCGAGCGGCCGCATCGTGGCCGACGGGCCCAACCCCGGCGGCCCGGCCGACATCTCGGAATTGCACTGGTGAGCGCGGGACGCCTCGGGCTCTGGCTGCGCTGGTCGCTTCGCGACCTGCGCGGCCGCTGGGCCCTCGTGCTGGCGATCGGCCTCGTGCTGGCGATCGGGACTGGCGTCTACGCGGGCCTCGGCAGCATGGAGGACTGGCGCATCGCCTCCAACGATGCCAGCTACTCAGCGCTGCACGCGCACGATCTCGAGATCTCTTTGACGGGGGGGACGAGCGCGCCCGTGGGAACGCTGGGCCGGCTCGCCCGCGGCATCCCGAGCGCCGGCCGGGTGGAGCGGATCGAGGAGCGGCTGCTGCTGCCGACGCAGGTCGAGGTGGTGCGGCCCGGAAGGGAATCCCTGCTGACGCCGGCCGAACTGGTCGGGTCACCGCTCGGCCCCGAGGGGCCGCGGGTCGACGGCGTCTACGCCTCCTCCGGCCGGGGCCTGCACGCTTCCGACGAAGGGCAGCCGGTGGCCCTGCTTGAGCGCGGGTTCGCCGCCTACCACGACCTGCCCCAGCGCGGGAAGGTGCGGCTCCAGGGCGGCGGCATGCTGCGCTACGTCGGCGTTGGCGGCTCACCCGAGTACTTCATGGTGACCAGGCCGGGCGGTGGCGAATTCGGTGGCGCCGAGGCCCAGTTCGCGGTCCTCTTCACCTCGCTGCGAGTGGCGCAGCGCATCGCCGGCGGGCGGCCGCGGGTGAACGACATCGTCATCAGGCTGCGGGACGGCGTCGACCCCCGCGTGGTCCGCGGGCAGCTGGAGCACGCGCTGGCGGCGGCGGGGCTCAGCGGCGAAGTCACAACGCTGGCCGAAGACACCGCCCACCGCGTGCTCTACAAGGACGCCAGCGGCGACCAGCGGATGTTCGACGTCTTCGCGATCCTGATCCTGGCCGGCGCCGCGCTGGCGGCCTTCAACCTGGCGACCAGGATCGTCGAGGCGCAGCGCCGCGAGATCGGCATCGGGATGGCGCTCGGCGTACCGCCCCGCCTGCTGGCGATCCGGCCGCTGCTGCTGGGCCTGCAGATCGCCCTCGCCGGGACGGTCCTCGGGCTCGCTCTGGGGCTGATGATGGGGGAGATCTTCCGCGGCGTCCTCGAAGACCTGCTGCCCCTGCCGGAGATGCGGACACCCTTCGAGCCGGCGGTCTTCGTGCGCGCCGCCATCGTCGGTCTGGTGCTGCCCGTCGTCGCCACCGCAATCCCGGTCTGGCGCGGCCTGCGGCAGACGCCAGTGGACGCGATTCGGGTCGGCTTCAGGGCCGCGCGTGGCAGCGGCGTCGCCGGCCTGGCGAAGCGCCTGCGGCTGCCGGGCTCCAGCATCGCTCAGCTGCCGCTCCGCAACACCCTGCGCGCCCCGCGCCGCACGCTCCTCACGGTGCTCGGGATCGGCGCCGTGCTCAGCGTGCTGGTCTCCTTCATGGGACTGATCGACTCCTTCAACGCCACCATCGATCGCAGCGAAGCGGAGATCGCCAAGGGCAACCCGAACCGCATCGTGGTCGCGATGGACGGCTTCCGCAGCGCCCGCCGCAGCGAGCAGGTGCGGTCGAATCGGCTCCCGGCGTCGCCGCCGCTGAACCGCAGCTGACGCTGCCGGTGACGCTCTCGGCGCCGCGCGCCGAAGCATTCAAGGGATCGGTGACCCTGCTCCGCTTCTCCAGCCCGATCTGGGCGCCGACCGTCACCTCCGGCCGGCCGCCGGCGCCGGGCCGACGCGAAGTGCTGATCTCCGAGAAGGCCGCTGCCGACCTCGGGGTCGGGGTCGGCGACACGATCACGATCGCCTACCCGCGAAGGCAGGGCTCGGGCTACACGGAGGCGCGGGCGCCCTTCCGCGTCAGCGGCCTGCACCCCGATCCCTTCCGCACCTTTGCCTACATGGACCCCTCGGTTGCCGTACTGGCCGGCCTTCCCGCCATCGCCAACCAGGTCTCCGCCACGCCGAAGCCGGGCATGAGCGAGAACCGGATCGCGCGCGCACTGTTCCGCAACCCGTCGGTGGCCTCGGTGGAGCCGGCGACCGCGACGACCAAGTTCGTCCGCAACCGCCTCGGTGACTTCGTCGGCGTGCTGCGGCTGATCGAGGGCTTCGCCCTAGCGCTGGCGCTGCTGATCGCCTTCAACTCCTCGGCAATCGGGATCGACGAGCACCGCCGGGAGAACGCCACCATGCTGGCTTTCGGAATGACCGGCCGCCGGGCGATCTCCCTGGCGGTCGGAGAGAGCCTGATCGCAGGCGTCCTGGGGACTATGGCCGGCCTCGGCGGCGGCTACCTCGTCACCAGCTGGGTCGTCGACCAGACGCTTCCAGAAACCCTTCCCGACCTGGGGCTGGTGATCGAGATCGCGCCGACGTCGCTGCTGATCGCCGCTGCGGTCGGGGTCGGCTCCGTGGCGCTGGCGCCGTTGCTGAGCGCCCGCCGCTTCCGCCGCATGGACATCCCATCGACGCTTCGCGTCATGGAATGAGACCCGGCACCGTCCTCCGCATCCGCCGTCGCCCCTCACGAAGCCCGGCGAGCCCTGATCAGCCCCGCAGCGCCCGCAGGGCGTTGAGGATCACCGCGAGGTCGATGCCCTCCTGCAGCAGGGCACCGGCGACCGGGGGGAGGTAGCCAAAGGCGGCGACGCACATCGCCGTCAGGCTGAGGCCCATGCCGACGAGGACGCTCTGCCGCGCGATTGCCAGGGCCCTGCGGCCGGCGTGTACGGCGTCCAGGACCCGATCGACGCGGTCGACCGTGATCACCGCGTCCGCGGTCTCCGACGACACGGTCGCCCCGGCCACTCCCATCGCGATCCCGAGGTCCGCCAGGGCGAGGGCGGGCGCGTCGTTGACGCCGTCGCCGACCATCATCACCGGGCCGAGCTCGGGATCGTCGTGGAGTCGCCGCACGACCTCGAGCTTGTCTTCGGGCGACTGCTCGGAGTAGACCCGATCGATCCCGATTTCGCGGCCGATTCTCTCGGCCACGGAACGGCGGTCGCCCGAGACCATCGCGACCTGCCTGATCCCTTCCGAGCGCAGCCGCTCGACGATCCCGCGGGCATCGGGACGAAGCTCGTCCGCCATCGCGATCACACCTGCCATCCTGCCGTCGATCGCCACGTGCACGCGCGCCTCCCCCGACCCGCGCCCGCTGATGATCGCCGCTGAGGCGATCTGCTTTGCGGGCACCCCCTCCCCCTCCAGGAACGAGCGACTGCCGACGGCGACGCGATGACCGTCGATCGACCCCGCGATGCCCTGGCCGGGATCCTCCTGGATCCCGGTCGGAATCGTGAGCTCGAGTTCGGCCTCCTCGGCGGATCGGACCAGTGCCTCCCCCAGCACGTGGGCCGACATCCGGTCCACCGACGCGGCAAGGCGGAGCAGCTCGACCTCGTCGACGCCGGGCCGGGTGGCGATCTCGCGCACCTCGGGACTGCCGACCGTCAGCGTCCCGGTCTTGTCGAAGAGGATCGTGCGCACCTGGCCGAGGGTCTCTATCGCCCCGGTGCCCTTGACGACGACGCCCGCCCGGGCGGCGCGCGAGAGGCCCGAGATCAGGGCGATCGGAGCCGCCAGGATCAGGGGGCACGGCGTCGCGACGACGACGACCGCGAGGCCGCGGACCGGATCGCCGCTGAGCGCCCAGGCGAGGCCGGCGACGAGCATCGTCGCCGGCAGGAAAAAGCCGGCGTAGCGGTCGGCGATGCGAACCAGCGGCGCGCGCTCGGTCTCAGCCTCCTCGACCAGCCTGACGAGGGCCGTGTAGGCACTCTCGGCCGCGGGGCGATCCGCCCGCACCTCGAACGGCGATCCGGCGTTGGCCGTGCCGCTCAGCACCGCCCTGCCCTGCTTGACCGTGACGGGCAGCGGCTCGCCGCTGAGCGCGCTGGTGTCGACGACCGCCTCCAGGCTGAGGATCGTCCCGTCGACCGGGATCACCTCGCCGGTGCGGACCAGGGCGACGTCCCCGGCGCGCACTCGCTCCACCGGCACGTCGCGGAAGCCGTCCGCCACTCGCAGCCGGGCTATCTTCGGCGCCCGCTCGACCAGTGCGGTCAGCTCGCGGCGGGCGCGAGTCGAGGCGAATTCCTCGAGCGCCAGGCCGCCGGAGAACATCAGGCCGATGACGACGCCCGCCAGCAGTTCACCCAAAGCCAGCGCACCGACCATCGCGACCAGCGCAATCGTGTCGACCCCCATGTGGCGTTCGACCAGCACCGTGCGGCCGACCTCGACCGTGAGCTCCGCGGCGAGCAGCGCCAAGACCACCCGCCAGACGGCGTCGCCGGCAGCCGCATCGCCGGCGATGTGGAGTCCGCCGCCGACCACGATCGCGGCCAGGGCAAGGGCGGCGAGAAGGCGGGCGCGGTGGCCGATCAGCCAGCTACGAGCGCGGAGATCGCGATCCATCACGCGACTATCCGAACTATCGAGCGCGCGCACATCCGTAGAACCCAACACCTGAGGCAATGGCCACCGGGGACCCCCCTTTAAGGTATCCGCAGGGAGACCTGGTTGACCTCCGGGCCCAGCCGCCACCGGCTCCAGGCTGGGTCTGATTGATCGGGGAGGCCGGATTTGAACCGGCGACCGCTCGGCCCCCAGCCGGAGGACAGGTCTGCCATATGCGTCCGGACGCGTCCCATGCGTCCCGCTGCGTCCCCGGCTCGGGACGCATCGGACATATCGGACGATGCATCCGGTACCAAGTTGGTACCACGATGCCCCAGCATGTTGGGGGGAGAGGAAAAGAGCGCCTCCGAAACCGGACAGACACTCAAGTGTTTGACCCCGTTTCGGTAGGTCTTCGCACCGAAACTGACCGTCTCACTCGGGTAGGCTCGGCCGCCGTGCGCAGGGTGATCCTGTTCATCGTCGCCATTGCCGTCCTGACCGCCTCTGGCTGCGGCAGCGGCGGCGGCGAAGCTTCCGTCCGGCAAGCCTCGGTAGAACCTGCACCCCGAGATCACGTGCATGTATCTATGTGCGGAGCGATCGGCGGACTCGAGTTCAGGCTTCACAAGGTCAGCTGCGAAGTCGCGAAATCGATTGCCCTGATGCTGAATGGCCGCGCCCTCCATCAGACGCTAACGCTCTCCTGGGAAGGCAAGCACCGAGTTTCGTGGAGCTGTAGCTCGCCAACGCATTCGACAGTCGACCGCCTGCATTGCGCCCGAGGCAGTCGCTACTTCACGGTCGAACGCTCGAAGTGAGGCACGATTCTGCTGCCCCCGCCTTCCAGGAGGCCGCGCCTCGTGGTGAAGTCATCATCTGTGTCCGCGAACGCGTCGGTAGTCGGCCCCCGGCGAACTGCGGCGGCATACGGATGCCCGGCTGACCGGCTGGGCCTTAGCGTCTAAGCTACATCGCCAAAGGAGGCACTCCGTCAATCCGCCCGACCGTGAGCCTCAGGAGCCGCAGAAGGCGTCGCCGCCACAGCAGCGGCCGACGCCGAAAGTAGCCGTTCAGCCACCCGGTCAGATCCCGCTGGTTGATCGGTATGCAGCCGTAAGGCAGTACTCGCTTGCTCAGATCCTTGGGGTGTGGGCGGCGGCGGCCGTCCCGATGGCTGTGCTCGCTTGGATCGTCGCTCCCTGGCTCAGGGACCAGCTCGGGGGCGCTGAGCCGCTCGGTCAGGCGCTGCTTATCTGCCTGACGGCGGGGCTGATCTGGCAATTTGTGCTGGTGCTGATCCTCGTCAGGCGGGAGCTCGGGTCGCTCGAATGGCCCCGGGTGCGGGACGCCCTGTGGCTGCGGCCGCCCCGGGACCCGAAGACCGGGCGGGTGGGTGGAAAGGTGTGGTGGTGGGCGCTTCTCTTCGTCGTGCTCTTCGGCATTTGGACGCTCGTGCCTGCTATTCCAGGCCCGTCGGTGAGGGATTTCGCCGATTTCATCGGCTCCGACCGCGGCGAAGCTTTCTTCCGCGGCGCGTGGGGCTGGTACGCGGTGCTCGTCGTGCTCGTCGTCTTCAACACCGTGCTCGGCGAGGAGCTTCTCTTCCGGGGGTTACTGCTGCCGCGCATGCGGGGCGTCTTTGGAAAGTACGACTGGGTCGCCAATGGGGCGCTGTTCGCGCTCTACCACCTGCATCAGCCCTGGGACATTCCCGGCACCTTCGTTGACGGAATCTTCCTTGAGGCTTATCCCTCGCGGCGGTTCCAAAGCGCGTGGATGGGGATCATCGTCCACTCCTCTGCGAGCGTCTTCGCCCTCGTCGTCGTCCTCGGTCTCGTCCTTAAGTAGCGATGGCTAACCCAACCGGAGAGCAGAAGCCCGAGCGCAAGCAGGCGCCGCCCGCGGCCCCCGTGACGCCGAACGCGCCGTCGAGGTGGACGGGCGGGCGCATCGCCGCGATCGTGGGAGGGAGTCTTCTCGCGCTCATCGCGCTGGGCTTGATGGCCTGCGGCGCGTACGGCCTCTGGCTGCACACGACCCAGCGCTCGGACGGCTATGTGATGACCTCTAGCGAGCGCTTCTCAACGGCGAGCTACGCACTGGCCACAAGGACCCTGCACATCAGCTCCGACGTGCCCAGCTTTCTCTACGGCCGCGACTGGCTCGGCGACGTGCGCATCCGTGGCCAGAGCGCTAATCCGAACTCGCCGCTCTTCATTGGGATCGCCCGCAAGGACGAAGTCGACCACTATCTGGCCGGCGTGGCGCACTCGGAGGTGGTGGACGTAAACGCGAACCCGTTCGGCACGACCTACCGGCCGAGCTACCGCCCCCAGCCCGGCGGCAAGCCCGCGATTCCTCCAAACCGCGCGACGTTCTGGGTGGCCCGCGTTGCGGGCCGCGGCAGCCAGTCGCTGACTTGGAGCGTCAAGCAGGGACGCTGGGCGGTCGTCGTGATGCGGCCGGACGGCTCGCGCGGGGTTTCCGCCGACCTCGCCGCGGGCGCAAAGCTGCCCGCCCTCCTGTGGGCATCAATTGGCCTGCTCGTGCTCGGGATCCTGATCTTGGGCAGCGCGGCCGCGCTGATCTACTTCGGCGCGCGCGAGCGACGCGCTCCGGCGCCGCCCGCCGCGTAAGGCGCCAGGCCCGAGACCATGAGTGTTCGCGGGTGCGCCGGTCCATCATGTGAGCGCGTCGGCGGACATCGCTCACGCTCCTGGAACGGACGAGACTCGAGGGTCTGACCGATCCGTGAGCAAGCTCCAGCTTCGCGCGAGGAGGGAAGACGCGAAACCGCCTTCGCAGGGTTTCTCGGTCTCAGTCTGAGAGCCGCCGGATCGCGCGGTGCACGGCGTCGCGCAGCGCCTTCTCGCGCGGGTCGTCGAACATGTGGAACTCCATGTTGTTCATCACGTAGGCGAAGCCGAGCCGTGCGTCGGGATCGGCGAAGCCGAAAGAGCCGCCGGCGCCCGGCGTACCGAAGGCGCGCCGACTCGAGCCCCAATCGAGCTGCGGTCCTGGTCGGAGGAAGCCGAGCGACATCCAGCTGGGCACACCCATTACCTCGTCCCTCGGACGCTCGGGGTCGTTGATCGCCGTGAGGCTCGCGAGCGTCGCCGGGGTGATGCCGAGCCCCGCTCCTCCCTCCGCGAACGCCGAGTAGGCTCGCGCGATCGCCCGCGCCGTCCCCACGCCGTTGCCTGCCGGGATCTCGACCTCGAGCATGCGGCGATCGTTCGGGTCGAGGTCCGCGAACAGCATCGACTTTCGCAGCAGCGACCAGGGCCACAGAATCCGCATCACATACCCCCTGGGGACCGAGGGCAGCGCTCGGATGGCGCGCATGGGAGAGAAGAGCCTCAGCTGCGCGAGCCGCTCGTCGGGAACCTCGGGCGGCAATCCGATGTAGAACTCGATCTCCAGCGGCTTCGCGACCTCCTCAGCGAAGAACCGGCCGAGCGTGCGATGCGCCGGGTCGACGTGGCGGATCAGCTCCTGCATGTAGAGCCCGACCGTCATCGCGTGGTACCCGTGCCGCGTTCCCGGCTCCCAGGCCGGCTTCTGACGCGCGAGTGCACGAGACACATGGTCGAGGTCACGCATGTCGTTCGGGCGCAACGGCTCGTCGATCCAGACCAACCCCGCCTCGTGACTGAGGAGCTGGCGCACGGTGACGGCGCCCTTGCCGTTCTGGGCGAACTCGGGCCAGTACTCGGCGACCGGTGCCTCATAGTCGATCCAGCCGCGAGAGTTCGCGACGGCGACCGTCATCGCCGCGAGACCCTTGGTCGTCGAGTTGACGACGACCAGGGTGTCCTCGTTCCACGGTGCGTCCCCACTCGACGTGCGGCAGCCACCCCACAGATCGACCACCTTCCCGCCACGCCAATACGCGGCGACGGCAGCGCCGATCTCGCCCCGCTCGGAGAAATTGCGATCGAACTCGGCTCGCACCTCCTCGAAGCCCGAAGCGACCGCGCCCCCCCGGCGCAGCGCGCTGTCCGCCCCCCTATGCATGGCTCAGCCCAGGGGGCGCTTTAGGCAGGTCGCCTATCAGGCCGTGCTCGGCAATGGGAAAATAGCGAGCCACCGAGCGCGACTCGCCCTCGTGTCTGGGCGTCGCGATGGCGAGTGGACCTAGATCACGCGCCATCAGCGAGCCTCCTCGTCGCTCATGGCACGAGCACGAGCTTTCCCTTCGACGCCGAGCTCTCGAGAAGTTCGTGGGCACGGCGAGCCTCGGACAACGGTAGGCGCTCGGCCACGACCGGGTGGATCCTGTCCTCACGGAGCAACCCGAGCAGCGCGCGGAAGTCCTCCCGGAACTGCTCTGGATCCATCGGCTCCCCGCCGACTGCTCCACCTCGCCTCGTAGCGGTGTCGCGATACTTCTGGACGTGGTAGGCGGAGACCCGCCGGCGGGGCGAGAGCGTGGCCCAGAGCACGAGGGTCGCGATCGCCGCATACCACTTGATCACGGCCGGCCAGTCCTTGTGCCCTTCCTTGAGCGTGGAATAACGGCCGAACACGACGAGTCTTCCGCCCGGCCGCAGAGCGCGGAATGAGCGCAGCGAGATCGGGCCCCCGAGCGAGTCGGACACGACGTCCACGCCGTCGCCAGTCAACTCACGCACCCGAGCTAGGAAGTCCTCCTTGCGGTAGTCGATCGCCACAGCGCCTAGTGCCTCAACCTTGGCGCGATCGCGGGCCGCACAGGTCCCGAGGAGGCGGAGGCCAGCCGCCGCTCCGAGCTCGAGGGCTGCAATGCCGACCCGGCCCGCGGCACCGTGCACGAGCACCGTCTCCCCGCTCTTGACCTTGGCCGTGCGGTGAAGCACTTGGTAGGCGGTCATGTACGGAAAGAGGAGGCTCAGCACTTCCGCCGGGTCGAGGTCGTCGGGAACCCCGACCGAGCCCACCTCCGGGACGCAGACCCGGTCCGCGTCGGCCCCCCACACCGTCAGCGCGCCGATGCGGTCGCCAACTTTCAGCCTCGTGCAATCCGGGCCGAGCTCCTCGACGACGCCAACGAGCTCATATCCGGGCGTGAACGGAGGCTTCGGCGCGCCGCGGATGTACGTGCCGGCGCGCAGCTGGGCATCGGTGAACGACACGCCCGCGGCGAGGACCCTGACGCGAACCTCGCCGGGACCGGGCCGCGGAGCGTCCTCCTCGATTACCTTCAGAACCTCAGCACCACCGAAGCGTTCGACGACCACACGCTTCATCCGGTCGCCATTCCGGGCTTCGTCGCCATTCCCGGCTTCCATTGCGACCTTTCTTTCGCTCGGTTAGTGCAGTCCGGCGCAAGCAGCGGAGTGTGAAGAAAACGTAGCCCCCGGAGGAGGGTCCGGGCATCCGTACTCTGTCGCAGCGTGAATGTGGAGAACTACGTGATAGCCACTTCCATCAGGTGAACATAGATCCGCAGGGCCGTGACCCCCTAAGGGCGGCGGAGCCGCTTCAAAGCGGGCTTCCGGCTTATCGGGGAGGCCGGATTTGAACCGGCGACCGCTCGGCCCCCAGCCGAAGGACGCGACTGCCATATCCGTCCGGACGCGTCCCATGTGTCCCTTCCGTCCCCGGATTGGGACGGATCGGACAGATCGGTCGGTACCAAAGCGGTACCACGCCTCCTTACGCGCCAGGCGACGACCACCAACCCTTACCTGTCATCGCGCTGGCCCGTTCCCTTCGCTCCCATTCTTGACGAGGCCCAGTCGCGAGCCGACCGGGCAACCGGCGAGGAAAGCAGGCTGCTGCCGTCACGGCGTCTTCCGGGACGTCCCTTTAATCGTCAACTCAGCCGTTCTGCTTCTTGGTAAACCGCCGCGGGGGGAGAACCTGATCCTGGCGCGTGCCTTGAATCGGCCCTTGTGCTTCAGGAGCGCTCTGGCCCGGCGGGTGAACCTGAGTCGCACCTCGATCGTCCCGGGCCCTCCGACGGCGTGCGAGTATCTGAACAGCGCCGCACCGCTCCGCTTCCTGGCAGCCGACGCCCTGCCCTTCGCGCCGGCATCCCGTACGTCCACTCTGCCGAAGGCCGAGACCCGCACGAGAAGCTTCTTCCCCTTGACAACGTTGACAAGGCCAAAGGAGTTGGTAGCCGCAAAGATCTCGGCGCTCGAGAGGTCGGAAGAACCGTTGGATGTGCCCCCCACCACAAGCACCCGCCCGTCGCCGAGGGGGGCAGCGGCCGCATATGCGCGCGCCGTTCCCAAAGGGCCGATCCCCGCCGAGCTGAAGCTGCTGGTTGCGGGGTTGAAGGCTTCCGCGCTCGCGACGATGGAGGATTCGCTGTACCCCCCAGCGATCAGCACCCGCCCATCGGGAAGCGGCGACGAGGCAGCGCCTGCTCGCGGGATCACCATCGAGCCGATCCCGGCCGAGCTGAAGCTGTTGGTCGTTGGGTCGAAGACTTCCGCGCTGGAGAGGTAGGAATGGCTGCTGCTGTCATAGCCACCGGCGATCAGCACGCGACCGTCCGATAGGGGCGCAGCGATCGCCTGCAGACGCGCGGTTCCCATTGAGCCGATCCCGGCCGAGCTGAAGCTGTTGGTCGTTGGGTCGAAGACTTCCGCGCTGGAGAGGGAGTGGGCTCCGTCGGCTGTTCCACCGGCGATCAGCACCCGCCCGTCGGGAAGCGGCGAGCAGGCGGCATCTGCGCGAGTACCGACCATCGAACCGAAGCCGGCCGCGCTGAAGCCATTGCCGGTCGGCTCGAAGACTTCCGCGCTCGCCAGGGTGCCTGAGTTGTTGTAGCCGCCTGCGATCAGCACTCGCCCGTTCGGAAGGGGAGCAACCGCCGCGCTCCGCCGGGCTTTGACCATCGCGCCCAGGCCAGAGGAGTCGAAGCTGCTCGCCGCGGGATCGAAGACTTCCGCGCTGGAGCGAAAATCCGTGGCACTGTAGCCTCCCGCAACCAGCACTCGGCCATTCGGCAGAGCGGCGGCGGCCGGGCCGGAGCGCGGCACCCCCATCGAAGCGGTCGGGCTGAAGGAGCCCGAGCCGGCAGCGCTCGCGAGTTGCGGCGCCGCCAGAACGCTGAGTAGCGCTGCCGAAACCGCAGACGCCACTCTCGGTGCTCTTCTCAGCACCCAGCCAGCGTACCCCTGCCGATTGGGAGAGGCAATGTTTAGTCGGGGAGGCCGGATTTGAACCGGCGACCGCTTGGCCCCCAGCCGGCCGGGCACAAATGCCATATGCGTCCGTCCGCGTCCCATGTGTCCCCCGCGTCCCCGGCGCTGGACGCATAGGCTCATAGGACCATGCGTCCGGTACCAAAGTGGTACCACACCTTGTCACGGATGCGAGGCGGGGGCTCGATTCGTCTCTCGCTACCACCGGCGGATAGTCGAACGAACCCCTCTTACTGATTGACCCACCCGGCCCAGGGCTGCCGCTTCCACGCACAGCAGTCGAAAGCAGTAGCGCGGCCGCTCCTCCTCTCAAGCGGTAGCGTGGGCTCTGCCTGCGGGCCCTCGCGCTCAGCGCGCTGTGACCTGGTTGTGAAGCCCGACTCGGTCGTGCCACCCAGCACGGAGAGTGGGGAGTGCTGACGTTGAGAGAACTGAGGATTACGTAAGCCGCACGCCATCGCTCTCAGGGCTGCAGCGCCAGGGCGGTGACTGTTTCGGCCGCCGCGCGAATCTCGTGAGGGCGATCGGTGCAGATCGCATCGGGCGCGAACTTGAGCACCCGGCTTAGGAGCGCCGGGTGGTTCACAGTGCCGGCGTTGACGCTCAGTCCGGCGTCCCGAAGCACCCCGACCAGCCGCTCGGAGAGCAGGAAGTGCTCGACTGAGATCCCGTCCACTCCGCTCCGGAGAGCCCAGGAAGCAAGCGCTTCGAGCGCGTAGTCGGCCCAGATCACGAGGCGGGACGGGATCCCGTTTGCGGAGGCGACAGCGCACGCCTCGCGATGAAAGCTGATCACCTCGACTCGGTCGCGGATCAGCTCCCCCTGAAGCCGCTCGCAGAGCGCCTCGGAGGTGCGGCAGGCGAGAGCCGGGTCGGCGTGCGCCTTGACCTCGAGCTGGAGGCCGACCCCCTCCGGCACCAGGTCGATCAGCTCCTCGAGCAGGAGCGGATGCTCCGTCGTCGGCTCTCCCGCAGAATCACGGATGAGCGCCGATCGAATCTCTTCAGCGGTCCTCTGGCGCGCCCAGCCATCAAGCGTGGTGCCGAGCGTGAGCAGCGGATCGTGCAACAGGACCAGCCGATCGTCGGCGGTCAGGCATACATCGGTCTCGAGGCCCTCGACCGGGCCGGTGAGGGTGTGGCGAAGTGCGGCCGCCGAGGAGTCCGGACCGTAGTGGCGGCCGAGCCGGTGTGCATATAGCGGGGGCAATGCCGAGGCCATCTCTGATTCACCCGAATCGGACCACGAAAAGCCTCCGGAGTTGTTAAAACCCTGGAAAACGATTGTTTTCTCGCGTGACTTAGACCGCCGCTCGCCCGCGCGAGGAACCGCGATCAGTCGAGCGGGCCGGAGTGGAGTGCCCCGAGCACACGAGGATGGCCATCGATCACCGGCGTGTCGATGAGCTCGAAGCCCTCGAAGCCTGCATGGCAAGCCATTGCGTCCAAGCCTGCGGGGGTGAAACCCCAGTACACGAAGTCATCACGGGCATAGACCTCTCCCGGCGCGGAGATGTGAACCGCCGCGGAATCGAAAGTCCGATCCGCCGCCCCGTGGGTCTCGAGCAGCACCCGTCCGCCGGTCGCGAGGCGCCGTCGAATGATCTTCATCAGCCCCAGCGGGTTCTCCACCCGGTGCAGGATCCCGAAGCAGAGGATGAAGTCGAACGTCTCCCCGAGTTCGTCCAGATCAAATGCATCGATGCGTTGGTACTCGACCTCGGAGTCAAGTAGCTCATGGATCGCGGCGAACCCCTCGCCTCCCTGCAATTCGACACCCCAGCGCGAGCTGACCCACTCCCTGTACTGCTCGTTGTCGACTGCAACGACCCGCCCCGCCCCCCGCGCCTCGGCGAGGAACGCGTAGAAACCGTCGAAGGTGCCGATGTCAAGCACGCCCATGCCGCCAAAATCCTCAGGCAAGGCGGGAACCCGGTAGCGATGATCACGGGCGACGCCGTGGGTGTAGAGCTCCCTGGAGCGATCGAGCGAGAACGTGTGAAACCAAAGGGGCACTCGATCGAGGACGGCTGCGGCCGTCTCCGGATCCGTCTCGATCTGGACCAGGTCGGCCACCTGACGCTCGGCGGCGGTGGGTTCCGGAGGGGCTTCCAGAGGTGCCAAACCCTCGTTTGCACCGGTCTGGCTCCTGATGGCGCCACTCGATTCTTGAGCGGAGTCCTGTTGTTGGGACGTCAGATTGGCGTTTGACGCGATGTTGCCCCCTACGGTCGGTTGCCTCCGAGATTACCGGTGGTCCCGTTGAGGCTCAATTCGCTTCCCCTGCTGGCCACCACCGGCAGCGCCGCACGCGGGCAGGTCGTCTTTGGAGTCCTATCCAGCCGAACGCGCTCCCTGTTGCGGCTGAGCTTAGCTGCCGCGGGTCGAGACCCGAGCCTCAAGTTCTAGGCTCTGCCGGTGGCTTTCCCCTTCTGCTCCCACACCGTCGGCGACCTTATCGAGGCGATCACTTCCGCCTACTCCACTGCGCAGATCGGGACTCTCCTCCTCGAGGCTGAAGCCGACTAGTGGGAGCCCACGCGCGCCGACAACAAGGAACATCGCCTGCAGCTGGTCTTCAAGGGGATGCGCGAGGCTGACACCCCGGAGGCCGAGAAGGCGGCTCGAGAATTGGTGCGGATGGTGCTGGAGAAGATCGCGCCCGCTGCGACGATTCGTCAACGGTGGCTTTCGGAGTGGTCCGCGCTGCGGGACGCCTTGGCGGCCGACGGCTGGGAGTTCGACGCCCGGTCTTCGCGGTTGACCCCCATTGTCCCAGAGGTTGCGATGTCGGAGGAGCTGAACGGGCTTGAAGTCGAGTTAGAGCAGCGAGGATGGTCAACCGCCGGTCTGCACTATCGCCGTGCAGCAAACGGCTACGGCAGCGGCGATTGGGAGTCGGCGAACTCGCAGCTGCGGAGCTTCTTAGAGGATTTCCTGTCGAACGTTGCCGAGCGGGCGACCGGAAAGCGCCCGAAGAATCCAATCGCGTCGATCCAGACTCTTCCGGACGACCTTGTCGACAACGGCGAGCGCGAGCTGCTGAAGGGACTTTGGGCGCTGTGTAACGAACGCGGCTCGCATCCTGGAGAGCCGATTCACATGCAGCGCGCCGGCCTCCGCGAATGTGACGACCTCCCGCTTGGTCGGGGACATGTATTCGAGCATGGCCTGGCGGAGGCGTGCCTCGGCCTGCTTGCGGGTCACCCCAACCTTCCTCGACACGCCGCGCGCCTCGGCGAATTCGTCCGTCGTCACCGGACCCAGCCGAAGGGTCGCGAGGTCAGCCGCCCCCCATCGGCTCGCGCATCCCAGACAGGGATGCCCAATCGCAGGCGGGCGCGCGCGACGGCCTCGCCCGGCGCTCCCGCGGCGCGCGGAGTTGTGCGGACGCCGGTTGCGCCTTGCCGGATAGCGATCTAGGGTTGCCCGGCGGTCATCGTCCAACTATCGGGGAGATGAGATGCTCAGCTGGACCAGGTGGATCAGGATCACCGTCGTCGCTGCGCTCGCTGGCTGCGCTCTGCTCTCGCCCCCCGGCGCCCGTGCCGCATCGGTCGCAAACGGCGACTTCGAGTCCGGCAACCTGAGCGGCTGGCAGGTCTACAACAGCAACAGCACTGGCAATACCAGCTGGTTTGCCTACAGCGGTCCCCTCACCCCGAAAACGTCGAAACCATTCTTCGCGCCGCCCTCGGGCAGCTGGGCGGCCCTCAGCGACGGGGACTCGATCGATACGACGATCCTCTACCAGGACGTCGCACTCGAGCCGTCCGTCGCCCAAACGCTTTCGATGACGCTCTATTACGTCTCATATGAGCCGATCGTGGTGCCGGAGCCGAACACCCTCGAAACCGATCCTGGACCGTTCTCGATCGGGGAAGAAGTGCCGGAAAACCAGCAGATGAGGGTCGACGTCATGCGGCCGAGCGCCGCCATCGAATCCCTCGACCCAGGTGACATTCTCGCCACCGTCTTCGCCAATAAGAACGGCGATCCAGAACAGATGCTTCCAACCCACATCACCACCGAGCTGACGCCGTTCGCCGGGCAGACGGTGCGGCTGCGGATCGCCGTCGCGATCCAGGACAACTACTTCAACAGCGGCGTCGACGCCGTCTCGATCACGACCCCGTCGCAATCCGTCTCCCCTTCGAACGAATTCAAACGGGGCAAGCTGACCCTGAACAAGAAGAAGGGAACGGGGTCCCTTGCCGTCGTCGTTCCCGGCGGCGGCACCCTGACCGTGGTCGGCAAAGGCAAACCGAAGCGGATCAAGAGGGCGACCCTGTCCGTCCCCGCTGGCGGAACCGTCAAGGTCCCGCTGAAGCCGACCGCCGCCGGACGCAAGGCCCTGAAGGCAAAGGGCAAGCTGAAAACGCGGATTGACGTCACCTTCACGCCGACCGGCGGCACCGCCGCCACCCAGACCTACAAAGTGACGCTGAAGAAGAAGCCGGCGAAGAAAAGCTAGTCCACCTCGGACCGCCTGGTACCAAAACCGGTACCAAGCGCCTCTCTCGAACTCGTCAACGACGAGGACGAATTCCGAAAGCCCGCTTCCGATGCGGGCTTTCGGCTTTCGGTGA
>CAVRXM010000001.1:0-1234622 GCA_963725085.1 uncultured Solirubrobacterales bacterium | reverse complement strand
CTGATCGCGGTCCCCCCCGCGGCCTTCGAATATGGCTCGGGCTCGGGCCCTGCGCAATTTCGGTCAAGAACGTTTGGGCTTGAAGTTCGGGGGAATCAGAGAGACCTGGAGCAAAGCCAGGGAAGCAGAGGTGTGAAGGTGGCACAGCAGACGAAAAGCAAAAGGACGAAATCGAAAGGGTCAAGCCGCAGCGGCGGGGGCCCGGATACGACGTTCCGACGGCAGCGGCCGCAACAAAAGCCCCGTGCGCAAGAAGGAAGGCAAAGGACAGGGATCCAACGGCAGCAGCAAACGGAGCAAAGGGCAGGGATCCAACGGCAAAAAACAGAGTCAAGGCCGGCGCAATCAGGGCGACCAGCAGACGGCTCCGGAGCGCATGTATGAGGACTACACGCTCATCGATCCGGGCGAAATCAGCGATACCGATGAGCCCGATGTCATCGTCGATGTGCCGATTGTCAAAGTCGATGAGATCCATTTCGAGCTCGACGACCTCGAGGCGCGCGTCGCGCTGCACGCCAAAGTTCTTGATCTCGTCGAGCTCAACGTCGGAGTCATGGTCACGCTCGGCAAAGTCGAACTCAATATCAAGGGAGTCGAAGCGCAGGCACTCCTGCGTGCGAGGCTGGACCACGTCACCGCGATCATCGATCGCGTCCTGACGACGCTGGATCGCAATCCCGAGCTGCTCGAGAGCATTGGCAAGTCACTTGAAAGCGTTGGCGAAGGCGCTGGCGAAGGCGTCGGCCAAATCGGCAAGGGCGCCGGCAGCGCCGTCGAGGACGTCGGCGAAGGTGCCGGCGGGGCGCGTCAAAGACGTCGGCAAAGGCGCCGGCAGCGCGGTCGAGGACGTCGGCGAAGGCGCCGGCGGGGCCGTCAAAGACGTCGGCAAAGGCGCCGGCGGCGCGGTCGAGGACGTCGGCGAAGGCGCCGGTGGCGCGGTCGAGGACGTCGGCGAAGGCGCCGGACAGGCGGTCGGCGGGCTCGGCGAGGGGGCCGGGCAGGCGGTTGGCGGGCTCGGCCAGGGCGCCGGACAGCTCGCCGGGCTGGTAGGAGCGGCCGGAGGCGGCGGTGGAAACGGCGGCGGCGGCGAAGGCGAAGGCAATGGCCTGACGGCGAGCAAACTTGCAAAAGCATCGTCGTCAAAGAATTGGGCTCTGCGGCGAGCGAAGAGGCGAAAGAGCTTGGCCTGGCAGCGACCCAGAAGGCCGTCGAGCTGAGCCAGCGTCGAAGGCAAAAGCGCGCGGAGAAGCACAACGCAACGGAGGCGGCCCTGCGCCAAGCACAGGAGGCCGGGATCGACCTCGACGAAATCGATGGAAGCGGCGCAGATGGCCGGATCACGGTCGTCCGACGTGCGAGACGCCGCCAAGGACGAGGAGTAGGGGCGATGAACACGAAGGCGAATGTCGAGGCGATCTGGGGCCGAATCCAAGGCCGGTCCGCCTCGCGGTACCGCGCAGCAGCTATCGCCAGCACCGCAGGCGTCGGCGTTGCGACCTCTCCTCTACCGCTCATTGCGCAGCGGTGACCAATGACTCAGAGAGGAGCAAATCATGCCTGAGACGAGCGAGATAACCAGCAATGCCCTCGAGGTCGCCCGCAAGGCGGCGCCGTCGGCGGCTGAGCACCTGAAAAGTCCGGCCGGGATCGCCGGTGTCGGGGCGGCGCTGATCGCGCTTCCCCTCGCGGCGCAGGGCGTGGCCAAGCTGACCGGCGGCAAAGCGGCAAAGGCCGGGCAGCGCGTGAAGTCAAAAGCCACCGAAAAGGCCAAGGACGTCGCCGGCGAGGTGGCCGACGACACGCTCAAGGAGAAGATGCCGAAGGGTCTTTCGGGCCTGGTCGGCGGGGGCGGCGGCCTCAGCGGTCTTCTCAGCGGTAACGGAGATTCGGGCTCGGACGAGGACGACGAGGAAGCCACCGAGGCTTACGGAAGCGGGCGACGAATGCCGATGCAACAGGCGGTCGACGTCGCCGTTCCGATCACGGAGGCCTACAACCTCTGGACCGAATTCGAGGAATGGCCCTCGTTCATGCATCGCGTCGACAGCGCTCAGCAGGTCGACGACTGTACGGTCGCTTTCTCCGCAAAGGTCTGGGGAATCACCAAGGACTTCCAGGCCGAAATCATCGAGCAGCGACCCGACGAGCGGATCGTTTGGGACGTCAATGAGGGTCTGAAGCACAGCGGCGTCGTCACATTTCACAAACTCGCGCCGCGGCTGACCCGAATCGAGATAACCGTCGACGTCAAGCCCGACAGCCTGCTCGAGAAAGCGGGGCGCGGCATGCGCTTCACCAAGCGGGCGGTGCGAGGCGATCTCCATCGCTTCAAGGCTTACGCCGAGATGGAAGAGGAAGCCGAGGGGGGTTGGCGCGGAACGATCGAGGACGGCGAGGTGAAGAGAAAGACCGAGAGGAAATCGAGCGGCTCGGGCTCGAAAGGTAGATCCCGCTCGAGGCAAAGCAAAAATGGCTCGGATCCGAGCCATAAATCTTCGCGTAGCGCCGGCTCCCACGGCTAACCGAAAGGAGGATTTCGAGCATGGCTCAGACCAAAACCAAAAGCAAAAGCAAATCGAAAACCAAATCCAAAGCCAGCAGCAGCAAAAGCAAAGGCAGTCAGCAGAGCTCTCGTTCCCGACCGAAAAAAGCTCGCGCCTCCTCGAGCAAATCGAGCAAATCAGGGGCGAAACAGAAGCGCAAACCCACCCAATCGAGCCGACCCAGCTCAAATTCAGGTGGATCTCCGCTGGACAAACTGAAAGGCCCGGCAACGGCCACTGGTGCGGCTCTGCTTGCGGTGGCCGGAGGTCTCGCGGCGACCCGTGCCCGCAACGGCAACGGGCGGCGGCGAAAGCTGGTGAAAAACCTGAAACGGATCGATCTGCCGTCGGTAGATACCGCGATCGATTGGGTCGAGAAGAGAGCTACGGATGTTGGCGACGCCGCCGACAAGGCCGAGCAGATGACCTCGACCGCCCGTAAGGTCAAGAAGGCCCTGAGCTGAACATGGCGCCGGAGGGAGCCGACGAGAATCGCGAGCTGTCCGACGAGGAGCCCGGGGACGTCGAGGTTTTCACGGGAGTCCGCGCCCGAAGCCTGCGATTCGGAAAGGTCCCGGAGACGAGGGTCTGGTTCGAGGGCGAGCCGGCGGAGCGCTCAAGCTCGCGAACCGAGCGTGAGAACCTGCCCGAGGAAGTCGAGCCGGATACGCCCTATCGGGACGTCACGGTTCGCTGGACGGCGCGCTCGAGAATCGTCCACCCGACGGACCGAGCCGATATCGAAGACGCAGGCTAGCCCCCCTGGATCAGCCCGATCATGTTCCCGGCCGGGTCCTTGAACTGGCCGAGGACCATCCGGCCCATGATCGTCTCCGGGCCCATCACCCGGCTGCCGCCGAGCTCCTCCGCCTTCGACAGCGCCGCCTCGACGTCCGGCACTTCGACGTAGAAGGTGACGTGGCCCTCGTAGCCGTCGGGCCCCTGGCCGACTCCGCCGCCGAGGCCGATGCCTTCGCTGTTGGAATTCGCAGCGCGGTCGACGAGTCCGTATTTCATCTCGTTGTTGGCGTCGATATCCCACTCGAACAGCTCTGAGTAGTAGCTCTGGAGCCGCTCGCCGTCGGTGCCGATCACCTCGAAGTGAACAACTGGACGTCCCATCATTCTCCCTTCTTCGCTTCGATCAGAACTGCCCTCGCCGCCGCCAGCACCTCGCCGGCGGCGGTGAGCAGTGCCACTCCCGATTCGGCCTTGCGACCGTCGATGCCGAGCGGCCACGACATCAGCACATGCTCCTCGCCGATCGCGGGGAGGGAATCGATCCGCGCCGTGATCCGGCCGAGGAAGCTGAGCGGCACCTCCTCGACGTCGATGTAGGCGCCGAAGAATGTCGGGCAGTCGAGGACCGACCAGACGAACTCGGGGCGGACGCGGCCGCCCTCGCCGGCGGTCCAATCGGGCGGCGTCCAGGTCGAGGCGACGACCTCGCGGCCCTCGACGCGGCCGGAGAACACCCCGAGGCTGTCCTCGCGGGCGATGCCGCAGACGAAGCAGCGGCTGAACGGCCCCTCCTCTTCCCCCAGATAGCGGCCCATGGCGCCACGCGCTTCCGCCGGTGAGACCGGGGCCGGGACCTCGAGCTCGAAGTCGGGCACCCGCCGCGCCTCGACGATCACCCGGTCGCGGTCGAGGAGCCGCGCGGTTCCGTCCTCGACGATCGGGGCCAGCGGCGTGCCGAGGGGCACCGGCCTCCGCAGTGTCGCCTCGACGGGGCCCTCCAGGAGCGCCGCGGCGATCCCCGCCGAGTAGCCGCCGTTGCCGTTCCCGACCGGGCCGTTGAAGCGCTCCGGGACTGTCAACGACGCGCCCATCGCGCCCTATCCAAGCAGGTGCGCCCCCGGCGGGCGGCGGCTCAGGGCAGCGGGGTCTGCTGGTGGAACGCGAGTTCCCAGTCGCCCCCGTGCCCGCGCACGTAGGTGCTGGAGAGGACCGCGTCGTAGCGTTCGTAGCCGCGGCGGCCTTCGAAGCGGTAGGTGAGGATCGCGGTGTCCTCGTCGAGTACGTGAAGGCGGCCGTTGCGGAACTCGAGCCCGTCCCAGGCCGGCGACCCGCCCATCACCGCGACGGTCGTGGGCTTGTCGAGGACCCTGCCGGGAAGGACGACGATGGCATCGTCGCTGAGCCGATCCTGATAGGCCGACCCGTCCCCCTCGGCGAGCTCACGCTCGATCTCCATCAGGGTCTCGATCACGGCGGGGGCATCCACGGTGCTCATCGTTGCCTCCATATCGACCGGATACCCCTCCGACTGGAGCCCAATCCTCAAGATCAGCTCAGGATGCAAGGAAACGGGCGACATCGGCGGCCTCGCGCGCGAGCGCCCGGGAGGCGCGGTCCGAGATCTCTGTGAATTGCTCGAGCGCGACCTCGCCGTCGGCCCATTTCCAGACTGCGGCGGCGCGACCGCCGACCAGCGCGTAGGGCCTGAAGATTCCGCCGCTGACGATCCGCGACTCTGCGTCGCCGGTGATCTCCTCGCGCACGACCCAGCCGACCAGTGTCGGGTCGAAGGCGCCGAGCAGCCGTGGTCGCGGCATCCGGGTCGAGCCCGTGGCCCGGCCGTGAAGCCGCACCGCTCCCCGCCCCGCGTCCTCGAGCTCGGAGGCAATCGAGGCGAGTGCCGCGCGGGCGTCTCGCAGCGGCAGCCCGGCCCACTTGGCAAGGTCGCGATCCGATGCCGGTGCGTGCCCCGCGAGGTAGCGGCGTGCGAGCTCGGCGAGCGCCGAGTCGCGATCGATCGACGGCTGCTCGCCGAGCCAGTCGCGGACGAGGACATAGGCATGCTGCTTGCCCACCATCGGCCCCCGCACTGCCAGCCCCAGCAGGCAGGCGAACATCACGAGGTGGATGAAGGCCTGGCCGGCGGTCCGGATGCCGCCGGCGTCGAGGTGGTCGCGGAGCTGGATTCTGGTCATCGGCCCCTCGGCGGCGAGCGCCCGCTCGATCATCGCCACCGCCCGCCCGGCCTCGCGGTCGTCGACGCCCTCCTGGCGCAGCCGGGCTGCGTTGCCGGTCAGCAGGGGCGGGGTCGTCAGCGCCTGCAACCAGGGGTAATCCTCGCTCCGCACCAGGTGCAGGGTCCCCCGGTTGAGCCACGTGATCAGCAGGCTCCGGTCCTCGGTCAGCGCCCGGTCGACGTCGGCCGCCGTGAGCCCGTCGGTCCGCGCCCGCACCGCGAGCCGCGCCCCGCGCGGGTCCTGCCCCTGGATCGCGAGCAGGCGCTCGGCGACCGCAACCGGGCCGGGCAGAGGGGCCGTCAGGCCCTGGGAGGAGAGGCGCTCGGCGAGTGCCGCGCGGCTCAGTTGACTTCGCGCAGGTCGATCACGAAGACCAGCGTTTCGTTCGGCGGGATCACCGGAGGGCTTCCGGTCTTGCCGTAGGCGAGTTCCGGCGGAATGATCAGCTCGCGCCGGCCGCCGACCTTCATGCCTTCGACGCCCGCGTCCCACCCGGGGATCACTTCACGCGCGCCGAGGGTGAAGGTGAACGGTTCGTTCCGGCTCCAGGAGGAGTCGAATTCCTTGCCGCTCTTGTAGTTGACCCCGACGTAGTCGACGCTGACTTCGTCGCCGGACTTGGCTTCTTCGCCGCTGCCTTCGACGAGGTCCTTGCTCTCGAGCTGCTTCGGGGGCGCGCCCTTCGGCGGCTTGACGACCGGCTTCGTGGTGGTCGCCGGCGATTCGGGCGATTCCGCTTCCGAGCCGGTGGTCGAGTCGCTGCCGCCGCAGCCGGCGATCGCGATCGCGGCACAGGCCGCCATTGTCAGCATCAGCGCTCTCACGGCGGCGCATCCTAGAGAAATCGCGTTGGCGGCGTCAGTAGTTGCCGGAGATCAGGTCCCAGGCGCGCCGCAGCTTGTCGCTGAGGCCGCCGGATGCCAGGTCATCGGGGCCTGCCTCGATCGAGCCGGGATTGGCGCTCGGCTCCGGCAGGCCCTCGGCCTCCTTCGCGCTCACCGTGAGGACGACCCCGCGCTCGTAGACCTCCTCGACCTGGGGCGCGTCGGCGAACCGGTGGCCGCCGGGAAGGACGCTGGTGTCGAGGACGATCCCGTCGAAGACGTCGACCTCGGGGTCGGCGAGGACGTGCTCGACCGAGCCCAGCCTCTCGCCGTCGCTCGAGTAGACGGGCGCGCCGGGCTGAAGCGTCAGGTAGGAGCTCGGCTCGCCCAGATCGTCCATCGGGGCCGACCCTATAGGAAGCACCCGTAGACTCCCCCGTGGGCCGATGGGGACGAACCTGGCATCGATCGCGACGACCGGCGCCGAGCGGGCGGCGGAGGATCCGGCGATCCGCCTCGGTGAGGTCGAGCTCAGCTACGGGAACCTCGACGACAGCAGCGCGCGGCTGGCGACGCTGCTCCGGGGGCGCGGCGTCGAGCCCGGCGACCGGGTCGGGGTGATGCTGCCGAACGTGCCCGAGTTCCCGGTCGCCTACTACGGCGTGCTGCGGGCCGGGGGAATCGTCGTCCCGATGAATGTCCTCCTCAAGCGGCGCGAGATCGCCTATTACCTCGAGGACTCCGCAGCGAAGCTGCTGCTCGCCTGGCAGGGCTTCTGCGGCGAGGCCGGCGACGGTTGCGGCGACGCGGGCGCCGAGCTGATCGAGGTCGAGCCCGCCTCGTTCGCGGCGACGCTGGAGGGCCTCGCACCCACCGACGGGCTCGCCGATGTCGCCGGCGACGACACCGCGGTGATCCTCTACACCTCCGGCACGACCGGCAGCCCCAAGGGCGCCGAGCTCACCCACGACAACCTCTGGCGCAACGCCGACGTCTCGGCGCGGACGACCTGCGAGATCGGCGCCGGCAACGTCGTCCTCGGGTCGCTGCCGCTGTTCCACTCCTTCGGCCAGACGGTCGCGATGAACGCCTCGCTGAGCGTCGGCGCCTGCCTCACCCTCGTGCCCAAATTCGAGCCCGGCGAGGCGCTGGCGACGATGGAGCGCGACCGCGTCACCCACTTCTACGGGGTCCCGACGATGTATGGGGCGCTGCTCCATCACCCCGAGCGCGAGAGCTACGACACCTCGGCGCTCTGCACCTGCATCACCGGCGGCGCCTCGATGCCGGTCGAGGTGCTGCGCGGCTTCGAGGACGCGTTCGGCGCGATCATCCTCGAGGGCTACGGGCTCTCGGAGACCTCGCCCGTCTCCTGCTCCAACCATCCCGGCCGCGAGCGCAAGCCGGGATCGATCGGGACCCCGATCGAAGGGGTCGAGATGCGGGTCGTCGACGAGGACGACAACCCGGTCCAGCAGGGCGAGGTCGGCGAGATCGTGATCCGCGGCCACAACATCATGAAGGGCTACTGGCAGAAGCCAGAGGCAACCGCGGAGGCGATGCGCGGCGGCTGGTTTCACAGCGGCGACATGGGCCGCACCGACGAGGACGGCTACTTCTACATCGTCGACCGCCTGAAGGACCTGATCATCCGCGGCGGCTACAACGTCTACCCGCGCGAGGTCGAGGAGGTGCTCTACGAGCACCCGAAGATCCGCGAAGCGGCGGTCGTCGGCATCCCCCACGACGAGTGGGGCGAGGAGATCGGCGCCGCGGTCGTCCTCCACGAGGGCGAGGAGCTGAGCGCCGAGGAGGTCAGCGCCTTCGTCAAGGAGCGGATCGCGGCCTACAAGTACCCGCGCCTGGTCTGGTTCATCGACGAGCTTCCCAAAGGCCCGACCGGCAAGATCCTCAAGCGCGAGATCGAGAAGCCGGCCTCGGTCGAGGCCTGACTCATCTCGCAGTGAAGGCAGCGAGCGCGTCGGCAACTGCCCAAATGGGCAGGTTCTGGCCACCCGATCATCAGGATCTCGATCGCCGACGACTAAGCGTGATCGACATCACGCAAGAAAACCCTGGCTGGCCAGCCAGGATCGCGGTACCCTGCCCTCGCGCGGGAATGCAACACCAAAAGGAGAAGAGATGAGCGTCGCAGCGCAGAGCCTGATGGACAGCGTCACCTACGAGGACCTGTACCACCGCTGGGAGCAGGGGAACTGGAGCGCCTACGACATCGACTTCTCCGCCGACAACGAGGGGTGGGACTCCCTCAGCGACGTCCAACGACGCTCGGCGATGTGGATCTACTCGATGTTCTTCTACGGCGAGGACCGGGTCGCCGACACCCTCGCCCCCTACCTCACCGCCGCCCCGACCGAGGAGCAGCAGTACTTCCTCGCCACCCAGCAGGTCGACGAGGTCCGCCACTCGGTCTTCTTCCACCGCTTCTTCAAGGAGGTCATCGGGGTCGGCGGCGAGACGATCCAGCAGACCCTCTCCTCCACCCTGCCGCAGCTGAACTGGGGCTACCGCGGGATCTTCGACCGCCTCGACGTGATGGCCGATGAACTGCGCAGGGACCGCTCGATCCCCAAGTACGCGCAGGCGATCACCCTCTACCACCTGATCGTCGAGGGCAGCCTCGCCCAGCCCGGCCAGCACTTCATCGAGGACTTCTTCTCCTCCGAAGAAACGCTGCCGGGCTTCAGCTCCGGGATCGCGAACGTCTCCCGCGACGAGCAGCGCCACATCGGCTTCGGGGTCAAAGTCCTCTCCGAACTGCTCGGCGAAGGCAATCCCGGCTGGGAGGAGAACCGGGCAGCGGTGGTCGAGCTGCTGCGCGAGGTCCTCCCCTACGGCCCGGCCGTCTTCACGCCGCCGGGCATGAACCGCGAATACACCGAGTGCTACGGCTTCTCGATCGAGGACATCTTCGCCTTCGGCCTGAAGCTGATCCGCCAGCGCTGGCGGACGATCGGCTACCCGACCGAGGAGATGCCGCCGGGCGTCTTCCCGTTCGACCCCGAGCTCGACCGAGGAGGAGGTCGCCGAGCGCCAGGTGAAGCTGATGCTCGGCGGCATCCTCGGCCCGCCCGACAGCAATCCCGAGACCTCGCCGGAGCTCCAGCGCCTCTGGTTCGACGTCACCGCCCGCTCGGCGGATCCCGGCGCGGTCAATGGCTCGCGCGTCGTCTACCAGTGGCGGTTCAGCGACGCCGATCCCTGGCACCTGATCCTCGACAACGGCTCGACCCGGGCCGAGCCGGGCGAAGTCCCGAACCCGAACCTGGTCCTCGAGACGAGCTGGAACGACTGGATCTCGTTCACCAAGCCGGGCGAGAACCCGATGAAGTACTTCCTCCGGCGCAAGGTCCGGCCCCGCGGCAAGATCCGCGAGCTGGCGCGGATGCGCAGGGTCTTCCCGGGCTGACGCGCCTCAGCCGATCGGCGGGCGGGCGTCGGCCCAGGGCCGCTCGGCCTCGAGCTGGGCGGCAAGCGAGAGCAGCGTCGCCTCGTCGCCGGGGCGGCCGATGATCTGGACCGCGAGCGGCATCCCGTCGGCGTCGAACCCGGCCGGCACCGACATCGCCGGGTTGCCGAGGTGGTTCCAGGGCACGCAGAAGGGAAAGAAGGCGCTCATCCCGAGCACGGTCCGAAGCGCCCCCTGCCCCTCCCAGCGGCGAACCGGGAGGGCGGTGCCGCACATCACCGGCGTCATGAGCACGTCGCATGAGTCGAAGATCACGTTGACCCGCGCGGCATCCGCCTCGCGAGCCTGCAGAGCCCGCTCGAATAGACCCGTCGGGGAGCAGCGAGCCGAGGCGGCCGAAGCCGCGGGTTCGCCTTTCCAGCCGCTCCGGGTGCGGGACTCTGGCCACATCATCGGAAACGCCGCGAAGGAAGCGAGCCGAGATGTTGTTCCCGATCCAGCCCCAGTCTGGATCGCGCTGGGAGACCTCGTGACCGAGCGAGGAGAGCAGGCCCGCGGTCTCCGAGACGGCATTCTCGACGACGGCGGGGACCGTGGCCGGCGCGACCGCGCGCGGCGGCGCGATCGACCAGGCGATCCGCAGCTTTCCGGGCGGCGAGCTCGCCGCCTCGACGAATGGGCGCTCGGGCGGGGGCGGCGCCCCCGGCTCCTCCGATCCGCCGCTGCAGATATCGAGCCAGAGGGCGGAATCGAGCACCGTGCGGCTGACGCTGCCGACGACGACGAGGCCGTTCCAACCCTCGCGGTCGGGCGCCAGTGAGATCCGGCCGCGCTGAGGCTTGATCCCGAACAGCCCACATGAGGCCGCGGGACCTCGGATCGAGCCGCCGCCGTCTCCGGCCGACGCGATCGGAACCATCCCGGAGGCGACGGCCGCCGCGCTGCCCCCGCTCGAGCCGCCGGGGCTGCGCTGCAGGTTCCAGGGATTGCGGGTGACGCCGTAGGTGGCCGACTCGGTGAAGCAGCAGATCCCCAGCTCCGGCATCAGGGTCAGCCCGACGACGATCGCTCCCGCCTCGCGCAGTCGCCGCACCATCTCCGAGTCGTTGGCGGCGGGCTCGGTGAAGGCGTCGGTGCCGTGGGTGTTGACCTCACCGGCGACGTCGACCTCGTTCTTGATCGCGATCGGCACTCCCAACAGGGGGCGCTCCTCACCCGCTCTCAGCCGAGCCTCCGCCTGCTCGGCCTCGAGCAAAGCGCGCTCGGCGAAAACGACCCGAAACGCGTTCAGCTGCGGGTCGAGGCGGGCGATCCGGTCGAGGCAGAGGCGGACCAGCTCGGTCGGCGAGACCTCTCCAGCGCGGACCATCTCCGCCTGTCGCGCCGCGCCGGCGAAGGCGACGTCCTCATCGACAATCGTTGCGCCCCCATCTGCCACGCGTCGGATCGTATCGCTGCGCGTGTGCGCTTCTTTGGGACGCCAGCGGCGCGCCTCTAGGGGAGAGCTCCGGGGTCAAGGCGCTTTCCCGAAGCAATGGTTCGCAAAAGCGACTCGCGCCGCCCCGATCCCACGATCGCGCACTTCGCATCACGGCAGCACGGGCTCGTGACCACGGCGCAGCTACGCAAAGCGGGCTTGAGCACGTCGGCGGTCTCACAGCGGGTCAGAGCGGAGCGCCTCCACCGAGTTCATCGCGGCGTCTACTCGGTTGGCTATGAGGCCGAGAGTCGGGAGGCGAGGTGGATGGCCGCCGTGCTCGCGTCTGGTCCATCTGCCGTTCTCAGTCACCGCTCCGCCGCTGCTCTGTGGGAGCTGCTGCGTCCGATGGATGGGCCGATTGAAGTTTCGGTCCCCACGCAGAACGGCCGAAGAGCGCGCCGCGGAATCCGCATCCACCGCCGTGCCGCGCTATCGCCTGAGGCCGTGACCGCCCGCGATCTGATCCCGGTCACAACGCCTCGGCAGACGATCGAAGACCTGCGCGGGGTCGTCTCCCCCAACCTCCACCGACGGGCGCTGAGGCAGGCGGAGATGCGGCGATTCGCGCTCGGTCCGCACAACCGCGGTGACCGAACGAGGAGCGATCTCGAGCAGCGGTTCCTCGACCTCTGTCGTCGCCACCGCATTCCGGCGCCGCTCGTCAACGTCAGGATCGGGCGCTGGACGGTCGACTTCCTCTGGCGCGGGCATCGGCTCGTGGTCGAGGCCGACAGCTGGCGCTTTCATGGAGGCAGCGTCGCCTTCGAGGACGACCACGCGCGCGACGCCGACCTTCGTCGCCGCGGCTACGCGGTGCACCGATTCAGCGAACGTCAGATTCGCGAGGAGGAGGCGGTCGTCGCGGCCGACGTCGCCACTGCCCTCCAGACCGCCGCAAAAGCGCCCTAACCCCGGCTGAGGAGATCAGGCTTGGGCCGGTTTCGGCTTCGAGCCATCGTGCTCGAAGCTCAGCTCCGGCAGGGCGCGGTCGAGCCAAGAGGGGAACCACCAGTTCCAGTCGCCGAGCAGCTTCATCGCCGCCGGGACGAGGATCAGCCGCACCAGGGTCGCGTCGAGCGCGATCGCGACGGCGGAGCCGAGGCCCAGCTCCTTGATCGACGGGACCCCGGTGAGGACGAAGACGGCGAAGACCGAGCTCATGATCAACGCCGCCGAGGAGATCGTCCGGGCGCTGGTCGAGAGGCCCTCGGCGACGGCCCGCTCGTTGTCGTGGTGCTCCATGTAGCGCTCGCGGATCCGCGACATCAGGAACACCTCGTAGTCCATCGAGAGCCCGAAGACGATCGCGAAGATCAGCGGCACGTTGATCGTGTCGAGCGCGCCCTGGCTTTCGAACCCGAGCAGGCCATCGAACCAGCCCCACTGGAAGATCACGACGAGGATCCCGAACGCGGCTCCGATCGAGAGCAGGTTCATCAGCACGGCCTTCAGCGGCAGCAGCAGCGAGCGCAGCATCACCATCAGGACGATGAAGCTGAGGCTGAGGACGAAGAGGACGATCTTCCACATCGAGCCGCCGATCTGGGCGCGGACGTCGTTGCTGCGCGCGGTTTCGCCACCGACGTCCACGGTCGCGACCTTGGCCAGCTGGGTCGAGGGAACGACCGTGTCCCGGAGGCGGTCGACGAGGGCGCGGGCGGGGTCGGACTCGCTCGGAGCGGCCGGCGTCGCCTGGAAGAGGACGCTGTGGCCGGAGAAGGCCGGGGGTGAGACCGAGCTGACGCCCGCCGTCGCCTCGAGCCTGCGGGCGAAGGCCGCTGTCGCGGCGCGGTCGGGGGAGCCTTCGAAGCCGGCGACGATCTGGACAGGGTCGGCGCCGCCGCCGAGCGCCTGCGAGGCGAGCTCGTTGCCGACGCGGACGTCGTTGCCCTTCGGGAACTGGCCGATCGCCTCGGTGCCGGTCTTGACCGAGAGCAGCGGCGCCGCCAGCAGCAACAGGACCGAGGTCACCCCGATCACCGCGACCCACGGATGGGCCATGACGTTTCTGGTCCATCTAACCCAGAAGCCATCCGTGTGAGACCCGCCGCCCCCGGACGCGGGAGCGAGGGCCAGTCCATCTCTGTCCTCTCTGGCCCGAGCGGGAGCAGAGGAGGCGGCGGTTTGTTCTCCGCGTCCGGGGATGGCGGGTGGACCTTGGATGGCAGGCGAGCCCAAGGAGGGTGAAGCTTTGGGCGCCGCTCCCTCGACCCTATTGCGCCGGAGAGGATCCCTGACGAACCTCAGGCCCTTGGCGACGACGCCGCCCGGCATCACGCGGTCGCCGAGGAAGGCGATCAGGGTGGGGAGCAGGGTCGTCGCGGTGAGGATCGAGACGGCGACGACGGTCATCGCCCCGAGGGCCATCGAGCGCAGGGCCTGGTTGTCGACCATCCAGAGGCCGGCGAGGGAGACGATCACGGCGAGGCCGGAGAAGGTGACAGCCAGCCCCGAGGTCGAGAGGGCCTGGGAGAGGGCCTCCTCGTCGTCGCGGCCGGCGCGCCGCTCCTCCCGATAGCGGGCGAGGATGAACAGCGAGTAGTCGATCGCGACGCCGATCCCGATCATCGAGGCCATGTTGGTGACGAACACCGAGGTCGACATCTGCAGCGAGATGAAGTAGATCAGCGCCCCGGTGACGATGACGCTGACGAATCCGAGCGCCAGCGGCAGCGCCGCCGCGGCGAGCGAGCCGAAGACGACGAGGAGGATGATCGCGACGATCGGGAAGCCGGTGAACTCGGCCTGGGCCAGGTCTTCCTTCGAGAGCTCCTGCAGCCCCGCCCAGATCGTCGGCTGGCCGGCGAGGTAGGTCGTCACCCCCGCCTTGGGCGTCCCCGGGTCGAGGTCGGAGCGGAGATCTCCGGCGGCGTCGATCTGGTCGTCGGAGTTGAGGGTGCTGCGGAGCGGCAGCATCGCGGTCCCGGTCCGCTCGAGCTGCGCCCGTCCGCGGGCGGCGACGGCCGGCGGCAGCGTGACCCGGTCGATTTCGGCGACCGCCTCCCGGACCCTCGCGACCGCCGCGGCCGCGCGCCGCGGCGCCGGCATTCGGGTCGGCCCGCAGCAGCACCGCGATCCCGTTCGCGTCCTTGCCGAATTCGCGTTCGAGCGACTCGCTGACTGCCTTCGACTGACTACCGGGGACGTCGAAGCCGCCGCCGGTGAGGTGTTCGGTCTGGCGCGAGGCGAACGGAAGCGCGAGAAGCAGGACGAGGCCCCAGGCGATCACGACCGCAAGGCGATGTCGCCGCAGGAACTTCGAGAGTCGGGTCATCAGCTCGCGCATTGGCCGTCTGGCCAGAGTCCCGCAGGGGCGCGGGCGAGTCTGTGAGGAGGGTCACTCCCTGGAGGCTCGTCCGAGGACGCCTGTTACTTGCTGAGGAGGAAGCGGGCCGACGCGGTGCCGGCCTCGAGCGCCCCGTCGATGTCCTGATCGGGGTCGGAGAGAGCCTGGAGGGCGAAGCCGTCGCCGAGCGCGAAGAGGTAGGAGACGATCGCCTGGGCGTCATAGCGGAGGCTGAGGACGCCCTCCTTCTGCTTCGCCTCGAGGACATCGGCGACCAGCGAGCGGGTCCGCTCGAAGAGCTGGCCGACCTCGTGCTGGATCTCCGGGTTGCGGCGGCCGGCGCTGAACAGCTCGTAGAGGAGGAGGAAGAAGGCCGGTTCGTTCTCGATCAGGTCGGTGAGGCTGGAGACGAGGGCATCGAGGACGTCATCGACCGTCTGGGCGCCGGCGAGCGCCTCGTCGAGGCGCGCGACCCTGATCTCGGCGTCGCGGCGGACGACCTCGACCAGGAGGCGCTCCTTGGTCCCGAAGTAGTAGTGCAGAAGCCCCCGGCTGACGCCCGCCTCGCGGGCCACCTGCTCGAAGGTCGACGCCGCGGCACCGCGCTTGGCGACGCTCTCGCGCATCGCGTCGACGATCCGCTGGGCCTTCTCGCCGCTGAGCTCCCGCTCTTTTGTCGCCGCCTCCATCGCTTTTCCAGTCTACGAGCAGGCCCGGAGACTCCGGGCGGGCCTTAGGCGCCGTTGATGCTGCTCGCGCTCGTGTACTCGAACTCCTCTTCGGCGCCGAAAAGGACATCGAGGACCGTCTTGCGGGCGTCCTCGCTGACGACCAGCGCGATCACCCCGGCGACGATCCCGAACAGGATCAACCGGCCGAGGCGGCTCTTCTTGCGCTTCTTCGGCGCACGCAGGTGCTCGGATGCCTCGCGCAGGTTCTCAGCGGCGGAGCGCAGGTCCTTCTGGACCTTCTTGTCGTTGGTCACGGCCTTGACCGGGCTGTGGCCGTTGCCGGTCGCGCGGCTGTAGGCGCCGCGGGCGGCTTCGAACGCGTTCTTCAAGCTGTCGCGCAGTTCTTCGTCCTCGATCAGCCGCTGCACGTACGGGTTCTCGCGCGCTGTCGAGTAGAGCTCGGTGGCGCGATCCGCGGTCTGGGTCGCCCTCGATGATGTCTTGGCCATGCCTTCTCCTCGCTGGGGAAACTTGCAGGCTCAGAATACCCCCGTAGCGGGAGTTTCGGGCATCACCCCGGGCCGATCCCGTCGAGGAGGACCGTGTTCGAGCCGAAATTGAGCGACGCATCGTCGACCTGGCGCAGCCGCAGGCGGGCGACATCGGGGCCGGGGAGCGCGTAACGCCGGATCCGCAACGGGCCGACGGACTCGTACCCGGCCGCGATGAATCCGGGCCCGAGGAGGCGCCGCGGGACGGGGGGCGCGTCGCCGTCGGAGATGAAATCGATTTCATGCACGTACCAGGGGAATTCTTCCGAGGCCCTGACCTGGAACGAGCCGGTCGAGAGGTAGTGGCGGAGCGATGCCTGGCCGAGGGTCCAGCTCACCATCGCCCGCGGAGCCCGTGGTTCGCCGAGCCGGGCAGCGACCGATTTCCAATCGACGCGCTGCAGCGAGGGCGAGGTGTCGGCGAGGACCGTGAACCCGAGCGAGTAGGCGAAGAGCACCGCGGCGACCGCGATTCCCGTTCGGCGCGCCCGGTCGAGGGTGGAGGAGATCGCGACAGCGATAAGGAGCGGGACCAGCGCCGGGACCAGGTTGCGGGCGAGGACGAAGTCGGCCGCCGGGTGGACGACCGCGACAGCCAGCGGCACCGCGACGGTGAAGGCGGCGATCGAGAGCATCAGCCCGGCGGCGCGGCGCTCACCGCCCTCGCCGCGCGCGGCGAGGAGGACGAGGGCCGCGGCCATCGCCACCAGCGGCACGATCGCGGGGATGAGACGCTCGGGCTGGGCGATCACTTCGCCGGTCTCGCCGACGGCGAAGGTGGCGGCCGCCTCCCAGAGCCGGTGGCCGAGGCTGTGGTCGCCGATCCAATCCGCGTGTCCCTGGAGCGTCTGGTGGACAGCGAGCGGCGCCAGGGCGACGCCGGTCGCGACGACGATGCCGATCCCGGCCGCCGTCGCGCGCCCGCGCCGACGCAGCAGCCAGAAGGCCTCGATCGCGATCGGGAAGATCGCAAAGTAATGGGTCGCGAGGGCCAGTGCCGACGCAGCGCCCCAGCCGAGCAGGTCGCGGCGGCGGCCTTGCTCCAGCGCCCGCACGAAGTAGAGAGCGGCGACCGACCCGAAGAGGACGAGCAGCGAGTAGCCCCGCGCCTCCTGCGAGTACCAGACCAGCATCGGGTTCACCGCGACCAGGCCGGCGGCGAGGATCCCGGCCCTCCTGTCGCGCAGCTCGAGGCCGATCAGATAGACGACCGGCACCGTCGCGATCCCGGCCAGCGCCGAGAGCGATCGCAGCCCGAACTCGCCGGTCCCGACGACCTGCACCCAGAGCCAGGCGAGCACGTAGTAGAGCGGCGGCGCCGACTCGCTGAAGCCGACGACGTCGATCGCGTGCCCGAAGCTGCCGCGCAGGACACGACTGGCGGTGACGATCTCGTCGTGGTGGTAGGACTGGACGCCGAGGGTCGCGAGCCGCAGCCCCGCCGCGAGGACGGTCAGCCCGGCGACTATCCAGAACGCCCTCGAGCGGGCCCGGACAGCCCCGCGGGCCTGATCGAGGAAGCCCGCAGGGCTCCACCTGTCGAGGGCTCCGGTCGCCTCCATCCCCGGTCCTACTGAAGCGCGGCCTCGATCGCCGCCGAGACCTCGTCGACGAAGACGAACTCGAGATCGGAGCGCTCGTGCTCGGGGATCTCATCGACGTCGCCCTCATTGCGGGCGGGGACGATCACCCGCTTGATCCCGGCGCGCTGCGCGGCGAGCGACTTCTCCTTGAGCCCGCCGATCGGCAGCACCTGCCCCGTCAGCGTCACCTCACCGGTCATCGCGACCTCGTTCGACACCGGCCGGCCCGAGACCAGCGAGGCGAGCGCGACGGTCATCGCGATCCCGGCCGAGGGCCCGTCCTTGGGGACGGCACCGGCCGGGACGTGGATGTGGATGTCGTTGTCCGCGAACCAATCGGAGTCGAGGTCCGGTGCGATCTTCTGCCAGTGACCGCGGATGTAGGAGAGCGCGGCCTGCGCCGACTCGCGCATCACGTCGCCGAGCTGGCCGGTGATCGTCAGCTTCCCGCCACCGGGCATCGCCGTCGCCTCGATGAAGAGGACGTCGCCCCCGGTCGGTGTCCAGGCAAGGCCGGTCGAGACCCCCGGGTCCTTGGTCCGCCGCCGCTGCTCGGCGAAGAAGCGGCGGCGGCCGAGCAGCTCGCGGGACCGTTTGGCCGAGACCCTCACCTTGCCGTCGACCTTTCCCTCGGCGACTTCGCGCGCGATTTTGCGACAGACGGTGCCGATCTGGCGCTCGAGGTTCCGCACCCCGGCCTCACGGGTGTACTCCTCGATCACGGCGACCAGCGCCGGGTCGGCGAACTCGATCTGCGAGGACTTCAGGCCGTTGGCCTCGATCTGGCGCGGAACGAGGTAGCGACGGGCGATGTGCTTCTTCTCGTCGAGCGTGTAGCCGGCGAGCTCGATCGTCTCCATCCGGTCGAGGAGCGGGCCCGGGATCGTGTCGAGGATGTTCGCCGTCGCGATGAAGACGACATCGGAGAGGTCGAACTCGAGGTCCAGGTAGTGGTCGCGGAAGGAGTCGTTCTGGGCGGGGTCGAGCACCTCGAGCATCGCCGAGGCGGGGTCACCGCGGAAGTCGGCCCCCATCTTGTCGATCTCGTCGATCATGAACACCGGGTTGCGGGTGCCGGCGTCGCGGAGCGCACGGATGATCGTCCCCGGCAGCGCCCCGATGTAGGTGCGGCGGTGGCCGCGGATCTCGGCCTCGTCGCGGACGCCGCCGACGGAGATCCGCTCGAACTCCCGCCCGAGGGCGCGGGCGATCGATTTGCCGAGGCTGGTCTTGCCGACCCCGGGCGGCCCGACGAAACAGAGGATCGGGCCCGGCGACTCGGGATTCAGCTTGCGGACCGCGAGGTACTCGAGGATCCGGTCCTTCACTTTCTCGAGGTCGTAGTGATCGGCGTCGAGGACCTCGCGGGCGTGGCCGATGTCGAGGTTGTCCTCGGTCTCGCTCGACCACGGCAGCTCGACCAGCCACTCGAGATAGGTGCGGATCACGCCGTGCTCGGCCGCAGCCGGCGGCAGTTTCTCGAGCCGCGACAGCTCGCGGTCGGCGGCTTTGCGGGCGTGCTCGGGCAGATCGGCCTCCTCGATCCGCTGCCGGAGCTCGTTCACCTCGGCCTGCTGCTCGTCCCCCTCCCCCAGCTCATCCTGGATCGCTTTCATCTGCTGGCGGAGGAAGAACTCACGCTGGCCTTTGTCGATCTCGGACTCGACCTGGGACTGGATCTGGGTGCCGAGCTGGACCACCTCGAGCTCGCGGGTGAGGATCTGCGAGAGGTGGCGGAGGCGGGCGACGACGTCGACCTCCTCCAGCAGCTGCTGCTTCTCCTCGATCGAGATCCGCAGCGCGCCGGCGATCAGGTGACCGAGCGCGGCCGGGTCGTCGATGTTCGCGACCGCCATCTGCAGCTCCTCGGGCAGGTACGGGATCTGATCGACGATCTGCGAGAAGGTGCGCTGGACGTTGCGGGTCAGCGCCTGCAGCTCGGGCCCGTCGGTCGTCTGGTCGGGGAGCTCGGCGATCCGGGCGACGAGGTAGGGCTCCTCGGCGACGTAGGGGCCGAGGCGGACCCGCTGGGTGCCCTGGACGAGGATCCGGATCGTCCCGTCCGGGACTTTGATCATCCGCGCGACGACGCCGACGACGCCGACCTCGTGCAGGTCGGACGGCCCCGGTTCCTCGTTCTCGGGGTCGCGGGAGGCGACCATCACCAGCATCCGGTTGGCGCCGAGGACGTCGTCGACCAGTTTGATCGAGCGCTCCTGGCCGACCGCCAGCGGGGTCAGCGTTTCGGGGAAGGTGACCGTCTCGCGCAGCGGCAGGACCGGGAGCGCGTCGGGCAGCGGCTGGCTGGCGCGGATCGCGTCCTCGGGATCAAGGGGCGACTCGACGACTTCGAGGGCCGGGCTCCCCTCCATTTCACTCCCGCCCTATCGGCACGCGGCGGGTCGTCTCCGCCGGGTCGCGGAGCGGCAGGTCGATCTGCAGGACGCCATCCTCGTAGGTGGCCTTGGCCCGGTCGGGGTCGACCTCGGCCTGGAGCTCGACGACGCGCCGGAACGGGCCCGATGGGATCTCGACCTGCTGATAGACGCGACCCTCGGTCTCCTGGACGGCGCGCTCGCCGACGATCGCCAGAGCCCGGCCGCTGACCTCGATCCCGACGGCGTCGAGGTCGACCCCGGCGAGGTCGACCTTGACCACGGCCCGCTGCGGGTCGCCGCAGTAGTAGACGTCGACGTTGGGCGAGAAGCCGGAGCTGCGGCGGCTGACGTAGCCGGTGCGGCCCCAGCCGCCGCCGAGCATCTCGTCCATCTCCCGCCGCATGCGGGCGAAATTCACGAAGACATCGCGCTGTGGCATAGGGGAAAACATAACCAGGCCAGGCCCGCGGGTCCCGACGCGCGAGCCGCCTGCTCGGAGAACTCCTATGCGGCGACGCGAGAGTGGGCCTGGTTGGCCCAGCGCGGGGGGCGCATCAGGAGGACCGGCTGGCGGGGAGGGACGAGGCCCTCGGGCCGGTCGGGCCGGAACGTCGTGCAGGGCCGGTCGAGGTCGAGGGCGCAGAGAAGGTTCCGGTGGAAGTAGCAGTCCTCACAGCTCGGCGGCTTCGGCTTGCGCGGCATCGCGGCGCATCGTGGCACTCTCGGCACGAGCCCGCCAGGCGCAATTCCGCAAAGCGCAACGTCTTTGAAACAGGCGTGTCACATCTTCCCCGCGTGTTGCGGGCGACGGAATCCGCCGGCGTTACCATTGGACCCGATGGAGGCCCATGACCGGACCGACAAGCTGGCGGCGTCGCCGCAGTTGTTCGAGAGCGAATTCCTCAATTTCTTCTCGCGCGTGCACCCGGCGATCCCGGCGCTGGTCTTCATCCCGGTGATCGTGGCGATGGAGTGGCTCGGGGCCGATCGCGGCCTGCCGGTCTGGGAGCTGGCGCTGCTGACCGTCGGCGGCGCCGGGATCTGGACCCTGACCGAGTACTGGCTGCACCGGCTGATCTTCCACTGGGAGCCCGACAACGGGTTCGGGCGGCGGATGCACTTCATCATCCACGGCATCCACCACGACCATCCCAACGACAAGCTGCGGCTGGTGATGCCGCCGGCGGTCTCGATCCCGCTCGCGGCGCTCTTCTTCTTCGGCTTCACGGCCCTGTTCGGCACCCCGGAGGCCTATCCGCTGTTCGGCGGCTTCATCGCCGGCTACCTCGCCTACGACTACATGCACTACTACGTCCATCACTTCGTGCCGAAGTCGAAGCTCGGCAAGAAGCTGCGCGAGCAGCACATGCGCCACCACTTCCAGGACCACCGCTTCGGGTTCGGCGTCTCCTCGCCGCTCTGGGACGCGGTCTTCCGCACGATGCCGCGTCGGCGCCGCGGCTAGCCGGCGGCGGCCGCCGAGCGCAGGGCGACCTCGAGCTCGAACCGGGCGATCGGGTCGTCGAGCTGCTCGCCGAGCAGGTCCCGCAGCCGGTGGACGCGGTAGCGGACCGTCTGCGGGTGAAGGTGAAGGGCCTTCGCCATCGCGACCGAGTTGCCCCCGTGGTCGATGTAGGCGAGCGCCGTCTCCCGCATCCGCTCCGCCGCCCTCTCGGTGAGGCCCGCGAGCGGGGCGAGCCGGCGCACCGCCATCCGCCGCGCCAGCGCCCGGCCCTCGAACAGCATCAGCGCCCCCAGGTGCTCGTCGGCGAACAGCGCTCCCCGGCCGGGAAGCGCGCCCGCCGCCGCGGCCCCCAGCGTCGCCCGCGCCAGCGACCAGGAGGTGGCGAGCTCGGCCGGCGCGGCCGGCGGGCCGATCGCCAGCGCGGCGGCGCCCGCCGCCCGCTCGACGGCGGCCGCGCGCCCCGGTCCCTCGGGGTCGGGCATGAGGACGCAGCCGAGATCATCGAGCGTGACCGCGAGGCAGTCGGCGGGCAGCCGGCGCGAAAGCGGGCCGAGGTCCTCCTCGGCGCAGGCGGCGGCGGCGGCGCGACGTGGAAGCGGCCAACCCGCGGCCTGGGCCGCGGCTCGGGCGTCGGCCTCGGTCGCTGCCGGCTCGGCGATCAGGAGCGATGCCAGCTCGCGGCGGCGGCGGCGGCGAACGTCGTCGAGCTCGGACTGGGCGAGCGCGTAGCCCTCGACCGAGTCGGCCGAGAGTTCGTCGATGTAGGCGAAGATCGCCTCGGCGAGGAGACTCAGCGCCTCGGGGTCGAGCCCGGCCTCGCGGCCGGTCGCCGAGAGGTGGCGCCAGGCGACCCGCGCCCCGACCCGATAGGCCGCCTGCAGCGAGTCGAGCGTGCGGCCCTGGCGCAACTCACCGCGGCCGAGGGCCAGGTAGACCTCGCGTCCCGGCTCGCGACCGGCCTCGGGATCGCGGACGAGGGCGACGAACTGGGAGAGCGCCTCGCCGACGCCGGTCCGGACCCCGCGCCCGAAGCTGCCCTCGAGTGGGCGGGCGTACTCGGGCACCTCGCGCGCGATCGAAGCGAGGATCTCCTCGGTCACCGCGTCGAGCTCGGGGGCGATCAGGTCGGCGACCTCCGGCGGAAGCCCGCGCCAGGGCTCGGAGTGGACGATATTTGTCATATCAGTGACAAGAACTATGGATCAGGAGTTGGCCTAGAGCGTAGTTCTTGTTGATACTCGCAGGTAGCTTTCTCTCCGATGGAGCCGATGGGCAGAGTCGAGAAGGCCGTCAACCTCGGCGCGGTGGTCGTCCCCTTCGCGGCGACCATCGCCGCGATCGTCCTGCTCTGGAACAGCGTCGTCAGCGGCGCCGACCTCGCGATCGCCGCCGCGATGTACCTGCTGACCGCGGTCGGCATCACGGTCGGATACCACCGCCTGCTCACGCATCGCTCGTTCCAGACGTCGAAGGCGGTCGAGTACGCCTTCGCCGTCCTCGGCTCGATGGCGGTGCAGGGCCCGGTCATCTCCTGGGTGGCGGACCATCGCAAGCACCACGCCCACACCGACCGCGAGGGAGATCCGCACAGCCCACACGTGGGACACGGCGGAGGCGTCGGCGGCGTCCTCGGCGGCCTCTGGCACGCGCACACGGGCTGGTTGCTCTCGAGCCAGGGCCGGGCGGACTGGCGAAGGCACGCGCCTGACCTCTACGAGGACCGCGGAATGCGAATCATCTCGCGCAAATTCGGCTGGCTCACCCTCGCCGGCCTCGCGATCCCGGCCCTCGCCGGGTACCTGGCAACCGGCTCCGCCGCCGGAGCGCTGACCGGGCTGCTCTGGGGAGGCCTGGTCCGGATCTTCTTCGTCCACCACGTGACCTGGAGCGTCAACTCCGTCTGTCACTTCCTCGGCAGCAGGCGTTTCGACACCGACGATCACTCGACCAACGTCTTCTGGCTCGCGGTCCCCTCGCTCGGCGAGTCATGGCACCACAATCACCACGCGTTCCCGCGCTCGGCGGTACACGGGCTGCGGCGATGGGAGATCGACCCCTCCGCCCTGATCATCGGGGCGATGGAGAAATTGGGGATCGCCTGGAACGTCGTCCGGATAACACCCGACCGCCAGCGCGAGCGAACTGTTTGAATTACCCCAATCCCGGGGATTCCAACAAATTATTTTGATGTGCCGTGGCCACACCGTCCAGTGTGCAGTCACACCGCACTGTGACTGTGGCAGACTGGTGGCGAGGCGAACCGCTGACAACTCGTGCCTCCTCACGTGCACGGGGTGAAAGGACACAAATGCCAAGCACTACACACGTCCTTGACGAGGCTAGGGACCTGGTCAAGAAACGCCTGGCCGAGCTCGATGACGAGCGCAGGCGCCTCGAGCGTGCTCTCGTCGAGTTGGGTGAGAAAGCGACAAGAGGAGTACGTCGGGCGGGCCGCCGCGGCCGCCCCAAAGGCTCAGGGAAAAAAGGCACAGGGGCGAAAAAAGGGAAACGGGGCGGCACCCGTCGCCGCAAACGATCGGGCACACGCGCCGATCAGGCGGTGAAACTGGTGCAGAGCAACCCCGGTATCTCCGCCTCGGAAATCGCCAAGAAAATGAAAATCAAACCCAACTACCTGTACAGGGTGCTGGGCGAGCTGGAGAAAGAAGGCCGGGTCAAAAAGAAAGGGCGCTCCTACAGCGCCAAATAGCGCTCGATCCGACCTGTTGTACTTCGAGGAGGCCGGCCCAGGTGGGCCGGCCTCTCTCGTTCAGGGTCAGACCAGGCCGAGGTCGCTGACCGCGTCGCGCTCCTCGCGAAGCTCGGCGGCACTGGCGTCGATCCGTTCGCGTGAGAACTCCGGCACCTCGAGGCCCTCGACGATCCTCCACTCGCCGCCGGAGCAGGCGCAGGGGAAGCCCGCGACGATCCCCTCCTCGACCCCATAGGAGCCGTCGGCGGGGACCCCCATCGAGACCCAGTCGCCCTCCGGTGTGCCGAGCACCCAGTCGTGGACGTGGTCGATCGCGGCGTTCGCCGCCGAGGCGGCGCTCGACGCGCCGCGGGCCTCGATGATCGCCGCCCCGCGTTTGGCGACGCGGGGGATGAACTCATCGGCGATCCATGCCTCGTCGTCGACCTCCTCCCAGGCACTCGCGCCGCCGACCCGGGCGTTGACCAGATCGGGGTATTGGGTGGTCGAGTGGTTGCCCCACACGGTGATGTTCGAGACCTCGGAGACCTGACGCCCGAGCTTGTTCGCGACCTGGGCGATCGCCCGGTTGTGGTCGAGCCGCATCATCGCCGTGAAGCGCTCGCGCGGGACGCCGTCGGCGTTCGAGAGCACGATCAGGCAGTTGGTGTTCGCGGGGTTGCCGACGACCAGGACGCGGATGTCGTCGGCGGCGCCGGCGGCGATCGCCTCGCCCTGCGGCTTGAAGATCCCACCGTTCGCCTCGAGCAGGTCGGAGCGCTCCATGCCGGGGCCGCGGGGCCGGGCTCCGACCAGGAGGCCGATGTTGCAGCCGTCGAACGCCTGGTTCGGGTCGTCGAAGATGTCGATCTTGCGCAGCAGCGGGAAGGCGCAGTCGTCGAGCTCCATCGCCGTCCCCTCGGCGGCCTTCACCGCATCGGGGATCTCGAGCAGGCTGAGCTCGACGGGCGTGTCGGGGCCGAGCATCTGGCCGCTCGCTATACGGAACAGCAGGGCGTACCCGATCTGCCCGGCGGCGCCGGTGACTGTGATTTTGACGGGGGTGCTCACTGGAGGTCCTCCTGAGGTGGTGATTGTCAGCTCTGTGCCATCGCGGCCTGGAGTCGCTCGTCGATCGCGGCGAGGAACTCCTGGGTCGTGAGGTACTCCTGGTCGGGGCCGACCAGGAGCGCGAGGTCTTTGGTCATGCTGCCCGCCTCGACCGTCTCGATGCAGACCCGCTCGAGCGTCTCGGCGAATTTCGAGACCTCGGGGGTGTCGTCGAGCCGGCCACGGGCGGAGAGTCCGCGGGTCCAGGCGAAGATCGAGGCGATCGGGTTGGTCGAGGTCGGCTTGCCTTCCTGATGCAGGCGGTAGTGCCTCGTCACCGTGCCGTGCGCCGCCTCGGCCTCGACCGTCCTCCCATCGGGGCTCATCAGGACGCTGGTCATCAGACCGAGCGAGCCGAACCCCTGGGCGACCGTGTCCGACTGGACGTCGCCGTCGTAGTTTTTGCAGGCCCAGACGTAGCCGCCCTCCCACTTCAGCGCGGCAGCGACCATGTCGTCGATCAGCCTGTGTTCGTAGGTGAGGCCGGCGGCCTCGAAATCGTCCCTGAACTCGCGCTCGTAGACCTCGGCGAAGAGATCCTTGAAGCGGCCGTCGTAGCGCTTCAAGATCGTGTTCTTGGTCGAGAGGTAGACCGGGTAGCCGCAGTCGAGCCCGTAGCGCATCGAGGCGCGGGCGAAGTCCCGGATCGAGTCGTCGAGGTTGTACATCGCCATCGTCACTCCGCCGCCGGGGAAGTCATAGACATCGAGCTCGATCGGGTCATCGCCGTTGGTCGGGGTGTATGTGAGTGTCAGCTTCCCCTCGCCGGGGACGACGAGGTCGGTCGCCCGGTACTGGTCGCCGAAGGCATGGCGGCCGATCACTATCGGCTTCGTCCAGCCCGGCACCAGCCGGGGGATGTTCGAGATCACGATCGGCTCGCGGAAGATCACCCCGCCGAGGATGTTCCGGATCGTCCCGTTCGGCGAGCGGTACATCTCCTTCAGGCCGAACTCCTCGACCCGCGCCTCGTCGGGGGTGATCGTCGCGCACTTGACGCCGACGCCGTGCTGCTTGATCGCTTCAGCCGCTTCGACGGTGATCCGGTCCTCACTCGCGTCGCGGCTCTCGATCCCGAGGTCGAAGTAGACGAGGTCGACGTCGAGGTAGGGCTGGATCAACTGCTCCTTGATGAACGCCCAGATGATCCGGGTCATCTCGTCGCCGTCGAGCTCGACGACAGGGTTCTTCACCGCGATTTTCGACTGGGCCTCCACCGCGGCTTCGATGCTATCGACGCAGACCCTCCAGGAGGTCGACGATCACCGCCTCTGAGCGCTCCCGCGCTGCGGCTCGATCCTCGGCGACGGCGATCAGCAACGCCGCCTCGATCATCGCCGCGAGCACGACGTGGGCCATCGTCTCGGGATCGCGCCGTGGCAGTTCGCCGGCCTCGATGGCCGCACGGACCCCGCCGAGCATCAGCCCGATCCCCAACTCGGTCGCTGCCCCGCGCCAGCCCTCCCAGCCGAGCACGGCGCGGGACTGAATGAGGCCGATCCGGCGCAGGGCCTTGTCGGTCTCGGCCGCGCGGAGATAGGCCCTCGCCCCCTCGAGGAGAGCGTCGAACGGGGTCGCGGATGACGGAACCTCGGCGGCGATCCCCTCGAGCACCCGCCGCTCGTTCGCGTCGAAGACTGCGCTGAAGAGGTCGAGCTTGGTCGGGAAGTGGTGGTAGAGGGCGCCCCGGCTCACCCCCGAGCGCTCGAGGATCTTCTCGATCGATACTTGGTCGTAGTCGCGCTCGACGAAGAGCTCGTGGGCGGCCCCGATCAGCGCCTCGCGCGCCCCCTCGCTCGGCCTGCCCCTCTTCTTGCGGATTGCGGCCTCCAACCTGATCTCCTATATTACCGACCGACAGTCTGTAATCCCACGAGGAGGACGAATGAACACCTATGTGATCCGTCGGGAAAAGGCATGGCAAGGGCCGGATGAGCTCGGGGAAGCGGCCGAGCGCTCCAAACAGGTGGCCGCCGACGATTTTCCGCAGGACATCCGCTGGATCCGCAGCTACGTGATCAAGGAGGACGGCGGCACCCTCGGGACCGTCTGCATCTACCAGGCGACCAGCATCGAGGCCGTCAAAGAGCACGCCAAGCGGGTCGGGATGCCCGCCGACGAGGTCCTCGAGGTCGCCGACACCGTGATCATCCGGCCCGATCCGCAGCCGGAGGAGGCGACCGCCTAGCCGCCGGGCGGGTCTCCTGCGAGAATGCGCGCGTGGCAACTGCCGAGCGCCCAGCCTCGCGGGAGACCCACCGGGTCTTCAACCAGCCGCCGCCGCTGGAGGACTACAACCCGTTCGACGCCGACCGGCCCCTGGTCGAGGCGCTGAGGCGGGAGGGCGCCGAGTGGGCCGAGGGCCGCGCCCGCGAGCTCGCCGCGATCACCGGCTCCCACCAGACGATCCGCTGGGGCTTCGAGGCGAACGAGAAGAAGCCGGCCCTCCGGACCCACGACCGCTACGGCAACCGGATCGACGAGGTCGAGTTCGACAGCTCCTGGCACGAACTGATGCGGATCGGGGTCGACCAGGGGCTCCACGCCTCGCCGTGGCGTGACCCCGGGCCCGGCGCCCACGTCGCCCGTGCCGCGATGTTCATGCTCCTGATGCAGGCCGAGAGCGGCGTCGGCTGCCCGATCTCGATGACCTACTCGGCGATCCCGGCGATCCGCAAGCAGCCCGACGTCGCCGAGGAGTGGGAGCCGCGCTTCCTCTCGCTCGACTACGACGAGCGCTCGTTGCCGGCCGAGCGCAAGAGCGGGTCGCTCTGCGGAATGGCGATGACCGAGAAGCAGGGCGGCTCCGACGTCCGCGCCAACACGACGACGGCGACGCCGCTGAACGGGGGCGGCGCCGGCGCCGAGTACGAGATCGTCGGCCACAAGTGGTTCTGCTCGGCGCCGATGTGCGACGCCTTCCTCGTCCTCGCCCAGACCGACTCCGGCATCTCCTGCTTCCTGATGCCGCGCTGGACGCCGGACGGCGAGCGCAACGCCTTCCACATCCAGCGCCTCAAGGACAAGCTCGGCAACCGCTCCAACGCCTCGAGCGAGGTCGAGTTCCGCGGCGCCTGGGCGCGGATGATCGGCGAGGAGGGTCGCGGGGTGCCGACGATCATCGAGATGGTCAACCACACCCGCCTCGACTGCGTGATCGGCGCCGCCAGCGGCTACCGCGCCGGGGTCGCCCAGGCCCTCCACCACACCGCCCACCGTTCCGCGTTCGGGGCCGACCTGATCGACCAGCCGCTGATGCAGAACGTGCTCGCCGACCTCTGCGTCGAGTCCGAGGCGGCGACGATCTCGGCGCTGCGGCTCGCCCGCGCCTACGACGAGGTCGCGGCCGGCGACGAGCGGGCCTTCGAGTTCCGCCGCCTCTCCAACGCGGTCCTCAAGTACTGGATGTGCAAGCGGGCGCCGGCGCACGCGGTCGAGTGCCTCGAGTGCCTCGGCGGCAACGGCTACGTCGAGGAATCGGGGATGCCGCGGCTGTTCCGGGAGAGCCCGCTCGCCTCGATCTGGGAGGGCTCGGGCAACGTCCAGTGTCTGGACGTGCTGAGGGCAATGGTCAAGAGCCCGGGCTCGATCGATGCGTTCTTCGACGAGGTGATGGAGGCCGGCGGCGCCGAGCCGCGCCTCGACGCCTACGTCACGGCGCTCCGCGATGAGGTCCCCGGCGACATCGAGACGATCCAGTCACGCGCCCGCCGCGTCGTCGAGCGGATGGCGATCGCGCTCCAGGCCTCGCTGCTGCTGCGCCACGGCGACCCCGCCGTCGCCGACGCGTTCTGCGCCTCGCGCCTCGCCGGCGACTGGGGCCAGGCGTTCGGCACCCTCCCCGCGGGAGTCGACTTCACCCGCATCATCGAGCGCCACCGCCCCGTCGCCTGAATCTCGCCGCGGCGGCACGGCTGCGCGACTGGCCTGCCGCGGTGGCAGAGGTTGTCGGGGGTTCCTCCTCAGGAACTCCCGCGAAGCGGCCTGAGGAGGGACGCCCGACAACCTGGACCAGATGTCAGGGCGCGTCGCGCAGCGCCCTGCCGACCTGCTCGACGGTGATCACGCCGGAGAGGCGCCCGTCGGCGTCGACCGCCATCAGCGCCCCGAAGCGGCGCAGGGCGCGATTCGAGAGAAGCGAGTCGAGCGGGGCGTCGTCGCGGACCTGGAAGGTGCCGCCGTCGGTCTCGAGCAGATCCGAGACGAGTGAGGTCGACCGCGAGGTCTCGGGGACCTCGTCGGCGGCGTCGCGGACGACAAGGCCCTGGAACCGGTGTGCGGCGTCGACCACCGGGAACCAGCCCCAGCGGTAGCGGAGGAAGTACTCGTCGAGGGCCCGCTCGACGCTGATCTCGCCCGGGATCGCGACCGGTTCGCGGTCCATGACGTCGGCGACCCTGACCCCCTCGATCCGGCCCGAGACGCGCGTCTGCATCGCCGCCCCGCGGGCCGAGCCGTTGATCACGAACCCGATCAGCGCCAGCCAGACGCCGGTGAAGACGCGGCCCGAGATCGCGAGCGCCCCGCCGCCGGCGATGAAGATGTAGGCGAAGACCCGTCCCAGGTTCGCGGCGATGCGGGTGGCAGCCGAGCGGTCGCCGGTCCGCCACCAGGCGATCGAGCGGACGATCCGGCCCCCGTCCATCGGGAATGCGGGGAGCAGGTTGAAGACCAGGACCAGGGCGTTGATCGAGAACAGCCAGGCGATCGCCGCCAGCGCACCGGAGGTCTCGGCGTCGCGTTCGAGCACCATCGCCCTGCCGAACTCGTGGGCGCCGCCGATCGCGAGGCCGACGAGGCCGAGGACGGCGACGATCGCAAGCGTCACAACCGGGCCGCCGATCGCGACCTTGAACTCGGTCGAGGGCCGGTCCGACTCGCGGTCGAGTTGGGCGACTCCGCCGAAGATCCAGAGCTGGATGTTGGTAATCCCGATTCCATGCCGCATCGCGACGAACGCATGGCCGAGCTCGTGGAGGACGATCGAGGCGAAGAACCCGAAGGCGCTGATAAGGGCCAGCAGGAACGGGGCCGTCGCCGAGCTGTCTTCGCCGAGGACGTCGCCGAACAGCCGCGAGAGCCAGAAGATGACAAGGAAAAGGACGAGAAACCACGACCAGTCGACCGAGATCGGGATCCCACGGACCCGGAAAAGGGTTATCGGGCTGCCACCGAGCATGATCCAATGGTAGGTGCCAGGTAGGGTCGCGCACGATGTCAGCGGATCTGGACTGGCTGCGGGGGCTGGTCGAGGAGCTCGAGCGGATCGAGCGCCCCTCGGCCTCCGACGGCGAACGACGGGCCGCCGAGTGGGTCCTCGGGCAGCTCCGTGCGCTCGGATCCGAGCCCCGGATCGAGGCCGAGCCCGCCCACGGCACCTACTGGTGGCCGCTCGGGATCGGGGCGGCCCTCGGAGCGCTCGGGGGCCTCGCCGCCCTCCGCGGACGCCGCCTGCTGGGAACCCTCCTCGGCGCCGCGGGAGCGGCCGGGATCGCAGCCGACTTCCCGCCCGGGAAAAGGCCGTTGCGACGGCTGCTGCCGCGGCGCACCGCCTACAACGTGCTCTGCGAATTCGGCCCCGCCGACGCCGAGCGGACGATGGTGATCGTCGCCCACCACGACGCCGCCCATCCCGGCCTCGTCTTCCACCCGGCGCTGCCGCGGATCGCCGACCGGATCGGGATGATCGAGTCGCTCGACACCAGCCCGCCGCTGATGGCGCCGGTGATCGGCGGGCCCGTCCTCGCCGCTGCGGGGGCCGCAACCGGGAACCGGTTGCTCTCGAAGCTCGGACTGCTGTTCGGGCGTCGGGGCGGCGGCGGCGATGACCGACATCGGCGCGCGGCGGGTCGTGCCAGGCGCCAACGACAACGGCAGCGGCGTCGTCACCCTCCTCGCCGTCGCCCGGCGGCTGGTCGCCGAGCCGCCCCGCGACATGCGCGTGATCCTCCTCTCGGCGGGGGCCGAGGAGTCCTTCAGCGAGGGGATCAGGGCGTTCGGCGAGCGCCATTTCGGCGAGCTCCCGCGCGAGAGCACCTTCTTCCTCTCGATCGACCAAGTCGGCTCGGGCCGCCACCTGCTCGTCCTCCGCGGCGAGGGGTTCCTGAAGATGCGCGAGTACCCGCGCCGGGCGCTCGACCTGATGGACGGCCTCGCCGAGGAGCTGGGCATCCGGCTCTATCCGAACCTCCGTATCCGCAATGGGACCGACGGACTCGAGCCGCTCGCCGCCGGGTACGAGACCGCCTCGCTCTGCGGCTGCAACGACCTCAAGCAGCCGGGCAACTATCACTGGCCCAACGACGTCTCCGACCACGTCGACTTCGGCTCGGTCGCCGACGCCGTCCGCCTCACCGAGGCCGCGGTCCGCCGCCTCGACGAGGCGTGGCTCTGAGCGCGGAAATCCGACCGCGCCCTCGGATTTACGCTCTATAGAGTCCGGTTTCGTGCCTACACACGACGTCCTGGTCATCGGTGCCGGCCTCGCCGGCCAGCGCGCCGCCCTCGCCGCCGCCGAGCAGGGCGTATCGGTAGGCATCCTCAGCAAGGTCCACCCGGTCCGCTCCCACTCGAACGCGGCCCAGGGCGGGATCAACGCGGCGCTCAATCCCGAGGACTCCTGGGAGTCGCACGCCTTCGACACCGTCAAGGGCTCCGACTACCTCGGCGACCAGGACGCGATCGAGGTGATGTGCCGCGAGGCGCCGGAGGAGATCCTCCACCTCGAGCACCTCGGCGTCACCTTCCATCGTAATGAGGAGGGCAGGCTCGGGACCCGAGCCTTCGGCGGCGCCTCGGCCGCCCGCACCTACTACGTCGCCGACATCACCGGCCAGGCGATCATGCACGTCCTCTACGAGCAGCTGATGAAGCACGCCGACTCGGTCGCCCGCTACGAGGAGTGGTTCTGCACCGCGCTCGCGATGGACGACGAGGGCGAGTGCTGCGGCGTCGTCACCCGCAACATCGCCGACGGCTCGATGGAGCTGTTCCGCGCCAAGTCCGTGATCCTCGCCTGCGGCGGCAACGGCCAGGCCTGGAAGCCGACGACGAACGCCCTGATCTGCACCGGCGACGGGATCGCGCTGGCCTACCGCGTCGGGGCGAAGCTGATGGACATGGAGATGATCCAGTACCACCCGACGACGCTGGCGGGCAAGGGCTTCCTGATCACCGAGGGCGCCCGCGGCGAGGGCGCCCACCTCCTCAACGCCAAAGGCGAACGGTTCATGGAGCGCTACGCGCCGAACAAGATGGAACTGGCATCTCGCGACGTCGTCTCGCGCGCCGAGCAGACCGAGATCAACGAGGGCCGCGGCTTCCCCGACGGGACCGTCGCGCTCGACATCACCGTGGTCCCGAAGAAGCGGATCCACGAGGCGCTGCGCGAGATCGTCCTCGTCGGCCGTGACTTCGCCGGGGTCGACATCACCCGCGAACCGATCCGGATCAAGCCCGGCAACCACTACACGATGGGCGGCGTCAAGACCGACATCGACGGCCGCACCGACATCCCCGGCCTCTACGCCGCGGGCGAGGTCGCCTGCGTCTCGGTCCACGGCGGCAACAGGCTCGGCGCCAACTCGCTGCTGGACACGCTGATCTTCGGGCGCCGGTCGGGCATCGACGCCGCCGCCCGCGCGAAGCGGACCGAGGGCACCCGGCCCTCGCGCGGGGTGCTCGAGGCCGAGGAGGAGTCGATCGCCGCGATCTCGGCCCGCGAGAAGGGCTCCGGCCGGCGCGTTTCGGAGATCAAGCAGGAGCTCGGCACGACGATGGACGCCAAGGTCGCGGTCTTCCGCGACGAGGCGGGGGTCCAGGAGGCGCTGGAGACCGTCCGCCGCCTCAAGGAGGAGGCCGAGACCGCCTACATCGACGACAAGGGCAGCGTCTTCAACCAGGACCTGCTCGGGGCGATCGAGCTCGGCTACATGCTCGACAACGCCGAGTGCACCTGCATCGGCGCGATCGAGCGCAAGGAGAGCCGCGGCGCCCAGTACCGAACCGACTTCCCGGAGCGCAACGACGAGGAGTGGCTGAAGCACATCGACCTGCAGCTGGGCGACGACGGGCCCGAGATCTCATACTCAGAGGTGACGATCACCCAGTGGGAACCCGAAGAGAGGACGTACTAGGAAGATGGCCGAGTACACGCTGAAGGTCCGCCGATTCCAGCCGGAGAGCGGCGAGGGCCCCTACTGGGAGGAGTTCGACGTCGAGCTCGACCCCTCGCTCTCGGTCCTCGACGGGCTGCTTCAGGCCAAGGACCGAGACGACGGCTCGCTCGCGGTCCGCTGCTCCTGCCGGGCCGCGATCTGCGGCTCCTGCGGGATGAAGATCAACGGCCAGTCCGGCCTCGGCTGCAAGACCCAGATCGGCGAGGCCCAGGAGATGGCAAACAAGTTCGGCAATGCGGCCAATGGAGCGGAGAGCGGCCCCCAGACGCGGGAGGCCGGTCGCGAGGTCTCGCTCGGCACGCCCGGACGCCAGGCAGGCGGCGCCACCCCCGGACGCGGGAGCGAGGGTGGATCCATATCTGATTCCTCCGCCCTCGCGAGAGCAGAGGAGGTGGCGCCAATAATCATCGAGCCGATGGGGAATATGCCGGTGATCAAGGACCTGATCACGGACATGGAGTCGACGCACTGGACCAAGATCCGCCGCGTCACGCCATGGCTCCTGCCGCACGGCGCCCCGCCCGAGCGCGAGTACGTGGTCGAGCCGGAGTCGATGATCGACATCACCCAGTCGATGGCCTGCATCCAGTGCGGCGCCTGCGTCTCCTCCTGCCTCTCGATGGAAGCCGACCCCGACTTCATCGGCCCGGCCGCGCTGGCCAAGGCCTACCGCTTCGTCGGCGACCCGCGCGACGCCGAGACCAAGGAGCGGCTCCACGACCTCGCCCAGGACCCACACGGGATCTACGACTGCACCCACTGCTTCAGCTGCATCGACGCCTGCCCGAAGGGCGTGGCGCCGATGGACCAGATCATGCGCCTGCGCCGCAGGGCCGACGAGGAGGCGATCGAGGACCCCAACAACGGCGCCAACCACGTCCACGCCTTCGTCAAGATGATCGAAAAGAAGGGGACCAACGACGAGGCGCTGCTGATCCAGGAGTCCTACGCCCCGGGGATCAAGGGCAAGCTGAAACCGTCGAAAGGCGCGATCAAAGGCCTGCTCAACTCGCTGCCGACGGTGCTGCGGGCGATCAGGACAGGCAAGGCGCGCTCGCTGCCGAAGCTGATCCCGGGGGTCCACCCGAAGCTCCCCGACGGCGCCCAGGACGAGGTCAAGGCGATCTACGCGCACGCCGAGGACCACCGCGACGAATTCAACATCTACATCACGGGCGAGGAGGACGTCGAGCCGGAGCCCGACGAGACCGAAGCGGAGGAGAAGGTATGAAGCTCGCCTACTGGCCAGGCTGCGTCTCACGCGGCTTCACGACCGAGCTGCACGGCTCGATGGCGCTCGTCGCCGACCGGCTCGGGATCGAGATGGTCGAACTCGACCGCGCCAACTGCTGCGGCGCCGGGATCATCGCCGAGCACAACCAGGAGCTCGCCGACACCCTCAACGCCCGCACCTTCGCGCTCGCCCAGCAGACCGGGCTGGCGATGATGAACATCTGCTCGACCTGCCAGGGCGCCCAGTCCGAGTGCCAGCAGCGGCTCGACGCCGACTCCTCCTACCGCGCCCACATCAACGAGGTGCTGAGCGGCCAGGGCCTGTCCTACGAGAAGGACAAGGACGGCTTCACCAACAAGAACTTCCTCTGGCTGCTGGTCGAGGACTACGGGCTCGAGAGGCTGCGCGAGCAGGTCGTGCGGCCGCTCTCCGGCCTCCGCGTCGGCCCCTTCTACGGCTGCTACGTGGTCCGGCCGAAGGAGCGGCTCGGCTACGACGAGTTCCCCGACCGCGACATCTACCTCGAGCAGGTGATCGAGGTCCTCGGCGGCGAGGTGGTCGAGTACGACGGGGCGCGCAGGTGCTGCGGGTTCCCGGTGATCACGATGAACCGCGAGACCTCGCTGCGCCAGTCGGGCACCCACGTCGGCGACGCGCTCGACGCCGGCGCCGACTGCCTCGTCACCCCCTGCCCGCTCTGCCACCTGAACCTCGACATGCAGCAGCCGGAGGCGGCCAAGATCGTCAACCGCGATCTCGGCCTCGCCGTCCTCCACCTGCCGCAGCTGGTCGGGCTCGCGCTCGGCGCCGAGCCGAAGGAGCTCGGCATGAACCGCCACATCGCCTCGACCAAGTGGGTCGAGGAGCGGCTCGCAGCGCCGGTCGCCGGCTAGCTGGGGCTCAGTCGAGTCCGGCCGCGCCGAGGTGGCCGCCCTCGGCCTGCTCGAGGCCGACCCTTCGCGCCAGCCAGCGGGCACCGACCGTGTCGGTGAGGCCGTGGGCGACGATCGAGGAGAGGATCACGATCGCGGCGATGTCGAAGATCAGTTCGCCGTCGCCGACGTTCGACTTCAGCACGAACAGGGCGAAGAGCATCGAGGCCACGCCCTTCGGCCCGAACCAGGCCATGAACGCCTTCTGGGAACCGGGAAGGCCGGTGCGGACAAGCGAGAGCTGGACCGCGACCGGGCGCGCCACGAGCAGGGCGAAGGCGACGAAGACGACGAGCGGCGGAATGCTGTGGTCGAAACCGGTCGCGACGATCAGCGCGCCGAAGACGAAGAAGGTGAGCACCTGGCTGATCGCGCTGGTGTTCTCGGCGAACTCGACGAAGCCCTCGGGAACGTCGTGCTCGGCGGCCCCCATCGCGATCCCGCAGACGAAGGCGGCGATCAGCCCGTTGCCGATCGTCACATCGGCGAGGCCGAACGCCGCCAGCGCGAACCCGATCGCGTAGATCCCCTCGTAGCGCTGGGTGATGCCGCCGCCGGGAAGGTGGTGGTGAAGGCGCCCGCCGAGCGCCCCGAGGCCGATCCCGACCGCGGCGCCGAACGAGCGCCTCGCCGAACAGCTTCGCCGCTTCGGTGCCGGGGTCGCCCGCCGGGGGTGGCGAGGACGAGGAAGAAGAGGACGAAGGGAAGCGCCAGCCCGTCGTTGAGGCCGGACTCGAGGTTGAGCGTGTGGCGGACGGCGCTCGGCACGATTCGCGAGGTCACGACCGCCGAGGTGACGACCGGGTCGGTGGGGGCCAGGACGGCACCGAGCAGGAAGGCCTCGGCCCAGCCGAGCGAGGGGAAGAGGACCTTGGCGGCGAGGGCGAGCAGCGCCATCGTGATCGGCATCGCGATCACCAGCGATCGTGCCACCGGGCTCCAGTGGCGGCGGAGCAGCTCGCGCTCGACGAACATCCCGTCGGAGAAGAGGGTGAGGATCAGCGCCAGCTCGACGAGCTCGACGATCGCCCCGTCGCGGGGATCGACGTGGACGACGTCGGTCGCCGCAAGGGTGATTCCGAGCGCGACCGAGAGGACGGACGCCGAGAGGACCGTTCCGCGCATGACCCCGGAGAGGGCGGCGACGACCGCGAGCAGGCCGCCGAACAGCAGCACCGCCTCGCCGAAGCCGATGTCCATCGGGGCTAGCCCACCGGGACGCCGACCAGACCGCGCTCGACGAGCAGCTCCGCGACCTGGACGGCGTTGGTCGCGGCGCCCTTGCGGAGGTTGTCGGAGACGATCCAGAGGTCGATCGCGCGCTCGTTGCCCGGGTCGCGGCGGATGCGGCCGACGAAGACGTCGTCTTGCCCCTCGGCCTCGGTCGCGAGCGGGTAGGCGGCGGCGGCGGGGTCGTCGACGACGGTCACCCCGGGCGCGGCGGCGAGCAGCTCGCGGGCCCGCTCGACGGAGAGCGGCTCGCGGGTCTCGACGTTGACCGCCTCCGAGTGCCCGGTGACGACCGGGACCCTGACGCAGGTCGCGCTGACCCGGATCGAGGGGTCGGCGAGGATCTTCCGGGTCTCGTTGACCAGCTTGCGCTCCTCGTCGGTGTGGTCGTCGCCGTCGGCGAAGCTGCCCGCCTGGGGCAGGACGCTGAACGCGATCTGGTGCGGGTAGACGCTGCTCTCGGCGTGGCGGCCGTCGAGGACCGCCCGCGACTGCTCGAGCAGCTCGTCGACCGCGGCCTTGCCGGTCCCGGAGACCGCCTGGTAGGTGGAGATCACCAGCCGCTCGATCCCGGCCTCCTCGTGGAGCGGCTTGAGCGCGACGACCATCTGCATCGTCGAGCAGTTCGGGTTGGCGATGATCCCGCCGTGGCCCTCGAGGGCGTCGGGGTTGACCTCGGCGACGACGAGCGGGACGTCGTCGTCCATCCGGAAGTAGCTGGTGTTGTCGACGACGACGGCGCCCGCCGCGACGAACCGCGGCGCCCACTCGGCGCTGACCGACCCCCCCGCCGAGGAGAGCACGATGTCGAGGCCCTGGATCGAGTCCTCGCTCAGGGCGCGGCACTCGAGCGTGGTCCCGTTCCACTCGATCTCGCGACCGGCCGAGCGCTCGGAGGCGAACGGCACGACCTCGGCCGCGGGGAACTCGCGGTCCGCGAGCAGCTCGAGGATCGTCGTCCCGACCAGCCCGGTCGCGCCCAGCACTCCAACCCTGTATCGGTCGCCGGCGCTCATCGGGTGGCGATTTCCTCGCCCTCGGGCTTGATCGCGCCCTCGCCGAGCTCGAACGCGTCGTGCAGGGCGCGGACGGCGTCGGGGACGCGGTCGGCGGAGATGACGCAGGAGATCTTGATCGGCGAGGTGGAGATCATCTCGATGTTGATGCCCTCCCTGCCGAGCACCTCGAACACCCGCGCCGCGACGCCGGGGTGCGAGCGCATCCCGGCGCCGACGATCGAGACCTTGCCGATCCGCTCGTCGGTCCGAACCCCCTGGCTGAGGTCGCCGAGGGCCGCGATCGAGTCGGTCGCGGTCGTCAGGTCGGAGCGATCGACGGTGAAGGAGAGGTCGGCAAGCGCGTCGCCGCCGACCGGCTCGTTCTGGATGATCACGTCGACGTTCACCCCGGCGTCGGCGAGCGCAGTGAAGATCTTCCCGGCGACCCCGGGCTCGTCGCGGACCCCGGTCAGGGTCACCCTGGCCTCACCGGCCGAGTGGGTTACCGCAGTGACGAATGGCTGCTCCATGCTCTCCTTCTCGGACTCTTCCTCGGAGACGACGAGGGTACCGGGGCCGTCCTCGAAGCTGCTGCGGCAGTGGATCCGGACACCGTGGTTGCGGGCGTACTCGACCGAGCGCAGCTGGAGGACCTTCGCCCCCGAGGCCGACATCTCGAGCATCTCCTCGTAGGATGCGGTCGCGAGCTTGCGGGCGTCGGGGACGATGCGCGGGTCGGCGCTGAAGACGCCGGAGACGTCGGTGTAGATCTCGCAGACCGAGGCGCCGAGCGCCGCCGCGAGCGCGACAGCGGTCGTGTCGGAGCCGCCCCGTCCCAGGGTCGTGACGTCGCGGCTTTCGGTCGAGACCCCCTGGAAGCCGGCGACGAGGACGATCCGGTCGTCCTCGAGCGCCTTGGCGGATCCGGTCGGCGCGAACGTCGATGATCTTCGCCCTGGTGTGGGAGGAGTCGGTGACGATCCCCGCCTGCGAGCCGGTCAGCGAGATCGCCTTGTGGCCCATGTCGTGGATCGCCATCGCGCAGAGCGCGCACGAGATCCGCTCCCCGGTCGAGAGCAGCATGTCCATCTCCCGTGAGTCGGGCCGCTCCGAGATCTCCATCGCCTGGGCGACGAGCTCGTCGGTCGTCTTGCCGCGCGCCGAGAGGACGGCGACGACCCTGCTGCCGGCCTCGCGCGCGGTGACGATCCGCCGCGCGGCGCGCTTGATCTCCTCGGCGCCGGCGACGGACGTGCCGCCGAACTTCATCACCACGGTCTCGGTTCCGGTCGAATTCATGGCCTGTCTGAGAATAGTGGCGACGACCCCACACCATCGACCCCCGGGATGTCGTATTCCCTTGACCCCTCGAAGCGAATTACGACATCGGGTGTGTGTGATCGGAATCACATCTTTCAGATATATCGATCCGATATATATACGCCATGGAACTGAGCCCGACCGCCTATGTGATCCTCGGAATGGTCAGCGTCCACCCCCGCTCCGGCTACGAGATCAAAGCCGCGGTCGACGAGTCGACCCGCCGCTTCTGGGCGGCCAGCTACGGCCAGATCTACCCGGAGCTGAAGCGTCTTTCGGAAGCGGGGCTCGTCACCGGGGTCGACTCTCCACGGGGTGAGCGACCGCGCACCGTCTACACGATCACCGACGCCGGGATGGAGCGGCTCAAGGAATGGCTACGGCTCCCCCCGGAGACCTCCGAGATGCGCGACGAAGGCCTGCTCAAACTCTTCTTCTCAGGCGTGCTCGAGCCCGGCGAGGCGGCGGCGACGCTGCGGCGGATGCGTGAGCGCCGCGTCGCTCTCGCCGACAGCCTCGCCGCGATCGAGCCCGAGGTGATCGAGAAGAGCGACGAGTTCGCGCTGATGGTCCTGAGAAGTGGCATTGAGTACAACCGCTGGTTCGCCGACTGGTGCGAGCGGATGGAGGCCGACCTGCTCGCCCCGGCCCAAGAGGAAAGGAGCGCCTGATGTTCGACACCCTCGCCCGCCTCGCCGATCGCCGCGCCCGCCGGATCGGGCTGATCGCGATCGCGTTCTTCCTCCTCGCCGGCGCCCTCGGCGGCTCGGTCGCCAGCCGGCTCGACCCCTACGGCGCCGACGACCCGGCGACCGAGTCGGTGCAGTCGAAGAACCAGCTCGAGGACGCGGGTCTCCGCGTCCCCGGAGTGATCGTCGTGCTGAAGAACGCCCCCGTATCGAACCCCGCGACGAGAGCCCGGGTCGCGAGGCTCGAACGCGAAATCGGCAGTCGCGGCGACGTCCAGTCGGTCTCGAGCTTCTACACGACCCACTCCAACGATTTCGTCTCGACCGACCGCCGCTCGACCTACATCTCGGTTGCGCTCAAGCCAACCGGTGACAAGGAATGGCAGGAAAGCGGCGCCGACATCGCCGAAGCGCTCGAAGGCCGGCCAGGGGTGATCGTCGGCGGCGCCGCCGTCGCCCAACAACAGGTCAACGACCAGGTCGAGAAGGACCTGAAAAGGGCCGAGATGCTGGCCTTCCCGCTTCTCTTCCTGCTCTCGTTCGTGTTCTTCCGCAGCCTCGTCGCGTCGCTGCTGCCGGTCATGATCGGCGGGCTCGCGATCGTCGGCACCTTCCTCGTCCTCAGGATCGCCAGCGAAATCGGCTCGATCTCGATCTTCGCCCTCAACCTCACCACCGGGTTGGGGCTCGGCCTCTCGATCGACTACAGCCTGTTCATCGTCTCGCGCTATCGCGAGGAGATCGCCAAGGACGGGCCGGGCCTGGCGGCGATGCGCAGGGTGATGGCCACCGCCGGGCGGACGGTGTTCTTCTCCTCGCTGACGGTCGCGGTGGCGCTCGCCTCGCTGCTCGTCTTCCCCCAGCGCTTCCTCTACTCGATGGGGCTCGGCGGGTCGCTGGTCGCGCTGCTCGCAGCGTCGATTTCGCTGACGGTGCTGCCGGCGGTCCTGACCCTGCTCGGGACCCGGGTCAACTCGCTGGCGCCCCGATTCCTGCAGCGGCGCGCCGAGGCCGATGCCCGCCCCGAAGCCCAGGGGTTCTGGTACCGGCTCTCGCGGCTCGTCATGCGTCGCCCGATACCGATCGCGACCGCGAGCGCGGCCTTCCTGATCCTGCTCGGGCTCCCGTTCTTCGGGATCAAATTCAACACCGTCGACCCGACCGTCCTGCCGAAGAGCGCCGGCGCGCGCCAGGCCTACGACACGGTCAGCTCGGAATTCCCGCCCTACCGCGAAACGCCGATCTGGGTCTCGGTCAAGGGGATCCCGGCGCGGGCGACACTGCCGCTGGCGGCGCGGATCCGCAGCACCGAGGGCGTGGAAGCCGTCTACCCCCCGCAGCGGCTGGGTGAAGGGGTAACGATGATCCGCGCGATCTCGGCGAACCCGTTCAACTCCGGGGCGAGCAAGGCGACGGTGAAGCGGATCCGCGACCTCGCCGCGCCGCCCGGGGCGACGGTGCTCGTCGGCGGCGCGACGGCGGATTTCGTCGACTTCCAGTCGAGCCTCGCCCGCCATCTCCCGATCGCCTTCGGGATCATCGTCCTCGCGACCTTCGTGATCCTCTTCCTGATGACCGGCTCGGTGATCCTTCCGATCAAGTCGCTGATCATGAACGTGCTCAACCTCAGCGCCGTTTTCGGGCTGCTGGTCCTGATCTTCCAGGACGGCCGGCTGGAAGGCCTCCTCGGCTACTCGAGCACGGGGGCGATCGAGCAATCGATGCCGATCCTCCTGTTCGCGGTCGCCTTCGGGCTCTCGACCGACTATGCGGTGTTCCTGCTCTCGCGGATCAAGGAGGCACGCGACAACGGCGCCTCCGACTCCGAGGCGGTCGCGATCGGCCTCGAGCGTACGGGTCGGATCGTTACCGCCGCGGCGCTCCTGTTCGCGGTCGCGATCGGCGCCTTCGCGACCTCGGAGATCATCTTCATCAAGCAGAACGGCGTCGGCACCGCGCTCGCCGTTCTGCTCGATGCCAGCATCATCCGCGCCCTCCTCGTCCCCTCGCTGATGGAGCTGCTCGGAAAGTGGAACTGGTGGGCGCCGGCGCCGCTGCGCCGCGTCTACGAACGGTTCGGGATCAGCGAGACAGGGACGGGCTCGATCCAGGCCAACTGAACTTCAGGTCGAGCGAACGTCGCTCACCCCTTGACCGTATCCTCGGTCATCGCCTCGAAGGGATTCCCCAAACTGATCGCAGCCGCGTCCACCGCCCTCGCCCTGGGCCTGCTTCTCCCCGCGACCGCCCTCGCCGCCCCGGCCAATGACAACTTTGCCAACGCCCAGGTGGTCGGCCCGGACCTGCCCGTCTCGGTGCCGGGAACGAACGCAGGGGCGACGGCGGAGGAAGGCGAGCCCAATCCATTCGGCGTCGACAAAGCGACCAGCTCCGTCTGGTATCGGTGGACCGCGCCGTCATCGATGCGAGTCGTGTTCAGCGTCTGCGACCCCGATCCCAACTTCGGGCTGATTGCGATCTACACCGGCAGCGCGCTCGACAAACTGACCAAGGTCAGCGAGTCGGGCTGTCTCGTCCGCTTCGACGCCGCCGGCGGAACCACCTACAGCATCGCGATCGACGGCCTCAATCAGCAACAGGGGTTCATGTTCGTCCTGAGGCCATTCTCACCGCCGGCGAACGACGATTTCGCCGACGCACAGGTCGTCGGCCCGTTGCTGCCGATCGAAGTGGCCGGGACGACGGTCGACGGCTCGGTCGAGGCCGGAGAGGGCGGCCAGCCCGGCGGTCGAACCGTGTGGTTCCAGTGGACCGCGCCGAGCTCGGTCCCGATTCGGGTCGACGCTTGCGAATACCACGTCGCCAGCGGCCCGGGCAACGCCGGGCTGTTCGTCTACACCGGCTCGACGATCCCCACCCTTGTCCCCGTCGGCCAGAGCCCCGACGGCTGCAAGGTCAGCTTCAACGCCGTCTCGGGCACCGCCTATCGGATCAAATTCGACAGCTTTTTCGAAGGCGAGGGCAACTTCATCCTGAGGATGTTCGAGGAGAACCCGCCGGCCAACGACGACTTCGCCGACGCGCAGGCGATCGGCCCCGACCTTCCGATCTCGTTCGGGGGCTCGAACATCTCCTCCACCGTCGAGACCGGCGAGCCGCACCATGCCAGCGACGATGAAAGCTCCTTTCCCCCCATGATTCGGTCTGGTACAGCTGGACTTCCTTCACCGGCGACGAGGTTCGGGTCAGGGACTGCGAGTCCGACTTCGGCGCCAGGCTCGGCGTCTACACCGGCACCGCCGTCAACGGCCTGACGCGGGTGACTCCCAGTGTCGCGCTGACCAGCTTCCCCTACTGCTCGCTGCGGTTCGATCCCGTTCCGGGGACCACCTACCGAATCGCTGTCAGCGGCGGCGGCGAAGAGAACGAGGGTAATTTCACGCTCGACGTCCACCGGTTCGCGCCGCCGGCCAACGACGATTTCGCCGACGCGACGCCGATCGGCCCCGGGCTGCCGATCTCGGTCGAAGGGAGCAACTTCGATGCCAGCGCCGAGCCCCAGGAGCCGGACCACTCGCGGTTCGGCGACGGCACACCCTCCGCATCGGTCTGGTACTCGTGGACCCCGGCGGAGGCGAGGATGGCCCGGATCAGCACCTGCGGCACCGGATTCAGCAGCCTGCTCTCCGTCTACTCCGGCTCGCTGCTCGATTCGCTTCAGAAGGTCGCCGTCGGAGAAGGCGGGTGCGGCCCCGGCGGCGGGAACAGCATCGACCTCTCGGCAAGCGCCGGCGTCCGCTACCTGATCGCGGTCGACGGCAGCTTCCCCGAGCAGGAGGGCTCGTTCACGCTGCGGATCTTCGACCCGCACTCCGGTTCACCGGCGCCAGGAACGCAGACGGGGACACCTGCCACGAGCTCCAAATCGAGCTTCTCGCTGAAACGGGCGCTGAAGAAGTGCCGGAAGATCAAGAAGAGGGCGGCGCGCCGGCGCTGCACCCAGAGGGCGCGGCGGAAGGCGAAGAAACTCAGGACCTGAGGTCGCCCTGGGCAGCATTCGCATCGGGCTCAGGATTCGGTGTTGTTGTAGACCGTTTCGTCGAATGGCTGGACGACCGGTTCGGCCGCATATCCGAGCGGAGTCAGCCCGAAGAGTTCCTCGACGCTGCGCAGGAACGAGAAGTGGTTGAAATAGCCTTCGGCGATGCTGCCGGCGAGGACGAAGGGAGAGAGCAGGAGCATCCCGACGCGGCCACCGCCGCCGGACGCCTTCACGCCCCCAGGGCCGGGCTGGGCGGCCGCCGCGGGCGGTAGGTTCGGATATTCCGGCGTCGCGCAGCAGCTGCTGAAATCTGGCGCCGGGCCGGCCGGGGGCGCTTGCGCGAACGTGATCGCGATCATCCCCCCGGCCTTATAAGCGTCGGATTCTTCAATCTCCGGAACGACCGAGCGCAGGAAGGCTTCCGCACCGGCGAGCCCCGCCGGCTGGCCCGGCGCGCAGGGAGCTTCGGCGCCGTTGTGGCAAGCGTTGGGGAGGATGTAGGAGAGGGCGGGGATTTCCGTCGAGATCTTCTTCAGATCCGGGGCGAGCTGATCGAGGCCGACCGTTGATTCGGCGCATTCGCCATTGTCGAGGAGCGAGTGGAAGTCGGCCAGCGAGTTGGGACCCGGGCCGCATGGGAGTTGTGTGGCCGCCGGCGAGCTTTCGACATAGGCCTTCCAGCTCTGCCCCGCCGCCTTCAGCTGGCCGAGCACGGTCGAGGTCGTCGCCGGATAGACACAGCCCGCGCCTTCGACTTGTTCCGTCGAGCCGACCGTCGCGGGATCCACGGTCCCGGGGGATATGTCGGCGTATTCCGGACACCCGGCCGCTGTTTGCGGCGTCGGGCCCTGGCCGCTCAGCAGCGCGACTTCGTTGGCCAGGACTCCTTGCGTGACCGCGTAGTAATTCTCGAGGACCTCGCCTCTCCCGGCGAGCGTCTCGGCGAGGTAGGGGGCGGTCGAGCCCTTGCCGAAGGCGGCTTCGTAGCTGCCTTCGCCGAGCACGATCATGTACAGATGGGTCACCGGGGGCAGGGTCGCTTCCGGCAATTCGAATTTCGGTGATTCTTTTGGCGGCGGGGCCTCATTGCCGGCTTCTTCGATGATTTCTTCGGGCGCCGTGACGGGCACCGGTGCGGGCGCCGTTTCGGCTACCGGCGCTTCTTCTTCCGAAATCTCTGCTGTCGGTTTCGGTTCGGCGTCTTCCTCTTCCTGCTGCGGGCTCGGGGCGCTGACCAGGATCGTCGACCGGCCCGCGCTCTGCGCCAACGGGTCGGTCACCGCGCCGATGATCACCCCGGCCGCGAGCAGCGCCATCACCGCGACGGCGGCCGCCTGCGGCGTCGGCATGTACCGGTCGAGCAGCGACTTCTCCTCGTCGGCGCTCTCCTTCTCGCTGCTCACCTTCTCAGCGGCGTCAGGTGGCGAGGACGGGTACTTGTCGGCGTCGCGTGCCTTCAGCCAAGCGGAGACGACCGCCCCTTTGGCGGCCTCGACGCTACGGCGGGCCTGGCTGGCCGGGTCGTTCAATCCGGGCACCTCCGCTGGAGTCTCACCCGCGCCTCGCCAGCGGTTGTGAAAATCCTGGTGCGCATTTCTCTGGCGCGCCCTTCACGACTCGGCAACATCTGCCCGACGCTCGCGGGTGACCATTGCGCCCAGTTCCCCGAACCCGGAGTGTGATCTTGGAGTGGACAACTGAGAGCGGGGAGGCGTGGGCGCCGACACCGGCCAATGGCAAAGCCGCCGAGCCGACGCCGGCGCAGGAGGCGCCGGTGACGGCACCGCCGCCGCCGAAGCCCGGCGCGTCGGCTCCCGCTACGCCCCCGCACACCTCGACGAGTTACGAGCGCTGCCCCTCCTGCGACTCCCTGGTGGCTATCGACCAGCGCTACTGCATCGAGTGCGGCCGCCGCCGCGGCGAGCCTCGATTGCCGTTCATGGACGCCGTCCTGTTCATGGACGCGATGAATCGCCCGGCCGAGCCCCCCGCCCGGACGAAGGAGAAGAATCGAAGGCTGTCGCCCAACACAGCCCTGATCGCGGGCGTCGGCACGCTGCTGCTGGCGCTGGGCATCGGTGTCCTGATCGGCCGCTCCGGCGACCACGGCGGCACCCAGGCAGCGGCCCCGCCGCAGATCGTGACCGTCGGCGGTGGCGGAGAAGCGACGGCACAGACGAGCTCCAAGGGCGGCGAAACGGTCGGAGGCGCGACCACCAAGGGCAAATCGAAGAAGCAGGTCGTCGAAGCGAAAAAGAAGGCGGCCGAAACGGGCGAAGGGGCGAAGAACGTCCTCCACGCCGTTCCGGGCGCGAACCTCCCACCGCCGACCATCAAGATCGGCGGGAAGTGCAAGCAGAAGGTCGCGGGCTGTAACGAAAGCGGAGAATTCGACGGAAGCTTCTTCGGAGGCGAAGAATGAGCGCCGCCGGGCGCCTCAAGGGAAAGATCCGCGGGGTCCGCAACGGCCGCGCGGAGGAGACGGCGCCATCGTCCTCGGCGCCGCCGCCGGCCAATGGCGCTTCCCGTCCCCAATACTCGACCAGCTTGGTCGTCGATCTGACCCGCCGCCGGGATCAGCTGGTGGCGAGGGTCGCAGAGCTGCAGTGGGACCTCGGCGGCCTCGCCTACGAGATGGCGATCCGCAACCACGTCAAGGTTGAGGTGCTGGTGCAGCGCGCGGCGGCGCTGCAGGAGGCCGACGCCGAACTGAACGAGGTCGAACGGCTGGTGCGGATGGAGGAGACGGCGACCGCCGGTTCCTGCTCGGCCTGCGGCGCCCCCCACAGCATGGGCGCCACGTTCTGCTGGCAATGCGGACATCCCCTCCTCCAGCAGGTCTCGAGCGACGCGATCCTTCGTCGTTGAGCGCCTGGGATCCGGCCGGCGCGTCGCGCTTTCCTAGCCGAAGCGCCCGGAGACGTAGTCGCGCGTTCGCGGATCGGCCGGGTTGGAGAAGATCACCTCGGTGTCGGCGAACTCGATCAGAGTGCCGACCGGCTCGGCTGCTCGCGAGTCAAGGCTGAAAAAGGCCGTCTTGTCGGCAACGCGGGCCGCCTGCTGCATGTTGTGCGTGACGATCACGATCGTGAATCGGCCCTTCAGGCTGTGCATCAGGTCCTCGATCGATGCGGTCGCGATCGGGTCGAGGGCCGAGGCGGGCTCGTCGAGCAGCAGCACGTCCGGTTCGATCGCGATCGCCCGCGCGATGCAGAGCCGCTGTTGCTGACCGCCGGATAGGCCGATGGCGCTGTCCTTGAGGCGGTCCTTGACCTCGTCCCAGAGCGCCGCTCCGCGCAGGGCCCCCTCGACCCTGTCGTCGAGCGCGTGCTTCATGCCTAGGTTGCGTGGCGCCCAGGCGATGTTGTCGTAGATCGACTTCGGAAACGGGTTCGGTTTCTGGAAGACCATGCCGATCCGCCGCCGCACCTCGACTCGATCGACCTCGCCGGCGTAGAGATCCTGCCCGTGGTAGAGGATTCGGCCGCCGAGATCGAAACCCGCCACGCGGTCATTCATCCGGTTCAGGCAACGGATGAAGGTCGACTTTCCGCAGCCCGAGGGACCAATCAGCGCCGTGATTCGGCTGCGTGGGATCTGGAGGTCGACCTCGGTCAGCGCCCGATTGCTGCCGTAGGCGACGGAGACGCTCTGCGCCTCAAAGACGGCTTCGACAGGCATCTCGGCCGGCCGGCCGGCGAGCGGGCCCGCCTGAGCGAGGGGACGAGTTTGGATCCGCACTCGCGGCGGGACGTAAGCGCTCATCCTCCCCCTAGCTTCCGGTTGCTGCGCGCCAGGAGGTAACGCGCGCCGAGGCTGGTGAACATGATGAGGGACAGCAGCGCGAGCCCCGCGCCCCAGGCCCGGGTGAACCCTTCGGGGTTTGCTTCTTCGGAGAGCCTGTAGATGGTCACCGGGATGTTCGGCACCGCTTCCAGCGGGTTGAAGTTGACCGAGTCGCCGCGGAAAACCGAGTCGATCAGAAGCAGGGGCGCCGTCTCGCCGGCGGCGCGAGCCAGCGCGAGGATCGTCGAGGTGACGATCCCGCCCATCGCACTGGGCAGGACCACGGTCAGCACCGAGCGCCAGCGGCTTACCCCGAGCGCGTCAGACGCTTCCCGCAGGCTGTTCGGAACGAGCCTGAGAACCTCCTGGCTTCCCCTTGCGACCAGCGGCAGCATGATTATCGCCAGGGCGATCGAGGCCGCATATGCCGACTGGGCGTGGCCGTACACGAGCAGGCCGAAGACGAAGAGGCCGATGATGATCGAGGGCAGGCCGTTTACCAAGTCCAGCGTCACCTGAATCGCCTTCGCCATGGGCCCCTTGGCGAACTCGTTCATGTAGACGGCGATCAGCACTCCGAGCGGCGCCGCGATCAGCGTGGCGCCGAGCGAGATCTCAGCCGTGCCGAGAATCGCCGGTCCGATTCCCTCGGGTTCGCCCTCGAGGAAGAAGTCGAGGCTGATCGCCTTGGCTCCGTGCGAGACGACCGACCAGACGACGATCGCCAGCACCGCGACGGCGGCGACGGCTGCCATTGTCGCGCCCCCGACGGCGATACGGCTGACGATCTGCCGGCGGCGAAGGTTGCCGGTGGCCGTGAGCGGCGCCGCGGGGTCGACGGCGGGCTCGCCGATCCCGTCCTGGACGCCGCTCATCGCCCGATCCCGCTCTGGCCGACGCCGAAGCGGCGGCCGATGAACTCGGCGCCGAGGTTAGCGAGCAGGCCGATCACCAGCAGGATCACGCCGAGGTAGTAGAGCGAGGCCTGGTGCATCTGCGTAATCGCCCCGGGGAACTGATTCGCAATCCGGGCGGCGAGAGTGTCGCCCGTGCGGAACAGCGAGGTGTGGATTTCGGTGCCGGCGCCGATCACTTGAGCGACGGCAATCGCCTCTCCCAGCGCCCGGCCGAGCCCGAGCAGCGAGGCGGCGGCGACCCCCGACGCAGTGCTCGGCAGGACCACTCCACGGACGACCTCCCAGCGAGTGGCGCCGAGCGCTTCCGCGCCGTCCTGCAGCTCGCGCGGGACCGAGAGAAAGAGGTCCCGCGAGATCGAGGCGATGATCGGCACCACCATGATCGTCAGGATCAGGCTCGCGGTGAAGAGGCTTGCTCCGGTGGTCTGGGACGGACCGAAGAGCGGGATGAAACCAAGCCTGTCGTGGAGGAAGGGCTCGATGTGCGCATGGACGAAGGGAGCGAGGATCAGCAGCCCCCAGAACCCGAGGATCACGCTCGGGATCGCAGCCAGCATCTCGACCAGAGGCGAGATCACCCCGCTGACCGCTTTCGGTGCCAGCAGGCTGAGGAACAGCCCGATCGCGATCGCGATCGGAGCGCCGAGCAGGAGCGCGATGAAGGAGCTCACCAGGGTCCCGAAGAGCACGACGCCGGCGCCGAATTGTTCGAACGGGGGGTTCGGCTTCCAAATCGTGTCGAGGATGAAGCCGGCCCCGTATCTGGAGATCGCCGGGCTCGCGCCGTGGAGGACTTCGTAGCCGATCAGCACCAGCACCGCAATCCCAACGAGGCCAGCGAGGCCACAGATGCCGGCCAGAAGCCCGTCTCCCAACCGGTCGAGGCTCCGGCGCACTTCGTGGCGACGCGGCGGGCGGCGAGGGGCCTCGCCCTGGGGCAGCGGAGCGGTCGCGGTACTCATCGCCGCGCAGAGTAGAGGAGCGTCGCCTCCATTTCACACTCCCCCGTCAAATTTTCACAGAATTGACACAAGTGTGTACTGACGTTCACACCATGTCAACAAGTACCAATCGGTTGAGTGTTGTTGCGTTTTTGTAACTACGTCGCAGTTTCACACAATTGACACAACTCTGCATGATCGCGACGCGATCCTGCGGGCGCCAAGGCGTACCAGCAATGCCTGTGGCGCAAAACCAATAACGAGCCGAAAGGAATCGCTTTTGATTCGCAACAGGTTGCTAGGTATCTCACTCGCCATGGTGGGAGCACTGGGCAGCATGGCGTCGATCTCGACGGCTGCCGCTTCCGCTGAAATCAAAGGGGCCGGATCGACTCTGGTCGCCCCGCTGCTCGCCAACTGGGTGAACGGCTTCGAAGCCAACACCGCCGGTGCCGTCAAAGTCACCTACGGGGCGGTGGGCTCCGGCGCCGGCATCGCTCAGATCACGGCTCGCACCGTCGACTTCGGCGCCTCGGACGCGCCGCTGACCCCGGAACAGGCGACCGCCTGTGCCGGCTGCGTGCAGATTCCCTGGGCCCTGAGCGCCACGGGACTCGGTTACAACATCCCGGGGGTAAAGAAACTGAATCTAAACGGGAGCGTGATCGCCGGCATCTACCTCGGCAGTATCACGCGGTGGAATGACGCGAAGATCAAGAAACTCAACCCGGACGTTCACCTGCCGGGGATGGCGATCACTCCGATCTACCGCAGCGACGGCTCAGGAGACACGTACGCCTTCACCAACTACCTCTCGAAGGTGAGCAAATACTGGAAGGGCAACATCGGCTACTCGACGACGGTCAGCTTCCCAGCAGGACTGGGCGCCAAAGGCAATCTCGGCGTCACGCAGTCCGTTCAAGCGACTCCGGGTTCGATCGGCTACATCTCGGCGTCGTACCTGGTCGCGGCCAAGCTTCGGGCCGCCGCCGTTGAGAACGAAGCCAAGAAGTTCACCTTCCCGAATCTGAAGAACATCTCTGCCGCAGCGGAAATGGTCAAGAAGGTGCCGGCGACTAACGAACTCCACATCGTCAATCCGCCGAAAAAGTACACACTCGCGTATCCGATCTCGACGTTCACCTACTGCATCGTTCCGCACGGTGCGCCGAAGAAGGGCGAACTCGAACCGTTCATCAACTACGCGATGACCACGGGACAGAAATACGGCCCGGCGCTCGACTTCGCGCCACTGCCGAAAGTCGTCCTCGAAGCGGCCAAGAAGTCCCTCGCCGGCCTCTAGCCGGCCCTCGAGCGGAAGGGAGCCCCCGGAGACACATCCCGGGGGCTCTTCCCTTCCTCGGCTCCGGGATTGACCGGAGACTCAGGCGAAGGCCGCGGCGGCGCGGCGCCGGAGATCCGCGTTCAGGAGCCCCGTCACTTCGCTCGGCCGCTCGCCGGCGGACGGGACTGCGTCCCCGATCAGGCCGGTGGCGCGGAAGCCGAACAGCGGCGCGTCGAACCCCGAATCGCGGACCCGCCGGACGAGCTTCACTGCCGCCGGGGTGTCGGTGCCGGGGCCGCAGATCACGATCGCCGTCGGGTCGAGGGCGCGGAGGGCCCGCTCCAGGCGCTCCTCCCCGAGCTCGTCGGAGAGCATCAGGACCCTGAACCCGGCCCGTCGAAGTGTCAGGTCCAGCGCCTGCGCGTGGACCTCCTCGGCATCCTGGCCCTGGCTCGAGTCGAGAAGGAGGATCCCCGCCGGCCGTGACGCGGCGGCGGCGAGGCGGCGGGCGCCGTGCAGCCAGCTCATCGCCCAGCGCGCGGCGAACTCGAGCTCGGCGCCGCGGTCGGGGTCGGCGGCGAGGCGGTCGACGCCTGGAAGCAGCAGCTCCTCGACGGTGCGCTCGAGCGGCCGGATCGCGAGGCTTTCCTCCATCGCGCGGTCGGCGGCGGCCTCGTCGAAGCTCTCGAAGGCCGCCACCAGGCCATCGCCGTTGGCCGGCTCGGCCTGGCGCTGGCGGGCCAGCTCGACGGCGGAGGAGATGTTGCCGGTCTGGGCGAGCGCATCGCGCAGCGTCTGGAGCTCGAGCAGCTCGTAGTGGCGGTGATTGCCCGCGGTTCGCTTCGGCGTCGGGAAGCCATAGCGGCGCTCCCAGCTGCGCAACGTGTTCGGGCTGACGCCGAGCACCTCCGCTGCGGCATTGGTTCGAATTCCCGCCATGCACAGGATTCTGCCACCCAAAAACCAGGTTTACGCTGGTTATGGACGGATTTCCGGGATCTGTCAGTGATCTTGCAGAGCCCGCAGCGAGCCGACCCCGACCGGCTGGCCGACCGCCCGCGCCCGCCACATCGCCTCGTCGGCCTCTTTCAGAAGCGAGTCGGCATCGGCACCGTGATCCGGGCAGGCGACGACCCCGGCCGAGATCCCGATGCTGGCGCCGCCGAGATCCTCGAGCTGGTCGAGCAGGGCGAGCAGGCGCTCGGCCATCTGCACCCCGCCGATCGTTTCCTGGTTCGGGGCGAGCACGCAGATCCCGTCGTCCTCGATCCGGAAGGACTCGTCGACGAGGCGGATGCTGTCCCGAAGCGCCGCGGCGACGACGGTCAGGGCGGTTTCTCGCGCGGCCCCCGCGCCGTTGTCCCGGGTGCCCGGCCCCTCGACGTCGATCACCAGCATCCCGAAGGGGTGTCCGTAGCGCCGGTGCATCTCGAGCAGCTGGTCGAGCCGGCGCCGCATCTGGGGCGGCGGCTCGGCGGCCGGCTCCCGCTCGTCAGCGACATCGGCGACTGCGCCGATGGCGGATCGCGGCCACGGATCCGAACGCCTCGGCGATGTCTCGGGCCGCCGCAGCGAAGGTCTCGACGTCACCCTGCTCGAGCTCTTGCTCGAGTTTGGCGAGGAGCCTGACCTGCATCGACGACACCTCGCGCGCGAGCTGACGAACCGGTTCCCCGCTCCTGCTGGATTTGCCGGCCTCCACGGCAGCAACTGTTCCGGAACCACCGGACGCAAGCAAGGGCTGGACCCGCGAATTTTGGGTTGATACACGTCCACGGACGTTCGTCCACACAGAGCAGGTGGACCGCGCTCAGAGGCTGCGGCGGCCCGCCAGGGCCTTGCCGAGCGTCACCTCGTCGGCGTGCTCGAGGTCGGCCCCGACCGGGAGGCCGCTCGCGAGCCGGGTGACCCGCGCCGAGCCGCGCAGCAGCTCGGCTATGTGGAGGGCGGTGGCCTCACCCGTCGTCGTCGGGTTCGTCGCGACCAGCACCTCCTCGACACCGCCGGCCTCGACCCTGCGCACGAGCTCGGCGATCTTGAGGTCGTCGGCGTCGACCCCGTCGATCGGCGAGAGGGCCCCGCCGAGGACGTGGTAGAGGCCGCGGTACTCGTGGGTCCGCTCGATCGGGATCACGTCGGCGGGCTCCTCGACCACGCAGATGACCGTCTGGTCACGCGAGGAATCGGTGCAGATCCGGCAGAGCGGGCCCTCGGCGAGATTGAAGCAGCGCTCGCAGAGCCCGACCTTCTCCTTCACCTCGCGGATCGCCGTCGCCAGCGCCGTCGTCTCCTCATCGGGGGCGCGAAGGATGTGGAAGGCGAGACGCTGGGCGGTGCGCTGGCCGATCCCGGGCAGCCGCGAGAGCTCGGCCACCAGCCGGGAAAGGGGCGCCGGCCCCTCGCCGTTCAAGTTCCTGGAAGGCCCATGCCGCCGCCGAGCCCGCCCGTGATGCCGCCCATCTTCGAGCCGGCCAGGTCCTGGGCGGCCCGCAGCGCCTCGTTGACCGCGGCCTGGACCATGTCGGCGAGCATCTCCGACTCCTCCGGGTCGATTGCCTCGGGGTCGATCCGGATCTCTCGCAGGGTGAGGTCGCCGCCCATCTTGACCTTGACCATCCCGCCTCCGGCGCTGGCCTCGACGACCTCATCTTTGAGCTGCTCCTGCGCCTCGAGCATCTGCTGCTGCATCTGCTGAGCCTGTTTCATCAGGGCGTTCACGTCGAAGCCGCCCGGACCTCCTCGCGCCATCAGCCGACCTCCTCCGCGTCGAACTCGCTCTTCAGCCTCTCGACCAGGGCCTCGTGATCGACCGCCTCCTCGGCGGCCGGCTCGGCCTCCTCCTCGCCCTCCGCTCCGTCGAGGAGGACGTAATGGAGCTGCAGCCGCTGACCCGTCACCGAGTCCAACGCCTCGACCAGCTGGTCGCGCTTGTCGGGAGCCTCGGCCTTTCGTTTGTTGAAGGTGGCGTTCGCGGGAAAGCCGATCCGAAGGCCCTCGCCGTCCAACCCCACCGGCCTCGCCCCCTCGAAGGTCGCCGCCAGCGCCGGCGCCGACTTCAGCAGGTGGTCGAGCACCGCCGGCCAGACCCGCTGAATCTCTTCGAGCGACAAGGCGGTCTCGCGCCGCGGGTCCTGTCGGAGCTGGAGGAGGGGTCTGCGGGCGAGGACGTCCTCACCCCCCCTCCTCCGCCACCACCCGCGGCAGACGCCCCCGGGTCGGCGACGCAGGCAGCGGATTTCGGGTCGGCGAGGCGTCTGCGACGCCAGCGGCCTCCGGTGGGGCCCCTCCGGCGGGTGGCGTGGCGGTGGGGTCCTTGCCCGCAGCCTGCGAGGACGAGGACCCCTCCGGCACGACAGGACCCGCCGGCCGGGGCTCGCCGGACCCTGACATTTGTTCAAGCCGCTCGATCCGTCGCAAGAGCCCCTCCGTCGACGGGTCGAGGTCGGGACGGGCGGCTTTCAAGAGTGCGATCTCCACCGCCATTCGCGCGTCGTCGCCCTCGCGGACGGCGGTCAGCGCGGCGGCCAGCTCGTCGATCGTGCGGACCAGCGTCGCGGCGCCGACCGCGTCAGATTGGGCCGCGAGTCGGTTTGCGTCGGTGGCGGTGACGACGAAGGTGTTGGGGACCTCGCCGACGGTCTGGGTGACGAGGAGGTGGCGGAGGTGGCCGAGCAGGTCGCGGGCGAACTGGGCCGGGTCGCGGCCCGAGCGCGCCATCTTCTCGACCTCGACCAGGACGGCCCGTGGGTCCTCGGCGGCGACCGCGTCGACGGCGGCGAACAGAAGCTCGGCGTCGGCGGCGCCGAGCAGCTCGAGCACCTCGTCGAGCCCGACCTTCTCGCCGCCGAAGGCGACCAGCTGGTCGAGCGTGCCGAGCGCCTCGCGAAAGCTGCCGGAGGCGGAGCGGGCGATCATCGCCACCGCGCCCTCCTCGATCTCGAATCCCTCCGCGGCGCCGACCCGTTCGAGCACCTCGGAGATCTGCTCGAGCGAGGGGCGCTGGAAGTCGAACCGCTGGCAGCGGTCGGCGATCGTCGGCATCACGCGGTGGGCCTCGGTCGTGGCGAGGACGAAGACGGTGTTCGGCGGCGGCTCCTCGAGCGTCTTGAGGAAGGCGTTCCAGGCCTCCTTGGTCAGCATGTGGGCCTCGTCGAGGATGTAGACCTTGTGGTGTCCGCCGGCCGGCGCGTAGGCGACCCGCTCGCGGAGGTCGCGGATGTCATCGACCGAACGGTTCGAGGCGGCGTCCATCTCGATCACGTCGATCGAGGTTCCGGCGGCGATCGTCACGCACGATTCGCATTCGCCGCAGGGGGTGACCGTCGGGCCGCCCCGCTCGCAGTTGAGCGAGCGGGCGAGGATCTTCGCCATCGAGGTCTTACCGGTCCCGCGCGAGCCGACGAAGAGGTAGGCGTGGTGGACCTTGCCCTGCTCGACCGCGTTGCGCAGGGTGCGGACGACGTGCCGCTGGCCGACCACCTCGTCGAAGGAGCCGGGGCGATGGCGTCGGTAGAGGGAGGTCGAGTCGCCGGGGGAGGCCATCGGGTCCAGTGTATCTGCGGCCCCACCGGTCCCTGTACGGTGCGCCGGTGAAATCGGGGGCGAAAGGATGGCTCGCGCCGGCCGGCTGGGTCGCCGGCGTCGGGGCGGTGCTGCTGCTGCTCTTCCCGCTCGGGTTCCCCAACTACGACACGATCTACGCCCTCCTCTGGGGCCGGGAAATGGCCGAAGGGATGAGTCCCGACACCGGCGCCGCGCTGCCCCCCACCCCGCACCCCCTGGCGGAGCTGTTCGGGCTCCTCACGACCCCGCTCGGCGACGGCTCGATCGACCTGACGATCGTGATCGCCTACGTCTCCCTCGGCCTCGTCGGCTACCTCGTCTACCGCCTCGGCTCGCTCTGGTTCGACCGCCCGATCGGCGCCGTCGCCGCCCTCATCGTCCTCACCCGCGCGCCCTACCTCTCGAACGGGCTCCGCGCCTACGTCGACCTTCCCTACATCGCGCTGGTCCTCGGTGCGCTCGTGATCGAGACCCGCCGGCCCCGGGCGGGCTGGCCGGTCCTCTCGCTCCTCGCCCTCGCCGGCCTGCTCCGTCCCGAGGCCTGGCTCTTCTCGCTCGCCTACCTCGCATATCTGCTCCTAACGACCGGCCCGCCGGGCTCGGGCGAGCCGGCTGGCGGGGATGGGGCGGGGACGGCGACGCCCGCGGAGGAGGGGAGGTTGTCCATCGAACGGGCGGATACTCAAAGTGCCGGTCTGATTAGACCGGCACTTGTCCGGGCGAGGGACAACCTCCTCTCCCCCAGCGGCCTGGGACTCCTCGCCCTCGCCCTGGCCGCGCCGGTCGGCTGGGCGCTGTTCGACTGGATCACCGCCGGCAGCCCGACCTACTCGTTCACGGGCACCCGCGACACGGTCGAAACCCTCGAACGCCAGACCGGCCCGGTCGATCTCGTCCTCTATGGGCCGCGCCGGCTCGGCGAGGTCCTGCAGTGGCCGGGGATGGTCGGCGCCGCGGGGGGGATCGTTCTCGGCTGGGCCCTGCTGCGGCGCCGCTCCGGGATCGGGGTGGCCGCCGCTGTCCTCGCCCTCGGCGCCTTCGCGGTCCTCGCCGTGTCGGGGCTCGCGATCATCCCCCGCTACACGATGCTCGCCGCCGCGATCCTGGCGGTGTTCGCCGCGCTCGGCCTGCTCGGCTGGCGGCTGCTCGAGCCCGGCCACCGCTGGCGGCGGCCCTGGCAGGCCTTCGCCGCGTTCGTCGCGCTGATGTTCGTCGTCTGGGGGCCGAACCAGTACGACCTGCTGCACCGGGTCGATACCGACCTCACCAACCAGGGCGAGATCGAGTCGGACCTCAACGACCTCGCCGAGTCGAGCGCCTTCGAACCGCTCTGCCTGCCGATCTCGGTCCCCAACCACCGTGCGGTTCCCCGCCTCGCCTTCGATCTGAAGGTCCGGCCGAGCCGGATCGTCAGCTCCTCGGAGCAGCGCCAGCCGCGGCACGGCTACTTCCTCGAACCGGCCTCGCCGTTCGTGATCCACAACTTCATCCTCGACCCGAACGACCCGACGCGGTTCACCTCGACGGTCCCCCCGGTTTCCACCGGGTCCCCGTCGCCAACGACTCCTGGATCCTCTACCGGCGCTGCTGAGGATCAGCCCCGCTCGACCCGCTCGATCGCGGCATGCGTCCCGGCGGCGAGCTCCGGGCTGGCGAGGTCGATCGCCGGCGGCAGCTCGATGTGGAGGTCGTTCGAGGGGTCAAGGCGGGCCCGGGCCCGGCCGACCCGCGAGCCGAGGACGTGGCCGCCGCGGCGGCGATCGGCGTCGATGAAATGGAGGTGGAACCCGCTCACCTCGATCCCCTCGGCGTAGCTCGGGAACCGAAACCCGAGCATCGTCCCGGCGACATCGTCGAGCTCGAACACGCGCTGCTCGGCGACGACATCCGTCAACGGTCGGTACGGCGGAACCTGGCGGGGTACCGAGCGGGCGCAGACCGACTCGAACCGCCCGTCGAGGCGGATCGCGCAGGACGCAGCCCCGTCCGGAATCAGGGCGTCGAGGGCGGCGAGGAGGCCGTCGTGGGAGAGCGGCCCGGCGATCTCGGCCTCGATCGTCGGTGTGAACCCGGTGACGACCGCGAACGGGGTCCGCTCCCGGGGCGCCACCTCGGCTATCGCGCCGTCGACCGCCGCCCGGTAGAAGCGGCCGTCGAGGGCGATCATCTCCCCGTCGAGCCCGTTCAGCGTGCCGAGGCCGAGGTCGCCATGCCGGGCGAGCTCGGCGAAGGTGAGGTCGCCGTCGTAGGCGCCATCGAGCAGGGCGGCGATCGTCGAGGCCTGGAAGAGGACGTGCGGCTCGCGCTCCTCGTGCAGTTCAAGCTCCCGCATCGTCTCCACGTGGAGGGCCCTGATCCATCGCTCGTCGAGCACGGCGCGCAGTCTCCCACGGTGTAGCCTGCGCGCGGGATGGCCGGCTCTGCGGCGTCTGGCTCGCCGAGCGCCTCGCCTCTGCCTGAGGCAGGCGAGGCGAGGCAACCTGACAGCATCAGTTCCATGGCGGCGATAGAGCTTCGCGGTGTCGTGAAGAAGTTCGGGCCGATCACCGCGGTCGATGGCCTCGACCTCGAGGTCCCCGAGGGGATCTGCCTTGGTCTGCTCGGCCCCAACGGTGCCGGCAAGTCGACGACGATGCGGTTGCTGACGGGCCAGGCGCTGCCCGACTCCGGCGTTCTCCGGGTGCTCGGGCACGAGCTACCCGCCGAATCGAAGGTCGCGCGGGGAGAAATGGGCGTCGTCCCGCAGCTCGACAATCTCGATGTCGACGTGACGGTCGAAGACAACCTCGCCGTGTTCGCGCGGCTCTACCGGGTTCCCGACGTCGGCGCCGCGGTCGAGAGCGCGCTCGAGCTCGCCCGGCTGACGGCCCGGCGCCGCGACGCGGTCGACCAGCTCTCCGGGGGGATGCGGCGTCGCCTGCTGCTCGCCAGGGGCCTCGTCCACGAACCGAAGCTGATCCTCCTCGACGAGCCGACCGTCGGACTCGACCCCCAGATCCGGACCGAGCTCTGGACTCTGATCGACAACCTTCGCTCGCAGGGGACGACGATCCTGATGTCGACTCACTACATCGAGGAGGCCGAGCGGCTGGCCGACGAGGTAGCGGTGATGGCGAAGGGGAAGATCATCAGCCGCGGCCGCCCGGCGGAGCTGATCGTCGAGCACGCCGGCCGCGAGACGGCCGAAATCTACGCCCCGCACGAAAGGCTGGTCGAGGCCAGAAGGAAGGCCGAGGCCGCCGGGCTGCGGGTCCGGCCTGCGGGCCCGGCGATCGCGATCGTCGGCTCCGAGCGGGCCGAGAACGGCGAGGTTCCGGACGACGCCGTCCGCCGCGCTGCCTCGCTCGAGGACGTCTTCGTCCTCCTCACCGGGGAGGAGGCGGAATGAGCGTGGAGCCGGTGCGGGTGGGGGTGGGTTTGCGGCGGCTCGAACCGGCCGCGATCGGCGGCGTGATGAGCCGCGAGCTGGCGAACTTCAAGACCTACTGGCGCGGCACGACCTTCTCCAGCCTGCTGGAACCGATCGTCTACCTGCTGGCATTCGGCCTGGGGCTCTCGGCGACGCTCGTCGACGAAGTCAACGGCATCCCGTACGTCCAGTTCGTGGGCACCGGGATGGTCGCGACGGCGGTGATCTTCTCCAGCGCCCTGCCGGCGATGTTCGGGACCTTCGTCAAGCACCGCTTCCAGAACACCTACGACGCGATTCTCGCGGCCCCGGTCGACGTCGAAGAGCTGGTCAGCGCCGAGATGCTCTGGATCGGCGCGCGCGCCAGCATCTACGGCTGCTTCCCGTTGCTGGTGACGATGCTGTTCGGCCTCGACCCCGCCCCCGGGATGCTGCTGGTGCCGCTCTACTGCTTCGTCACCGCCCTCGGGTTCGCGGGCTTCGGCGTCACGATGGCGGCGATCGTCGCCAAGATCGACCAGTTCAACTACGTGACGGCGCTGTTCGTCACCCCGCTGTTCCTCGTCTCGGGCGCCTTCTTCCCGATCGACGAACTGCCCGAGGGCGTCCAGATCGTCGCCCAGCTCAACCCGCTCCACCAGCTGGTGGAACTGGTCCGCGGCGGGGCCTTCGGATACGAGCCGGTCGACCTGATCCGGTTCGCCTCGCTGGTCGCGTTCGCCTTGGCGATGTGGCGGATCGCGATCAACCGGATGGAAGCGCGGTTGATCGACTGAGGGGAGGCGTCCGTTAGTCAGGTTTCGGGCGGGGTAGCCGCGACCCATCGAGGCGACTGCCAGACAGACGAGCGATCGCAGCCTTCCTGCAGCCCGCGAAGCGGGCGAGAGCAGGCGCACGACCATCATCGCGCTGACGGCCAACGCGGTGATCGCCGTGGCGAAGCTGTTCGGCGGCCTGGTGAGCGGATCGGCGGCGATGTTCGCCGAGGCCGCGCACTCCCTCGCCGAGCTGAAATCGACCGTCAACTCCAGGAGGTCGTCCCGGACGTCACGGAGGTATTCCTCGACGCGACGCCGGGACGAGAAAGGTAAATGGACCGTGCGCCCCGCCTCTGAGGCGAAGTCACCGGGCGTGTCCACCGTGTTTGGCTCGAGCCGGGCTTGCCTGCGGCACCCGCGGCATCCGCTTAAGGCTGCTTCCTTCCGGACCTGACCTGATTCACGTGCCCACGTCGCGCAGGACCCGGCCGTCAACGCCGCCCCCGGCGCACTGACCCCGACGGCCAGCCCCTCGGAACGGGATTCGGCCCCGCTAGAGCGGATTGCGGGTTACAGGGCACCGCTGATTCCCCGCCTAGCACGGTCCGTTGCCCATCCTAGCGGCGGCTGAGCGAGATCAGCTCCTCGCGGTCCGATTCGCCGGAGACGTCCATCGCCATCGCCGGACCGACGTTCGGGGCGTAGAGCTTGTACTCGACCACGCTCGGCTCGAGCGGTGTCGTCTCTTTGGTCAGGACCGCGTCGCCGAAATGACCGAAGGGGACCTGGACCTGCTCGTCGGTGCTGAGGACCGTCGCGCTGTCTTCGGCTTCGCCCGCGTAGTACTCCTGGCGGTAGGCCTGCCCGGTCTGTGGCCGGGCAGGCATGATCACGCCCGGCTGGGCGCCGTCGACCCCCGCCTCCCAGGAGCCCTCGGTGGAAGCGACCCTCCCGTTCTCGTATTCGGCGGTCCGCTCCCCCAGGTACCAGAGGTTTCCTTCCGAGTCCTGGGCGTACCAGTCGTCGGTCACCTCGGCCGGCCTCCCGTGCGCGGTCGCGACATCATGGACGACCCGCGCCTCGATCCCGTCGGCGATCCGCTTCGTCCGGTCGGTGACCGTGACGACCACCCGCTTGACCGCTCCCCGTCCTTCCGTCTCCCGGTATACCCAGCGGGTGCCGGACGCCATCGGCCAGTAGCGGTTGTCGATCGCGACGGTGAAGTCCGCGGGGCTGAGATCGGAGGGCTCCGAACCCTGCGGGAGGCCGCCGCCTGCGCGGGTGGTGCTCTCGCCGCCCCCGCCGCAACCGCTCGCGAGCGACGCGAGCAGCACGAGGCCGATGACGAGCGCGAGCCTCATCATCCGAAGTTACCGCGATCCGGGGGATGCGGCCGTAGGATCGGGCGCGATGAAGATCGAAGTCGACTCCGGCTCGTTCTTTGCGATCGTCGTCGTCGCCGCTCTGGCTGCGGTCACGGTGGCGATCGTGCCGCGCCGGTTTGCGCCGCCGGTGGTCGTCGTCGAGCTCATGCTCGGGATCGTCATCGGGCCCGAAGTCCTCGATCTTGCGAAGACCGACCCCTTCATCGACTTCTTCTCCAACCTCGGTCTCGGAATGCTCTTCTTCTTCGCCGGCTACGAGATCGACTTCGATCGGATCAGGGGGAGACCGCTCGAGCTCGGCGCGCTGGGCTGGCTGACTCTCGATCGCCCTCGCGTACTCCCTCGCGGGGATGCTGGCGGCGGCAGGCGTCGTGCTCTCGACCCTCTACACCGGGTCCGCGATGGCGACGACCGCGATCGGCACCCTGATCCCGATCCTGCGCGACAACGGCGAACTGAAGACCCGCTTCGGCACCTACCTGCTGGGGGCCGGCGGGGTCGGGGAGTTCGGCCCGATCCTGCTCGTGACCCTGGTGCTGTCGACCAATCAGCCCCTGCACGAGGCGGGGATCCTGCTCGCCTTCGTCGCCCTCGCGATCGCGCTCGCCCTGACCTCGGTCCGGCTCGCCTGGCGCGGCTGGTCCGCGCTCGAACGCACCTTTGAGGCGAGCAGCCAGCTCGCGGTGCGGGTCACCGTCGTCCTCGTCTTCGGCCTCGTCCTCCTCGCCGGCCAGCTCGGGCTCGACATCCTGCTCGGCGGGTTCGTGGCGGGGATGATCGTCAGGACAGCCCTCAAGGGCCATGAGCTCTCGATCTTCGAGTCGAAGCTGACCGCCGTCGGGTTCGGCTTCTTCGTCCCGTTCTTCTTCATCACCAGCGGGATCAACTTCGACCTCGCGGCGCTCGGCTCGGTTACCGCGCTGGCGAAGCTGCTGATGTTCTTCGGCCTCTTCGTCGTCGTCAGGGGAACTCCGGCGATGCTGCTCTACCGGGGGGTGCTTCAGACCCGTCAGCGTGCAGCGCTCGCCTTCTACTGCGCCACCGAGCTGCCGCTGGTGGTCGCGATCACGACGATCGCCATCGACGACGGCGACATGAAGACCTCGACCGCGGCCGGCCTGGTCGGCGCGGCGATGCTGTCGACGCTGATCTTCCCGTTCGTCGCCGCGGCGTTCCAGAAACGGGCGGTGGCCGCGGGCGAGACCGGCGCCCCTGACGCTGAGCCCGTCGCCGTATGATCGATTTCAGCGGGCGCGTAGCTCAGTGGGAGAGCGCTCCCCTCACACGGGAGAGGTCGCTGGTTCGAGCCCAGCCGCGCCCATTTCTCCGGGTTGGCTGACCTGATGTCCAACCCGCAGAGGTTCGATCCATCGTCGTACTCGACCTTTCGGTTCAGAGGTCGGTCGATCGACCGGGATGGCCTGGTCACGCTCGGCTACGCCCTCGACGATGGGCTCGAATTCGTCGAGCAATTCGAGGTTCCGGTGCCGCCAGGAGAAATGGTCGACACCGAGCGAGTCCGAAGCCTCGTCGCGCTCCTCCATTGGGTCGCGGGAGTCAGCTACTACAAGACCTGCCTGCCCTCAAGGGTCGCGTTCGACGGAGAGGCGCCGGGGCCGGCGACGGCGCGCCTGCTCGAGGCCCTCTACTCGGAGGGCCTGGCCGAGCTGGCGATGCTGAACGACCTGCCCTCCCTCCCGAGGCCCGCCTTCGCAAGCCGGACGACCTCCCGACCGACTCCTGAACAGAGGCCCGTGGACCGTGTCCTCGTTCCCGTCGGGGGTGGCAAGGATTCGATCGTCGCACTCGAGATCATGCGGAAGGCAGGGGTTGATGTCTCTTTGTTCACGGTGGGAGACAGCCCGGCAATCCAGCGCACCGTTGCCATCTCCGGGCTGCCCCGGCTCCTCACGCGGCGCCGGATCGATCCCCAAATCCACGAGCTCAACCGGCGCGGGGCGATCAACGGCCATGTCCCGATCACGTCGATCGTCTCGGCCGTCGCCCTGCTGACGGCTGAGCTCAACGAGTTCGATGCCGTCGCCATGGCGAATGAGCGATCGGCCTCGGCGCCGAACCTGACCTGGCGCGACGTATCGGTGAACCATCAATTCAGCAAGAGCTCGAGGGCCGAAGAGCTCCTCAGCAAGGCGGTCGGCGAACTGGATGGGCCGAGGATCTTCTCGGTTCTTCGCCCCGCCTCAGAGATGTCGGTGGCCCGGGCCTTCGCCCGCATGCGCCAGTATCACGACGCCTTCACGAGCTGCAATCGCCAATTCCGGCTCGACCCCGCCCGGCGGGCCTCCTCCTGGTGCGGCGAATGCGACAAGTGTCGTTTCGTGTTCCTCATCCTCTCTCCGTTTCTATCGCCATCCGACCTCGACCGGATCTTCGGTGCGGCAATGCTCGACGACCCCGATCAGTACGAGGGCTTCGCGCAGCTCACGGGGATCGGTGGGCACAAGCCGTTTGAGTGCGTCGGCGAGATTGAGGAGAGCGTGGCGGCGATCCGGCTCCTCGCCGAGGAGCCTCGCTGGCGAGACCAATCGGTGGTGAAACGGCTTTCGCGAGAGGTGCTTCCGCTGTTCGAGACGGACGGCACCGAGATTCACCGCATTCTCGAGCTCGGGGACGGCGGCGCGATGCCCCCGGGGGTTATGGGCCTCGTCGAGGAGGCGCTGGGTGCCTAGGGCTTGAAGACCATCAGGGCGAGGATCGCGAGGATGAGGAGGGCCGACCCGTAGTTCGCCGCCCGCGAGACCGGGTCCTCGAGTAGGCCGCGCAGCTCCGGGCCGGCGGGCTCGCCGCGATCGGCCAGCTCGGTCGCCAGCAGCCGCGCCTGCTTCGGGCGCCGCCCCCCGAGCGAGCCGAGGGCGACGACGAGGAGGAAGAGGACGATCGCAGCATCGACCCAGCCGGTGCCGAAGCCGACGTCCTCCTCGATGGCGACGAGCCAGAGCCCGCAGGCGAACAGGAGCAGTGCGCCGGCGCCGACCAGCGCGACGCCGTAGCGGCTGAGGCCGAGGAGCAGCGCGATCTCGCCCCCGTCCTGCCTGCGGCGGGCGGCCTCGAACGGGATCCCGGCGACGACGATGCCGGAGACGAATAGCAGGACTCCGAGGAGGTGGAGGAAAAGTGCGAGGTCCTCCATCGCCAGGGCGTCAGTAGCCGGTGCCGGTCTTCACCTGACTGCGCTCCGACTCCTCCAGTCCGCCCTTCTTCTCTAGGGTCGCGCAGGCGTCCTTGATGTCGGACGCGAGCCTGTCGATCTGCGCCTGGCTCAGCGTCTCCTTGACCAGCGCCCGCATCACCTTCACATGCTGCGCGTTCGGCGGCAGCGTGTAGGCGGGCACCATCCAGCCGCGCTCGGCCGAGAGCTGCCAGGCGAGGTCGAACTCGTCGTAGGGCTTGTCGCCGGTGAGACGCCAGGCGACCAGCGGCAGCTGCTCGGCGTCGGGGTCGATCAGTTCGAAGTCGCCCTGCGCCTCGAGCTGTTCGGCGAGGTTGCGGGCGTTCTTTTCCATGATCCCGATGATGTACTCATAGCCCTCGCGCCCGAGGCGGACGAAGTTGAAGTACTGGGCGAGCACCATCGCCGAGCCGGTCGAGAAGTTGAGGGTGAAGGTCGCGTCGGTCTTGCCGAGGTAGTTCTCCTCGAAGACGAGGTCCGGGGCGAGGTCGTCCTTTTCGCGGAAGACGAGCCACCCGATCCCCGGATAGACGAGCCCGAACTTGTGGCCGGAGACGTTGATCGAGCGGACCTGCTCGAGGCGGAAGTCCCACTCCGAATGGGGGTAGAGGAACGGCCAGACGAAGCCGCCTGAGGCGGCGTCGACGTGGATCGGGATGTCGAGCTCCTTCTCCTCCCTGACCCGGATCAGGAGGTCGTTGATCCCGCCGATGTCGTCGCGGTGGCCGGTGAAGGTCGTGCCGAGGACCGCGGCGACGCCGATCGTGTTCTCGTCGAGGTGGGGCTCGACGTCATCGGGGCCGATCGTGTACTTGCCCTCCTGCGAGCGGGATGATCCGCGGCTCGACGTCGAAGTAGCGGCAGAACTTCTCCCAGACGACGTGGACGTCGCCGCCGAAGACGAGGTTCGGCGAGTCAGTCGGCTTGCCCGCCGCTTCCTGACGCTTGCGCCATTTCCACTTCAGCGAGAGGGCGCCGAGCATGATCGCCTCCGAGGATCCCTGGGTGCGGGCGCCGGTCGTCTCGCCGGGGGCGTTGAAGAGGTCGGCGAGCATCCGAATACAGCGCTGCTCGATCTCGGCCGAGATCGGGTACTCGGCATGGTCGATGAAGTTGCGATGGAGGTTGGCGGCGATCAGCCGTTGGGCCTCGGGCTCCATCCAGGTGGTGACGAAGGTCGCCAGGTTGCGGGCCGGGTCACCCTCCAGCGCCAGTTCCTCGCCGACCAGACGCATCGCGTCGGTGGCCGACATCCCGCCCTCCGGGAACTCGCGGTCGGGGGCGTCTTCGACCAGCCATCGCGCGCCGTAGAAGACCTCGCCCTCGGTCGGCTTGTCCTCACCCGGTCGCACCGGGCGAGACTACTGGGCCGCAATCACGATCTCCACTATGGCGGCGAAAGCACCGAGAGGATGTTCCCGGCCGGATCCTTGAACCAGGCGATCTCGGGGCCGTTGCCGCGGGAGATGCCCTTCTCGTCCTGGTCGAACCCCTCGTAGCGCTCGACCTCGACGCCGCGCTCCGCGAGGCCGTCGACGACGGCGTCGATGTCGTCGACCTGAAATCCGAGGACGGTGTAGGTGGCGGGGACGTAATCGGGTTTCAGGTAGACGAGGGTGTCGCGGCCGCCTGGGTGTTTCAGCGCCAACAGCCCGTTCTCCTCGTCGATGACCTCGGCCCCGAGTCCCAGAGTTTCCCCGTAGAACTCCCGGGCGCGGTCGAGATCGTCGACGGCAAAGCTGTTCGTCGGCTCTGCGTCGGTGAACATTGAGGCTCCTTTCGTTGCCGGCTGGCCTAGTCTGGCAGCCGGTGGATGACGTTGTCCTGATCGGGGTACCCGTCGACTCGGTCGGCCATTCCGGCGGGACCGAGCTCGGGCCGCGGGCGCTGCGGGAGCTGGGACTCGCCGCGGCGGTCGGCGCCGTGGACCGCGGTGACCTCGACCTCGCGATCCGCGGCGACGAGCGCGACCAAGAGACCGGGATCGTCGCCGCCGGCGACGTGCTCGCCGCGACCGCGGAGATCCGCGCGGTGACCGCGGCCGTGATCTCCGAACGGCGGCTGCCGCTGCTGGCCGGGGGCTGCTGCTCGGAGCTGCCCGGGGCGCTCGGCGGCGCCCGCGACGCGCTCGGCGCCGTCGGGCTCGCCTACGTCGACGGCCACGCCGACCTCTACGACGGCGAGACCTCGACCACCGGCGAGGCCGCCGACATGCCGATCTCCGTGATCCTCGGGCTCGGGCCGGAGCGGTGGGTCGAGGCCGCGGGCGGCCCCGGCTCCGTCCCCGAGCGGACATTCCTGATCGGGTACCGCGACCGCGAGGAATCGATCGAGGACGGGATGTGCCAGCCGGAGACCCTCGAACCCGCCCCGCACCTCCGACCGATCGAGGTCGTGCGCTCCGAGGGCCCAAGCGAGACCGGCGAGCGAGTCGCGGTGGCCCTTGCCGCCGGCGGCCCCTTCTGGCTCCATCTCGACGTCGACGTCCTCGACGAGGAGGCCTTCCCGGCCACCGACTACCTGATGGGCGGTGGTCTCAGCTGGGAAGAGCTCGACGAGCTCCTGGCGCCGCTGCTCACCTCCGAGGCGCTGATCGGCGCCTCGATCGCCTGCTACAACCCGGAGAAGGACCCCGACCGTGCCTGCGGTCGGGCACTGATCCGCTCGCTCGCGCCCCTGCTCTCCTAGGCGAGCTCGGGGATGTGGCGCTCGAGGTGTGTGGCGATCGTTTCCCGCACCCAGCGCTGCGTCGCGGAGTCGGCCATCCGGTAGCGCCCGAGCAGCATCTTCTGGTCGTTGAGCGGGAGCCCGGCGATCTCCCAGCTGACCGTGAGCCGCTCGAACAGCAGCTCGAAGCGCCGCCGCCAGGCATCGTCGACCGATGCCGCCGCGCTCGACGGGCCGTGGCCGATCTTCCTGATCGTCCCCGCGCTCAGCGATTCGCGCAGGACGAGCATGTTGCCCTCCTCGTCGCGGTAGGAGACCGTCGCTGCATTCTCGGCGGGTCGCCTTCTTCTGCGCTTCGGCATCGGTGCCGAGTCTGGCATCTCGGACGCGCCGCCGCGGTCACTCGCCGCCGTCGCGCGGCCTCCGCCGGGCCGCTTTCCGCTGCGAGGTTCGGCGCTTCTGCTCGAGCCGGCGCTCGCGGGAGGCGCCGGTCGGCCTCGTCGGCCGCCTGCGGCGTGGGACCCGCAGGCCGGCGGCGACCTTCGCCGCGAGGCGCTGCAGGGCGAGCTCCCGGTTCCGCGCCTGTCCCCGGGCCTCCTGGGCGACCGCCGTGACCATCGGTCCCACCCGCTCCAGCAACCTCGCCCGCTGGCCGTCGTCGAGCGCACGCGATGCCTCGACGTCGAAGACCGCTTCCACCCGCGAGGCGGTGACGTTCGCGTGTTGGCCACCGGGGCCGGAGGACCGGCTCGCGCGAAGCTCGACCTCGGCCAGCGGGATCGCAAGGCCGGCGTCGATCTTCAGCTCCTCGGCCACCGCACCAAGGTAGCCCGCGGCTCAGCCGAGTCTGTCGATCTTCGCCGCCAGCTCGAAGTCGTTGGCGGTGACGCCGCCCTCGGAATGGGTCGAGAGCCTGACCGTGACCGTGTCCCAGGAAATCTCGATGTCGGGATGGTGGTTCATCCCCTCGGCCGGCTCGACGATGCTGTCGACGAAGTTGACCGAGCCGACGAAGTCGGCCCGCTTGAACGATTTGGTGATCGCCTGGCCGTCCCGCTCCCAGCCCGGGTGCTCGCTCAGCCTCGCCTCGATCTCCTGGTCGCTCAGCGGCATCTCGCGGACTATGCTGGCAGGGCGGCCAGGAATTAGCAATGAGCGAGCGCCCAACCCTCTGGCAGATCCCCGTCTCCCACTACAGCGAGAAGGCCCGCTGGGCCCTCGCCTGGAAGGGGGTCGAGCACGAGCGCCGCTCGCCGCCACCCGGCAGCCACATGGCCGTCGCTCTCTGGCTGACTCGCGGCGGCCAGGTGACCTTCCCGATCCTGACCATCGACGGCCGCAACATCGGCGACTCCACGGCGATCATCGCCGCGCTCGAGCAGCGCCATCCGGAGCCCGCGCTCTACCCGCAGGACCCCGACCGGCGCCGGCGCGCGCTCGCCCTGGAGGACTTCTTCGACGAGGAGCTCGGGCCCCATGCCCGGTTGCTGGCTTTCCACGAGCTCCGCAGCGACCCAGATCGTTTCCGCCAGGTTGTCGAACAGACCGTGCCGGCCCCGCTGCGGCGGGTCGGCGGCCTCGCCACCTCATATGCCGGCCTCTACACCAGACTCCGCTTCGGGGTCGCTGACACAGATGCTGCGGAGCTCGCGCGGGAGAAGATCGTCGCCGCCTTCGACCGGCTCGAGACCGAGCTCGACGCGAACGGCGGCGAGTACCTGGTCGGCGATCGCTTCACGGTTGCCGACCTGACCGCCGCCTCGCTCTTCTTCCCGGTGGTTCTCCCCGAGCAGGGGCCGGTTTCGACCGACCTCGGGCCGCCGACCGGGATGGAGGCCTTCCGCGAGCCGCTGAAGCAGCGTGCCGGCTACCTCTGGGTCGAGGAGATGTTCCGCCGCCATCGCCGGCCGGCGCCGGCCGTCGTCGCTACGGGGTGAGGACGATCTTCAGCGCCTCGCGGTTGTCGTAGAGCCGGTAGGCCTCGGCGGCCTCCTCGAGCTTCATCCGGTGGGTGACGAGCGGCGCCGGGTCGAGGAGGCCCGCCTCGATCAGGGCCAGAACCCTGTCGACGTGGGCGATGACATTGGCGAGGCCCAGCCGCAGGGTCAGCCCCTTGAGCCAGGCGAGGCCGACGGCACTCGCTCCCGACGTCCGGCGTCCGACGCGGGCCTGATCGCCATCGCCAGCGGCCGGGGTCGCCGACCGCGTCGCGCGACCGCCCGTTTCGGGTCGTCCTCCGTGAGGTGCAGGGGCACGGCGCCAAAGCCGGCCGCCATCTCGAGCCGTGCCGCCACCGAGTCGATCGCGAATACCCGCGTGGCGCCGGCCGCGCGCGCGGCCTGGACGGCGCAGAGCCCGACCGGCCCGAGCCCGAGCACGGCGACGGTGTCGCCAGTCCGCGTCCCGGCGTGCTCGATCGAGTGAAAGCCTGTGCCCATCACGTCGCCGGCGAACAGCGCGACCTCGTCGGAGACACCCTCCGGGACGCGCCGCAGCGTCAGGTCGGCCCGCGGCACCACAGCAGCTCGGCCTGGGCGCCCTGGAGGTCGCCGAGCTTCGACCCGTGGCCGAAGATCCGGCCCCGCTCACAGCGGTGATAGTCGCCGCGCAGGCAGGCGGCGCAGGTGCCGCAGGCGGTGTGGAAGCAGCCGAGCACACGATCGCCCTCCGCGACCCGCTCGACGTCATCGCCGGTTGCGAGCACGGTGCCGACGAACTCGTGCCCGATCGTGAACCCGACCTCGACCGGGACCCTGCCGTGGAAGATGTGGAGGTCGGAGCCGCAGATCCCGGTCGCCTCGACCCTGACAAGGGCCTCATCGGGAGAGCCGACCTCGGGATCGGGCTTCTCGTCGATCCGGATCTCACCCGGCGCCTGGAAGGTGACGGCTTTCATTGGCGGCGCGAACCGTATCGCCCGGCCGAAAGCTCAGCCGACAGGCACGCGCGGGACCTGGAACCGCCCGAGCTCATCGTCCGGGCTGGCGGTCTCGGCGATCCGCGCTTCGAGCGCGAGCTCCTTCTCGAAGTCGGCCTCCTCGCCGTGGCGGAAGGAGACGTCCTTGCCCTCGAGCAGCTCGATGAAGATCTCGACGAAGCGCTCGTCGAGCTGCTCTCCGGCCACCCGCCGCAGCTCCTGGATCGCGTCGTAGCTGGAGACCGGCGCCCGGTAGGAGTCGCGGGCGGTCATCACGTCGTAGGTGTCGGCGACCGAGATGATCCGAGCCAGCTCGGGAATGTCGTCGCCCTTCAGGCCCCGTGGATAGCCCTTGCCGTCGATCCGCTCGTGATGGGCGATGATGATCTCGGCGACCGGGCCCATAGCCGTCGAGCGAGGAGACCACCCTGGCGCCCTGCTGGGGGTGGCGGCGGATCAGCATCCAGTCTTCGTCGGTGAGCGGGACGTTCGCCTTCAGGATCCGGTCGGGGAGGATGAACTTGCCGATGTCGTGAAGAAGCGCCGCGATGTGGACGAGCTCCTCCTCGCGGCGCGAGAACCCGGCGCGCTGGGCGATCGCCCGCGAGTAGCGGGCCACGGCAGCAGAGTGCCGCGCGGTCATCTGGTCCCGCAGGTCGAGCGTCCGCAGCAGCGCGCTCAACATCCCGACCTGGAAGCTGGCCAGCTGCTTGGTCCGGACCTCGAGCTCCTGGGCCCGCTCCTGGGACTTGAGCAGGGCGCCGAGGAGGTACTGGAAGATGACGAGCACGATTCCGAACAGCGCGACCCCGGCGAGACCGATCTGGTCGTAGATGAAGGCGACGCCGACAGCCATCAGCGCCGCGGCCAGCTCGGAGGGGAGGAGCGGGACCAGCGAGGTCCGGACCTTGTCGAGGAAAGAGCTGCGGTCGAGGTAGCACGTGTAGGCGGCGATCATCGAAAAGTTGAGCGCCAGCGCGACCAGGAAGACGCCGAAGACGAGGCAGTAGTAGATCGGGTCGGAAGGCGTGATCCCGGTCGCATCGACGATTTCGTGGAACGCGGTGCCGACGATCACCGGGAACGTGATGTAGGTCAGGAGGTTGAAGAAGAAGTCGTTCCACTTTTCGCGAAAGCGGATCGAGCCGGCGACGATCGAGATGACCCCGATCAGCGCCGCCGGGGTGGGCCCGAGGAACACCATCGCGAGGACGATGGCGAGGAAACTTCCCGAAATCTTCAGCCGGGATTCCATTTCGATCGCCGTCACGTCGCTGAAGATCGAGAAGCCGAGCAGGATGGCGAACAGGCCCATGTCCCAGTCGGAGTTGGGGATCCGCCAAATCGCGGCCAGGACCGCAGCGATCAGGACGATTGCCAGGATCGCGTTGCTGAGACGTGTCGGCCGCTCGGTTTGCATGGATAGCGCGCTGATCTTGGTATCGCCAGGCCAAAGCCTGCCCTGAAGCATTTCGCTGGTCGCCAAATGCTTCCTCCGACTGGCTTCCGGCTTGCGACGATCGCAACCTTCGGATTGGAAGGTAGACGAGGGTTGCCCGATCGGCAACCCTGCGTAGATCAACTGGCCAATACCTTGCATTTGAGGCAAATACGGCCGATTTGCCCCTAGAAAGCGCAAAGGACTCCACGGGGGAGTCCTCCATGCCTAGACGGCAAACCCCGGTGGAGCTAACGCCTGTCCTATGAAGTCTTACCTCTTGTAGCCCATGACCAGCTCCTTTTCTCGACACCGCGAAAGCGTCTTCTGCACGAGATTCGGCGAAGATCGATTCGCTTGCTGGCAGGTTTGTAGCACATATATGCGGAAACTTGTGCAAATGCACCAGAACTTGTGCAAAGAAATGCAGATTTAGTGGGGGGCCCACGCCTGACAGACCCGCTGCGGCGCCCGGCCTTCCGCCGCCTGGTCCTCTCCTACGCCGTCAACGAGCTCGGGGACTGGCTCGGGATCGTCGCCCTCTCGGTGCTCGTGTTCGAGCAGACGGGAAGCGCGATGGCGACGACGCTGCTGTTCATCGGGACCGGATTCGTGCCCGCCCTGCTGACCCCGGTCGTCGTCGCCCGGCTCGAGCGGCCGCCGCCGCGCTTCGTCCTGCCGGCCCTGTACGCGACGGAGGCGGCGGCGTTCGGGGCACTGGCGTTGCTCGCCGACCATTTCTCGCTCGCGGCCGTGGTCGCGGTGGCGACGGTCGACGGCGCCCTGGCGCTGACCGCGAAGTCGCTGACCCGCTCGGTCAGCGCGGCGATGCTCGAGCCCGAGGGCGAGCTGCGGGCGGGGAACGCGATCCTCAACGTCGCCTTCACCGGCGGCGCCGCGATCGGCCCGGCGCTCGCCGGCGGCGTGATCGCCGCCTTCGGGATCCAGTCGGCGCTGCTGCTCGACGCCGTCTCCTTCTACGCGATCGGGTGGATCATGCTCACCGCCCGCCCGCTCCCGCACGCGGAATCCGAACCCGGAGGGTTGCGCGAACGGGTCCAGGCCGGGGCCGGCTACATCCGCCGACAACCCCACGCTGAGGAGGCTGCTCGCCGCCCAGGCGGTCGCCTTCGTCTTCTTCTCCGCGGTGATCCCGATCGAGGTCGTCTTCGCGAAGGACACGCTCGGGGCCGGCGACACCGGCTACGGGCTGCTGCTCGGCAGCTGGGGGGTCGGGATGGTGATCGGGAGCGTCGTCTTCGCGGCGCTGCGACGGGCGCCGCTCCCGGTTCTGCTCTTCTTCAGCACCGTCGCGGTCGGGGCGGGATATCTGGGGACCGGTGTCGCCCAGACCCTCGCGATCGCCTGCCTCGCATCCGCGGTCGGGGGCGCCGGCAACGGGGTCCAGTGGGTCGCGGTGATGAGCGCCGTGCAGGAGCTGACGGTGCCGACGATGCAGGCACGGGTGATCGGCGTGCTCGAATCGATCGGGTCGGCGACGCCCGGGTATCGGATACGTCCTCGGCGGCCTGATCGCGACCGGTCTCAGCCCGCGGGCGACATTCCTCGGCGGCCGGCGCCGGCGTCATCGCGACCGCGGCGATCGCGGCCCCCCTGCTCGGTGCGAGGTGGCCACTGGCCTCGGGACGAGGGCTCGGCCACCCGTCCAGAGCCGGGCGACGCCGTGGGCGAGACTATGGTGGAGTTGATCCCAGGCGGAAGGTCCGCCGCATCGGAGGGCGAAGTTCCGACGCAACCCAACCCGGAGGTCAGGCGTTGAGAAAGCTTGTGGCACTACTGGCGATATCGGTCCTCTCCGTCGCGGCGGCGGCTGGGCCTCACCGCATGCGGCAGCAGCGGCGAATCCGGCGGCAAAGAAGGCGGCACGCTGATCGGCACCTTCACCGGATTCCCCGACTACCTCGACCCCGCGCTCTCCTACACGCAGGAAGGCTGGACCGCGATGTACGACACCTACATCCCGCTCCTGACCTACGCCCACGAAAGCAACGAGGCGGGCAGCAAAGTCATCCCCGGGCTCGCCACGGGCATGCCGAAGATCACCAACGGCGGCAAGACCTACACGCTGATGCTGACGCAAGGGCCTCAAATACTCCGACGGGACCCCGATCAAGGCCTCCGACTTCAGGTTCGCGGTCGAACGGATGTTCAAGCTCAACTCGGGCGGCTCGCCCTTCTACACGACGATCGTCGGAGCCGAACAGTTCCAGAAGACCAAGCAGGGCCCGATTCCCGGGATCAAGACGAACGACAAGACCGGCGAAATCGTCATCAACCTGACCGAACCGCGAGGGACCTTCAACAACGAGCTCGGGCTGATGTTCGTCGCGCCGCTTCCTCCCGACACCCCGATCAAGAACCTGACCGCGGACCCGCCGCCGGCGAGCGGGCCCTACGAGATCGTCAGCTCCGAACCCGGGCGAGGGCTGGAAATACGAACGCAACCCGGAATGGGTGAAGAACAACTCGAAGCTGCTGCCCGAACTGCCGAGCGGCCACGTCGACAAGATCGACATCAAGCTCGATCCGCAACACCGCGACCCAGGTCAGCGAAGTCGAACGGGGCACCACCCAGTGGATGCAGGCCCTGATCCCGCCCGGCATCTACCAGCAGACCGTGAGCAAGTACGAAGGCACCCAGCTGCGCGTGGAGCCGGGGATCCCCAACGTCTACTACTTCTGGATGAACATGACGCGGGCGCCGTTCGACGACCTCAAGGTGCGCGAAGCGGTCAACTACGCGGTCAGCAGCGAAGCCCTGGAACGGATCTACGCCGGCTCGCTGAAACCGCTCCACCAGATCCTCCCGGAAGGGATTCCCGGGCCACGAAGACCTTCGACCTCTACCCGTACAACATGGCGAAGGCGAAGGAACTGATCGCCGAAGCGAACCCCTCCGACACCGACATCACGGTCTGGACCGACAGCGAACCGACCCAGGAAGAAGCCGGCGCCTACTACCAGGACCAGCTGAAGAAACTCGGCTTCAACTCGAAGCTGAAAATCATCAACCCCGACGACTACTTCACGATCATCGGCAACGCATCGACGCCCGACCTCGACACCGGCTGGGTCGACTGGTACCAGGACTACCCGCACCCCAACGACTTCTTCCAGCCGCTGCTGGCCGGCGAAAGCATCCTGCCGACCAACAACGGCAACTTCGCCAACATCGACGACCCGAAGCTGAACGCGAAAATCGCCAGGCTCCGGTCGGAACAGCTCGGGCCCAAACAGGAAGCCGAATACGCCGAAATGGACCAGGAATACATGGAACAGGCGCCGTGGGCGCCCTACGGGCAGCGGACGCTGACGACGTTCGTCTCGAGCGAAATCGACCTCGACAAGATCATCTTCAACCCGACCTTCGGCCAGGACCTGACGAGCTTCCAATTCAAGTAGCGGCGGGTGGCTGCTTCACAATAGGAGCGTGGCCGCCGAGCTCCAACCGGCGCCGGCGGACGCCCCGGTGGACGGGCGCCGCCGGGCCGCAGCCCCTGGCGCCTGGCCCTGGCGCGGCTGCGGCAGAACCGCGTCGCGCTCGCCTTCCTCGGCCTCTTCATCCTGATCGTCCTCTTCGTCGCTCGCCGCCCCGCTCTGGGCCAACGCACGTCGCCGAAACCGGGCCGAACGACACGCACACGCTCGAAAAGATCACCGTCGACGGCGAAAAGCGCGACGTCGTCAGCCCCGACGGGCAGCCGATCGGCCCGGTCTGGCTCGAGCGCCGGCGGCAAGTTCTTCCTCGGCGCCGACGGGCGCCTCGGGCGCGACGAGATGGTCCGCCTTATGTACGGGGGCCGGACCTCGCTCTTCATCAGCCTCGCCGCGGCGCTGATCACGACCCTGCTCTCGATCGTGCTGGGGCTGGTCGCCGGCTACTACCGCGGCTGGATCGACGCCGTCATCGCCCGCATCCTCGACATCATCTGGGCCTTCCCCGTGCTGCTGCTCGGGATCGCGCTCGGGACCGCGCTCGCGGTCGGCGGCCTCCAGATCGGGCCGATCTCGATCTCCGGGACCTCGATCTGGATCCCGACGCTGATCATCGGCGTCGTCTACGTCCCCTACATGGCGCGACCGCTGCGTGGCGAAGTGCTTGCGCTGCGCGAGAAAGAGTTCGTCGAGGCCGCGGTCGCCCAGGGCGCCGGGCCGCTGCGGGTGATGTTCGGCGAGCTGCTGCCGAACCTGTTGTCGACGATCATCGTCTTCTTCACCCTCAACATCGCCAACAACATGCTGCTCGAGTCGGCGCTCTCCTTCCTCGGCGCCGGAGTGCAGGCCCCGAACTCCTCCTGGGGGACGATGATCTCGACCGGCTTCGAGCTGATCCACAGCGCGCCGCTGCTGACGATCCTGCCCGGTACGATGATCCTGCTCACGGTCCTCTCGCTGAACGTCTTCGGCGACGGCCTCCGCGACGCGCTCGACCCGAAATCGAGGGTCCGGCTCGAGGTCGAGGCCCATTCGGGCCTGATCGAGCCGGAGGGGACGGCGGTCTGATGGGCCGCTTCATCGTCCGCCGCCTGATGGGCATGGTCCTGGTCCTGTTCGCGATCTCGGTGATCGTCTTCCTGATCTTCAACGTGATCCCGAACTCCGACCCCGCGCAGCGGATGGCCGGCAAGAACGCGACGCCGGCGCTGGTCGAAAGCATCAACAAGAAGTGGGGGTTCGAACGACCCGCTGCCGCAGCAGTACCTGACGATGATGAAGAAGATCTTCTCGGGCGAACTGATCTCCTACAGCAACCAGCTCAACGTCAACGAACAGATCATCGAAGGGGCTGCCGGCGACCTTCTCGCTCAGCATCGGCGCCGCGGTGATCTGGATGTTCTTCGGGGTCATCTTCGGCTACCTCTCGGCGGTCCGAGCCGGCGGGCGTGACCGACCGGCTGCTGACCGTGGTCGCGATCGTCGGCATCTCGATGCCGGTCTTCGTTCTCGCCGCCGTCCTCCTCAAGTACCTCGCCTACGACACGGGGATCTTCCCGTCGGGCGGCTACGTCAAGCTGACCGAAGAACCGATCGAATGGGCGTACCACCTGATCCTGCCCTGGGTGACGCTGGCGATCATCTACGTCGGCTTCTACAGCCGCGTGCTCCGCTCCAACATGCTCGACGCGATGGGCGGCGACTACGTCCGCACCGCCCGGGCCAAGGGGCTGACCGAGCGACAGGTGATGACGACGCCACGTGCTGCGCAACTCGCTGATCCCGATCGTCACCCTGTTCGGCCTCGATTTCGGCGCCGTCGTCTTCGGCGGCGCGATCCTCACCGAAGCGATCTTCAGCCTCAACGGGGTCGGCGACTACGCCTACCAGTCGACGGTCAACCTCGACCTGCCGCCGATCATGGCGGTCACCCTCTTCGGCGCCTTCTTCGTCGTCCTCTTCAACGCCCTCGTCGACATCGCCTACGCCTATCTCGACCCGCGGGTGAGGCTCGGGGAGTCGGCGCAATGAGCGCGGAGCGAGCGCCCGTGCTGAGCGTGAATGGCCTCCGAGTCGGCTTCGTCACCGAAGGCGGGCGGCTGCAGGCTGTCGACGGCGTCTCGTTCGATCTCGGCGCGGGCGAGGTGCTGGCGATCGTCGGCGAGTCCGGCTCGGGGAAGAGCGTCACCGCGCAATCGATCATCGGCCTGACGCGCTCGCCCAACTCGCGGATCGAGGGCTCGGTGAAGCTCCACGGCGAGGAGCTGCTCGACCTCAGCGAGGGCCAGCTCCAGGAGGTGCGCGGCGCCCGGATCGCGATGGTCTTCCAGGACCCGATGACCTCCCTCAATCCCGTCTACAGGGTCGGCGACCAGATCGTCGAGGCGGTTCGCGCCCACCGCCGTACGAGCGAGAAGGACGCGCGGGCGCTGGCGGTCGAGATGCTCGACTCGGTCGGGATCCCGAACCCGGAGCTGAGGGTGAACTCCTACCCCCACGAGCTCTCTGGCGGGCAGCGTCAGCGGGCGATGATCGCGATGGCGCTCGCGCTCGAGCCTGAGGTGCTGATCGCCGACGAGCCGACGACGGCGCTCGACGTCACGATCCAGGCGCAGATCCTCGATCTGCTGAAGCGCCTCAACCGCGAACGGAACCTGGCGACGCTTCTGATCACCCACGACCTCGGCGTGGTCGCCGAGGTCGCCGACCGGGTCCTGGTGATGTACGCCGGCCGCGTGGTCGAGCAGGGGAGCCTCGACGAGATCTTCTACGACCCCCAGCACCCCTACACCTGGGGCCTGCTCGGATCGCTCGCCCGCATCGACCAGGAGCGGACCGCACCGGCTGCCCCAGATCAGGGGCGTGCCGCCCTCGCTGGTCGGGCTGCCCCCGGGCTGCTCGTTCAGGCCGCGCTGCCCACATGCCTTCGACCGCTGCGTCCAGATGCCCGACCTGGCGGCTCGCGCCGACGGAGCTGCCGGCCACCTCGACCGCTGCTGGCTCGAGCCCGAGCGCAAGCGGGAGCTGCGCGAGGTCGAGGGCAGGATCGGGCTCGAGGAGCCGGCATGAGCGCGGACGAGAGCCGCTGCTCGAGGTCGAGGACCTCGTCAAGCACTTCCCGATCAAGCGAGGCCTGCTGATCGATCGCCACGTCGGCGAGGTGAAGGCCGTCGACGGCGTCAGCCTCTCGATCGCGCGGGGCGAGACGCTGGGCCTGGTCGGCGAGTCGGGCAGCGGCAAGTCGACTCTCTGCCGGGTCGCGCTGCAGCTGCTGAAGCCGACATCGGGCTCGGTCCGGTTCGAAGGCCGCGAGATCGCCGGGCTCGGGCGCCGCGAGATGCGACCGCTGCGCCGCCAGATGCAGATGGTCTTCCAGGACCCCTACGCGTCGCTCAACCCGCGCAAACGGGTCAGCCAGATCATCGGCGACCCGCTGCGCCGCCAGGGCGTCGGATCCTCGGCCGAGCGCCGCCGGCGGGTCCATGAGCTGCTCGAGCGGGTCGGCCTCTCGGCCGAGCACTACGACCGCTACCCGCACGAGTTCTCGGGCGGCCAGCGGCAGCGGATCGGGATCGCCCGCGCCCTCGCGCTGCGGCCGACGCTGATCGTCGCCGACGAGCCGGTCTCGGCGCTCGACGTCTCGATCCGCGCCCAGATCGTCAACCTCCTCGCCGACCTCCAGGACGAGTTCGGGCTCAGCTACCTCTTCGTCGCCCACGACATCGCGATCGTCCGCCACGTCTCCGACCGGATCGCGGTGATGCACGACGGCAAGATCGTCGAGCAGGGCACCGCCGACCAGGTCTGCGAGCACCCCAGCCACCCGTACACCCGGTCCCTGCTCGACGCGGTCCCGATCCCCGACCCCACGCGAGGCCCGGGCCCGCAAGCGGCAAACTGCAGTCGGTGACTCTCCCGCTTAGCCCGCCGATCAAGCCGCAGCTGGCGAAGACGCGCAAGGAGCTGCCGCGCGGCGAGGAGTGGGCCTACGAGCAGAAGATGGACGGCTTCCGGGCGATCGTCTTCGTCGACGGCGACGACGTCTACATCCAGTCGCGGGGAGCGAAATCGCTCGGCCGCTACTTCCCCGAGCTGAGCTTCGCCCCGGGCCGCTACGTCCTCGACGGCGAGCTCGTGATCCGCGACGCCGACGGCGGGCTCGAATTCGACGCGCTCCAGAGCCGGATCCACCCCGCCGAGTCGCGGATCAACCTGCTCGCGAAGGAGATCCCGGCCAGCTACATCGCCTTCGACCTGCTCGCCGAGGAGGACGAATCGCTGCTCGACACGCCGCTGCGCGAGCGCCGCTCCCGGCTCGAGGCGCTCGCCGGCCGCAACGGGATCGAGTGTCAGCGAGCTCAGCCCCGACCCCGCCCGGGCCGAGGAGTGGATGGAGACGACCGAGGGGGCGATGGCGAAGGAGCTCGATGCCCCCTACGAGCCCGGCAAACGGCGCGGGATGGCGAAGGTCAAGCGCGAGCGCGAGATCGACTGCGTCGTGCTCGGCTGGCGGCCGGGCAAAGAGGAGGGCACGGTCGGATCACTGATCCTCGGCCTCTACGACGGCGACGAGCTGCGCCCCGTCGGCCACATCTCCGGCTTCACCGCGGCCGAAAAACGGGGCCTGCGCGAGCTGCTGGCGCCGCTCGAGACCGGCGAACAGGGCACGGCGGAGCCAAGCCGCTGGACCGGCGGCCGCGACCTCGAGTGGGTCGCCCTGCGGCCCGAGCTGGTGATCGAAGTCGGCTACGACCACGCCTCGGCGGGCCGGATCAGGCACGGCGCGAGGTTCCTCCGGTTCCGGGATGACAAAGACCCGCGGGAGTGCCTGTTCGAGTTGCTGGATGAAGGGTGAGATGGGGGATGTCGGTGGCCCATTCTCCGGACAAGTTGCCCCGTAATGAGCGGGGCAACTTTGAGTATCCGCCCGTCGAACGGGCCACCGACACCCCTCCTCATCGCGCCACCGAGCGACTAGAACAGAGCCCCCTGCGGGAGCAGTTGCTGCGGCTCGGACCGGGGCTCGGGTCCCTTCGATCGTTTGCTGGCCTCGTGTCGGCGTTTCTCGATCCGTCCCCTTTCTCTGGCTCCGGGTGCGGCCCCAGCCGCGGACGGCGCGGGTGGCTCGCTTGCGCTGCTCGGGGCGCATGTAGGCGCGGTCAGAGTAGAGCCGCTCGTATTTCGGGATCAGGTCGGGCCGTTTCTCCTCGAGCCAGGCGAAGAAGACGTCGCGGACCTCGTCGCGGAGGTGCAGGGCGACGCCGCCGAGGAACGTCGCCCCGGCCTCGCGGGCGCGATCGACGATCGGCTGGACCTGCTCGGGGCTGTCGTTGATGCCGGGCATCAGCGGTGCGATCAGGACGCCGGAGTCGATCCCCCGCCGGCGCAGCTCCGCCACCGCCTCGAGCCGCGCCGCGGGGCTCGGCGTGTGCGGCTCGGTCGCCCGCCAGACCTTCTCGTCGAGGGTCGGGATCGAGAGGTTGACCGAGACCGGCAGCCGCTTCGACATCCGCTCGTAGAGCTCGACGTCCCGCATCACCAGCGGCGACTTGGTCAGGACCGAGATCGGCGTCTCGCGCCTCTTCCAGCGCCGCGATGATCTCCGGCATCATCCGGTAGCGGCTCTCGACCCACTGGTAGGGGTCGGTGTTGGTCCCGAGCGCGACGAGCTCCCGCCTCCAGCTCGGCCTCGCCAGCTCTGCCCTGACCAGCTCCGGGACGTTGACCTTGACGACGATCTCACGCTCGAAGTCGCGGCCGGCGTTCATGTCGAGGTAGGTGTGGGTTCGGCGAGCGAAGCAGAAGACGCAGGCATGGGTGCATCCCCGGTAGGGGTTGATCGTGTAGTTGAAGCCGTAGCGGCCGCCGGGCACGTGGTTGATCGCCGAGCGGGCGCGGACCTCGTGGAAGTTGATGCCCATCGCCTCCGGCGCGTCGAACGTGCGGACTACCGAGCCGTCGCCGACCCCCGGGAGCCTCATGTCGTTCTCGGTCCTGAGCTCGTCCCACCTCATACGAACGTATGTTCGCATGCGGTGAGGACGGAATGAAGAGCTACGGGCCGCGGGCGCTCTCGGCCTGCATGAACTCGTCGAGCTGGTCGCGGGCTTTGCGGCGGGCCGCGTTGCGGAGCGGCGGCAGCAGCCCGACCGCGATCCCGGATGGACCGAGGGCCTGGCGCGCCCAGCGCCGGAAGTCGAACTCGTCGACGTGGTCGGCGATCAGGCCGTCGGCGAAGCGGAAGGTCGCCCGGATGTCGTTGACCACCGGGCGGCCGGTGGAGAACGTGTAGCGGGCGATCCAGTGGGCGCTGCCCCCGTCCTCGGCGGCGTCGTGCTCGTGGAGCTCGATCTCGAGGTCGGTCGCGCGGCCGGTCAGCATCCGCCACATCGCTCCGACCTCGTCGCCCTGCAGATCGCCGAAGGCCGGGTCGCGGAAGTGGGCGTCGTCGGCGTAGCAGTCGGTCATCGCGGCGCCGTCGCAGCGCCCGAACGCCTCGTAGAAGCGCTCGATCAGGGCCAGATTGGCGTCGGCGGCCACGGCGCCTACGGCAGCTCGCCGCGGATCACGTAGCGGAGGACGTCGACGACCTGCCCGGCGCTCCGTGCAGTCGCCTGGGCGGCCCGGTCGACCTCCTTCAGCGCATGGTCGAGCTCGGCGTCGTGGAGCGTGACGTAGGGCTTGCCGAGGGCGGCCGCGTAGCCGGCGTCGAACGCCGCGTTCCACTGCCGGTATTTGTCGCCGAAGCGGACGACGACGACGTCGGCGGCGCGGATCAGGGTCTGGGTCCGGATCGCGTTGACGCCCGCCCCCATGTGGTCGCGCCAGAACGGCTCGGCCTCCTCGCCCAGGGTGCCGACCCCGGCGTCGTCGGAGGCGGAATGGTCGGTGACCGGGGCCGAGAGCTCGAGCGGGAGGCCCGCCCCGCGGACGCCGGCCTCGATCTGCTCGCGCCAATCGGAGTGGATCTCCCCCGAGAGGTAGACCTGCCAGGTTCGCTCGGCCATCACAACCCTTCGCGCTTCGCTCGCGGCGCGAAAAGCCAGAGATGGACGCTTGCTCGCTCCGCACTCATCGCTCCAATCCTATGCCGCCCAACCCGGTTGCGAGAGCCGTCGATCCTCGATAGGATAATTGACGTGAACGTAAGAAAGAGATTCCAGCGGCAGGGATCGAGCCTCGGTGTCGATGCCGACCACGAGCACTACCGCTGGTGGGCCCTCTCCTGCACCAGCCTCGGAATGCTTCTCGTCGCCACCAACTCCGGGACGCTGATCATCGCCCTCCCGGATCTCGAGCGCTCGCTCGGGACCTCCCTCCTGCAGCTCGTCTGGGTGATCCTCGCCTACATGATCTCCTCGACGGTGCTGGTCCTCACCGCCGGCCGCCTCTCCGACCTCTTCGGGCGCAAGTCGGCCTTCGTCGGCGCCTTCGTCGTCTTCGCCCTCGCCTCGCTCGGCGCCGGCTTCTCCTCGTCGGGCACCGAGCTGATCCTGTGGCGGATCGTGCAGGGGATCGGCGGCGCGTTCATCTTCGCCAACGGCCCGGCCCTGGTCACCGACGCGTTCCCGAAGGAGCAGCTCGGGGTCGCGATGGGGACCAACACGATGGTCGCGGCGATCGGGTTGGTGATCGGCCCTGTCCTCGGCGGCGCCCTGGTCGCGATCTCATGGCACTGGGTCTTCTGGTTCAACGTCCCGCTCGCCCTCGCCGGCGCGGTATGGGCGGCCCTGGTCCTGCGCGAGCTCTCCTCCCGCGACCCCGTCCGCGGCCTCGACCTCGCCGGGACGACCACCTTCGTCCTCGGCCTCACCGGCCTCGTCTACGGGATCTCGCGCGGCGGCATCTCCGGCTGGAACGACACGCTCGTGATCGGGTCGCTGATCGCCAGCGCCGTCCTGCTGCCGCTGTTCGTCCTGATCGAGGCCCGCGGCAGCGCGCCGATGCTCGACCTCACGATCTTCCGCAATCGGATGTTCGCCGCCGCGACCGGCGCCGCGTTCATCAACGGGCTCTCGCGATTCGCCCTCCTCTTCATCTTCGTCTTCTACTTCCAGGGCGCCCAGGGCGACGACCCGATCACCGCCGGCATCAAGCTCGCCCCGATGGCGATCGGGATGCTGGTCGCCTCTCCCCTGGCCGGGATCTGGGCGGATCGCCACGGCTCCCGCACTCTGGCCGCGCTCGGGATGCTGGTCGGCGCCCTCGCCCTGGCGGGGATGACGACGCTCGAGGCCGACAGCCCCTACTGGGAGAGCATGCTCTGGCTCGGCCTGGTCGGGATCGGCTCGGGCATGTTCAACTCGCCGAACACCGCCGCGATGATGGGGACCGTCCCCGCCGACCGCCGCGGCATCGCCGCCGGCGCGCGGACGATGCTGCAGAACACCGGCGCCGTGATCTCGATCGCCTTCGTCCTCGCGATCGTCACCTCGGCGGTGCCGCAGGAAGTCCTGTTCGCGATCTTCTCCGGCCTCGCATCCGGGCTCACGGAAGCCCAGCTCGCGCCCTTCATCCACAACATGCACACCGCCCTCTGGGTGCTGGCCGCGACCTCGGTCATCGGCGCCGGCGTCTCGCTGCTGCGGCCTCGCCACGTCGCCGGCCCCCGCACTTCCGAAGACGGGCTGCTCGAGAAGGCCGCGGCGCGATGAGCAACGGCGAGGGCCCCCGCGAGCAGCTGCGGATCGGCGAGGTCGCCAAGCTCACCGGGACGACGCCGCGGACGATCCGCTACTACGAGGAGATCGGCCTTCTCCCCGCGGCCGGTGACCGCGAGCCGGGCGCCCACCGGACCTACGAGAGCGGCGACGTCGAGCGTCTGACCGAGCTGCTCCGCCTCAAGGACCTGCTCGGCGTCTCGCTCGAGCAGCTGAAGGAGCTGGTGACCGCCGAGGACGCCCGCGCGGCGCTGCGCCGCGAGTGGCAGGCCGGGGTCGATGATCCGGTCCGGCGCCGCGAGATCCTCGACGAGTCGCTCAGCCACATCGCCAAACAGCTCGAGCTGGTGCGGCGGCGGCGGCAGGAGATCGAGAAGCTGGAAGAGGAGCTGGTCGCACGCCGGCGGCGGGTGCGGTCGCTTATCCGCTCTGCTCCTCGAAGTGCTTACTGAGCATCGTCACCTGGCCCTGATAGTTCGAGCCGAGGTCCGCCCCGTAGAGGCGCTCGGCCGGCGCCGTGGTCCGCTCCAGCGCCAGCTTGCAGACCGGTTGGCGGTGCTCGACCATGAACGAGACGTCGCGCGCGCGGACCTCGAGCGCCGCGCGGCTGCCGTGGCGGTCGCCCGCCTGGTCGTAGCCGAAGCCGGGGTCGAAGAAGCCCGCGTAGTGGGTGCGGAGCTCGCCGGCGGTCGGGTCGTAGGCCATCATCTCGGCCGCGATCTGGGGCGGGATGCAGACGCCCTCGGCCGAGAGCAGCAGGTAGAAGATCTCGGGCTCGAGCACGATCCTCCCGCCCGACTCCGGGAAGACCGGCTCCCAGTAGTCGGTCCAGCGGTAGGCGCGGACCCGCGATAGGTCGATCGGCAGGCTGTTCTTCTTCGCCCGGTAGCCGACGATCCGGTCGCTCGGCCCGGAGAGGTCGACGCTGAGGAAGAGCCCGTCGGCGAGCGCCAGCTCCGACTCGCGCAGCGCGTGCGAGTCGAGGTACAGAAGCGGGAACTCGGCCTGGAGGCTGCGGATCTCCTCGTCGCCGAGCCGGACCTCGCCGCGGGCGAGGCGGAGCTGGTTGAGCGAGAGCCCGGTCTGGACCTGGATCGCGAACGAGCGCGGCACGACCTCCAGGTAGAGCCGCCCGCGGTAGCCGGGGCGGATCTCGTCGAAGCGGTGGTGGCGGTCGGTGAGGACGCGGGTGAAGACGTCGAGCCGCCCGGTCGAGCTCTTCGGGTTGGCCTTGGCGCGGATCTCGTCGGGCAGCGCAGAGCTCCTCGATCAGCGGCACCAGGTAGGGGCGGTCGCGCTCGAGGACGGCGCCGTCGCGGAGGTCGATCCGCTGGAACGCGAGGCCCTCGGTCTTCTCCTCGACCGTCGAGTCGATGTCGGGGAGGAAGCTGCAGCGCAGCGCCCAGGCGAAGTCGCCGAGCCGGAGGTCGATGCTCGCCGGCTGGATCGCCTCGGGCCGGATCCGGTAGTCGCCCGAGTTCACCCATTCGGACTCGATCGCCCGGGTCAGCTCCTGCCAGGGCAGGACCCCGGCATGGACATCCTGCGCCGGCCCGCCGGCAACGCCGGCGGCCGCGGTCTCAAGGTCGCTCATCGACGGAAATTATCCGTTCGCACTCGGCGGCGAGTGCGAAGCCGCTGTTCGCAAATTCCGGCCTGCTCACCGCGCTACTTGGTCTTGCGGGCGGCGCGGCGCAAGGTGCGTTGGCTCTCCTTCTCCACCGCCTCGCCCATCGCGATCTTGAACATCGCCAGCACCGTGCCCGCCGCGAGCGGGCGCAGCCGTTCGAGAGCCTCGCTCATCCGCTGCCAGTCCTGCTCGGGATGGCCCGCCTTCTCGAACGGCCCCCAGAGCTCGGTCGAGAAGAGCTGGACGAATGTGCGGGCCGAGCCGTCGGCGTGGCGTTTCAGCTTTTCGGCGACGGTGAGCGCCGCCTCGGGGCCGATCCCGAGGCCGGCGAGCTCGGCGGCGGCTTTGAGCATGCTGGGGCTGATCACCTCGATCCGGCCGTCGGGAAGGTTGCGGATGATTCCCAGTCTTTCGGCCCGCTCGCGGCGCTCCGGATTCGCCCCTTCGCCCCAGAGCCCGGCGATCTCGCCGGACTCGACGATCTCGGGCGCCTCGTCTTCGAATGGCGCCCGCAGCTGGCGGGTGAAGTCGGAGATCGCGGTGGCCGAGCCGTCGCCGCTTTCGAGCACGCGCCGAATTGCCTCGAGGTTGAGGCCGTCGGCCTGCATTTCGCGGGTCAGCTCGATCCTGACGACGTGCTCCTCGTTGTAATACCCGGTGCGGCCGCGGACCACCGGCGGCGGCAGCAGGCCGCGCGTCTGGTGGGCGCGGATGTTGCGGACGGTCATCCCCGTCCGCTCCGCCAGCTCCCTGATCGTCATCTCCCCGTCGGCAGCCTTCGCCATCTCACCCCATCGTAAGCCGCAGCCGCTGGCCGTTCATCTCCGCGGCCGCGTCCGAACAGAGAAATGCGATCGCGTCGGCGATGTGCTCGGCGGGCGTGAAGGTCGGGAACTCCTCCCCCGGGCTCTCTTCCCGCATCCGCTGAGTCAGGATCGCCTCGACGACGATGATGTTCGCGGTTGCCCCGGTGCCGGGGAAGCCGTCGGCGAGGGCCAGGGTCCAGGCCTCGGCGGCGGCCTTGGCCGCGGCGTAGGCGGCGTTCGTGTTCGAGGGCGCCTGCGCCTGCTTGGCCGAGACCAGCACGAAGCGGCCGGACCCGCTCGCGACCAGGGCGTCGTGGAAGGCCCGGGTCGTGTGCTGGACGGTGCGGATCAGGAGGTCGTGGAGCAGGTCCCAGTCCTCGAGAGGCGCCGTGTGCAGCGGCTCGCCGCCGCGCCAGCCGCCGACGAGGTGCATCAGGCCGTCGACCCGGCCGAAGCGCTCGACGAGCGCGGCGCACCACTCGACGGCGCCGTCCTCGTCGAGGAGGTCGACGGCGCGCGCGTCCCAGCGATCCTGCGGCAGGCCGAGGCCCTCGCCGACCTCGGTCGCCACCACCTGGTCGCGATCGCAACCGCAGACCGTCGCCCCCGCCGCTGCAAGGCGCGCCGCGACGGGTGGTCCGAGGCCGCCGCCGACACCGGCGATGGCGATCACGCGGCCCTCGAGGCTGGGGGACGGCCGGGAGCTCAAGGACAGCCGGCGCCCCCGGCCGGACCGCAGCGGAACGTGATGCCGTCGAGGGAGATCGCGGTTTCGACGTTCGGTAGGAAGGCGAGGACTTCTCCGCTGGGAGAGATCTGAACCTTGACGGGAGTTTCCAGCTGCCTCAGGGCGAAGAAGTAGACGCGCCCTAGCGGACGGTAGCCGGGGGGCAGGTTGAAGACGATTCCGCTGTAGGGGCTGCACTGCATCCCGGTGCCCTTCAGGTGGACGAAGCCGTCGGGCGATCGGTAGTAGCCGACGTGTTCGGTCGTGTCGGGTTCGTAGTTGACGAACCCCTGGTGGGCGCCGCAACCCGGTTCGGCGTCGGCGAGGCCGGCGTCGATGAAGGTCGCGGGCTGGAGCCCCTGGCCGGCCGGTCCCGGCGGGCCCGGTGGCCCGGAGGAAACGGCTCCTGGTGCGAGGTCGGCGGCGCTGAGCGACCCGTCCTTGACCTTGGCGCCGTCCACCGCCCCGTTCTTGATCTTGGCCGCGGTCACCGCGTTCTTCTTCAGCTGCGGAGAGCCGACGCTGTTCTTCGCCAACTGCGTAGCCGCATAGCCGGCGCCCCCCAGAGCGAGAAAGAGGGCAAGCGTGGCAATCACGTTGGCGTATGTCAGATGCTCCCCGATCCTCCTCACAGCAGCCTCCTCGGCTATCGACATGGGGGAGACAGGATTCGAACCTGTGTAGGCAGAGCCAACTGGTTTACAGCCAGTCCCCTTTAACCACTCGGGCACTCCCCCAGGGACGCAGCGATTCTAGAGACTGCGCCCGGGTCTGAGATACTCGCCGCCGTGCCCAGCGACCGCTTCTACTCGCGCTTCTCGATGTCGCTCGGGGCGACCGGGCTGCGCTGGGCGGGGAAGCTCAACACCCCCCTCTACCGACTCTCGGGCGGGCGCCTCGGGGGAAAGGTCGGCAGGGCGCCGGTGCTGCTGCTGACGACGACCGGCCGCAAATCGGGCCAGCTCCGCACCTGCCCGGTCGTCTATCTCGAGGACGAGGGGCGGTTCGTCGTCATCAACACCAACGCCGGCAACGCGGCGCCGCCGGCCTGGTCGCTGAACCTGAAGGCGAACCCTGACGCCGAGGTCGAGATCGGCAGCGGCAAGCGGCGGGTGCGGGCCAGAATCGCCGAGGGCGAGGAGCGCGCCGACCTCTGGCGCAAGCACAACGTCCAGTACTCGGGCTTCGACGAATACGCCGAGAGGCTCGACCGCGACATCGCGGTCTTCGTGCTGGACCCGTCCTAGCCGCGCTCAGCGGCGAGATAGCCGACCTCGAGCGCGACGCTGTAGGAGACCGGATACACGCAGCGACGCGTCGGCACCCGGCGCACGATACGGAGCCTGCCTGTCGTCGGGTCGGGTCGGAAGACCGGCCGACGGTAGTAGCCGCAGAACCTGCCCGGCCCGAACTGCCCCAGCACCGCGTCGTAGTAGGTCGACCCGTACCCGTAGTAGGGAGTCGGAGCTTCGGAGATCGAGACGATCGGGCCGAGGCCGAGGCCGGCCGCGCGGGCAGCGGCCCGCGCATTGCGACGGGCCTCCTCCGCGGCCTTCGGCGTCACCTGGCGGCGGGCCGCCAGCAGCGCCAGTTTGATCGGTTGGCTCCGGTCCCGGTCGGCGGGCCGGACGGTGGCGAAAGCCGACCCGTTGGCGCTCAGCTCATGCGCTGCCCCCGCTCCAGCCGCGCCGCCGACGATCGCGAACCTCACGGTCGCCGCCGCGGCGGCGATGCCGGTGGTGCGGCGCTGCAGGAACTGCCCCAGCTGCGGCAGATCGATGTACTCGACCTCCCCGACGCGAACACCGAGGGCGCGGGCGATCGCCCCCGCGCGGGCGCGGGCGTCGCGGACGGCGCGGGCGACGGCGACGTGGTTCGAGGCCCCCGCCGCGGCCGGACCTCGACCTGGCAAACCCGACGCCGGTGACGCTGATCCCCGGCTCGGCTTCGGCGGCGGTGGCTGCGGGCAGCCCATCCGCGGCAACGATGGCGGGCGCCAGTCGGTCGCGCCCAGCGCCGCGATCGCCGCGGCAAGCGTCCATGCCCTCGCTCTGTTCATACCCCCTATACGAGGGCGCGGCGCCGAGAGGTCCCTGCGGTGGTCAGCCGGTCTCGCGCAGCATCTGCGCCTCGGGCAGGCGCTGCAGCTTTTTCAGGGTGCTGTTCTCGATCTGGCGCACCCGCTCGCGGGTGACGCCGAAGGTCCGGCCGACCTCCTCGAGGGTCAGCGGTTCGAGCCCCGAGAGCCCGTAGCGGAGCTCGATCACCTGGCGCTCGCGCTCGGGCAGCGCGTCGAGCGCCTTCCGCACCCCCTCCTTCTGGAGGTGTTCGCTGGCCTCCTCGAACGGCTCGGCGACCGCTTCGTCGGCGACGAAGTCGCCGAGCTCCGACTCGTCCTCGTCGCCGACCGGTTTCTCGAGCGAGACCGGCAGCTGGGCGACCCGCAGGATCTCGCGCACGTCGCCGATCGGCCAGCGCAGCTCGGCGGCGATCTCGGCCGCCTCCGGCTCGCGCCCGAGCCGCTGGACGAGCTGGCGCTCGACGTGGGCGACGCGGTTCAGCTTCTCGACCATGTGGACGGGGATCCTGATCGTCCGCGCCTTGTCGGCGATCGCCCGCGTCACCGCCTGGCGGATCCACCAGGTCGCGTAGGTGGAGAACTTGTAGCCGCGGCGATAGTCGAACTTCTCGACCGCGCGGATCAGCCCCAGCGAGCCCTCCTGGATCAGGTCGAGGAAGCTCAGCCCGCGGCCGAGGTAGCCTTTCGCGATCGAGACGACGAGGCGCAGGTTGGCCTCGACCATCTGCCGCTTGGCGAGCATGTCGCCGCGCTCGATCCGCTTCGCCAGCTCGACCTCCTGCGCCGCGGTCAGCAGGTCGACTTTCCCGATCGAGCGCAGATAGAGCCGCAGCGAGTCGAGGCTCGGTTCGATCGTCAGGTCGAGCTCCGGTTTCTTCGGCTGCCCGTTCGCCGCCTCTTCGCGCTGCTCTTTGTAGGCGCTGACGCCGTCTTCGGAGATCACCTCGACGCCGTTCTCGACGAGGTGGGCGTGGAGGCCGCTGACCTGCTCCTTGGTCACCTCGACCTCCTCGAGGGTCGCGGCGATCTGCTCGAAGGTGAGATATCCCCGTTCCCGGCCGAGCGACGATCAGGCCCCGCAGCTCCTCCTGGTCTGCGAACGGCTGGGCACCCGAATCCTGATCCAGTCCCTCTGGGACAGTCTCCAACGGCTCGATCTCACTGCCTCCGGTGCAACCTCTCCCCCCTCCGGGGTGCCGGCCCCAACGCTCCGGCCAGGCCGAAGTATAGGGAGATAGTCTCGACCTGCCGATGCCCCCCGCCCTCTAACCTTGATTGCGATGGCGAGCCAACCGAGCACGGTTTCCGCGAGCGCCACCGACGTCCAGGCCGGGACCCCGGAGACGATGGTCAGCCTCTCGCGGGTCGGCGTCACCGGCGTCGAGAAGGTGATCCGGGTCCAGACCGACGGCGCCGAGAATCTCTACCACGCCGACTTCGAGTGCTTCGTCGACCTCAACCCGCGCCAGGCCGGCGTCCATATGTCCCGGTTCGAGGAAATCGTCGCCGAGGCGATCGACGAGGTCGTGCTCGGCGAGGCCTTCCGCGCCGAGGTCCTCGCAGCCCACATCGCCCATAACGTGCGCGAGCGCCAGGGCGGGCTGCGGGCCGAGGTGTCGGTCACGGCGCGCTACCCGCAGACGGTGACCACGCCGGAGAGCGGGATCCAGACCCAGGAGATCTACTCGCTGTTCGGGACCGCGGTGGCGTCGCTGCGGGGCTCGCGGACGCTGACCGGAGTCCAGGCGCAGGGCATGACCGCCTGCCCGTGCGCGCAGGAGATGGTCGCCGGCGTCGCCCGCGAAAGACTTGCCGAGAGCGGCTTCGACGCCGAGCAGATCGAGGCCGCGATCGAGGCGGTGCCGATCGCGACCCACAACCAGCGCGGGATCGGCACCCTCCACATCGGCTGCCCGGAGGGCGGGCCGAGCTGGATCGACGCCCCGGAGCTACTGCGGATCGTCGAGACCTCGATGAGCTCGGAGATCTACGAGCTGATGAAGCGCCCCGACGAGCTATCTGTGGTCGAGAAGGCCCACGCCAACCCGCGCTTCGTCGAGGACTGCGTCCGGGAGATGCTGCGCCAGGTCGTCGAGGGCTACCCAGACCTGCCCGGCGAGGCCTTCGTGATGGCGCGCCAGGAGAACCTCGAGACGATCCACCGCCACAACGTCGTCGCCGAGCGCTACGGCAAGCTGGACGACCTCCGCAGCGAGCTGGAGGGCGGCGAGCACCAGCGCCGCCACCTGACTAGGCGCGAGTGGCTGGAGGCGCCGGCGACCTGAGCCGCCGGCGGAGGTCGAAGAAGTAGTCGGCGCCGCTGATCAAAGTCGCGGCGACCGCGAGATAGACGAGTGCGTCGACCCAGGCCGGCGCCGGATTGGCGGCGATCAGGGCGAAGACGGCGGCGATCTGGAGCACGGTCTTGACCTTGCCGAGCCAGCTTGCGGAGATGACGATGCCGCGCTCGACCGCGATCGCGCGCATAACCGTCACCGCGAACTCGCGGGCGATGATCACCATCGCGACCCAGGCGGCGAGCCGGTCGAGCGAGACCAGGGAGACGAGCGCCGCGGCGATCAGGAGCTTGTCGGCGATCGGGTCCATCAGCTTGCCGAAGGTCGTGACCGCGTCGCGCGAGCGGGCGAAGTAGCCGTCGAGCCCGTCGGTCAGGGCGGCGAGGGCGAAGACGCCCGCGGCGAGGGCGTCGCCGTTCGGCGTCTCGCCGAGAAGCGCGACCACCACCACCGGCACGGCGAGGATCCGCAGCAGGGTCAGCGCGTTGGGAAGGTTGAGCGGGAACATCGGTCAGGGGTCAGTCGGCCGGCGCGGCCTCGGCGGCTTCGCGCTCAGCGAAGTATTCCTCCCCCTCGATGCTGACATGGGGGATCAGCCGGTCCATCCAGGCGGGCAGCCACCAGGCCCGCCGGCCCATCAGCACCATCACCGCCGGGACGAGCAGGCAACGCACGATCGTCGCGTCGATCGCGATCGCGACCGCGAGGCCGACCCCGAACTCCTTCACCAGCGGGTTGCCGTTGAGGACGAAGCTGGTGAAGACGCAGACCATGATCGCCGCCGCCGAGGTGATCACCCGGCCGGTGTTGGCAAGCCCTTCGACCACCGCCTGCTTCGCGTCACCACTCGCCTTGTAGTGCTCCCGCATCTGGGTCAGCAGAAATACCTCGTAGTCCATCGAGAGGCCGAAGAGGATTGCGAACATCAACAGCGGCACGAAGCTGACGATCGGTATCGAGTGGTCGAGGCCGATCAACGAGTGGAGCCACCCCCACTGGAAGACCGCGGTCAGGACCCCGTAGGAGGCGGCGACCGAGAGCAGGTTCATGACAGCCGCCTTGGCAGGCACCAGCAGCGACCGGAAGGCGATCAGCAGGACGATGAAGCTGAGCGCGACGACGATCGCGATCATCAGCGGCAGCTTGTCCGAGATCTGGCTCGCGAGGTCGATGAATCCGGCGGTCTGCCCGCCGACGAAGGACTTGGCCTGGCTGCCGGCCAGCGCGTCGGGGATCGTCGTCGAGCGCAGTTCGCCGACCAGGTCGACGGTGTCGTCCTTCCACGGCGCCGATTTGGATATCGCCGAGAAGACCGAGACGGTCCCCTGCTTGTCGAAGCTCGCTTCGCTGACGGCGGCGATGTCACCGGTCCCGTCGACCGCTTTCTGCAGGGCCGGCGTGAGCTGCTTGGCTTCCGGCGGGAGAGCTGAATTCGGAGGCGATCAGAAGCGGGCCGTAGTAGCCGGGGCCGAAGCCCTCCGTCAGGTGTTCGTAGGCCTGGCGGGAGGTCGTTTCCTTCGGCAGGGCGCTGATGTCGTTCTGGCCGAGGTTGAGACTGAGGAGCGGGATCGCGAGGACGAGCAGGACCGTGGTCGCGGCGATCGCCGCCGGCCAGGGCCGCTCCGAGACCCGTTCTGCCCAGCGCCGCCAGCCATGCGGTTTGCGGTCGTCGGGGTGAGTCCGCCCGAAGCTGACCCGCAGCGAGTTGATCCGAGGGCCGAGCGCGCCCAGCATCGCCGGCAGCAGTGTGGTCGCCGCCGCCACCGCGGTGAGGACCGCGATCGCCGCCGTGAACCCGAGGGTGCTGACCAACGGGATGCCGGCGAACGCGAGCGAGCAGAGCGCGATCACCACCGTGAAGCCGGCGAAGACCACCGCCCCGCCGGCCGTCGCCGTCGCCCGTGCGATCGACTCGCGGAGCTCCATCCCGTCGCGCAGCTGGAGTTTGTGGCGGGTGACGATGAAGAGCGCGTAGTCGATCCCGACACCGAGCCCGATCATCGTCGCCAGGGTCGCTGCGACGCTGGGCATCTGAATGACGCTCTCGAGCATCCGCATGATCGAGAGCGCGCAGGCGAGGCCGATCACGGCGGAGACGATCGGCAGCATCATCGCCGTCGCGGTGCCGAAGGCGAGCAGGAGGATGATCACCGCCGCCGTCAGCCCGATCGCCTCGCTGACCTCGGTCGACGGTTTCGAGAGCTGCTGGCCGACGTAGCCGCCGACCGAGACGTCGAGTCCGGCCGCTTCGGCGGGCTCGCCGGCATCGAGGACGCCTTCGGCCTGGGCGGCGGTCAGTTCGCCGGGACCGACTCTGAGGACAACCGGGATGTATCCGATCCGTTTGTCCTTGCTGAGGAACGGGGCGCCCTGCGGGCTCAGCGGATCGATCGCCGAGATGACGTCGTGCATCCCTTCCAGCCGCTTCACGGTCTGCTCGACCGCGGTGCTGTTGGCGGGCTCGGTCAGCTTCCCTTCGGTCGACTTGATCACCAGCGGGTTGTTGCCGTAGGCCTGCTGGGGCAGGTTGTCTTCGAGCAGTTCGGTCGCCGCGGTCGAATCGGTTCCGGGCAGGGTCAGGTTTTCGTTTGTCCTGCTTTCGGACTGCTGGCCGATGACGACGAGGGCGATCGCGAGAACGAACCAGACGGCGATCGTCGGCCAGTGGTGGCGAGAGCAGAATCGCCCGATCGCGTAGAGGGGCCCGGTCACGGCGGGATCATCCTTCACCGGGCGGCGTTTCGCCACCGGGAGCCGGAACTTCGCCTCCGTCGAAGGCTTTCGGGAAAGCCTCGCCGACCGACGCGCCGAGCCCCTGCCGGAGGATCACCAGGTGCTGGGAGTGGCCGGCGGCGAGCGAGGCGGCGAGCGTCTGCGGCGCGTCGGAGAACAGCCGCGGCGCCGCTTCGATGTCGGACGCGAGCGCGGCGCTCTCGAGTTCGTAGGCCAGTGTCAGCACGTCGCCCTGGTTGTGAAGTTCATCGAGGTCGAGTTCGGACGCGGTGGCGGTCGCCTTCGCCGCCGAGGCCGCGGATGGCCTTTGCGATCGCGCTCACGTATTCCTGCTCCTGGGCGCGCAGGCGGCGGGCGGCGGGAGCGAACCTCGGATCGATCTCCGGCATCCCTTCGGTGTAGGCCTCGAGCGCCGTCAGCTCCTCGCCGAGCGCGGCGTTGAGGATTTCGGCGTCCGACCCCTTCTCTGAGTCGGTTTCCGCGCCGTGCCCCGGCTTGCCGCAGCCCGCCGCGAACAGCGCGATCAGAAGGATGGCGATGGCGACGCGGGCCATGGGGTCGCAAAGCCTAAGCTGCCGACGGCGGATGCAAGTTCGGCAAGGAGAGCTGGCGGAGCTGGCGGCGGAAATCCACGCTTGCCGGCGGTGCCCGCGCCTCGTCGCCTGGCGCGAGGAGGCGGCTTCCAACCCGCCGCGCCGGTACCGCGGCCAGAGCTACTGGGCGAGGCCGGTGGCAGGCTTCGGTGACCCCGCGGGCGCGCCTAGCGATCGTCGGCCTTGCCCCTGCCGCTCACGGCGCCAACCGAACCGGCCGGATGTTCACCGGCGATCGCTCGGGAGACTGGCTCTACGCGGCTCTTCACCGGGCCGGATACGCAAACCAGCCGACGTCGGTGGAGCGCGACGACGGCCTGCGCCTGGACGGCGCCTACATCGCAGCCGTCGTCCGCTGCGCGCCGCCCGCCAATCGCCCGACCCCGGCCGAGCGGGACAACTGCCTGCCCTACCTCGCGCGTGAGCTCGAGCTGCTCGATCAATGCCGGACGATTGTCGCGCTCGGCTCCTTCGCCTGGGACGGGGCGCTGCGGGCGCTGCGCGAGCTGGGCGCCGAGGTCCCGCGGCCGAAGCCCCGTTTCGGCCACGCGGCGGAGGCGCTGGTCGCCGACTGGTCCCTCCTCGGCTGCTACCACCCGAGCCAGCAGAACACGTTCACCGGGAAGCTGACCGAGCCGATGCTCGACGCCGTCTTCGCTCGCGCCGGTAAGTTGGTCGGCTCCGAATGAGACCGATCGCCCGAATTCTGCCGCTGGCGCTCCTCGCCGTCCTGCTTGTCGCGGGGTGCGGCTCAGGGGGATCGAGCGAAACGACGTCCGGAGCCGAAACGGCCCCGGCGGGCACGAGCACGGCGCCCGAAGCCCCGACCGGGGTGACCTCGCGCGCCTGCCGCAACGCGGGCCGGGAAACCCTGCTGCTGCGGGTGACCAACGTCGCCTGCGCAAAGGGCGCGAGCATCGCCGCCGTCTGGCACTCGAACCCCAAGTGCCGGCCGGCCGCCGGTCAGTCGAGGTCGGCATGCTCAGTCGAAGGGTTCCGGTGCCTGACCACGACCGCGGGCCGCGGGCTGGCGGTCACCTGCGCCCGGCCGGCGCAATCGATCGCCTTCATCGTCGAACGCGGCTAGCCCGAGGAGCGGGCGACCAGCCGCGACGACGGGTCGAAGAAGAGCGCCAGCCAGAGGAGCGGCGCGTAGCTCGGCGCCACGAACGCGAGCGGGATCGCGAGCAGGAAGACACCCGAGATGTAGCCGGCGCGGATCCGGTTCTCGCGGTGGGTGGCGTCGTCGATCGTCGTCAGCCCGGCGCCGTGCGCGTAGGCGTTCATCCGGAACCCGACGAGAACGCAACCGGCGAGGTTGACCGCGTAGACGACGACGGCCGCCGCCTCGCCTCCGTACTCGCCGAGCAGCTCGCTGCTGAATGGGATCAGCACGATCCAGCCGAGATAGAAGATGTTGAGACTGATCAGGCGCCCGTCGAACGCCCTCACGTCGCCGAAGAAGTGGTGATGGAGGACCCAGAAGCGCCCGATCACCGCGAAGCTGATCGCGAACGCGAGGAATTGTTCGCGCTGGTCCCAGATCGCGTCCCAGAGCCGGTCGCCCGGCAGGCCCGATTCGACGCCGAGGTTCAGCACCAAGAGGGTGATCGCGATTGCGAAGACCCCGTCGCTGAAGGCGACGATCCGCGAGAACTCGATCTCGTTGTCCTCCCTGCGCATCGGCTGACGCGTGCGGCTCACACCCCGCATGCTCGCGTCCGGCCGCGACGGAACCGCGGCCCGATCGCTCCTAGAATGTGCAATCCCGCCGGCGTAGCTCAGTTGGTAGAGCACTTCACTCGTAATGAAGGGGTCCCCGGTTCAAGTCCGGGCGTCGGCTTTGCCGCTCCTATTCGGTGCCGTTCAGGGTCGCCGCCGACGGGGCCAGCACCGAGCTGATCAGCGTCGCCGCCCTCCACTCGCCGTCTTCCTTGACTCGAGGCTCTCGCTGCGGTTAGGGGCAGGGAGGTCAATGCCGGCGGTGGGTCGCCCGCTTCCAGACAAGGCGCAGGGCGACGGTGTCGTCCGGCGGGTGCGAGCCGACCCGGGGCTTCGTCGAGCCGACGACGAGCCGGCTCCCGGCGGTCTTCTTCCGCTTCGGCCGCCGCACCTTTCCCAGTTTGCAGTCCGCGTCCTTGAGGGCCCTCTTGGCCCGGCGGAATGGCCTGCCGCGCAGCCTGGGGACCCGGCACACGTGGGTCCGCTCGACGTATTCGACCGAGTTCGAGCAGGCGGAGACGTTGCCGGCGGTGTCGATAGCCCTCGCCGAGAAGTGGCTCGTGGAGTCGTCGGAAACTGTCATCTCGATGCCGGACGAGGACAATTCGGCGGCGGAGCCCACGCCGGCCGCCTGTCCCGAGCACGACGCCGTGTCGAAGATCTGGACGGTCGAGAATTCCTCCGCGCTTCCCAGAATCCGCGGGTGGTTGTAGTTGGAACGTGAGGGCGGGGTCGTGCCGCTGAGCGACGGAGCGGTGGGCGCCATGTGGTCGAAGACGTCCACTGCCTGCGAGATGTTGAGACGACCACCGGTCGTCGTCCTTTGGTCGAGTTCGTGGTTGCGGTCGACGCTTTTGAGGAGGGCTTCGCGAACTTGAGTCACCGATGCGGAGGGCTGCATCGAGAGGAGCAGCGCCGCGGCACCGCTGACGTAGGCCGCCGCACTCGAGGTCCCCTCGAGGAAGCCGTAGCCCGAGCTCTGGCCCAGCGGCTCGGCGCAGGTCACGGACACTTCGTCGAGCAGGACGCCGCTTGAGGGCAGGGGGGATTCCCCTGCGGTGAAGCGAAGGCGGAACTGGAAATGCCCGCCCATTTCGAATGCGCTCGAGAGGACGAACGACCGGTGTTCGAAGCCGGGTTCAACCGTATAGGTCGGTTTTATCGTTTCGAGGGGGGCGCCGTCGAACAAAAATTCGACCTGGTAGGAGTCACCTGAGGACAGATCTACCCGACCGTACTGGTTGAACTTGCAGCCGGCGTTGGGCGGGATCGAGAACGTGGGTGAGGTGCTCTCGCGGGTCGTATTGGGCGACGGTGGGCCGATCCTGTCGGTGATGCCGTAGGAGGCGAACGGCGCTTCGTTCATCAGTTCGAAGCCTCCGCTCGGGCCGGTCGCGGCCCAGCTCGACGCGAAGCTGGGCCCGAAGCCGTCTTCGAACCAGGCGGGGAACGGGTAAGTGCTGAGGATGTCGGTTCCAGGCGCGCCGAGGTCGACCGATTCCCTGCCCCAATCCGAGAAGGGGGCCAGGGTATCGTTCTGGTCGGTGGCCGCCACGCAGATGACGTTGTCGATCGCGGCGGGGACGGGCGGAGAGGCCTGGCTCTGAGGCGTGAAATCGCAGGGATAGTGGGCCCCGCGGTTCGGTTCGCCGATCGTCGGGGCGAGGCCGCTGTCGTTGTCGTTGCGGTCGTTGCCTGCCGCGGTGACGAACAGCGTGCTGGGTGGCGGCTGCCATCGCGTTGACCAGGGCCTGGCTCGCGCCGGTGCCGCTGAACGACATGTTTACGATGCGGACGCCCTTGGCGGCGGCGTAGTTGACGGCGGCGACCTCGGCAGAGGCTAGACAGCGGTTGTCTTCGCTGCCCGGGAACCGCGAGCAGACGCGGAGCGGCATCAGCCTCACGTTTTGGGCGACGCCGGTGACGCCGATGCCGTTGTTGCCTGCGGCGCCGATCGTGCCGGCGGTGTGGACGCCATGGCCGCCGGTGATCAGGTCGTCGTCGGTCGGGTCCCCGTCGATGCTGGGGACCTGGCCGTTGGAACCGATGAAGTCGGCCCCGTGGACGTCGTCGACGATGCCATCGTGGTCGTCGTCGATGCCGTTCCCGGGGATCTCACCGGGGTTCGTCCAAGTCACGGGCGCCAGGTCCGGGTGTTCGAACCGGTAGCCGCTGTCAAGGTCCGCGACAACGACCGAAGGGTCTCCGGCGGTGCGCAGCCAGGCGCCCGACGCGTTGACGTCAGCTCCGGGGGTAGCTGTCTGCCAGTGAACGCCCGCCCCCGTATTCAGCAGTCCCCAGAGCTGTCCGAAGAGTGGGTCGTCGGGGATCGAGGCCGTGTCGTTGACGCTGTCGGGTTCGGCGAGGACCACGTCGGGCTCTGATGCGAGCTCGTGGGCGACGGTGGTAGTCGTCTCTCCCGGGGCCGTTTCGACCAGCTGGAAGCTGCGGTTGCCGAGGTCGGCCTCGAAGCGGACGTCGGCGCGACGGCGCACGGCCCTGCGTTCCTCGTGAGAAGTTCCCGGTTCCCATTGGACGATGACCCGGCCCTTCGCGAAGGCCGTCCCAGGGATGCACAGGGCAGCCAGCGTCAAAGCCAAGAGCAGCTGCGTGCGGACCGTTCTGGCGTTCGTCATCGGCCCAACCCTTCGTTCCTATCCTTCGCCGAGGGTTGCGGCCGAGGGCGCGAGGACCGAGCTCGTTATCGATCCGACTCGCCAGCCGCCTCCATCCTTTGCCATCGGATAGACGAAGAGGCGGGCGCCAGGAGCGTGGAACACGACGAATCCGTGGTCGCCATCCACCCGAACCTCTGTGGACCTTTCCAGATAGCTGGAGCGCAGCCACATGGGAGGCGTTGGCGGCGAGAATATGCGGGAGGAGTTCCTGGCAGGTGGGGTGATGGCCACCTCCCCCCGCCGTCACCAGTGCACTCGAACTGTTGCTTCAGTGAGCTCGAGACAAGCGAGCACGCCTTGTCGTAATTCCGGTGGGCGATGGCGGAGAGATACCCCTGCTCGGCGGCCAGCACTGCGGCTGATTCGGAGCCGCCGGCTTCCGACCCGAATTCTTCGACTTCCGATTCCCCTCCCTTGAAGTGATGGGCGGGCGGGGAGTGTTGCTGGCCGCCGGAGCCCTTCGCTGTGGATTCTCCAGCCTGCTTCGAGCGCCGGCCGCGGCTGCTGTCGATTCGGCTGGCGTCGGTTCAGCAGCCGTGGTCGAGCTCGGGTTGGAGCCGCCACCGCAGCCGCTGACAGTGATGGCGGAAAGCCCCAGTATCAGGAACGAGAGCGCCGCAACCCGAACGCGGCGGTGGTGCTGGCGTTCCATTCAGCCCTTCGCCCGGCAGCTCCGGTTCAGTGTCGATTCGACGGTGGTGCCGGCGAACACGAATTCGGCTTTGGCGAAGGCGAAGGTGGCGCCCGGGAAGCCCTTGGGCGCCGGGCAGGACGCGGTCAGGTAATGGTGCAGTCTGACCTTTGTACTGGAAGGTACGATTGAGCTTCAGTCTGATGCCGGTGATGGAGCCCCAGTTCGCCTTCACTTTGGGAAGATAGGCGACCAAGGTCGTCGCGTATCTGCCGTTGGAGTGCCGGACGACGAACGGAAGCACGAAAGACGTCGGCAGGGGCTTCTCGCCATAGATGTGGGCGAAGATCACCGGGTGCCCGAGCACGTAGCCGTTGAAGGCATAGATCTTGCCTTCAGATGGGAACGGCGACTGTTCGGGCAGGATCACGTTTGCCGAGAAGTAGCCCGTCCCCACCATGGACGATTTGCAGGCTTTCAGCGCCTCAGCGTTGGTCGACGGCTGTATTTCGTTGAGGTGGCACTGTGGTAGGCCTTTGTAGTCGATATGCCCGTTGCGGTTTATCGCCAAGGAGATCCGCAGCAGTTCCGGCGGTTCCTTTCCTTCGAGCGTCGAGATGTGGGTCGAGACCGAGACGGTGACGGGCGCCTCATGGCTGCGGGGAAGGGCCTTCGGCTTGATCTGGCCGTCGAAGGTGAGGCGCATGACCCCCTTCTGACTGACCTCGGCCTGAGCAACGGTGACCGCCAGGGCCGTCAGGGCCAGGGCCGCCATGAATAGCAGTGCCTTGGACTTCCTGTCGTCGTGCGCATCACTTCTCTCTCGTACATGTTCCTCGCGCAGCCTAGTGCCTGCCATGGGAGAGTCGGACGACACGGTTCTTGTTGGCGGCGCTGGCCACCGCGGAAATGGGTTTGCCTTCGCTCTGGGCGATGACTTTCCCGCCGGCCTTGTTGAGGTGTACGACGATCACCTTCTTTTGGCCTCCGAAGAAGTCGAAGGGAGTTTCGCCAACCTTGACCAGGATAAAGCGGATCCCCTGTTTGATCCTCGCGCGCAGCACGAGTGTGCCTTTGCACTCGGCGATCGCAACGCCCCGGCATTGGACTTCGATCGAGGCGTTTCGCCCTTTGAGCAACGCTTTCGCCGGCAGGAATACCCGCCCAATCGGGCGCGGCGGTCGTGAAGCTCATGTCCGGCCCGTGGGTCGTGCCGCCGATGCTCGTGGCGCTGAATCGGTAGTGGTAGGTGGTCGCCGGTTGCAGGCCGGTGATGTTTTCCGCGACTTTGATTACTTCGGAGCCGACTGCTGTCGCGCTCGGCGTATTCTTGCCGTAGGCGGTCGTCGGGCCGTATTCGAACTGATAGTGACCGACGGATCCTTCCGGATTCACCGTTCCCGATATGCGGGCCCTATCGGCGCCGACCAGGGTCGCTGCGCCGGTCGTGATCACCGGGGCTTTCGGCAGGGTCGCGAATTCCCGGTCGACCCCGTATTCCGTCCCACCGGCGTTCACCGCCACCAGGCGATAGTGGTAGCTGCTGTTGGGGGTCAGCCCTCCGACCGGGCCGCTGACCGGAACCGGCGAGCCGCTCGCCCCCGGCAGCGAGGCGCAGGGCGCTTTGCCGCTGTAGCCGGGGTCGGGCCCATATTCGAAGTAGCAGGCGGTCGTCGGGTTGCCGAGCGGGTTGATGGTGCCTTCCAGCGTCGCCGTCGTCTGCAGGGCACTGGCGCCGCCGGTGGCGGGAATCGCTTTGTCGATCAGGGTTTTGAAGGTCTGGTCCGGGCCTACGGTCGTGCCTCCTTCGTTGGAGGCGGTGACCCGATAGTGGTAGGTCGTGTCCGGGGTAAGTCCGACCGCCTCCGCCCCGACACTGACCGGTCCTTCGCCGAATCCCGGATCGTTGCAGGGGTCTTCCGTCCCGTACGCTTCGGTGAGGCCGTATTCGAACGTGCAGTTGAGCACCAGCGTGCCGTTGGGATTGACGAGCGTCTTCATCGTCGCGTGTCGAGACGCTTCGACGATTGCCGGATCCGCCTGGATCGTGGGCGGAGGCGCCGGACTGAATCCGACAATCGCCGCATGCAGTTCTTCCAAGGGTTCCCCGAACGAGCCTTTCCCTGCATTGGTGAAGATGAGATCGCCGACATAGACGGTGCCCGTCTTACCGTTCACGGCCATTTTCTGCGTTCCGAAAAAGTTGTAGAACGGAGCGGTGAACACAGTTTTGCCGAATTCAGTGAATTGAGTGCCGTCCAATTCGAAGCCCTTGACATGAGTGCCTGCACCGTCGTCGCCCAAGACCCACACCTCATCGGTGGCAGGGTTGACGGTGAATGAGCGCATGGCTCCGCTTGCGAGCTCAGTTGGGGCGATCGTGGTGTAATTGGTCGCGGGGCTGGCCGGGGTGGCATGGAACTCGATCACTCGTTCGCCGGCCGCATCCCCCACGAACAGGTTGTCATTCGCGTCAAGGGCCACACCGATCGGAGCCGTGGTGAACGCCCCTCCAGGGCATGCGGAACAGGTGATGGTCTGCAGCAGGATCCCGGTCGGCGCGTACTCTTTCACCGACGGCGGAGCATTGGTCCCATCGATAATCGTTTCGATATGCGTTACCACCCCACCCGTGAGTCCGCTGCTGTCTGCGGTGATCTCCGGCACATTTGTGTACTGCAACGAGCCGCCGAATGTGACGATATAGGTCTGTCCGGCCCGGCTGACGGATATATCGCCTGAGCCGACGTTGGCCAGATTTTCCAGTGCTTCGGCGACTTCCCCTTCACCTGCATTCCAGGCGATCGGAGTGGTTGTTTCCCCGTTGAAGATGAGTTCGTAGGTTCCGCCCGTGCCGGACACTGTGTACCTCTGTTGCTCGTTTATCGGGCCGATATCGGAAATGAATACGTTGCCGGCTGAATCGGCGCCGATTATGCCTGTTCCGGCCGCCGTCGGAATCGGTTTGCGTGCCGTTTCGAGTTCCTGGTTATAGATCTCGACCCGGATGGGAGTCGGTGCCTTGGTCAGTGCGTAGATGTTGTGGTTGGTCGGATCGATCGCCACCGATTGATAGTCACCTTCACCGAACACGTCCTCTTTTTCAGTCACCGCGGCAAAGCGATGGAGGTGGCCGGAGCCGAAGAAGAATCCGGCCGCATAGACATCGCCGGTTTCCTGATCCACGGCGAGGCCGGTCGGGGGGAAGAGATTTTTCGGGAGGATCGTTTCGGTCTCCTGATAGACGCTGGTTGACGCTTGTGCGCTCGACGCAGCGAGGCATGAGACACACCGCCAACCCGACCACGACGCGGGTGACACCGCGAACCGATCGAACCCATCCTCGAGATGCTCCCCTGTGCGTTAGTCTCGCATCGATCAGCCCGCCCTACTCGGCCGGTTGACGTGCCGATGCCCACGGCGACGATGCCTGTGTTTCTTCCGTGATGCTTTCCCGCAGCTGTTCTTCATCAGCGGGGACTGGTCGGCGGTCAGGCCGTTCTGGCCGTCCATGAGGACGGTTGCCCGCGGCGAGAACCCGCAGAGACCTTTGGCGTTGACGAGCAGGCCTTTGCCGCCTCCCTGGAGCGTCAGTTGGAATTTGCTCACCGGCTGGTCCGGGATGCCTTCGAACGTCGTTGCGAGTGCGCCCATTGATTGAGTCGATCCGACCGACGACGTTGACGTCGACCTGCCCTTTGAGGTCCATTACGAGGTCTGGCAGCAGGTGGTTAGAGCTCCGCAGGATCACCGGGCCTTCGACGGGCTGGTCGAGCAGCGGCGTCCAGGCTTTGGCGTAACCGTAGATCGATCCCTGCGGACATTCGTCCGAGGCGTACTGCACGCGCGTACAGATCGTTCGGATATGGCCCTGGTCGATAAAGGTAAAGCGCGGCAAGGTGACCTGGACTTTGCGCAGGTTCGCGTCGCCGGATTTACTCACGAGCGTCGTCGACAGCGCCGGGTGGTCGCCGCGCGATGTGCCGCCTCGCAGCCTGAAGCTGAGCCGCGGCCGGAACGGAAGCGCCAGGCAGTTGGCCACCTGGAACGACTCGGTCAGATCCGATGCGGTGTCGTCCGCAGTCGTGTTGACGTCGGCACCGGCCCCGGTCAGGTGCGCTCCGATCGCCTTCGGATCGCAGTTTGTCGGATTGAGGATGGTGTCCTGGCTGTCGATTTTCAGGCGGATGTCGCGGATTCGGACCGGAATGCCCTGGTATATCTGCGGGAACGGGTCGGTGGCCACCGTCACCGCCGTGGTCGCCCGGTCGACATGGACGGCCGAGCGCACGACGATGTTGCCCAGGTCATAGGGGCCGGGCAAGATCGGGCTGATCACGACGATCGACAGCGGAGCCCCTTTGTAGGGGCCCGCCAGATAAATCTTGCCTCCGATATAGGTGAGCGGCACGCCAACGCCGGATCCCACTTCCGTGGTCCCGACCTGACTTGAGGCGGGACATGACGGATGTTCTTTCTCTTCTGTTCCGGTTCGCCGCGGGTCTGCCGCCGCTTCGATGGCCTCGTCGGAGCAGATCGTCTTGCCGGCGATCCGCGCGGTGAGGCCGGGCGGCAGCTGCGTGGTGATCTGGCTCAGCTCCTGGTCGTCGTCACTGCGCTGCATCCGGAAGATGAAGGGTGTGTAGCTGCCCGCATTCGGATTGACCGTTCCCGCCGACATCTGCACGTCGAACGGGCGGTTCCCCAATGACTGCGGACAGGGCGAGCCATCCGGTTTCGTCGTGATGTCATAGGAGCTGGTGACGCGACGTGGCGTGTTCGGAGCGGCCCAGGAGTAGAAGTCCGCCGTGATGATCTTTTTGCCGCATGTACGCGGGTTCGCCAGCGCCGAGCGCACACCGCCCTTGAAGGTGAGCTGCATGTCCGACAGGGGGAACTGCGGTAGGTCATCGAACGTCACCTGGATCTGGCCGGTGACGGGATCCAGGTCGATTTTGCCTGGAATCTTGATGAGCAGATCCCGTTCAGGTTCCTGGATTACGAAATACATCGAGAGAAAGTTGTGGTACGGATTATCCCCCTTCTTCGCGATGTAGATGAACCCGCGCATGGGTTCATCGCGCGGCAGGATCGGCGTGTGCAGCGTCAGCGTCCCATATTGCGAGTTGTCGGGACACGCGACGGGTTTGTTGGTTCCTAGCGCGAGCTCAGCTGAGGTGCAGACGCCGAGGCCCTGTGCCGCCGATGTCGAGATCGTCATACCTTCGGGGAAGGTCGTGACGACTTTCTTCATCGGTGGGGTGTCGATGCCGTGCAGCTGACCGTTTTCCGGATACAGGAGTTTCGGGTTTTCGACACTCTGTTCGCGCTGTTCGACTTCGAGGTGAACGTCGAGGCCCGTAGGGGAACCGGCAGCGCGGTCGGTCGGTTGCAGGTTGATGGCCGGATTGAAGCGAACCCTCTGATCGTCACAGCCCGTGACGTTGACGTCCCCGCTGACGCCCGGAAGTGGAGTGGTGAATTCGCCGGGGTTGGCCCAGGAATCGGCGGTGAATATGAACGGCCCATTGTTGACGCCGCAATCCATCGGCAGGTTGAGCAGCGGGCGGTACGGCGGGGCAACATGGGCTCCGAAGATCGTTTCTTCTTCTTCTTCTTCTTCTTTTTCTTCCTGTTCGGTGGGATGGGGGTTCTTTTCTTTGGTCGGAAAGGCCCTCGCGAAATCGTGCACCGGATCTCCCGGGACTCCCCAGATCGTCAGCTCGATGCCGCGGACTGGAATGATGTCCGTGATGTACGGCGAGGTCGAGCGCACGGCGTAGTCGTGCGCGGGATCGAGCGTCTGGTAGATGTGGCCGATGAAGAGCCCGCCGGCCTTGAACCCGAAGTCGGCCGAGACTCCTTTGGGCGGAGTGAGGTTGTAGAGCGCGACCTGCGGCAGTTCCTGAATGGTGCCCCAGCCGCCTCCTCCGAAGCCGTCGGAGAACATCACCCGAAGTTCCCCGATCTGCGTCGCCGGATCGCATCCGGCGGCCTGAAGGCCTTCCTTGCTTTCGCGCAGGAAGTCGGTGACCCGGCACTTCGGCACGGCCTCGGGGTTGCCGATCAGGCCGCGCGGGAGGATCGCCTGAACGGTCCGCACCCGGTTGATCGGCTTGGTGTACGGAGTTTCAGCTTCTTCTTCTGGATTGAAGCTTTCTTTGCGAATTCCGAACATCTCGTTGAAATCGAAGTCGGTTCTGAGCTCGAAGGGATGCCCGCCGGCCTGTGTCTGAAGCGTCTGGCGGGGGCGATCCACCGAATATGCGTTGCCGTTGACGCTCTCAGGGATGTAGCCGAAGCCGAGAGGGTCGTCGCCGATTTCAACCGGGTCGACGTCGGTCACCGTTTCGCTTCCGGCGCCCGACATGATCACGGTGTTGTCGTGCGTCCCGCTCGCGAGCGGATCGACTTCGACGAAGAATTGCAGGCGGGGGGTCCCTCTGAACGGTGTGAGCTGGATGTTCCTGGTGCAGGTGAGTGTGGTTGCGGTGCCGCTCGAGGAGCACGCCCAGCCTTCCAAAGAAAACGGTTCCTTGAATTTCACTCCCAGGGGAAGGTGATCGACGACTTTGATCGATCCCGTGTTGGGTGTCGTGCCCCGGTTCCGCACACTGACCGTGAAGAGAGCGGTCTCGCCGGGGTGCAGCTGCGTCGGTCCCCATGTGAACTTGGCGTCCCACTGCACACTTGCGGATGCGGCGCCGGCCGGCGCGAGCGACCCGGCGACGAGCACGATGAGGCCGATGAGGATCTTCTTCGTCATCTTCTGCTTCTCCCTGGTCCTCATCGCTCAGCCCTGCCGGCCCGTCGAATTGCGCCTTTGATTTCTTTTCTTCTTCTTGTGGTGATGTTTCTTGTGGTGATGCGTTTTGCCTTTACCGCGATGGGGCACGGGACTGCCCGGGCCGTGGAAGGCCGAGCTTCCCTGGAAGTCGAGCGGCGGCGAGGGCTGGAGCGGTCCCTGGCAGGCGTCTTCGGCGCAATGCGCCGGAGGATTCGGCGGCGGGAATCCAGGGCCCCCGACCACGGCGGCGTAGACGTTCCCGTATTTGTGAGTCTCGTGGCCGGTCAGCGCCACCGTCGCGGCCGAGAAGACGAGAGTCCTGCCGTCCTCGCTGGCACCCCAAAGGTCGGGTTGCGCGAGGAATCCTTCGAACTCGACTTCGCCGTTGGTCACGAGCCGAGTGACGCCGTTGTGCCACTCATAGACATCGGTGGACCCGTTGATGTCCTGCGGGACGAGCGCCGCTTCGGTCGCGAACCCCACGGTCGACCCGTCGTCCGACAGAGAGGTGGCCGCACCGAATCCGTTGCTGACGCCACCGGTTGCAGGCTCGGTCGTCCCCTGGCACGAAACGCATTCTGTGTATCCGGTTTCATCGTCATAGCGATAAACCTGCATCGCGTTGTTTGCCGCTTCACCGAATTTTGTCAGCCTCAGGCCGGTGTCATCGGCCGTCGTCCCTGTCAGGTTTGAGAGGAAGACAAAGGTGCTTCCGTCTGAGGTGGTCTGGAAGCTGTAGTCGCCGACGCATCCCCCCACTCCATCGTCCGCCACGAAATTGACTTTTTCGTGATGGATTACGAACATCCGCCCAACGTCGCAGTTGCCTCCTTCGCTGAACGGTTTGCGTGCCCAGAAGTAGACGTGGGAGAGATCTTCCGAGACGGTCACGTTTTCGATCCCGTAACCAGCAACGATCGGAGGCATTTCGCCGCAGGTGAGACAGGTCGCCCCGCCGCCGTCTTTCCATTCGTAGAAGTTGCGTTCTTCGTTGGGGTATTCGCCATCCACCTTCTGGTAGATCACCCGGGTGCCGTCCTCGTTCGTCCTAATGAAGCTACCCCCGGACGAGATCTTGGTGATGCTGCTGGTTTCCCGGTCGATCACGTAGATGCCGGGGTCTTCGCACGGTTCGCTGAGACCGTTGCTCTGCACGAAGACCCGAGACAGCGATCCGAGAGAGACGTTGCTGTAACGCGTCGCGGGGACTTCGTAACCGCACGCGGGAGTTGGCAGGACGTGGTCCTGACCTCCCGCCTGGTGCGAGACGAGCTGTTTTGTCCGCGGGTTGAAGTAATTGACCCACTGGCCGTCGTCGGAAACGCTGATCGCGGATAGTTTCGGGACACCGGGGTCCGCAAGGACTTCCTGTTCTCCAGACTTCGTGACTCGTACGAACGTGTGGTCGCAGAAGCCGAGGCCGATTTCGAAGCAGTCGGTGGTGTAGAAGACGACCGTGCTGAAATCTCGGGAAGCGGCCGAGGCTATGTAGGACGAATCTCCGCCGTGGACCTGCTGGCTGGCGGGCACGCCGAACGGAAGCGACGTCCAGCCGGTCGGGGTGCTGGTGTCTCGCTTCGATAGATAGAGCTGTCCGAAGCCGGTGTAGCTCTGGGGCGAGCCCGAGGGCGTGGCCCACATGACTTCGCTTCCGTCGGGCGACACCGATTCTTCCTGGAGGATCGGGAGGGTCTCCTGGTTGCCGTCATCGGGGGTGTTGACCAACTCGATGTCGCGGGAGGCCCATACCTCATCGGCGGTGGAATAGGTGGTGAATTCGTGATCTCCGCCGGTCACGGTTCCCGCTGGGTTCGTCGCCACGAGTCGGAAGTGGTAGGTCGTCGACGGTTCGAGTTCGCGAAGCCGCTCGAAGACCCCGCCCGGTCCGTACTGGCTGCCGGCGTCGCCTTCGCCTTCAACCGGAGCTCTTTCTCCGTAGGCGGTCGTCTTTCCCCATTCGAAGTAATAGGTGGCAGGCGAATTCTCCGGATCGACCATGCCCTGGATCGTCGCTTCGGTGTCGGTGATGTGACTCGGAGCGACCACCGAGAGCTTTGGTTCTTCGAAGTCGGTTTTGACTTTCGCGATCGCCGAGGTGGTTGTCCCTCCTCCGAATTCGCGGCTCCCGACCAGCCTGTATTCGTAGAAGGTGTTGGGGATCAGTTCGGTTATGCCCTGGCTCGCGTCGACGGCCGTTGTCCCGTTGCCGATGTCGATCGGTGGCTGCGGGCTCGCGGTCCACGGGATCGTTCCGGCCCGGCGGTATTCGAAATGCCAGAACGTTTTGAGCGTCGTACCTTCCGGGTTGACGGAACCATTCAGGGTCAAGCTTCTCGCCGCGACCTGCGTCGGCGGTTTGAGCGCCACCGCAGGAACGGTTTCCGGTATCCCGAGGATGATCGCCGGTCCGCCGAAGGGATCGTTGGGGAAGGTCCCAACGTAGATATGAGGGATGGACGGATCGACGGCGATCGAGCCCTGGGTGGGGTACGGCATCCCGATCCCGTGCTCGATGAGGAGTTTGCCGGAGGAATTGAACTCGCCGACCTCGGTTTTTCCGGTCGCATTGTTGATCATCATCACGTAGAGATGGGTTTCGCCCGGTTGTTCGGTGCCCGGTGCCGGCACCATGCCGACCGGCGAGAATTCCTGGAACGCCGGAACGACGATTTCGCCGAGCGGGTTTCCTGTGTCGGAGTAGGTCTTGAATCCGGTCGAGGTCTGCTGGTAGATGATTTCGTTGAAGATCGCGATCTGGTTTACGACGCCCGGAGTTTCGATCGTTTCGATGTATTTGCCGTTCGGCGCGTAGATCGACGTTTTCCCGTTGGTCGGGATATAGACGTTTCCCGTATCCGGATCGACCGCGGCGATCGAATTGACGATCGCGCGTTCGCCTTCGGTGGTGCCGGGCTGACAGACGTCCCCTGAGGCTTTTGTGCAGACATCTCCCAGGGTGGTTTCGTTGACCCTGCGCCCGAAGGTAAGGATGAATTCGCCGGTTTCAGAGAACTTCGAAATCCGGTTGTTGGCGAGTGGGCCGCCACTCTCGCTGACATACACGTCTCCGGAGGTTTGGTCCACAGAGATGCCGACGCTCGAGTACTTACCGAGCTGGCCGGCACCGGTCCCTTCCGAGCCGAAGGTGAATTTGTAGTTCCCGTTCGAATCGAAGACCAGGACGTGGCTGTCGTTCGGGTCGAGGAGGTAGAGGTCGCCCGTTTTCTTGTTTATGTCGAGCGAGTTGGCGTAATAGTATTCGCCGAGCACTCCTTCGTGGCAGCATTTGCCGATGATCCCGATCGTCGAAAGCGGTTGGACCGCTGAGGCGCCGCTGACTCCAACGCCCATCCCGAGCACGCTGACGATCACCGTCAGATGGAGCGCCAGGAAGAAGCGGCGCCGGAGCCGTCCGGAAATGGGCGCACCACTCCCATCGACGTCAGAGCCGTAAGCGGTCGCGAAGGTTCCACGTACTATGCGGCCGAGGGGCCAACCCCCCCGCAGACTCGATTCCGCGGACGATGCCTTCGCGTGGCGTCTCACGTCGGTCTCTCCTTGTCCCTGTGAGCCCCGGGCGGCACCCACGCGGCCCGGAACGGCTCCCTGCTTTCTCGTCACTTCCCCGCGCGCCTCACTGTCTTCTCCCCGTTTCCCAAGGCCGCCGCCAACATCCAGCCGTGCGTCGGCTTTCTTCTCTGTAACCCCTGCCCGCCTCCCCGGCGGGCGGATCGACACTAGACGATCATGTCAAGAAAGGCAAGCCCTCGTGCCTACAAATATATGCCGCTTGTCCGCGGACCCTCCGTCATCTGAAGGATGGGGCTTCGCCGCGGCGGTCCATTACCCTCTCTACATCATTACTTGGTATGGATTGACAGGACCAAGAACCAATTCTTCGCGCCTGCGGTGCCATCGGCGGCGCGATCGGCGCTGCTGTTCGCCTTCGGCGCCGGCACCGCGACGCCGGAGGGCCAGATCGTCATCCACGGCGCCCACTCCGGCTCGACCCTCGAACTCCAGGTGAGGGGCAAGAGGCTCGTGGTCGAGGGCTACATGTCGCGCTCCCATCCTCGCGGCTGCCACTTCACCCGCTACCGGATGGCCGCCTCCTGCCCGCTCCGGAACGTCGGCTCGATCGTCGTCCGGATGGGCCCCTCCGGCGACTTCGTCCGGGTCCTGAACCGGCTGCCGGTCCCGCTGACCGCCCATCTCGGCGCCGGCTCGGACAAGTTCATCGGCAACGGCGAGCCCGACACCTGTTACTCGGAAGGGACGCGACGCAACCGCTGCGTCGGCGGGCCGTCGCGGGACATCTGCATCACCGGCAACCGGAACAGCGACTGCGTCGGCGGGGCCGGCAACGACTACTGCCAGACCGGTGCCGGCAGCGACGGCTGCTGGGGCGGTCCCGGACGCGACGTCTGCAGGATGGGCCGCCGGCGAAGACGGCTGCCACGGCGACGGCGGCGACGACCGCCTCTTCGGCGGGCCGAGCCCGGACCGGCTCTACGGCGGCGAGGGCTACGACCACTGCGACGGGATGCCGGGCTGGGGGCGCTCTGAGACCTGCGAGGCCGGCATCCGCCACTGACATGTCCTGAGCGAATCGGGCCGCTCAGGGGGCCACGACTGAGAGCGTCGCCTTCATCCCGAGTTCTTCGTGTCCGGGCAGGCTGCACCAGAGCCGGTAGGTGCCGGCCGGCAGGGTGAATCGAGCGGTGGCCCGTTTCTGCGAGCCGACTTCCCCGACGTGCAGTTCCGGCCCCTGCCCGTCGGCGAGCTGGAGGTTGAGGTTGTGGGGGTCTTCGCCCTGGTTGTCGAGCTCGACGACCAGTTCCCCGGCGCTGACGCTGGGGCGGGAGAGGACGAATTTGTACTCGGAGGCCTTGACCCCGAGGTGGGCGGCGGTCGGCCCTTCTTCGGTCGGCTGCTGCCCGGACCCCGGCGCCGCCGGGTCGCCACCCGCCACCTGGCCCGGGGGTCGGGATGCGGCGGCATGACCACCAGTGCCTGAACCGCACGACCCGCCGGACCTTCCCGTGGCGCCGCACGTGCCTGACGACGCGCTTGGTGTGCCGCTTCCAGTCGCAGCCGGAGGATGTCGAGGCGGCTTCGCGACCGGCGGCGCCGAGGGCCGGCGCGACGACCAGGGCGGCCAGCGCCAGCGCGCAGACGGCGGCCGCGGCCCTCCTCACGGCTTCACCAGCGCCGGCCGAGCGAACCCGGAGGCGCCGGGGATGATCGGCCCGGCGTCCTGGCCGAGCCACTGCTCCAGCAGCGAGCAGTACATCGCACGGAAGTCGCTCGTCGACCTCAGGTTTTCCTGCGGGTCGAGCGTCGCCAGGCCCGGGAATTCGCCGACCATCTCACCCTTCGCTTTCGACCCGATGACGAAGGCGCAGCCGGCGGCGCCGTGGTCGGTGCCCGCCGAGCCGTTCTCCTCGGGCCGGCGTCCGAACTCGCTCCACATCTCGACCAGGACGCGATCGGCGAGGCCGCGGGCCTCGAGGTCGCGCTGGAACGCGAGCAGCCCTTCGCTGGTCTCGCGCAGGTTGCGGTCGAGGTCGGTGGCCTGGTCGGCGTGGGTGTCGTAACCGCCGGGGGCGCTGATCGTCACCACCTCGAGCGGCAGCCCGAACCCGATGTAGGCGGCGAGGCCGGCGAGCATGTGGGCGAAGCCGGTTTCCGGGTAGGTCACGGGGCTCGTGAAGTCGCCGACCCCGCCGAGGTCCTGGCGCAGCTTCTCGGTCTGGGTCGTCGCCCGCCGCACCTGACCGAGGCCGGGCGAGTCGACCGGCAGCGACCCGAACCTGGCGAAGCTCTTGAACATCTCGTCGGAGACCGGCTGGCTGACCGGCGACCAGAGGTCGTAGCCGTCGACGCTGTCGATCGCGGCGACCGGCTTGTCGGCGGTCGCGATCATCGGCGAGAGGCGGCCGTCCATCGAGAGCCCCTGGAGCGGATTGTCGTCGGCGCCGACGAGGTCGAGGTAGCGACCGAGCCAACCGGTGTGGTAGCCGACGTCGAGCTCGCCGATCTCGTAGTAGTGGCGCGAGGTGAAGTGCGACTGGTCGGGGTGTTCGTACCCGATCGCCGGGAAGACGCTGACCTTGCCCTCGCCGTGGAGGGTCGCGAGCCCATCCGCCGCGGGGTGCCAGCGGAGCCGGTTGTCCTCGGTGAATTCGGTCCCGGATTCGGGTGAGAGCGCGAGGTTCGGCCGCAGCTGCGCGTAGCGCGGGTCGCCGACCGGGGCGAGGACGCTGAGCGCGTCGATGCCGCCGTCGAAGAAGACCGAGACGAGGATCTTGTCGCTCTGGGCCGCCTGCGCGATCCCCTCTTCGAAGGCCGCGACCGGGATCTTCGAGGCGCCGTAGACGGAGAGCGCGAGCCCGGCGCTCCAGGAGAGGAAGCTCCGCCGGGAGAGGCCGGTCCCGGCCGGCGCCGGCATCCCCGGCTCGATCGCCGGCAGGCCCTTCCCCGCCTCGGCGGCGGCCGAGCGCAGGACCTGGGACCGGGTGTAGTTGTTGCAGCAGTTGTGCATCTCAGCGGCTCCTCATTGCAGGATCGCGTCGGGGCTGATGCCGATCAGCTGCAGCAGGGCGTTCTGGCGCATCGCCCGGTAGGGGCCCTGCTGCCACGGGGCGGCCACCAACGACTCGACCCGGCGGCCGAGGTCGAGGAGCTCGGCGCGGTGTTCGTCGCGCAGACTGGGCCCGCCCCATGACGCCAGCGCCCTCGCCAGCGCTTCGTCGGGGGTCTCGGTTTCGCTGTAGTCGCTGCCCCAGGCGTCGACCGAGGTGCCGTCGAGAGCGTAGTCGACGATGTTCCAGCGCGCGCGCAATCGCGAGGTGTCGAGCCAGCGCGTGTCGTCCCAGCCGGAGACGTTCGGCGGCCAGAACAGAAGCTGCCCGGCCTGGTCGCAGAGCCATGTCCAGGCCTCGGTGTCGATTCCGCGGTGCAGCGAGCGGAGCATCCCGGCGAGGTGGACGACGGGCGGTTTCACCATCGGGCCCCCCTCGTAGAGGTCGGGGCTGATCAGGATTTCCTCGAGTACCGGGCGGATCCCCCAGCCCGAGCCGCGGTAGGTGTTGATCAGGCTGTCCCTGACCGAGTCGGAGGGCGGCTGCGGGACGAAGTAGCTCCAGAGCTTCTCGACGAAGAACGAGGGGTGGAGCGGGTGCTCGACGCAGAGGCGGCAGGCGTCGCGCCATTCCCAGTTGCCGCTGCGGTTGAAGACCGTCTTCGTGCCTTCATCGTGGCGTTTCGGGTCGAAGCGGAAGTTGTAGGCGCCGAGTTCCCCGTAGTCGTTTCGCCACCCGGTCAGCGCCCGCGCCTGTTCGCGGATGTCGTTCTCGGTGTAGGCACCGCGGTCGGCGCCGAGCGAGAACAGCTCCATCATCTCGCGGCCGTAGTTCTCGTTCGGGGCCTGCTTGTGGTTTTCGTTGCCGTTCAGCCACTGCAGCATCGCCGGGTCGACGGTCACGCCCATGAAGAGGTCGAGGAACGACCCGAAGCAGGCCGAGCGGAAGAGGTTCGACTGGTCGATCATCTGCTGGGCGGTCGAGACGTTCGCGTTCGACGTCGCGAACCAATCGTGGAGGACGAGGGTCATCCGCTCGACCAGCGGCTGGTTCGTCCGGACCATCCGGTCGAGCCACCAGAGGTGGTCGTGCCCCCAGGCGTCGGCCGGGGCGATCGGTTCGCCCTGGTCGTCGACCGGGGCCGGCCCGCTCAGCGTCGCCGAGCCGCTCGGCCGGGTCAGCGACTGGACCGCGCCGACGAGGCCCAGCGATGCCAGCTGCTCCGCCTGGCCGGGCACCGCGCCGAAGCCGGCACGGTTGAGCAGGCGGACGGCCTGGTCGCGGCCGAACGGGCCCTGATAGGCGCCGGCCGGTCGCGGATCGGCGTTGACCGCGATCGGGGCGACGTTGCGGGACCGTTTCGGCGGTTTCTTGCCCGGCCCGCGGTAGTGGTTCCGCGGGGGCTTGTGTTTGTGGCGGACGATGTAGCCCTGGACCCGCCAGTCGCCGTCCGGGGTTTCGACCCAGCGGTAGTGCTTGTCCTTCCAGACGTGCCGCCGGTGCTTGCGGTGCCGTCCTTTCGGCTTCTTCGCGCTCGCTGTCGACTGGGGGATGGCCATGGGTATTGGCGGGCGTGACGGTACTGATTTTTCGGCATCGCCCCGAATCCCTTTAGTGATTTGGACGCAAGGCCCGGCCGCAGGCGTCAGCCCTGCTGATTTTTCGCCCGGTAACTCTTGCCGGCGAGCAGCGAGATGGTCCTGTCGGCGACGAAGTCGGTGACCGTCACGACCCCCCGCCTGACCTTGAAGAAGGTGGCATTGCACTGGTCAGCGGTCAGCCAGATCGTGCCGGTGACCGACGCCGAGCCGAAGTTGCCCTGGGTCCGAAAGTGCCCGCTTCCCGAGCCCCAGAGCTTGCGCCCGGCGCGGCGCGCGGCGCGCGCGCTCGACCCGGCCTTCGGACAGGAGCTGAAGTCACCGCCGCGCAGGCGCAGCGTCACCAGGGCGCCGCCGGCCTTCTGCTGGACCTGAAAGCGGCCTTCGTAGAAGTCGGCACTCTGCGTCACCCCGTTCTCGTCGACGGAGGTCAGGGTGACGCGGCCGTTCGTCGCGTCGATGATCGAGCCGACCGGGATCGATTTGAGCTCTCCGAGCGGGACGAACCTGTTCGACCCCGGGACTTTGATCAGGACGCGGCCGGATTTCGGAGCGACGGTGACGCTCTTGCCGTTGACGGGGGTCGGTATCGGCGGTGGCGGTGCCACCTGCTGTTTCTTCTCTTCTTCGGGAGCCGGCGCCGCCGAGACGCAGTTCGAGAACTCCGAGGTCGAAGTCTTCGGCGCGTCGGTGGCGGTCAGGGTGAAGAAGTGGGCTGCGGGCAGGACCAGCGCGAGCAGCGTGGAGGAGAAACCGGCCGCGCCCGAGGCGTCGGTTTCGACTTCGTCGCCGGTGCTGCCGACGAAGTACCGGCCCTCGCCGAACCCGGACGGGTCGCATTCCTCGCTGCTGAAGAACTCGAGGTCGTACTCCGTGTTGGCGGCGCCGTGAACCGTCCCGGTCACCGTCGTTGTCCCGTTGACGATCGGGCCGACGCTGGTGATTTCGGCGACCAAGGTCCCGGATTCGCGCTCGATCCCGAGTCCGGTGTTGGAGTGGATCGAGTTCTCGCGGACCGTCGTGTGGCGGGCGTCGTCGCCGATGAGGACGCCGGGCCCGCGGTTGAAGGCGACCACGTTGTGCGGCAGCCCGTCGAGGTCCGTGCCGCCGACGAGCACTTCGTCGGCCTGCGAGGTGACGTAGATGCCTCCGCCGAAGGGCTCGGGCGGTGGGGTGCCGTTCGATAGCGCGGCGGACCCGCCTGCATCGGTCCCGACCAGGTTGTCGTCGATCGCCACTTCGTCGCCGGCGACGACGATGCCCCACTCTTCGTTGCCCGAGACGAGATTGCCTCCGGTTTCGCCGCAGCTGCGGCCGACCTGAACGTCTTTGGCGCTCTCGTCCACCCAGATGCCGTCGTAGTTCGGGCGCGCCTGGGTCCCGGTCAGGTCGGTGCCGATGTAGTTGCCGCACGCTTCGCCCGAGGACCCCGGTCCGAAATAGATGCCGAGGCCGAATTCGCCGATCGCAAGGCCCTTGATCGTCGCGGTGCCGCTCCCGACCCAGATTCCCCAAGTCCCGGTCTCGAAGGTCGCTTCGCTCCCGTCGAGGTAGACGACCGGTGAGCCGGACCAGCCTTCCGCGGTCGTCGCGTCGATTTCGATCGATCCTTCGAGTTCTGGCAGCGGCGTTTCCGGCTTGATGGCCCCCGCCACTTCGAAGGTGATCCTGTCGGGTTCCTCGCTGGCGTCTGCAGCGTAGATCGCCTCGCGGAGCGAGCATTCTTCCCCTTCGTAGTAGCAACTGCCGTCCCCGGGGTCGTTGAGCGTGTTGACCTCGAGGTCAAGGCCAGACGCCCCGGCGGGGAAGGCGCAGGCGATAGCGAGGGCGAGTAGGACGAGACGGACGAGCTTCAAACGCCGGAACAGCCTATCCGGAACTTGACCTTCAGCTCGGGGCTGAGGGAGGATGGGTGCGCTGACGATGGCAAACGTGCTCTGTGTCCTCTATGACGATCCGGTCGACGGGTACCCGCCGGCCTACGCCCGCGACGGCGTGCCGACGATCGAGCGCTACCACGACGGCCAGACCACGCCGACCCCCGAGGCGATCGGGTTCACCCCGGGGGAGCTGTTGGGAAGCGTCTCCGGCGAGCTCGGCCTGCGCGAGTTCCTCGAGGCCGGCGGGCACACGCTCACCGTCACCTCGGACAAGGACGGCCCGGATTCCGTCTTCGAGCGCGCGCTGCCCGACGCGAACGTCGTCATCTCCCAGCCCTTCTGGCCGGCCTACCTGACCGCCGAGCGGATCGCCAAGGCGCCGAACCTGAAGCTGGCGCTCACGGCCGGCATCGGCTCCGACCACGTCGACCTCCAGGCGGCGATCGAGCACGGGGTGACGGTCGCCGAGGTCACCTACTCGAACAGCATCAGCGTCGCCGAGCACGTCGTGATGATGATCCTGGCCCTGGTCCGCAACTACATCCCCTCCTACGGCTGGGTGATCGAGGGCGGCTGGAACATCGCCGACTGCGCGTCGCGCTCCTACGACCTCGAGGGGATGCAGGTCGGGACCGTCGCCGCCGGCCGGATCGGCTCGGCCGTGCTGCGGCGATTGAAGCCGTTCGAGGTCGGCCTCCACTACACCGAGCGCCACCGTCTCCCGGAGGAGGTCGAGGAGGAGCTCGGGGCGACCTTCCACCCCACGGTCGAGTCCCTGGTCGAAGCCTGCGACGTGGTGACGATCAACGCGCCGCTCCATCCCGAAACGGAGAACCTGTTCGACGCCGAGATGCTCGGGCGGATGAAACGCGGCGCCTATCTGATCAACACCGCGCGCGGCAAGATCTGCGACCGCGACGCGGTCGCCGCCGCCTGCGAGAGCGGCCAGCTGGCGGGATACGCGGGCGACGTCTGGTTCCCGCAGCCGCCCCCGCGCGACCATCCCTGGCGGTCGATGCCCCACCACGGGATGACCCCGCACATCTCCGGGACCAGCCTCTCCGCCCAGGCGCGCTATGCGGCGGGGACGCGCGAGATCCTCGAGTGCTTCCTCGATGGGCGCCCGATCCGCGAGGAATACCTGATCGTCGAAGGGGGCAAGCTCGCCGGGGCAGGGGCGCACTCCTACAGCGAGGGCGACGCGACCGGCGGCTCCGAGGAAGCCGCGAAGTTCACCAGCGAGTGATCGGGGTGGGCGGCCGACGATGAAGATGCGCGCCGCCGTCCTCGAGGAGTTCGGAGAGCCCCTTGCGGTCCAGGAGGTCGACATCGCCGAGCCACAGGCGGGCGAGGTGCTGGTCCGGCTCGCGTCCTGCGGCGTCTGCCACACGGACCTCTACACGGCCTCGGGAGCCGACCCCTCCGGGTACGCGCCGACCGTGCTCGGACACGAGGGGGCCGGGGTCGTCGAGCAGGTCGGCCCCGACGTCTCCTCGCTCGCCCCCGGCGACCACGTCGTCACCCTCTTTTCGCCGCAGTGCCGGGAGTGCATCCACTGCCTCGACCCCCGAACGAACCTATGCCTGGCGATCCGCGAGGAGCAGAACAAGGGCCACCTCCCCGACGGGACGACCCGGATCTCGCGGGACGGCGAGGACATCCGGCACTTCATGGGCTGCTCGACGTTCGCCGAGTACACGGTGATGCCGGAGATCGCCCTGGCGAAGGTGAGCCCGGAGGCGCCGTTCGAGCACGCCTGCCTCTTCGCCTGCGGCCTCTCGACCGGCCTCGGGGCGGCGATCAACACCGCCAAGGTGCAGGAGGGGACCACCTGCGTCGTCTTCGGCGCCGGCATGGTCGGCCTCGGCGCGGTCGCCGGCTGCCGCCTGCAGGGCGCCGACCGGGTCGTCTGCGTCGACCTCTCCGACGACCGCCTCGAGCTTGCCCGCGGCCAGGGGGCGACCGACCTGATCGTCGGCGGCGACGGAGCCGTCGAGGAGATCCTCGAGATGACCGACGGGTTCGGCGCCGACTACACCTTCGAGGCGACCGGGAACGTCGCGGTGATGCGCCAGGCGGTCGAGGCGGCGCGGATGGCCTGGGGCCAGTGCACCGTCGCCGGCGTCGCCGGCAAGGGCGAGACCCTCGACATCGTCCCCCGCTTCCTGATCACCGGCCGGCGGGTCGCCGGCTCCTCGTTCGGCGGGGTCAAGGGGCGCGACCAGGTCCCGGCCCTGATCGACCGCTACCTGGCCGGCGATATCGACGTCGAGCCGTTCATCTCACACCGGATCTCGCTCGACGAGGTCAACCGAGGCTTCGAGCTGATGGAGGCCCAGGACGGCATCCGCAGCGTGATCGAGTTCGGCTAGCCGGCCCGGCCGGCTTCCTGGAGATGGCCGAGCTCGAGCCGAAGCGCGGGTAGGAACGCCGACCGGGGTCGCACCGACGCGATCATCTCGACCGAGTCGCGGTAGTGGGACGCCATGCTGGTGACGGTCGTCCCCATCCGCTGCTCGATCCGGTCGCCCGATGCCTCGATTCCCCTTCGAAGGCCGAGAATGTCGGAGAGCTTGTCGGCGGCGAAGACCGTGACCGCCCGCCCGCCCGCGGCCGCCACCTGCGCCCGCAGCGCCTCCTTGCGCCGCTCGAATGGCTCGACCTCCGGGTCCTCGCTGAGAGTCATCACCAGCGACCCGATCTGATCCGGCATCCGGCGCCGCAACTCCGCCTCGCTGATCCTGCCGCGCTCGACCGAGTCGTGGAGGAGGCCGACCGCAACCAGTTCCTCGTCGAAGCCGGCCTCCTCCAGGAGGCCGGCCACCTCGGTCACATGGTCGAGGAATAGGCGGCCGTCGGTGGGGCGCCGCTGATCACCGTGCGCTTCCTCTGCCAGCGAGTAGACCTCGGTGAGGAGCGCCGAGCCAGAGACCCAGGGCGGCGGTTCGAGCGGGGAATGGGGCTGGGACTCCGAGGCATGCCCGCCCATCCCCTGAGCGGGTGCCCGATGGCGTTCCCTGAGTGACACGGTCACGAGTATCGCATTTGCGTCCGGATCATCCAGTCCATGGGTGAGGCGCGGCGGGCGGCTAACCAACGAGGCGGGCGCCGACCCGGTCGGCGAGCGAGATCGCAACCTTCAGCGTCGCGCCGAAGATCGCCATCACCCCGATCCGCATGGCGCCGTAGCCGCGAGCGCGGGCCAGCTCCGGAGCGAGTCCCGCGGCGACGCCGGCGAGGCCCGGGAACGGGCGGATGAAGAAGGTGACCTCGCGAATCCTGCCGTCGGGCGCAAGGCGCATCAGCTGCGTCTCTTCGATCTCGGAGCCGGCAAGGCGGCCGCGGTAGAAGAGGACCCGCGAGCTCTCGTCGCCGAGCTCGTCGAAGTAGTTGACCTCTTCGAGCTTGGCGAAGACCATCCGGAAAAGCTCGCGGGCCTGATCGATGCCCTCGAACCGGAGCCTGGCGCTGACCGGCGAGCGGATGACGACGTCCGGGCTGAGGGCCGCGAGCAGAGCCTCGAGGTCGTGGCGCTCGGCCGCGGTGCGGAAGGCGCTGACCTGGGGCAGCTCATCCGCCATCGGCCGGTCAGTCTATTCGCGTCCGGGCCCGCGTCCCAGTCGGGCATGGGTCGCGGCGCGCGCTATCCGCGACCTTATGATCCGCGCCGTGGTCCGCGAGTTGCAGCCGCCCGATACAGGCCTCGCGTTCGAGGCGATGCGGGCGCTGCGCGCTGACCTCCCCGACGAGGCCGCCTTCGTGCGGATCGTCGACGAGGACCAGCGGCCCGAGGGCTACCGCCTCGCCGCGGCCTTCGAAGACGGTGAGGAGCGCGCGGTGGCGGTGGCCGGGTTTCGCAGCGGGCACGCGATCGCCTGGGGTCACTACCTCTACGTCGACGACCTCTCGACCCTGCCCGAGGCCCGGGGCCGGGGCCACGGGAGGGCGCTTCTCGAGTGGCTCCTGGAGGAGGCCGGCCGGCTGGGGTGCGGCCAGCTTCACCTCGACTCCGGGGTGGGCCTCGATCGCGCCGACGCGCATCGGCTCTATCTGAACGCCGGGATGGTCATCTCCGCGCACCACTTCGCGCGCCTGGTCCGATGACCGGGCGCGAGTGGCTGGAGACCGGCCGCGTCGAGGAATGGCCCTCGCGGCGGGAGCGGCTGCCTCATGCGTCGGAGGCGGAGAGGCTGCTCGTCGAGCATCTCGTCCCCGAAAAGGTTGAGCGAGTGCTCGATCTGGGCACCGGCGAAGGGCACCTCCTCGCGGCGATCGCCGCCGCGCGCCCGGGCGTCGAGGCGGTCGGACTCGACCTCTCGCCGGCGATGGTCGCGGCGGGGCGGCGGCGATTCGACGGGGACGAGCGGATCGAGTTCGCGGCGCACGACCTGATCGAGCCGCTCCCCGGTGAGCTGGGCCGGTTCGACCTCGTGGTTTCGGCGCTGGCGATCCACCACCTACCCGACCGGCGGAAGCGCTCGCTATGCCGCGATGTCTTCGACCTGCTCGGTCCCGGGGGAGCCTTCTACAACCTCGACTGCGTCGCATCCCCCTCCGACGAGCTCCACGAGATGAGCCAGCGCGCGTTCGGGTTCGACATCCGCCGGCAGGACCCCTCCGACCAGCTCGCGCCGCTGGGCGACCAGCTCGAGTGGCTCAGGGACGCCGGCTTCGACCAGGTCGATTGCCACTGGAAGTGGCTCGAGCTGGCGCTGTTCGGCGGAGTGAGGCTGGGCTAGCTCGGGCCTCCACCTTCGGCCCGGGGGTCCCCCCGCAGTGGTGCTAGTTTGGGCCGATGCTGGGTCCCGTCCCCCTCGTCGCCGGTGCGAGGCGACTCGCCCTCCCGGTCGCGCTCGCGGTGGCGGCCGCGGCACCGTCGTCGTCCCTCGCAGCCGGTGGGATCCCGGACACCTCGTTTGGCATCGGCGGGGTCGCCAGCGTCAGCGCCTCGGTGCCGGAAGCGCGCGAGTTCGGCAACGCGATGACCGTCGACTCCCAGGATCGCGTCCTCGTCGGTGGCGGCGTCCTCGCCAAGGAACCAACTGAACCGAACGGTGGCTGGGTCCTTGCCCGCTTCCGCAGCAACGGCACCCCCGACCCGAGCTTCGGGCAGGGCGGGGTGGCCAAACAAGCGCCGGGGCTGTTCGGCCCCGGCCTGGCCGAATTCGGACAGGAGATACGGGCGTTGGCGATCGAACCTGGGACCGGCAAGATCATCGCCGGCGGGATGACGGTCAACCCGGCGCACTTCGCGCTGTTCACGATCGCCCGCTACGACACCGACGGCTCCCTCGACACGAGCTTCGGCCCGGCAGACACCGGGTTCGTCACCGCCGAAGTCTCGGCGTCCGGCGGCAACCTCGAGGACATCGCCGTCGGCCCCGATGGCTCGATCACCGCGGTCGGCTCCTCCGGCTTGGACGCAGCGCTCGCCCGCTGGGACTCCGACGGCAATCCCGACCCGAGCTTCGACGGCCCCGCGGGCACCGGCAACGGCGTCTTCACCGACCTGTTCACGGGCACGTTCAACGACTTTCGCGACGTCGAGGTCGAACCGTCCGGCGCGGTGCGCGCCGTCGGCACCGTCTCCGCCGGCCCCGTGGCGGAATGGCTGGTGGCCCGCTACACGCCGACCGGAGCACGCGAAACCGCCTTCGGCGGAGTCGGTGGCGTGACAATCGGGTTCGGGAATGGCGATGACATCGCCGGCAGCCAGGTGCTCGACGGGAACACCCTCTACGTCTTCGGCAGCCGCGACGTCTTGCCGGGCAGCAAAGCCGAACGCGATTTCGGGGTCACCGCGCTCGACGCAACCACAGGGGAGGGGATCGAGGGAACGAGCTTCCACATCGAGCTTCCCGGGACCCAGAACCTGTTCGCGGCCGGGCTTCAAAGAATCGGGGGTTCCGCCGACCCCTCCGCGGAGCGGTTCCTCATGGTCGGGACCGGCAAAACGCCGAACGGCGGCGGAGCCATCCTCGCGGGGCTGCGGCGAGTGGGTAGCTCACTCGCCCTTGAGGCCGACCCGGAATTCGGCAGCGGGGGCCTGGTCCTGCCGCCGCGCGAAAACGGCATCTGGGCCGACGTCGCAACCGACAGCCGCAACCGGGTCGTGGTCGGCGGCGAGCTCGGGCTGTTCGAAACCGCCGACCTCTCGGCCGCACGCTACGTCGATATGGCCGCTGCCGCGCCCCCCTTCGACAGGACCGCGCCGGTGATCACGAATGCCCGGGTCGCGCCCCGGGCCTGGGCGGTGAAGCCGGGCGGGCGGGCCGAGGTCCCGGTCGCGAGCAGGGTTAAGCGCGGGACGAGCTTCGTCTTCACGCTGTCGGAGACTGCCCGGGTGACGATCCGGATCGAGCGCAGGAAGCAAAAGCGGAGGGGCGGGAAGAGGTTCGTCCGGGTCGGGGCGTTCGCGACCGCGGGAAGCGCCGGGCCCAACCGCAGGGGGTTCTCGGGCCGGATCGGGAAGAGGCGGCTGAAGCCCGGCCGCTACCGCGCAACGCTGATCGCGACCGACCCCGCCGGCAACGCGTCGGAGCCGAAGCGGCTCCCGTTCACGGTCCTTCGTAGCGGGGGCTGAGCCAGAGGCGCAGCGGGCCCGGCAGTGCGCCGGGCCCGCTGGTCACCGCTCGCCTCAAGGAGAGCTGCGCGCTACCTCACTCTCACTTCGTAGGTGTAGTTGTCACCATGCTGCTGGGTGTAGAACCAGCGCCAGTTGCCGCCGGCCAGCTGCGGGTCCTTGGCACCGAGGATGCCTTCGGCGCTCGTGTCCCCGTCGGAGGCGTAGACGCCGGTGAGCTCGTTGTCACCCTCGTTCGAGCCGAAGCCGCCGTTGTCGGCGTCCAGCGTCGCCGAGGCATCGCGGCCCTCGGCGATCCACCTGATCGGCTGGTTCTTCGCGTTCGAGTAGTCCTTCTCGACGTTCCATACCCAGCCCGAGTCGAGCCCGTTCCGCTGGGTGTGGAGGCCGTCTCCCGCGTCTTCGGCGAAAGTGATCTGCGTCTTCGAGAGGAAGGTCACGTTGTCGAAGGAGGCGTGCGATTCATCTCCTCTGTAGAAGATGCTCAGGTGCCCGTTGTTGGCGCTCGGCGAGCTCTGGGTCAACTCGAAGATCGACCCCCAGCCCCCGGAGTTTTCGTTCTCAACGCTTTCCTGGTTGGTGTCACCGGTCTCGTCGAAGAAGTACTTCCTGAAACCGATTCCTGGCTCGAAGGCGGCGTTCTCGGGACGCTTGAACGGTGTCGCCATCGCCGCCTTCGCCAGCGGGCCGGCGACGAAGGGCGCGTTCCCGTCTTTCGCCGTGTCATGGATCGTGATCCAGCGGGTTTCGAACGAGCTGCCGTATGTGTGCAGCGCCAGCTGGTCGGGGCTGTTGAGCGCTTCCTGGCTGGCGAACGTGATCGGTTCGCCTGATTCGTTCAGAACCTGGAGCGCCTGCAGCTTGCCGTGCGCGAGGTCGCCCGGTTTCGCCGGCACGTAGCGGAATATGTAGCTGTTCGGCTGGCGGGCCTTGGTCCCGGGCTTGTTCGAACCGCCGATGTCCTCGTCGATCCAGAGATTGCCCTTCGAGTCGTCCTGGATTCCCTCGTAGCCGCCCCGGCCGACCGCGCCCGAGATGTCGGTGACCTGCGACGGGTAGCCCGGGGTGGCGGCGTAGGTCGGCGCACCCGGGCTCTCCGTCGTGAACAGGAGCCGCTTGGCGAACGGGTCCCAGGTGGAGCCGTCGATCGTCGCGATCTGGTTGCCGATCGCATCCTGCGTCGCGAGGACGGTCACGCGGTGTACCGCGTCGGCGTCGAGGTTGACCCGGGTGATGTACCCGGCTCCGCCGGCGCCGCCCTCGTGTCCCTGGAAGAGGAAATGGGTCCCGTAGTAGTAGTGGGAATCCGCGCCGCTGAGTCCGTTCTTGAACACGAGGTAGGTGTTCTTGTCGGGCTCGGTCTTCTGAGCCTCTTTCGGATTGGCGGGCGTCGGAACCATCTGGGGCTGCCCGGCCGCGTTGAGGACGTCGTTGTCGTAGCCGTAGTATGAGGTGAGGGTCGACGGGTTCTCCACCGGCGTCGATCCCTGAGCGACGACCACCTGCTCGAGCTCCGGAGAGAGCTTCGAGGATGGCGCGTAGCCCGCGGACCTGGTGTTCGCGGACGGAACCCTCGTCAGGCTCAGTGTCGCGGGCAGCGTCGCACCCGCGGTCGCGATCATCGCTGTCGCGACGGCGAGAACCGCTGCGCCGAGCAACGAGAGCAGCTTTGCCCTTCGTCTCATCGATTTGCTTCCTTTCGGTTCGTTTTCCCCTAGTCGAACCGAACCTAGGCAGGCGCAGTGCGCCCTCAGTTAACGAGGAGACACCACGCCGTTTCTATCCGGTGAACGGTGAAACAGCGATGTCTCAGCGATGTGAAGCGGACGGCCGGAGACGCACCGGGAGGGTCTTCAGCTGGTTCGCGAACGGCGACTCGACGTAGCGCGGCGTGTCGGCGATCTCGATCTCCGGGAACCTCGCAAGGGTCTCCTCGATCATGATCCGCAGCTCGAGCCGGGCGAGCGCGGTGCCGAGGCAGAAGTGGCGGCCGCCGGCCCCGAACGCCTGGTGCTCGGGGTTGCGGGTCACGTCGAACCGGTCGGGGTCCTCGTAGCGGGTCTCGTCCCGGTTCGATGACGGGTACCACATCACCAACTTCTCCCCGTGCTTGATCGTCTGCCCGTTGAGCTCGGTATCGGTCGTCGCGGTGCGGGCGAAGTGGGCGAACGCGGGGAACATCCGCAGCGCCTCCTCGACCGCCGCCGGCACCAGCGAGGGGTCCGCGAGGACCATCTCCATCTGCTCGCGGTCCTCCATCAGCGCCCGCATGCCGCTGCAGTAGGTCGCCTTGGTGCTGTCGTTGCCCGCCGCCATCAGCAGCACGAAACCCATCACGATCTCGTGTTCCTCGAGCCGCTCGCCCTCGATCTCGGCGTGGACGAGGACGCTGGTGAGGTCGTCGGTAGGCTCCTCGCGGCGTTCGGCGATCAGCTTCCCGCAGCGCCGGAAGATCTCGGGAACGTCGCGTTCCATCGCCGTCTCCACCCCCTCGGGCGTCGCGTCCGGATCGCCGGCCTGCAGCAGCGTGTTCATCAGCCGCGCCCAGACCTCGTCGTCCTCGGGCGGCAGCCCCATGAAGCTCCCGATCACCCGCGCGACCACCCGCTGGGCGACGTCGGTGACCAGGTCGCAGGAGTCGCGGGCCTCGAGCGGCTCGAGGACGTCGACGGCGATCTCGCGGATCGCGTCCTCGTGCTCGGCTATCCGCTTCGGCGTGAAGCCCTGCTGGAAGAGCGCCTTGATCCGGTCGTGCTTCGGCGGGTCCATCCCGATGAACATCGCCTGCTGGAGCTCGAGCGGCAGGATCGAGTTCTTCAGCGCCGTGAAGCCCCCGACCTCGGAGGAGTAGGTCTGCCAGTCGCGGCTGACCGCGTGGACGTCGTCGGCGGTCGTGACCGACCAGAAGCCGTCCTCCTCGGGGAACTCGGTGATCCGCGGAGACCAATGCACCGGGCACTCGCCGCGAAGCCGCTTGAACAGCTCGTGGGGAGGGCCGTCCTCGAAGTTCTCCCGATCGGCGACGAGCACCTCCTCGAGCGGCTTCTGGTCCTGGCCGGTGACGCGCATGTGATCCTCCGATCGGGTGGTTCAGCGCTGTGCGGCCAGCCTATCCGACGCCGATCAGAACCCGGGCGGGTGGCGGGCGACGAAGCCTTCGGGGTAGGGGGCGGCGGCGTGCCAGCGCGGGCCGGTCCCGTTTTCGTCGCCGACCGTGTCCCAGCGGAGGCCGGCGATCACCGCGTAGGCGTGGCCGGCGTTCGCGTAGACGGTCACCCACTTTCCCGGCCCGGGAGCGCCCCAGGACTCGAGCCGGGTCGAGTCGAGCGGCGCTTCGAGGAAGCCGCCGCCTCCGAGCATGAAGCTGACCGCGCCCGAGCAGTCGTAGCCCGCCGAGTACCAGGATGCGTGCCCCCCGCCCCAGATGTAGGGGCGGCCGACGATCGTGTTCGCGGCGCTGATCGCCGCCTTGATCCTTTCCGGGGCGCCCGGCGGCGCCAGGGCGATGCCGCTGAGCAGGACCGCCCTCCCCTCCGCTTCCTGGCGCTCGAGCCGTTCGATCACCCGCGGCGTGATCTCTTTTCGCTGCGAGGGAGGCGGCGGCGTGTAGGAGCCGTTGGTCCCAGCCGATGCCGGTGGCAGCGACCCCGGCGGCGGCGGCGAGCTCGGTTCGGGGGCCGGTTCGGGCTCGGCTTCCTGCGCCTCGCGTTCCTTCTTCACGGCGGCCGCCGCTTCGCGCCTCGCAGTGGCCTCCGCCGCTTCGCGCCTCGCGGCCGCCTCCTGCGTCGGCGTGGCGACGTCGAGATGGCTGGGGTGGGGCGGTTGCTCTTCGGCGATGCGGCTATGCGGCCGGGGCTTTGCCGGTGCTTCGACGACCGCGGTCGAGCCCTGCCCGCAGGCGCTCAATGCGCCCACCAGGAGCAGGGCGGCGATTCCGAGCCCTGTCCGCGTTCCGAGTGTTGCAGTCCCCCGCACCGAGTTCGAATTGTGCAGGAACCTCATGTCGAAGGTCTATCGACCGGCCGGCCCGGTTATCTGAGGTCATCTGTCCTTCGCGGGTCGCTGCCGCAACGACGGACGGTCCGGCCCGCCTCTGCGGGCGGGCCGGATGCGTCCTGGACCTCGCCTCGATCAGGCTCGCGGTGCGCCCGGAGCCCGGGGCTCTTCTTCGAGCGGCTCGCCGTAGACGACGAGGCCGTGAATGCAGATCACGCAGAGCGCGAAGACGCCCAGCGCCCAGAAGGGGTAGGCGCCGCCGACGGCGAGCAGCGCGGCGAGGGCGCCGAGGCTGGCGCCGACTATGCCGATCACCCGCCCGAACGTGCCGCCGGTGAACAGGGAGAGGCCACCGAAGATCTCGATCACGCCGATGATCAGCGTTATCCACCCCCAGGTGTGCAGGTTGCCCAGCACGAAGTGGTTTTCGCCAACCCAGAAGTTCGCGTCGGCTATCGCGCCGATCCCGTAGATGACGTTCAAGATCCCCGCTATCAGCAGGAGGATGGCGACGAACACAGCGCGGCCAAGGCCTCTCATATGTTGCTCCTCTCATTGGGACCGCACTGTTTCCGAGCAGGTATGACCCGGGGGCGGTTCGTTTACGGCTCGGACCGTAGGCGTGGCAACGGGGCCGCACATCCGTATAAACCACCCCGATCGGGCGATGCGAGCTACGGAGTCGACACCTTCCTCCCACCGGGCGAGCACCCCGCGCGCTGGGCTACGGGGCACTCGGTGAGTAGCGCCGCGGCCGGCGCCGGCGAGCCGTCCCTGACCGAGATCGCGCGCGAGTGGACGCGCATCGGCCTGACCGGATTCGGCGGCCCCCCTGCCCACATCACGCTGCTGCGCGGGCTCGTCGTGCGCCGCAGCGGCTGGATGGACACCCGCGCCTTCGAGGACGCGAACGCGGCCTGCTCGCTGCTGCCCGGCCCGGCCTCGACCCAGCTCGCGATCTTCTGCGCCTACCGGGTCGGCGGCTGGCCCGGGGCGATCGTCGGCGGCCTCGGGTTCGTCCTCCCCGCGGTGGTCATCGTCCTCGCGCTCTCGGTCGTCTTTCTCGCGCAGGCGCCGCCGCTCTGGGTGCGCGGCGCCGGGGCCGGGGCGGGCGCCGCGGTGGCCGCGGTCGCCGCTGCGCGCCGGAATCGACCTGGTCGGACCGAGCCTCGCTCGGGCTCGGGAGGACGGGCGCGAGGAGCGGCTCTGGTTCCTCTACGTCGTCGCCGGGGGCGTCGGCGGCGGCGCTGGTCGGCCCCTATCTGGTGTTGGTTCTGCTCGCCTGCGGCGCGGTCGAGGTCGCGCTGCGGCGCAGGCAGGGCACCGGGACGCTGGGGCTGGCCCCGGCGCCGATGCTCGCGACGTCGGCCGCAGCCGGCGGCGGGCTGGGCGCCCTCGCCTGGACGGCGTTCAAGGTCGGCGCCCTCTCCTTCGGCGGCGGCTTCGTGATCATCCCGCTGATGCAGGGGGACGCCGTCCACGTCTACCACTGGATGAGCGACTCCGAATTCCTCAACGCCGTCGCCCTCGGGCAGGTGACGCCGGGCCCGGTTGTCGCCACCGTCGCCGCCGTCGGCTACGCGGCCCAAGGGATCGGCGGCGGCCTGCTCGCCGCCGCGGTCGCCTTCGTCCCCTCCTTCTCCTTCATCCTCCTCGGCGGCGGTCGGTTCGAGCGGCTGCGCGGCAACGACACCGCGCGCGCCTTCCTCGACGGCGCCGGCCCGGCCGCGATCGGCGCGATCCTCGGCGCCGCGATCCCGCTCGCCTCGGCGCTGGTCGAGACCTGGCAGTTCGCCCTCCTCACCGCCGCCGCCGTCAGCCTGCTGGCGCTCCGCCGGGGGGTCGTCCTGACCCTGCTGGGCGCCGGCGCCGTCGGGGTCGCCGTCGCGCTCGCCGGCGGGCCGGTCCCCTGACGCCCTTCTTTCGAGGCCCCCTATGCTCGGCGCAGATGAAGAGCCCCGCACGCCTGATCGCCGCAACGCTCGCCTGTTCCTGCGCTGCCGGCATCGGCGCCGTCCCGGCGAGCGGCGGCCATTCTCCCGCCTCCGCCAAAAAGCCCCCGATCCGGAAATGGCTGATCCCGTTCGGCCCGAAACGCAAGCATGAGATGGCCGCCTACTCGGAGCGCCATTACGGCGAACACACCTGGAGACTCCGCCACCCGCGGGTGATCGTCGAGCACGTCGCCGTCGCCGCGAGCGCGACGGCGGTCCGCAACACCTTCGCCCCCGACGTTCGGGACCCCGAGCTCGGCGAGCTGCCAAACGTCTGCTCCCACTTCGTGATCTCCTCCTCTGGGCACATCTTCAGGCTGGTCAACCTGAGGACCCGCTGCCGCCACACCGTCGGCCTCAACTGGACGGCGATCGGGATCGAGCACACCGGATTCAGCGACGGCGACGTTCTCGACGACCGGCGCCAGATGCACGCATCGCTGCGCCTCACCCAGTACCTGCGCTGCCGTTTCCACATCCGGGTCCGCAACGTGATCGGGCACAGCGAGAGCCTCAGCTCTCCCTTCCATCGCGAGCTGGTCCCAGGCTTGCGCCACCAGACCCACGGTGACTGGAGGCACCGCTCGATGCGCGTCTACCGGCGGCGCCTCCGCCGCCTGGGGGCCTGCAGCTAGCTGTTCTGCCTGCAACTCGCGCGCTTCAGCGGAGGGGGTGGGATTCGAACCCACGAGCCGCCTTGCGACGGCCAACGGTTTTCGAGACCGCCCCGTTCAACCACTCCGGCACCCCTCCGGGACTCGGTCGGTCGGCAGATTCTAGGGAGCGGAGGCCGCTCGGCAGCTCTCCCACTCCCGAACTAGGGTGAGGACCGGATGGGCAAAGGATGGAAGATCCTGATCGGTGTCGTCGGGGTGCTCGCGGTGCTGCTGACGATCAACACATTGGTCGTCGAGGGCGAAACGAAGTCGGCCGCCGTGACCGTGCCCGGGGGCCGGATCCTGCACCTTGCGGGGGGCGACATGCAGGTCCTCGAAAGGGGGCCGCGCGACGGCTCCCCGATCGTGCTGCTCCACTGCTACACCTGCTCGATCGTGTGGTGGCAGCGGATGATCCCGCTGATCGACAGCGACCACCGGGTGATCGCGCTCGACCTGCGCGGGTTCGGGGGTTCCGAGATGCCGGGGTCGGGATACTCGATGGAGGACCAGGCGACCTTCGTTGCCGAAGCGCTGAAACGTCTGGGCGTGCGCGGCGCCACGGTGGTCGGGCAGTCGATGGGGGGCACCGTCGGGACCGCGCTCAGCGAGGTTCGCGGCGGCTATGTCAGGCGCCTGGTGATCATCGATCAGGCGCCCGAAGAACGGTTCTCGAAGGGCCTCGGATTCACCGCCGAGCTCAGCACCACGCCGGTGATCGGGCCGGCCCTCTGGCAGGTGACCCCTGATTCCTTGATCAAAGAAGGGTTGGAGGTCGCGTTCGCGCCGGGATTCGAGGTGCCCGATGAGTTCGTCGACGAATTCAACCGGATGACCTATACCTCGTATGACTCCGACGGCGAGGAGGGCGATTTCATGGACGAAGAGCCGCTCGATCGCAGGATCGAAGGGACGGAAACCCCACTGCTGGCAATCTTCGGCGCCGAGGACCAGATCTACGAATCGAAGGCGGCGCTGGCCGCCTATGCGGATATTCCCGGGGCGGAGACGGCACTGGTGCCCGGGGCCGGGCACTCGCCGAACGTCGAGAAGCCCGCTCGCACCGCCGGCCTGGTCCTGAGATTTGCCGGGCCGGCGCCGAGCAATTCTGGAAGAAGCGGAGAGGGTGGGATTCGAACCCACGAGGCGGGTTAACCCCGCCCACGCGATTTCCAGTCGCGCTCCTTAAGCCACTCGGACACCTCTCCAGGGCCCTCCAAGGGTATCCGGCGCGGGCTCAACGTCGGGACGCGAAGAACTCGCGCAGGAGCGCCGCGCACTCGTCCTCGAGCAGGCCCGCGGTGACCCGGGGGCGGTGGTTCAGGGCGGGGTCGCCGAGCACATCCATGACGCTGCCCGCCGCGCCGGCCTTCGGGTCCGGCGCGCCGAAGACGACCTCGGGGATCCGGGCGAGGACGATCGCCCCGGCGCACATCGCGCACGGCTCGAGCGTCACGTAGAGGGTCGTTTCCGGCAGGCGCCAGCCGCCGAGCGCCTCGGCGGCGGCCCGGATCGCGAGGATCTCGGCGTGCGCGGTCGGATCGCCGCGGAGCTCGCGCTCGTTGCCGGCGGCAGCGAGCGGCTCGCCCCCGCGGGCGACGACGGCGCCGATCGGGACGTCCCCCTGCGCCTCGGCCTCGCGGGCACGCTCGATCGCGATCTCCATCAAACGCCGCTGATCGGGATCCGGGGCCTCGCCTGCCATGGCCGGAAGTATGTGCGACCGACAACTTCTCGGGCGCCGCGGTGTTTTATGGCAATCTCGTTGATTGCAGGGGAACCCAATCAGAGATCGCCAAAATTGAGCCGCCGCACTCTCACGCTTGCCGCCGTCCTCGGCCTGCTGGTCGCAGCCGCCTTCGCGGCCCCTGCCGGCGCGGCAACGGGCCTGTCGCAGGCCCACGGCTTCGCCCCCCACCAGGTCATCGTCAAGTTCGAGGGTGAAGGGCGGGGTAGGACGGTCGACCTGCCCGCCGGGGTCGGCGTCCGCGCCGCGGCGAGCGCGCTCCGCGGAAACCCGCGGGTCGAGTACGCCGCGCCGAACTACATCGCGACCGCCTCCGAACCGCCATTCCAGGGAGTCCCGAACGATCCCGGCTCGCTCGACGCGGTCCCGAGCAGCACCGACGGGGGCTGGGTGACGAAACAGTGGAACTTCCTGCCCTGGGAGGACACGGGCAGCGACGCGTTCCCGACCTCGAGCGGGGGGATCGACGCGGTCGGCGCCTGGCGCCACCTGGCCGAAGCCGGCCGGCCCGGCGCCCAGGGCGTCAAGGTCGCGGTGCTCGACACCGGGATCGCCTACCGCACCCAGGGCAAGCGGTTCATGCGCAGCCCCGACTTCACATCGGGCCAGTTCGTCAAGGGCTATGACTTCGTCGCCAACGATCGGCTGCCGATGGACGAAAACGGGCACGGCACCCACGTCGCCGGCACGATCGGCGAGAAGACGAACAACGGCGTCGCGCTGACCGGCCTCGCCTACCGCGCCGGGCTGATGCCGGTCCGCGTCCTCGACCGCTACGGCAGCGGCCAGGCCGACGACATCGCCCGCGGAATCCGCTACGCAGTCGACCACGGCGCCGACGTGATCAACATGAGCTTCAACTTCGGCTGCCACAAGAAGGTGCCGGTGATCAACGAAGAACTGCGCCGCGCCGACCACCTCGGTGTCGTGACCGTGGCCTCGATCGGCAATGTCGGCGCCGAGTCCTGCGTCGCCCCCCCGGCCACCGGCCAGGGTGTGATCGGCGTCGGCGGCGCGACCGAGGGGGGCTGCATCGGCGCCTACTCGCTGGTCGGCAAGGGCGTCGACGTCGTCGCCCCCGGGGGCGGCACCCCGGCGGCGGGCTGCCCATCGGTGCTGACCGGGCCGATCTACCAGGTGACCCTCAAGTCCGGCGACCCGAGCGTCTTCGCCGAGCCGGGCGACTACGTCGGGACCTCGATGGCGGCGGCCCACGTCTCCGGAGTCGCGGCGATGATTCTCGCCTCCGGCGTGCTGCCGCCGAAGCTGAAGGGCGCGAAGCTCGCGGCGGCGGTCGCCTCCCGCCTCGAAGGAACCGCCCGCAGCATCGGCCTGCCGCGGACCGAGCAGGGGGCAGGGCTGATCGACGCCGCGCGCGCCACCGACCCGGCTGACTGAGCGCCGCTAGGTCGTCTGGACGATCATCACGCTGCAGGGAGCGTGATGGGAGATGTTGTTCGGGACGCTGCCGAGGATGAACCGGCGCGCGCCCGTCATCCCTTTGTTGCCGACGACGACCAGGTCGGCGTCGATTTTCTCGGCGGTGTTGAGGATCGCGTCGGAGGGATCGCCCTGGACCGGGTGGATGTGGACGTCGACGCCGTCCTTGCGACCCGGCGCGGCCGCCGCTTCGAGGGTCAGGTTTACGTCCTCGCTCGGGCTGATCTCGTACTGGACGTCAGCCGGGGCATCGCGCTGCTCCGCCGCGAGCCGGTTCTTCGACACCGGTTCGAAGGCGCTGACGATGTTGAGCTCGGCGCCGGCCAGCTTCGCCAGTTCCGTCGCCCTCTCCACGGCCTGTGACGCGGTGTCCGATCCGTCGGTCCCAACCACGATGCGTTTGAACAAGCCCGCCTCCGTCTCTGGTCGCTGGACGCGGTGATACTAACGCCCGGCATGACGGGCGGGCAGGCCGCGAAAGCCGTCGCCGAGGATCTCGGTCGGGGTCGTCGCGAGGCGGACGATCGCGATCACCATCGAGGCGACGAGGCAGACGAGGAGCAGGATCAGCCCGAATTTCCACAGGGTCGGCACGAGCGCAGCGTAGAGGCTGCGATCGCCGGGTAGGCTGGGCCGATGGAGAGAGTCGCCGACGGTGTCTGGCTGCTGAAGGGCGATCAGCGCAAGCTGATGAACATCTACTTCCTCGAGGACGGCGACGGGTACGTCATGTTCGAGGCGGGGACGAAGGCGATGGCCAAGGCTGCCCGCGCCGAGGCCGAACGGCTCGGCGGCCTGAGGCGGGTCGTCCTCGCCCACGCCCATGCCGATCACCGCGGCGCGGCGCCCTCGATGGGCGTCCCGGTCCACTGCCACCCCGACGAGGTCGCCGACGCCGAAAGCGACGCCGCGGTCACCCCCTACTTCGACCTCGCGCAGCTGCCGGTGGCGTGGGTGCGCTGGATCTACCCGTTCCTGTTGCGGCGTTGGGACGGCGGCGCGGTGAAGATCGACGAGACCGTCTCCGAGGGCGACGAGGTCGCCGGGTTCAAGGTCGTCCACTTCCCCGGCCACGCGCCGGGGCTGATCGGGCTCTGGCGCGAGAGCGACCGGGTGGCGCTGGTAAGCGACACCGTCTACCTCGTCGACTCGACGCGTCTGAAACCCCTGCCCGAGGGCGAGGTCAGCGTCCCCCACCCCGCCTGGGCCTGGGACCACGCCAAGGCGAAGGAGTCGGTGCGCAAGCTTGCGGCACTCGAGCCGGCCGTCGTCGCGACCGGCCACGACGAGCCGCTCCGCGGCGAGAACCTGCGCGAGAAGCTGGAAGCGGCCGCCGAGAAGTTCTGAGGCCCGCCGCGAGGCGGTAGTTTCTCGCCCTCAATGCTCGCGACCTACGCCTCGGCGGCACTGATCTGCGCCGCCTCGCTCCTCGTCGGCCGCGCCCTGCTCTCACTCGCCGGACGACCACGCTGGACCTGGCTCGAGCCGGCGGTCGGCTTCGCCGCGCTGATCGCCGCCGCCGGCCTCCCCGCGCGCGGGCCCGGACACGCGACCACCTCGGGGTTGGCGCTGGTCCTGCTGATCGCGGCGGCCGTGGTGGTTCTCGTCGTCCTCCCCGCCGGGACCGAAGACGAGGGAGCGCCCGGGCGACGGAGGCAGGACGAGGGCGAGCGGGACGTGCTGCTCTGGGGCGCGCTGGTCGTGGTGGCCGCCGCCGTCGTCCTCTCGATCCCGTTCGCGGTCAGCGGCAGGTGGGGCCTGCTCGGGGTCGGGTTCAACAACGACCTCGGCCTCCATCTCGCCTGGGCGGAGTGGCTGCGCAGCGGCTTCGGCCCGGCGCCGGAAGCGGGCTACCCGCTCGGGCCCCACGCCCTCGCCGACAACGTCGCGGCGGTGCCGGGAATCGGGCTCGGGCAGGCGTTCGTCGGTGAGATCCTCGCGATCGGCATTCTGACCGCGCTGACCGCGCTGGGGGGGTTGCCCGGGCTCGGGCCCGTCCGCCGAGTCCTCGGCGCGGTCCTCGTCGCCGCCTCCTACCTGGCGGCGTCCTACTACGCCCAGGGCGCCTTCAAGGAGACGGCCGAGGCGCTGTTCGTGCTCGCGGTCGCGCTGGCACTGCGCGACCCTGCGCCGGTGCCGCGCGGGGCCGTGGCGCGCCTGCGCTACGCGCTCCCCTGGCTCGCGCTCGCCGGCGGCGTCCTCTTCGCCTACAGCTTCGCCGGCCTTGCCTGGCCGATTGCCGTCGTCGCGCTCTGGAGCCTGACCGTCCCCGCGGTGCGGCGGGCGCTCGCGCCGCGGTCGCTGATCCGGTTCCTCCTGCGCCCCGCGACCCTGGTCGGGCTGGCGGCGCTTGGGGGCCTCGCCGTCTTCACCCTGGTCGGCCCGTTCGGTTTCGGCGCCGGCTTCAACCGGGTCGCCGGCAGCAACACCTACGGCCCGGTCTCCCCGGTCGAGGCGCTGGGCGTCTGGTGGGCCCACGACTACCGCCTCGACGCCCCCGGCGAGGCCGACCTGACCTGGCTGGCGGGCGCGATCGGCGGCGCCGCGCTCGTCGCCGGGGCGATCTGGTGGGCGCGACGGCGCGACCTCTCGGTCCCGGTCGCATTCGCCGCCTGCGCCCTCCTCTACTTCGTCTCGCTCCCGTTCACCGGCGACTACTCGCAGGCCAAGGCGCTGATGATCGCCGCGCCGCTGGCGATGCTGGTCGCGGTCCGGCCGCTGCTGACCGAAATCGGCGCGGGCGGTCGAGGTGATGGGCGGAGCGTGGGCTCAACCTCGACCGCACTGGGTCGGGCGGCCTGGACGGCGCTCGCGGTCGTATTCATCGGCGGCGCCGCCTTCTCGAGCTTCATGGTCCTGCGCGACGGCCCGGTCGGGCCTCCGGGCCACGGCTCCGAGCTCGACTCGTTCCTGCCGATCCTCCACGGCAAGCCCGTCCTTTACGCCGGGCAGGACCGCTACGCCGCCTACGAGCTGCTCGGCGCCGACGCCCACGTGCCGCTGGTCGAGTTCCCCGACCCGGCAATCTCGCCGAATCCGGAAAAGCCGTTCGACACCGGCGACGCCTACAGCCCGATCGACTTCGACTCATTCACCCGCGGCACCCTCGAACGGTTCCCGTACATCGTCACCGGCCGCGCCGCCTGGAACAGCCAGGCGCCGCCGGGCTACCGGCGGATCGCCGCGACCCCCTCGTTCATCCTCTGGAAACGATCGGGAGAGGCGCCGAAGGACCGGCGGGTGCTGCTCGAGGGGACCGACGCCGGGGCGCCCGCCGGCTGCGAGGCGCCTGAGATCCGCATCCTCCTCTCCTCCCGCGGGCGCGCGGCGGTCTTCCCGGCGACGGTGTATGGCGCCAAGACCCACTGGAGCACCGGCGACGTGCTGCGGACCGGCGAGCGCACCGCGCAGACGGTCGACCTGCCGGCCGGGCGCTGGCGGCTCTCGCTTCAGTACTTCTCGCCGTTCGAGCTGACCCTCTCGGCGCCCGGCTTCCGGCGGACCCTCGAGCCGGCCCTCGACGGCCAGCGCCCGAACACGATCAGCCTCGCCAACGACGGCCAGTTCTGGCCCGCGGGCAGGATCGAGAGCAGGGGCGGGCCGGTGCGGTTCACCGTCACCGCCGCCGAACCGAGCACCTTGCAGCAGCTGACCGGCTACGACGGCAGCGCCCACGTCGGCAACCTCGTGGCGGTCGCCGCCGCCAGGGAGCGCACGGTTCCGCTCAGCGCCGGCTGCGACCGCTGGATCGACTGGTACGAAGCGCCGGAAATCCCCTAAGGGGCGGGCGTCAGGCGGTGGCCTTGGTGGCCATCCGCTCCGGTGAGATGCGGACGACGTCCCAGACGAGCCCGACCTTCTCGAGCCCGTCGATGACCAGGGCCGAGACGTCGAGCTGCCAACGACCGAGCCCGTGGGTCGCCGAGGTCGGGAACGCGTGGTGGCTGTTGTGGCATGCCTCGCCGAGGGTCGGGATCGCGATCAGCGCGAGGTTGCGGGACTCATCCGTCGTCTCGAAGTCCTGCCTGCCGAAGACGTGGCAGAGCGAGTTGATGCTGTAGGTGAAGTGGTGGAGGACGAAGACCCGGACCAGGCCGCCCCAGAGCAGGCCGGTGACCGCCGCGAACAGCGTCCCGCCGATCGCCCAGCCGAGGGCGAACGGGATGAACAGGCCGAGGATCGCCCAGAGCAGGAAGGTGCGATCGACGTATCTGATCACCGGGTCCTTGAGCAGATCGGGCGCGAAGCGCTCCTTGTTGCCGCGCTGGGTGTGGATGAAGAGCCAGCCCATGTGGGCGTGGAACAGGCCGCGCATCGCGCCGCTGAAGCCGTGACCGTGGTCGACGTGGGGGCTGTGCGGATCCCCCTCTTCGTCGGAGAAGGTGTGGTGCTTGCGGTGGTCGGCGACCCACGAGATCACCGGCCCCTCGATCGCGGCCGAGCCGAGGATCGCCAGCAGGCCATGCAGCCAGGTCTTGGCCTTGAAGCTGCGGTGGGTGAGGTGGCGGTGGAAGCCGACCGTGATCCCGAGGCCTGTCAGCAGGTACATCCCGACGAAGAGGAAGACGTCGCTCCAGTGCAGAGCCTCACCCCAGACCTGCCAGCCGGCAAGGCCGATCGCGACGAACGGGACCAGGGTGACGAGGCCGGTGATGATCCGGTCGCGGGTCTCATTCTCGACCGGCTGGATGTCGGTTGGGCGCGGGCCGTTGCCTGACACGAGCTTCGATCATAGGCTGCGTGACTGTCGCGAGGCAAACAGGCTGGTTAGGCTCGGGGGAACATGCCGTTCGCCGACACAGCAAAACTGCGCAGGGAGATCGAGGCCCGGCTGCCCGAGCGGCCGTTCACGGTCGAGTTCTGGGACGGCACCCGGCTCAGCGCCACCAACGGCTCCGGGCCGACCTTCTTCGTCCGCTCGCCGCGCGCCGCCGCCCACGCGCTGATGGCCCCCGGGCAGCTCGGGCTCGGCCGCGCCTACGTCAGCGGCGAGATCGAGGTCGACGACATGGACGCGGTGATCGAGCTGCTGAACAGCTGGCAGCCGCCGCCGCTCGACGGCGCCGACAAGCGGGCGCTGCTGCTGGGGGCGGTGCGGGCGACGGGGCTGACACGGCCGCCGCGGCGGCCCGCGGCCGAGCTGCGCCCGAGCGGGCGCCGCCACAGCAAGGAGCGCGACGAGCGCGCCGTCCGCCACCACTACGACGTCTCGAACGAGTTCTTCTCGCTCTTCCTCGACGACTCGATGACCTACTCCTGCGCGATCTTCTCGCTCGGGGCCGAAACGCTCGAGCAGGCGCAGGAGGAGAAGCTCGAGATGGTCTGCCGCAAGCTGGCGCTGCGCGAGGGCGAGCGGGTCCTCGACGTCGGCTGCGGCTGGGGCAGCTTCCCGCTCTGGGCGGCGACCCGGCACGGGGCCAACGTCGTCGGCATCACCCTCTCCCCGCCCCAGGCCGAGAAAGCACGGCAGCGGGCCGAGGCCGCGGGGGTCGCCGACCGGGTCGAGATCAGGGTGATGGACTACCGCGACCTGCGCGGGGAGAAGTTCGACGCGATCGCCAGCATCGGGATGGTCGAGCACGTCGGCGGCTCCCAGATCGACGTCTACGCCCGCACCCTCGCCGGGCTGCTCGAGCCCGGCGGCCGGCTGCTGAACCACGGGATCACCCGCCTCCGCCACACCGACGCCGAGGCCGGGCCGTTCTCGGAGCGCTACGTCTTCCCCGACGCCGCCCCCCTCCACCTCTCCCGCAACCTGCTGGCGCTCGAACGCGCCGGCTTCGTCGTCCACCACGTCGAGGGCTTCGCCTCCGACTACGCGGAGACGCTTCGCCACTGGGCCCGCCGCCTCGACGAGAACCTCGACGACGCGGTCCGCCTCGCCGGCCCCGAACGGGTCCGCGTCTGGCGCCTCTACCTCCGCGCCGCCCGCAACGGGTTCGAGTCCGGCTTCACCAACATCTACCAGGCGCGCTGCGAGCTGGTCTAGGCCCCCTGCCGCAAGGGACGTGCCGTGGGTTAGCCGCCCATATGGGCGGCTAACCCACGGCACGTCGCTACTTCGGGTCCGGCGCTAGGCGGGGAGGCCGTCCTCGAGGGTCGCGATCGCCCAGTCGGCGCCCGAGTCGCGGAGCTCCTCGACGCTGTATTTGCCGGTGGCGACGGCCACCACCCTGATCCCGGCGCCGTGGCCGGCCCTGACGTCGCGCGGGGTGTCGCCGACCGAGAAGCAGCCGCCGTCGCCGAGCGTGCCGCCGGAGACGAGCTCGCCGCGGCGCAGGGCCGCCTTCGTCACCTCGGTCCGGTCGGCCGAGTCGGACCCGTAGCCGCCGAAGCTGAAGAAGCGGTTGAGGTTGCCGCGGGCGAGCTTGACGTGGGCCGCGGCCTCGATGTTGCCGGTGACGAGGCCGAGCAGCATCCCGGCGTCGATCAGCCGGTCCAGCACATCCTCGACCCCCGGCATCAGCCGGTAGCCCTCGGACTCGGCAACCGCGTCGGGCAGGTGGCGGAGGTAGGCGGCCATCACCCTCGCCCGTTCGGACTGGTCGCCCTCGCGCCCGAGCACCTCGCGGAAGATGATCGCCGCGATCTCGGGGTCGGTCATGCCGGCGTCGGTGCGCTCGGCGACGTCGGCGTCGATCCCGTGCAGCTGCTCGAATGCCCGCTGCCAGGCGACGCCGCCGGCGCCGCCGGTGACGAGCAGCGTCCCGTCGATGTCGAAGAGGACGGCGTGCGCCTCACTCATCGAGCAGTTCCCTCTGTGAGAGCCAGTAGAGGAGGCCGAGCGAGGGCAGCACGATGACCGCGGCGACGCAGAAGACGATCAGGACCGAGTCGAGCGTCGGCCCCGGCGCCGCCGACTGGCTGATCTTCAGCGAGGTCGGCAGCAGGTAGGGGAACTGGGCGACGCCCCAGCCCCAGATCACCGCGACGACGGCGCCGATCGCGAGCGGCCGCATACCCCGCCGCCGCCCGAGCAGCAGCTGGCCGAGGACCGCGAGCCCGCAGAGGGCCGAGACGATCACCAGCGGCAGCCCCTCCGCCGTCAGCCGGTCATAGGCGTAGTGCGCTTCGGAGTGCAGGAGGACGAGCCCGACGACCGCGAGCGCCCCCGCCACCGCCCCGGCCCAGATCGCGCGCCGGGCGAAGTACTCCTCCATCTCGGCGTCGCCGGCGCCGCGCGAGTCGGCGACGAGGAAGACCGCGGCGACGTAGGCCCCGGTCGCGACGAAGAGGGCGCCGGTCAGCAGCGGCAGCGGCTCGAGCCAGCTCGAGAAGGCGTCACCGTTCCCGCCTGAGGGGACGTTGCCGGAAGCGACGGCGCCGACGACCGTGCCCATGAAGAACGGGGTCAGGACCGAGGAGATCGCGAAGGTCGCGCCCATCGCCCGCCGCAGCTCGAGGCGGCGGATCGACTTGCGGAAGGCGAAGCCCGAGCCGCGCAGGACGATCCCGAGCGCGGCCAGCGCGAGCGGCACATAGAGCGTCGACATGATCGCCCCGAACGCCTCCGGGAATGCCGTCCAGAGGACGACGAGGATGAAGATCAGCCAGACGTGGTTGGCCTCCCAGACCGGAGTCAGCGAGCGCTGGATCCGGGCCCGTGGGCGCTCCCCCTTCTCGGCGTCGCCGGCGATCAGGTCCCAGAGCCCGCCGCCGAAGTCGGCGCCGCCGAAGATCGCGTAGAGGGTCGCGCCGATCCAGAGGATGACCGCCGTCAGGTCGGCCTCGGTCATGTCACCACCTCACGCTTCGCTCGCTGCACGGAGAACCAGATTGCGACGCGTGCTCGCTCCGCGTTCACGACACCACCTTCCCGACCGGCTCCGCCGGACCGTATGGGGCTTCGGCGTCGTCGCGGTCGCCCTCCTCGCGCCAGCGCCGCGACATCGCCCGCAGGACCAGGACCGCCCCGGTGCCCAGCGCCGCGTAGAGCAGGAGGACGCCGGCGAAGGCGAACCAGATTCCCTTGGCCTGGGTCACCGCTTCCGCGGTCCGCATCTGCTGCCAGACGATCCACGGCTGGCGGCCGACCTCGGTCACGATCCAGCCGGCCCAGAGCGCGGCGATCGCGCCGGCGCCGGAGATCGCCACCGCGCGCAGGAACCACGGCGTCGCCGGGAGCTCGCGCCGCCGCCACCAGACCCAGGCCAGCCAGAGGGCGAGCAACAGCAATGCCGACCCGATCCCGACCATCGCGTCGAAGGAGAGGTGGAGCAGGGTGTTGGCCGGCGGGCGTTCGTTCGCCGGGATGTCGTTGAGCCCGGTGACGACGGTGTCGCTGCTGAACCCGACCAGAAACGAGTCGAGGTTGGGGATACCGATCGCGGCCTTGACCCCGTCCTTGGTGCAGATCCCGCCGAGGTACTCGGTCTGCTTCGGACCCGTTTCCTGGATGCACTCGAAGCCGGCGAACTTCGCCGGCTGGTGGTCGGCGACGGCCCGCGCCGCCGTGTCGCCGACGAACAGCTGGATCGGGGTCGCGATGCAAGCGACGGTGAGCGGGATCAGCATCCCGAGCCGGTGCAGGCGGTCACGGCGGCCGCGCAGCATCCCGACGGCGTAGATCGAGGCGACGAGGAAGCCGGCGACCATGTAGGCCGCGAGGATCATGTGCGGGACCTCGTAGCTCCAGGCAGCGTTGAAGAGGACCTGCAGCGGGTTCGTGTCGACGACCCTGCCGGCGGCGTCGAGCGTGAACCCCTGCGGCTGGTTCATCCAGGCGTTGGCGGTCACCACCGAGAAGGCGCCGCCGATGCCGGTGATCACCATCGGCACTCCCGACCAGAAATGCGCCCAGCCGCCGAGCCGCTTCCAGCCGTAGATGTAGATCGCAAGGAAGATCGCCTCGGTGAAGAAGAAGAGCCCCTCGACCGCGAAGGCGATCCCGAAGGCGTCGCCGTAGCGTTCCATGAATACCGGCCAGAGCAGGCCGAACTCGAAGCTGAGGACGGTGCCGGTGACGGCCCCGACCGCGAAGGTGACGGCCATCGCCTTCGACCAGCGGCGGGCGAGCCGCATCGCGTCGTCGTCGCCTCGCCGCAGGCCGATCCAGTTGGCGATCAGGATGATCGCCGGCAGCGCGACCCCGAGGCAGGAGAGGACGATGTGGAAGGCGAGCGTGAACGCCATCAGCTCGCGCGCGGCGAGCAGGTTGGTCACCCGTCCCTCGCCTCCCGGTAGCGCCGGATCAGCGCGTTGGTCGAGCTGTCGTGGCGGAGCTTGGGCTCCGAGCCGGCCTGGAGCTCGGGGATGATCGCCTTGGCCAGCACCTTGCCGAGCTCGACCCCCCACTGGTCGAAGGAGTCGATTCCCCAGATCGCGCCCTGGGTGAAGACGCTGTGCTCGTAGAGGGCGACGAGCGTCCCCAGGGTGTGGGGATCGAGCCGCTCGGCGAGGATCGTGTTCGAGGGCCGGTTGCCCTCCATCACCCGGTGCGGGACGACATTCTCCGGCGTCCCCTCTTCCCGCACCTGCTCCGGGGTTTTCCCGAAGGCGAGCGCCTCGCCCTGGGCGAAGACGTTCGAGATCAACAGGTCCTGGTGGTCGCCGAGCGGATTGTTCGAGCGCATGAAGCCGATGAAGTCGCAGGGGATCAGCCGCGTCCCCTGGTGGATCAGCTGGTAGAAGGAATGCTGCCCGTTGGTTCCGGGCTCGCCCCAGAAGATCGCCCCGGTGTCGTAGTCGACGCGGGCGCCGTCGAGGGTCACGTGCTTGCCGTTCGACTCCATCGTCAGCTGCTGGAGGTAAGCGGGAAACCGGTGCAGGTACTGGTCGTAGGGCAGGACGGCGCAGGTTTCGGCACCGAAGAAGTCCCCGTACCAGACCGAGAGCAGGCCCATCAGCATCGGCAGGTTCTCGGCCAGCGGCGCCTCGCGGAAGTGCTCGTCCATCGCGTGGAAGCCGGCGAGCATCTCGGCGAACCGCGCCGGGCCGATCGCCAGCATCGTCGAAAGGCCGATCGCCGAGTCCATCGAGTAGCGGCCGCCGACCCACTCCCAGAAGCCGAACATGTTGTCGGTGTCGATCCCGAACGCCGCGACCTCCTCGGCGTTGGTCGAGACCGCGACGAAGTGCTTGGCGACGGCGGTCTCGTCGCCGCCGAGTCCGGCCAGCGACCACTCTCGGGCGGTGCGGGCGTTGGTCATCGTCTCCAGCGTCGTGAACGTCTTCGAGGAGACGACGAACAGGGTCTCCTCGGGGTCGAGGTCGCGGGTCGACTCGACGAAGTCGGTGCCGTCGACGTTGGAGACGAACCGGAACGTCATCTCACGGCGGCTGAAGTGGCGCAGCGCCTCGTAGGCCATCACCGGCCCGAGGTCGGAGCCGCCGATACCGATGTTGACGACGTTGCGGATCGGCTTCCCGGTGTGGCCGGTCCACTCGCCTCCCCGGATGCGCTCGCAGAAGTCGCCCATCCGGTCGAGCGTCTCGTGGACCTCCCTGACGACGTCGACCCCGTCGACGATCAGCGAACGATCGCGCGGCATCCGCAGCGCGACGTGGAGGACGGCGCGGTCCTCGGAGAGATTGATGTGCTCACCGGCGAACATCGCTTCGCGGCGTTCGTGGACGCCGCGCTCGGCGGCGAGGTCGCCGAGCATCAGCAGCGTCCCGTCGACTATCCGGTTCTTCGAGAAGTCGAGGTGGAGCCCGGCGCCGTCGGCGACCAGCCGCTCGCCCCGCTGGGGATCGCCGTCGAAGAGGTCGCGGAGGTGTCGGTCCCTGACCTCGGCGGCGCAATGGCGCTCCAGCGCCTGCCAGGCCTCGGTCTCGCGCAGCGCGCTCATGGATGACTTTCGCGCTTCACTCGCTGCGCGAAGAGACAGACTGCGCTCATGTGGCTCGCTCCGCGCTCACTGCTGTTCCTCGATCGTGGCGAGCAGCTCGCGCCACGACTTGTCGAAGGCCTGCTTGCCCTCATCCTGGAGGCGGGTGGCGAGGGCTTCGACCTCGACCCCGGCCTCGGCGAACTCGGTCAGGACCTGCTCGGCGTCAGCGCCTTCGGCGCCCAGCGGCTCGCCGATCTCGCCGTGGTCGTCGACCGCGTGGAGCGTCGAGTCCGGCATCGTGTTGATCGTGAACGGCGCCGCCAGCGCCTCGACGTAGAGGGTGTCGGAGGCGTCGGGGTCCTTGGTCCCGGTGCTGGCGAAGAGCAGCCGCTGGGGCCGCGCCCCGTCGTTCGCGAGGCTCTGCCAGCGCTCGGAGTCGAGCAGTTCGCGGTAGGCGCGGTAGGCGCGCTTGGCGACCGCGATTCCGAGCTGGTTGCGGAGCCCCGCCGGCGCCGTGTCCTGGACCGCGACGTCCCAGCGGCTGACGAAGATCGACGCGACCGAGCGGACCGCCGGGTCGAGCCCCGCCTCGACCCGTCGTTCGAGCCCGCGCATGTAGGCCTCGGCGGCGGCGAGGTACTGCTCGCGCGAGAACAACAGGGTGACGTTGATCGGGACCCCCGCGAAGATCGACTCCTCGATCGCCGTCCGGCCCGCCTCGGTGCCGGGGATCTTGATGAAGAGGTTGTCCCTGCCGCCTTTCTGTTGCAGGCTTGCGGCCTGCGCGATCGTCGCCGCGGCGTCGTCGGCGAGCAGCGGCGAGACCTCGAGCGACGCCCAGCCGTCGAGGCCGTCGGTGCGGGCGTGGATCGGAGCGAAGATGTCGGTGGCGTCGCGGAGGTCTGCCAGGGCGAGCTCGAAGAACAGGTCCTCGGTCGACTCCGCATCGGGCCCGGCAGCCTCGATCTGCTCGTCGTAGGCGTCGCCCTCGGAGATCGCCTTGTCGAAGATCGTCGGGTTCGAGGTCAGGCCCGTGACCGAGAGCTCGTCGACATAGCCCTGCAGAGTCCCGTCGCCGAGCATCGTCCTCGTGATGTTGTCGAGCCAGAGACTCTGGCCCATCTCGTGCAGTTCCTGTGTCGGTTTCACAACTCGCCTCCGTGGTTGCCGTTTGCCCGCGCCAGCACCTCGCGACCCGCCTCCGCCACCCGGTCCGGCGTGAAGCCGAATTTCGTCTGTACCTCCTTCAGCGGGGCGGAGCTGCCGAAGGTGTGCATCCCGATCCGCTCGCCCTCGGGACCGACGTAGCGGTCCCACCCCATCGTCGAGGCCTCCTCGACCGAGACGCGGGCGGTGATGGCCGGTGGCAGGACCTCGTCGCGGTAGGCGGCGTCCTGGCGCTCGAACAGCTCCCAGCAGGGCAGGCTGACGACCCGCGAGCGGATGCCGCCGGTGCCGAGCTCCTCGTGGGCGTCGAGCGCGAGCGCGACCTCGCTCCCGGTCGCGATCAGGATCAGCTCCGGGTCGCCCCCCTCGGCGTCGGCGAGGACGTAGCCGCCGCGCCACAGCCCCTCGGCCGACGCGTAGCGGCCGCGGTCGATGACCGGGACGTTCTGACGGGTGAGGACCAGGGCGACGGGCTGGTGGGTGCGGTCGACCGCGACCCGCCAGGCCTCGGCGACCTCGTTGGCGTCGGCGGGTCGGATCACGTCGAGGCCGGGGACGGCGCGGAGCGAGGCCAGCTGCTCGACCGGCTGGTGGGTCGGGCCGTCCTCGCCGAGGCCGATCGAGTCGTGGGTGAAGAGGTGGATCACCGGCAGCTCCATCAGCGCCGAGAGCCTGATCGCGGGCCGCGCATAGTCGGAGAAGGTGAGGTAGGTCGACCAGAGCGGCCGCAGCTTCGAGAGCGAGAGCCCGTTGGAGATCGCCGCCGCCTCGTGCTCGCGGACCCCGTAGTGGAGCTGGCGGCCGCCGAACGAGCCGGGCTCGAAATCGACGGCGCCGTCGAACCCGAGCCTGACCGAGGTCGAGTCGGTGAGGTCGGCCGAGCCCGCGAGCATCCACGGGACCCGCTCGGCGATCGCGTTCTCGACCTGGTTCGAGGCCTTGCGGGTGGCGAGCCCCTTCTCGTCGGCGTCGAAGGACGGGATCCCGGCGTCCCACCCGTCGGGCAGCTCGCGCCGCTGGGCGGCGTCGAGCTCGGCGGCGAGGCCCTCGTCGAGGCCCCTCAGCCCGGCCTCCCACTCGGCGCGGAGCTCCGCACCGCGCCTGCCGATCCCGGCCGCGAAATGCTCCTTGACCCCGTCGGGGACGAGGAACTGGGCGTCCTCGGGCCAGCCGTAGGCGCGCTTCGTCTCGCGCACCTCCTCCTCGCCGAGCGGCTCGCCGTGGACTGCAGCGGTGTCGTGCTTGTGGGGGGATCCCCACCCGATATGGCTGTCGACGATGATCAGCGTTGGCCGCCCCTCCTCGCCCCTGAACTCCTCGAGAGCGTCGGCGATCAGCCCGGTGTCGTTGGCGTCGCCGACCCGGGCCACGTTCCAGCCGTAGCCCATGAACCTGGCGGCGACGTCGTCTTCGTATGCCAGTTCCGTTTTGCCGTCGATCGTGATGTGGTTGTTGTCGTAGATCCAGCAGAGGTTGTCGAGCTCGAGGTGGCCGGCGATCGATCCCGCTTCGCCCGAGACCCCCTCCATCAGGCAGCCGTCGCCGGCCAGCGCGTAGACGTCGAAGTCGAAGTGCTCGGCGCCGTAGCGGGTCGCCATCCACTTCGAGGCGATCGCCATCCCGACCGAGGTCGCCACCCCCTGGCCGAGCGGGCCGGTCGTCGACTCGACGCCCGAGGTCCAGCGGTACTCGGGGTGGCCCGGCGCCCGCGAGTCGAGCTGGCGGAAGCTTTCGATGTCCTCGATCGAGACCGAGGGCCGGCCGAGCACCTCATAGTCGGGGTCGACGGCCTCCACCTCGGCGAGGAAGAGCAGCGAGTAGAGCAGCATCGAGGCGTGTCCGGCGGAGAGAACGAAGCGGTCGCGATTGGGCCAGACCGGGTCTGCCGGGTCGAAGCGGAGGTAGCGCTGCCAGAGGGTGTAGGCGACCGGCGCCATCGACATCGGGGTCCCCGGATGGCCGGACTCCGCCTTCTGGATCGCGTCGATCGAAAGCGTCCGGATCGTGTCTATGCAGAGCTGGTCGATATCACCGTCAGCCATGCGCAATCAATCGATCCTATTCGTCAGGGCTCGATCCGCGTTACCGTTCCGTCGCCGTTGTTGGCTACCCAGACGGCTTCCTCGCCAATCGTGATCGCCCCCGGTTCGGGCCCGACGCCGATCGGGTCGCCGACGACGTCGCCGTTTTCGATGTCGATCCGACTGATTGAGTCATCGGCCGCGCTCGCGACCCAGACCAGGTTCGGGCCGGCATCGATCCCACCCGGACGGCCGCCGACCGCAATCGGGTCGCCGAGGATCCCGAGGATCGAGGGATCGACCCTGGTGACCGTGTCCGAGCGGCTATTCGCAACCCAGACGAGGCCGCCGCCGACCGTGATCCCGGCGGGGCCGCGGCCGGCCCGGATCGGCGGCCCCGCCGCTTCCGCGGTGCTCGGCTCGATCCGCCGGACCGAGCCGGTCGAGGCGCTGCTGACCCAGACGCCGCCGGCCCCGGCGGCCAGTCTCAGCGGCGCCGATCGCGGGGGGATCCCGCGACGGAAGACGCGCTCTCCCTCGGGATTGATCGCGGTGACGCCGGCGCCCCCCTGGTCGGCGACCCAGATTCTGCCGCCGGCGACGATGATTGCCCCCGGGCGGCCGCCGACCCTGATCCTGCTGATCACCCTGTCGGTGACCGGGTCGACGCGGAGGACGCTGGAGGTATCGGGGCTCGAGACCCAGACCGACTTGCGGCCTACGGCGACGGCGGATATTCCGCGGCCGAGCCGGAGTGGCTTTCCGACGATCCTCCGGCCCTGCGGGTCGATCCGGGTCAGGGTGCCGTCGGCTGCGCTGGTCACCCAGACCGCCCCTTCGCCGGCGGCGAGGCGCAGCGGCGGGGTGCCGACCGCCACCGGCGAGGAGACCGAGACGTCGTTGCCGCCGAGGAGCAGGAAGAGCGCAACGGCGAGCGCGGCGAGGACCGCCGGGGTCAGCAGCCAACCCCACGAGAGCGAGCGGACGCGGCGGCGCAGACCCCGCCCCTTCTCCTCCGGGAGCGCCCGGGTCGGCGCCTCGGGGCCGTCGCTCAGGACCCGGGTCGCGGTCGGGGTCGCGCCCTGACGCTCGCGCGCCGCCTCGACCAGCGCGCCTGCGCTTGGGTAGCGCTCCGCGGGGTCCTTGGAGACCGAGCGCCCGATCACGGCGTCGAGGCCGGCGGGCATCTCCGGCTCGGCGTCGCCGGCGCGGCGGGCGAACGGGACGATCCCGGTCAGCGACTCGTAGAGGACGCAGCCGAGCGAGTAGACGTCGGCGGCGGGGCCGACGTCGTGGCCCCGCCACTGCTCGGGCGACATGTACTCGACGGTGCCGACGATCGAGGCGCCGGTGATGACACCGCTGTCGCCGAGCGCCTTGGCGAGGCCGAAGTCCGACAGGTAGGCATGGTCGCCTTCGAGCAGGATGTTGTGCGGCTTGACGTCGCGGTGGACGATCCCGGCGGCGTGCGCCGAGTCGAGGGCGTCGGCGACCTGGGCGAGGAGGTCGATCGCCTCCTCGGGCGCCAGCGGCCCGGCCGCAATCCGCCGCTTCAGGTCGCCGCCGCCGATCAGCCGCATCGCGACGATCAGCTCGCCATCCTCCTCGCGGGCGTCGTAGACGGGCACGACGTTGGGGTGCTCGAGGCTGGCGGCGAGGCGCGACTCGCGGAGGAAGCGGTCGCGGAAACGGTCGTCGCTGCTTAGGTGGCGGGCGATCACCTTCAGCGCCACCGGGCGATCGAGGGCGAGGTGGGTCGCCCGGTAGACGACTCCCATCCCACCGCGGGCGATCAGGGCGTCCAGGCGATAGCCGGCAAGCGTCGATCCGATCGCCGGTTCGCCTCTGCCAATACCTCGCGCTTCGCTCGCGGCGCGAAGGGTCAGATTGCGACGCTTGCTCGCTCCGCGCTCTCTGCCACCTCCCTCTCCAGCCACCCGGCGGTTATACCCGCCGGGTGGCTGTCGGGGGCGGCTACCGGACCGGCTGCCAGGCGATCACCGGGCCGATCGTCGCCGTGACCGAGCTGCTTTCGGGGCGGAAGCCTTCGGCGAGCTGGGTGCTGCGGCCGTCCTTGACGCTGATCGCCGAGAGGGTCTCGACTTCGTCGGTGGCGACGAAGGCCGCGACCCGGCGGCCGTCGGAGGAGAAGACCGCGTTAGTGCTCGAGTTGTCGGCGACTTCGGACAGCTTGCGCGCCCGGCCCCCGCCGACCCGCTTCACCCAGAGGCCCTGGTCGCGGCGGAAGAGGAGCGTGTGGCCGTTCGGCGAGATGTCCTCGATGTCGGCCGAGCCGACGCCGCGGACGCATGGCTTGACCCGGGTGCCGTCGCGCCGCATCGTGTAGACGTCGGCGTAGGCGCCCGGCCCCGTCCCGCTCTGGCCTCGGCTGTAGGCGATCCCGCCGGCGAAGTATCGCGGCGAGAACTCATCGACCCGGGCGGTGTGGGTGAGCTGGGCGAGCCCGGCACCGGAGGGCCGGACCGAGTAGATGTCGTCGGCGACGCCGCCGCCCGCGATCGCGACGCTGGTGACGAAGGCGATCGCGTGCCCGTCGGGCGAGAACGAGGCCTGGTGCTCGTCGGCCGGGGTCGAGGTCAGCGCGTGCAGGCCCTCGCCGGCGATGTCGACCGTGAAGAGGTCGCGCGGGGCGCCGGCCGTGGCACGGCGCTCGAAGACCACGTAGTGGCCGTTCGGCGCGAACTGGGGCCTGGCATCGACCTCGGGGCCGCTGGTGAGGGTGTGCTGGCCGCTCCCGTCGGCGCGCATCGCGTAGACGTCGCCGTCGCGGACGAAGGCGATCAGCCGGCCGTCGGGAGAGAAGTCCGGCTGGCTGTCGCCGGGGTTGTCGGTCAGCTGGTTGAGGCGGCCGTTGCGGGCCGCGAAGAGACCGCCTTCGACCGTCGGCGCTTTCGGTTCGGCGGAGCTTTCGGCGCCTTCGGAGTGAGTCGTCGTGACGACCCGCGAGAAGACGACGGCGCCGCCGGAGCCGGCCGCCGCCGAGGCGGCGGCCGGCAGAGCCAGGGCGAAGAGTGCGGTGAGAACTAGGAGCGTCGTGCGCTTGAGCATTGGAGTCCCTTTCGAAGTGGGTTGCATCTGCCCACCGATGGTCGGCCGCGGGGGCGTGCGCGCCAACGACATCGACGCCCCCGATCGGGCCGCGTTTGGCCCGGATCGGGCCACGAGATGGACATTCGCCCCCTATAAGGGGGTCAATGCACTCCTCGGCCTACCGACCGCGGTCGAGGCCGAGCTCGATCACGCGGGCCGCGATCCGGCGCGGGCGGTCGCGCCCGGCCTCGCCCGAGACGTCGAGCTTCGCCGCGAGCGCGTCGAGTCGCCGCTGCGCGGTCCGCTCGCTGACGTGGAGCGCCTCGGCGAGCTCGGCCCGGGTCGCGGGCCGGCCGGCGAAAGCGCCCTCGCTGCGGTACGGCGCGACGAGGGCGGTTGCGGTGGCCCGCTCCTCCTCGGTCAGGGCGACGCTGGGGGCCGCGGCGGCCACGGTCTGGCCACCTCGCCCGGGTGCCGGATCGGAGACTTCGAGCCGGTGCCCACCCACCATCAGCGTGTCGCCGTTGCGCAACCGGCGGGGGCGGTCGAGCGGCTCACCGTTCAGCGCGGTGCCGTTGCGGCTGTCGAGATCGGTCGCCATCAGGACCCCGCCGCGGTTCTCGACCTCGAGGTGGTTCCAGGAAATTGACTCGTCCTCGATCCAGAGGTCGGCCTCGGGGTCGCGGCCGATGACGGTGCGGCCCTCGGGGAGCGGGATCGAGCGTGGCTCACCGCCCGCCGCCATCAGCCAGATCCGTGCCTCCATCTAGACATAACTATCGCTCTTTGCTCGCTGCGCGAAGAGTCAGATATGGATGCTTGCTCGCTCCGCGCTCACGAGAATAGAGTCCCTGCCGGTGCCAGCGGACGACGAGAAGCGCCTCGCCGCCGAGGCCGCCGCCGAGCTCGTCTCGGACGGGATGGCGATCGGGCTGGGGACGGGATCGACCGTCGCCCACCTGCTGCCGGCGCTCGCCCGCAGGGAGCTCGACGGGATCCGCTCGGTCGCGACCTCGGTCGCGACCGAGCAGCAGGCACGGCAGCTCGGCATCCCCGTCGAGGAGTTCGGCGCGCTCGAGCGCCTCGACATCGCGATCGACGGGACCGATCAGGTCACCCCCGACGGCTGGCTGATCAAGGGCGGCGGCGGCGCCCACCTGCGCGAGAAGATCGTCGCCGCCGCCGCGTGCCGCTTCGTCGTCATCGCCGACTCGAGCAAGCCCCTCGACTCCCTCACCGGCCCGGTCCCGCTCGAGCTCTTCGCCTTCGGGTTGCCGGCCACCCTCGCCCGCCTCGGGCCCGAGGTCGAGCTCCGCGACGCGCCCCGCAGCCCCGACGACGGCGTGATCGCCGACTACCGCGGCGAGGTCGGCGACCCGGCCCAGCTCGCGGCCCGCCTCGAGGCCGACCCCGGTCTCGCCGGCCACGGCCTCTTTCCAGCGGCTATGGTCAGCGACCTGCTGGTCGGTAGGGGCGGCTCAGTGGATCACTTGACATTCGGGGAAGGGAACTGAATTGACTGACTTCAACGCGCTGCAGATCGACGGAACGATCGCCACGCCGAGCGACGCCGGCTGGGACGAGGCCCGTGCGGCCTGGAACCTCGATGCGGACCAGCGCCCCGCCGCCGTCGCGATCGTCGAGAACGCCGGCGACGTCGCCGCCGTTGCCGCCTTCGCGGCCGAGAACGGCCTCAAGATCGCCGGCCAGGGGACCGGCCACGGCGCCGGCCCGCTGGTCCCCGGCCTCGAGGGCGCGATCCTGGTCAAGACCCAGAGGATGCGCGGGATCGCGATCGAGCCCGAGACCGAGACCGCCATGGTCGAGGCGGGGGTCCTCTCGGCCGAGCTCGGCAAAGCGGCGAACGAGCACGGGCTCGTCTACATGCCGGGCTCCTCGCCCGACGTCGGCGTTGTCGGGTTCACGCTCGGCGGCGGCCTCAGCTGGTTCGGACGCCGCCACGGCTTCGCCTGCAACCGCGTCGCCGCGATCGACGTCGTGACCGCCGACGGCGAGGCGAGGACCGTCGACGCCGACAACGACCCCGACCTGTTCTGGGCGCTGCGCGGCGGCGGTGGTGGCTATGCCCTCGTCACCGCCCTCCACGTCAGGCTGCTGCCCTTGGCGCAGGCCTACGGTGGGATCCTGATCTTCCCGGCCGAGGTCGGCGCCGACGCCGTGCGCGCCTACCGCGACTGGGCCGCCGAGGCGCCGGAGGAGTTCACCACCGTCGTCCGCTTCGTCACCCCGCCGCCGATCCCCGACGTGCCGGAGCAGCTGCGCGGCAAGCCGCTGCTGACGATCGACGGCGCCTTCATCGGCGGCCAGGAGGAGGGCGAGGCGCTGATCGCTCCGCTGCGCGAGATCGGCGAGCCGATCATCGACGGCTTCGCCCAGATGCCTACCGCCGGCCTCAGCCATATCCACATGGACCCCGAGAACCCGGTCCCGAGCATCGGCGACGGGATGACCCTCCGCGACCTGCCGGACGAGGCGATCGACGCCTGGGTCGGGGTAGCGGGAGTCGACTCCGGCTCGCCGCTGCTACTGAGCGAGATCCGCCATGTCGGCGGCGCCCTCGGACGCGAGGACGAGAACGGCGGCGCGCTCTCCAAGCTCGATGCCGGCTGGGCGATGTACAGCGTCGGGATGCCGATGACGCCGGAGCTGAAAGAAGCGATCCCCGCCCACCTCGACCGGATCGAGGAGGCGATGACGCCGTGGGGGACCGACGGCGGCTACTACAACTTCAGCGACCGGCCGAAACACGCCGACCACATCCTCCCCGCCGCCGTCTGTGAGCGGCTCCGGGAGGTCAAGGGGAAGTGGGACCCCAACGGTCGGATCGTCGCCAACCACCCCCTGGAGCTCACCGGCTGACGATCCGCCGGATTCCACGCCGTCAGCCCGGCCTGGACTCAAGGAGTGTTCGGAGCCGCGCGTATCCCGGATCGTCCTCGCCCATCAGGTCGGCGATCGTAGCGGCGGCCTCTTCTATGTCCTCCGGTGTAGCCAGGGCGATCGCCTCGAGGTCGGCCCAATCCTGGGTGCGATCGACGAACGCCTTGAAGATGGCAAGCGACGCGCAGTCGAGCACCGGCACCTGGCGACCCTCCATCGGGACCCAGACGACGGACGCGGCAACTGCCTCGTGGAGCGGCAGGTTGTTGAGGAACACGTCGACCGGCACGCCGTCCCAGAAGAGTCGGGCCTGCCCGTCGCGTTCGACTTTCCTCACGTCCTTTTCGCTCACCCGCACGCCGTCTGGCAGGGCGCCCAGCGCGCTCGATGCCTCTGAAGCATCGAGAAAGATGTTGACGTCGAGGTCGCGCGTCCCCCGGGGCTGCTCGACGCAATAGGCGAGCGCGATCGCCCCTCCGAAGGCGTGGGCGATCGAGGCGCCATCGAGCGAGTCGTGGATCGCGTGGAGCTTTTCGCCGAGCTCGCTCATCGGACGTGAGCCAGGCCCGACAGGCGGTCCCGGAGATTCGGATATTCCAGCTCTCCCCGCGGCCGATAGGGCAGGGACTCGGCGAGCTCGAGCACCTGGGTCAGCATCGCGTCGGCGGATTCGAGATCGACCGCCGCCAGCCTCGGAGTCAGATCCACCTGTAGGCCCGCGGCAGCGGCGAGCCGGGCCAGAGCGTCCACACCTGGCTCCCGACGGCCCTTGACGTAGACGTTGAGGACGGACCGCGGAAGGCCCGCCCGTCGCGCAAGCCGGGCCTGGCTGAGGCCACTGCGCCGGTGGATTTCCCTGACAAGTGCCGCCGACGGCGTCGGTCCGATCGAACCTGGCGAATCTGATTTCATGGCTAGATGTTAGCGAATACGCTAACGACGCTCGAGGAACCACTCGGCTCCCAGGCGCTTTTCGCAAGCCAAGGCTTGGGAAAGCGCCTTGCGTCCTATCGGTTCGCCGCGGCGGCCTCGTCGGCGACGACGACGATGTCGTCGTTCCGGACGCGGCCGGCAGGGATCGAGTCGTCGCCGGCGAGGAGCTTGGCCAGCGGCTCGCGCTTCTCCTCGCCGGTGACGAGCCAGACGATGCGGCGGGCGGCGGCGAGCTCGGGGTAGGTCAGGGTCATCCGGCGGTGGTCCTGGTACTCACCCCGGGTGATGGCGACACGGCGATCGTCGACCTCGAGCACGATGTCGCCCGGGACGAGTGAGGCCGTGTGGCCGTCGGGCCCGAGGCCGAGGTGGACGAGGTCGAGCGCCTCCGGCAGCGAGGATTCGTACTCGCGCGCCGCCGCGTCGAGGTCGCGGTGGGTGACCGGCATCGGCCGCAGCGCCGACTGGTGCTCGAGCGAGAGGCCGAGGACCAGGTGGGTGAGATTTCGGTCCTCGCTTCCCGGTGCGGCGACCCGCTCATCGACCTGGAACAGCTCTGTCTCCGCCCAAGGCATCTCCTCGAGGTCGCCGAGGATCGCGAGCATCGCCCATGGCGTGCGCCCGCCGCTCATCGCCAGCTCGAATATCCCCCGCTCGGCGACCGCTCCCCTGCCGGCGGCCGCGATCAGCTCCGCGCCCCGCCGCGCCGCCGCCCGTTCGTCGGCGACGACCTCGAGCTCGATGCTCACTTCAACACTGCTTCACGCTCACTGCTTCTTCTCGTCGTGCCCACCGAACTGCTTGCGCATCGCCGACAGCACCTTGTCGCCGAAGTCGTCGAGTCCGCGCGAGTAGAAGCGCTCGTAGAGCGCCGTGGTCAGGACCGGCGCCGGCACGCCCTCGTCGATGGCCGCGATCGAGGTCCAGCGACCCTCGCCTGAGTCGGAGACGCGACCGGCGAAGTCGGAGAGGTCGTGCGATTCCTGCAGCGAGGTCGCGGTCAGGTCGAGCAGCCAGGACCCGATCACGCTGCCGCGGCGCCAGACCTCGGAGACGTCGGGGATGTCGATGTCGTACTGGTAGTACTCGGGCTGCTCGAGCGGGGCGGTCTCGGCGTCGGCCTCGCGTTCGGCCTTGCCGGCGTTCGCGTTCCTGAGGATGTTGAGCCCCTCGGCGTAGGAGGCCATGATCGCGTACTCGATCCCGTTGTGGACCATCTTCACGAAGTGGCCGGCGCCGTTGGGGCCGCAATGTAGGTACCCGTTCTCGGCCGGCGTCGGATCGCCGGTCCGGCCCGGGGTGCGCTCCGCCGCCTCGACCCCCGGGGCGAGGGTCGCGAAGATCGGGTCGAGCCGCTCGACCGCATCGTCGGGGCCGCCGATCATCAGGCAGTAGCCGCGCTCAAGCCCGAAGACGCCGCCGCTGGTCCCGCAATCTATGAAGTCGATCCCCTGTTCGCGCAGCATCTCGGCGCGGCGGATGTCGTCCCGGTAGTAGGAGTTGCCGCCGTCGATGATCGCGTCGCCGGGCTCGAGAACCGCGGCGACGTCGGCGACCGTCTTCTCGGTGATCTCGCCCGCGGGGACCATCACCCAGACGGCGCGCGGGGTCGAGAGGCTGGAGGCGAGCTCCTCGAGCGAGGACGCGCCGTCGGCACCCTCGCCGGCGAGCGTGGAGACGGCGTCGGGATTGACGTCGTAGACGACGCAACGGTGCCCGTCGCCCATCAGCCGCCGTGCCATGTTGGCTCCCATCCGTCCGAGCCCGACGATCCCAAGCTCCATGCCTTAACCCTATGTCACTCGGGTAGCCTGGCCTGCGGATGGCCGGCAGCAAGGGCAAGGACGAAACCGCCGATGTTCTGACGATCTTCGGGATCACCGGAGACCTGGCGCAGAAAATGACCTTCCGCGCCCTCTACCACCTCGAGGCCCGCGAAAAGCTCGGCTGCCGGATCGTCGGCGTGGCGATCGACGACTGGTCGGTGGAGCAGCTGCGCGAACATGCCCACGAGGCGATCGGCGCGACCGTGCAGAGCCCAGACGAGGACGTGTTCGACCGCCTCGCGGCGCGGATCTCCTACGTCGCGGGCGACTACGCCGACCCGGACACCTTCAAGCGCGTCGCCAAGGAGCTGGGCAAGCCGAAGCGGCCGGTGTTCTATCTCGAGGTGCCGCCGTCGCTGTTCGCGACGGTGGTCGAGGGCCTCGGCGAGGCCGGGCTCGCCGAGAACGCCAGGGTCGTGATCGAGAAGCCGTTCGGGCACGACCTGGCCTCGGCGAGGGAACTGAATGCGACGCTGCAGCAGGTGCTGCGAGAGGACCAGATCCTCCGGATCGACCACTACCTCGGCAAGGAGCCGGTCCTCGACATCACCTATCTCCGGTTCGCCAACTCGATCCTCGAGCCTGTCTGGAAACGCCAGTACGTCTCGCACGTGCAGATGACGATCGCCGAGGACTTCGGCGTCGACGACCGCGGCCGCTTCTACGACGCGGTCGGGGCGATGCGCGACGTGATCCAGAACCACGCCCTCCAGGTCCTCTCGCTGATCGCGATGGAGCCCCCCGCCGGCCACCAGGGCGACCCGATCCGCGACAAGAAGCTCGAGCTGTTCAAGGCGGTCCGCACCGCCGATCCCGAGCACTACGTCCGTGGCCAGTACGAGGGCTTCCACGAGGTGAAGGACGTCGCGCCCGACTCGACGACGGAGACGTTCGCGGCGGTCGAGCTCGCAATCGACAACTGGCGTTGGAGCGGGGTGCCGTTCTTCATCCGCGCCGGCAAGTGCCTGCCGGACAAGGCGAGCGAGGTCACGATCGTCTTCGACCGGCCGCCGAAGCTCGGGATCGGGGACGATAAGAAGCTGCCGGAACCAAACCAGCTGACGGTGAGGATCGAGCCCGAGCCGGGCTCGCGGATGCGCCTCTTCGCCAAGGAAGCCGGCGAGGAGTCGTTCGCGCCCGCCGACCTCGAGGTTCTGTTCGAAAAGGAGCCGGGCGCGGACCCCGAACCCTACGAGCGCCTGCTCGGCGACGCCCTCGCCGGGCGAACTGACCTGTTCACCCGCGAGGACGCCGTCGAGGAGACCTGGCGGATCGTCGAGCCGCTGCTCGAAGAACCGGGCCCGGTCTATCCCTACGAACAGGGAACCTGGGGGCCGAAGGAGGCCGAGAAGCTGACCCGCGGCATCACCCAGTGGCGCGAGCCCTGGCTGCCGTAGGGACTAGCGGCGCGAGGTCAACCCCTCGAGGACGACCTCGATCGGGGAGCGGTGCCTGCTGCCGTTTGCCCCGTTCTCACGAGCGGCCTCCAGCTCCGTGGCCAGGTGCCCGAGCTGGGAGCCGAACGAGCCGATCTCCTTCGCGGCCCTGGCCACGTCCCGGGACGTGATCTTGACCTTCGGCCGGCGCGGCATCACCGCCCGCAGAGGTGAGCGGCCCGAAGCATGACGAGCGCCCCAGGCGAGGCCGGCGGCAGCGCCTGCAGTCGCCGCTCCCGCGGCGACGAGCGGCACTTTCGCCCGCGAAGCGATCTGACCGGTTGCTTTGGCTTTGGGCCGCGCTTTGGGTTTGGCTTTGGGCCGCTCTTTGGGTTTGGTTTTGGGCCGCGCTTTGGTCCGGGCTTTGGGCCGCGCCTTTTTCGACCCCTGGGATTGTTTGGAGCGTCTTGCGTCGCTCCTCGATTTCGTCGTCGTGGCCAATCTCAATTCCTCCTTGTCGTCGGCGATCCCTAGGAACCGCCCCTCCCCTTGCTCAGCTCCTGCTCGCGTCGCGCGGCGCGCTCCTCGTCGAGCTCTGCCTCGACCTTGGCGCGCTCGGCGCGCTCCTCGGCGATCGCGGCCTCGGTGCGGTTCTCCTGGGCCCGCTCCCGGTGATGGCGCGCGTCGTCGTGCTGCGCCTCGCGCTGGACGTTTGCGAGTTTCCGTCGCTGACCTGCCCGGCGCGCCATGGAGACCACGATCGCGAGGACGATCAGGGCCCCAATGACGATGGCGATGATCGCAATCGTTGACATCTCAGACTCCTTTGGTCGCTGAACACTCCGGATGCCCGAATTTGCGCAATCGAAACCGCTTTAGCGGCTGCGGCGCAGGGCGATCCCGGTCAGGACCTCGCGCACGATCCGGTCCGCCGCCAGAGCGGTGATGTCGGCCGAGCCGACCGCGGTCGGGATCACCTCGACGAGCTCGGCCCCGACCAGCTCGAGCTGCGCACCCAGCTGACGACAGGCCCACATCAGGTCGGCGCTGGTCATCCCTCCCGGCTCGGGCGTCCCGGTGCCGGGAGCGAACGCGGGGTCGAGTACGTCGATGTCGACCGAGAGGAAGACCGGGCCCGCCCCCACCGACTCGATCGCCCGCTCGAGCGTCGCCTCGAGACCGATCTCGCGGATCTCGTGCATGAAGATGCTCTCGATCCCCTGCTCGCGCTGCCAGCCGAACTCCTCCTCCCCGGGCCAGTAGCCGCGGAGGCCGACCTGAACGTAGCGGCCGGGATCGACCTGGCCCGCTTCGACCAGCCTCCGCATCGGTGTGCCGTGGGAGACCTCGACCCCGAAGACGACGGACCCGGTGTCGGTGTGGGTGTCGAAGTGGACGAGGCCGACCGGCCCGTGGCGCGAGGCGCAGGCGCGGATGTCCGGTTCGGCGATCCCGTGGTCGCCGCCGAGGACGATCGGGATCGCGCCGGCGGCGAGGACGTCGCCGACGGTGCGCTCGATCGCCTCATGGGTGCCCGCCGGGTCGGCCGGGAGGACCGGCGCGTCGCCGAAGTCGACGATCCGCAGCTGCTCGAACGCGTCGACCCCGGCCTCGAGGTGGGGGCCCGCCGGGCAGCTGGCGGCGCGGATCGCGCGCGGCCCGAAGCGGGCGCCGGGGCGGTCGGAGACGAGGTCGTCGGTGGGCGCGCCGACGATAGCGACGTCGGCGCCCTCGAGCTCGGCCGGGTCCTCGGTGTACGGCGAGCCGCCGTAGGTCAGAAGCCCGGCGAAGTCGGGCTTCTCCCCATGCTCCCGCCAGCGGTCGAGGGGGTCGATCACGTCGCCGCAATGCTACGCCCGACCGTCGCGGGGCCGCCTCAGCAGGAACCATTGCCGCGCCGCCGTCTTCGCACATGGATGGCAGGAAGACGATAGAACCCGCCCCCGTGAGCCGCTTCAGGCACACGAATAAGCTCGCCTGGCTGGTGCTGGCGGGGCTGGTGGCGGGCATCATCCTGGCTCCGGCCGCGGGCGCCGGCTCGCTCCAGCCGCAGGGAAGGAAGATCTTCTTCGGCGTCAGCGACACCGGCGACCCGGCCGACTTCGGCCACTTCAGCATGGCCGTCCACAAGCACCCCGCGGTGATCGAGTCCTTCCGCTCCTGGGGAAGCGACTTCCACGGGTCGATCGGCCGCTGGCAGACGGCCCGCGCCCGGCCGATGATCCACATCACCACCGCCGACAGCCGCGACGGGCATGAGATCTACACGCCGAAGGCGATCGCCCAAGGGTACGGCGACGACTACCTGATCCGCCTTAACAGGCTGTTCTGGGCGAAGAAGATGCGCGCCTACGTGCGCCCGCTGGGCGAGCCCAACCGCTGCATCAACGTCTACGCGTCCTACGACTGCGAAGGCCGGCTGCGGGACTCGGCCCACACGCCGTTCTGGTACAGGCGCGCGTTCCAGCGCATCTACATCCTCCTGCACGGCGGCGGCAAGCGGGCCAAAATCGACGCGCGGCTTGCCGAAGTCGGCCTGCCCCCCCTCAGCCACGAAGTGATAGGCCTTCCCCGCTCTCCGATCGGAGTGCTCTGGAGCACGCTGCCCGCCGGCTCTCCCACGGTGCCCCAGAATCGTCCCCGTTACTTCTACCCGGGCAACGCTTACGTCGACTGGGTCGGCACCGATTTCTACTCCGACAATCAGGACTGGAAGTCGCTCACCGGCCTCTACAACCGATTCTCGAAGATGCCCTTCGCGATCCCCGAGTTCGGGGTCTCCAATGGAGACGACCCGAGCTACATCCAGCACCTGATGGCCTGGGTCAAGAACCACGGCCGTTGCCAGATGCTCATCTACTACCAGGACTTCGGCTCCTCGAATCCCTACAGGATCCAGAACTACCCCGCCAGCCTCGCGATGCTCGACAGGGGGATCCACACCTGGCGGTTCCCCGCATTCCTGCCCGGTCACCCGACGCCCCCGCCGCCACCGGAAGGCGGCCTCGGGGCCCAGCCCTAGGGCCGGGGCGCGCTCCCGGCGCCGTCGATGAGGACGACGTCGTTGGCGTAGCCGGTGAAGTTGTGGATCAGCCGGCCCCAGCGCATCGCGATCGGCCGCGGCGCCAGGTAGCGGACCAGCGTCATCCGCCCGTGCGTAACCTCCTCGACCTGGCGCAAGGAGGCCGGCAGCGCCCGGTGCCGGGGCGGGGGCGGGCTGCCGCTAACCACGTCGACCTCGGAGACGGGGACCGGCGCCTGTCGCCAGAGCTTCCACTTCGCCTGCCGCTGGGTCCCGTCGATGTAGAAGGACAGCGGTTCGCCCCCCTCTTCCCAGACCACTATCGCCCGTTGCCGCCCTGATGGCGGCGGCCCGACCACCTCTGCAATGCCCCGCCAGTCTTCGCGTTGCAGCGCCGGCCGAAAGTCGACGTACACGCAGAAAGCGAGCCAATACGTGACCAGGGCGACGCCGATCCCGATCCCCAGCGGGCCGGCGCGGGGCGCCGCGATCCCGGCCGCGCCGACCATCGCAAGCGGGATCAGCGCTGGTAGCAGGTTGCGCCCCAGCACGAAGTCCTGGCCGAGGGCGGCGAAGAGCAGGGCCAGCGCCACGGCGCCGGCGCCAACCGCAACGGCGATCCCGGCACCCCGCCTCTCACGCGTCCCGCCGCGCAGGAGCAGCAGGGCGACCGCGCCGGCGAACAGCGCGATCGGGACAAGGGCATGCTTGAGCAGGCCGGTTTCGCCGGTGAAGAACGCGACTGCCGCGTCGTGCAGGCGGCGGGTGATGTGGAAGGTCGCGATCCAGTCGTTGTTCGAGCCCTGGGCCTGGTGCAGGGCGATCGGCGACAGGGCGAGGCCGGCGAGGGCCACCCCGGCGAGCGCCCAGGCGACCCGCCGAAGGGGACGATCCCAGGCGAGGAGCAGGGCCGCCTCGACCGCGAAGGGAAAAAAGGCGAAGTAATGGGTCGCCAGTGCAAGCGCTGAGAGGACCGCCCACCAGGACAGGTCGGAGGCCGAGCCCGACCTGGCGCGGAGGAAGAAGATCATGGCGGCTGCACTGAGCAGGACGAGCAGGGCATAGGCCCGCGCGTCCTGCGAGTACCAGACGAGGACCGGGTTGACGGCGACCATTGCCGCGATCGCGAGGCCGGTTCGGCGGCCGACCAGCTCCCGGCCGGCGAGGTACGCGACGGGCACGGTCGCGGTCCCGAACAAGGCCGAGAGCGAGCGAAGCCCGACCTCGTGAGCCCCGAACAGGTGCGACCAAGCCCAGGCCAGAACGTAGTAGAGGGGCGGCGTCGACTCGCCGGTCCAGACCCGGTGCATCGTGCCGGAGAGGCCGGAGACGAGCACCCGTCCGGCGGTGACGGCCTCGTCGTGACGATAGCTTTGCAACCCGAGCGTCGAAAAACGCAGCGCGGCGGCGAGCGCGGTTAAGCCGATGACCGACCACAAGAACCATTGCCTCCGGGTGGTGTTGGTGGTCTCGTCGGCTTCCATCCGATGAAGGGAGGTGTCATGGATCGCCTGCGAACCCACGCAACGGTACTCGGACTAGTCGCGGCGGTGCTCGCGCTGGGGGCCGCGACGGCGCGGGCCGGGAGCCTGCAGCCCCCGGCCGGGCAGGTCTTCTTCGGGGTCTCAGACACCGGCGTCAACGGCGACTTCCGGGAATTCTCCGAACTGGTCGCCAAGCACCCGCCCGTGATCGAGACGTTCCAGACCTGGGGCTCGGACCTGAGCGGCTCGATCAAACGCTGGCAGCGGGCCGAAGCGCGGCCGATCCTGCACATCTCCACCGCCGACCCCAATGACGGCCACGAGCTGATCGACCCTAGGCAGATCGCGAACGGCTACGGCGACTCCTACCTGATCGCGCTCAACTACCTCTTCTGGTCGCAGGGGATGCGGGCCTATGTGCGCCCGCTCGGCGAGCCGAACCGCTGCCTCAACGCCTATGCCTCCTACGACTGCGCGGGGAACCTCAGGGACGCCCAACACCGCCCCTACTGGTACCGGCAGGCGTTCCGCCGCATCTACATCCTCCTCCACGGCGGCGGAAAGATCGCGAAGATCGATGCCCGCCTCGCCCGCGCCGGCCTGCCGCCCCTGCGGGAAGAAGGGGCGCCGCTCCCCACCGGCCTACCGAGGGCCCCGGTCGCGGTGATCTGGAGCCCACTCCCCACCGGCTCTCCGAACGTCCTCGCGAACCGCCCCGAACGCTTTTACCCGGGGAGCGCCTACACCGACTGGAACGGCACCGATTTCTATTCCAATTATCCGGAATGGAAGTCGCTGACCCAGATGTACCAAAGCTTCCGCGGGCGCCCATTCGTCCTCACCGAGTGGGGGGTCGTCGACAGTGATGACCCGGCCTTCGTCCGACGCCTGTTCGTCTGGGTCAGGCGGCATCCTCGCACCAGGATGCTGGTCTACTACCAGGACTTCGGCACCGCCAACCCGTTCCGGATCCAGAACTTCCCGGCCAGCCTCGGGGTGATCCGGAATCGCGTCGCGAGCGAAGAATTTCCCCCCTACGCGTACGAACCGCCCCGGGTTCCGACCGCCTCGGGAGTGAAGAGGTAGCCGCCCTGGGATCGCGTCTGCGCCGGCGCGCGGAGCCTTCTCCGCATCATCTCATCGCGCTGGCCGGGATCGTCGTCCTCGGGGCGGGGCTGCGCTTCGCCACCCTCGACCTGCAGAGCTACCGCTACGACGAGGCGGTGACCGTGGTCCGAGTCCTTCACCCGAGCTTCTTCGACACGTTCTCCGCGGTCCCGCACAGCGAGTCCACCCCGCCGCTCTATTACATGCTCGCCTGGCTCTGGTCGCGACCGTTCGGAACCGGCGAGGTCGGCCTGCGCTCGCTTTCGGCGCTGGCCGGCACCGCCTCGATCGCCGTCATCTACCTGGCGGCGCTGGAGTTTGGGATGCGGCGCCGGGTCGGGCTGATCGCCGCCGCGATCGTTTCCGTCTCACCGGTGCTGATCTGGTTCTCCCAGGACGCCCGCGCCTACTCGCTCGCCTTCCTGCTCAGCGCGCTCTCCCTGCTGTTCTTCGCCAGGGCCCTGCGCGATCCGCGCCGGGGCTCCTTGCTCGCCTGGGCGGTCACCTCGGCGCTCGCACTCGCGACCCACTACTTCGCCGGCTTCGTGGTCGTCCCCGAGGCGATCCTGCTGCTGCTCTGGAGCGGCGAGCGGCGTCGCGTCGCGGCCGCGCTGCTCGTCGTCGCCGCCGCCGCCGCCCTGCTGCTGCCGATCGCGATCCAGCAAGCCGAAAACGCCCACGCGTCGTGGATCGCCGAACAGCCGCTCGGCCAACGCCTCGAACGGGGGGGCGCCAAGCTGGTCGGCGACGACAACGGCGACGAGCACGGGGTCCGCCAGGCCGGCCCGATCCCGCTCGGCGTCCCGGCCGTGCTGGCGCTCGCCGGCGTGCTGATGCTGGTTCTGCTCGGTGACCCTGTCGAGCGTCGCAGCACCGCGGCGCCTGCCCTCGTGGGCGGGGTCGGCGTGCTCGCCCCACTGTTCCTCGGCGCCCTCGGCGCCGACTACCTCGACGGCCGCAACTTGCTGCCCGTGTTCGCGCCGCTGATCCTCGTCGTCGCCGCCGGCTTCGGTGTGCGGCGATCCAGCACCGGCGGAATCGCGGCCGCCGCAGCCTTCTGCCTCTGCTCGCTGGTCTTCACGATCGAGATCGACCGGCTACCGCGCCTGCAGAGGGAGGACCTGCGCAACGCTGCCCACCGGATCGGCGCGCCTCGGCCCGGGCTCGCGATCGTGACCATCCGATACGCGACTAGCCAGCCGCTCGTCTACTACCTGGGCGCCGACGTCGTCAAGAAGGGGCCGTTGCCGCCGCTGCGCGAAATCGACCTGGTCGGCTCAAAGCTCGCCGCCGACCGCAACGCCCGCCGCCTGCTGCCACGCCGGTTCCGCCGGGTCGGCTCGGAAGCAGTCTCCTACAACTTCACCCTGACCCGGTTTCGTGCCGCTTCGCCCCAGCGCGTGACCCTGGCGCAGCTGCAGAATGGGTTGCTCGTCGGCGGGGGCCCCAACGCTTCGGTCTTGAGCTGGCCTCCTTCAGTCGTGGGTGAAACGGCTGCAGGTCCTTGACGCTCGACTACGCGGCCGCCCTCCTCATCGGCGCAGCTCCCACATCTCGATGAAGCCGCGGTCGGCGAAGCCCAACCGCTCGTACAGCGGCGCCCCCGCCCGGCTCGCCTGCAGCGAGCCGCTGCGCATTCCCGCGGCGCGGGCGTCGTCGAGGACCTTCCAGATGAGCCAGCCGGCGATCCCGCGCCGCCGGTGCTCGGGCGGGGTCGCCACCCCGGTGATCAGGCAGTCGTCCCCGACCCGGATCTCGCCGACGCACGAGACCTGCGCGTCTGCCTCGTGGGCGAAGTGCCAGCGAATCGAGGTTTCGGCGGCGAGGGCGCTGCGGAACCCGTCCGGCCCGTACCCGTAGGCCAGGTCATTGAGCAGCGCCGCGCCGGCGGCGTCCCCCGGCCGCCGCTCGATCCCCTCGGGCCGCGGCGGCTCCGGTGCGAGGTCGGCCAGCTCGAGCGCCATCGCCCGCGGCGCGGCGTCGAGGACGTGCCCGCGCGAGGCGAGCAGCTCGGCGCTCGCTCGCTCGGAGTCCGGGACCCAGACCGTCCAGGCGCGGACCCCGGCGGCCTGGTAGGCGTCGGCGAGGCCGTCGAGCTCGACGGCGAGGACCGCGGCGTCGGTGAAGAAGACCGAGTTGAAGAGCGAGCGCTCAGGCGTCGCCGGCGTCACCGCCGCGACCAGTCCCTCGCGACGGATCAACCGCGAGCTGGGCCCGCCGCTTCCGAATGCCGCGACCTCCTCGCGGACGCCCTCGATCGCCCGCCGCCGCAGCTCCGCCTGGTCGAGGCCCGCCCCCATCCGGGCTCAGGCAGCGGCGGCGGCGCGCCGCTCGGCCTCGGCGGTGACCCCTTTGAGGAGCTGCTTGACCCCCTGGCGGACGCCCGCGACGACCGCGCCGCCGACCACCGGGACCGTCGGGTTCATCCGTATCGCGTACACGACCTGGGTGCCGCCGCCGTGCTCGCTCAGCTCGACGGTCCCGACGTGGTCGCGAACGGGCAGCCCGGAGAGCACCTTGTAGGAGAACCGGCTCGGGGGAACGTAGGTCAGCACTTCCTCGCGCAGTGGCGGCCCGATGGCATGGAGGACCCTGATCGCGCCGGCCCCGTTCGGCGCCGGGTCCCCCTCACGCTCGATGTCGACGCGGCGAAGCGGGGTCAGGTCGGCATAGCCGCGGTGGTCGGTTAGAAGCTCGAAGACCACCTCGGGCGGGGCGTCGATCTCGCGGATCAGGGTGAAGCTGGCCATTGCCGGGAGAGGCTATCGGCCTCAGAGGAGCTTCCAGCGCTGGGGGTCGGTCCCCTCGACCGGCTCCGCCTCGCCGAGGATCCGCAGGTGATCGAGGCTCGAGAGGACGATCTGGAGCGCCCAGGCGCTGGCCGGCGAGTTGACGTTGTCGGGGCCGACGATCTCGGCGACGATCTCGAACGGCTGGCGCTCGGCTTCGGCGAGCGAGCCGCGCACCTTCCCGAGCAGCTGGTCGACCTGGGCCCTCGCCTCGGCGATCTTCGTCTCCGGTTCGCGGAACGGCCGGCCGTGCCCGGGCAGGCAGAGGTCGACGTCGAGCGGCTCGATCTCGTCGAGGCTGCCGAGGAATTCCCCAACCGGGTCGGGGCTGTGGCCGTGGTCGAAGAAGAGCACCGTCCGACCCAGCAGGTGGTCGCCGCTGATCATCAGCTTGCGCTCGGGCTGGTGCAGGACAACATGGGACGGCGCATGGCCGGGGGTCTCGTGCACCTGCCAGGCCCCGAGGTCGGTCTCGACCTCGACCCCGGGCAGAAGCTCGCGGTCGGGCTCGACGATCGCTTCGACGCCGGTCTCGCCGTCGTCCCTGCGCGACTCGCGGTAGCGCTCCAGCGCCGCGGGGGGGACGCCGCTCTGGCGCGCAACCTCGATCCGGTGCTCGAGCGCCGCGGCGGGGTCGTCCGCCAAGAGCCGGATGTGGCCCCACCTCGGGTGCATCCAGAGCTCGCACCCGGCTTCCTCGACGATCGGCGCCGCGAGCCCGTAGTGGTCGGTGTGGGAGTGGGTGCAGACCAATAGCTTCACGTCCTCGAGCCCGAACCCGGCCTGGGCGAGGGCGAGGTCGAACTGGCGCAACCGCCCGCGGCCGCCCATTCCGGTGTCGAAGAGGACGACGCCGCCGTCGGCGGCGACCGCCCAGACGTTCCCGTGCGGGACACCCGGCCAGGGGAGCGGCAGCCGCAGCCGCCAGACGCCGGGCAGCATCCTCTCCGTTCGCGGCGCCTCCGGCCGCTTCCCGCTCATCGCCGGAAATCCTCGCAGGCTCGGGTAGGTTTGGCCGCGATGAGCGGGATGAGCGAGGAAAGCCCGAAGCGCGCGCCATTGGTCCTCGCGGCGCTGATCCTGGTCGCCGCGGTCGCCAACCTCAACCTCGCGGTCGCCAACGTCGCGCTGCCGGACATCGGCGAAGCGTTCAACGCCGGTCAGACCGAACTCAACCTCGTCGCGGTCGGGTACTCGCTCGGCCTCGCCGGGTCCGTCCTCTACCTCGGGGCGCTCGGCGACCGCTACGGCCGCAAGGGGATGGTCCTGCTCGGGATGAGCCTCTCGATCCCGATCTCGCTGCTGGCGGGACTGGCGCCGTCGATCAACGTCCTCTTCCTCGCCCGGGTTCTCGGCGGCGTCGCCGCCGGGATGGCGTTCCCCACCACGCTGGCACTGATCACCGCGCTCTGGTCGGGCGGCGCCCGGACCCGGGCGATCGCGCTCTGGTCGGCGATCGGCGGAGCGATCGCGGCGCTCGGGCCGCTCGCCTCGGGCGCCCTGCTCGAAGGGTTCGATTGGGGCTCGGTGTTCCTGATCACGATCCCGCTGGCGGCGTTGGCGCTGTTCCTCGCCTGGCGCTACATCCCGGCCAACGTCAACGAGACGACCGCGCCGGTGGACAACCTCGGCGGCCCGGTCTCGATCGTGTTCGTCGGCTCGCTGGTGATGGCGGTCAACTTCGCTCCCGTCGAAGGCGACGGGACGCTCGCGATCTGGTTCGGGGTGGTCGCGGTGGTCGCTGCGGCCGTCTTCATCTGGAGCCAGCGGCGCGCCTCCAACCCGCTCTACGACCTCGAGGTCGCCTCGCGGCGGATCTTCTGGGTCGCCGCCTGCGCCGGGATCATCGTCTTCGGCTCGCTGATGGGGGCGATGTTCATCGGCCAGCAATTCCTCCAGAACGTGCTCGAATACTCGACCCTCGGGGCCGGCGCCGCGATCCTCCCCGGCGCCGCCTTCATGGTCGTCGTCGCGCCCCGCTCGGCGCGCCTGGTCGAGACTCACGGGGCGCGGTTCACGCTGCTGCTCGGGTATCTCTTCTGCCTGCTCGGCTTCCTCACGATGCTGCTGCTCTGGAAGGACGGGGTCGAATACTGGAAGGTCGGCCTCGGCTACGCGCTGGTCGGGATCGGCGTCGGCTTCGCGGGCACCCCCGCTTCGAGGTCGCTGACCGGCTCGGTCCCGGTCAGACGGGCCGGGATGGCGTCCGCAACCGCCGACCTCCAGCGCGACCTCGGCGGCGCGATCATGCAATCGATCTTCGGCGCCCTGCTCACCGCCGGCTACACGTCGGCGGCGAACGAAGCGATCCAGGCTTCGCCGAAGGCCGGGCAGATCAACGAAGAAGTCCAGGCGACCCTGACCAAGTCGTTCGCCGGCGCCGCCGACCTCGCCCACCGCTACCCCGAATACGCCGACAAGATCGTCCCCGCCGCGCAAACCTCCTTCCTCCAGGGCGACGAATGGGCCTATGCCGCCGGCATCGCCGCGATCGTGCTCGGCGCCGCGCTGGTCTTTTTCCTCTTCCCCGGGCACGATCAGGAAAGAGCGTTGCTCGAGCGCTACCACGAGGAAGACTCCTAGCCGCGATGACGACCGGGGACCACACGACCCAGCCGCGGCTGCGGCCGCGGCTGCGCGAGGAGGAAGAGGAGCGGGTGACTCCGCTCGAGCTCTTCTTCGACCTCGTATTCGTCCTCGCGATCACCCAGTGCACGGCGCTGATGTCGCACGACCCCTCCTGGTCGGGCCTTGCCCAGGGCCTGCTGGTCCTCGGGATGTTGTGGTGGGCCTGGGTCGGATACGCGTGGCTGACCAGCGTCGTCGACCCCGAGGAGGGAGCGGTCCGCCTCGTCATCTTCGGGGCGATGGCTGCGCTGCTGATCGTCGCGCTCTGCGTCCCGCAGGCGTTCGGGAAGCTCGGCCTGGTCTTCGCTCTCGCCTACGGCCTGGTCCGCGTCGCCCAGATCGGCCTCTTCATCCTCGCCAGCCCCGACGACGACGCCCTCCGCCACTCGGTCCTCGGCCTCGCGATCAGCACCGCGATCGCGGTGACCCTGCTGGCCGTGGCCTCGCTCTTCGACGGCACCGCCCAGGGGGCGATCTGGGCGCTCGCCCTTTTCCTCGACCTCGCCGGCCCCTACCTGATCCCGCCCGCGGGCTGGCGGCTGCACCCCGAGCACTTCGCCGAGCGCCACGGGCTGATCGTGATCATCGCCCTCGGCGAGTCGATCGTCGCGATCGGGGTCGGGGCCTCGGGCGAGCTCAGCTTCGGGATCGGCGCCGCGGCGGTGCTCGGAGTGGCGCTGACCGCGGCGATGTGGTGGATCTACTTCGACGTCGTCGCCCTGGTCTCGGGAAAACGGCTCGCGTCGGCCGAGCCCGGGGTGATCCAGAACACGATGGCCCGCGACTCCTACTCATACCTGCACCTGCCGATGGTCGCCGGGATCGTCCTCGTCGCCCTCGGCCTGAAGAAGACGATCGGCCACTTCGACGGCCACCTCGACGCGGTCCCGGCCTTCGCCCTGCTCGGCGGCCTCGCGATCTACCTGCTGGCGATGGTGGCCTTCCGCTGGCGCCACGTCCACACGCTGAACAGGCGCCGTCTCGTGCTCGCGATCGCCCTCCTGATCCTGGTCCCGGTCACGACGGACATTCCGGCGGTCGTCGCGCTCGCGATCGCCAACGTCCTGATCTGGGCCCTGATCGTGATCGAGACCCGCAGCTACGGCGAGAACCGGGCGCAACTGCGGCGCCCCGAAGCGGCGCCTGACCGCTAGGGAGCGACGAACTCGGACGGGTCGGGGCCGGTCCGCTCGCCCGACTCGAGCCCTTCGATCTGCCCCATCTCCTCGTCGCTGAGCTCGAAGTCGAAGATGTCGATGTTCTCCCGGATCCGCTCCGGCGTCACCGATTTCGGGAAGACGATGTTGCCGAGCTGGATGTGCCAGCGGAGAATCGCCTGGGCCGGGGACTTGCCGTGGGCGGAGGCGATCGAGGCGATCGTCTCGTCGTCGAGGCGCCAGGACTTGGCGAGCGGGCTCCATGCCTCGGTCGCGACGCCGTGTTCGGCGTGCCACTGGCGCAGCTCCGCCTGCTGGAGCCAGGGATGGAGCTCGATCTGGTTCACGGTCGGCCGGGTCGAGGTCTCCTCCTCGAGGCGCTCGAGGTCCTCGACCCTGAAGTTCGAGACGCCGATGGTGCGGGCGCCGCCCTCCTCGTGGATCCGTTCGAACGCCCGCCAGGTGTCGACGAAGAGATCCTCGGTCGGCATCGGCCAGTGGATCAGATAGAGGTCGACCTGGTCGAGCCCGAGCCTGCCGAGACTCGACTCGAAGCCGGCGAGCGCCTCGTCGTAGCCCTGCTGGGAGTTCCAGAGCTTGGTGGTGACGAAGAGGTAATCGCGGGGGATGCCGGATGCGGCGATCGCCTCGCCGACCCCCTTCTCGTTGCGGTAGGCGCCGGCGGTGTCGATGTGCCGGTATCCCACCTCGAGCGCGTCCTCAACGACGGACCTCGTGTCCTCGGGCGGCACCTGGAAGACGCCGAACCCGAGCTGGGGGATCTCGACGCCGTCGTGGAGCTCGATCTGCGGGATCGCGGTGACTTCGACCATCGACCTTCCTTCCTCTCGCGGGCTTCTGGTTCTACTACCCCGGGGCGATTCCGCTCAAGCGCCGACGTCCGGGCGCTCGAGCTCCTGGAGGCCGCCGGCGACAGCGAAGCAGAGCGCGCCGGTCAGGGTGCCCCAGTTGGCGACCGCCTCGCTCAGCACCTCGCCGCCGACGGGGCGGGCGAACGAAGCGACCGCCGACGCCAGGAAGAGGACCGAGCCCAACTGGTTGACCATCACGATCCACCATCCGAGGTCGCGGCTGCGCCAGCACCAGCGCCGATGGCAGACCTCGGCGATCGCCATCTGGCCGGAGATCACGAAGAGCGTGCACCCGATCATGTCGGGCGACCAGACCAGGCGGTTCTCGGCGCTCCCGCTCAGCCCTTCGATGAACGAGTCGACGAGAAGCACGCCGAAGACCAGTGTGCCGAGGAAGAGGGCCGCGGCGCTCAGCCACTCGAGCCTGCGCGGTTCTCGCGCCCACCACCGCCAGCGGCCGGCGGCGAGGATCCCGTCGGCGTCGACCGCGCGCGGCCCGTTCACGACCTGCAGCAGCGTCGCGTAGCCGCCGGTCGAGAAGAAGACCCCGCCGAACAGGTAGATCCAGCAGGTCGTCCGCGCCGCGACCCCTGACTCGGCCAGTGCCGCTCCGAGCGCGAACAGCGAGCCACCGACCAGGAAGGCGGTGGCCGCGACCCAGTTGACCCGCCGCAATCGGCGCAAGGTCTTCGGCGCCGCGACGACGTGGGTCACATCACCGGCGTCGGAGACGAGGTCGATCCAGCCGCGCCTGCGCGCTGCGCGCGAGTTCCAGACGGCACCACCGCCCTGCGGCAGCCGCCATCTGACCCGGGTCGTGAACGGGCCGGCGCCGTCGGCCTCCGACTTGCCCCACTCGCCGGGCCCCTCGACGGATCTGGCCGGGGCTGCGGAGGTCAGCTGGTCGAGAGGCCGATCGCGAGCAGCGGGAAGCCCGCCATCAGGCCGAGGAAGGCGCCGATCGCGAGGCCGGTGAGGACCCCGGTGCTCCGCGAGCGGGCGCCGGCGATGAGGCCGACGAGAATGCCGGAGGCGGCGAGTCCGAAGCCTATCCAGAAGATTCCGGGCATGAGCGCGGGCGAGATTATCAGCGCCGCTGGGGGAGACGTTACGTTGCGTGGGCGCTGCGGCCGCGTCCTGCCGAACGGCTGATCCAGGCCTACTCGCCGCGGCTCGAAATCAGGGCCCAGGAAGACCCACCCTGCGACACCGCCGAGGAGCAGTACGAGTCGACCACCGTCGACACCGTGCTCGGGAACCCGATGGTGGTGCTTGAAGTCGAAGGGCTCGACGGCGAGCTGGCGGGACACCTGCGTCCACGCGAAGGACTTCGCGGCGATGAGAAAGGGGGCGAAGCCCCGCCGACGACCTACGCCCACATCGCCCACCAGAAGGGCCGGGAAGGGCTCGCCGTCCAGTACTGGTTCTAATGAGTTTGGCCGCATTCCAGAGCGGTTTGCGGCGAATTCGGGCACGAGACGGTCACGAGCAGAGCGCGATCCCGTCGGGCTAGCGCTCAGCCGCGCCTACGCCGCCTGCCGCGCTCGATCGCGCCATAGGGGACCCGCGGCGAGCGGCCCATGTCGGTGAGCATCAGCACTCGATCGCGCGGGTCGCGCGGGTGCGGGCGGTTGGCGACGATTCCTTCCCCGCTGAGGAAATGGAGCGTCTGCTCGAACTTGGCTCGATCGGCGTCGCGGAAATAGGTCTCGTAGACCTCGCTGCGGGAGGTGGGCCGCCCATCGCGGGTGAGCTCGGCGATCGCCGCCCGCAGCTCCTGGCTCATGACCATGCCGCTCACAGCAACCCGGTTCCCGATTCGTGTCGCTTTTAGGCCTCCTGGCCCGAATCAGGCCCGACGCGAAGCCGTTTCGGGCCAGGACGGACCCGGGCCGAGCCGCTAGGTTTGGAGCCGTGAGGATCCTCGCATTCAGCGACCTTCACCGCGATCTCGGCCAGGCGGCCGAGCTGGCCGAGATGTCGGCGGACGCGGACGTCGTGATCGGCGCCGGCGACTTCGCCTCGATCCACGAGGGGCTGGACGAGACGATCGGGGCGCTGGCCTCGATCTCGACCCCGACCGTCCTCGTCCCCGGCAACAACGAGACCGAGGACGCGCTGCGCGAGGCGGCGGCCGGGTGGAGCGCCGCGACGGTCCTGCACGGCGGCGGCGCCGAGATCGAGGGGGTCGAGTTCTTCGGCCTCGGCGCCGGAATCCCGGTGACGCCGTGGGATTGGAGCTTCGACCTCGACGACGAGGCCGCGGCGGAACGGCTCGCCGCCTGCCCCGAGGGCGCGGTCCTCGTCCTCCACTCACCGCCGCAGGGCCATTGCGACACGAACGGCTCCGGCGATCACTTCGGCAGCGAGGCGCTGCTGCGCGCGATCGAGGAGAAGCGGCCGCGGCTCGCGGTCTGCGGCCATATCCACGAGTCGTGGGGGTGCGAGAGCCGGGTCGGTGGGACCCCGCTCCACAACCTCGGGCCGAGCGGGACCTGGCTCGACGCCTAGCTCAGCCGGCGCGGCGGTACCTGAGGTGGGCGACGTCGGGCGCCTCGACCACCTGTACCTGCTCGAGGCCCGCCTCGGCGGTCGTCTCGTCGAACAGCCGGGCGCCGGCGCCGAGCAGGATCGGGACGACATGCAGCCACATCTCGTCGACGAGGCCGGCGGCGATGTACTGGCGGATCGCCTCCGCGCCGCCTCCGATTGCGACGTCCTTCCCTCCGGCGGCGGCGGTCGCCTGCTCGAGCGCCGCCTCGATTCCTTCGGTGACGAAGTGGAAGGTCGTCCCGCCCTCCATCGGGAGCGGATCGCGCTCGTGATGGGTGAGGACGAAGACCGGGTGGTGGAAGGGCGGGTCGTCGCCCCACCAACCCTTCCAGGGCTCCTCGCCCCAGGGGCCGGGGCCGCCGCCGAACATGTTGCGGCCCATCAGGCTCGCGCCGACGTTTCCCGACGCCTCCTCGAAGACCTTGGTGCTGGCGTTGACCTCGCCACCCTCGCGCCCGTGGGGGCGGCGCCAGGCCTCGAGCTTGAGGACCCAGTCATGCAGCGCCTCTCCCCCTTCGCCGAGCGGGTCCTCGACGCTCTGGTTCGGGCCGGCGACGAAGCCGTCGAGGGAGACGCTGATCTGGAACTTCAGACTCGCCACTTACCGGACCGGTCCCCGCATCGAGGGGTCCTAAACGCTAGGAGACGGTCCAGGTGTCGCCCGAGTGCAGGAGGTCGTCGACGTCCGACATCGATGCCCCGGCGTGGGCCTCGCTCAGCTCCTGCTGCCGGCCGGCGCCGTAGACCGGGCGATCAACCGAGCGCAGGACCCCGATCGGGGTCGGCCCATTTGGCCGCTCGGAGAGCCGGGCGAGGGCGACCGCGTGGCTCTGGTTCTCGAGGTGCGCGTCGTGGACGACCAGCGCCGACTCGCCGACCTCGGCGATGTCGGCGACGGTGAGGCTGCCGTCGGGGGCGCGGACGACCCCGCGCTCGCTCTCGGCCCCGAAACGGATCGGCTCGCCGTGCTCGAGGCGGATCTGGTTCGGGGCCCCGCCCTTGCCGCGGACGGCGTCGAAGGCGCCGTCGTTGAAGACGTTGCAGTTCTGGTAGATCTCGATGAAGGCGGCGCCGTCGTGCTCGGCCGCTGCCCGCAGGGTCTCGGCGACGTGCTTCTTCTCGACGTCGACGGTGCGGGCGACGAACGAGGCCTCGGCCCCGAGCGCCAGCGCCAGCGGGTTGAACGGCGGGTCCTCGGACCCGAACGGGGTCGACTTCGTGATCTTCCCCTTCTCGCTGGTCGGCGAGTACTGGCCCTTGGTCAGGCCGTAGATCTGGTTGTTGAAGAGCAGGATCTTGATCGGGACGTTGCGCCGCAGGGCGTGGATCAGGTGGTTGCCGCCGATCGAGAGCGAGTCGCCGTCGCCGGTCACGACCCAGACCGAGAGGTCATCGCGCGAGGCGGCGATGCCGGTCGCGAGCGCGGGCGCCCGGCCGTGGATGCCGTGCATCCCGTAGGTGTCCATGTAGTAGACGAAGCGCCCCGCGCAGCCGATGCCCGAGATGAAGACCGTGCGCTCCGGCGGCACCCCGATCTCCGGCATCAGCGCCTGGACGCTGGCGAGGATCGCGTAGTCGCCGCACCCCGGGCACCAGCGCGTTTCCTGGTCGGACTGGAAATCCGCCTTGGTCAGGACCGCGCTGCCGTTCCCGCCGGCGCCGTTGCTGCTGCCGTTCTCGCTCATGAAAGTGCCTCCAGGATTGCCTGCTCCATCTCTTCGGCGAGGATCGGCAGGCCCTCGTTCTTATTGAAGCCGACCGCGTCGACGACGAACTCGGAGCGGATGATGCTCAGCAGCTGGCCGCTGTTCAGCTCGGGGACCAGGACCTTGGGGAAGCTCCTCACGACCTCGCCGGTGTTCGCCGGCAGCGGGTGGACGTGGCGCAGGTGGGCGACGGCGATCGGGACGTTCTCTTCGCGCACCCGGCGCACCGCGGCCCTGACCACCCCGTATGTCGAGCCCCAACCGAGGACCAGCAGCTCCGCCCCCTCGTCGGCGTCGACCTCGAGCGCGGGCAGCTCCCTGGCGAGGTTCTCGAGCTTCGCCGCCCGCAGCTTGGTCATCAGCGCGTGGTTGGCGGGGTCGTAGCTGATGTTGCCGCTCCCGTCCTCCTTCTCGAGGCCGCCGAGCCGGTGCTGGAGGCCGGGCGTCCCGGGGATCGCCCAGGGGCGGGCGCCGCGCTCGTCGCGCAGGTAGGGCATGAAATCGTCGCCGGTGTTCGGCGCCTGAGCAAACTCGGGATCGATCTCCGGCAGCTCGGAGCTGTCCGGGATCCGCCATGGCTCCGAGGAGTTGGCGAGGAAGGTGTCGCCGAGGAGGATGACCGGGGTCCGGTAGCGGACCGCGGTGCGGACCGCTTCGACCGCCATCGTGAAGCAGTCGGCCGGCGTCGCCGGGGCGAAGACGGGGATCGGGTTCTCGCCGTGGCGCCCGTGGATCGCCATCAGTAGGTCGCCCTGCTCGGTCTTGGTCGGCATTCCGGTCGAGGGCCCGGCCCGCTGGACGTCGACGATCACCATCGGCAGCTCGACCATCGCCGCCAGCCCGATCGTCTCCGCCTTCAGGTCCATCCCCGGGCCGCTGGTCGCGGTGACGCCGAGCTTGCCGGCGAAGGCGGCGCCGAGCGCCATGTTCGCGGCCGCGAGCTCGTCCTCGGCCTGGACCGTGCGGACGCCGAAGCGGCCGCGGCTGGCGAGCGCGTGTAGCAGCTCGGAGGCGGGCGTGATCGGGTAGCTGGCGAAGAACATCTGCAGCCCGCTCCTGACGCTCGCGGCGATCAGCCCGATCGCCATCGCCTGGGTGCCGTCGATGTTGCGGTACTCGCCGGGCTCGAGCGGGGCGGGCTCGATCTCGACCGGGGTCGCAGCGATCTCGGTCGTCTCACCGAAGTTGTAGCCGGCCTTGAAGGCGGCGATGTTGGCATCGCGGACCGCGGGCCGCTTGGCGAATTTCGTCTCCAGCCAGGAGATCGTCGACTCGGTCGGGCGGCCGTACATCCACGAGATCAAGCCGAGGGCGAAGACGTTCTTCGTCCGCTGGGCTTCGGCCGGCTTCAGGCCCTCGATTCCCTCGGTCGCCCGCGTAGTAAGGGTCGTCATCGGGACGCGGAAGAGCTGATAGCCGTCGAGCGACCCGTCGTCGAGCGGGTTCTCCTCATAGCCGGCCTTGGCGAGGTTGCCTTTCGTGAACGCGTCCTCGTTGAGGATCAGGGTCCCGCCGGACTCGAGCGCGCCGAGGTGGGCGGCGAGGGCGGCCGGGTTCATCGCGACCAGCGTGTTCGGGTAGTCGCCGGGGGTGAGGATGTCGCGCGAGGCGAAGTGGATCTGGAAGGCGGAGACGCCATGCGGCGTCCCGGCCGGAGCCCTGATCTCGGCCGGGAAGTCGGGCAGGGTCGAGAGGTCGTTGCCGAACAGCGCCGTCGCCGCCGTGAATCTGGCGCCGACAAGCTGCATGCCATCGCCAGAATCGCCAGCGAACCTGACGATCACCCGCTCTTGCTTTTTTGCCGTTGTTGCCAACCTTCGAACCGGCCCCCTGGCCGGCCACTCCCACAACTTAATACTTCGGGCAGGCGGGCCGCCGCCTTGAGCGATCTTCGTCCGCAAGCTCGATTTCAGCGATCGCGTCCAGGCGGTCGTCCTCGCCTACGAGACGGGCCTGGTCCGCCCCGGGGATCCGACTGAGCAAGTCCCCGAAAATGGTCGCAATCCGTCCAAGGAACGGCGTCGGCGAGGACGAACTCTGAAACGCTTGGCAACTCGTCCGCGAACCCCTGAGGAGAACATGCGCCTGCTCATCCGATTCCTTCTGATCGCTACCGCCTGCCTCGCCGTCCCGGCCGGCGCGCAGGCGGCGACCCCGTTCACCGCCGGCGCCGGCGCCGATCCCAGCGTCGCGGTCGGATCCGATGGGAGCGGGCACGTCGTCTGGGAGACCGACGCGGCGAACACCCAGGTCGGCTACTGCCGCATCAGCTCCGAGGCGACAGCCTGCAATCGGACCGAAATGCTCACGTTCCCGGGGTCGAGCGAAGTCCAGCGCGCCGGAAAGGCCCAGGTCTTCACGCCGGCCCCGGGAAAGGTCGTGGTCATCGCCGGGTGCTCGCAGTGCCCCGACACCTTGAGCCGGACATATCGCTGGGTCTCGACCAACAACGGCACCAGCTTCGAAGGGCCGGTGCAGATCGATTCCGGCCCCGAAACGAACGGCAGAGGGGCCTGGCTCGACGACGTCTCGACCTACGTCGGCACCAATGGCGCGAATGCGAAGGCGGCACTCGTCGATGGCGCTCAGGGCGTGACCTACGCGACCGGTGGCCTCTTCGTCTACGGGCCCGAGGTCGTCCGCGTCCCGGGCACCAACAAATTGGTGGCGGCGACCAACGACCTCGAAGTCGTCAAGTACGGCGTCTACAAAGGGAGCCCCCTCTCCGCCGTCAACATCAACAACGTCGCCAACTGGGAAATCGACAAGACCCTGCCCTCGCCCGAGCCCGACAACAGCGACACCGCGCTCAACACCGGGCCGAACGGCGTCTTCCTCACCTACCGGTACTTCGTCGCCGGGGACACCCACATCGGCCTGCGCCACTTCGATGCGGCGACCAACACGTTCGGCGGCGCGACCTTCATCGAGGGCTCGAACCCGATCGACGACGCCAGCCTCGGCGCGCCGGACAGCGCCCAGGACCCCTCCGGCCGGATCCACGTCGTCTGGACCACGCTCTACGAAGGCGGCCGCCTGCGCTATTCGGTCAGCGACCCGTCGGGCGCCAACTTCTCCGCCGCCGGCACCCTGGCCAGCTCGGAAGCGTTCTACGAACCCGAGCTGGCGGCCGGGGCCGACGGCCACGGCTTCGCGGTCTGGACGCCGGGCATCTCCGGCGCGATCCGGGTCGTGCCGCTCGACCCGCAGCAGGACTCGGGCACGACGACCCCCGACACGACGCCGCCGGGCGTCAGCGGCTTCGGCATCGACAGCTCAACCCTGCGCCCGGGACAGGGCGCTCGATTCAAGTTCCAATCGACAGAGGCGGGCCAGGCGGTTCTGACGATCGAACAGCGCTTCAGGGGAACGAAGAAGAAGCGGAAAGGCAAAACCGTCTGCGTCGCGGCGAAAAAAGGCCAGAAGAAGAACTGCACCGGTTACAGGAAGGTCGGCGAGATCCGCCAGGCGGTGACGGCGGGCGCCAACACGATCGAGTTCAACGGCCGGATCGCCGGCCGCAAACTGAAGCCCGGTCGGTACCGCGCCAGCCTGGTGATCACCGACGCAGCCGGTCAGGTGTCGCGCACCGAGACGGTCAACTTCAAGGTCGTCAAACCGAAAAAACGGAAACGTCGGGGCTAAGCTTCGCCTCATCCGCTTCCGCCTGCCGACACTGGTTCTCGTCGCCGTTCTGGCGCAGTGCGCGACGGCGCAGGCGGGCTTCGCCCCCGAAAACGACCTGATCGGGACGGGGCCGTTCCCGGAAGCCAGCGGGATCGCGACCGACTCCGAGCGGCAACACCCTGGTCGCCTGGAGCTTCGCCGAAAAGGACGGCGTGAAGGCGCGCTGGCTCTCGGCGTCAGGGCAGCTCGGCCCCGAAATCGAAATCTACGACGGCCCGGCGATCGAACCGCAGCTTGCCGCGGCCCCCTCGGGGCGGGTATTCGCCGTCTGGCGCACGTTCATCAACGTCCAACACGGTCCTCGGCCGCTGGGTCGAGCGAGACGGCTCGCTCGGGCCCCTGCTGACGCTGGAGGCGCCCGATCCAGGGAAAATCGACCCGGTCGAAGCCCGGGTCGTCGTCGACCCGGCGGGAGTCGCGACCGTCGGCTGGCGCAACGACACCGGCGGGAACGCGAAAGTCTCGGTCAGGCGAGTGCACCCCGACAGCGCCATGGACCCGACGGTCCGCGATGTCGGAAGCGGCTCCGGCCTGAAGATCGCGGCGCTGCCGAACGGTTCGACCGTGGCGACCTGGAGAAGCGCCGGCACCGAACTGAACACCGTCACGGCCGACGGCCAGGTCGGCATGCCCCAGGTGATCTCCTCGAGCACTTCGACCGCCGACCCCGAAATCGCGGTCGACCCCCATGGAAACGGCCTCGTGGTCTGGCGCCAGGACAGCTCGGAAACCTTCATCCTTCGCGGCGCCCGCCTCGACCCGACCGGCACCCCGGTGGGGGGCGAGGTAACCATCGACGGCAGCGCCCCGGGGCCTGTCAGCACCCGGATGTCGATCGCCTCGGACACGGCGGGCGACTTCCTCGTCGCCTGGGTGCGCTACATCCCGCCCGAAGAAGGCATCCTCTACACGCGGGGGCTCGACCCGAGTGGCGAATTCCGGGGACCGCCGGAGCCGGTCTCGGCAGCCGGAGGGCTGGCCGAAGATCTGATCGGCTCGATCATCGACGACCGCGGCTCAGGGGCCGTCGTCTGGCCCGACTTCACGATGTCAACGTCAACGGTGATGGGGCGCGCGATCGATTCATCAGGCATCCCGAGTGGGGCGATCAGCTCCCTGGTCGGCGAGCCCGCCGGCCCGGTATTCGGCGCCGCACAGCCCGCGCTCGGCTTCGCCGCCTTCCTCACCCATCAGAAAGACGACGTCCTCGTCCGCCGCTTCCTCGAGCCACCGATCTGCGCGCGACTCGAGCGCGGTCGTCCAACAGGGCAGGCCGATCGCGGTGCCGCTCTCCTGCACCGGGCCGGGAATCGAGACTGCGCGGCACTCGGGCAATCCAGGACACGGCACCTTGAGCCCGTTCGACCCGAGCGACGATGACGTTCACCTACACCCCGAAGCCGGGCTTCGCCGGCACCGACAGCTTCGCCTACACCGCGGGCAACGACGGCGGTGACTCGAACTCCGCGACGGTCACGATCAAAGTCGGCAAGGACACCGTCAAACCGAGGATCAGGCGCTTTCGATTCGTGAACGGGAAGGCGCGCGACAAATTCCTGCTGAAGCTTTCCGAGCCGGCCCGGGTCGCGATTGTCGTCGACGCGATCTCGAACCGAGCCAGACAGAGCAAGCGAGTGATCGCCGGCAGGGTCAAGAGCAAGAAGGCCTCCCGCAAGGTCGTGATTCCGGTCCGCGGCAAGCTCGCGAAGAGGCTCGGCGCGGGCGGGCGGTTCCGCGCCACCGCCGTCGCCACCGACCTGGCGCGAAACCGCTCGAAGCCGAAGCGGCTGAAGCTCCGGCTCGCGCCCAAGCACCCGAGCGCGCTAGCGCCGCTCGCAGCTGCGGAGCGAGTCGAGCCCGGCGCCCCCGCGGCACCTGTCGAGCCCGCGGCCGCCGCGCAGCCGGTCCGCCCCAGCGTTGCCCTTGAGGACGTCGGCGCCGCCGAGGCCCTTGAGGACGTCGGGCCCGCCCCGACCAAGCACCCGGTCCCTGCCGGAGCCGGCGAACACGCGGTCGGCCCCCGGCCCGCCGGTTACGACGTCGTTGCCGCGGCCGGCGCAGACGAGATCGCGACCCGAGAGGGCGATGATCGTGTCGTTGCCGCCGAGGGCGGCGATCACGTCGCGGCCGGGAGTCCCGGTCAGGAGGTCCGTGTGCGGCGTCCCGACGACGTTGGCGGCGAACCCACGGCAGGTTGCCCGGGGGGCGGGTTTCGCGTTCACGCCGGTCACGGTCACAGACGCCTTGTTATTGGATTGGACCGGGTCTTTCAGATCACCATTGACCGACGCGGTGTTGGTGATCTTGCCGCTCCTGCGGACGACGACGGTGACGGTCACGCCCGCTGAGCTCGAGATCGCCGATGGCCCGAATTCCAGCCCGCCGATTTTGCAGACGATGGTTCGTTTCTGCGTCGAGCACTGTCCCAGGGTCGAGGTCGCGGAAACGGGGTCGACCTGTTTCGGAAGCTGATCGGTCACAGTGACGCCGCCGACGGGGTCGGGGCCCAGGTTCTGCACTCCGATCGTGTAGGTCAGATTCGATCCGACGTTGACCGTCCCGGCGCTTGCGGTCTTCGTGATCTTGAGATCACTGGAGCCGCTCGGCGCGGCGGAGACGGCGGCGGCGAGGCCGAGAGTCGCAACAAATGCGACAACCAGACACGTGGGCGCCAGTGCGCGTTTCATCGGTATTCCCTTCCTTGGTTCATTCCTTGAAACGGATTACCCGATCGGCTGTCAGGGGCAAACGACAACCGAGATTCCGTGGCGGGCGCTAACGGATCAGTCGTTCGAGCTTGTCGAAGCTGTCCGACCAGCCATCGCGATGAAGGCCGAGGCGGGCGGCGGTCTTGAACGGGGCCTGGGTGAGCCGCACCTCGGTCGTGCCGCCGAGGTCGAGAAGCGAGAGCGCCGCGGTGTTCTCGACGTCATCGGGATCGGGATCCTCCCAGCGGAACGTGAAAACGAGCCGCGCCGGAGCATCGACCTCGCGGAATTCCCCCGCGAGGAAGAAGGGGTCCCCCTCCGGCGGCTGCATCTCGATCCGGTAGCGGCCCCCGGGGCTGGGGTGAAAGTCGAGGCTCGGGATCGTGAAGCCCTCCGGCCCCCACCACTTCGCCAGCCGCTCGGGACTCGCGAAAGCGGCGTAGACGAGCTCGCGGGGCGCCCGAAGGGCGCGGCTCAGCTCAAGCTCGAGCGGGCTCAGCAGCTCGGCAGCGGGTCCGGGAACTCGGTCGCGAACACGTTCTTCGACCAGCAGTTGCCCTGGCCGGTCCCGTCCCAGGCGAGGTCTTTGGCGAAGACCGGCGGCAGCGACGGCGCCGGGTTGTTGCCGTTGCCGAGCACGACGTTCGAGATGACGCTGTTGTGGTCGGGGTTGGGCTCGATGTCGAGAACGGCGCAGACTTCTTCCGGCAGTTCCTGCGCCAGGCAGATGTTGGCCACCGCGATCCCGTAGGAGTCGTTGCCGGTGACGAGGTTGGCCTTGACCGTGTTTTCGTCGACCGCCATCAGCAGGATCCCGGTTCCCGGCGGAACCTGGCACACCGTGTCCTCCGGGTCGGTGCAGGTGTTGGGCCGGTCGTTGTTCATCACCACGTTGTGCTCGATGACGTTGCCGCTGTTGACCTTGGCGTCGAGGAACGGCAGATCGAACGAGAGGATCCCGCCGGTGTTGCCGTACGAGAGGTTGTGGTCGGCGCGAATCCCGACGCTGTTCTCGAGCTCGAAGCCGCTGACGTTGCCGGTCGCGACGTTGTGATCGACCCGCGAGTTGAACGACTGCCCGATGTAGTGGCCGGTGTCGTTGGCCCCCGAGGCGAACGAGTGGTCGAGGCGGCCGTCGAAGACGTGCGAGGGGAAGATTCCGTACTCCTCGTTTTCGATCGCGGCCACTTCTGTGATGCGCCAGTTGTCGACGCAGGCGAGGAGGACGCCGTCGTCCTCGAACCCCTTCACCGTGATCCCTTTGATCAAGGAGCCATGGACCCGGAGACTCGGGTCTTCGAGGCAACCGCCGCCGCCTTCGCGGCCGACGGCGATGCCCTCCTGCTGGTCTGGCCCGGCTTCGAGGACGACGCTCTTACCATGCCCGCCCTGGCCGACGATCGCGACGTCGTCCTCGGTGACGGACACCGCACAGGTCCGGGATGGCCGCGGCGGGCATGCGGTGCCGGGCTCGGTGTAGGTGCCGGGGGCGATCTGGACGGTGTCGCCGGAATGCGCCCGATCGACTGCCGCCTGGATCGATTGCCCGGGCTTGACCTTGATCACCTTCGCCGAGGCCGCTGCGGGCAGAGCCAGCAGGCCGATGGCAACGACACAAAACGCCAGCTTCATTCCGGATCGCATCAGTCCTCCTGGCTCGGGGCTACCCGACCCTCCTGGCTCGGGGCTACCCTCGCCGACACTACGCCCAAACCAGCAACGAGACAACCGCCGGAACTCCCAATATTGGGTTGCTCGGGTGTCCAAACCGGTGGTAGAAGGGACTCGTGCACGCACGGACGCTGCATGCCTTTGGGCTCGCCGCCATCATCGCCCTGATCCCCGCCGGCACCGCCTCGGCCGCGATCGCCGTCTCGAACACGAACGACGCCGGCCCCGGGTCGATCAGGCAGGCGATCGCCGACGCGCCGCCGGGCGAAACGATCGTCGTCCCAGCCGGCACCTACACCCTGACCAGCGACGAGCTGACGATCGAAAAGAGCCTGACGATCTCCGGCCACGCACCGGCCGACACGATCATCCGCTCCGGGGGGCCGTTCCGCGTCTTCGACGTCGGCGGCGCCGGCAACAACATCACGATCAGCGGCGTCACGATCAGGGACGGGAGCCTCGTCACGCCGGGCGGCGTCGAGGAGGGGGCGGGCCTGCGCAACGAGGAAGCGAACGTCACGCTTCAGAACGCGGTCGTTACGAACAACCGCGCCGACGTGAGCGGGACCGGTAGCGGCGACGGCGGCGGCGTTGCGGAAGGCGGAGGCATCTACAGCGAAGATGGGGCGCTGGTGCTCGACGGCGTCAGCGTGACCGGCAACGCGGTCCTCGCCAACGGCGCCGGAGGAGGCGGGAACGGCGGAGTCGTCGAAGGCGGCGGGGTCGGGTTCTTCGAAGGGAGCTCGGTCACGATCCGCAACTCCGATATCTCGGGCAACGTCGCGAATGCCACCGGCGGGCCCGGAGGCGGCAACGGCGGGGTGGCCGAAGGCGGTGGCGCGGTCCTCGAATTCGAAGCCGGGACCACGGGTGGAGTCTCGGCGAGCACCTTCAGTGGCAACTCCGAGGACGTCTCGGGCGGCGCCCCCAACGGCAACGGAGGCGTCGCCGAAGGCGGCGGCCTCGTGGTCGCGTCCGAAGCTCCGTCGCTGCCCCTCGGCAACCTCACAGTCGCCGGCAATTCCGCCCGCGCAGCGGGCGGGGGCAGCGGCAACGGCGGGGTCGTCGAAGGCGGCGGGCTCCTGGTCGAACTCGACGGCGGGAAATCCCTCTCGCTGGTCAGCTCGACGATCGCGAACAACTCGATCGACGCCGGCCCGAACGGGGTCGCCGAAGGCGGCAACGTCGAAGGGGACCCGGGCGTGAAGGTCGCGAACACGATCGTCAGCGGCGGCTCCGGCCCCGCGGGCGCCGCGAACTGCGGCGAGAAACTCGAATCGCAGGGCTTCAACCTCGAGAGCGCCAACGAGTGCGGCTTCGGCGCCGCCGGCGACAAGGTGAACACCGACCCCCAGCTCGGGCCGCTCCAGGGCAACGGCGGGCCGGCGCCGACGATGGCCCCGGCCTTCAGCAGTCCCGCGGTTGACCAGGGCGCGGCGGAGGGCCTCGGCTCGGACGAGCGCGGGGTGATCCGCCCGATCGACTTCCCGGCGATCCCGAACGCAGCGGGTGGCGACGGCTCCGACATCGGCGCGGTCGAGCTTCAGCCCTCGAGCGCCCTGACGCTCGGGAAGCTGAAGAAAAACAAGAAGAACGGGACGGCGACCCTTCTCGTCAACCTCCCCCAGCCCTCGGTCGGCAGCCTCACCCTCCATGGCAAAGGCCTCAAATCGCAGACGGTCGCGATCACCGGCCAGGCCCAGGTGAAACTGAAAGTCGCCGCCACCGGCAAGGCCAAGAAGGGGCTTCGCAAAAAGGGCAAGCGCAAGGTGAAGATCGAAGTCACCTACACGCCGACCGGGAACGCGGCCGCTACCGTCACCCGCAGCACGAAGCTTGTCCGCAAGCACAAGAAAAAGAAGCACAAAAAACACGGGGCCCACAAAAAGCGCCACTAGGCGAGAGCGTCGAGGCGCCCATCTCGTCGTAGTTGGGCTCAGACCTACCGGACGATCTTCAGCTTCGAGACCTTGGTGGTCTGCCTGCCGGCGATCGTCATGATCTGCTGGACCAGCGCCTTCTTCGCGCCGGCGAGCTTCTTCGCGAACTTCTTCTTCGGCTTCAGGGTGACGACCGCCGTCTTGCCCGGCTTCGCCTTGGCCTTGGCGACCGCGCTCTGGGCCGTCAGCTTCTTGCCGTGCCTCTCCACCGCCTTGAGCCTGAAACTGCAGGCTCCCGATGCGCTCTTTGGGCACCTGACCTTCACTCCGGGGTAGGCGACCTTGACGGTCTTCGTGACCGTGGCGGCGGGTGAGCCGTGGCAGTAGGCGGTCTGCCCCGTGAAGACGAGGTTGATCGAGCAGCCTTCGTTGTCGGTGACCGTCAGCGTCACCTTGAATTTCCCCGGCTTGGCGAAGGTGTGCTTGAGCTTGGGCTTGGTCGTGCCCGTGCCGGCGCCTCCCTGGAAGACCCAGGACCAGCTCGACACGGTTCCGTCGCTGTCGCTCGAGGGCGAGCCATCCAGGGTCGCAGCGACGCCGGGGCGCACCCTCTTCGCAAGCTTGAACGCGGCGGTCGGGGACTGGTCGGGGACGAATGCGAGGGCGCCGACTCCTTTGCCCGTGGGGATCGGGCCGATCACCTGGTTGGTGGTGGTGTCGAGCCCGGTGACGGTGTCGGGGCCGAACTGGCTGAAGAAGACCTTCCGGCCGTCGGGGCTGCTCGCCGCGTATTCCGTTTCCTTGATGTCGATCGGGGCCCCGACCAGCTGCCGGGAAGAGGTGTCGATGACGTGCACCTGCCCTTTTTCGTTGAAGTCGGCGACGTAGGCCCTGAGCCCGTCGGGCGTGATCGCGAAGTTGTCGGGTTCGACGCCGACCGGTATCCGCTCCCCGATTGAACTGTTGCTCAACGCATCGACGACGGTGACGAACCCCGCTTCGGAAGCGAGGTAGAGCCTGTTGCCGTCCGGCGTGATCGCGCTTCCGTAGCCTTTTTCGATGGTGACCCTGGGACCGCCGCCGAGGAGCAGGCCGAGCCCGATGTCCACCATTACCTCTTCCCCCCGCTTCCCTGGCAGACCACGAAGAGCGTGCGGCCGTCGGGGCTGATCGTCAGCGAGGTCGGCGCGTCGCAGACCTGGATCGGAGTTCCGATCACCTGCCGGGTGGCGAGCTCGATGGCGGTCACCGAGTCGTCTTCGTGGTTGGCGATGTAGGCGCGGGACCCGTCGGGGGTGATTGCCATCGCGAAGGATTTGGGCCGGATCGGAATCGGGGCCCCGACGACCTGGTTCGTGGCGGTGTCGATCGAGATCACGGTGCCCGAATCGAAGTTGCCCACCCATGCAGTCCTACCGTCCGGCGTGATCGCGATCGAGAACGGGCCGGTTTCGCTACCGGTGGGAATCGTGGCGATCACCCGGTTCGAGGTGCCGTCGATCACCGAGACGGTGTCGGATTCGTAATTCGTGACGTAGAGGTTGCTGGCGGATGCCAGCGACGGGAGCGCGAGCGCAAGGAGTCCGGTCAGAACAAGAGTTCGGACGGCCCGAACGATTCGCGTCCCAATGCGCTTCCCCATCCCGACCAGATTAGCCCGCCCGACCGCGTCCTGCTCAGGATTGAGGACAGGCAACTGGGTGCCGGAGTGGGAAGCTCCGGCGCCCGAACGCCGCCTGTTACCTGTTACTTCTGGAGCCCTCGTCCAGGGGGTGGGCAAGGGCACCTCGGAACTCGTAGCGTGTGCGCAGGGATTCCCTACGGCGGGGGTTGGATGCTGCCGCCGTAGACGGGGAGGTCGATCTCGGGCCCGGTCCTGATCAGCTGGTCCCACATCCTCGAGACGCCGGCCAGGCCGTGCCGGCGGACACGGGTGACGGCATCGAGATCGATGACGTCGGTGACAAGCTCCTCCCCCGCCCCCGCCTCGACCCGGACGATTCCCTCGGGGTCGACGACGAGGCTGCGACCGAGGCCGGCCGGATCCGGGGCGTTGAGGTTGACGACGTAGAGCTGGTTGACGATCGCGTTGGCGCGGGCGAGGATGAGCTCGGCGGCGCGGTCGCTGGTCGTCGTCAGCGTCGGCTGCAGCACGACCTCGGCGCCCATCCACGCGAGCTGGCGGAACGTCTCCGGGAAATTGCCGTCGTAGCAGATCGCGAGCCCGACGCGCCCCACGTCGGGGATGTCGAAGGTGACGAAACGATCGCCGGGAGCACATTCCTCGTGGGGCTGCCAGGGGAAGACCTTGCGGTAGCGGGCGGCCAGCTCCCCGTCCGGCGAGAAGGCCAGCGCGGTGTTGTGCACTCGCCCGTCGGCGGCTCGCTCGAAGACCGTCCCGGGAACGAGCCAGACGCGATGCTCCCGGGCCAGCTCGGAGAGCGCGTCGGTGAGCTCTCCGGGGACGGGCACCGCGACCTCCTCCGGGTAGCCGGACTGCTCCTCCAGCAGACCCGGCTGGCCCGACAGATGCAGCTCGGGGGCGAGCACCAGATCGACGTCGGGGACCGTGGCCTTGACGCCCGCCAGCCGCTCCCGAAACGCCCCCAGCGTGGCCGCCGGGTCGCGTGCGACCGGCGCGCACTGCAGCGCCGCGATTGAGAGGGTGCGCATCGGCTCAGCCGGCGAGGACTTCGTTGAAGGCCTTGGTGACGTTCCTGCCGAGTTCGCCGCCGAGCTCGGATTCGAACGAGCAGTTCTTCGTGTAATCGGTGCTGGGGAAGATGAGCTGGTTTTCCGCCAGTTCGGGATCCCGCTTGCGGAGGATCGCCTTGACCCCCTTGACCGGGGTCACGTAGTTGACGTATTCGGCGATGTCCGCCTGGACACGCGGGTCGTAGACGTAGTTCATCCAGGCCTCGGCGGCGGCGGGATTCGGGGCCCCTGCCGGGATCTCCATGCTCGTCGACCAGAGCATGCATCCCTCCTTAGGCATCACGAATTCGATGTTCGAGTTGTCCCCCTGGAGCTGAACCGCGTCGCCGGACCAGCCGAGGACGAAGTCGACGTTGCCGTTGATCAGGTCCTGGTAGTAGTCGTTGCCGGTGAAGCGCCGGATCTGTCCCGACTTGGCGGCTTCGCCGATCTTGTCGACGGCGGCGAGCCACTGCTCTTCGGTCGCCTGTTCGGGGTCGATCCCCATGCACTTCAGCGTCATCGGCACCGAGTCGCGCATTTCGGTGAGCATCGTCACCTTGCCCTTGTACTTCGGGTCGAACAGGTCGCAGATCGAGTTGACGTTCGGCGCCAGGTCCTTGCGGACGATCAGGCCCGTCATCCCGGCCTGCCAGGGGATGGTGAAATCGCGATGTGGGTCGGATTCGGGGTGCCGCAGGGCGGGGATCAGGTTGCTCTTGACGTTCGGCAGCTTCGAGTAGTCGAGCTTCTCGAGATAGCCGAGGCCGTACATCTCCGCCGCGAGCCAGTCGCTGAGGGTGATCAGGCTGCGGCCTCCGGATTCGCCGTTCTGCAGCTCGGGCTGGAGCTTGGCGAAGAAGGCCTGGTTGTCGTTGATGTCTTCGACGTAGTTGACGTCGACCCCGGTCGCTTCTTCGAACTGGGAGATCGTGTTGTCCTTGCCGGGGTCGATGTAGAGGGGCCACTGCGAGATCGTCAGCTTCCCTTCGACCGGGGCCGAGACGTCCGCGGTTTCGCCGGTCTCGCCACCACCTTCGACGCCGCCGCCACCACACCCGGCGGCGATCAGCGCCAACAACGCGGCGAGCAGGAGCGCGGTGGTGATCCTCGACGGTTCAAGCCTCACTTGGTCTCCCTCCGGGTCGATTCTTTGAATCGGATTCAGACAATAAACCGGACGCTTGCCCTATGTCAATCGGGATTTCGACCTCTGGACCGAATACGCTTTGGTGAATGAGACCGAAGAACCAGGGGGCGCGGCGAGAGCAGCTCAGGGCTGCGGCGCGCGCGGTGCTCCTCCGGCACGGCGCCGTATCCCTGCGCGTCAAGGACATCGCCGAGGAGGCCGGCATCGCTCCCAGCTCGGTCCTCTACTACTACCCCGACATCGGCGACCTCCTGCTCGACGTCGCGCGGGGGGCGATGGAGCGGTACGCCGAGCAGCGCGCGGCGACGGTCCGGGAGGTCGACGGTTCGATCGAGCGGCTGCGACTCGCGATCGAGCTCGGCGTCCCGACCGGGCCCGACGACGAGGACAGCCGCCTCCTCTACGAGATCGACGCCCTGACCGGGATCAGCCCCGCCTTCAGGGTCCTCAGCGCCGCCTTCTTCGACCGCCAGGTTCATCTCTACGAGACGCTGATCGAAGCCGGCGCCGCCGCCGGGGAGCTCGAGCCCGCCGCGAGCGCGGCGAGCATCGCCCGCGGCCTCGTCGCGATGGAGGACGGGCTCGGGCTCCAGGTCGTCCTCGGCCATGGCGGCATCGATCGCGAGGCCGCGCGTCGGATCCTCCTCGAGTACGCCGCGGCGATGGTCGGGGCCGACCTCGCCGCAGTCCCCGCCTAGCGGCCCGCCCGGTCTCATAGAGTCACGGCGTGCGCGAGCAGCCCGGCCAGCCTGACCGGTATGCCGGGATCCCCCAGTACTCCCTCGCTCAGATCCTCGCCATCTCGGCGGCGGCCGCGATACCGATGGGCATCCTCTCCTGGGTCGTCGCCCCCTGGCTCGCCGACAGGCTGGGAGGCGAGGAGCCGCTGGTCGGGGCGCTGCTGATCTGCATCCCCCTCGGGCTGGCCTGGGAGTTCGCCCTGGTGATGATCCTCACCCGGCGTGAGCTCGGGACGCTGTCGTGGGCCGGCCTTCGCGATGCGCTCTGGCTGCGGGCGCCACGGGATCCACGCAGTGGCCGCAGCGGCGGCCGGGTCTGGCTCTGGGTGCTCCCCTTCATGGCGATCTTCGGCCTCGGGTTCGTCCTACCTGGGATACCGGCGCCCTCTCCCCGCGGCCTCGCCGAGTTCCTCGGGACCGACGCCGGCGAAAGCTTCTTCCGCGGTGCCTGGGGCTGGCTCGCGGTGGTCGCCGTCTTCGCCGTCCTCAACACGGTGCTCGGCGAGGAGCTCCTCTTCCGCGGCCTGCTGCTGCCGCGGATGAAGGGAGTGTTCGGGAAAGTACGACTGGGTGGCGAACGGAGTGCTCTTCGCCTGCTACCACCTGCACACGCCCTGGGTGATCCCGACGGCGCTGATCAACGTCTTCGCGATCTCCTACCCCTCGCGGCGCTACGAGAGCGCCTGGATCGGGATCCTCGTCCACTCGACCCAGAGCGTCGGCCTGATCGCGATCGTCCTCGCGCTCGTGGTCTCCTGAGGCAGAATCCGGGTATGTCGGAGCCGATGGAGCTCGAGGGCAAGGTCGCACTCGTCACCGGCGCCAGCTCCGGGATCGGCGCCGCGGTCGCGCGCAGCCTGCACGGTGCGGGCGCCTCGGTCGGCCTCCTCTCCCGCCGTAGTGGGGACCTCGGCCTCGAGCGGGCGCTCGAGGTTGCCTGCGACATCAGGGACCGGGCCGCTGTGATCGCCGCGGCCGACGCGGTCGTCGAGCGCTTCGGCCGGCTCGACATCGTCGTCGCCAACGCCGGTGTCGGCGCCTACGGGCCGTTCCTCGACCTCGACCCGGAGCTGGTCGAGGAGATGATCGACGTCAACCTCAAGGGCACCCTCCACACCGCCGCCGCGACCCTCCCGCACCTGATCGAGTCCGGAGCCGGCGACTTCGTCTCGATCGCCAGCGTCGCCGGCCTCCGCGCCTTCCCCGGCGAGTCGGTCTACAACGCCTCGAAGTTCGGCCAGCTCGGCTTCACCCGCTCACTCGACCACGAGCTGCGCGAGAAGGGGGTGCGGGCCTCCTGCATCTGCCCGGGCGGGGTCAACACCGAGTTCGCGATCGGGACCGGCCGGGAGGCCGGCGACCCCGAGTTGGATTCGATGTTGAGCGCCGAGGAGGTCGCCGATGTCGTCCTCTTCACCGTCACCCGCCCGCGCGGAATGCGAATCCTGACGACCAGCTTCCGGCCCGACTCCGAGTCATCCTGGGGCTAGGCGATCGAGTAGCTCGGCAAGGGCATCGGGGGCCTCGACCATCTGGAAGTGACCGCCCGGAAGCTCGATCGGATCGATGCCCAACAGCTCGCGGGCGACGAAGCGCTCGAACGCGGGCTCGAAGAGCTCGTCATCGGCGGCGTAGATCAGGGCGGTCGGCACATCGGGGTGCTGCTCGAGTGGGTATTCGTCGGGCGGCATCGCCATCGGGCGCAGGTGCTCGACCAGCGCCTTCGCGCTCTCGGGCGGCAGCCGCGGATACATCACCTCGGCGGCGATTTCGGGGTCCCACGCGGTTGTGCCATTCGCGCCGGACGGAGGGAACGGAATGCCCTCCCGGAAAGCCGGCGGCGATCCATCCGGCAGCTCGACGTTCCCCATCCGAGGGCAGAGGTAGACGAGGAGCGAGGCTGGGCGGGAGGCCGTGACCAGCGGTCCCAGCGCCGAGCTCTGCGAGTGGGCGACGACGATCACCTCCTCTTCTTCGACACCCTCGAGGGCCTCGATCGCCGGCTGCACGCGACGCATGTAGCCGGCCTCGGGATCGTGGAGTGGAAGGTCGGGGCAAATGGAGCGGTGCCCGAGCGCTTCGAGGCGGGCCGTCAGCGGCTCCCAGCAGGAGGGGTCATGCCAGGCGCCGTGGAGCAGGGCGAATGTCGCCACCCGGCCGGTATACCACGCAGGATCCGAGCGGCCTAGTGCTTCTTGGAGCCGCCGCCGCAGGGAAGCTGCGTCCGCACCCGCTGGGTATAGCGTTTCCCGCTCTGGGCCTGGTATTCGACTTTCGTCACCGGCGGCTTGGCGCAGAGCGAGCGCGTGTTCATCAGGCCTTGCGATGATGAGCAGCAGACGACCGTGACCGAGCTCGACGACAACTGCGAGAAGCTTCGCTCCCTTCACATCCGGGGCAAGCCGCTGCTGCTGCCCAACGCCTGGGACGTCGCCTCCGCCCGGGCGGTCGAGGCGGCCGGGTTCCCGGTGGTCGCGACGACCAGCGCCGGAATCGCCGCGGCGCTCGGCTACGAGGATCACGAAGGCGCCCCGGGCGAGGAGATGCTCGCCGCGGCGGCGCGGATCGCCGATGCCGTCGCGGTGCCGGTGACCGTCGACGCCGAGGCCGGGTACGGGATGGAGCCGAGCGACCTGGTCGCGGCGCTGCGCGAGATCGGGGTCGCCGGCTGCAACCTCGAGGACACGGACCACAGAACGGAGGACCTGCGGAACGCCGGTGCGCAGGCCGAGTGGCTGGCCGCGGTGCGCGCCTCCGCCGCCGAGCTGGGCTACGGGCTCGTGATCAACGCCCGGATCGACGTCTTCCTCCGCGGAATCGCATCCGCGCAGGGTGACGGCTCACAGTCCGGGCCCCTCGAGGAGGGGCTGGAGCGCGCGCGGGCCTACTCCGAGGCGGGCGCCGACTGCGTCTACCCGATCCTCCTCTGGGAACCGGAGCCGTTGGGGCGGTTCGTCGCCGAGCACCCGGGGCCCGTGAACGCGGTGCGATTCCCGCGCGGTCTCTCCATCGCCGAGCTCGCCGAGCTCGGGGTCGCGAGGGTCAGCTGGGGTGGCCAGCTCGCCCACCGCTCGATCGAGTGGCTGAACGAGACGCTCGAGTCGTTGGCCGAGAGCTGAGCCGGCCGGGGGCCGGGCCTAGACCTCGATCACCGAGCCGATGATCAGGGTCCGCTCGCGCGGCAGGCGGAAGTACTCGGCGGCGTCGGCGGTGATGTGGGATGTGGCGACGAAGAGACGCTTGCGCCAGCGGGCCATACCGGGCGCATCCCCGGCCTGGAGATCGATCGTCGAGAGGAAATAAGTGGCGGTCCCGACCTCGAGCGGGCACTCGAGATCGACACCGGGGGCGAGCCGCACCGCGGCGGGGACGTCGGGGCGTTCGATGTATCCGAAGCGGGCGCCGAGATGGAAGATGCCGTCGTCGCGGTGGCCGAGATCGTCGGCGACGAGGCGGTCGGCATCGCTGACGTACGGGATCGGCAGGGTCTCGATCGTGAGGATGACGACGTGCTCGTGCAGGGTCTGGTTGTGTTCGACGTTGGCCCGCATCGCCAGCGGAGTCGTCGCGTTGTTGCGGTTGAGGAAGACGGCGGTGCCGGGCGAGCGGCGCAGGGGCGGGCTGCGGTCGTGCAGCTGGGTGACGAATTCCCGCAGCGACCCCTCCTCGCGTTCGCGCCGCGCGGTGACCAGTTCGCGGCCGCGCTGCCAGGTCGTCATCACGGTGAACGCGGCGAGAGCGATCAACAGCGGCAGCCAGGCGCCGTGGAGGACCTTGGTCAGGTTGGCGGCGAAGAACAGCAGGTCGACCGTGAGGAACGCGACGGCGCCGGCGACCACCAGCCACAGTGGCTTCCCCCACTGGTGGCGGACGATGTAGAAGAAGAGCAGAGCGGTGATCGAGATCGTCCCGGTCACCGCCATGCCGAACGCGAAGGCAAGAGCGGTCGAGGTCTGGAAGGCGAATACGAGCGTCAGAACCGAGACCAGCAGCAGCCAGTTGATCCAGGGGACGTAGATCTGACCCTGGGCCTCTTCCGAGGTGTGGGTGATGCGCAGCCGCGGCAGGTAGCCGAGCTGCACCGCCTGATGGGCGACCGAGAAGGCCCCGGTGATCACCGCCTGCGAGGCGATCACGGTCGCCGCCGTCGCGAGGAAGACCAACGGCAGCCGGCCCCAGTGGGGGATGAGGAGGAAGAAGATGCCGGCCGCGCCGCGCCGGGTGTCGTCGATCAGCAGCGCTCCCTGACCCATGTAGCTGAGGATGCAGGCCGGGAAGACGAGCATCAGCCAGGCGCGGGTGATCGGGGCGCGACCGAAGTGGCCCATGTCCGCGTAGAGCGCCTCGGCCCCGGTCACCGCGAGGACGACGGCGGCGAGCGAGAAGAACGCGGTCGAGAAGTCTTCGGTGAGGAAGTCGAGGGCGTAGGTCGGCTCCAGCGCCTTGAGGATCTCGGGGTGGGTGGCGATCCCGGAGATGCCGCAGGCCCCGATCACCGTGAACCAGACGATCATCACCGGCCCGAACATGCGCCCGACCGCGGCGGTTCCTAGGCGCTGGGTCGCGAACAGGACGACGATGATCGCGGCCGTGATCGGGACGATCAGGTGATCGAGCGAGGGCTCGACCACCTTCAGCCCTTCGACCGAGGACAGGACCGAGATCGCCGGCGTGATCATGCTGTCGCCGAGGAAGAGCGAGGCGCCGAAGATCCCGAGCGCCGCCAGCGCCATCTTCGTCCGTCGCCCGCCGGCGATGCCCCCGCGGCGGATCAGGGTGATCAGCGCCATGATCCCGCCCTCGCCCTCGTTGTCGGCGCCCATCACGAGTACGACGTACTGGAGGGTGACGATGATCGTCACCGCCCAGAAGATCAGCGAGATGATCCCGAAGACCGTGTCGTTCGTCGCTCCGATCGGATGCGGGTCACCAGGGTTGAAGACGGTCTGGATCGTGTAGAGCGGGCTGGTGCCGATGTCGCCGAAGACGACGCCGAGCGCGCCGACCACCAGCGCCGCGCGCGCCGCCGGCCGCCCGCCGGCCTGTTCAGCCAAGCAGGTCCCCGATCGCCTCTGCGAACGCCTCGGTGTGGCGATCGACGTCCTCCGCGGTGGTGGCGGGCGACATCAGCGCCATGTTGTGGAACGGGGTCATCAGGATCCCGCGGTTGAGGGCATGGATGTGGAGGAAGCGGTCGAGATCGCGATCCTGCGCCGCCGCCGCCTCGCCGCCGTTGCGCGGCTCCTCGGCGCTGAACGCGTACTCGACCCGGCAGCCGAGCCGTGTCACGTGCCAGGGGAGCCCGCGGGCCTCGATCGCGTCGCGCACACCGGCCTCGAAGCGCTCGCCGAGGGCGATCATCCTCGCGAAGGCCTCCTCGGTGAGCACGCTCTCGAGCGTCGCCCGCATCGCCGCGAGCGAGAGGGCATTCCCCGACAGGGTGCCGCCGATGCCGCCGACGTCGGATACCTCGAGCAGGTCGTTGTGCTCCAGCACCCGCGCCGCGACCGCCTCGCTCATCCCGTAGGTGGCCGCCGGCACCCCGGCCGCGAGCGGCTTGCCGATCGTGAGGAGGTCGGGGTCGAGGCCGTGGGCGGCGGTGTAGCCGCCGGGCCCGGCGCAGATCGTGTGCGTCTCGTCGATCACGAGCAGGGTCGCGTGCTCCCTGGTGAGCGAGCGGAGAGCGTCGTGGTAGCCGGGCTCCGGCAGGACGATCCCGATGTTCGTCATCGCCGGCTCGGCGAGGACGCAGGCGACCTCCCCCGTCGCCAGCGCGTCCTCCAGCGCCTCGACGTCGTTCCACTCGACCGCGACCGTCGTCAGAGACGGGTCGACAGGCGGGCCGATGTTGTCGGGCCGCGACCTCGTCGCGCCGCCGTCGGCGATCGCGAAGGTCTCATCGACGGTCCCGTGGTAGCACCACGAGTAGACCAGGACCTTCGGTCTGCCGGTGATCGCCCGCGCCAGCCGGATCGTGAAGCGATTGGCATCGGTGGCGGTGAGGGCGAACTGCCAGTAGGGCAGTCCGAAGCGGCGCTCGAGCTCGCCCGCGACCCGGGTCGAGTCCTCGGTCGGCAGCATCAGGGTGATCCCCCTCGCGGCCTGCTCGGCGATCGCCGCCACCGCGGATGGCGGCGAGTGGCCGGTCATCGCGCCGGTGTCGCCGAGGCAGAGGTCGACGTACTCGTTGCCGTCGACATCGGTGAAGTGGGCGCCCGCGGCGCTCGCGGCGAACACCGGGTGGGGCCCCGCCCACTCGGTCATCCAGGGCATCGGCACCCCGGCGAGGAGGGAGCCCTTCGCCTCCTCGAAGAGCTCACCCGAGCGCCGGTGGGTCGCGACGAAGCGCTCCTCCTCGGCGCCGAGGGCTTCGAGCAGCCGATCGCGATCGATCTCGACCATCTGCGGTCGAATCTAACCCACCGCCCCGTCTAGGCTGGAAAACATGAAGAGGGTCGCAGTCCTCGGCGCCGGCTTCGCCGGGCTCGCCGCGGCCGACGCACTGCGGGCGGCGGGCGTCGAGGTGACGGTGCTCGAGGCGCGCGACCGGGTCGGGGGCCGGGTCTGGTCGGTGCCATTCGGCGAGGGCGCGGTGGCCGAGCGCGGAGCGGAGTTCATCCTGCCCGGCTACGAGACGATGGAAGAGCTCGCCGCCCGCTTCGGGATACCACTCGCACTCAAGGGGACCCCGTACGGACGGCGGGTGCCGGTCGGGCGCGAGGCGGTCTCGGAGACCGACCTCGAGTCCGCCTTCCAACGCCTGGCCGGAGGAGTCCGGGCAGACGCCGGGAGCGCCGCCGACGCGATTGCCGCGCTCGACCTCGAGCCGCGCCTCTCGGCGCTGATCCGGGCCCGGATCGCGATCTCCAACGGCCGCCCGTCCGAGGACCTCGAGGCCTCGGTCCTCGACGAGGGGGCATCGACACTCGGCGACTTCGACAACCACACGCTCGCCGGAGGCAACATGAGCCTCGCCGCGGCACTCGCGGCCGAGCTCGGCCCCGCCGTCCACCTGTCATCCCCGGTGCGGCTCCTGCGCCGCTCCGGCCAGAGGGTGACGATCGCGACCGACGAGGACGAGGTGACCGCGGACGCGGCGGTCATCGCCGTCCCGACCGGCCCGCTCGCCGCGATCGAGTTCGACCCGCCGCTCGAGGGCCCGACCGCGGAGGCCCTGCGGGCGGTCACATACGGCCAGAACTCGAAGCTCTTCGTCCGCCTGCTGGCGCCGGCGCCGCCAAGCGCGGTCATGTCGGTCGGAGGGCTGTTCTGGTCCTACACCCAGCTCGGGCCCGGCGGCGAGCCGGCGCCTTTCGCGGTCGGCTACACCGGCACCGCTGCCGCGGTCGAGGACCTGGGCAATTCGGAGGCGGTCGAGCGCTGGGTCAGGGACCTCGTCGAGCTGCGGGACGACCTCGAGCTCGACCCCGACCCGGGCGCCGCGCTGCTCTCGAGCTGGCACGACGACCCCTGGGCGCAGGGGTCCTACTCCGCGCGAAGCCTCTCCTCTCCCCTTCGCGATGCCGACCTCACCCGACCGATCGGCCCGCTGTTCTTCGCGGGCGAGCACACCGCCGGCGAGTGGCACGGGCTGATGGAGGGCGCGCTTCGCAGCGGCCGCCGCGCGGCCGAGCAGGTCCTCGCCGCCGAGTAGCCCGCCGGCCGCTACGGGCGCGGGTGGTTGCGATCGCAGACGACCTCGATCCGGAAGCCGTCGGGGTCGAAGGCGAAGAACGAGTAATAGTCCTCCCCGGCGTAGCCGTAGTGCTCTTCGGGCGGGGTCTGGATCGCCGCGCCCGCGGTGACGCAGCGCTCGTGCGCCGCGTCGACCTCCTCACGGGTGTCGACCTGGAAAGCGATGTGCTCGAGGCCGATGTCGTAGTGGTTGTAGGTGCCGCCGTCGGCCGGCCTGATCCCGATCCAGGAGTGCCCGAACTGAACGTAGACGACGTCCTCGGTGCCGCGGTAGCTCCGGAACCGCGCGTACTCCTCGAGGCCGAGCGGCCCGAGGATCGCGTCGTAGAAGGCGAGCGAGCGGTCGACGTCGGCGACCGCCAGGTCGATGTGCTGGATGCCGACGCCCGGCATCGTCCGACCCTAGCGCCCGCGCTCCGGCCCAGTCGCAAGGTCCAACGCCGCCTGCACCGGATCCGGGTCCAGGGCCGTCGCTCCCAGTCGCCGCGCCTGCTCGGGGTCGGCCCCACCGCCGAGCAGCACCGTCACACCCTTCGCGAGCTCGGATATCCCTCCGGCCGCCGCCTCGAACGCGTCGGGGTCGAGCGCCGCCAGAACTACGGTCCTGGGCCGGAGCTGAGCCGCCGTCCCGGCGACTGTGTCGATCGGGGTATCCGGGCCCAGGTAGGTGATCCGCCAGCCCCGGTCGCGAAGGACCAGACCGAACGCGACCAGGCCGAAGTCGTGGTGCTCCCCCGGAGGGCAGGCGAGCAGGGCGCGCGGCCCGACCCCCGCTCCCCAGTTGCGCCCGAGCGCCATAATCCGCTCGCGCAGAAGCCCGGTCGCGAAATGCTCCTGGGCGATTGTCGCGTCGCCGGCTTGCCATCGCTCACCGATCTCCCGCACCGTCGGCAGCACCACGAGGTCGAGGACCGCGTCGACTGTCAGCCTGGTCACCGAGGCGTCGACGATCGCCTGGGCGGCAACCTCGTCGAAGCGCTCGAGCGCCTCCCGCAGGCGCGTTGCATCCGCCTGCTGCGCCGTCGCCGCAAGCGGCTCGCCCGGCCCCGCAACGGGCTCGGAGTCGGCGGCGACGAGGCGCGCCGACTCCGCCGCCGAGACGCCGCGGTCGATCAGAGCCTTCATCGCCTCTACCCGGGCCTCATCCTCCTGGCCGTAGAGCCTGAAGCCACCCTCGCTTCGCGCGGGGCGAAGCACGCCGTAGCGCCGCTCCCAGGCCCGAAGGGTGTCGGGGCCGATGCCGGTCCGCCGGCTCAGCTCCCCGATCCTCAGGCGCGGTGCGGCGGTTGCTCTGGTCGGCTTCATCGATTCGCCCTCAATCCTTTGACAGAATCTTGACAGATCCTCCGGTCGTTGCTAAAAACGCACGCCCGTGGCTATTGGACGAACTCTGGATACAGGCACGACTCGGACCGAACCTCCCCGCGGCACCGATGGCAGGCCCCGCCTCCACCGGATCCGACACCGGCAGCGCGTCGCGGTGGTCGGCGCCGGCGTCTCGGGGCTCGTCGCGGCCGCCGAGCTCCACCGGGCGGGATGCGAGGTCCACGTCTTCGAGGCGGCCGAATATCCCGGCGGCCATGTCAATACGGTCGAGGTCGAGGACGGCGAGGGGCGCGTCGCCGTAGACACCGGCTTTGTCGTCTTCAACGAGCTGAACTACCCCAACCTCGAACGCCTCCTGGACGAGCTGGGCATCCGCTCCCAGCCCGCGAACATGAGCTTCTCGGTCTCCGACGGCGCCGGTGGCTTCGAGTGGGCCACCCGCGGCCCCCGCGGCCTCTTCGCCCGGCCGGGACATGTGCTCGATCCCCGCTTCCACCGGATGATTCGCGACCTGGTCCGCTTCAACCGTGAGGCCCGGGAGCTTGTCGGCAGGCGCGGCGCGGGTCCCTCCTTGCGCCAATTCCTCGCCGACGGCGGCTATTCCGAGTATTTCGTCGAGCGAATGCTGGTCCCCCAGGTCTCCGCGGTCTGGTCCGCCGACCCGCGGCAACTCTGGAGCTTCCCGGCTGCGTTTCTCGCGGAGTTCTTCGAGAACCACGGAGCGCTGCAGCTCCTGGGACGGCCTTCCTGGCGCACCATCAGCGGCGGCGCCGGACGCTACGTGCAGGCCCTGGTCAAGCCTTTCCATGACCGCCTTCACCTGTGCACACCGGTCCGCTCGGTCGCGCGGGGCGCCACCGGCATCGACATCGAGCTGGACCATGGGACAGAGCGCTTCGACCAGGTGGTGATGGCAACACACTCCGACGTGGCGCTCTCCCTCATCTCCGACCCCAGCCCGGCGGAGGTCGAGGTCCTCGGCGCGATCCCCTATCAGCGCAACGAGGCGTGCCTCCACACCGACACGAGCTTGATGCCGCAGCGCCGCGCGGCGTGGGCAAGCTGGAACTACCACCTGGGGGGCTCCTGGACCGGAGGGACCACCGCCACCTACCACATGAACCGACTGCAGTCGCTCAAGGCCGAGCGCGACTACCTGGTCAGCCTCAACCGCTCCGAGAGGATCGACCCGGACCGGGTGATCCGGGTCATCGAGTACGCCCATCCGATATTCACGCCCGGTGGCATCAGGGCTCAGGCCCGCTGGGCGGAGGTCTCCGGGGTTCGCCGAACCCACTACTGCGGGGCGTACTGGGGCTGGGGATTCCACGAGGACGGGGTCTGGTCTGCCCTGCGAGTCTCGGATGCGCTCGGCGGCCGCGGGCCCCTGCGGCGACCCGGCCGAATCTCCGACCGCGTCGCGCAGGGCGAGTTGGAGCAGGCGGCGTGACCAACTCCGCGCTCTACAGGGGCTGGGTCACACACCGGCGCCGGGGGCCGGTCCGGCACGGGTTCCGGTATCCGATCGTGATGCCGCTCTTCGACCTCGACGAGGTGCCCGAGGTGCTCGACTCGATCCCGCTCTGGTCCGCCCGCCGCCCCGCGCCCGCGCGGCTCCGTTGCTCGGACTTCCTCGGCGGCGGCTCGGGGCTCGCCGAGCGGGCGCGCGTGCTCGTCCTTTCGCACGTCGGCCGGCGGCCGGCCGGTCCGGTCCGGTTGCTCGCGAACCCGCGCTTCCTCGGCGTCGGGTTCAACCCTGTCTCCTTCCTCTTCCTGCACGGCGCTGACGGTGGTCTCGAGGCGGTGATCGCGGAGGTGACCAACACCCCTTGGGGCGAGCGGCACGCCTACGTCCTCGACGGAGAGAGCCGCGACCCCGACGGCGCCGTCCGGGCGACGCTGGTTAAGCGACTGCACGTCTCGCCCTTCCAGTCGATGGACCAGAGCTATGAGATTTCCGTCGACGAGCGGGGCGAGGAGCTTCGCGTCACGATCCGCAGCCTCGAGGATGGAGGCGAGGTCTTCACCGTGACGATGGCGCTGCGCCGGCACGAGATGACGAAGGATGCGATGGTTGGGGTGCTGATGCGCCACCCGCCCTCGACGATTGCCACCCTGGGCCGGATCTACGCCAATGCACTCAGGCTGAGGCTGAAGGGCGCAACCACCCACCCCCACCCGGGAAGGGCGACCGGAATGAGCGCCGGCGGCCTCTCGAGAAGCGTCGTCCACGGCGTCCTGGCGCGGATCAGGTCGGGGAGGATCGAGCTCCGCGAGGGGTGGTCATCGCGCCGCAAGCTCTTCGGCCCCGGTGCCGCCGGGCTCAGCGCCGAGATCGAGGTCCACGACCCGGGCTTCTACGACGCCCTGGCGCGGCGCAGGAGCATCGGCCTCGGCGAAAGCTACGCCGAGGGCCTCTGGGACACGCCCGACATCGTCGCTCTGCTGCGGATCGGCGCCCGGGAGATGTTCCGGCTCGACCGGGCCCGGCGGCTGCTCGCACCCCTCGCCCGCCCGCTGCATCGCCTCGCGATGCTGCCCCTCCTCAACACCGTCGGCGGGGCGCGGCGAAACATCGCGGCCCATTACGACCTCGGCAACGAGATGTTCGAGACATTCCTCGACTCCGAGTCGATGATGTACTCGAGCGCCTGCTTCGAGCACCGGGGACAGTCGCTCGAGGAGGCCCAGCAGAACAAGCTGGAGCGGATCTGCGCCGCGCTCGAGCTCGGCCCCGAGGACCACGTTCTCGAGATCGGGACCGGCTGGGGCGGCTTTGCGATCCACGCCGCCCGCGAGCACGGGTGCCGGGTGACGACGACCACGGTCTCCAGCCGGCAGCGGGAGCACGCCGAGGCCCGGGTTCGGAGCGCCGGCCTCGAGTCGCGTGTCACCGTGCTCGGCGAGGACTACCGGACCCTCCGGGGGCGCTTCGACAAGCTCGTCTCGATCGAGATGATCGAGGCCGTCGGCTGGGAGTACCTCGACCTCTTCTTCCGCCGCTGCTCTGAGCTGCTCGAGCCCGACGGGTTGATGTTCCTCCAGGCGATCTGCGTCGACGACCGCGCCTTCCAGGCCGAGAAGGCCACCCGGAGCTTCGCCAACCAGCTGATCTTCCCCGGCGGCTGCCTTCCCTCGGTGGAGAGGATCCATCGCTGCCTCGCGTCGGAGACGGACATGCGCGACGTCTGGCTGGAGGACATCTCCGCGTCCTACGCGCTGACGCTTCGCGCCTGGCGCGAGCGCTTCACCGCCGCCTCCTCGCGGTTGGCGGACCTGGGTTACGAAAGTCCCTTCCGAAGGCTGTGGGAGCTGTACTTCGCGCTGTCGGAGGCCGGCTTTCTCGAGGCGCGGCTCAGCGACGTCCAGATGCTGTGCGCGAAACGGGGCTGGCAGGCGCGTGTCCCGTCGCCGGCGGAGCGCCCCGCAGCCACGGAGCCCGGCCACCTCATTCTCGACCAAGGGGGCTGACGTACGTCCGCGGCCTCGGCGGAGTCGCTGGCCGCCTGCCGCCAGCTCTCCCGTGTAGGCGACGTAGATGCGATCGCTCGCGTGGAAGTCGGGAGCCGGCGCGATCGAGAGGAGCCCGCGTTCTCCTTCGCAGCAGAGCGCCAGGTCGCGCGGGTCCCCCCACACCGCTTGCACCCCGCCCCTGTCTTCGACGATCTCCCTGCGGCGCTCGGCGACGAGCAGCCGATTGCCGTCTTCGGGATCGGAGGTGACGTAGACGGGCTGGTCGAAACTGCCGATCGATTCGCTCTCCGCCCCGCTCGCCAACCCCGGCACGAGCAGGAGGAGCGCCGCGGCGGCGGCTGCCGATAACACTCTCTCCCCATTGCGACCGGTGAGATTAGTCCCGAACGGGTTGACCGGTCGAAGATCGGGCGTACAGTCTCTGTCGGTGCGCCCGAGCAGATTTGCAGCCGGCCTTGGAGTTGCACTGCTCGTCCTGGTGACGCCGGCGGCGGCGCAGGCGAGGATCGACCTGGCGGTCAGCGCCACGCCCTCGGCGCGAATCGTCGGCGTCGGTCAGCCCGTCAGCTTCGACGCCGCCGTCGCCAACCGCGGCTCCGAGACCTACGAAGCGGTCTTCGTCGAGCTCTCCTCGCTTCGCGGCCACGGCCAGGGCGCAAACAACCCCTACACCTCGGTGTCCAGCTCGCAGGGGACCTGCAAGGACAGCTCGGGGTCGGCGTACGGCTACTACTACTACAACTGGGTCTGCGAATTGGGGCCCCTCGCGCCCGGCGCGAGCGCAGCGATCAAGGCCACGGTGACCGTGAACGAATCGATGAACCACTTCGTGACCCTGATCCCCAACGCATACGAAGGCGGCTATCAGGACGAGGACAACTCGAACAACGAGGTGACGGATCGGATCACCGCGAGCGCGCCTCCCTCGATCAGCGGCTCGAAGGCGATCAAGCTGAGGGGCCTGCCCCAAGGCTGCGCTCCCGGCGATTTCACGCTCCGCGCCTCGACCAAGGCACCGGGAGTGAAGAAAATGTCCGCCTCGATGGAACTCGGCTTCGACGAGGAAGGCGTGGGCCACTTCTGGCAGAAGGTCGTTCGGGGAACGAAACTCGTCGCCAAGGTGCCGGTCTCGCGCCTCGCCGTCGAACTCGGCAAGTCCTACACACTCCACGTGAAGGCGAAACGAGGCGGCGGCAGAAAGCTGGAGACCATCGTCGTCCTCAAGCCCTGCGGCGCCTGACCTTCGGTTACAGCGGTCCCGGAGCCCGGAGGATCGGCGAGGTCCTGGGACCGTGCTACTTCTTGGTCTGTCCGGGAGCGCCGCTCTTGCCGTGGCCGGCGCCGGGGTTTTCGCCGTCGCCGGAATTGTCGGGGCTCGATCCGGCCCCGGTCACGGGACCCGGGTCGGCCGGCGTTTCCGCGGGAGGAGGAGCGGCTTCCGGGGCCTCGCCGCCGCCTTGATGCTTTTCGTGGCCTTTGCCGGGATTCCCGGCGTGGCCCTTTCCGTGTTCCTTGGTGGGGCCGTTGCCGAGATCGTCACTCCCAGCACCGCCGCCGCCACCTCCGCTGGATTCCCCGGAGGCGCCGCCGCCGCGAGAAGGCATCTCCGCGATTTCGCCGCCGTCCTGATCCTTTTCGTGACCCTTGCCGGGGCTACCGCCGTCGTGACCTTTCCCGCGTCCCTTGATATGGCCTTTGCCGAGACCTTTGCTCCCGCCGCCGCCACCACCGTCGTCCGATCCCCCTGAGTCGCCGCCGCCATGTCCGGGTCCCCCACCGTCACCGGGCCCGCCACCCGGACCGCCGCCTTCGCCGGGGTTTTCGCCGGGCTTGCCGCCGTCCCCGTTCCCGGCTTCCGGAGCCGGTGCCGGCGGTGGCGGCGCGTAGGCGAGCTGTTGCGGCGCTTCAGGTTCCGGGAGAAGTGGAGTCGTCCTTGGAGATCGGCCGACCGGGTTGGCGCCGGCAACTTCCCCACCCGGTAGGCCCCGGCTTCCCACCGGCACCAGTCTGCCGACGACGAAGAGCGGCGTCGGCCCGGTGAAGGAGGAGCCAGGGCTGGGAAGGCCTCCGCTCGAACCGAGGGCGTCGATCTGCAGGCTTGGCGCGATGGCCGTGAGGAGCGGGAATGAGGCCTGCGGGCCTCCCTGGTCGGCTGTGATCGCGCCGGCTTCCGGCTCGGGCGACGGTGGCGGGAGAGAGATACTGCTCTCCCTCGAGGACTGACCTCCGTTCAGGGCGAAGTTTGCCGCTGCGGCGGCGATGGCCGCGGTCAGAGCGAACACGGCCAGTGACGCGCCCGCCTTGCGGCGAAATCCGGCCCCGGCGGCTGCGCCGGCACCGAGGCTCTCCTCGGCGCGCTGATCCTCGATTTCGGCCCGAAGCTGCTCGAAATCCTCTCGCATCTTCTTGCGCGCACGCTCCGCCGCTGCCGAGATCTCTGGCGAGCCACTACCGGTTGGGGAGGGGGATCGCGCGGATCGAGCGGCTCGCTCACCCGCCGCATCCTAAGTCAGGGAAACTTGCCCCCAAACAGGCTTCTGACGCAAAAAGCGGTAACGACCAATTCGTCTCCCGCATGGGCCGACGGACCTCTTGATCGTCTCGCTGAAAGGGACGTCACCGCCCCGCTTCTGTACGCAGCTCGTCGATTTCGCCGCAGAGCTGCTGACACTCCTCGTGCACCTGCACGCGAAGCTCCTCGAATTGCTCGCCCACATTTGCGCGAAGCTCCTCGAAACCCTCCCGCAGCTGCTCGCGCGCGCTCTCGGCCGTGGACGGGATCTCTTTCGAGCCGCGGCCGGAAGGAGAGGGTTTTCGTTTTTTGGATCGCCCAGTCTTGGATCCCGCGGTCTTGGATCGCGCAGCCACGGGACGCACCCTAGCCATCGCGACAGACGCCAATCGGGAGCCAGATCGGCGGGCCTTGGCAGCGCACGGCACCCGAAAGGCGCGCAGTGTGCAATCGCCCGAATCGCGGGTACAACATGGACGCCCATAGGAGAGGGAGTCGAGCGAAGTAGGAGGGCCTCGAATGCCGAGCGGCTATCTGGCTACCACGGGACTCCTGGCTACCTTGGTGTCGCTGGCCGTCTCGCGATACCGCCCGCGTCAGTCGAGCCCCTTCCGCCTGAGTGGCGTCTTCGGCCTGGTGCTCAACTGGCCGTCAGTCGCCTTTGCCCTCCTGGTCGCCTCAACGGCGTTGGCGATCGCCGAAAGCGGCGTTAGCTTCGTCTTCTGGATCGGGCTCGGATTCGCGATCCTCGCATCGGCCGGGCTTGTGATTCTCCGCCGGCGGGCGCTGCAGACCGGCCCGGCGGTCGAGCGCGCCTTGGACGAGGGCCTGGGGACCGGCTGGCGCGACGGGGTTGGCGCCGGGCCCGCCGCTCGGCTGCCGCCGTCGACCTTCACTCGTGCACATCCTGTTCGCGCCGATCACCTTCCGTCGCCACGGCATCGAGCGGATCGCGAACATTCGCTACGGCCCCGCGGGCCAGGGGAACCTGCTCGACCTCTATCGCGATCGCTCAAATAGTCGGGGCCGCCCAATCCTCATCTATCTGCATGGAGGAGCCTTCCGCATTGGCAGCAAGCGGTTCGGAGCGCGCTACTTGCTGTATCGGCTCGCCAGGCACGGCTGGGTGTGCGTCAGCGCAAATTACCGCCTGAATTCGGCAGCGGAATTCCCCGATCCCCTGATCGATGCGAAGAAGGTGATCGGATGGATACGGGAGCACGGCCGTGAGTACGGGGGCGACCCGAACGCCGTGTTTCTCGCCGGAAGTTCCGCAGGCGGCCATCTCGCGTCGCTTGCAGCTCTCAGCCCCAATGATCCGATCTTCCAGCCCGGTTTCGAGAGCGTGGATACCTCGGTGGCCGGGGTCATATCCCTGTACGGCTACTACGGACCCGTCGCCTCGGGCGAGCCACCCTCCTCACCACTCGCTTACGTCAACTCGAAGGCGCCACCATGGCTAGTCGTGCACGGCGATCAGGACACCCTCGTCATCGTCGAAGACGCGCGACACTTCGTCGACCGGCTCCGCGCCACATCGCTCAACCCGGTCGTCTACGCGGAGCTGCCCGCCGCGCAACACGGGTTCGACCTCTTTCGCTCTCGGCGCCTCGAGACAATCATCGATGCGGTCGAGGCTTTCGCCGTCTGGGCAAGGTCAATGCCAGAGGGCCGCTCAGGAGGGACACGGCGTCTGGATCATGCGGGTTCGAATGCTGACTGATCCGCAATATTCAACGCAGCTCCAGGCGATTCTCGAATCGATGCCTGCCAGGCAGACCATGCCCCGGCCCGCGCGTTTCCTCATCCGACGATCTTGAAGCTGGCGCGCTTGACCACGCCGCCCGCGCTGCCGGCTAGGCGGTAGCGGCCGGGCTTCAACGCCCTGCTGCCCAGACGCCCGGTGAACTTGAAGCGGTTCTGCCCGGCGGCCCCGGTCTCGGAGAAGCCGCCCTTCAGCGGCTTGGCCAGATCGCACTTCTTCTTCCCCTTGTTCGCCGCAGTCTGTTTCACGCACTTCTTTCCGACCTTGCGGCCGGTGGTGAGCTGTTCGACGCTGAAGTCGACCTTGCCGGCCAGGGAGAGGGAGTAGGTGACCGTCGTCCCAACCGGTCCCTTCGGCTTCTTCTTGGCGCTGGCCACGGCGCCGCCTGATTTCGCGGCGCGGAACGAGGTCGGCGACAGCTTCAGGGACTGCAGCTGGGCCACCGGCGCGACCGTCGCGGGGTTCGAGGTCTCGTAGGCCCCCAGGTCGGGAGCGGGGCCGAGGATGCGCGGGTTGCCGTCGAGGTCGAGTGGGCCGAGTTCGCCGGCGATGCCGGCGTCGATGGTCGGTGAGCCCGCCGCCTCGTGGTAGTTGCGGCTTTCGGCGTCGACGAAGAGCGCCGGCGCGGTCTGGTTGCCGCCGCCGTCGATCACTTTCGCTTCGCCTTCAGCTTTCGAGGTGTCGAAGTTCGAATGGTTGACGGCGATGTTGCCGGTGCCTTTTGCACCTGCGAGCGCCTTGAGGTCCTGTTCGTCCCCCTGCGCGATCGAGTTCAGCAGATCGAGGGTGAAGCTGCCTTCGACGGGTTCGTTGTATTCGGCGCTCACGCCTGTTGAGAGCGGAACCCGACGCGATTGCGGTCACATTCCGCAGGAAGCTCGAAGAGGTCGGGGGCGCTCCCACTCCACGGATCCCGATCGAGCCGGAGCCTTCGACCCGGAAGAGGCTGTTGCGGACCACGCAGTCGGGATACGAGAAGGCGCCTGTGGCGCCGAGCCCGACCGCCCGCACGCTGATCCTTTCCAGCCTGCGCCGAAGCAGATGGCGCCGATGCCGCCGTTCGCGTCGTCCTCGATATCGAGGTAGCTGAGGCTGTCCCCCGTCTGGGTGAGCGAGAACACCGGGCCCGCGAACGCGGCGTTGATCTTCGGCATCGGGCCGCCAGGTCACCGTGGATCTGCACGTTGGTGACGGGAGGAGCGGGGACCGTCGCTTTCAATTCGTACGTCCCTGAGGTGATGATCACCTCTTCGCCGGCTTTCGCTCCACCTACGGCTTCTTTGAGTTCGCAGGGTTTTTCCTGCGTGCATTCGGTTCCCGTCCCGGCCGGCGCCGCGTAGCGCTGCCCGGCGTAGGCGGCAGGGGCCAGCGCCAGGAAGATGACGCTTGCGATCCCAAATATCCCCAGGCGCATTGCACCTAGGGTATCTGCGATTTCGCAGACCGTGGTTGGAGGCTGTGATTAGACCGTTCGCCTGCGACATCAGAGGTCGGCGACCTCCTCCTCGGCGAGCGCGGTCCGCGGCAGGGCAAGGGACAGCAGGGCGGTGGCCAGGAACATCCCGATCACGACGAGCGCCGTGTGCTCGAAGGCGGCGGTGAACGTGTGGCTTTCCAGCTGCGAGAAGAACACCGTCCCGACCACCGCCACGCCGATGGCCCCGCCGAGTTCCCGCGCCGCGCAGGAGAAACGGGGATCGGGGCCAGGGCGGGTCGTCTAGGCTCAGAAGCATCTGACTCACGTCTGGGCGACATCGAAACGAAGCCTCATGCTGGGGATCGGCCTGGCCCTGTTGGTCGCTGCGCCAGACGTGAGGGCACAGACCCTCTATGTGAGCAACAGCGAAGCTTCGAGCGTCTCGGTGATCGACACCGCGACGAACGCCGTCGTCGGCTCGCCGATCACGGTCGGGGAAGGCCCCAGGGGGATCGCGATCGCCCCGAACGGCTCGAAGGCATATGTGGCGAACACCGGCTCTAACGGGGTCTCGGTGATCGACACGGGGATCAACGCGACGGTCGGGTCCCCCGTGACGACGAGCACCAACCCCGAATTTGTCGCATTCACCCCGGATGGCCGCCGGGCATATGTCTCGAACGCCTCCTCGAGCGAAGGATCGGTCACCGTCATCGACACCGCAACGGACTCCGTGGTCGGGGTCCCGATCCCGATGGGCGAATATCCCGGCGGGATCGCGATCACACCCGACGGCTCCCGGGCCTACGTCACGAATCAGATCGCCGGCACCGTCTCGGTGATCGACACGGCGACGAACGCCGTCGTCGGCTCGCCGATCCCCGTCGACGGGACCTTACCCTTCGGCATCGCGATCACCCCGGACGGCACCCGGGTCTATGTCTCCAATATCGGGTCGGAATCCGTCTCGGTGATCGACACCGCGACGAACGCCGTCGTCGGCTTCCCGATTCCGCTCGAAAAACTGCCGAGCCTGATGGGGATCACCCCCGACGGCTCCCGCGTCTACGTCTCGAACAACGGCTCGGCGACCGTCTCAGTGATCGACACCGCGACCAATCAGACTGTTGGCGAATCGATTCCCGTCGGTGATGACCCGGACCAGGTGGCGATCACTCCCGACGGCAGCCGCGCCTACGTCGCCAACTTCAACTCCGACAACGTCTCGGTGATCGACACGAGGACGAACACATCCGTCGCGTCGATCCCCGTCGGCAAACGTCCGATCGGCGCCGCTCTCGTTCCCGACCAGCCACCCCGGGCGAGTCTGACCGGAACGGTGACGGGCAACATCGCGAGCCTGGACGGCAGCGCCTCGACCGACCCCGACGGTGCCGTCTCCACCTACACCTGGGACTTCGGCGACAGCACTCGCATCGCCGGCACCGCCGCGAGCGCGACCCACACCTACCGGGCGGGCGAGATGTTCACAGCCAGGCTCACGACGACCGACGATCAGGGCTGCTCGACGAAATTCGTTTTCACCGGGCAGACCGCCACCTGCAACGGCTCCGCGGGGGCGATCGCCAGCGTTCTCCTTGGCACGCTGGGCTTCGGCAAGCTGAAGCACGACAGGCAAAGGGGGACCGCGAAGCTCGCGCTGACGATTCCCGGTCCCGGATCCCTCAAGGTGAGCGGCAAGGGCCTGGTCCCGCACGCCGCCAAGAGGGTTTCCGCGAGCACCCTGCCGCTGCCGATCAAGGTCAAGGGAAAGTTCAGGAGGAGACTGCGAAGGACCGGCCGGGCAACCGTCTCACCGCACTTCCTCTTCACCCCCGATGGTGGCATCTCGACGCAGGCGACCAGGAAGGTCAAGCTCCTGCTGCGAACCGCGCGGCGTCATGGCGGGACAGCCGGCGCCAAACGCCGATGAGGGCGGTCACCTGCCTGCGCGGTGAGCTCGAGACGGTGGATCTGCCACGCCCGGCGCCGGGCCCGGGCCAGGTCCGGATCGAGGTGGTGCGGTGCGGGATCTGCGGGTCCGACCTGCACGCACGGCACGGGATCGACGAGTGGGCCGACCTCGCCGCGAAGGTCGGCTACGACCGCTTCGGACGCTCCGACCAGGCGCTGGTCTTCGGCCACGAGTTCAGTGGCACCGTCGCCGAGTACGGAACGGGCTGCAGGGCCGAGTTCCCTACCGGGACTCCCGTGGTCGCGCTGCCGATGCTGCGGGGGTCGCAGGGCCCCGACACGACGGGGCTCTCGCTGCACGCGCCGGGCGCCTACGCGGAGGAGGTCCTCGTCCAGGAGTCGCTGGCGATGGCGGTGCCGAACGGTCTCGATCCCGCGGTTGCCGCGCTTACCGAGCCGATGGCCGTCGCCCTGCACGCGGTGCGGCGCGGAGAGGTCAAGAAGCGCGACGTAGCCGTCGTGGTCGGCTGCGGACCGGTTGGGCTCGGCGTGATCCTGATGCTGAAGGCGACCGGCGTGCGAACCGTCGTCGCCACCGACCTCTCGCCCGGCCGGCGCGAGCTCGCCCACCGGTGCGGCGCCGATGTCGTCGTCGATGCCGCCGAGGAGACGCCCTATGGGCCCAAGGCCGACCCGGGCTGGCTCACGAGTGTCCCCGACGCGTTCGATCTGGCGATCGACACGCGCGAGAAGCTCGGCAGGCTGCCGCTCGGCTGGTGGCACGTCTGGCGCCTGGCCGAGCGGCTCGGCGCCTCGCCCAAGCGGCCCGTGATCTTCGAGTGCGTCGGCATCCCGGGCATGATCGGGCACATCGTCGACTCCGCCCCGATCTTCTCCCGGGTCGTCGTCGCCGGCGTCTGCGTCGGGCCCGACACCTTCAGGCCGGCGATGGCGATCAACAAGGAGATCGACCTCCGCTTCGTCCTCGCCTACACGCCGCTCGAGTTCCGCGACACCCTTCACATGCTCGCCGAGGGCAAGGTCGACCCGAGGCCGATGATCACCGGGACGGTCGGGCTGGAAGGGGTCGCCGAGGCCTTCGACGACCTCGCCGATCCCGAGCGGCACGCGAAGATCCTGATCGACCCCTCGCTGTCCGCGGCTTGACCCATTCAGGGGTCTCGGCACCCGCTCCTGGCTTTCTCGGCCGATCCCGTCGAGCGCTGGATGTATCCGGAGCCTCGTGAGTACCTGACTCATTTCCCCGGCTTCCTTTCAGCATTTGCCGGCAGGGCGTTCGCTGAAGAAACTGTCTGGAGCCTCGACCGATCTTCGGCCGTCGCTCTTGCCCCCCGGCACCGAGCCAGACGGCGACGCGATAGTCGCCGTCCTCAGCGAGAGCGTCGCACCCGCGAAGCACGATGACATCTATGCGGTGCTCGACCAGATGGACAAGGGGCATCCAAGGTTTCCTCATTGGTACTTGCCGTGGTTCGGCGTCGATGTAGCGCTGCAGAGACGGGGTCTCGGTGGAGAATTGATGGAGAATTGCCTTCGGATCCTGGATGAGGATCATCTACCGGCCTATCTCGAGACCCCAATCCACGCAGCATCCCCATCTACGAGCGATACGGCTTCGAGTCCACCGGCGAGGCGCAATCCGGAGAATGTCCGCCTATCGCTTTCATGCTGCGGGCTGCGGAGTAAACGTCGGGGCCTTTTCGCCGCGGCCAGAGGTCGCCAACCCAGAAACACGCTTGGCGTCGAGTTCTCAGCGCGCCCGACAGGATTCGAACCTGTGACCTTCGGTTTCGTAGACCGATTCCGGCGAAGGCACGGCATTTGGCTCTACAGAGCGATTTCCGGGCAAATAGCCCTGCTAACCGGCGCCTTTCGCTTTCACCGAAGCGCCCCGCTCGATACCGCTTTCGACCCTTGCTCGCCCTTCTCGGAAGGGCGTAATCGGGGCGTTCGTCCTCTCTCACTGACCTTGGTATTGCGCAGCCGCAGTCGCCTGACCAACCTCGATCAGGTGCCCGTCCGGATCGCGGAGGTAGCAGCGGATCTCCGCTCCGCGGTCCTGCGGTGGGGTCAGGAACTCGGCACCACGGGCGCTCCAGTCTGCATGGACCGCCTCGATGTCCGCTACGCGGACGTTGAGAAAACTGCTCACGCGATCCGGGTCCGGCGGGGTCTCGAGCGTGACAGTCGGCTTGTCATCGGTGGGCCCGCCACCGACGTTGATGATGATCCAACTGTTCGCGAGCGCCACGAACGACGGCTCGCCGTCCCGGACGACCTCGCCTCCGAGCACCTCCGAGTAGAAGCGGCGCGAGCGCTCGACGTCGTCGGAGACGATGAAGTGTGTCAGCACGATCCCCTCCTTGGGTGCGGGGAACTCAGCCATCTGGAGCCTCCTCTGGGTCGGTTCGGTCCCTCATCGTCGCAGCGCGAGGCAGGCTCAGTCTGCAGGCACTCCCAGGTACTCCGACTCGAGCACCAGGTCCTTGAGCAGCGACTGGTACTCGACGTGGGTTTCGTGCTCGCTCGTCCGCCAGCCCCGGCCTTCCTCCATCTGCATGAACTCGCGGTAGTCGGGCACTCCAGGCTGCCTGATGTTGTCGGCGACAACCACCGAGCCGGGATGCAGCCAGCCCTGGTCCAGGATCCGTCTGAGATCGGGCAGATATGCAGACTTGTCGTGGTCGATGAAGACGAAGTCCAGTGATCCGCCGGCGAGGCCGTGCTCAGACTCGAGCACCGCGATCGTGGCACCACCGTCGCCGAGTGACCCGACGAGCACAGTCAGCTCCTCGCCGATGCCGGCGTGGTCCCAGATGCGGCGTGCGATCGCCGCGTTGTCGGCGTTGAACTCGATCGACACGAGCCGCGCCCCGTCGGGCATTACCCGTGCGATACGCAGGGCGCTGTAGCCGCAGTAGGTCCCCAGCTCGAGCAGTTGGTGTGGCTCGGTCCGCCGGATCGCCGCGTCCAGGATCTCTCCCTTCTCGTCCCCCACATTGATCAGGAAGCTGCGGTGGTAGGCGAAGTCATCGACGACCCGGATCACATCGTCGAGGTCGCCCTGACGAGCCTCGGCCTCGACGTATCGGGCTAGCGCCAGCTCCCGCCCGTCGCCCACCTGCCACTCGGTCGTCAGGCGCCGCATGCCGAGCAGCATGCGCACAATCGACCAGCGCAGGAACGGAAGTCGCTTCCCGCCAAGCTCCGATAGCGGCGACATCGCGACCAGCTTGGCAGCTCGCCACCCCCTGACGATGCGCAGACCCGGCTCGTTGCCCGGAACGCAAGCCAAAGTCGTGACCTTCGCCGCCGAGCCCGGGCTCCGGACGAACGAGTGGGTCGCCCTCGAGCGCCGCGATGTCGACCGCTCGGGCCCGGCGGTGCTCGTTCAGCGCCGCTTCGGTGGCGGTGTACTGACTCCGTATCCGAAGACGGCGGGCTCGCGGCGGCGTGTCCCGCTTAGTGCTCGAGCCCAGGCGGCGCTGGATCGGCTGCCGCCCCGACTCGATACGCCGCTGCTGTTCCGGCCGCCCGTGGCGGGCATATCGGGCTCGACACCTGGCGCCCACGGGAGTGGTATCCGGCACTCGACGCGGCAGGTCTGCGCAGGCGCGGCCCCTACCAACTGCGCCACAGCTTCGGCACCGAGGCACTCGCCGCGGGAATATCGATCTTCGAGCTGGCGCGGGTGATGGGCACCAGCGTGGCGATGATCGACCGCACCTACGGCCACCTCGCCCGCGACTCCGAGCAGGCGATCCGGGCCCGTCTCGATGCGAGAGCCGCACCCCCCTAGGTGTGCGCTACGACCTCACGCACTTCGACGTTCTCAAGCGTGACCTCGTCAGGAACAATCGTCGGGACCCTCTCGCTCATCGCCTTCGCGCCATCCTCGGACTCGAAGAGGACCATCGAAATACCCGTGTCGTCCTTTCGCGTCCAGTAACCCGCAACGACGCCGGGCATTTGCTTTACCTGAGGGACCACCTCATCGCGAAGACGGTTCAAAGAGGTTTCCTCGTCGTTGACCGTGACGGTGACGACCACTGCATGCATCGGAGTCCTCCTATGTCGCTGGTTGGCACGACTCTATCCGCCGAGGGAGGGTCGCGATAGAGGAAGCGGAGTGCGGGAGAGCGTAGTGGCGTTGTAGTGGCGTCGCCGCAGGACTAAGCGGCGGGAAACCCCTGAAAATCGAGAGCGCGCCCGACAGGATTCGAACCTGTGACCTTCGGTTTCGTAGACCGATTCGCCGAGGGCCGACATATGGCTCTACAGAGCGGTTTCCCGCGAAATAGCCCTGCTAACGGCTCACTTTCGCGTTTGCTGAAGCTTCCCGTTTCACCCCGCCGCGCCGACTCTTCTTCGCCCTTCTCTGGACTCGCCGGAGGCGGCTGACCAGCGCTGCAGGCGCTCCTTGGTCAGCACCTGCGACGGCTCCAAGCGGCGGCTGTACGAGTCCCGAAGGTCTTGGGCGGCCGCGGGGTCGGCGGCCATGCCCCTGAACATCATCTCGGAGCCAGCGGTGGGGAAGCGCCCCCAATCGTAGGACCACGCGTAGTGCTCGCGAGCCCGGTGGTTGCGCCAGCCCTCGTAGCCTTTGAGGTTTCCGTCCCCTTCGGAGAGCGCCTCGGCAATGAAGAGAGCCTGCTCGACGGCATCGGAGATCCCCTGCGCGGTCGCGGGGTGCTTGAAGTGGCAGGCGTCACCGAGCAGCGCCCAGCCGGGACCGGCGGGGACGCGAAAGTAGCCCCTCATCATCGACTCGGGCGCCACGACCACATCGCTGATCATCTCCGCAGCCTTGAGCTCCTCCGGGTCGACCGTCTCCGGGAAGCGGGACAGTGCCTCGTGGTAACGCCTACGACGCTCCTCCTGCGAGCCCCTCGTGAACTCGGCGTCTCCCCATGCGGTGATCAGGGTCGTGCCGTCCTCGCCGGCCCAACGGCTGAGGATCTCGTCCCGGCGGATCTCGGAGGTCGCGAAGCCGTCGTCTGGCAGCCCGCGCCAGTAGCCGAGCAGGAAGGCCGTCTCCCCCTGCCTGGTCCCGGTCTTCTCGATTCCCAGCCGGCCGGCAACGGTGGACGCGCGGCCGTCGGCGCCGAAGACCCATTTCGCTCCGATCCGCTCGCCGCTCTCCAGCACCACTCCGGCAACCGGGTCCTCGGTTGTTCCCGAGCCGATCAGGTCGACCACGCGCTCGCCGAACCGACCCTCCGCTCCGGCCGCCAGCGCCGTGTCGAGGATCGCTTTGTCGAGCGCCACTCGCCGCGGCGCCGCGCACCGGTCGAATCCCTCGATCGGCGTAAAGCCGCCGGCGAAGGAATGCCCCAGCCCAATCAGGCGGAAGTCCATCAGCGCCAGCTCGTGCGCCGCCAGGAACGTGTCGAGGATGCCCAGCTGATGGAACCGGGCAAGGGTGTTGGGGAAGATCAGGTGGGTCGAGACGGTGTCGCTGGGGAACGTGGCGCGATCGACGAGCAGGACCTCCCAGCCACGGCGCACCAGCGCCGCGCCGAGCGTCGAGCCGGAGCAGCGGGCCCCGACGATGACCGCGTCTCGTTCCATCAGGGATGCAGGCTATCCCGCCACGCAGGCCCCGAGGGTGCGATCGGCACACGGGCCCGGCGGACGGCGATTCTCATCGACGACGTGAAGCGTCCGGATTGCGGCCCTTGACCCCCGGCTGTGCCGATCCGCAGAACCGGTGGATTAGCAGGTGATTCGCAACGCGCCCGACAGGATTCGAACCTGTGACCTTCGGTTTCGTAGACCGATTCGGTGACTGCGAAATATTCCGCTCTGCACAGCGGTTTCCGCGCGAATAACCGTGCTAACAGCAGCTTCAGCCTTCACCGCACCGCCCCGCACGAGACCGCTTTTTGGCCTGCCTTTTCTCGCCCTTTATCGGAAGGGCGTAATCAGGGCCAGGCTCAGCGGCTCTCTACCCGATCGCCGGAGCCTCGGGGAGATGCTCGAGGGCGGCCCGCATCTCGTCCTCGGAGAACTCCAGATCCCCCAGCTCGCCGGCGTGGTAGGCGGCGTACGCGGCCATGTCGAAATGGCCATGGCCGGAGAGGCCGAGGAGGATTACACGCTTCTCCCCCGCCTGTTTGGCTGCCTCGGCCTCGTCAAGCACAGCCTTGATTGCATGGGCAGGCTCGGGACCGGGGATGATCCCCTCGCAGGAGGCGAAGCGCACCGCTGCCTCGAAGGCCGCGGTCTGGGGAACCGCGGTCGCCTCGATCATCCCATCCCTCACCAGGGCGCAGAGGCTGGGGGCGTCGCCGTGGTAGCGCAGCCCCCCTGCGTGCACCGGCGGCGGCACGAAGTCGTGGCCCAGCGTGTACATCGGCATCAGCGGGGTCATGCCGACCGTGTCGCCGAAGTCGTAGGCATAGGCGCCGCGGGTGAGGGTCGGGCAGGCGGCGGGCTCGGCGGCCAGGAAGCGGGTCCGCTTGCCCTCGCGTATGTTGGCCCGCACGAACGGATAGGCCAGTCCGGCGAAATTGGAGCCACCCCCAACGCAACCGACAACAACGTCGGGGTACTCACCCGCAAGCTCCAAAGCCGCGATCGACTCCTGGCCTATCACCGTCTGGTGCAGGCAGACATGGTTGAGGACCGAGCCCAGCGAGTAGTTGGTGTCCTCGCTGTTGGCCGCAACCTCTACCGCCTCGGAGATCGCGATCCCGAGGCTGCCGGTCGAATGGGAGGCCTGCGAGCGTCCGGCCTCGGTCAGCTCGGAAGGGCTCCGGTGGACAATGCCGTCCCAGGTCTCGATCATCGCGCGACGGTACGGCTTCTGGTCGTAGGAGATTCCGACCATGAAGACCTCGCACTCCAGCCCGAATAGGCGACAGGCGAGCGCCAGTGCCGAGCCCCACTGGCCTGCCCCGGTCTCCGTGGCCAGCTTGCGCACGCCCTCCTGCTTGTTGTAGTAGGCCTGGGCGACCGCGGTGTTCGGCTTGTGCGAGCCGGCCGGAGAAACTCCCTCGTACTTGTAGTAAATGTGCGCCGGGGTATCGAGCTCGCGCTCCAGCCGGTGGGCGCGGTAGAGCGGCGTCGGCCGCCAGAGCTTGTAGACGTCCCGGACCTCCTCGGGGATCTCGATCTCCGGCTCGGCTGAGACCTCCTGTTCGATCAAACCCATAGGGAAGATCGGGCGCAGGTCCTCGGGCCCGGCCGGTTCTCCGGTGCCGGGGTTGAGCGGCGGCAGCGGCTCACCGGGGAGATCCGGCAGCAGGTTGAGCCAGCTCGTTGGGATCTGTGACTCGTCCAGCAGGTACTTCGTGCTCACAAAGCGATTGTATGGGGGCGGTCGCGCGCTGGCTGCTCTCCACCGGAGCCCGGCTAGCATCGGGCCAGGCGCAGGGTGCGGGTGCGGGGTGCGGGGTGCGGGGTGCGTTGCTTATCGGGGGCGCTGCCTGGTCGACTTACGCGCGTGAGCCGCGCTTCGCCGACGGCGTTCCCCTACTTCGGCCGACTGATCCTCGACCTTCCGCGGCCGTTAATAACCCGATCGAGAAGCGCGCCCGACAGGATTCGAACCTGTGACCTTCGGTTTCGTAGACCGATTCGCCGAGGACGCCACATTGCGCTCTATAGAGCCATTTCCGGCGGAATAGCCCTGCTAACGGCCGACTTTCGCATTTACCGAAGCGCCCCGCGCGACACCGCTTTCGACCCTTTCTCGCCCTTCTCGGAAGGGCGTAATCGGGGCGTACTCGCCAGGATGCCAAGCTCGCCTCAAGCCCCCTTCCAGCGCGGTTTCCACGCCGCGAGGCGCTGAACGCCGCGTGCCATCCTAGAAGCGTCGATGGCGCAGATCACCCCGACCCGGCAGGTCGACTTGCCAGAGCGCTTGGAGCCGCACCAGGTCCGAGCCGGGATCATCACGACGATTGTCTTCGTCGTAGGGGCGGCCAGCCTCGGAAGCGAGATCGGCGCCGCTCGGCTGCTTGCGCCGTTCTTCGGCGCTTCGACCTTCGTCTGGGCGAACACGATCGCGACCGTCCTCGTTGCCCTCGCGAGCGGCTACTGGTTGGGCGGAAAGCTTGCCGATCGCCGACCGACACTGGGGACGCTGTGTGCGGTGATCGCCGCCGCAGCGGTGCTGCTTGGCGTCGTTCCGTTCGTCGCCAGTCCGTTCCTAGGCGCTGCCGCCAGCGCTCTTGCAACCGTCTCCGCCGGGGCTTTCGTTGGCTCGCTGGTCGGCGTACTGGCCCTGGTCTTCGTGCCGGTTGCCCTGCTGGGCGCGGTCGCCCCCTTTGCCGTGCGCCTTTCGGTCAATTCGGTCGCCGAATCAGGGCAGGTCAGCGGCCGTCTCTATGCGATCTCGACCATCGGTTCTCTGACCGGCACCTTCCTGGCTGCCCTCCTGCTGATCCCGTTCCTCGGAACTCGCCAGACCTTCCTGGTGTTCGCTCTTGCCCTCGGCCTGGTGGCAACGGTCGGCCTGCCGCGCCGGTTTGTCGCTGTTCCGTTTGCGATCGGGGCGCTGTTGCTCGTCCCCACTGGCGCGATCAAGGCGACCTCAGGCGAGCGAGTCCTCTACGAGACCGAAACGCCATACCAGTATGTGCGGGTGGTGGAACGCCCTGACGGAGAGCGATGGCTAGAACTGAACGAGGGCCACGCCATCCATTCCCTCTACCGCCCGCACTCCTATCTCAGCGGGGGCTACTGGGACGATCCGCTCGTCCTGCCTTTCACCACCCGAGCGGCACCGCCGCGGCGGATCTGCATCCTCGGCGATGCCGCAGGCACGATGGCGCGTGCCTATGGACACTTCTTTCCGAGCACTCGGATCGATGCGGTCGAGCTCGACGGCGCGCTGACCGAAGTCGGCCGGCGCTTCTTCGACCTGCATGCGCCCCACCTGAAGACGATCACGGCCGACGCGCGCGTCTTCATCCGCCAACCCGGTCCCCGCTACGACGTGATCATCGTGGATGCCTATCGCCAGCCCTACATTCCCTTCTACCTGACCACGCGCGAGTTCTTTACCGAGGTTGGCTCCAGGCTCACTCCCGATGGCGTCGTGCTGGTGAACGCAGGCCATCCCCCCGACGCAACCGGGCTCGAGAAGGTGTTGGCGGCCACCATGCGCAGCGATTTCCCCTACGTCCGGCGGGACCCGGCCGATTCCTTCAACACCTGGCTCGTGGGAAGCGCTGGTGCGCCTAAGAGCGGTCGGATCCTCCGCGCCGAGCCGCGGCTTCCCACGCCTCTGAGTCCGCTCGCCAGCCGGGTTGGCAATCGGATCGGTCCGGCCTTAACTGGTGGCAGCGTCTACACGGACAATCGAGCCCCGGTTGAGTGGCTCATCGACCAGTCGCTTCTCGACTACGCAGCCGGAAAGCGTTGAGACCATCGCCCCTCGATCCAGAGTCGGGCTCACCAGCTCGCCAACCCTCAGCCACCCAGCGCGATCGCAGATTGACCCGGTCGCGGCTTGACAGGCGAGCTACGTGCCGGCGTAGCAGTTCCGAGCGCGCCCGACAGGATTCGAACCTGTGACCTTCGGTTTCGTAGACCGACGCTCTATCCAACTGAGCTACGGGCGCTGGGAGGCGGATTCTAGGGGTGGCGCGCCGCGGGTAGCCCACTGGCAAACTCCGCCCCGATGGCCACCCGCCGCGACGATCCACCGCCGTCCGAGTGCGATCTCGCGGTCGTCGGCGGCGGCATCCTCGGGATGGCGGTGGCGCGGGAGCTCTCGCGGCGGCATCCCGACGCGACGCTCTGCGTGATCGAGGCCGAGCCGCGACTCGGGTCTCACCAGACCGGCCGCTCGAGCGGCGTCATTCACGCCGGGATCTACTACGAGCCGGGGTCGCTGAAGGCGAGGATGTGCGTCGAGGGGGCGCGTCGCCTCTACGCCTACTGCGAGGAGCGCGACATCCCTTATCGGCGGTCGGGAAAGCTGGTGGTCGCGACCGACGAGACCGAGCTGGGTCGACTCGATGAGCTCGAGCGACGCGGGCGGGCCAATGGCGTCCCCGGCCTGAGGCGCCTCGGCGCCGGGGAGATCGGGGAGATCGAGCCGCACGCCCGCGGCGTCGCCGCCATCCACTCCCCCGCCACCGGCGTCGTCGACTTCGTCGCCGTCGCCGAGGCTTTCGCCGATGACGTCGAGCGCACCGGGGGCAGCATCCACAGCGGCACCCGTGTGTTCGACGCCGAGCCCGGCCCCGGCCGGACCGTCCTGCGGCATTCGCAGGGAACCACCGCGACCTCGGCCGCTGTCTTCTGCGCCGGGCTCTGGTCCGACCGGCTCGCTGTCCGCTGCGGGGCGCCGGCCGATCCTCGGATCGTTCCCTTCCGCGGCGGCTACCTCCGACTCCGCCCTCCGCAGGCGGACCTGGTCAGGGCCAACGTCTACCCGGTCCCGGACCCCGAGCTGCCGTTTCTCGGCGCCCACCTGACCCGGACCCTGGGCGGCGAGGTCCTGATCGGGCCGAGCGCGCTGTTGGTCGCGGCCAGAGACGCATACAGCCCGTGGAAGGTCCGGCCGCGCGACCTCGCCGCGACGATCGGCTGGCCCGGAACCTGGAGGATGGCGGCGCAGCACTGGCGGGCCGGGCTGCTCGAGATCCGGCACGCGACCAGTCGTCGCTCTTTCGTCGCCGCGGCGGCGCGATTGGTGCCGGGCCTGAACGGGGCGCGGGTCGACGCCGGGCGGGCGGGCATCCGCGCCCAGGCGTTGGGACGGGACGGCAGCCTCGTCGACGACTTCGTGATCCACCGCACCGAGCGCGCGATCCACGTCCGCAACGCGCCCTCGCCCGCGGCGACCTCCTCGCCGGCGCTGGCGGAGCTGATCGCCGACGAGCTCCCCGGCTAGGCCGTTTTTCGTACTTCCACGCTTGCAACTTCGGCTCCCGCGGGGCCGTTCCTTATATGGATGAGAAGTCTCGAGGGCATTTCGCATGCTCCCGGTCCCGCTGCTCGCGATCGTGATGGTCGCCTGCCTGGGAGGTGCCCACGCGCTCGCCGCCGACCCCTGCACCCCTCCGGTGACCAACGCCGTCGCATGCGAGAACACCAAACCCGGCGATCCTCCCGCCGACTGGCAGGTCAACGGGATCGGCGACTCGACGATCCAGGGCTTCGCCACCTCGATGAGCGTCAACGTCGGCCAGACGATCAACTTCAAGATCAAGACGCCGGCCAGCTCCTACCACATCGACATCCTCCGGCTCGGGTACTACGGCGGCGACGGAGCGCGGTTGATCCAGTCGAACATCAAACCGTCGGCCTCGCTTCCTCAGACCCAGCCGGCCTGCACGACCACCAGCTCGACCGGTCTGGTCGAATGCGGGAACTGGGGCGTCTCGGCGTCTTGGACGGTCCCCTCGACGGCGGTCTCGGGCCTCTACATCGCCCACCTCGTCCGCAACGACACCGGTGGCGAGAGCCAGATCTTCTTCGTCGTCCGCGACGACTCCAGCCATTCCAACCTCGTCCTCAAGACATCGGACACGACCTGGGAGGCGTACAACGCCTACGGGGGCAACAGCCTCTACACCTGCACGGTCTCCTGCCCGCCCGGCAACCCGGGCGGGTACAAGGCCGCCTACTCGGTCTCCTACAACCGACCGTTCGACGGGACGCTGTCAACCGACGCGGGCTTCTCGGACCCGTTCTACGCCGAGTACCAGCTGATCCGCTTCCTCGAGCGCAACGGCTACGACATGAGCTACGTCTCCGGCCACGACCTCGACGCGAACGGCTCGCTGCTTCAGAACCACAAGGTGGTCATCTCGAGCGGCCACGACGAGTACTGGTCCCCGGGCGAACGCGCGGCCGTCGAATCCGCTCGGGCCGCCGGGGTGAGCCTCGCGTTCTTCAGCGGCAACGAGATGTTCTGGAAGACGCGTTGGGGGAACAGCTCCGAAGGGTCGAACACGCCGTACCGAACGCTGACCACCTATAAGGACACCCACTTCCCGACCCCGGCCGACCCGCTTGGCCCGAGCGTGACGACCCCGACCTGGCGAGACCCGCGGTTCAGCCCGCCGGGCGACGCCGGGCGCCCGGAGAGCAGCGTCACCGGCCAGAGCTTCCTCGTCAACTCGGGGACCTCCGAAATCAAGGTCCCGGGCACCTTCGCCAAACTGCGGTTCTGGCGCAACACGGCCGTCTCGACCCTGACCTCGGGGCAGACCCTGACGCTGGCCCCGGGAACGGGGACGTTGGGCTACGAGTGGGACGTCAATCCCGACAACGGGTTCCGCGCGCCCGGCCGCGTCCCGCTTTCGTCGACGACCGTGAGCGGTGTCCAGTCGTTCAACGATTACGGCACGGAAGTCGAAAGCCCGGCGACCGAGACTCACAGCCTCTCGCTCTACCGGGCACCGAGTGGGGCGCTGGTCTTCGGCGCCGGCACCGTCCAGTGGTCCTGGGGGCTCGACGTCACCAATGCCTGGAACAACGCGGGTCCGAACGGCAGCGCTCCCGATCCGACGATGCAGCAGGCGACCGTCAATCTGCTGGCCGACATGGGCGCCCAGCCGGCGACGCTCCAATCCGGCCTGGTCGCCCAAACGGCGTCGACAGATACGACGCCGCCGAGCGCGACCATCACGTCCCCATCCGAAGCCGCGGGCCTCATCGACGGAAGCTCGACTACGATCTCCGGCACGGCGACGGACGCCGGTGGCGGGGTCGTCGCCGCGGTTGAAGTCTCGACCGACGGAGGCGCGACCTGGCACACAGCGAGCGGGACGTCGTCGTGGACCTACGTGTGGACCGTCCACGGCGCCCCCTCGACGACGATCAGGGCCCGGGCGGTCGACGACTCGGGAAATATCGGCGCCGCTAGCGCCCCGAGAACCGTCTCCGTCTCGTGTCCCTGCTCGATCTTCACCGGGCTGACCCCGCCAGTGCCCGATTCGCGCGATGCCCAGTCGGTCGAGCTTGGGGTCAAGTTCCGCAGCGACGTCGCCGGCCAGATCAGCGGCATCCGCTACTACAAGGCCTCGACGAACACGGGCACCCACGTCGGAAGCCTCTGGACCAGCAGCGGCACGCTGCTCGCGCAGGCGAACTTCAACGGGGAGAGCTCGACCGGCTGGCAGCAGGTGACCTTCTCGAGCCCGGTCGCGATCCAGCCCAACACCACCTACGTCGCCGGCTACTTCGCTCCCAACGGCCACTACGCACAGACGGACTTCGCGATCAACCGACCGGCCGCGGTCGGGCCCAACATCCTCGACAGCCCACCCCTGCACGTCCTCTCCGACAACGGGAACGGCAACGGGCTCTACCAGTACACCCAGAGCAGCACCTTCCCGCAGAACACCTATCAATCCGAGAACTACTGGGTCGACGTCGTCTTCGCCCCGACCGGCCCGACCCAGCCGCCGGGCGCGGTGACGAATGTCACCGCCACGGCGGGGGCGCTGCAGGCGACGGTCAACTGGACGCCGCCGACGACCGGCGGAGCGACCGCCAGCTACCGGATCACCCCCTACATCGGATCAACGGCCCAGGCGCCAACCACGGTCAGCGCGCCCGCCACGTCGAAGACGATCACCGGCCTGACCGGCGGCACCACATACACCTTCACCGTCACCGCGATCAACGAAAAAGGCAGCGGCCCGGAGTCGGCCCCCTCCAACCCGGTGACCCCGACCATTCCCAACCCGCCCGGCGCCCCGACCGGAGTCAGCGCCAGCGCCGGGCCCCTGCAGGCGACGGTCAACTGGACCGCACCGGCGAGCGACGGCGGCAGCCCGATCACCGAATACCGCATCACCCCCTTCATCGGCTCCACGGCGCAGACCTCGACGACCGTGCCCGCGCCGGCCGCCTCGGCCACGATCACCGGCCTGACCGGCGGCACCACCTACACCTTCAAGGTCGCCGCGATCAACGGCGCCGGGGCGGGCCAGGAATCGGCGCCCTCAAACGCCGTCACACCCACCATTCCCAACCCGCCCGGCGCCCCGACCGGAGTCAGCGCCAGCGCCGGGGGGCAGCAGGCGACCGTCAGCTGGACCGCCCCGGGCAGTGACGGCGGCAGTGTGATCACAAGCTATGTGGTGATCCCCTACATCGGGTCCTCGGCGCAGACCCCGACCACCGTGCCCGCCCCGGCAACCTCGACGACGATCACCGGCCTAACCCCAGGCACCACCTACACGTTCAAGGTCGCCGCTGTCAACGTGGCTGGACAGGGGCCCGAATCGGCCGCCTCGAACGCGGTCACGCCGACGAACCTCGCGGTCGACCAGCTGGTCACCACGCACCAGACCAGCACCTCGACGAGCATCACCTCGCCCTCATTCTCGACCTCCGCCCCGGGGGAGCTGCTGCTCGCGTTCATCACTTCCGACGGCCCCTCGACCGCGGGATCGCAGAGCATCTCGACCGTTACCGGCAGCGGCCTCACCTGGCGGCTCCGGCGCCGCGGCAACACCCAGGCGGGAACTGCGGAGATCTGGCAGGCCAACGCCTCTACGACGCTCAACAACGTGACCGTCACCGCCACCCGGTCGAGCGGCTCCTACGTCGGCTCGATCACGGTGGCGGCGATCAGCGGCGCCGATCAGGTCGTGGACGGCGCCACCGCGTCGGCGAGCGCTGGAACGGGTGCTCCCTCGGTCTCGCTGACGACGACGCGGGCGGGCTCGTGGGTCTGGGGGGTCGGCGACGACTGGGACAGCGCAACCGAACGGACCGTCGGACCGGGCCAGACCAAGGTCGACGAGTTCCTGGCGCCTTCCGGCGACACCTTCTGGGTGCAGCGCCAAACCTCGACGACCCCCCTCGGCGGCACCGTTGTAACGCTCAACGACACCGCCCCGACGGGCGATCGCTGGAACCTGGCAGCGGTCGAGGTTCTACCGGCGACGGCGCAGAGTTCGCCGCCGCCGGCCCCGACCCTCAGCTCGACCGTCCCCGCCTCGCCCGCCAACCAGAACGCGCCCAAGCTCCTCGGCAGCGCCGCTGCCGGCTCGCAGGTCTCGATCTATTCCACCTCCGCCTGCACCGGGACCCCGCTCGCGACCGGCACCGCCGCCGAACTGGAAGCGGGAATCACGGTCACGGTGCCCGACAACTCGAGCACCGCCCTGCGCGCCACCGCGACCGCGTCGGGCAACACCTCCTCCTGCTCGGCGCCGCTCACCTACGTCGAGGACTCGGCCGCGCCGCAGACCCAGATCGGCGCCCACCCGCCGGCACTCAGCGCCAGCGCCGCCGCCTCCTTCGAATTCTCAGGCGAAGACCCGGGTGGCTCCGGCGTCGCCTCGCTGCAGTGCCGCCTCGACTCGACCGAAGCAAGCGCCTGGGCAGCGTGCACCTCGCCCAAGAGCTACAGCGGCCTCGCCGACGGAGCTCACCGCTTCGAAGCGCGGGCGATCGACCGGGCCGCGAACACCGACGCCTCACCGGCGCTCTTTGAATGGCAAATCGATACCACGCCACCCACCGCGGTGATCGACGTCGGCCCCTCGGGGACGACCAACGACTCGACCCCGACCTTCGAATTCCACTCCACCGAGACCGGCTCGAGCTTTGCCTGCTCGATCGACACCGGCACCCCGAGCTTCGGCCCCTGCTCGGGCCCCGGGGCCTCCCACACCCCGACGAACCCGCTCGCCGACGGCACCTACACCTTCCGCGTCCGCGCGACCGACGCGGCCGGGAACCCGAGCACCCCGGCGACCCGCAGCTTCACGGTCAACACCGCCGCCCCGCCGGCCCCGACCCTCAGCTCGACCGTCCCCGCCTCGCCCGCCAACCAGAACGCGCCCAAGCTCCTCGGCAGCGCCGCCGCCGGCTCGCAGGTCTCGATCTATTCCACCTCCGCCTGCACCGGGACCCCGCTCGCGACCGGCACCGCCGCCGAACTGGAAGCGGGAATCACGGTCACGGTGCCCGACAACTCGAGCACCGCCCTGCGCGCCACCGCGACCGCGTCGGGCAACACCTCCTCCTGCTCGGCGCCGCTCACCTACGTCGAGGACTCGGCCGCGCCGGACACGACGATCACCTCCGGCCCCTCGGGCACGACCAACGACTCGACCCCGACCTTCGGATTCTCCTCGAGCGAGACCGGCTCGAGCTTCGAATGCCGCTTCGACGCCGCCGCCTTCGCGCCCTGCAGCGGGCCGGGGGCGACCCACACGCCGACCACGCCGCTCGCCGACGGCGAACACGTATTCGAAGCGCGGGCGATCGACCAAGCCGGCAACGTCGACCCCAGCCCGGCCTCGAGATCTTTCACCGTCAACACCGCGATTCCCCCCGCCCCGACCCTCAGCTCGACCGTCCCCGCCTCGCCCGCCAACCAGAACGCGCCCAAGCTCCTCGGCAGCGCCGCCGCCGGCTCGCAGGTCTCGATCTATTCCACCTCCGCCTGCACCGGGACCCCGCTCGCGACCGGCACCGCCGCCGAACTGGAAGCGGGAATCACGGTCACGGTGCCCGACAACTCGAGCACCGCCCTGCGCGCCACCGCGACCGCGTCGGGCAACACCTCCTCCTGCTCGGCGCCGCTCACCTACGTCGAGGACTCGGCCGCGCCGCAGACCCAGATCGGCGCCCACCCGCCGGCACTCAGCGCCAGCGCCGCCGCCTCCTTCGAATTCTCAGGCGAAGACCCGGGTGGCTCCGGCGTCGCCTCGCTGCAGTGCCGCCTCGACTCGACCGAAGCAAGCGCCTGGGCAGCGTGCACCTCGCCCAAGAGCTACAGCGGCCTCGCCGACGGAGCTCACCGCTTCGAAGCGCGGGCGATCGACCGGGCCGCGAACACCGACGCCTCACCGGCGCTCTTCGAATGGCAAATCGATACCACGCCACCCACCGCGGTGATCGACGTCGGCCCCTCGGGGACGACCAACGACTCGACCCCGACCTTCGAATTCCACTCCACCGAGACCGGCTCGAGCTTTGCCTGCTCGATCGACACCGGCACCCCGAGCTTCGGCCCCTGCTCGGGCCCCGGGGCCTCCCACACCCCGACGAACCCGCTCGCCGACGGCACCTACACCTTCCGCGTCCGCGCGACCGACGCGGCCGGGAACCCGAGCACCCCGGCGACCCGCAGCTTCACGGTCAACACCGCCGCCCCGCCGGCCCCGACCCTCAGCTCGACCGTCCCCGCCTCGCCCGCCAACCAGAACGCGCCCAAGCTCCTCGGCAGCGCCGCTGCCGGCTCGCAGGTCTCGATCTATTCCACCTCCGCCTGCACCGGGACCCCGCTCGCGACCGGCACCGCCGCCGAACTGGAAGCGGGAATCACGGTCACGGTGCCCGACAACTCGAGCACCGCCCTGCGCGCCACCGCGACCGCGTCGGGCAACACCTCCTCCTGCTCGGCGCCGCTCACCTACGTCGAGGACTCGGCCGCGCCGGACACGACGATCACCTCCGGCCCCTCGGGCACGACCAACGACTCGACCCCGACCTTCGGATTCTCCTCGAGCGAGACCGGCTCGAGCTTCGAATGCCGCTTCGACGCCGCCGCCTTCGCGCTCTGCAGCGGGCCGGGGGCGACTCACACGCCGACCACGCCGCTCGCCGACGGCGAACACGTATTCGAAGCGCGGGCGATCGACCAAGCCGGCAACGTCGACCCCAGCCCGGCCTCGAGATCTTTCACCGTCAACACCGCGATTCCCCCCGCCCCGACCCTCAGCTCGACCGTCCCCGCCTCGCCCGCCAACCAGAACGCGCCCAAGCTCCTCGGCAGCGCCGCCGCCGGCTCCCAGGTCTCGATCTATTCCACCTCCGCCTGCACCGGGACCCCGCTCGCGACCGGCACCGCCGCCGAACTGGAAGCGGGAATCACGGTCACGGTGCCCGACAACTCGAGCACCGCCCTGCGCGCCACCGCGACCGCGTCGGGCAACACCTCCTCCTGCTCGGCGCCGCTCACCTACGTCGAGGACTCGGCCGCGCCGCAGACCCAGATCGGCGCCCACCCGCCGGCACTCAGCGCCAGCGCCGCCGCCTCCTTCGAATTCTCAGGCGAAGACCCGGGTGGCTCCGGCGTCGCCTCGCTGCAGTGCCGCCTCGACTCGACCGAAGCAAGCGCCTGGGCAGCGTGCACCTCGCCCAAGAGCTACAGCGGCCTCGCCGACGGAGCCCACCGCTTCGAAGCGCGGGCGATCGACCGGGCCGCGAACACCGACGCCTCACCGGCGCTCTTTGAATGGCAAATCGATACCACGCCACCCACCGCGGTGATCGACGTCGGCCCCTCGGGGACGACCAACGACTCGACCCCGACCTTCGAATTCCACTCCACCGAGACCGGCTCGAGCTTTGCCTGCTCGATCGACACCGGCACCCCGAGCTTCGGCCCCTGCTCGGGCCCCGGGGCCTCCCACACCCCGACGAACCCGCTCGCCGACGGCACCTACACCTTCCGCGTCCGCGCGACCGACGCGGCCGGGAACCCGAGCACCCCGGCGACCCGCAGCTTCACGGTCAACGCGGGCACGCCGCCCGGGGCCCCGACCGCAGTGAGCGCGATCGCCAAGAGCTCCGGTGCGCAGCTGAGTTGGACAGCGCCTTCCAGCGGCGGCAGCAGCCCGATCACCAGTTACCGGATCACGCCGTACATCGGCTCCACCGCGCAGGCCGCGACAACCACCGGGTCGGCCGCGACGTCGGCGAGCGTCGGCGGCCTCACCAACGGCACCGCATACACCTTCAAAGTCGCCGCGATCAACTCCGCCGGGCCCGGAGCCGACTCGACGGCCTCCGCCTCGATCACCCCATATAACACGGTCTTCGACCTCGCGACCCCGGCCACGGTCGACTCCGGCGACGGCTCGTCGGTCGAGCTGGGCTTCAAGTTCCGCAGCGACCTCGCGGGCACGGTCAACGGCATCCGCTTCTACAAGGCGAGCACGAACACCGGCACCCATGTGGGAAGCCTCTGGAGCTCGACCGGCACCCTGCTCGCCCAGGCAAACTTCAGCGGCGAGTCGGCATCCGGCTGGCAGCAGGTGAAATTCTCCAGCCCGGTCACAGTCCAGGCCAACACCACCTATGTGGCGGGCTACCTGGCGCCGAATGGCCACTACTCTGTCAACGGCCCTACCCTCGCCAACGGCGTCGACAACTCGCCGCTGCATGCGATCGCCAATGGCACCAGCGCCAACGGCGTCTACATCTACGGCAGCACCGCGCGCTTTCCGACAAACACGTTCCAGGCCTCCAATTACTGGGTCGATGTCCTGTTCACGCCGACCGCCGCCGCGCAGCCGCCCGGTCAGGTAACGAACGTCAGCGCAAGCGCGGGCGGCCAGCAGGCGACCGTGAGCTGGACCCCTCCGGCCAGCGATGGCGGCAGCCAGATCACCAGTTACCGGATCACGCCGTACATCGGCTCCACCGCGCAGACGCCGACGACCGTAACCGCGCCGGCCAGCTCGACGACGGTCACCGGGCTCACCGCCGGCACCACCTACACCTTCACGGTCGCGGCGATCAACTCCGCCGGCCCCGGGGCAGAGTCGGCGAAATCGAATGCTGTCACGCCGGTACCCGCAGGCGGCCCGGAAGCGCCGACGGGGGTTACGGCTGAAGCCCGCAACCAGGGCGCAGTCGTGACCTGGACGCCTGGAGGCGACGGCGGCAGCCCGATCACCGGCTACCGAATAACGCCGTACATCGGCTCGAGTCCGCAGGCCCCGACGACGCTGTCCGGAGCGGGCACCTCGGGGACCGTGACCGGCCTCTCCAACGGGACCACCTACACCTTCAAGGTCGCCGGCGTGAACGCCCTCGCGACCGGCCCGGAATCGGCCGCCTCGAATCCGGTCATGCCGCGCGCGACGATCTTCGAACAGGGTGTCCCCGCGACCCTCGAAGCCAACGATTCGAGCGCGGTGGAGCTCGGCGTCAAGTTCACCACCGATGTCGCCGGGACGATTCGGGGGATTCGCTTCTACAAGGCGGCGGGGAACACCGGCCAGCACGTGGTGAGCCTATGGAGCGCAGCCGGGGTACTGCTGGCACAGGCGACCGCCGGCGCCGAGACCGCCAGCGGCTGGCAGGAGATTTCCTTCGGGAGCCCGGTGTCGATAGCCGCGAACACCACCTACGTAGCCGGCTATTTCGCCCCCAACGGTCACTATTCGGCAACGGGCCAGGGGTTGGCGACCGCGGTCGACAACCCGCCGCTGCACGCGGTCGCCAACAGCACGAGTCCGAACGGCATCTACTCCTACAGCCCGTCGACCGCCTTCCCATCGAACACCTTCAACGCGACCAACTACTGGGTCGACGTGCTCTTCACACCATGACCCGGCTCGCCCTCATCCTCGCCATCGTCTCCGCCCTCACGCTTTCGGCCTGTGGCGGCTCCACCGACCACGGGACCGACCCGGGGGCCGCAAGCGCGTCCCAGGGATCGAGCGACTACATCGTTCCCTCATCGGACACGATCTCCAATGAAGACTCGCCCAGCATCGCCCAGTACCCGAAAGGCGAGGAGAACGACGAGGTCAGCGAGACGGGGGCCTCCGAGGAAGACCCGTGCCGCCTGGTCTCGCTCGATCAGGCCTCGACGATCCTCGGTGGCGAGGTTCGAGCGTCAGTGGGCTCGCAGGGGCCGACATGCATATATGTTCCGAAGGGCTCGGCGCCGCAGTTGACGGTCGCGATCGAACAGACCAGTCTGCAGGCTCTCCGCAGCCACGCGTCCAGGGCCACCCGGGTGACGTTCGGGAGCAGGGCCGGCTGGTGCCTGCGCTACGGCTCGACCGGGGTCGTCGCCTCGCTCCCCGACGGCAAGGTCCTCCACGTCACCGGGCCCTGCGCCCTCGCCTCCCGCTTCGCCGCCCAGGCGATGGAACGGCTGAGCGCCAGCTAGTCGCCGGAAGCGACCGGCTCTTTCAACCGCACGTGCCAGTGGACGGTCGCCGTCGCGACCTCCTGGCCGTCGCCGTCGGTCATCGTGATCTCACAGGGGAAGACGACCCTGCCCTCGGACTCGAGCGTGGCGAGCGCCTCGGCCGCCGGCACGCCCAGCCTGCCCCGCGCCTCGATCGGCCCGTTGGCGACCTTGTCGTAGGAGATCTCGGCGCTGCGGGCGAGCGGGATGACCTCGGCGAGGCGCTCGACGAAGGCGCCGAGGAAGGCCGCTCCCGACGCCGCCTCGGCGGCGGTGAACAGCGCTCCGGCGTGCTGGGAGCCGACGTGGTTGGTGAGCTCCGGGCGCTCGGGCAGGGTCACGAGTGACTCTCCCTCGCCGATCCGGTTGATCTCCAGCCCGAGGTATTTGGCGAATGGAACCGCCTCGGGTATCCCGGCGGCGATCGCGTCGAAATCGGGCATCGGCGCAACCGTATCGGCTCCGCTATGGTCAGCGCCACTCATGGCCGCGCGGGTCGCCACCGAGCGGGACCTCGACGCGGTGACGTTCATCCTCACCGCGGCGTTCTCGACCGATCCCCTCTGGAGCTGGGCCTTTCCCGACGACGAGAGCCGGGCGGCCTGGTGGCGCTTCCTCGTCTCGAGCGCGCTCCGCTATCCGTGGGTGCTGATCGCCGACGATGGCGCCGCCGCCTCGGTCTGGATTCCGCCGGGCGGCGTCGAGCTGACCGCGGAAGAGGAGGGCCGGGTCGAGTCGGTCCTCCGGGACCTGACCGGCGACCGGGCGCCGGACGTCCTCGAGCTGCTCGACCGGTTCGAGCGGAGCCACCCCCGCGACAGGCCTCACCATTACCTGAGCCTGCTCGGCACCCATCCCGACCACCGCGGGAGGGGAGCGGGGATGGCGCTGCTGGCCGACGGCCTGGCCCGGGTCGACGCCGAGGGCATGCCCGCCTACCTCGAGTCGAGCAACTCCGCCAACGACGGCCGCTACGAACGGCTCGGGTTCGAGCGGGTCGGCGAGTTCAGGCGACCGCCCGACGATGTCGTCGCCGTCTCGACGATGTGGCGCGAGCCCGTCCAGAGCGGCGGCTAGCGGCCCTCGAACTCGGCGTGGCCGGGGCCCTTCTCGAGGAAGGTCCTCACCGCGCGCTGGAGGTCCTCGGTCCCGAACAGCTCGCCGGCGTCATCGCGGATCGCGTCGTCGGCTGCCGGGATCCCGCCCTCGCGGAAGCGGCGCAGCACGTGCTTGGTCATCGCGTGGGCGCGGGTCGGGCCGGCGGCGAGGTCGGCGGCGAGTGCCCGCGAGCGCTGCTCGAACTCGTCGTCCTCGTAGACGTAGTTGACGACGTTCCAGCGCTCGAGCTCCTCGGCGCCGAATAGATTGCCGGTCATCACCAGCTGCCGGGCGCGGCCGCTACCCGCCCGCTCGGCGAGGCGCTGGGTGCCGCCCATCGAGGGCGTCAGGCCGACGACGCGCTCGACCAGCCCGAACTGCGCCGAGCGGGCGGCGACGATCAGGTCGCAGGCGAGCGCCAGCTCGAACGCCGCGGTCAGGGTCAGCGCGTGCGCGGCGAACACGACCGGGGCCGGCAGCAGTTCAACCCTGTCGACCACCCCCAGCAGCTCGGTCCACAGCTCCGAGCCCTGCTCGGGCGTGACCCCGGCGAACTCGTGGACGTCGACGCCGCCGGAGACAGCGCGGCCCTCGGCCCGGAACAGGACCGCCCGCGGCGGGTCGCGGTCGAGCTCCTCGACCGTCTCACGCAGCGAGTCGAACATCGCGCGGTCGAAGAGGTTCAGCGGCGGGCTGTCGAATGTCGCGACGGCGAGGCCGCTGTCGTCACGCTCGACCCGCATCAGCAGCTGATCAGCAGAGTGACCCCGACGCTGGCGACCGCGGTGCCCGCGATCGCGATCACCAGCGCTGCGATCGCGACCGCCATCGACGGCGAGGGGGGTTTGATTCGGCTCATCCCGCGAGCCTATGGCACCCGGTGGACCTCGAACAGGTTCGTGCCCAGTTCCTGGTCGGGCAGGCCGGCAGTGATCGCGATCAGGTCGCCGGACTTGGCGATGCCGTGGCTGGCGGCAAGCGCAGCGCAGTCGTCGAGCAGGGCCCGGACCTCGGTCTCGTGGTGGCTGTGCAGAGCCGTGACACCGAAGAGGATGTTGAGCCGGCGCACGGTTTCGATCCGCGGCGAGATCGCCAGGACCGGGACGTTCGGCCGGTGTGCGGAGACCAGCCGCGCCGTGCGCCCGCTGTAGGTCGGGACGACGAGTGCCGCGAGCCCAAGCCGGTACACGGCTCCGACCGCGCCCCAGGCGACCGAGTCGGCGACGTCCTGGTCGACCTGGTCGGTGCGGCTGAAGAGCCAGTCGCCGTAGGGGAGGTCCGGCTCGGTGGCCCGCGCGATCTGGTCCATCACGCGAACCGCCTCGACCGGGTTGCCGCCCACCGCCGTCTCCTCGGAGAGCATCACGGCATCGGTGCCGTCGAAGATCGCGTTCGCGACGTCGGTCACCTCGGCCCGGGTCGGGCGCCTCGCGGTGACCATCGAGGCGAGCATCTGGGTCGCGGTGATCGCCGGCTTCGACCGTCTGCCGGCGGCGCGGATGAGACGCTTCTGGACGAGCGGAACCTCGGCCAGCGGAAGTTCGATGCCGAGGTCGCCGCGGGCGACCATGATCCCGCCGGTCGCCGCCTCGATGATCTCCTCGGCGTTCTCGGCGGACTGGCGTTTCTCGATCTTCGCGATCAGCGGGATGTCGGAGTCGAGCGAGCGGACCCGGTCGGCAACGGGCTCGAGGTCGGCGGCGGTCGAGACGAAGGAGACGGCGAGCAGGTCGACGCCGTGCTCGACCGAGAAATCGATCCAGCCGATGTCGCCTGCGGTCGTCGCCTGCGCGTTGGCGCCGGGGACGTTCATCCCCTTGTGCGAGGAGAGCGTGCCCCCGACCTCGACCTCGCAGTCGACGCCGTCCCCGTCCGGCTCGCAGACGCGGAGCCGGATCGCCCCGTCGGCGAGGTAGACCTGCTCGTCCTCGCGCAGCGAGGTGAGGCCCGGCCAGGAGACCGGGATCGTCTCAGCGTCGCCCTCGACGTCGCGGGGCGTCAATTTCACGTGCGTCCCGGTCTCGAGCTCGGCGACGTCGTTGCGCAGTTCGCCGATCCGCAGCTTCTGCCCCGGCAGGTCCCCGAGCACGGCGACGTATCGGCCCGCCTCCTCGGAGGCCTTGCGGATCGCTTCGATCGTCTCCGCGTGGCGGTCGCGATCGGCGTGGGAGAAGTTGAGCCGGAAGACGTCGGCGCCGGCGTCGATCAGCTGGGCGAGGACGGGCTGGTCCCAGCTCGCCGGGCCAAGCGTCGCGATGATCTTCGTCCGGCGTTCGGTCCTCGTCTGCGGTTCCGCCTCCATCGCAAGTGACTGTAGACCGTCTCGTCCGCTGCTATATGACACTGATCCGTGTAGCATTATCTCCGATGAGCTCGACCGCCGGATCAGTGCTCGCCCCCGCTCCCGAGAAGGCGGCGAAGGACCTGATCGGCGAGGCGCTCCCCTCCCCCGCCGGACCGATCTCGAGCGCCGAGCAGGAGGCCCTCGAGGCGCCGCCGGTGGTCGAGATGCACCCCGCGGCGCAGATCCTCCGCTTCAACCAGCGCCAGATCCAGTTCGTCTTCGGCGCCCGCCGGCGCCTCGGCGAGACATTCCGGATGCGGACCTCGATGCCGGGCGGACTGATCATCGTCAGTCACCCCGACCATGTCCGCTCCCTCTTCACCGCCTCGCCCGAGCTCGCCCCCTCGCTCGCCGCCGAGTCTCCGCTGGCCCCGATCGTCGGGCGCAGCTCGGTCCTGACCGCGCTCGAACCGCGCCACATGCGCCAGCGCAAGCTGCTGCTGCCCAATTTCCACGGCGAGGCGATCGAGCGCTACACCCGCTCGATCGCCGCCGCCGCCGAGCGCGAGATCGAGGGCTGGCCGGTCGGCCGGCCATTCGCGCTGGCGCCGCGGATGCAGGCGATCACCCTCGACGTGATCATGTCCGGGATCTTCGGGATCGAGGGCACGCCGCGACGGGACACGCCCGAGTACTGGCTGCGGTTCGCGACCAAGCGGCTGGTCGCCTTCTCGACCAAGCCCGCGGCCCAGATCGGCGAGCTGATGAACCTCTTCCGTGACGAGCCCGTCGGCCTGACCCGGCTCGGGCTCGAGATCCTCGACCGCCCGACCTACGCGGTGATCGCGCGCCGCCGCGCCGCACCCGACCTCGCCGACCGGCGCGACATCCTCTCCCAGCTCCTCCAGGCAAGGACCGAGGATGATGAGGGACTCACCGACCAGGAGGTTCGCGACGAGCTTCTGACCCTGGTCCTCGCCGGCCATGAGACGACGGCGAACTCGCTCGCCTGGGCGTGGGAGCGCCTCGTCCGCGCTCCCGACGCCCACGACCGCCTCCGCGACGCGGTCCGCTCCGGCGATGGCGCCGCCGAGCAGGTCGAGGCGACGATCCTCGAGACGATGCGCTCGCGCCCGGTCGTCCCGATCGTCGGCCGGCGGGTGATGGCGCCCTGGCTGCTCAGCCCCTACGCGGTCCGGGCCGACACCCCGATCCTCGTCAGCATCCTCCTCCTCCACCACCGCGAGGACGTCTACCCGCGGCCGTTCGAGTTCCTGCCCGAGCGCTGGATCGGCCGCCGGCCGGGAACCTACGAGTGGATCCCCTTCGGCGGCGGCACCCGCCGCTGCCTCGGCGCCGCGCTGGCGATGGCCGAGCAGCGGGTCGTGCTGGAGATGATGGCGCGGCGGCTCGACATCGAGGCGGCGGATCCGGAGCCGGAGCGCGCACGGCACCGCAACGTGACGATGATCCCCGCCCACGGGGCCCGGGTCGTCGTCCGCTCGCGCCTGGGCTGAGGCCCGGAGCGGAGAGGGAGGGATTCGAACCCTCGAGAGAGCTTGCGCCCCCTACTCGCTCAGTCCGACCCGAGAGACGCTGGCCAAGCTCAACTTCATCGGGCAAAAAATGCCCGAACACGAAAAGCCTGGCGTGACGCTCCCGACTGAAGCTGCTGAGTAGACGACGAGCCCGTCACCGCTTTGAGGGTCAACCGGCGGTAGTCAATTCAGGCATCGAAAGAAACGGCGCTACACCCTGCGCCCACCGGGTCAGAAGGGGGTGGAGGAGGAATCAATAGGGGTCTATCCCGTCTTCAATGACTACTTGGGGAAGAGCACGTCGAGTAGGTCAATGCAAGCGTGGAGCGACCGTCGCCGTGGCTTCTGCCGGACGGGCCAGGCCTGCCAGCAGCCCCATCTGTTGCTCTTGGCCAGATAGGGAACATCCCCGCCGCCGCTGCCGGGGTCCGGTTCGATGACAATCGAGCACCGCCATCGATCAGAGGAAGCGTGGTCGCAAGAGCCATCCCCTGCGTGCCGGCCAATCTCACGGGCGATCGACGTGCCGAGCTGATGGCCATCGACCCCGGTCACAACGGCAGGCCGATAGAGGAAGAGTCCAAACGTCGCAACCAAGGCCAGCGCTCCGAAAGCCAGGCCGGAGACGATGAGCTTCTTCTTGGTCGTCATCTGTGCAGGGTCGTCTTCAACGACAACTTCCACTGCCTCGGATGGGGGGGTTCAGGCGTCAAGTCACGGGAGCAAGTGTTTCCAGATTGTTTCCATTTCGCCCGGATCGGAGGGTGAGCCGGCGACAGCTAGAAGCGAGACTCGGCTCTGCGATTGAGCGGAGAGGGAGGGATTCGAACCCTCGAGAGAGCTTGCGCCCCCTACTCGCTTAGCAGGCGAGTGCCTTCAGCCACTCGGCCACCTCTCCGGGAGGGAGAAAACATACCGCCGCATGCCCCCGCGTCAGGGGGCGGCAAGGCTAGGCTGGCAGATCGATGGCCACCCACGCGGAGTACGAGGAGATATTCGACGAGGTGGAGGCGCCGTTCGCATTCGTCGACCTCGACGCGATGGGGGCGAACGCGGCGGAGATGCTGGGGCGGGCGGAGCCGAAGCCGGTCCGGGTCGCGAGCAAGTCGGTGCGCTGCCGGGCGGTGATCGACCGCATCCTCGAGTCCAACGACCGCTTTGCCGGGCTGATGACCTTCACCCTGCCGGAGACCCTGTGGCTCGCCGAGCAGGGCTACGAGAACCTGCTGCTCGCGTACCCGACGGCCGACTCCGGCGCCCTCGGCGAGCTGGCGCTGCGCTCCGCCGCCAACCCCGACGACGCCCCGATCGTGATGGTCGACTGCGTCGAGCACCTCGACGCGATCGAGTCGGTGCTCGGCACCGGGGCGGCCCCGGTCCGGGTCTGCATCGACATCGACGCGAGCTGGTGGGGGTTCGGCGGCCGGGTCAAGGCGGGCCCGAAGCGCTCGCCCGTCCACACGGTCGAGCAGGCGGTCGCCCTGGCGCGGGAGATCGACGGCCGGGCCCAACTCAGACTCGCGGCGGTGATGGCCTACGAGGGCCAGATCGCGGGCGTCGGGGACACGCCCGCCGGGGCGGCGCCTGCGCGGGGCCGCGATCCGGTTCATGCAGCGCCGCTCCGCGGTCGAGATCGCCGAGCGGCGGGCGGCGATCGTCGCCGCGATCGAGGAGTTCGCCGAGCTGCGGATCGTCAACGGGGGTGGCACCGGCAGCCTCGAGCTGACCGCCGCCGAGGACGCCGTCACCGAGGTCACCGCCGGCTCCGGCTTCTACGCGCCGACCCTCTTCGACCACTACAGCCGCTTCTCGCTGACCCCGGCCGCGGGCTTCGCCCTGCCGATCGTCCGCAAGCCGTCGCCGCGGGTGGCGACGGCGCTCGGCGGCGGCTACCTGGCATCGGGCAGCGGCGACGCCGCGCGCCTGCCCTCGCCCTGGCTGCCGCCGGGGCTGGAGCTCGACGCCGAGGAGGGCGCCGGCGAGGTGCAGACGCCGCTGCTCGGACCTGCCGGCGGCCGAGCTGCGGATCGGCGACCGCGTCTACATGCGCCACGCCAAGGCGGGTGAGCTCTGCGAGCGCTTCGACTCGCTCTACCTGGTCGAGGGCGGCCGGATCGTCGAGGAGGCACCGACCTACCGCGGCGAGGGCCGGGCGTTCCTCTGAAGCGGACCGGCTCGACGGCGCGTCAGGGCCCGAGGACCCGCGCCGCGTACTCGTTGGCGAACACGCGGCCGGGGTCGAGCTCGTCGCGGGCGGCGGCGAACGCGTCCCAGCGCGGGTAGCGCGGCGCCAGCGTCTCCGCGGTCTGGAAGTGGCGCTTGCCCCAGTGGGGGCGGCCGCCGTAGGAATCCATGATCGCCTCGACCGCTTCGAAGTAGGGGCGCCACCGCATCCCCCTGTACTGGTGGACGGCGATGTAGGTCGTGTCGCGCTCGTGCGAAGGGCTGAGCAGGGCGTCGTCGCCCGCCGCCACCCGCATCTCGATCGGGAAGAAGACCGGATAGCGGTTCTCGCGCACCCACTCGATGACCCGGCGGGCGGCCTCCGGTCCGCTCTCGCGCGGGACCCCGTACTCCATCTCGGTGAACCGGACCCGCCGCTCGCTGGCGAAGACGCGATCGCTGCGGTCGGTCGTCCTGCCCCCGGACGCGAGCCGGGCGGCGATGCGCGAGAGGAACGGGATCGCCCTCGGGAACGACCTGCCCGCCGCCGAGAACGCCCCCAGCGCCCAGTTCTCGAGCACGATGTCGTTGAGGTAGGCGCCGACCCTGCCCCGCGGGCGCGGCTCCGAGTCGGTGCGGTCGCGTTCGAGGACGAGCGCCGAGTCGGCGTAGGGGAACGTGAACAGCTCGAAGTGGTCGTTGGCCTCGGCGCGCTCGGAGAAGCTGTCGAGGACCTCATCGCGCGGCAGCGGCTTCGAGACGATCTCGAGGACGAAGGCGGGGACGCAGCGCAGGGTCACGGCGCTGATCGCCCCGAGCGCCCCGATCCCGACCCGCGCCGCCCGCAGCAGGTCGCGGTCGGACTCGCCCAGATCCCGGACCTCGCCGGCGCCGGTCACGAGCTCGACGCCGACGACCTGGGTCGAGAGGTTCCCGAGCTTCGACCCGGTCCCGTGGGTCCCGGTCGAGATCGCCCCGGCGAGGGTCTGGCGGTCGATGTCGCCGAGGTTCTCCATCGCCAGGCCGAGACGGTGGAGCTCCTGGTTGAGGTCGGCGAGGACCGTCCCGGCGCCGACCTTGACCAGACCCGAGGAGGGGTCGGCATCGATCACACCGCTGAGGGCGCTGATGTCGATCATCGTCCCGTCGGTCATCGCCGCCTCGGTGAAGGAGTGGCCCGAGCCGGCGACGCTGACCTTCCTCCCGGCCGCGGCGGCGGCCTCCACGATTGCGGCGAGCTCCTCGCGGTCGCGGGGCGCGGCCCGCTCCGCCGGCCGGCAGGCCTGGTCCCCCGCCCAGTTGCGCCACTCGGCCGCGGCCACCGTCAATTCCCCTCCGAGGGCATCGGCTGAGCGTATCCGCCGCTCAGCACCCTGCTCGCGTAGACCGCGGTTGCGGCCAGCAGCGCCGCGACGAAGAGGTTCGGCACCGCGAACCCGGCGGCGCTGGCCAGGCCGCCGCCGACGACCGCGCCGACCACCTGTCCCGAGGCCCAGGCGACGTTCGAGAGCCCGGCGGCGACCCCCTCGTGCAGACGGGCGGTTTCGCCGGCCTCCGAGAGCGCCGCGATCGCCGGCGTGAACGCGAGCCCGACGCCGAAGGAGATGACGAGGAGCGAGCCGATCACGACCCCGAGCGCCTGGCCCGCCGCGATCCCGACCATCGCCGCCGCGCAGACCCCGGAGCCGAAGACATACGGAGCGCGGCGGCCGACCCGGTCCGAGTAGCGGCCGGCGATCGGCGCCAGGGACGCCTCGATCCCCGCCCCGACGACGAACGCCGCCGCGATCACCGTCGACCCCCCGCCAAGGTGGTCGATCCGCAGCGGCACCAGGACCTCGATCGCCCCCGCCATCAGCGAGGGGACCGCGACGAACGCGGTGGCGATCACGATCGGCCGGGTGGCGATGATCCGCAGCGCGGTGCGGAGGTCCTGGACGTCGCTGACCCCGAGCTCGGGGGTTCGGGCGGCGGCGAACGCCAGCACCACGGCGATCACGGTGACCGCGCCGAAGACCGCCTCGGTCCCGACCTTGGCGGCGATGCCGCCAAGCAGCGGCCCGAGCAGGGCGCCGGCGACGGCGGTGCCGAGGGCGGTGCCGATCACCGCGCCGCGCCGCTCCGGCGGATACCCGGCGATCAGCCAGGCGAGCGAGCCGGACCAGATCAGGGCGCCGGCGCATCCCTGGACGAACCGCGCGAGGTCGAGCACGAGGATCTGGTCTCCGAACCCGAAAACGAGCCCCGAGGTGCCGAACAGGGCGAGCCCGCCGATCACGGTCGAACGCGGCCCGATCCGCGCTGCGAGCAGGCCCGACGGGAGGGCGAGGAGCAGCGTCCCGGCCGCGTAGGAGGCCTGGAGAATCCCGGCTTCGGCCTCGCTCAGGTCGAACTTGGAGACGTAGTGCGGGAGCAGCGGCGCGATCGCCGAGTAGAACGCCACGTCGAAGAAGACCATCGTCGATGCCAGGATCAGAAGCCTTCGCATCGCTCGATCCAATCACCTACGCTCATCGGCCTACCCCACGGAGGGGTGGCAGAGCGGTTGAATGCGGCGGCCTTGAAAGCCGTTAGGCGCTCATTGGGCGTCTCGTGGGTTCGAATCCCACCCCCTCCGCTCGACGCCCGGACTCTCTCCCGAAAAAAGGCGAGCCGATTCGTCCAATGGCTTCAGGGTGGCTTCGGGGGAGCCGAGACCCGTTGGGATGGAATCGACCCTGCGAATCGCGAGCCGGCTGTCGAAGGAATTGCTCGACGCGACCCCCGCGGGGCGACGCGATCCTGCCTTCGAACGGGGGGCTCGCGAACTTCTCATGCGTGTCGACCCGACCAATCTCTGCCTGACTCTCGCCGTCTTCCTGGCCTCGATCGCCCGGTCGCTCGGAGCGAGCCCGGATGCTCTCTACGGACCCGGTTGGAGCGCCCGCATCCGGTCGACCGAACACGCAGCGGTCACGGCAGACGGGCCGGCGGACCCGGCCTACGACCGGGAGTGGGAACAGCTGATGCACGAAGTGCGAGCCCCGCTCGTCAGGGCTGGGCGCCGGGCCCGGAGGGGATCCCGACGCGGGGGCAGGCTCCGGCTGGCGGCCTCTTCTACCCCAGCTTCGCCTGGCGGCGCTTGATCAGCTTGACCGTCTTCGCCTTGGTGTTGGCGATGCCGCCGGTCGGGGTGTAGGTGACCTTCGCGGTCACCTTGGCCTTGCCGACGCGTCCGAGCTTCCGGCGGGCCTTGCCCTTGGCCTTGATCTGCAGCTTGACGACGCCGGCCGTGCCGACCGCTCTCGGGGCGGCAGGTTTGACGACGATCCCACTGCCCGCGAGGGCGATCGTCCCGGGGCCGGGGACGGTGACGAAGAGGACCGCGGTCCCCTTCGCCCTGTTGCGCTTCAGCTGACCGAACCTGAAGGCGTTCGAGGGCGTCGCGATCCTCGGCACGAGCTCGAACGCCCCGATGTCGCAGGCCGCGCCCTGCGGCCGCGCGACCCCCCGCTGATCCGCCGGCGGGCAGGCGGAGCCGGTGTCGATCGCCGGGCTTCCCGGCAGCAGGGCGAGGGTGTCGGCCTGGCCGCCGTTGTCGGCGAGGGCGCCGAGCTGGGGCTCCTTCCCCGCCTGGTCGCCGGCGGCGTGGAGCCCGCACTGATCGGCGCTCTCGAGATTGGTCCCCTGTGAGGTCAGCGTGCCGTCGCAGTTGCCGCCTGGAGCGTTGGAGAAGATCGAGTTCCTGGTGTTGAGCATCGCGATGTTGTGGATCGCGGCGCGAGCCGGAGTTGCCGGCAACGGTGACGTTCAGGAGCGTCATTTCGGTCCCCAGATTCTGATCGCCGATCCGCTCGAGGTCGCCCCGTAGGTCGCGATCTGGGAGTTGCCGGAAAAGGTGCTGTTGACGATCGAGACCGTCCCCCCTGAGTTGAAGAGCCCGGCGCCCTGGTTCCCGCTTTCGGGCTCGGTTGAGACCTCGGTGTTCCCGCTCACGGTGCTGTCGGCGATGCTGAGGGTCCCGTTATTGGCAATCCCCGCCCCGCGAACCGCCCCGCTGGAGGCGTCGGTCTTCTCGAGGGTGGTCCCGGACACGGCGACGCCGACCAGAGAGAGCACCGAACCGGACTGGTTGAGGACCGCCCCGCCGTGGAGGAAGAAGATCCCTTCCCCGGTCACGTGCCCGGCGGAGATCGTCATCCCCGAGATCGTCACCTGGTCCGGGCTCGCGACCGAGAACGCGTGTCGGGAGGTGCCGCCGTTGACGACCACGCTCGTCGCGCGAGCGCCGGCGCCCTGGATGTCTGCGGCCTGGGTGATCGTCAGGTCGCCGAGGGACAGCGGGTAGGTTCCGGCGGGGACGACCACCGTCTCCCCCGGCGCGGCGATCGTGATCGCCTGCCGCAGCGAGCAATCGCCAGGGGCCCCGGCACACCCCCCGAGCGCATTCGAGTCGGTGGTCGTGTTGACGGTGACGGCGGCGCTCGCGGAGCTCGCGAACAGCGCCGAGCCGGCCAGCGCCGCCGCCAGGGCGAGCTTCACCCGCGGCTCACTTCCCAAGCTTCGCGAGCTTCACCTTTACCTTCGACGTCTTCGTCTTCTTGTTGCCCTTCTTGTCCTTGGCGGTGACCTTGATCTTCGCCTTCAGCGTCTTGCCGGCGTACTTGTGGGCGACGCTCTTCGGGATCTTGATCTTGAACGCCGTCTTCTTGCCCTTCTTGACCTTCTTCTTGACCGGCTTGAGCTTGATCTTCACCTTCTTCGACGCGCTCGCCGAGGAGCCGCCGGCTGCGGGGGCTTCGAGGGTGGTGGCGAGAGTGACGGTCCCCGCCTCGCCGCACTTCACGTCGATCACCAGCGGTTTGCCTGATTCGCCGCCGGCCGACGAGGGTGCCGCTGGCCTTGATCGTGCAGTTCGGCGGGACCGAGTCGACGAACGTCGCCTGCGCCGAGGCCTGCGGCTCGGCCGGCTCCCGAGTTCCGTTTTTGTTGAAGTCGACGAAGACCACGACGGTGTCGGTCCCTGCTTTTTTCCCAGGATCGGTGACCACGGCGGACCCGGTGGGGCCGAGCGTGGCGTTGCCCGTGGTGGCGTTCGGCCCGGCGATCGAGTACTGCAGCGTCTGGCCGGCGTAGGGCTGGCCGTTGGTGTCGACCGCCGTCGCGGTGATGTTGATCGGCACACCCTGCCGCGAAGCGCCGTTCGTCGGGTTGAGCTGGAGCTGCGAAGGGACGGCGCTGCGGATCAGCACCTCGTAGGAGCGGGTCGCGCCGTTGGCGAGGCCTGCCCCGGTCGCGTCCTGATCCCACTCGACGCCGCCGGCGTTGTCGACCGCGGTGGCGAGCACCGAGTCGTCGAAGGTGGCGCCGGTGCTGGAGGCGGATTCCTGGACCTTGGTCCAAACGTCGGGGAAGGCGAGCGCCTGGTAGGCCGACCAGGCCGGGAGGCCACCTTCGGTTACCTCGACGAATCCACCCGAGCTGCCGCTGTCGAGGTTGGTGCCGCCGATGAAGCGGGGCGGGCCGGCGGTGAAGATGCCGGTGCCCGCGTCATCTCCCTCGAAGAAGAAGTCGGCGGCGGCGAGTGCCTTGAATTTGATCGCGCTGCCGGATTCGTTGGCGAAGTCCCAGCGGACACGGAACTCCTGAGAACCGTTCACGTAGGTCGTGGTCTGGGTCACCATGCCGACCGTTGCGACTTTGTAGATGGTGACCTGTTTGAGCGGATCGGCGGCGCTGCCGCCGCCGGTGATGGGCGACTGGGAAACCGGCGTGTAATTCGTCGAGCCCGAACGGGCCGGCGCTGCCGTCGAACCCAAAGACGTGAGGTTCAGGTTCACCGGGGTAACCCGATGGGAAGGCGAGGAAGAAGCCGGCGTCACCGACCGTCTCGAAGGGGCTGAAGAAGATTCCGCTGCTGCTGTCCCCCGCGCACAGCCTGGAGCTGGCCGCGTTCGCCGACGTAGACGTTGAGCGGCGAGCCCCCAAGCGGAGTTGCGTTATCGGCAAGGGCGGAGGCCGCCATCGCAAGACTGAGTGCCGTGGCCAGCAGGGCCACCCAAATGCCGGAACGTCGCAGCTTCATCGCCTCGCCTTTCGTCGTCGATCCTCGATCCCGGAAAGGTGTCACATTCCCGGCTCCTTGGGAAGGCGGGTGTGAGAGGCTCACCGGAAATCGAAGGAGTTTCCCCTGGATTTATTGACCATCCTGCCTCTGGCGTTCGTGATGATCGCCGGGCCGCAGATCATCAGCGCCTTCTTCTTCGCCACCAGCGACAGCTGGCGCGCCTCCTCTGCCGCCTACGTCCTCGGCGCCGTCATCTCGATCACCCTGGTGACCACCCTTGCGTTCCTCCTGATCCATGGGGTCAACGACGAATCCCACGAATCGGGACTCAGCACGGTCGACTACCTCGTCGTTGCGCTCCTGCTGTTCGCGATGTTCCATCAGTTCCGGGGTCGTAAGCAATCGGAGCCGCCGAAATGGATGGGCAAACTCGAGGACGCGTCTCCGAAATTCGCCTTCGTTCTCGGATTTCTCCTGCTCGGTGTCTTCCCCAGCGATCTCGTCGTCTCGATCAGCATCGGAAGCCACATCGCGGATCGCGGCGACTCCTGGGTCGACCTGCTGCCCTTCATCGGCCTCACCGCCCTCCTCCTATCGATCCCGGCGATCCTCGTCGAGCTGCTGGGCAGCCGCGCTGAGGTCGTGCTGCCCAGGATTCGGGATTGGATGGACTCCAACTCGTGGATCGTCAGCGAGGGGGTCCTGCTCCTCTTCATCGTGCTCATCCTCAGCGGCGGCTGAGCCGGTCCGTCCCTCCGATCGGCGGTCTAGCCTGCGGTGGGTGTCGGACGGGGATCGCATCGGACGCGGCAAATTGCTCAAAGGTCAGCTGACCTCCGGCTCGCTGACCGTGCGAAGGGCCGCCGTCGTCATCTCGCTGTTCACGCTGACCCTCACCTCGGCCTCGGCCGTCCTCATCTTCGTCTTCGACCGCGAAGATTTCCCGAATCTTGGCGTCGCTCTCTGGTGGGCGATCCAGACCGTGACGACGGTCGGCTACGGCGACTTCGTCCCCCACAACACGGAGGGACGCATCATCGGTGGCCTGGTGATGCTGCTCGGCGTCAGCCTCGTAGCGGTCGTGACCGCCTCGATCGCCGCCGCCTTCGTCAATGCCGCCAAACGGCGGGTCCTCGAGGACCCTGAAGAGCACCCACTTGCATCGAAACTAGATGAGATCGTCGAGCGGCTGGACCGGATCGAAGCTGCGGTCGGCCGCCCGGAGCCGCCGGGGCCCTGACCTCCGCCGGTAGGCTCGCCCGATGGCGAAGTGGGGAGTGCTCGCGGTGCTGGCGACGGCGCAGTTCCTGATGGTCCTCGACCAGGCGGTGATGAACGTCGCGATCTCCCAATTGGTCGAAGACTTCGACACCACCGTCACCACGATCCAGATGGTGATCGCGCTCTACGCGCTGGTGATGGCGGGGCTGATGCTGACCGGCGGCAAGCTCGGCGACCTCTTCGGACGGCGCCGCGCCTTCGCGGTCGGGCTCTGCATCTACGCGGTCGGCTCGGGCCTGACCGCCGCCTCCTGGAGCGTTCCCTCGCTGATGTTCGGCTGGTCGATCCTCGAGGGGATCGGCGCGGCGCTGGTGCTGCCGGCCCTGGTGGCGCTGGTCGCCGGCAACTACCGGGGCGCCGATCGCGCGATCGCCTACGGCGTCCTCGGCGGCGTCGCCGGGGCCGGGATCGCCGTCGGCCCGATTCTCGGCGGCTGGGCGACGACCGAGTTCACCTGGAGGCTGGTCTTCGTCGGCGAGGTCGTCGTCTCGATCGGCATCCTGATCGGCACCCGCCTGATCCGCGAGCCCGAGCGGGAGGCCGGCGCGACGCGACTCGACTGGGTCGGGAAGCGTGCTCTCGGCATCGGGGCTGGCGCTGATCGTGTTCGGCGTCCTCCAGGCGAGCAACTGGGGTTGGCTGCGGCCGCTCAACTCGCCGATCGAGCCGTTCGGGTTCTCGCTGACCCCGTTCGTGATCGCCGCCGGGCTGGTCGTCCTCGGCGGCTTCGTCGCCTGGGAGCGCCGGCGCGAGGAGCATGGCCTGGCGCCGCTGGTCCACCTCCGCCTCTTCCGGATCCCCACCCTGCGGGGCGGCACGGGGATGCTGCTCGCCCAGAACATGATCCTGATGGGGATCTTCTTCACGATCCCGCTCTACCTGCAGATCGTCCAGGGCCTCGATGCGCTCGAAACCGGCGTCCGGATGCTGCCTGCCTCGGTCGGCCTCTTCGTCACCGCGCTCGCCGGCTCGGCCCTCGCCTCGCGCTTTCCGGCCAGGACCCTGGTCCGGGCGGGGCTCCTGGTCACCCTCATCGCCACCTTCCTGCTGCTCGACACGATCGAACCCGAGCTCAATGACAGCTGCCTTCCTGGTCGCGATGGGGGTGCTCGGAGTCGGCATGGGCCTGATCGTCTCCCAGCTCGGAAACGTCGTCCAGTCCTCGGTCGGGGACGACGATCGCAGCGAGGCGGGCGGGATCCAGAACACCGCCCAGCAGCTCGGCTCCTCGCTCGGGACGGCCGTGCTCGGCGCGATCGTGATCACCGGCCTGATCGCCGCCTTCTCCAGCAACATCAACGTCCGACCCGGCGATCTCCAAGGAGGTCGAGCGATCAGGTCCACGAACACCTCAGCGCCGGCGGGAGCTTCATCGCCGCCGACGAAGTGCGGACGATCGCGACCGAAGAGGGCATCGACCCCAACTACCGTCGACGCGCTCGTCGAAGACTACGAAGACGCCCAGCTCGCGGCGCTGAAGACCGCCTTCCTGTTCGCCGCCTTCCTCGTCGTGGCCGCCTTCTGGACGACCCGGAGGCTGCCGACCCGGCGCTTCGACGAACTGCAGAGCGGGACCGACCCGCCCCCGACCGAGCCGGCGCCGGCCTGAGCCGCTCAGTCGAAGTACTGCCCGTGGAACCCGAACGGGATGTGGTGCGGGACCTGCGCCCGGCCGACCTCGTCGAGGGTCCCGGCGTCGAGGACCAGCAGGTACGACGAGCCGGCGCCGCTGTCGAGGACGACCGAGAGCAGCACGCCCTCGTCCTCTCCCCGGTCGGGCTCGGGCGAGGGCACGAAGACCGGCTCGCCGGGATATGAGCCCTGCTCGAACCAGCTTCGCTCCTCGCCGGTCTCGACGTCGATCTTGACCAGCCGGTCGACGAAGTCGGGCGAGTCGCCGTCCTGGTGGGCGCCGATCCCGTAGAGGAAGCGGTACGGCCGGCCGTTCCGCTCGCCGTAGTCGATCTGCGGCAGCTCCAACGCCACGTCGCTCAGCTCCTCTTCGGTCGCCCGGTCGCGATCGGGCGCGATCCGGTAGCGGACCGGCCGCGCCAGCGCCGCGCCGCTCGGCGGCTCGGTCCGGACGCGATCGAGGAAGAGCGAGTCGATGATCGATGCGTCCTCGTAGGAGGCCATGTCGATCACGATCTCCTCCCCGCGCTCGAACGCGTTGATGTGGTGGAAGCAGAAGCAGGGCTCGGCCTCGACGGTGCGGACGAGCCCGCCGCCGTTGCGGTCGAAGATCAGGAATCTGGTCGCCGAGCTCCGGCTTCCAGCGGTAGTTCTCGATGAAGGGCCGGCCGCTGAGCGCGAGCTGGAGCGGGTTGACCACCAGCGGGAAGGTGGCGAGGATCATGTAGCGCTCGGTCAGCGCGAAGCTGTGCATGTAGGAGGGCTCGGCGACCCGGTGCGACCCGATCCGCCGCTGGTGGGTGCGGTCGCGCTGGGCGTAGAGGCGGTACTCCGACCGCGGGCCGAAATGGGTGACGTAGGCGAGCAGCTCACCGCTGTCGCGGTCGGCATGGGGGTGGGCGGTCGCGTGGAGGCCGGGGACCTCGTAGGCGACCCCGAGCGCGTCGAGCGTCTCCGGGTCGAAGGCGACCGGGAGCGGGGTCTCGGTCATCGCGATGTACTCCTCCCCGAGCTTCGCCAGGTTGACGTTGCAGTTGTCCGAGAAATCCGGGGAGAACAGCGTCGCCGCCCGCCTGAAGATCGAGCGGCAGGGATCGGTGGCGAACTCGCGGTAGGAGATCTTCCCTTCCTCGGACGCGCGGAAGGCCTTGGTGCGCAGGAAGCGGTTCGCGTAGGAGACCTCGCCGCCGGCGAAGCCGAACCGGTGGAGCATCGCCAGGCCGTCGAACCAGTGCCGCAGACGCCGCTCTCCGACCTCGTACTTGGCGGGCCCGTTTCGGACCAGGCTGCCCGCCAGCCACTCGGGGATCGATCCCTCGACGGGAAGCGAGTCGAGCTCGATCTCGGACTCCAGGGTCTCGAAGCCCAATGCGTACTCCTGGCCGGATACGGTCTGCGCCTCAGCCGCCATTTTTTCCTCCTTGATTGACCGTCCATAATAGACGATCCTTCTTATACTGCCGTCGGAAGCCCATGTCAAGCGAAATCCGCCTCACCCCCACCTCCTACATCGTCCTCGGCATGCTCAGGATTGCCGGCGAGTCGACCCCCTATGACCTCAAACAGGGCGTCGCCGCGAGCCTCGGGAACTTCTGGTCGCTCCAGCATGCCCAGCTCTATTCCGAGCCGGAACGGCTGGCGGCGGCCGGCTACGTGACCGAGCGGCGCGAGGACGGTGGCAGGCGCAGAAAGCACTACAAGATCACGGCCAAGGGCCGCAGGGCTCTTGCCGAGTGGCTCGAGGAGCCGACCGACGAGCTGCCGGAGCTTCGCGACCGGGCGCTGCTGAAGATCTTCTTCGGCGCCGATCCCGGCCCCCTGGCGACCCACCAGCTGGCCGCCCATCGGGCCAAGCTCGAGGAATACGAACGGATCCTCGAGCTCGGCGGCGAGCACATGCCAACAGGTCCGCGGACGACCCTCGAGGCGGGCATCGCCAATGAGCGGGAATGGCTGCGGTTCTGGTCGCGGCTGGAGGAGTGAGCTACTCGGAGAGCTCGACCCGTTCGATCGTCTGCGGCTCGACCGGCCGGTCGCCGGCGTCGGTCGGAGTCTTCTCGACCGCCTCGACCGCGTCCATGCCCTCGACGACCGCGCCGAACACGGTGTGCTTGCCGTCGAGCCACGGTGCCGCATCGGTGGTGACGATGAAGAACTGCGACCCGTTGGTGTTCGGCCCGGCGTTGGCCATCGCCAACGCTCCCTTGACCACCTTGTGGTCGTTGAACTCGTCCTCGAAGGTGTAGCCGGGGCCGCCGGTCCCGGTCCCTTCCGGGCAGCCGCCCTGGATCATGAAGTCGGGGATGACCCGGTGGAAGATCAGACCGTCGTAGAAGCCTTCGCCGGCGAGCTTTCGGAAGTTCTCGACCGTCTTCGGGGCATCCTCGTCGTGCAGCTCGACGACGATCGGCCCCGCGCTGGTGTGGAGGGTCGCCTGCGACATCGATGCTCACCCTATCGATCTCGATCAGCCGCCGACGCGGATCATCAGGGGGTCCGAGGCGCCGGGCGCGTAGGGCCAGCGCTCCTCCGCCAGGGCGACTGCGCGGAACCTGATCCTGGCCTGGCCGGTGACGTAGCGGAACCGGTAGCGGGCGTGGAAATGGCCGCTGCGGTCGCTGCGGACGAAGAGGACCGGGCGCCAGCGGCGGGCCGCGGTCTCGTAGAACTGGATCGCGATCAGCTTGCCGCGCCGGGGCAGCGGCGCTCCCCGCGTCCGGACCCGGCCGGAGAAGTGGACGACGCCGCCGGTCCCGACCACGCCTCGGCGCCGCCCTCAGGCCGACCGCGCCGCGGACCCGCAGCGCGAGCCCGGGCCGGCGCGAGCCCTCGAGCCCGTCCTCGCCGGCGAAGCTGACCGTGACCCGCCGCGAGGGCCCTGGCGGAAGCGAGAGCCGGAAGCCGCCGTGCGACCCGGTGCGCGACTCGTCGACGCGAGGCTTCGCCAGGGCCCCGCGGGATGGCCGCGAGACGACGCGGACGGGGCGCCCCGCGAGGCCGGCGCCGGCGGCGGTGAGCAGCCGGCCGCCGACGATCGCCGCGGCGCCGAATGGAACGGTGAGATCCGGACCGCTCCGGTGGTGCCAGATCAGCCGCGCGAACAGCCGTGTCTTCTGTCGCGCGGAGCTCGCGGCCCGCTCCCGCGCCGCGACGGCGACCCGGCGGAGCGCCATCTCGGTCCCGTCGGCCCTCCGCGTGGTCGTCGCCGTGTTGCCGGCGGCGTCGGCCGCCTCGGCGCGGAACTGGTAGATCCCAGGGCCGAGGTCGCCGGGCAGCGCCGCGACGAGACGGGCCGAGTCCGACGCCCCGCCCGGGACGAGTTTCGTCGGCAGTCCGATCCAGCTATCGGCTCCGAGCCGCCGATATGAGATCTCGCCGCTCCTGGGGCCGGAGTGGGCGTCGGTGACGACGGCGGCGACCGAGCTCGGGAGGTCGTCGCCGGGATCGCGATCCGGCGTCGCCTCGAAGGCGACGCCCGGAGCGACGTTGTCGAGCCGAAGCGGCACCTCGACGGCGGTCGAGGCGGCATCGTTGCCCGCTTCGTCGCGCAGCCAGAGGTGGAGCACATAGGCGCCCGGGCCCGGGACGGAGCGGTCGGTCAGCGCGGCGACGTCTCGGCCCGGCGCCAGACCGACCCCGGTGTCGTAGCCACCGGGGCCGGTGATCCGCCAGTAGGCCCCCCAGATCGGGCTCGCTCTGCCCTGGTCGGGGTTGGCCCAGGAGAGGTCGAAATCGTCGACCCGGCGCCAGTCCTCGCCGCCGGCGAGCGCCGGTGTCCGCGGATGGGCGGGCGGGTTGTTGTCGATCCCGATCGTGATCGGCGCCGCACAGCCGACGTTGCCGGCGAAATCGGTGGCGCAGTGCCCGAGGGTGTGGGGCCCGTCGCTGAACCTGGTCGTGTCGATCACCGTCGAGCCCGAGACCGCGGTCAGACAGGGCTGCATCCGGGTTCCACGCCACTCGCCCGAGACCATCACCTTCTGGCAGCTGTACTCGGCCAGGCCGACTCTGCCGCCGTCGATCGAGGTTTCGCCGAAGCGGACCCCGCTGCCGCCGTCGTTGCCCCAGAAGCCGACGCTGCGTGAGCCGCGTTGCCAGCCGCCGGCGGTGAGGTCGCCGCCGATCCCGGCGCCGGGCGCCCCGTTGTCTTCGACGGTGATCGTCAGCGCCCGCACGGCGGACCACGACCCCGGTTCGAGGCTGCACCACTTCGATTCGGCACGCGCGCATAGCAGTCGGTCCTCGATCGCGGGCGCCGCCGGCGAGAACCCGGCGGCGAAGCTCCGCGGGTTGGTGTCGGTGAGGTTGGCAACCGCGAACGGGGAGAAGCCGGACGGCGACATCGTCCCGATCCGCTGCTCGATCCCGTCGTGGAGGGCCTGCCACCAGGTTCCGGTGATCCGGGTGATCCCCGTCCCCGGCGGCGCGTCCCAGCGCCAGCGCGCGAAGCGGGTGCCCGAAACGGTCCCCGAAGTCGCGGTGAAGCTCTTCACGTGCACGCCCGAGAACGGGTCGGCTCCGGGCGCGACCGCGCAGAACGCGTCAGGGCGGAACTTGCCGGCCCCCGCGGTGTCCGCCCAGCCGGCGTCGATCGCGACGTACCAGCCACACTGGGCGACCGAGTACTTGCCGGCCTCGGCATCGCGCGCGACGAGCAGAAGCAGGGCGAGGGCGAGCGCCACCACGAGCCCGACGATCCTCACCACTCCGCTGCGTGCGCCCGACATCTGACCTCCTCCGAAGACATTCGTTCGGGGGCCAAGGGCACAGGCGCCGATCTCTCCCCCGAGGCAGGCCGCCGCGGCCCGAGGGCCGCGGCGGCGAGAGGCGCGCGGGAACCTAGGAGTGGAGCACGTAGCCGGCGAACATGCAGACGTCGCCCGCTCCGTAGGCTCCGCCTCCGGCCGGCAGCGTCCCGAACTTCACCGCGACCTGGAACGGTCCCGTGATCGAGTAGCCGTCGGCAGCGGTGGCGGCGAAGTCCTCGCTTTCCTGGATGTTCGCGAAGTCTTCGGTGACGGTTTCCCGCTCGACTTCGCGGAATTCCTCGGGGGTGTTGGTGTCGAGGAAGCCCGCATCGGGGCTGCCGGAGACTTCATCTTCTTCGCCGTCGAAGATCGCGCCGTTTTGCTTGGTCGCGATGTAGAGGACTCCGTTCAGCTGAGCGCCGGCTTCGTCGATGAAGCATTTGGCGTAGAGGCTGAAGTGGCTGTCTTCATACAGCTGCACCGGTTGGGCGGCTTCGCTGGCCGCTTTGAAGTTGGCGCCTTTCGCGCTCGACGTGATCTTGGTCGACTTGAAGGCCGTCATCGTCGCGAGACCGCCGGCGACATTGGCCGTTCCGGCCGTGGTCGCTGTGTCGGCGGCTTTCGCCGAGGGGACCTTGCCGAGCTTGTTCAGGTTCACCTCGGTTCCGGTGATCGTGTGCCGCTCCAGCTTCTTGCCGGTGACGCTGCGCTTCTTCAGCTTGCTGCCGTTGATCTTCGTGCCGCCGGCGACAGCGATCGCGCCGCCGCTGAGGGCGAGGAAGAGCGCCAGGTAGGCGACCACCGTCGCGTGGCCCGATCTCTTCAGCCATTTGAACATGAGTCCCTTTCGTCGTGGAGGGTTCAGAAGCACCTACGCGGCCTCCCGGAGGAGGGTTCATCCGGTGTGAACGAGGTCACGTTCGGGCCAGCACACCGGCTTTGCGAGAATGGGCCGATGGCACTTCCGACCAAGGACCAGATCACCGAGAGCCTCAAGACGGTGATCGACCCCGAGCTGCGCCGCTCGATCGTCGAGCTCGGCATGGTGCGCTCGATCGAGATCGGCGAGAGCGGCAGGATCGAGGTCGTCGTCTCGCTGACCACCGCCGGCTGCCCGATCCGCGCCCACTTCGAACAGGCCGTCGCCAAGCAGGTGGGAGCGCTCGAGGGTGTGACCGAGGTCGCGGTCGGCTTCGACGTCCTCTCCGACGAGGAGAAGGGCAACCTGCAGAAAGCGCTCGGCCGCGGCACGCCTGCCGGAGGGCGCGCTGGCCCAGGTCAAGAACGTGATCTGCGTCGCCTCCGGCAAGGGCGGCGTCGGCAAGTCGACGATGACCGCCAACCTCGCCGCGGCGCTGACCGCCGAAGGACACGCCGCCGGGGCGCTCGACTGCGACGTCTACGGCTACTCGATCCCGCGCATGCTCGGCGTCAACCGCAAACCGGACGTCAACGCCGAGCGCAAGATCCTGCCGCTCGAGTCGGCGGGCGGGGTGAAGGTGATGTCGATCGGCTTCTTCGTCGAGGAGAACTCGGCGGTCGTCTGGCGCGGCCCGATGCTCCACAAGGCGATCCAGCAGTTCCTCGAGGACGTCGCCTGGGACGATCTCGAGTACCTGCTGCTCGACCTGCCGCCGGGCACCGGCGACGTCTCGATGACGCTCGCGCAGCTGCTGCCGCAGGCCAAGTTCGTGATCGTCACGACGCCGCAGCCCGCCGCCCAGTCGGTGGCCCGCCGCGGCGCCGAGATGGCCTCGAAATTCGACCTCGAGCTGCTCGGGGTGATCGAGAACATGTCCGGCTTCACCACCCCCGACGGTGAGCGATTCACGATCTTCGGCGAGGGCGGCGGCCAGGCGCTCGCCGACGAGCTCGACGTGCCCCTGCTCGGCAAGGTGCCGCTATCGGAGGCGCTTCGCGAGCACGCCGACTCGGGCTCGCCGCTGGTCACCGCCGAGCCCGACGCGCCCGCATCGCAGTCGATCCGCGCACGCCGCCCGCGGGATCGTCGCCGCGACGCCTCAGGAGCTGCCGGTCCTGCAGGCGACGCCGGCCGTCGCCGAGCAGAAGCCGCTCAGCGGCACCCCGCTCCCGGTGGTCCAGTAACTAGACCTTGCTCTTGTAGTACTCGGCGTTGATCTCGGCGTATTTCGCCCACTCCGCGGGGAGCTGGTCCTCTGCGAAGCAGGCGTCCACCGGGCAGGCCTCGACGCAGGCATCGCAATCGATGCACTCGTCGGGGTCGATGTAGAGCATCTCGACCGAGTCGTAGTCGGGCTCATCCGGGGTCGGGTGAATGCAATCGACGGGACAGACCTCGACGCACGAGTTGTCCTTGGTGCCGATGCACGGCTCGGCGATGACGTAGGTCATTCGGGGTATTTCTCCTAGCTCGTCTTTTCGGTGCCCGGCGGGGCCACGGGCCCCCACCAACGCGAGCGCACATTCTAAAGATTGAGGGCGGCAGTCGGCCCCCAGCGGTCCTCTAGGCTGGGACTCAGCGATGGGAGACGCCAACCGCAGCCACGGGATGCCGCAGTGCTGCTGCTGACCGGGGCGACAGGGAGCATCGGCTCGCGCCTGCTGCCGCTGCTGCTGGAGCATGGCGAGGACGTGCGCTGCCTGGTCAGGGAGCCGCGCAGGCTGGGCGACCGGCGGGTCGCGGTCCAGATCGCGCTCGGCGACCTCGGCGAGATGTCCGACCCCTACCTGGTGCGGCAGGCCCTGCGCGGGATCGACACCGTGGTCCACCTCGCGGCGACGATCCGCGACCAGCCGCCGCACCGGATCGAGGAGCTGAACGGGCTGGCGACGGTCCGCCTCCTGCGCGCCGCCGAGCGCAGCGGCGTCCGCCGTTTCGTCTTCTTCAGCGCGCTCAACGCCTCGGCGGCGCAGCGGACCCGGTTCTTCCGCGCCAAGTGGCTGGCGGAGCGGGCGATCTCCTCCTCCGGCCTCGAGACGACGATCTTCGCCCCGTCGATCGTCTACGACCACTCCGATCCCTGGATCACGCTGCTGCGCCGCTTCTCGTTCCTGCCGGTGATGCCGGTCTCGGGGTCGGGCAAGGCCCGGTTCGAGCCGATCTGGGCGGCCGACGTCGCCCGCTGCGTCGTCGGCTCGCTGCAGTCGCCGCAGGCGGGCCGCTACGAGCTCGCCGGCCCGGACGTCCTCGACTACGACCAGATGTCCGACCTCGTCAGCCGCGCCGCGGGCCGGCCGCGGCCGCTGGTCCACCTGCCGCTGCCGCTCGTCCGTTACGGATTGCTTGCAGCCCGCTCCATCGCCGGGGAGTCCGTGTTTGCAACCTGGGAGGAGGCCGAGCTGATGGAGGTCCCGATGGTCAGCGAGCGCGGCACCGCCGACGCGGAGGCGCTCGGAGTCGAGCCGAGGAGGATGCGAGATGTCCTGGAGGACACCTAGCTGGATCGCGGCGCTGGCGGTGGCGGCGCTCGGGACTGTTCGTGACGCCCGCGTCGGCGCTCACCCTCGTCCCGCCGAAGCCCGACGTGCTGTTCGGGGTCAGCGATCGCGGCACGACGACCGAGTTCAACGAATTCGGCAGCCTGATGGCAAAGCACCCGGCGCTGCTCGAGACCTTCCACCCCTGGGGCAACAGCCTCAACGCGGCCTACGAACGGTGGCGCGAAACCGCGACCCGGCCGGTCCTCCACATCTCGACCGCCGACGACCAGACCCTGCGGGAGCTGATCACACCGGAGCAGATCGCGCTCGGCTACGGCGACGACTACCTGCTCCAGCTCAACGACTTCTTCGCGAAACACGGGCTGCCGGCCTATATCCGGCCGCTCGGGGAGCCGAACCGCTGCCTCAACCCGTGGACCGCAGTCAACTGCAACGGGACCCAGCGCGGCGGCGAACACACGACCGGCTGGTACAAGCAGGCCTTCCGCCGGATCTCGCTGATCGTCAAAGGCGGGCTGACCCTCGAACAGGTGGACGCGACCCTGGCCGAAATCGGGCTGCCGCCGATCAACCGGACCAAAGGCCCGCCGCCGACCGTCCTCCCCGCGGCCCCTGTCGCGCTGATCTGGAGCCCGCTGCCCGGGGGCTCGCCGAAGGTCAAGGGCAACTACCCGGGCAACTACTGGCCCGGCCGCCGCTGGGTCGACTGGGTCGGGACCGACTTCTACTCTCAGTATCCGGTCTGGAAGGACCTCAACCGCTTCTACGCCGGCAAGCAGTGGAAGGGGATGCCGTTCGGGATCGCCGAGTGGGGCGTCTACGGCGAAGACGAACCCCGCTTCGCCAAACAGCTGGTCACCTGGACGGCGAAGCGGCCGCGGGTGCGGATGTTCGTCTACTACACCGGTTTCGGGACGCCGGCGACCAACACCTACGACCTCAGCCACTACCCACGGACGACGAACACCCTGCGGCTCAAGGTCCGCCGCCCGAACTTCCTCTCATACGCCGAATACAACGCCGGCACCCTGCCGCCGCTGCCACCGCCGCCGCCGAAGACGAAACCGGTCCCGCCGCCGGAACCGGTCCCCGTCACCCAGTAGCGCAGCGGGCATGATTCGGGGATGCCCGCCCCTGAACGCAGCGAGAGGGTCTCCAGCCTCGAGCTCTTCTTCGACCTCGTCTTCGTCTTCACGATCACCCAGCTGACCACGGTTCTCGTCGGCGGGCACGATCTCTCGGCCGTCGTCCAGGTGGTCGTGATGCTGCTCCTGATCTGGTGGATCTACGACGGCTACGCATGGCTGACGAACGCGATCTCGACCGACGTGATCCGATTTCGGCTGCTTCTGCTCGGCGGGATGGGCGGCTTCCTGGTCATCGCCCTGGCCGTCCCCGACGCCTACGAGAGCACCGGACTCGCGTTCGGGATCGGCTACCTGGTCGTGACCCTCCTCCACGCCGGGATGTACATCCGCGGCACCTCGGTATCAGAGGTCCGGGGGATCCTGCGCATCGTTCCCTTCAACCTCCTCGCCGCGATCCTGGTCCTGGCCGGCGGCGCCGCCGGCGGCAACGCGCAATGGATCCTCTGGGCGCTCAGCGCGGCGATGGTCTGGTTCTCGCCGAACGTGACGACGGTCGAAGGGTTCGTGGTCTCGGTCTCGCACTTCGTCGAGCGCCACGGCCTGGTCGTGATCATCGCGCTCGGCGAGTCGGTGGTCGTAGTCGGGACCGGCGCTGCCGGGCTGCCGATCGATCGCGGGCTGGTGGTCGCCGCGCTGCTCTCGCTCGGCCTCAGCGCCACCCTCTGGTGGGCCTACTTCGGCGACGAGGGAGAGGTCGAGCGGGCCTTCGAGGCGGCCCCACCCGAGCGGCGGCCGGAGCTCGCCCTGTTCGGATTCGGCTACTGGCACTACGGGATCCTGCTCGGAATCGTCGCCGTCGCGGCGGGGCTGAAGAAGGCGGTCGGGCACCCATATGACCCGCTCGAAACCTGGATCGCGGTCGGGCTCGCCGCCGGCACCGCCCTCTTCATCCTCTGCGACGTCGGCTTTCGGCGGACGTTCGGGATCGAGCGCAACGACGCCCGCCTCCTGGCGGCACCACTGCTGCTGGCGACGATCCCACTCGGGACCGAGGCCGACGCCGTCGTCCAGATCGGGGCCCTCGCCGCGATCGTCGCCGTCGCCCTCCTCGCCGAGGCGCTCCCCGGGCGAATCACGAAGCGACGCAGCTGACGAGCCCCCGGGGGGCTCGGCCCGAAACGCGAGAGGCCCGGCGCATGCCGGGCCTCTCGTAGGACAACTCGCCTGTTGCGACGAGCATACGCCTGCAGCGTCGCTACATCATCCCGCCCATGTCGGGCATACCGCCGCCGGGCATACCGCCGGCGCCGTCCTTCTCGGGCGGCTCGGCGATGACGGCCTCGGTGACGAGGATGTTCTTCGCGATCGAGGCCGCGTTCTGCAGCGCCGACCGGGTCACCATCGTCGGGTCGATGACCCCGTCTTTGGTCAGGTCGCCGTACTCGCCGGTGGCGGCGTTGAGGCCTTCGCCGGCCTTCAGGTCGCGGACCTTGTTGACGACGACCGAGCCCTCCAGGCCGGAGTTCTCGGCGATCTGACGGACCGGCTCCTCGAGCGCCCTATGCACGATCCGGGCCCCGGTCGCCTCGTCGGGGTCGTCGAGCGAGTCGGCGTCGAGGTCGGCCTGCGCGTTCAGCAGCGCGACGCCGCCTCCCGGCACGACCCCCTCCTCGAGCGCCGCCCGGGTCGCCTGCAGGGCGTCCTCGACGCGGTGCTTTTTCTCCTTCATCTCGGTCTCGGTCGCTGCACCGACCTTGACCACCGCGACACCGCCGGCCAGCTTCGCGAGCCGCTCCTGGAGCTTCTCGCGATCGAAGTCGGAGTCGGTGTTCTCGATCTCCTGTTTGATCTGTTTGATCCGGCCTTTGATGTCGTCGCCCTCGCCGGCGCCGTCGATGATCGTCGTCGTGTCCTTGGAGACGACGACGCGGCGCGCCCTGCCGAGCTGGGAGAGCTGGGTGTTCTCGAGTTTGAGCCCCATCTCCTCGGTGATCACCTCACCGCCGCTGAGGATCGCGATGTCCTCGAGCATGCGCTTGCGGCGATCGCCGAAGCCCGGCGCTTTCACCGCGACGCCGGTGAAGGTGCCGCGGAGCTTGTTGACGACGAGGGTCGCGAGGCACTCGCCCTCGACGTCCTCGGCGACGATCAGGAGCGGCTTGCCGCCCTGCATCACCTGCTCCAGGATCGGCAGGATGTCGCGCACCGAGCCGATTTTCTGGTTGGCGATCAGGATGTAGGGGTCCTCGAGCACGGCCTCCATGCGGTCCTGGTCGGTGACCATGTAGGGCGAGATGTAGCCCTTGTCGAACTGCATGCCCTCGGTGAACTCGAGCTCCATCCCGAAGGTCTGGCCCTCCTCGACGTTGACGACGCCGTCTTTGCCGACTTTCTCGATCGCGTCGGCGATGACGTTCCCGATCTCGTCGTCGGCGGCCGAGATCGCCGCGACCCGGGCGATCTGCTCCTTGCCGGCGACCTCTTTGGACTGCTTCTCGCGCAGGTTCTCCACGACCTGGTCGACGGCCTTCTCGATCCCGCGGCGCAGGGCCAGCGGGTTTGCGCCGGCGGCCACGTTCTTCAGCCCCTGGCGGACGATGATCTGCGCCAGCAGCGTCGCGGTCGTCGTGCCGTCGCCGGCGACGTCGTTGGTCGCGGTCGCGACCTCGCGGACGAGCTGGGCGCCCTGGTTCTCGAAGACGTCCTCGACCTCGATCTCGCGGGCGATGGTGACGCCGTCGTTGGTGATCGTCGGGGCGCCGAACTTCTTGTCGAGCACGACGTAGCGCCCTTTCGGGCCGAGGGTGACCTTGACGGCGTCGGCGACAGCATCGACGCCGGCCTGCAGGGCCCCCCTTGCCTCCTCTTTGTACTTCAGCTCCTTATGAGCCATCTGATTTCAGTCCTCCTTCTCTTCTAAGTCCTTTTGGCAGCGGCTAGCCGAGCTTGGCGAGAATGTCCGACTCGCGCAGCACGAGCAGGTCCTCGTCTTCGACGGTTACCTCGGTGCCGCCGTATTTCGAGTAGAGGACCTCGTCGCCATCGCTGACGTCGAGCGGCCGGCGGCTCCCGTCCTCGTTGATCGCGCCATCGCCGACGGCGACGACCCTGCCCTTCTGCGGCTTCTCTTTGGCCGTGTCGGGGAGGACGATCCCACTCGCGGTCGTCTCCTCCTCCTCGATCGGCTTGACGATCAGCCGGTCCCCGAGGGGCTTCAGCTTCATCCGTATACCTCCGTTTGTGCGGTCAGAAGTTTCGAACTGGTCTTGGCACTCAGTGGATGAGAGTGCCAACAGGTCAACGAGAGAACGATAGCGAGTCTGCGCGCTCAACCGCCCGCAAGGAGGCGGCAGCCGAGCAGACGGGCGATTCCCTCGCCACCGCGGGCCATCACCCAGTCGTGGTTCCAGGCGAAGATCGGCCGCGCGATCGGCGCCAGCAGGTTCATCCACGATCGCGTCGTCGCGACGTTCCACTCGTAGAGGACCGCGGTCGCGCCGTCCTGCTCGAACAGCCGCCAGCGGCCAACGCCGTGGAGCTCGCCGACCGAGTCGGCCTCGAGCAGCAGCGGCCGCTCGACCCTGGTCGTCGTCACCTCGAACTCGACCCGGTACGGCAGCCTGCTGCGCCAGACCATCCGCGACACCGACCCGAGCTTGTCCCCGTGGCCGGGCTTCAGCTCCTCGACCTCCTCGACTCCCCGCCACCACTCGGGCCAGCGCTCCTGCGCGTGGAGCGCCTCCCAGACCGACTCCCGGGGCGCGTCGAGGAGCCAGGTGGTCAGGAACTCGTAGCCGGCCACTTCAGTTGTGGTGGGGCGTCTCGCCGTTGCCGAAGTGGGCACCCGGCGGCTCGACGATCTGCGAGAACCGGATCACGGTGACGAGGTCGTCGTTGGCGATCGGCACGCCGTAGATCTGCTCGAGGAACTTGACCTCCTCCTCGAGCCGCCGGAACTCCGGGTTGTCGTGCTCGATGTCGCGCGGCGAGAGGTCGCCGACCTTCTTCACCTCGACGTCGTCGATCACCGCGGCGAAGATTTTCTCGCGCGGGCTGTGGCGAAAGCCGACCGTGATCCAGACGACCTGGCCGCGCTCGTACTTCGACGTCTTGTCTCCGAGCCTGATCGTCGCCGTCTTGCGCGCCCGCTTCAGCTGGTCGACGAACACCGCGGAATAGAAGTTCAGAACGTAGATGCCGCCGCGCATGGCGCTGCGAGCGTATCTGACGCCCCGACCCCGCGTGATCAACAGGTGCCTTTCGGGTTGCCAGGTCAAGGCTCTTGTCCCTATTCCGGCGCTTCTATACTGCTTTTTGGGTAAACCAATGCGTGCAGGGCTGTAGGCCGAGCCGAATCCGGCCGATTGAGATTGTGGAATGGCTCATGAGATGAGCAAATCGATGCCGCGCAGAGTTGCGCGCCTGGTGTTCTTGGCGGCGATCGTCCTCCTGGTCCCCGCATGGGCGCAGGCCGGGGCTGCCTCATGCCACGGGCGCCACGCGACGATCGTCGGGACGGCGGGCAACGACGTGATCGTCGGCAAACGCGCAAGCGACGTCATCTACGGCGGCGGCGGGGACGACACCATCCGCGGCGGGCCGAACGGCAACGACCGGATCTGCGGCGGCGCGGGCAATGACACGATCAGGGGCGGCCGCGGCTACGACTCGCTGTTCGGCGAAGGGGGCGACGACAAGCTGCTCGGCGAAACCGGCGCCGACCGGCTCGACGGGGGCTCGGGCGACGACGAAATCGAAGGCGCCGAGGGCAACGACGGCGTCGACGGCGGCCCCGGCGACGATCAGCTGCGGGGCGCCAAAGGGCCCGACAACGTCTTCGGCGGCTCCGGTGACGACTTCCTCAGCGGCGACAAAGGCAGCGACGACCTCGATGGGGGCGGCGGCCAGGACCAGCTTGTGGGCGACAAGGGCAACGACCAGCTCGAAGGCGGCCCCGGCAACGACCGCGTCGACGGCGGCGCCGGCGACGACCCGTCGGTCGACGGCGGGCCCGGCACCGACGTGGTCTACGGCGGCACCGGAATCGACAATGCCAACGGCGGCGGTGGCGACGGTGACGTCGTCCGCGGCGATTCCGGCGTCGACACGCTGAACGGCGGCCCCGGGTTGCAGGACATCGTCTCCTACGCGAGCGCGACCCGCGGCGGCGTGATCGTCGACCTCGGCACCGGCAGGGCAAAAGGCGACGGCCACGACGCGCTGGCCGGCTTCGAGGACGTCGTCGGCTCCCCGCAGGCCGACACGATCGCCGGCGACAGCGAAGGGAACCGCCTCGACGGCGGCGTCGGCGATGACAACCTGAGCGGCGGCGGCGGCGCCGACGAGGCGTTCGGCGGCTCCGGCACCGACAACTGCTCGGGGTTCGCGGTCGAGCAGTCCTGCGGCCCGGAAGCGAGCCCGCCGGGGAGCGGCGCGTTCGCGATCCTCAACGAAGGGCTCGACGGCACCAGCCTCGTCGTCCAGGGCGGCCCCGGCGGCGACAGCCTGCAGGTCAATTTCGGCCCGGGAGGCTGGACGATCGCCGACAACGGCCCGATCTTCCCCGGCAGCGGCTGCGGCCCGGTCGGAGCCACCGCGGTCAGCTGCGCCTCCACCGCCGCGACCGGACTGGTGGTGATCACCGGCGGGGCCGGCGACGACCAGATCAGCCTCGGCCCCGGCGTCCCGCCAGGCGTCAAGACCCGCGTCAACGGCAACGCCGGCTCCGACCTCCTCAGCGGCGGCCCCGGCGACGACGTGCTGGAAGCGGGCGAGAACTACAACAGCCCCGACAACGGCGACGACACCCTGATCGGCAACGGCGGCAGCGACGTCCTCTACGCCGACCCCGGGGCGGATGTCCTCCAGGGGGGAGCCGGCAACGACCTCCTCGTCTCCTCGGTCGCCACCTGCCAGGGCCACAGCTTCGACGGCGGCCCCGGCGACGACACCGTCTCCTACGGGCGCTCCGACGCGTCGATGAGGATCCAGCTTGGCGGGACCGGCGGCCCCCAGGGCTGCGGCAACGACGATCAGGTCCAGGGCAACAACGAGAGCCTCGAGGGGTCCGACGGGCCCGACGTCCTGATCGGGGACTCCGGCGAAAACAGCTTCCTCGGCCACAAGGGTTCGGACACCTTCCTCGGCAAGGGCGGAGCCGACTTCATCGACGCCCTCGACGGCAGCCACGACAAGGCGATCAACTGCGGCGGCGGGGCCGGCGACGACATCCTCAAGGACAAGGTCGACCCGACCCCCGTCTTCTGCCCAAACTAGTCGGGCGAGTACCCCTCCTCACCGACCAGCGGCACGAATCGGCAGGGGCCGATCTCCCCGCTCTCGAGGCCTTCTCCGCGGCGGCGGAAGACGGTCAGGATGTCGGCCGAGCGCGCCGCGATCGGGACGACCAGCCTGCCGCCGTCGGCGAGCTGGCCGAGCAGCGTCGCCGGCGGCTCCGGCGCTGTCGCGTGCACCGCGATCGCGTCGAACGGGGCCAGCTCGGGGATGCCGCGACTGCCGTCGCCGACCCGGACCTCGACCCCACGCACGCCGAGCGAGTCGAGATCGAGCTGCGCCGTGGAGGCCAGCGACGGGTGACGCTCGATGCTGATCACCTCGGCGGCGAGAAGGGCAAGGACCGCCGCCGAGTAGCCGGAGCCGGTCCCAACCTCCAGCACCCGCTCGTTGCCCTCGAGCTCGAGCGCCTGGCAGATCGCGGCGACGATCCACGGCTGCGAGATCGTCTGGCCCTCGCCGATCGGCTGCGCGGCGTCGGCGTAGGCGCGCGAGCGATACCGGTCGGAGACGAACTCCTCCCGCGGCACCGCGCCCATCGCCGCCAGGACCCGCTCGTCGGAGATCCCGCGCTTCCGCAGCTGCCGCTCGACCATCGCCGCGCGCAGCTCGGCGAAATCGGGCATCTCAGTGGCCGAGGTCCCGGCCGCTGACGGTGAGCCAGGAGTCCCAGGTGATCTTGAGGATCACGGCGGTGATGCCGAGGCCGATCAGCGGGTCGGCGACGGGGATGCCGACGGCGACCACGGCGGCGCTCGCCACCACGGCAAGGCTGACGTAGGAGTCCGCCCGGGCGTGATTGCCGTCGGCGATCAGGGCCGGGCTGTCGAGTCTCCGTCCCGCCCGAGTCCGGATCCCGGCGGCGACCCGGTTGCCGGCGAACCCCAGTAGGCCGGCCAGGGCCAGGGTGTAGAGGTGGGTCGGCGCCTCCTGATGGATCAGGCGTTGAATCGCCTCGGCCCCGGCAACGCAGGCGGAGGCGAATATCGCGGCGACGACGAACAGCCCGGCCCACCGCTCCGCGCGTCCGGAGCGGAGCAGGAACGCGATCCCGAGCGGGATGGCGGTAGCGGCGTCGCCGAAGTTGTGGATCAGGTCCGCGAGCAGGGCGACGCTGTCGGTGGCGAGGAATATCGCCAGCTGCGCGAGCGCGGTAAGCCCCAGCACGGCGAGCGACGCCCCGACCGCCCGGAGCCCCGCCCGCGAGCGTTTGATGCTCGGGTCGATCAGCCCATGCGAGTGGCCATGACCCCGATCCCTCCCATCGTGCGTGTGCGGCCCGTGGTGGTGGTGTGAGTGGGTCAGGCGACCATGGCGATGGAGATCGCCACCGAGCGATTCAAAGGTCTCGGAGACCATTGGGAACAGGATTGCAGCACGGTGCCGAGCAATTCGCTCTGGCTCAGACCGAGTCTCGGCTCAGGGAATCTTTCTCCTGTCCGACTTCCCGTCCAGGCCTTCCGGGGCGAAGCCGCGACTGAGAGCCAGAAGATGTGGTCCTAGCCCGCCCTCGGTGCCGGGGCAGGGGAGCCGTCGGCAGCCGTCTCATCGCGCAGATAGAGCAGGATGCTGACGACGACGACCCAGATCCCCGCCAGCCCAAAGCCGATGAACCCGATCGGGGTGAAGCTGATGATGAAGATGATGATCCCGGCCCAGCCGAGCCAGGTCGGCAGCAGCGACCTGTTCCTCACCAGCCACAGCGAGGTGGCGAGAACCAGTGTCGCGAGGCCGATCGCGAAGGGAAGGAAGTTGTCCGCGTCGAGCGCATTCAGCGCCTGCGCCGCGGAGGGGTCGATGTCGCCGGCATAGTCGGCGAGGGCGAAGTGCACGGTGGCGGCGGTGAGGAAGCCGCCGGAGGCGATGATCCCGGCGCCGAGCGCGACGGTCGGCAGGATGCTGCCGTCCGGCCCGGCCGCCTCGAGCCGCTGCTTCAAGGTCGCCGCGAAAAAGATCAGCGCGACCGCGGCGAGGGCGAGCACCACCGCGGCGATGATCTCTTTGTTTTCGTGATCGGAATAGAACGAGACCACCTTCTGCGCCGAGTCATCACCTTCCGGCGTGTTCCCGCCGATGGGGATAAAGGCGATCAGCGTCAGCACGACGAAGAGCGCGCCGGTCAGTGGGGCAAGATTGCGCTTCTGCTGCATCTCAGACCTCCCGTTGGGAACGGCGCGATCCTCTCAGGGACGACGGCGGAAGTCCACCGCGGCTGGTTCGTTGTCGGTCGGCCGACCTGCCGCCGTTCAGGGTCGCGGCCACCGTCACCGTCCTGAACCAGCGCGTCAGGTGATTCGTAGGACGGATCATCACCCCGATCCAGGGCAACAAGAGGAGGGCGATCAAGGTGGAAGAGAAGAAGAGCTCCCTGCGGAAGCGGACATGGGCGATGACGGCCGCGCTCGCCGTCGTGGGCGCCACGGCGCTGCTGCCGGCGGCCCCGGCCGCAGCGCACGTCCACGGCATAACGCCGCTGCGCTGCGTGGGCGTCGAGGAAGACGGCGCCAACAGAACGGATGCGACACCCGCCGCCGCCGTGAACGGCGGACCAATCAAGGGGCTGATCCCGAGCGACGTCGGCAATTCGAAATTGACCGTCGGCGACGGAGGGTTCGACACGCCGGCATGTCCGGCTCCATAGCTCCGTAGCGAGAGAGTCGCTCGTGCGTCGGAACGCGGCTGGGCCGGCGCACGAGCCGCAGCGACTCGCGCCCCGGAATCTTTAGGCGCCGGGCATTTCAAGGTGCCGAGCCTCCCCGACCGCGTCCGGCGGGCCGTTTTCCGCTTCGTAGAGCGAAACCTCGCCTGGAGAACTAGAAGATGTAGTTGCGGGCGGACGTTCCGCTGAGGCTACTCGTAGAGCCGAGTAGGAGACGAATGGACCACGGTGTGCGCCACTAGATGCGCCAGTTGGCGGCCTTTTGCCGTCTTCTCCAAACTTGACGCCGGACCGGTGAGGGCGAGAGGATCGGCCCAGGGAAGCCAAACTCCGTTGGGGAGGTCGAATGAGAGGGAACGCGAAGCTGCGCGACAAGCTGTCCTACGCGAACGTGATCTCCACGCTCTGCCTGTTTCTGTTGCTCGGTGGGGGTGCCGCCTTCGCGGCCTCTCAGCTCGGCAAGAACTCGGTCGGCACCAAGCAGCTGAAGAAGAACGCTGTCGCCACGGCGAAAATCAAGAACCAGGCCATCGAGTCCGCCAAGCTCGCTGACGGTGCAGTGACCGCCGCGAAGCTCGCCCCCGGCGTAGCCGTCTCGGGCCCTCCTGGCCCGCCTGGGGCCGTCCCTGGAGGTGGTAGCACGACCACGTCATTCAGCTTCCGGACATCCGCAGAAGAGACGGTCGACAATCTGGTCCAGGCCGGTGGGCTCACGATTGACGTCAGTTGCAAAGGGACAGTCCTCACCGCGACGGCGGAAACCAGCGTGGACAACAGCTCGTTCTATACAGCGTCAATCGACACGTCCAACGGAGCCGTCGATAACCGAGAAAACGACAGTGATTTCGACATCGGGGTCTCCCGGCCCCTACTGGGTGAAAATTCGGCACTCCAGCTCGGCCACACTAGCTACGCGGCGGGAACCGATGGGCCCGTCGTGGACGTTCTCTGGTCGAGCGAAACGGCCACTCCAAATGTGGATTGCCTGTTCGTAGGACACGTCACGGTCAGTTAGCCGCATCGTGTTCTTAGCAAGCTAGCCGACCTAATTCCTCCGGTGCCTAGCTATTGGGGCGCCGCTCCGGCTGATGGCGAAGGGTTCTTCGATCCAGAGGTTGAAGCGGAGCTTGAAGCGATCGAAGTCGCTGACCAAGCGCCAGCCGGTGAGGTTGCCGGTGACGATGCCGACGATGATGGAAATGTTGGCGAGCCAAAGACGACCCTCGCGGACCTAGAGCGGAAATACGGGACGCGGGACCCCGACGCCCCCGACCGGTTAGAGCAATCCCGCCAGCGCCTTGTGGGCGTCCTCTGCCTCGCCTTTGCTAGCAGACTGCAAGATCGCCCCGGCCTCCATCATCTGCGTCAACGTCAGCTGGACGCTCGCGCATGCGATGGTCTCCGGGCCAGCAAGGACCATGGCGGATAGGGTCCTACCAAACCAGCCCTACAAAGGAGGGCGTGATGCATGCAGTTGTCGTCACCGTCACGGTCAACGACGCGGAAGCCTCTTGAACCGTCTTCGCGATGAGGTGGTCCCCCAGGTAAAACAAATGCCCACTCGTCGCCATTACTGAAGCGAAAGGACGACACGGGGATCTCGATGGTCGTCTTCGAGTCCGAGGATGGCGCGAAGGCGATGAGCGAGAGGGTCCCGACGATTGTTCCTGACGAGGTCACGCTTGAGAACGTCGAAGTGCGCGAGGTCGTAGCGCACACCTGATCCAGAAATCGAGCGCCGCCTTGCGGATAGGGTTGGCCAGACCCCGACCGAGGAGGAACCCCGATGAGCATCCTGGTCAGCTTTAGACCCGCATCCATGACCGCGGCCCAGTACGACGAGGCCACTGGCAAGCTTGAAGAGGCCTGTATCTGGCCGCCTGACGGACTCGACTACCACGTCTGCTTCGGCACCGATGGTGCCCTTCGCGTCCACGAGGCCTGGGATTCCCAGGAGCAGCTCGAAGCATTCGGCGAGAGACTGATGCCGATCCTCTCCGATGTCGGAATCGACCCCGGCAACCCAGACGTGGTGGAGATCTACAACATCGTCAGGCGCTAGCTGGCAGGGCCTCAGCTGCCCAGGAGGTGGCCGTCAGGCTCAACCGCGACCCGGGCCAGCCAGCGGATGCCCCGGGAGAGGAGCGCGGCAGCCCGAAGACTGCCGCGCCCGACCTTCAGCCGATCAAGGTGATGGTCGTGGTCGAGCCGCCTTTTTCTTCCTTAGACAGGATGGTCCCGCTTGCTCCCGCGTACTTGCCGGTGCCGCCGGTGATCACCCCTTCGACGCCACCCTTGACGATCGACGCGTTGGCGTAGAGCGCGTTCTTGCCGAAGTAGAACACGCCTTCGCAAATGAAATGGGCGTTGGTGATCGCATTTTTTCCCTTGGCGTTCGCTGTGGCCGTGCACTTGGCCCGCAGCTTTCCGTCGTCTTACCGCCCTTCGTCAGCGGGTCGGTGATCACGATCTGATCCCCCGGGCTGATGGCGGTCGGAAAGCCGTGCTTCGTGGGGGCCTGCGGCGCGACATCGACAAACTTGAAGGTCGAGCCCTTTTCCGGTTCCTTGAAAGTGAGGGTGGTGTTGGCGCTTGCCAGCGGTGCCAAGAAGGCCCCGAGCATGCAGCAGGCCAACAGTCCGGCAGCCACGGACATGATGCGGCGATAGGTGGATTCCAACGTGTTCCTCCATTCGGTGCTCGTTGTCCCCTGAATGGACGAGAGGGCAAGACCCAAGCCACTTTCTCACCGATGCTCGAAATCGCCAAGCTCCGAATCAGATTCGCTTCCAGCGGCACGTTTGCTTCGCGATGGAGGAGCGGTTATGGTCGATGTGCGAATGTCCGATAACCGAATCCGGCTCGGTCTCCTGTTGGTTCTGGCGATCCTCGTGGTCTGCGCCATCCCCGCGATGGCGGCGGCGGCGACGACGGTCCACGTCGTCGAGCGGGCCACCACCGACAAGGTCACCAACGGCTCGAAGAAGGACAAGGAGGGGAACGTCCTCACCTAGCACAACAAGGTTTACGACGCCGCCAACAAGCACCAGGTCGGGCACGACGCCGGCTACTGCGTGCGGACGATCGTCGGCAAGTCGTGGGAATGCAGCTGGACCACCTTCCTCAAGTCCGGCTCGATCAGCGTCCAGGGGCCCTTCTCCGACACGGGCAACACGGTGCTGGCGATCACCGGCGGGACCGGTGCCTACGCCTCGGCCAATGGCACGATGGACCTGAAGTACCGCAACAAGAAGGGCACCGCCTTCGATTTCATCTTCCACCTGGATTAGCGACCGCTTGGGTCGCCGCCCGGCCGCAGTCAGATGGGAAGGGGCCTCGGCCGCCGATCGCTCGGCTGACTCGCTGAGAGATTGCTGACGGAGGGAAGACCCTGCGCGCCAAATGCGCGCCAAATGGCAGCCAAGTCAGGCGTAACCCAGCGGGGTCCAGCGGATCGTTTTCCGCTTTCTAGAGCGGAATCGTGCCTACCTCTTAGAAGATGTAGTTGCGGAGCTTCGCCGGCTCGAGGACGGTGACCCGGCCGCGGCCGGGGCGGACGACGCCGGCCCGCTCGAGGTCGGCGAGGAAGCGGCTGACGCTCTCGCGCGAGGTGCCGGCGAGCTGGGCGAGGTCGGCCTGGTTCATCCGGATCGTGACCTCGCCGCCCTCGCCGCCCTCGCCCTCTTCGGCGACCAGCTGGGTGAGGACGCCCGCCACCCGGCTCGGGACCGTCTGGAAGGACTGGCGGGAGATCCGCTCGTTCGCGGTCCGCAGGCGCCTGACCAGCGCGGCGACGAGCTTGACGGTGATGTCGGGATGGCGGGCGAGCAGGGCGCGCACCTCGTTCGCCGGCAGCGCCAGCAGCTCGCTGTCCTCGAGCGCCTCGACGCTCGCCGAACGCACCTCGCCGTCGAGCATCGCCAGCTCGCCGAAGATGTCGCCGGGACCGAGCGTCGCGAGGGTGATCGCGCGGCCGTCGGAGTGCTCGCGGGTGACCCGGAAGCTGCCGGTGCGGACGATGTAGCAGGCGTCGGAGTGGTCGCCCTCGTGGAATACGCGGGTCGCGGCCGGGAACGAGCGCGGCACGGCGACGAGCGAGAAGCGCTCGAGCTCGCCCTGCTCGAGGTCGGAAAAGAGCGGAACGCTCTTGAGTAGCTCAGCCGCGCTCTCCCCGTTGACCACCACGGGACGGATTATCGCGAACTCGTCAGCGTCGCCGAGTCTCCTTTACGAGCCGCACCCGCTTTGTCTGGACGTTGGGATCGCCGCCGATCGGCCGCACGGTCACCCTCACCTTCACCTTCACGAACCCGGTCCGGTCGAGCTTTCGCCTTGCCCTGCCCTTTGCCTTGACCCGCAGGCTGATGGTGCCCAGGCCCACCTTGAACCTGGGGCGCTGCCTGGCGATGCCTTTGCCGGCGAGCTCCACCGTCACTTTGCCGGGGACGTGGACGAGCAGTTTGGCGGTGCCGTTCTTGGGATTGCGTCTCAGCTTCAGGATCTCGGCCGTCACCAGCAGGCGGTGGATGCCGACGCTCGAGGGACCGTTGCACAAAGCGGTCTGGCCGGTGAAGACGAATCCGGGGCATCCTTCGCCATCCGAGACGGTCATGAGGGGGAAGTACGAGAAGGCCTTCTTGTAGATGTGGGTGACAGTGGGCGACGCAGTCTGGGCGCTCGTGCCGTCGCCGAAGTCCCAGTGGTAGGAGGCGATCGCGCCGTCCGGGTCGCTCGAGGTGCTGCCGTCGAGAGTGACCCGCAGGCCGTGGCCCGGGGTGCTCAACACGGCGGTCGGAGGTTGGTTAGGGCACGATCGCGATCGATTCCGGATTTTTGCCGACCCCGATCGGGGCGCCCAAGGCCGTGCCGGTGGGCAGATCGAGCGCCCAGACGTCATTGGAGTTGTAGTTGGCGAAGAAGGCGCGGCCGCCATCGGGTGTGATCGCGATCCCCGACGGACGCCCGCCGCCATCGATCGGCGGTCCGATCACCGTGTTCGTCCGGGTGTCGATCACCGAGACATTTTCGAGGTTGGTCGAGTACGCCCGACTCCCCGAGGGTGTGATCGCGATCCCGATCGGGAACGCCGAGCCGGCGCCGAGCGCAACCACGTCCGCGACGGCGTTGGTCCGGGTGTCGATCACCGAGATGCTGCCGGGACTGGCGTCAATCGTGACGTAGGCACGGTTGCCGTCGGGGGTCACGGCGATGCCCCAGGGCGTCGAGGCAACCGCGATCGGCCCCCCGACCACCGAGTTGGTCACGGTGTCGATCACCGAGACGTTTTTCGAGCTGTAGTTGGTGACGTAGGCACGGTTGCCGTCGGGGGTGATCGCGATCGCGGTCGGGCTGGTGCCGACCGTGATCGCCGCTCCGACAACAGCGTTGGCCTGGGTGTCGATCACCGCGACGCTGCCGGGAAGTGTGGCGCGGGTTACGTAGGCCCGACGGCCATCCGGGGTGATCGCAATCGCGCCCGGGTTTTCGACCGGGATCGTCCCCGCCACCGTGTTGCTGCGGGTGTCGAGCACATAGACGGTGTCCGTCGCGACGCCGGAGACGTAGGCGCGGCTACCGTCCGGAGTGATCGCGATTCCTCGCAGGTTGTTCGCCACGGGAACGGTGGTGGCGACGGCAATCCTTCCCGTGTCTATCACCGAGACGCCGCCCGCGAATGTCTGGCCGACGTAGGCGTTGCGGGCCGCCACCGGAGAGACGAGGCCGACCGTGATCGCGATGGATCCCAACGCGATCACTGCGATGCGACAAATCTGCTTCCTCATAGACCTCTCCGGCTGGACGATGAGCTGGCGCGAGGTGGGAGGCGCGGCTGATTGAGAGCTTAGCGCCGGGGCGTCAGGCCGACATGACCAGGCGCCGCGGGCCGCGGTCGAAGCCGGCCTGGAGCAGCGCCTCCTCGTGGCCGGACCCGATCACCGGCTCGCCGTCGAGTTTCTCGATCGCGAGCTTCGGCAGCCGGCCGGCCGACACGGCGTCGGCGAGGGCGCCCATCGCGTCCCCGAGCTCGGCCTCGTCGAGCTCGGCGAGACGGAGGATGCTGCGGCCGCCGCGCTCGACGTAGATCGAGCGGCTCGCCGTCGCGGAGGAGGAGGTGGGCGCCGGGCGCGCGGGCCGGGCGGCGGCCGGACTCGGGCTTCGGCCAGGGCAGCGCGGCGCCGTAGGGGTTGGCGGGGTCGGTCGCGGCGAGCACCTGGAAGTCGCCGCCGGCTTCGGGCAGCGAGCGCAGGCGCTCGACGGCGCCGGCGAGGGCGAACTGGGCGCCGCCGAGGCCCTCGACGAAGTAGCCGCGGCGGGCGGTGCCCAGCAGCTCGAGGTTGGCGAGCTCGGAGTAGAGGGTCGAGAAGCCGCCCGGCACGCCCTCGGCGAGGACCGTCTCGCGGGTGACGATCCCGTAGCGCTCGAGCATCAGCTCGGCCTGGGCGCGGAGCTTCGGCCCGGCGCCGGGCGCGTTCTCGAACAGCGGCGCGGTCAGCGACCAGCGCCCCTGGACCGCGGCGCCGCCGGCGGAGCGGCGGCGGGCGAAGCGGCGGCCCTGCCGCTCCTGCGCCGCGACCGAGCGCAGCCGCGGCGCCCGCAGCGGCGCGAAGGCGTCGTTGGTCACCTCGCCCGACCAGGCGAGGTCCCAGAGCGCCGTGTGGAGCTCCTCGGCCGGGAAACTCGAGGTCGGCGAGCAGGTCGAGCCAGAACGATGGGCCGGCGAGCAGCCGCTCGCGGATCGCGTCGTGGGGCTCCCCCTCCACCGGCTCGATCTTCGCGTTCGCGGGCGGCGGGCCGGCGAGCCTGACGTCCTCGCGGAAGTAGAGCGCGATGCGGCCGTCGTTGCGCCCCAGCGCCCCGGCGCCGATCCAGACCAGCTCGCCGCTGGTGCAGAGCTCGTCGAGCCAGGTCGGCGAGTAGGCGCCGAGCCGGCGCGGCAGGACGTCGCCCTCCCAGACCTTCGGCGTCAGCGCGACCCCCTGCAGCGGCAGCAGCGCGTCGCGGAGGCGGTCGGGCCCGGCGCCGGCCGGGCGGTGGGCGTCGACGTTCTGCCAGCTCGGCAGGAAGCGGGCGAAGCGGTCGCGGGCGGCCGGCTCGACTTCGCGCCGCAGGTGGGCGAGGCTGGCGCGGCGGATCCTGCGCAGCACCTCCGAGTCGCACCACTCGCGCTCGGTGCCGCCGGGCAGGAGCTCGCCGCGGACCATCGCCCCCTCGCGCTCGAGCTCGCGCAGCGCCGGGGTCGGGTCGACCCCGTAGCGGGCGGCGAGCTGTGCGGTCGGGAACGGCCCGTGCGTGCGGGCGTAGCGGCGGACGAGGGCGCGCATCGCGTCCGGGTGGTCCTCGAGGAAGGCCTCGGGCAGGCCCGGCGGCGGCGGCACCCCGAGCGCGTCGCGGAAGAGGCCGGCGTCCTCGGCGGCGATGTAGCGCTCCTCGCCGCCGATCCGGACCAGCGCCGCGCGGCGCTCGGCGACCAGCTTCTCGAGCATCGAGGCCGCCGAGTAGCCCTCCTCGACCCGCTCGGCGCACTCCTCGGCGGTGAGGTCGCCGAGGCTGCGGAGGATCTGCTGGAGGGCGTCGCGGTCCCCGGCCCGTCCCGCCTCGGTCCGGTGCTGGAGCTGCGCCTCGACCTCCTCCAGCGCCGCCGGGTCGATCAGCTCGCGCAGCTCGTCCTGGCCGAGCAGCTCGCGCAGCAGGTCGCGGTCGAGGGCGAGGGCCGCGGCGCGGCGCTCGGCGTTCGGCGTGTCCCCCTCGTACATGTAGGTGGCGACGTAGTCGAAGAGGAGCGAGGAGGCGAACGGCGAGGCGGTCGGCGTCTCGACCTCGACCAGGCCGAGCTCGCGCGAGTGCAGCTTCCGCAGCAGCTCGGTCAGCGAGGGCAGGTCGAGGACGTCCCGCATGCACTCGCGGTAGGTCTCGAGCACGACCGGGAAGCGGGGGAAGTCGCGGGCGACTTCGAGCAGGCTCTGCGACTTCAGCCGCTGCTGCCAGAGCGGCGTCCGCTTGCCCGGATAGGCGCGGGGGATCAGCAGCGAGCGGGCGGCGCTCTCGCGGAAGTGGGAGCCGAACAGCGCCGATCCGGAGAGCTCCTCGACGACCAGGTCCTCGATCTCGTCGGGCTCGACCAGCACCAGGTCGGCCGGCGGCGGCTCGTCGGCGTCGGGGAGGTGGATGACGATCCCGTCGTCGGACCAGATCGCGTCGGCCTCGAGCTCGCGCTCGGTGCGGATCTTCTGCGAGAGCGCCAGGCCCCAGGCGGCGTGGACGCGGCCGCCGTAGGGCGAGAGGACGCAGAGCCGCCAGTCGCCGATCTCGTCGCGGAAGCGCTCGACGACGATCGTCTCGTCCGAGGGCACGACCCGGGTCGCCGCCTGCTGCTCGCGCAGGTAGGCGACCAGGTTCTCGGCGGCGCGGCGGTCGAGGTCGTACTCGGCCGCCAGCTCGGCCGGCTCGCGCGAGACCGCCTCGCGGGCGAAGGCGCCGATCGCCCGGCCGAGCTCGGCCGGGCGCCCGATCCCGTCGCCCTTCCAGAACGGCACCGCCCCGGGCAGGCCCGGCGCCGGGGTGACGATCACCCGGTCGCGGGTGATGTCCTCGATCCGCCAGGTCGTCGCCCCGAGCAGGAAGGTCTGGCCGGGGCGCGCCTCGTAGACCATCTCCTCGTCGAGCTCGCCGACCCGGCGCCCGTCGGGGAGGTGGACGCCGTAGAGGCCGCGGTCGGGGATCGTGCCGGCGTTGGTGACGACCAGCTGGCGGGCGCCTTTGCGGCCGTGGATCGTGCCCTTCGTCCGGTCCCAGACGATCCGCGGCCGCAGCTCGGCGAAGCGGTCCGACGGGTAGCGGCCGTCGAGCATGTCGAGGACGTTCTCGAGCTGCTCGCGGGAGAGCTCCTGGAACGGCTCCGAGGCGGTCACGAGGCGCTCGACCTCGTCGACCTCCCACTCGTCGAGGGCGGCCATCGAGACCAGGTGCTGGGCGAGGACGTCGAGCGGGTTCTGCGGGATCACGGTCTCCTCGATCTCCCCGGTCCGCATCCGCCTGGCGACGACGGCGCACTCGAGCAGGTCGGCGCGGAACTTGGGGAAGATGCGGCCGCGTGAGACCTCGCCCAGCGAGTGGCCCGCCCGACCGACCCGCTGCAGCCCGCGGCTGACCGACTTCGGCGACTCGACCTGGATCACCAGATCGACCGCACCCATGTCGATCCCCAGCTCCAGCGACGACGTCGCAACCAGACACGGCAGCTGCCCCGACTTCAACATCTCCTCGACGACAGTCCGCTCCTCGTGACTCAGAGACCCGTGGTGGGCCCTGGCTATCTCGACAATTCCGCCCGCCTGCTCTGCTCCCGCTCGCTCGCGATCACCTGACTGGAGATCACGCTCGCTCGCTCCCGCGTCCGCGGCGGGCGGGTTGTGCCCACCATGCTCAGTTGCCGGCAGCTCCGATTCCGATTCCTCGGAGGCGAGCTCGTTGAGGCGCTTGGCTAGACGCTCGGCGGCGCGGCGGGCGTTGACGAAGATGATCGTCGAGTTGTGCGCCTGGACAAGTTTCAATAGCTCCGGGTAGATCGCGGGCCAGATCGAGCGGACGTGGGCGTTCGGCTCGCCCTCGGCCGGGACCCCGTCGGAGTTTGGGAAGTTGGGGGCGCCGGGGTCGGACATGTCCTCGACCGGGACGACGATCTCGAGGTCGAGCTCCTTCTCCCGTCCGGCGTCGACGATCGTGCACTCCCTGTTCGGCCCGACGAGAAACTTCGCAACCCGCTCCAGCGGGCGCTGAGTCGCCGAAAGGCCGATCCGCTGGACCCGGGGTTCGGGGGAGGGCTCTGAGGAGCCTCCCCGCTGTTGCTCCGAAGAGTCCTCCCCCGAACCCCGGACCAGATGCTCCAGCCGCTCGAGACTCAGCGCCAGATGGGCGCCTCGCTTCGATTGCGCGACGGCGTGAATCTCGTCGACGATCACGGCTTCGACCCCGGTCGAGGATCTCGCGGGCGCCCGAGGAGAGGATCAGGTACAGCGACTCGGGGGTGGTGATCAGGATGTCGGGCGGCGATTTGCGCATCGCCCGGCGCTCGGATTGGGGGGTGTCGCCGGTGCGGAGGCCGACCGAGAGGTCGGCGCCGATCCCCGCCAGCGGTGCCCGCAGGTTGCGCTCGATGTCGTAGGAAAGCGCCTTCAGCGGTGAGACATAGACGATTCGGACGCCCTCGCCGCGCTCGGGAGCGCGCGAGAGCTTGTCGATCCCCCAGAGGAAGGCCGCGAGCGTCTTGCCGGAGCCGGTCGGGGCGCAGATCAGGGCGTTGTCGCCGTCGGCGATCGCCTCCCAGCCCCCGGCCTGGGCCGGCGTCGGGCCCTCGAAGGAGGACTCGAACCAGCGCCTGACGGGGGCGCTGAACGGCGCCAGCGGGTCCGATCCCGCACTCGATTCACGCTTGGTGGCCAATCCTCCGATCTTACGCCGACCGGAGGCGCGGGCTCAGGGGGTGCCGCCGGCGAAGCCGACGTAGGCACGCCAGGCGGGCTTCGGTTTGAACCCCCTGCCGAACAGCCCGGAGCCGCCGCAGAAGTTGCACGATCCCGGCTGGTCGTCGACCGAGAACCAGTAGACGCGCTGGATGTGCCACTTGTTCCTCTTGGCCTCGATCAGCCGGAAGGCGCCCTTGAGCTGGCCCGCCTGGCCGCTCGGCCCCTTCGCGAACGAGTTCTTCTTGGTCGGCGCCTGCGAGCTCCAACCGAGCTCGGTGAGCCACAGACCCTTGCCCGCGTCGCCGTTTTGCTTCAGCACGTCGCGGACTTCTTCGATGTACGGTTCGAGCCGCTTGAAGGTCGCCGTGTATGGGTGCAGGGCCACGCCCTGGAACTTGGTCTTGATGCCGGGAGTGCTGTCGTAGAGCCGTTCGAGGAATTCGGCAGCGAAGTAGGCGAGCGGTGGCTTGCGGCTCAAGGTCGCCTCGGACGGCCGCGAGAAGAGCCCGCCGAGGATCAGCTTCGCGCTCGGGTCGACGCCCCTGATCGCGGCGAAGGAGAGGTTGACCAGCTTCCCGTACTCGACGGGGTTCGGCCGGGCGACGAAATACATGAAGTTCGGCTCGTTCCAGATCTGCCAGGTGCGGATCGGGCGCTGCGGCAGGATCGGGTTCTCGGTCCAAAAGGTGCCGTTGGGGCCGTAGCGGCGGACGGCTTCGGTGACGAAGGTCGTCCAGCCGCGCTTCTGCACGGCGGTGCGGACCGGCAGGTTTTCCGGGCTTCCGTAGCGACGGTTCACCGGCACCGCCCACTTCGGCGCGCCGGTGAGAAACGGGAGGACCTCGACGCCCGCATTGGAGGCCGAGGTCATCAGGCCGTCGACCCCGGTCCAGTCGAAGGGACCGCCCCGGACCGGCTGGACGGCGCTCCAGACGATCGGCACCCGGATGCTGTCCACCCCTCCCCGCTTGAGGCGCAGCACCTGTTCGGAGCTCGGCCCGGCCTGCGGGACGACGCCCCAGAACGTTGCCGGAACCGCGCCGGCGCTCGATGCGCTCGCCCCGGCACCCATTGCCGCCAGCGCCAGCGTGACCGCGAAGGCACGCACCCTCAGCCCCCTCGGGCGCTTCCCCCCTACCTGCATCGGGCTTAGCCCGCCTTCGGAGAGACGGGCGCGCTGGGCTCGCCGGAGGCGTCGGCGCCCTCGCCCTGGCGCCGCTGGCGAATCACCACCACGGCGAGGGAGATCGCCGCGAGGACTGCGATTGCGATCAGGATCGGGATCAGCGGAGAGGAGCCGCCGCCATCGCTTTCCTGGGGAGCGGGATTGCCGGCCTGAGCGCCCTGTTGCGGGTTGCCGGCCTTCTGGCCGGCTGTGCCGTTGCCTGGGCTACCCTGCTGGCCGGTGCCGCCACCGCTGCCGCCCTGCTGCTGGGCAGGAGAATTCGAGGTTGGATTGTTCCCCCCCGAGCCCGAGACCATGTTGTTCTTTCCGCCACCGCCGCCGGAGCCCTGCGCCGTGCTCGCCCCTCCGCCCGGGGAGGAAGACTTGGCTCGCCGGGGGTTCAGCGTGGCTGCCGCCGCTAGTGCCGCCGGTGCCACCGCCCCCCGAACCGCCGACGGCGGTGGGCGGCGAGTCGGTGTACTGCGGAGGCGTGTAGGCGTGAGCAAGAGCCGGGAGGCAGGCCAATGCCAGCAGAGCCAGCATTGACACCAGCGCGGCCGGAGCCGCGGTTCGGTGGAGGCGCATCCCGAGCATCGGGCGCAAGGTTAGAGCAAACGGCGGCGCTCTTAGCGCCCCTTGCTCTGATCGTGGCAGTTGCAACTGCCGGAGGCGGCTATGACGTGACGACGCGCCACATCGCCGCGCTCGCAGTGTGGCTCGTCGTGGTCGGCCTGCTGGTGTTCGGAGCAGGGGCCGCCGCGACGCTCGGGCGTCCGATCTACTGGAGTGCCGGCCTGCTTGGGGGCCTTGCGCTTGTGTCGGCAATTTCATCCCTCTGGTCGGGCTCTGTCGAGCTCAGCGTGATCGAGGCGGACCGGGTCCTTGCCTATCTCGGCATCTACCTAGCCGCTTTCCTAATCGCCCAAACCGACCAGAGGCGCCAACGTTTCGCTGAAGGGCTCGGAATCGCCTTTCTCATCGTCGCGTTAATGGCACTGGGAAGCCGTCTCCTGCCCCACGTCATCGACATCGGCTCGCTCGGGGAAGGGGCCCGCCTCTACTACCCGCTCGAATACTGGAACGCCGACGGGACGATGTTCGGGATCGCCGTCGGGGCCCTGCTCTGGACTAGCCGCGGCGCCGCCCTGACGGCGCTGCGGTGGATCTCGGTCGCGGCGATGCCGGCGGTCCTGCTCGCCCTCTACTTCACCTTCTCGCGCGGCGGGCTGCTGGCGCTCCTGATCACCTGCCGGGATCCTGATCGCTCTCTCGCGGGACCGCCTCTGGCTGACGGCGACGCTGGCGATCGGCGCGCTCGGCGCGCTGCCCGCCGTGCTCGCGGTCCAGGCTCGCGGCAGCCTCTCCGACAACCTCGCCAACCAGGCAGCCGTCGACCAGGGGGTGACGGTGCTGCTGATCCTGCTGGCGGGAATGGCGCTGGCGACGGCGCTGTTCGCCGGGCTGCGGACCCTCGAGCGGCGGGAAGGGGCGGTGACCGGGAGGGCGATCGAGCTCTCACGCCATCCGACGGCGTTGAAGGCGGTGGCGGCGATCCTCGCCGTGATCGCGATCGGCGCCGCGATCGCGGTCGGCGGCAGGGCGTGGGACCAATTCAAGAGCTCTGACATCGCCTTCCCCGAACGACCCTCCTCGCACTTCTCGAACCTCGGCGGCGGCGGTCGCAGCGACTTCTGGCGGGTTGCGATCGACAGCTTCGAAGAAGAGCCGCTGATCGGCACCGGCGCCGGCACCTACCGGTTCGACTGGGAGAAGAACCGCTCGATCGACCTCCCGCTGCACGATGCCCACTCGCTCTACCTCGAGAGCTTCGCCGAGCTGGGCGCTGATCGGCGGCATCCTCGTCCTGGCGCTGGTCGGTGGCGTCCTCTGGTGGGCATTCTGCGCCTGGCGCGACGCCCGCGAGGATCAGCGCGAACTGCACGCGATCGTCTTCGCGGCCCTCGTCGCGATGGCGGTGGCGTTCGGGATCGACTGGTTCTGGGAGATCCTCGCGATGGGGTCGATCTTCTTCATCTACGCCGCCGTTGCGATCTCGGCCCGCTGCGCCCAGCAGGCGCCGGCCGGCGCCCCGGCGTCGACCGGAGGAGGGCCGCCGCTGGGCCCTGACGGCGGCGGCCCTGGCCGTGGCCTGGGTCTCGGCGGTGGCGCTGGTCCAGCCGCTCCTGGTCGAACACGAAATCACCGCCAGCCGGGACGCGGCGGCGGCGGAACGACCTGCCAGAGCGCCGTCGACCACGCCGAGCGGGCGCGCACGATCGAGCCGTTCGCCGCATCGCCCTACGTCCAGCTCGGGCTGCTCGCCCAGCTGCAGGGCGAATACGAAGCCGCGATCTCCCACTTCACGAACGCGATCGACCGCGAGGAAGACAACTGGCAGTGGTACTACCTGCGCTCGAAGGTCGAGCGCGAAGCCGGCGATGACGCCGCGGCCGAAGCCGACCTCGAAAAGGCGCGGGAACTGAATCCCCTCGAGCCGTGCCTGAAGAGCGGGGACTGCGGGTGAGCCCGCTGGCGTCGCCAAGTCGCGGTTCCCGAGGGCGGTGGCCGAGGCCGCCGAGGCGGCTGACCGGGCCGAGCGACTCGCGTCGCCGCGGCGCCCTGCTGCGCCGCCTGCTCGCGGTCGGCGACTGGATCGGCGCTGATCGCGGCGCTCTGCATCGCCACCGTGGCGACGGCCGAGACCGACGTCGCGGTGCTCTTCTGGGCGATCCTCGTCAGCCCGGTCTGGATCCTGGTCTTCAAGTTCCACGGCCTCTACGACAACGACCACCGGCGGATCCGCCACAGCACCCTCGACGAGCTGCCGGCGCTGATCTCGGCCAGCGCGCTGGGGACGATCGCGATCGACGGCCTGCTGGCGCTGAGCCCGGTCGGGCCGCTCTCGGCGGCGAGCGCGATCATCGTCGGCGTCGGGGCGCTGGCGGGGAGCTTCGTCCTGCGGGCGATCCTGCGCTTCCTCTGGCACCGGCTGACCGGCGTCGCCACCGGGCCTGATGATCGGCTCGGCGGAGGCGGCCGACCTCGTCGCCAGGCGGCTCTCGACCCACCCCGAGACCCGCCTGCGCCTGGTCGGGTACCTGGCGCCGGCCGGACGCCGAGCCGGCGAAGGAGCTGCCGCGCCTCGGCTCGGCCGCCGACATCTCCGAGGTCGCGAGCGAATACGACGTCGAACGGGTCGTCGTCACCGAGCAGGGGATGAGCGAGCAGGCGGCCGAGGCGCTGATCGAGGAGTGCAAGGCGGAGGGCCTCGGGCTGACCTTCCTGCCGCGCCACTTCGGCCTGCTCGGCCCCGGCATCGAGCTCAACCGCCTCGCCGAGCTGCCGGTGCTCGACTTCCGCTTCTCCGACCCGCCGCGCTCGACGATGGCGATGAAGCGGGCGATGGACGCGTTCGTCTCCGGGGCGCTGCTGATCCTGCTCTCGCCGCTGCTGCTGGCGATCGCGATCGCGATCCTGATCGACACCGGGCGCCCGGTCTTCTTCCGCCAGCGCCGCGCCGGCAAGGGAGGCAGGCCGTTCACGATGCTCAAGTTCCGGACGATGAGCGCCGACGCCGAGGAGCGGCTGGGCGAGCTGGTCGACCTCGAGCGGCTCGAGGAGCCCGCCTTCAAGATCGAGGCCGACCCGCGGGTGACGCGCTCGGGGCGGTTCCTGCGGCGCACCAGCCTCGACGAGCTGCCGCAGCTGATCAACGTCCTCGTCGGCGACATGTCCCTGGTCGGGCCGCGCCCCGAGGAGGAGGCGGTCGTCGCCCTCTACGACGAGCGCCAGCGGGTCCGGCTGGCGATCAGGCCCGGGCTGACCGGGCCGATGCAGGTCTACGGCCGCGGCGACCTCACCTTCGAGGAGCGGCTGGCGATGGAGCGCGACTACCTCGACAACCTCTCGATCGCCGGCGACCTGGCGATCCTGCTGCGCACGCCGCGGGCGATCGTCCGCGGCGAGGGCGCCCACTGATGGACGCGCCGGCACGCCGGCGTCGCTCAGCGGCGAACCAGCCCAGAACGACCGGCACGCACCGAGTGCCGGTCCCGTCGTAGCGAGGGCACGGCTGCCACAACCCGATCCGGCGTAGCCCTCCCGGGACGAGCCGGCATAGGCCGGGAGCAGGACTTCGAACAGCAGTCGTTGTCGGGCGCAGGAAAGCCTGCAGTAGGCAGCTGCTCCGCCGTAGTAGCGGTTCTCGGCAGCATCATCGTCGGGATGCCCGGCCAGCAGCGAGGTCATCGCGACGTGGTAGGAACAGCTGACCGTGAAGCGAGCGACGGCGGAAGCCGGCGAGGCCAGTTCCCGGTAGCGTCGGCGAGGACGTCCAGCGGCTAGCTGGCGTCAGCCCCGCCCCGTTCGAGGTCCGTGTGCGGTGTCGCTCCACCAATTCCGAGGATCAGTCTTGCCTCCGAGAGCCGGTCGGAACCTCCGTCATGCGATCACGGTCTGGAGTTCGGAGTGGGCGGCTCGAGGCTTCGCCAGTCGCCGGAGGATGGCGACCACCCTGCCGATCACGCTCGGGCTCGTCGCTGACTAGAGGTCGTAGGACGAGGTGCTCGGTCGGGCGGCCAAGTGGAGGAGGGGCACCGGGTCGGCGAGACGACGATCAGGACGGCTCCTGTAGCCGGACCCAAGCTCGCAGGAACCCAGCCTGGCAGTCACGTGCCCGCACGATGCCGTACAGATCAGCTCGGCGTCGGCCGACGGCGATCAGCCCTTCTTCCACCTGCTGCCCGAGCGACAGCGGAGCTTCCCGCCGGCAGGACTGCGGCCTCCGAGAGTGCGACCTTGCGATCGCCCCACCAGTGGTTCAGGTAGCCGCCACCGTACAGATACAGGACCGAGTCGACAGGCCTCGCTCGGCGCCAGCTCGACGAGACGGCCATGAGCGAAGCCGGAGCCGTCGTCGAAATGCGCTTCGCGGCGCCCCCGAGCTGGTCCTCGGGAAGCTCGCTCCAGGAGCGGAATCGTGGCTGTGGTAGTTCACTGCGCTCGACGATCGTACCGTGCCGGGAGACGAGGTCCGGGCAGGCGTGGACACGGTCTTGATTGCAGCCGGCGAGCTGGAGGACGTCGCCGCCAGTTGCCCGACCCGTCGTAGCTCGCCGACCAGCAGCACCGCACACGGCCTTCGGAGCCGGTCGACGATCTGCCCGAAGCATAGAGCAGCACGCTCACTGGCTACATTCCTCCGTCATGGACCTGGAGACGATCGTCGTCAGCCACGGCGCCGAGGACCTGCTGCGGCGCTGCCTGCGCTCGCTCGAGCAGCACCCGGCGAGCGGAGAGAGCCGGGTCACCGTCGTCGACAGCGGCAGCGCCGACTCGACCCCGGACATGGTCGAGCGCGAGTTCCCGCAGGTGCGGCTGCTCCGCTGCGAGAACATCGGCTTCTCGGCGGCCAACAACCTCGTCCTCCGCGAGGCCGAGGCCGACGCGGTCCTGCTGCTCAATCCCGACACCGAGGTCTACGCGGGGACCCTCGACACCGCCCTCGCCAGGCTGCGCTCGGACCCGCGGGTCGGGATGGTCGGGTGCAAGCTCGTGACCGAGTCCGGCGAGCTCGACCACGCCGCCAAGCGCTCCTTCCCGACCCCGCTCGCCGCCCTCGCCCACTTCACCGGCGTCGGCCGCCGCGCCGACGCCCCCGCCGCGCTCAGCCAGTACCGCGCCACCCACCTCGGCGACGACGAGCCGGGCGAGGTCGACGCCGTCAACGGCGCCTTCATGCTCTGCCGCGGCGAGGCGGTGCGCGAGGTCGGGCTGCTCGACGAGGGCTACTGGCTCTACATGGAGGACCTCGACTGGTGCCGGCGGTTCTGGGAGGCGGGATGGAAGGTCTTCTACGAGCCCGCGGCCGTCGCGCTCCACGTCAAGGGCGGCTCGAGCGGCGGCCGGCGGGCGTTCCGCCAGGAGATCGCCTTCCACCGCGGCATGGGCCGCTTCTACCGGCGCTTCGAGGCCCCCGAGCACAACCCGCTCCTGAACGCGCTCGTCTACGCCGGGATCGGCGCCAAACTGCTCGCCAGCCTCGCCGTCACCGCGACGCGGTCGCGACGATGATGTCCTGGTAGCTGGCGGCGCCGGGCTCGTTCGCCCAGGCGCCGGGATGGAGCGGCTCGCGAACCGCGAGCCCGGCCTCCGCGAGCATCGCCCGGACCTCGTCGACCTCGAAGGCGATCGCCTCCTCGGGCTGAGCCGGGCTCGGTCGTCGCCCCGCCCTCGACCGGATGGGTGAAGGCCAGCGCCGCCCGCCCGGCCGCGATCTCGGCCTCCGAGCGCGGCGTCAGCAGGAAGAAGGTCAGCAGGCAGGCTCCGCCTGGCCTCAGCACCCGGGCGGTCTCGGCCAGGTAGTGGCCGACCTCGTCGCGGACGAGGTGGGTGAAGAGCGAGGTCGCGAAGGCGAAGTCGAACGAGGAGTCCGGGTAGGGGAACCGGAACTCGCTCGCCGACAGGGTCCCGAACGGGTTGTACTTGGCGTTGTGGATCGGGGCCCACTCGAACTCGAACGCGGGGTGGCGGGGGGTGATATTGCGCCGGCACCACCGGATCATCGCCCGGCCGACGTCGAACCCCGCATAGGAGCCTCCATCCAGATAGCCGGTCAGCGGGATCGCCATCCGGCCGATCCCGCAGCCGATGTCGAGCACCCGGTCGGCCGGCCGCAGGCCGCCGAGCTCGGTGAAGTGGGCGAGGAACTCGCGCCCGGTGGCGAGGAAGTCGCCCTCGCCGACAAACGAGAGGCCGCGGGGAGGGATCGGGTCGCCGCCGCCGCGGCGCAGGCGGCGGAGGAGGTCGGCGGGCGCGAAGAGGACGCGGCGGGCGAGCGCCTTCGCCAGGTAGAGGGCCTTGGCCCTCACGCGTGCTCGAAGGGCAACTCGGCAGCGACCTCGGCGAGTCGCGGGGCCGTCTTGTCGCGCTCGGAGAGCAGCGGGTCCTGGACGCCCCACTCGACGCCGACGTCGGGATCGTCCCAGGCGATGCCCGACTCGGTCTCCGGGTCGTAGAGGCTCGAGAGCAGATAGGCGACGTCGGCGACGTCGCTGAGGACCGCGAACCCGTGGCCGAACCCGATCGGGACGAAGAGCTGGCGGTGGCTCTCGTCATCGAGGACGTGCCCCTCCCACTGGCCGAAGGTCGGCGAGCCGCGGCGGAGGTCGACCGCGACGTCGAGGATCGCGCCGCGCGCGCAGCGGACCAGCTTCGCCTGGCCGGGGTCGGTCTGGAAGTGGAGCCCGCGCAGCGTCCCCTTCGCGGAGCGCGAGTGGTTGTGCTGGACGAACTCGACGTCGACGCCCTGCTCGGCCCAGGCGTCGCGCCGGTAGGTCTCGACCATGAAGCCGCGCTCGTCGCCGTGGACCGCCGGCTCGAGCAGCACGACCCCCTCGAGCCTCGTCTCGAGGCGCTCGGGCATCAGCCCAGCGCCCTGCCGTACTGCTTCTCGTAGTAGGCGCGGTACTCGCCGGAGCGGATCGGCCCCCACCAATCCTCGTTGTCGCGGTACCAGGCGACGGTCCGCTCGATGCCCTCGTCGAAGTGGACCTGCGCCTCCCAGCCGAGCTCGTCGCGGAGCTTGTCGGAGGCCAGCGAGTAGCGGCGGTCGTGGCCGGGGCGGTCGGTGACGTGCTCGATCAGCGACTCGTCGGCGCCGGTCAGCTCGATCACCCGCCGCACCACCTCGATGTTCTCGCACTCGTCCGGGCCGCCGACGTTGTAGGCCTCGCCGGGGCGGCCGCTCATCAGCACGGTGTGGATCCCGCGGCAGAAGTCCTCGACGAAGAGCCAGTTGCGGACCTGGCGCCCGTCCCCGTACACCGGCAGAGGGTCGCCGATGCGATCGCGTTCAGGTGATCAGGGGGATCAGCTTCTCCGGGTACTGGCGCGGCCCGTAGTTGTTCGAGCCGCGGACGATCGAGGCCTCGATCCCGTAGGTGTGGACGTGGGCGGAGACCAGCAGGTCGCCGGCCGCCTTCGTCGCCGAGTAGGGCGAGGAGGGGTCGAGCGGCGAGGCCTCGGTGAACGAGCCCGACTCGATCGAGCCGTAGACCTCGTCGGTCGAGACCTGCAGGTAGCGCCCGATCCCGAGCTCGCGGGCGGCGTCGAGCAGGGTGCCGGTCCCGACCACGTGGGTGCGGGCGAAGGCGTCCTGGTCGTCGATCGAGCGGTCGACGTGGGACTCGGCGGCGAAGTTGACGACCGCGTCGCAGCCCTCCATCGCCTCGCGGACGATCTTCGGGTCCTCGATCGCGCCGACGACGAGGTCGGTCCCCTCGGGCAGGTTCTCGCGGCGGCCGGCGTAGGTGAGCTTGTCGAGCACCCTGACCTCGTGCTCGTCGCCGACCAGCCGCACGTAGGTCGAGCCGATGAATCCCGCAGCTCCCGTGACCAGGATCCTCACGCTGCCTCCCTCCCGTCGCTGCGCTGGGCGATGTAGCCGGCGAGCCCATCCTGCCAGGGGGGGAGTCGGATCGCGTGCCGGCGCTGGCTGACCAGGGCCGAGAAGGCCGGGCGCGGGGCCGGGCGGCCGAGCATCTCGGTCGTCGCCGACATCACCTTGCACTCGACCTTCGCCTGCTCGAAGATCTCGCGCGCGAACTCGTACCAGGAGCACGAGCCCTCGGCGGCCATGTGGTGGATCCCGAACTCGACGCCCTCGATCAGGCGGACGAGGCCGTAGGCCAGGTGCCAGGTGTAGGTCGGCGAGCCGACCTGGTCGCGGACGACGAGGACCTCGCCGTGGTCGGCGGCCAGGCGCAGCATCGTCTCGACGAAGTTGCCGCCGCCGACCCCGAACAGCCACGAGGAGCGGACGACGAAGTGGCGTTTGTTGGCGGCGGTGGTCGCGTCCTCGCCGGCCAGCTTCGTCCTGCCGTAGGCGGAGAGCGGCGCCGGCTGGTCGGTCTCGACATAGGGCTCGCCCTTGGCGCCGTCGAAGACGTAGTCGCTGGAGACGTAGACGACGCTGGCGCCGTGCTGCGGCGGCGGCGGCGGCGACGTTGCCGGCCCCGTCGCGGTTGACGGCCATCGCCGCCTCCTCGGCCTCCTCGGCGCCGTCGACGTCGGTCCAGGCGGCGCAGTTGATGACGACGTCGGGCCGCTCGAGCTCGAACTTCTTCGCGACCGCGGCGGCGTCGGCCACGTCGAGCTCGGCGCGGCCGAAGCCGACGACGTCGTGGCCGGCGTTGCCGGCGGCCAGCATCACGTCACGGCCGAGCATCCCGGCGGCGCCTGTCACCAGGACCTTCATCTACTCGATTCCGATCGCCTCGAGGAGGTGCATGAGTCGGACAGGCTAACTTCAATCCCATCAAGTTCACCGCCCATATGGGGGGAAACTTGATGGCGCAGGCGTGCGGAGGGGATCAGATCAGCTTGATCTCGCAGTTGTCGCCGACCAGGAGGCGGAGCGTCTTCGGCATCCCCTCGCTGCGGGTCAGCTTCACGTTGCGGCCGAGCAGGCTCGCCTCCATCCGCGTCTCGAGGTCCTCGACGACCGCGCCCGCGAGGACGATCGAGTGCTCGACCTCGGAGCGGCGGATATGGACGTCGTCGCCGATCGAGGTGTAGGGGCCGATGTAGGCGTCCTCGATGTTCGCCCCGGCGCCGATCACGGCCGGGCCGCGGACGACCGAGCGGCGCAGCGAGGCGCCCTCGGCGAGCACGACCCGCCCCTCGACCCGCGAGTCCTCGTCGACCTCGCCCTCGAGGCTGCCCTCGATCTCCTCGAGGACGAGGCGGTTGGCCTCGAGCATGTCGGCGAGCTGGCCGGTGTCCTTCCACCAACCGGTGACGACCTCGGAGCGGACCTGGTGGCCGTCGTCGATCAGCCCCTGGATCGCCTCGGTGATCTCGAGCTCGCCGCGCCAGGAGGGCTCGAGCGCCTCGGCGGCGTCGAAGATCGCGGGCGAGAACAGGTAGACCCCGACGAGAGCGAGGTTCGAGGGCGGGTCCTTCGGCTTCTCGACCAGCCGCACCACCCGCTCGCCATCGAGCTCGGCGACCCCGTAGGACTGGGGGTCGGAGACCGGCGTGAGCAGGATCAGCGCGTCCGGCTCCTCGGCGCGGAAGGTCTCGACCAGGCTGCCGAGGCCGTCGGCGAGGAGGTTGTCCCCGAGGTACATGACGAATGGCGCGTCGCCGAGGAAATCGCGCGCGGTCAGGACGGCGTGGGCGAGGCCCGCGGGCTCGTCCTGGAGGATGTAGGTGATCCGGGCGCCGAACTGCGAGCCGTCGCCGGCCGCCTCCTGGATCTCGCCGCCGGTCTCGGGGGCGATGATGATCCCGATCTCCTCGATCCCGGCCTCGACCAGGGCCTCGATCCCGTAGAAGAGCACGGGTTTGTTGGCGACCGGCACGAGCTGCTTCGCCGAGGTGTGGGTGATCGGCCGCAGCCGGGTGCCCGCGCCGCCCGAGAGGATCAGTCCCTTGAGGTCCTTCACGCTGCGGGAGGCTATCGTCGGTCGCGAATGACGGGCGGCGCCACGGCCACAGCAATCGACGTCGCGATCGTCAACTGGAACACGGCGGACGCCGCGCTCGACGCCGCCCGGGCGTTCCTGGCCTCGACCGGGGTCGAGCCGGCGGTGACGATCGTCGACAACGATTCCGCCGCGGAGGACAGCCGGGCCCTGCGGGAGGGGCTCCCCGACGGCGTCGCCCTCGATCTCGCCGACTCGAACCTCGGCTACGGGAGGGCCGCGAACCGCGCGCTCGCCGGGGGGAGCGGAGAGATGGTCTGCGTCAGCAACGCCGACGTCCGGCCCGAGCCCGCCGCGCTTGCCGAGCTGGCGGCCGTCGCGCGGGCCGACCCGCAGGCCGGGATGGTCGGGCCGGCGCTCGAGGGCGACGACGACATCTACCACGCCGAGCTACCGGGCCGGATCGCCCTGCTGGGCCAGATCTTCGCCGGGTCGTTCCTGCGCAGGCCGGTCCCGAGCCCGCCTCGGGGCGTGGTCAAGGAGGCGGGCCAGCCCTCGGGCGCCTGCTTCCTGATGCGGCGCGCGACCTGGGAGCAGGTCGGCGGGTTCGACGACGGCTTCTTTCTCTGGTACGAGGACGTCGACCTCGCCAAGCGCCTCGAGGAGAACGGGTTCCGGAACCTCCTCGTCGGCTCCGCCCGCGTCGGGCACGTCGGCGGCGGGCTCCTTCAACCAGCTCGACCGGCCGACGATGCAATCGATCAGGAAGCCCTCTCTGCGCCGCTACATCGAGAAGCACCACCGCCGCCTCGCCCCTGTCGCGGCGCCGCTGTTCAGGATCTCGGGACATGGCTGAGGCCGCGAGACCGACCGTCTTCATCCCCAGCCTCAACGCCGAGGCGCTGCTGCCGCGCACGCTGGAGAGCCTGCGCGGACAGACGCGGCCGGTCGACATCGTCCTCGTCGACAACGGGTCGAGCGACGGTTCGGTCGCGCTGGCGCGGGAGCGGTTCGAGGAGGTCGCGGTGCTGGAGCTGGGCGAGAACCTCGGGTTCGGCCCGGCGATCAACCGCGCCGTGGCAGAGCGGGCGGCGGACCCGGTGATCGTCCTCAACAACGACGTCGAGTGCGAGACGGAGATGATCGAGGCGATGCTCGATGCCCAGGCCGGCGGGGCGGAGTCGGTCGCCGGCGTCCTCCTCCAGGAACGGGACCCCGGCCGGATCGACTCCGCCGGGGTCGTCGCCGACGAGACGCTGATGGGCTTCGACTACCTGCACGGGGAGCCGGCCGCGAGCGCCGGTGCCGCTCCCGACCCGCTCGGCCCGACCGGCGGCGCGGCGCTCTACTCGCGGGCCGCGTTCGACGCGGTCGGCGGCTTCGACGAGCGGATCTTCCTCTACTACGAGGACCTCGACCTGGCGCTGCGGATGGCGGCGGCGGGAGGACGCTGCAGGCTCGCCGCCGGGGCGCGCGCAGTCCACGCCTACTCGGCGAGCCTCGGCGCCGGCAGCGGCGCGAAGTACGCCCGCACCGGATGGAGCCGCGCCTACATGTTGCGGCGCTACGGGGTGATGTCGAGCCCGCGGCGGGCGCTGCGGGCGCTGTTCTGCGAGGGCGCGCTCTGCGCCGGCCAGCTGCTGCTCGACCACACCGGGCGCGGCGTCGCCGGGCAGGGTCGAGGGGTGGCGGGCCGCGGCGGGCCTCGAGCGCCGCGACCCCGTCGGGGCGCCGCTGCTGCAGATCTCGGCCCGCGAGGCACTGCGGCTCCGGCGCCGCCGCCGCGAGTAGGCCCGGCGGCCGCCTGAGACCCCGCCCGTCCCGCTCCCGGCCGGGTGATGCGACAAGATTCCCGACAGCCTCGGGGGACGACCCTCGATGTGACGCTGGCCGTGACAGATCGATGCACGCCGAGGACCCGACAACGACCGACACCGCCACCCGGGCGAGCGCCCGCCCGCCGAGGATCGGGCCCGACGCGCCGCTCGCGATCGAGGCGCGCGGGCTGGAAAAGACGTTCAAGATCCCCACCCACCGGGTCGACTCCCTCAAAGAGCGGGTCGTGCGGCCGTTCGCGGCCCGCGACTATCGCGTCCTCCGCGCCCTCGACGACGTCTCCTTCGACATCCGGCAGGGCGAGTTCTTCGGGATCGTCGGCCGCAACGGCTCCGGCAAGAGCACGCTGCTGAAGTGCCTCGCCAGCATCTACCGCGCCGACGCCGGGACGATCCGGATGGCCGGCCGGCTGGCGCCCTTCATCGAGCTCGGGGTCGGCTTCAACGCCGAGCTGACGGCGCGCGAAAACGTCGTCCTCAACGGCGTGATGATGGGCCTGACCAAAGCCGAGACGAAGCGCCGCCTCGACTCGATCATCGAGTTCGCCGAGCTCGAAGAATTCGTCGACCTGCGGCTGAAGAACTACTCCTCGGGGATGCTCGTCCGCCTCGCCTTCTCGCTGATGCTCGAGGTCGACGCCGACGTGCTGCTGATCGACGAGGTCCTCGCCGTCGGCGACGCCGCCTTCCAGCAGAAGTGCGCCGACGCCTTCCACGAGATGAAATCGAAGGGGAAGACGATCGTCCTCGTCACCCACTCGATGGACACGGTGCGGACCTACTGCGACCGGGCGATGCTGATCGACGACGGCAAACTGCGGATGATCGGCGACCCGACCGAGGTCGGCGACCAGTACCTGCGGCTCAACTTCGAGCGCAGCGGCGGCGCGGCAGGGGGCGAGACGATGGTCGAGACCGAGGAGGTCCGGCTGCGGGAGATCTGGACCGAGAGCCCGTCGGGCGCTCGCGGCGCCGCGATCGAGCAGGGCGAGGGCCTGGTGGTCGGCGTCGAGCTCGACATCCTCAGCGACCTGCCGCAGGCGAGCGTCGGGTTCCTGCTGGCGAACGTCGACGGGCTCGGCATCTCCCAGTTCGGGACCCTGCTCGATAGCTCGCCGGGCTCCCAGATCGTCCCGGCCGGGAGCCGGGTCACCGTCAGGGCGAGAATGGACAGCCCGCTGGTCGCCGGGCGCTACTTCCTCCACCTCGGGGTCAGCCGCGGCGGCAAGGGGGCGGGCACCGCGCTCTACGTCCACAACGCCATCGACTTCGTCGTCTTCGGCGGCAGGGAGCAGTCGGGCGGGATGGTCGCGATCGAGAACGAGTTCGAGATCGACGTCGAGGAGGGCGGGGCCGAGTGAGCGCCGAGGCCGGTGCGCCCCCGCTCCGGGTGGTCAGGGGCCCCTCCGCCCTCGGCGGCGGCTGGCGCCGCTTCATCGCCCTGCTCTGGCTGATGTCGGTGACCGAATTCAGGCGGACCTACTTCGGCACCGTCCTCGGCTACCTCTGGTCGCTGGTCCGCCCGCTGCTCCTCTTCGCGGTCCTGCTGTTCGTCTTCACCAAGATCTTCCGGGTCGGGCAGCGGCGTCCCCAACTACCCGGTGATGCTGCTGCTCGGGATCGTCCTCTTCTCCTTCTTCCAGGAAGCGACCACGAACTCGGTCACCTCGGTCGTCGCCCAGGAGGGAGTCGTCCGCAAGACCCAGTTCCCGCGGCTGGTGATCCCGACCACCGTCGTCCTCACCGGCGCTCTTCAACCTCTGCCTCAACCTGATCGTCGTCTTCGCCTTCATCCTCGCCTACGGCGTCGACCCGACCTGGACCTGGCTGCTGTTCCCGGTCGCGCTGCTGGCGCTGTTCGTGCTGACGACGGCGACCAGCATGCTGCTCTCGGTCCTCTACGTGCGGTTCCGCGACGTCGCGATCATCTGGGCCGTCGCCGCCCAGGTCCTGTTCTACGCGACCCCGGTGCTCTATCCGGTGGAACATCATCCCCGACCAGTACAAGCAATTCCTCTTCATCAACCCGCTGGCGGTGATCTTCGAGCAGGTACGGGTCTGGGTGATCGACCCGAACGCGCCGACCGCCTCCGACGTCGTCGGCGGCGCCGTCCACCTGCTGCCGGCGGCGGCGGTCTTCGTCGGCCTCTGCGTGCTCGGGGTCTGGATCTTCAACCGCGACGCGCCGCGGATAGCCGAGGAGCTGTAGGGCCGGAGGGCGACGGCGCCTGCGGGCCCCGGCGCGGGATCCGGATCCCCTCGCCGACGGCGACCAGCCCGTAGCCGAGCAGCCCGATCGCGGCGAGGATCGCCGCGATCGGCGAGTACGCGGTCCCGGGCAGCGGCGTCAGCGAGGGCGCGTACGCAGCGAGAACCAGGAGGGAGTTGATCGCGACGACGGCGATCGCCAGCCGGCTCGAGACCGACGCCATCCCGGCGACGCAGGCCGCGATCGCGACCAGCGGGATCGCCGATGTGCCGGCGTGGACGATCGCGCTCGAGTCGCCGGGCGTGCCCCACTGGAGGAGCGCCCAGAAGAAGCAGCCGATGCCGACGTAGGCGAAGCCGGTCAGCGCGAAGCGCCAGGCGGCCTCGTCCTCGCGGCCGCGGCGGCGGATCGCCATCGCAATCGGCCCGATCAGGAGCAGCCCCAGCAACGGCAGGAGCTCGAAGAAGCGGTAGTTCCGGAACCATTCAACCGCCTTGCGGGCGTCGCCTTCTTCGATCCCGTCGACGACGTTGGAGACGTCTTCGTCGTAGTGCAGGCCGGTTATGTCTTCGACGTTGTTGAGCTTGTTGTCGAGGGCGCCGCCGAGCCCGGCTTCGCGATAGCTGTCGACGATCGTTTCGAGGCTGCCGCGTTCGTCGATTTCGGTCACGCCGGCGAGGTGCCACTTGATCAACCTGTTGCCCGGCGGGTCGTCGTAGCGCTGGTACGCGGACCAGGAGCCCATCATCACCGCCCCGACCAGGGCGGCGACCCCGAGCCAGCGCCAGGTCGGGATCCCGCGGAAGGCGGCGACGATCAGGAGCGGGATCACGCCGTAGATGCTGGCGCCGTGGGCGAGCATCGCGAGGGCCAGCAGCGCCCCCAGCAGGGCGCCCATCCGCCAGTTCCGCCGCCACTCCTCCCAGCGCGGCGAGATCACGAGCGCGAGCGCCGCGAGCAGGAAGGTCGCGGCGATCAGCTTCGGCCAGACGTAGAACCCGTAGAGGATCACGATGTCGCTGGCGAGCGCCGCGAACATCGCCAGCCCCATCGTCAGCCGCCGGACGCCGGCGGCGAGCAGCAGCGCCCAGAGGCCGACGATCCAGAGCTGCTCGACGACCGCGCAGAGGATCTCGTAGTGCAGCGTCTGCGTGTCGGCGACAGTGATCGACTCCTGGGAGAGGACGTAGCCGACCTGGAGCGGGGGCCGGTCGCTCATCAGCCAGTCGGGGGGGTAGACCGGCGGCGTCCCGTGATGCCCCTTGGCCGCGAACCATTCGGCGAAATAGCGGGGGATATCGTTGTCGGAGGGGAGGCCCCCGGCATAGCGCGAGCCCGACATCCCGATCGCGTTTTCGGCGCCGCCGTGGAGGAACCCGAAGTAGACGACGAACAGCGAGCCGAGGACCCAGAGCAGCAGCGGGATCCGCAGCCGGCGCAGGAGCTCGCGGTCGAGGTTGCCGCGATAGACGGCGAGGAACGCGACCTGGATCGAGCCGAGGATCAGCACCCAGTTCCAGGCCTCGCCGATCGTCGGGTCGGCGAAGTAGGCCCAGAAGGCGAGGAAGGCGGCCGCGCCCGAGACAACCAGCGCGATCGCGAGCAGGGCCGGGACGTCGCGGACGCCGAGCCGCATCGCCACCAGCGCCGCGGCGATGGCCGGCGCCCCGGTCAGGGCGAGGTGGAGTCCCAGCATCCAGAGGATTTCCCCGTTCGTGCTCAAGGTTGGGAACCGTATCGAGGCGCTGGGTAGACTCGGCGGCGATGCCGGAGCCAGGTCCCGAGGCCGTCAGCGAGCTCGAGGCCGCCGAAGCTGAGGTCGCGCGGCTGCGGGCGCTGCTGATCGCCAAGGACGCCGAGCTCGGCGTCGCCAAGGGACAGCTCGAGGAGCTCGCCGGCCACTCGGCCCGACTCACCGTCCTCCTCCGCAGGGTCAACCTGAAGCTGCCCGGCCTCGTCGCGCGCCGGGCCACGCAGCGCCTTCGCGGCAAGGGCTGAGCGCTTGTCCGCACCCCGCTTCTCGATCGTCACGCCGGTCTTCGAAACCCCGGCGGCCGTCCTCCGGGCGATGCTGCGATCGGTGACCCGGCAGCGGTTCGCGGACTGGGAGCTCTGCATCGTCGACGACTGCTCCGCCGATCCGGAGGTGCTCGCGATCGTCGACGGACGCCGCCCGCGGGGACCGCCGCATCCGCGTCAGCCGCCGCGAGCAGAACGGCGGCATCGTCGCCGCCTCCAACGACGCCCTGGCGATGGCGACGGGCGAGTTCGTCGTCCTCCTCGACCACGACGACCGGCTCCACCCCGACGCGCTCGAGCTGGTCGAGGAGGCGCTCCGCGCCGACCCCGAGGTCGACTACCTCTACACCGACGAAGACAAGATCGACGAGGCGGGGCACCACTCGGGCCCGTTCTTCAAGCCCGACTGGTCGCCGGAGCGGTTCCGGACCCAGATGTACGCCTGCCACCTCAGCGTCCTGCGCCGATCGCTGGTCGAGGAGGTCGGCGGCTTCGACGCCGAGTTCGAGGGGTCCCAGGACTGGGACCTGATCCTCAGGGTCACCGAGCGGGCGCGGAGGGTCGCCCACGTGCCGCGCATCCTCTACCACTGGCGGATGCTCGCGACGTCGGCCGCCGGCGGCGGCGAAGCGGCCAAGCCGTGGGCGTTCGAAGCCGGGACGCGGGCCCTCCAGGCCCACTGCGAGCGAGTCGGGTTCCCGGCGCGGGTCGAGCGCGACCTCGACCATCCCGGCGTCTACAACCTGGTCCCGGAGCTCGAGCGGAGGCCGCCGGTCAGCATCGTGATCCCGACCGCGGGCAACACTCGCGAAGTGTGGTTCGAGGAGGTAGTCCTCGTCACCCACTGCGTCCGCAGCATCGTCGAGACCTCGACCTATGAGGATTTCGAGATCGTCGTCGTCGCCGACGCCCCGATCTCGAGCGAGGTCGTCGAGGGGCTCGGCGAGATCGCCGGCGACCGGCTCCGGGTCGTTCCCTACGACCGGCCGTTCAGCTTCTCGGAGAAGATCAACGCCGGCGCGGCGGTCGCCGAGGGCGAGCACCTGCTGCTGCTCAACGACGACATCGAGGTGATCGCCCCCGACTGGATCGAGCGGATGGTGATGTATTCCTCCTATCCAGGGATCGGCGCCGTCGGCGGCCGCCTGATCATCGAAGACGGCCGCCTCCAGCACGTCGGCGTCCTGTTCGAGAACGGGGGGCTGCCGGGCCACCCCTACCACGGCTTCTCGCGGGAGTTCGGCGGCTACTCGAACAGCGTCCTCGTCGCCCAGGACCTGCAGGCGGTTACCGGCGCCTGCCTGATGACCCCGCGCGAGGTCTTCGAGCGGGTCGGCGGACTCAGCGCCGACTTCCCCGTCAACTACAACGACATCGACTACTGCCTGAAGCTGCGCGCGCTCGGCCTGCGGGTGGTCTACGACCCGGGGACGCTGCTCTACCACTTCGAGTCCTCGAGCCGCTCGACCGAGGTCGCCGATTGGGAGAAGGAGAAGCTGATCGAGCGCTGGAGGCCGCTGATCGACCCCGATCCCTACTCCAACCCGAGCCTCAAGTACGGTACCCCGCGGCTCAGCTCCCCCTTCAAATGGGCGATCCGCCGCTTTCCGCGCCGGCGCGCCCGCAGAAAGACGACCGCCGCGACTTGAACTACGAGCGCCTCTACTCCTACCGCTTCCGCGACATCGACCAGGACGCGAGGATCGCCGTCTGGCGCGAGATCAGCCCCCACGTCCACGGGCTGATGGGCGCTCCGCAGACGGTGCTCGACCCGGCTGCCGGGCGCGGCGAGTTCATCGGCGCGGTTCCGGCGAAGGAGACCTGGGCGATCGACGAGGTCAGCTATCCCGAGGCCGCGCACAGGCCCGACACGAAGGTGATCACCTCGCCGATCATGGCCGCCGAGCTGCCCGCCGGCCACTTCGACGGCGTCTTCGTCTCCAACTTCCTCGAGCACCTGCCGGACCAGGAGGGGATCGCCGCCTTCCTCGAAAAGATGAACGGAGCGATGCAGAGCGGGGGCCGGATCGCGATCATGGGCCCCAACTACCGCTACTGCGCCGGCGAGTACTGGGACTGCGCCGACCACTATGTCGCCCTGACCCACGTCGCGATCGCCGAGCATCTCTACGCCGCCGGGTTCGAGCCGGACCGGATCATCCCGCGCTACCTGCCGTACTCCTTCCGCGGGATCCTGCCGCCCTCGCCGGCGCTGACCAGGACCTACCTGCGGATGCCGATCGCCTGGAAGCTGCTCGGCAAGCAGTTCCTGGTGATCGGGCGCAAGCTAGACGGTTGATTCGACGTCGTCGCGGTCGGGCGAGCCGCTCGGCGTGACCCGGTAGTCGCCGCGGCTCAGCGTGTGCTCGAGCCAGACGTAGAGGACGATGAAGAGGTAGCGGCTGCCCATCTCGCGCATCGCCAGCTTCGCCTCGCCGGTGGTCCGGTTCGTCCAGGAGATCGGGATCACGTGCGTAGCTGTGGCCGCGGACGATCGCCTTCAGCGGCATCTCGACGGTGAGGTTGAAGTGCTTCGAGAGGAGCGGCTGGATCGTCTCGATCACCTCGCGGCGGTAGCCCTTGAAGGCGTTGGTCGTGTCGTTGTAGCGGTGGCGGAAGAGGACGCGGATGAACCAGTTGGCGAGGCGGTTGATCGCGAGCTTCAGCCGCGGGTAGTCGTGGACCCGGGCGCCGGGCACGAAGCGCGAGCCGAAGGCGCAGTCCCAGCCCTCCTCGAGCAGCCGGTGGTAGCGGACGATGTCCTCCGGGTCGTCGGAGGCGTCGGCCATCATGATCACCACCGCGTCGCCCTCGAACAGGTCGAGGCCGGCGCGGATCGCCATCCCGAAGCCCTTTTCGTAATGGGAGCGGCGGACCTTCACCCGCGGGTTGCCGGCGCCGATCTCCTCGACCACGGCGGCGGTGCGGTCCTCGCTGGCGTCGTCGATCGACCAGCACCTCGTAGTCGATCTTCTCCCGCTCCAGCACCGCGACGACGCCGTTCGACCGTCGTCCCGACCGAGCCCTCCTCGTTCTGGGCGGGAATGACGACCGAGAGCTTCATGCCGCGGCCATCGTCCACCGCTCGGCGTTCTGCTCGTAGATCTCCTGCAGGATGTCGTCGACGCCGTGGCGGGGCTTCCAGTCCGGGTAGTCGGCTTCGAACGGCGCCGAGGTCGGAGATCCACCAGCGGTGGTCGCCGATCCGCGGCTCCTCGCCCATCTCCCAGCTCGAGCTCGCGGCCGGCGATCCGCTCGCAGACCTCGATCGCCTCCAGCATCGAGCAGTTGCTGAACGCGGCCGCCGCCGATGTTGTAGACGGCGGCGGCGCGCGGGGCCGCGCTGGAAAGCGGCGAAGGCGGCGATCAGGTCGGCGCTGTGGATGTTGTCGCGCACCTGCTTGCCGTCGTAGCCGAAGACCGTGTACGGAGTGCCGGTGACGGTGCACTTCATCAGGTAGGCGAGGAAGCCGTGGAGCTTGGCGCCGGCGTGCTGGGGCCCGGTCAGGCAGCCGCCGCGGAAGCAGACCGTCGGCATCTCGAAGTAGCGGCCGTACTCCTGGACCAGCAGGTCGGCGGCGGCCTTCGAGACCCCGAACAGCGAGTGGGTCGAGGAGTCGATCGACATCGAGGTGTCGATGCCGCGGAAGTAGCGATGGGACTCGGGCAGCTCGAGCCGCTTCTCGAGGTCCTCGAGCGGCAGCCGGTTCGGCGTGTCGCCGTAGACCTTGTTGGTCGAGCAGAAGATGAACGGCGCGTCGGGGCAGTTGGCGCGCGCGGCCTCGAGCAGGTTGAGGGTGCCGTTGGCGTTGACGCCGAAGTCGGTCTGCGGGTCGCTCGCCGCCCAGTCGTGCGAGGGCTGGGCGGCGGTGTGGATGACGAGCTCGATCGCCCCGCCGTGCTCGGCGAAGATCCGGTCGACCGCCTCGCGATCGCGGATGTCGGCGCTCTCGCTGCGGAACTCGGGGTGCTCGGAGAGGAGCCGCTCGGTGACGTGCGCGGTGGAGGCCTCGGGCCCGAAGAAGCTGCGCCCGCATGTCGTTCTCGATCCCGACGACGTCGTAGCCCTGGCCGACGAAGTGCCCGACCGCCTCGGAGCCGATCAGACCGCCTGAGCCCGTGATGATCGCTACCGGCATCTGCTCGCGATTACTCCCTCTCCCCCGCCGGGGTCTCGATTTCGAGCGCGGCGGCGATCCGATCGCCGTCCTCCGCGACCCACTCGATGGATATCGGACAGCACCTGCTCGGCGCTGCGCCGCGGGCGCCAATCGTCCAGGCCGAAGAGTCTTCGCGCAATCGGAGAGGTAGATGGGGACATCGCCCTCGCGGGTCTCGGCGACGGGCTCGATCGGCACCTCGTTCCCGGTCAGCTCGCGGCAGATCTCGGTCGTCTCGCGCAGCGAGAGGCTGCACTCGCGGCCGCCGCCGACGTTCACCGTGCGCCCGTCCCAGGCACCCGGGGTCGAGGAGCTGGCGCTCGACGAGGTCGACGAGGTCCTCGACGTGGAGCAGGTCGCGCACCTGCTTGCCCTCGCCGCCGAACCCGATGTAGGTGAGCGGGCGGCGGAACTGGTGAGCCAGCACCCAGTGGGTGAAGACGCCCTGGTCGACCTTGCCCATCTGCCAGGGGCCGGCGATCACGCCGCAGCGGTCGATCACCGCCGGGACGCCCTGGCCGGCCCGGTACTCCTCGATCAGCAGCTCGGCCGCCAGCTTCGTCGCCCCGTAGAGGGTCCTGTGCCCGATCATCGGAAACTCCTCGGAGATACCCGCGGCGGAGGCGCCGGGAACCTCCTGCTCGTCGGCGAGCTCGAACCGCGAGTCCGCCTCGACCAGGGCCAGCTCCAGCTGCGGCTCGACCGGGTAGACGCGGCTGGTCGAGAGGAAGACGAGGAAGGCGCCGTCGCGGCGGGCGAGCTCGAGGCAGTTGTAGGCGCCGGTCAGGTTGGTGTGGACGAGGTAGCCGGTGTCGCCGTCGGTGCCGCTCATCACCGAGGGCTCGGCCGAGCACTCGACAAGGGCCGAGATCTCGGGCAGGCGGTCGAGGTCGGCGGGCTCGCGGACGTCGCCCTTGACGAACTCGACCCCGGCCTGCTCGAGCCGGCCGCAGGTTGAGCTCCGAGCCGCGCCGGTAGAGGTTGTCGAAGGCGATCAGCTCCCACTCGGGGTGCCTGGAGGCGAGCGAGACGGCGAGGTTCGAGCCGACGAAGCCGGCGCCGCCGGTGATCAGGATGCGGGTCATCCGAGTCTTTCGATCGTAGCCTTCGGCAGCAGGAACACGAAATCCCCGCTTTCCGCCACGGGCTTGAAGTCATTGAAGATGTAGCGAACAAGAGGCCGCTGGGGCGGCGGTTCTCCGTGCAGCCAGAGTTCGGCCCGGGTGTCGCTGCGGATCGCGCACGGGCGCGGCGAGGCCCGCATCTCGTCGACGATGCGTTGCTGTCGCTTGCTGTCAAGGGAGTTGACCCAGGCGCCCGGCGCGGTGGGAAGCGGTGATTCGATTCCCGACCAGAGATAGAGGCTGTTGAGGCTCGGGTAGCCGATGAACGTCGTGCAGTGGTGGCGGTGCAGCAGGTCGACGAGCCCGGCATAGGTTTCGACTTCGGCGTCAGGGAGATGGAGCTGCTGGGCACCGGAGACAGACATTGCGCGCTGGTCGCGGTAGGCAATTGCACTCGACCAGGCCGGCCGCACGACCGAGTCGAGCGCGAACACCGCCGCAATTGCAAGCGTGACGAGCCCGATGACGGCGCCGAGGCGTACTGCGGCGGGACCACCGGACTCGCTCGCTCCACCTTCGGAGCGAAACCATCGAATCGCCGAGAATCACGGCACCCACAGCGACGAAAGGCACTGCGGCGATCCCGGTTTGGCTGCCCGCGACCGGGTAGACCTGGAGCGTCCCGGTCACAGCGACGGCAGCAAGAGAACCCGGAGGAAGCGCTTATAGGGCCGCTCCTGCGCGGCTCCCGTCGCGGGGAGCGCGGCGATCCAGGCCAAGACCATCGGCAGCGTCTCGGGATTCCCGATCGAAGGATTGAGCCCCAGTGGAGCGATCCCCGACACTGAGAACCAGATGGCCAGCCCTGCGATCGCCCTCAGCAGCCCTGGCCAGACCGACGACACGTCCCCGGCTAGTGGCCGCAAGCGAGTGACCAGCGCGGCTGCTGCCACAGCTGCGACGCCCCAGTCGACCGCAGCTGGTGGATTCAGGGAATTCGAGAAGCAATACATCACGAACGCGCATCGCCTCCACCACGACGCCGTCGTAGACATCGGCGGGCGAGGAGCCGACTATGGCAATCGCGACGATAGTCGCGGCGAAAGCCGCGATGAAGCCGGCGATCGCGCCGACCAGCCAGGGCAGGAGCGAGTCATCGGGATCCGCCGCCCTTGGCGCCAAAGGCCTGCCGCGATCACGATCGCGGCAAGGGACGAGGATCTCCAGCATCGCGAGGTCGCGAACCCAGGCGAGGTCGAGATCGCGGCTGAGGACGTAGACCGGAAGGACCAACGCCGCGGCCGACGACCCCCCACCGGAGCCACCGCCGACGCCACAGAGGCTCGATCGTCAGGACGGCCGCTAACGCGACAGCGGTGAGCGCAAAGGCGCCGAGGTTGATCTTGGTCAGAACCAGCGCCGCCAGCAGGGAGCCCCCGGCGACGCCGGCCCAACCTGGTCTTCGGGCCGGGCCGAGGACGACCAGCACGGTGAAGGCGGCGATCAGCAAAGCACACAGGCCGTGCGGGTGCATCGGCTCGTTGACCAGGACGCGAAGGGCGGCGAAGGCGGCCATCGCGCCTGTGATGCCCAGCACAGGGCTTCCACTGAGCCGCTGCGCCGAGAGGCCGAAGAGCAGGCGCGGTCGACACCCAGATCACGATCACGATCGTGCGGCTCGCATCGGTAGTTACCGCGTGGCCCGATAGGGCGAAGAGCCCTCCGAACAGCTCGTAGTAGAACGGTCCGTACTCCGTGTACACATCCTTGTAGAGGGGCGCCCCGTGTGTGAACGCATTAAGCGTCACCAACAGGGTGCCCTCATCGTCATATGGCTGGAACACCGTGAAGATGGCGAGATCCGCGGCGACCACCATCGCCGCCGCGACCAGCGCGTAGAGGCAGACCGACACGAGGTCCGGGTTGGAGGCAACGAACTCCCTGACCCTCCCGCGTCGGGGCAGGGTCGTGCCGTTTGGAGTCCCCACCGAATTCATAGGGAGCAAAATACCGGCCGTCTATCCGGTGCACTAGCCTGGGTCGGCATGGGGGTTGGAACCGGGCAAAGTCTCGCCGACGACATCCGTCGGACGATCATCGAACAGTCCTACAGGGCCGGGGTGGGTCACATCGGATCGGCTCTCTCGATTGCAGACCTGGTCGCTGCGGTCATCGAGGAGGCCCGCATCGAGGGTGGGAACGACCGCGACCGCATCGTCCTCTCGAAGGGACATGCGGCGCTTGCCCTCTACGCAGCGCTCCACCTTGGTGGGCGGTTGGATGTGGGCGCGATCGACACCTTCTGCGCCGACGGCACCCTCCTCGGCGTACACCCCGAGCATGGCCTCGAGGGCGTCGACTTCTGCACCGGGTCGCTCGGCCAGGGGCTCTCTCTCGGCGCGGGCGCGGCACTTGGAGCGAAGCGACAGCGCTCCCGACCGTCAGGTCTACGTGATCCTCAGCGACGCAGAGCTGGACGAGGGGTCGACCTGGGAGGCGGCGATGTTTGCTGCCCACCATCGCCTCGATAACCTGACCATTCTCATCGACCTCAACGGCCAGCAGGCCCTCGGCTATACCCCGGAAGTGATCGAGCTCGGTTCAGTGGACGAGAAGTTCACGGCATTCGGCTGGTCCTCGCGGGTGGTGCCGGGCCACGATCGGGTTGCGCTCGCTGCTGCGCTGAGGGGGGCCGGAGACGGCCGACCACGGGCGATCGTCGCTGAGACGACATTCGGCTATGGCGTCTCATTCATGGAATCGCAGATCAAGTGGCACTACCTGCCGCTGGACGACGACGCATTCGCCGCGGCCATCGCCGAGCTGGATCGACGGGCAACTTCGTGAGAAACGCATTCATCGACGAGCTCGTCGCGCTCGCCGAGACGGACGAGCGAGTGATGCTGCTCACCGGAGATCTCGGCTTCATGGTCCTCGAGGAGTTTCAGCAGTGTTTCCCTGACCGTTTCATCAACTGCGGCGCGGCCGAGCAGAATATGGTCGGTGTCGCGACGGGTCTGGCCGAGGCCGGCTACGTCCCGTACGTCTACTCGATCGCGACGTTCTCCACCCTGCGTCCATACGAGTTCATCCGCAACGGGCCGGCCCTACACCACCTCCCGGTTCGGGTCGTCGGGGTCGGCGGTGGTTTCGACTACGGCCACAACGGGATCACCCACTTCGCCCTTGAGGACTACGCCGTGATGCGGGCCCAGCCGTCGATCACCACAATCGTTCCCGCAGATGCGCGCCAGGCCCGGGCTGCCCTCCGCGCCAGCGCCGATCTGCCCGGGCCTGCTTATTTCCGGGTCAGCAAGCGGGGTGACGAGCTGCCCGGTCTCGAAGGCCGCTTCGCCCTCGGCCGCCTCGAGCTGTTGCGGGATGGCTCCGACGTGGCGATCCTGGCGATCGGCTCCATCGCCCACGAGGCGGTCGCCGCTTCCGACCTGCTGGCGGAGCGCGGCATCAGCGCGGCGGTTGCGCTGGTGTCCTCTTTCAACCCCAGCCCCGTCGATGAGATCTCCGCCCTACTGGAGGAGATGCCGGCCGCTCTGACGGTCGAGGCGCACTATCGCAACGGCGGACTCGGCTCTCTGGTGGCCGAGACGATTGCGGAGCACGGCAATGCATGTCGCCTCTTGCGCGCCGGGGTCGCCCGCATGCCGGGTGGGGAAACCGGCTCCCAGAGCTTCCTCGAGCAGCGCCATCTGCTGGCCGCGCCTCAGCTCGTCGACCAGGTGGCGACGGCTCTCGAGCCGACTGCTCGATGAAGATCTCGGCCGTGATCGCGTGCTACCGCGATGCACCGGCTGTGCCAATCATGCACGAGCGGCTGGTCGCCGTATTCCACGAACTGGGCTGCGAGCACGAGATCATCTTCGTCAACGACGGCTCGCCCGATGATGCGGGCGAAGTCCTGGCCGACCTCGCCGAGAGGGATCCCAATGTCGTGGTCGTCAACCACGCGCGGGCGTTCGGGTCACAGAGCGCCTTCACCTCCGGGATGCGAATCGCGAGCGGCGATGCGGTGGTCCTCCTCGATGGCGACCTCCAGGACCCTCCCGAGGTCATCCCCAGCTTCGTCGAGAAGTGGAAGGAGGGCTACGACGTCGTCTATGGCGAGCGGGTCGAGCGCGAGGCTCCTCGCCACATGCGGCTCTTCTACAAGGCGTTCTACCGGGTGTTCCGCCGCCTCGCCTACGTCGATGTCCCGGTCGACGCGGGTGATTTCAGCCTGGTCGACCGCCGCGTTGTCGATGCCATCAACGCAATGCCCGAGTCGCACCGCTTCCTGCGCGGGCTCCGAGCCTGGGTCGGGTTCAAGCAGATCGGGGTTCCCTACGTTCGGCCGGAGCGAATGTTCGGAACCACCACCAACAGCTTCCGCAAGAACCTCGGCTGGGCGCGGCGAGCGATCGTTTCCTTCTCCTACGCCCCCCTAGACGTGATCACAGGCCTGGCGCTGACCGTGGTCGCGCTCTCGTTCGTGAGCCTGCTCGTCCAGGTCGGCCTGCGCCTGATCGACCCCTCCGCCGCGCCGAAGGGGCTGACGACGCTGGTCGTCCTAGTCCTCTTCCTCGGCGGCGTCCAACTGCTGTGCCTGGCGATCATCGGCTCCTACCTCGGCCACATGTACGAGGAGGTCAAGCGACGGCCTCCGTTCGTCGTCGAGTCGATCCTCAATCCGCCGGAGGGCGTCGAGGCGCCTGACCCCAAGCGAGCATATTCCCGACGTTGAGGGCGACCGGCCGGGCACCGATGCCATCGCCTTCGAGCCTCCGCCCGAGCCGGTCGTGAACCCCGACGGGCAACGGCAGCAGCCGGGCCCAGTAGCGGATTGGGTAGCGGTTCCGGATCGTGCGATGGCCGATCTCCTCGAGCCCTCCCCGTCGTAGCAGCTCCATCACGCTGCGCGGCGAGAACAGCTGCACGTGCTCGATGTCGATGATCGGCGAGCGCATCGAGAGCAGCCGGTTGATTGGCGCCCGTCGGTCGTGGCAGACGAGCGCGAACATGCCGCCGGGCTCGAGCAGAGCCACCGCATCCCGGATCATCGCCGCCGGATCCGGGACGTGCTCGATCGTCTGGAAGCAGGTGATCAGGCTGAGGCTGGCCGGCGGGCGCGCATCAGGGCGGAAGACGTCGTGCTCGATCAGCTCGGCGATGAGCGGGTCGGCGGCTTCGATCGGCGCCCGCGAGGGCTCGACGCCGCTGACGTCATCGAACCCGAGCTCAAGCAACTCGGCGAGGAAAGCGCCCTCGCCGGTCCCGATGTCAAGCGCAGCACGGCGCTCGGGCAGGGCCGTCAGCAGGTCGCCAAGCTCATCCGCGTAGGACCTGGCGGCGAACCGGGCCTCATCGGCAGTGTCGAACGCGGCGTCGTCGTATGCCCGCGCAAGAGCCTCTGGCGAAGGTACTGGGCTGGCGTACACCAAGTCGCAGATCGGGCACTCAACCAGCCGCAGCCGCATGTGCTCAGGTCGCTTTCGCGAAGCGAACGCATGCTCATCGAGGCTCGAGATATCCAGCCGCTGATCGGCGAAAATCGAGCTGTCGTCGTTCGACCCACACACCGGGCAGGCCCGACCAGTCAGCTCGCCAAGGGATCCGATCGCGGTGCCCTGCGTCACGCGGCAAGCATAGAGCCGAGGCCGCGCGGACTTACCTATGATCGTCGCCGTGGTCCGCCGCCCAGCTATGCCCGAAAAGTGAGGGCCCTTGTGACGGGGGCCGGCGGTTTCGTCGGCGCCAACCTCGCGACATCCCTCGCCAGTGCCGGCCACGATGTCGTCGCATGGGTGCACCGGGACAGCCCGACTTGGCGGTTGGATCACATGACGGACGCGATCGAGGTCGTTCCCGTCGAGCTCCTCGACCCGGATGCGATCGAGGCCGGGATTCGATCCTCCCGCCCGGATTGGGTCTTCCACTTGGCCGCCCACGGCGCCTACTCGTGGCAGCGCGACCCGGAGCGGATCATGCAGACCAACCTGGTCGCCACCGTCCGCCTCCTCGCCGCCTGCCAGCGCCATGGCTTTGCCGCCTTCGTCCACGCCGGCTCCTCGTCGGAGTACGGATTCCAGGACCACGCACCGCGCGAGGACGAGCTGCCCGAACCCAACAGCGACTACGCGGTAATGAAGGCCGCCGCCACCCTCCACTGCCGATTCGTGGCCCAGCGCGATGACTTACACGTCGTCACGCTGAGGCTGTACTCGGTCTACGGACCGTGGGAGGAGCCCGGGCGGCTCATGCCGACGCTGGTGGCACGCGGCCTCGAAGGCCGGCTCCCGCCACTGGTTTCGCCTGACACACCCCGCGACTTTGTCTCCGTGGCAGATGTCGAGCGCGCCTTCATGCTCGCTGCCGAGAGAGATGACCTCGAGCGCGGCAGCGTCTTCAACATCGGCTCCGGTCGGCAGACGAAGCTGCGCGAACTTGTCGAGATCGCGCGTGAGCAACTGGAAGTGTCCGAGGAGCCGCAATGGGGGACGGAGCCGCAACGCTCGTGGGACGCGGCTGTCTGGGTCGGAGATGTCGAGAGCGCCCGCGAGCGCTTGGCCTGGACAGCAAAGGATGACCTCCACACAGGCTTCGCCCGCATGGCTGACTGGCTTCGTAGTAGCCCCGAGCTATGGGACCGATACGAGATCACACGCCGGGACGCAGCGTCCAAGGCTGTGTCGCGCGGCTGAAACAACTGGAATCAGCAGCATCCGAGTCTCCGCCGGGTCAGGGATGAGCTGCTGAGCTTGCTCCGGACGAAGCCAAGACCGCGACTCCATGAGACACCTTCGGCCCACGAGTAGCTCCCAGCCGTTCCCCTGATGGTTCCACACGTTGCTCGAGCCTCCGGAACGGCGGGCGATCGTAGCGGGCAAACCGATACCCTCGCCTCGTGGCAGAAACATTCGCCTTGAGTGGCCGCCGAAGGCGGGGGCGGCCCGGGGGCTCGGTTGTCGTGGTCGGGTGCGGGTTCATCGGCTCGCACGTAGTCATCGAGTTGAGTGGGCGCGGTCGCCCGTTCTCGGTGCTGACCCGATCACACCCCTCCCAGGAAGTGGCCGCCGCGATCGAGCCCGACTCGCTGATGATCGGCGACGCTTCCGATCCCGCGACCCTGAAGACGGCGCTGGAAGGGGCTTCCCACGTCGTCTACTGCGCGGGAGGGAAGCTGCCGGCACAGACCGAGGAGAGCCCCGAGCTCAGCACCGAGCTGACCCTGGCGCCGATCGAGGCCCTGCTCACCGCGCTGCGGGACGCCCCGGAGGTCGGCCTCACCTACATCTCCTCGGGCGGGACCGTGTACGGCGAGCCCGCCCGGGTCCCGGTGCCAGAGGATGCGCCGACCGAGCCACGGGCTCTCTACGGAAAGCTCCACCTCGCCTGCGAGAAGGCGATCTCCAGGGCCGGCGCTGAGTTCGGCCTTCGTGCCTGCCTCCTGCGCTGCTCGACGCTCTACGGCGAGCACCAGCAGCCCGGCCGCGGCCAGGGCGCCGTGGTCACCTTCCTCGATCTGGTCGAGCGCGGAGAGGAGATCGTCCTCTTCGGCGATGGCGCCGCCGTCCGTGACTACCTCTACGCCGGCGACGTCGCCAGGGTGATCGTCGACCTTCTGGCCATGGAGGACCTCCCGACCATCCTCAACGTCGGGTCCGGCCGCGGGACCTCTCTTGCCGAGCTGGTGGCGCTGGTCGAGCGGGAGCTCGGGAAGCGGGCGCGGGTCGCCTCACGCCCCGAGCGCGGCTTCGAAATCGACCGGATCGTCCTCGACATCCAAAGGCTCCAGCGGCAGGTGACCTTCGAGCCGCTCGAGCTGGAGCAGGGAATCGCGCGGACACACAGTTGGCTCGCGAGCAGGGCCGGGCAGGCGGCTTGAGCCTCCTCGACAGGGTGATCAGGGGCTTTCGCTGGCGGCTGCGCGCGACGAGGCGGATCTGGCGGCCCGATGCGACGCACGGGATGCAGCTGCTGCCGACCGAGCAGATTCCCGACGGCAGGATCGACACGCCGGGGGCCGGCGCGATCCTGCCCCGCGAGACCGCGTGGATCCGGGGCTGGGCCACCTTCCCGGCGGGGCAATGCACGCGGGTCGAGGTCTTCCTCGGCGAGCAACGGCTGGGCCTCGCGCGGCTGGGGGTGACCCGGGGAGACCTGGCGAGGCGGCTCGGCTCGGCCGCGGGCCTGTCGGGATTCGAACTGAAACACGACCTCGCGACCTGGCCCGGCGCCGACGGCGACGTCGAGCTCCGCTGCGTCGCGCACGGCCCCGGCGGCGAACGCCATGAGCTGTCGACGATGGTCAGCGTCGTACCTCCGCCGGAGCCGGTGGAGATGCCCGAGCACATGCCGAGGGCGCGGGACGCGCAGCCGGGCTCGGGCGCGGTCCGCACCCTCTTCTTCACCCATCAGCTGACGCTCGGCGGCGCCCAGCTATACCTCCAGGACCTGCTGCGCGAGATGACGGCGCGCAACCTCGTCGACGCCACCGTCCTCAGCACCATGGACGGGCCGCTGCGCGACGAGCTCGACGAGCTCGGCATCCCCTCCCACATCACCACCATGAGCGTGGCCGGTGAAGCGAGCGCCCACGCGGGCCGTGTCGAGGAGCTCGTCGCCTGGGCCGAGGGGCGGGGCTTCGAGGCGGTGTTCGTCAACACCGCGACGATCACGACCTTCCAGGGGATCGAGGTCGCGAAGAGGCTCGGGATCCCGGCGCTGTGGGCGATACACGAGAGCTTCTCGCCGGCGCTGATCTGGGAGGACCTCGACCCGCTGGTCCGGCGCACCGCCGAAGGCTCGCTTCGCGACGCCGCCGCCCTGATCTTCGAGGCCGATGCCACCCGCCACCTGTTCGAGCCGTTCGCTCCCGAGGGGAAGCTCCTGACAATCCCGTATGGGCTCGACATCGGCGAGATCGACGCCCGGCGGGCCGGTTTCGACCGGGCCGAGGCGAGGTCGGCGGCCGGGATCCCGGAGGATGCCGAGCTCGTCGTCTGCATCGGGACCGTCGAGCCGCGCAAGGCGCAGGTCTCGCTCACGCAGGCGTTCGAGACGGTTGCCGCGGGCCACGAGCGGGCCCATCTGGCAATCGTCGGCGGGCGGAAGGACGAGGAGACGAGGCTGCTTCGCGAGTACATCGAGGAGTCCCCGCTCCGGGACCGGATCCATCTGATCCCGGTCACCCCAGATGTCCCGCTCTGGTACGGAATCTCCGACCTCCTCGTCTGCGCATCCGACGTCGAGTCGCTGCCGCGCACCGTGCTCGAGGCGATGGCCTGGGAGCTGCCGGTCCTCGCCACGGCCGTCTACGGCCTGCCGGAGCTGATCGACGACGGCGAGACCGGCTGGCTCTGCGGACCGAGGGACGTCGATGCCCTCGCCGACGGCCTGCGCAGGGCGCTGGAAGCGAGCCCGGCCGAACGGGACGAGATCGCGCGGCGCGCCCGCGAACTGGTCGAACGGCGGCACGACCTTCCCAAGTACGGGCAGAGGATCGGAGAGTTGATCAGAGAGGTGGCGCGACACCCCGCTGAGGCCCAGACAGGTGCTGGCCAGAGTTAGCCAGCGGGGCCGATGGGCCCTCGTCGTCCTGGTTGCCGCGCTTCTACTCGTGGCCCTGGACGCCTGGTGGCTCGCGACCTACCGGCATGGCTACCCGTTCGACGTCGACGAGGCCGGCTACATGTCGATCTCGCTCGACAACTACATCGGCCTGGACACAGGCGGGCTAAGCGGCTGGTGGCACTCGATCCAGGTACAGGCACCGCAGGCACCCCTGGTTCCCGCGGTGACATCCCTGATATTGGTCTTCAGTCAGGGGGTTATGCAGGGCTTTGGGACGCTGGCGCTGTGCCTGATCGTCCTGGCGCTGGCGAGCTACGGGATCGCCGAGCGCTTGGCCGGCCCTCGGCTCGGCGCCCTCGCAGCGGTGGTCGTCGCCACATTGCCGGGAGTCTTCGCCAACCTAAGGGAGTTCATCTTCGCTCTGCCGGTGGCGGCGTTCCTCGCCTGTTCCGTTTACGCCCTGCTGCGAAGCGAAGGCATGCAGCGAAGCCGATGGGCTCTCGCGTGCGGGGTCGCGATCGGATTGATGCTCCTGTCAAGGACGATGTCGGCTGCGTTCGTGCCGGGGATTGGCGCGGCCGCGCTTCTCGCCACCCTCATGCGTCCGCGCCAGGAGTGGGCAATTGGATTCCTGAACCTGGGAATCGCCGCGGCATCCGCCTTCGCTGTCGCCGCAACCTGGTACTGGCGCAACCTCGATTCGGTCATCGAATACCTAACCGAATTCGGATACGGCTCGCACGCCTCTGAGTTCGGAGAACACCACTCGATCCTGTCGTGGGATTGGTGGCACGCGGTGGCCGAAAGAATTACGGCCATCGACTTGCTGGTCCCGATGGCGACCCTGACATTCGTCGGGCTCGTCGTGCTGGCGATCGAGGCCGTGCGGCGAGTCGGGGCCTCAGATGATCGTCGAGCCGCCATCCTGACGTTGCTCCGAAGCGAGGTCTTGACGGTCGGGCTCGTGTTCGCGGCCGGCTACCTCGCCCTTTCCAGCTCCGAAAATACCGGCAGCGGCTTCACGCTGCCGATCACCGTTCTTCTCCCCCCAATCGCGGTGGTCGCCCTGCGACTTCACCGCAGCGCGTTCCTGCCTGCTCTCGCCCTGATAGCGCTGGTGACCGCAGTCAACGTCGTCTCGACATCGACGATCTCCGGCACCCTGACCCGGCAGCGCACAGTGGAAGTCCCGGGCTTTGGCGCCCTGCCCTGGGTGGATGGGGTGCCGAAGGCGGTCGCCGCGATCCGCGAACAGGTCCCTGGTCCAGAATGGAAGTTCGACGAAGCCGACCGCGCCTACAACGGCGTGAACTACGAACTCGATCGCTACATCGTCGACGACCTTGGAGACTTCCCGACGGTCCCGGTCACGATCTACGCCTCCCGCAACAGGGTGATCAACACGAACACCCTCACCCTCGAGACGTTGCAGCGCTATCGAGGACGCGTCATTCCCCTCGCCCAGGTGGAACCCGATCCCGCCGACAGTCCGAGCGCCTACCGAGCCCAGCTCGAAGACCCGGTCAACGGACCACCGGGAATAATCGTCTCCAGCCGACCGGCCAAAGGCGACTTCGAACCAACGATTGACCAAAGCGCCATCGAAAAAGCAGCGAGGCAGGTCGGGTTCAGACTCATGCGGACATTCAATCTCCCGTTCTCGACCCGAGTCTTCGTATGGAAGAAGCCGGAATCATGAGCGCGGCCAGTGCACGCCTGGGTTTCCGTTCCGTCCAAACCTGAGCGCAAGGACGCGCCACACGGCCTCTGCAACGATCGCACCGCCCATCTTCGACGAGCCGGCGGCTGCGATCGCGAAAGACGATCGGGACCTCAATCACCTTGAATCCGCTCTTGGATCGCCCGGTACGTCATCTCGACCTGGAACGCGTAACCGCGGGACTCGATCGAGTCGAGGTCGATCGCCTCGAGGACCTCGCGGCGGAAGCACTTGAAGCCACCGGTCAGGTCGCGGACGTCGAGCCCGAGCGCGAGCCGCGCATAGGCGCTGCCGCCGCGGCTGATCGCTCGCCGCGCGAGACCCCAATCGGAGACCGCGCCCCCCGGCACGTACCTCGAGCCGATCACGACGTCCGCGCGCTCGGCCGCCTCGATCAACCGCGGCAGGTAGGCCGGGTCGTGGGAGAAGTCGGCGTCCATCTCGAGCACCAGCCCCGCACCGCCCTCGAGCGCGCGCTTGAAGCCGGCGACGTAGGCGGGGCCGAGCCCTTCCTTGCGCGGCCGGCGCAGCACCTCGACCCGCTCGCTGCGGGCGGCGAGCCGCTCCGCGATCTCTCCGGTCCCGTCGGGCGAGTTGTCGTCGACGACCAGCACCCGGCCCGACGCCGGCAGCTTGGCGAGAACCGCCTCGACCATCGCCTCGATGTTGGCCGCCTCGTCGTAGGTGGGCAGCACGAGCCAAGCCGGACCGTGCATCGGCCGATGCTATTCGCCCCCGTTGAATACGGTTAGGCCGATGGAGAGGGTGGTCGGTCTGGTCCCGGAGGGCGAGGTGAGCTTGGACCTCTCCGTGCCCGCCCTGATCGCCGAACAGGCCCGCGCCCGACCCGACTCGATCGCGGTCGAGGATCGCGATCGAAGCCTCACCTACGCCGACCTCGAGATGATGAGCGGCGCGATCGCCGCAGCCCTGCTCGACTCCGGGGTCGACGCCGAGGATCCGATCGCGGTCGACATGCCCCGCTCGTGGCAGGCGATCACCGCCATGCTCGGCGTGATGCGGGCCGGGTGCGCCTACGTTCCGCTCGATCCCGCGCACCCGCCGAAAAGGCGGCGGGCGCTGGCCGAGCTCTCGAACACCCGGATGACTCTCGGTTCGACCGACGTCGAGCGGGCAATCGAGGCGAAGGGCGAAGGGCCGGCGGTCACGGAGGGAGGGGACCGGCTCGCCTACATCCTCTTCACCTCGGGCTCGACCGGAACCCCGAAGGGAGTCCAGGTCACCCACCGCAACCTGATCCACCTTCTGCGCGGTGGCTGGGAGCTGTTCCCGGGCCCAGGCGAGGGATGCCTCCATGTCGCCCCGCTCGGGTTCGACCTCTCCGCTTTCGAGATCTGGGCGACGCTTGCCGGCGGCGGCAGGATCGCCGTCTTTCCCTCCGGCCGGCCTGATCCGCGAGACGTCGGCGCCCTGATCTCCGCGCGCGGGGTCAGCGTCGCGCTGCTGTCCCCCGGGATGCTCACCGAGCTCGTCCGCGTCGCCCTACCCGACCTCGGCGGCATGCGGATCGTGGGCACTGGAGGCGACGTCCTCCCTCCGGCGACTGCCGCCGACCTGCGCGCCGCGCATCCCCAAGTGACGCTCCTCAACGTCTACGGTCCCTCGGAGACGACGATCGTCGCGACGAGCCACGAGGTCGGCGACAGGGAGGAGGGACCGATTCCGATCGGCTCCGCGCTTGCCGGGTACGACCTCCATGTGCTCGACGACGAGGCTATGCCGGTCCTCCCGGGCGAGCCAGGAGAGCTCTGGATTTCCGGTCGCGGCGTCGGACGCGGCTATCGCAACGACCCGGAGCGCACCTCCGAGCTCTTCCGCGAGATCCCCGGCGTGGCCGGGACCTCCTACAGGACGGGAGACCGGGTCCGCGAACGTGAGGATGGAGAGTTCCTGTTCCTCGGCCGGATCGACAACATGGTGAAGATCTCGGGCCAGCGGGTCGAGCCGGCCGAATCGGAGCAGGCGCTGGCCTCGCACCCCGACCTGCTCGAGGCGACCGTCGTCGCACGTGAGGATGTTCCCGGTCACAAGCACCTGGTCGGCTACGCGGTGGCGCGCCCGGGAGCCAACCCGGCGCCCGATGAGCTGCGCGAGCACGTCGCGTCGCTCCTGCCCGCCTACATGGTTCCGAGCTCGATCCTCCTTATCGAGGAGGCGCTGCCCCGCACTGACCGTGGGAAGGTCGACGCCGCCGGCCTGCCCGCACCGACGCGCGACGGAGGGAAAGCGACCCGCGCCGGCCCGGTCGCGGCAATCATGGCCGAGGTCCTCGGTTTGGACGCGATCGGATCGGACGAGAGCTTCTTCGCGGTTGGCGGCAGCTCGTTGCTCGCCGTCCAGTTGGTCGCCCGCCTGCGCGAGGCCGGCCTCGAAACCGACATCGATGCGGTCTTCGAGGCGCCGACGCCGGACGCGCTCGAACGGCGCACCGAATCAGGCGGCACTCCCGCCGCCCTGCCGCCGCTGAGACCAGGACCTCGAACCGAGTTCGCGCCTGTAACCGCCGCCCAGCGCCGGGCGTGGATTCACGGATGCCTGCGGCCAGGATCGATCACCTATCAGTCCTCGGTCCTCTTCCGATTCGAGGGTTACCTCGATCGGGGCGCTCTGCGAGAGGCGATGGAAGAGCTGATCGGGCGTCACGAGATCTTCCGCACCTCATTCGAGGAGCAGTACGGCGAGCCGGTCCAGGTGATCCACGACCGCGTCAGGGTGCCGCTCGAGACGATCGATTTCCGTGGTGAGCCTACGGCCGCCTGGCCCGCGCTCATGCGCAGGCTGGTCCGGTCGCGCATCGACCCCGGCAAGGCGCCGCTGGTGCGATGGACGCTGGCGCGGCTCGGCGAGCGCCGCTGGGCCCTGGTCCAGATCGAGCACCACCTGATCCACGACGGCTGGTCCGCAACGGTCCTCGCCGACGAGCTGAGCGAGCTCTACTCGGCCCGGGTCGAGAGGCGCTCGCACCGCCTCCCCGCCCTCGAGGTCCAGTTCCAGGACTTCGCCCGTTGGGAGCGCGCCGTCGTCGAGTCGGAGACGGTCCGACGAGAGCTCGAGCACTGGAAACTCGTCCTCGACCCGGACCCGCCGCTGCTCGAGCTTCCGACCGACCGGCCGCGGCCGCCACGCGAGTCCTTCGACGGTGGCTCGATCCGGAGACGGCTCGAGCCGGCACTAGCCGCCCGGCTGCGGGCGACAGCGCTCGAGGGTAACGCGACGCTGTTCATGGTCACCCTCGCTGCCTTCCTCGTCCAGCTGCGTGCCTACTCGGGCCGTGATGACCTCCAGGTGGGGTCCGGGATCGCCAACCGACGCGAGAAGGCGTCGGAGCGGATGATCGGGATGGCCCTCAACACGGTGGCCCTGCGCTGCAAACTCGACGGGGACCCGACGGTCCGGGAGCTCCTGCAACGGGTTCGGCGGGTGGCGCTCGACGCCTACGCGAACGTCGATGCGCCGTTCGATGCCGTGGTCGAGGGGCTGCAGCCGCCCCGCGACCCGAGCCGCTCACCGCTGATCCAGGCTCTCTTCTCCTTCCACGACGCTCCTCGCTCGGAGGAGCGCTGGGCAGGGCTCGATGTCGGACTGGTGCAGGTGATCCCGAACGGCACCTCCAAGGCCGACCTCAATGTCATCGGGATCAATGACCGCGACGGTGGGGTGACTTTCGTCTGGGAGCACTCCGACCTGTTCACCGACGCGACCGCCGACCGCCTCGCCGGCCACCACCTGCACCTCCTCGAGCAGTTCGTCGAGCGCCCCGACGCCCCCCTTTCCGAGCTCGCCGTCTGCGATGACGCCGAACTCACACAGATCGAGCGCTGGGGAGCGGGCCCCACGGAATACGACCGCGACGCCACGGTCCACGGTCTGATCCGCCGCCAGGCCGAGCGGGACGGTGCGGCGACGGCAATCCTCGACGGCGAGGAGCGGGTCTCCTATGGGGAGCTCCTGACCCGCTCGAACGCGGTCGCCGGTGCGCTTCGCGCGCGGGGCGTGCAGCCCGGCGACCGCGTCGCCGTGCTCGCGCCCCGCTCGGCGGCCACGGTCACCGCCTTCCTCGGGATCCTCGAGGCGGGGGCCGCCTACGTCCCCCTCGATCCCCTCCACCCCAACGCAAGGATCGAGCGGGCGTTGCGGGACGCAGGTGCTCGGATCGGAATCGAGGACTCCGGCGCCGGACACCGGCTGCCGGCGGGGATCGAGGCGGTCGACCTCGCGGATGCGCTGTCCGGGCCACCGACCGATGCCCCTTTGGCCGGCACCCCGGACGATCTCGCCTACCTGATGTATACGTCGGGGTCGACCGGCGCGCCGAAAGGTGTCGAGGTGACTCACAGCAACATCGTCCGTCTTGTCGACGGTCCCGAGTACGTCGAGCTCGGCCCCGGGACGGTGATGCTCCACGCCGCTTCGCCGGCGTTCGATGCGACGACTCTCGAGCTCTGGGGCCCGCTCGCCAACGGCGGCGCGATCGCGATCCTCCGCGAGCAGCCCTCGCCCGACGCGATCGCGGCCGCGATCGACCGTCACGGGGTCACGACCCTCTGGCTGACCGCGGGCCTCTTCCACCAGTTGGTCGACGGCCGGCCCGAGTGCCTCGGCTCTGTGCGCCACCTGCTCGCCGGCGGCGACGTCCTCTCCCCGCACCACGTCGTCCGCGCGCTCGCCTCACTTCCGGCTGACGGCAGGCTCACCAACGGGTACGGGCCGACCGAGACGACGACGTTCGCCCTCACCCACGAGATGCGCCCCGGTGACGGTCCCGGCCTCGGCGGCAAGGTCCCCCTCGGCCGCCCGATCCAGGGAACCACCTGTACCGTGCTCGACTCCGACGGGCGGCCGGTGCCGATCGGCGTCGCCGGCGAGCTCTGGATCGGCGGCGACGGGGTCGCCCGCGGGTACCGCGGAGACCCGGAGCTGACCGCGAGGCGCTTCGGCCCCGACCCGAACCGCTCCCGGCGGCCGCCGCTATCGCAGTGGCGACCGGGTCCGCTGGCGTCGCGACGGCACGATTGAGTTCCTCGACCGGGTCGACCGCCAGGTGAAGGTCCGCGGCGTCCGGGTCGAGCCCGCCGAGGTCGAGGACGCGATGCTCGCCCATCCCGGAGTCGGCGCCGCCGCGGTCATCCCCTTCGAGCGGGCGCCGGGAGACCTGGCGCTCGCCGCGTATCTCGTCGCCGCGGAGGGCGGGCAGCCCCCGGACCCCGCTGACCTGCGTCGGCACGCGGTCGAGCGCCTGCCGCGCCGCGATGGTCCCCACCGCCTGGGTGACGCTTCCCGCCCTTCCCCTCAACGCCAACGGAAAGATCGACCGCAACAGCCTCCCGGCGCCCGGCCCCGAGCACCTTGCGACGGCCGGCGGCTCCGGGGCGGCGACCCGGGCCGAGCAGCTCGTCGTCGAGGCGTTCGAGAGCACGCTGGGGGTCGAGGGGGTGGGGGTCGAAGACGACTTCTTCGCCCTCGGCGGCCACTCGCTGCTCGCAATCTCGCTCTTCGCCGAGCTCGAGCGAATCGCCGGCAGGCGGCTGCCGTTGGCGACGATCTTCGAGGCCTCGACGCCGGGGGCGCTGTCCGCCCACATCGGAGCCGACGCGCCGGCCGACCGCTGGGAGAGCCTCGTTCCGCTGAAGCCCGGCGGGTCGCGTCCCCCCCTGTTCGTGGTCAGTGCCGGCGACGGCAACCTCGTCGGCTTCGCGCCCCTGGCACGCCGGCTGTCCGCCGAACAGCCCCTCTACGGGCTCCAGCCGAGCGGGCTCGACGGCCGGCACCCTCTGGACCGCGGCATCGACGAGATGGCCGAGCGCTACATCGCCGAAATCCGCGAGGTGCGGCCCCATGGCCCCTACATCCTGGCCGGCCGCTGCAATGGCGCCACGGTCGCCTTCGAGGTGGCGCAGCGGCTTCGTGCCAACGGCGAGGACGTGCCGCTGCTGATCTCGCTCGACTCCGACCCGCCCCCGGCGGGGCCGGTCGAGCTGCGGCCGGGCATCGGTTACGACCTGGTGATGGAGTCCGCACTGATCAGGGCCCGCGGGAGAGGTGAGGCGGTGCCCGACCCGAGCTCCGATGAGGGCGCCGCCGCGCTCGCCGATTGGCTGCGCGAGCCGGTCGCGCCAGGGGTCTCCCGTTACCTGCACGAGTTCTGGCTCTGGCACGAGGACCTGCGCCGGGCCTGGCCCGACCCGCTCGGGCGCGATGGGCCCGAGCTCGCCGGCTGGGCCTGGGACCACGGCCGTCATCGGGATCTCGCCGCCGAGCTCCTGTTACCGACGGAGACGACCGGCTGCCGCACTCCTGACGGGCTCTCATGGGACTGGGCGATGAGCATCGCCTGGGAGGAGCTCGGCAGGGAGCCGGCGGACCCGATCGCCGCCGACGGCTGGAAGGACTTCCGCGCACGGCTGCTCGAGCCGGTAGAGGGGACCAGGGTGAACCGCTACCTCCGGGCGGCATGGCACCGCCCGGACCTGCGCGGGGCCTACCCGCGGCCGCTCGACGGCGACATGCGGGACCTGATCGACTGGGCCTGGATCCACGGGACCCGCGAGGGCCTGGCCCCCGGCCTCCTGCCGGGCCCATCCGGGCCGCTGCCGAGGCGGCTCAGGCTAGACCTGGCAAGGCGCCGAGCGGGCACCCCCCTGGGACATGCTCGGGCGGCCGCGGCACGCAATGTCCGTGCCGCGACGGTCGAGGCTCGGGCGCGGGCGCTCGAGGCGATCGAGCGGCGCCTCGACCGGCCCCTGCCGGGGGCTCGGGGGCGGATCGAGCGCCGGGTCGTCGCAGCGGCACGAGAGGCTCGGGCCACCTATCGGGCTCGGCCGTGGCCGGGACGCGTCGCCCTCATCACCTCGACCGAGTTCAGGGAGAAACCGACCTATGCTGCCTGGCCACTCCGGGCAGAGGGTGGAGTCGAGGTGAGGGAGCTGCCGGCCGGACATGTCGAGATGCTGCGCGAGCCCGGAGCATCCCTGCTCGCCCGCTGCATCGAGGACCTGATCGACGAAGCCCTGGCCATTGAATGAGGGGTGGCCGACCGGCCCCGACCGGGCGGTCGCCGGCGATGCCGAGCTGCACGTCTGGCGGGCTGAGCTGGACAGCATCGAAGCCCGGCCGGCGATCGGCTTCCGGCGGGCGATCGAGAACGGTCCGAGCGGATCCTGGTCGAGCCCGGCAGGAGGCGCTGGGTCGCCGCCCGCTGGGCACTGCGGCGGACGCTCTGCCGCTATCTCGACGACGTCGCCCCCGAGGAGCTGGAGCTCGAGCTGGACGAGAACGGGCAAGCCGAGGATCGCCGGTCCGACCCCGGTCCGCTTCAACCTCAGTCACTCCGAGGGACTCGCGCTGATCGCGGTCACCGCGGCCGGCGAGGTCGGGGTCGACATCGAGCGCGTCGACCTCGACCGCGATTTCCTCGAGCTCTCCCGCCACGGCCTGGACCGGGAGAGCGCGGCACTCGTCCGCGAGGCGCCGGCCGCCGGCCGCCCCGCTGCCTTCTACCGCGCCTGGGTTCGGCGGGAGGCGGTCGGAAAGTGCACCGGCGCCGGGCTCACCGGTCCCGCGTCTGGGGAGGGGGTCGCGGTGAGGGAGATCGACGCCGGAGAGAGCTGGGCAGCGGCGATTGCCCTCGCGGGGCCGGCGAGCCTCCCGCTCCGCCTGTTCGCCGCCTGACGGCGATCAACGGGCACGACGCTTGATCGCCTTCCAGACCGCGGCAAGACCGCTCGCGCCCGCTGAGCGGGGGGCCATCGAGGGCGCCGCGAAGGGCGGCGTTCTCCGCCCGCAGCTGCTGGACGTCGTGGAGCAGGGCGGTTGCCTCCCGCCTCTCCGCGGGATCTATGCGTTCGAGCTCATCCTGTGCCGGAGCCCTTCCCGGCCTCTTGCGAAGCGTGACGGCCCCGTGGTCGTCCTGCCCGGTTGCGGCGGCGTCGGCGAGGAACCCAGACGGGAGCAGCTTTTCGATCTCGAACAGCCGGCCCCAGTGCTCATCGATCCACCAGGGCGAGTGCAGGACCATCGGGCCTCCGACGTCCCAGTTCTGCCCGGGCACATAGACGTTCATGCCCACGTTTCTCTCATCCCAGGGCTCACCCGCCACCGCCTCGCACATCGCCTCGCCCATGAAGGTCGCGACGAGCCTGCCGTCCGGGGCCAGGACGCGGTCGATCTCGAGCAGCCAGGCCGCCCAGGCGTTGGAGACGTGGGTGAAGACCGATAGCGCGTAGACGAGGTCGAACCTGCCATCGGGGAACGGCAACGGCGGAACCTCGCCGTTGACGACGAACGACAGGGCCGGGCTGAGGTTCTGGGTGTCCCACTCGATGCAGGCGTCGCTGATGTCGGACCCCCACAGCTCGCAATCGGGCTCGTCCGCAAGGTGCCGGATCACGCGCCCGGTCCCGCAACCGAAATCGAGGACGCGCTTTCCCGTCCAGATCCAGTCCTCGGGCAGCATTCCCTCAATTGCGCGGCGGCTTGCTCGTCCACGCTCCAGGTAGCGATCCCGATCGGCCCAGGAAGAGGGGGCCTGCTTCATGCGGGCCGAAAGGTCGGCGGGAGGGATCGGGAACTCGTCGGCCACCCGCGCGCAGGCTACTCGAGTGATGCGATGCCGCCCGTCAGGGCGTGACCCGGCCGCCGGTGAGTTCGACGAAGGCGTGCCAGGCGGGCTTCGCCCGCAGCCGCTTCCCGTCGTGGAAGAAGCCGACCGAGTCGCAGAAGTTGCAGACGTCGGGCAGGTCCTTCCACGAGAACCAGTAGGTGCCCTTGAGGTTCAGTCGCTGCCGGTTGGCGATCAGGTATTCGTAGGCCTGCCGCAGCTCCAGCACCTGGCCCCGCACCCCGCGCTCGAAGCTGACGATGTTGGGGTCGTTCTGGGACCCCCACCCCATCTCGGTGATGTAGAGGCGGGCGCCGGGGTCGTGGTTTTCGAGGATCACGCCGCGGACTTCTTCAACCAGTTCCTCGAGTCGGATCGCTTCGTCGGCATATGGGTGCAGGGCGACGCCGTCGAACTCAGACTTGATCCCGGGCACCCGGTAGAGCTGTTCGAGGAACTGGACCGCGGGCAAGCCGTTCGGCGGCTGCGCCGTCGGGTCGCCGAACAGGCCCGAGAGGATCACGTCGGCGCTCGGCTCGACCCGTTTGATCGCGGCGCTGGTCAGCTTCAGGAGCCTGGCGTAGCGCTGCGGCGAGGCCGGCGTCGCGAAGTAGAAGAAGTTGGCCTCGTTCCAGACCTGCCAATTGCGGACCGGGATCCGCGGCAGCGGTTCTTCGCTTTCCGGCCCGTGTTCGGCCCAGAAGACCCCGTGCGGGCCGTAGCGGGAGACCGCCGCTTCAACGAACTCGACCCAATCGCGGCGCTTGCGGCCGCTGTCGATCGGCAGCACGGTGTATCTGTGCGATAGCCAGGAAGGGGTCCCGTAGAGGAACGGCAGCATCCGCATCCGCCCCTTCGCGGCCATCGCGACGACATCGTCGAAGTCGCTCCAGTCGTATTCGCTCTTCTCGGTCGGCTGGACCGTTTCCCAGACCAGCGGCCAGCGCATGCTTCCGATCCGCCCCGCCTGCATGTGTTCGACGTCTTCCATCGTCGGCGCGGTCTGCGGCGCGATCCCGAAGAATTCGGGGGGGACGGCCGCGGCCCCCGAGGGTCGCGCCACGCCGGCGCAGAGCAGCGCGGCGGCCGCAGCGAGGAGGGCGATGGCGATTGTCTTCGGGGGTCTCATCGGCTCAGTAGCTGCCGCCGAGCTTGCGGTGGTCCCAGGTCGCGGTCCGGACTGGCCGGAACTGGATCGCAACGCGTTTCGGGGCCTGGGTTTCGAGCGCCGCCTTGGCGTCGCCCTCGACCGAGGAGATCCCCTCCGCGTAGCGGACGGTCAGCTCCTCAGCGAACCCGATCACGGTCTCGAAGTCGCGGTGGATCTCGGCCTCGGCCTCGACCATCAGGCCGCGCAGCTCGCCGTACTCGCGCCCGGTCTCGACCAGTACGCTCGCCCGCGGGTCGCGCTCGAGGTTGCGCACCTTCTGCGATTTGGCGTAGGTCCAGACCCAGACCTCGCCCTTCCGGTTCACGAACCACATCGGCATCGAGTGCGGCCAGCCGCGCGGTCCGAGGCTCGAGACGACCGCCACCCGCTCCTCGTCGAGTAGCTCGCGCACGTCCTCATCACTCAGCTTGATCTGGTCCCGGCGGCTCATTGCAGGTTTGCGGCCAGGGGACTTTACGGGTACAGGCCGACAACCGGGCTCGCGCGACCGATCCGAATGGATACCTTCCCGTGTTCATTCCGAAGGAGGAGATTTGGGCATCCAGGGATTTCGCATTCGCAGACCCTCGCCGTCGATGATCGTGGCGCTGATCGCGCTGGTCGTGGCGCTGGCCGGCACCGCGTATGCGGCAGTCCACCTGCCGAGGGGCAGCGTCGGAGCCAAGCAGCTGAAGAAGAACGCGGTGACGAAGGCGAAGCTCCGCAAGAACGCCGTCACGAGGACGAAGATCCACAAGAACGCTGTCACCGGGATAAAGGTCAAGAACCGCTCTATCCTCGGCAGGGACATCCGCCTCAAGTCAGTCGGCAAAGTGCCGAGCGCCAGCGTCGCCGACAGCGCGAACAGCCTCGCCCCGCTCGAACCACTGCACCTGGTCGGCGCCGCGGGCGAGCCGCAGTTCGAAGAAGAAGCCGGCAACGTCGGCCTGGCCGCCGCCGAAGGCGCGCTTTCCCAGCCGGTCGGCTTCTACAAGGACCACGACGGGATCGTCCACCTCGAAGGGTTCGCCAAATCGGGCAAAGACGAGTTCATCTTCACGCTCCCGCCTGGCTACCGCCCGGCGAGCGGGATCACCCAGGTCTTCGAACCGAATGAAACGCTGATCCTGATCTTCGGATCGAACATCACGATCAACGGCGTCGACGTCTCGGGCAAAGTGCTTGCCAATCAACCGACCGCGGTGCTCAGCGGGCTCTCGTTCCGGCCGGGTAGCTAGACGCCGGCGCGGCGCGAGCTCGAGCTCGCGCCAGGGGCCCTCGCCGGCCATCGGCTGGGTGCGGCCATCCAGCCAGTCGGGCTGGAGGTCGTCGTAGTGGGGGCTGGCAGGGTGGCCCGACTGCCCGGTGAACATCTGCCAGCGTGAGCGCTCCGGCGCCGCCGGGTCGGCGACCATCCGCCAGCTCGGCGCCCAGACCGCGCGGTAGGGGTCGTTCGGGTCGTAGGCGATCTGGCTGACCGTCTCCTGGGCGCCGCCGGCCCGCAGCCTGCGGTTGAGCAGCCGCCGCAGCACCGGGTTGGCCTCGCCGAGCGCGTGAGGGAACTCCATCTCGTGAATCCGGCCCCATCGCCAGCCCTCGGGGTCGGGGCCGAAGCGGTCGCTGAGGTCGTCGAGGGCGGCGGCGAGCGCCTCGAGCACGAGCTCGTCCCAGGGCCGCCCGATCAGCTCCTCGTCGCCCTCCTCCCAGAGCTTCATCAGGTGCGCGTGCCAGCGCCAGGAGGAGGTGACGTAGGTGAGGAAGCCGTTGTCGGCGCGATCGAGCCAGCGCTCGGAGAGGTCGCGGTCGCCGATCGCGGCCCGGGTGAACTCGCGCGCCAGCCGCAGCAGGAACGCCTGGTAGATCGACCCTGCGATCGAGTCCGGGTCGAGCACGCCGTCCCAGCTCCGCAGCCGCTCGATCGCGCTCAGCTCCCGCTGGCCGGGCGGGTTCAGCCGCCCCAGCCGGCGCGCCGCCTCCAGCCCCGGGATCGAGAGGTTGTCGGATTGCATCTCCTCGAAGCTCTCGACGTCGTGCTCGTCGCGCTCCCGCAGCAGGTCCTCGATCCGCCGCGCCCGGAACCCGTCGAGCCAATCGCTGGTGATGTGATGCGGGAACTCGTCGCCGACGATCCGGTTGTTGGCGGTGACCAGGAACCCGCTCTCGGGGTCGACCACCTCCGGCATCTCCTCGAGCGGGACCGTCCCCTCCCACTCGAACTCGCCGCTCCAGCCCGGCTTCGGCAGGTCGGGGCAGCCGCCGCGGCGGACCGGAAGCCGGCCGATCAGCCGGTACCCGATCGACCCATGCCGGTCGGCCCAGACCAGGTTCTGGGCGGGGGCGACGAACTGCTCGAAGCAGGCGACGAGCTCGGGGCCCGAGCGGGCGGCCGGCATCTCGAAGATCCCCGGGTAGGCGGCGGGCGCGTCGAACACGATCCAGCGCAGCGCGAGCGGCTCTGAGGCATCCGCCCCGAGCGCCTCGTTGACGATCGGGCCGTGGTGGGTGGCGCGGACCTCGAGCAGGTCGGGCGCGGAACGGCCCTTGACCTGAATCTCCTCGCGGACGATCTCCAGCGGCAGCCACTCTCCTTCGAACTCGTACCGGTCGCCCTCGATCCGCTCGACGAAGAGGTCCTGGACGTCGGCCATCACGTTGGTGAAGCTCCAGGCGACGTCGTCGTTCTGGCCGAGCCAGATTCCCGGCAGGCCCGGGAGCGAGGCGCCGCGGATCGTGCGGCCGTCGTGGCTGAGGCCGACCTGGTACCAGAGCCCGGGCATGCTGGGGGTGAGGTGGGGGTCGCCGGCGAGCAGGGGAGAGCCGGTCGCGCTCCGCGCGCCGCTCACCGCCCAGTTGTTCGAGCCGCTCGCCTCCGGCGCCCAACCGATCGCGGCGCGCACCCTGCCGAGCTGCTCGGCCATCTCCAGGCCCTCCCCCGACCATCGCTCCTGGGTGACGATCGGGTTGTCGGCGGGGTAGGTCGGGTCGAGCCGCGCCGCGAGCTCGGGCCCGAGGGCACGCGCCATGTCGGCCCGCAGCAGCTCCCGCTCCCAGTTGGTGGCGAAGCCGAGCGAGATCAGCTTGCCGAGGGTGAGGACGTCGACGCGGGCTCCATGGCTCGAACGACAGCCGCAGCAGCTGCATCTCGAACGGAAGCGCCCTGGCGGCGCCGGCCGCGGCGTTGACGCCTGCGCAGAAGCTCTCGAGCAGGGCGAGGACCTCGGGGTCGAGCCGGCCGACCTCGGCTTCGGCGGCGCGGCGGAACCCGAGGGTCCGCATCAACCGGTCGACCTTCAGCCCCTCCGGCCCGGCGAACTCGGAGACCCGACCGCAGGCGACGCGGCGGTAGAAGTCCATCTGCCAGAGCCGGTCCTGTGAGTGGCAGAAGCCCTGCCCGAACCAGAGGTCGGCGCGGCTGCCGGCCTCGACGTGGGGCACGCCCCAGCGGTCGCGGCGCACCCGCACCGGGCCCTCGATCCCGCCGACCTCGATCCTGCCGCTCGTCTGCGGCAGCGGCCGCCGCGCCAGCCGGTGCCAGAGCGCCGCGGTGGCCGCCGCCATCGCGCCCGCGCCCAGCGCCCCGGCCAAGAGGCCCGTCTTGACGACTCCCCTGCTCGAGATCACGCCTCAAGTATCCAACAGTTGGCCGGCTGGCCAGGAGGCGGGCGGAGGGAAGGCCTAACGCCCTAGATCGGCCGGCAGTCGGCTTTCCGCCGCCAGCTTCTCGAGGTGGGCCTCCATCACCTGACGCGCTGCGGGCATCAGCGGCTCCGGCACGTCGTCCCAGACCTCGGTGAGGAGGGCGTCGCGGGAGCGCTCGCCGCGCTCGAGGGCGGCGAGCAGGACTGCGCTCGCGCATCTCGCGGTGCTCGACGTACTCGGTGAGTTTCGCGGCAGGCTCGGTGATCCAGGGGCCGTGGCCGGGGCAGATCAGGTCCGGCTCCTCGGCCTGGAGCAGGTGCAGCGAATGCATGTAGGCGGTTAGCGAGCCGCCGTCGGGCGGGACAATCGTCGAGCCCGCCCCGAGGACGAGGTCGCCGCTGAAGCAGACGCCGTCGGCGGTCATGAAGCAGACGTGGTCGGCGGCGTGGCCGGGCGTCGCAAGGGCGCGGAGCCCCGCATGCTCCTCGCCGTCTCCCGGGAGGATCGCCTCGACCGACAGCCGCTTCGCCCCGGCGGCGTGGTCACCGTGGCTGTGGGTGAGGAGGACGGTGCCGACCCCGCCGCGCTCCTCGGCGGCGGCGCGGACCGCGTCGAGGTGCTCGCGCGATATCGGGCCCGGGGTCGATCACCGCGCAGGGATCGGATCCGTAGAGATAGGTGTTCGTCCCCTCCCCCGTCATCGGCCCCGGGTTTGGGGCGACGAGTCCGGACGATCTCGGGGTGGCCCGGAGCCGAATCAGATTCCGCCCGGCGGTGACTCTGCTCTCGCTCGCTCGCACTCATGATCACCGGCGACCTTGCTCGCTCAGCTCCCGCGTCCGCCGCGGGCGGCGATCTACGTCGGCGACCTCTTTGGCGATCGCCTCGCGCGCGTCGTCGGGCTCGAGCACGACGAGGTCGCCGGCGCCGCGGAGGATCTCCCGCACCAACCACGAGGTCCCGGCGTAGGGGAGCTCGACGACGACGGCGCCGTCTGCCAGCTCCTCGACGACGGTCCGCTCCTCGCGCAGCCAGCGCGCCCGGTCGGGCGAGACCCAGACCCGCGCCACCTGGGCGGTCGGGACCTCGCCGTCGGTCATCCAGCCCTCGACCCCGGCCAGCTCCTCGACCTCGGGCCGCGGCTCGAAGGTCTCCTTCGAGACCACCGCCTCCTTGATCCGGTCGAGCTTGAAGTGGCGGATGCCGTCCTTGGTCAGGTCGAAGCACTCGACGTACCAGCCCTCGCGCCCGTTCTCGAGCCGGTAGGGCTCGACCGCGCGCTTGGTGAACTGGTCCTCGTTCTCCTTGTAGTACTGGATCTCGAGCACGCGCCGGGAGGCGATCGCCTCGTTGACGACCCTCGCGACCTCGGTGTCGCCGCTGCTGGCGCCGGCGATCTCGAGCCCCTCCTCGGAGGGGTCGTGGCCGAGCGCGGTGACGATCTTCCCGCGGGCGCTCTGCAGGCCGCCCTGCGGCAGGTGATCGCCGAAGAGGTCGATCGCCGCGATCAGCGCCTTCGCCTCGAGCGGCAGCAGCCGTGCCGGGCGGGCGAAATTGTCGCCGTAGGGCTCGGAGTCGACCTCGATCTCATCGCCCTGGATTTCGGCGTAGAGGACGTAGGTGCCGCCGCCGAAGTTGACGACGTTGAGGAGGTCGATGTCCTCCTGGAGCTCCTCTTCGGTCAGCTCGAGGCGGTCGCGGAGGTCGCCGACCTGCAGCCGCTCGCCGCGCTTGGCGGAGTCGATCAGCATCCCGGCGAGGGTGACGAGGCGGGCGAAGCGCTCGGGCCTGATCGCCGCCTCGCCGCGCCCGTTGGCGCGGGTGCGGCGCGGCGCCTCGCGCAGCGGCCGCTCGACCGTCTTCGCCGGCTCGAACCCGTTCTCGTGGCGCTTGTGCAGGAGGCCCAGCCGGCTCTCGGCCTCCTCGCGGAGCTCGTCGGGACCGAGCACCGCGGCGTTCTGGCGCCAGCGCAGGACCCAGGCGATCAGCTCGCGCGGCGAGGCGTAGTCGGTCTCGAAGACCCGCCCCTTGCCGGGGGCGCCGTCGGACTTCTTCGCCGGGCGCAGCTCGCCGTATTCGCTGAAATCGCGCTCGATGAGCCAGGCGATCCGGTCGCGGACGAAGATCCGCGCCGTCCCGGAGATCTCGCCGAGCTGCCAGTCGGCGCGCTGGCCGTAGTCGCGTCGGTCGAAGTCCTCGGGCGGGGAGAAGTCGTGCTCGGCCTTCGAGGCGTACCCGACCTTGCCCTGGATCCGAGAGAGCCGGAAGACCCGGACCGCGTCGCGCTCGTGCGAGTGGCCGATCAGGTAGAACTGCCCGCCGCGGAAGACGAGGTGGAAGGGGTCGACCTTGCGCTTCTCGGTGTCGTCGCGCTCCATCGTGTAGTAGGTGAACTCGATCGTCTTGCGGCGTGAGATCGCGGTCTCGATCTTCGACAGCCGCTGCGAGAGGTCGCGGCCGCCGGCCGAGGCCGTCATCGCCATCTCGACCGGCGCCCGCTCGCCCTCGCTGAGCGGGTTGGGGTGGCCCCAGGCGACCTGCTGGAGCGCCAGCCGCAGCGGCTCGGCGTAGGCGAAGCCGCCGTCGGTCAGCAGCGAGAGCGCGGTGCTGAGCGACGCCAGCTCGTCGGCGGCGAACTCGATCGGGTCGAGGTAGAAGTTCTCCGGCGGCAGCGAGTAGAGCTCGGCCTCGAAGAAGCCCTCGCCCGGTTTCTCGACCCCGAGCTGGATCCCGAGGCTCTCGAGCTCGGCGCGGTCGGCGTAGAAGCGGCGCGCGAACGCGTCGTCGTTCATGTCGCTGTACCCCTCCACCTCGCGCTTGATCTCGAGGGCCGAAACCGGCCTTCCCTGGGCCATCAGGAATGAGATCAACGAGAGCTGGCGAATCAGCTTCTCGGTGTCCTTGGCCACGAGTCGCAGGATAGTCTGCAGGCGCCGCTATGGAACTTCTGCGCAATCTCTTCGGCAACGTAACTAGCGGGATTATCCGGCTCGCCGTCGCGGTCGGGGTCATCGCCGCGGTCGGGTTCTTCATCGTCAAGCCGGTCCTGAACACGACCGACAACGCCTTCGACTCGGTCAACGAAACGCTGAGGGAATCGGGGATCAACGAAGTCTCGAAGACGATCGACGTCACCAGCCGCCACGTCCAGCGCCAGATCCAACGCCAGATCAACCACTCGTTCAGGGTCTCCCAGCAGAACGGGAACAGCGAGAAGCTGGTCCGCTGCATCAAGCGTGCGCAGCCGAACGTCAAGCGCATCGAGCGCTGCACCGAGAAGTACTGAGCCGGCGGCGCTAGGCCGCGCGCTGGCCGAAGTAGGCCGAGCCGGAGAGGGCGCGGTCGAAGCTCGACCAGGACTCGCCGGCCGGGAGCTGGCGCTCGAGCCGGTCGAAGCTGCCGAGCCGGCCGCCGAGGTTGTCGATCATGTGGACGAGGACCGCCTCGCGGGTCGCGGGGACGACGGGCGAGCCGTGCTCGAGGCTGCCGTGGTGGCTGAGGATGATGTGGAGGACTGCCTGGGCCAGGGAGGGGTCGAAGCCGGGGATCTCCTCGATCTCGCGCCGCACCCGGTAGTAGCCGAGCGGGATCTCGCCCTGGAGGCGGCCGGCGTCGGTGAGGTCGATCGCCATCGGGTCGTCGTTGTAGGCCTCGATCTTGCCGATGTCGTGGAGGAGCGCTCCGGTCACCGCGACCTCGCGGTCGATTCCCGGGAAGAAGTTGGCGGCGGCCGAGACGGCGTGCGCGACCGAGACCGTGTGCTCGAGCAGCCCGTGGCGATAGGCCTGGTGGTAGACCTTCGCCGCCGGCGCCTCGCGAAACCGGTCCCAGATCTCGGAGCCCTCGCCGAAGAAGCGCTCGAGCAGGGCCAGGAGCTGCGGCTCCTGGACGGTCGCGAGAAGCTCGCGAAGGTCGTTCTCGAGGCGCTCGACCGGGACCTCGGAGCCGGCGACGAGGTCCTCCGGCCGGAACTCCCCATCCTCGACCTCGCGCAGCGCCGTGAGCTTGATCTTCGGCCCCCACCGCTCGCTGACCTCGAAGGCAGCCGCTGAGGTGGAGGACCGCGCCGGGGGCGGCGAGCGCGTAGAGCGCCTCGGCCTCCTCCCAGCAGACGGCCTCGGCGTTGCCGCTTGCGTCGGCGACGGTGAGGCGGAGCCAGGGCTCGCCGTTGCGCTTGCGCCGCAGCTCGCGCTCGCGGACGGCGTAGGCGCCGGCGACGCGCTGGCCGTCCTCGAGCTCGCGCAGCGGGACCCGCTGCGGGGCCTGGCCTCGTCCGGCTCGGGCGGCGGGATCTCGGAAAATGCCTGCTGACTCATCTCGTTTTGAAAGTAGAGAAAGGGGCGGACGAATCACGCCGCCGGCTCAGAGGGCGGCGCCGAGCCAGTGGCCGAGGGCGATCGCGGCGAACCCGACTACGAGCGAGGCCGCGGCGTTGAGCCGGGCGATCCGGTCGAAGCCCTCGTCGGCCAGCCGGCTGGTGTCGAGCATCCAGCCCGAGAAGGTCGTGAACGAGCCGATCACGCCGCCGGCGAAGATCGTCATCGCCTCGCCCATCGAGGGCGGCCCCGGCCGCGATGCCGAGGACCAGGGTCCCGGCGAGGTTGATCGTCAGGACCCCGAGCGGGAACGGGCCGCGGGCGCGGGCGGTGATCAGCGCGTCGACGCCGAAGCGGGCGACCGCGGCGGCCCCTCCGAGCGCGGCGACGGCGACCCAGGCGGCGGCGCTCACGCGGCCTCCGGGCGCCGGCCGAGGCCGAAGCCGAGACGGAGCAGCGCGTATCCGGCAGCGACGGTGACGCCGGCATAGAGCAGGGCGAGAGCGACGCGCCCCGCTTCGACCATCTCGAAGAGCTCGAGCTGGACCGTCGCGAAGGTCGTCAGGGTGCCGCAGAGGCCCGCGGTCAGGAACGGGTGCCCGAGGTCCTCCTCGCGGCGGTCGTGGAGCCGGGCCGCGAGGTAGCCGAGGGCGAGCGCGCCGGCGAGGTTGACGGCGAGGGTCGCCCACGGCCAGGCCCCGGCGTCGTGCGGCACCAGCTCGGCGAGACCGACGCGTGCCAGGGCCCCCAGCACCCCACCGGCGTAGACCGCCCCGATGCGGCGGAGGGCGAATCCGTTTTCCCTCACGACCTTGCCTCCATTCCTCGCTGGACAGGGACAGAGGCCATCAGCGGCGGCGCCGCGGTTATGACGGAGCGAGCCTCATCGCTCGGCCCCGGGATGCTAGCGGCCCGTCAGGCTCCTTCTCGTCACAGTCGAGCTCTGCAGGAGCCCCGATTCAACGGTCTCGAGCAGCCGGACCCGTAGGTGTGGCGGCCGGCGTCGACGCGCTTGCCCAGGGCCAGGCACGGGTCTCGCCATTGCCCCGCCGGTGAACCGGGCGGGCTTCGACCTGGCGACGACCCTGCCGCCGCGAAGGACCTCGACGACGGGAGAGATCGCCGCGCCCTTCGGCGGGTGCTTCAGCCGCAGCGTCAGGCCGACGTGGGAGCGGGAGGAGTCGAGCTTCGCGCTCGCGGACCGCGGCGAAGCTCCTGCCGAGCCGGCGTCCCTTCAGCAGGCGGGTCGAGGCCCGGCCGTGGACCCTGGTGACCACCCTGATCGGCGTCCGCCCGAGCCGGCCCCAGTTGACCGGCGCGGCGCTGAGCCTCTCGCCCCGCCCGAGGCGGAGCTTCGGCAGCCGCACCTCGACCGGCAAACCGTCGGCGCCGAGCCCGGAGAGGCCGAGGGAGACCGCTGTAGGCGCGCCTTCGTGGTCGATCGTGAAGGCGCTGCCGTGGAGGAAGGAGACCGTGTCCCCGCCGCCCTTCGAGGACGTCGTCTGGAAGTCGACCATCCGGTCGCCCCCGGACCCCTTCGCAGCCGCTGAGCTTCTCGCCCCTCCCCGTCCCGAGACGAGCGTCCCACCGAACGGCGTCGTCCTCCCGGGGTCGTACCCGATCGTGCCGCCGTGGTCGTCGACGGTCACCTGGTCGACCTGCCCGGGATCGACCCTGGCCTCGAGGCTCGCCCGAGTGCCGGGCAGCGCCAGGTCCATCGACCCGCCCCCCTTTCCGCGCCGGACGGTCGCCGTGATCCTGCCGGCCCTGCGCGTGTCGGTCGCGAACATCTGCAGTGGGGCCGGGGAGCCGGTGAAGGCGGCGACGGGGGCGACCGGCTCGTGCCCGGAGTCGTCCGCGACGTGGGTCACGGCGTCGCCGAAGGCGCCGAAGAGGTCGATCCCTGCGGCGACGAAGAGATTCGGCACGTGGGGGCTCTTGCCGTTGAGGATCGGCAGGTCGTCGTGCTTGAAGATGATCAGGTTGTTGTCGCCGCCTTCCCAGCTGAGCTCGGGGAAGGTCCAGTGGCTGTCCGTATTGCGGACTATCAGCACCGACTGTTCGAGCTCCCGCGCGGAATGGGTGCCCCACTGGCTCTCCTCGCCGAGCGTGTAGGGCTTGTTCGGGTTGTAGACGTCGACGATCGTCGTGTCGTTCGGCCCCGGTTCCCAGTCGTAGGCGATCACCGAGTGGCCGCCGAACCCGCCCCCGCCCATGATCCCGAGCAGCAGCGGCGGCTTCCCCGGCCCCACCAGCGAACGGATTTCGCCGATGTCGGCGCTGGGGTCGTGGGCGTTGATCGACTGGCCGATGACCTGGCCGGTGATGACCGGGATCACCTCGTCCGAGAATTGGAGCGAAAACCGCTCGATCACGAAACGCAGCAGGGCCTGCGAGGGGCCCTGTGGACCGTCGAGCCCCCAGACCGAGTGGACGGCGTGCGGGAATTCGTCGACCCAGTTGGGGGAGTCGAACATCTGGGCCACCCCGAAGGCCATCCCGAAGCAGACCCCGCCGTGGATGTACTTGTTGGTGATTTCGCCGAGCAGCCCGGCCTCGGGCTTGCGGACGAGCCAGCCGAAGACGTTGATGTTGGTCTCGTTGACACCGTAGAGCTCGTCCATCATTTCCCCGGTGAACTGCATTTTGAAGTTCTGCTGGTTTTCCCAGCTGTAGCCGCGGGTGTTGCGGAAGGTCGAGACCGGCAGCTGCGGCCCGAGGAGGGGCCCGCCTTTGAGCGGCAGGATCCGCAGGGCGCCGCTGACCGCGCCGCGCGGGACGCGGAAGGTGAGCGTGTTGCCGGGGGTCGAGATCGAGTCCGGGTTGGCCGTGTCCTCGACAGGCCCGATCGCGACCTTGTCGCCGGGACAGAAGCCGGCCCCCTTAAGGGTCACCTCGGTGCCCGGCTTGCCCAGTTGCGGCGCCTCGGCCGTCGCCGGGGTGACCGAGTCGATCCGGATCGGTTCGATCGCGATCGTCCCCGTCGATTCGCGCAGCGCATAGCCGGCGGGCGCGGCGCTGACGACGATCGGGACGTCTTCGGCGAGGGCGTCGAGTTCGATCCCGACCGTCAGCGTCATCTTCGCTTCGTTGCCGGGCTGGCTCAGGGTCGCGGTCGCGAGCCGGGGATTGGCTTGGCTTATCGATCCGGCCGAGGTCGCGATGAATTTGGCCTTGGTGCCTTCGATCCGGGCGGAGACTTCGATCGGATCGGTGACCCCCGGGTCCTTCGGGATCCGGATCGGCACTTCGACAGGAGTGCAGCGCGAGACCGGGTATTTGCCGAGCTGGTCGAGGGTGAACGGTTCGGTGATTTCGATCGGGATCTGGACGCTCGCATGCTTTTCCGAGGGGCCGCCCTTGTCGACGTAGCCGTCGACGGTCACCGTGTATTTGCCCGGTTCGACCGACTTGTCCGCTTCGAGGACGAGTTTCGCTTCACCGCTGCCGGTCGGGTTCGGCGTGAAGGTGCCCGTGACCCCGGGCGGCGCGCTGAGTTCCAGGGAGACCGGGCTGGCTTCAGGGTTCGGGTTGGCGGTCCAGGTGACCGGCATTTTGATCTGGGGGGATTTGGTACCAGGGGCAAAGCGGGCAACGGGTGGAGAGGCTCCGAGCAGGAAGCTGCTTTCCGGAGGGGACGATGGCGGGTCGTAGGTGAGGTCGTCGACGACGAGGTAGCCGGCACCCCCCGAAAGCGGAGAGAGCTGGACCCCGGTGGCCGAGTCGATCGGAATTTCCTTCGAGCCCCGCTCGATCGCGACGAAGGCGATGTCGTCGGATCCGGAGATCAACGGCACGCCCTTGAACTTCGTGTTGGGCCCCAGCAGGGTCTGCTGCTGCATCACGATCGAACGGTCGGCGCGGAAGGCCGTGGTCCAGATTTCCGCGCAGATGAAGTTCACGCAGAAGGACGGCGTTTCCTGGGCCAGCCCAACCTGGAATTCGACCGAGTCGGTCGGCCAGTTCAGCTTGAAGAACGCAGCGGAGTGGTTCGTTTCTCCGGTAGCGCACCCGATCAGGCTGATCGCCCGGCTGCCAGAGCTCGCCTGATCGCTGGCGTCGAGGAAGGGGGGGTCGCATGAGAGGCCGCTGAGTCCGGGCTGGCTGCCGGCGTCGAACCCGGCCGAGGTGCCGCGCAGGAAGGTCGGGCCCTTGTTTTCGCCACCGGGGCAGCAGTACTGGCTCGTGACCTGTTCGTTGGGCGCGGCCCCGGACTCGAAATCGACGGTGATCGGCGCCGCCGCGGCCGTCGAGGCGAGGAGCATGAAGAGCGCCGCGACCAGGGTCCCCGAGGCCATCCTGGTCGCCGAACGAGCCATCGCTCGAAGATAGGCAGGGAGCGGTCGCCCGTCAGTACCGCGTGAGTCCCGATTCGGTCCCCCTGGACGGTTGGCCTAATCGATCGGGACGGGTGCGCCGAGCCCCTCGGCGACGCGCTCGACTCCGGCGCGGAGCCGCCTGAAGTAGGCGGTGCGGCTCATGTTGAGCTCGCGCGCGGCCTCCTCCTGGGAGGCGGCGGGCTCGAGGTAGCCCCGCTCCAGCACCGCGCGCATCAGCCGCTCTTCCGGCGAGTCGCCGAACGCCTCGCCGACCGCCTGGTCGATCAGGGCGCGCACGGCCTCGGCCCGCGCCGCGGGGCTGCCGGCCGCCGGCGCCAGGTCGCTCGCCGCGAGGCGTGCGGGCGAGGTGTAGTTGCGGAGCGCCTCGCGGACGGCCTCGAGGGTCGGCGGCCGCAGGCCGAGCTCGCGGTAGACGGCGGCCCGCTGGAAGGCGAGGAGGCCGCCGGGGCCGTAGTCGAGGACGTGACACTCGACCGGAATCCCCGCCTCCTCGACCGCCAGCTCCTCAACCGGCTGCGCGCCGCAGGCCGAGCTGAACGCCATCGCCGCAGGGTCGGCGGGGACGATCGGGAGGTAGGCGGCGGCCGGGTTGGCGAGCCCCGAGCCGGTCACCGCCGCCATCCCGATCAGGCCGACGACCGGCGAGGGCCGCTCGCGGGTGAGATCGACCGCCTGCCGGATCACGACCGCCGCCGCCCCCGGCACCCGCTCGGTCGCGTGGGCCAGGCGGGGTCCGAGGACGGGGTCCTCGGCCGCGAACGGCGGCGCGTTGGCGGGAGTGACGGCGACGCCGTAGCCGGCGATCTCGCCATCCTGGTCGCGGACGATCGTCACCCGGTCCGGCGTCTCCTCGAAATAGCGTCGCGCGGCCTCCAGCCAGGAGCGGCCGACGGCCCCGCCACGGGCGGCGATCGCATCGGCGTCGCCCGACCGCGGCGTGTCGATGTGGAATCGCCCCGACATGTCCCAGGAGAAGCCCCACCGGATCGCCGGGTCCTGTACGAGGTGCTGGAGGTCGAGGGTCAGCCGCAGCAGGCCCTCGCGGGCGCTGCGCGCGTAGAGGGCGTCGACGAGGCGGCGGCGCAGGTCCCGCTCGATCTCCGGCGAGCGGCGGCGGAGGTCGGCCCGCACCGCCCGCCCGACGAGGTCGTGGAGGGTGACGCCGTCCCCGAGCGGCTCGGCGCTCGGCTGGGCGCTCAACCATGAGAACGCGCGCTCGGCGTCGCAATCCGGAAGGACCTCGGCCAGCAGCGAGGGGCTCGTCACCCGCGCCAGCGCGGCGACCGCGAGCGCCCGCCGCGCATCGCCCTCGGGCTGGGCGTCGAGCAGCCGCCGCAGCAGGGCGTCGACCACTCCCGCGGGCGCCTCACCAGGCGCCTCCGCCGGCACCCCGCCGGCGTCGACCGCCAGCACCAGGGCCAGCGGGGACCCCCCAGCCCAGGCCATCGTCTGCGACCGCAGGGCGGGGTCGTCGAGGCCGCGGGCGGTGAGCAGGGCCTCGGCGTCGGACCGGGCGAGGGGCCCGAGGCCGAGCTCGGCGACGAGGTTCTCCCAGCCGCCCGTGAACCAGCCGGGCGCCGGGCGCCCGGCGCGAGGCGATCACGACCCGCGCCGAGGACGGCAGGCGCGGCAGCAGGTTCTGGCGGAGGTGGGCGTCAAGCGCCGAGAGCCGCTCCCAGGAGTCGAGCATCAACAACGGGCGGGTTGACCGCAGCGCCGGCGCGATCGCCTCGTCGAGGGCCTCGGCCAGAGGCGCCAGGTCGCGGGCCTCGACCGTGATCGCCTCCATGCCCCGGGCCTCGCCATGGCGGGCGAGCTCCCGCAGCAGCGCGCTCTTGCCGACCCCGGCTGGGCCGTGGAGGAGGAAGACGCTTACAGGCGAGGACTCCTCGAGCAGGCTCTCGAGGCGGGCCAGCTCCTCGCCGCGGCCCACGAAACGGGCCGCGTCGCGCGAGGCCATCTGTGTCGCCAGCGTCTCCTGCACGGCTTCCGCAGAGGGTACGGAAGGCTAGGCTGGCGGGCAATGGAGCCGGGGCTCACAGTGCTGACGGACCGGGTCGAGCGCTGGCGGCGCGAGGGAGCGATCGAGGAGGTGCTCGGCCGCCGGCTCTTCGTCCGCCGCCGCGGCGGCTCGGAATCGCCGCTTCTCCTCTACCTCCACGGCTTCCCGTCGAGCTCCTACGACTGGCGGCCGCTGTTGGAGGCGCGCGACGGCGAGGAGGCAAGCATCGCCTTCGACTTCCTCGGCTTCGGCCTCTCCGAGAAGCCCGCCGATCACGTCTACACCCTCGCCTGGCAGGCCGACGCCGCCGAGGAGCTGGTGCGCCGGGCGGGGTCGCCGCCGGTCTTCATCGTCGCCCACGACATGGGAACCTCGGTCACGACCGAGCTGATGGCTCGCGACCTGGCCGGTGGCCTCGACCTCGACCTCGCCGGGGCGATGCTCTTCAACGGCAGCATGCTCCTTCACCTCGCGCGGCCGACCTTCGGCCAGAAACTCCTGCGCAGCAGGCTCGGGGCAGTCTTCGCGCGGCTCACCTCGGAGCGGACCTTCACCGCGCAGTTCGCGCGGATCTTCTCCCCCGACCACCCGCTGAGCGCCGAGGAGGCGGCCGACCAGTGGTCGCTGATCTCCCACGACGGCGGCACCCGCATCGCCCATCGCACGATCAACTACATGGCCGAGCGCGAACGGTTCACGGAGCGCTGGCACGGGGCGATCCGCGACTGGCCGGGGCCGCTGACCCTCGCCTGGGGGCTGCGCGACCCCGTCGCCCGCACCGAGGTGCTGCGCGGCCTGCAGGACCTTCGCCCGGGGGTCCCGACGATCGAGCTGCCCGACGCCGGCCACTACCCGCAGATCGAGGCCCCGGAGGCGATCGCCGCCGCCCTCGACGCCGCCCTGGCGCGCGCCGGCACACCTGGCGGATAACCGAAGCAGGAATGGCGGGCCGCTCCCATGGCCCGCCACGCGCCACGCTGGGAGGCTGACGGCACTGTCAGGAGATCCGACCCGAGGAGGGACGAGATGGGAATGCTTGCCGACGTGGTTCACGGGCCCGAGACGATGAAGGCCCAGATCGAAGAGAAGCTCGGCGAAGAGGTCCAGGTGGCGGGCCAGCTGCGACAGGGCACCGAGCCCTCACTGGCCTCGATGATCTCGGGGACGGTCGTGATCGGGCTGCTGAAGCCGCGCCGGTTCAAGGCGCTGCCGAAGTCGTTCGTGCTCGCCGTGACCCCGAGCCGGGCCGTCGCCTTCAAGGGGATCGGCGTCGGCGACGAGTTCGGCGATGAGTACGGGGTGATCGTCCGTGGCGAGGAGCAGGGATCGTGGCCCCGCGACCAGGTCTGGTTCGAGGGCACGCCCGACGTGAACCTCCCGGATGGCGGCACTCTGGTGGTCGGCGGCGAGCGGATCCCGGTCGTCAGGCTCAATGTCCGCGGGGACCGCGAGACCGACGAGCTGATCGAACGGCTCTCGCGATGAGCGCGACGATCGAGGACTGGGCGGCGGCCAGGGGGCTCGAGGTTTCCCGGGAGAGGAGCCTTCGCGAGCTGACGCCGGCGCTGATCCAGGGTAGCCGCGGCTCGGTCTCGTCGCTCGTCCACGGCCGCCTCGAGGACGGCCTCGACGGCACGCTCTGTCACCACACCTTCGCCGACGGCGTCCGCCGGCGCGAGTCGACAGTCGTCGTCACCGCCGTGCCCGAGGGGGCGGCCTTCGCCCCGGCCCTCGTCTGCCGCGACCGCGGCGAGCTCGGGAGCGGCATCCCCGCCCAGCTCCCGGCCGAGCGCTGGCACGGGACTGTGCTCGAGAGCACGGTGTTCAACCGGCGCTACCGGCTCCTCACGCTGGTCGGCCAGGACCCGATCTACGTCCGCGAGCTGTTCTCGCCGTCGCTGATCGCCTGGCTCGCCCACGACGTCCCGGCCGGCTTCTCCTTCGAGCTCAACGAGCGCCACCTGGTCGTAGCCCTCCCGGGGCACCTGGAGAGCCCCGACGACCTGGACCGCCTCTGCACGCTCGCGGCCGAGGTCACCCGACGGATCCGTGCCGAGGCGCTCGAGGAGGGCGAGGGCACGGCCCGCTTCGACGAGTCCGAGAAGCGGCGCGAGATCGAGGCGGTGATGGCAAAGGCCCGCTTCGACCGTCCGCCGACGAGCGTCGCCGAGGCGATGGCCGGGTACCGCCGCGCCGCCCATTGGCGGCCGACAGTCGTCCTCAGCGCGCTCGTGGGGGCGGCGCTGATGGCCGTCGTCGGCGCCGCCGCGGCCGCCCTCTTCTACGACCCGCTCCTGGCCCCCATCGGGGCGCTGGTCGGCGCCCCCAACGGCTTCGGCATCGGCCGCCTCGTCGCCTCCTCCCGCTACAGGTGGGACAACATCTCGGTCAGCCGCCTCGGCCTCGAGGCGTTCGTCGCCGGCTATGCGGAATCGCGATCGCTGCCGCCGCGCGACCGCTGGGAGTTCCACTCCCGCCACCGGACGCTGCCACTGCCCGGCTTCGCCGGCCACGTCCTCGCCGGGCCGGTCCCCGGGACCGATCTCGACGGCTATCTAGTGATGCTGGGCGACGCGGCCGAGCTCCGCAGCCGCGGCGTCGAGATCGCCTTTTCCGCCGACCATCCGCTCGCGGCGCTGGCGCTCGTCGCCGACCTCGCCGAGCCGGCCGATGCCGACCGGGTGGCGGAGCTCGAGCTTCCCGAGTCCTACCGGGTCGAGACCGACGGCGCGACCGTCGCGATCTGGAAGCCGATCGCCGGCAACCTCCTCCACACGGCCGCCGGGCTCGACGAGTTCCGGGCCCGAGCCGGCGAGCTACTCGCGCAGGTAGGCGAGCACCGCGAGGACCCGGCGATGGCCGCCGTCCTCGCCTGAGAGGTCGAGCTTCTGGAAGATCGAGGTGACGTGGCGCTCGACCGCCCGTTCGCTGACGAAGAGCTCCTCGGAGATCGCCCTGTTCGTCTGCCCTTCGGCCATCGCCTTCAGCACCTCGCGCTCACGATCGGTGAGCGTGTCGAGCGGGCCGCCCTCGCGGCGCCGGCCGAGCATCTGGGCGACGACCTCGGGGTCGAGGACCGACCCGCCGTCGTCGACTCTCCGCACCGCGTCGATGAAGCGGTCGACCTCGGCGACCCTGTCCTTCAGGAGGTAGCCGACCCCCTCGCTGCCGGCGGCGAGCAGGCCGACGGCGTAGTGCTCCTCGACGTACTGGGAGAGGACGAGGATCCCGGTCCCGGGCAGCTCCTCGCGGATCGTTGCCGCCGCGCGCAGGCCGTCGTCGGTGTTGTCCGGCGGCATCCGGATGTCGACGATGGCAACGTCGGGCTTGTGGGCACGCACCTTGCGCAGCAGGTCCTCGGCGTCAGCCGCCTGGCCTACGACTTCGATCCCGGCCTCGTCCAGCAGCCGCACGATCCCCTCCCGCAGCAGGACCGAGTCCTCGCCGATCACGACTCGCACGGGATCACCGCCCTCAGTCTGGTGCCGCCGCCGGGCGGGCTCGTCACCTCGAGCTCGCCGCCGAGGGCGGCGACGCGGTCCGAGAGCCCGCGCAGACCGCTGCCGTCGAGCGAGGCGCCGCCGGCGCCGTCGTCGCCGACCTCGACCACCAGCGCGCCATCTCCGTCGGAGACAGCCACCTCGACCCGGCTCGCCCCCTCGGCGTGCCGGGCGACGTTCGTCAAGCCCTCGGCGACGACGAAGTAGGCGGCCGCCTCGACCGGGATCGGATAGCGGCGCTCGGGGACGGCGGCGATGGTCGTCGCCACCTTGCTGCGGCTGGCGAGGCCGCGCAGCGCCGGGTCGAGGCCGCCCTCGGTCAGCACCGCGGGGTGGATGCCTCGCGCCAGCTCGCGCAGCTCGACCGTCGCCTGACGCAGTTCGGCGGAGGCCTCCTCGAGCAGGCCGCGGGCGTCGCCCGGGCTCTCTTTGATCTGACGGGCCGCGGTCTCGAGGGTAATCGCGACGCTGATCAGCTGCTGCTGGGCCCCGTCGTGGAGGTCGCGCTCGATCCGCCGCCGGGCCTCGTCCGCGGCCTCGACCAGGCGGGCTCGGGATTCCCGCAGCTCGCGCTCGGCCTCGAGGCGGTCGGTGATGTCGCGGAGATGCCCGGTGAAGACCGCGGCGCCGGGGACGTCGATCCGGGTGATCGTCAGCTCGACCGGGAAGCGGGTGCCGTCGCGGCGCATCGCCTCGATCTCGATCCGCCGGTCGAGCAGCACCGGCTCGCCGCTCTCGAGGTAACGGCGCAGCCCGCGGCGGTGGCGGTCGTCGGAGCTCCTCGGGGACGATCAGCGTCGCCATCTCCTTCCCCACCGCCTCCTCGCTGGTGTAGCCGAATGTCCGCTCGGCAGCGGGATTGAACTCGAGCACGTTGCCGCTGTGGTCCATCGTGATCACGCAGTCGATCGCCGCCTCGAGCGTCGCGCGGTGGCGGCGCTCGACGGCGACGCCGCTCTCCTCCGCGCGCCGGCGCTCGATCAACTGGCCGAGCTGGGCGCCGACGACCTCGAGCGTGCTGAGCAGCTCCTGGTCGGGCTCGAGCTGGCGGTCGGCGAAGCCCTCGATCACCCCGACGACGCCGCGCTCGCTGCGGACCGGGAAGCCGACCGCGGCGTGCAGCCCGGCCGCCCTTGCGACCTCGCGGCGGGGCAGGCTGGCGTCGCTCGCCGCATCGGCGATCCAGACAGCCTGGCCCGACTCCCACACCGCGCCCGGGAGGCCCTCGCCGGGGCCGAAGGTGGTCGAGCGGGTCACAGCGGCGAATTCGTCGGCGTCGCCCCGGCGTGACCAGAGCGCGGTGCACCCGAGCATCTCGCCGCCGGCGCTCGGCTCCCAGGCGGCAGCCAGGCTCCAGTCGAGGTCGGTGCCGATCGCCTCCAGCGCCCGGGTGTAGGCGTCGCCGACATCGGTGGCGGAGCTCACCGCTCGGGCCACCGTCTGCTCTATTCGCACCGCCATGCAGCTAGGACTCTACGAGTGCCTCCAGCGCCTGGCTGGACAGATCGAGCTTGGTCAGGAACCCGCGGGCGCCGCTGGCCAGCGCCAGCTCGCCGTAGTCGGAGCGGTCCTGGGTCGAGATCATCACCACGGCGACGTCGGGAACCCGCTCGTGGAGCTCGCGGGCGACCTCGATCCCACTGACGTCAGGCAGCCCGACGTCGAGGAGGACGACGTCCGGCTCGCAGCGCTCGGCGGCCTCGAGGGCGGCCTCGCCGTCCTCCGCCTCGCCGACCACCTCCCACCCGGCCGTGGCGAGGCTGCGGGCGGCGCTGCGCCGGAAGCCGGCGTGGTCGTCGACGATCAGGATTCGGCGTGCCATCTGGTCAGCGATTGTGATCGCTACCCTCGGGCGGCCGCCTCTTAACGATCTTCACCTTCGCGGTCGCCGGCGAGGGGTCGGCACCGGTCGCGCCGATGGCGCGGGCACGGATCGTGTGTCGACCTAGTCCCAGCTTGACCGTGAAGACGCTCTCGCAGCTCTTGAACCGGCTGCCGTCGACGCTGCACCGGAAACTCACGCCGGCCTCCGACGAGGAGAGCCTGAACACGGCCTTAGCCCGTTTTCTCCGGGTTGCTATCCGCTTGCGGCCACGAATCGTCGTATCCGGAAGGGTCGCGGTCATGACCATGGCGGCCGCACACGAAGGTTCGAACTCGTCGGCGCCGATGTCGCGGCGGCCGGCGGCGTTCGGGCACTGTGAGGAAGCGGCACGCGAGCCGCCGTCGATATCGAGCTCGCCGGCCTGCGGCGGCATCGGGTCGCCGAGGTCGATCAGCGGTGAGGAGGGCGCCAGGTGGAAGTCACCGGCGGCGGGATCGGCGAAGCCCGGCGCAAGGCTGGTGATCGAGACTGGTGTGTAGTTGGCGGTCCCGGTGGCGCCGACTCCGTCGAGGTTGTTGTTGACCTCAGGGACGCCGTAGTTGGAGTAGGAGGCGACGGCTTCGGCCGGGCGCCCGTTGTCGGCGAGGACCCGGAGCGGCTTGCTCGGTCCCTCGACGACCGTGTTGGAGATGCGCGCTTTTGCGCTCTCGGAGCCATTGTCGGCCTGGACGACGATGCCGGACGATTCGGGGCCCCCACCGACGACGGTGACTCCGTCGATCGTCCCGCCGATCGGGTTCGAGCCGTTGTTGTCGTTTCCAACCTTCACCCCGACAGCGTATTCGCGGTCGCCGAGATCGATCAGGGAGTCGCGGAGGACGATCGATCCGCTGTCGGATTTGGTGCCCCACTTCGTGACGAACTTCGTGCGTTCGATCGTCGCGGTGATGCCACTCATGCTCAGGCCTGTCTGGGCTCGGAAGAGCGAGTCGGCGATCGTGACCGAGATGTAGTTGGCAAGCACACCGTTGTTGCCGCCGGAAACCGGCAGGTCCACTGTCACGTTGCGGACGCCGCCCGACCCGAGGATGAAGCCAGTCGCGTTGGAGGCGTCGGGGCCGTCGATCAGGACGTCATGGACAACGACCCCACCGACCATCGAGATCCCTCTATCGTTGTTTGAGTCGCTGTTTTTGGGAATCGTCATTCGGAAGCCCGAGATCGACGAGCCGGCGGGGGCCGTGATCGTGCAGACCCTCCTGCGTGCCGGTGGTCGAGCCCATGATCAGTTGCGTGCTCCCGGGCCGCTCCCCCTCAACTGCAGGGTGTTGTCGTTGAGGATTCGTAGAAGAGCTCGAAGTAGCTCGGGCCCGCGCCGGTCGGCAGCGTAAGCTCCCCGGCCCGATCAGCACCGAGTCCGGTTCGGCGCTTTTCTGGGCGGTCTCCAGCGCCAGCGGAATCGTCATCGTCGCCACTTTGCAGGAGGGGTCGACCGACGAATTGTCGCTCAGGGTCCCGGGGGTGTTGTCGACGCAGTAGACGGTCGCCGAGGCGGCTGCCGGCAGTAGCATCAGCGCGGCGGCCACCCCCGCGAGCGCCGCGATCGTGATCGTGATCGTCCTGGTGGCCATCGTCATTCCCTCTCCTCTCGGCCCGCATGAGGAGACAAGGGTCGCTGAGCAGCCGAGACCCAACCAGGGGGACAGCCCGCCCATAGCGTGGCGGAGAACCGAACCCCGAGCCGAGGCCCCGCGACACCGGCCAGCGACGGCGGGGATTGACTCCGCCGCCCGCCGGGCTTTAGCTTCTGGACGGGACCCGTCCATGGGGACCTGGGCCTCGAGCCAAAACCCGAACCGAGGAGAGGACACAAATGAGCCGAGTCAAGAACTCGTTTTCAGTCTCGAACGTCGTCGCCCTTGTCGCGCTCTTTGTTGCGCTGGGCGGAACCGTCTACGCGGCAGGAAAGATCAGCGGATCTCAGATCAAACCGAATTCGATCCCGGGCAACCGGATAAAGAACAAGTCATTGACGGGCAATCAGGTCAAGCCTGGATCGCTGACGGGAAAGCAGGTCAAGGGCAGTAGTTTGACGGGCGTCAGCGCCGCAAGCCTGGACACTGTCCAGTATGTCTCGGCGGTTGTGACGATCGTGCAGGGCCCCAACGGAACAATTGGCGTCGCGACTTGTCCGGCCGGTCAGAAGATCATCGGCGGCGGTGCGACTGTGAGTGATCCCAAAGCAGCGTTCGTAAATGAAAGCGGTCCGACCTCCGATCGAAATGGATGGCTGGCAAACGCGTTCATCTTGGGCAGCGGTTCTTCCACGCTGACGGTCACGGCGATCTGTACTCCAGTGAAGGCCACGAGCGGCTGAGATGGCGAGGGCCGGAATCGAACCGGCGACACCACGATTTTCAGTCGCAGCCGTGGGTTCCGGTCCTTTGCGGGTGTTAGTGATTCTCCTGCTAAATGCTGATTTTCGGCGTTTCTGCGGAGTCTCGTTTGCGGCTGTCTCCGGGTGTTGTGTTGCCCAGGAGTTGCCCAAGGTAGAGTCGCCCCGACCCGGTGACCGAGCCCCAGCACATCGGTGACTTCGACGAGGCCCTGACCATGCTCCTGGGACTGGTAGGCCGGATCGTGGAGGCGAGCCTGTTCCTGCCGTGGGACGAGGGTGGGCACTGGATGATGAACTTCTCGGGAACCCTGGAGAAGATCGAGCTGCCCGACGATGAGCGGTGCCGACTGAAATGGCAGCGAGACGACAATCTGCCGACAGAACCCTCGGTGACAATCTGGCGTCGGCGGTTCGTCGAGGCTGAGCTGGACTTCACGGGCTCAGCCGAGGACAGCTTCGAGGAGATCGACCCAACACAGGGCCACAACACCTTCCTCAAGATCAGGTGCGAGGGCTTTGTCGTGGATCTGATCTCGTACGACTAGGCGACGGCGAGCTTAAGCTCGGGGGCCGTGACCTTGTCCATGAATGCCGCGTCCCCGACGCGACACCTACCGAGGCCGCACCGCTCGCGGCCTCTCAGAGCGCACACGGGCTGAGTTGATCTGGGTCCCGGTAAGCGTGCCTTTCTTGACTTTGGCGGCGGTTACCGCTTCCTTCTTGATCTTCGCCGTGGTCACCGCGTTCTTCTTGATCTGCTTGGCGCCGACGCTGTTCTTCCCGAGGTGGGAGGCGGCAAAAGCCGCGCGTCCGCCGAGCAGAAGGAACAGGCACAAGGTCGAGATCACATTCGCGTAGGTCAGGTTGCTACGCAGGGTCTTCATAGGAGCTCCTCTCGAAGAGAATCGATCGTCGTCAGACTCGTCCGACTCTCGCAGCTATCGCGGCTTCTGCGGGCTGGGAGCAGGGGAGTAGCTTTCGTGCCGTGAGGCCACTCCGCCTGCCCCTGCTATCGGTCTTCCCTATTCTGCCGCTGCTGTTGTTGGCTTCGTCAGCCACGTTGCTAGAAAGCTGACATGGATCAAGCTTGGGCACAGGAGTTCTGCGAGAGTTGGGTGGCGGCCTGGAATGCTCACGACCTAGAGCAAGTGCTCAGCCACTTCTCGGACGACATCGTCTTCGCCTCCCCGGTGGCCACGCAGCTGCTTGACGAAAGTGATGGAGTGATTCGCGGGAAGGTTGCTCTGCGCCACTATTGGAGTGAGGGGCTACGACTTATCCCAAACCTGCACTTCGAGGTACTCGGGGTCTACGCAGGGGTCAATACGCTCGTGATCAATTACCGCAACCAGAAAGGTGTGCTGGTCAGCGAGGTTCTGACCTTCAGGGGGTCCACCGTCACCCAAGGTCACGGCTGTTACCTGTTGGGGGAAGACAACAAACCAGCAGGCGCGGGGACTCCACTGCGCTGAGCGATCGCGGAGGTGTGGCCGCCACGCAGACACGATGGATAGTCGACCGGGCGGACGTGTGTGCAGTCGGGCTCGTGACAATGCAGGGCTCAGCGGCGCAATTGCTTCTGCCGGAGCAGGGCGAACAACCCGGTTTCGCCGTCGACCCTTCCGGCAGTCCAGGTCCGCGGCAACTCAACTCGCTTGTCCTGCGAACAGCAAACCCAGAGCAGAAACAAGCGCAACCAAAAAACTGAGCCGCAGACGCATTCTGGCGATTGCATTTGCCAGGGGGCGCAGCTCAATCCAGCGATCCCAACACGGCGGCGGTGTCCATGAACGCCTCGAACGAAACGATCTTCTGATCGCTGACCGGGCCGTCGCCGCCGCTGAGGCGGTAGGAATGCACGAAGCGAGTGGCGATCTCCTCTCCCGACTTACGCGACCGTGCGCGCCAAGTCCCGAACACGATCAGGCGATCTTCGACCCGCACGAAGTCTTCTGGATCGGGATTTGGAGCCTCGAAGAGTTCCGCGGCCGTCGTAAAGAACTCGAGGGCGTCGACGGGGCTCTCGTACACGCCACCGGAGGGAAGCGTCGCCGGGAACTCGTACCTGGCGTCAGGAGCGGCGCGGTCGAGATACGACGGGTCTCCCTCGCGAAACATTCGGTAACCCTCGCGGATCCACTCGATCTCCTCGGGGCTGAGCCCGAACGCCATCGGGCCCCACCCTAGCGTCCAACCCCGCAGCACGGGTGGCATCATCAGCCTCAGGAGGCTCGGTGTGGAAAACGGTTGCGGAGGTCAACCGGGCCGACACTCCGTCTCTTGCCCGACACTGGCGCGGGAACCTGGCGCGGTCCCTGCCTTCCGGGAGTCGCTGGTCGACCTGGCGGCTGTGGCTGAGGTACTGGCGAACGAACGGCGGCCCCAAAGTGGGCACGGAATGGTCACGAACGCTGCACAACGGGCAGCCCGAGCCCCGATCCAGCGAATTCCCTGCAAATCCCGGAAAGGACGTTACGCAACGGAACCGGCTGTCAGGACCCTCATACAACTGGACCTAATGAGTTACGTCGCATTCCAGAGCGGTTTGCGGGCGAAGCGGGCACGAATCGTCACGGGAGGGGCGCGGCGACCTGTCTGTGCGTCCTGCCTCGCCTCTGGCAGCTTGCCCGGGTCCTGGCGGAGGTTGACGCCGGGCGTGGAGTGCTGGCAGCCCGCTTGGCGGGAATCGGCGCGGGGTGCGACCTTACAGATGAACCCCAGGCTCGTTGCTTACGTAGGCCGCAATAGCGGCCTAATCGGCTCTAGGAAAGGAACGTGCCATGAGAAGGTTCTCGATCGCGGCATTGGTCGCGATATTTGTCGTTGGGGTCGTCTCCGTCCCAATGGCCTACGGCGGAAACCCGGCAGGCCATGGCCCGCCATCACAGGATTGTGTGGAACTCGTAGAAAGCGGAGAAGGGGGACTCCCCGGTCATGCCGGAGGGTCTCCGGGCTCGCCGTTCAACGAGGCAGACCTCAACGGCGGAGAAGGGGGCATAGGGGGTCAGCACTACACCGAGAAGTCGCAGTACGACGTGGCCTGTTACCACATGGGCTAGCTACTGGGGTCGGTCAGGGGCCGGGCCCGGGGCGTCCGGCTCCTGACCTAATCGGCCCGCCCGGAACATGCGTCCGGTTCGGCCATTACCCAGGCGCCACCAGTGTCTCGGCGACCCGCTCGGCCGCCAGGGGACCGGGGAACGCCACGGCCACTAAGGGGGGTCGCGATCGGCCCGAAGATCGGCGACCTTGAATCCCCCAAACGAGTTAATCAGCGGAGCAGAGACCCCGTCTCGCGCTCGGCATCGCGGGCAGAGTTGCCCGCTGGAAACCCGAGTGGAGCTAAAGCTCCTTCCGCAGCGCTCGCACCTGTAGACCATTCCACCTACACCTCCTGGTGGGCACTGTCTCGGGAGTGCCTACAACGGCCCTGGTGTCCGAGAAACGTGCCGCAAAACTGCTCAGCGAGGCCCCCTCCTCGCTGAGTCTTCATATAGAACGTGGCACTGTCTTGATAGTCAGGCCCTTCTTGACGAGGCCCGCTCAGAGCCTTGTCACCGACTGCCACCGACAAACCTTCATGCGAGGCCCGCGTCAGAAAACGCTTTCTGATGCCTCGCTAGGAGGCCGGCCGTTGCCGGGCAAGATTCGACAGCCCCACCCTCCCCGTCAGGGAAGCCCTCCCGCAGTTCGATGAGACGCTGAAGCGCCCACTTGGTGCGGTTGAGGTCCAGATCGCACTCGACGACCAAGCGAACGAGGAGGCGGACGGCCACCCCAACTGCTCGTGCATCGCCGTGGCGGCGTGAGATTGGGGGGTGGGCCGGGCTGAACGGGCCACCGGTAGACGCTCCCCAATTCGGCAAGCCCTGGCAAAACTGGTCGATGGACAAAGGCCAACCGCTGTCGCTGGCTCAGCGCCGCGGCTTGACGCCCTCCAGCGTCAGTGGTAAGCCTCGCTCAATAACCAACTCGAGGAAGCAGCAATGGGACGATTCGATGTCAAAGAGGTCAATGCCGCCGTCGAGCGACTGATTGAGACCACGGAGAACCCGCGGCACCTCTACTTGCTTCACGCCTACAACCGGCACCGCTACCTGGAGATCGCCGGGCGCTACGAGGAGATTTTTGAGCCGGAGATGACGGTCGAGCACCCCGTCTACCACTTCAACGTCTTCGGAATGAACGTCACGCTCGACGGACGTGAGGAGGTCGAATCTGTGTACCGCGAGTGGACCCGGACCGGCCAGTGCATCTTCTATACCGGCGGCGACGAGCGGCTCGCAGTCGGCGACAACCTGATCTGCTCTACGGCCACGATCTGCCAGCAGACTCGGGGCGAGGTTCTCGCCGCAAATGGCGCCGATGTCGACGCCGACGCAACCTACGTCGTGATGAACGTCGAGCACATGATTTGGCCCTATGACGACCGCGGCCGGCTGGTTGGCGAGGACGTCTGGGAGGTCGACGAGTCCAAGCGCGAGGTCGTCAAGCTCGACCCGGCGGAAGTGCTGACGCCGCAGGAGTCCGGCAGGCTGCTCGATCCATTCATCAAGCCGCTGCCGGCCTTCGACTCGTTTGTCGGCTGAGCCAGCGCCCTCAGGCGAGGGGCTCCGCTCCAGCGACGATCCTTAGTGTGGGAGCCGCATTCCCTGGATAAACGCAACGGCTGACAAAGCCGCATCACTGCCTTTCGAGCTCGGCCCGCCACCTGCAGCAGACAGGGCTATGCTCGTACCTCTATCCCAGGATCCACAGAAGGGACCCAGTCATGGGTGCTCAGGAGAACAAGCAATCATCGGAAGATGCCTACAGGGCGTTCAGCAGCGGAGATGCCGAGGGCGCGATGCAAAACATTGACGACTCAGTCGAGTGGACGGTGCGCGGCGATAACGCGCTGACCGGGACCTACCGCGGCAAGGAGGAAGTCGGCGAGCTCTGGGGGAAGTTCTTGAGCAAGAACTTCAGCACCAAGCCGCACGACTTCGTCGCCGACGGCGACAAGGTCGTCATCCTGACCACCGTGACTCTCGAAGGCGAGACAATTGAGAGTGCCGATGTCTCCACCTACAACGCTGACGGCAAGCTCGTAGCGTTCGACACGCTCGGTGACCCGACGATTGTCAACCGGGCGTTCCCAAAGTAGGACCGTCGCCCGGCTCATAGGGCTTTCTGCGACCGGGAATCGGCCCGCCGACGTCTAGCCACAAGCAAGGCGGCGGCCGACCAGGTTCCGGGGCCATTAGAGCAACAGAGCGTCGACTGCCGATGCCCTTCGACTGAATACCGTCTAGGCCGAAACCCGCAGCGAGGGTAGTAGCGCCAGCTGGTTAAACCCGACGGTTGACAATGTCCGCCGTCCAGTTGCACCGACCCGTCACCCCCGAGATCCTCGCCCACAAAGCTGAACAGCATGGCGTCCTCGGGCAGGTCGTCGGGGTCGTCCACCCACAGCCGCGGCGAGACGATCGAAGGGGAACGCTTTTCGTCACACTGATATAGACACGCATGGCGGCAGCAACGCGCTCGACCGTGACCTCGATCAAAACCCGCCCAACCTCAGCGAGGTCCTCCTCGCTCTGTGGCTCGGGTGGCTCCAGTAGGCCGGCGACTCGCCCCATGACAAACGCCGTATCCTCGCCGATCCCGGCGGTGCGCCACACGACCGCGCTGCCAGAGAAGGTCGCCGATGGATAGGGCGGCTCCTGCGTCTCGGAGCCTCTAGTGAGCAAGCTCGAGCGGCCGGTCCTGTTCGTCAACCCGAAGTCGGGCGGCGGCAGGGCCACGCGCGCCCGGGTGGCCGAGTTGGCGCGGGGGCGCGCGATCGAGGTTTTCGAGCTCACCCCCGGCGACGACCTGGCGGTGCTGGTCGAGGAGACCGTGGCGCGGGGGGCGGACGCGCTGGGGATGGCCGGCGGCGATGGCTCCCTGGCAATCGTCGCGGCCGCCGCCGTGGAACACGGGCTGCCGTTCGTCTGCGTCCCTGCCGGAACGCGGAACCACTTCGCCCGCGACTTGGGCTTGGATCCGGACGATCCTGCCAGCGCGCTCGAGCCCTTCGGCGACGGGGTCGAGCGTCGCATCGACGTCGGGACGGTGAACGGCCGCCTGTTCCTGAACTGCGTATCGCTGGGCATCTACGGCGAGGCTGTCCGGGGAGCCGCATACCGCGACGCGAAGCTCCGCACGCTGCTGGAGACCACCCGCGCGGTCCTCGGCGCAGGCGGCGAGGCGCCGGAGCTGCGCCTCGTCGACGAGCGGGGCGCGGAGCACCGCCGGCCTGCGGTGGTGCTCGTCTCGAACAACCCTTACGCGCCGGGGCGGCCGACGAGGCACGGCGCCCGCCCGCGGCTCGACGGCGGACAGCTCGGGGTGGTCGTCATCGATGGGCCGGCCGGCGCAGCACCTCCGTCGGGGCGGGCGTGGAGCGCGACCTCACTGGACGTGACCGCTCCGGAAACGGTCAACGGCGGCCTCGACGGGGAGGCGGTCGAGCTCGCCCCACCTCTGAAGTTCGCGATCCGGCCGGGGGCGCTGCGGGTCAGGACGCCCCGGCGCGGCAGCGCCCGAGCGCGGCGACGGCCAGGGGCGCACGCCCTATAACCCCGCCTTACGGATGCCTCTCCGAGGCATCGGGAGCGCTTTCCGTGGATTCCTCGGTATCGCTGAATGGCAAGGTAGCTGAGGGCATTGACGGGGACGCGGGAACGCCGGGACGCAATCCACCGCTTCCGACGACCGGGTGATCGGGGAGGCCGGATTTGAACCGGCGACCGCTCGGCCTCAGCCGGAGGACAGGTCTCTCAGATTCGTCCCTATGCGTCCCTCGCGTCCCAACTTTGTTCTGCCTGACCACTTGAGCAGATGCTGTCAACCGGCCAGAGCGGCTGCCGCCAGTTTGCGCGTGCCTGCGCCCCCTATGCCTAGCTGCTACTCCCGCAGCCAGGCGGCTTCGAGGGCTTTCTCACGCTAAGGAAACGTCTCCACGAAGGACCCGAAGGCCCTTAACGGTTTGCGAGACCGCCCCGTTCAACCACTCCGGCACCCCTCCCGGGCTCAGTCAAGGCTAGCCGCCGGTCAGATCTGGGCGACACCGTGGACGTTGCCGTCGGGGTCCTTGAACCAGGCCACCCGGTCCTCGCCCAGCTCGGCAATCCCTTTCTCGTTCGTCTTGATCGGATCACTATCGACTTGCTCGAAGCTGACGCCGTTGGCTGTGAGCTCGTCCACCGTCTTCTCGAGGTCATCCACCTCCCAGCCGGCGATCGTGCCGCCCGACCTGCCCGCGTTGTCGGGCGAGGGGTAGATGTGAATCTCGCGGCCCCCGCCGCACGGGTACGTGATCCCGCCGTCGCCGATATCCCTGCCTCCCGAGAGGCCCAGTTTGTACTCGTAGAACTCCTTCGCCTTCGCCATGTCTGACACCGGTACTGCCGGCTCGACCTTTGCGTCACTCAGACCCATCTCGCTCCCTTCTGTCGCAGTGACGAAATCCTAGTCACCCAGCCAGGCCCACGCAGAATCTCAAGTGGTACCAGGCCCCGGTGGGTGACGAGACGCTCACCTGAGCCAGCGTGCCTGGCCATCGGTGGTTCTAACGCCGCCAGCCTTCAGGCGCACAGAGATCGAGGCGTGGCCGCGGCCCGGCACGGAAGTAGGCACAGCCTTATCGAGCTCGACCGAAAGGCTGGCAGCGCCCTCTTCGAGGGGACCTCTAGAGCTGGAACCGAAGCGTTCTTACCGCCAACGCCAGCGCCTTGAAGACACCGCCGAGGGGCCCGTTGCGCGAATCACATCCGGGTACCGACGAAGAGCATCGCCGCGTAGTGCGTCGCCCGGGCCGGCCGACCTCCCACGCATGCTTATCCCCTGCTATTCGAGCTTCTTGCGCTGTGGGAACTCGACCAATCGTTTAGCCGGAGGAGCGGGGTAGGCTCGACGCAGGCCACTCGCCGCCTCAGCGCGGCAATCGATCCCCCACCGAAAGGTCGGTCCACAATGAGTCAAGCCGGATTCTCCTTACCGTCCCTCGCCCGCCTCGCCCTCGTCGCCCTATTGGCGATCGCGGCTCTCCCCCTGGCCTCTCCCGCGGCGAGCGCCGTCGCGGCTGGCCCACCGCACTGCAAGACGTCCGGATTGGTGATCTGGTCCAACAACGGGGCCGGCGGCGGCACCGCAGGGAGCGTCTTCTACAAGATCAAGTTCACCAACCTCTCCGACCACGCCTGCACCCTGAGGGGCTTCCCGCGGGTCGCCGCGGTCAACCTCGCCGGCAAACGGATCGGCGCCCCGGCGCAGCACGAAGCCGGCCAGAAACCGACAACGGTGAAACTGGCGAACGGCGCGACGGCGAGTACCTCGCTGCGGATCGTCGACGCCGGCAACTTCTCGCCCTCGGCCTGCCACCCGGTGACCGCTGCCGGCCTGCGGGTCACGCCCCCTGGACAGAGCAAATCGAAACTGGTGCCGCTGCCATTCGGCACCTGCTCTCGCGCCGCGCAGCACACGCTCTCGGTAGCTGTCGTGCGCTAGGGGGGGCCAGGTCGCGCTTCCGAGCGGGCTTCCGGTAGATCGGGGAGGCCGGATTTGAACCGGCGACCGCTCGGCCTCAGCCGTCGGACAAGGTTGCCCTATGCGTCCCGCCGCGTCCCCCGCGTCCCTCCTGTCCCCCGATCTGGACTGATCGGACATATAGGACATGGCAGTCGGTACCAAAGCGGTACCAGCCCGCACTTGAGGATTAGATCGCGGCCAACCTCTTGCGTCGCCACGCGAAGTGCGTGGCTCGGCTAAGCCGCAGCCCGCATCCGCTGATCGAGGGATCTCAAGGGCTTCAAACGCTACGGCACCAGTTTGTCCAGGATCCCGGGGAAGTTCCTGACCTCGGTGGCGTCCTTAGCTGTAGAGCACCCGATCGCCGTCCCGGCGGTCGTGAACTTCGATTCGGAGGCATTCCCGCAATGAACTCCCTTCCCAGATGGTTGGCGCGGTTTGCAGCATCGGCGGTCGTGGCCACGCTCGCCACGCTCGCGCTCGCTGTCACAGGTTGCGGCGGGGGATACAGCGGGGGCTCCTCGCGATCTACATCGGCGCCGCAGGCGACGATCCAGGCGCGAGCGTTCGCCTGGCTTCGCCCGTCGCCGGCCCCGCCCGCGTGGCGGACGAGCCGCCTTCCGGACGGCGCGGCCCGGCTCGCCTACCCGCATCGCTGGCGCTCGATCCGCTCCGACCCGGGCACCGTCTCGGCGGCCCTGCGATCGGGCCAGGGGCGAATTCTTGGCTATCTGAACGCAACGCCCCAGCAGGGCGCGGAGACCGTGTCGAACTGGAGCAGCTTTCGCCCCGATCACAACCGCGACGAGGGCGACGTCGACGTGAAGTTGGTCGCGTCGGGGACAAACCTTCGATTCCGGGGTGCGCGCGGCTCGTGCGTAGTCGATGACTACAGGTCTTCGAGCGGGCGCAGCTATCGCGAGATCGCCTGCATCGTCGCCGGAGCCAGCGCCACCACGGTGGTGGTCGGGGCGGGACCCCCCGCGCAGTGGCCGCGGCAGGGACCGGCGATCAAGCGCGCCATATCCAGCTTCCTCACATGACCACAAACCACAAGGAGAAAACGATGCTCTCAACAATGAAGGCCCGGATCGCAGTGGTCCTCGCCGTAATGGGAATCTTCGCTGCCGGTGCGCTGCCGGCCGCGATGGCGGGACACCGCCATCTCCACCATCACGGCATCCCGCAGCACAACGGCGGAGATCACGACGCCGACAACAACGGTGGCCCGAGCGATGGCGACGGCAGCGTCTAGCGAGACGAAAGGAGGGCGGAAGAACGCGCCAGACGCGGCGCGGACGAACGGACGCTTCGAGCTTCCGCCCTCCGCTCGCGGCGTGCTCGTTCTCGCCAACCCGCCTGAGGCGGGCTGGCGGATGCGAGCGCTCGAACGAGGAGGCTGCGGTCGAGTCAACACCGCTCGCCACCCCGACCACGAATCCGGAAGCGATCGGCACCCCGGTGGGTGCGCATCGGAGCAGTGGCGCTAGCTGTAGTTCCCAGCAACGTTCGTCAGCCTTGACGCGGGCGGTCGGTGGCCGAGGCTGCCGTGTGGTCTTCGCCAGTTGTAGCGCTTGAGCCATGAAGGCAATGCCGCGGTGCGCTCGGCGCTCGTCGCAAAGACCCGGCCGTAGGCCCACTCGCGAAGCATCGTCTGGATGAAGCGCTCGGCCTTGCCGTTTGTGCGCGGCCGGTAGGGCTGGGTGCGCAGGTGGCGCAGGCCGAGCTCGCGGCAGGCGAGCGCGTGCACGGCGGAGACGTAAGGGGAGCCGTTGTCGGTCATCACGCGCTGCACCGCGATCCCGTGGGAGGCAAAGAAGGCAACGGCGCGCCGGAGAAAACCGACCGCCGTCTCGCCGCGCTCGTTGGCCAGGACCTCGGCATAGGCCAGGCGCGAGTGATCGTCGATCGCGATGTGGACGAACTCCCAGCCGGCCAGCCTGACGGGCTTGCCGTTGCGATGGGTCTTCGCCTGGCCGCGGCGGTTGCCGGTCACCCGGTGGCCGGGCTTGAGGATGCGGCCCAGCTTCTTGACGTCGATGTGGATCAGCTCGCCTGGGCGCTTTCGCTCGTAGCGGTTGGGCGGCTCGGGCGGCTCCAGCCGGCTGAGCTTGCCGAGCCCTTCGCGCTGCAGCACCACCGAGACAGTCGAGAGCGGCATCTCGAGCAGCTCGGCGATCTCGGTCGAGGTCATCCGCAGGCGCCGCAGCGCCAGGACCGCCGCGACTCGCTCTCGCGGCGTGCGATGGGGGATCGAGTGCGGTGCCGAGGATCGATCGAGCAGGCCGGACTCGCCTTGGGCGCGGTAGCGAGCGAGCCAGCGGTAGACGGTTCGCTCGGCAACGCCGGCGGCCTCGGCCGCCGCCGCTGCCGACAACCGTGCTCAGAACCCTCTCGACTACGAGGGCCCTGCCTTTCGGGGTGAGCCGTGCTCTAGCGTGAACTTGCATCCGGATCTCCTGGGGCTGGTTTGGCTTCGCAGCTCCAGCCTCCAGCGAGGCCCGGATGTCTTCGTTACTGACGAAGGTGGTTAGGAACTACAGCTAGCGGCCCGCCCGCGCGCAGGCCATGAGTCGTCCATCTGTCGGATTTCGGCAACTCTCCGGCAAGCTCGATCACCACCTCAGATCCACACTCGCAACCGGCCGCCACACCAGGCGACGACTCGGCGTCTTTGGTTTCAACTCTGCGAGTTGAAGTGCACGATCGCCGAGCCGCAACCGACCCCCTGGATCCAGACGTTCTGGTCGCCTTCGATTTCCGGAGCGAGGTCGTCCTGGGAGATGATCAGCTGCGCGGTGAAGGACTCATCGATGCCGTCTCCGCTCCGGTAAAAGTCGGAAAGGAGCACCGCGGTGTCCTCGTCGGTCACCGCTGGCTTCCCGGCATCCTGGCCGGTGCATTTGAACGTCGTTCCGGCCAGGAGTTCGGCCGTGTCCCAGCGCACGCCCTGGCCGGCGAGACAACCGCTGAGGGGGCCCTGCCCTACCGCTTCGGTGCAGCGGAATCCGCCGCCCGAGTGGACGAAGCCGGTCCCGGGGCTGTAGGCCCCGCCGCCGGTCAGGAAGACGGCACCGTGGGGAAAACCGCTGATGTTGGCGGCGTTGAAGCCGAAGCCGGTCCGGCCGTGGCCCGCTGCCAGTGCCGAGGGGGCGAGCATTAGGGAAGCCGCGGCAAGGGCGAGAAGCGCCCACCGTCGGTTGCGGATCGTGAACATGGGGTTCCTTTCGGAGTGGCTGGCCTTTCGTCTCCTAGAGACTCCGGCCGCTCCCGCTTCGACCCCCCAACGGCGACGCGAACGACTATATACCCAGCTCGCGCGCAGAGCGCCCAGTCGTGCCAGGGCCCGTCCCATATTGACCCCACGCCCAATCGGGGCTAGCGTCAGCGTGAGCCATAACCCGTTGGATGGGCGAGGCTGAAAGCCACGGACCCAACGGAGGTCAAGATGCGCCCGAAGCTGAGCTACGCGAACGTGATGTCAACGCTCTGCTTCTTCCTGTTGCTGGGGGGCGGTGCCTACGCCGCCGGTCAGCTCGGCAAGAACTCAGTTGGCACCAAGCAGCTGAAGAACAACGCGGTTAGCGCCGCGAAAATCAAGAATGGCGCGGTGACCCAGGCGAAGATTTCAAGCGCCGCGCAGGCCGCCTTGAAAGGTGCCTCCGGGTTGCAGGGGCCCAAAGGAGAAGCCGGAGCGCCTGCCACAAAGCTCTTTGCGGTCGTTAGCGCCGATGGAAAACTGATTCGGGGTAGCGGTGTGACCTCGACCAGCCAGGGAGAAACGAAAGAAGGGGTGTATACGGTCGTCTTCAATCAGAATGTGAGCGCCTGCGCTTTCATCGCCACCCCAGCAATCGACGCGGAGACCAATGGCGACTCGACCTTTCCCAACCCGGCAGAGGCGACGGTCGGCCCGTTGAAAGAAAACGTCAACGGCGTCGTTGTCGTCCGTGCCGCCGGCGGAAAACCAGAGGAACCGGCTAGCGGCGTGGTACACGTCGCGGTCTTCTGCTGAGGAGGAGGCCATATGGGCGGCCCGATCGAACGGAAGTCCCGATGCGCCCGAAACTGACTTACGCGAATGTGATGTCAGCGATGTGCTTCTTCCTATTGCTTGGCGGCGGCGCCTCGCGTTCACCCTGCTGCCCAAGAACAGCGCCGGGGCGCTAGGTCCTCCGCCCACCCGCCGTCGTTGACCTGGCCGCGGCCCGATGGTGCTGATACCTCGCTAACCCGGGAGGCAGAGTGCGAACACGGTCAGGCTCTGGGCGGCGATACCGTTATTCTCGCCTCTGGCGAACCAGCCGTTGCCGCTCGGGATGCTGGCCGACAGATCACCAGTGGGGAAGTCGAACGTCGCGCCTCCGCTGATTAACTCGGATCCTGCCGGGCAATCCGCCGCCACGGTGTTTGTGCCTCCACCACTAGCGACCGAGACGGCGTTGGTGAGCAGACTGATAGCTGCCAACTCGTCCGGGTGGACCGCATGGGAAGCAATCTCGGAGCTGCCGACCCCATTGGCGCCGATCTCGGAGCTGCCGACTGCGTTCGGGCCGATCTGCGGGTTCGGATAGTTGCCCGTCAGGGCGCCGGCGGCGGGGCCGTTCGGCGGCAGCGCCGTGGGGCCATTTTCCGCGTCAAGCGCAACAATCCGATTTGTCAGCGTCGCTTCCAGGGATGCAACCCGCTTGGTCAGGGCCTTGATCTGCTTCTTGGCGACTTTGATGGACGTCGAGGCTGGGCTCCTCGCCCCGGCGAGCCCGACCGGGATCACAATCAACGCCGTGACCGCCGCTGCAGCAATCAGCACGTGCAGGCGTTTGAGATTTCTGATCTGCATGTTCACCTTTTCTCTGTTGATTTGGAGCTACGGATCACAAGACGCGAGGCGGAGGCCATTCCTTCCCGACCTAGGTGGGTGACCTCCGCGGACAGGCGACCCCGACAGCCCGTTCCAGCGGTGATCGCAGCCGGCGCCCGGGACGGCGCTGGAGAAACTCGACGCCGTGGTGCGCCGCTTCGCCGGCAGCGCGCTCGAGAACCGGCGCCTGGCCTGGGCCCTTGTTTACGAGCCGGTCGACCCGCTGATCGAGGCCGAGCGGCTCGCCCGCCGCCGGGGCTACCGTGGGCGGCTCGCCGACCTGCTCCGGATCGCGATCGATGCCGGCGAGATTCCGTATCAGGACGCGGACCTGCTCTCTCCGGTGCGGGGCGAGGGCGTCTCTGACAAGGACGTCGTCGCGGCGCTGTCAGCATTCTGCTTGCGCGCGATCGGCGCCGCCTCTGCGCCGCCCCTTGCGAGAGCGCCTTCCCGGTGGGCGCAAATTCGCGGAAATCTGGATGGTGCGTTCAGAAGACGGGAGCCGGGACCAGCACCACCCGCCAGCCATCGGGGTCCTCGACCGTGATCCCTCCCACCTTCTCCCAGTAGGGGTTCTCCGCCTCGACCGGACCGTGACCGAGCGCGGCGAGACGATCGGCGACAGCCTTCGCCTCGGCGGCCGAGCCGAGGTAGAGGACGAGCAGGTTGTCGCGGCTCGGGGCGACGCCGGGGCTGCCACCGACGTGCGTCGTGAACTCCAGGTGATGATCCTTGCCCGGCAGGCCAAACATCACGCCGCTGTAGCCGCGGTGGTCGTCGAAACGCTCCAGCTCGACCAGCCCGAGGCCCTCCCGGTAGAAGCGCTCGACGGCCTCGAGCCGGTCGGTAGGGCGAGCGACGCGAACCTGCCGGACGGGCAGCTGCGCGGGCCAGCGATAGCGATGGTCGGGCTCTGATGCCATCTTTCCCTCCGCGGATAGGCTAAGCGAGCGGGGTCGACATCAATCCGGGGTCAACATCAATCCGTCATGTGTCCTCACTCAATGGTCGGCGCTGATGCGCTCGAGCCGCTCGGCCGCCGTGACCAGCCAGCCCTTGACGGCCGCGATCTCCTCGGGTGTGAACTCCTCCTCGATCGCCTCCTCGAGCCCCCGAACCGCGGGATGGGCCGCCTCGAGCCGTCGCAGGCCGTCGTCGGTCAGCGTGACCTGGAGGATGCGACCGTGAGTCGGGTGGGGGTTGCGTTCGACCAGGCCTTCCCGCTCCAGGGTCACGAGAATGGAATTCATGGCCTGAGGGGTGGTGTTAGAGGCCCGCGCGAGTTCTGCGCCTGAGGCACCTGGGTCGCGGGCGAGTACGCTCAACGCGCCGTATTTGGCGGGGGTCAGATGGCGTGCGCGCAGAGCATCATCCATGGCCGCGCGGAACCGCTGGTACGCCTGGCGCAGCAGGTAGCCGCTTCGCCCTTCGACGCCCCGATAACGCTGCCCGATGAGAGGTACGCTCACGACGGCGGATGAAGGCAAGGGTGATGAACGCGCCAGACGGGTCGCCGGCGAACGGGCCCCTCGATCTTCCGATCGCCGGCGTGCCGTTCTCGCCGACCCGCCTGAGGCGGGTTGGCAGCGGGTGGCGCCGGCAGAGACGTCTGCGACGGTGGCAGCGGGCGACCCGACAGGGCCGCCGCAGCTGCGAGCAGCGCCGGCGCGTGCCCTAGACGGTCCCGGCTCCGATCAATACCATGAGACGACATGCGAGCGAAAGCGGCCGCAGCACTTTTCTCGACGGTCTCGCTCCTTGCCTTTGCGCCTGCAGCTGACGGCGCCGCCGGCGAACCGGATTCCAGCTTCGGCAACAACGGATTCACCGTGCTCGACGACCCCGGGGGGAAAAACGAGTTCCTGGAAGACCTCCTGGTCCTTCCCGACGGGAAGATCCTCGGCGCCGGTGCTCGGAACGGTGCGGGCGGCTTCCTCCTCGCCCGCTTCAACTCCGATGGGACCCCGGACGTGGGATTCGGCAACGAAGGCATCAAAGTCGAGCCCGACCTTGGCATGTCGGGAAACCCGCGCGCGATCTACGGAATCGAGGAACGCAATGACGGCAAGTTCGTCGTCGCGGGCTTGGGCCACGCGCCGACCACCTTGAACGACGCTTACGAGTTCGGACGCTATTTGCCGAATGGCGAGCTCGACCCGGGCTTCGGCACCGGTGGCCTGACGACGGTGCCGATCAACGAACACGGGAGCCCTCGCGCGATGACTCAGGCTCCGGACGGGAAGCTCGTCGCCACCGGAGACGCCGGGCCGGAAGAAAAAGCTTCGGTCGTCCGGGTCACCGAGGAAGGCGAAGCGGACACCAGCTTCAACGCCGTCCCGGCCGGGGTTCGCCTGGTCGACGTCCCGGGGAGCCCGCATGAGGAAGGGTCTGCGATAGACGTCCTCGGTAACGGAACGGTTCTGATCGGAGGATGGGCCGAGACAGGTGCCTTCATGGCCGAGCTCGACGCTAATGGCAACCCGGTCGAAGGCTTCGGCACCGCCGGGATCGCCGTCCACGACCTCGGCACCGCAGCGGAACCGTCGGGAGAATTCTTCGACCTGAAGGTGCTCGCCGACGGTCGCATCCTCGCCACCGGCGCCTCGGTCGCAGGTCCCAACGATGAAGAGGCATTCGTCGCCCGCTTCACCCCCAATGGGGAGCTCGACCCCAGCTTCGCCAACGGAGGCGTCTTCCTAACCAACCCCACCCCGCGCGACGATCTACTGACGTCACTCGAGGTGCTGCCGGACGGCCGGATCCTCGCCGCCGGCGTCCTGGACGGCGGAACCGGCACCGGCGACACCTGGCTTCTGAGGCTGACTCCCCAAGGGCAGCTCGACGGCGGCTTCGGCAGCGGCGGCCAGGAGGTCGCGAGCGCCGCCCCCGGCGAGGACGGGGCCTTCGGCCTCGCCCTCCAACCAGACGGGCGAGCGGTGGTCGTGGGTGACGCGGCGGGCCCGGAAGCCTTCACCGAGCTCCTGGTCGGCAGGTTCACCGCCGACCCGACCCCGATAAACGAAGCCGCGAAGCCGCGCTGCGCCGGCCAGACGGCGACCATCGTCGGCACGAAGCGCCGCGACCGGCTCAACGGGACGCGTCGCAAGGACGTGATCGTAGCGCTCGGCGGCAACGACCGGATCGCCTCCGGATCCGGAAACGACCTGATCTGCGCCGGCACCGGCAAGGACACGGTCAAAGCCGGCAAGGGCCGCGACAAGGTCCGCGGCGAAGCCGGGGCCGACAACCTCTCGGGTGGCCCGGGCAATGACACCCTGCTCGGCGAAGCCGGGTCGGATCGGCTTTTCGGCGAAGCCGGCAAGGATGTCTGCAACGGCGGCAGCGCAGAACACGACAAGGCTGCTCGCAGTTGCGAGCGCCGCCGGCAGATCCCCTAGCCGGCCGGGCGGAGCCATCCACAGGTCGATGCGGGTCTACCGTCGCCGCTTGCGCCGACTGGGACGCTGCTAGTCGGTGATCGTGAAGGCCTTCGTCAACGGCTTCGAGGTGGAAGAAGCCCCCTGCAAATCCATGGGTCGAATCCGGGGCCCGATTCGTCTCTCGTTACCACCCGCGGATCGTCGAGCGAATGCCAGCCTGAACCCCGGGGCCTGCGGCTCCTAACGTGATAAGCAGGAGGCCCAGCTCGCGGCTCCTCCTTTCCACGCGAGGCGCAGGCTGGGATACTCCGCCGGTGACCAAGTCCGAGCAGTCCGACACCCGCCTCGTAGCCGTTGATGACCTCGGTGCCTCACAGGTCGCCGTCGTGGAGAAAACCCCGCACGGAGCCCTAGCCGTTGGCATCAGTGCGGGCAAGCCGTTCGCGGTGTCCAACCGCTGCCGCCACCTGCTCGCCTCGCTGGGCGAGGGGCAGGTGACGGATGACGGATGCCTGGAATGCCCATGGCACGCCTCGCTCTATGACGTCGGCACCGGCAAGATGGTGCGGGGTCCTCAGGGCGCGTATAAGCCGCTAGCTGGCTTCGTCAAGGCGACGACCGGCCGCCTACCGCTCAAGAGGTTTCCGGTCGAGATGCGCGACGGCGCAATCTGGCTGGTCGGCTGACCGATACCCGGTGGGCTATTGGTCTTCGCGTTTGCGCTCATGCCAGGTGTCGATCAAGACCTCAGTCGTCTCTCACCACCACCCAGGGATCGTCGAGCGGATTCGGCTGAGCCCCCACCATTTACGACGAGCCCTTCCCGAACCGGACGCGGCAAATCAGTCAGCCGCTATGCCACAGGGGACGGGATCCCGAACCGGATGAAACAGCGCAAAAACTCGTGGGCGCGCCACCTCGCACGCCTTCGCTCCTCCCCTCAGTCTCAATATCCGCTATGCAGTCGCGCCCGTCGATCGGAGCGCCCAAGAGCCGGACATCCCAATCGGAGAATTGTTTCGCGTATCTAGTCAAGCCGTCGCGATACTCGGACTCTGTCGCACACCCTAGAACGCCGAAAGCCCGTCGTGAGGTGCCTTCAGGGGTTCCTGTCAGGGGTCGATGCCTAACGGACGAAGACCAGCTTGGTGAAGTGCTCCAACAAGGCGTCGGCGGCGTCGTCGAACGCCACGGTAGTTATCACCGCCTCGACGTCCAAGGACCCACGGGCAAGCATGTCCAGCACCGCGGGTGCGTCATTTCGCGCGTGGACGCGTCCTGTGTGGAATGTCGCACCCAGGACGTAGAGGCCAAGCAGTGGGAACGGCGGCACCATCTCCGAGTCGAAATAGATACCGGTGCTCGTGCAGACTCCGTCGCGGTCCAGGCTGGCCAGGGCGAGCGCCAGGCCCTCGCGACTGGAGGATGCGTCGACTGTGATCGGGTAACGGCGATCCAGCTGTTCGGGAACGTGGTCGAGTGTTCCCGCCCCGTAGCCCTCGGCGATCGCGCGGCGACCGGGGTCTTCGTCCACATAGAGAACCTCCTCGGCGCCCAGCGCCAGGGCTTGCGCGACGGCCAGCAGCCCGATAGATCCCGGCCCCGCCCCGCCGCAAACCAGGACCGGCGCCCCAGGGCGCGCACTTAGATGGGGTGCAACGGTTCGATAGGCGTCGGTGATGTTGTCCGAGGCCGAGGCCGCCACCTCGGAGGTCAGCCCCGCGGGGATGGAGACGAGCATCGCGTCGGCGAATGGCACCCGAACCTTGTCGGAGAGGAACCCACCCCATTGCGTGCCCTCTTCCCCAAACCCGAACCCGTAGGTCTGCCCGAGCGGAAGCGTTTCGCAGTTGCCGGTTCGCCCCTGCCGGCATGCTCCGCAAGTCCCGCAACTAATCTGGAATGGCACCAGCACACGGTCACCGGGCCGCACACTATGCACACCGTCGCCGATCTCGAGCACCTCGGCGACGCCCTCGTGGCCGAGCTGGAAGGGTGGCGGAAAGGGCGACGCGCCGGAAACGATGAGCGCGTCCAGGTCGCAGGTGGCCACGGCCAGGTGGCGGACGATCGCCTCGCTCTCTCCGGCCAGCTTCGGATCGTCCACATCCCGCCACTCCAACTGCCTGGGACCGGTGTAGACAAGAGCTCGCATAAGGTCACACTAGCCAAGGCCCGGATTGCGGGGGCGGGATTCGAACCCCGCCACCCCCGGTCATGAGAGCGCTGGATCTTGGCCGCTTGGCAATCTCGGCCTTAGGCGTACCAAATCCGGTCTGGCTTCCCCGGGCCGCCTTCCAGAAACCCCGCTTCCGAGGCGGGCTTCCGGTGATCGGGGAGGCCGGATTAGAACCGGCGACCGCTCGGCCCCCAGCCGGCGGACGCGAGTGCCATATCCGTCCCGGCGCGTCCATGCGTCCGATGCGTCCCGAGCTCGGGACGCATCGGACATATCGGACGATGCGTTCGGTACCAAAGCGGTACCACGGCGAGGTCGACGGAACCCTCGCGCGTCCCACAGTCCACGATCGTCGCGTCCATTGAGGGGTTCGATCAGCCTGCCAGCACCCCCCAGCTCATGGCGGGGGCCGTATATGAGCCGTCCTCGTTGCGGTAAGACGCCATGTTCTCCATGATCGCCGTCCGGGTCGCGTTGCGCTCGTCATCCGCGAGTCCCTCGATCGCTTCCGCGAGCGGGCCGGCAAGGCGGATGATCGTGTCCCAGACGTCGTCGAAATCCGCATAGCGGAAATCGAATGCGATTTCGTCGACCTCGGGCTCATCGAAGCCGGCCCCTGAAACGAGCTCGCGAATCCGGTCGGGATCCCCCAACGCGAAGATCCCAGGCCTTCCGGGCTCAGGAGGAGGCATGTGGCCCCGTTGGACCAGGGTCATCCCGGGAATGGCCGCCCAGGGGTTGCGGTCGGGCGTCGCCCAGACGGCGAATGCCAGTGATCCCCCGTCGCGAAGAACACGCCTCGTTTCCTTCAGAGCGGCCGCCGGGTCGGCCATGAGCATGTAGCCCCAGCGGCAGACGACGGCGTCCACGCTGTCGTCCTCGAGGTCCATGCGCTCGGCGTCTAGAACCCTGTGCTCGACGTTGCCGAGCCCGCGGTCCTCACCCAGGCGGCGGGCAACGTCGACCATCTCGGGGGAGAAGTCCGTGGAGATCAGGCGGCCCGAGTCGCCGATCCGTTCTGCGACCCGGAAGCCGAGGTCGCCTGGCCCGGCGGCGATCTCGAGGACGGTGCTGCCGGGCTGCGGGTCGGCCCGCTCCACGATCCACTCGCTGACCGGTGCGGTCATGCCGATCATCCACTCGTTCCGGTCCTCCCAGCCGGGGGCCATCTTCCCCCAGGTCTCGAGGCTCCGCTCGCGGTATGTATCCGGGTCAGAACTCATGCCACCTCCATCCTCGCTTCATCGGAAGCCGACGGTACCCGACGCTTCTGCTTCGGGGGGCGACTCACGGTCCTCACCGCGCGATCCCGCCAGCGTCTCGGCGCGACGGGCGATGCCGTGAAGCATGCGACGCTCCATCAGAAACCACGGCAGGTCTATCACCGGAGCGAGCATCCACAGGAGCAAGCGAGTGCCGACACGGACCCGGACGCGCGAGAGCAGCCTTGTGGTCGAGTCATCAATTGAGATGATCGCCCAGCACCATGTGACTTCTGCAGTCGCCGGCTCGACGACGAGCGCGCGCTCAGGCTCGACGACTATCACAGGCCAGTCGGGACCGCGTCCCAGCGGAATGACATCGCCAACCGCGAGATCCTGGTACTCCGGCAGTACGTTGTCCGCGCTCGAAGCGTGGAGGTAGCCGAAGAATTTGTCCAGACGGTCGTAGCTATATAGGCCCCCACGTCCATCGCCCATTTGCGCGAGCCATGGCCAGACGTCGCTCGGCTTGGCCGCAACCGAGATCGCGCGCGTCGAGAAAATGTAGGGATCGCTAATGCGACCATCGCCTGGAAGCGCCTGCGCGACCTCTCTGTCGTCGGCGCCCCAACGAAGAAGGCGTGGCCGAACACCGAGGTGATAGGCGGCCAGGGCGCCAAGCAGCCCGGTGGTCGCACGAACAATGCGTCCCACGACCAAAGATGAAGGCATGGGTCAATGCTAGGCAGGCTTGGAAGCGCCCATGCCTGGAAGTTGACGCCCCGTAAGTCGACGCGGCTGGAGGCATCAGGGAACGCTGGGAGGCTTTGCCACCCGCTTCAACCTTGCCCCGACCTGTCGGGGAGGCCGGATTTGAACCGGCAACCGCTCGACCCTCAGCCGTCGGCTCAAGCTGATCAGCGTCCCTTGGAGTCGCGATAGGCGCTTCAGCGCTGCCCTGAAGCGAGATGAGGCCCTAGAAGTCTCTGCCGAGCCGGTATGCCTCCTCCAAGTAGGCTCGCCGACCGTCTACGCCGGCTGCCAGCACCGCATAGAAGTAGACGTGCTCAGCGCGCTTGACCCCGGCCATCTCGAGGCCCCAATCGCAGAGGACCGTGTCCATGGCCTGGCGCCAGCCTCCGTCGTACTCCTCCCTGGTGAAGAAGGTCGGCGTAATGATGAGGCCCTTCTCCTGAGTCAAGAGCGGCACCCGTCCGTCCAAGTTGCCTTTCCAGCCCTCTGGTTCCAGGGTGTAGGCGAACCCGTATGCGAAGACACGCTCGAACCAGCCTTTGAGCCGAGCCGGGAAGCCCATCCAGAACACCGGGGCGACGAAGATCAGCCCCTCGGCCTCAGCGACCAGTACCTGCTGTTCCACGACGTCCTTGGGCTTGTGTTCTCCGATCGCCTGGACGACCTCACTGAGACTCTTATCGCGCAACCAGCGCCTAGCTAGCCAGCGGCGGATCGGCCCCCCGGCCATTTCGACGACCGCTTCGCCGGGATTCATTTCTTCCAGGAGCTCCCTTGGGACGGACTCATGGGCGAACTGGACGCCGTCCTCAGGCCGAAAGACTGGATCGAAATCGATCGCATTGAGGTCGTTCACCTTGTAGTCGTGCCCGCCGTCCGCGAGTCCTCTGGTGACCTGCTCGAGAATGGCGTGAGTGAAGGAAGCGGGGTTGTGATGCGCATAGACGACCAGCACCTTCATCGGATCACCTCCGGAGAATCCTTCGGAAACGGCTTCCCACGGCGTAGTCTCGCCTAGTATTGGCTGTAGTGCTGGCATACGTAGACGCTGTGCCGGGCCGGCTGTATCCCTTGGTGCCGACCCTGCAGGTGGTGGGGCGGCGTGGTCCGCCGCGCCGGCTCTGGCCCCGCGGCGCCAGCTGACCAGCGGCCCAGGCAGCCCACCCACTCTGGGCGCGGGCCTCCGGTCTTATCGGGAAGGCCGGATTTGACCGGGCGACCGCTCGGCCCCCCAGCGGAAGACGCGGCCGGTCGCTTCCAGGCTGAGGGCTCGACTCGGTGACTTGGGCCGACCCGGGGCAGGACCGGAGCGGTCGACCGGCGCTCAAACCGCGAATCGCCGGCCGACCGAACCCTGCTTACCTGCAGGTGACGGTGATGGCCTACAGATCACGAAGACGGTGATCGTCTCCTGGTCGTTGTCGTTCTGCACGACCCAGCCGGTCTCGCCTTCGGCGAAGGTGTGGTGCGGATACACCGGGTACATCGGTTCGCCGGGCTTGGCCGCGCCCGAAAACGCGACGGTGGCCGTGCTCGGTTCGTATCTCCCGCCGATCAGAATCGTGCCGCTCGGGCAGGACCAGCCGCCCCATCCGTTGGGTCCGAACACCATTGGGGGCGATTCATAGCGCCGATGCGGGCTTGCGGTTATCGGGGAGGCCGGATTTGAACCGGCGACCGCTCGGCCCCCAGCTGGTGGACACTTGCGTCCATTCATTTGGGGGGCGGTCCGTGGCGTCCCTCCCTCTCATGGGCCGTGAACAGTCTGAACGCATTGGACGTAGCAGCCGGTACCAAGTCATGGATTTCCCGCAGGCGATCTTGTGGTCTGTCACCGATGGCCGCTCGCCCGAGGCTGCCTAACGTGGATTGAAATCGAATCAGCGACCGACCGTCTCGTTCCGCCGGCGGCCGGATCCACGCTAGGAGGCAGGATGAACAACGGACCGGCCAAGCCGCAAAGAGAATCGATTACCGGGTGGATTCGCGGAAAGGGCATCTTCCTGCTCGTCGCCCTCCTATTGCTTGGCACCACCACCTACGCCGCTGCCGCCTTACCCAAGAACTCGGTCGGCACCAAGCAGCTGAAGAAGGGGGCGGTGACCGCGAAGAAGGTGAAGAAGAACAGCCTCACCGGGAACCAGATCAACGAGTCGACCCTTGGCACCGTGCCGAGTGCCGTCAACGCCGACAAGCTGGAAGGCCTCCATGCGAGCGCCTTCGCCCTCGCCGGATCCAGCGCCGCTCCATCCGGCCCTGCCGGGGGTGCCCTCGCGGGCAGCTACCCCAACCCGAGCCTGAACGTGAGCGGAGGGCCCTGCAGCGACAGGCAGGCGCTCAGGGATATCTCGAGCCAGGCAGCAATGACCTGCGGCCCGGGGGTCTACGCGGCGGGCGCGTCGACGGCGGTCCCGGGGGACACTGCGCTCACGAGCGACATCGAAGGACAAGACAACTCGGCCTTCGGCCATAACGCCCTGGAGTTCAACACCGAAGGATCCTTCAATACCGCCGTCGGCGCCTACGCGCTCCAGGACAACACGACGAGCTCAGGCAACACGGCGATGGGTCATGAAGCGCTGACCGATAACGGTGCCGGCGGCGGCAACTCCGCGTTCGGCAACGGTGCCCTTCTCTCCAACACGAGCGGCAATGCAAACACGGCGGTCGGCGGAGGCGCGCTGCGCGAAAACGCTGGGGGCAAACTCAACTCGGCGTTCGGAGGCGCTGCGCTGGAACAGAACAGCGGCGGCGAAAAAAACACCGCGCTGGGCATGAAAGCGCTTTTCGAAAGCACCGGCTCCAACAACATCGCGATTGGCTGGAACGCCGGGGGAGTGCTGACCACCGGCAACAACAACATCTACCTCGGCAGCGGCGGTCAGGCCAGCGAAGAATCAAACACGATCCGCATCGGCGGCAGCCAAACGAAAGCCTTCCTGGCGGGCGTCGCCACGTCGGCGGTCACGGGCAGCACCGTCGTGGTCAACGGCGAAGGGCAACTGGGCACCACGCCATCATCGCGGCGCTTCAAGAAGGACATCCGCCCGGTGGGAGCTCAGGTCAAGGGTCTGATGGAGCTGCGGCCGGTCTCGTTCCGCTATCGAGATTCCGTCGCGCAGGGCCCGAATCCGCTGCAATTCGGATTGATCGCCGAGCAGGTCGAAAAGGTCTATCCCAATCTCGTGATCCACGGGCGTGACGGCAGGCCCAGCGCGGTCGCCTACCAGGAGTTGCCCGCGCTGCTATTGGCGCAGGTCCAGAAACAACAGCGGCAGAACAACGCCCTGAGGGCACAGAACCGTAGTCAGCAGCAGCAGCTCAGCCACCAGCAAACACAGAACCACCACCTGCAGGCCGAGATTGACTGGCTGATTCGACAGGTGCGAAGGCGTTAAGGGAACTGGCGCCGACCGCTGTCACCATCCGACCCCCGATACCCCCGCCTCACGGATACCTCTCCGAGGCCACGGGAGCGCTTCCCGCCTGCAATGCCCCCATGGCGGCTCCCCCTAGTCAGACGAGCAGAAGCTACCAGGCAGTACCTCGCTCGACCGGATCTACCCCTGCTTCGGCGCTGCTCCAGGTGCCGAAAGGTCGTCCCTGAATTGCGGGCGCCGAGCCGCGTTGAGGCCACTTACTGAGACATTCCAGCGACACTCTAAAGCCATCCAAGAGGAGCCCGCCTTGTCGTGCAGCGGTACCAAACGCGGTACCACGAGAAGCTTTCGCGCCAAACCGCCCGCCCATCCCCACGAGCGAAAACCACTTCCCAAGCGGGCTTCCGGTGATCGGGGAGGCCGGATTTGAACCGGCGACCGCTCGGCCCCCAGCCGAGTGCATCCCGACCACTGGGCGGCACCTCCTCCTCCTCGAAGGGGTGCGACCGCCGTGCATTCGCGCTTTTGAGCCCTGGGCGACGGATCATCCTCCCCGAGGCCGCGTGACTCAGTCGGGTTCGGGAAGCCGCTCGTGTTGCCCAATCCGTTGCCCACCTACCAACAGCGGCCCCCGAGAGGGAGCCGCGTTCCGCTTGCCTATGCGATGGCGAGGGCCGGAATCGAACCGGCGACACCACGATTTTCAGTCGTGTGCTCTACCAACTGAGCTACCTCGCCTGGGCAGACGCGAAGGCTAGCGACCGGCGGGCCGAGCGGCTGATTGCATGGGGGGATGCGCAGCATTCGCGCCGCAGCGGTCGCCTGCGTAGGCCTCGTCGCGGCGGTCGCCGTCTCCGGCGGGTCGCGGGCCGACCCGCGAACTCCCCCAGCGATCCAGGGGATGGCGGCGCCGTTCCTCGGGACCGCGCTGGTCGGGAACGGAGCGAGGGTCGGGGCCGTCGACTCCTACGGCGACGTCGTCGACCTCCGCCAGCTCGGGCCGCCCGGCCGGCTTGCGATCGAGATCCCGGCGGGGCTTCAGAACGCCGGTACCGTGCCGTCGGACTCCGGAATCCCCGCCAGGGCCACCGTCGGCCGAGAGACGGTGCCGTTCTGGCGCGCCGACTCGATCCACCAGAGCTACCTGCCGGGCACCAACGTGCTGCGGACTAGTGCTCGTTTCGGCAGCCACTCTGTGAGCGTCGTGCGGCGGATCGGAGGGGCGGAGGCGGCGCGAGCGGACCGTCGCTGGCTCGCCGCGTCGCGGCCGCTCGGCCCGGGCGCGCCCCGCTGGGCGCGGCGGTTGTACCGCCGCTCGCTGCTGGTGCTGCGGGCCCTCACCGACAAACGCACCGGCGCCGCGATCGCCGGGGCACGCGACGGCTGGGCCTACGTCTGGCCGCGCGACGCATCCGCGGTCGCGATCGCCCTCGCCGCCGGTGGCCACAGGGCCGAGGCACGGCGGGTCGTCGCCTTCCTCGAGCGGCTCGACCTCGGCGCCGCCGCGCGGTTCGACGTCGCCGGCGCCCCGGTCGACGGGCGCGCCGGGGAGGGCGACGCCGAAGGCTGGGTCGCAGCCGCCGCCCGCGCCATCGGCGCGGCTGCCCCCACGGCCGCGGCGACCTCCTGGGGCGGAACCGCCGACTATCAGGAGAAAGCTCCCGGCGACTACCTCGGGAATGCACTCGCCGCCGGCGCTCCGGCCACGGCGCTGTCCAGATTCGAGGGCCCACAGGGGCTGACGCGGGAGGTGGGCTCTGGCTCCGACCTCGACTCGGCTGCGGCCTGGGCGGTTCGGCCGTTCCCACATCCGGGCCTCTTTGCGGGCGCTCGGCGGACCCTGCTGGGCCTCGCCGCCGGCAGCGGGCGGTTCGGCATCGCGCCCTCGGGGGACTGGCCGGACGCGGACCCGTGGACGGCGCCGACCGCCTGGTCCGCCTGGAGCCTTGCCGCCCTCGGCGAGCGCCGGGCCGCCCTGCGGCTGGTCGGGGAGCTACGGCGGGCCGCGACGCCCCTGGGCCTCCTGCCGGAGCGCGTCGATGCTCGCACCGGCATCCCGCGGTCGACGACGCCGCTCGCCTGGTCGCATGCCTTCGCGATCCTCGCCCTCCGCCAGCTCTGGCCATAACCTCGTCCGCGATGGAAGTGCGACCGGCGACGCTCGATGACTGCGCGGCGATCGCCCGCGGGATGAAGGTCGTCGTCGACGAAGGCCGCTGGCTCGCCACCGAGCCCTCGGTCGGAGAGAACGACCTCGAGCAGCGCTTCCGGTTCGCGGTCGAATCCCACGAGCACCACCCGTTCGTCCTGACCGACGACGGCGAACTTATCGGCGCGCTCGGCCTCAACCCCACCAACGCACCCGGCGTCCTCGCGCTCGGGATGTGGATCCTGCCGGAGCGGCGCGGGCGCGGCGGCGGGCGAATGCTCGCCGAGGCGGCGATCGCCGCCCGCCCCGCCGACGTCCACAAGATCGAGCTCGAGGTCTTCACCGACAACGAGCCGGCGATCGCCCTCTACCGCTCGCTCGGCTTCGAGGAGGAGGGGACGAGGCGCGACCACTACCGTCGCGAGGACGGTTCCCTGCGCTCGGCGCTCGTCATGGCGCGGCTGTTTCCGCCCGATTCCTGAGTCCCAACCGGGTCAGATCGCATCGAGGGCCGTCGCGACCGCCTCGGCCGCGGTCTCGACCACGATCACCCCCGGCGCCCCCGCCATTTCCTCGCTGCCGACCAGGCCCCAGCTGTGGAGGGCGACGACCGTCCGGTCGAGGGCCCGCGCGTGGCCGATCTCCGAGAGCGTCCCCCAGGCGCCGCCGACTGCGATCACGGCGTCGCCGCTCGCGACCACGGCGAGGTTGCGCGCGAACCCGACACCGCTGGCGACGACATGGGTGCAGTGGGGGTTCGCCTCGTCGACCGAAAGCCCCGGGACGATCCCGATCACCTCGCCGCCGGCTTGGGTCGCGCCGCGCGCCGCCGCCTCCATAACGCCGCCACGGCCGCCGCAGACCACCGTCGCATCAGCCTCTGCCAGCAGGCGCCCGACGTCTTCGGCGAGACGCGCGGCCCGCGAGCCATCCTCGGCGGCGCTGGCCCCAATCACGGAAATTTGCGTTCGCCTGCTCTGCTCCCGCTCGCTCGCACCCATGATCACCGGCTATCTTGCTCGCTCGCTCCCGCGTCCGCGGCGAACGCGCGTGAACTCGAGCCAATCATCGACCGCATCAGCTCCAGCGCCCCCTCCTTGTGCAGCGGTTCGTTGAGGTTCCCGCACTTCGGGCTCTGCACGCAGGATGGGCATCCCGACTCGCAGGGGCACTCGCCGATCAGCCGCTCGGCGTCCCCGAGCAGCTGCTCGAACTGCTCGTACCCGCGTAGGGTGATCCCGACCCCGCCCGGGTGGCCGTCGTAGATGAAGATCGTCGAGCGCCCGGTTTGGAAGTGGACGTTGGTCGAGAGGCCGCCGATGTCCCAGCGATCGCACATCGCGATCAGCGGCAGGACCGCAATCTGGCCGTGCTCGGACGCGTGCAGGGCGCCGAGCAGGACGTCGGGCGGCAGCGTCCCGCTGAGCCGGTCCGGCAGCACGTACCAGAGCGCCTGGGTCGCGAAGTGCTGCTCGGGCAGCTCGAGCGCGACGATGTCGATCGGCTCCTGCTCGGAGATCGAGACCCGCTGGAAGGCGATCACCTGCTCGCTGACCGAGACCTCGCCGAAGTGGAGCTCGACCCCCGACGTCGTCCGCTGCTCGCGGACGCGCTCGATGTAGATCTCGGTCTCCTTCTTCGGCCGCGTGTACCAGTCGCCGTCGAACTTGGAGACGATCGCCCGCCGCCCGTCGATGTCGAGCTGCTCGACCTCGTAGGAGCGCCCGAGGTGCAGGTAGACGGCGCCGGGGTGGATCGTCGTGAACGCGCGCTCGGCCTCGACCAGCCCGAGCATCTCCCCCGAGTCGCGCTCGATCACCGCGACCGAGTCCGCCGACGCCGAGCGCAGCGGGATCTTGGCGGCGACGAACTCGCTCCGCCGCGGCAGGATCCGGTCGCCCGCCCGGCGCAGCTCGCCGGCCCCCGCCAGGCCCTCGGCCCGCACCCGCCAGCCGGGGCCGAAGATCTCGTCGTCCTCGCTCGAGAGCGGCAGCTCGTAGGCGGCGGCGAGGAGGTGGCGGGACGCGATCTGCTCGCTTTCGTGGTCAAGGATCGCCGCCTCGACCGGGCGGTCGATGAACTCGTCCGGATGGCGGCAGAAGAACTGGTCGAGCGCGTCCTGGCCGGCGACGTAGACGGCGAGCCCGCGGCGCCGGCGTCCCGCCCTCCCCCACATCTGGCGCAGGCTCGCAACCGTGCCGGGGAAGGTGACGCAGATCGCGGCGTCGAGCTCGCCGATGTCGATTCCGAGCTCGAGCGCGTCGGTTGCGACGACCGCGAGCAGCTCGCCGGCGCTGAGCCGGGCCTCGATCTCGCGCCGCTGCTGCGGCGTGTAGCCGCCGCGGTAAGGCGCGATCCGCTCCGCCAGCTCCGGCTTGCCGCGTTCCTCGAGGCCCTCGCGAGCGAACCGCTGGATCAGCTCGATCCCGCGGCGGCTCTTGAGGAAGCAGATCGTCCGCACGCCCTGGGAGACGAGCTCGACCAGCATCTCGGCCGCCTCGGAGAGCGGCGAGCGCCGGGTCCCGGTTGCCTTATCGATCAGGGGCGGGTTCCACATCGCGATCTCGCGCCCGGTGCGCGGGGCGCCGTCGTCGGAGATCGCGGCAAACGGCTGCCCGACCAGGCGCTCGGCCAGTTCGACCGGGTTGGCAATCGTCGCCGAGGCGAGCAGGAAGCGCGGCTCGGACCCATACGCCCGCGCCACCCGGCGCAGCCGGCGCAGGACATTGGCGACGTGGGAGCCGAAAACGCCGCGGTAGGTGTGGGCCTCGTCGACGACGACCCACTCGAGGTTGGCGAGAAAGTCGCCCCAGCTGCGATGGTTGGGCAGCAGGCCGATGTGGAGCATGTCCGGGTTGGTGAGGACGAGGTTGTTGCGGCGGCGGATCGCGGGGCGCTCCTCGCGCGGGGTGTCGCCGTCGTAGATCGCCTCGCGCAGGCCCGGCGGGCGCAGCTCGGCGAGCTTGCGGGCCTGGTCCTGGGCGAGCGCCTTGGTCGGATAGAGGTAGAGCGCGCGGCGCTTGGGGTCGCGGGCGATGCCGTCGAGCACCGGCAGGTTGAAGGCCAGGCTCTTGCCGGAGGCGGTGCCGCTCGTGATCATGAGGTTGGAGGCCGCGGCCGCCTCGAGCGCCTCGCCCTGGTGCGAGTAGAGGCGGTCGATCCCGGCGCGCCCGAGCGCCTCGACCAGGGCCGGGTCGAGCGAGGCCGGCATCGCCACCGTCCGCGAGGGGCGCTCGGGCTCGTCGCTCTCGGCGACGATCCGGCCGTCGCGCCGGGCCGGATCGATCGCGATCGCCCACGGCGTCTCCAGCAGCGACCGGGAACCCGTCACGCGGCGTCCTCGGTCGCCCGAATGGGCGCGCTATTCGGGCTACCTGCGTCCTTGCCTGGCGAGTCCCGGATCGCTGCTGCAACCCTGATCGCCTGCAGCGAGGTCCGGTCGTGGATGCGGAGGATGTCGGCGCCGGCTCGGACGGCGAGCGCGGCCGCGGCGACGGTGCCCCACTCGCGCTCGGCCGCCGGCAGGCGGCCCTCCCAGGAGCCGGCGAGGACGGCGCCGATGAAGTCCTTGCGCGAGAGCGAGACATAGAGCGGCAGCCCGAGCTCGCCGAGCTCGCCGAGCCGGCGCAGGACCTCGAGGTCCTGCTCGGTGCTGAGGTCGAAGTCGAGGCCCGGGTCGATCGCGATCTGCTCCTCGCCGACTCCAAGGCCGACGGCGCGCTCGACTCTCCCCCCGAACCAGGCCCTGAGATGATCGACGACGTCGCCGTACTCGGGCGCCGCCCGGTCGACGCGAGGAGGCCCCTCGATGTGCATCACGACGTAACCGCAGCCGCTCGCGGCGACGAGCTCGAACATCTCGTCGGAGCCGCCGGAGATGTCGTTGATCGCGACCGCTCCGGCGGCCAGCGCCCGCCGCGCGACCTCGGCCGAGAAGGTGTCGGCCGAGATCGGGACGCCCGACCCGGCCAGGCCCTCGATCGCCGGCACCAGCGCCGCCGCCTCCTCCTCGGCGGCGACCGGCGGCCCGCTCCGCGCCGCCACGGCGCCGACGTCGAGCATGTCGAAACCCGCCTCGACCAGCTCCAGCCCGTCGGTGACCGCCCCCTCGGGGGTCTCGCTCCGCGCCCCCTCGAACATCGAGTCGGCGGTGACGTTGACGATCCCGGCCGCGATCGGCTGCGAGAGGTCGAGGTCGCGATCGGCCAGCTTCCAATGCTCCGCGCTCATGGACAGCTACCGTAGCGACCGCGCCAATGGGCATGAGATGCGTCTACACCGACCTCGACGGGACCCTCCTTGGAAAGGGAAGCTCGCTGTTTCGCGACGCGGAGGGCGGCTTCACGCTGGCCCAGTCGCGCGGGCTCGAGGCCTGCCACCGGGCCGGGGTCGAGGTCGTGATCATGTCGGGCCGGCGCGAGCCCCAGGTCCACGAGGCGGCGCGGCTGATGGGGCAAACCTCCTACATCTACGAGGCCGGGTGCGCGTTCGCGATCGACGGTGAGACGACGCTCCTGACCGGAGAGATGGTGCCGGACGAGGACGGGACCGTCTACGAGAAGATCGAGCAGCGGGGGATCCCGAAGATGCTGTTCGAGCGCTACGAGGGGCGGCTCGAGTACCACGCGCCGTGGCATCACGGCCGCGTCCTCTCCCACCTCTTCCGCGGCAAGGTCGACGTCGAGGACGCCAACCGGCTGCTCGGCCGAGCACGGCCACGATGACCTGCGCCTGCTCGACAACGGCGCGATCGGCCGCGAGATGCCGGCGGTCGACGGCCCGACCCACGCCTACCACCTGGTCCCGAAGCTCGTCAGCAAGGCCAACGCGGTCGCCGCCCACGCCCGGGCCCGCGGCTACGACCCGGCGGACTGCATCGCGGTCGGCGACTCGGTCGAGGACCTCGAGGTGGCGGCGGCGGTCGGCCGCTTCTTCGTCGTCGCCAACGGCCCCGAGCGCGACCCCGGCCTGCGGGCGGCGCTGGCGAGCTGGGACAACGCGACTGTGACCGAGGGCGCGATGGGCGACGGCTTCTACGAGGCGGTCGTCTCAACCCTGGTCGAGCGGCGTTGACCAGCCACTAGTATCGGCAGCCGGAGCGAGCGAGGAAGGAGCAGTCTTGTCGCAGGAGCAGGCGACGGTCGCCGAGCAGGAGTACCTCGAGACCATGTTCTGGCTGGAGGAGGCCGGGCTGCCGATGACCGGGGCGAACATCGCCCGCGCGATGCAGCTCTCGCCGCCCACCGTCCACGAGATGATCGGCCGCCTCGTCGACGACGGCTACGTCGAGCGCGAGGCCGACAAATCGCTCGTCTTCACCGACTCGGGCCGCGAGCACGCCAGCTACATCGTCCGCCGCCACCGGATGATCGAGCGCTTCCTCACCGACGTCCTCGGGATCCCGTGGGACGAGGTCCACGAGGAGGCGGAGCGGATCGAGCACGCGATGTCGCCGGTCCTCGAGGAGCGGATGCGGGCGGCGATCGGCGACGCGACCACCTGCCCCCACGGCCACCCGATCGTCGAGGGCGCGCGCGAGCGGGGCTCGCTGCTGGCCGACGTCGAGGTCGGGCGCCGAGATCCACATCCTCCGCTTCGAGAACGAGGCCGAGGAGCTTCTCCACTACCTGAAGGCGGCGGGGCTCGAGCCCGGGCCTGGAGGGGACTGTCGAGAGCTCCGACGAGGAGTCGGTCATCGATCGCCTCCGCCGACGGCCGCCACGAGGTCTCCCGCAGCGTCGCCGAGACCGTCTCGGTCCGCGCCGACCCGGCGCCGCCGCCGCGGGCGGCGATCCCCGAGCAGCTGGTCCTCTCCTCGGACCGCTACGGGCGCTAGCTAGGCGGGCAGCGGTCGCCCGGACCCGCTCGAGCGCGGTCGCGATCCGCGCCACACCCTCGGGGATCCGCTCCGGCGGGACGCTCGCGAACGAGAGCCGGAGGCTGTTCTCGCCGCCCTCGATCATGAAATCGGGGCCGGCGACGAAGACACGTCCTCGGCCTTTGCCTCGGCCAGCAGCGCCGGGGTGTTGGAGCCCTCCGCGAGGTCGAGCCAGAGGAAGTAGCCGCCGCCGGGGACGACGAACTCGGCCTCGGGGATCTGCTCGCGGAGCGCCGAGACGAGCGCGTCGCGTCGCGCCTGCAGCGCGCCCTTGACGAACTCGATGTTGCGGTCGAGGCCACCCGAGCGGCAGAGCTCGAGGACGATCGACTCGGCCAGCATGTTCGGCGAGATGTAGGTCTCGTTCGCCCGCTTCGCCAGCTTCGCGACCTCGCCGGCGGGCCCGGCCAGGTAGCCGACGCGGACCCCGGGGCTGACCGTCTTCGAGAACGAGGAGGCGAAGATCACGCGTTCGGCCCGGTCGATCTCGAGCATCGTCTCGAGCGGGTCGTGCTCGAAGGGCAGCTCGCGGTAGGGGTCGTCCTCGAAGATCCAGAAGCCGTGCTCGGCGGCCAGCTGGACCAGGCGCACGCGCTTCTCGGCCGACAGCGTGCAGCCGGCCGGGTTGTGGAAGTTGGGGATGATGTGGGCGAGCTTGACCGGCCCCCCCTCCAGCGCCGCTTCGAGCGCTCCGATGTCGACGCCGTCGTCCTCGAGCGGCACCGGCACCAGCTCGACGCCGAGCCGCTGCAGCAGCAGCAGGGTGCGGTCGTAGGTCGGCTGCTCGACGATCACCCGGTCTCCGGGCTCGAGCAGGTGGGCGAACAGCATCGCGCCGGCCTCGAGCGAGCCGTTGGCGATCATCACCTGCGAGGCCTCGAGGTCACCGTGGCGCTCGGCGATCCACTCGCACAGGGCCGGGATGGCCGATCCCGGTCCCGTAGGAGAGCGCCCGCTCCCAGTCCTCCGCCAGCGCAACGCGCGGCCGCCTTGCGCCACCGCCTCGCGGGGCAGGATGTCGGCGCTTGGGGCGCCGCGCGCGAATGAGATCGTGTCGCCGGCCATCATCGGATCACCCTCGAGCCTAGCAACGCCCGCGAGCCTCAGAAGCCGAGCTTGACGACCTTGGTCTCGACCGTGACTTCGTTCTTGCGATCGCGGGCGTTGACGGCGACCCTGGCCTTGGCCGTGCCGCCGGCGAGCACCGCCCGTTCGGCGCCCCTCCGGGTCGAGCCGGGGACGCGCAGGACCAGCCGCCGCCAGCCGCGGGTCGCGGCCGGAGCCGCGGCCGACGCCGAGCCGGCGCAGATGCCGGACCTTGCGGCCGGATTCTTCGGCCGAGGTGGCGACGATGCCGCCGGCCCGCAACGAGCAGGCGACCTGCGGGCAGCGAGCGCGGACGACGACCTTCCGCATCCCCTGCCGGTCGTGGCCGCGAGACCTGGAGCTTCGGCCCGGCTTCGTTCAGGACTTTGAGCGGAACCGTGATCGAGGCCAGCGGGTTGCCCTGGCAGGAGACGGTCTGGCCGGTGAACACCGTTTTCGTCGAGCAGCCCTCGTTGTCGGTGACCTTGAGGGTCACGTAGATAGGTCCCCCGCCGCCGGTAGCTGTGGGCGCGGGTCGGCTGCGGCACCTTCGGCGCGCCCGTGATCGCCGAAGTCCCAGGTGTAGTCGGCGATCGTCCCGTCGGGGTCGGTCGAGTTGCTGGCGTGGAAGGTCAGCCGTTTCTTGGCCCGCCGCGAGGTCGGCGAGACCCAGAACGAAGCGCTCGGCCCCTGGTCGGGGACGACCGCGACCGCGACCGGTTTGCTGCCGACGGTGATCGCCCCGGAGCCGGCGTTGCGCTTGGTGTCGAGGAGTGAGACGGTCGACCCGGCGCCATCGGTGACGTAGCCGTGGAGGCCGTCCGGCGCGAACGCGACCCCGGTCGCGCCGGGGAAGTCGAGCGGCGCCCCGACCGGCAGGTCGATCGAGGTGTCGATCTGGGTCAGGGTTCCGTCGACCGCGCTGGCGGCGTAGGCGAAGGAGCCGTCGGGAAGGGTCGCGATGCCCGGTTGGTTCGTTGCCGACCGGGATCGGGGTGCCGATCAGGTTGTGGCTCGCCGGGTTGAACGCGGTCACCGTGTCGGCGAGATGGTTGGTGACGAAGGCGCGGTCGCCGTCGGGGCCGATCGTGATCCGCGAGGGCCCGAAGGAGTCGTCGATCGTTCCGACGACCTGCGCGGTGTTGGTGTCGATGATCGAGATTTCGCCCCCGCGCTGGGCGACGAACGCGGTGCCGCCGTCGGGCGAGATCGCGACGCCGTCGGGTTCTTTACCGACCGGGATCGGCGCGCCGACCGGCGCGAAGGTTCCCGTGTTGAGGACGGTGACGGTTTCGTCGCCGGAGTTAGTCACGTAGGCGCGGCCCCCGTTCGGGGTGATCGCGATTCCGCGGGGCGCGAGGCCGACCGCGATCGGGCCCTGGACGACCGAGCGGGTCTTGGTGTCGATAACCGAGACCGAGTTGCCGGACGCATCGACGACCCAGGCGTACCTGCCGTCCGGGGTGATCGCGACGTCGACCGGTTCGCCGCCGACCGGGATCGTGCCGATCACGGCGTTGTTCGAGGAGTTGATGACGGAGACCGTGCCGTCGCCCGAGTTGGCGACGTAGACGTCGCGCGCCGACGCGCTCGAGCAGAGCACGAGCAGCCCGAGCAGGGCGAGGCACAGGCGGGATGACGCGTCTGGAGCCGATCATCAGCCTTCTCCTTCCGAGACACGGAAGGCAGCCAAGAGTTGCAGTCGGAGCGGCGGGTTAGGCGGAGCCGTCCCCGAGCCCCTTCAGCATCTCGACCGCGATCTGCGCCGTCTCGGTCGGGCTTTCTCCGACCCTGACGCCCTTCGCCTCGAGCGCCTCCTTCTTCGCCTGCGCGGTCCCCGAGGAGCCGGAGATGATCGCCCCGGCGTGGCCCATCTGCTTTCCGGGCGGCGCCGTAAAGCCGGCGATGTAGGCGACCACCGGCTTCGAGACCTCGGACTCGATGAACTCGGCGGCGCGCTCCTCGGCGTCGCCGCCGATCTCGCCGACCATCACGATCAGCTCGGTCTCGGGGTCGGCCTCATAGAGGGTCAGGATGTCGATGAAGTCGGAGCCGACGATCGGGTCGCCGCCGATCCCGACGATCGAGGAGTTGCCCTCGCCGGCCTGCTTCAGCTCGTTCCCGATCTGGTAGGTCAGCGTGCCCGACTTCGAGACGACGCCGATCTTGCCGGGGTCGAAGAACTGGGCGGGAATGATCCCCACGTTGGCCTTGCCGGGCGAGAGGACGCCCGGGCAGTTGGGGCCGATCAGCCGGACTCCGGCCTCCTTCGCCTGCCAGTAGATCCGCAGCATGTCGAGGACCGGAATCCCCTCGGTGATCGCGATCACCGTGTGGACGCCGGACTCGATCGCCTCCTCGATCGCCGCCGCGGCGAATCGCGCCGGGACGAAGATCATCGAGGTGTTGGCTCCCGCCTCCCGAACGGACTCCTCGATCGAGTCGAAGACGGGGACGCCCTCGACGTCCTGTCCCCCCTTGCCCGGGGTGACGCCGGCGGCGAGGTAGGTGCCGTAGGACCGATTGCGCAGCCCGTGGAAGGTGCCCTCGCGGCCGGTCAGGCCGGAGACGACCAGCTTCGTATCCTCGCCGACGATGATGCTCAAAATTCCGCCCGCCTGCTCTGCTTCCGCTCGCTCGTGCTCATCGTGACCGGCTGCCTCACTCGCTCACTCCCGCGTCCGCGGCGGGCGGGTTTGCCGCGAGCTCGACGACGCGGCGGGCCGCGTCGAGCATCGTCGTCTCCTGGTGCAGGTTCGGCAGGTCGGCCTCGGCGAGGATCGCCAGCCCCTCCTCGGAGTTGGTGCCGTCGAGGCGGACGACGAGCGGCAGCTTGAGGTCGATCTGGCCGGAGGCGGCGACGATCCCATTTGCGATCTCGTCGCAGCGGGTGATGCCGCCGAAGATGTTGAAGAGGATCGCGCTGACCTTCTCATCGGAGGTGATCACGGTCAGCGCGTTGACGATCGCATCGGCTTTCGAGCCGCCGCCGGCATCGAGGAAGTTGGCGGGCTGCCCGCCCGCCTGGGCGACGACATCGAGGGTCGACATGCAGAGGCCGGCGCCGTTGGCGAGGATCCCGACGTTGCCGTCGAGCTTGACGTAGGTGAGGCCCTTCTCCTTCGCCATCGCCTCCTGCGGGTCGAGGTCCTCCTCGGCCTCGGCGGCGAGGTCCTCGTGGCGGAAGACGGCGTTGTTGTCGATCGTGACCTTGGCGTCGAGTGCGACGACGTCGCGATCGGCGGTGACGATCAGCGGGTTGACCTCGATCAGCGTCGCGTCCTCAGATGAGGCGACGTCGGCGAGCTTGGCCAGCACCTCGGCCGCGGCCTCGCGGACGTCCTCGTCGAGGCCGGCGGCGTCGACGATCGGCCGCGCCGCCGCGGCGGTAAAGGGCCGGGTCGGGTCGATTTGCTCCTTGACGAGCGCCTCGGGGTCCTCCTCGGCGACGGCCTCGATGTCCATCCCGCCCCTGGCGGAGACCATCGCCAGCAGCTTCTTCGCGGAGCGGTCGAGGATCACCGAGGCGTAGTACTCGGAGGCGATGTCCGAGCCGCCCTCGACCCAGACCTGGTCGACCCGGAACGGCCCCTCCCCATGCGGCCCTACGATGTCCATCCCGAGGATCGCGTCGGCGTGTTGTTCAGCCTCGGCGCGGTCGGAGGCGATCTTGATTCCCCCGGCCTTGCCGCGGCCGCCGATCAGGACCTGGGCCTTGATCGCGCACGGAAATCCGATCCGCTCGGCCGCCGCCACAGCCTCCTCCACTGTCGCAGCGACCTCGCCGCCGGGCACGGCGATCCCGTGCCTGGCGAACAGCTGCTTGCCCTGATACTCGAGGAGGTCCATATTCGGCGCGCCCCTGCGGCGCGGGCGGCAGCCTATAATGCCGCGGCTCCGCATGCCCCTTCCCGGTCTCAAAACCATCGAGTGGGTGACCACCGACTGCTACGGAACCCTGATCGATTGGGAGAAGGGGATCGTCGAAGCGTGCACGAAAGAGGCCGAGAAGGACGGGTTCAGCTTCGACGACGGGCCGTTCCTCGAGCGGTTCCTCGAAGTCCAGGCTGAAATCATGGCCGGCTCCTACGAACTCTACGCCGAGGTCCTGCGACGGACGATCGTCAAAGTCGCGGGCGAGATCGGCTGGGAGATCGAGCCCTCGCGGGCCCAGTTCCTGCCCGACAGCGTCGCCTACTGGCTGCCGTTCCGGGAGGCCAACGCGGCGATGGACCGCCTCGCCAAGCGGTACCAGATCGGGATCATCTCCAACATCGACGACAAACTGCTCGGTGTCTCGCGCCGCCACCTGCGGACCGAACTCGACCTCGTCGTCACCGCCCAGCAGGTCCGCAGCTACAAGCCCGAACCGGTGCACTTCAAAGAGTGCGCGCGCCGGATCGGCGGCAAAAAAGGCTGGGTCCACATCTGCTCCAGCTACAAAACCGATGTGGCGCCGTTGCTGAAGATGAATGTCCCGGTGATCTGGGTAAATAGGCACGGAGAGAAGCTCGACGGCCGCAAAGCACCCAGCGCCACCGTGAAAACGTTGCGCGACGCGGCGAAAAAACTCGGCGCGTCCTGAACGACCAATAGCGTTTCGCAACTTCACGGCCGGCCGGTGTTTCGTGGCTGTGGGCTTGGCGAGCGCCTTGATGCACGAACCGAGGCAAATTTCCCTGCAAGCACGGACCCGCCTACCTATCGCGGCGGGCCTGATTGCCCTGCTCGTGGTGCTCCTGACTATGGTCGCCGGCGAGCGCGCCAGCGCCGCCTCGACGCAGCCGCCGAGCTTCGTCGTGATCCAGACCGACGACCAGACGCTGGACGGCCTCTACGCGACCGCGAAGGCCTACCCCGGCGCCCCGGACACGCGGGCGATGCCGGCGACGCTCGACCTGATCGCGAAGAAGGGGATCACCTTCAACCGCTACTACGTCTCCTACCCCCTCTGCTGCCCTTCCCGGGTGTCCCTGCTGACCGGCCGCTACGCCCACAACCACAACGTGCGGGGGAACGTCTCGCCGAACGGCGGCTATGTCGGCTTCTCGTTCCGAGGGGCGATGACACACAACCTGGCGACCTGGCTGCAGGCGGACGGCTACCACACGATCCACATCGGCAAGTTCCTCAACGGCTACGGCGAAGAACCGTGGGACAACGGGACGACCGTACCCCCCGGATGGGAGTCCTGGTACACGATCCTCGACAGCGACAGGACGCACTACTACTACGGCTACTCGATGGACATCAACGGGCAGGTCGCCGGCCCGTTCGGCGACCCGGGGAGCTGGGAAAGCCGCGAATACGGGATCCGCGACGACATCGGCTGCCCGTTCGCGCCGGCCAACGGACTGCCCTGCTACCACGTCACCGACCAGCTGACCAACCTCGCCACCTCGGAAATCCGGGCGACTCCCGCCGAACGGCCCTTCTATCTCCAGCTCGACTACACCGGCCCCCACGGTGACTTCCGCCGCCCGGCAGGGCCCGAGCCCACCCCCCGCCACTACGACTGGTTCCGCGGCGCATCGCTGCCGCACGACGAGGAAGAAGGCCTCGACGAGGGCAACGTCTCCGACAAGCCCAGGTTCATCAGGGAAGCGGACCACCTATCGCCGAGCGAGCGTCACACCTACCTCGTCTACTGGCAGAAGCAGCTCGAGGCGCTGCGGGACGTCGACGACGGCGTCAGGCAGGTCGTCAGCACCCTGAGCCAGATGGGAAGGCTGAATAACACCTACATCATCTTCACCTCGGACAACGGCTTCTTTTTCGGCGAGCACCGCCTGCTCGGGCGGCAAGTTCCTCGCCTACGAGCCGGCAACCCACCTGCCGCTCCTGATCCGGGGACCGGGGATCAAGCCGAACACCTCGACCGGCGAGCTGGCAGCGAACATCGACATCGCCCCGACCGTGCTCGAACTGGCCGGCGCCAAAGCAGACAAGAGCATCGACGGGCGCTCGCTGGTCCCGTTCATGCGTGACGCCGACCTTCGCACCCGGCGCCCGATCCTGTTCGAGTCGTTCGTCGAGACCAACGACGTCGAGGCCCAGGGGGCGCTCTCGATGCCGGGCGATCAGAGCGGCGCCTCGCACGCGAGCGCGAGCGCGAGCGCCGATCTGAACCGCGACACCGCCCACGCCTCGCTGCTGGCGCCGCCGAAGGACTACTCGGGGATCCGCCTCGGCCCCTACAAGTACATCGCCTGGCCGGACGGCGAGAAGGAGCTCTACGACATCAACCGCGACCCGTACGAGCTCAACTCGATCGTCAACGTCCCCAACTTCTTCCCGATCCGCAACTTCCTCCACCGCGAAATGCTGCGGCTGACCGAATGCTCCGGCAGATCCTGCTCGGAACCGAGCGGCCCGTTCCCATTGACGCGCAAGGAAGCCGAGCGCCTCCGCGCCCAGAAGCGCCGCGAAATACGCGAACGCGAGCGCCAGCGGGAACGCGAAAAACGCGAAAGAGAACGCTCTCGCGGCCGCAAGAAATAGGGGTCGGCCCCCGAGGGGGTGAGGGGACGGGGAGCCCCTCGGGCTGGCGGATACTCAAAGTGCCGGTCTGATCAGACCGGCACTTGTCAGACCGAGGGGCTTCCCGCCCCCATCACCGCGCGAAGCGGCGCCTGCCTATCACTCGATGACGGCGAGCACGTCGCCGCTGGAGACGGCGGCGCCCTCGGAGATGTTGAGGGTCGGTGACCTTGCCGGAGCGGTGGGCGACGATCTCGTTCTCCATCTTCATCGCCTCGATCACGCAGATCAGGTCGCCCTCGGCGACCTCGGCACCCTCCTCGACCGCCACTTTGAGGACAGTCCCCTGCAGCGGCGAGGGCAGCGACTCGCTCGAGGCGCGCCGCGGCGCCGCGGATTTCCGCTCGCGCTTGGGCGGTTTGCGGCCGGCGGCCGCCGGCGGGCCCGCCGCGCCGCCGCGGCCTCGCCGATCACGGTGACGTCGAAGAGCTTGCCCGAGACCTCGACCTTGTAGTCGCGCGAGACAGTCTCGGCGGCGCCCTCCTCCGCCTCGGCCGGCGCCGCCGCCTCGGGCGCCGTCGTCTTCAGCCACTCCCGGTCCTCCATCAGGTCGCGGCAGGTCTCGCCGTTCGCCCACTGCGGCGGTCGCGAGGATCTCCCGGTGGAACGGGATCAGCGTCGTCAGGCCGCCGATCTCGTACTCGCCCGAGTGCCCGCAGCATCCGCCGCGTCGCGTGCTCGCGGTCGACGTCCCAGACGATCAGCTTGGCGACCATCGGGTCGTACATCGGGGTCACCTCGGAGCCGGCCTCGACGCCCGAGTCGACGCGGACGCCGGGCCCGGCCGGCTCGCGGTAGGTGGTGATCGCACCCGGCGCCGGGGCGAAGTTCTTGTGGGCCGCCTCGGCGTTGATCCGGCACTCGATCGCGTGCCCGCGCATCTCGAGGTCGTCCTGGGCGATGCTCAGCTCCTCGCCGGCGGCGACCAGGATCTGCTCGCGGACGATGTCGAGGCCGGTGACCATCTCGGTCACGCAGTGCTCGACCTGGACCCGGGTGTTCATCTCGAGGAAGAAGTACTCCTCGCCGACCTGCATCCCCTCGACCGTGCCCGCGCTCCGGTAGCCGACCGCGGCGGCCGCGTCGGTCGCGATCTTGCCGATCCGCTCGCGCATCTCGGCGTCGACGTGCGGGCCCGGGGACTCCTCGATCACCTTCTGGTGGCGGCGCTGGATCGAGCAGTCGCGCTCGCCGAGGTGGATCACGTTGCCGTGCGAGTCGGCCAGCACCTGGACCTCGACGTGGCGCGGGTCCTCGAGGTAGCGCTCGACGTAGACCCGGGCGTCGGAGAAGAACTTCTCGCCTTCGCGGGCCGGCGCCCTCGAAGGCCTCGGCGAGCTCGTCGGGCGTCATCGCGACCCGGAAGCCCTTGCCGCCGCCGCCGCCGGCCGCCTTGCAGGCGACCGGGTACCCGGCCTCCTCGGCCTGCTTGCGGGCGTCGCTGACGTCCTTCGCCGGCTCGGTCGCGCCGGGGACGATCGGCACGCCCGGCCTCGGCCATGATCTCGCGCGCGCGCGTCTTCGACCCCATCGCCTCGATCGCCTCCGGCGGCGGGCCGATGAAGACGATGCCGGCCTCGGCGCAGGCGCGGGCGAAATCGGCGTTCTCGGCGAGGAAGCCGTAGCCGGGGTGGATCGCCTCGGCCCCCGCCTCCTTCGCGGTGTCGATGATCTTGAGGATGTTCAGATAGCTCTCGGCCGGCACCGCCGGGCCGATCAGGAACGCCTCGTCGGCCTCGCGGACGTGCGGCGCGTCGCGGTCGATCTCGGAGTAGACGGCGACCGACCCGATCCCCATCTCCCTCAGCGTCCGCGCGACGCGGATCGCGATCTCGCCGCGGTTGGCTATCAGCACCTTCTCGAACACGGCGCGGCAGTCTATTCGCCCCGCCTCCGGCGGCGGCTACTGCTTCTTGAGGGTGACCGAGACCGCTGCGCGTCGCGGCGTGATCGCCGCCGTCGGGAGTGAAGGCGACGGTGACCCTGACCTTCGCCTTGCCCGTCTTCTTCAGCTGCTTCAGCGCCTTGCCCTTGGCCGCGATCGGCAGCGTTCACCGAGCCCGCCGCAGCCGCGCGCTTGCTCTTCCTCTTCACCTTCTTGCCGGAGATGACAACCGTCCCCGGGCCCGAGACCTCGACGGTCAGCGTCGCGGTTCCCTTCTTCTTGTTGCGCTTCTGCTTGCCGATCCTGAACTCATACGAGGGCGAGATCGCGATCGACCCACTCGCCGAGACCGGCGTTCCGCCGGCGTCGACCGCGGTCGCGGTCACCGTGTAGACGCCGGGGGCCGCGTATGCGTGCGAGACGGCGGTCCCCGGAGCGCCGAGCCCGTCGCCGAAGCTGAATTCGGTCGATTTGAGCGGCCAGACGTCGAACGGCGAAGCCGAGAAGGAGACCGGCACTCCGACTGTGCCGGTCGCCGGGATCGAGAGCCCGCGCATCTCCGGCGGGCCGGCGTCGTAGCCGGCAGCCTGGACGATTTCGTTCTGCCCATCGGATCGGTACCAGACAACAGTCGCGTTGCCGCCGGCGTCGATCGCGACGTCGGGATGCAGGAAATCGGGGCTCGATTCGGAGACTGCGGCCGGAGCCGAGAAGCTGCCGGTGCCCGTGCGGATCGCTGCCTTGACCGCGGGCTGGCCGCCCTCCGCCCGGCCCGGCCAGGCGACGACCGCGTCGCCGGCGTCGTTCATCTTGAGGTCGGTATCGACGGGCCCGACCGATTCCGGCGTCGGCGTCACGTCAACCGGCGGCGACGAGAAGCTCCCGCCGGCGGGCCGGGTCGAGGTCTGAATCATCGTTTCTCCTTCTTCGCCAGGGTCCAGACGACGGTCGCGAGGCCCGCCGGGGTCATCGCGATCTCGGGGCCGAACGAGCTCTTGCCGGTTTCGGAGATGGTCGTCGGCGTTTTCGAAATCGTCGTTTGCGGGTCGGAGCGGCCGCTTTCACTACCGATTCTTTGGCGCCGGCCTCCTCCCAGACCGGCGATCGCTCGCCGGCGGCGTCCATCGCGACCTCCGGCTCGAAGGAGTCAACGCCAGCGCTGGAGATTTCATCAGGTGGGGAAAAGCTGCTGCCGGCGGGGCGGCCCGACGCTTCGATCACCTCGTTGGTCCCTTCGAAGTAGCGCCAGACGACGACCACGTCGCCGGCGGGATCGATCGCGACCGAGGGTTCGACGGCGTTCAGGTGCAGGAATGTGGGTGGTTCCGTGGGTTCTTCAATCGGCGGTTCGATCGGCGGTGACACAGGTTCCGGTTCGGAGAAGCCGCCGCCAGCCTGCATCACCGAGGCCTCGACGAAGGTGGCGTCTTCGTCGACCGCCGATTCGGGGTCGGTCCGGGTCCAGACGACGGCGACGTCGCCGGCGTCGTTGACGGCGATCTGGAGGCCATTCGGGATCACCCCGGTGGGCATTTCGGCGACGTCGACCGGCGAGCCGAAGGAGCCGCCCGGCGGGCGAAACGCGGCCTCGATCGCGTACACGCCTGGGGGGTTGAGGAGCCGCTTCCAGACTGCCACCGCCTCGCCGCTTCCGGTCATCTCGAGCTGCGGGTCCGTCACGCCTCCCAGCAATTCGGCCGGGGAGCTGAAATCCTGGCCCGGTTCGCGGCTGGCGGCCTCGCCATGGAAGCCGGCGTTTGCCGTGTTGTCCTTCTCCCAGATCGCCGTCGTGGCACCGTTGTCGGCCATCGCGACGGCCGGGTTGGTCGCGTCCCTGCCCGGCGCCGAGAGGTCCTGCGGGGGCAGCCAGACACCCGCCGAGGCGAGCGGCGCGGCGAGGAGGCAGATCGCGCACGCGATCAGGCCCGCCGACAGGCGGCGGCCAATACCTGCGCTTGCTCCGAGCGTGGATCTCATCCCCATCCCAGCCTCTCACCCCCATGACACATCCCGGCGGGCGATGACTCGGTGACCTTACTCCCCTATTCATCTAGGGTGCGCCGCGTGAGAGCGGAGCGAGCAAGCGTCACAGTCTGGTTCTTCGCGCAGCGAGCGAAGCGCGAACCGGTATTTCGATGATCGAGCTCCAGTCCCACTCGACCGTCTCCGACGGCCAGCTCGAGCCCGCCGAGGTCGTCGCGCGGGCCGCCGAGGCCGGCGTCACCACGCTCGCCCTCACCGACCACGACGCGATCGCCGGCGTCGCCGAAGCGATGGCGGCGGCCGAGGAGCACTCGATCGAGCTGGTGCCGGCGATCGAGATGTCGTGCGTCCACGAGTTCGCCGAAGACCTCCACATCTGCGGCTACTGGATCGACCTCGGCGCGATCGCCGGCGCCTGCGAGCGGGCCCAGCACGAGCGGGTCACCCGCGCCGGCAGGATCGTCGAGAAGCTGCGCGCCGAGGGGTTCGACCTCCACCTCGAGGACGCGGTCAGGGAGGCCGGCGACGCGCTCTCGATCGGCCGCCCCCACATCGCCCGCGCGGCCGGGGCGACCGGCGACCTCGGGCCCTTCTTCGAGGAGTACCTGGTGCCGGGGGCGAAGGCGTTCGTGCCGCGCGAATGGCCGACCGCCGAGCAGGCCGTCGAGCTGATCCACGATGCCGGCGGGTCCGCCGTCCTCGCCCACCCCTACTGGGACATCTCGGCGCCGGAGGAGGTCGACGTGCTGATCCGCGCCCTCGACGTCGACGGGGTCGAGGCCTACTACCCGACCCACAGCGAGGAGCAGACCGCCCACCTGCTCGAGCTCTGCGGGGAGCTGGGGCTGGTCACTACGGCCTCGTCCGACTACCACGGCCCGACCCACAGGACCTTCTCCGAATTCGGCGCCTACGAGACCTACGGCCTCGGCGAGCCCCAGGTTCCGCTCGAGGCCGTGACGGCCGCCGCCCGGGAATCAGGTCCCGCTCCTCGAGGAACGCGAGCAGCTTCTCCGCCGACTCCTCGGCGGTTTCGTTCTCGGTGTCGCAGACGACCTCGGGGTTCTCGGGCGCTTCGTAGGGGTCCGAGACGCCGGTGAATTCCTTGATCTCGCCGGCGAACGCTTTCGCGTAGAGGCCCTTGACGTCGCGCTCGGCGCAGGTGTCGACCGAGGCCTTGACGTAGACCTCGATGAAGCGCTCGCCCATCAGGTCGCGGGCCTCGCCGCGGATCTCGGCGTAGGGGGAGATCGCCGCGGTGATCACCGGCACGCCGTTGCGGCTCAGCAGGTCGGCGACGAAGGCGATCCGGCGGATGTTGGTGTCGCGGTCCTCTTTCGAGAACCCGAGCCCCTTCGAGAGGTTTTCGCGGACGATGTCGCCGTCGAGGATCTCGAGCTTCGTGCCGCGCTCGCGCAGGTGACCCTCGAGCAGCCTCGAGATCGTCGTCTTGCCGGCCCCGGAGAGCCCGGTGAACCAGAGGGTGAATCCCTTCTCAGCGGCCATGTCTTGTCAGTCCTCCTTGTAAGCGTCGATAAGGATGTCGGCGACCTCGTTGCGCGAGAACTCCTGCGGCGGCCTTTCGCCGTTGCCGAGCATCTCGCGGACCTTGGTGCCGCTGAGGAAAACGTGCGCATCGGAGTCGTGCGGGCAGGTCTTGCCCGAGGCCATCCCCTCGCACTCGTTGCACCAGAAGCTGTGCTCGAAGAAGAGGGGTTCGATCCCCAGTTCCTCGATGTCGATCTCGTCGAAGATCTTCTGCGCGTCGTAGGTCCCGTAGTAGTCGCCGACGCCCGCGTGGTCGCGGCCGACGATGAAGTGGGTGGCGCCGTAGTTGCGGCGGACGATCGCGTGCAGGATCGCCTCGCGCGGGCCGGCGTAGTGCATCTTCGCCGGCTTGACGCCGAGCATCACCCGGTCGTGCGGGTAGTACTTCTCCATCAGGACCTCGTAGCAGCGCATCCGCACGTCGGCCGGGATGTCGCCGGCCTTGGTCTTGCCGATCAGCGGGCTGGATGAAGAGCCCGTCGCAGGTCTCCAGCGCGGCCTTGGTCAGGTACTCGTGGGCGCGGTGGATCGGGTTGCGGGTCTGGAAGGCGACGATTCGCTTCCAGCCACGCTCGGCGAACTCCGCCCGAGTCTCCTCCGGCGTCTGGTAGCGCCGCATGAAGGCCTCCTCGTGGTCCGGCAGCGCGTCGACCTCGATCGGGCCGGCGATCATCCGGTTGCCCTCGGCGTAGATCGCGGCGACGCCCGGGTGCTCCTCGTCGGTGGTGCCGTAGACCTGCTCGGCCTCCCTCTTCACGTCCCGCTCCCAGATCTCCTCGACCTTGATCCTGCCGAGCGGCTTGCCTTCGTCGCTGCGGAGCTCGATCGTGTCGCCGACCTCGCACTCGATCTCGCTCGCGAGGGTGATCGGGATCGGCCAGTAGTCGCCGTCGGCGGTCCGCATCTCGGCGCAGACGCGCTCCCAGTCGGCGGAGCCCTGGAAGCCGGTCAGCGGCGCGAAGCCGCCGTTGCCGATCATCTCGAAGTCGGCGGTGTGGCGCTCGTCAAGGGTCAGGGAAAGCTCGGTCATCGTCTCACTCATCGAAGGATTCTCACCAATCGGTCGCAGGGAAGGGGAACTGGTTCTACTGATGGGGTGCCGGAACGCCGCTAGTTGATCCCGCACTCGGTCTTCGCGAGCCCGGCCCAGCGGCCTTCGCGGGGCGAGCCGCCCGGCCCGACCGGCTTGGTGCAGTGGGTGCACCCGATCGAGGGGTAGCCGTGGTCGTGAAGTGGGTTGTACGGGAGGTCATGCTCGTGGATGTAGTTCCAGACGTCGGTCTCGGTCCAGTCCGCGAGGGGGTTCAGCTTCCAGAGGCCAAACCGCTTGTCCAAGGCGAACTTGGGGGTGTTGGCGCGGTTGGTTGAGTCCTCGCGGCGGACGCCGGCGAGCCAGCAGTCTACGGAAGAGAGGGCCCGGCGCATCGGCTCGACCTTGCGGATGCCGCAGCAGGCGTCGGAATCGCGCTTCCAGAGCTCGTCGCCGTGCTTCTCGGCCTGCTCCTCCAGCGAGATGTTGTGGTACCGGTCGAACTCGATCCCGAGCCGCTCGGCGAGCCGGTCGCGGGTCTCGTAGGTCTCCGGGAAGAGGACGTCGGTGTCGAGGTAGAAGAAGCGCGCGTCGGGGTTGACCTGGGTCGCCAGGTGCGCGGTGACCGAGCTCGTTTTCTGGAACGAGCAGGCGATGTAGTGGCTCTCGCCGAAGGTCTCGAACATCCACTCGATCGCCTGCGGCGCGGTCCGGTTCTCGAGCTCGGCGGCGACCGCCTCGGCGTCGATCTCCGGCTTGACTGCGATTGGGGCGCTCATATCGCGCACTCGCCCTCCCCGCGCTCGACCTTGTAGGGGCTGGCGCGATTCCAGTCGATGAACTGCTGCATGGTCTCGAGGCTGAACTCGGCAGGAAGGGTCAGATCCTTGACCGCTTCTTCGAACCGCTCGGCGCCGATCCGCTCGGCGAAGGGGTTGAACTCCTCGCCCTCGGCGCGCTCGGCCTCGTAGAGGCGGATCCAGCGCTCGACGGCCTCGGGGACGCGTTTCGCCGGCAGCCGCGATTTCAGCCGGGTGCCGAAGATGACCTCGCCGCCCTCGTAGTTGCCGCCGATGTGCGGGATGTAGGCGGGCATCTGGCGGTCGCCGACCTTGAGCGAGGCCCCGTAGAAGCCGATGTTGGCGATGTGGTGCTGGCTGCACCCGTTCGGGCAGCCGCTCATCTTGATGTGGATCTGCTTGGTCAGCGCGTCGGAGATCTCCATCTCCTCGACCCGCTCCTTGATCGCCCGGTTGAGGCCCATCGAGCTGGTGATCCCGAGTTTGCAGCTGTCGGTGCCCGGGCAGCTGACGACGTCGGTGACGGTCCGCGGCCCGACCTCGGCGAGGCCGAGCGCCTCGAGCCGCTGCCAGACGTCGTAGAGGGACTCGTCGCGCACCCAGCGGAGGACGAAGTTCTGCTGCACGGTGCTGCGCGCGTAGCCGCCGGTGAACTCGCGCATGATCGCCCCCAGGCCGCGGAACTGCTCCGGCGTCAGGTCGCCGCGGTCGATCTTCACCTCGACCGAGGAGAAGCCCTCCTGGCGCTGCGCCTGCACGTTGCCCTCGACGAAGCGATCGAACTCGGTCCGGTCGCCGTTCGGCGAGGCGGCGGCGGCCGGGACCGGCGGGGCGTTCTCCTGCTCGTCGTCGTCGAAGCGGAGCCGCTCGACGTCGAAATCGCGCTCCTCCGCCCACTCGCCGGTCGAGCTCCTCGTCGACCTGCTCGCGGAAGGCGTCGATCCCGATCTTGTCGATCAGGACCTTGATCCGGGCGCGGGCGCGGTTGACGCGCAGCCACTCCTGGCGATCGAAGATCCGCAGCACGGCCTCGGCGACCTTGAGGTAGTCGCCGTTGTCGGCCTCGACGAACTCGTAGAGGGTCGGCGCGACGCGGGCCATGATCGAGGTGCCACCGCCGACCCGGACCTCGAAGCCCCTGACGCCGTCGCGCTCGCGGCTGAGGAAGGCGATGTCGTGGATGCCGGTGATCGCACGGTCCTCGTCGGAGCCGGTGAAGGCGGTCTTGATCTTGCGCGGCATCAGCTGCGTCGTCGGGTGGCGGACGAAGTAGCGGACGTAGGCGCCGGCGTAAGGGGTCGGGTCGAAGACCTCATCGGGGGCGACGCCGGCCCAGGGGTCGCCGGTGACGTTGCGGATCGTGTTGCCGCAGCCCTCGCGCGAGGAGAGCCCGGTCTCGGCGATCTCGCGCAGCAGCTTCTCGGTGTCTCGCAGCGGCACGTGGTGGATCTGGATGTTCTGGCGGGTCGTGACGTGGCCCTTGTTGAGCGGCGCGTAGCGCTCGACGACGCTGGCCGAAGACCTCCATCTGCTCCGGGGTGACGCCGCCGAACGGCAGCTTCACCCGGATCATCTGGACGTCGGGCTGGCGCTGCCCGTAGACGCCCTGCTTGAGGCGGAAGCCGATGAACTGGTCTTCGGCCAGCTCGCCGCCGAGGAACTTCTCGGCTTCGTTGTCGAAGTCATCGAACTCGCGCTCGATGATCGGGATCACGTGCCCGGGGACGTTCTCGTAGGCCTCCGGGTTCTCGAGGGTGCCGGTCCGCCCCTTGCCGTGCTGCTTCTTGTCCTGGTCGACCACTACCTCCACGGTCCGTGGAAAATAGCAAAACCTGACAGGGATTAGGGTATTTAAGGGCCCAGCAGGGGCTTTCCGTGCCTGGAGGATGGCCGCGGCCTCGCCGGACTCGGCCACGTAGCCGCCCTCGGGGTCGAGCGGCAGGCCGGCCTCGACCCAGGCCTCGATCCCGCCGGCGAGGATCCTGGCGTCGTAGCCCTCGCCCGCCAGCGCCTCGGCGGCCATGTCGGAGCGGTTGTCGCTCGCGGCAGTAGATGAGCACCGGCCGGTCGCGGTCGATCTCCGCGATCCGCTCACCGAGATCGCCGAGCTCGACGTGGGTCGCTTCCGGCGATCCGGCCGGCCTCCCACTCATGGTCGGTCCGGACGTCGAGGAGCTGGGCGCCCTCGTCGAGAAGCCTGCGGGCCTCCTCGGGCCCCACCGTGGTCGGCTCGCTCATGCCGTTCGCTCAGTCGACGTCCGTTCCCTCGACGAGGAAGGCCACCCGCACGTGGGCGCGGTACTCGTCGAGGTTCTCGCCGCGGATACCGGTCGAGACGATGTCGACCGCGCGGATGTTCCGCAGCGTGCCCTGAGCCTGCGCAAGCGCCTGCCGGGCAGCATCGTCGGTGGACGTTTTCGAGCTGCCGACCAGCTCGATGATCTTCACGACAGCCATTTCAGCCCTCCTTCTGAGTCCTGCAGAACGGCGCGCTTGGCGCTGATGCCCTCGGCCAGCGCGGCCCGCTGCCACGGGCCGCCGGCCTCCTGCTGATCGCCTTCGGCCGGGGCCGTCTCGGCGACGGAACCGCTCGATCGCCGCCGCGATCGCGGCGGCCTCGTCGGGTCCCGGGGCCCTGGTCATTGCTCCTAGCCTAAAGGCGGTCAGCCGGCGGCGTGGTCGAGGCCCTTGACCGGGGCCCCGTGCGGTGACCGAGGCGCAGGCGGTGGTCGGTGGGTCGAATGAGTCGGTCAGCGCCTTGCCTTCGGGTCGGACCGGGTGGCGCGCGCACTGGATGACGAAGTCCCGCCGGCCGTCGCGGGCGTCGATCGATGTCTTCGCCGCCGTTGCCGTAGAACTCGTCCTGGCCGGGCTGGCCGAGCATCGAGTTGGGCCGCGAGTCGCCGATCAGGACGTCGTTGTCGAACGACCCCTCCATGTCCTCGTCGGTGGGGTCGAGGCGGACAGGGTTGCAGTCCTTGATCGCGTCGATCCAGGCTCTGTGTTTCGGGAACGAGATGTAGAGGATGCCGGGGTGGGCCTGGGTCTCGGCGAAGGAGGCGTCGTCGCGGCCCGGGCCGCCGACGATTTCGCCCCCGGCGCAGCCGCCGCCGGCCGCGAGCAGGTCGCCGTTCCCTTCGCCGTAGATGTAGGTCGGCCCCGGAACGTTTCCGATCAGGCCGTCGGAGCCGGCACCGCCGTAGAGCCGGTCGGCGCCGTGGCCGGCCTCGATCAGGTCGTCCTCCGGCCCGCCGTGGATCGTGTCGTCGCCGAGCCCGCCGCCGATCCTCACGTTCTCGACCGCGGCGAGCGAGCCCTCGACGCGGAACTTGTCGTTGCCGGGGCCGAGGTCGGCCATCAGCCAGCGGGCCGGGCCGCCCGCCGAGCAGCTGACCTGGACCGCGCTGACCCGGGTGCAGCCGGGCCCGATCGCGACGCCGCCGCCGGTGGTGACGCCGAAGCTCGAGGAGAGCGGGTCGAAGGCGACGGTGAAGTCGTCGTTGCCGCCGCCGCCGACGATCGCCAGGCCGCCGCCGCCGGCCGGCGTCGAGTCGAGTTCGATCAGGGCGGTGGCCTTCGGCTTCCGTTCCTTCCCGCAGGACTCGGTGCGGCCCTTCGCCCCCTTGCAGCCGTCGCTGCCCTGGCCGCCGATCAGGGTGTCGGCGCCGCCGCCGCCGATCAGGGTGTCGTTGCCGGTGCCGCCGTCGAGCACGTTGGCGCTCTTGTTCCCGATCAGGGTGTCCTTGAAGGCGGACCCTTCGATGCTCTCGGCCCGGAAGATCCGGTCGTGGCCGTCGCCGCGGGCGAGGTGTTCGGGCAGCGAGACGTAGTCGCCGCCGTCGCGGCCGGCGGCGACGTCGGTCGCGAACGAGACCACGTCGCCGCTGCCGGCGCCGCCGTCCATCCGGTCGTAGCCGTAGTCGCCGTGGACGAGGTCGAAATCGCCGCCGCCGCCGTTGACGGTGTCGATCCCGAGGCTGCCGGCGACCTCGTCGTAGTCCCCGGGCCCGCCGAGCAGGGTGTCGTCGCCGAGGTCGCCGATGACGCGGTCATGGTCGCCGGGGCCGCCGTCGGCGATGTCGTTGCCGCGGCCGCCGTGGATCAGGTCGGCGCCGGGGCCGCCGCAGAGCAGGTCGTTGCCGAGGCTGCCGAGGATCACGTCGTCGCCCCCGGCGCCGTAGATCACATCGCGGCCGGGAGTGCCGGCGAGCTTGTCGGGACCGTCGGTGCCGACGATCTGAGCCTGGCGCCCGTGACAGCGGGGGTCTTCGGGTGCCTGCGTGCCGCTTTCGGCGGCGGTCGCCACGGCCGCTGCGAGCACCGTCGCGGCAAGCGCGCAGCCGACCGCTGTTGCCCTGATCCGTTCCCTCACCGGCTGTAAGAAACCAGCAGGCGCGGATGGGTGCGGTCTCAGGCGCTGCGAATCAGCTTCTTGTTGACGAACTCGTCGGCCCCGGAGGTGCCCAGCTCGCGGCCGAAGCCGGAGCGCTTGAAGCCGCCGAACGGCAGCTCGGGGCTGTCGGCGAGGACCAGGTTGACGTAGACCATCCCGGCTTCGATCTGGTCGGCGACCCGCTCGACCCTGCTCCTCATCGGTCGTCATCAGGTAGGAGCCGAGCCCGAACGGGGTCTGGTTCGCGAGCTCGACCGCCTCCTCCTCCGAGCCGACCCTGTAGACCTGCGCCACCGGCCCGAAGAACTCTTCCTGGGAGGCCTCGTCGCCGGGCTTGATCCCGGCGAGGATCGTCGGCTCGATGTAGTTGCCGTCGCGCCCGCCGCCGATGAGGGCCTCGGCGCCGTTGTCGATCGCCCGCTTCAGCTGGTCCTCGAGTTGGTCCGCCGCGGTCGTCGAGGAGAGCGGGCCGAGCGCGGTGTCCTCCGCCGTCGGGTCGCCCGTCTTCGAGGCGCCCATCTTCTCCTTCAGCTTCTCGACGAAGTCGTCGTAGAGCTCGTCGACGACGATGAAGCGCTTGGCGGCGTTGCAGGACTGGCCCGTGTTGTCGAGCCGTGCTTCGGCAGCGGCCTGCGCCGCGCCGTCGACGTCGTCGGTGCCGAGCAGGATGAAGGGGTCGGAGCCGCCGAGCTCGAGCACCACCTTCTTCAGGTTGCGGCCGGCGATCTCGGCGACGGCGGCGCCGGCGCGCTCGGAGCCGGTGACCGAGACACCGTGCACGCGGGGGTCGGCGAGCACCCACTCGATCTGCTCGTTGGTCGCGTAGATGTTCTCGTAGGTGCCCTCGGGGGCGCCGGCGTCGCTGAAGATCCGGGCGATCGCCTCGGCCGATTCCGGGCACTGGTGAGCGTGCTTGAGCAGGATCGGGTTGCCGATCACCAAGTTCGGGCCGGCGAACCGAGCCACCTGGTAGTAGGGGAAGTTCCAGGGCATGATCCCGAGCAGGACGCCGAAGGGGCTGCGGCGGATCAGCGCCGTGCCCTCGCCGGCGAAGCCCTTGACCGGCTCATCGGCCATCAGGTCCTCGGCGTTGTCGGCGTAGAAGCCGTAGATGTCGCCGGCGAAGTCGACCTCGCCGACAGCCTGCTCGATCGGCTTGCCCATCTCGCGGACGATGATCTCGGCCAGCTCCTTGCTGCGCTCCTTGTGAAGCTCGCCGACCTTGCCCACAAGCTCCGCCCGCTCGGCCACCGTGGACGAGCCCGACCAGGTTCGCGATGCCTCGTCGGCCCGCCCGATCGCCGCGCGAAGGTCGGCGTCCGAGATCTCCGGATACTCCTTCACCGTCTCGCCGGTGGCCGGGTTGACTACGGCGTACTTGCTGCTCATATCGGGCTCTCCTCCTTGGTTCTGTCAAGTGCGTTCTCGAGCGGCGTGTATTCCTCGCCGACGGCTTCGGCGACCGCCCGGTGCGTGACCTTGCCGGCGGCGACGTTGACGCCCGGGCGCAGGCCCGGGTCCTTCTCGATCGCTCCGGCGACACCCTCGTCGGCGAGGGCGATCGCGTACGGCAGGGTCGCGTTGGTGAGGGCATAGGTCGCCGTGATCGGGACCGCGCCGGGCATGTTCGCGACGCAGTAGTGGATGATCCCGTCGACCTCGAAGGTCGGGTCCCGGTGCGTGGTCGGGTGCGAGGTCTCGAAGCAGCCGCCCTGGTCGATCGCGACGTCGACCATAACCGCGCCGGCTTGCATCAGCGCCAGCTGCTCGCGGCGAACGACGCTCGGCGCGCGGGCCCCGTGGACGAGGACAGCGCCGATCACGAGGTCGGCGCGGGGCAGCATCTCCTCGATCGAGAGGGTCGTCGAGTAGACCGTCGAGCAGCCGCCGGTGAAGGCGACGTCGAGCTCGCGGAGGCGGTCGATCGATTTGTCGTAGACGAAGACGTCGGCCCCCATCCCGATCGCGATGAAGGCGGCGTTCATGCCGACGACCCCGCCGCCGATCACCATCACGTTCGCCGCCGCGACCCCCGGCACCCCGCCGAGCAGGATCCCGCGGCCGCCGAGCGGCTTCTCGAGCATGAAGGCGCCGGCCTGGGTGGCGATCTTGCCTGCGATCTCGCTCATCGGGGCCAGCAGCGGCAGGTGGCCCCTCGGCGTCCTCGACCGTCTCGTAGGCGATGCAGGTCGCCCCCGACTCGCACAGGCCCCGGGTCAGCTCCGGCGCCGGCGCCAGGTGCAGGTAGGTGAAGAGGACCTGGTCGGGTCGCAGCCTCTCGACCTCGTCCGGCTGCGGCTCCTTGACCTTGATCACCATCTCGGCCTCGCCGAAGACCGTCGTCGGCGTCGGGGACGATCCGCGCCCCCTGCGCCTCGAAGCCCGAGTCGGGGATCGCGCTGCCGTCGCCGGCCCCGGTCTCGATCAGCACCTCGTGGCCGTGTTCGGTCATTTCGCGGACCCCCGAGCGGGGTGATCGCGACCCGGTACTCGTCGTCCTTGATCTCCGTCGGGACGCCGACCTTCATCACCCCTACCAGCTCCCTTGCTCGGAGGGCCAGCCAGAACTCGATCCGGTCGTGGGCGCGAGAGAGGTCGCGCCCGGTCAGCTCTTCCACCTTGCGCATCCGGTAGCGCAGGGTATGGCGGTGGCAGTAGACCTCGCGGGCGGCCCGCTCCCACTGCCCGTTCTGCTCGATGAAGGCTTCCAGCGAGCGCAGCAGCTCGCCGCCGTATTCCTCGTCCCCCTGCTCGATCGGGCCGAGGACGCTGTCGCAGTAGAGCCGCAGCGCGTCGTCGTCCTGGATCGAGAGCAGCAGGGTGAAGGCGCCGAGGTCGCGCCAGGAGGCGACCTCGGGTTCGTTGCCGTTGGCGAAGGCGGTCGCCTCGAGCGCGCAGCGCGCTTCGTGGAAGGAGTGCCGGAGCTCCTCCGGCGGCGCCGCGCGGCTGGCGGCGGCGCGAACCGTGCCGCGCTCTTTGATCAGCGCCCGCCGGGCGTCGGCGGCGAGGTCGACGGGGTCGCGGTCGGCGGCGTCGACCACGGCGCAGAGCAGCTCGCGGCCGGCGCTGGTATGGGGGGCGACGACCGCGGGACAGGCGTCGGCGGCGAGGGCCCGCTCGAGGGCCGCCTCGGCTGCCGAGGGATCGTCGAGGTCGAAGACGAGCACCGCCGCCTCGCGCCCGATCCCGAACGGCTCGAGCCGGCGCCGCAGCTCGGAGGCCTCGAGGCGGCCGCCGAGGGCGCCGGCGAGGACGTCGCCGGCGAGCCGGCGCTCGGTCTCGCGGGCGACCCGGCGGCGCATCAGCTCGAGCGCGACGACGGCCACCGCCTGCTGGAGGATCAGCCGCTCGAAGTCGCCGAGGCCGCCGGAGTCGCGGACGATCACGACCCAGGCCTGCGGCGGCCCGCCGCCGGGCGAGATCACCGGGTGGGCGAGGGCGCGCCCGGCGACCGAGGGGTGGGTCGGGACGAAGGGATGGCCGTCGCCGGTGTGGGAGAGGGCTTCGTCGCCGATCGCGCTGACCGCGTCGGCGGAGAGCTGGCGGCGGAAGCCGCGCCCGGCGAGCCGCTCGCCGCGGCCGTCGAGGATCGCGACGGTGCCGCCGACCGCGGAGGCGATCGTGGCGACGATCTCCTCGAGGCCGCGCTCTTCCAGGACCAGGCGCTCGAGCCGGCGCTGGACCGCGATCCCCCGCTGCAGCACCTCGTACTGCTCGTTGACCAGGCGGGCGAAGGCCTTCTCGGTGATCGCGATGAACGGGGTCGAGTAGGGGACCTCGAACAGCGGGAAGTCGCGCTTCGAGGCCTCGTCGACCAGCGCTTTCGGCAGTTTCTTGTGGCTGAACCCGGTGCCGAACCCGAGGCCGGCGAGGTTGTGGTCGGCGAGCAGGCTGACGAACGCGCGCTGCTTGGCCGCCGTGTCGAGCGGAATCCCGGTCGTCAGCATCAGCTCCCCGCCCGAGAGCCACGGGGTCGGGTCCTCGAGCTCGGAGATGTGGACCCACCGCACCGGGGCCGCCGCCCCGCGCGCCCCCGCCGCCAGGTCAAGACCGAGCTCGTCGAGGAGGCTCTGGACGGTGAGCATCCCAGTCCCTATCTTATGAACCCGCTTCCAGGCCTGGCCGAGGACGTCGTGGAGGACATCGTGGATCTCTTCGAACTGCTCGGTGTCGGCGATCAGCGGCGGCGCCAGCTGGATCACCGGGTCGCCGCGGTCGTCGGCGCGGCAGATCAGGCCGCTGCGGTACAGCTCGCCCGAGAGGAAGCCGCGAAGGAGGTCCTCGGACTCCTCGTGGTTGAAGCTCTCCTTCGTGTCCTTGTCCTTGACCAGCTCGATCGCCTGGAAGTAGCCGGCCCCGCGCACGTCGCCGACGATCGGCAGCTCGTGCAGGGACTCGAGCATCTGGCGGAACTCGCCCTCCTTGGCGAGAACGTGGCCGCAGAGGTCCTCGCGCTCGAAGACGTCGAGGTTCGCCATCGCGATCGCCGACGCGATCGGGTGGCCGGCGAAGGTGAAGCCGTGGGCGAAGGAGTCGTCGCCCTCCATGAACGGCTCGGCGACCCGGTCGGAGGCGATCACGCCGCCCATCGGCGCGTAGGCGGAGGTCAGCGCCTTCGCCACGGTGATCACGTCCGGCGTGTAGTCGAAGCGTTCGCAGCCGAACCAGTGCCCGAGGCGGCCCCAGGCGCAGATCACCTCGTCGGAGATCATCAGCACGTCGTGGCGGTCGCAGATCTCGCGCACCCGCTGGAAGTAGCCGTCCGGCGCGACGAAGCAGCCGCCGGCGTTCTGGACCGGCTCGATGATCACCGCGGCGACGGTCTCCGGCCCCTCGAATTCGATCCGCTCCTCGATCGCGGTCGCCGCCCAGAGCGGGTGGCGATCCTCCGGCCAGCGGTAGACGTTGGTGTTGGGGACGTGGCAGCCGCCCGGGACCAGCGGCTCGAACTGCGAGCGCAGGTCGGGGATCCCGGTCGCCGAGAGCGCCCCGAGCGAGGTCCCGTGGTAGGCGATCTCGCGGGCGATCAGCTTGTGCTTCTGGCCTTTGCCGTGCATCCGGTGGTAGTTGCGGGCGAGCTTCAGCGCCGACTCGACGGCCTCCGAGCCGCCCGAGGTGAAGAAGACGCGGTTGAGGTCGCCCGGAGCCAGCGACGCGATCCGGGTCGCGAGCTCGATCGCGCGCGGGTGCGCGTAGCTCCAGAGCGTGTAGAAGTCGAGCTCTTCGACCTGGCGCGCGGCAGCCTCGCCGAGCTCGGTGCGGCCGTGGCCGGCGTTGACGCAGAACAGGGCCGAGAGGCCGTCGAGATAGCGGTTGCCGTGCTCGTCGTAGACGTAGCAGCCGTCCCCACGGACGATGATCGGGATCTCCTTCTCGTCGCTGTAGGCGCCCATTCGTGAGAAGTGCATCCACAGGTGCCGCCTTGCCATCTCCTGCAGACCGGTGCCTGTCTTAGAGCCGAGATGCTCCGCAACGGCCATTCAGACCCTCCTTGCTCGCTACGACGATATGGACAAAAGCTAGCTCCGAAACGATTCACCTTCAAGTGGTCAATGGGTCAAGCAAACGCATCGTCTCATATACAAGATGTACAACGGCGCGGCGAAAAATTGGGGTATCCGCCCCTTGTGCGGGAAAGCACCTTGAGCGTAGCGTCCAATCTGGCCGCTGCCTCATGTCGCAGCGGGAGCACGAGAGGAGAGAGATGGAGAGCGCGGCGGTCCCAGCCAGCGAAGCGGTGCCCGGCACCACGCCGGTCCCGAGCAGCGGCGAGAAGGGGCTGAAGAAGAACGCGATCGGGTTCGCCTCGAGCGTCGTCATCGGCGTCGCCTCGACCGCACCCGGCTACAGCCTCGCCGCGACCCTGGGCTTCGTCGCCGCCGCCGTCGGGCTCGCCTCGCCGGCGATCCTGCTGGTCAGCTTCATCCCGATGTTCCTCGTCGCCGGCGCCTACTACTACATGAACAAAGCCGACCCCGACTGCGGGACGAGCTTCTCCTGGGTGACGAAGGCCCTTGGGCCCTGGCTCGGCTGGATCACGGGCTGGACGATCGTCGTCGCCGACATCATCGTGATGGCGAACCTCGCCCAGATCGCCGGGCTGTACACGTTCCTCCTCGTCGGCTGGGACTCGGCCGCGGCCTCGACCGCGGCGGTGACCGCGGTGGGGGTCCTGTGGATCATCCTGATGACGGCGATCGTCCTGATCGGGATCGAGCTCTCGGCCCGGACCCAGATCGGCCTGCTGGCGGCGGAGATCTTCACCCTGGCGCTCTTCGCCATCGTCGCGCTCGTCAAGGTCTACGCCGGCTCGGCGCCATCCGGATCGATCGACCCCAGCCTCTCCTGGCTCAACCCGTTCAGCCTCAGCCTCAGCGAGATCTCCGCCGGGATGCTGCTGGCCGTTTTCATCTACTGGGGCTGGGACACGACGGCGACGGTCAACGAGGAGACCGAGGACCCGACCGAGGCGCCAGGCAGGGCGACCGTGATCAGCACCCTGATCCTGCTCGGCATCTACGTGATCGTCGCCTTTGCCGCCCAGGCATACGCCGGGGTCGAAAACCTGATCGAAAACCAGGAAGACGTGCTCAGCTCGCTCGGCACCGAAGTCTTCGGCTCGCCGCTCGACAAGCTCCTGATCATCGCCGTCCTCACCTCGGCGGCGGCATCGACCCAGACGACGATCCTGCCGACGGCAAGGACGACGCTCTCGATGGCTCGGGCACATGCGGTGCCGAGGAGCCTCGGAAAGGTGCATCCCCGCTTCCTGACCCCGCACATCTCGACGATCTGGATGGGCGCCCTCTCGATCGTCTGGTACGTCGGCCTGACCCTGGTCAGCGAAGACATCCTCTTCGACTCGCTGGCGGCGCTGGGCCTGATGATCGCGTTCTACATCGGGCTCACCGGATTCGCCTGCGCGATCTTCTACCGTCGCGAGCTCTTGCGGAGCGTCAAGAACTTCTTCTTCGTCGGCGTCGGCCCGACGCTCGGCGGGGTGATCCTCTTCTACCTGCTGATCAAGAACGCGATCGAACTCGCAGACCCGGCCAACTCCGAATCGGGGAACTCGTGGTTCGGCCTCGGGCCGCCGCTCGTGATCGCGGTCTTCTTCATGGTTCTCGGCGTGGTCCTGATGGTGGTCCAGTGGCGGGCGCTGCCGGACTTCTTCCGACGAAAGGCTGAGGTCGTGCCCGCCGGCTTCCTCGAGGGCGAAGCGCCGATCGAGGGGGAGTACGTGAAATGAGCCAGATCGTCGTCGGATACGACGGGTCCGACCGGGGGAGGGTCGCCCTCGACAAGGGACTGGAGCTTGCCCGGGATCTGGGCGACGGCGTCGTGATCGTCTTCGGCTACGCGCCTCCCGGATTCTGGGGGGGCGAGATCGCCGATCACGAGGAGGCGATCGAGGAATTCGGCGAGAAGGTGATGGCAGAGGCCCGCGAGCGGGCCAAGGCCGGCGGCGTCCCATGCGACGTCGCTCTGGTCGCCAAACGCGGGGCCGACGCGCTGATCGAGGTCGCCGAGGAACGGGACGCGCGGATGATCGTCGTCGGCACCCAGGGCGAAACCCCGATCAAGGGAATCATCCTCGGCTCGACCCCGCACAAGCTTCTCTACACGTCGACCGCGGCCCGTTCTCGTGGTGCCGACAGGCGGGTAGCGGTAGTTTCAGATGACCGGATCAGTGGAATGAGGCGGTAGATGCAGATTCAGAGGCGGAGCTAGATGGAGACTGAGAAGACCAGCGTCGAGCTGATCGGGGTGAGCAAGCGCTTCACCGGCATCACCGCAGTCGACGACCTCAGCCTCGATCTGGCCGAGGGGGAGTTCTTCACGATGCTCGGACCGAGCGGGTGCGGCAAGACGACGACGCTGCGGATGATCGGCGGCTTCGAGCAGCCGACCGAGGGCACGGTTCGGATCGACGGCGACGACGTCTCCGGCCTGCCCGCCCACAAGCGGCCGACCAACACCGTCTTCCAGAGCTACGCGCTGTTCCCGCACATGAGCGTCGAGGACAACGTCGCCTTCGGCCTGAAACGCAAGCGGGTCGGCAAGGGGGAGATCGGCGACCGGGTCGCGGCCGAGCTGAAGCGGGTCGGCCTCGCCGCCGAGGCGAAACGCCGACCCTCGCAGCTCTCCGGCGGCCAGCAGCAGCGGGTCGCGCTGGCGAGGGCCCTGGTCAACCTGCCGAAGGTGCTGCTGCTCGACGAGCCGCTCGGCGCCCTCGACCTGAAACTGCGCAAGGAGCTCCAGGTCGAGCTGAAGCGGATCCAGCGCGACGTCGGGATCACCTTCGTCTACGTCACCCACGACCAGGAGGAGGCGCTGACGATGAGCGACCGGATCGCGGTCATGAACCACGGCCGGGTCGAGCAGGTCGCCGACCCCGAGACCGTCTACGACCAGCCCGAGACGACCTTCGTCGCCGGATTCATCGGGGTCTCCAACCTGATGCCGGCCAAGGTCACCGGCGTCGGCGAGATCCAGCTCGACCAGGGGCCGACGCTGCAGCGCCGAGACGGGGTCGCTGCGGCCGGGAGACCGCTGCCACGCCGTGGTCAGGCCGGAGAAGCTGCGGATCGATGCGCTCGAGGGCGACGGAGCGGCCTCGTCGAACGGCCTGCCGACGGTCGAGGGAACGGTCGAAAGCTCGCTCTACCTCGGCACCTCGACCCAGATCGCGGTCGACCTCGGCGATGGCGTGCGGATGACTGTCCTGGTCCCGAACGCGAGCGAGGCCGAACGGCGGCGCCTCCCCGGCGGCGGCGTGCGGGTCGCGTTGAGCTGGGAGCCGGAGCACATGCACGTCGTGCGCGAGTCGGTGAGCGGGAACTTGAACAGCGAGGAAAACGGAGCGGCCGGCGACGGCGAGCTCGAAGCAACAAGGAGAGGTGGGTCGGATGGACAGTAGTGAGAAGCGGAACGGACGGGCCTTGTTGCTGGCAGCGGCCGCGGTGGCGGTCCTCGCGCTGGCGCTCGGACTCGCCGCCTGCGGCGGAGGCGGCGGCGGGATCGAAGGCGGCGGCGAAAAGGAAGTCGAAACGGTGAAGCTCGAAAAGGGCAAGCCGTCGGGCAGCCTCACGATCTCCAACTGGCCGCTCTACATCGACAAGGAAACGATCCCGAATTTCGAAAAGGCGACCGGGATCCAGGTCAAGTACATCGAGGACATCAACTCGAACGAAGAATTCTTCAGCAAGATGCAGCCGCTGCTGCAGGAAGGGGAATCCGGCGACCGCAGCATCTTCGTCCTCGCCGGCTACGAGACCAGCAAAATGTACAAGCTGGGCTACCTCCAGAACCTCGACAAGTCGGCGCTGCCGAATGTCGAACGGAACCTGCTGGCGAGCCTGCGCCACCCGCCGAACGACCCCAACCGCGCCTACACGGTGCCCTGGCAGAGCGGAATGACCGGGGTCATCGTCAACAAGGAACTGGCGCCCGAAGTGCGCTCGGTCTGCGACCTGTTCGACTCCAAGTACAAGGGCAAGGTCGACTTCCTGAACGAAGTCAGGGAAACGGTGCCGCTGGTGATGAAGTGCGAAGGCACCGACCCCGAAAAGGCGACCGAAGCCGACTGGATGAAGGCGATCGAAAAAATCAAGGGCGCCGCCGAATCGGGCCAGATCCGCCGCTTCACCGGCAACGACTACGCGCGCGACCTGACCAGCGGCGACGCGGTCGCGGTGATCGGGTGGTCGGGCGACGCGGTGCAGCTCCAGGCGGACAACCCGAACCTCGAATGGCGGATGCCGACCGAGGGCTGCATGCTGTGGTCCGAAGACATGGTGATCCCGGTCGGGGCCCCGAACCCGACCGCCGCCGAGGCGTTCATGAACTACGTCTACGAACCGAAAGCCCAGGCCAAGATCGCCGAATACGTCAACTACGTGACGCCGGTCGAAGGCGTGAAACAGATATTCGAAAAGAGCGACCCGGAACTGGCGAAGAACCAGCTGATCTTCCCGAGCGCCGTCGTTCACGAAGAACTGCTCGCCGACGCCGCCGCTCGAAGGTCGAGGAGGAACAGAACGTGATCCGGGCGTTCAACGCCGTCCTCAACGGCTGAGTCGGCATGGGCGGCGCAGGCCAAGCGCGCGGGGGGACGGTCGCCTGATGACCGCCCTCCGCCGCCGCGCCGTCCCCTACTTCCTGCTCGGGCCGGGGACGATCTGGCTGCGTCCTCTTCTTCGTCGTCCCGCTCTACTACCTCGGGAAACTCTCGCTCGAGTCGGGCTTCGTCGGCAACCTCGAATTCAGCTGGAACTGGTCGAACTACAGCGAAGCGCTGTCGTCCGTACGACACCCAGTTCGTCCGCTCCTTCTTCTACGCCGGGACGGCGACGCTGCTCTCGCTGGTGATCGCCTACCCGCTCGCCTACGTGATCGCGTTCAAGGCCGGGCGATGGCGAAACGCGCTGCTGTTCGCGGTCGTCGCGCCGTTCTTCACCACCTACCTGATCCGGACCATCGCCTGGGAGACGATCCTCTCCGACGAAAGCCCGGTGACGAACGTGCTGCAGGCGATCGGCCTGGCACCCAGCGGCCACGTCCTCGCCACGAGCGGCGCGGTGATCGCCGGCCTCACCTACAACTTCCTGCCGTTCATGATCCTGCCGCTGTACGCGAGCCTCGACCGGATCGACGCGCGGCTGATCGAGGCGGCGAAGGACCTCTACAGCTCGGCCACCCAGAGCTTCCTGCGGGTGACGCTGCCGCTCTCGGCGCCCGGGATCGTCGCCGGCACGCTGCTGACCTTCATCCCCGCCGCCGGTGACTACGTCAACGCCCAGTTCCTCGGCGGCGCCGGCAACCGGATGATCGGCAACGTGATCCAGTCGCTCTACCTGAGCCAGGCCGACTACCCGGCGGCGGCGGCGCTCGCGTTCGTGCTGATGGCGCTGATCCTGATCATCGTCGTCATCTACATCCGCTTCGCCGGGTCGGAGGCGCTGATGGGGAGGAGGCGAAATGAGCGCGCGCATGGAGATGGCTGCGCGAGCACGCGGTCAACATCGTCGCCGGCGCTCGTCGTGCTCTACCTGCTGATCCCGATCGCGGTGATCTTCATCTTCTCCTTCAACGATCCGACCGGCAGGTACAACTACACCTGGGTCGGGTTCACGTTCGAACACTGGGCCCACGCCTTCAGCCGCGAAGAACTGACCGAAGCGCTGCTGACGAGCCTCAAACTCGCCTTCCTGGCGACGGCGATCTCGACGATCGTCGGGACGCTGATGGCGCTGGCGCTGGTCCGCCACCAGTTCTTCGGCCGCCGCATCGCGAACTTCCTGATCGTGATCCCGATGGCGACGCCCGAGGTCGTGATGGGCGCCGCGCTGCTCTCGTTCTTCCTCATCCTCGGCAGCCCCTCGCTCGGCTTCCAGACGCTGCTGATCGCCCACGTCATGTTCTGCATCAGCTTCGTCGTCGTCGTCGTGCGCTCGCGCCTGATCGGGTTCGACCGCAACCTCGAGGAGGCGGCGAAGGACCTCGGGGCGAGCCCGTTCGAGACCTTCCGCCTGGTCACCCTGCCGCTGATCATGCCCGGGATCTTCGGCGGCGCGATGCTCGCCTTCGCGCTCTCGATCGACGACTTCGTGATCTCCAACTTCAACTCGGGGACGACGGTGACCTTCCCGCTCTACATCTTCGGCGCCGCCCAGCGCGGGATCCCGGTCGAAGTCAACGTGATCGCGATGATCCTCTTCTTCACGACGGTCTCGGCGATGGGCTTCGCCACCTGGCAGCAGCGCCGGGCGGAAAAGATGGCCGCGGTCAGGCCCGAACAGGAGACGACGATGGCGGTCCCGGCCACGGGGTCGGCGCGCAGCATGAGCGCGATCGGTCGGCGACGCGAGCGGCTGCGCAACTACGTCGGCGGCGCCTGGCGCGAGGTCGAGGGCGTCGAGACGCTCGAGCGACGTCGCCCCGGCGACCGGCGAGGTGGCGGCGCTGGTGCCGCTCAGCGGCGCGGCCGAGGTCCGCGAGGCGGCCGAGGCGGCGAGGGCGGCGCAGCCCGCCTGGCGCGACGTGCCCCCGCAGCAGCGGGCGCGGGCGCTCCTGGCGCTGCGCGACGGCCTCCTCGCCCGCCGCGAGGAGCTGACTGCGCTGGTCACCGCCGACATGGGCAAGACGCTGGCCGACGCCGACGGCGAGGTCGGCCGCGGGATCGAGTCGGTCGAGTCGGCGGCGGCGATCCCGCACCTCCTGAAGGGCGAGACGCTCGAGGGCGTCGCCGCCGGGGTCGACGTCGAAATGGTGCGCCAGCCGGTCGGGGTCGTCGCCGCGATCACCCCGTTCAACTTCCCGGCGATGATCCCGCTCTGGTTCCTGCCTTACGCGATCGCCTGCGGCAACAGCTTCATCCTCAAGCCCTCCGAGCAGGACCCGCGTCCGGCGGCGCTGATCGCCGAGTCGCCGACTCGATCGACCTGATCCCGGACGGCGTCGTCAACCTCGTCCACGGCAGCCGCGACGTGGTCACCGCGATCCTCGAGGACCCCGGCATCGACGCCGTCTCGTTCGTCGGCAGGGCCGAGACGGCGCGGATCATCGCCCAGGGCGGGGCGGCGAGCGGCAAGCGGGTGCAGGCGCTCGGCGGGGCGAAGAACTCGCTGGTCGTGATGCCCGATGCCGACCTCGAGCGGGCGATGCCGGCGATCATGGGCTCCGCCTTCGGCGCCGCCGGCCAGCGCTGCCTCGCCGGATCGGTCTGCGTCGCGGTCGGCGACGAGGAGCGGCAGCGCTCAGGTCCGCCAGGCGCTGGTCGCCGCCGCCTCCGAGCTCAACGTCGGGGCCGGCGAGGACCCGGCGACCGACGTCTGCCCGATGGTCTCGGCCGAGTCCCGCGAGCGGGTCGCGGCGGCGATCGGGCGCGGCGAGGGCGAGGGCGCCGAGCTGCTGCTCGACGGCCGCGGCGACGGCGGGCCGGCGGGGACGCTGCTCGGGCCGACGATCGCGGTCGCCGACCCAGAGTCGGAGCTGGCCCGCGACGAGCTCTTCGGGCCGCTGCTGACCGTCGTCGACTCCCCCGACCTCGACTCCGCCCTCGAGTTCCTGAACGGCTCGCGCTACGGCAACGCCGGCGCGATCTTCACCTCCTCGGGCGAGGCCGCCCGCGCCTACCGCTACGGCGCCGAGGCCGGGATGCTCGGCGTCAACATCGGCGTCCCGGCCCCGGTCGCCTGGTTCCCCTTCTCGGGCTGGAAGGACTCGATGGACGGCGACCTCCACGCCAACGGCACCGACGCCGTCGACTTCTACACGCGGAAGAAGGTCGTCACCAGCCGTTGGTAGCGACGAACCGCGGTCGCCCGCCTGACGGTCAAGTCTGGTCGGTGCCGCGCCGATGGATCCGAGATGGCGGCGGGCGGGAACCTCAGGTCGTTGGCGCGGATCGCGATCGCGCTGCTCTGCGCCGGGGCGGCGGCGGCGTTGGTGACGATCCTGACCGCCGATCGTTTCGATGATCCAACGACTGGCAAGGCGCTCGCGAGCGCAGTCTTCGTCGCCTTCCTCAGCCTCCCGGTCGGCGCCGGGGCGAACCTGGTCGCCCGTCAGCCGGGTCTCGCCCCGTTCGGGTACCTGACGATCCTGGTCGGTGTCGTCGCCCTCCTCCTCAGCGCCGACCTCATCTGGATACGGGGGCTTTCGATCGAAAGTGGAGTCACGACCCTGGAGCGGTGGACCTGGTACCTCCTGATCGGGTCGCTCACGATGGGTATCGCCTCGATGCTGCTCTCCGGACACGACGACGGCGATGCCAACAGCGTCAAGCTGGTCCGCGGGATGACGTTCTTCGCGCTCTTCGCGCTCTTCGTCGCCGTCATCGATGAAATACGGGTCCGAGGCCAAACGGTCGATCCGTACCTGCTCGGCGCGCTCTCGGTCTTCTTCGTGCTCGGCATCCTCGTCCTGCCCCTGCTGCGGATCCTCACCGCCGAAACCGATTCATAGCCCGCCCTCGGCAGGGCGCGGCTCGCCGGTGGGTGCACTCAGCGGCCGATGTGGAAGCCGATCAGCTCGGGGACCTTGGCGATCGCGGTGGCGAGGGGGTTGGGGTCGTGGCCGTTCGCCTCGGCGTTCTCCTTGCTCATGATCCCGCGGCGGATCAGGCTGCCGCCGATCCAGTGGAAGGGCTCCGGGGGGACCCGCCGGGGCGTCGGGTCGACGATCGCCAGCCGGGAGGGCTCGTCGCGGCGGTCGAGGGCCAGTGAGGCCATCGCCCGGCCGACCATGTGGGAGGGGCCGACTCCGTTGCCGGTGTAGCCGGCGGCGACGAAGGCGCGGCCGCCGCGCAGCGGCATCACCAGCGGCAGGTGGGTCGGCGAGACGTCGATCGGGCCGCCCCAGGCGTGGGTTATCTGGCGTCCCTCGAGGGCGGGAAAGTAGGCGCGCAGGCGCTCGGCGGCCATCGCCACGACCTCGGGGTCGACCTCGACCTTGCCGTGGAGGCCGGCGTTGAAGGAGATCTGGCCGCCGCCGAGCCCGAAGGCGATGCGGCCGTCCGGGGTGGTGCGGAAGTAGTGGAGCATCGTCCGGCAGTCGGTGATGCACTCGCCGCCGGTCCAGCCGACCTCCTCGAGCACGTCCGGCACCGGCTCGGTGAGGACGACGTGCGAGGAGGTGACGGTGAGCCGGTCGCGCAGCGGCCCGCGCCGACCCGCGGCGGCGCCGCCGATCGCGATCACCGCGGTGCCGGCCCGGACGCTGCCGCCGTCGGTGCGCGCCTCGACTCCGTCGGGGGCTGCCCGCAGCGACCGCACCGGGGAGGCCTCGTGGACCTCGACACCGGCGGCGAGGAGGCGATCGCGGAGGCCGAGGCGCGAGCCGCGCCGGCTGCACCGTCGCCGAGTCCTGGTAGTAGGCGCCGCCGCGGAAGGCCGGCGAGCGGCAGCGGCCGGCGACCGCCTCGGCGTCGAGCGCCTCCACCACCCCCTCGACCCCGAGCTCGCGGCAGGCGTCGACGGTCTCGCTCCAGACGCCGTCCTGGGCTGGGCGCGGTCGATACCTGCAGGTAGCCGCCGTGCCGGTACCAGGCGTCGACACCCTGGCTCTCGCAGAATTCGCCGACGCCCTGCACCGACTTCGCGCGAGGCCTCGGCGACGGCGAGCGCCGCGGCGTCGCCCCAGCGCTCGCGCATGTTCTGGAGCGAGAACCACATCACGTTGCAGAAGCCGCCGTTGCGGCCGCTCGGCCCGTGGCCGCAGGTCGAGGCCTCGAGCAGGACGACGCGGGCGTCGGGCTCGAGCGCCTTCAGGTGCCAGGCGGCCCACATCCCGGTGTAGCCGCCGCCGAGGACGACGACGTCGGCGGCGACGTCGGCGGCCAGCGGCGGCGCCGGCGCGGGCGTCGCCCGCCTCCTCGAGCCAGTAGCCGTGTGGCGTGTGCTTCATCGCCACTAGTCTCCAACAATGGCCGAACCGGGTCAGGACTCGACGCCCTACGTCGACGCTCTGCTCGCCTACGCGGAACGGGATCCGGGGCGCTTCAGGTGCCGGGCCACAAGGGCGGGGCCGGGGCCGACCCCGCGCTGCGCGAGCTCGTCGGCGACACCGGGCTGCGCAACGACGTCCCCTCGGTCACCGAGGGGGTCGACATCGGCCCCGAACCGACCCCGTTCCAGCAGTCGCAGATCCTCGCCGCCGAGGCCTGGGGGGCGGGCCGGACCTGGTTCCTGGTAAACGGCGCCTCGCAGGGAAACCACGCCGCCTGCCTCGCCCTCGCGCACATCGGCGAGCACGTCGTCGTCCAGCGCAACGTCCACTCCTCGGTCATCGACGGGATGGTGATGAGCGGCCTGCGGCCCGCCTTCGTCGCACCCGAGCTCGACCCCGAGCTGGGGATCGCCCACTGCCTCACCCCCGAGTCGCTTGCCGCGGCGCTCGACGCAAACCCCGGCGCGGTCGCCGCGATGGTCGTCTCGCCGACCTACTTCGGCGCCTGCGCCGACCTCGCCGGGCTTGCCGCCGCCGCCCACGAGCGCGGCCTGCCGCTGGTCGTCGACGAGGCCTGGGGCGCCCACCTCCACTTCCACCCCGACCTTCCCCCCGACGCCCTCAGCTGCGGCGCCGACCTCGTCATCTCCTCGACCCACAAGATCGTCGGCAGCCTGACCCAGGCGGCGATGCTCCATCTCGGCACCGGCGATCGGCTCGATGGAGCGGTCGTCGATCGCTGCGTCAGCCTCGTCGAGTCGACCAGCCCGAGCGCGCTGCTCTCCGGCTCGCTCGACGCAGCCCGCCGGCTGGCGGCGATCCACGGCGCCGAGCGCCTCGGCGAGACCCTCGCCGAGATCGCGCGGGCGAAGGGGGAAATCGAGCAGATCCCGGGCCTCGCGGTGCTCGGCGAGGAGCTGACCGGCCGCAGGAGCATCGCCGGTTGGGACCCGCTGCGGCTCGCGATCGACGTCCGCGGCACCGGGACCAGCGGCTATCGCCTGGCGAAAACCGCGTTCGAGAGCGAGGGGGTCGACCTCGAGCTCCACTCGGAGAACGTCGTCGTCGCGATCTTCGGCCTGGCCGAGCCGGCGGCCGGAGCCCGGGAGCGCCTGGTCGCGGCGATGCGGGCCGTCGTCGACCGGCTCGCGACCGAGGAGCCGGCCCCCCACGGCCAGCTCGCGCCGCCGCCGCCCTGGGGGGAGCTGGCGATGACCCCGCGCGAGGCGTTCCTCGGCCCGCAGGAGGTCGTCCCCTTCGACGAGGCCGCGGGCCGGGTCGCGGCCGAGTCGCTCGCCGCCTACCCCCCGGGCATCCCCAACGTCCTCCCCGGCGAGCGCCTGACCCGCGAGACGCTCGCCTACATCAGGGAGAGCGTCGCCCACGGCGGCTACGTCCGCGGCAGCAGCGACCGCGAGCTGAGGACGCTGCGGGTCGCTCGCTAGGGTTCCGCCGATGGCGACCTTCGACGTGCTCGCAGACCTCCCGCTCGAGGTCGACGGATACGAGCTCGAGGGGCTCGACTTCCAGGCCGGGGAATTCGAACGGCTGACGACGGTGATCCACCTCAAGGGCGCCGGCGAGGAGGGCCTCGGCGAGGACGTCGTCTACGAAGCGCTCGAACACATCGCGCTCCGCGACGCGGGGCCCAACCTCGACCTCACCGGGCACGCGACGCTCGGCGAGTTCTGCGAGTTCATGGGCACCGTCGACACCTTTCCGCAGGAGCCCGGACGCGAGGTCTCGCGCCTCTACCGGCGCTGGGCGTTCGAGGCGGCGGCGCTCGACCTCGCCCTGCGCCAGGGCCAGATCGGGCTCGCCGAGGCGCTCGGCCGCGAGCCGCAGCCGGTCAACTTCGTCTGCTCGATGCGGCTCTCCCCCGGGGAAGGCCAGCCCTCGACGATCGAGACGCTGCGGCGCAAGCTCGACCCCTACCCGACGCTGCGCTTCAAGCTCGACCCGACCAACGACTGGGACGACGAGCTGATCGCCGAGCTGGTCGCGACCGGCGCCGTCGACTCGCTCGACCTCAAGGGCTTCTACAAAGGGACCCCGGTCGACGTCGAGACCGACCCCGTGCTCTACTCGAAGCTGATCGAGGCCTTCCCCGACGCCTGGCTCGAGGACCCCGACGTCAACGACGAGACCCGCCCGGTCCTCGAGCCGGTCCGCGACCGCCTCACCTGGGACGCCCCGATCCACTCGATCGCCGACATCGAGTCGCGGCCGTGGCAACCGAAGATGGTCAACATCAAGCCGTCACGGGTCGGCGGCCTCGAGGACCTCTGTGAGATGTACGACTACTGCGCCGAGAACGGCATCGGCGCCTACGGCGGCGGCCAGTGGGAGCTCGGCGTCGGCCGCGGCCAGATCCAGGTCCTCGCCTCCCTCTTTCACCCCGACACGCCCAACGACACCGCGCCGCGCCCATACAACGAAGCCGAGCCGCCGCCGGGGCTGCCGACGAGCCCGCTCGAGCCGAAGCTGGCAGCGACCGGCTTCCGCTGGGACGGCTGAGAGGAAGGAACCCGCATGGCCAAAAAAAAGAAAGGCTTCGCCCCCGCCCTCAACGAGCAGATCGCGAACGAGTTCGCGGCCTCCCAGCAGTACGTCGGGGCGGCCGTCTACTACGACGGCGAGACGCTGCCGCGGCTCGCCCAGTTCTTCTACCGGCAGGCGCTCGAGGAGCGCGAGCACGCGATGATGATGATCCAGTACCTGCTCGACGTCGACGAGGAGGTGCACATCCCCGACATCAAGTCGCAGGAGACGAAATACACCGACGGGACGGCGCCGGTGAGGATGGCGCTCGAGCAGGAGCGGCGGGTCGGCGAGGAGATCTACGCGCTGTTCGAGCTCGCCCGCGAGGTCAAGGACTACCGCGCCGAGCAGTTCATGCAGTGGTTCGTCAAGGAGCAGGTCGAGGAGGTGGCGCTGATGCAGGACCTGCTCAACGTCGTCGAGCGATCGAAGGAGAATCTGCTGCTGGCCGAGGACTACATCGCCCGCGAGGCGCCCGGCGAAGGCGGCGCCGACGCGACGGCGCCGCCCGCCGCCGGGGGCTAGGGCGGGCTCCTCAGCGTTTGCCGCCGGCGGCGTGCCAGACGCCGACGTCCCGGATGCCCTCGCCGGAGACGTCGCCGGGCTTGGTGTCGCCCGTGAACCTGTAGAGCGGCAGGCCGCGATAGGTGACCTGGGTCCTGCCGTCGGGGCGGACGATCGTCCCCAGGTGGACGGGACCGACCGGCTTGACGCCCTGCCTTCACGGTCAGCGGCTTCCAGATCGAGAGGCAGGCGCTCACGTCGCAGATGAACTTGCCGCTCTTCTCGACGCTGAGGCTGTAGAGGGTCCGGCCCCGGTTGTTGGTGAGGATCTTGTGCCCGAGTTCCTTGTTCTGGGCCTCCTTCACGACCCGCACGGTGCCGCTTCCCATGCCTGTCGGGGGCTGCGGGGTCGGTTCCGGAGTGGGCGTCGGATACGGGTTCGGATAGGGGTTGGTCGGGTTCGGTGTGGGGTTCGGGGCCGGTTCTTCCGGATACGGATAGGGGTATTCGACCGCGTGGCCCTGCGGCGCGCGGACGAGCGCCAAGGCGGTCAGCGCCGCCAACACGGCGAGCGCGAAGAGGATCAGGTTGCGCGGGCGATGTATCGGTTGCGGAAGCATGCCCCTCCCTCGGGGTAGAAGTTGGCTCTCCCCGGTCTACGGACGAGCGGCCCCCCGGGTTCGGTCGACGTTCCTATCCGAGCCAGCCGGCTCCCTTCCGCATCCGCTTGACGCGGCGGAACTCGGCGATGTCCTCGCGCAGCGCCGCAGGCGCCGGGGCGGGCAGGAAGCGCGCCGGCAGCGGCGACTCGACGACGCCGCTCTCGGCGGCGACGACCCGGTAGGCGCGGGCGCCGCGGCGGGCGGTGACGGCCGAGGGGCGGGCGTCGCCCTCCCAGATCAGCCCGGCGTAGTCGTCGAGGCCGTAGCCGCCGGGCATCCCGTCGCCGACCGCGTCGAGGTAGGCGGCGCGGCGCTCGGGCTCGTTGTTGTAGTGGACGCAGAGGCTGCCGCCGAGCAGACCGAGGCCCGACCCCGGCCGCGGCCCGCCCGGAGGAGGTCGTGATCCCCGCCTCGAACCAGCACATCGCGCCGGCGCTCTGGCCGGCGAGCACGACCCCCTCGCGCCAGGCGAGGCCGAGTATCGACTCCAGATCGTGGGCCTCCCAGACGGCGAGAAGGTTGAGCAGGCTGCCGCCGCCGACGTAGATCAGGTCCTGCTCGAGCAGGTGGTCGCGGAGCTCCATCGGGCGCCGGCCCAGCCGGAAGAGGGAGACGTCCGAGGGGTCGCACGGGCGCTCGCCGAAGGCGCTGTAGAAGCCCCCGATCTGCTCCGCGGTGTCGCCGCTCGCGGTCGGCAGGATGCAGATCCGCGGCCGCCTGCCCGCGCGTTCGGTCGCCAGCCGCAGGATCAGCTCGCACACCGCCCGGTCGGGAGGGCGCGAGGAGAACTCGTGGCCGCCGAGGGTGAGGATCCGGGTCGTCACCGCATACCTAGGCGGCGATCGCCGTCGACATCGCCTCGGGCAGGGGCGCCACCGCGGTGGCGGCGCGGTCGCCGAGGTAGAGGGTCGCGATCCTCATCTCGACGACCCGGCATGCCGTCGGCGTCGAGCCGGTAGCCGCGCGACTCGGGCCGCGAGGCGACCACCCGGGCGAGTTCGGTGCCGACGAAGTGGAGGGCGGCGCCGTCCTCCGCCGCGTAGCCGGCGCGCATTCCGCCGCGGAGGAAGTCGTGGTAGGCGAGCCGCCTCGCCGAACGGGGCTCGTAGTGGACGCAGTTGCTGAACGGGAGCAGGCCGAGCCCCTCCACCGACCGCGGGGCGCCGTGGAACCCGGTCACCGCCTCCGCGAACCAGCAGAGTGAGCCGGCCGAGAGCCCGCAGAGGATGACGCCGGCCTCCCACGCCTCGCGGAGAATCGCGTCGAGACCGTGGGCCCGCCAGACCCCCAGCAGGCTGACCACGCTGCCGCCGCCGACGTAGATCAGGTCCTGGGAGAGAAGGTGGCTGCGGAGGTCCTCCGGCCCCTGCTCGCGGCGGAACAGCGAGATATGGCTCGGCTCACAGCGCTCGGCCGAGAACGCGCGGTAGAAGCGGACGATGTAGTGGTCGGCGTCGCCGCTGGCCTGCGGCAGGAAGCAGACGCGCGGGCGCTCGGCGCGGGTGAGCCCGAGCACGTAGTCGTCGAGGAGGGGGTTGCCCGACTCCATCGAGAAGCCGCCTCCGCCGAAGGCGACGATCTGTCGCGGCGGATACTCCATCTACGACTCCTCGTGCTTCGCTCGCAGCGCGAAGAGACAGATATGGACGCTTGCTCGCTCCGCACTCATACGGAAATGTTCGCCCCGGGCAGGGCGAACGCGGTTGTACAGCGGTCCGAAGTTCGGGTCCCGGCCCTCGCCCGCGTGTACAGGCTCAGAACCGATGCCCCGCGCTCAGAAGACCTGTGCGTCGAGGAATCCGGCGACCAGAACCAACCAGCCGGCGATCTCGGCCGCGATCAGGGCGACCATGTAGGAGCGGATCGCCCCGCTCGGGGCGCGGAGCTGGTTCTCGGTGTCCTGGCGCCAGCCGTGCACGGTGTAGCTGCCGACCGACGCGAAGAAGAAGACCGACATCGCCGCGGCGGCGAGCAGGTTGACGGCCGTGCCCCAGCCGCTCAGCTCGACGAAGGTCGCGATCAGCAGCAGGGCGAAGCTGTAGAGAAGGGCCGCGCGGTGGGCGATGTCGGTGTAGGGGTGCGCGTGCCCCTCATCCGAGGCGAGGATCTGGCGGTACTTCAACACCCCGAGCAGGAGCGCCCAGAGGAACATCGCCGCGGCCGAGAGAAGGACCGCCTTGGTGTCTCCGCCGAGCTCCACGGGTGCGATGCTATCTTCGCGCCGTGACCTCGACCACATCGCTCGTCACCGGCGTCGACTTCGTCTCGCTGCCGACGGAGGACATCGAGAGGGCGATCGAGTTCTACGCCGAGGTCCTCGGTCTCGAGCGCGGCAAGCTCTGGCAGAAAGACGGCGAGAATCCGCTCGGCGCCGAGTTCGAGACCGGGACGGTGACGATCGCCATCGTCGACGGCGAGAAGATCGGGATCCCGTTCGAGGCGAGCAGGGTACCGGTCGCCCTTCACGTCGAGGACGTCGAGGCGGCCCGGGCCGAGCTCGAGGCAAAGGGCGTCGAGTTCTATGGCGACATCATCGACAGTGGCGTCTGCCACATGGCGACCTTTCGCGACCCTGACGGCAACACGCTGATGTTCCACAATCGCTACGCCCCGGAGGCCTAGCCGGACAGGCCTTCCTGGGCGTCGCTGATCAGGACCGAGGCCCGCGCCCACCTTCGCTTGATCTCAGGTTCGACCGAGGACAGGTCGCAGGATTCGGCGAGGCAGTCACCCCAGGCGTTGGCCGCCTCGATGTGCTGGTTGAGCGCTTTCTCGGCCGGGACGCCGGCGCCGACCACGCACCCTGCCGGCTCGTCGGTCACCGGTATCTGACGGTAGGCGCGCTGCAGGTTCCTCACGCTCTCGAGGTACCGGTCATAGGTGAGACCGACCGCAAGTTGATCGCGTAGGCCGTCGAGCGAGCGGATGAACCGGGTCAGCTTCGCGCCGCAGCGGCCCCTCGGGGCAGAAGGGGAGCCCTGCGCCGGCGGGGTCGGGGCGGCGCTCAGCGTGGCCTCGGTTTCGGCGGTCCCGCCTCCCCCTCCGCACCCGAATAGCGCAAATGCCACGCCCAGAGCCATGCAAGCGACCATCCCTGCCCGGCTCCCTCGCATCCTCCTAGTGTAAAAGTCCCCCGATGCGCAGGTCCGTGCTGCTCGCGGTGCTCTCGGCAACGCTGACGGTGGCCGGATTCGCCCCTACCGCGAGCGCCGCCGGCAACGGCGGCGTCCTCCTCGTCGGCGACAGCCTCGAGGAACTGACCTTCCCCTACCTCCAGCGCTACCTGCCGAGCGTGCCGCTGACCGTGAACGCGGTCGGCGGCTCCAACAGCTACCAGATCTATGAACTGTTCGAAGAAAGCTACGACCCGTCGCAATCGGTGATCGTGTTCGACGCCGGTACCAACGACAACCCGGCCTATCCGCAGATCCTCGCCGGAAACCTGAAAAAGGTGACGGAAGTGGTCGGCGACCGCTGCATGGTCGTGCCGACGATCCACGGCTTCACCGTGAACGGGATCGACAACAGCGGCAAGAACAGGGCCGTCCGCGAATTCGCGGCCTCGCGACCGGGCACACAGACCCCCGATTGGGCCGGCGCCGTCGCCGCCCACCCCGAGCTATTGCAGGCCGACGGCCTGCACCCGACCTCGGAAGGCGCCGAACTGCGGGCGAGGCTGATCGCGCAGGGAGTGCTCGGCTGCCTGGCGGGCGAATCGACCCAGAGCGCCGCACCCGTCCACCAGGAAACCAGGCCGAGGCCCGAACTCGAGATGGTCTCGCGCTTCCAGCAGCGCCAGGCCGAACTGGTGGAGGTCGGGCTGCTCGGGCGGCTGGCCGCCGAAATGCTGAGATGAGGAGAGTCGATGCCTAGGCCGGTAGAGGAACGCCGCCGCTACATGCCGGGGCTCGACGGCCTGCGGGCGATCGCGGTACTCGCCGTGATCGCCTACCACCTCAACTTCCCCTGGGCCGAAGGCGGGCTGCTGGGCGTCGGCGTCTTCTTCACCCTCAGCGGCTACCTGATCACCGACATCCTCCTCAACCAGGTCAGCCGCGGCGGGATCAGGCTCAAGGCGTTCTGGCTGGCGCGGGCGAGGCGCCTGCTACCGGCCCTGTTCGTCCTCCTCGTCGTGGTCCTCGCCTGGGTGACGCTGATCGGCCCCCACCAGCCGAGCAGCTTCCGGATGGAAACGGTCAGCTCGGCCTTCTACTTCAACAACTGGTGGCTGATCTTCCACAACGTCTCCTACTTCGAACGCTTCCAGCAGTCGCCGCTCGATCACATCTGGTCGCTCTCGATCGAGGAGCAGTTCTACATCCTCTGGCCGTTCCTCCTGATCCTCGGGACCAGGTTCGTCCGCGAGCCGAAGGACGCCGGCGGAGTCCGCCTGCGGCTCGCCGGGGTGACGGTGCTCGCGGCGATCGCCTCGCTGATCCTGATGGCGGTCCTCTACCACCCCTCGATCGACCCGTCCCGCGTCTACTACGGGACCGACACCCGCGCCCTCGAGCTGCTCGCCGGCGCCGCGCTGGCGATGGTCTGGCCGAGCCGCCGCCTGCGGACCGACATCGCCCCCCGCGCCCGCAACCTGGTCGACGGGGCCGGGGTCCTCGGCCTGGTCGTGATCGGCGTGATGATCTGGCGGGTCGGCGAATTCTCGCCCTTCCTCTACCGGGGTGGGTTCGCCCTGCTCTCGATCGCCACCGTGCTCGCGGTAGCGGCGCTGACCCACCCGGCGGCGAGGATCGGGAGCATCGTCGGCTGCCGGCCGATGCGCTGGATCGGCGAACGCTCCTACGGCATCTACCTCTGGCACTTGCCGATCATCGTCCTCACGACCCCGGAAGGGGCGCACTCGGTCGACCTCCTGCGCGCCGCGGCCCAGGTCGCGGCGACCTTCGCCGTCGCCGAGCTCTCCTGGCGCTTCGTCGAGAACCCGGTCCGCCACGGGGCCCTCGGTCGCCTCTACCGCCAGGTGCGGGAAGGGCGGATTCGGCGCGAGAGCGTCACCCCGCGCGGTTGGGCGCTTGTCGCCGCCTGCGGGCTGGTCTTCGCGATCGCGCTCGCCGGCCTCGCCGGGGTCGGCACCAGCAATGACCGGGCGATCGGGTCGGCCACGGTCAGGAAACGGTCACCGCCAAGCAGGTGCCGAGTGCGCCGCTGGGAACGACCTGCAAGGCGGTGGTCCACATCGGCGACTCGACCTCGGAGGGCCTGGTCGACCCCGAATACAACCCGCCCGAGCAAGCTGATCGCCGCCCAGTACGCGCGGGTGGGGGCGACGACCGCGCACCTCGACGTCTCCGGCGCGCGCTCGATCTACGAGAACTTCGAAGGCCAGCCCAACGCCCAGGAAGCGGCCGAAGCCTGGAAGGACATGGGCTTCAAGGGCTGCTGGGTGATCGCGATGGGGACCAACGAGGCGGCCAACGTCGCCGCCGGCTCGACGTTCACCTACGACGACCGGATCGCGAGCATGATGGAGACGATCGGCGAGGAACCGGTGATGTGGGTCAACACCAAGACGCTGGAAACCACCGGCCCCTACGCCGAGTCGAACATGCAGGACTGGGACAAGGCCCTGCGCGATGCCTGCGACCACTACCCCTACATGCGCGTCTACAACTGGGCCGCGGCGGTGCACGACGACTGGTACATCCCCGACGGGATCCACTTCACCTCACACGGCTACGCCGAACGCGGGCGGCTGATCGCCGACGCGCTGCTGAAGGCGTTCCCGAACACCCACCCGGTGGCGATGAAGGACGCCGACAACTGCGTCATCCCGCCCTCGTGAAGTAGGCCCAGCGGTCGTAGAGGCCGAGCGCCGAGGCGAGGGTGTCGCCGCGGATCGTCGCCCGGCCGCCGCTGCCGATCAGCTGCGCGTAATCGATCCGCGGCGAGTCGCCGCGAGCGGTCACCCTGATCCCCAGGAACCGGCCGGGGACATAGGGGCCGAGCCGGGCTTCCATCTCGGCCTGGGTGAAGCGGAGCGTCCAGCGGTGAAGCGGCGAGTAGTAGTCGTAGGGGTCGGGAACGCTCTCGAGGTAGGGGACGGGCGGTGCCCCGAGGAACCCCGACTCCGTCCTCCCGCCAGAGGACGAGAAGTAGGTGGTCTGCGCGACCTGCCCTTCGTAGGTGACGACCTGGCCGAGGGTCGCGCGGGCGGCGGTATCGGTCCGAGGCTCCTCGGCAGCGACCCCGCCGTAGTTCTGGGTCCTGGTGTCGGGATAGACGTCGAAGGCACTTCCTCCGACGTCTGTCGAGAGGGCGATCGAGCGGACCGCGACCGCGAACGCCTTCAGCGTCGCCATCGGCCATTCGGGCGGGACCTCGGCCGGCTCCGACCCGCGGACGTACTCGTTGACGTTGACCGCGTTGACGACGTCGAGGCGCCCATCGGCGGGTACCGCCTCGAGCGCACCACGGTAGCGCCCGAGCCCTTCGATGTCGATGATCCCGTCGCCGTCGGCGTGGAGGCGATGGCCGCAGCGGGCGAGAGGTCTGCCCGAGCTCGAATAGAGCCAGACCGAGGAGCCGCTCGACCGCACCCGGTAGGCGCGCGAGCGGGTCGAGGTCCATGTCCGCAGGCCGCGGTCGCGCGCCTGAACCCGACGTCGCCGCCGGTGGTCGTCAGCAGCACCCGGACGATCGGCGCCGGCTTCATGGTGGTGATCCGGATCCCTTGGAAGTAATGGTGGAGGATCTGGCGATACCCGAAGCCGTGCCTGCCGTAGCCGTAGGCGCCGTAGGCGCTGAGGCCGACACCGTGGCCGAAGCCGGCGCCCTTTACGGTCCAGGTGACGGCGGCGTTCGCCGCGGGCGGAAGCGCGGCGGCGAGGAGGAGTGCCGCGAGAAGGGCTGCGGAACGGGCTCGGGCCACCGGCCCGAGCTTAGACGGCTAGGGGGCGCTGTCCCTGAACCAGCCGGCGAGCGCCTCCAATCCCTGACGCTGGGCCTCGCCGCCGCCGAGGCCGCCGAGCATCCCGGTCCCCTTCATCATGTTCACCTTCAGCTTCTCGCCGTCGACGGTCCGGAGCCTGAGGGTGACCGCGGTGGCGTCGAGGATCGCCGGCCCGACGTCGATCCAGCCGCCGCCCGCCCCGTCGACCGAGACCTCGGCGATCCGCTCGGGCCTGAGCAGCAGCGGGTCGCCCTCGGGCGCGAACTTCCGGCTTACACCCTGGACGATCAGCCGCCGGTCGGTGGTCCCGATCGCGACCTGGCGGCCCTTGAACATGCCGCTTTCGGCGCCGACGCAGACCCCGCGCAGCTCCTCGCCCGGCTCGAGCAGCGGCTCGATCGCCGGGCGCAGCTTCTCGCCGAGGTCGGCCATCGGCTGATCCTAGCCCGGCCGCCGAGGAGCCCGCGTGAACCGCGAAGAGCCCCTCCGCGTATCCTCCATACGGCTGGCTCGTCCGCCCAGAGGATGGACTGCTTTCAGATCAATCGGCGTTGGCGGGCCGCGTTGGCCCTGGTCGTCGCATGCGCGGCGCTGGTCGCCGCAGGCTGCGGTGGCGGCGGCTCGGACCCGACCACCGCCAAGAGCTCCGGCGCAGCCGGCAACCGTGAGTTCGCCGGCGCCGAAGCGAAGCCCCCGAAGCCGGCGGCGCCGCTGAAGCTGAACGACTCGCTCGGGCACCCGGTCGACCTCTCCGAATACAGGGGCAAGGCGGTCCTTGTGACGTTCATCTACACCCACTGCCCCGACGTCTGCCCATTGATCGTCAGCCACCTGAAAACCGCGCAGGCGCTGCTCGGCTCGAAGGCGGACGGGCTGGAGATCGTCGCCGTCTCCACCGACCCCCGCGGCGACACGCCGAAGACCGTCGCCGCCTTCCTCGATGACCACGGCATGACCGGCAGGATGCAGTACCTGATCGGCGATCGTGGCGAACTCGGTCAGGTCTGGAAGGACTGGAGCATCGTCGCCCACCCCGACAAGGCGGGCCGCGACCTCGTCGAGCACTCCGCCCTCGTCTACGGGATCGGAGCCGACGGCCGCGTCACGACGCTCTATCCGGCCAACTTCTCGCCCTCCGAAATCGTCCACGACGTTCCCCTGCTCGAGCAGCAGTAGATCCGTTGTCGAGGCGCGTCCTGCTATCAACGATCGTCGTCGCGGCGATCGTCGCCGTGATCGCGGCCGAGGTGCTGACGGCGGGCTCCGGCGGAAACGCCGGCAAGCCGGCGCCGGAGCTGCCGGATGCGGTCTTGCAGCCGCCGAAGGTAACGCTCGCCGACCTCCGCGGAAGCCCGGCACTGATCAACTTCTGGGCGAGCTGGTGCGATCCCTGCCGCAAGGAGGCGCCTGAGCTCGAGCGGCTCAGCCGATCGCTCCCGCATGGGGCCCGGCTGGTCGGGGTCGATTACACCGACCAGGAGGGCTCCGCTCGCGACTTCATCCGCGAATACGGCTGGACCTTCCCGGTCCTCAGCGACCCGGACGGCGTGGTCGGCGCCCGCTACGCCTTCAGCGGCCTGCCGAGCACGGTCGTGATCGACTCCAGGGGCAGGATCGTAGAGACATTGCGCGGGCCCCAGACCGAGGCCGATTTCCGCCAAGCGCTGGCCGCCGCCCAGCACGACTGAGGGCGATCATCCTCGTCCGGCTATCACCGTAGGCTGGCCCCAATGACCCGCCTGCTGACCCTCGTAGTCGGCGCGTTCGTCCTCATGACCTCCGTCGCGGCCGCCCAGACCGTGAACGTGCCCAGCCGGCTGAGCTCGGTGTTGCCGGAGGCGCGGAGCGCCGGCGTCGCGGTCCTGCTGCCTTCCAAGATCAACCTCGATTACAGCGGCAGCGGCAGGATCTACACCGACGGCAGCGGCGACAGGAAGCGCGGCGTCTACGAGCTGGAAATGAGCGGGGCGAAGGGCTGCGGTGGCAGCGACGCCTGCTTCCTGGCCGAGTTCACCGGTGAGAGGGGCAGGCCGCTGGGCTACAGGTCGACCAACGTCTCACTGGCTCTCGGGATGAGGGGGTACTACAAGCCGGAGTCGTGCGGCGGATCCTGCTCGCCGCCGTCGATCCAGTGGATCGAGAAGGGCGTTCGCTACGAGATCCAGGCCAGGGCCCTCGGGGGCAAGCGGGCGTTCGTCTCGATGGCCAATAGCGCGATCAACCACGGCGACCGCAGGTAGAACGGGAGCGACGGGAGTCGAAGCCGCCTCAGGGCGCCAGCGCCCGATCCGGAAAGCCGGACGGCATCGAGGCGAAGGCCCGCCCAAGATGGATCCCGATCGCGAGCGTCGCCGCCAGCACCAGTCCGAGCAGGATCACGTCCGGGAAAACAGGGCTGAGGACGATCGCGATGATCGAGACCAGGCAGGCGAGCGCGACGAGCGCGACGGAGATCCCGCGGTGGAAGCGACCGGCCTCCGAGTGGGGCCAGGGGTCCATCGGCCGCTGGATCTCCCTGCCCAGGTCGGAGTCGGTGCACCCGTCCTTCGCCGGACAGCTGTTGCAGACGACCGGCCTCGCCCGGTACCGGGCGATCCGGCGGCCGTGGTCGACCGCGAACGGCCGCAAATGCTCGCCCTCGGGGCACTCCCAGAGGTCGAGCTCCGGCCTGTAGGTGAAGCCCTGGGTCCGGTAGCGGCCGGATCTCTGGTGCGCATGACGCCCCAGCCGGTCGAGGCCAAGCGCGACGAGGACCAGGAAGCCCGCGTAACCGGCTGCCGCGAGGGTCTCGGCGCTCATTTCACGACCCCCTCGGGCGCCGGCTCGGTGATGTCGGTGAAGAGGATCTCCTCGGGCTCCTCCAGCGTCACCGTCTTGACCCGATGGCGGACGCCGATCCAGCAGATGTAGAGCAGCGGCAGCACCCCGCCGACGATGAAGAGGACGTCGCCGGGGAAGCGGAGCCACTCGAGCAGGGTGTTGGTCGAGTTGGTGAGGAAGTCGAGTGAGCGCGCATGGAAGTAGCTGTTGTTGACCGACTCGTAGAGCTGGATGAACCCGAGCGGCAGCAGGTCGGAGAAGCACATCCAGGCGAGGCCGATGTTGAGCGACCAGAAGCAGGTCTTCGCCGCCCGCTCGGGCCAGCGGTCGGCGGGGATCAGGTAACGCAGGCAGAACATCGCCAGCCCGACCGCGAGCATCCCGTACACGCCCATCATCGCCGCGTGGCCGTGGTTCGCCGTGAGCGCCGTGCCGATCTCGTAGTAGGAGACGATCGGCAGGTTGATCAGGAAGCCGAAGATGCCGGCGCCGAGGAAGTTCCAGAAGCCGACGGAGACGAGGAACATCACCGCCCAGCGGTGAGGGAAGGGAGCCTCTGAGCGTGACTCCTGGCGCGAGCCGAGCTGCAGGAAGCTCCAGGCCTCGACGGTGAGGAAGGTGAGCGGGATCACCTCGGCCGCCGAGAACACGGCCCCGAGCGCCATGTGCTCGGCCGGCTCGCCGGAGAAGTAGAGGTGGTGCATCGTCCCGATCACCCCGCCTGCCGAGTAGAGGAGGATGTCGAGGAAGATCACCGTCAGCGCCACCCGCTCGCGGACGACGCCGAGCAGGACGAAGATGTAGGCGACCATCACGGTCGTGAACAGCTCGAGGAAGTCCTCGACCCAGAGGTGGACGACCCAGAAGCGCCAGAAGTCGGTGACGGTGAAGGTGTCACCGGAGTTCGCGAGCAGGCCGACCGCGTAGAAGGCCGGGATCGCAAGCGCGGCGAAGAAGAACAGCCATGGCATGTTGCCGACGTGCTCACGGGAGAGCCGTCCCCGCAATCCACGCCAGAGGATCGCCACCCAGAAGAAGAGGCCGATCACGAGCAGGACCTGCCAGAGGCGGCCGAGGTCGAGGTACTCGAAGCCCTGGTCGCCGACCATGCCGCCGATGCCGCCGAACCAGCCGTGGACGCCGGCGAACTCGCCGAACAGGCTGCCGAAGACGACGAGCGCGACCGCGCCGAGCAAGATGTAGGCGAGCGTCCCCTGGCCCTTCGGCTCGCGCCGGGCGATCATCGGCGCCAGGAAGATGCCGGCCGCGAGATAGGAGGCGGAGACGAAGAAGATCGCCAGCTGGACGTGGAAGGTGCGGGTCAGGTTGTAGGGGAAGACCTTGGCGAGGTCGAAGCCGAAGAAGTCGCCGAGGTCGGCGCGGTAGTGCTGAGAGGCGGCGCCGACCAACGCCTGGATCAGGAAGAGGGCGGCCATGACCAGGAAGAACCAGGCGGTTGCCCGCTGCGCCGGGGTCAGCGCGACGTCCCCCGGCGCGCGGAAGGAGAGCACCGCCTGCTCGCGCCCGCGCCAGCCGAGGAAGTCCCAGCGGCCGAAGGCGCCGAAGAGGAGGCCGATTCCGCCAAGCAGCGCGATCAGGGAGACAACGCTCCAGAGGATCACGTTCGCCGTCGGCTGGTTTTCGACCAGCTTCTCCGACGGCCAGTTGTTGGTGTAGGAGTAGTCGTGGCCGGGGCGGCGGGCCGCCGCGGCCCAAGCAGACCAGCTGAAGAAGGAGGTCAGCTCCTTGATCTTCTGCGGGTCGGTGATCGCATCAGGTCGGAGCCCGAACTGCGTCGTCGGGTCGCCGAAGTAGGAGGCGTAGTGACGGAGAAGCTGATCGAACGCCCTCGCCTGCGCCGCGCTGTAGACGATCGTGTTGGTGTCGGAGTCGTAGCGGTTCGCCTGGAAGTCGTCGATCGTGCGCTGGGCGGCGGCGTCGCTGCCTTCGCCCCCGTACTGCTTCTTCACCGAGAGCGCGGCACGGTGCAGGTAGTCGTCGGTGTAGTCCGGGCCGAGGTAGGCGCCGTGGCCGAAGATCGAGCCGTACTCCATCAGCCCGTTGTTGAGGAACACCTTCTGGCCGGCTTCGACGTCGGCCTTGGTGAACAGGACCCGTCCACTCGGATCGGTCACCCGGGCGGCGACCGGCGGGTCGTCCTGGTAGGTCTTATAGGCGAGGATTCCGAGGACGAGAAACCCGAAGAGGATGACCAGGAGGCATGCCTGAAGCCATCCCTTGGACACGATCAGACCACGTTTTTCACCGCCTCGCTCCAACGCTCCTCCAAACGTTGCCAAGCGAATCGCGACGCATTGGCGAGCATATGCGGCGGGACTCGCCGCGGTCAACCGCCTCGTCCGGGCGCGGGAAGAAATCGGCGCTCCGCAGCGTCCTTGATCGGTGACGCACTACGAAGGAGGCGCGCCCTCGGGGCGCTTGCGGTGCTGGCGGTCGGCACGGTTCACCTGCAGCAGTACTCAAAGCTCTACTCGGCGATACCGACGATCGGACGCTGTTCGTCCTCAACTTCGCCGGCGCGACGGCAATCGGCCTCGGCCTCCTGGCGCCGGTCGAACGGCTGCTCGGACCCCGCTGGGGCGGTCGGGCGCTGGGTCTGCTGGCGCTAGCCGGGGTCGGGCTCGCCGCGACCGCGTTCGTCTTCCTCGCGGTCAGCGAACAGACGCCGCTGTTCGACTTCATGGAGCCCGGCTACGACCCGACGGCCATTCTCGTTTCCCGCCTCAGCGAGGGAGCGGCGGTCCTACTGCTCGGCACCTATTTGGCCGCCCGCTTCGCCGGCCGAGCGGATCGGGGTTGGTGGTAGGCAGACGGGCGCCAGACAACGGGGAAAGGATCGATTTGCTGGTATGAACGATGCGATGGGCGATATGGGGCCACAGCTGAGCAGCGAGGAGATGGCGGACCTGAGCGCGCTGGCCGACGGGACGCTTCCCGCCGAGCGACGCCCGGCGGTCGAGGCCCGCGTCGCGGCCTCGCCCGAGCTCCAGGCGCTCCTCGAGCGGCAACGGCGGGCTGTCGCGGCGACGAGAGTGCTGGCCGACGATCCGGTTCCGGCATCGCTCCGCGTCGAGGCCGGCGAGCACCGGCGAGCGCGGAGCGCCGGACGCCGGCGCGGCTGGCTCCTCGCCCCGGGGCTGGCGGCGAGCGCCGCGCTGGCGGCGATCGCCGCGGTCTTGGTCGTGACGCTCACCGGCGGGCCCGCCGGGCCCAGCGTTGCCGACGCGGCTCGCTTCGCCGCGCTGCCGCCCAGCGCCCCAGCCCCGGCCGAAAACCAGGTGACAGCCCCTGGAACCGCGGAGACGCTCGCCGGGGCACCGCTGGCCCGCGGGGCTGATCGCCACTTGTGGCCCAAATAGTGTGGGCCCAAGGCGCCAAATCGACTCGACCAGGCCCTGCCGCCAACGGGAGCGACGGGACTCGAACCCGCGACCTCCGGCGTGACAGGCCGGCGCTCTAACCAACTGAGCTACGCCCCCGAGGGATGGGCGGCAGCCGCCCGGCCGGTGATTATTTCAGGAGCGGCGGCTCAGGGCGCGGAGCCGGGGTCGATCTCGTAGGCCTTCGCCGGCATCGAGGCCGAAAGCGGGCGGTGCGCCGATGTCGCGCTGCTGACGACGGCGCCGTGCGAGCGCTTCGCTCCGCGCGCCGCCCAGAGCGGGCGCACGGGTTCGATCGCCAGCAGTTCGCGCCATGTCGTCTGTCCTATCACCCCGTCCGGAGGAAGGGCCCGTTCGGCCTGGAAGGTCCGAACCGCGGCGGTGGTCAGCTTGCCGTAGACGCCCGTGATCGGCAGCCCGAGCCGGCCGGATGCCCGCAGGTGCATCTGCGCCCAGACCACGATGTCGCCACTGCTGCCGCGCTTGAGGACCGGGTTGGAGACGATCGGGCGTAGCCGAAGACCGGGCCGACGAGTTCGGCGCCGAGGGCGCCCCAGCTTCGCGAGTTGGTTTCGTGCCAGGCCCACCAGCTGACCTCCTCGCCGCCGTAGTTCTCGGCGAAGCGCCGGAAACGGATGATTTCCTGGCGCGATGGGCTCATGTAGGTCTGGCCGAGCGGATAGAGGGGACGGTCCCAGAGGCGGTTGAAGAGATAGGTGTGCTCGTAGATGCCTCGGACCGAGGTCCCGATCGCCTTCCAGTACATCTGCGGCTGGTTGTACTGAGCGCCGCCCGGGGCGAAGAAGACCGAGTAGGGAAATGCCGGGTGGTAGTCGACGTAGGGGAAGGCCGCGAGCGCGACCGGGAATTCTTCGCCGATCCGCGCCCGCAGCGAGCGCATGTAGCGTTCCGCCGCCGCGTACTTGCCTTCGTACTGGCCCTCGGCGTCGATCACGAAGCAGTCGGCGCCGCGCTTGACCGCGGCGGCGGCGGCCCTGGCCTCGGCGACCGGCGCGTCGCCGTAGACGAACGCCCAGGCGCAGACGCTCAGCCCGGCGGCGTGGAGGCGTTCGACGAGCGACGTGTTGAACTGGCTCCAGTAGCCGCCGCCGTCGCTGGACTTGATGTAGAGGGTGCCGATCCCCGAGCGCTTGGCGCGGGCGGCGATCCGCGCAGGGTCGCCGCCTTCGGTCCGGTCCACGTACCAGATCCACATCCCCTGGCGGTCGAACGCGGTCGCCGGGGGGGCGGGCGATTCGATCGCGGAGGCGCGGATGCCGGCTCCGGCCGTGGAGGCCTGGGCGGACGCGGAGGCGATCAGAGCCATCGCGAGGACGATCGCCAGGAGCACCTTCGTGCTGCTGACCCTCACGTCGGCTGTAAACACGGCATCGGCCATATGGTGCGGTCGAGCGGAAACGCAGCCCGTCGTACTGACGCTCCGGACAGGCCAGGAACCCGCGCCTAGTATGGACAGGTTCACCGGAATTCGGTCTCCTCAGCCCCCTGATCCGCCGCTCCCGCAAGATCCTGTGCATTTCGGCGCTGCTCAGCGCCCCGCTCGCCCTCGCCCTCCTCGCGACCGATGCCGACGCTCCCGCGGCAGTGCCCGCCCGCGCGCCGCGGAGCGATCTGCTCGACGCCGGCATCTCTCAGGCCGGCAAACGATTGATCCTCAAAATCGAGACCGCGCGACCGGTCCCGCTGGCGCGATTGGACCGCCTGCCGGCGGCGAGCCGGTCGGCCCGGTTCCTCTGCTTCTCGCTGCGGGCCCTGCACCGGCGGGGGGCGAGAGAGCTCTGCCTCGGCGGCAGACGGAGAACCCACCTGCGAATCGGGGTCACGATCCTCAACGCCAGCGGGCAGGGCCGTCCACAGCCGCACCGTCGCCGCCCGCGATCAGGCGCCCGAGCCCGCTGAGGCTTGTGGTGGCGCTGCCGCCCGAGCGGGCGGGGCTCGCGCCGCACCGCTACCGATGGCGGGTGCTCGAGCGCGGCGGCGGCTGCGCCCGCTGCGGCGCCCAGACCAGCCTGCCGTCCTCCGGCGCGCGGCTGTTCCGGCTGCGCCCGGTGCGGGTCGTCGGCTGCACCGGGGCCGGCGCCGGCCTCGTCACCAACGGCCCCCGCGACCGCGACGTCGTCGCCCTCACCTTCGACGACGGGCCCGGCTCCTACACCGAAGCCTTCGCCGATGTGCTCCGCGAAAAGCACGTCGACGCGACCTTCTTCGAGATCGGCCAGGAGATCGCCGGCCGCGAGGAGACGATGCGGCGCCTCCTCCGCGAGGGCGATGAGATCGGCAACCACACGATGCATCACCAGTCCTATCCCGGCTACGCGGAAATCGCCCCGACCAGCGACCTGATCGAGTCCGCGACCCACTTCCGGCCCTGCCTCTTCCGGCCCCCCGATGGAGCGGTCGACCCGGCCGTCGTCGACGCGGCGGCCCGAGCGGGGATGACGACGGTGACCTGGGACGTCGATCCCAGCGACTGGTCGAATCCCGGCAGCGACGCGGTCTACTCGCGCGTCGTCGGCGCCGTGCAGCCCGGGTCGATCGTCGTCATGCACGACGGCGGCGGCACCCGCGCCGACACCCTCGCAGCGCTCCCCCGGATCATCGACACCCTGCGCCGGCGCGGATACCGGTTCGCGACGGTCACCGAGCTGCTCGGACAAAGATTGATCTACAGGCCATACGGTTAGCCCACGCCCGAAACGAAGGAGGAGCAGTGATCGTCGAGAGGACCGAGAACCCGCAGTGGCTGTCGAACGCCTACCTGGTCGCCGACGAGGAGTCGAAGAAGGGCGTCCTGATCGACGGCAACGACCTGCTCGATCCGCTCCTCGACCGCGCCGAGCGCGACGGAATCGAGATCACCCACATCCTCATCACCCATCCCCATGTCGACCACATCGCCGGGCTGGCGGCCGCCCGCGACCGCCTCGGGGGGCCGCCCTTCGTCGCCCACCCCGACGCCGCGGCGGAGATCGAGGAGGAGGTCAGCGAGCTGATCGAGGACGGAGGCAAGCTCTCGAGCGGGGGGCTCGAGATCGAGGCCCTCTCGACCCCCGGGCACGCCGCCGGGCACCTCGCATTCCTCGTCGACGGGACCGACGTCTTCACCGCCGACGTCCTCTTCAAGGGAACCGTGGGCGGGACGATGGCCCCGGGCGCCAGCGGCATCGACGACCTCAGGGCCTCGGTGATGAGGCTGATGGAGCTGCCGCCCGAGACCACCGTCCACCCCGGTCACCGGGAGCCGACGACGATCGGCGACGAGCTCGAGGGCAACCCGTTCATCCGCGTCTGGCGCGGAGCCGACGAGCTCGGCGAGGAGCGGTGCACGGTCTGGGAGCGCGACGCGACCCTCCTGCTCTGGGCCCCCGACTACGACGGCGGCAACAAGGCCTGGGTCCGGTTCGGCGACACCGGCGAGGAGGCGATCGTCGGCGGTTCGCAAGTCGTGCGGAGCTGACGGCGTTTCCTACATAGAGCCGGTTCTCGACCTTTAGTCCATTGGACGCATATGCGATGGGAACTCGGATGATTTTTGCGGAGACTCCCTGCCCCGATGACGGCCGCCGACATCCACAGCTTCTTCTTCGACTGGTACCCGGTGTTCGGGGTCTTCTTCATGGCCTGTCTGCTGATCGTCTTCGTAACGCTGCTGCGCGGGACCCTCGGCGCGACCAAGCCTGAAACCGTCAAGGCGAGCAAGACGAAGCCCGTTCTCTGGGACGAGGTCCAGGGCGTCGACGCGGCAAAGGACGAGTTGCTGGACGTCGCCGCCTGGCTCCGCGATCCCGACCGCTTCGCCGCCCTTGGCGCCCAGCCGCCGCGAGGCGTTCTCCTCTTCGGCCCACCCGGCACCGGCAAGACGATGCTGGCCCGCGCGGTCGCGGCCCAGGCGGGCGTCGACTTCTTTTCCGCGTCGGGATCGAGCTTCGTCGAGATGTTCGTCGGCCGCGGCGCGGCGCGAATCAGGCGCCTGTTCAAGGAGGCGCGCAAGTCCGGCCGCGCTGTGATCTTCATCGACGAGCTCGACGCGATCGGCGGCGCCCGCAGCAGCGGCGGCGGCGACGGCGGTACGAGCGAGCGCGAGCAGGCGCTGAACCAGCTGCTGGTCGAGCTCGACGGGTTCGAGCGCGATCCGGGGACGGTGATCGTGCTCGCCGCCTCGAACCATGTCGACAAGCTCGACCGGGCGCTGCTGCGGCCCGGCCGGTTCGACCGCCAGGTCCTCGTCTCGCCGCCGGACCGAGAAGGTCGCGAGGCGATCCTCCGCGCCCACTCCAAGGGGAAGCCGCTCGGCCCCGACCTCGACCTGACCGACGTCGCCCGCAAGACGACCGGGATGACCGGCGCCCAGCTCGCCAACGCCCTCAACGAGGCGGCGATCATCGCCGGCCGCGCCGGCCGCGGATGGATCGCCAGGGTCGACCTCGACGAGGCGCTGTTGCGGCAGTCGGTCGGCTCCCAGCAGGCGCGCCGCCTGAACCAGAAGGAGCGGCGGATCGTCGCCTATCACGAGGCGGGGCACGCGCTCTGCCGGCGGTTGCTGGGGCTCGACCCGCCGGAGATCCTCAGCATCGTGCCGCGCGGCCCGGCGCTCGGGTTCGTCGGCCACTCGCCGCAGGAAGACACCTACCTGCGCTCGCGCGAAGAGCTGCTCGACGAGATCGTGACCCTGCTCGGCGGGCGAGCCGCGGAGGAGGAGGTCTTCGACGTCTCCTACTCGGGCGCGGTCGACGACCTGATGCGCGTCCACGCCGTCTGCAGGCAGATGGTCTCCGAATTCGGGATGGGCGTCGCGATCGACGCCGACGGCGCGCCGCCGATCGCGCTGCCGACCGGCGACTACGCGCTCTCCGATCGGACCCGGCGCGACGTCGACATGGCCGCGATGACGCTCGCGCGCGAGGCGCACCGGCGGGCCCGCAGGCTGCTGGCGTCCAACCGGGAATGCCTCGACGACCTCGCCGCCAACGCGCTCGAGCGCGAGACGCTGACCCGCGAGGACCTCGACGAGATCTTCGCCGCGCATGAACTGCACGACGTCCCGGTGGCGCCGTCGCTCACCGCCGCGACGGCAGTCGTGGTTGCAGCCGAGCCGCCGGTCGCCGAGTAGCATCACGATCGAGATGAGCGAGGCCGGAGCCGAGGCCTATTACTTTCCGCCGGGCCGCTCGGTCGCGCGTCGCGTCCACGGCGATCGGGCCGTCGGCCTCCTCTACGGGCAGCGGGCGCTACTGATCGGCGCGCTGGAACCGCTCACCTACACCGGGACGATGCTCAGCACGACTTCGAGCAACCGCCCGTTCAAGCGACTGGCGCGGACCGCGAAGATCCAGGAGACGATCCTCCTCGGCACCAGGGCCGAGGCCGACGAGGAGCTCGCCAAGGTCCATCGCATGCACGAGACCATCCGCGGCACCCTGCCGGAGGGGGCCGGCACCCACCCCGCCGGAACCCCCTACTCGGCCTACGACCCCGACCTGATGCTCTGGACCCTCGCCGTCATCGCCGACTCCGGCCGCGCGCTCTACGAAACGATGGTCCGCCCGCTCTCGGGCGAGGAGCGCGAGGACCTCTGGCAGGACTACATTCGCTTCGGCGAGCTGTTCGGCCTCAGGCCCAGCGAGATGCCGGTGAGCCACGTCGAGTTCAGCGAGTGGTTCGACGCCAAGCTCGCCTCACCGGAGATGCAGGCGACCCCGCACGCGCTCGAGATGGCGCCGCTCTGCGCCTTCGAGCAGCCCGTCCCCCTCCTCGCCCGCGGCAACCTCGCCGCCCAGAACCACCTGATCAAAGGGACCCTGCCGCCGCGGGTCCGGGAGATCTTCGGGATCCGCTGGTCCCCCGCCCACGAGACGACCTTCAGGGCAGGCGCCGCCGCCCACCGCCGGGCACGGCGCCTCTTCCCGCGGCCGGTCCGCCGCGGCCGCAACGACTACTTCTTCGACCTCGTCGACCGCACCGAGCAGCAGCGGGGCGGCACCAGGACACCGGAGCTTCACGCCGGCGCCTCGTGAGCGCGGAGCGAGCAAGCGTGCATCCCCCCTCCCCCGAAGTCAGTCGCCGCTTACCTGGCAGGGTTTGAAGAACGTCCCCCGCAGGACGATCCCGTCCTTGAAGGTGAACAGGCCCCGTGCCTGGAGCCGGCCGGTTTCGCAGCGCGCGTTGACGAAGCTGTGGCGCCGGCCCTTGAAGGTCCAGCGTTTGCCGATCGTCAGGTTGCCGGAGATCGGGATCCCGTAGCCGTTGGCGATCCTCGGGATCTTCGCTTCTGTCCGGTATCCGTAGACGCCTTTGCTGATTTTTTCGATCACGACCGGGACGACGAAGGTGGTCGGGACCGGGACGGTGGTGTAGGCGTGGGCGAAGACCGTCGGGTTGCCGTTCTTGCGCGGCCCGTTGAAGACGGTGATCGGCGAGGAGACTTTGAACGGCGCCTGTTCGGGGAAGGTCACCAGGGCGCTGCCGGAGCCCTTGCCGACGATCGCTCCCGGGCACATGTGGCGGGCGCCGGCGACGGTGGTCGCCTCGAGCTTCCCGGCGGTGCAGACCGGCAGGCCGGTGGTGTCGACCGCGCCGTGGCGGTCGAATTCGAAGGTGATCGTGTCGATGATCGGCGGCGGGTCGCCCGAGACGGTTTCGATATGGCCGCCGCCGTAGATGGTGATCGGGGCGTTGTGGTGCTTGGGGAGCTTGGTCGGCCGGAAGCCGCCTTCACCGATGACGAGCAGGTTGCCGGCCCGGATCTTCAGGGCCTCGGCCGTGCCCGCCCCGAGCAGGAGGGTCAGCACCGCGGCGCCGATCAAGATCTTGGTCTTCCTCTTCATCCCTCTCCCTCCAAACACCTATGAGGCCACGGAGAAGCGCATCCCCGCCAGTTTGAACCGTTCGAGGACGCCGGTGCCGAGCGCCGTGGCGGGGGTCAGGCAGCCGCCGCGCTCAGGTGTCGACCCGTTCTCGGACAGCAGCAGTCCAGCCTCGCCCAGCATCCTCGCCGTCGTCAGGTAGCCCGGGTGGCCGTCGGCGTCGAGGTCGACGCGGACATAGTGGCCTCCGGTCGTCCGGGCGTCGACGCCGAACTGCCAGGACCAATCGTCGAGGCGGCCGCCGGTCGGGCCGAACCCCGAAGACGGGAACAGCCGCCGCATCAGCGAGGCGGCCCGCTCGCGGACCCCGGGCTGAGCTCGCGAGAGGAGGACGAAGGTCCCCTGGACGCCGCCGAGCGCACCGGCGGCGGCGTAGCGGAGGGGGAGGGTCGCGGCACCGCCCGGGATCGCCATCCCCTCGCGATAGCGGAACGGCGCCGGCCGCCTGCCGGCGTCGACGGCGGTCAGATAGGCGGTGCGCTGGATCACCGCTGGGTTGATGAAGGCTGCCGGCGACATCGGCGCGATCGCATCGCCGCGGGCGCTGGCGCGAGGGGCGAGCGAGATCGGGCTGGTGCGCCGGACCTCGGCGGCGAGCTCGGCATCGGGGATCAGTGCCGCCGGGTCGGCCACATGGGCGGCGCCCTCGCCCCCGAGCGCCTCTGCCAGGCTCTGCAGGGTCCCGCCCGAGATGATGTCGCCGGCGCCGATCCGGCCGGCGGGCTGTCGAGTGGTGACGACTGCGTCCGCTTCCGCGAGATCCTCGCCCCAACGCTCGCGCCCGGTCTCGGCGGCGAGCAGGACCGCGAGGTCCGGCGGCAGCGCCTCGAATCCGCTGATTTGGACGATCTTGACCCCGGCCTCCTCGGCGCGCCGGTGGAAGGCGTCGATCGTCCGCCGCACGAACGGGATCTCGCCGGTCAGGTCCATGTAGTGGGCGCCGTTCTCGATGCAGGCTTCGATCACCGGGGTGCCGTGGAGCGTGTAGGGGCCGACGAGGTCGAGGACGACGCGGGTCCGCGAGGCCATCGCGGCCAGCGAGGCCGGGTCGCCGACGTCGGCGACGAGCGACTCCGGCGGCGTGCACCCGACCTCGGCCAGGACCCGCTGGACCTTGGCGGCATCGCGGCCGGCGACCGCCCAGCGAAGGTCGGAGTCGGCCGCCCTGCTCGACAGGTAGGAGGCGACCCCGCGGCCGGTGATGCCGCTGGCGCCGAAGACAACGACCGATAGGTCCCTCTCGCTCACTCGTCGACCATTACATCATTCGACGCCGTGTTTCGCGGATGCTCAGGCCGGGGAGCGTCAGGCATGGTTGCGATCATCGATCCCATGCCGCCGGGGAGACCAGTCCGATTCCGAGCCGGGAACTTCGGCCGAGCCGGTGCGGTCGTTGTAGCGGTCCTCGCACTCGGCTTGTTCCTGCCGGCCGCCGCGATCTCCCAGGATCGGACGATCACCGTGGTCGGAACCGCGACCCAGGAAGTCCCGAACGACGCTGCCAGGATCGGACTCTCGGTCGCGAAGGAACGTCGCACCCGCCAGGCGGCCCTGCGGGCGACCGCGACCGGCCTGCGCAAGGTGATCGCCGCCGTCCAGGCGATTCCCGGCGTCGGCACCGGGGCGATCACGACCGGGGACATCTCGGTGCGTGAGATCACCCGTCATGAACGGCGGCTCTTCCGCGCGAGCGAGGGGATCTCCGTCGCCCTCGCACAGCCCGACAGGGCGGGGGAATTGATCAGCGCCGCGATCGCCGCCGGGGCGACCGGCACCCGGGGGCCGCGCTTCTACCCGAGCGACCCGGAGGCGGCGTATGAGAACACCCTGCTGCGCGCCTTCGACATCGCCCACCAGAAGGCCGCGGCGCTCGCGACCAGGGCGGGCGCCGTGCTCGGCCCGGCGATCACGATCGAAGAAAGCTCGAACGTGGCCGCCGAACCCCCGGCTGCCACAGCGCCCGGGAAGCACGTTGCGGCCGAGGTGGCGCCGCCGACCAAGCCCGGAGGCTCGACGGTCACCGCGACCGTCCGCGTCGTCTTCGCCCTCCAGTAGGGCCGCGATCACCCGCCGGGGTTCGACCAGGGAATGCGCCCCTCCTCGCGCGCGGTCTGCTCCCGTCCCGACGCATAGGCGTCGCAGAGCACGTCGTCGCGCATCGCAAAGCTGACCCCCGCTCGCAGCATCCGCTCGGCGAGCCACCAATCGCCGGGCAGCCCGAGGTCCGCGGCGAGCTCCTGGCGGCCGAGGAAGCGGAGGCCGGCGTGGTACATCCCCGCCGCCCAGGAGAAGTGGCCGAGGCGCGGCGGGAACTCGCAGAAATCGGCCGGAACGCCGCCGGCGTGCTGGCGAACCTGCCCGTAGACCGCCTCGGCCCGGGTCTCGCGGGCGAGCTCGAGCAGAGCCTCGACGCAGCCCGGCCGCAGCCCGTCGTCGTCGTCGAACTCGACGATCCAGCGGCCCCCTGCGACAGCGAGGGTCGCGTTGCGGGCCCGGGTCGCGCCGACCAGCCAGAGCCGGCCCGGATCGTCGATCCGGCGCTGGCGCGGCCCGAGGTCGAGGTAGCGGACACGGGGATCACCGAGCTCGGCAACCGCCGCCTCGGTCTCCGGAGGCGCTCCGTCGGCGGCGATTATCACCTCGAGGTTCGCGTGGGTCTGGGCGAGGATCGAGGGCAGCGAGCGCGAGGTCAGCTCGAGCCGCCCGACGGTCGCGACCGTGACCGAGACAAGCGGGTCCGGCTCGTCCCAGGGCAGGTCGTAGTCCTCCCCGGCCCTCAGCTCGGCGATTCGCCGGCGGTTGGCCGGCTCATCGGCGGCGAGCGCCCGCAGCGCCATCCGGAGATCGTCGTTCCGCTGCTCCGCCCGATGCTCGGCGCCTTCGGCCGCCTCCACCACGCCGCGGACCTCGGTGTGCAGCCGCCCGATGTCGGTCGCAAGGGCATCGAGCCGCCGTTCGATGCGTTCGATCGCGGCATAGGGGCCCCGGGCCCGTCGCCCGAGCGCGGGTCGGATCCGGCCCAGCCCCCCGGGTTGCCCGCCCGCGCTCATCCGCCGCTGTAGAGGGCAGCCGGCACGCCCTGAACCCGAGCCGCGGGGGCGACGTCGCGGACCGCCACGGCACCGGCGGCAACCGTGGCGCCGGCACCGACCACCGTGTTGTTGACGACGACAGCGCCCATGCCGAGATAGGCGCCGGCCCCGATCTCGGCGCTGCCGCCGACGTTGCTCCCGGGGTTGAGGGTGGCGAAGTCCCCGATCCGGACGTGGTGGCCGACGAGCGCCCCGCGCGAGAGGATCGCCTGCTCGCCGACAGCACTCTCGGCTCCGACCACCGCCATCGGGCCGATCGTCGCGCTCGGCGCAACCTCGGCCGTGGCGGCGATCTGAGCGGTCGGGTGGACCATCCCCGCGGGCGACCAGCCGGCGGCGGCGAGCGGCTCCCAGATACGGCGGCGGTCGCCGGCGCGACCGAGGACGGCCCACCCATCAGCGGGTGGTGGGTCGAGGGGGACGACCGGGAGGCCGTGGATCACAGTGCCGACCCGGTCGGGGTCCTCGAGCTCGACAAGACCCTCCATCTCAATCCCGGCATCCGCGGCCCAGCCGGCGATCTCGGCCGCGTAGGACCCGGTGCCGGCGATGTGGAGTGGCTCCGCCAAAGAACCCTCAGCCTAGGCGAGGTCCGGCATCAGCCGCTCCGCCACGAGCTCGAGCTGCCTCGGCTCATCGCCCAGCGGCCAGAGGAACACCCGCTCGAGGCCGGCGTCGGCATAGCGGGAGAGCAGATCGAGGCAATGCCCGACCGAGCCCACGCAGACCCGCGGCCGCAGGTAGTCAGAATCCCGCCTGACGGCCGGGCCGAGGACGTCGGCAAGGATCCGCTCTGCCTCGGAGCGATCCTCGGTGATCCATGTCCACATCGTCGCCAGCGCGTTCGGGAGGCCCGCCGACCGTCCCCGTCTCTCAAGCTCCTGATCCAACCTCGCCCGCGCAGACCCGAACTCCTCCGGGGTCGTGTTGTAACCGGAGGCGAGCCAGCCATCGGCGAGGCGGGCCACACGACGCAGCCCCGCCTTCGAGCCCCAGCTTCCGATCCAGATCGGGATCGGGGCCTCGGGCCGCGGCTGCAGCTCTGCCGTGACCGACGAGGTTGTGTAGTGCAGGCCGTCTGGTGGGTCATCGCCGCGGAACAGCCCACGCATGACCTCGACTGCCTCGTCGAACCGCTCCCAGCGCTCCTCGAAGGGGAGGCCGACCGCTGTGTAGTCGCTGGACGAGGAGCCCGGGCCGAGGCCGGCGATGAGGCGGCCGCCGGCAAGGGCGTCGAGTGAGATCAGGGTCTTTGCCAGCGGCAGCGGGCCCCTGATCGTCGGCAGGGCGATCGTCGTGCAGAGCCGAAGCTGCCCGGAGCGCGGGATCGCCAGCGCCAGCGCGGTCGGCCCGTCGACCCAGGGCCGGGAGAAGATCACATGGTCGTTGGCCGAGACGCCCCAGAAGCCCAGGCGGGCGGATGCGTCGACCGTCTCGAGGATCCGGTCTACGGTGACCGGGGAATCGTCAAATCGGATCAGGGGCAGGTGGGCTGCCAGTTGGAGAGGCACGCTGGCGCGACCATAATCGACCCCATGCACTCAGAGGAGTGGACGATCGCCGAGCGCGTCAATCGCTATCTCGACCGGGCCGACGAATTCCCGCACCGGGCCGAGGGCGAGGGGGTTCTTCTCGAGCATCTGCCGATCGGGGTCCGTCGTGTCCTCGACCTCGGGACCGGCGACGGCCGGCTGCTCGAGCTGCTGCGACGCGACCGCCCGGAGATCGCCGTCGTCGTCTCCTCGATGGCGATCCACCATCTCGAGGACGAGCGCAAGCGCAGCCTCATCGGCGAGGTGTTCGAGCTGCTCGAGCCGGGCGGCGTCTTTGCAAACTTCGAGCACGTCGCCTCGCCGACCCTGCGCCTGCACGAGGCGTTCTTCGCGGCGATTGACGAGCCGCTCGAGTGCGAGGACCCCTCCGATCGCCTGGTCGACGTCGAGACCCAGCTCGGGTGGCTGCGCGAAGCCGGCTTCGACGACGTCGACTGTTACTGGAAGTGGCTCGAGATGGCGCTGCTGATCGGAGTCAAGCCTGAGCCTTAGACGCCGCAAGCACTCCCTCCTCGGCCTCGGGCTACTCGCCTTGGCCCTGGCCGGTGGAGCGCAGGGCGAGTCCTCCGCGGCGACCTTCACCGGCTGCGCTCCCGGAGGCGGTGCGGGCAGCTCGGGCTGGCATCCCGGGCCGACGACGCAGCCCTGGCAGTGGCAGCTGCAGGGCAGGATCGACACGACGATCCATGCCTGCGTCTACGACGTCGACGGCTTCGAAACGCCGCAGCGCACCGTCGCCCTCCTGCACCGCGAGGGCGCCAGGGTCATCTGCTATCTCGACGTCGGCAGCTGGGAGAGCTACCGACCCGACCGCGGCGAGTTCCCGAGGTCAGTCATCGGCCGCCGCTACGAAGGATTCCCCGACGAGCGCTGGCTCGACATCGGCCACTTCCACCGGTTCCAGAAGCCGCTGAAGCGGCGATTCAGCATCTGCGCCCGCAAGGGCTTCGACGCCGTCGAGCCCGACAACGTCGCCGGCTGGGAACCCGAAAACCACACCGGCTTCAGGATCACCCGGGGCCAGCAGCTGCGTTTCAACCGCTGGATCGCGCGCCAGGTCCACGGCCGCGGGATGTCGGTGGCGCTGAAGAACGACGGCCGCCAGGCCGGCGAGCTGGTCGGCGCCTTCGACTTCGCGATCGTCGAGCAATGCTTCCAGTACGACGAATGCGGCTACTACCGAACCTTCATCGGCCACGGCAAGGCGGTCTTCGAGACCGAGTACGAACAGCAGCCGGCCGAGTACTGCGAGACCGCGATCGCGCTCGGTTTCAGCGCCATCCACAAGTCATACGACCTATTCGCCCGGCCCTGGCAGCCGTGCCTGGACAGCCCAGCCTCCCAGCCCTAGGGTAGATCGAGTCGTGGGAACGTCACCAAAGCACCGGATGGCCGCACGCATCGGCGTGTCGGTGGTTTTCGCGGCCGTCTGGGCACTGGTCTCCGCCGGCTTCGCGGAGGCGGAAACGGCGACGGTCGGCAGCCCGCTGACGAGTCCGTTCTTCAGCACCCTCACCTGCGGCGCGCCGAAGTGCACCTGGGCGAATACCGGCCTCGGGGAGCCCGGCACGCATGTGACCTCGCCGATCTCGGGCACGATCGTGCGCTGGCGAATCGCGGGCAACTACACCGGAGACTTCACGCTCCGGGTCCTGCGACCCTCCGGCGGCGGCCAGTTCAGGGGAGCCGGCAGCACCGCCCCGATGAGCGCGAACGGCGCCACCACCCGGGTCTTCCCCGCCGCTCTGCCGATCCAGGCCGGTGATCTGATCGGCATCGACTACGAGGAAGGGAGGCACCTGGCCACGGCGACCGCCCCTGGCTCCTCCTATTCAGAGTGGGTTCCGGCGTTGGCCGAAGGGGCGATGGCCGCTCCCGCCTCCGGCAACCCGCTGGAGATCCTCTTCAACGCCGACGTGCAACCCCCACCGGGTATCGCCGCCCTCGGCGCGTCTCAGGGCTCGATCTCCGGCGGCACTCCCGTCACCATCAGCGGTCATGACTTCAGCGGAGCCAGCGCCGTCAAGTTCGGCACCGTTGCCGCGGCGAGCTTCAAGGTCGACTCCGACACCCAGATCACCGCGGTTTCCCCTCCGTCCAGCGCGCCGGGCGCTGTGGATATCGCGGCGACCACTGCCGCCGGCACAACAACGTCGAGCCCCGCGGATCAGTTCACCTACACCGCCTGCGTCATCCCGAAGCTGAAGGGCAGGAAGGTGAAGGCGGCCAGGAAGAAGGTGAGGGCGGCGGACTGCAAGCTGGGCAAGGTGAGGGGCCACCAGTCCAAGAAGGCCAGGGTCAGGAAGCAGAGCTCCAAGCCCGGTGCGGTGCTCCCGCCCGGAAGTACGGTGAACGTGAAGGTCTCCTAGTCAGTTGTCGTCCGGGATGCTTCGTTCCGGAGCAGGGGGGTCCCGATGGGTTCCCGGCCTACCTGCTGATCTGCGACAACTGCGGCCTGATGCGTCTCCACGCGACCGCCGCCGTCGAGGGCACGAACTAGTCGCCTGCTCCGACACCCGTCTCCCCTCTCTGCGTCCTTCACGTCGCTGCGGGCCGGTCGATGCCTCGGAGATCGAACGCTATCTCCGCAGCGCCCGGTTCAGTCGATTTGGTCTCGTAGGCTCCCGCGACCGTCTCCACCAGGCGCCTGATCGCGGTGTTCTCGCTATGGATCACCGCGGTGAACCGGGTGATCCCCATTTCACCGGCGCGGAGAACGAGCGCGGTGAGCAGCGCCGTTCCCAGGCCGATCCGCATCCATCGATCGCCGACGCCGACCGCGAACTCGGCCGTCTCGGCGCGCTCGTCGATACGGATGCAGCGGGCGGTCCCGAAGCTCTGGCCGCTCTCAGGATCGACCGCGATCAGCGCCTCGTGGCTGACATGGTCGACGGCGGTCAGATAGTCGAGCTGGCTGCCCGAGAGCTTTGACCGGGCATTGAGGAAACGCATGTAGTTCGACTCCGGGCTGGCGCTCTGAAACCCTTCATTGAGCCGTTCGCGATCGGACGGCGCAATCGGTCGAATCAGGGCCCTGGTCCCGTCCCGGAGCTCAACAATCTGACCTGTCTGGGGATTCGCCGTGGTCAGCATCCTCCGCATCGGTGCAGTCTGGGTCTGACGAGCGGATCTCGATCCTAGCGCCGAAACCCCCCCCCCCCCCGCCCGCCCCGGTGGTCAACCGGCATTGGATCGACTCCGCATCCATTTCCCTTCTATCGCGATGGACGGTACCGGGCTCGAACTGCTGAGTCCTGGCCAGCGTGGCGCCCCCCACAATGGAGTCGAGACGATCACCTCGTCGCTTAGGTGAGAGATTTCTCATCCTGCGCTGAATCGGCGTTTAGCCGCTCCCCCGAAAGTGAGGTAAATGCTGGAACGCCTCGAGAAGCAGGGCCGGCCGAGGGCACTGTCTCCCGCGATGGCGCTGTTCCCGCTACGGCTCTTCCTCGGCGGCACATTCGTCTACGCCGGCGTCCAGAAGCTGACCGACCCGGGATTCCTGCATCCAGGAGCGCCCACCTATATCGGCACCCAGCTACACGGCTTTGCCGCGGGCACCCCCGGTGGATTCCTCCTGCGGACGTTCGCCCTGCCGCATGCGGAGCTGGCGGGGATCGGGGTGGCGATCGCCGAGATCCTGATTGGGCTCTTGGTCACGGCCGGTCTCTTCACCCGGATCGCGGCTCTATTCGGCATGGGGCTCAATCTGCTTCTCTTCCTCACAGCGAGTTGGCACACGACCCCCTACTTCCTCGGCCCCGACCTCGTTTTCTCGTTCGCCTGGCTGCCGCTCGTCCTCGCCGGCGCAGCGGGGCAGCCGGCGCTCGACAATGTCGTCTGGCGACCTTCGCCGGCCACCGCGCGGCGGACCAGTCTGCGTCCCCCTGAGGGTGAGCTGACGTACGAGGACGCTGCAACCTCCACCCGCCGCGCACTGTTGGCCGGTTTCGCCGGGACAGCACTGGCGATCGCTGGGATCTCGGCATTGGTCAAGGGGGCGTACTCGGCGCCACGTTCCCTGGCTGCTGGTAGCGGATCGCGGTCGGGTGGCGCCTCGGTGACCGGGACCGAGGCCGGGACGGGCTCGAAGACAGCATCTCTGCCGCCCGGCGCCGTCAAGCTCGGACCGGCCAGTCGCCTGCCGAGTGGGCAGGCCGCCACCTACAGCGATCCCAGCGACGGCTCGCCCGACATCCTGATCCGCAATGCCAACGGGGGCCTCAAGGCGTTCAGCGCCGTCTGCACCCACGCCGGTTGCACCGTCGGCTATGAAGGGGGGGTCATCGTTTGTCCCTGTCATGGCGGCGAGTTCAATGCCGAAACCGGTGAAGTGATCGCGGGTCCGCCTCCAACCGGTCTCGCACCGAGAAGGGTGCTGGAAAAAGGCGGGCAGATCTACGCCGTTCCGAGCTGAGGCCCGAACCCTTTAGCAGGGCTTTCAAGGGATGGGCGGTACCGGGCTCGAACCAGTGACCTCCTGCTTGTAAGGAAGCAGGGTTTGCTGTCGTCCGTCCCCGCCTGTGGCCGTTTCCCCGCCCACGCGCGGGATTCGATGGGGAGGACAGGCAATTTGATGCCACTCGGCTGCCGTCTGTCGCTTCCAATTCGCTTCCACGGAAGCGCGGCGAAGCCGCTCGCCGTGCCAATTTGGTGGTGCGCACTCGATGCTCCCGGTTTCGCGTCTTGCATTCCTCGTTGACGTGGCCTTGAGCGCCTCCAACGAGAACGGCCATCACGCGCCGAAACCGCTGGCTCGGGCTCAGCGAATGACTGTGAACGTTCGTTCTGCCGGCGTCGGGTCGACGTTGCCGGCCGGGTCGATCGCTCGGACCTTGAACACGTGGATGCCATAAGACTGGTTGGAGTAGGTCTTTGGCGAGGTGCAGGCGGAGAACTTCGAATTGTCGAGACTGCACTGGAAGGTCGACCCCGGCACGTTCGAGGTGAAGCTGAAGGCGGGCGTGCGATTGTTCGTGTTGCCCGAGGGCCCCGAGGTGATCGTCGTATCGGGCGGCTGAGTGTCCACCGAGAACGAACGGGTGGCCGGTGTGGGGTCGACGTTGCCGGCCTGGTCGATCGCGCGCACCGCGAAGGTGTGAGGGCCATCAGTCAGAGCCGTGGTGGGGGTGTGGGTCGCTCCGGGGCCGCTGCAGGGCGCAAACGCGTCTGAGTCAAAGCGGCATTCGAACGTCGAGCCCGATTGGCTCGAGGAGAATCCGAACGTCGGGGTGGAGTCGCTAGTCGGCCCCGAGGGACCGGAGCTGATCGTCGTGTCGGGTGGGGTCGAGTCCTCGACGTAGGTGAAGCCGCCCGAGCAACTCGAGGTGTTCGTCGCGCTGTCGGTCGCTGTGGCGCGGAGGGTGGTCGTCGAGTTGTCTGCCACCGAGACGGTGAGCCCCGGGCTCGCCAGTTCGGCGGCGCGTGCCGGTCGCGAGCGGCGTTCCCTTGCAGCCGGAGGTCGAGTAGATCCGCACCACCGAGCCTGCCTCTGCGCTGCCCTGGACCTTGGGTGAGTTGTTGTTTGCCGGCGAGGCGGGCGAGGTGGCGGTCAGGCTCGGGGCGGCCGGCGCGAGCGTGTCGACCGTGAAGGAACGGGCGGCCGGGGTCGGGTCGACGTTGCCGGCCTGGTCGACCCCCCGCGCTTCGAAGGTGTGGGGGCCGTTCGTGAGGGAGCTGTAGGTTTTCGGCGAGGTGCAGGCGGCAAAGGCGGCGCCGTCGAGGCTGCACTGCAACGAGGTGCCCGCTTCTGAGGAGAATTCGAAGCTCGCCGAGGTGACGTTGATCGGCCCCGAGGGCCCGGAGCTGATCGTCGTGTCGGGCGCGATCGAGTCCTCGACGTAGGTGATGCTGCCCGAGCAGACTCGAGGTGTTCGTCGCGCTGTCGGTCGCGGTGGCGCGGAGGGTGGTCGTCGAGTTGTCGGACACCGAGACGGTGATCCCCGGGCTCGCCAGTTCGGCGGCGGTGCCGGTCGCGAGCGGGGCACCGCTGCAGTCGGCGGTCGAGTAGATCCGGATCACGGAGCCTGCCTCGGCGCTGCCCTGGATCTTGGGCGAGTTGTTATTTGCCGGCGAGGCGGGCGAGGTGGCGGTCAGGCTCGGGGTGGCCGGGCGCCTGGGTGTCGACCGTGAAGGAGCGGGCTGGCGGGGGTCGGGTCGACGTTGCCGGCTTCATCGGTGGCGCGGACTTCGAATGTGTGGGCGCCGTCGGGCAGCGAGCTGTAGGGCTGCGGCGAGGTGCAGGCGCGAAAGGCGGCGCCGTCGAGGCTGCACTGGAGGTGGCGCCCGGCTCGGAGGAGAATTCGAAGCTCGCCGAGGTGGCGTTGGTCGGCCCCGAGGGACCGGAGCTGATCGTCGTATCGGGCGCCTGGGTGTCGACCGTGAAGGAGCGGGACTGGCGGGGGTCGGGTCGACGTTGCCGGCTTCATCGGTCGCGCGGACTTCGAATGTGTGGGCGCCGTCGGGCAGCGAGCTGTAGGGCTGCGGCGAGGTGCAGGCGCTGAAGGGCGCGCCGTCGAGGCTGCACTGGAGGTGGCGCCCGGCTCGGAGGAGAATTCGAAGCTCGCCGAGGTGGCGTTGGTCGGCCCCGAGGGACCGGAGCTGATCGTCGTCTCGGGGGCCTGGGTGTCGACCGTGAAGGAGCGAGATGGCGGGGGTCGGGTCGACGTTGCCGGCTTCATCGGTGGCGCGCGACTTCGAATGTGTGGGCGCCGTCTTCGAGAGCCGTGGTGGCGGTGTGGGTCCCCCCGGGGCCGCTGCATGGCGCAAAGGCCACCGAGTCGAAGCGGCATTCGAAGGTCGTGCCCGGTTCGCTCGAGGAGAACTCGAAGGTCGGTGTGGAGTCGCTCGTGAGGCCCGAGGGACCGGAACTGATCGTCGTGTCGGGTGGGATCGCATAGGCGATCGAGACGTCATTCAGGGTCGCCGTAGTGGTCGGATCGCTCGTGCTCAGCTGCGCGCGGTATTGGATGTAGCGCGAGCTGCCGGGAACAACCCCGCCGCTGGATGCGATCGGGCTGAACGCGCTCCAGCTTTCATCGGGCGTCGCGGTGTCACCGGTGCGGACGCTGAGCGCCACGGACGTGCCCCCCGGTGTCGATGCGCTCCAGCTGAGCGCTCCCCATTGCGCAGTCTGACCTGCGTCGAATACGCGCGATTCGAATGTCCCCGACTCGGCGAAGCTGCTCATATGGACCCAGTCGACCGAGAGTTCCTGGCCACCGGGGGTGAAATCGCTCGCGGTCGGACGCATCTGAGTTGCGCCGAAATCTGCCGTGTGGGTCGCGGCCAGCGTCCCATCCACGTAGTAGCGAATGTCGCTCGCGCCCCACTCGATCCGGTAGCGGTGAGGTGACCCGAGTAGAGCGCTCGAGAGCTGTGTTTCCGTTGACGGCCCGTCACTGTTGGTGCGTGCGTAGAAGCCGCCGCTTCCGTTCACGCTGAAGATCGCCCAATCCTGCGAGCTGTTGAGATCGACGGCGAAGCCGGCATGCTCGAAGCTCTGGCCGCCGAAGTTGGCGACGAATTCGAGCGAGCGTCCCGACCCATAGGCGGCGGTCGTCCGGACATCGGTCCCATCGACGTGGAGACTTCCACCCGAAACATCGCCTCCGCCGGAGGTGCAGGTTTCAGGGCTGGTCCACGGGCAGGAGGTCCAGCCCGCGGGCAGGTCCGGGCCGCCGGAGAATTCCTCCCCCACGGTTGGCGCCAGAATCAACTCTCCGTCGCTCGTCTGCGAGACCTGCGTGCTCGAATCCGGAGAGCCGGCGCTGAAGTCCGAGACGGTGGTGTCTTCGAAGGTCCGCGGAGACGTGGTGAAGCTTCTCGGCGCCGCCGGCGAAACGGGATCGGAGCTCGAGTTGCCGGCGGCGTCCTTCGAGGACACGCGGTAGTAGTAGGTCGTCGTCGGTTTGAGGCCGGTGAGTTTCACGCTGTGGGAGGTGGCCAGGGTCGAACTGCCCTGACTCGCGATCAGCGTGTCGGGGTCGGTGCCGTAGTCGACCCTGGAGTCCGCCGCCTCGTTGGTGTTCCAGGCGATCGTGGCGGATCCGCTCCCCGAGACCGAGGAGGCAACCGCGAAAATCGCCGGAGGGGTTTCGTCAACCGCGTAGATCGCTTCGTAGGACCCCGGAGCCGCGTCGAAGAACGCGTATTCCCGGCCCTTGATCACGCGGCTGGTCGTCGTGACCGGGTTGCCGTTGAGCTTGACGCCGGTCAGGGTGCCGATCGAGGAGGTGGACGGAACCATCGCGCGGAGGCCGTTCGCGCCCGCTGCGTGGTCGATGGTGAACTCGAGCTTGTTCGCGCTCCATTTGATCGAGCCGAAGGACGAGTCGTTGCGGCCGTCGAGCCAGGTCAGCATCTGACGGGCCGAGACAACCGGCACGCCGCGCGCCTGAGCCGAGGCGACGATCGCATCTGAGCCGGAGGATTCCGCGGAGTCGGTGTGCATATTCGCCGTGAAGACGCCGTAGTAGCCCTCGGGGCCGAGCGCACGGTCGAGCAGAGTGTCGATCGTGAACGGATACGACTGGCCCGACTCGTCGGTCATCTGCGTTGCCGCCTGATAGACGTCGATCATCGATCCGTTGAGATCGGCGAAGCGCATCGGCATGCCGGAGCCGGTGAACATCCCCGGACGGTCCTGGATCCATTCCGGGGGCCAGTAGTAGTAGTTGGTGTCGAGGCGGATCCCGTTCTCCAGCTCGACCTTCGGCTGCGTCGCCCAATCGCTCCAGGTGACGCAGTGGGTTCGCTCGGTGGACGGTGGGCTCAGGCTCGGATAGTTCGCAGCGAGTGCAGTCAACTGTCCTGTGTAGAGGGATTCCAGGTCGGCCTGGCTGTTCCAGTCTTCGCAGTTGGTCAGCACGTGCAGCCCGATCTCGAACCCCTGGCTCTGAAATGCCGCTGCTTCCGCGTCGGTCAGCGGGCTGGTCTGCGGATAGATGTAGGAAGTGGCCCTGACGCATTCCCAGTTCGCGACCACGCAGCCGGGTGGGCTGTCTTCCATGTACTGGTTGAAGCGGCCGGCGGTTCCCCCATTGCCGTGATCGTCGCCGGTCATCACCACCGCGGCCTTCTGGTCGCGCGGCAGGAACCAGAAGCTCGGCAGCGGCTTGCGGTCCACGTTCATTTCCTCGATCAGGTTCGTCAGCAGTCGCTGCTGTTCATCGGCCTGAGGGATCGCCACCTTGTTCAGGTCGACCCAATCGGGCTGGACATCGCCCGCCTCGGCCCCATAGAAGAGATCGTCGGACCGAATCGGCGAGACTGCCGTCGCGCTCTTCCCCGGCCCAGGCCGGGTTGCCCTGGCGCGTGTAGACGACCGACTTCGCGAGGTCGTAGGTGAAGGCGGCAGCCTGCCCCCCGTTCGACCCGACGCTGCGCAGCGTCACCGCAGGATTGGTGGTTGCCGTGTTTGCGTCGGAGAATAGGGTCGCGATCGCTTCGGCACCACTGAGCGTGTAGCGATCGGCGATGCCGTGGAACTGGATGGTCTGGTTGACGATTCCCGCTCCGGGGCCGCTGGCCGTGTTGACTTTCAGGTAGCCGTTGGCAAGCGAGTTGGGCGTGGCTTCCAGGCCGAGGAGGCCTGCGAGCTGGGGATCCGGGCGCATCGCAATCAGGTTGCCGCCCTGCTGGACCCATTCGCTGAACATCGTCACCTGCCCGCCGCTGAGGCCGGTTTCGCCAAGGATGACGACGTCATAGGCGCTCAGCTCGGCTGGGGTGACGTTCGACAGATCGGTGACCCTGAACTCGTTGAGACCCTGGGCACTCAGGATTTCGGCGTAATAGCGAGAGAAGGGATCTCCGGCGTTCGAGATCACCAGGATCGGCCCGCCCGGTCCTTCGTCCGGTGGGGGCGGCGGAGGCTGCACGGTGGTGAAGGTCCAGCTCGAATCGCCTGCCAGCGCGTTTCCCGCCAGGTCGGTGACGCCGCTCGCTCCCCCCTTGATCGTTGCCGTGTAGGTGGTCGAGGCCTGCAATGTGCGCGATCGGGTCGATCGTGACCTTCCGCGCGGCGGCGTTGTAGCTCACCAGCGCCGAAACGGACGCGCCACCGGGTCCGCGAAGTTCCACGGTGGTGCCGTTGATCGTGCCCGCGCTCATCGCCTCGCTGAAGGTCGCGGTCAGATTTGTGGTGCTCGCGACGCCCGTGGCACCTGCGTCAGGGACGCGGGAGACGACCGTCGGCGGAGTCGTGTCCGGGGACCAGGGTGGTGTCGAAGACGACGTCGACGAGGTAATTCGCCGAGTTCGAAGCTGTCGGGGCCTCCGTTCGAGAAGAGCCCCCCGGACGGGCCGTACTTGAAGATTCCATTGGGCCCGTCCTGTCCATCCTTGAGCGCGTGGAGGGGAGGGCTGTCGACGCCGGCTGGCGGCGAAGAGTTGGCGATCGACGCGTAGTGGCCGTTCGGGGCGTAATAGGAGGCGACATAGGTCGTACCGGCTTCGATCGGCACCGGGCTGTCGAAGCTGACTTCCTGCCAGCCCGTGGCGCTCTCCCCGATGAATGTGGCGCTGCGCCAGCTGAGTCCCCCCCGCCGACCAAAGACGCCCGACGTGGGTTCCGGTATTACCGGCGGTCTTGTAGAAGCGAAGGCCGGTGATGAAGCCCGCGGTATCGGAGCGGAACTTCACCCCCAATTCGATCGCGTTGGTATCCGGGTCCTGGGGAGCGCTGACGGAGTTGTTCCAGATCGAGCAGGGGCATGGCCTCTGGAACACGTTGACATCCACCTGTGCGCCCGGGCTCTCGAGGTTGCCGCTGTCATCGACTGCCCGGGCCTTGATCGTCGTGCTGCCGATTGAAGCCGGGGTCCAGGAGTAGCTCCAGCTCTCGCGCCCGACTGCCGGGTGCCAGGTGCCGCCCCCATCGACCGAGACTTCAACGCCGCCGACCTGGCCGCCGGGCGTCTCACCGGATTGGTCCGAGGCGTTACCGGTGATCGTGATCGACGATCCGCTCTGGACGTTTTCACCCTCGAGCGGGCTCGTGATCGTCGTCGTCGGCGGCGTCGTATCTGTCGTCTGGGTCGCGGGCACGAGGTCTTCCTGCAGGCTCCCGGGTTGGGCTCCCATGTCGGCCAGCAGGTTCACGGTGGCCTGCTGCATCCGTGGGTCGGGCGTGGTGTTTCCTCGATCGTGCACCGCCGTCCAGACCCCAGGACCACTGCACCGTTCCCGCCCCGAACACCAGCGCGCCGCTGGGGGCGCGATAGAGCGTCAGATGGTGGGTCGCCGTGCCGGACGCGTAGTTGGAGCCATAGTCTAGTAGCTTCTCGGGAACTTCCGTCGTGGTCGAGGAGAGGTCCATCAACCCCGCCGGACGGAAGCCGTTGTCGACGTCTTCGTCCCACTCATAGCCCAGCGTTTCTTCGCCGAGGGTGGCGGTTTCGCCCGGTTTCAGGGAGCCGACGCTGGTGTTTCGCCAGAGGCGCAGCTTGCCCTCGACCGCCGGCACCTGGATCGAGGCGGTCCCCACGTCAACCATGAACAGCTGGCCGCTGAGCGCGTTCTCGGGCTTGCCGCCATCCGCGGGCGGGCTGAAGCGCGGGTCCCGCCATGTCCCGGTCCAGACATTGGGTTCGGGGTCGATCTTCGCGTTGGCGTGGGTCTCCTTGTAACAGACCAGCGTGCGATGGTCGGTCCCCGAGCCATCGATGCTGTCTTCCCAGCGCGTCTTCCAGAAGATCTCGTTGCCGCTGAAGAAGGCCAGGCTGACGCCGGCTTCCCGTGCAGCTTCGACGTTGGCGCGCTGCTGCCCTGACCAGTACTCGTCGTGGCCCACCGACATATAGACCTTGTGGTTCTGGATCTCGGCGCCGCGACGATCCGCGTCGACCCCGGTGAAGTAGCTGACGTCGTACCCATTTCGCTCCAGCCAGCGCACCATCGGGTATTCGGCATTGAAGGGATCGTCTTCGGGGGTCGTGCCGCGGACCGTCAGCGGGCGGTTGTAGCTGACCTTGTAGGCGCGGCCCGGATTGGTCCCGGAACCGCCCTCTACATCGGAACTCCCAGGACCGCCGGTGTAGAGGCTGCTGCCCCCGTAGCGGTTGTAGGCCTCCCAGGTCGTGTCGGATGTCTGGAAGAGCAGGTCGGAGTGGCTTTCGTCGTCGCGCACGATGAAGAGGATGTGGCTGCCTTCGGAAGGCTGGTCGGTGCGGACGAGCTTCGCGAAGTAGATGCCCGAGACCGCTTCGGCCGGGACTTCCCAGGAGGCTGATTCGGCCCAGTTGCCGCAGTCGATCAGCCCGGTGGAGGCTTCTTCGTCACAGGCCGGTTGGCTCTGGGGAAGGCTCGCCGAGGGCTGCGCGGTGGCGACCTTGCGTGCGCCGTCGCCGCCGTAATAACCCATCCGGTAGATGTCGAGGTGGTAGGCGGTGGAGTTCGTCTTGATCTTGAAATGGACCGATTCGCCGCGGTTGACGCTGATGTCCGTCGCGAATCCCTGGATGCTCGGGTCGCCGGCGCCTTCCACATCCCATTCGCTCGGCGGGTTCCCCGGCTTTTCGTTCTCGCAGACGATCGGGTTCGCTTCGCACGGCGCGGCCAGCGCGCTCTCTGCCCCTAGGGCCTCAGCGCCAAGGAAGAGAGAGAGGATCGCAACTGCGGCCGCAGCGAGTTTCGCCATTCTGGAGAAGAACGTCCTCTGCGAAGCTTTCTTGCACCACAAACCTTGCGCGGTGCAGAGTCACGACTGATCGCTGACCCTCAGGCGGAGCTTGAGGGTGACTGCGTTATTTCCGACATCAGATAGGGTCGGCGGAATCCAAGAGCGACGGGGGTTCCGTTGTACCGCACGGCGAGAACCGCAGCAGCCCAGGTCTTGATCCTTCTCCTGAGTGGCCTCGTGGCGGCCGGTTGCGGAGGTGGTGGCTCCTCCACCACGGGTGCAACCACTGAAGCGAGTACGTCGATCAGCCGGGCCGAATTCGTGAAGAAAGGCAACGCTGTTTGCAGCGTTGGTGATAAGGCGCAAAGAGCCAAAGTGGAGGGCTTTCCTCAAGGCACAAGGGCTCAAGGACAACGAAGAACCGAGCAAGGCTCAACTTGTCGAAGCGACAGAAACGGTCTTCGTCCCGAGCGTCCAGAGCCAAATTGATGGGTTGAAAGCACTCGGGCTTCCGAGTGGTGAGGAACAGCAGGTGAGTTCGACCTTGGAAGGAACCCAGGAAGCAATTGACAAGGTCAGGGAAGAACCGGAATTGGCCTTCGCGAAGAAGGATCCCTTCCACTCTGTTGCCGAAGAACTCCGTGCCCTCGGGCTCACCAAGTGCGCACCCAACGGCTGAGCGTCTCTGAGTAAGTCGCCGCGCGGCCGCCCGCCAATGCGTCACCGCCTTACGACCCGCACCATCGCCTTCTGTGATCCTGGAATGCGGTCTTCGGATGGGCGATACCAGGCTCGAACCAGTGACCTCCTGCTTGTAAGTCGCGCCGACCTGCTGCCGTCTGCTGCGGCTTGTGGAGCTTCGCCTGCATATCGACAGACTGCCCTGCGGATCGACGCCGATGTACTGCCGCTCCGCTGCCATTTGTCGCTTCCAGGACGCTTCCATTGGCGCGCGGGCATGTATTTCCGTGGGAAGGGATGACGGCCGTGCTCGCCTCGGATCGTCCTGGATCCTCTGCATCACAACGCGAATCCACGCCGGTCGCCAGCCCGGCGATCGGCCGCTTACCCGGTGGCCATCCTGCGCCAAATCTGGCGCGGCGCCGATACGTCGTCTAAGCTCAGGACTCGCGCTGTTTCGAGGTGAACCACGAACAGCCACCCTGAACAACTTCAAATCCCGCCTGGCATCACGCGCCTGCATCCTGGGGCCGTTGGGAAGATCGAGGCACTCGCTGCGGATGCCGAGAAGCGTCAGGCCGCCGAGATCGCCGCGGCCACCGCGGCCGCTCTCGACCACGTACCGCACGTGCTGCGCGGCATCACGCGAAAGGTGCTGGGCATATGAACACGTCCATGGAGACTCGTGCCGAGCTGCTCAAGCTGGCTCGCGTGCTGGGCATCGACTCAGGCTCAGATGAACTGGGCTTCCTGGAGGGGGCGGATCCAGGGGAGCTTCGCGAGTTGCGAGCTTCCATCTCCGACCGATTGCTTGCTGTGGATCGCGAGCATTTCGAGCGGGTTGTCGCCCTCGGTCGCCACCTGCCCGGCCGCGTGGCCGCCGGACTTACTCAGCATGCCCTCGGGAGTCGACTCAGCGGACGCGCAGCCAGCTTGCTGACCGCAGATGAGCTCGCCGACTTCGCCCGGCGGCTGCCGGCGGACTTCGTCGCCGACGTGGCCGCCGTCATGGATTTGCGCTCCGTTGGCTCGTTGCTCGACCGGATCGACACCGCGAAGGTCGTGGAGGTGACCCTGGTCCTGGCCAAACGACAGGACTGGGTCACAATGGGAGCGTTCGGAGGGCGCATCCGACGCGACGCCCTGATCCAAGTGATTGGCATGCTCGACGGTGAGGCCCTAGCGCGCGTGGGGTTCCTCTTGGAGAATCGGTCGCGGCTGGACGAGATCCAGGGACTCCTCGACGATGAGAAGCTCCGAGAGCTACTCATTGCTGGGGGAGAGTGCGACCTCATCCCAGAGACCATTCATCTGCTCGACGCCCTCAGCGACGACAGCGTCGTCAGGGTGGGACGGGTCCTTGGGGAGCTGACGCAGGAGCGCCGGGAAGCGTTTGCCGCGACGCTGCTCGAGCACGCGGACCTGCTCTCGGCAGCCCAGCGCCTGATCGACAGCTGTCCCCCCGTGCGGGCGGAAATTGATAGCGCCAAGTCCCGGGCCGCTTGATCAGGCAAGGCGATGGGCGCGGGCCATCTCTGGCTCTAGAAGGGCTAGCCATGGGCGGTGCGTGGCTCGAACACGCGACCTCCTGCTTGTAAGTTGAGCCAAGCTGCTGCCGTCTGTTGCCGTCTGTGCAGTTTCGGCTTCAAATAGGCAGTTTGCGCCTCGTTCGGCGTGCCCTGCTGCCTTTCTGCTGCCGTTTGTTGCTTCCAAGACGCTTCCACGGGGTCGGGTCGCATTCGGTTGGCCGCAATGCCCTATCCCCAACCTGCTGGGTTGAGGTGAGGTGATCCTCCGCCCACTCCCAGGTGTTTGGCGAGTCGGTGGCTCCGTACGCATCGGGATCATCCGACGCCGCTGACGCGAACAAAGTCGCGTCCTCGCCAATGAAATCCACGAGCATCACGTCGCCGGGCAAGCCGTCCGAATCGTCCACCCAGAGCCGCGACGAGACCAGCGGGCACCCGGCGGGCGCTCCCTTAGCACTAAATTGAGCACCGCGGCACCTTGCCCTCGCTCCTGACGAATATCGTCGCGAGCCTGCTTGAGGGCTTCGTTCGCCTCGCGCACCGAGTCGGCGACGACGACCTCGCCCTGGTCGTCAACTTCTACTGTCCCTAGTAGAACCCGATGTCCAGCCGGATCACGGCCCCGTCCGGCCTGCGACAAACGAGAAGGCGGTGGGCCATTCCTTCTACCTTGCGCGGCTCGGCAGAGCCCCGTCACCTGCGCCGCGGTCGCGACTTGTGACGGATTAACGTGTTTCTGATGGGGATGAGAGTCGCCTCCCGCAACTCAGTCGCAGCGGCGCTGCTCGCGTCCGCGATGCTCTTCCTGCTGGCGGCCGCGCCGGGCGCCGAGGCCGCCTACCCGGGGCGGCCCGGGGTGATCGTCTTCAGCCTTACCTTCCACGAAGGCAGAATCGAAGGCGGTGCCGGGGGCACGGAAACCGGCGGGCTCTACGCGCTGCGGCCAGGGCAAGGCCGTGGCTCGCCCAGCTCACGGACAACCCCCGGGACGTCGAGCCGAGCTTCGCCCCGTCGGGGAAGAAGCTCGCCTTCGTACGGCGGGACGGGCTGAGCCCCCGGGCAGCCGTACGAGATCGACGAGCATCTCAACTCTGGACCTGCGGACCGGTGCCGTCAGGCAACTCACCTCCGGCTACGACGATCTCGATCCGTCCTTCGGGCCGGGCGGGGTGATCGTCTTCTCGCGCTACGAACCCATCAGCCGCACCACCTACCTCGTGCTTCGCACCGCCGACGGCCGGCTGCACCGTCTCACCAACGGCGCTGGCTACGACCAGACTCCCCGTCTTCACCCCGAACGGGCGGCGGATCATCTTCGCGCGCCAGCGCGAAGGGCTCAAAACCACCCTCTTATCGATCCGCCCGAACGGCCGCGGCTTGCATAGGCTCGGCTATCAGATCGCGGCGGGCGACCTCGACATCTCGCCAGACGGGCGCCTGCTCGCCTTCACCGGGATCCGCGAACTGCCTAACGGGCAACGCTCCTACGGCAGTTGGACCTGGCCGCTGTCCGGTGGGCCGCTGCGGCTCCTCGCCTACAGCGGCAGCCACCCGGCCTTCTCCCCCGACGGCCGCCAGATCGTCTACTCCAACACACGCGGGCCTCTGGCTGCGCCCCGCCTACCACCACAAGCCGCTCCGGCAGATCTTCGAGGCCGAACACGAACCCGAGAGCGGCAATGGCGCGCTGGCCCTCGACCCGACCTGGCAGCCGTTGCGCTGAGGCGGCGGCGGGACCTACTAGCCCGCCGCGAACCGGCTTCACACCCGCCGATCTTCCCCGGCGTCTGTCCGCTCCTAGACGGTCCGGCCATGCCCGCTACGTCCACCGCGACCGAAGGGGGGTGCCCTTTTCTCTCGGGTTGGATTTTCAGATCGTGTGACTCCGAAACGGTCCAAGTTCTTCGCTGCGCTTTGGGAAGCGAAGGACTACGCCCACCCCCTGTTCGGCTGACGTTCGGGAATCCGAGATGACCCCCTGCCTCAACGCCTCTTTTTTGGCGTACCTATGCTATGGGCGGTGCGTGGCTCGAACACGCGGCCTCCTGCTTGTAAGGCAGGCGCTCTCCCAACTGAGCTAACCGCCCCGGGATGAAGTCAAGACTAGCGTCGAGGTTGTCCTCTGATGGCGCATGCTGATCTACCATCAGCACTTCGGCCCGACCAGCTCCTCCAGCAAGCTCGGCTCACCACGCTTTCCCGAATACGCCCTCGAACCCCCGATGTCCTTCCCGCCGCCAGGCGGCGTGAGTCTCTAGGCGATAGGGCGGCCGGCGCTGGCCACCGGATCGCCGAATCCCCGCATTTGGTTGCCCTCGGCTCGATCGTGCTCGTCGGCGCGGCGCTGCGCTTTGCCACGCTCGGCCTGCAGAGCTACCGCTACGACGAGGCTGTCACGGTCGTCAGGGTCCTGCACCCCAACTTCTTCGACACGGTCGCCGCAGTTCCGGGGAGCGAGTCGACTCCGCCCTTCTACTACATGGTTGCCTGGCTCTGGTCGACCCTCTTCGGTACCGCCGAGGTGCAGTTGCGTTCGCTCTCGGCACTGGCAGGAACGGCCTCGATCGCCGTCGTCTATCTCGGGGCCCGCGCTCTCCCCCTTTCGCGCCGATCGGCGCTGGTCGCCGCGGCGATCGTCGCTGTCAGCCCGGTCCTGATCTGGTTTTCACAAGACGCACGCTCCTATTCGCTCGCTTTCCTCCTCAGCGCCCTCTCGTTCCTCTTCTTCGCCTACGCGCGTGGCGGGTCGCGCCGCCACCTCGTCTGGTGGGCCGTCTGCTCTGCGCTTGCGATCGCCACCCATTACTTCGCTGGCTTCCTGGTGGGGGGCGAGGCGGCGCTGCTGCTGCTTCGGCGCGACGATCGAGCTTCGGCTGCGGTGGCAATCGCGGCGGTTGCCGCCGCAGGCGCACTGCTGATGCCGCTGGCACTGCACCAGGCCAAGAATGCCCATGCCGACTGGATCGCCGAAGAGCCGGTCGGGCAACGCCTCGAACGAGCGGGAGCGAAGCTGGTGGGCGACGACAACGGCAACGAGCACCAACAGCGTCAGCCGGGCCCGATCCCGCTTGGGGTGCCGGCAGCTCTGGCACTCGCCTCCCTCATTCTGCTGCTCTCTCTTGGGGAGCCGTGGGAGCGGCGGAGCGGCGGAGTCGCAGCAGCGGTCGGGGCGCTTGGCGTCGGGCTACCGCTCGTGCTCGGCTTCTTGGGCGCCGACTATCTCAACGGACGCAACCTGGTGCCCGTTTTCGTGCCTCTGATCATCCTGCTCGGTGCCGGCTTCGGCGCGCGGCGCGCGCGTTGGGTCGGCCTGGGCTTGGCCGGAGCGTTCTGCGTCTGCGCGCTCCTCTTCACGATCGAGATCGATCGGCTGCCGCGGCTTCAGAGGGAGGACCTGCGCAACGCTGCCCACCAGGTCGGCCCGCTGCGCCCCGACAAGGCGGTGGTGACGATTCGATACTCGGCCAATATGCCGCTGCGGTACTACCTCGACGCCGAAACCGCCCGCCAGGCACCGCCTCCGCTGCGCCAGATCGACCTGGTCGGCTCCGCAACGGCGGCTCGAGAGAACGCCCGGCGCCTCCTTCCTTCTAGCTTCCGACAGGTGGAGTCGCGCCCTGTTTCTTACAACTTCACGCTGACCCGCTACATATCGGCCCGGCCACGGCGCGTGCCCCTGCGCCTGCTCGAACGGGGTGCGCTCGTCGGCGGCGCGCCTCGCGCCGCGGTGTTGGTGAGCGAGCCTCGCTAGCCGCCCTTTCGAGATTTCTGCCGATTCCCGGAGGCTGACCTGAGCGCCCTGATGCGATCGGCTACCGCGGCCTTGTACTTGTAGGGTTGCAAGGCATTGATGCTGGAGTAGCCGACCAGGTAGATGCGCCGACCGTCGGAGATCACCGGGGTGTAGGTCCCGGTCTTGTAGTGGAAGACCTGGCGACCGGTCTTCATCGCATAGCCGTTGGTGGAGCCGTTGGTGAACTCGGCGGCATAGACGATGTTCCCCACCGCCGAGAGAGAGCCGACCACCGAGCCGCCGGCCGAGCGGGTCCAGCGCGGTTCGCCGCTCCTGGCGTTGAGCGCATAGATGTTGCCGTCGAAGGAGCCGATGTAGACCGTCGGGCCGGTGTGGCGGGTGCGGGCGACGACAGGACCTGAGTACACGTAGCCGCCGGTCGAAAAGGACCAGGCGATCTGCCCCGTCGCCGCATCGAAGCTGTAGACCCGGTGGTCGTTGTTGCCGGCGTAGACGCGGCCGAAGGCGACGGCGGGAGTCGAGTAGAACGCTCCAGAGGTACCGAAGCCCAGGCCGAGCGATGCCGTCTGCCACCTGATCTCGCCGGTCTTGGCATCGACCGCATTCATATAGCCGCCGTAGTCGCCGACGTAGAGGACTCCGTGCGAGAAGGCGGGCGCCGACTTCACCGCACCGCCGAGGGTCGTCGCCCAGCGGACATGGCCGTTGCGAGTGCTGAGGGCGAAGAGCTCACCGTCTTCGCAGCCGAAATAGAGCGTCCTTCCGATCACCAGTGGCGAGGACTCTGCCCGACCCGGCAGTGAGTGCTTCCAGAGCACCCGGCCGGTCTTCGCGTCGAGCTTCACGACATGGCCGGGTTCGAGGTTGACGAGGTAGAGCCGGTGCCTGTAGTAGGTCGGGGAGGACGCGTTCAGCCGGCCGATCCGCCGTTCCCAGAGAACCCTGCCCGTTTCGGCCGCGAGCGCATACGCGAATCCGTTGTTGTTTACGAAATAGAGCCTGCCCTGGGCGTAGACGGGCGGGAACTCGATCAGCGGCTTGTCGGTGTAGTGCCAGATCAGCTTGTAGGGCGGCTTCACACCCCGGGCGGCGAGGTAGCGGGTGCGGGCCCGGTCCAGCCCGAACATGGGCCAACTGACAGTCCTTGCCTTCGGCTTCTTGGGCCTTTGAGGCTTGAATGCAACGTCCGGGTTGTGGATGTCGGGCGGGCGCTTCAGGAGCTCGTACCCAACGAGGCCGCCGGCCACAATCGCCACGAGGCCGCCGGCGATCAGGCCGATCGCCAGCCGCTTCCGCTCGCGCCAGAACCGCCCCGCCCGGTGGCGAGCCCGACGCATTTGCCGCCGGACCGCGCTCACGTCCCGCCGGGTGCAGGCGCAGACCAGGCCCCGCCCTCCGGCGGGTGCGATTCCCTGCTCCTCGAGTCAGTGATCGAAATCATCATGACGCTGCCGCAGGGTAGCGCTGGTGCCGCTCTCTTCGGGGGCTGTGACCTGCCGGCCAGGCGTGCAAGCTGCAGGCGATGCGAAGCACCGGGGCGAATGGGAGACCCGTCCGGCAGACCGTCGTGGCCGGGGACTCCCCGGTCCTAGCTTTCGCAGGCTGAAGGTGGTTCAGCGGCGCGGTCGCGACTGGAGTAGGCGGGCTCCGCGGTGACGGCGCCGAGTAGCCGGTTGTCTGCCGCGCCCGCCGATCATCCCGGGGCATAAACAGTGGATTCTTCCCGTCGGTCCGAGCATCGCTGCACAGGCGCCCAGCCATCACCGGCGGGAGCCGAGACTACTTGCGCCTGTGTGAGGCGCTGCGGCGGGTCTTCTTGCCGCAGTTCGTGTTGACCTTGGCTCGCTGACTGTGCCGTTTTTCGTTCTGGCCGAGATAACTGATCCTGACCATCGTTTCGGAGCCGCAGGTGCTGCGCGTGTTGACCAGGTAGCCCTGCTTGCCGCCGAAGAGGTCGAAACTGAAGTGGCCGACCGGTGCATCGGGGATGACCGGTACCACGGTCTTCAGGAACCCGCCTCTCACCGAGCTCGATTGGCCTTCGGGCATGATCGTCACCTGGCCGTTGAGGATGAAGACAACGTGGGGCAGCTTGCCGAAGCCTGAAACGGCGTACGCCGGACCGGCGAGCGGCTGATCCAACAGCGGTGTGTCAACGCGGACATTGCCGATCGCCTGCCGACCGGCACATAGTTTGGAGGCGAGCTCGGCTCTGGAGCAGATATTGCCAAGGTGGCGCTGGTCGATCGCGAAGGCTTTTGGCAGCGTCACAGCCAGCCGTTTCAGATTGGCGTCTCCTTCGCGAGTCCAGAGGTCGAAGCGGAGAGCTGGGTTTTGGCCGCGCCTGGTCTGCTTCTTGCCCCCAAGAAGGCGAACCGCCATCCTCGGCTCGAATCCGAGGCGGGCGCAGTTCACTGCGTGGAAGTAGGACGAGAATGCCGTCACCGTGCCCTGATCGCCGATGCCCTGTGAGTCGACCGAGAAGATCGAGCAGTTGGTCGGGTTGATGGTGAAGTTGGGCCGGTCGATGTTGACCTGTATGGACCGCATCCGGATCGGGATCCCGCCGATGATCTGCGGCATCTTTTCCGATTCGGCGCTCACCTGCGCGGTGAGGGGGTCGACATGTAGGGCAACTCGCACGACAACGTTGCCGTAGTCGTAGGGACCGGCGATCGCCGGCGTGATGGCAACCAGGCTCAGCGGGGCGCCCTTCAGCGGCCCGGCTAGGTACAGCTTTCCCACCGCATGGAACGGGTGCGATCCCGGACCGGCGGCGACGTTGGAGGTCCCGATCTCGCTCGAGGTGGGACAGCTGGGTGACGCTTGCTCGGTTCTGCCGGCCTTCTGCACCGCTTCTGCGATCGAGCTTTCCGGGCAATACGAGATGCCACGCAGATTGCCGGTGAAGCCCGGCGGCATGCGGAAGTTGAGGTCGCCGAGGAGCTGGTCGCCATCGTCACGGTCCAGTTTCAGGTGGAATGCGCTGAATTCGCCGGCGACGGGGTTTGACGATCCGGCGACAAGCCGGGGGGCGAATGGACGGACTTCGGCCGGGCACTGCTTGCCGCCGGGACCCGAGTCGAGTCCGAAGACCTGTTCTGAGTCCTGGGCGGAGAGAACGTCGTTCCATGGGATGAAGTGCGCGCGGGCACTGAAGAGGGTGCACCTGGTCGGCGTCGCAACCAGCCCGCGATCGGACGCGAAGAGGTGAAGGTCGAATTCTTCGAACGGCACCTGCGGCAGGTCTTCGAAGGCCGCTTTCAGGCGACCGGTCGCCGGGTCGGGAATGAATCGGCCTACCAGCTTGCCATTGATCCCGGACCCGCTTACGGCCATGAACAGTCGATACTGGTCTCCGGGCTTCGGCTCACCGATGTAGAGCGAGCCGCGCAGCGGCTCGTCGAGAGCCGGGGTTACGATCGTGACTGTGCCGATCTTCGAGTTGTCCGGGCAGTTGGCGGGACCGTCGGAGCCGAAATTGGCTTCCGAATCCTTGCACGCGCTCTGGCCGTCGGCCGCGTCCGGGTTGATGGTGAGGCCTTCGGGCAGGGCCACCGTGGCCGTTCGGAGCTCCGAGGGGCTCGCGCTCAGTTCGAGGTTCTGCGGCACTTTGAAGCCGAGGTTGAGTCCCGACGCCGAGTCCGTCTCCGACGTGGTCAGGCTCGCGCTGAGAACGGGGTTGAAGGACTCCGCTTCACAGCCATCGATCGGCGCGTATTCCGATAGGGCTCGGGCCGGCGCTTCATTCGGATGCTGATAAGACTGGACGATCAGTTCGGTCGGCAGCGCCTCTCCGGTGCAGAACGTCGGGTTGTCGATCAGAGGCTGGGGGACTTCGCTGGTTTCCCCCGGTTTGCTGATGCATTCGGACGCGTGTTCCTTTTCCACACAACCCGGAGGGTTCCCGGGTGAGCCCTTCTGGAACCGTTCTGGTTTATTCGCCGTGGAGAGCGGCACTCCCCAGAATGCCATCTTGACTTTGCGCAGGGGCGTTTGCTGCGAGATTTCCGTGACCGAGAAGCGGAGACCCCAATCGCTGCCGGTCCGAACGCTGACCGGGATCGCTATCGGGATGTCCACCACCGGGACGACGAACTGGAATCTGGCCGCCTCCGTGGGCAGGGGCACCATGTCGTAGAGCGGAGCGGCTCCGAGAAGGTCTTCGGTGTTGCCATTGTGGTTGGCCCACACCGTTATCACCCCGATTTGGGAGTTGACCGGACATTCGCTAACCGCGAAATCAGCCGAGGTGCAGCGGGCGACCGCGTTCGGATTTCCGAAGATTCCCTCCGGGGCTTCGAATGTGACGGTTTTCGCCGCCTGCTTTTCAGGTTCGCCAAGTTTGAATTCCGTGACCAGGTCAGGGTGACCGCCCGCCTGCTGGCCGGTGCTTTTCGTCTGGAATTCTTCGATCGGGATCGGTGACGCCTGCGCCGCCGATGGAATCAGGGCGAGGGCGACCAACGCGCCTAGCAGCGCCCCGGTCAGCTGCCTGCGACTCATCGGGCGCCTCCTCTGCCGTGCTTGGCGGAGGCTCGTCCGCCGTGACGCTTGTGCTTATGGGACCGGTTGCGCCTATTCGTCTTCACGCAGCGCGACTGCCCGTGGACCTTGCGCAGGCGGAAGCCCTTCCTGCACTTCTTGCTGCTGCTGTTCTTCGAACTGGCCACCGGCTCCCTTGAAGGTGCCGATCTGGGGCGGCGGAGCGGCCTGGCTCCCCGGCCCGTGACACTCGTCGGAGGCCGCGCACGGAGGGCTCGACGGAACCACGAACACACCGCCGTCTTCCCGCGCGTCGTAGACCCTCATCGACTCCTCGTTTTCGTCTTCGGGCACCAGCTGCTCACGGGTGAAGAAGAAGGCGTCCTTCCCGTCACGGCTGACCGTCAGCAGGCCTGAGTCGTGGGAGCTGACGCCGGTTGAGATCAGGCGCACGGTGCCTTCCTCCCACTCGTAGGCATCCTCCAGGCTGTTCTGGTCGCGGAGCACGAGCTGCTCGTTCGAGTTGAAGAACGCCCTGCCGTCGTCGAGCAGCCCCAGCCCATGCGCTGGGAGTGTGGAGTCGGCCTGCGGCGCGGCTTCTGTTTGGATGCAGGAGAGGCAATCGAGGCCCTTCGTTTCGGTGTCGAAGCGATAGACCTCGGCGTGGTTCTGGTTTTCGTAAGTTTCGTCGAGCGGCCGGCGGGTGGCGAACAGCGCGTAGCGACCATTCGGGGACACTTGGAAATCAGCGTAATGACGAGTTTCGGGTTCCGTCGTCGCATGGACGACGGCCGGATTGTCGATCGCTACGAACGGGGGCTGCACGCGTTTGAAGTCGACCACGTTGGCCCCGGAGTTCGCGTAAATGTGATGGCTGGTCGAATTGACCGCGACGGCACTCGAACCGAAGATGTGTCCTTCGCCGAAGGACAAGAGTTCTTTCCCGCCTCCTGGCGCGAAGACCGTAATTTTCGAACCCTGGTTGACATAGAGCTCATCGGTTCCAGGATCGACATACGCAGTCAGGGCCGGACTGGTGATCTGCACACCCGTCAATTCGGGCGGCGACGCCGCGAAAGCTGACGCTTCGAACCGGTAAAGCGGACCCGATGGGAAAGCTGAAACGTAAACATGCCCAGAGGTGTCAGCAGCAACCTGACAGGGTTCTGCCACACCTGCCGGAATGATGCTGGTTTCGGTGTATTCCAGCGGGGAGTTTGAGACGGGCGCGAAGCGCCTGACTTCTCCGGTTTCGTATTCGCCGACATAGACGTCACCATTCGACTGGTCAACTGCAAGTCCGCATACTCCGCTCAGGCCGCTGAGTTCGCCGAGCTTTTCCCCATCGGCTTTGAACACGCCGATTGCGCCGGTGTACAGCTTGGCGTAGAAGTCTCCGTTGAACGGCGATCCCGGGGCGTTATCCACACCGATGGCCGTTTCACCCGTTTCACCTATGCTCCCCAACCCGGAGATCAAGTTGGTTCCCGCACCCGGGCCCGCGGTGAAGTCATGCGGGGACCCGGAGGAGTCGAACCGCGCGTATTTCCCCGTACCCGTCTGGGCGACGTAGACGTCCCCGTTTGACTGATCGACCGCGAGACCAAATGGCGAGCTCTGAGCGCCTCCAAGGCTTTCGTTCGAGATCGGGAATTCAGGCGGCGGTACCGGTTTGCCGGCGCTCGAATCGATTGTTGCGGCGAATTCCGGGGACTGATCGGGATGAACCACGTAGAGGTTCGGCTGGTCCTCTTCTCCGTCTTCTTCGGCGGCTTCGTCGAGCAGCTCGGGACTCAGGAAGTAGAAGGTGCCATCGTCGCTCGCGACGCCCACCCCGCCCGCCAGGGCAAGCGCGTTGCACTCGCCACCTTCTCCTGCCTCCGTGTTCCAGCTGTCTGGTTTGCCCGGCGGTTCGCAGGATTCGTCATTGGACGGACCGCCCGAGCTGACCGATAGCAGCTGGAGCGTGACCGCCCCGCCTTCGCCCACCTTCGCCTCGTAGATATCCACGTCTTCGTCGGTGTCGGAGCCGAGCAGTTTGTCCTTTGTCGAGAAGAAGACTCGCGACCCGTCGGCGGTCATGCCGTCGAAAAGAGCGCCCTTTTCGAGGTTCGAGGGCATCAGATCGACCGACTGAGCCTGTCCCGAGAGGTGGAGGTAGAGATGCCAGTAGGTGTGGCCCGCTTCGCTCGAGACCGGGGTACCGACGAGGACCCGAGAGCCGTCTTGGGAGAGGTCCAGCTCGGCGGCTTCCCCGCTCAGGAGCGCACCGGCTCCGTTGGTGGAGACGACTTCGGTCGTCAGGGCGCCCAGGTCGCGCTCGTAGACCGTGACATTCCCGGGTTCTTCGTCGTGGCCCCCGGACTCGATTTCCTGTTCGGAGCCGAAGACGAAGTGGGAGCCGTCACCGGAGAAGGGCTTGCGAATCAATCCCGCCGGCACTGGATCGGTCACGTGCCGATCGCCTGCCATGCCCTGGACGAGTTCACCGTTGGGCAAGCGAACCGGGATTCCGCTCGAGCCGTCTTCGAAACAGGGTGAGCAGATCGGGAAATCTTCCGAACCTGCAAACGCGAAGGTCCGGAGTGCCGAGTCGGTGTCGGCGAGCGTCGAGGAGAACGGGCTGGGGGCGAAGGGGTTATCCGCCGGAATGCCCACGTATTCGGTCCTCCACTTGCCCTTGTTTTCGCCTTCATTGATACGGGTCGCCACGTACGGGTCCGGGCCGCGGTTTGTCGGATTCCCGGTTCCGGGAATGCCGCCATCGACGACGCTGTACAGGAGCTTGCCGCTCGCGTCGGGGCGGCCGTCGAAGGGAGTCCGGCCGGGAACCACGTCGGAGGTGACGTCGTAGCCGCCGGTCGAGCGAGCGGACGCCAGCTCGTAGGCACGGCAGTCGAGCAGCGCCACGGTTTGCGTCTGCTTTCGAGCCAGCGCATTCGGGCAGTTGTCATGGAGCAGGTCGACGAACGGGTATGTCTTGAAGGTCCCATCGGCGAATTCGGCATCGCCCAACGAGTTTTCCGCCACGACGCGATAGTGATATCTCGCTCCCGCTTCGAGCCCTTCGATTTGAACGGTGCGGGTCTGGAGGCCGAGCCCATAAACCCGTTCCGCGACGGGATAGTCCGTGCATGGACCGGGACATGGTGCTGGCCCGATTTCGACTTTGAGACTGGTCGTCAGGAACCCCGCTGCGACTTCGGTGTGCACTCGAGCCGTGTTCTGCGTGATCGAGCCGACGAACGTTTCACCGACCGCGGGTGGCGTTTCTTGCGGAAGCTTGTAGATCTTGATTTTGTTGTTGTTCCAATCGGACGCGTAGACCTTGCCGGCGGGTGAGACCGCGAGCCCCGAGATGCGTGACAGGCTTCCATTTCCTGATGGAATGGTGCAGTCGATCTGGTGCCCTTCGGGCTCGAACTCCACGATCCCCTTGTTGTTCGGGCTGAACACTTCCTTGCCGCACGTGACTTCATTCGCGTTCTGGTCGCCGATCACGACGTTGTCGTTGCGCGGATCGATCGACACCTGCCTTGGTTCGAAATGCGGATAGATGAAGCTCAATGGGTTCGTTCCCTCGCCCGTTTCCGTGAATTCGGACTGTTCGAAGATGTCCACCTGGGACTGTTCGCCGTTTACCGCCGTGTAGACGCGCCCGGCAGAGTTCACGGCGACCGACGTCGGGTCTGGCCGCCCGTTGGTGAGGGCCGGCACCAGGGCCTGGCCGAGGAAGGTGCCGTCCGGAGCGAATTTCTGCACCCTCGTGAACGGGGATCCGGGGTCGGGTGGGTTCGGGTCCTTGTCGGTCCCGACATAGAGGTCACCTTCGGGACCCACCGTTACGGCATTGCCGAGGTTATTTGTGTCGCTGAATTCTTGGTTGGAGTTGAACTCCCAACCGCCGAACACGCCAGGGGTCTCCTGGACTTCTTTGAGGCCGGTACCGCAGACCTCACCCGACGCGGCTGTGCAGATCTTTCCGCCCGTTGTCTTGTTCACTTCTTTGCCGATGGTGAGGACAGGTTCGAGGGATGAGTTGAACTTCTCGATCCGGAAGTTTTCGTCGTCCAGGACATAGATCGCGCCTTCGCCGCCGGGGGAGTTATCGACCGCTACGGCCCGTGGCTGGTTGAACTGCCCCAGACTCGCTCCCGCGACGCCCTGCTTGCAGACATCGGTCGTTCCCGCTTTGCATACCTCGAGAACGGGGCCGCCGTCGCGGACCGTGAGGGTCCGGGTCTTCGTTCTGACCGAGGTTGAGATGGCCTGCACCAAACCCGGCACCGGTGAGGTCTGCAGCGGAGGACTCTCCACGGTGCTGCTGCCGCCTGCGTTATGCGCTGTGACCGAGCACTGGAACGCCGTCGGCGCGGCAAGGTCGGCCGCGGTGACTTCGTAGGAGCTCGTCGTTTCGCTGCTCGTGTTCGAGGAGATTTCGGTTCCGGCTCGATACCAACGATATGTGTAGGACGTCGGGCCACCCGACCATGACCCGGCGTTGCAGGTCAGGATCTGGCCGCTGGGGGGGCCGACGGTGAGCGTTCCGCTCGTTTGCGCGACGACGCTCGTCGGCCCGACCGGTATCGATGTGCCCGGAACGGGAGAGGCAACGGTGTACTGGCTGTTGGTATCGGAGATGGTGCCGTCGAGTTCACTCCAGTGGACCCTGCCCATGCACTGGAGGGCCTTGCCGGCGTCGGCGGCCGCCACCGTGTATTCGGCGGAGGTCGCGCCGGAGATCGGTTCGCCGTTGGCCAGCCACTGGTATTCGGGCGACGTCGGCTGTGCGAAATCAGGCGCGGAGTTGCTGATTTCACACTTCAGCTTTTCGCCGGCGGCCACTCCGAGGCCGGTTGCCTGGAGCGCGATCGGTTGATGGTTCAAGCCGCCCAGCGTGCCTTCGAAGGTGACGACGTATGGGCTGCTCCCACTCGGGTTGCCTGGCCCCCCGCTGACGGAGACGTTGCCGGCGCCGATGGATGACAGTTCTTCGAGCTTTTCTCGGACCGTCGCCGCTTCGGCGCTGGAGGCGATGGGGCCGGTCGTGACCCCGGCGAAGGTCAGTTGGAACGTGCCGTCGGAAGCGGCGATGGTGATGTTCTGCTGCTCGTTTGCCGGTGGCCTGTCGTCTTCCCCACTTGCGACGACGTCGAAGCCCCAGGCCCGTATGAAGTTGCCGGCAGCATCGAATTCCTGGATCCGGTTGTTCTGGCGATCGGCGACATAGACGTGTTCGGTTGCGTCGTTGATGGCGACGCCAGCGGCGCGATTGAAGGCCCCGCCGGTCGTTCCGCTCGAGCCGAAGGTGCTCAGCCATTCGACTTCGGCGGCGGCCGGGGCGGCGAAATACGCGAGGACGGCCAGCACGACTACGAGGGCCCGGATGATCGTCGTCTCTCTCCTCTGGATGCGCATCGGCTACCGGCCTCTCCTCGAGTGCCTGGCGGCGCGCTTCCTCTTTTGCTTTGCGCTCCCACACCTGGACCGCAGCTTGGTATTGCTGCTGAGTTCCCTGCCGTTCTGTCCGGTGATCTGAACCACTGCCCTTGGGATTCCCTTGCAGAGGCTTTCTGTGTTTTGGAGCAGGCCTCTCGCCTTCCCGTAGAGGTTCAGTTCGAAGCGCGAAACCGGCGCGTCCGGAATCGCGTCGAAGACCGTTCGCAGCCCGCCGGCCTTCGTGCTGCCGACCTGACCCACGAGTTCGATGTCGAATTGGCCCTTCAGGGCGACCACCAGGTCGGGGAGAGAGTGGCTCGACGACCGCAGGTAGACCGGCCCCGACAGAGGGGCATCGAGCAGCGGGGTGGTGACCGTCGCCTGACCCACTTCCGACCCTGACGGGCAACTTTCCGCCGCGAACTGGACTCGTGTGCAGACGGTCTTGATGTGGCTGTTGTCGAGGATCAGATTTTTCGGCATCGAGACGACCGTCCGCTTGATATTCGCGTCGCCGGCCCTGGCGTTGAGCACAGCGCTCAGAGTGGGATGCCCGCGCCGCTTGGTCGAGCCGCTCAACCTCAGTTCAAGCTTGGGAGCGAACCCGAGGGCGGTGCAGTTCGCAACCTGATAGTGGGTGGCCGGCGAGGCATGGCCACCTTCGTTCCCGTAGGCGGTGGCGCCGATCTGGCTGGGCTGGCAATTGGTCGGGTTGAGTGCGAATCCCGGGCGGTCGAGCACCACCCGGAGCGACCGCGTGCGCAGCGGTATGCCGCCCATGATCTGGGGCAGTGGGTCCGATTTCACCGTGACCTGAGCCGTGGCCGGATTGACCTCGAGCGCCGACCGGACCACCACGTTGCCGAGGTCGTAGGGCCCTGTCACCGCGGGAACCACGCTGACGAGACTCAGAGGTGCGCCCTTGTAGGAGCCGGCCAGGTAGGCCTTGCCCGAGAGGTTGAGCGGCTTGGTGCCGGCGCCCGCGGTGGCGGCGACGGAGCCGACCTGGCTTGCCGCCGGGCAGGCGGGCGTGCTCATCTCCGTCGCTCCTAGGTAGCCGGCGCTGTTCAAAGTGGCGATCGCAGCCTCCGGGCAATAAGGAACTCCCTTCAGTGTCGCCGTCAACCCTCGCGGCACCGACACTTCGAGCCCGGCCAGGTTCTGTTCCCCGTCCTGACGTGCAAGCTCGACGCCGAGGCTCGAGTGGGCGCCGGCCGTGTTGTCGGCCGAGCCGCCGTCGAGCGCCGGTGAGAACGGGCGCGTGCTGCCCGGGCACTGCTCCCCGTTCGGGCCCGAGTTCAGTTCGAAGAACTGGGTCGAGGTCTGGTTCGAGATCTCGCTCGCCCAGGGGACGAAGGTCGATTCCACGGGGAATGAGCCCCCGCACTTCTCGGGGGTCGCAAAGATCCCGCGCTCGGAGCCGAAGAGGTGGAGCCTGAACCGGGAGAAGGGCGTCTGTGGGAGGTTTTCCAGCGAGATCGTCAGACGACCCGTGGACGGATCGGCGTGCGTGGAGCCCGCCAGCTTGACGTGAGTTGCAAAGCCGTCGGCGGTCAGGATCACCCGGTAAGGATCGTTGGGCTTCGGTTCGCCGAGGTAGACGTAGCCGTCGATCGGACCGGGAAGCGCCCCGCTTTCCAGCTCCACCGTGCCGATCTTCGAGAACTCCGGACACTGGGCGGCTTCGGGGGTGCCGAACCGAGCCTCGGCATCCGTACACGCGACCTTCCCGTCTGCTCCGTTGGAGTTGAAGGTGAACCCTTCCGGCATCTCTATGGTGTTCGCCCTTATCTCCGATGGAGATGGAGTCAGGGGGTCCGAGAACTGGGGTACTTTCAGATCGACCTCCAGACCGGACGCGGTGTCGGTTTGGGTGGTGGTCGGATTTGCTGCAAGGCTTGGAAAAAAGCTGAGCTGATCGCAGCCGGTGGTTTCCGGCCACTCCGCCTCGGCATGGGTGGTTTCACGGTCATATGAGAGATCGTCGACGGATGCCGTGAGGGGACCTGCGCAGGTCGTGGGATTCTGCGTGTACGGACGGACGGGTATGGAGGTGGAAACCGGCACCTTGGGTCGGGAAAATTCGACGCCGTTTTCCTGACCCTGAACCTGTGCCGGGCATGCGTTGCCGAGTGTGTTATTGACGAGATCGACTTCTGGTTCGGAGAAGCAGAAGATGTAGGTCTCACCCCTCGCGAACCTGAGCAGGTCGTGGCTTGGGGACGCAGGGACACCCCAGAAGATCGTGTCGAAGCCTTCAACTGGCAGGACGTGCGAAATGCCCTGAGTCGTGAAGTCCAACCCGTAGTCGCTGCCGGTCCGCGCGGTGATCGAGATATAGGTCGGATTTCCAAGTATGGGAACGACGAATCCGAACAGGGCCGCCTGGCCTCCCTGCTCGACCGTGCGATGAATCGGCATCAAGATGGGTGGGAAGATCCCGGTTACGAGCGCAACGTCCCCCACCTGAGTGTCGGTTGCGCATTCGAGCAGGATCAGCTCGGCGTCCGAGCAGGTCGGCACCACGCTCTGGTTGGCGATCACACCGCCGGGAGTATGGATCGTGATGTCCTTCGGGTCGGCGCAGTCGCACGGCAGCTTTTCCCCAGTGAGGCGGTTCCCCACGCGCACGGAGGTGTACACGTCGGGGTGAGCACCGGCTTCGGTTGTCGACGGGGTGACCCTGAAGGTGTTGATCTCTGACTTCGCGGACGCGGATGCCGGGTGCTTCGCGCACCAGAGCAGCGCGGCGAGCGCAATCAGCGACGCGGCGAGAGCGATGCGGATCACGGCCGACCTCCTGTCGGCATTCTGCACGGTCATCGCCCTCTCCTCTTGTGGTGCCGTCGGTGCTTGTGGTGCCGCCGGTGCTTGCTCTTCTTCTTCTTCGCGGCGGCATTGACGTTCCCACCTTCGCCGAGGTCCTGGCCGGTGCCGAACTGGAGCGGGGCCGCCGGCAGGCTTTCCGGCCCATGGCACTCGTCAGCAGCTTCACACGGCGCCGGCGGTTTGTTGAATGGGAAGCCTCCGTTCGTGCGGGCGTCGTAGAACTTGTACACGCCACCGCTTTCGTCCTGGCCGACCAACGTGTCGTAGGTCGAGAAGAAGACGTCGACGCCGTTCGCAGTCACGCCGATGAGTCCCCTGTGCTCCAGTTCAGTGCCTTCCTGGCTCCCAGTTCCGGAGCTGATCAGCTGCGCGCGCGCGCCGACGAACTCGTAGACGTCGTTGATGCCGTTCCCATCACGTGGGACCAGGGATTCCTTGGTGGCGAAGAAGGCGCGGCCGTCGTCGCTCATGAAGCGCCCGTCTTCGGAGCCTTCGACGTCGAAGGTGGGCGGTGACCCGTCTGGGACGCAGGACGCGCACGTCATGGTCCGCACTTCAGGATCGTAGACATACATCTCGGTCTTACCTGCGTTGTCGTAGGAGGTCAGCCTGCTGGCGGTGAGGAGTCCGATATTCGTACCGTGACTGGAGACATTGATCCGGATGATCGGTCTGGACGGACTGAACCTCGCCACGAACTGGGGTGAGCCGTTGCGATAGACGTACAGGTTTCGCGAGTCGGGTACCCCATGACCGCTTTCGAGGATCTCGGGGGAGTAAAAGTAGATTTCCCCGGTGTCAGAGGCGATCGACGAGTCGATCGGCTGCTGGTGTGATCCGTATCCCCCGGGGTTGGCCACCTGTTTTTCACACGGTTTGGCCGAGCAGTGGGTAGGCCGGAACGGCACGACTTCGACGCCGCACTTTTTGGTCCAGGAGATTTCCGTGCCACCTTCTTGGAAGGTTCGTGTGCGCAGTTCCGGAGTGCACGAGTCGGAATTGCCGGCCCCAGCACCCACAGAGATGAGGTTTACGGAGTTGGTCGCCTCGCTCCACATGTACAGGTCGATGCTCGAGTCGTGATCTTCTCCGGTCATCTGTATGGGAGTCGTGAAGAAGACTTTTTGCCCGTCTTCTGCCACGCCCTCGTACGTGACTGCGACGTTTTCATCGGTCAGCGAATCCCACGAGACTTCGTAGGTCTTCCCTGCGCTCGAGTCGTGCATATAGAGATGCTGGTAATGCGGGCCGTTATTGCCACAGGCAGGAAACGGACACCCTTCATATTTGAGCCATTCTTCAAACGCTCCCCTGGTTGACATCAGGACGTGTGAGCCGTCCTCGGACACGAAGCGGCTCAGGATGATTTCCTGGCTGCCGCCGGCACCGAGGGGATCCTCTTTGATCGGGTCCCCGGCTTCGGTTTCAGAGATCACGGTGACCGAGCCGGTCGACAGGTCGTTGTCGTAGAGCGAGCCCGGGTACGGGGGTTCCGTCTCGCCACCGGGCGCGAAGGCGAGTTCGCGCGAGGAGAAGATGTAGTGGCTGAAGTCCCCGGAGATCCTTCCCGAGCCGTAGAAGCCGCCCTGGGTCAGGTCACGGGGTGGGGTTTCCTCTTCACCTGGAAGTTCTTCCAGATTCGTGGGCAGACGAGTCACGAAGTTACCTTCGTTGTCGTAGACGAAGGGAGCGGAGGAACCCGCGAGTTCGCTGGCGGCGAGGATGCCGCCCGCGCCTTTGGTGTCCCAGACCACGAAATGGCTCATCTTCGTATCGGTCAGGATTGACGACGCACCTTCGCTGCCGAGTTCCGCCGGTTCCGGTCCTGAGATCGAGAACGAGTTGTCCGGCGCCCCGCCCTGCGATATCGATTCGTAGCCCGGGATGCCGACGTATTTGGTCTTCCATCCGGACAGGGTGCGGCTGGCAACGTAGAAGTCTCCAGAGAGGGAGCCATTCAGCGGTTCGCCGGCGCCCGGGATCGCGCTGAGGAGCGCTGTGAAGGAGAGGCGCCCCTGCCCCGATGGCGACGCGGGGCCGACCGGGAGCAGCGCGGCCCCGCCGAGCTGTGGTGGGTTGACCAGCTCGTAGCCCCGGCAATCGGGCAGGTAGGCCGCGCCGGTCTGCTGGCGGACCGCGTCGTTCGGGCAACCCCTGGACGGCGAGAAATCGAAGGTCTGATCTGCGCTATCCGTCTTTCCGTATGAGTTCGTCGCCACAACCCTGAAGTGGTAGGTCGTGCCGGCCACCAGGCCGGTGAGGTGGGCCTCGACTTCCCCGCCGAGCGGGACTTCGCCGCCCGGCTCACAGTTCGGCTCCGACCTACCGTAGGTTTCGCCCGTCCCGTATTCGAAGCAGTACGTGCTCGGGGTTTCGAGCCCATTGATCCGGGCGTGGAGGGTGGCCGATGTTTCCCTCACTTCAGTGGCCCAGATTCCGTCGATCCGCGGCCGATCGCCAAGGGTGGTGAACTCTTCGGCCGCCCCCGGGAATGCAGCTTCTGAATACTGCTTCCTCGCGACATAGCGAACTTCGTATGAATGTTTCGGCGTCAATTCCGTCAGGCCCGTTGTGACCGGCGTCGGCGGGCCTGGCGAGGTCACGGCCGTGAAGCCCCCGAACGGGGTCCAGGTCGGGTCTGAACTGAGTTTGAATTCAGGGCGATACGTCGTTCCCGGCGGATGCGGATACAGGGGCACCGATTCGTTCGGGTCAATCGTTCCGTGGACCGTCGCCGCGCTGCTTGTAGTGCCGGTGACTTCGTCGACCGTCGCCGTGGGTTCGATCAGTTCGTTGAGGTAGTACACGCGGTGACCGGCGCTGCTCAGTCCGACGATGCTGCTGGTCGCGGCGACGTAGATGGTCCCCGCAGCCGGGTCGAGGCCGAATCCCTGAACGAAGCCAAAGCCCGCCGTCCCGCCGAGGGTGGCGTCGGCTGCGGTTGGGGCCGCTGGTTCGGCCGGCTGGTTGAACTGCTGCACGACGGTCGGCCCGTTGACCGGATCACGTAGGACATAGAGGACTCCCGAATCGGAGACGACGAGCCCGGAGGTGGAGCCGACGAGCAGCGCGTTGGTGGTTGGCGCCGCACCTCCCAATTCTGTGGTGACTGAGCAGTTGCCGGAGCCGCTCACCCGCGTGCACGTCATCTGCGGCGGGTTCGTTTCGGCGAAGTTGCCCGTGAATGTGACGAACGTGTTGGTCGCGTTGCCCGAGATCGTGAAGCTGGGACCACACTTCGCTTCCAGGCCTTTTTTCATTTCTTCGCGGTGTTGGAAGGCGGTCTGGCGCCATTCGATTTCCGCGGTCGTTTCGGAGTTGGGGCAGGTCAGCGTGTACTTGTCGCCGGTGACGAATCCTTCGAAATGGACTTTCTCCTGCTCGTTCACGCCCGCCGCGGAGGCGAGGATCGGCGGCAGGAATTCGGCTGTTCCCGTGTCATAGCGCTCGACCTCGGAGTTTCCGTTGGAGTTGGAGGCGTAGACGACACCGCCGGGGCCAACGGCGATCCTGGTGGGCTGGACGCCGCCGAACTGAGCTGCGGAGCCGAAGGACGACGGTTCCGTGCCGTCGAGCTTGTAGGTATTGACGCGGCGGTTCACCGAGTCCGCGAGGAACACTGTGCCGACTTCTTCTTCGCCGTTCGGCTGGCTTACTGCTATCCCGAGGACTTCGCTGCCGGTGTACTTGCCGATCTGGCCGACTCCGGCCCCGTTGTTCGCGCCCTGCCGGCAGCGGTCCGCCCCTTCGCAGATCTCGTATTCTTCGCCCGGTTCACTGGCGTCGACGCCCCAGCCGAAGGATCGGATGAAGTTCCCTTCGCCGTCGTACTCGCCTATCCGGCGGCCGTCCCGATCCGAGACATAGACGTTGCCGGTGTCACCGTCGACTGCGATCGACTGGGGGTGGCCAAGGGAGCCGTTCTTGGCGTTGTCGCCTTCGTTTGCCGCGCCGGTTTCCGTTCCCCCCAGGCAGTTCGCCGCCACGGTGCAGATCTGGAATTCACCGGAGCCTTGGGTTTGTGTGGTGACTCCGATCGTTGCGCCACCGCCGGTGAGTTCCGTGGGGTCGCCCTGGATCTGTTCCACGTTGGTCCCGGCGAAGGAGGCCCCTTCCTGGTTTTTGAAGGTCACCGTCCATGGACCGCCGGTGGCGCCGCTGACCAAGATACTGCGAGGAAATTCATTGCCGCCGAGCTTCAATATCCCGGTGAGAAGCGCCGTTTGAACTTGGCCCGCCGTGGCGGACTCGGAGATGGGTGCGGTTTCTTCCCCTTCGAATTTCAGTTTGAAAGTCCCGCCGGTGGCGTCCACTGTGATCACCTGCACCTCGGTGACGGAGGGCGTCACCACGTTCGCGCCCCAGGCGCTGATGAAATTGCCTGCGGAGTCGAAGCGCTCGATGCGATTATTTCTTTCGTCGACTACGTAGATGTCACCGGGATTCGCGGGGCCCGCGCCGGAGCTGTTGACTCCAATGTCATGCGGATTGTTGAATTCACCGCCCTTGCTGCCAAAGCCCGTTTCGTCACCAATCCACCCAACCACGCCTACCGAAGCATGGGCGGCCGGAGCGCACACGGCCGCGAACGTGGCCAAGGCCGCCAGCGCCACCATCCACAGGCGAAGCTTCGAAGGACGCCCGGAGGCGGGGTCCCGGCTCAAATCCGCGAACCGCGATTCCCCGTTCTTCACTGGCTCATCTCCTGTTCCCTGATTCACCGCTGCAACCGGGCCGGCCTGTTCCGGACCCCGCGTTCTGTCTCGCATCCCCGTCCGCCTCCCCCGGCGGACGGGGAGATACTGCCATCTCTATTTCCGAAATGCAAGCAATGTACCGGCATAAACGCTGGCGTACCTCGCGGATTGGCAAGCACTGCAGGATAGAAAACCCTGCTGCAGAGCCGAAGTCTCGCCCTCCGAGAGATCTTCGAATGAAGACCTAGAATTGGGTATGGAAGCGGCGCGGGAGATGTTGGGATCGTGCTGGAGGATTCCGATCGAAGCTGACCACGGCCGGGTTCGCCACGACGCTGGAGCCCTCGAGGCTCAGGAAACAGGCCGCCGTGAGGTTGTCGATCGCCCGCTCGACGGTAGGCTCATCGAGGCCGTCGGCGACCTCCCGCGAGAGATCCTGGAGCGATAGTCGCCGGGGTGCTCATCGAGCAGACGGGTGAGGACGGCTGCCTCCGCAGTGGCGGTGGTGATGATCATGCTCCGATCTCCTTGTTCCCCGATATCCCCCGATGTCCGGCATCAATTGACCGGTCATTCAACTGCTGTGAAGTCCTACCAGTGAACATCGGGTCAACCGAGACTAGGTTTTGACCATGCCCACCAGGGACCGCCTGCGGATGAGGGCCGCTGGCGCCCCCGACCGCGCGGGAGATGGCTAGGAGCCGCGGGCGATGACCGCGCGCGCCTCGTCAACCCCAAGGTAGGGACTCAGAACGAACTCGATCACGGCAGGCGCAAAGGCATCGAGTTGGTCGGCTTCCCCGTTCAGCACCCGCCTGCCAAGCAGGGTCACGACCCCGCCGACCAAGCCCTCCTCGACCCCGGGATCGACTTCCCGCAGGCGACGCCCGGGCTCGAGCAGCCCGACGAACCGCGTTGTGGTCTTTTCGCGTGCAGCGTTGGCGGCCTCTCCGACCACGGCAACCTCGACCAGGTAGATGCGGGCGAGATTCGGCCGCGAGGCGAGGAAGGCGATCACCGCCCTGACGGCGGCCGCCACCCGGTCCGGCCACTCCTCACTGTCCCCGGCGGCCTCTTTCATGAGCGTTTCGATATATCGGTCGAGCGCCTCGTAGGCGGCGACGAAGCACTCCTCCTTGCCGTCGAAGTGCTCGTAGAACGTCCGCCTCGAAACAGAAGCGGCGCTCGTTATCTGGGCGACCGTCGTCGCGTTGTAACCGTTCTCGGCAACGCACGAAGCGAGCGCCGCCAGCAGGCGCTCGCGCTGATGGTGAGAGAGGACGTCAGGAGGGATGCTGTGCCGGCCGCCGTGCAGCGGGCCGAGAATGCGGGGATCATTTGGTTCGCTGCCTGCCGCTTGACTCACAACGGGCGTGACCATAGCGCCGGCAACGCGGCCGGCGGACTCTAGCTACGACGAAGCTCGGCCCGCCTGGCGGCCGACCCCTGGGCTCGGGCGATCGCGGCTGCGGCGCGCTGCTCGTCCATGTACGGGGGGAGGGCGAATTCCAGCATCGTCGGGAGCAGGGCCCGAATCTCGTCGATTTCATTGCGCAGAAGGCGCTGATGGACCATCCAGACGAGGCCGCCGATGATGAGGTCCTCGAGGTCGTCGGGCAGCTCGCCGTTCGCTTCACCGAAGTTGCGACCGAGGCGGAAGAGCGGGACCAAGGTCCGCAATGCCCGCTCGTAGTGTTCCATCGCCACCGGGCCGGCCGTCACCGACTCGACGATGCAGGTCCGGGCCAGGGCGGGGTTTGTGACCGCGTATTCCAAAAAGGCGGCGAGCGCCGACCGCACCTGGTCGGGCCAGTCGCCTGCTTCCTCGGCCGCCGTTTCCATCCCCTGCTGCAATTCGACCGCCGCCTCGTCGAAGCCCGCAAGCAGACAGTCTTCTCGGTTGTCGAAATACTCGTAAAAGGTCGGGCGGGAGACCCCCGCCCGCTTGACGATGTGCTCGATCGTCGCGCCGTGGTACCCGCGCTTGGCGACCATCTCAGCCATGGCGACGAGGATTCGCTCGCGCGGATCGCGCGCGAGCATTTCCGCGCGACCGCGATCTCCTCCAATCGGAAGGCGCTCAAATTGACCCGGAATTGCCTCCACGAGGCGAGGATAGCGCCCTGAGGCCGCATCGTTGTCGTAGATCGCTGTACATATCCGCGTACCTGCCTCTAGGTTTCCGCGGCTAGAGAAGGTCGCGCTTGAAGCGCTCGAGATCCTCGCGGCCGCGCCGCAACTCCTCCTGGGCGACCGCGGGTCCTAGATAGGGCAGGAAGATCAGGTAGAGCAGTTCGGGCACGTCGTCGACGAACGCCTCATCGTCCCCAGCCTTGATGATGCGCCCGGCCCGATCCCAGATCGCCCCAACCACGGCCTCGGCCTGCTCGCGACGGACGCTGGGCCTCGATCCCGCTTCCTGCCGCCCCAGGTGGACCAACTCGACGTAGGCGCCGAGAACCAGGTCGCGAGTCCCCTGAGCCAAATCGCCGCCGTAGTTGACCTCGACCATGCAGATGCGCGCTCGCAGGTGGTCCTCGAGAATCAGGCGGCAAAGCTCCCAGCGGAACGATCGCATGCCGTCCCGCCAGGTCGGCTGCGCCGAGTAGGCTGCGAGCAGAGGCTCGGCGAGGGTGTGAATGTACGCCTTCCAGACCTCGACAAAGCACTCGTCGAGGCTGGTGAACGATCGCTCGAACGTCGGCAGATCGATCTCGGCGCGATCGAGCAAATCCTCCAGACTCGTCGCCGCGTAGCCCTTCTCGGCGATGACCGAAACCAAAGCCCGGCGGATCCGCTGCTGTTCGAGATCAGGAAGCGCCAACGAAAGATCTCGATTTGTCGAACATTGCCGCACCTGGACCGGCTTGTGTCGAATGTGGCATTCTAGCCCAGCTACGAGCGTCAGCTAATGCGGCGACGTCGGGCACCGTAGGTCAGCCGCCTCCATATTTGGGGGCCATTTTTCGAAGCCAGTTCTCCAGCTCTTTCCAGCGGACCTGAGCTCAAGTTTCAAGGTCACGTACCACTCCAACACATTCGACCGGCGGAAGGTCCGCGAGTCGTCTGGAATGGGGCAGGAAACGACACTCCCCTGCCTGAATCCGGTCATATCTCGCTAACGCTTGTAGGGCAGGCGCTCTCCCAACTGAGCTAACCGCCCGGGGTGAGGGCGATTATGGCGGCCGGCGGGTCCGCCCGTCCGCAGGTCTCAGGGATTCGGCTAGCCTGGCCGGATCGTGAGATTGATCGTGGTCGGAGCCGGAGTCGCGGGGCTCACCACCGCTGACGCCGCCCGCTGCGCCGGGACCGAGGTCGTCGTGCTCGAGGCACGCGACCGCCTGGGAGGCCGGACGTGGACGGTCCCGCTCGGATCCGGGTCGGTCGACCTCGGTGGGGCCTGGGTCCACCACCCGTTCGGCAACCCGCTTGCGGAGGCGCTCGGCGCAGCCGGAATTCGCACTCGGAACGATGGCGCGTTCCACTCCCGGATGGCCGTCTGGTCGGACGGTTGGATGGATGCGCCGATGGCGACCGCACTGTCGGCGGCCGCGGGAGCTGACTGGGACCCGGCCGAGGCGCTGGCGGCGCTCCCGGACAGCGATCGATACCTCGACGGCGTTGAGTGGTTCCTGGCCGATCGCGGGCTGGACGGCCCGGCACGCGATCTCGCCAGATTCGGGCTGCTCTGGATCGTCGGGGCGATGGTGATCGGCGGGCCGCCCGATCGGATCTCACTGGCGGGAGCCGCCGAGTACGCCGAGGGAAGCGGCGGCAACCTCGTTCCCGAAGGCGGGTATCGGAAGCTGGTCGAGGCGCTGTCCACGGGACTCGATGTGCGGCTCGAGACCCCCGTGACCAGGATCGAGCACGACGAGAAAGGGGTGCGGGTCCAATCTGGGCTGGAGACCTTCGAGGCGGACCGGGGCGTTGTCACGGTTCCGCTCGGTGTCCTGCAATCGGGAGCCCTGGAATTCGATCCTCCACTTGGTGAGGATCACGATTCCGCGGTGCAGAGGCTGGCGATGGCGACGATCGAGAAGGTCGTCCTCCGTTTCCCGGAGCGATTCTGGCCCGAAGCCGTCTGGCAGATCGCGCATGTCGACGAGGGCCGGGCCTTTCCGGTATGGCTCGACTTCACGCGCCACACCGGGTCCCCGACCCTGGTCGCCTTCCACAATCCCCCCGCATCCCCGGCCCTGGTCGGGCTTGACCCCGAGCAGCGGGTCGAAGCGGCCCTCGTTGTCCTGAGGGAAATGTTCGGGCAGGTCCCTGAGCCGGACGAGGCGCTCGTCACCGACTGGCGCGGGGATCCCTGGGCGTACGGCTCCTACAGCTACATCCCGATCGGCGCCGGCGCCGGCGACATGCGCTCGATCGCCGAGTCAGGATCGGAGCGGCTCTCGTTCGCGGGGGAGGCAACCGTCCCGGAGTCCTACGGAACCGTGCAGGCGGCATTCACGTCGGGCCTCAGGGCGGCCCGGTGGGCTCTCGGCGAGTCGCCGCGGGCGCTCTCGCTCGGCGCGGTTCAGCAGCGCTGGCTCGACTAGCGCTCGAGGCCCCGGCGTCCCCCTGGCCCTCAAGGTCGGCCGCCAGGGCTTCGACGCCCTGGCCGCCCTCGATCTCGTAGCGGTTCAGTTCGTAGGGCCGGTCGCGGCTGGCGTAGCCGGGTTCCTCGGTCACGGCGCCGGTGTAGCCGGCTGCCGTCACGGCCGCGATCGTCGTGCTGTCGTAGATGCTCGACGGGTAGCAGAAGTTGTCGGACGGGACCCGGTAGGTGCGCTGCAGGAACCGGCGCGAGCCCGCCACCTCGTAAGCGAGGTCGGCGCCGCTCAGCTGCGTCAGGTCCGGGTGGGTGGCCGAGTGTGAGTCGACCTCCCAGCCCCTGGCGATGATCGGTCGAATGTAGGGCGGGGTGAGGTGATCCTTCGTGATCTCGAATAGCACTCCCGGCCACCCGTACTGGTCGAGGACCGAGGGCGCGAAGCGGACCTGCTCCGGATACCCGTTGTCGAAGGTGATGACGATCGGCTTCGCCGGCAGCGTCCCACCCTGGTACCAGGCGCGCTCGACCTCGTCGAGGGTGACGCCCTGATAGCCGCCGGCGTCGAGCCAGGCCATCTCTTCGCGAAATTCGCCCTGGGTGACATAGAGCCCGGGGTAGGCCTCGGTCGGCGGCGGGGTTCCGAGCGCGTGGTAGACGAGGATCGGCACCGGGCCGCGATGAGGGCGCCAGCTCGCCTGGGGTCGAGCATTGCGCACCATCTCGGTGACGGAGGCGACGTTGGTGACGGTGCGCCCGCGCGAGCCGTCGCCGCCCAGATCGCGCAGCTTTACGGCGGCGGCGATGAGGGCCCCGATAAGGATCAGGGCAGCGATCCGACGCCGGCGGCGCATGATTCGCTGCCGGCGCGCCCGCTCCCTTCTCTCCGCCAGTCGCTCGGGTGAGTAGTGCTCCGTGGCGCGCCAGACTAACCCGCGGGCAGCAACCGGCGCGGCCGGCCGAGCTGTCGGTCAGGCCGGTGGGTTTTCCGCGTACTGCGGGGCGTCGTCGCCGATCTGGTGCCAGTTCGCTTTGTATTCGACCTGGAGATGGAAGCTGGGTTCGAGGTCCAGCTCACGCATCAACCCTGCGGCGACGAAGTATTTCTCGCCGAGGTCGTCATAGATGCTGGAGCCGCAGTTGCTGCAGAAGTTGCGCGGCGCGAACTCGCTCTCATACCGGGAGACAAGGTCCTCGCCCTTCGTGATCGTGAAGTTCTCGGGCGCGACGACCACACCGGCGAGGCTGGAGCCCGTCCAGCGCTGGCAGCGGCTGCAGTGGCAGTACCCCAACCCCTCGGGATCCGTCAGCTCGTACTCGACGCCGCCGCACAGGCATGCGCCCTTGAGCGTTTCACTCATAACGACCTCTCTTCGAATTGGCGTTAGACCGACGGCGCTCCCAGGGCAACGCTACCACCGGGGAGACGAGCGCCGCCCGGATTTATCGGCAACAATCGATCACCGTGACCGGGGACCCGGAAGCCGTCATCGGTGTCGATGAGCTGCTCGCCTCGGCCAGGTCGGGCCTGGTCCGGGTGACACCGGCGCAGGCTCTGGCGGAGTCGGCTGACGGGACGGTGATAGTCGACATCCGGCCCATCGAGCAGCGCAGCCGCGACGGCGAGCTGCCGAACGCCGAGGTGGTCTCCCGCAATGTTCTCGAGTGGCGGCTCGACCCCGGCTGCGATCACCGCATCCCCGACCTCGCCCGGCCCGGCGCGCGGGTGATCGTCGTCTGCAACGAGGGCTACCAGTCGAGCCTGGCGGCGGCGAGCCTGCGCCGCTTCGGCCTCGATGCGACCGACGTCATCGGCGGGGTCCAGGCCTGGCTGGCGGACGGCCTGCCCGTCGAGCGCCCCGCGAATACCTGAGCTGTGTGGGCTGAGACTGGTGTCGGCCCATTGTGCCGAGGGGTCCCGGCCGGGTATCCGACCGAGAACCGACCCGCGAAGGAGGAAGCGATGAAAGGGAAGATCGTCCCCAACCTGTGGTTCGACACCGAGGCCGAGGAGGCCGCCGAGTTCTACACGTCGGTCTTCGACAACTCGCGGATCGTCAACGTCAACCACTACACCGAGTCCGGTGGGCGCGATACCGAGCTGGCCCTGACGGTCGAGTTCGAGCTCGACGGACAGCGGTTCGTCGGGATCAACGGCGGCTCCCAGTTCAAATTCGACGAGGCGGTCTCGTTCGCGATCGAATGCGAGACCCAGGACGAAATCGACTACTACTGGGAGAAGCTCACTGACGATGGCGAGGAGGGCATGTGCGGCTGGGTCAAGGACCGTTTCGGCCTCTCCTGGCAGGTCGTGCCGACGGAGGTCTATGAGATCTTCGACGACTCCGATCGCGAGCGGGCCGACCGGGCGATGAAGGCGATGATGCCGATGCGAAAACTCGACCTGGCGGCGCTGAGGGCTGCCGCGGACGGGGCGCCCGCCGCCTGATCCTTCACCCCCTCGCCAGATGGGATGATCCGGGCGTGGACTCGGAGATCCTCTGGCGGGTGGCGGTCGTCCAGGTCGTGGCGGTGGCGGTTCTGTCGCTGATCCTCGGCCTGCTGCTGCCGCACTCCTTCTTCGCGAGCTGGGGCTGGGTGACCGGCCCGCTGGTCTGGCTTCTGTGCGCCTGGTTCACGGCCAGGGTGGTGGGACTGGCGACCGAGCCCGTTCTGGTCAGGGCCGTGCTCGCCGGGATCCCCAGCGCCCTCTTCGTCCTCCTCGGCCTCCACTGGGTGGGCGTCGCGATCGCGATCGGGCTGTTTGCCTGGCTGTGCGCGCAGCTCCCCCGGCCGCTTCGCGGCGACCCGGGCTAGCCGACCCGATACTCCAGCCGGTCAGGTAGCTGGTGAGGGACGGGCAAATCGATGAGCGTCGCCATGACCAGGACCTCCTCTTTGGCGCTGCGAGCCTGGCGGCGAAGCTCTTCATCGGCCATGGCTCGCAGAAGCCCTTCGGCGTCCTTGGCGGTGCCGGCCTGGGCGGGACGGCGGAGATGTTCGAGAAACTGGCGCTGCGGCCCGGCGCCGGCAGGCGCTGCTGGCCGGAGCCTCGGAGTTCGTCGGCGGCGCACTCATGGCACTCGGGCGTCTCACGCGCGCTCGCCGCTGTGGTGTTGATCGCGGTGATGACCGCCGCCGTCATCGCCGTCGACGAGCCGAACGGGATCTGGAAAACCGAACGGGGCGACGAGGAGAACTTCGTCCTGGCGACCACCGCCTTCGCTGTGATCGCATCGGGCCGGTGACCTGGTCGATCGATGGCGCCCTCGGAATCGACCTGACCGGCGTCGGTTGGGGCCTCGGTGTATTGGCGATCGGGTTGCTGGGCGGAGCGGGCGCGGTGATCAGCGGCCGTCTGCGCGCTCGTGGCCAAGCCCACGAAGGGGCCAGGGCCCACCCGGACTGAGCTAGCGGACGATCTTCAGCCGGCGGTAGCTGGTGCGGGAGGAGCCGGCAATCGTCAGCGTCTCCTTGAAGCAGGACCACGACAGCGGTCCGCGCCTGCGGACGGTCTCCCCGGGGCGAGTAGCATCGGTCGATGACCGGACTCCGGAGCGCGGGCGCGATCGCACTGCTCGGCCTGGCCTGCGCGCTGCTCCTCCCGGCGAGCGCCGGCGCGACCCTGGTCTTCACTCGCAACCCGCAGCACCCGGCGGTCTTCGCCGCCGGCGACAACGGCAACGGCGCCCACCGGATCGGCGCCGGCAGCTCGCCCCACATCAGCCCCGACGGCCACTCGATCGTCTACCTGCGAGCCGGGAAGAGCCCGGAAATGGTCATCGTCCCCGCCGGCGGCGGGGCGCCGCGGCCCCTGATGAAGGGCTGGCGGGAACAGTTCGACTTCGCCTTCTCGCCGAACTCGGAGATGGTCGCCGCCGAGCGCGGCCACGAACTCGGCAAGCGCAAGCTGGTCGTCATCGACCTCGCCAGCGGCAGGCAGACCGTCGTCGCGCAGGGGTTCTTCAACGGCTTCGACTTCTCCCCGGACGGGAGCGAACTGGTCTTCGCGAAGTCCGGCAAGGCCTTCTCGCTGAGCGGGGACCTGTTCCGAGGCGGCGTCGGCGGCGGCAAGCCGGTGGCGCTGACGAAGGACCACCGGTCGGTCTCACCGCTCTGGAGCCCGGACGGACGGATCATCTTCGACAGGGTCCGCAACCTGAAGAGCCCGGTCGGCCCGAAAGCCCAGCTCTACGTGATGAACCGGAACGGCGGCACGGTCCGCCAGCTGACCCACACCAAGGTGGCGCCGCTGCTCTTCGGTCTCTCGCCGGTCGCCTTCTCGGCGAACGGGCGCCGTCTGCTGGCCGAGTTCGGCGGCCAGGACACGGCCTACGCGGTCGCGGTCAACCCGCGCAACGGCGCCGAACACAAGCTGATTCCCGGCGACATGGAGATCGGCTTCTTCGGCACGGCGATCTCGAAGGACGGGAAGCAGGTGCTCGGCGAGACCAGCGTCGAAACCGGGCCGGGGCAGAAGATCGCCGTCGTGCCCTACGGCGGCGGCAAGAAGAAGGTGATCGTCAAGAACGGCTTCGAACCGGACTGGAACCGGTGAGGCAAGGAGCCTTTCGGCTCCGGGATGCGCCCGACGAGAATCGAACTCGCGACCTTCGGCTTGAAAGACCGACGCTCTTTGGACCCCGTGAAGGGTCCGTTGACCACTGAGCTACGGGCGCAGAGGCGTGAACTCTAACGGCGCGGTGCGAGAATCGGATCCATGAGCATGGACCTCGGGCTCGACGGGCGCGTGGCGCTGGTGATGGGGGCGAGCCGCGGGATCGGCCGCGGGATAGCCGGCGCGCTGGCGCGCGAAGGAGCGAGGGTCGCGATCGCCAGCCGCTCGCCGGAGAGGATCGAGGAGGCGGCCTCGGCGATCGACGGCGACGTCACCCCCTTCGTCGCCGACGCGTCCGACCTCGACCGCCTCGCGCCCTCCCGAGCGAGATCGCGGGCGCCATCGGCCCGGTCGAGATCCTCGTCGCCAACACCGGCGGGCCGCCGTTCGGAGGCGCCCTCGACCAGGACATCGCAGAGTGGGAGGAGGCCTACCGCTCGCTTGTCCTCGCCCCGATGACCCTCGCCGGGGCGGTGGTGCCGGGGATGCGCGAGCGAGGCTGGGGCCGGATCGTCAACGTCGGCTCGACCTCTACCCGCGAGCCGATCCCCGGCCTCAACCTCTCCAACTCCCACCGGATGGCGGCGGTCGGGTTCCTGAAGACGCTGTCGCGCGAGGTCGCCGGCGACGGCATCACCGTCAACACGGTCGCGACCGGGCGCTTCGCCACCGAACGCCTCGCCGGCGAGGACGGCTCGCTCGAGGCCGCCGAAGCCGCGGCCCGGACCGAAGTGCCGGCGGGGCGGCTGGGGAGGCCCGAGGAGTACGGCGACCTCGTCGCCTTCCTCTGCTCCAAGCGCGCCGCCTACATCACCGGCGCGACGATCCCGATCGACGGCGGTCTCCTCCGCTCGCCGTCCTAGGAGCCGGCGATGGCCCACTCCCACCACGGCCACAGCCACGGCGTCTCCGCCGACGCCGACCGCGGCAGGCTCTGGATCGCGCTGGCATTGATCCTCGGCCTGATGGCCGGAGAGGTGATCGCCGGCATCCTCGCGAACTCGCTGGCGCTGCTCTCCGACGCCGCGCACATGCTCACCGACGCGGCGGCGATCGGCCTCTCGCTCGTCGCCATCCGCCTCAGCCGGCGCCCCCCGGCGGGGCGATGACCTTCGGCCTGAAACGGGTCGAGATCCTCTCGGCCCAGGGGAACGGGGTGACCCTGCTGGTGCTGGCGGCGGTGATCGCGATCGAGGCCGTCCGCCGGCTGATCGACCCACCCTCGGTCGAGGGCGGGCTGGTGCTGATCGTCGCCCTCGCCGGCATCGTCGTCAACCTGACCGCGACCGCGGTGCTCGCCGGCGCCAACCGCGAGAGGCTCAACGTCGAGGGCAGCTACCAGCACATGCTGACCGACCTCTACGCGTTCATCGGGACCGCGATCGCAGCGATCCTGATCATCACCACCGGGTTCGAGCGCGCCGACCCGATCGTCTCGATCCTGGTCGCGCTGCTGATGCTGCGCTCCGCCTACGGCCTGCTCCGCGACTCCGGCCGCGTCTTCCTCGAGGCGGCGCCGAAGGGGATCGACCCCGAGGAGATCGGCCGGCGGATGTGCGAACAGCCCGGGGTGGTCGAGGTCCACGACCTCCACGTCTGGGAGGTCACCTCCGAGTTCCCGGCGCTGGCCGCGCACGTGATCGTCAGGCGCGACGCCGATTGCCACCTGGCACGGCTCGAGCTCTCCGGCCTGCTCGAGGACGAGTTCGACATCCACCACACCACGCTCCAGGTCGAGCACGAGCCGGAGCGGCTGCTGCAGATCGAGTAGCCGCTCAGCCCTCGGCGGGGCGCTCCCGCATCGACGGGAACAGGATCACGTCGCGCAGCGTCTTCGAGCCGCTGATGATCATCATCAGCCGGTCGACGCCGAGGCCGCAGCCGCTCGCGGTCAGCATCCCGTATTCGAGCGCCCGCACGAACTCCTCGTCGTGCTCGTGCGGGTTCTCCTCGGCGCCGGACTCCTGCCGCTCGCGCTGTTCGACGAACCGCCGCCGCTGCTCGACCGGGTCGTTGATGTCGGTGCCGCCGCCGAGGATCTCCATCCCGGCGACGATCCCGTCGAAGGCCTCGCCGAGCAGCGTCGGGTGCTCGGCGACCGGCTTCACCAGCGGCCAGATGTCGAGCGGCAGGTCTTCGATCCAGGTCGGCTGGATCAGCTTCGGCTCGACCAGCTTGCCCTGCAGGGTGTCGACCAGCCCGGCCCAGTCGTCGTCCGGCGCGGCGTCCTCGCCGGCCAGCTCGGCGAGCTCGTCGCGGCTCGCCTCGGTGATGTCGACGCCGGTCTCCTCGAGCAGCGCATCGCGCAGCTTGACCCGCTTCCACGGCGTCGCGAAGTCGATCGTCTCACCGTCGCGCTCGACCTTCGTCGTCCCGAGCACCCGCTCGACGACGTCGGCGACCAGCTCTTCGCCGACCTTCATCACGCCGTGGTAGTCGGCGCCGCTGACGAACCACTCGAGCATCGTGAACTCGGGGTTGTGCTGGGGCGACATCCCCTCGTTGCGGAAGAACTTGCCGAGCTCGTAGACGTCCTCGAAGCCGCCGACGATCGCCCGCTTCAGGTAGAGCTCGGTCGCGATCCGCAGGAAGAGGTGGCGGTCGAGCGCGTGGTGGTGGGTTTTGAACGGCCGCGCCGCGGCGCCGCCGGTCATCCGCTGCAGGATCGGCGTTTCGAGCTCGACGAAGCCGCGCTCGTTCATGTGCTCGCGGATCGCCGCCAGCACCTTGGCGCGCATCAGGAACACCTCGCGCGAGCGCTCGTTCGCCATCAGGTCGAGCTCGCGCTGGCGATAGCGGACGTCGGGGTCGGAGATGCCGTGGAAGAGGTCGGGCGGGTCGCGCAGCGCCTTCGCCAGCAGGACGCACTCGCGGACCTCGATCGCGAGCTGGCCTCGTTTGGTCACGTAGAGGTCGCCCTCGACGCCGACGATGTCGCCGATGTCGAGGTCCTCGATCCGGTCGAAGGCCTCCTGGCCGAGCGCGTCGACCCGGGCGTAGGCCTGGATCGTCCCGGAGAGGTCGCGGACGTCGAAGAAGGTCGTCTTGCCGTGGCCGCGCTGCCCGGTCACCCGGCCGGCGATCCGGTAGGAGAACTCGCCGTGCTCGCCCTCGCCCAGCGCCTCCGGGTCGTGCGCCTCGAGGATCGAGTCGATCCGGACGCGATCGCCGAAGGAGCGCGGGAAGGGGTCGATCCCCTCGCCGCGCAGGCGCTCGGCCTTGGCCGCGCGCTCGGCCTCGGTCGAGCCACCCGTCGCTCAAGACAATGCTTCGCGCTTCATGGGACGACGCCGACCGTCACCCGCTCGCCACCCATGTAGTCGGTCATCGTCGACGCTTCGCGCAGCATCTCGCGCAGCGCCGGGCCGTGGTGGGTGTCGTGCTCGAAGGCGACCTGCCAGCCGGACGGGATCTCGGCGAGGACGCCGCGGATCACCCCGAGGCCGTCCTCACCGCAATCGCCGGTGACCGCGATCCGCGGCTCGCGCTGGATCTCCGGCGAGCGCTCGAAGATCGTCGAGTCGGTGACGTAGGGAAGATTGGCGAGGACCATGTCGACGTCCTCCTCGAGCAGCGCGTCGGGGAGACCCTCCTCGACGGTCACCTCGAGGTCGATGCCGAGCCGCTCGGCGTTCTCGCGCGCGACCTCGGCCGCCTCCGGCGAGAGGTCGGACGCGGTGACCCGCAGGTCGGGCCGCTCGCTGAGCAGGGCGAGGGCGACGGCCCCCGAGCCGGTGCCGATCTCGTGGACGCGGGCCCCCTCGGGCAGCTCTTCGGCGGCCTCGACCAGGAGGCCGGTCTCGCGCCGCGGGATCAGCACCCGCGAGTCGACGGCGACCTCGATCCCGCGGAAGCCCTCGCGGCCGAGGATGTAGGCGAGCGGCTCGTGCTCGGCGCGGCGGGCGACGGACTGCTCGATCGCCTCGGCGACGTCCGCGGGGACCTCGCCCGACCCGTCGCGCGAGAGGTCGGCGGCGTCGATGCCGAGGGCGTCGGCGACCAGCGCCTCGGCGTCGGAGCGCGGCTCCTCGCAGCCGGCCGCGGCGATCTTCTCGGCGGCGGCCTCGACGACAGCCTCAACGGTCGCCACCGGCAACTCCTCCCTTCCTGCCTCCATCGGTCCCACGCCTGCGTTCCTCCTCGGTTCGGGTCTTCTCGTGGGTGATCACGTCGTTTGGCACTGCGTTCAGGCGGCCGGCCGCGGTTGCGAGGTGACCGGCGCGCCAACGCGGGAAAGCGTGCCGTGCCGGCGCCTCACCGCGAGAATCCAGATCACGCCGACGGACATGATGACAAGACTCTCGAGCTGCGGGCCGGTCAGCCCCAGCGCCACCGTGTCGTTGCGGCGCAGGAACTCGACGAGGAGGCGCTCCGCCCCCGCGTAGAGGAGATAGATGGCGAAGAGGACGCCGGTCCGGTAGCGGTCGCGCAGCTGCCACAGCAACCAGGCCCCGAGGCCCATCGCCAGGGTCTCGTAGATCGGCGTCGGGTGGACCGTCTGTTCGGTCGGGACCGTCCCGTCCGGGTACGACATCGCCCAGGGCCCGTTCCAGGCCTTGCCGTAGTCGCCGTCGCCGGAGAGCTGGCAACCGCAGCGGCCGATCGCGTAGCCGAGGGCCAGCGCCGGCGCCGCGAGGTCGAGCAGCGCGAGGCCGAGGAAGTCGCGGTACCAGGCCCACAGCAGGACCCCGAGCGCGCCGCCGATCAGCCCCCCGTACCAGACCAGCCCCGAGCCCGAGAAGAGGTTGCCGAGCAGGTCGTCCTTGACGCTGTCGTAGTTCTGGACGATGAAGTAGATGCGCGAGCCGACGATGCCGCCGACGAGCGCCGCGAACCCCATCTCATAGGCCCAATCGGGCGGCCTGCCGATCTCCCCCAGGCGCTTCCCGATCAGCGCCCCCGCGGCGAGGAAGGCGAGCGCGAACATCAGGCCGAAGGTCTGGAGGGTGACGCGGGCCGATGTTGATCTCGGGGTACATCCGCGGGCTAGCCGGCGAGCAGCGCCTCGAGCAGCGCCTTCTGGGCGTGGAGGCGGTTCTCGGCCTGGTCCCAGACCGCGGAGCGGTCCCCGTAGAGGACCTCGGCGGTGATCTCCTCCCCCGGGTGCGCGGGGAGGCAGTGGAGGACGATCGCGGTGTCCTTGGCGGCGCCGAGCAGGTCCGCGTCGACCTGGAACGGCGCCAGGTCGGCGCGGCGGCGCGCTGCCTCCTCCTCCTCGCCCATGCTGACCCAGACGTCGGTGTAGATCGCGTCGGCGCCGGCGGCCGCGGCGCGGGGATCGTCGGTCAGCTCCACCCCGTGCCCCTCCTCGAGCTGATAGCCGGGAGGCGCCGCGACGACCACCTCGACCCCGGTCAGCTCACCGGCGATCGCCAGCGAGCGGGCGACGTTGTTGCCGTCGCCGACGTAGGCGAGGCGAAGGCCGGCCAGGTCGCCGAAGCGCTCGCGGAGGGTGAGCAGGTCGGCGAGCGCCTGGCACGGGTGGTGGAGCGGGGTCAGCGCGTTGACGACGGGGACATCGGCCGCCGCCGCCAGCTCGACGACGGTCTCGTGCGACCCCGAGCGGATCACGATCGCGTCGACGAAGCGCGACAGGACCCGCGCCGTGTCCGCCACCGACTCGCCGCGGGAGAGCTGGAGCTCGTCGCTGCGGAGGACGATCGGCGTCGCGCCGAGCTCGGCGACGCCGACCTCGAAGGAGATCCGGGTCCGGGTCGAGGGCCGTTCGAAGACCAGCGCGATGCTGCGACCGCCGAGCTCGCCGGCGCCGGCGCCGTCGCGTCTTCCCGCTTTCAGCTCGGCGGCCCGGTCGAGCAGCCTTCCGAGCTCGAAGGCGCCGAGCTCCTCGCCTGTCAGGAAATCTCGCTTCAAGACGCTGATACTAAGCGGGTGCGGTTCACCGCAATCGCCTGGAACCTCTTCCACGGACGGGACTTCCCGCCCGATCCCGGGCTGCGCACCTGGCGCTCGCGGCTGCTGCGGATCCCGGAGCGCAACGCGACCCACATCCAGGTCAACCGCGACCTCGAGGCCGAGTTCGCCGCGCTGCTCGCATCCTGGGAATGGGACGTGGCGCTGCTGCAGGAGTGCCCGCCGCGCTACGCCGAGCCGCTCGCGATGGCCACCGGCGCCGAAGGCCATCGGGTGCTGACCTCGCGCAACTCCCTCGCCCCGCTGCGGCGGGCGGCCGCCGCGCTCAACCCCGACCTGATCGCCTCCGGCGAGGGAGGCTCGAACCTGACCCTGGTGCGGGCCTCGGGCGCGCTCGGCGGGATCGAGGAGCACCGCGAGTTGGCGATCCACGAGGGCCGGCCGGAGCGCCGCGCGATGGCATTCACCAGGACCGGGTCGGGCATCTGCGTCGCCAACCTGCACGCGACGAACGACATTCCCGACCTCGCCGCCGAGGACGTCGTCAGAGCCGCGACCGCCGCCAGCGAGTGGGCGGGCGAGGCGCCGCTGCTCTTCGGCGGCGACCTCAACCTCCGACCCGGCGAGAGCCCGGCGCTGTTCGAGGAGCTGGAGAAGGGCTTCGGCCTCACCGGCACCACCGCTGCCGACGCGATCGACCACCTTCTCGTCAGCGGCCTGGCCCAGGTCGAGCCGCCGACCCGCTGGCCGGGGGAGCGGCGCGAGGTCGAGTGCGGCGGGTTGGCGCTCCGCCTCTCCGATCACGCCCCGGTCGAGTGCAGCCTCGAACCATCCCGATGACCGTGTCGTGAGATAGTCAGTTCTCGACGAAGCCAAACGACCAGGAGGCGAGGAGCAATGGCCGAGAAAAAATCGAAATCGGGCAAAGCGACGAAAAAAGCCAAAAAAGCCTCGCCCGGCACAAAAGCGAGAGCGAAAGCCAAAGCCAAACCGAAAGCGAAAGCTAAAGCTAAAGCCAAACCGAAAGCGAAAGCTAAAGCGAAAGCGAAACCAAGAGCCGCCCGTAGCAGCGGCCTCGACAAGAGCGTCGAGCAGTTCCGCGAAAGCCTCGAGCAGAGCGTCACCCTCAGCCGCGACCGCCTCCAGGAAGTGGTCGACGACGCCGTCCGGCGTGGCCGGCTCCAGCGCAGTGACGCCGAAAAGCTGCTCTCCGACCTGGTCAAAAAGGCCGCCGGCAGACCGACGGGCTGCTGAAAGAGCTGGAACGGCTAGTCCGGCAGGCGCGCAAAGGCGTCGGCGGCCACGCGGCCCCGGTTCGCAAACAGGCGACCCAGGCAGCGCGCCGGGCACGAAAAAAACTCGGTTAGGTGACCTCGGCGACCGGTGAGATCGCCGCGGCGCGCCCGCGCCGCGGCCAGCAGCTCGAGGTCGAGGTCGAGTCGCTCGCCTTCGGCGGCCGCGGGGTGGCCCGGGCCGAGGGCTTCGTCGTCTTCGTCGCCGGCGCCCTCCCCGGCGACCGCGTCCTCGCCGAGGTGACGAAGGCGAAGAAGCGGTTCGCCGAGGCCCGGGCCGTCGAGCTGCTCCGCCCCGCCCCCGACCGGGTCGCCGACCGCTGCGTCCACGAGGGCGAGCCGTGCCCGGGGGCGCCCTGGCAGGGACTGCCCTACGAGCGCCAGCTCTCGAGCAAGTCCGAGCAGGTCGCCGACGCGCTGCGGCGGATCGGCGGGCTCGAGGGGTTCGAGCTCGAGGAGATCGAGCCGGCGGTCGAACAGTGGCGCTACCGCAACAAGCTCGAGTACAGCTTCGGCGAGCGCGATGGCGAGGTCGTGCTCGGGTTCCACGCCCGCGGGCGCTGGGACCTCGTCGTCGGCGTCGAGGACTGCCTGCTCGCCTCCGAGCGGGGCAACGAGGCGCGCAACCGGGTCCGCGACTGGGCCCGGCTCGAGGCGATCCCGGCCTACGACCGCCGTGCGCGCGAGGGGACGCTGCGGAACCTGGTCGTCCGCGAGGGATGGCGCACCGGCCAGATCCAGACCCGCCTCGTCACCTCGCCGGCCCGGTTCCCGAAACCGCCGGTCGACCTCCACACCGTGATCGAGGGCGACTCCGGCGGCACCGAGGGGCCGACCGGCGTGCTCGGCGCCGAGCGGCTGCGGGAGGAGCTCGCCGGCCTCCGGCTCGAGATCTCCCACGACGCCTTCTTCCAGACCAACACCGAGATGGCCGAGCGCCTCTACGCCGTCGCCGCCGAGTACGCCGGGCTGAGCGGCAACGAGCGTGTCTTCGACCTCTACTGCGGGATCGGCACGATCGGCCTCTCGATGGCGGCGAGGGCGGGCGAGGTCTGGGGCCTGGAGCTGGTGCCGGACGCGATCGCCGACGCCGAGCGCAACGCCGAGGGGAACGGGATCACGAACGCGACCTTCGTCGCCGGCAGCGCCCGCACCGGCGTCCGGCCTCTGCTCGAGCAGGCCGGAAAGCCGGACGTGGTGATCCTCGACCCGCCCCGCGCCGGCCTCTCGCAGAAGATCGTCCGGCGGGTGATCGAGTGCGACGCGAGGCGGATCGTCTACGTCTCCTGCAACCCGACGACGCTCGCCCCGAACGCCGCCCAGCTCGTCGAGGCCGGCTATAGCCTGACCCGGGTGAGGCCGGTCGACATGTTCCCCCAGACCCCGCACATCGAGTGCGTGGCCCTCCTGGAGAAGATTTCTTGATCGCGGCGACCCGCCCGTCGCGGACGCGGGAGCGAGCGAGCATGATCTCCGGTCATGCGACTGCGAGCGAGCGGGAGCAGAGCAGGCGGGCGGACTTGATGAGGGGATTCGGGGTCGCCGCGGGCCTCGACCCCGAGGTCGCCGGGCCGCTCGCGGCGCGCTGCGCCGAGCTCGGATACGGCTCGATGTGGTCGAACGACCACCCCGGCGCCAAGGGCCTCGAGACGCTGGCCGAGTTCGCGGCGGCGGCGCCGGATGTCGAGCTGGGGGTGGCGGTGATCGCGCTCGACCGAACCTCGCCGGAGGAGATCGCCGCCGACGTCGAGCGGGTCGGGCTCGACCCGGCGCGGCTCTGGCTCGGGGTCGGCGCCGGCTTCGCCGAGCGGCCGCTGACCCGGATGCGCGAGGCGCTGCCGGAGCTCCGCGAGAGGCTCCCCGACGTGCGGCTGGTGCTGGCGGCGATGGGGCCGAAGATGTGCGCGCTCGCCGGCTCCGCCTACGACGGAGCCTTCTTCAACTGGATGACGCCGGAGTTCGCCGCAGGGGCGCGGACGAAGGTCGAGGCCGGCGCCGCCGAGGCGGGGCGGGACGCGCCGCCGGTGTTCGGCTATGTCCGCACCGCGGTCGGGCCCGACGCCGCCGAGCGCCTCGCCAAGGAGGAGTCGTTCTACCGCGACCTCCACGACGGCTATCGCAACCACTTCGACCGCCTCGACGAGCCCGAGGGCACGGTCGGCGTCGCCGCCGCCGACGGCGAGGACGCCCGGCGCAGGCTCGCCGCCTACACCGCGCTCGACACGATCGTCGTCCGCGGCCTCGCCAGCGCCACGGTCGAGGCGATGAGCGCCGTCGCCGAGGCGGCCGCTCCGGCTGCCTGAGCGGCGCCTAGTAAGGCGGCAGGTCCTCGTACCACTCGCCGAGGATCCTGAACGCGCGCCAGAAGCGCTGCTTGGCGCTCTCCTCGTCGAGGGAGTCGTCGATGTCGGGGGTGTAGAGGGCGTCGATGGTCGGCGTGAACGCCTGGATCTCGCCCTCGCGGCCCTCGATCTTGCGCGAGAGCGGCAGCTCGAGGCCGTTGACGACCCGCAGCGCCGGCTCCCCCATCACGACCAGGATCTTCGGCTGGACGATCGCGATCTCCTCGACCATCCTCCGCACGCACTCGGTCGCCGCCAGGTCGGGCTCGGCGATCGGGCACTTGACGCAGAGGGTCCCGTAGACGACCAGCGGGTCGATCCCGAGCCGCTTGAAGCTCTTCATCAGCGCGTTGCCGGCGCGGCCGTAGAAGGCGACGCCCTCTTCGATCTCGGCCACGGCGGGCGCGTGCTTGACCATGAAGACGTCGGCCTGTGGGTGGCCGGAGCCGAGGACCGGCATCAGCTTCCCCCGCGGGCAGTGCGGGCACTCCTGCAGGTCGTGGGTCAGCTGGTTGAGCTCGCGGATCGCGCGCTCGAGGTACTTCTCTCTTATCTCGTCGTCGGTTGCCGGCACGCTGGCCGATCTCTTTGACGAGTCCGCCGCGGCTCCTTTAGCGCGGCCCGCCTGCATCAGCTCTTGCTCGGCGACCTGCCGCGCCGCGGGCGCCCGCCGCGCACCGGTTTCGCGTTGGCGACCTTGCGCTTCGACGCTTTCGGCCGGCCCGTCGTCTGCAGCAGCTTCAGCGCCTGGACGTAGACGAGGTTCTTGTGCTTGCGGGTGATGTCCGCGTCCCGCATCGCCTCGAGGAACTCCCGCGGGCCGTCGAACTCGTGGATCCGCATCCGGACGCTGCCGAGTGCCTGGGCGACGTGCCTGTCGGACCCGGCGCCGGGGACGATCCGGTACTTGCTGGCGAAGCGCTCGGCCTCCTCGTTGAACGAGGTCAGCGCGACCCGCGGGTTGAAGACCTCGAGGATGTCGATCTCCTCGACGATGTCGAGCAGGTGCTCGTAGTCGGGCACCGAGTGGAAGCGGTCGAACGGGTGGGGGACGTAGACGAGGCCGCCCTGGCCGCGGATCGCGGCGATCGTCTCCTCCATCGTCATCCCGCGCGGGATCTTCTCCTCGAGGAAGAGGCCGATCACCTCGCCCTGCTCGGCGGTCTTCACCTCCTCGCCGACGATCACCGTCAGGTCGCTCCATCTCCTCGGCGATCCGCCGCGCCTCGAGCGCGCCGGAAACCTCGTTGTGGTCGGTGACCGCGATCGCCCCGAGGCCGCGGTCGCGCGCGGTCTCGAGCAGGACCTCGACCGGGGTCGCGCAATCGGGCGAGTGGTCGGTGTGCATGTGGAGGTCGACCTCGATCAGCGGCCGGCCGGTGATCCGGCGGCGGACCTCGGGGTCGCCGTCGGGATCGTGGCGGCGGGCGAGTATCCGCCTGTAGATCGCCTCGAGCTCATCCACCACCGCCGTCCCATCCGCGCTCGGGCCCGCCGGGGCCGACCAGCTCATAGGGACCGGGGAAGTAGCGCTCGAGCAGCTCCGCCGTCGCCGGCGTCGCGACGGTGCGGGCGTCGAGGCGGCCGAAGAAGATCTCGACCAACGGCCGCGCCACCTGGGTCGACAGGACCCGCTCCTGCGGCGCGTGGAACGTGGCGACGTTGAGCGAGTTCGAGTGGCGCAGCGCCGCCGAGGAGACGCTCGGGGCGAACGGCTCGTGGACGTGGACGATGTCGAGGTCGCTCGAGCCGACCAGCCGCTTGACCGGATCACCGGAGGCGATCGACGACGACCTCGTGGCCGCGCGACTCGAGCTCCTCGGAGACCCGATTCACATACTCGTTGACCGGAGCGCGGGTCGCCCGCCGGTGGGGCGTGACCTGCGCTATCGATAGTGCGTCGGCCGACACCAGGGTACGCAGCATATGAGCCCGCCGCCCGGCGGGCTGATCGAGGTCGTCGCTACTCGGACTCGACTGCGGGCGCCTTGGCGGCGCCGGGCGCCGGCGCCTTGCCGCGCGCGTTGGCGGCGATGAACTCCTCGGTCTGCTCCCGCGCCTCGTCGTCGGGCCGCTGGCTGTGCGGCGACTTCATCAGGTAGCTGGAGGGCCCGTCGAGCTGGCCGGCGATGCCGTTGTTGAGCGCCAGCTTGATGATCCGGACCGCGTCGATCACGACGCCGGCCGAGTTCGGCGAGTCCCAGACCTCGAGCTTCAGCTCGGCTGTCAGCGGCACGTCGCCGAAGGCCTTGCCCTCGAGACGGATGTGCGCCCACTTGCGGTCGGTCAGCCAGGGGACGTAGTCGGAGGGGCCGACGTGGACGTCCTCGGCGGGCAGCTCGTGGCCCATGATCGAGGTGACGGCGTTGGTCTTCGAGATCTTCTTCGAGTCGAGCCGCTCGCGCTCGAGCATGTTGTAGAAGTCCATGTTGCCGCCGACGTTGAGCTGCGAGGTCCGCTCGAGGTGGACGCCGCGGTCGTGGAAGAGGCGGGCGAGCTGGCGGTGGACGATCGTCGCCCCGACCTGGGACTTGATGTCGTCGCCGATGATCGGCAGGCCGGCCTCGGCGAAGCGCTTGTCCCAGTAGTCCTCGCGGGCGATGAAGACCGGCAGGCAGTTGACGAACCCGACGCCTGCCTTGAGCGCCTGCTCGACGTACCACTTGGTCGCGTCCTCGGAGCCGACCGGCAGGTAGCAGACGAGGACGTCCGCGCGGCTCTCCTTGAGGATCCCGACGACGTCGGCGGTTTCGCCCGGGGCTTTGGTGATTTTCTCTTTCAGGTACTTGCCGAGGCCGTCGTGGGTCATCCCGCGCTCGACCTTGACGCCGAGCTCGGGGACGTCGGCGAACTTGATCGTGTCGTTCTGGCCCGACCAGATCGCCTCCGAGAGGTCCTTGCCGACCTTCTCGGATGTCGATGTCGAAGGCGGCGACGAACTCGATGTCGCGGACGTGGTAGCCGCCGAGGTCGACGTGCATCAGGCCCGGGACTTCGTCGCCCGGGTCGGCGTCCTTGTAGTACTGGACGCCCTGGATGAAGGAGTTGGCGCAGTTGCCGACGCCGACGATCGCGACCCGGACCTTCTCGTCGGTGCGGGCGACGCCGTTGCCGTTGCTTGCTCCGTTCGTCTCGCTCATGAAATTGGAAGTCCTTCCTGGTTCAGGCTGAGTTGCAAATCACACCCGGGACTGGGTCCGGTTACACGCCGGGAGGGTCCGGGGCCTCGCCGTCGCGATCGGTCTGCTCGGGGCTGTTGAGCTCGTTACGGACGTGCCAGACCCGCTGGATCGTGGTGACCGTGGTCAGCGCGGCGATTGCGTAGATCGCGGGCGCCAGCAGTTCGAAATCCCCGATTCCGGCGCCTTTGGCGAAGACCAAGCCGATCGAAAGTAGCACCACCCGGACCGGCCGCGTCGCCAACCCGACCTTGCACTCGACGCCGAGCGCCTCGGCGCGGGCGCGGGTATAGGAGACCATCAGCGAGCCGAGCACCGCGACCACGCACATCGCGGCCGCGAAATCGTCGGCCGTTCGCGGCGAAGTAGCCGGCGACCGCGGCGAGGACGATCCCCTCCTCGATCCGGTCGAGGGTCGAGTCGAGAAATGCCCCGAACAGCGTCCCCTTGCCCGACATCCGCGAGTAGCGCCCGTCGAGGGTGTCCATCACCGAGCCGACGATGAACGCGATCCCGGCGAGGAAGAAGAGGCGCTGGGTGATCAGCGCCGCGGCGACCAGGTTGAGGATCAGGCCGGCGACCGAGATCGTGTTCGGGGTCAGGCGCGACTCGATCAGCCGCTCGCGGGCATAGACCCGAAGCTCCTGGCCGCTGCGGGCCTGGCGGCCGTTGCGGCGGGACCCCGGTGCCCTTGGGGGCGCAGACTCCATCTTGCTCTGAGGCTAGTTGATCGCGGCGGGAGCGGTCACGCCTCCGCCTCCCGGGAGGGGGAGGTCCGGAACGACCAGGCCTCCGGCCGGGCGCGGGCGAACAGGCGCTGCGCGACGACGGCCGCCGTGATCGCGACCATCCAGCCGAGCACGGCGTCGAGCCAGTAGTGATTGCCGGTCACGATCACGACCCAGAGGATGAGCAGCGGCCAGCAGGCCCAGAACGCTCGCGACCACCAGTTGCGGCAGACCAGCGCACCGGTGCCTCCGATCATCACCGCGAAGGCGCAGTGCATGCTCGGGATCGCGGCGTAGGGGTTGATGAACGACTTGGCCAGGGCCGAGTCGTGGTTGATCCCGGAGAACTTGTTGATCGTGTCGACGAAGCCGTACTCGGGGAACATCCGCGGCGGCGCCGTCGGGTAGAGCGTGTAGCCGACGAGCGCCAGCCCCATCGCGATCACGAACATGTTGCGTACGAAGTTGTAGGACTCGTTGCGGAACAGGTAGAGCCAGACCAGGAAGCCGAGCGCGATCGAGAACTGGGCGTTGAGGTAGAGCTGGTTGGCGAGATCGATCACCCACTCCGCATGGAGGAAGAAGGACTGCAGGTGGGGCTCGAAGAGGCCGTGCAGCGACTGCTCGAATTGGATCACCTGCTGGCCGTTGGCCATCGCCACCGATCTCTCGCCGTCGGCGATCCCGCGAACGGCGGTGTAGGCGAGATCGACGCCGACCAGGATCAGGATCTGACGGCCAAGATCGCCCCAGCCTTTGGGCAGCTTCGACTCGATCGCGGACAAGACGCGCATCTGGACATTGTAATCCTGCTGTTAACCGGCGTTTTGTGCATCCGGTCTCAGTCCTGGAGGAACTCGAGCACCCGGTCGACGATCGCCGGGTCGTCGATCCAGGGCCAGTGGCCCGCTCCAGGCCTGATCTCGAGCTCGGCGTTCCCCAGCGCGGCGGCGAGGTCCTCGCAGAATCGCGCCGGCAGGTAGGGGTCGCGATCGCCCCAGAGGACCAGGGCCGGGCACCCGATGCGGCCGAGCTCCCTCCCCGCGGCGACGAGGCGTTCGGGATCGGCATGGCGGTAGAGGCGCAGCAGGGCCCTGCTGGTCCCCCGGTCCCAGTAGCTCCAGACGGAATCGACGAACTCGGGCGGCATCGGGCCGCGATCGCCGCTGGCCTGGCGCAGGGTCAGCGCCGTCGAGGCCCTGGTGGCCGTCGCGTTGGCGATCTCGCCGAGTGGGCGGCGGCGCCAGATCTGGGCGATCCAGTGCCAGCGATAGCCGGGCGTGAAGGGGACGACGTTCATCGCGACCAGCTTCTCGACGAGCTCCGGCCGGCGCTGGGCGCCGATCGTCATCAGCATGCCCCAGTCGTGGACGACGAGCTTGCGGCGCTCGACCCCGAGCTGCTCGAGGCAGCGTTCGGTGAATGCCGAGAGACCGTTCATCGAGTAGTCGAACCGCGAGGGGTCGGGCCGGTCCGAGCGCCCCCAGCCCGGCATGTCGATCGCGACCGACGGGCCGCCGCGCTCCATGAACTGGACCCAGTCCTCTCCGTGGCTGGGGTTGCCGTGGCAGTAGACGGTCGGCGTTCCCTCACCGGGCACCCGGCGGTAGAAGACCCTGACCCCGTCGACCTCGAGCTCCGCCTCCTCGATCCCCGCCATGGCCGCAGCATATGGTCATGACCGTGGAATGGAGGCGACCCCGGAAGCGGCGGGTGCGGGCGATCCGCGACCGCCTGCGCGAGCTCTACGGGCGCCCGGTCAACCACCCGCACGGGCACCCGATCGCGGAGCTGATCCGGACCGTCCTCTCCCAGCACACCAATGACCGCAACCGCGATCGGGCCTACGCCTCGATGCGCGAGCGCTTCCCGACCTGGGAGGAGGTCCGCGACGCTCCGGTCGAGGAGCTCGAGGAGGCGATCCGGCCCGGCGGCCTCGGGAAGCAGAAGGCGCCGCGGATCCAGCAGATCATCGAGCGGCTCGGCGACCCTCCCGACCTCGACTGGACCGAGTCGGCCCCCCGCGAGGAGTCGATGGAGTTCCTGCTCGGCCTGCCCGGGGTCGGAAGGAAAACCTCGGCCTGCGTGCTGATCTTCACCTGGGGCATCCCGGAGATCCCGGTCGACGTCCACATCCACAGGGTCGGCGGGCGGCTGGGGCTGTTCCCGCCCAATGCGAGCTTCGATCGCGCCCACGATGAGATGCTCGCCGTGGTCGAGCCCGAGGACGCCTACGAGCTGCACATGAACCTGATCCGCCACGGCCGCGAGGTCTGCCGGCCGAAGCCGCGTTGCGGCGAGTGCGGCCTCCGCCGCATGTGCCCCTTCTATCGCAAGACTCGCAGGTAGTATCTCCGCCGCTTCAGCTTCAGCCCCGATCCATGAGCAAGAAAACCTTCATCCTGTTCGGCCTCCTCGTCCTCGTCCTCGCGGCGCTGATCCCATGGCTCGTATTCCGCGCCGACGGCGACGCCGCGGCGGGCCGCGAGGAAGTCGCGGCCGACCTGAAGCAGGGCCAGTCGCTGTTCGAGACCAATTGCGGGACCTGCCACACCCTCTATGCGGCGGGCACCGACGGCAACTTCGGCCCCAACCTCGACGAACTGCTCGCCGGCACCGGGACCCTGACGGAAGAAAGCGCGATCGAACAGGCGGAAGGCCGGGTCCTGAACGCGATCGAAGAAGGGGTCGACAGCAGCTCCACCCCGGGCCGGATGCCGCCGGGAATCCTCTCCGGCGAACAGGCCGAAGAAGTCGCCGAATTCGTCGCCAACACCGCCGGCCGCGGCTGAGCACCCCCGGCGCCGAAGCGCCGAGGGTGCGTCTAATTCAGTCGTCGAGATTCAGGGCGCTGAACAGGCCCGCGTGGTCGGAGTCCCAGAACCCGTTGACCGGGTCGAGGCCGGTCACGATCGAGTTCTTCAGCGTGATCTCGTCAGGGTTGGGGGTCATCACGTGGTCGACCTGGTGGTCGAAATCGGAGGGCATCCCGCCGCCGTTCACGCCAGGGCGGCGGCGATCGCCAGCAGCGGCAGGCGCCGGGTGATTTGGTGAAGTTTGATCAAGTGTCCTCCTCGTCGGGCGGCCCATGGTCGGGGCCGTTTACGTTGAGGCGCTCCCGCAGGAGTCGCCCTACCCTCGACTCCCCCGTGCCGCCAATGCGAAACCCACGATATCGGCGGAAGCTTCGATGCCAGGAGGGAAATCGGGTAGGGGAGTAGGTTGGGCGATGAGCAACGGCCCTTGGCCCGACAAGTGAGATCTGCCATACTCTCACTTAGATTTTCATAGTCCACTCGGTGGACTAGGCCATTCAAGACAAACTCCCTGGAGGTACGCAAGAAGTGGGCAAAACGATCGGGATCGACCTCGGCACGACAAACTCCTGTGTCGCCGTGATGGAGGGCGGCGAGCCGACCGTCCTCGAGAATGCCGAGGGCGGCCGCACCACCCCATCGGTGGTCGCCTTCACCGACTCCGGCGACCGCCTCGTCGGCACCGTCGCCAAACGGCAGTCGGTCATGAACCCCGAGAACACGATCTTCTCGATCAAGCGGTTCATGGGCCGCAAGGAGGCGGAGGTCAAGGAGGAGGAGACGATCGTCCCCTACAAGGTCGTCGCCGGGCCCAACGGAGACGTCCGGGTCGAAGTCCGCGACAAGCAGTACAGCCCGCCGGAGATCAGCGCGATGATCCTCCAGAAGTTGAAGGCCGACGCCGAAGCCAAGCTCGGCGAACAGGTCGACAGCGCGGTGATCACCGTCCCCGCCTACTTCAACGACGACCAGCGCCAGGCGACCAAGGACGCCGGCAAAATCGCCGGCCTCGACGTCAAGCGGATCATCAACGAGCCGACCGCCGCCTCCCTTGCCTACGGGCTCGAGAAAGAGGCCGCCGACCACACGATCCTCGTCTTCGACCTCGGCGGCGGCACCTTCGACGTCTCCGTCCTCGAAATCGGCGACGGCGTCTTCGAGGTGAAGTCGACCGCCGGCGACAACCACCTCGGCGGCGACAACTGGGACAAAGCGATCGTCGAGTGGCTGGTCGCCGAGTTCAAAAAGGACCAGGGCGTCGACCTCGCCGCCGACAAGAACTCTCTCCAGCGCCTCTACGAGGCGGCTGAGAAGGCGAAGATCGAGCTCTCCTCTGCCCAGGAGACCCAGATCAACCTTCCGTTCATCACCGCGGTCGAGGGCCAGCCGAAGCACCTCGACATGAAACTGACGCGTTCGAAGCTCAACGAACTGACCGCCGATCTGCTCGAGCGGATCGTCGGGCCCGTCAAACGTGCCCTCGACGACGCCGATGCGAGCATCGACCACGTCGTCCTGGTCGGCGGCATGACCCGGATGCCCGCGGTGCGCGACCGGGTCAAGGAGCTGACCGGGAAGGACCCGCACCAGGGCGTCAACCCGGACGAGGTCGTCGCGGTCGGCGCCGCGATCCAGGCCGGCGTGCTGGCCGGGGACGTCAAGGACGTCCTCCTGCTCGATGTGACGCCGCTGACCCTCGGGATCGAGACCAAAGGCGGCGTGATGACGAAGCTGATCGAGCGCAACACGACGATCCCGACGAAGAAGTCGGAGATCTTCTCGACCGCCGACGACAACCAGCCGTCGGTCGAGATCCACGTCCTCCAGGGCGAGCGGGAGATGGCCGGCGGCAACAAGAGCCTCGGCAAGTTCCAGCTGACCGGAATCCCGCCGGCGCCGCGCGGGCTGCCGCAGATCGAGGTCACCTTCGACATCGACGCCAACGGCATCCTCCACGTCACCGCCAAGGACCTGGGGACGGGCAAAGAGCAGAAAATCGAGATCAAATCTGGCTCCGGCCTCTCCGAGGAGGAAATCCAGGACATGGTCTCCGACGCCGAGTCCCACGCCGAGGAGGACCGCAAACAGCGCGAGCTGGCGGAGACGCGCAACCTCGCCGAGAACGCGGCCTACCAGTCCGAGAAACAGCTCGAGGAGCTGGGCGACAAGGTCGACGCCTCCGACAAGGAGGAGATCGAGGGCGCGATCAAGGACGTCCGAGACTCGCTGAGCGCCGAGAGCGCCGGAGGAGATCAACTCGAAGACCGAAGCGCTGACCGCGGCCTTCCAGAAGGTCTCCGAGCAGATCTACGCCGCGGCCCAGCAGGAGTCCGCAGCCGCCGCCGACGGCGCCTCGGCCGAGGGCCCCTCCGAGGATGAGGAGGAGGTCGTCGACGCCGAGGTCGTCGATGACGCCGAGGACAAATGAGCCCGGATCAGGACGCCCCCAGGGAGCCCCGGCCGGCGGGTCCTGTCGCGGACGATGGGACCTCGTCCTCGCAGGCTGCGGGCAAGGACCCATCCTCCACACCACCCGCCGGAGAGGCCTCTGCTCGGGACGGCTCCAACCGGGAAGCTGATTCCACCTCACCCGACCAGGGTGCGGCGAATCAGGTGGAGAGGGACCTCGACTCCCTCCTCGCCGACGCCGAGCAGAAACGCGACGAGTACCTCGACCTTGCGAAGCGGACGAAGGCCGACTTCGAGAACTTCCGCAAGCGGATGACCGCCGAGACCGCCGGCCGCCAACGCCCGTGGCAAGGCCGAGGTGATCGCCGCGGTGGTGCCCGCTCTCGACGACCTCGAGCGTGCGATCGAGGCCGCCGGCCTCGACCCGGAGGGCGACTCACCCGACGGGCTGGCCCATGGGGTGCTGCTCGTCTTCCGCAGCCTGCGCGGGGCGCTGGCCCGCAACGGGGTCGAGCCGGTCGACCCGAGGGGCGAGGCATTCGACCCCCAGCACCACGAGGCACTCTCGACCGTGCCCGGCTCGGGAGCCGAGCCCGGGACCGTCGTCGAGGTGGTCCAGAAGGGCTACCGATTCGGCGACCAGCTCGTCAGGCCCGCGCGAGTCGTGGTGGCGGAGTGAGGTGACCGGTTGGCTGAGGATCTCTACAAGGTCCTGGGCGTCTCGAAGAAGGCGACCGACGAGGAGATAAAGAAGGCGTACCGGAAGCTGGCGCGCCAGTACCACCCTGACCGCAACCCCGACGACCCGAAGGCGGAGGAGCGCTTCAAGGAGGTGCAGGGCGCCTACGACACCCTGTCGGACCCCGAGAAGCGCAAGGAGTACGACGCCGGAGGAGGGATGTTCGGTGGCTTCGGCCAGCGTCCCGGCGGCGGCGCGGGAGCGGGCCCCTTCGGACCCGGGGCCGGGGCCGGCGGCTTCGGCGGCGATCTCGGCGACATCTTCTCCAACATCTTCAGCCGCGGCGGCGGCCGGGCCGAACCCCAGCAGCCGCGTGGCCGCGACCTCGAAACCGAGACCGTCCTGAGCTTCGACCAGGCGATCAACGGCGCCCAGGTCAGCGTCACCGTCCCGAAGCAGGAACGCTGCCCGACCTGCCATGGCGGCGGCGCCAAACCGGGAACCAGCCCGATCACCTGCCCGCGCTGCGAAGGGCGCGGGATCGACTCCCAGAGCCAGGGCTTCTTCTCGATCAGCCAGCCCTGCCCGCAGTGCGGCGGCGCCGGCCAGATCATCGAGGACCCTTGCCCGACCTGCGGAGGGTCGGGCCTGACCCAGCAGACGAAGCGCTACCGCGTGAACATCCCGGCCGGGGTCAGGGACGGGACCAGGATCCGCCTCGCCGGCAAGGGCGAGGCCGGGCCCCGGGGCGGCGAGCCGGGGGACCTCTACGTCGTCACCCGGGTCACCCCCTCGCCGGTCTTCAAACGGCTCGACGACGGCAACCTCGAGGTGACCGTGCCGATCTCGGTCGCCGAGGCCCTCCAGGGAGCGACGATCGAGGTCCCGACGCTCGACGGGACGAAGAAGATCAAGATCCCGCAGGGAACCAGGCACGGAACGATCCAGCGGCTGCGCGGGGAGGGGGCGCCGAAGCAGAAGGGCCGCGGGCGGGGCGACGTCCGCTACCGGCTCGAGATCGACCTGCCGCAGAAGCTGAGCAAAGAGCAGCGTGAGGCTGTCGAGGGGCTGGCCGAGGCCCTCGACGGCGAGGACCCGCGAGCCGAGCTGCTGCGGGAGGCCGGACGATGAGAGGTGGCGACGGGCGGCGCCTGACCCGGCGGGTGGAAGCCTCGATCGACGCCGAGCGCGGCGTGTTCATGATCTCGGTCGCGGCGGAGCTCGCCCACATGCACCCGCAGACGCTGCGGATGTATGAGGCGCGGGGGCTGATCGAGCCGAAGCGCTCGCCGAAGAACACCCGTCTCTACTCTCAGAGGGACGTCGAGCGACTGCGGCGGATCCAGCAGATGACCACCGAGCAGGGGCTCAACCTCGCCGGGGTCGAGACCGTCCTCGAGCTCGAGCGGAAGGTAGAGCGGATGAAATCGGAGCTCGAGCGGATGCGAAGGCGCGCCGCCGAGCTCGAACATCGGGAAGGAGCCTGATGGAGAACAACATCGAGGTGGAAGGGCTCACCCGCAAGTTCAAGAACGGGCCCCTGGCCGTCGCCGGGATCGACCTTCATGTCGACCCGGGAGAGATCTACGGCTTCCTCGGCCCGAACGGCGCCGGCAAGTCGACGACCGTACACATGCTGACGACGCTGCTGCCGCCGACCGAGGGCGGCGCCCGCGTCGCCGGCCACGATGTCGTCCGCGAAGGCCCGGCGGTGCGAGCTGCGATCGGCGCCGCCCTGCAGGAAGCGGCGCTCGACCCCCACCTGACCGCGCGTGAGCACATGCGGCTGCAGACGGCGCTGCACGGCCTTCCGCGCGAGGAGCGGGTCTCCCGCGGCGACGCGCTGATCGATCGGGTCGGGCTCGCCGACGCCGCCGACCGCAAGGTCTCCGGCTACTCGGGCGGGATGAAACGCCGGCTCGACCTCGCGCTCGCCCTCGTCCACGGCCCCCGCGTCCTCTTTCTCGACGAGCCGACGACCGGGCTCGACCCGCAGAGCAGGGCGGCCCTCTGGGACGAGGTCGCCCGCCTCGCCGGTCAGGAGGGGGTCACCGTCTTCCTCACGACCCAGTACCTCGAGGAGGCCGACCAGCTCGCCGACCGGGTCGGGATCATCGACGACGGGAAGATCGTCGCCGAGGGCACCGTGGCCTCGCTGAAGGCCGAGATCGGCAGGCCGAGCCTCGAGGTGACCCCGAGCGAGCCGGAGGAGGGCGAGCGCGTGCTCGGCGTCCTCGAGCGCTTCGGCGAGCGGGTGCCGGCGGCTAGGGACTCGGTCGCGGTGCGCCTCGACAGCGGAGCCGAGGAGCTGACCGACGTCGTCCGGGCGCTCGACGCCGAGGGGCTCCGGGTCGCCGACATCGACCTCCACGCACCGAGCCTCGACGACGTCTTCCTCGAGAAGACCGGCCGCCACCTCGAGGGCGCCGGCGATGAGGGCGGCGAGATGCCGACCGGCGAGCATCCGCTCGAGGGGGCCACGGCGTGAGCGGGGCGACCGTCGCCCTCCCCGGCGCGCGCGGCCGCGGCTCGACCCTCTCGACCCAGGTCCGCTCGCTCGCCGGCCGCGCCGTGACGCGAACCCTGCGCCAGCCGGCGATGATCGTCCCCAGCCTCATCTTCCCGCTGTTCCTGCTCGCCGTGAACAGCGCCGGCCTCAACGCGGCGACCAAGATCCCCGGCTTCCCGACCGACTCCTACCTCACCTTCGTCCTCGCCGTCCCGTTCATCCAGGGCGCCCTGTTCTCGACGATGAACTCCGGCCAGGCACTTGCGGAAGACATCGAGAACGGCTTCTTCAACCGGCTCTCGCTGACGCCGATGCGGGGCTCCTCGCTGATCGCCGGCCAGCTCGGCGGCCTGGTCGTGATCGGCCTGGTCCAGGCGACCGTCTACCTCAGCGTCGGGCTGATCGCCGGGGCCGGGTTCGCCGCCGGCCCGCTCGGGGTGCCGGTCCTGTTCGCGCTCTCGATCCTGATCTCGATCGGGTTCGGTGGGATCGGGATGTTCATGGCGATCCGCACCGGCTCCGGCGAGGCGGTGCAGGGGACCTTCCCGCTGCTGTTCGTCCTCCTCTTCTTCAGCTCGATCTCGATGCCGCGGAACCTGATCGAACACGATTGGTTCCGGACGATCGCGACGATCAACCCGGTCAGCTACCTGATCGAGGGCGTCCGCAGCTTGATGATCACCGGCTGGGACGCCGAAGCGCTGGCCCTCGCGTTCGGGATCGCGATCGGCCTGATCGCGTTCTCGATCACGATCGCCTCGCTCTCGCTCCGCAACCGGATGGAGCGAACATGAGCGGCCGGCGGGCCTATGCGTCGACGGCTCTCGGAGTCGCCTGGCGCAGCCTCCACAACGTCTTCACCAACCCGGCGCTGCTGTTCCCGGCGCTGATCTTCCCCCTCTTCTTCCTCGCCGCGTTCGGCGGCGGCCTCTCGGCCGTCAGCCAGACCCCGAGCTTCCATTACCCGGAGGGCTATACGACCTTCGTGTTCGGGTTCGTCCTGCTCCAGTCATCGGCGTTGGGGGGCGTCTTCACCGGGTTCTCGATCGCGGCCGACTTCCAGTTCGGGATGGGACGGCGGATGCTGCTGGCGACGCGCCACCGGACCGCGATCATCTGCGGTTACGCGATCACGGCGATGGTCCGGGTGCTCGTCACCTGGTCGGTCGTCACCTCGGTCGCGCTGCTGGCCGGTATGTCGATTGGCGGCAACCCGGCCGAGATCCTCGCCCTCTACGTCCTCTCGCTGAGCGTCAACGTGGTCGCCCTGCTGTTCGCAACCGGGGTCGCGCTTCGGCTGCGGACGCTGCAGGCGGGCCCGCTGATGCAGTTCCCGATGTTCATTCTCCTGTTCCTCACCCCGGTCTACGTCCCCCAGGCGCTGCTCGCCGGGTGGATCGCACACGTGGCCAAGGTCAATCCCCTGACCCTGGTCCTCAACACCAACCGCGATCTGCTCGCCGGGCTCTCGGCCCAGATCGCCCTCACCTACGTGGTCGTCCTCAGCCTGATCGCCCTGCTGAGCGCCTGGGCGGTGAGCGGGATGCGCAGCGCTGAGGCCGCCGGCTAGGGAACTCCGAGCCGCACGCCGACCCTGGCGCCGGACGGCAGCACTGTTCCCGGCTTCACACTCTGCCCCTTCACTCTCGCCCGCCTGCCCCGAGGGCCCGTGATCCTGCCGAGGTGGCAGTGGGCGGCAGTCAGCCTGCGGCGGACGGCCGCACGGCCGAGCCGGCGCAGTTTCGGCACTACGCAGCTTGGGGCCGGGGGCCCTTGATTCGACATGCCAGGAGGCAGCGGTTCGAAGGTGAAGTGATCGGCAGCCGATTTCGCAGTGGTCCCGGCCGCCGTCGTCACTGTGACATCGACGGTGGAGGCCGATGAAGGCGGGGAGACAGCGGTGAGCGCGTTGTCGGAGTTGACGCTGAAACTGGCGGCGGGGGCGCCGCCAAAGGTGACCGACTTCGCCGCGGTGAGGTCGTGGCCGGCGATCACCACCGGCGTCCCGCCGGAGGCCGGGCCGCGATCCGGGCTGACGAAGGTGAGCGCCGGCGGCGCCTCGACGAGGGCGCTGACATTGACGCGGCCAAGTTTTTCGGGCGCGTATGTGCCGCCTTCGCCGTCGTTGAGAGCGGCGTTGACGCTGAACGCATAGGTGTCGGATGCGGGTGCCGAGAAGACGCACCCATTCGGAAGGGCGAGGCTGGCGTTGCCGGTGTTGAGGCCGATCACGTCGCCTCCGGCGACGGGGATTTCGACCGCGAAGGTGTTGACCGTTTCAGGGGTCAGGGTTCGCAGCCCGTCATGCCTGATGACGGCGTACTGGTTTGAGGGCAGGTTGTCGTCGAAGACCTTCAACCCGAGCATCTGACCCGCGCCTTCAGAGGCGTATGTGCTCCACGAGACGATCTCGGTGTAGCCGGGCGGGATCACGTACCCGCTGCCTCCGCTGAGAGTGAGTTGGAAGATGTCCTTCGGGCTGTTCGCACAGCCGGGGACCGGAGAGCTGGCGGGAAGCTGCCCTACCGTCACCGGAGCGGCGACCGCCGCTGCCGGAGCGAGGGCCGAAACCGCGCCGACGAGGCAGAGGAACCTCGATACCGCCATCTCGGTGAGTGTAGTCGTGACGTTGGCCTCGTAGAATCGGCCCCAGTGCAGCCTGATCGATTCACGGTCAAGTCCCAGGAAGCGGTGGCGGCGGCGCAGGCCCTCGCCGCCGACGGCCGCAACTCCGAGATCACCCCGGCGCATCTGCTCCTGGCGCTGCTCGAGCAGCAGGAGGGCCTGGCGGTCCCGATCCTGCAGCGGGTCGGGGTCGACGCCGGCGCGATCACGGCGCGGGCGCGCGAGCAGGTCGCCTCGCTGCCGACCCTCGGCGAGGTCAGCGACCCGCGGCCCTCGAGCGCGTTCCTGGCGACGCTGCGGACCGCCGAGCGCGAGATGGCACGGCTCGGCGACAGCTACCTCAGCGTCGGCCACCTTCTCCTCGCCCTCGCCGACTCGGGATCGGGGGTCTCCGACCTGCTGCCCGAGGGCGACGCGCTCGAGAAGGCGGTCGGCGAGGTGCAGGGACCCGGCCACGTCACCTCGCCCAACGCCGAGGACAACGCCCAGGCGCTGGAGAAATTCGGCCGCGACCTGACCAGCGAGGCCGAGGCCGGGAAGCTCGACCCGGTGATCGGCCGCGACGAGGAGATCCGCCGGGTGATCCAGGTTCTCTCGCGGCGGACGAAGAACAACCCGGTCCTGATCGGCGACCCCGGTGTCGGCAAGACCGCGATCGTCGAGGGGCTGGCGCAGCGGATCGTCGACGGCGACGTCCCCGAGAGCCTCCGCGACCGGCGCGTGATCGCGCTCGACATCGGCTCGCTGCTGGCCGGCTCGAAATTCCGCGGCGAGTTCGAGGAGCGGCTGAAAGCGGTCCTGACCGAGGTCCAGGACGCCGAGGGCCAGATCGTCCTCTTCCTCGACGAGCTGCACACGATCGTCGGCGCCGGCGCCGCCGAAGGCGCGGTCGACGCCGCCAACCTGCTGAAGCCGATGCTCGCCCGCGGCGAGCTGCGCGCGGTCGGGGCGACGACCCTCGACGAGTACCGCAAGCACATCGAGAAGGACGCGGCGCTCGAGCGCCGTTTCCAGCCGGTCCTCGTCGGCGAGCCCGACATCAACGACACGATCGCGATCCTGCGCGGCCTCAAGGAGCGCTATGAAAACCACCACGGGGTGCGGATCACCGACTCGGCGGTCGTCGCCGCGGCGACGCTCTCGGAGCGCTACATCGCCGACCGCTTCCTCCCCGACAAGGCGATCGACCTGATCGACGAGGCCGCCTCGCGGCTGAAGATCGAGATCGACTCGGTGCCGACCGAGATCGACGAGGTCACCCGTCGCGAACAGCAGCTCGAGATCGAGCGCGAGGCGCTGAAGAAAGAGAGCGACGACGCCTCGAAGGCGCGGCTCGAGGCGCTCGAGTCCGAGCTCGCCGAGCTGCGCGAGAGCTCGGCCGAGATGAAGGCGCGCCACCAGAACGAGAAGGACGCGATCGACGCGATCAACGAGGCCAGGGCCCGGCTCGAGGATGCGGTCCGCCAGGCCGAGCGGGCCGAGCGCGAGGGCGACCTCGAGGGGGCCGCGAAGCTCCGCTACGGCGAGATCCCGGAGCTCGAGAAGACCGTCGCCGAGAACGAGGAGAGGCTGGCCGAGCTGCAGGCGTCCGGGGGCTCGATGCTCTCCGACGAAGTCACCGAGGAGGACGTCGCGGAGGTCGTCGCCAAATGGACCGGGATCCCGGTCAGCCGGCTGATGGAGGGCGAGGTCGAGAAGCTGATCCACATGGAGGAGCGCCTCCACGAGCGGGTGATCGGCCAGGACGAGGCGATCGCCGCGGTCTCCAACGCCCTGCGCCGGTCCCGCGCCGGCCTCTCCGACCCGGGCCGGCCGATCGGGTCGTTCCTCTTCCTCGGCCCGACCGGGGTCGGCAAGACGGAGCTGGCGAAGGCGCTGGCCGAGTTCATGTTCGACACCGAGCAGGCGATCGTCCGCCTCGACATGTCCGAGTACATGGAGAAACACACGGTCGCCCGGCTGATCGGGGCGCCCCCCGGGTACGTCGGCTACGAGGAGGGCGGGCAGCTGACCGAGGCCGTCCGCCGCCGCCCCTACGCGGTCGTCCTCCTCGACGAGATCGAGAAGGCCCACCCCGACGTCTTCAACACCCTGCTCCAGATCATGGACGACGGCAGGCTCACCGACGGCCAGGGGCGCACCGTCAGCTTCACCAACACGGTCCTGATCATGACCTCGAACGTCGGCAGCGACCGGATCGTCTCCGAGGCGGTCGACGAGAGGATCCGCGAGCAGATCGAAGAGGTCCTCGCCGCGACCTTCAAGCCCGAGTTCCTGAACCGGATCGACGACACCGTGATCTTCCACCGCCTCTCGAAGCAGGACATCGGCAGGATCGTCGAGCTGCAGGTCGGCCAGCTCGTCGGCCGCGTCCGCGAGCGCGGGATCGAGGTCGAGCTCAGCGACGACGCCCGCACCCTGGTCGGCAACCTCGGCTACGACCCGACCTACGGCGCCCGGCCGCTGAAGCGGGTGATCCAGAAGCAGCTCGTCGACAGGCTGGCGCTGAAGATCCTCGAGGGGGAGTTCCAGGAAGGGGACGTCGTCCTCGTCGACGCCTCCGAGGGCGACCTGAGCTTCGAGAAGGCCCCCGAGAGGGTCGCCGCAGCTGTCTAGCCTCACAGCTGTTTATTTAGGGGGCGCTGAGGCAGCGTTGATAATTCAGTCGTGGGAAACGGCCTGGGAGGCACAATCCAGAGGTCTCGGCTACAGGAATTCGGCTGAAATTCCGACTTATGCTTCGACGGGCCCGAAAACCGATGCAAGGACGACGTCAAATCAACGCCGAACCCGGAGCGGAGCGCGTGCGCTCCTCGGTGGCCGCTGCCACCGAGCCGGTCCGCGCCGCCGCCCACACGGTCGAGGAGCAGGTCGTCTGGCGGGGGTCCGACTGGGCCCGCGACCAGGCCGACCGCGGGGCCGAATGGGCCCGCGACACCTCGGAGCGGGTCCGGACCCGCTCGGAGGCGATCAGGTGGCCGTTCGAGCGCGTCGCCTGGCTCGTCGAGACCTGGTTCATCTGGCCGATCCAGGAGCTGCTGACATACATCTCGAAGCAGACCCTCGGAGCGGCGGGCCTGGCGGCACTCGCCGTGGCGCTGGTCGCTTTCAGCGTCCTCACCCTCGGCGGCGATAACAGCTCGCCCGCGCCGGTCGTCGCCAAGGCCCCGGCCGCCGCGCCGACGATCGCTCCCCTCACCCCGACCGAAGCTCCGGCGGAATCCGTTCTCAGCGGGGCGGCGCCGTCGTTCGGAGTCGGCGGCGGTGTCGATGTCGGCGGCTCGGCCGAAGGGGGAACGGGGACGATCTCCGCCGGCGAAACGAGTCCCAGCCTGACCGGGGCCGAAGGCGAAGCCGCCGCGACCAGCGGCAGCGACGAACCGGTTCCGGCGGGGCCGACCGCGATGAAGGTCGCCCGTCGCTTCGCCGAGGCCTTCGTCTTCTACGAGATCGGCCAGCAGCCGGAACGCACCGCAGCGGTCTTCGACGAAACCACCAGCGCCCGCCTGGCGACCGCGCTCGAGGAAAGGCCTCCGCGCCAGCCGGCCGGAGTCGACGTCCCGCAGGCCCGCGTCCTCAACCTCGTCCCCGGCCCCCGCACCGGCTCGGCCTACACCGTCAGCGTCTCGCTGCTGCGGTTGGGCGTCACGAGCGAGCTGCGGCTCGAGATCGAAAAGCAGAACGGTGACTGGGTCGTCACCGACGTGAGGGGATGATGAAGCGCCTCTACGGAACTCTGATGGTCGTCGTGATGGTGCTCGTCCCGACCGCCGCGACGGCCCTCGCCGAAGGGCCGCCTCCGCCAGCAGCCGGAAAGCGCGAGCCAGACCGCCGCGCCGGCCCCCGCCCCGGTCACGACCCCGGCCCCCGTCGCGACTCCGGCACCCGCCGCCGAACCGGCGCCTGCGCCTGAACCCACCCCGGCTCCGCAGCCGCCGCTGAAGCAGGGCAGCACGCTGACCGCGCCGCCGGTTCCGGCGGAAAAGGGTGGCGGCGTAACCGCGAAGCCGAAGCAGACCGCCAGGCCGGAGCCGGAAAGGGAATCGGGCCCGCACGAACCCGAAGGAGAAGAAGGGGAAGGCGAACCGGCCGGCGGCGTCACCGCGACCGCGCCCCCATCGGCCTTCTCGATTCCCTCGATCCCGAGCTCGAGCTGCGCCGCGGGCGGAGTCCCGCCGGTGCTGGTTCCGATCTACCAGCGCGCGGCGCAGGCCTATGGCCTCGGTCCCCAGGGGCCGAGCGTGCTGGCGGCGATCAACCTGGTCGAGACCGCGTTCGGAACCAACCTCAACGTCTCCTCGGCCGGCGCGATCGGGTGGATGCAGTTCATGCCGTCGACCTGGGAAACGTACGGCGTCGACGCCAACGGGGACGGGACCAAGGACCCGTATGACCCCGAAGACGCGATCTTCGCCGCCGCCGGCTACCTGAAGGCGGCGGGAATGCCGGAAGACACCTACGGCGCGATCTACTCCTACAACCACGCCGACTGGTACGTCGCCGAGGTCCTCTCCAACGCCGAATGCTTCGGCCAGCTCGGCAACGGCGTCGCCGGTGCCTTCAACCTCGCGCCGAAGCTCGAAGTGCTCGACTGCCAGGCGGCGCAGCCGTGGCGCGACCGGATCCCGCCCGAATACCTCGACGCCTTCGAGACCGCCGCCGCCCGCTACGGCCTCGGCGAACGCGGCGTCTGGGCGCTGGCTTCGGTCGCCCTGCTGGAGTCCGACTTCGGGCGCGGGATGAGCAAGCAGGAAATGGAGCAGCGCGGCCCGCTCGGCCTCGACGGGACCGAGTGGACGAGCTTCACGGTCGACGGCGACGGCGATGGCCGGATCCGCCATTCCGACCCCGCCGACTCGGCCGCCACGCTGGCGCGGATGATCTGGTCGCGCGGCAGCCTCCGCGCCGGCCTCTTCAGCCACAACCAGGCCGAGTGGTACGTCGACGCGGTGCTCGCCGAGGCCGAGAAGCTCGGCGGCCACTGCAAGCAGAGCTCGGTCGAATGGACGCTCTCGCTGCCGAACGTCGTGATCGCGCCGATCAACTGGAACAACCTGACCCTCTCGAACGAACTCGAGAAGGAAGACCTCGAACAGGGCCGCATCGACTCGCGGATCGTCGGCCTGATCGGGGCGATCACCCAGAACCACGAAATCACGATCTCGGCGCTGCGCTCCGACCACTCGATGACGACCAGCGAAGGCTACGTCTCCAACCACTACTACGGCCGGGCGATGGACATCGCCGTGGTCGACGGCGTCTCCTGCACCGAAACCTCGCCGACGGCGCCGTGCGGCGAACTCGCCCGCACGCTCTCGCAGCTGCCGTCGCCGGCGATGCCGACCGAGCTGATCTACTGCTTCGACGTCGACGGGCCGGGACCGGCCTTCGCTCGCAGCGACCACTGCGATCACGTTCACGTCGGCTACGACGGTTAGAGGTTGGGGTTCCTCGTCCGGGAACCCGCATCGGCAGCGGCTCTCGATTCGGTAGCGCCGGTGGCTCACAAGTTCCCGGAGAGGAACCCCAACTCTCTTCAGCGAACCGAGATGAGGCCCCACCCCTGTAGCGACTAACGTAGGGCTGCGAACCCCGCGAGAGGAGAGAGCCGATGCCAACCTACGTGATGCTCACCAACCTGACCGCCGAGGGCATTCGCACCCTGAAGAACAATCCGGGGCGCGTCGCCGAGGTGAACCAGGAGGTCGAACAGATCGGGGCCAAGGTGGTCGCCCAGTACGCGACGCTCGGCCAGTACGACTTCGTCACCATCGTCGAAGCGCCCGATGACAGCACGATCGCCAAGGTCTCGGTCGAGCTCGGATCGCGGGGGACGATGACGAGCCAGACGCTGGCGGCGATGCCGGCCGAAGACCTGGCCTCATCGCTCTGAGGGCCGGCGATTGAGGGTCCTGGTCGCCGGCGGCGGCGGGCGCGAGCACGCGATCGTCCGCGCCCTCGGCCGCTCGCCGCGCTCACCCGAGCTCCTCTGCGCCCCCGGCAACGCCGGGATCGCAGCCGACGCCGAGTGCCTGCCCGACGTCGGCGCCGAGGACGTCGGCGAGATCGTCGCCACCGCCCGCGAGCGCGAGCGTCGACCTCGTCGTGGTCGGTCCCGAGGCGCCGCTCGTCGCCGGCGCCGTCGACGCCCTCGAGGGGGCGGGGATCCCGGCGTTCGGCCCGAGTGCCGCCGCGGCCGAGCTCGAGGGCTCGAAGGCCTTCGCGAAGGCGCTGATGCGAGAGGCCGGGGTCCCGACCGCGTCCCACGTCCTCCTCCGCAGCCGCGAGGAGGCGATCGAGCACCTGGCCGCGGCCTCCTACCCGGCGGTGCTGAAGGCGGACGGGCTCGCGGCGGGCAAGGGGGTGATCATCTGCGCGACCGAGTCCGAGGCCCGCGACGCCGTCGACGTCTTCTTCACCGAGCGGCGCTTCGGCGAGACCGTGGTCGTCCTCGAGGAGTTCCTCGAGGGCGAGGAGCTGTCGATGCTCGCGATCTGCGACGGAGAGAACGTCGTCCCGCTCGCGCCGGCACAGGACTACAAGCGGATCTTCGACGGCGACGAGGGGCCGAACACCGGCGGGATGGGCAGCTACTCGCCGGTGCCGGGCTTCGGGCCGGCCGAGGTCGAGGAGATCGTCGCCGAGGTGCACCGCCCGATCGTCGCGGCGATGGCGGAGCGCGGCGTCCCATTCTCCGGCGTCCTCTACGCCGGCCTGATGATCGGGCCCGACGGCCCGCGGGTGCTCGAGTTCAACGTCCGCTTCGGCGATCCCGAGACCCAGGCGGTGCTGCCGCGGCTGCGCTCCGACCTGCTCGACCTCTGCCTCGCCGCGCGCGAGCCCGCGGGCCTCGCCGGGGTCGAGGCGGAGTTCGGCGACGACTGGGCGGTGACGGTGGTGCTCGCCTCGGCCGGTTACCCGGCGTCCTCCTCGAAGGGCGACGTGATCGAGGGCCTCGAGGAGGCGGCGGAGATCGCCGAGGTGACCCACGCCGGCACCGCGGAGCGCGACGGCGCTGTCGTCACCGCGGGTGGCCGGGTCCTCAACGTGACCGGCATCGGAGCGACCCCGGCCGAGGCCCGCGATCGCGCGTACGATGCCGCCGGGCGGATCTCGTTCGATGGAATGCAGGTCCGGTCCGACATCGCCGCCCGCGCCGTCGAGCGGGTCCCCAGCACCTGAACCGAGAGGAAGTGATGAGCGAGATCTCAGAGGATCCCCAGCCGACCGAGGCGACCGTGATGCCGGCGGTCGAGGAGGCGTTCGAGGAGATCGAAGTCGACGAGCCGCTGGTCGGGATCATCATGGGCTCGAAGAACGACAAGCCCAAGATGCAGCCGGCCGGCGCGGCGCTCCACGACGCCGGGATCCGTTACGAGGTCCGGGTGATGAGCGCCCACCGCGATCCCGAGCTGGTCCGCGAGTACTGCCACAACGCCCGGATGAGGGGGCTGAGGGTGATCATCGCCGGCGCCGGGATGTCTGCGGCGCTGCCCGGCGTCGCCGCCGCCCACACCGACCTCCCGGTGGTCGGCGTCCCGATCCTCGGCAAGAGCCTGGGCGGGCTCGACGCCCTGCTCTCCGCCGTCCAGATGCCCCCCGGAGTGCCGGTCGCCTGCGTCGCGGTCGATGGCGCAAAAAACGCCGGGCTGCTGGCAGTGAGAATAATTCACTGCTGAATGATTAAGTCCGGCACCTCCTCTGCTCGGCGGGGGCCAAGAAGAGTCAGATATGGATTGGCCCCCGCCTCCGCGTCCGGAGGTGCCGGTTGATTCAGCGATACACGCGGCCGGAGATCGGGGAGGTCTGGTCGCAGCAGCGCAAGCTCGAGTGCTGGCTCGAGGTCGAGCTGGCGGCAACCGAGGCCTGGGCCGAGGAGGGGGTCGTCCCCGAGGAGGCGGCGCGGGCCTGCCGCGAGAGGGCCGCGTTCACGGTCGAGGCGGTGAACGAGCGCGAGCAGGTGACCGACCACGACGTCGCCGCCTTCGTCGACGTCGTCGCGGCATCCGTCGGCGACGAGGGCCGCTGGATCCACTACGGCCTCACGTCCTCCGACGTGCTCGACACGGCGCTCGCCCTGCAGCTTCAACAGGCCGGCGAGATCGTCCTCGCCAGCGCCCGCGCCTACCGCGACGCCCTCGTCGAGCGCGCCCTCGAGCACCGCGACACGCTCTGCGTCGGGCGGACCCACGGGGTCCACGCCGAGCCGACGACCTTCGGCCTGCGGCTCGCCGGGTTCGCCTTCGAGGCGGACCGCAACCTGGGGCGGCTCACCGATGCGTTCGAGCAGCTCGCCTTCGGCAAGCTCTCCGGCGCGGTCGGCACCTACGCCTCGGTCCCGCCCGCGGTCGAGGCGCGGGTGATGGAGCGGCTCGGGCTCCGGCGCGAGGACGTCGCCACCCAGGTCATACCGCGTGACCGCCACGCCGTCCTGACCTCGCGGATCGCGATCGCCGGCGGCGGCCTCGAGCGGTTCGCGACCGAGATCCGCAACCTGCAGCGGACCGAGGTCCGCGAGGTCGAGGAGCCTTTCGCGGCGGGCCAGAAGGGATCCTCGGCGATGCCCCACAAGCGCAACCCGATCCGGACCGAGCGGATCACCGGGCTCTCGCGCGTTCTCCGCGGCTACGCCCAGGCAGGGCTCGAGAACATCGCTCTCTGGCACGAGCGCGACATCTCCCACTCCGGCGCCGAGCGCGTGATCCTCCCCGACTCGACGATCGCTCTCGACTACATCCAGGACCTGGCCGCCGGCGTCGCCGCGGGGATGACGATCAACGCCGAGCGGATGCGCGAGAACCTCGACCACACCCACGGCGCGCTGTTCAGCCAGCGCGCGCTGACCGCGCTCGTCGAGTCGGGGATGAGCCGCGACGACGCCTACCGGGTGGTCCAGGAGAACGCCCAGCGGGCCTGGGACACCGGCACCGAGTTCCGCGACCTGCTCGCCGCGGCGGCGCCCGACCTCGACCTCGACGCCGTCTTCGACTACGGCGCCTACCTGACGCACATCCCCGAGATCTTCGAGCGGCTCGAGGCCCTGCGTTAGGGTTCGGCGCCGTGGTCCTCTACACATGCGGCCAGAAGAAGCACGCCGGGAGGCTCGGCCACCCCTGCGGAAGGGCCGCTCGCGCGCTCGACGAGGCCGGCTACGAATACGAGATCAAGGTCGTCGGCGGCTACCGGCTGATGCCCTGGACCTGGGGCAGCCGCGGCGACGACCGCGCCGAGGTCAAGGAGCTGAGCGGCACCAACGAGGTCCCGATCCTCGTCCTCGACGACGGCGAGGTGATCTCGGGCTCGGGCGTGATCTCGGGCTGGGCGAAGGAACACCCGAAGGCGCGGGCACCCGCAGGCTAGGCGGCGACCAGCTCCCGCTCGGGCGCCGGGTGGCGGGCGGTGAGGACGACCGGCGTGCCGTTGCGCGGCGAGAGGGTGATGTTGCGGCGGGTGACCCGCTCCGGCCTCGACGTGGCCTTGTGGAGCTCGCAGCGAGTCAGGACCTCGCGCAGCACGATCCGCATCTCGAACTCGGCGAAGGCGCCGCCGATGCAGCGCCGAACGCCGCCCCCGAACGGGATCCAGGAGTAGGTCTCCGGGCCCTCCTCGAGAAAGCGCTCAGGCCGGAACGCGTGCGGCTCGGGGTAGACGTCGGGCCTGGTGTGGGCGAGCCAGATCGCGGGGGTCACGTCGGTCCCCTCGGGAAGCTCGAGATCGTCGGTGACGAGCGGGCTCGTGAGGCGGCGGCCGGCGAGCGGCACAACCGGCCGCAGCCGCAGCGACTCGGTGATCGCCGCCTTCAGGTAGCTCTCGTCGCCCTCCTCGAGCGTTTCCAGCAGCCGGGCGTGGACCTCAGGGTGGCCGAGGATCAGATCGAAGGACCAGGCGAGGCCGGTCGCCGTGGTCTCGTGGCCGGCGAGCAGCAGCGTCATCAGCTGGTCGCGGAGGTCGGTGTCGCTCAACCCCTCGCCGTCCTCGAAGCGAGCGAGGATCAGGGAGGAGAGAATGTCGTCGCGCTCCTCGAGGTCCTCCCGCCGCCTGTGCTCGGCGATCTCGGCGTAGAGCAGCTCGTCGACCTCGCGCAGCCGATCCTCGAATCGCCCCCAGACGTCGGACTGGCCGCCGAAGCGGCGCAGCAGCAGCGCGCGCAGCTGGGTGCCGGTTGAGCTGGTCTCGGTCAGGAGGTTGCGCAGCAGGTCCCGCAACCGGTCGAGGCGCGGGCCCTCCGAGACCCCGAACACGACCCGCAGGATCACCTCGAGGGTGACCGACTGCATGTGGGGGTGGAGCGGGAACTCCCGGCCCAGGGGCCAGGACTCGATCTCGGCGTCGACGATCGCGGCGACCATCGGCTCGAGCGAGCGCATCCGCTCACCGTGGAACGCCGGGAGCATCAGCTTGCGGTTGGCGAGGTGGTCGGCGCCCTCGAGCAGCAGCAGCGAGCGCGAGCCGACGATCGGCTCGAGGAAGATGTTGCGGCCCGGCGGCAGCCCGTGCTTCGGCTCGCGGTAGAGCGCCTTGATCGCAACCGGGTCGGAGATCATCACCATCGGCCGCTCGAAGCCGAGGAAGGTGAGGCTGAAGGAATCGCCGAGATCTCGCCGGCAGCGATCGAGGAAGCCGAGTGGGCGGAGCGTCCAGGAGAGGGTCTGCCGCAGCGGGCTCATCGCCGGTTCTGGCGGAAGCGCCATGCGCAAGAGCATCGCAGAAGCCAGATAGAGTCGGGCGAGATGTCGGTCACGGTCGCAGACCTGAAACTGCACTCCTCGGGCAAGGTGCGCGAGATCTACGAGTGGGAGGACGACCTGCTGATGGTCGCCTCCGACCGGATCTCGATCTACGACGTCGTGATGCCGACCCCGATCCCCGACAAGGGGAAGGTGCTGAACCGGATCTCCGAATTCTGGTTCGAGCTGACCAGCGACATCGTCCCCAACCACTTCGTCTCCGACGATGTCCCGGAGGAGGTCGCCGAACGGGCGATGCGGGTCCGGCGGCTCGAGATGTACCCGGTCGAGTGCGTGGTCCGCGGCTACCTCTCGGGCTCGGGCTGGAAGGAATATCGCGCCGACGGGGCTGTCTGCGGGATCGAGCTGCCGCCGAACCTGCTCGAGTCCGACAGGCTCCCGGAGCCGATCTTCACACCGGCGACGAAGGCCGAGATCGGCGACCACGACGAGAACATCGATTTCGACCGCGCCGCCGAGCTCATCGGAGACCGGGCGCTGATGGAGGAGCTCCGGCGGGTCTCGATCGAGGTCTACTCGCGCGGCGCCGAGCACGCGGCCGAGCGCGGGATCATCCTCGCCGACACGAAGTTCGAGTTCGGCCGCCACGCCGGGGCGGAGATCGTCCTCGCCGACGAGGTGCTGACCCCGGACTCATCGCGCTTCTGGCCCGCCGACCGCTACCGGCCGGGCAGCACCCAGCCCTCGTTCGACAAGCAGTACGTCCGCGACTGGGCCGACGAGGCGGGTTGGGACCACACCCCGCCGGCGCCGGAGCTGCCCGCCGACGTGGTCGAGCAGACTCGGGCCAAGTACGTCGAGGCCTACGAGCGGATCACCGAGCGCTCGTTCTGAGCAGCGAGCGGCCGTACTGGGGGTAGGTGCCGCGGTAGCCGCGCGCCCTCGCGATCGGCCGCAGGGCGCCGAAGAGAAGCGACTGGACCGCGGCCGGCGGTCGTTTGAGCACGAGCACGTCGCGGAACTCGGTCGCGAACATCGTCAGCTGAAGGGGATCCGGCATCCCCTTGGCGTTGGTGTGACCGTCGCGGGCGAGGCCGAACAGGTTCTCGATCATCAGGATGAACCTGGTGCCGTCGGAGACGAAGACGCGCGCCACCGCCTCCTCGTCGTCGCTCGCGTTCCACCAGTCGTGCCAGCGGCCGCGCGGGATCTCGATCGATTCGCCGGGGCCGGCGACCGACTCCTCTCCGTCGAGCTTGAACCCGATGCGCCCCGCCTCGACCTTGAAGCGCTCGTCGAAGCGCTCGTGGACGTGCTCGCCCACCACCGCGCCGCCAGGCTGGACGTGGAGCTCGACCTCGAGCGAGGGGCCGTCGCCTTCCCACGGCGCCTTGATCAGGATTCCCCGCTCGCCGGTGACCGGGTTCTCGACCGCGTCGCCGATGGAGTACGGCTCGGTCGGGGGCGGCAGGACCTCGGGGTGGCTCACCGCCGGGATCGTAGACGCCAAGTCCGCAGGCCGGATCGCTAGATTGGCAACCGTGAAGGCGCGCGTCCTGATCCGGCCCAAGGAGGGCATCCTCGATCCCCAGGGCAAGGCGGTCGAGCGGGCGCTGCCGGCGCTCGGCTTCGAGGGGATCGAGCACGTGCGCGTGGGGCGGATGGTCGAGCTCGAGTCGGAGGACCCCGAGCGGCTCTCGGAGCTCTGCTCGAAGCTGCTCGCGAACCCGCTGATCGAGGATTTCGAGATCGAGCAGGTTGATGGCTGACCAAGCCGCCCCCGGACGCGGAAGCCGGAGCCTGTCCATATCTGATTCACCGGGCTCCGGCGGAAGCGGAGGAGGCGGCGCTCTGTGAGGTGGGGCGTCCTCCAGTTCCCGGGCTCCTGCGACGAGCGGGACGCGGTCCGCGCCTGCTCCCTCGCCGGCGAGGCGAAGCTGATCTGGCACGAGGATCGCGACCTTGGCGGAGTCGACGCCGTCGTCGTGCCGGGCGGGTTCTCCTACGGGGACTACCTGCGCGCCGGCGCGATCGCCCGTTTCTCGCCGGCGATGGAGTCGGTCGCCGAGCTCGCCGCCTCCGGCGGCCCCGTACTCGGGATCTGCAACGGGTTCCAGGTCCTCTGCGAGGCCGGGCTGCTGCCGGGGGCGCTGCTGCGGAACGGGGACCTTCGCTTCGTCTGCCGCCAGATCGACCTGATCGCCGCCGAGGGGAGTTCGCCGTTCCTCGCCGGGATCGATGCCGGTGAGGCACTATCGATTCCGGTCAAGCACGGCGAAGGCCGCTACCACGCGCCGCCCGAGATGCTCGAGCGGATCGAGGCCAACGGCCAGGTCGCTTTCCGCTACGCGCCCGGGCAGAACCCGAACGGCTCGGTCGCCGACATCGCCGGGGTCCTGAACGAGGCCGGCAACGTCCTTGGCCTGATGCCCCACCCCGAGCACGCCGTCGACCCGCTGACCGGATCAACCGACGGACTGCGCCTCTTCGCCGGCGTCGCGGAGGCGCTCGTATGACACCCGCCGTCTCCTCGCGCCACCGGGAGTTAGGGCTGACCGACTCCGAGTACGAGTTGATCGTCGAGAAGCTCGGACGCGAGCCGAACGGCGTCGAGCTGGCGATGTTCAGCCTGCTCTGGTCCGAGCACTGCGCCTACAAGCACTCGCGCAAGCTGCTGCGGCGACTGCCGACCGAAGGCGAGCGGGTCGTGATGGGCCCCGGCGAGAACGCCGGCGCGGTCGACATCGGCAACGGACAGGCGATCGCGTTCAAGGTCGAGTCCCACAACCACCCGAGCGCGGTCGAACCGTTCGAGGGCGCGGCGACCGGGGTCGGCGGCATTCTCCGCGACGTCTTCGCGCTGGGCGCGCGGCCGATCGCGATCCTCGACTCGCTCCGCTTCGGCGAGCTCGACTCGGAGCGCTCGCGGTTCCTGCTCGACGGGGCTGTGCGCGGGATCGGCCACTACGGCAACTCGATCGGCGTCGCGACGGTCGGCGGCGAGATCTACTTCGAGCCTTCCTATGAGCACAACTGCCTGGTCAACGCGATGTGCGTCGGGCTCGCCCGCCAGGACGAGATGGTGCGGGCGGCGGCGGCAGGGGTCGGAAACGCGGTCGTCCTGATCGGCGCGTCGACCGGGCGCGACGGGATCGGCGGCGCCTCGGTCCTCGCCTCGGCCGAGCTCGGCGAGGGCGACGAGGCGAAGCGGCCGACGGTGCAGATCGGCGACCCGTTCGAGGAGTCGAAGCTGCTCGAGTGCTGCCTCGAGCTGCTCGAGCGCGACCTGCTGGTCTCGCTCCAGGACCTGGGCGCCGCCGGCCTGACCTCCTCGGCGGGGGAGATGGCCGCCGCGGGCGGGGTCGGGATCGACCTCGACGTCGGCCGCGTCCCGCTCCGCGAGGCCGACATGGAGCCGTTCGAAATCATGGTCTCGGAGTCCCAGGAGCGGATGCTCGGCGTCGTCGAGCCGGCGAAGGTCAGCGATGTGCTCGCGGTCTGCGAGAAGTGGCAGACCGGGGCGGCGGAGATCGGCGTCGTGACCGATTCCGGCGCGATCCGGGTCCTGCGCGGCGAGGAGGTCCTCGGCGAGATGCCGGTCGAGGCGCTGGTCGACGGCTGCCCGCTATACGACCTCGACCCGGTCGAGCCGGAGGGGTGGATCTACGGAAACCGGGCGACGCTCGATGCCGGGTCGTCCGCCGCGGACACGCTGCTGGCGCTGCTCTCCTCACCGAGCATCGCCTCAAAGCGGTGGGCCTTCCAGCAGTACGACTCGGTCGTCGGCTCGCGGACGGCGCGGCGCCCGGAGTCGGCCGATGCCGCCGTCCTCGCGATCCCCGAGGCCGGCAATGCGATCGCCGTCTCGATCGACGGCAACGGGCGCCGGGTCGCCTGCGACCCCCACGCCGGCACGGTCGAGGCGGTGCTCGAGTGCGCCCAGAACCTCGCCTGCGTCGGGGCCGAGCCGCTCGGCGTCACCAACTGCCTCAACTTCGGCAACCCCGAGAAGCCGGCGGGCGCCTGGCAGCTGGACCGTGCGGTCTCCGGCCTGGCCGAGGCCTGCGAGGCGCTCGGCGCCCCGGTCGTCGGCGGCAACGTCTCCCTCTACAACGAGGGCCCCGAGGGCCCGATCTACCCGACGCCGGTGATCGGGATGGTCGGCGAGCTGCCCGACGCGACGGCGGCGGTCGGGAGCGCCTTCGTGGGCGAGGGTCGGGCGATCACTCTGCTCGGGCCGTTTGACCCATCCCTGCGGGGCTCCGAGCTCGACAAGCTCCGCGGCGAGCTCGACACGGGGCTTCCCGAGCCGGACATCGGCGCGGTCGCCGCCGCCTGCTCGGCCCTGCGGGAGGCCGTTCGGGGCGGGCGGATCGAATCCGCCCACGACGTCAGCGACGGCGGCCTTGCCTGCGCACTCGCCGAGTGCTCGATCGCGGGTGGCGTCGGCTGCCGGGTCGACCTCTCGCCGCTGCTTGATCGCGGCTGTTCGGCCGAGGAGGCCCTGTTCGGGGAAGGCCGCGGCGGGTTCGTCGTCAGCGGCGACCGCGCCGAGCTCGAGTCGCTGGCCGGCGCCGATCTCACGGTGACACTGCTCGGCGAGACCGGCGGCGGCGAGATCTCGATCGCGGCCGGCGACGTCGAGCTGAGCCTCCGGGTCGAGGACGCGGCACGCTCGTGGTCCTCTCTCGCCGGGCGCATCGGCTGAGAGCTTCCTAACGGATCTCGAACCCGTTGAGGCCCTGGGGATTCTCCTCTTCGACCTCGACCCGGTCGACGAGGGCGCCGCGCGGGCCCTTGACGGAGAACGCCAGCATCTCCTCGACCGCCTCGGGCTCGCCCTCGAACACCGCTTCGACGGTACCGTCGGGGAGATTGCGCACCCAGCCCGCGACTCCGAGGGCGGAGGCCCGGCGCCGGGTCTCGGCGCGGAAGAAGACGCCCTGGACGTGACCGTGGATGATCGCCCGCCTGCGGATCCCGGAACTATGCCCGAACCCGCCGGTGGTCGAATCGAATCCCGATCGCGAGGGTTCAAGTCCCCGATGAGCGTTCGCCTGGCCTCGAAGAGCTGCGCCGCGCTGGCGGCCGCCGTCGCCGTGCTTTTCGTCGGCAGCGCCGTCGCGTCGGCGAGCCAGACGGTCGGCAGCAACTGCGTCGCCAACGAATCCAGGCCGAGCGCGACCGCGATCGCCCTCTACAACGGGGGCTCGCTCGCACCGCAATCGAACGTCTATCCAGGCGGGGTCATCACCCGCTGGCGGGTCCAGGCGCCGGCCGATCAGGCGCCGATCGCGCAGCGGCTGATCGTCAACCGCCAGGTCGGCGAAGAAGACGACAGCAAGGTCGGCGAAAGCGCACTCGAGACGATCGGCCCCGGGACGAACGAATTCGCCACCCGCGTACCCGCTCCCGACTACGCGCATGTCGGCCTCACCGGCCCCGACGGCGCGCTGTTCTGCGACCACACCGACCTGAACACCGCCGGGCTCGTCGAAGGCGCCTGGCCGATCGGAGAAACGCGGCGCTTCCACGTCGAAGTCAACGTCAGCGTCCCGGTCGTCGCCGTAGTCGAGCCCGACCGCGACCACGACGGCTACGGCGACGAAACCCAGGACGGCTGCCCGCAGAGCGTCCTCTACCAATCCGGTTGCCCGCTCGTGCGCCTTGACGCGGTGGCGCGGGCGAAGCCGGGCGCGATCTTCGTCGACGTCACGCCGACGGCGGAGGCGAAAGTCTATGCCTGGGGCCACGTCAATTGGGGGGTCGAGCCGAATGGCGACCAGGGCCACCGGCGTCGGACCATCGGCCTCGGCCCGACCAAGTACAGGTGGCTCGCGGGCGGCGTGGCGACAAGGATCAAGCTTCTGCTCCCGAAGGCCGTCATCCGCCGGCTCAACCGGACACCGCGGCGGGAAACCCTGCGGGCAAAGGTCTTCGTCCACTCGATGGACCTCGCCGGACGTCCGTCCACGGAGAAACTCGCGGTCGTCCTCAGGGGCCGGAACGGCAGCTAGGCTGCGCCGATGCCCGGCCGCCGGATCCTCGCGATCGCCATCGCCGCCCTCGCCGTGGGCCTGTTGGCGCCGTCGTCCGGGGCCGCCGCGACCGAAGTCGGCGACGACTGCGGCGCCGGCCTCGAAACAGGGGCCTCGTACGTCAACGTGCCCGAGCAGAAGGCCGCGGACGCGAGCCCGCTGCCGATCGCGGCGCCGGTGGGTGGGATCGTGACCGGCTGGAAGCTGAAATCTCTCAGTGGCGAGACGATCCCGGTGCGGATGGGGGTCTTCCGCGAAACGCCCACCACCGGCCGGTTCCTCGTCGCCGCCGCCAGCGGGCAGGAGACCGCGGCCTTCGGAGTCAACTCGTTCAAGACCCGGATCCCGGTCCAGAAGGGGGATCGGTTCGGGCTGATCCCGATCGAAGAAAAGACCGTCTCCTGCGTCACCGGGAACATCGACGACCACTCCTGGTCCTACAACGGTCCAGCCGAGGTCGGGGCCGAATATCAGTTCGCGGCCGGAGTGTTCGTTCGTGTCCCCGTCGTCGCCGTGATCGAGCCCGACGTCGACGGCGACGGGTTCGGCGACGAAACGCAGGATGGCTGCCCGCGCAGCGCCGGCACCCAGGTTCCCTGCCCCCCGGTCGAGACGAGCTTCGAGATCCACGCCGGCAAGAAGGCGATCGTCGCAAAGGTCAGGGTCAGCTCGGCGGCGCAGGTTCAGGTGTTCGGGCAGGTCAACTGGCAGGTCCGGGGCAAACCGAAACTGCCGGGGCACAGTTCGAAACGGCCCGGCGACCACGGGCTCAGCGTGGGCCTCAGCGCCGGTGGCCCACGGCCGGTCTCCGCCGGTGAAACGAAGACCTTCCGGGCTCCGCTCTCGAAACCGATCCTGCGCCGCCTCGGCCGAATCACCCCCAAGCAGGCCCTGCGACCCCTGATGACCGTCCGCACCACCGACCTCGCCGGAAAGATCACCGATCAGCGCCGGCGGCTGAAGCTGAAGGGGCGCGAGGGCGCCTAGGGGGCATTGACCGATCCCACCCCGTTGCTACCCTGCCGGGGTAGGCGATCCGCCTGCGCGTCATGTCCCCGAAACACGAGGAAAGCGCGCCTCTCTCTTGACCGACCTGCCTCTGTCCGAGCGCGATGGACCGCGCGATGAGTGCGGGGTGTTCGGCGTGTACGCGCCGGGACACGACGTCGCCCGGCTCTCCTACTTCGGCCTCTACGCCCTCCAGCATCGTGGCCAGGAGTCGGCCGGGATCGCCACCTGCGAGGGCGGCCATATCACCACCATGCGGGACTCCGGGCTCGTCTCCCAGGTCTTCGACGAGGAGAAGCTGCGGGCGCTCGAGGGCGACATGGCGATCGGCCACGTCCGTTACTCGACCACCGGCGGCGGCTCGTGGGAGAACGCGCAGCCGGTCTGGCGCGACGATGGCCGCGAGATCGCCCTCGCCCACAACGGCAATCTGACCAACGCGGTCGAGCTCTGGGGCGAGCTGAAGGAGAGGGGGATCTCCTTCCGCGGCACCTCCGACTCGGAGATCATCGCCGCGCTGCTCTCCTCAAACGACGCCCGCTACATCGAGGACGTCGTCGCCGACGTGATGCCGCGGCTGCGCGGCGCCTACTCGACGGTCGCGATGACGAAGCGGGCGATCGTCGCCTTCCGCGATCCCCACGGCGTCCGCCCGCTTTCCCTGGGCCGGCTCGGGGAGCGCTTCGTCGTCGCCTCGGAGAGCTGCGCCTTCGACATCATCGGCGCCGAACTCCTGCGCGAGATCCGGCCCGGGGAAATGGTCTCGCTGACCGAGCGCGGGCTCGAGACCCGGCAGGTGATCCGTGCCTCGCGGCCCGCGACCTGCGTCTTCGAGCACATCTACTTCTCGCGTCCCGACAGCCGCCTCGAGGGCAAGGTCCTACAGGAGGTGCGCGGACGGATGGGGGAGATCCTCTGGCGCGAGGCGCCGGTCGAGGCCGACCTCGTGATCTCGGTCCCCGACTCCGGCAACCCCGCCGCCGGCGGCGTCGCCCGGGCCTCCGGCCTTCCCCGCGACGATGGCCTGATCAAGAACCGCTACGTCGCCCGGACCTTCATCCAGCCCGGGCAGGAGCTTCGCAAGCGCGGCCTGCGGCTGAAGTTCAACCCGCTGCCGGAGATCGTCGCCGGGAGGCGGATCGTAGTCGTCGACGACTCGATCGTCCGCGGCAACACGACCCGCCAGATCGTCGGCATGCTGCGCGAGGCCGGCGCCGGCGAGGTCCATCTGCGGATCAGCGCCCCTCCGATCCGCCACCCGTGCCACTACGGGATCGACATGTCGACCCGCGAGGAGATGATCGCCCACGGGCGGACGATCGAGGAGATCGCCGACGAGCTCGGCGCCGACTCGCTCGCCTACCTCTCGATGGAGGGGGTCTACGAGGCGATCGGCGGCACCCCCGAAGACCATTGCGACGCCTGCTTCACCGGCCGCTATCCGCTCGGCGACCCCGAGGACGCGAACGGCAAGTTCGCGCTCGAGGACATCGCCGTCGTTCCGGCCGGCTCCTAGGGCACCGGCAACCCCCAGAGGCGCGCGCCGCTACTGCGCGACGCGCGATCGTCTCCTCCCCTGCTTCCGGTGTGCGGTATGTCGGATATTTCGACATTTCGAACACCGGAAGGAATTCTGGGACGACATGCGCGCAGCGGACGGCACCCGCTAGCGTCCCGGCCGATGCCAACCACGTTCAGGCTCTGCGTCCTCGCCTCGGGTAACGGGACCAACTTGCAGGCGATCCTCGACAGCGTCCACGGCCGCGACGGGATCGAGGTCGTCGGAGTCGGCTCCGACCGGGCGGGCGCGAGGGCGCTCGAGCGGGCCCGTGAGGCCGGGGTCGAGGCGGCGGTCTTCCCCCTCGAGGAGCACCACGACCGCGACGCGCGCGACGCCGCGATGGCGGACTGGATCGCGGGCCTCGACGCCGACCTCGTCGTCCTCGCCGGCTACATGCAGCTGTTGAGCGCTCCCTTCGTCGCCCGCTTCCGCAACCGCATCGTGAACATCCATCCGGCCCTGCTGCCCTCGTTCCCGGGCCTCGACGCGATCGGCCAGGCGCTCGCGGCGGGGGTCGAGGTCACCGGGGTCACGGTCCACTTCGTCGACGAGGGGGTCGACACCGGGCCGGTGATCCTCCAACGCGAGGTGGCGGTCCCGGGCGACCGCGGCCGCGCCGGCCTCGAGGCGGCGATCCACGCGGTCGAGCACGACCTCTACCCGGAGGCGATCCGCATGATCGCGGGGGGCATGGTTAGGATCGATGCGAGCGACCCGTCCACGGTCCTCGTCGATGAGTGACGCCCAGACACAGACCACCCCGGAGACCGTCGGGAACGGCGCGATCCGGGTGCGCCGGGCACTGATCTCGGTCTCCGACAAGACGGGGGTCGCGGACTTCGCCAGGGAACTGGCGGCGGCCGGAGTCGAGATCCTCTCGACCGGCGGCACCGCGACGGCGCTGCGCGAGGCCGGGATCGAGGTCACCGACGTCTCCGAGTTCACCGGCCAGGATGAGATCCTCGACGGGCGGGTGAAGACGCTCCACCCGCGCCTGCATGCGGCGCTCCTAGCCCGGCGCGACGACCCCGAGCACATGGCGACGCTGGAGCGCGAGGGGATCGAGCCGATCGACCTGGTCTGCGTCAACCTCTACCCGTTCGAGGAGACGATCAGGGACCACGAGGTCGAGCACGACGTGGCGATCGAGAACATCGATATCGGCGGCCCGACGATGATCCGCGCCGCGGCGAAGAACCACGCCGGAGTCGCGGTCGTCGTAAAGCCCGAGTCCTACGACGCCGTCTGCGCCGAGCTCGAGGAGACCGGCGGCGAGATCTCCGCCTCGACCCGGCACTGGCTCGCGAACGAGGCCTTCGCCCAGACCGCCCGCTACGACGCCGCGATCAGCCGCTGGTTCTCGCTCTCCTACGAGGACTTCCCCGAGCACCTCGCGATCGCACTCGAGAAGGAGCTCGACCTCGCCTACGGCGAGAACCCCCACCAGCGGGCGGCGCTGTACTCGGAGGTCGGGGCCCGCAGCGACGCGCTCTCCGGGGTCTCGAAGCTCCACGGCCGGGCGCTGTCCTTCAACAACGTCCTCGACCTCGACTCGGCGCGGGCGCTGAACGAGGACTTCGACGGCCCGGCCTGCACGATCGTCAAGCACAACAACCCCTGCGGGGCCGCGACCGGAGAGGACGCGTTCGACGCCTACCGGCGGGCGCTGGCGTGCGACCCGCTCTCGGCCTTCGGCGGCGTTATCGCGATCAACCGGCCGGTCGGCGTCGCGCTCGCCGAGGCGCTGCACGAGAACTTCGTCGAGGTCCTGATCGCCCCCGGCTTCGAGGACGGCGCCCTCGAGGTGCTCCAGCAGAAGGAGGCGATCCGAATCCTCTGCGAGGAGGAGCGGCGGCAGCCGAACCCCGGCGAACGCGACATCAAACGGGTCCGCGGCGGCCTCCTGATCCAGGACCGCGACGGCAACCCGGAGCCGCGCGAGCTGATGGAGGTGGTGACGAAGACGGAGCCGACCGAGCAGCAGTGGGCCGACATGTGCTTCGCCTGGACCGTCGTCCGCCACGTCCGCTCGAACGCGATCGTCCTCGGCCGCGACGGCGCGACGCTCGGGATCGGCGCCGGCCAGATGAGCCGGGTCGACTCCGTCCGGCTCGCGGTCGAAAAGTGCCGCGACTCCCGCGGCGAGGAGGCCAACGGATTGCTCGCCGGCTCGGTCGTCGCCTCGGACGCCTTCTTTCCCTTCGCCGACGGGCCCGAGCTCGCGATCGAGGCCGGGGCCGCCGCGGTGATCCAGCCCGGCGGCTCGAAACGCGACGCCGAGGTGATCGAGGCCTGCGACGCCGCCGGGGTGACGATGGTCTTCACCAAGCACCGCCACTTCCGCCACTAGCCACCGGGCATCGGCGGGGATATCTTCGAGGGATGAAGCCGGTCACCGCCCGCATCGAGGTCCCGCAGTCTCCCGATGAGGTCTTCGAGTACCTCGACGTGCTCGCCAACCACGAGCAGTTCACGGATCATTTCCTCGTCGATTGGGAGACGTCGGGCCCGGAGCGCGGCGTCGGCGCGCGGGCTCGGATGCGGGTGAAGAAGCCCGGCCCGGCGGACTGGCTCGAGATGGAGGTGATCGAGTCAGAGCGGCCACGGCGAAACGTCGAGCGGGCCACGGGGGCGAACGGGCGGCGACTGACGCAGGGGAGCTACGACCTCGAGCCGATCGAAGGCGGCGGCACCGCGATCAGCTTCGAGCTCGCCTGGCTCGAGGCGCCGAGGGGCGAGCGGCTGATGAGCCCGATCACGCGGGCGGTCACGCGCAGCTCCAACGCCAAGTCCCTGCGCCGGCTGGCCGAGCGGCTGGCCGAGCGGACCTAGCCGACAGCTTCGCGCTGCGCCGAGCAGGCGTGGAGGACGTGGTCGCAGACCTGCTCGGGGGTGTCGACCGTGATCAGCATCTCCTTGTCGGCGATCGAGATCAGGCCCTCGTCCTCGAGTGTGTCGTCGACCCACTCGAGCAGCGGCGCCCAGTGCCCGGAGTCGACGAGGATGGTCGGGAAGTGCGCGACCCGTTCGGTCTCGATCAGGTTGAGGCTCTCGAACATCTCGTCGAGGGTCCCGAAGCCCCCCGGAAAGATGACGAAGGCGCGCGCGTAGCGGACGAACATCAGCTTGCGGGCGAAGAAATAGTGGAAGTGGAGCGGAAGGTTGGCGTAGGGGTTGGACTCCTGCTCGTGCGGGAGCTCAATGTTGAGGCCGACCGAGCGGCCACCGGCCTCGGCCGCGCCCCGGTTGGCGGCCTCCATCAACCCGGGTCCGCCCCCGGTGATGACGGTCAGGCCGCTCTCGGCGAGGAGGGCCGCCGTCTCGCGGCAGAGCTCATACCAGCGGTGGCCCTCGGGCACCCGGGCCGAGCCGAAGACCGAGACGCCGTCCTCGACCTCCCGCAGGGCGTCGAAGCCCTTTTCGACCTCGGTGCGGATCCGGGCGAGGCGCTGGTCGTCTTCGGCCTCGACTTCGACTGGAGAGCGCAGCAGCTCCTGGTCGTCCCTGGGCAAGTGCCCCCGGCGGGATTCGAACCCGCGCCGCGCGGCTTAAAAGGCCGCCGCTCTAACCAACTGAGCTACAGGGGCGAGGCGTCCATGGTACGGGGGCCGGCGATCACAGGAAGGCCCCGCGGCGCTCAGGAGAGGTCCGGCAGCCCCTCCTCCGGGGTCGAGGCCTCGGCGTGGGTGCGGCGGGGAATGCGGCCGGCGCGGCGGGCGGCGTGGCCGGCCTCGACCGCCGCGCGCAGGGCCGTGGCCATCGCGGTCGGGTCCTCGGCGCCGAAGATCGAGCTCGCCGCCATCACCGCGTCGCAGCCGAGCTCCATCGCGAGCGCCGCGTCGGATGCGGTCCCGATGCCGGCGTCGAGGACGACTGGCACCGCGGCGCGCTCGGCGATGATCGCGATGTTGTAGGGGTTGCGGATCCCGGCGCCGGAGCCGATCGGCGAGCCGAGCGGCATCACCGCCGCGCAGCCCGCCTCCTCGAGGCGGCGGGCGAGGATCGGGTCGTCGTTGGTGTAGGGGAGGACGGTGAAGCCCTCCCCGACCAGGGTCTCGGCGGCGTCGAGGAGCTCGACCGCGTCGGGATAGAGGGTGCGATCGTCGCCGATGACCTCGAGCTTGATCCACTCGGTCCCGAAGGCCTCGCGGGCGAGGCGCGCGGTGCGGACCGCGTCGCGCGCGGTGAAGCAGCCGGCGGTGTTGGGCAGGGCCTCGAGGCCGAGCCGCTCGAGCACGTCGAGGACAGATCCCCTGGCGTCGGGGTCGATCCGTCGCAGCGCGACGGTGACGATCTCCGCCCCCGAGGCGAGCAGCGCCGACTCCATCTGCTCGAGCGAGCGGAACCCGCCCGTACCCGCGATCAGGCGCGAGCCCCACTCGCGGCCGGCGAGCTCCCAGGTATCCGCGCCGCCCTGGATCGCCGCCAGGACCTCGACCTGCTGACCCTCGCTGAGGGCCGTTTCGGTCCAGCCGGCGCGGGGGACGACCTCGCCGTCGAGGGCGACCGCGAGCCCGCGCGCCTCCGGCTCGGCACCGGTCTCGCGGACCGCGTCGGCAAGCGTCGCGCCGGCGGCGAGCTCGTAGGCGCTCCCGTTCAGCTCGATCCTCATGACAAATGCTCGCGCTTCGCTCGCTGCGCGAAAAGACAGATTGCGACGCTTGCTCGCTCCGCCCTCATCCCACCGCCCCCACGGCGCCGGTCGCGAGGATGCCGGCGATCGCCTCAGCGGCGAGCGGCGCCATCAGGATCCCGTTGCGGAAGTGGCCGGTCGCCCAGAGCAGGCCGGGGACCGGGCTTGGGCCGAGCCGTGGCAGGTTGTCCGGAGTCCCGGGCCGCAGCCCGGCGGCGGCCTCGATCAGCTCCATCTCGGCGATGTCGGGAAGGAGCCGGTAGGCCTCGCGGAGGAGCTCGTGGACGCCGCCGGCCGTGACCCTGGTGTCGAAGCCCTGCTCCTCGACCGTCGCTCCGACGATCAGGCGGCCGTCGCCGCGCGGCACGAGGTAGACGCGCTCGCTGGCGAGGATCCGCTCACACGGCGGCGGCTCGTCGCCGCGCGGGCCGAGCTCGATGATCTGCCCCTTTACCGGCCGGACCGGTGGGCGCCCCGGCTCGGGCAGCCAGGCGCTCTCGCCGGCCGACGCCCCGGTGGCGAGGACGACAGAGACGGCGCCGAGCTCGGCGCCGTCGGAGGTGCGGACGCCGGCGACCCGGCCCCCGTCGAGGAGGGCCGCCGCGACCTCGACCCCGGTCCGCAGCTCCACCCCCTCGCCATCGAGGGCCGCGAGCAGCGCCGCGGTCAGGGTTCGGGGATCGATCGCGGCCTCGCCCGCCGCCAGGACGCCGCCGTTGAACGAGGGCGTCAGCCCCGGCTCGAGGTCGCGGCAGCGCCGTGGCGAGAGCCACTCGGCCTCGAGGCCCAGCGACCGCTGCAGGTCGTGGATCCGCCGCAGCTCCGCCGCCTCGTCGCGATCGAGCGCCACGTGCAGCGCCCCGATCGGCTCGAAGCCCGTCGCCATCCCCGATGCCGCCTCGAGCTCGGCGACGAAGCCCGGGTAGAGATCGGCGGCGGCGAGCGTCATCTGCAGCAGCTCGGGCTCGCCGAAGGTCAGCTCGCCGACCGGCGCCAGCATCCCGGCGGCGACCCGGGTCGCTCCGGCCGGCGGCCGCGAGCGCTCGATGACCGCGACGCTCGCGCCGCGCTGAGCGGCGCGCCAGGCGCAGCTGAGGCCGATGACGCCACCGCCGACGACAACCGCATCGAAACTCCGCTTTTCGCTCAACTTGCCTCCGCCGGCATTACCCGGATCAGGTCACACGGTCGGTGGCCTCGATGCCACCCTCTCAGCCTCGGGGCCCAACTCGGCCCCACCGGCTCCCGTTCCACTTCGATGCTACCCCTCCGGCGGCCCGGTCAAGCCATAATCGTTTCCATGAGCGCGGAGCGAGCAAGCATCCATCTCTGTCTCTTTGCGCAGCGAGCGAAGCGCGAGGCTGTCGGGTGAGCCTGGCACCACCGGAGGCGATCGGCCCGCTGCGTCGGGAGCGGCTGCGCACCGCGCGGCTCTACCTCGTCTGCGAGGCGCTGCCCCGCGGCGAGGAGCCGGAACCGCTTCTGCAGGCGGCGCTGACCGGGGGCGTCGACATCGTCCAGCTCCGCGAGAAGGAGCTCGAGGAGGACGCGATCGAACGCTCGGCTCAGACGTTCCGGCGGCTCTGCAACACCTTCAGCGCCCTCTTCATCGTCAACGACGACCCCGACCTCGCCCGCAGCTGCGACGCCGACGGCGTCCACCTCGGCCAGGACGACATGGCGGTCGGCGAGGCCCGCGAGCTGCTCGGGCCGGAGGCGATCATCGGCCTCTCCACGCACTCCGAGGAGCAGATCGACGATGCCGCGTCGGCCCCCGTCGACTACATCAGCGTCGGGCCGATCTGGGAGACGCCGACCAAAGAGGGCCGCCCGGGGGTGGGTCTGGGCCTGGTCCGGTACGCGGCCGGGCATTCCACCCACCCGTTCTTCGCGATCGGCGGGATCGACCCCGACAACGCCCAGGAGTTGGTCGCGGCCGGCGCCACCCGGCTCGGCGCGGTCCGCGCGATCCGCGACGCCGAGCGGCCGCAGGCCGCCGCCGAAGCGATGCGGAAGGTGCCGCCCGGTGGCTAGGCGCAAGCGCAAGGAGCGGGGCGGGGGGGCGACCGCCCGCGAGCGGATGGAGGCCGGCTACGCCCGCGCCGAGGAGCGAAACCGCGAGGCGCGTGATGCGCTCGAGCCGCTTGCCGAGGGCGCCCGGCCGCGGGTCGTCACCGTGGCCGCGGTGGTCTCGGCCCTGATCGCGATCTCGATCGTCGTCGGCTACCTGACCGGGGCGAAGGTCGACGGCGAAAAACCGGCGCTCGGCCAGATCATCGTCCCGGCGCTGCTCTTGGGGACGATGGCCTGGGGCATGTGGCGCGCCCGCTACTGGGCGGTGCTGGGATTCCAGATGATCCTTGTCCTGCTGATCTTCAGCGCCGTCTTCGGCCTTGCGGCGCAGGCAGCGAGCGTCGCCCAGATCGCGGCGACCCTCGGCCTGCTGGCCGTCGCCGGGACCTTCTTCTGGCTGATGGTGAAGGCGATGGCCCGGATCCAGATGCCGACCCGGAGAACCGATTAGCGAGCCTCGAAATCTGATTCTCGGCGAGCGGCGCCGATTCGCCTGAGTGGCACCGCCCCCGGACGCGGAGCGGAGGAGGCGGTGCACTGATTTCTATAGGCTCGCCCCGTGGCTGACTCCTACGACGTGATCGTGATCGGCGGCGGGCCCGGTGGCTACGTCGCGGCGATCCGGGCCGCCCAGCTGGGCAAGAAGACGGCGGTAGTCGAGCGCGACAAACCGGGTGGCCGCTGCCTCAACTACGCCTGCATCCCGGCGAAGACGCTCCTCCGCACCGCTGAGCTCTACGACGAGGTCCGCAACGGCGCCGAGCTCGGGATCTCCGCCCCCGACGTCTCGATCGACTGGGACGCGCTCGGCAAGCGCCGCGCCGCCGTCTCCGAATCGCTCTCCAACGGGGTGAAGATGCTCTGGGACAAGGACAAGGTGACGCTGATCGAGGGCGAGGGCTCGCTCGACGGCGACGCCAACGTCAGGGTCGGCGACGAAGTCCTCGAGGCGGGAGCGGTGATTCTCGCCACCGGCTCGGTGGCGCTGCCGATCCCGGGCACCGAGTTCGGCGACCGCGTCGTCGACACCTGGGGGGCCTGGTCCCTCCCCGAGCAGCCGAAGAAGATCGCCGTGGTCGGCGCCGGCGCCTCGGGCTCGGAGATCGCCTCCGCCTACGGGCGGTTCGGGACCGAGGTGCTGCTGATCGAGATGCTCGACCAGATCCTCCCGGCCGAGGACAAGGACATGGCGAAAGTCGTCGAACGGGCCTTCAAGAAACAGAACATCACGATCTCGACCGGGACGCCCGTCGAGAACGTCGAGGCGGGCAAGGGCTCGGTCAAGTTCAGCTACGGCGGCGAGAGCGCCGAGGTCGACCACCTCTGCATCGCCGGCGGCCGCGGCCCCGACGTCGAGGGGCTCGGGCTGAAGGAGGCGGGCGTCGAGCTCGAGGAGAACGGCAAGGTCAGGGTCGACGACTTCGGGCAGACGACCAACTCGAAGGTCTACGCGATCGGCGACCTCGTCCACGCCAAGGCGCTCGCCCACAAGGCCTCCGAGGAGGGTGTCGTCGCGGTCGAACGCGCCGCCGGCCTCGAGACCGACCCGGTCGACCAGAAACTGGTCGCCGGGGCGACCTTCTGCCACCCGCAGGTCGCCAGCGTCGGCCTGACCGAGGCGGCGGCGAAGGAGGCGGGCCACGACGTCAAGATCGGCAAGCAGAAGCTCGGCGGCGTCGGCGGCGCCACCGTCTACGACGACAAACTCGGCCTCGTCAAGCTGGTCGTCGACTCCAAGTACGGCGAGATCCTCGGCGCCCACATCGTCGGCAACCGGGCCTGCGACATGATCGCCGAGCTGGTCGCGGTGATGGCGCTCGAGGGCGGCTACCAGGAGCTGGCCGAGATGCCGCACCCGCACCCGACGATCTCCGAGGCGATCCTCGACGCCGCCCGCGCCGTCGACGGCTGGGCGATCCACGCCTAGGCCGCGTCCCGGCTACTTCGGCGGCACCAGGTGGAGGCGTCGCTTCGCGACGCCGTGGTTGCCGGCGGCGTCCGCGACCGTGGCAACCGCCGAGACCCTGCGTGCGGACGGTTTTTCTCGTAGGCGGTCAACGGTCGCCATCGGAGAGGTGGAACTTGACCAGCTTCGTCTTGCCGGCACCGAGCCTGACCTTCGCCTTGGCATGCGACCGAGATGCCGCCGCAGGCGGCAGTGTCCCCGAGCACGGCGGTGACTGCTCGCTCTGCGGACAGGTGAGACGGACCCGGCCGAAGCCCTTTCTGTCGATGTGGACCTTCCCCTTCCCGATCATGACCGTCACGGATTCGTCCTTCGACGCAGCGGGAGGCGCGGGCGTCGGTTCCAGCTCGAACGGGCCGCTGTCGCAGGCGGAACCCTGGGGCCGCGGCGCGCCGCGCTGATCGGTCGGCGGGCAGTTGAGCGCGAAGTCGACCGCCGCGCTCCCCGGCAGCAGGTTGAAGACCTGCGTCGTGCCACCGTGCAGTTCCAGCGTCCCGAGGCCAGGGGCGGTGTTTGCGCGATCGCGGGCCCCGGGGCTGCAGGTCGCATCGTCCTCGACGTTGCCTCCCTGCGAGGTGACTTCGCCGGCTTCGCAGTTCACGGTCCCGTCGGGGCTGCGGTTGGCGGCGACGATGCTGTCGGTCAGGGTCATCGGTGGATTGCCCCTGATCCCGGCCGCCTCGCCCGGTTCGAGCCGGGTGTTGAAGACGATCGCGCTGCTGGACACCGTCAACCCGGCGTTGACCTGGATCGCGGGCCCCATCGATTCGTTCGAGGCCAGGGTGCTGTTGACGATCGTCACCGGGCCGTTGCTCTGGATCGCCGAGCCGGAGATGCTGTTGGTGGTGTTGAACCCGATGAAGCTCGATTCGACCGTCAGCCGGCCGTTGCTCTGGATCCCGCCTCCGCCGCCGTCGATCCGGTCGTTGTCCTGGATGCTGACGCCGCGCAGGGTCAGTTCTTCTGAGTTGTTCTGGATTCCGCCCTGTCCGCCGGTGATCGCCAGACCGGAGAGGACCACGCTTTTGCCTTCGGCTTCCACCGCGATGCTGTCTTCCTTTGCATCGAGGATGACCCGGTCCGCACCCGCCCCCTGCACCTCCACCTGGTCGCCGAGTTCGAGCCGGCCGAGTTCGATCGCGTAGTGCTCGACCGAGGCCGGGACGATGATGACATCGGGCACCCCGACGGATGCGTTTGCGGCTTTCGCCGCCTCGCGAAGGGAGCAATCTTCCTGGAGACAGGGCCCGGGGGTCGGGTCGTCTGTGCGGGTGACCCTGTACGTTTCCGCGCCGGCGACGGTGGCAGGGCCTAGGAGCAGAGCCATCGTGGCCCCGACAAGCGCGGTGAGATCGCCCAACGGCCTCATGGCTGGATTCTGCCAGGCGGACGGTCGCATCTCATAGATTGCGGGCATCGCCGCATCCCCCTCATCCGCCTTCTACTTCGACCTCGGTAGCCCCTACGCCTACCTGACCGCCGAGCGGATCAGCGGCCTGTTCGCCGCGGCGGACCTGGCGCAGCCCGAGTGGCGCCCGATCCTGCTCGGCGGCCTGTTCCAGCGCTTCGACCGCGACTCCTGGGGGAATGGGCCGGGGCGGGCCGAGGGGATCGCCGAGGTCGAGCGGCGGGCCTCGGAGTACGGGCTGCCGCCGCTCGTCTGGCCCGACCCGTGGCCGGGGAACACGCTGTTCGCGATGCGCGCGGCGACCTTCGCCAAGCAGACCGGGCGCACCGTCTCCTTCGCCCTCGCCGCCTTCCGCCAGGCGTTCGCCGCCGGGCGCGACCTGACCGAGCCCGACAACGTCCTGATCGCCGCCGCCGCCTGCGAGCTCCACCCGCGGGCGGTCGAGAAGGCCGCCGCGACCGACGGCGTCAAGAGAGCTCTGCGCGAGGCCACCGACGAGGCCGCCGAGCTCGGCGTGTTCGGAGTCCCGTCGCTGGTGGTCGGCGGCGAGGTGTTCTGGGGCGACGACAGAGTCGAGGAGGCGGTCGCGGCCGCAAGCTAAGGTCAGGGCGTGGCCAAGTTGCCCGACGCTCCCACCTGTTACGAGCTGCTGCGGCAGATGGCGCTGATCCGCCGCTTCGAGGAGGAGGCGGGGCGCCAGTACCAGCGTGCCAAGGCGGGCGGCTTCCTCCACCTCGCGATCGGCGAGGAGGCGACGATCGTCGGCACCGCCTCGGTGATGCGCGAGGAGGACTACCTGATCGGCGCCTACCGCACCCACGGCCACGCGATCGCCCGCGGCACCGACCCGAAACGGGTGATGGCGGAGCTGTTCGGCCGGATCGACGGGACCAGCGGCGGCCGCGGCGGCTCGATGCACGTCTTCGACCGCGAGCGGCGGTTCATGGGCGGCTACGGGATCGTCGGCGGCAGCCTCCCGATCGCCGCCGGCCTCGCGCTCGCCTCCGACTACCGCAGCGAAGACAGCGTCACCGTCTGCATGTTCGGCGACGGCGCCTCGAACACCGGCAACTTCGGCGAGACGATGAACCTGGCGGCGCTCTGGAAGCTGCCGGTCTTCTTCCTCGTCGAGAACAACCTCTACGGGATGGGCACCTCGGTCGAGCGGCACTCGGCCCAGACCGACCTCTCGAAGAAGGCGAAGGGCTACGGGATGCCGGGTGAGCGGATCGACGGGATGGACGTGATCGCGGTCCGCGAGGCGGTCGCCGAGGGGATCCGCAAGGCCCGCGAAGACCGCCGCCCGACCCTGCTCGAGGCCTTCACCTACCGCTACCGCGGCCACTCGGCGGCCGACCCCGAGGTCTATCGCGAGCGCGAGGAGGTCGAGGAGTGGCGCGAGAAGGACCCGATCGAGAGCTTCGCCAAGCGCTGCGTCAAGGACGGCGTGCTCGGCGAGCGCGAGGTGCAGGAGGTTCGCGACAAGGCCGAGGAGCAGGTGCTGGCCGCGGTCGAGTTCGCCGACGCCTCGCCCGAGCCGGCGCTCGACACCCTCTACGAGAACCTCTACGTCCTCGACGGCGAGGGCTGGTACGCGGTCGACGAGCGCAGCCCCGAGCCGCACCGCGGCGAGCGCGAGGAGGAGGCGATGCCGCAGGCCGCGCGCGAACTGGCCGAGGCCGGCGCCGCCTACGCCGGCCAGCCGGAGGGCCCGCGCCCGAATCCGGCCGAGCACGGCGACGCCCAGGAGGGGTCCGAGCCGGAGGTCGCCGCCGAGCGCGAGGACGGCGGCTGATGGCGACGCTGCGGATGCGGGAGGCGCTGCGCGACGCGATGGCCGAGGAGATGCGCCGCGACGAGTCGGTCTTCGTGATCGGCGAGGACGTCGGCGTCTTCCAGGGCGCGTTCAAGGTCACCGAGGGCCTGCTCGACGAGTTCGGCGAGCGGCGGGTCCGCGACACGCCGATCTCCGAGAACACGATCGTCGGCACCGGGGTCGGCGCGGCGATGGGCGGGCTGCGGCCGATCGTCGAGCTGATGACGGTCAACTTCTCGCTGCTGGCGCTCGACCAGATCGTCAACCACGCCGCCGCGATCCCCTACATGTTCAACGGCCAGGCGCGGGTCCCGATGGTGATCCGGATGCCCGGCGGCGGCGGCCACCAGCTCGGCCCCACCCACTCCCACAGCTTCGAGGCCCTCTACCTCCAGGTCCCGGGCCTGCTCGTCGCCTGCCCGTCGACCCCGGCCGACGGCAAGGCGCTGCTGAAGGCGGCGATCCGCGACGACAACCCGGTCGTCTTCATCGAGCACGAGAGCCTCTACGGGCGGCGCGGCGAGGTCGGCGAGGACGGCGAGGAGGTGCTGCGCTTCGGCGAGGCGGCGGTGCGGCGCGAGGGCGGCGACGTGACGATCGTCGGCATCCTGAAGATGGCGCACGTCGCCGAGGACGCGGCGAGGGCGCTCGCCAACGAGCACGGCGTCGAGGCCGAGGTGATCGACCCCCGCACGCTGCGGCCGCTCGACCTCGACACGATCCTCGAGTCGGTCCGCAAGACGAACCGGGCGGTGATCGTCGAGGAGGGCTGGCCGCACGGCGGGGTCGGCGCCAACCTCTCGACCCTGATCACCGAGCAGGCCTTCGACCACCTCGACGCGCCGGTCCAGCGGGTCACCGGCGCCGACGTCCACATGCCGTACTCGAGGCGGCTCGAGCAGGCGGCGATCCCGCACGCCGAGCACGTCGTCAGTGCGGCGCTGGCCGCTCTGGAGGGGTCGATCTGATGGCCGACGTCGTCATGCCCCGCCTCTCGGACTCGATGGAGGAGGGGACGATCCTGCAGTGGCTGAAGCAGGTCGGCGAGGAGGTCGCGGTCGGCGACGAGCTGGTCGAGATCGAGACCGACAAGGCGAACATGGCGTACGAAGCCGACGTGGCCGGGACGCTCACCGAGATCCTCGTGCCAGGAGGGGGACGACGCTGCCGATCGGGACTCCGATTGCGCGGGTTGGCGATTCGGATGGAGTCTCGGCCGCCCCGGCCGCGGGTCCTGACGCTGAGGAGACGGCGTCCCGGCCGCGCGGGTCCTGTCGCCGCGGAGGGCCCCTCCTCCGCGCAGGCTGCGGGCGAGGAACCCGCCCCGAGCACCACCCGCGGCGAGCGACCGCCGCGCCCAGCGAGCTTCCGGCTGACCAGGCCGATGGGCGGCCGAAAGCGTCGCCGCTCGCCAGACGCTTGGCGAAAGAGCGTGGCGTCGAGCTTTCGCAACTCGAGGGCTCTGGCCCTGGCGGTCGGATCGTGAAGGCGGATGTGGAAGCAGCGGCAGCTCCCGCGGGTGGCGCCGGTGCAGGGGGGGTCGAGGACAGCTCGGCCCGCAGCACCCCCCCTGCGCCGGCGACAGGACCCGCGGGGGCAGAGCAGATGCCGGCATTTTCAGGTCCCGAGACCGCCAAGGGCCAGGTGGCCTACGAGGACCTCTCCAAGCTCCAGGCCACGGTCGCGCGGCGTATGGCCGAGTCGAAGGCGACGGCGCCGCACTTCTACCTGCAGGCGGAGGTCGACATGAGCCGCGCGGTCGAGGCCAGGTCGATGCTGAAATCGGCGGCGCGGGAGGGCGAGGTCGTGCCCTCGTTCAACGACATGGTCGTCAAGGCGTGCGCGCTCGCCCTCCGCGAGCACCCGCGCGCCAACGGCGCCTACCGCGACGGCCGCTTCGAGCTCTACTCGCGGGTCAACGTCGGGATCGCCGTCGCCGCCCGCGACTCGCTGGTCGTGCCGACCGTCTTCGACGCCGACCGCAAGGGCCTGCGCGAGATCGCCTCCGACTCCCGCGCGCTCGCCGGGCGGGTTCGCGACGGCTCGATCACCCCGCCCGAGCTCTCCGGCGCCACCTTCACCGTCTCCAACCTCGGGATGTACGGGATCGACAGCTTCTCGGCGGTGATCAACCCGCCGCAGGCGGCGATCCTCGCCGTCGGCGCGATCGCCGAGCGGGCGGTCGTCCGCAACGGCGAGCTCGGCGCGGCGCACCTGATGTCGGTCAACCTCGCCTGCGACCACCGCATCCTCTACGGGGCCGAGGGGGCGGAGTTCCTCGCCCGGGTACGGACGCTGCTCGAAGAGCCTCTGCTGCTTGCCCTCTGAACGGAAGTGCCCTCAGGGGCCGGGTCGCTGCGTGGTTGCGTGGGACGAGCGGTGCTTCTTCCGATGTTGTTTCTCGCGGCGGAGACCGTCCAGGTACAGGCCGACTACCGCGACCACCACCACGAGCCCGAGGATCGGACTCAGTGTCGCTACTCCTCCCGTAATGCAAGCGAGAAGCAACGCACCCAGCAGCAAGTCGACGGTACGGTGAGGCCGTTGCCGAGTGAGGGTTGACCGCCAGGACGCGGGTCGAGATCGGGGGCGTTCCACGCTCACAGGATCGACCGGGCGATGTTGGGCCTTGAGTGGGCCCGATTCCTTGGGTGCATCTCTGGGGATGTGGCTGGCTCAGCAGGTCTTGCGGGCCCCGGTGACGGCGTCCCAGGCGCGCGCGAGCGAGAAATCGGCGCCGACGTGGAAGACGCCGGGGCTTTCGGCCCGCGCCAGGGTCCACTCGCCGCGCCGCAGCAGGCAGCCGTGGCCGCGGCCGATCGACCAGTAGGGGGTGAAGTTGACCCGGACGAGGAACTCGCCTGGCCGGGTCACGTCGAGGGTGAATCCCTGTCGCCCGACCTGGAGGACGCGGGCCGCCGCGCTTCCCTCGGGCTGCGACCAGGGGGGCGTGGTCGAGGACCGCGTAGACGCGCCAGTGGGAGTTGGCCCAGCGCAGCCGCAGGTACGACGGGTCGCTGAGGATCAGCCGCCGCTCGGCGACCGAGGAGTAGTCGAGCGGGGCATCGGGAACGGCGACGAAGCGGACCGCGTTGTCGTGCAGCCAGGCCCGGTACTCGGGGCCGCTGAGGTTGCCGTCGTCGTCGTAGAAGATGTCGTCCCTGGTGGTGTCGATCTGGCGCAGCCAGCCGCGCGCGAGTTCGACGTCGGGCGAGAGGTAGGCCGACTCCCAGTGGTTGGCTGTCGGCGGCACCTCGACCCGGGCCCCCTGGCCGCCGTTGGCCCGCAGCCAGTGGGCGAGCGGTTCGAAGTAGGCGGCCTGGGTCGAGGGGTCGCCGACGCTGCGGGCGATCTGGGTGACGCTGGCGTTGAGCTGCCAGTAGAGGCTGCCGGCGAGGAACAGGGCGACGAACCAGACCGGAGAGCGGGGTCGGCGAGCGAGCAGGACCGCCGCCAGGACCGGGCCGCCGAAGAGCGCCCCGAGCCGGACCGCGTTGCCGCCCATCGCATTCGGGAGCAGCCAGACCGCGGTGGCCGCCAGCGTGTAGGCGATCAGGACCTGGCGCAGCTCGCGCTCCTCCTTGCCGAGCCCGCGGGTGAGGTACAGCGCCGAGCCGCACCAGAGCGGGATCGCGAGGTAGGAGGAGAAGACGAACGGGAAGTGGCCCGCCCCGGGGAAGAGCGAGGTTGGGGATCAGGACGAGGCCGAAGGCGACGCAGGCGACCTGGATCGCGTGGACGTTGCCGGCCGAGGCTCGCCGGGGGGCAAGTTCGACCGACCCGGCGACGAGGACGCCGGCGAGGAAGACGGCGGCGACGGGGCTCGAGAGCGCGCAGCCCGCGGCGAGCGCGAGGCCGAGAGCAGGGCGGCCGCGCTGCAGCGCCCGCAGCGTCGCGAGGCCGAAGACGACGCCGAGCGCGAAGGTGAGCTGGCCGTCGGCGAGGAGGGTGACGACACCGGCGGCGAACCAGAGGGTCGCCGGGCGGGCCGCGTCCCCCCAGCGGTCGCGGACCAGCCGGTCGAAGAGATAGGCCGAGGCGATCACCGCCAGGACCCCGACCGTGCGCGGCCCGACCAGCGCCGCGAGCGGCGGGAAGAGGACGCTGTAGGTGAGCGTGTAATGGCCGCCGTACCAGCTGCCGTTCCAGATCCCGAGGCCGCCGTCGCGGAACAGCTCGGTTCGGAACACCTGGGCGGCGAGGTCGCCGACCTGTGGGTTCCATGCCAGCATCGCCAGGGCGAGCGCCGAGCTCAGCGCGACCGCCGGCAGCCAGTCAGGTCTGAGAAGTTTGGGCTGGTGCATTCAGGGGTGAAGGAGGGATTCCAACTGGCGGCCTGCAACGATTTCAAGTGTGAGCACGGAAATCCTGGTCGTCGAGTGCGGTCTGATCCCCTACGAGGAGGCGTCGCGTCGCCCAGCGGTGGCTGCTGGAGGCGCGCCAGGAGGGGGAGCTGGCCGACGTCCTGCTGCTGCTCGAGCATCCTCCGACCTACACGCGCGGGCGCCGCTCCGGCCCCGAGGAGCTGCCGATGGCCCCCGAGTGGTACGAGGCGCAGGGGATCGAGGTCCACGACACCGACCGCGGCGGGCGCGTCACCTACCACGGCCCCGGCCAGCTCGTCGCCTACCCGATCGTCTCGCTGAAGCCCTACGGCGACGACGTCCACGAGTACGTGCGGCGGCTGGAGCGGGCCGCGATCGCCGCGATCGCCGACCACGGGGTCGAGACGCAGACGATCGAGGGCCTGACCGGGATCTGGACAAAGGGGAGCGCGCCCGGCGCGGCCGCCGCCCCGGGCGAGGAGGCGCGCAAGATCGGCTCGATCGGCGTCCACGTCAGCCGCGGGGTCACGACCCACGGGCTCGCCGTCAACGTCAACAACGACCTGCAGCCGTTCGAGTGGATCGTGCCCTGCGGGATCGAGGGATGCAGGGTCACCTCGCTCGGCCGCGAGCTCGGCGCCGAGCAGGACCTCGGCCGCGTTCCGGACATCGCTGGTCACGCGCTTCGCCGAGGTCTTCGAGCGCGAGCCGGTCGCGACCGAGCCGGCGGCGCTCGGGCTCGACAGCGCTAGGCTCGGCATTGCATGAGCGAGGCGACGACAAACGCTTCGGAGCGCGTCCACGTGACCCGCTCGCGCGCCCGCCCCGGCGGGACGGCCGCCGACGGAGAGGGCGCGGTCCCGTTCCGCCGCGCCCGCAAGCCGGCCTGGCTGAAGGTGCCGGCGCCGGGCGGGCCGACGTATCGGCGCCTGAAGGCGGAGATCGGCGGCGAGGGCCTCCACACCGTCTGCGAGGAGGCGAACTGCCCGAACGTCGGCGAGTGCTGGGAGCGCGGGACGGCGACCTTCATGATCCTCGGCGACGTCTGCACCAGGCGCTGCGGGTTCTGCAACGTGAAGACGGGCGTGCCGACCTGGAGCGACCCGCTCGAGCCGCTTCGCGTCGCCAACCAGGTCAAGCGGATGGGGCTGCGGCACGCGGTCGTCACCTCGGTCGACCGTGACGACCTGCCCGACTACGGGGCGAGCGCGTTCGTCGCGACGATCCGGTCGATCCGGATGCAGGCCCCCGGCTGTCGGGTCGAGGTCCTGACGCCCGACTTCCGCGGCCAGGAGATGCCGCTGGCGAAGGTGATCCACGAGCGGCCCGACGTCTTCAACCACAACGTCGAGACGGTCCCGCGGCTCTACGCCAAGGCCCGGCGGGGGTCCCGGTTCACGCGCTCGGCCCGCGTCCTGCGGCTGGCGAAGGAAATGGGCGGGCCTGCCGTGGTCACCAAGTCTGGCCTGATGGTCGGTCTCGGCGAGTCATTCGAGGAGATGGTCGATGCGTTCGGGATCCTCCGCGACCACGGGGTCCAGGTCCTGACCGTCGGCCAGTACCTGCGCCCCACGGAGAACCACCTGCCGGTCGACCGCTACTGGCACCCGGAGGAGTTCGAGGCGCTGGAGCGCGCGGCGTACGAGCTCGGGTTCGAGTCGGTGGCGTCGGGGCCGCTGGTCCGCAGCTCCTACCACGCCGACCAGAACCTGCCTGAGCGGGCCGCGGCCGGTTAGCGGCGCTCAGGCCAAGGAGCGGCCCGGCTCGACCCCCGAGCCGCCCGGAGGAGAACTTCCGCTTGGTCTGGAACGGGATCCCGCCGCTGGGCCGCACCTCGAGCGTCAGCTCGACCATCTGGTAGCCGGCGACCGAGGCTTCGGCCTCTCCTCGCCGGGTAGCCGGCGGGATGCGCGCCCCTCGCGCCTAAAATGAGTCAGACGGGGCCATAGCTCAGCTGGAAGAGCGCAGCGTTTGCAACGCTGAGGTCGCGGGTTCGAGCCCCGCTGGCTCCATCGGCGTCAGTCGTCGAAGTCGAAGTCCTTCGGCGGCTTCTGCTCGAACCAGAGCTCGTCGTCCTCGGGGCTCTGCTCGAGGAACTCGGGCGTCTCCTCGAGGACGTCCTCGTCCTCGGACTCGGCAGCCGTGGTCTCGGCCGCGGGCTGCTCGTCCTCCCCCTCGACCTCCTCGGCGATCTCCTCCTCCTCCTCGACCTCCTCGGAGTCGAGCGGCGCTTCCAGGGCCTGGTCGAGCTCGTCGGAGAGGCGCTTCTCGTCCCAGAAGTCTTCGTCCTCGTCCTCCTCGAGGTCGACGACGTCCGCCTCGGCCTCCTCGGCGAGTTCCTCCTCGACGTCGTGCATCTCGGTCGGCTGCTCGGCGATCACCTCGCGTTCCTCGGTGGTCGGCCCGGACGGCGTCCCCTCGGGGATCTCGTGTTCGGTCGCCGAAGGCTCCTCGTCCTGCGCATCCGCAGCCGGGGGCTCCTCGACGGGCTCGGGCGCCGGCGGCCTCTCCGGGGCCTCCTGAAGGTCGGCGATCCGCGCCGCGGCCTCTGTTCGCGCGCTCGGCGCCTCCGCGGATCCACTCTCTGCGTCCGCAGCCGTGTCCGGCTGGGCCATGAACTCGGTCGGGGCCTCGGCGAGGCTCTCGGACCCCTCGTCGCCGGGACGGCCGGGCGCGCCGAACGCCTCGTCCTCGAGCTGTTGCAGCTCCGACTGGTCGGCGCCATGCTGGCGCTTCAGCTCCAGATGCTCGCGAATTGCCTCGTCGAGAATGCCCATGCTGACTCCGGGAAGCTAAACACTATGGGGTTATCCTTGGCGTTGCGAGGGCTTTGGGACGATCCTCCCAACCTCCAATCGCGGGGCTATAGCTCAGTTGGAAGAGCGCCTGGATCGCACCCAGGAGGTCGCCGGTTCGAGTCCGGCTAGCTCCATCCAAAGAACCCCCGACGCAGCCCCGGCACCCACCTACCGAATCAGCTCCAGAACCCGGCGCTCGACCGCCCTCTGCCGGCGGGGCGTGATGGTTCCTTCAGGCGCGAGGCGCGGAAGCTCGATCGTCTTGCCATCGCGGAAGCGGTCGAGCACGCGCGGATCGATGTAGGAGCTGCGACAGACCGCCGGGGTGTTGCCGAGACGCTCGGCCACCCGCTTTATCGCAGCCCGGATCGCGCCCTCGGCGCCGCCCTTCGGGGAGGCTGCCTTCTCGCGCGCCAGCTCGACCGCGGCGAGCACCGTCCCGTGCCAGGTGCGGAAGTCCTTCGCCGAGAACTCCTCGCCCGCCTTTTCCTGGAGGTAAGCGTTGACCTCCTCGGAGCGCACGTCGTGCCAGGAGCCGTCCGCACGGAAGACGAGCAGGTCGTCGGGGCCGCTGCGGCGACGACGCATCGCTTCGATCGCCGCCCTGACCTCGGGGTCGCGGATCGCCTGCACACGCCGCTGGCCGCTCTTGGCAGGGAAGTCGAAGACGACCTCCCCGTCTTCGATCGAGACGTGCTCGCGCAGCACCGTCGCGATGCCGTAGCTCTCGTTGGTCTCGGCGTACTCCTCTCCGCCGATCCGGAAGAAGCCGAGGTCGAGGAGGCGGACGGCGCATGCCAGGGCGCGCTCGCGCGGCATCCTCTCGCGGGTGAGGTCGCGCTTGACAGCACGTCGCAGCCGGGGCAGGCCCGCTGCAAACTCGCGCATCGACTCGAACTTGCGCTGCGCCGCCCGCAGCTGCCAGCGCTCGTGGTACAGGTACTGCTTGCGCCCGGCTTCGTCGAGGCCGGTCGCCTGGATGTGGCCGTAGGGGTCACTGCAGACCCAGACCTCGCGCCAGGCCGGCGGTATCGCCAGCGCCCGAATTCGCTCCAGCGTGTCCTCGTCGCTGACCCTGCCGCCCTCAGGATCGAGGTAGCTGAAGCCGCCGCCACGCCGGCGGCGAGTGATGCCTGGGCCCGAGCAATCCGAGCGCCTGAGCCGGCCACGCCGGCGCGCTCCGGGTCCGCTCATTCGGAGGGCGGCGCGGGAATTGCATCGTCCTCGAGCGCCCTGGCGACAGCCAGCAGGTTCGCCGCGGCGGCCTTGCCGGTCGAGTGTGACCACTCGTGACCCTCCTCGGTTTCGGAGTAGTCCTCGCCGGGTCCCGGTCCCTTGTTCCAGTAGGTCCAGGCCTGACCCGGGATCGTGAAACCGATGTCGCCGAGCGCGCCGGAGACCTCGGAGATGACGTGGTGGGCGCCGTCCTCGTTGCCGGTGACCACGACCCCGGCGACGTGGTTGTAGGCGACGGGACGGCCTGCGTCGTCCGTCTCGGAGAGCATCGCGTCCATTCGCTCCAGCACTCGCTGAGCGATGCTCGACGGGCGCCCGAGCCAGGTCGGGGTCGCGAAGACGAGGATCTCCGAGTCGAGGACTTGGGCCCGGATCCCCGGCCACTCGTCACCCTCGCCCAGGTCCGATTCGACCCCAGGGGGGATCGAGTGATCGACCGCGCGCACTGAGGACATCTCGACTCCCTCATCGCGCAACGCGTCGGCGGCGACCGCTGCGAGCGCCTCGGTGTTCGATTTCTCCGGGCTCGGCTTCAGCGTGCAGTTGATGAACAACGCCTTCATGTTGTCCTTTGCTCCTTCGGCTCGGCCCGCGGCGCGAGCTGGATCTCGCGCTCGGCCCGGGGCAGGCCTTCTTCGATCTCGACCCTCCGCTCCCGCTCAGCGTTCAGCTGGTGGCCGAAGAGGATGGCCAGGTTGGTGATCCAGAACCACACCATCAGGGCGACCAAGCCGCCGAGCGTGCCGTAGGTCTTGTCGTAGGAACCGAAGTTTGCGACGTAGAGGCCGAAGAGGGCGGAGGCGATGACCCAGACGACGACGGCGACGACGCTGCCGAACGTTGCCCACCTGAAGCCACGCAGCCTCACGTTGGGGGAGGCGTAGTAGAGGATCGCGAGCATCAGGAGGAACGCGGCGACCAGGGCCGGCCACTTGGCGATGTTCCAGATGTCGACCGCGGTGGAGCCGATTCCAAGTGGCTCGGCGACGGCTGCGACGATCGGGCCGGTGAGGACGAGCGAGACCGCGATCAGGGTGAGGGTGACGACCATCACCAGTGTCACCGCTAGCTGCAGTGGCCGCAGCTTCCAGAACGGCCTGCCCTCGGGGGTCTCGTAGATCACGTTGGAGGCCCGCATGAAGGCCCCGACATATCCGGAGGCCGACCAGAGCGCAATAGCGAGGCCGAGGACGAAGGTGAAGCCGGCCGTGCTGCGGTGTTCGGTGATCGCTTCGATCGGCCCCTTGAAGGTTTCGGCGGCCGATTCCGGGCCGATTTCGGTGATGATTTCCGTCAGGCTCTGCGTCGTCGATTTGGGATCGCCGAAGAGCCCGATCAGCGAGACCATCGCGATCAGCGCCGGGAACAGGGCGAGCAGGCCGTAGTAGGTGAGCGCCGCCGCCCAATCTGAGAGGTTGTCCTCGTTGAACTCGGTCAGCGTCCGCTTCAGCGTCGCGAGCAGGCCGGGGTCCGACCCGACCCCGGTGGGACGGAAGTCACGCCGCTCTTGAGACCGGGACATTTCGCAGCCGCCTTTGCCTAACTCGACTTCCTGCATCCCTCTCGGCCCGCAGCCCGGTTCTGGGACTTCGAGCCCCCGCTGCCCTTACCGCTCTTTTCGCCGCCTTCTTCGAGGATTCCGAAGAGTTGGCGATCACACCAGTGACGACTACCTTCATCTTCTTGCTCGCCTTCCCGTGGATCTGGGGCTCGGAGTGGGCGAGGAGTGAGCGGGGGCCGCTCCCTTGGGCCTCTCGGCGTATGTACCCCCGCGGCTCGTCGCAAAACGTGGCCTCGGCTACAGAGCCAGCGCCGCGGCCCTCTGGTGCAGTGCCTCGAGCCGCCTCAGCTGCTCACTCGCCCTTGCGGCCAAGGCGTCGAGCTCGAACTCCGGCAATTGGCCGGCGTGGGTGTGCTCGAGCGCCCGCCAGAGCATGCGCTTGCCGACGACACCAATCTGCAGCAACTCCAGCTCATCGAGGCGGCTCAACGGGGAGTATCCCCACAGCCGCCCGTTCAGCTTCAACCGCCCCAGTCGCTCACCGAAGACGGCTGCGAGCGGCTTGAGCCTGCCCTGAGCCACCCCGAGCCGATCCATCGCCGACTTGAGTGTCTCTCGGTCGGCCTCGATCTCGGCGCAGATCTCGGCCAGCGCCGCTCCAGCGCATCCTCTCGATAACGGGCCTGACCCAGAACGGGCTGGTCTTCGAGAGCCGTGACGATGCGCTGTCTGAGATGGACTAAATCGTCTCCTCGCCTCGGCCCGAGGTGTCTGCGGACCCGACCCGCAGACCGTCGATGAGGGTGAAGTAGGCGCGGGCTCCTTCGTCGCTGTTAGTGGGGCACCGAGCAACCCGAGTGCTCGTATCAGGACTGCTCGGTGCCTCCTTTGGACTAACTCGTTGTGGGCTGGCCCTGAAGCTACTCCGGGCCAACCGGCTCAATCACGGCCGGTCCGGATTTGCTAGTTACTCCCGCCCCGACATGCTTCGCCAGGAGATTCCCCTTCGGCGGTGAGTTCTTCCCGCACTTCCTTGGGAATCTGCCCCCAGTTCTGCACGTGCGCGGCTTTCCGCCCCGGCGGCGGATTTCCATCATTCCGTCCCGAGAACGCGCAGATGGAATTTGCGTGTTCGGGGGCAGCTGTTGGGTCGCCGTTTCCGGTGACCTCACCAGCGAAGGCAGCACTTGCACTTGCACCGGCAAGGGCAGCTGCACACATCGCAACCGCGAGGATCGACTTCTTACGCATGGGCTCCTCTCAGGCGCAGACCTAATCGACTCGACCTGTCGCCTAATTGGGCTCCTGGCGTGAACTGCTCGTCGCACCACCCAACCTCGACGAACGGCTCGAGCCTACACCCGGCAGTTCTCTGCCGCAAATTGGCCAGATCGCCGACGTGCTCAGGGGAATCCAGGGGGATTAATGCCCGGGGGACCCTCTCGGTAGGGGACGGCCTCCGAAGAGTCTCTGTGCGGACCAAGACCGCCGGTCGCTCGCTGCAAAGAAACTGCTCAGATTTCGGGGGGCTGGGACCGCAATGAGCGACTTCCACTTCCACAACACCCGCGCGGGAGAGATTTGCCGAGGCTTGCCTGCGCCCCGGAGCTGTCGATGTCAGGCTGAGGTGCCCGGAGACCGGCCGGAATTGACCATCAGCCCGTTTTGTTGTCGGGGCTTCGATTCAGGCCTTTGGGTGGGCCGAGAATTCGACCACCCTGCGCAGACACCCGGGAAGTCCAGTGGTTTCGAGAGCGATCACCTTGCCCTTAACCCGGTCTGGAGCTACGAAAGTCCCTTCGAGTTCGATCCGGTTGGGGTCGATCGTGCCCCGAAAGTGCCCCGATTCGTCAACGCCGAGCATAACTTTCCTACGGTGCTCGCTCTGCTCACCACAAACGGGCTCTCTATACGTCAGCCGGACGTTCGTGACGATGCGGCCCTCTCTGACGCCAAAGTAGATGTAGTAGCCCTGGGCGGTCTTGCCCTTCCAACCGCCCTGGACTGGTTCGACCCCTCCGGCTTGAGCGGCGCTGACCGCACTCGTCAGCGCAAGTGCGCAAAGCAGGAAAACGAGAATGCCGACGATGCGATTACAGCTCTTTTCACCCGTTGGGGTTCCTCGGGGGGGGCATAGGGCCACTATTCTCTCACGCACTCCCCAAGGGGAAGTTAGGGAGGGTCGGAAAGACCTGCGTGAGCGCGGATACCGCCGATCCATCTCTCCATCGGTACCCGGCCGTTTGCGGGCTCACCCGCGGGGTAGCTCGCCGAAGCGAACCAACACCGTAGGAGGCAAGAGATGGGGATCAGCAGAGACAGCAGAGATCACCGGTACCAAGGACAGGGAATGGGCGCGACGACGGTAGCCCTGATGAACAACTCCGGCGCCGACCCGTTGGCGGCGATCGGCGTCTACGGGCGCGAGGTGTTGCCGAAGCTGAGCCGCTCGCTGGCGACCGGCTGAAACCACCGATCCAAGGAGAGACGATGGATTCACCCAAGGAAGACGCGCGCACGGAGGACAAGGCGACAAACGACGTCGACGCCGAGGCACAGTCCGCCGCGGACGAAGCCGGGCGGATCGGTGGCAAGGTCGCGCCGCTCAGCGACGACCCGGCACGCGAGCCGCTCGAGGAGGCGGGCGAGGGTGAGGCCGAGGGCTTCGAGCAGGCGGAGCGAGCGCTGGAGGACATCGCCGAGCACGGCGACCAGCACCGCTTCCCCGACCGCGACGTCCGCGACGCCGAGGACCGAGAGAGCGTCGAGCGCGGCGAGGGCGATCAATCGATCCCGCCGGACCAGTAGGAACCCGAGCCGGTGCGGCGGGTGCGGATCGGCTGCTCAGGCTGGAGCTACGAGGACTGGCGCGGCGGCCTCTACCCCGATGGCCTGCCGCAGCGGCGCTGGCTCGAACGATATGCCGAGGTCTTCGACACGGTCGAGGTCAACGCGACCTTCTACCGGCTGCCGAAGGAATCGACGGTCCGGGACTGGGTCGAGCTGGTCCCCGCCGACTTTGTCTTCGCGGTCAAGGCGAGCCGCTATCTCACCCACATGAAGCGCCTGCACGAGATCGGCGACGCGGTCGCTCGCTTCTGGGAGCCGCTCGAGCCGCTCCGCCGCAGCCGGCGGCTGGGCCCGGTCCTCTGGCAGCTGCCGGAGAAATTCCGCCGCGATGACGACCTCCTCGCATTGGCGCTAGATGAGCTGCCCCGTGCGCAGCATTGCTTCGAGTTCCGCCACCCGAGCTGGTTCGCAATGCCGGTGCGGCAGCTGCTGGAGGAGCGCGGCGCCTCGCTGGCGATCGGCGATGACAAGCGGCGGCCACTGCCCGAGGTCAGGCCTGTGGGTGAGCTCGCCTACCTGCGCCTGCATTACGGCCATCGCGGTCGCGGCGGCAACTACTCCGAGGCCGAGCTCGACGGCTGGCGCCGGCGTGTAGCCGCCTGGCGCTCACGGCGCCCGGTCTTCGTCTACCTCAACAACGACCGGAAGGGCTACGCGCCCGCCAACGCGCGCTATCTGGCGCGAGGCTTGTCGGAGGGCCGGGGAAGTGGCTGAGATCGTCTCCGCACAGGACGCAAGCAAGGTCGAGGACTTCTGGGAGCCCTCGGCCGAGGCCGCGCGCTTTCGTCTCTCAGCCTTCCGCACCCGCCACGGCGCGCTGGAGCTGAGCCCTGCTCATCTTCGAGCGGCCCTCGATGCCAAGCTTCTTGGCGTCGTTGTAGAGCTGTTCACGGGTCCGACCGCCGGGTCCGCTGCCCGAGCGCTTTCCGCCCCTGCTGCTTGCGGAGCGGCCGCGAGTCGAGGTGCGGGAGGAGCTCTTCGATTCCCCGGACCGTGCTCTTTCCTTGTTCACGGCCCGCGCCGCGATCTGCTCGGCTCGATCCTCCGAGCGCCCGGCCTTCTTCTCGCTTTCCTTGACGTGCTCGTATTGGCGTGCGCGTTTCGTGCCTTTTTTGACTCCGCGTGGGGGCATGGCGGCTCCTTTCGTCGGCTGAACTCGAATTACGCGCTTGCTGAAGCGCTCTCGCGCTGTCCCTCGTGGACTCCCTCGGCGAACTCCTCGATGATCTTCGCGTTGAAGGCCTCGAGATCGTCGGGCTTCCGGCTGCTCACCAACCCCTGGTCGACGTGGACCTCCTCGTCGACCCACTCGGCACCGGCGTTGCGCAGGTCTGTCTGCAGGCTCGGCCAAGAGGTGAGCGTGCGGCCATCGACGACGTCTGCGTTGATCAGCGTCCACGGCCCGTGACAGATCACTCCGACCGGCTTGCCGGCCTCGAAGAAGGCGCGGACGAACTGGACCGCGTCGGTGTCGGTGCGCAGCTGGTCCGGGTTGGCGACGCCGCCGGGGAGCATCAGGCCGTCGTACTGATCGGGGTCGGCCGCTCCCACAGACCGGTCGGGCGTGAAAGTGTCGCCCTTGTCGAGGTGGTTGAAGGCCTGGACCTCGTTGTCCTCGGGGCCGAGCAGCTCGATCTCGGCGCCGGCCTCGCGCAGCGCATCGCGCGGGGGGTGAGCTCGATTTCCTCGACCCCCTCGTTGGCGACGAGAATCGCGATCTTCTTGCCCTGCAGCTGGTCTGTCATCTGAAGCTCCTTGGTTCGCTCTGGAATTGCGTTGCCACCAGCCCGGACGCCTCTCCGCAAAGTGGCGGTTGGTCTTCTCACCCGAAGCGGGAATCGGCCTGGCGCCGATGAAAGCCGCTGGGATCCGGGCTGGCAGCCGCTGTCGTCCATTACCCCAGGCGACTGCTGCAAAACAGCCATCGCATGCGCCGAGGCAAAGCCGGCCATTTGGCGCTGCCAGGGGACCCGGCGCGTTTCGCGCCGTCGCCCGAGGGGTAAGCCGCTTTCATGGACCTGTCGGTAGCGGAGGACGCCGGTGGGGCGGTGGCACATCGCCTGCTGGCGGTGGTGACAGGGGACCCGCTGGGCCCCGAGCCGCTGCGCGAGATCCGTCCCGATGGTGACAGCGCCCGAAGCGCGCAGATCGACCTCAGAGTGGTTGTCCCGGCGGTCGAGGCGAGCGCCTTCCAACACACTCTGGGGGACGTCGACGGGCCGAAGCGGGAAGCCGAGGCCCGACTCGGGCGGGTGCTCGAGGAGCTTCGCGCGAACGGCATCGAGGCGACCGGCGAGGTGGGCGACCCCGACCCGATCCAGGCGGCGAAGGGGACACCGTCGCCGCCGCACGGGACTTCGCCGCGCGCTTCGGCCAGAGCATCAACGTCGTCTTCCTCGTCGATTTCCACAACGACTCCGTTGCCGACGCGGTGGCGGTCGCCGACGCTCTCGGCGAGCGTCTCTGGGGAGTTCGCCTCGACACCTCCGAGCGGCTGGTCGACCGCGCCCTGCAGGACGACCCCAAAGCGGAGCGCCTGACCGGCGTCACCCCCGAGCTCGCGGTCAGGGTCCGGGAGGCACTCGACGGGAGCGGCCACGAGCGGGTCAGGATCGTCGCCTCCGGTGGTTTCGACGCAGAGCGGATCGAGCGCTTCGAGGAACGCGGGGCGCCGGTCGACTCCTACGGCGTCGGCTCCGCTCTGCTGCGCGGGAGCTTCGACTTCACCGCGGACGTCGTCGAGCTCGATGGCCTGCCCGCCGGCAAGGCCGGCAGGGAGCCGCGTCCGAATCCGCGGCTGCGCGAGGTGACCTGACCCGAAGTCGGCTCAGGGGCTTGCCGGCAGGACCTCGACGATCGCAAGATCCCAACGATCGGCGGTCGGCGCGGTGTCGTTGATCGTGACCGTGGTGCCTGCCGCGGGGGTCGGCGAAGTCTGGCGCTGAGTCCAGAACGTGTCGCCGCTGGGGCTGAGGAACTGGTCGACGAGCGTCTGCGACGGCCCGATCGTGCGGGCGCTCGCTTTGTCCCAGTCCTCACCGACGCCCCAGACCCAGCCGCCGGAGCGAGTCGTGACCAGCGAGACCGTGGGAGCGCCCGACGCGGCCGCCCCCGAGTTGACCGCCCCGTTGAGGGCGGTGTCGGCACCGATGAAGGCGGCGACCGTGATCGCCCCCTGGTAGCTCCCCGACGCGCGGGTGGCGGTGATCGTTTTGCTGCTGACGACGGTGGGAGCGACGGCCTGCCAGATCTCGGCCGTGCCCGCCTGGCCGTTGGCCCGCCGTCGCAGCGTCCAGGTCAGGCCGGCTCCGCTGACGCTGCTGATCGTCTGCGAGGAGGCCGCATTGGGGCCGTCGGAGCCGATGAAGGCGAGCAGGAGCTCTCCCGGTTTCGACGTTGTCAGCGCCGGCGAGACGATCGTCGAAGCCGGCGAGCTCTGGCGCGTCGTCACCGTCTTGTCGAGCGAGAGGCTAGGCGCCGAGAGGGTCGTGACGGTCACCGGCGAGGAAGGTTCGCTTTCGTTTTTCGCCGCGTCGAGCGCGACGACGGTGTAGGTGTAGGAGGTGCCCTGTGTCAGCCCGGTGTCGGTGAAGGCGGTCGTGGCCGACGTTCCGGCCTGAACCCCGTTTCGAAGGATCCTGTAGCCGGTGACGCCGACGTTGTCGCTGGACGCGGTCCAGGTCAGGGCGGCCGAGGTGTCGGCTGGCGTCACTTTCAGGCCGGTCGGGGCGCTCGGCGGCGAGGAGTCAACGGTGACGACCGCCTGGGCCTCTTCGGAGGGCGGGCCGATATTCCCGACCGCGTCTTCGGCCGTCACCTTGTAGTACCAGGTTCCGGCCGCCAGTCCGGACTCGGTGAACGACGTCGTCGTCACCTGCCCGACCCGATTGGAGGCCGTGGGAGTGAAACCGGGCGTGCTCGAGCGGTGGACGTTGTAACGAGCGACGCCGTTGTCATCGGTCGCCGCGCTCCATTTCAGCGATGCGGTTCCGACCCCGCCCGACGCGGTCAGGTTCGACGGCGCGCTCGGCGCCGATGAGTCTTCGTAGGTGGCCGGGAAGCGGACGAACGACGCGACCGAGGGGACGCCCTGGTTGTTGACGATGAAGAGCATGTAGTAGCCGGGCGGAACGTCGTTGCGGTTGGACGGCATGTCGACGTTGAGGCCGCCGCCGGTCGGGGTGAAGTTGAGCGAGGTCGCGCGCGCGTTCTGGTCGAAGGCGTGCGTGACAGACCCGGTCCGGATCAGCGACACCCTCGAGATCGAAGCCGCGTCTGGAGTGCCGATGAATTCGGTGTTCCCGTAACGGACCGTGGCCGGCGCCGACGCGATCGTCGGCCGGGCGCCCTTGAACAGGTAGGGCGGCGAGAAGATCTGGGCGCTGCGCTGGTCGCTGACACCGGGGTCGCCGCCGCCGCCCGAGACGTACACCCGCCCGTCGGGCAGGAGCACCGCGACCGAGTGGTAAAGGCGTGGGGCGCTCATCGACGCGTAGGTCGTCCAGTTTCCGCTCGATGGATTCCAGTCCTCGGCCGGGAGCACACCGTTGGCGTCGATGAAGCCCGATTTGTCGGTGCCGCCCCCGGTGGCCAGGACCGACCCGTCCGGGAGGTTGGTGAGGTTGAGGAAGCTGCGCGGGAACGCCATGTTCCCGGTTGGCTGCCATGTCGCCCCGCCTGAGTTCATGTTCAGCGTGTAGGCGGTTTTCAGCGAGTTCCCGGAGAAGCCGTCGTCGGCCGCCGAACCGGCCTTGATGAACTTGCCCGGCGCGTAGTTGGCGATGCTGCCGCCGTCGATGACGCGGCTATCGATCGTCGACCACTGGTTCGTCGAGAGATCAAGGACCTGGCTCTGCGTCGGGGTCTCCGAGGCTCCCAGCCAGGCGATTCGGCCGTCCGGCAGCTGGTAGATGAACGGGTAGACGGGGATGTTGTTCGACGCCGTCGTCAGGCTCTGCCAGGTGTTGGTGTCGGGTGAGTACAGCTCGGGGACCGTCACCAGGTCTTCGGAGCCTTTGTCGTAGCCCGAGGTCGCGAGCACCTTGCCGTCGGCCAAAGTCGTCCCGGTCGCGTACCAGCGCGGGAACTTCATCGGCGCCAATTCGCTCCATGTCTCGGTCTGCCAGTTGAACGCGGTGATGTTCTTCACCCCGAGCCCACCGTTGGTGGCCGTGCCGCCGACCACGAGGATGCGGCCGTCGGCGAGAACGGCCTGGCCGGCGCAGAAGAGGTCCGCTTTCGCGTCGGGAACCTGCGTCACCGTTCCGGTCTGGGGGTCGAGGACGTACTGCTGGCCGCCGGTCGCGAAGTCGCCCTGGAAGAGCAGGATCCGTCCCGTCGGCAGCAGGGCCGAGTGGATCGCGACCGCGGGTAGCGGGATCAACGGCCCCCACTGGCCCACCTGGGCCGGCCCCACGGCCAGGTTTTCGACTTTGACCGTGACCGCGGAGGAGGTGGCTTTGTTGCCGCTCGCGTCCCGGGCCCGGGCGGCGAGGGTGTGCGTGCCGTCGCCGACGGTGGTCGAGTCCCAGGTCAGGCCGTAGGGCGAGGACGTGTCCTCGGCGCCAAGCGGGCTCCCGTCGAGCAGGAACTGGACCCCGGCGACCCCACCCGCGTCGCTCGCCGACGCGCCGATGGACACGCTCGAACCGGAGACGGTCGCGCCTTCGGCCGGGGCGGTCATCGAGACCGTCGGCGGCGTCGTGTCTCCGGCCGGGGTCGTCACCGTCACCGGTTCGGATGCGGCGGATACGTTGCCCGCCGCGTCGAAGGCCTTGACCGTGTAGGTGTAGGTCGTGTTCGCCGCGACGGTTGAGTCGGTGAAGCTCGTGCCGCTCACTTCACCCACCTGGCTCGCCGCGCGGAACACCCGGTACCCGGCCACCCCCTGGTCGTCGGTGCTCGCCGTCCACGAGAGCGGGACCTGCGTCGCGGTCACGGTCCCGGCGGTGAGGTTGGTTGGCTGCGACGGCGGTTGGTTGTCCACCACCGCGGGCAGGACCTCGACCGCGACCATGTTCCAGCGGTCGGTCGTCGGCGCGGTGTCGTTCAGGGTCACGGGGGTCGCCGCGAACTGGGTCGTCGCGCTCTGGCGCTGCACCCACATCGTGTCGCCGACCGAGGCGAGGAACTCGTCGACCTTCGTCTGGCTCGGGCCGACGGTGCGCGCGATCGCCTTGTCCCAGTCGTTGCCAACGCCCCAGACCCATGCGCCGGGGCGAGTGGTGGTCAGGGCGACCGAGGGTGCGCCGGTGGCTGCGCCGGCGGATGCTCCGGCGCCGTCGACCGCCTGGTCGGCCCCGGTGAAGGTGACGACGGTGATCGAGCCCAGGTAGGAGCCGTTGGCGCGGGTCGCGGTGACGCCGGCGTTGGTGAGGACCGCCGGGGCATTCGCCGCCCAGATCTCGGCGGTGCCGGCCTGGGCGTTGGCGCGGCGAAGCAGCCGCCAGGTCAGCCCGCCTCCGGTCACATTCGAGAACGACTGGGTCCCGCCCGTGGATGGGCCGTCGGAGGTGACGAAGGCGAGCAGGAGCTCGCCCGAGGCGGAGGTGGAGAAGGTCGGGGATTTGATCGTTCCCGAGCCGCTCGTCTGGTGGGTGGTCACCGTCTTGTCGACCGCGACCGCGGCGGAGGCGGAGCCGGCTCCCAGTGAGAGAACGGCAGCGACGCAGAGCATGGCCGGGAATGCGCTGCGCCAAAGACCGCGTCGAGAGGTCGGGGCAGCTTCACGCCCCGTGAACGGCGTCGACGGCATCGACGGTGTTTAGGAAATCCCGGACCGGTCGTCAATGACCGAGGCCCAATCGAATACGAATTCTGTACTGCAGCGATGATCCCGTTTTTCCGGCGGAAACGGGGTTCCTCAGAGCAGCTCGAGCACCCCGCGGACGATCAGGATCAGGCCCAGCGCGGTCGCCGCGTAGAGCGCCGCGCGCCTGCCGTTGCGAGTGAGCCAGGCCCGGAACCGCTGGACCAGTTCCTGGGTCCTCTCCGGAGCGAACACGTACCCGAGCAGCGGCACCTCGAGCAGCAGCTGTTGGATCAGGCAGATCGTGACGACCAGCGCGACGGTCGGAGCGACCGGAGCGTCGAGGACCGATATCCGGTGCAGCGCCGAGAGGTAGGCGACGCCGGGGAAGCTCAGCGCGACGCCGACCGCGTAGGTGATCCGGGCCGAGCCGCGTCCCAGCATCCGCTGGGTCCAGGGCTCGCCTTCCTCGGCGCCGGCCTGCTTTTGCTCCTTGCGCCGCCGCCGCCGCTCGGCAAGCCGCTCGTCGTATCCGCCGCGCAGGACCGAGGCGACGATCAGCAGGATGACGCCGACCGCGATGTCCTGGCCGGGGCTGACGCTGTGGTGGGAGACGTGCTCGAAGCCAGAGTCCTGCAGCGTGTAGACGATCACCAGGCCGAGCCCGATTCCGACCGTGTAGGCGCCGAGCAGGTAACCGAACATCAACCGCTTCGGGTTCGGCAGAAACAGCATCGCGGTCACCGCGACCAGCAGCGTCGGGTAGCAGGCGGCGAACAGCGCCAGCCCAAGTATCTCGAGTACTTCGCTCACCGGCTGCGTACGAAGCGGCCGACGGCGCCCATCAGCTCATCTGCCCTCTCCGCGCGCTCGGCGGGCCCGACGTCCATGCAGTGGCGGACGTGGTCGTCCAGCAGCCCGAGGGCGACGCCGCTCAGCGCCGCCTCGGTCGCCTGGATCTGGGTCAGCACGTCGATGCAGTAGCGCTCCTCCTCGACCATGCGGGCGATGCCGCGGACCTGTCCCTCGATCCGCGCAAGTCGCATCACGAGCTGGTCCCTGGAGGCGCTGTATCCCGGTTTTGGCTGCTGCGGCACGCTGGAACGAAGCGTACCCCCCTAGGGTATGTGGAGTCAAAGGACCGGTGGCCCGGCTTAAGGCAAGTGGCGGCGGAGCCAGCCCGCCGCCAGCTCCGCGACCCGCTCGAGCGCGCCAGGCTCTTCGAAGAGGTGGGTGGCGCCGGGGACGATCGCGACCTCGTGCTCGCAGCGCAGGAGCCTCGACGCCTGCTCATTCAACTCGAGCACCTGCCAATCGGCGCCGCCGACGATCAGGAGGGTGGGTGAGACGACCGCAGCCAGGCTCTCGGCCGCAAGATCGGGCCTGCCGCCGCGCGACACGACCGCGCGGACCTCCTCGCCAAGGCGAGCCGCCGCCCGCAGGGCCGCCGCGGCGCCGGTCGAGGCTCCGAAATAGGAGACGGACAACCCGCGCAGATCCTCCTCGCCGGCTGTCCAGCGGGTCACGGCCAGCAGGCGATCGGCCAGGAGCCCGATGTTGAAGACCTTTCCGCGGTCGAGTTCCTCCTCGCCCGCGAGGAGGTCGAATAGCAGGGTGGCGAATCCTGCTTCGTTGAGGGCCTCCGCAACCCGACGATTCCTGGGGCTGAGACGGCTGGAGCCGCTGCCGTGGGCGAAGATCACCAGCCCGAAGGAAGCGTCCGGCAACCTCAGGTCGCCGGCCAATCGCAGACCGGGCTCGAGCTCGATCTCGACTGTGCGCTCGCTGGTCGCCGGGTCCGCCGCCGGAGGATCGCCCGCCGCCGCCACGCGGGCCTGCTCGCCCCCCCTTGCCTCGCCCAGGAGCTCGATCACCTCGTCGTCGCTCACCTGACCGAAATCGACATAGAACTGCCCGATGCCGAAGAATCCGTGCGGCTGCTCGAGGCAGACGATCTCGTCGAAGTCGCCTCCCAGCCGCTGCTCAGTTCCTGGCGGTGCGACCGGGACCGCGAGGATCACCCTTGCGGCACCCCGGTGCTTCAGCGCCTGCCCGGCGGCGATGGCCGTGCCGCCCGTCGCGATTCCGTCGTCGACGAGGATGATGGTGCGGCCCTCGACCGGGAGTGGATCCTCGTCGCCCCGGTAGAGGCGCCGGCGGCGCTCCAGCTCCTCCGACTCGAGAGCCACAACCGCTTCCAACTCCTCCTCGGAGATCCCGATCAACTCGATATCGGCCCGGCGGACGATGCGGACACCCCCCTCGGCGATTGCGCCGATCCCGTACTCGGGGTTGAACGGCGCCCCGAGCTTCCTGACCAGGACTATGTCGAGCGGGGAGCCGAGCGCCCGTGCGACCTCGAAGCCGACCGGGACGCCGCCGCGCGGCAGCGCGACCACCAACGGCGCCTCCTCCGCAAGGGGCTGAAGCGCCTCGGCGAGCCGACGGCCGGCGTCGCGGCGATCCAAGAACACGGCAAGTCGATGAGCCACAGGCCACCTCCGTTCCCTTTCTGCTCAGTGGCGCAGGAGCGCCGCGATCCTCCCCAGATCATCGAGGTCCTCGCTCTCGACGATCGCCTCTCGGCCGACTGTTCGCGAGCAGCCTCGACCGCGTCCTCGAACCTCCTCCGTGTCGACCTCTCGCAGCTCCATCGATTCGGCCGCATTCTCGATCCGGCCATGGGCCAGGACATCCGTGGAATCCCCGACGAGTTGATGCGGACTTTCCCCGTCGCCAACGGCCGCCCGGCGGCCTAGGCTCATTCCGACCGCACCCGGACCTAAGGAGGCAGCCGATGGCATCGCGGCGAGGGGCCGGCCCGTCCAGGGTCGGCGCAGGACCGCTCCTGGCAGCTGAACGCGCGATCGAGCTCGGCGGCCGGATCATGCGTGGGGGTCGCCTCCACATCGGGGCGCTGTTCGCGAAGGGTGATCGCGACTTCGCCACCGACGTCGACGTCCAGATCGAATCCGCGGTCAAGGATTCGTTGGCGCGCGCGACACCCGAGATCCCGTTCCTCGGGGAGGAGGAGGACGGTGAGCTCGAAGGCGAGGGGCCACGTTGGGTACTGGACCCGATCGACGGCACGATCAACTTCAGCAAGGACAGCCCGCTCTGCGCGATCTCCCTCTCGCTGCTGGTCGGGGGTCAGCCCGTACTCGGAATCGTCGACACGCCACTGCTGGGAGAGCGATTTGTCGCCACCCAGGGCGGCGGCGCCTTCCTCAACGGCACGAGGATCACGGTCGCCGAGATCGAGGACCTGAGCGAGGCGATGGTCGGCCTCGCCGACTTCAAGGTGGGTGTGGGGTCCGAGGAGGAGAACAGGATCCACCTCGCGCTGCTCGGCCGGCTCGCACACCAATGCCTCCGGGTGCGGATGCACGGCTCGGCCGCGCTCGATCTGGCCTGGCTCGCGGCCGGGCGCCTGCACGCGACCGCGATGCTTTCCAATCTGCCCTGGGATGTGACGGCGGGGCTGCTTCTGGTGCGGGAGGCCGGCGGGCTGGTCTACGACTTCGACGGCTCTCCTCACGATGTCGATTCGCGCTACACCATCGCCTCCGCCACCCCGCTCGTCGACCCGATCGGAAATCTCCTCAGGGAGTCGATGTGAGCGGGAAGATCGCCGTCTTCGCCCCCTCCCCGATTCTGACGATCACCATCGAGCGGGGTGCCGAGCGTCCGGAGGTGCATCTCCATGCAGGCGGGCAGGGAATCTGGGTTGCCCGCCTGGCAGCGACCCTCGGCGCAGAAGTCGTGATCTGCTCTGCGCTCGGGGGCGAGCCTGGTCACGTCCTGCGGGGGCTGATCGACTCCGACCTCCCGGAGCTGAGGGCCGCGGCCGCAGGAGTGGCGAACGGCGTCTACATCCACGACCGCCGTGGCGGCTCCCGGGTCGAGGTGGTCAGCGTCGAGAGCGAGCCTCTCGACCGCCACGCCTCCGACGAGCTGTACGGAATCGCGGTCGGCGCCGGCCTCGACGCCGACCTGACCCTGATCACCGGCTGCCAGCCTGCCGATCTCGTTCCAGCGGATCTCTATCGCCGTCTCGTCTCCGATCTGCGAGCCAACGGCAAGCTCGTGATCGCCGACCTGACCGGTCCGCTGATTACCTCCACTCTGGAAGGCGGCGTGGAGCTCCTGCGACTGAGTGACGAGGAGCTTGTCCGCGAGGGCTATGCCAGGAGCGACGCGATCTCGGATCTGCTCGACGCGGCCCGCAGGTTCCACGAGTCCGGCGCCGACAACGTCCTGGTCTCGAGGGCCTCGGCGCCGGCCATCCTCGTCAGTGACGACGAGTCCTCGGCGCAGATCAAGCTCGCCGGCCCGGTGTTCGAGGCACTCGACCGCAGCGGCGCAGGCGACTCGATGTTCGCCGCCACAGGTGTCGGCCTGGCGCGGGGGATGGACATGCTCGACTCGTTGCGGCTCGGCATGGCGGCCGGCGCCCTGAACGCGACCCGGCGCGGTCTCGGCACAGGGACGAGGCAGGAGATCGAGCGTCTCGCCGACCACGTCACCGTCGGCGAGTTGGAGTCAGAGCCCACCGATCCCCCGGCGGGCTGACGAATTTTTGAAAATACCCCCCTGGGGTATTAAACTGGCTTTGGAGTCAGATGAGCGACGCCCTGAGCAAGGTCCTGGAGGGGCTCGAACAGTCCTTCCTGATGGCATACGAGGTCTGGTGGGCCCTGGTGCTGGGCTTCGCCATCTCGGCGATCGTCCAGGCCTGGGTGCCGCGCGAGCGGATCGAGGCGAGCCTCGCCGGCAGCGGGCCCGGCGCGATCGCCAGGGCGACGGGGCTCGGCGCGGCGTCCTCCTCGTGCTCCTACGCGGCGATCGCGATCGCAAAGTCCCTGTTCCAGAAGGGCGCCTCGGCGGCGACGGCGCTGGCCTTCCAGTTCGCCTCGACCAACCTCGTCTGGGAGCTCGGGCTGGTCCTCTGGGTGCTGATCGGCTGGCAGTTCACCCTCGCCGAGTACATCGGCGGGATCGTGATGATCGTCCTGATGTCGGTGCTGCTGCGGCGGTTCGTCTCGCCGAGCCTCGAGCAGGCGGCGAGGCGCCATGCCCGCGAGGCGGATTCCGGCCACCAGCACCACGCGGCCGGCGAGCGGATGGGCTGGCGTCAGCGGCTGACCTCGCGCGATGCCTGGTCGGACGTAGCCCACAACTTCCGCGGCGACTGGCAGATGCTCTGGAAGGAGATCACGATCGGCTTCCTGCTCGCGGGCTTCATCGGCCTGCTCGGCGACGACTTCTTCAACAGCCTCTTCATCAAGGATGCGCCGCCGCTGGTCGTCGCGATCGAGAACGTAATCGTCGGCCCGATCATCGCCGTTCTCAGCTTCGTCTGCTCGGTCGGCAACGTCCCGCTTGCCGCCGTGCTGTGGTCGGGCGGGATCAGCTTCGCCGGGGTGATGGCGTTCATATTCGCCGACCTGATCGTGCTGCCGATCATCGCCGCGTACCGGAAGTACTACGGCACGGCATTCGCGTTGCGGATCACCGCGCTGATGTTCGTGACGATGGTGATCGCGGCGCTGGTCGTCGACGGCCTGTTCAGCGCCCTCGGCCTGATCCCGACCGGGCCTCGGCCGACACGGGCGGACATCTTCGGCTCGATCGAGCTCGACTACAAGCTGGTACTCAACCTCATCGGGCTGCTGATTTTCACGGTGCTGTTCTGGCTCACCGCCAAGCGCGGCGCCACCGACCCGGTCTGCGGGATGAAGGTCGACCGGGCGAGGGCGATCCGCATCGACGCCGGCGGTGAGGTCCGCCACTTCTGCTCCGAGGACTGCCTGCACGCCTTCGAGTCCGACCCCGCGAGGTATCTCGGGAGCGAGCCACACCGGGCAAGCCGAGGCTAAAGCGCGGCTGCGGCATCGGCCAGGAACGGTGACAGGTAGCGGCCGACGATCTTCTCCTGCGCGTCACCCTCCCACGGCGGCTCGTCGCTGGCGATCGAAGTTTCACCGTGGCCGCCGGCCAGATAGCCGGACAGGTACAGCGGTTTCCCTCCGGTCCAGAGCACACCGCGCAGGATCGGGTCGAGCGGCTGAGCCTCGACATCGCAACCGAGCTCGGCGGCGATCGCCTCGGCCGCTGCATCGGCCTGCTGGGTTGCGATCCCGCCCTGCTTGACGGGGAAGGTCGTGACGTCGCCGGCGGCGAACACGTGGCTCATCCCCCGCACCCGTCCGTGGTCGTCGACCGCGACGAACCCGTCGGCATCGTGAGGGACACCGCCGAGCTGCCGCCCCTGGATCTGGGGAAGGCTGAGCACGGCGTCGGCCTCGATCGTCTCGCTGGGTGAGAGCGTCAGGCGGCCGTCCTCGAACCCGATCGGGGTCGCGCCGGTCAAGACCTCGATGCCCCTCTCCGCCAACAGCTTCCCGACACGCTCGCTCGCGCGGCGGCCGAAGAGGTGCAGCGGCGCGTCCTCGGGAGTGACGATCACGAGCTCTGCCTCGTCGACGCCCTGCTTGGAGAGCTCGCTCTCGGCGAGAAGGGCCAGCTCATACATCGGCAGAGCCCAGGTACTGCCGCCGGGCGTCGCAAACACCACCCGCCGCAGCCTGCCCTCGCGCAGGTTGCGGACGACGTCGCGCACATTGCCATCGTCGGCCACGCCCCAGAAGGTCACAGCTCCCGGCACCCCGGCAAGGAGCCGCGAGCCGCATGCGACCACGAGGTGATCGAAGCCGGCCTCCTCGCCGTCGTGGGTGCGCGCAAGCCCACGGTCGCCGTCGACGGAGCCGATACTGCCGAGGTGGAAGTCGGCGCCACAGCGCTCTGCCAGCGGACCCAGCCGGTAGCGCATGGCATGGGAGGCGCCGTAGGGCTCGGCGACCGCGAAGGGGCGGTAGACGAAGTCCTCGCGCGGCGAGTAGAGGTGGACCTCGACCCGGTCGCCGGCGAGCTCGTGCAGCGCGATCGCCGACTCCAGCGCGGCCACGCCACCCCCGGCGATCAGAACCCGGGCGCTCATCGATGGCCTCCGTAGAGGTGCCGGCGGACCAGGTCCTCCTTGTCTCGCATCGACATGGCGGCGGATTTCCTTCGAGATCCGCGCCGGGCCTTCCGCAAAGCCTTCATCGTTCCTCCCATCGAGTCCCGGAGCTTTCTGTCTTTAGCGCCCATGGAGCGAGTCTTCTGCCCTCCGGGCCGGGCGGCATCCGGGAACACCCACAGCCCGTATGCGGTCTACCCCTGATACCGCCCGCCCAACCCCGCCCTACGCTTGGCGCATGCTCGCCCAGCTGGCGCTGGCACTTGGAGTCGTGTTTGCGGTCAATCTCCTCCCCGCCTTCGGCCCGCCGACCTGGGCGGTCCTCGTCTTCTTCAGCCTCGATTTCAACCTGCCGGCGGTCCCGCTGGTGATCGGCGGAGCGGTGGCTGCCGCGTCGGGGCGATTCGTCCTCGCCACCGCCTCGCGGAGGCTGCGGCCCCATCTGGCAGAGGCGCGGCGGGGGCGCCTCGATCGCGCGCAAGCGGCGCTCAGCGCAAACCGCCTGCGGGCCGCCGGCGGCCTCGGCCTTTTCGCGATCTCCCCGCTCCCATCCGGTCAGCTCTTCGTCGCCGCGGGCCTTATGACCGTGCCGTTACTGCCCCTCACCGCCGCCTTCTTCGCCGGTAGGCTGGTCTCCTACTCGCTCTACGTCGGGGCGGCGACGATCGCCGAGCAAAACCTCGGATCGCTGTTGCTCGATGCGCTGACCTCGCCGCTCGGCGTCGCGGTTCAGGTCGCGATGCTGATCGGCCTCGCCGCCTTGGCGGGGGGAATCAGGCCGGGCGGGCCCTCGTCGACGGCCCGCCCGCCAGCTCCAGGGCCCGCAGCGTCTGATTGACGTCGGTGATCGAGACGATGCCGAAGCTGCCATCCGACGTGGGCACGATCGCACGCCCCACCCGGCGAAACGCAGGGCGATCGAGCAGCTCTGCGACGTCCTGGGACTCGTCGACTACCAGGCTCGGCTCCTTGATGCACACGTCGCCGACTCGGGTCGCAGCGCGCCTTCCCTCCGGCACGTGTTTGACGATCTGGCGGTCGATGAGGCCGACGAGCCGGCCGTCGTCGAGCACCGGGAACGCCGACACCGGGTGGGCGAAGAAGTACTCGCGGACGGCCTCCTCGACGCTGATCTCGGCCGGGATACATATCGCGGGAGCGGTCATCAGGTTACGGGCAAGGCGCCCGGTGAGGGCGGTCCTGACCCACAGTCCCTCGGCCTCCGCCCTCGCGGCGGCGATCACGAAGAACCCGATCAGGGCGAGCCAGATGCCGCCGAACCCTCCCGCCAGTGCGGCCACCACCCCGAGGCCGACCATGGCGAAGCCGAAGCCGCGGCCGATCGCGGCGGCGGTGGTCGTTGCGCGTGTGAGATCGCCGGTGTGGCCCCAGATCAGCGCCCTCGCGACCCGACCGCCGTCGAGGGGAAAGGCCGGCAGGAGGTTGAAGCCGAGGATCGCCGCGTTGACGACGAGCTGGTAGGAGACCACCGCGGTCACCGCCTCCGGCGTCGATGCCGGGAGCATCAGGGCGATCAGGCCGAAGCAGAGCGCGATCGCCAGGGTGACCGCCGGGCCGGCGAGCGCAAAGCGCAGCTCGTCGGCCGCCGTCTTCGGATACCCGCTCATCCGCGCGACGCCACCCAACAGCCAGAGGTCGATCTCCTCGATCTCGACTCCATGGCGCCGGGCGACGACTGCGTGGCCCAGCTCGTGCAGAAGGATGCTGGCGAACAGTAGGAGAGCGCTCAGCAGGCCCAGCCCGTAGGCGGCCGCGGGCGCCAGGCCGGGGGCCTGATCGGGATAGTAGGCGGCGCCGAGCGAGAAGGTGATGAGGCCGACGATCACCAGCCAGAGCGGCTGGACCCCGATCGGAATCCCGGCAAGACGACCGACCCGCAAGCTGCGGGAAATCATCGACATGAGGTCCCGGGCCTCATACGGGCAATCTTCCGGCGATTCGGTGGCAATAGCATCGGGGTTATCGCCATCATCTCGCTGTGGCGTTCCCCGGATGGCGCGACCACCGGGGGAGCCTAGATTCAGAGCAGGCACTTACACGAGCAAGGAGGCTCTGAAATGGCAAATCAGGTGAGTGTGTGGCGGACATTCGCCGACTTCGGCGAGTTGCGGCAGCGGATGGAGGAGATGATCCGCCAGGGCAGCGCCGGAGAGGGAGCATGGACCCTTCGGTGGACGTGATCCGGAAGGACGGCTCGGTCGTGCTGCGCGCCGACCTGCCAGGAATCAAGCCCGAGGATGTGAAGGTCACTGTCGAGGACGACGTCCTCACCGTCTCCGGCGAGCACAGCGAGGAGAGCGAGACGGAGGAGGATGAGTACATGCGCCGCGAGCGCCGTTTTGGCTCCTTCTCGCGCTCGATGTCGCTCCCTCCGGGAGTCAAGGCCGAGGACATCGATTCGACGACGAAGGACGGGGTGCTCGAGGTCACGATCCCGTTTCCCAAGTCCGAGGAGAAGAAGGCGGTCGAGATCGAGACGAAGCCGAAGGCGGACTAGAGGATGCGCCTGCTGGCCGCCCACGACGGCCGCGAGGGCGGCCGCGACGCACTCGAGCTGGCGCGGGTTCTCGCGTCCGCCGATGAGGATGCGAGCGCGGTTGTGGTCACCGTCCTCGTCCCTGGGCCGCTGCCGATGGAATACGCCCAGCTCGACGAGGAGCAAGCGACCGACGCCGAGCCGCCGCTCGACGAGGCGAGGCAGGTGCTGGCGGAGATCGAGGTCGAGACCCGGGTCTACGCCGGCAGCTCGCCGGCGGGCGTCCTCACCAACCTTGCGGAAGGCGAGGACTTCGACATGATCGTGATCGGCTCGCCCCACCGGGGGGCGATCGGCAGGGTCGTGCTCGGCAGCGTCGCCGAAAGCCTTCTCAGCGGGGCGCCGGTCGATGTCGCGGTCGCTCCGGCGGGCTATGCGCAGGCCGGTCATGACCCGCCCCGGGAGATCGTCGTCGGCTACGACGGCGCCCCCGAAGCGCAGGTCGCCCTCGAGCGGGCCGAAGCCGTCGCCAGGCACTCCAACGCCAGACTCAAACTGGTTACGGTGGTCACGCCTCCGGTCGCGGCCCCGGTGATGGTCCCCGGCGCATACGCGCCGGAATCACCTCCGGAGCCTGACCGGGTCATGTCCGAGGGGCTCAACTCGGTCGACAGGACGTTGGCCGCCGAGACGGTCAGGCTCGACGGCGACCCCGCGACTCAGCTGCTCCGGACATGCGAGGAGGGAGCCGACCTCCTCGTCGTCGGATCCCGCGGCTACGGCCCGCTGGCGCGTGTCCTCCTCGGGTCGGTCTCGCGAAGGGTGATCCACAGGGCCCCCTGTCCCGTGCTGGTGGTGAGGCGGCGATGAGCGGCGCCCAGAAAGGCTTCTCCCAGGCCGAGATGGACATCGCGGTGGTCGTCCAGCGACAGATCGAGTCGACCCGGGCGGGGGTGATGTTCACCATCGACCCATCGACTGGAGTCACCGACCATCTCGTGATCGAGGGCCTCAGCACGTCGATCTGCGGCCAGGCGCCGTCGGTCCACCCCGAGTACGCCGAGCTCCTCGTCGGTTGCGGGATCGACGCGATATCGGTGAACATCGACGCTGTCGATCGCGCCCGGCGCCTGATCGGCGCCGCCGAGCTTCGCCTTGTCCTCGAGGAGCAACCCGCGGAAGGAGAACAGAGATGAAGGCCTACCAGCTGACCGCCTGGCAGTCGCCGCCCGAGATGCGCGAGGTTCCCGTCCCCGAGCCTGGGCCGGGGCAGGTCCTGATCAAGGTCGGCGGCGCCGGGGCATGCCACTCGGACCTGCACCTGATGGAGTGGCCCGAGGGGACGATGGACTTCGACCTCCCATTCACCCTCGGCCACGAGAACGCCGGCTGGGTCGAGGCCATCGGCGCCGGTGTCGAAGGCCTCGAGGAGGGCGAGGCCGTCGCCGTCTACGGACCCTGGGGATGCGGGCGCTGCCGCGCCTGCCGCCTCTCGGCCGAGAACTACTGCGAGCACCAGGCCGAGATCGGCGCCTTTGGCGGCGGCCTCGGGCTCGACGGGGGCATGGCCGAGTACATGCTCGTCCCGCACGCGCGGCTGCTGCTGCCGTTGGGGGACCTCGACCCGCGCGACGCGGCCCCCCTCTCAGACGCGGCCCTCACCCCCTACCACGCGATCAAGCGCTCGCTGCACCTACTGGTGCCCGGCTCGACCGCGGTCGTGATCGGCGTCGGGGGGCTCGGGCACATGGCGGTGCAGATCCTTCGCGCCCTCACCCCGGCCAAGGTGATCGCGGTCGACAGCTCGGCCGAGAAGCTCGCTCTCGCTCGCGAGATCGGCGCCGACGAGACGATCGAGCCCGGCGACGAAGCTGCCGCCCGGATTAAGGAGCTGACCGCAGGGCGGGGTGCCGAGCTCGTTCTCGACGACGTCGGTGCCGACGAGACGATCGCGCTGGCCAGCCAGGTATCGAGATTCGAGGCCCACGTGACGGTGGTCGGCCTGGCCGGCGGCAAGCTCCAGTTCGCCTTCGGCGCGCTGCCGTTCGAGTCGCAGCTGACGATCCCCTACTGGGGAACCGCGGTCGAGCTATCTGAGGTCCTCGATCTCGCTCGCAGCGGCAGGATCCACGCCCACGTCGAGCGCTTCCCGCTCGACCGGGTCGAGGATGCCTACACCCGGATGCGGGAGGGCACCCTCGAAGGGCGCGCGGTGATCTGCCCACACGGCTGAGCTGGACCGGGTGCCCGCCCGGTCGTAGGGCGTAGGGTCGTCAGGCGTGCTCTACTTCTCACACCCTTCCAGCCTCGAGCACGACCCCAGGGCGCACATGCCCGCGCATCCGGACACACCCGAGCGGCTGGTCGCGATCGAGCGCGCGATCGGCGAGCGTGAGTGGCAGGGCCTGGAGCGACGCGACGCCCCGGCCGCTTCGGAGGCCGAGCTGGAGCTGATCCACCGCGCCGGGCAGGTCGAGTCGATCCGCGAGCTCTGCCTCTCCGGCGGCGGCGCCGTCGACGCCGACACGTTCGTCGGCGAGGCCTCCTACCGGGCCGCGCTCCACGCCGCCGGCGGGGCGGGCGCGATGGCGCGGTCGCTGCTCGCCGGCGAGGACCGGGTCGGGTTCTGCGCGCTGCGCCCGTCGGGCCACCATGCCGAACCGACTCGGGCGATGGGGTTCTGCCTCTTCAACAACATCGCGATCGCCGCCGAGCTGGCGATCCGCGAGCTCGGCGCCGAGCGGGTTCTCGTCCTCGACTGGGACGTCCACCACGGCAACGGCACCGCCGAGGCCTTCCGCAGCCGCGCCGACGTCCTCTTCGTCAGCATCCATCAGGCGGGGATCTACCCGGGCAGCGGCCCCTCGTCGGACTTCGGTTCCGGCGAGGGCGAGGGCTACACGATCAACCTTCCGGTCCCAGCCGGCGCCGACGAGGAACTGTGGCTCTCCCTGGTCGAGCACATCGTGCTGCCGGTCGCGACCTCCTTCGAGCCCGACCTCGTGCTCGTCTCGGCCGGCTTCGACGCCCACCGCGCCGACCCGCTCGCCGACTGTCTGCTGGAGGCGGGCTCATTCGCGAAAATGACCTGCCACCTCCGCGACCTGGCGGCAAGGCTCGAGGCGCCGCTCGGAATCGTCCTAGAGGGAGGCTACGAACCGAGCGCGCTCGCCGATTCGGTCGTCGCGACCCTCGCCGCGCTGGGCGGCGAGGGCGACGCGATCGAGAGCGCGCCCGAGGCCCTGCTTACCTCGAGGGCCGCAGCTGGGGTCGCCCGGTACTGGACACTCTGAGGACAGATGGCCCGCCCCGAGTTCGCAGAGATCCCCACCTACGAGGTGGATCGGTACAGGGACCTCCTCGGCGATGAGTACGAGCACGTCGCCGCGGCGGCCGAGCGGGCCCGTGCCCTCTTCGCAGGACGAACGGTATGGAACGTCAACTCGACCCTCAGCGGCGGCGGAGTCGCCGAGATGCTGCGCGCCATGCTCCCCTATGTGCAGGGCGCCGGGGTCGACAGCCGCTGGGTCGTCCTCCGCGAGCAGCCCCAGTTCTTCGAGCTGACCAAGCGTTTGCACAACAACCTGCACGGCGACGGCGGCGACGGCGGCAAATTGGGGGAGAGCGAGCGCGAGCTCTACGAGAGCGCCCTCACCGACAGCGCCCGCCACCTGGCGCCGCTGCTGGACGAGGGGGACATCGTCCTCCTCCACGACCCGCAGACGGCCGGCCTGGTCGAGGCTGTGAAGGGCGCGGGCGCCACCGTGATCTGGCGCTGCCACATCGGCGCCGACGATCCGGGCGAGGTGGCGCGACGCGCCTGGAGCTTCCTCGCCCCCTACGTAATCCCCGCCGATGGCTACGTCTTCTCGCGCCGCGATTACGTCTGGGACGTGCTGGATCCCGACCGGGCCGCGGTGATGCCGCCCTCGATCGACCCGCTCTCGCCGAAGAACCAGGAGCTCGACGACGCGACCGTCACCGGCATCATCGGCGCGATCGGGCTCGGCGAGGACGGCCTGGCGCAGGAGCACGCCTTTGCCCGCGCCGACGGAACCCCGGCGAGCGTCGCGCGCCGCGCCGAGGTCATCCAGGACGCCCCGCTCCCCGAGGGAGCGCGGGTCGTCGCCCAGGTCTCGCGCTGGGACCGGCTCAAGGACCACCCGGGCCTGCTCGAGTGCTTCGGGCGCCACCTCGGGGATGTGGACCTCCACCTCGTCCTCGCCGGCCCGGCGACCGACGCCGTCTCCGACGACCCCGAGGGCGCCGGCGGTCTGGCGTGAGGTCGAGGCCGCCTGGCATGGCCTCCCCTCCGACGCTCGGCGTCGGGCCCATCTCGTCAGCCTGCCGATGGACGACAGCGACGAAAACGCGGCGATGGTCAACGCCCTCCAGCGGCGGGCCGAGATCGTCGTCCAGAAGAGCCTTGCCGAGGGCTTCGGGCTGACCGTCGCCGAGGCGATGTGGAAGCGGCGGCCCGTGATCGGGACCCGGGTTGGCGGGATCCAGGACCAGATCGTCGATCGCGAGAGCGGGCTCCTGATCGACGACCCGCGCGACCTCGAGGCGCTGGCAGCGGCAATCCGATTCCTTGCCGACAATCCCGGGCGCGCCGAGGAGATCGGCGAGGTTGCGCGCGAGCGCGTCTGCGAGACGTACCTCTCGCCGATCAGGCTGGCCGAGTACGTCGACCTGCTTTCCCGCATCGACCCGGGAGGTGCACGATGAGCGGCGCGACCTACCCCGGCAACCGCGAGGCGGATGTCGTCCTCCACGACGGCTCCACCGTAAGCCTTCGCCCGGTGCGCCCGGACGACGGGGCGGTGTTGGAGAAGCTCTTCGCCGGTCTCGACCCGGACTCGCAGGGGTTCCGGTTCTTCTCCGGGGCGGCAGACCCGGCGCGCGCCGGGCGCCTGATGGCCGAGGTCGACTACCGCAGCCGCTACGGGCTGCTCGCATTTCGCGGACAGGACCACCGGCCGGTGGGCCACGGCGTCTACCTGGAGATCGACCCGAGCACCGCCGAGGTCGCGTTCGCCGTCGCCGACGACTTCCAGGGGCGCGGACTGGGGACGATCCTGCTCGCCCATCTGGCGGAGACCGCCGGCGACAACGGCATCGCCACCTTCCGGGCCGAGGTGATGCCCTCGAACCGCCGGATGATCGAGATGTTCCGCGAGAGCGGCTTCCCGGTCGAGATCGAATCGAGCCCCGAGGGGCTGGGGGTCGAGTTCCCGACCTCGCTGACGCCGGAGGCGGTGACCCGCTTCGAGGAACGCGACACGATCGCCGCCCGGGCGGCCGTCGACGGCTTCCTGCGACCGCGCTCGGTCGCGATCGTCGGCGCGTCCCGGCGCCGCGGCACCGTCGGCGGCGAAGTCCTCCACAACCTGATCGAGTCTCCGTTCGAGGGCCCGATCTATCCCGTCAACCCGTCTGCCGACAGCGTCCAGTCGGTTCCGGCGTTCGCCAGCGTTTCCGACATACCGGAGGACGTCGACCTCGCCGTGATCGCCGTCAGGGCCGAGGCGGTGGCGGACACCGCGCGCGAATGCGTCGCCAAGGGCGCCAGGAGCCTGGTCGTCCTCTCGGCGGGCTTCACCGAGGTCGGCGAGGAGGGCGCCGAGCGGGAACGCGAGCTCCTGGCGGTCTGCCGCGAGGCCGGGATGAGGCTGATCGGGCCCAACTGCCTCGGCCTCCTCGACACCGATCCGGAGGAGGGGCTCAACGTCAGCTTCGCCCCCGACGAGCCCGTCGCCGGCAACGTCGCCTTCGCGACCCAGAGCGGCGCTCTCGGGCTGGCGCTGATCGAGTTCGCCGAGGAGAGGGGAATCGGCGTCTCGACCTTCGCTTCGCTCGGCAATCGCGCCGACATGACGGTGACCGACCTACTCGAGTTCTGGGAGGAGGACGAGAGCACGCGGCTCGCCCTGCTCTACATCGAGTCGTTCAGCAACCCGGGCCGGTTCGCGCGGGTCGCGAGGCGGGTCGGGAAGAGCAAGCCCGTCGTAGTGGTCAAGAGCGGGCGCTCGGCTGTCGGCGCGCGAGCCGCGAGCTCGCACACCGGCGCGCTGCTGGCGGCGTCCGACCGCACCGTCGACGCCCTCTTCGAGCAGTGCGGCGTGATCCGCGCCGAGACGCTGTCGGAGCTGCTCGACGTCGCCTCGCTGCTCTCGACCCAGCCGCTGCCGGGGGGACACCGGGTCGGGATCGTCACCAACGCGGGCGGGCCGGCGATCATGTGCGCCGACGCCTGCGATGCGGTCGGCCTCGAAGTCCCTCCGCTCCCGGATGGCCTGCAGGCCGATCTCGCCTCCTTCCTGCCCGCCGAGGCCGCGGTCCGCAACCCGGTCGACATGATCGCCACGCGCGGGCGCCGAGCAGTACCGGCAGGCGATCACCGCCCTCGCGGGGTGGGACGGCGTCGACGCGCTGATCTCGATCTACATCAAGCCGCTGCTGAGCAAGCCCGAGGACATCGCGGCGGCCGTCGGCGAGGCTGCCGGAGAATTGCCGCGCGAGATCCCGATCCAGACCGTGTTCATCTCGCCCTTCGACGTCGTCCCCGCAACCGGGTCGCCGCGGCTCCCGACCTACCGGTATCCGGAGGACGCGGCCCGGGCGCTCGGCAAGGCTGTCGGCCACGTCAGCTGGCGCGAGCGGCCCGAGTCCCCTCCTCCGGCCTTCTCCAATCTGCGCCCGGACGAGGCTGCGGCGATCATCGCCGAGGCGCTCGCGGCAGGGCGGGAATGGCTCGACATGGAGGAATGCGCGCGCGTCCTCGATTGTTACGGGATCGCGATGCCGGACGCGATCGTCGCCCCCGACCCGGCCGCCGCCGGCCGCGCGGCGGAGAAGATCGGAGGCCCGGTCGCGCTCAAGGCCCACGGGCCGGAGATCCTGCACAAGACCGAGCTCGGAGCGGTCGAGACGGGGCTCGAGGGCGGCGGCGAGGTCGAGCAGGCCGCGAAGAGGATGGACCAGGCGCTGGCCGAGCGGGGCCTCGAGCGGACCAGCTTCCTCGTGCAGCAGATGATCGAGGCCGGCGTCGAGCTGCTGGTCGGGATCGCCACCGACCCGGTCTTCGGGCCGGTCGTCGCCTGCGGGGCGGGTGGAACGGCGGTGGAGCTGCTGGGAGACGTCTCGGTCCGGGTCTGCCCGCTCGGCGGCGGAGATGCCGCGGCGATGGTCGGGTCGCTGGCGATCGCGCCGATGCTCGAGGGGTTCCGCGGCCTTGCTCCGGTCGACCGGGCGGCGCTCGAGGATCTGATCGCGCGAGTCGGGGCCCTGGCCGAGGCCCACCGGGAGATCGTCGAGCTCGACCTCAATCCTGTCCTGGCCCGTCCAAACGGCGCCGTCGCCGCTGACTCGCGGATCAGGATCGCGAGCGCCGAGCCGCCGCGGCCGTGGCCGCGGACACGGGCCTGAGGCCCTGCCCGGTCACTCCTCCAAGAGCCGGTTCTCGAGCGCGTAGCGGGTCAGCTCGGGGCGGCTGGCGAGGCCGAGCTTCTGTTGCACGTGGGAGCGGTGGGTCTCGACCGTGCGGACGCTGAGCGAGAGGCGCTCGGCGATCTCGCGATTGGTGTGGCCGAGCGCCATCAGCCGCAGGACCTCGGTCTCACGCGGTGAGAGGACGGACGGCTCCTTCCTTCCCTCTTCCCTGAGGCCGACTGTGATGGCCGGCGGCAGGAACTCGCGCCCCTCGGCGGCGCTTCGCACCGCCTCGATCAGCTCCAGATGGGCGGCGTCCTTAATCAGGTAGGCGCGGGCGCCGGAGTCGAGCGCCCGGCGGGCCAGTGTCAGGTCCCGTTCCATCGTCAGCAGGATGATCTCGGTCCCGGGTGCCTCCTCCCTGAGACCGGCGACGGCGTCGACGGCGAGCCCGTCGGGCATGTTGACGTCGAGGATCAGCACATCGGGACCGAGCTCAAGGACAGCCGCGCGTGCCGAGGCGATGTCGGCGGCCTCGCCGACCACCGCGAGCTCATCCTGGCCCTCGAGGAGGGCCTTCAACGCGCCGCGGACGACGGCGTGGTCGTCGGCGAGGACGATCGTGGTCATGGCGGCCAGCGTAGCCTCTTGGTGTGGGATGCCGTTTCAGAGTGAGGAGATGGCCGGTCTGAGAGCGGACGACCAGCCTGCCCCCGAGGTGCCCCGTCGCGCTCGCTCGATCGACCCGGCAGAGCGAATCGACCTTCTTGCCCGCGACCTCCGCACCTCTCTGGTCGGCCTCTCGTCCCGCGAGGCCGATCGGCGCCTCCTGAGCCAGGGGCCCAACCAGCTCGAACGCCGTCAGGGCAAGAGCTGGCCGCGGGAGCTGGCCCGCCAGGTAACGCATCCGCTGGCACTGCTGCTCTGGGGAGCCGCGGCGCTGGCGGCGATCGCCGGCATCACGCCGGTCGCGATCGCCGTTGTGATCGTGATCGCCCTGAATGCGGGATTCGCCTTCGTCCAGGAGCTTCAGGCCGAGCGCGCGGTCGAGGCCCTCCAGGGCTACCTTCCGCCGCAGGCCAGGGTGATGCGGGACGGGCAACCGGTCCAGATCGATGCGGTGCGGATCGTTCCCGGCGACCTGCTGCTGATCGAGGAGGGGGATCGGATCTCCGCCGACGCCCACATCGTCGAGGGTGCGGTCGAGGTCGACCTCTCGACCCTGACCGGCGAGTCGGTGCCGGTCTCGCGCTCCGCGGAGGGAGTTGGCTCTCCCGGATCCCTGCTGCAGGCCGAGGAGCTCGTCTTCAGCGGCACCAGCTGCACGGGCGGCGAGGCGCGAGGGCTGGTGTTTGCCACCGGGATGGCGACCGAGCTAGGGAGGATCGCGGCGCTCTCGCAGCGAGTGGAGCGCGAGGAGAGCCCGCTCGAGCGCCAGGTCAGGCGCGTCGCCTGGCTGATCGCGGCGATCGCGGTCGCGATGGGCATCGCCTTCATCCCCCTTGCCACCCTGGTCGCCGGCCTCTCGGTCTCCGACTCGATCGTCCTCGCGATCGGGTTGATCGTCGGCAACGTCCCCGAGGGCCTGCTGCCGGTGATCACCCTCGCGCTCGCCGTCGGCGTGCGCGGCCTCGTTCGCCGTGGAGCCGTCGTCAAGCGGCTGAGCGCCGTCGAGACGCTCGGCTCGACCGACGTCATCTGCACCGACAAGACCGGGACCCTGACCGAGAACCGGATGCGGGTGACCAGGATCTGGGTCGCCGGCGACGACCTCGACCTCGAGCGCGGGGCCCGGTCCGGAAGCAACGGCTCGGCCACGCTCGATCTCGCCGCAGCGATGGCAACCTGCAACAACGCCCGGATCGAGGAGGGTGGCAGTGCGACGGGAGACCCGACCGAGACGGCGATGCTGACCACCGCCCGCGCACTCGGCGCGCGCGAGGACGCCGGATCGGGTCGGCGCGCCGAATTCCGCTTCGACCCGGTCCTGAAGCGGATGTCCACGGTCGATGTGGAACGTGGGCAGGTCTGGGTCAACGCCAAGGGCGCGCCGGAGGCGATCCTCGAGCTTTGCGCCGAGGTGGTCACGCCGAATGGGCCGGCACCGCTTGACGCCGATCGCCTGTCGGCGGTCGAAGCGACGGTCGGCCGCTATGCCGACGAGGGCCTCCGCGTCCTCGCCGTCGCCAGGCGATCGCTGCCCTCGACGCCCGTCGAAAGGCAGGACGCCGAGGCTGACATGACCCTGCTCGGCCTGGTGGCGATGATCGACCCGCCGCGGGCCGGCGTCGCCGAAGCGGTCACCAGATGCCACGCAGCGGGCATCCGGATCATCGTCGTCACCGGCGACCATCCCCGCACCGCCGTCGCGATCGCCAGGCGAATCGGCATCGCCCGAGGGAAGGCCCCGCAGACGATCACCGAGGAGGAGCTCGAGGCGATGAGCGACGCTCAGCTCGACGCGGCGCTGCGCGGGGGCGGCGAGCTGATCTTCGCCCGCAGCACTCCCGAGGCCAAGCTGCGGATCGCCGACGCCCTGCGCGCAGAGCAGCACGTCGTGGCGATGACCGGCGACGGTGTCAACGATGCCCCCGCCCTGCGCAGCGCCGACATCGGCATCGCGATGGGCCGCTCGGGCACCGACGTCGCCCGCGAGGCATCGACGATGGTCCTCACCGACGACAATTTCGCCACGATCGTCGCCGCGGTCGAGGCGGGCCGCCGAATCTACGACAACATCCGCAAGTTCATCCTCTACATATTCGCCCACGCGACGCCCGAGGTGACGCCGTTCATCGTCTTCGCGCTGGGCGGCGGCGCGATACCTCTGCCCCTCACCGTCCTCCAGCTTCTCGCGTTCGACGTCGGCACCGAGACATTGCCGGCACTGGCGCTCGGGCGCGAGGCGGCGGAGCCCGGGATCATGCAGCGCCCGCCGCGCCGCCGATCGGAAGGGATCATCCGCGGCTCGATGCTGGCCCGCGCCTGGCTCTTCCTCGGCCTGATCGCGGCCGCACTGCAGATGGGCGCCTTCTTCTTCGTCCTCACCCAGGCCGGGTGGAGCCCGGGCGATCCGACCGGCGAAGGAGCCCCCCTCCACCACGCCTACGAGCAGGCGACGACGATGACCTTTCTCTCGATGGTGGTCGCCCAGATCGGCACCGCATTTGCCGCGCGCACCGAGCACGCCTCGCTGCGCTCGATCGGCGTCTTCAGCAACCGCCTCCTGCTCTGGGGCATCGCCTTCGAGCTGGTAGTGGCCGCGGTCCTGATCTACGTACCACTGTTCCAGGATCTGCTCGGCACCGCCGCCCTGCCGGCGAAGTACATTCTCCTCGTCGTTCCGTTCCCGTTCATCGTCTGGGGAGCGGACGAGCTGCGGCGCTGGCTGATCAGGCGCGAGAGGCGGAAACCCGCGCCCCCGCCTGGCCGCGCAGCACGTCGAGGGCCACGCTCCGCAACTCGCCGATCGCCGCGCGCCTTCCTGTCGCTTCGACGAAGCGACAGGCGGCCTCGAGCTTCGGCCAGGCCGACCGCGAAGGGGAGTTGAGGTCGCGCAGCTCCGCCGGCGTGACCATCCCCGGAATTCGCTCGTCCTCGCCTTCCGGCCCGACGTGCACGACAACGGTCTCGGCGGCGATGACGAGAAGATCGACGTCGAGGCGGCGGGCGAGCAACGCGGCGGTGAGGTGCTCGTCGACCACGGCGTCGACCCCGTGCATCGCGCCGTCGCCATTGAGGGCGACGGGGATTCCGCCGCCCCCGGCGCAGATCAGGTAGGTGCCGGCGTCGATCAGGGTTCGCAGGCTCCGCAGCTCGACGATCGCCTGCGGCTCGGGCGAGGGCAGGAGGCGGCGGAACCCACCGGCCTGCCTTCCCATGCTCCAGCCGCGCTGGGCGGCGAGCTGCTCGGCCTCCTCCTCGGAGTAGGTGGGACCGATCGGCTTGGAGGGAGAGTCGAAGGCCGGATCCTGGGCGCTGACGACGACCTCGGGGTGGACGGTCATCAGATCGCGATCGGGGAGCGCATTGCGCAGCGCCAACTCGAGCATCTTGCCGGCGACGCCATCGGCCTGTGGCTCGCCGCCGTGGGCGACCACCACCTCGTGCGCCACGTCGAGCGAGGCGAGGACCTCGGCCGCCGAGATCACCTTGCGCTGGTGGGCCGCCGCCTCGGCCCCATGGCCTCGGTCGAGAAGAGCCTCACTGCCGATGGAAACGAGAATTCGCATCTCCCCGAGCCTCCCTGAACGGAGCGCTTTCGGCATCGGGCCAAAGCCACATTCCCGCATGCGGATCGCACCGGGGGGACCACATGGCAGACTCCGGTGAGGCGGCCGGCAATGGAGAGCGAGCGGCAGATAACGGTTGTCCTGGCAGACGATCACAACGTGATCCGGGCGGGCCTGCGGACAATGCTCGAGCGGGAGGCGGATCTGCGGGTGATCGGCGAGGCGAGCGACTCGGCGGCAGCCGCCAAGCTCGCTCGGGACCGCAGGCCAGACGTCCTCGTCCTCGACCTGCACATGCCCGGAGCCGAGCCGACCCGCGACGTCGGTGAGCTGCGCGAGGCCGTTCCGGCAACCGCGATCGTGGTCCTGACGATGCAGAGAGACCCTCGAACGGCGCGGGATCTGCTTCGCGCCGGCGCCGCCGGCTACGTCCTCAAGCAGGCGGCCGAGCGCAAGCTGACCGAGGCGATCAGGATCGCCGCAGGCGGGGGCTCCTTCATCGACCCCGAGCTCGGCGGGGCCCTGGCCAAGCTCGAGGCCGACCCGCTCGAGGGGCTCAGTGAGCGCGAGCGCGAGCTGCTGCGCCTGCTCGCCCTCGGCCACACCAACCGCGAGATCGGCGAGCAGCTGTTCCTCAGCGTGCGGGCGATCGAGGTCAACCGCGCGAAGCTGTTCCAGAAGCTCGGGATCGATGGCCGCCCCGAGCTCGTCCGCTTCGCGATCGCCAACGGCATCATCGAGTCCGGGCCCCCGGGAAATTCCTCGCCGAGCTAGCCCGGCTCCGGCTGGACCGGGACCCGGGCCGAGACCGTCGTCCCGCCATCGGGCGTGGAGCTCACCACGATCTCGCCGCCGAGAAGCTCGATCCGCTCGCGCATCCCGAGCAGACCACGCCCCTCGTCGACCGACTCCGGGTCGAATCCGGAGCCGTTGTCCTCGACCGCGATCTCGACTTCGTGGTCGGCCAGCCGGGCCGAGACCCTGACGCTCGTCGCCGCAGCGTGCTTGACGACGTTGTTCAGCGACTCCTGGACGAGGCGGTACACGGTGCGCTCCTCCTCGGCGCTGAGACCGCCATCGATCTCGACCGCGGCCTCGACCGCGATGTCGCCGCGTGTTGAGGTACCTTCGGCCAGCGCTTCGAGCGCGCCGGCGAGCCCGAGCCGCTCCAGGGCCGCCGGCCGCAGGTCGTTGATCAGACGGCTGAGCTCGCTGATCTGGCCCTCGAGCTGCTCAACGGTCTGGGCAGCTGCGGCCTCGATTCGTCCCGCCCGCTCCGACTCGTCGCTTTCGAGGGCGGTAGCGAGGGAGATCCGGATCGCGGCCAGGCCCTGGAGTGCGTCGTCGTGCAGCTCCTGGGCCCAGCGCTGGCGCTCGCGCTCGCCGATCTCGACCTGCTGCTGGAGCCGGTTGGCCTCGATGCTCTGCGCGGTTGCGACCGCGGTTGCGGCGCTGCTGGCAAAGGCCTGGAGCAGCCGCAGGTCCTCCCCGTCGAATTCGGTTCCGCCCGCTTCGCGGTCGAGCGCCACGAGCACTCCGACGGCGCGGCCGCGGAAGAGGAGCGGGACAACCAGGGCCGCTTCGGCGCCCAGCCGCTCACGGAGCCGCGCTTCCGAGGGCGGCGAGCCCGCCTCGAGATGCTGCGCGACCCGCTCCTGCATCGCGGCCTCGAAGACCGAGTCCTCGGTCGGGATCGTCAGGTGGCTGACCGCCTCGCCGATCTCACCGGCCTGGGCGGCGACGACCAGGCGCCCTCCGCTGCGCAGCAGGACGAGCAGGGTCCGGGCCTCGACCAGCGCCCGGGCGCGCTTCACGATCAGGTCGAGGACGCGCTCGACGTCGGTCTCGCCGCCGACCGCGCGGGCGATGTCGACCGAGGTCTCCGAACGGCGCAGGGCCCGCTCCACCTCCGCCTCGCGTTCGCTCAGGGTGGTGTAGAGCCGGGCGTTGTCGATCGCGACACCGGCCCAGGCCGCCAGCGTCCGCGCCGCCGCCTCGTCTTCGGTGTCGAACTCCTCCCCACCCCGCTTCTCGGTCATGTAGAGGTTGCCGTAGGCCTCGCCGCGAACCGTTATCGGCACCCCGAGGAAGGTGTGCATCGGCGGGTGTCCGGGCGGGAATCCATATGCATGGGGATGCTGTTCGACGTCGCGGAGCCGGAGCGGGACCGGCTCGCGGATCAGCTCGCCGAGGACACCGCGGCCGCGCGGCAGGCTGCCGATCTCGTGCCTGGTCTCGTCGTCGATTCCGAGGTAGATGAAGCGCTCGAGCTCGGTCCGGTCGCGATCGAGGACTCCCACCGCCGCGTACTCGGCGCCGGTGAGGTCGCGCGCGGCCTTGACCACAGCCTCCAGCACAACCTCGAGGTCGAGCTCGGACAGCAGCGCGGTGCCGACGTCGATCAACCGCCTGAAGCGCTTCTCCTGGGGCTGGCCGTGCGACTGGTCGGTGATGCTCATACCCAGATGATCCCCCGATTCGGCGGCGAAAGCCAGGGAGCTCCAGGCGACCTCGTCAGGCGGCGAGGTCGCGTCGGTCGAAGAGCCAGGCACCGAGCGCGGCGAGGGCGACGGCGACGGTTGTCACCCCGGCGAAGGTCAGCGGGTCGATTCCTTCCTCGATCGCGTTTCCGTAGTACTTGAAGACCGAGGCGTAGCGGATGCCGGAGAGGTCGGGGTCGAGGCGGCCGACGAGGTCGATCACGTACATCGTCACGAGCACCCCGGCGACGGCGCCGGTGACGACGCTGGTTCGCAGCGAGAAGCCGGTGGCGACAATGCCGAGCCCGGCGAAGACGAGGGCGAGCGGCAGCACGTTGGCGTAGCCGGCGATCGCCGAGCCGAGCGAGAGATGGGCCCCGGCGAGGAGGCTGCCGAGCGCGGTCAGGGCCACAGTCATGACGAGTACCACCGAGACCTCGACCGCGGTCGCGGTGAAGCTAGCCGCGGCGAGGCGCATGCGGGACACCGGCGCCGACAGCAGGACGTCGAGGCGGCCGCTTTCGGCGGCGCCGGAGAGGCCGCTGGCGACGGCGCGCACCGCGAGGTACCCGATCGCGAGCGGGACGATCAGGCTCAGCAACTCGGCGTGCAGGTACTGCTCGACGCTCGTCAGTTCGCCGATCCCGAACGCTTCCTTCAATGCCGACGGGTAATTCCTGACGGCTTTCGAGAGCGCGCCTTCGACCGAGGGGAAGATCATCACGATGAAGGCAGACCAGAGCCCGAGCGGCACCCCCCAGGCGAGAAGCGAGCGGCGCCGATCGGACAGATGGGAGCGAATCAGGGCCCAGAGCTGCGCGATCATCCGGATCCACCGCCGTAGTAGGTGAGGAATACCTCCTCGAGCGAGGGGTGAGTCAGCTCGAGGTCGAGAACGTGGCGTTTCGCAACGGCCTTCAGCACCGGGTCGAGGTCGCCCGCGACCTTGAACGACACCTTTCCATCGGCCGCCTGCAGGTTGCTGACGCCAGGCAGGCCGCGGAGGTCCTCGAGGGGATCGGCCGGATCGGCCAGCTCGAGCGTGGCGGTGCGGCGGGCCTTGCTGAGGAGCTCGTGGATCAGCTCGACGGCGATCAGCCTTCCCCCGCGCACGATCCCGACCCGGTCGCAGACACGCTCGACCTCGTCGAGCTCGTGCGAGGAGAGCAGGACCGTGCAGCCGCGCTCGCGCTCCTCGACGACGAGCGAGAGGAACTCCTCCTGCATCAGCGGGTCCAGCCCGCTCGTCGGCTCGTCGAGGATCAGCAGCTCGGGCGAATGGAAGGTGGCGATGATCAGGCCGACCTTCTGCCGGTTCCCGCGCGAGAGCTGGCCGAGCGGCCGGTCGAGATCTGCCTCGAAGCGCTCGGCCAGCTCGGCGGCACGGCCAAGCCCCTCGAGGCCCCGCAGGCGAGCGAGGAGGCCGAGTGCCCCGCGGCCCGTGGACTGCCTGCCGTACCCGAAGTCGCCCGGGAGGTTCCCGAGTCGGGCCCGGATCGCGACGCTGTCGCGGTGGCTGTCGAGGCCGAAGATGCGCGCCGTCCCGCCGGTCGGGTGCAGGAGGTCGAGCAGGGTCCGGATCGTCGTCGTCTTGCCGGCCCCGTTGGGCCCGAGCAGGCCGAACACCTCACCGGCCTCGACCGAGACGGTGACGTCCTCGATCCCCCGCTTGGCGCCGTAGCGCTTGGTCAGTCCCTCGATCTCGATCACCGGCACGCCCGCATGCTCGCAGCATGCGATCTCCGGCATCCCGGCGGCCATCGGGGAAATGCCCACCCGATCTGTGCGGCGTTTATCGGATTCCGAGGGGCGGGCGCTGCCATACCTTTGACTCATGGCAAACCCACAGCAGGCGAGACGAAGCGACCCGCTCCCGACCGCCTCTCCCGGTCCGGTCCTGATCGGGTTCGAGGGGTCTGACGGCGGTCGCGACGCCCTCGAGCTCGGCCGCGTGCTGAGCGCGATCGAGGGCGGCCGGGCCATCGTCGCGATCCCCCACAACGCGGGTCTCGCCGAGGAGGCGAGGACGGCGCTCGACGACCCGACTGCGGAGATCGAGGAGATCGGCGTCCTCTCTCCGGCCCTGCTGCTCGTCGAGAGCGCCAGGCGCAATCACGCCGAAACCCTCGTTGTCGGCTCGACCCGCCGAGGCAAGGTCGGGCGGGTGCTGCTCGGGAGCGACGTCGAGCAGATCCTTCACAAGACTCCCTGCGAGGTGGTCGTCGCCCCTACCGGCTATGCGTCCGAGGGCCATCGAGATCTCGCCCGGATCGCCGTCGCGGTCGACGGCACTCCGGGGTCCAAGGCGGTGCTGGCAAGGGCGGAGGAGCTCGCCCGCCAGGCCGGGGCGGCGATCGAGATCATCCCACTCGACCCCAAGCACGGTGGCGGCTGGTGGCACGGCGTCCGCGACACCGCCTCCGCGATCGCCGCGGCCTGCGAGCCCGACGTCGACCTTCTCGTCGCCGGCTGGCGCCACCGGATGGATCATTTCCGCGTCGGCTCGGTGACGCAGCGCCTGCTCACCGAAACGCCCTGTCCCGTACTGGTCGTGCCGAACGCGAGGTAGGGCGACGTGTACCGCAAAGTCCTCGTCGGCTACCTCGACACCGAGCCGGGCCATGATGCGCTCGAGCTCGGCCGCCTCCTCTCCCAGGCGAGTGGCGCCGACCTCTTCGTCGTCACCGCCTCGGGCGAGGACGAAGGCGGCCTCGCCGGCGTCGCGCACGCGAAGGAGGCCGACCTCGTCGTCCTCGGATCGACCGGGCGAGGGCCGTTCGGCCGCGTCATCCCGGGCACGACACTCGCCCGCCTCCTCGCCAAGGCGCCCTGCGCGGTCGCGGTCGCCCCGCCCGGCTTTGCCCTGCGGGCCGGAGCCGGGGACGAGCTCGGCTGGAGACCGCTGAGCGGCGACACCGCCGACCCCGGACTGCACGTGGTCGGGGTCGGGTTCGACGGCTCACGCGCCGCGCACGAGGCGCTCGAGATCGGCACCGAGCTGGCGCTGGCAAACGGCGCCGCCCTCCGCGTCTACACCGTCGCACGCAACTACGCCCATGTGCCGGGCGCCGACGCGGACGGCCGCGTCCCGGGCATGCCGACCGAAGCCGAGCGGCTCCAGAAGGAACTTCACGAGGCGGTCGCGGGCCTCCCGGGCGAGGCCCGGCCACAGCCGGTCTTCCTCCGCGGCAACCCCGCCGCCGAGCTGATCCGCGCGATCGAGCTCGGGGTCGACCTGCTCGTCCTCGGCACCCGCCCCGGCGGGCCGCTGCGGCGGGCGCTGCACGGCAGCGTCTCCGACGCGGTCCTGGCCGACGCCCGCTGCCCCGTCCTGATCTCTCCCGCCGGGGTCAGGGCAGCGGTGGCGACGCCGGCCTGATCGCCAGGCTCAGTCGTCCGCGCCGCCCCCGCCGTGCTCTCCGTCCCCGCCGGCGGAGCCGCTCGAATCGTCGGCGGGCGCGGCCGGGATCGGTTCGGTCGCCGGGGACACCGCCGGGGGGGCCGGGTGGCTCGACGGAGGGGTGGAGGTAGTCCCATTTTCTTCAGCGTTCTTCGGCGTCACCCGCGGCCTCACCGTCGCGGGGGCGCCGCGCTCCTTCTCCCGGGGCCTCGGGGCGAGAGCGTCGCCGGCCGAGATCGGTTCCGACGCGAGGCCGATCTGCTGGCTCGCGACCCTGCTGGCGGCGATCGAGACGGCGGCCGCGATCAGCATCCCCAGAATCGCCAGCGTGATCCAGCGGGCTGTGGGCGGAAGCCTCATCGCGCGAGCCTAGGCGGACGCCGGTAAAGGGTTGGCAAAAACGATCGACGCTCGGGTCCCGCCGCCCTCGCGAGGGGAGAGCGTCACCTCGCCGCCCCACTGGCGGACGAGCTCGCGGGCGATCGGGAGGCCGAGCCCGGTTCCGCTCGGGCCGCCGCGCCCGGCGCTGCCGCGACTGAAGCGGTCGAAGACCGCCTCCTCCTCGCCGGGCTCGAGCCCCGGCCCACGGTCGAGGATCTCGATTCGGCCCGGCCCGGGCTCGATCGCAACCGCCGACCCTGATGGGGAGTAGCGGATCGCGTTCTCGAGCAGCGCGTCGATCGCGCGGTCGAGGTCGTGCGGGGCGCACCAGGCGACGGCGTCGGGGCCGGCGTCTCGAGTCCCAAGCTCGATCGACCGCTCCGCGGCCGACGCCTGCAGGCGCTTCGCCGCTCGGGCCGCCGCGTCGGCGAGGTCGACCGATTCCGGCGGCAGTTCGTGCTCCCCGGCCCGGCTCAGGATCAGCAGCTCGTCGACGATCAGCGAGAGCCGGTCGATCTCGGTCAACGCCGCGTCCAGGTCGGCCGCGGCCGGGTCCCCACCCCGAAGGCGATCGGCGAGCGACTCGAGCCGCAACCGCAACCCCGTCAGCGGAGTGCGGAGCTGATGGGAGGCGTCGGCGACGAAGTCCTTCTGGACCCGCAGCAGCCGCCTGATCCGCTCGGTCATCTCGTTGAACGCCCGCGAGAGGCTGCGCTGCTCAGTGCTGCCCTCGACGGCGACGGTCGAGTCGAGGTCGCCGGTGGCGACCTGCCGCGCCGCCCGATCGAGGCGGCGGATCGGCCGGGCGATCTGCTGCGCGACGACGGCCGCCGCCGCGACCCCGAGCAGCAGCACGACCCCCGCCAGCGCCGCCAGGTCGAGGATCGAAGTACGCACCGCCCGGTTGACCGCGGCGACGCTCTGGGTGACCCGGGCGGCGCCGGCGACCCGGGCGTGGCTGAGCACCGGCTCTGAGGTCGCGAGTATGTCGGTGCCGAGCGTTTCGCTGTGGCGGGTGATCTGCTCTCCATGGCCGTCGAGGGCGGCCCGGACCTCGGGCCTGTCTGCGTAGTCGCGACCGGCCGGGGCGCCCGCCGGAGTCCGCCAGCAGCCGCCCGCGGCGGTCGACGACGATCACCCGCCCGCGCACGCTGGCGGCCGAGACCCGGACCAGGCGGCGCAGGGCGGGCCGCTGCGCGGGGTCGAGCAGCTCCGACGCCGAGGCCGCGACGAGGTCCACCTGGCTCCGCGCCTGGCCCTTCACCTCGGAGTCGACGCGGTCGCGAAGGCTCACCGCGAGCGGCACCCCGAGGGCGATCAGCGCCAGCAGCAGGACGTAGGCCAGCGCCAGCAGGAGGGTGGCCCGGAGGCTTACGGCTCCTCGACCTCCGGCGCGGCGAAGCGGAACCCGACTCCCCGCACCGTCTCGATGTAGCGGGGGTCGGCCGGGTCGTCGCCGAGCTTGCGCCGCAGCCATCCGATGTGGACGTCGAGTGTCTTGGTCGAGCCGAACCAGTTGACGTCCCAGACCTTCGACATCAGGTCCTCGCGGCTGACGACCCGGCCGGCGTTCCGCATCAGCTCGGCGAGGAGATCGAACTCCTTGCGCGACAGCTCCAGCTCGGCTCGCCGTCGAGGCGGGCCGCGCGTGCCGCCGGGTCGAGCTCGAGGCCGCCGATCCGGATCGGCTTCTCGTCGGCTGCGGCCGCGTCGCGGGGAGCGCTGCGACGGAGGACGGCCCGGATCCGCGAGATCACCTCGCGGGCGCTGAACGGCTTGACGACGTAGTCGTCGGCGCCCAGCTCGAGGCCGACGATCCGATCCATCTCGGTGCCGCGAGCGGTCAGCATCACGATCGGCACGTCGGAGTGGCGCCGCAGCTCGCGGCAGACGTCGCGGCCGTCGCCGTCGGGCAGGCTGAGGTCGAGCATCACCAGGTCCGGGTCGGCCTCCCGCGCGAGCTCCAGCGCTCCGGCGGCGGTTCGGGTGACGACCGCTTCGAACCCGGCCCGCTGCAGGGCCTCGGCGAACGGCTCCGAGATCGAGTCCTCGTCCTCGACGACGAGGATGCAACCGCCCGGCGCCGAGGTGGAGGGCCATCGACCCACTGTAACGCCGCCCAACCTGGCCCCTTTCGGCTCGCGGCCAGGTTTTGCCAACCCTTTACCCGCGCCTGGGCGGCGCTTGGACGGGGCCTCCCCACACTGGTCACAAATCCGCCCAGGAGGTAGATGAGGTGAAAAACGCGAAGTCACGAGTCGCCGCAGCCGCCACGGTCGTCGGACTGGGCGGGCTCGCCGGCGTCGCCCTCAGCGCCGGGAGCCAGAAGTCGGCCCCGGTCGCCGTCAAGCCGCTGGTCCACACCAAGGTGATCCGGCAGACGGTTCACGTCACCAAGCACACGAAGCCGAAGCACCCCGGCGCGGCCGGGACACCGGGCTCCGCCTATGCAGGGGGGGCGGCGAGTCGGCGCCGCGGGTGGTTCCACCTACTCCTCTTCGGGTGCGCCGGTCACGACCTCCGCCAGCGGCTCCGCGGCGGCGGCATCGGCCCCCGGCTCGAGCCCCGAATCGGCTCCGGTCGTCACCCAGACGAGCGGCGGCTCTGCCCCAGCCACCCATACCGCAACGCGCCACACCGGGTCCTCCGGCGGCCACACGCGGGTGGTGACCCACACCAGCGGCTCCGGCGGCTCCCACTCCGGCTCCGGCGGCAGCACCCACACCGCCCCGACCCACGCGAGCCCAGTCGTGACCCACACCAGCGGCTCGACCGGCGGCACCACGGAAAGCGGCGGCGGCGCCGCGGCAGGCGGCGGCAGCACGGCCCCGGTGGTCACCCACACCAGCGGCGCCGGCACAGCTGCCGGCGGCGGCGGCGAGGGGTCCGACCACGAGACGGCGAGACAACGGTGACTGACCGCGCCGAGGCGGCGGCTCGGCAGGACGCGGCACCGCGGCGGCGGCGCCCGGGCATCGGCCCTGTGATCTGGGGCTCGGTCGCGCTGTTCGCCGCGATGTTCGCGCTCCTCACCTACCAGCTCAGCTCCAGCCAGCCCCCGGCGCCGCGACCCGTCCTGGTCCGCAAGGTGGTCAAGCGCCGCGTCGTCACCACGGTCGTCCCGACCCCCGGGCCCTCGGCCGTGACCACCAGCGGCCAGGTCACCGCGGCAACCGCCTTCCGAATACGCCCCGGTCACGACGAGCGCCTCCTGAGATGAGCGAGCACGACGTCATCTTCGATGCGATGGGCAGCCACGTCCGGCTGCTGATCGGCGAGCCCGGGCCCGGCATGGCTCCGGCGCCGGCCGCCGCCGAGCGGGCGCAGCGGTTCGTGGTCGAGTTCGACGCGCGCCTGTCGCGCTTCAAGCCCGACAGCGAGCTCTGCGCGCTGAACGCGGACGAGCGCGAGCGCGTTCCCGCCTCCGAGCTCCTGCGAAGCGCGGTGCGGGCCGGGCTCAGGGCGGCCGAGCAGAGCGGGGGCCTCGTCGACCCGACCCTCGCCGGCGAGATCGAGTCGGCCGGATACGTCGCCTCGCGCGCCGGGGTCCCCGGCGCCCCGCTCGGGACAGCGCTTGCCGAGGCCCCGCCCAGGCGCGCGGCCCGGCCCCATCCGGCTGCGAGGTGGCGCCAGATCGATGTCGACGACTCGAGCCGGGACGATCAACCGCCCGCCCGGCGTCCGCTTCGACACCGGCGGCGCGGGCAAGGGCCTGGCGGCGGACATGGTCGCCGAGCTCCTGCATGGCTATTCGCGCTTCATCGTCGACTGCGGCGGCGACATCAGGATCGGCGGCCCCGGCGCCCTTCTGCACCCGTTCGAGGTCTTCGTCGAGCATCCCCTGACCGGCGAGCACGCCTTCGTGCTCAAGCTGGGCTCGGGCGCGGTGGCGACATCCGGGCTCAACGTGCGGATCTGGCGCGGCGACGACGGCCGCTACTCGCACCACCTGCTCGACCCCTCGACCGGAGAGCCGGCCTGGACCGGGCTGATCGGCGTCACCGCCCTCGGCGACACGGCGGTCGAAGCGGAGACCTTCGCCAAGGCGGCGCTCCTGTCGGGGCCCGAGGGCGGGCGCGAGGTGCTCACCGAGCGCGGCGGCCTGCTGGTCCACGACAGCGGCCGGATCGAGACCGTCGGGCCGCTCAGCGCCAGGCCGCGAATCCGGGTCTCGGAGGCCGCCAGCATGAACGCGGTAACGACCTCGGAAACCCTCCAGACGCCACGGCTGGTGGCTGGCCAGCCGCGCCTCCGGCCTGGTCGCGCTGGTCCTGGTGACGACCTCGGTCGGCCTCGGGCTGGCGATGGCGGGCAAGGTGATGCGGCGGCCGGGGCTGTCGCGGAAGCTGCTCGCGATCCACGAGCACACCGCGCTGGCCGGGAATCGTCGCGATCGCCGTCCACGGCATCACCCTGCTCGGCGACCCCTGGCTCCACCCGGGCATCAGCGGCATCACCGTCCCCTTCGCCCTCGGCTTCCGCCCCCTCTTCACCGGGCTCGGAATCATCGGCGGCTACCTGGCCGCGCTGCTCGGCCTCAGCTTCTACGCCCGCAGGCGGATCGGGGCGCGCCTCTGGCGCAAGGCCCACCGCGCGACCGTCCTCGTCTACCTGCTCGGGCTGGTCCACGCCTTCGGCAGCGGGACCGACGCCTCGGCCGTGTGGTTCCGCTGGTGGGCGTTGGCGACGACCCCGGTGATCGGCGGGCTCTTCCTCTACCGGGTCTTCGCCGGCCGCCTGCGCGGGGCACGGCTGCCCGCCCCGCGGCCCCGGTCCGCACCGATCTCACGAACCCCCGTTCCCGAGGAGGCATGATGAAAGACGATGGCGTCCTGATCGTCGGCGGCGGCCTGGCGGCGCAGCGTTGCGCCGAGTCCCTGCGCCGCCGCGGCTACGAAGGCCCGGTGCGGATGGCGTGCGCCGAGCCCGACCCGCCCTACGACCGCCCGCCGCTCTCGAAGGAGCTGCTCGCGGGGGCGGTCGAGGAGGCCTCGGTCGCCTACCGCCCCGGCTGGTGGTACGAGGAAAAGGAGATCGAGCTGCTGCTGGGGGCGCGCGCCGAGGCACTCGACCCGAAGTTCCGCACCGTCAGGCTCGAGGGGGGCCGGGAGCTGGGCTACGAGAGGCTGCTGATCGCGACCGGGAGCGCCGCGCGCCGGCTTCCCTTCCTCGAGGGCTACGAGAACGTCCACGCGCTCCGCACGATCGCCGACGCCCGCCGGCTGCGGCGGGAGCTCGTCCCCGGCGCCCGGCTGGCGATCGTCGGGGCCGGGTTCATCGGCCAGGAGGTCGCGGCGACCGCCCGGCGCCTCGGGGTCGAGGTGACGATGATCGAGGCGCTGGCAACGCCGCTCGAGCCGATCCTCGGCAGCGAGCTGGGCGCCTGGTTCGCCGAGCTCCACCTCGAGCGAGGGTGTGCGGGTGATGACCGGGGCGATGCTCTCCGGGGCCCGCGGCAACGGCCGGGCCGAGGAGCTCGTCCTCGAGAGCGGCGAGCGGATCGCCTGCGACGCGGCCCTCGTCGGCGTCGGAACCGCGCCGGCAACGGGCTGGCTGCGCGGCAGCGGCCTCGACGAGACCGGTGTCCGAACCGACAGCCTCGGGGCGAACCCCGTTGCCGGGCGTCTTCGCCGCCGGCGACGCGTCGATCCCGTTCGATCCTCGCTTCGGCTCCCACGCGCGCACCGAGCACTGGGACGCCGCCGCCTGGCAGGGCGCGGCGGTGGCGCAGGCGATGCTCGGCGAGTATCCGGGGACGCCACCGCTTCCGAGCTTCTGGAGCGATCAGTACGGGCTGCGGATCCAGTACGTCGGCCATGCCCACCGCGCCGATGCGGTGATCGTCGACGGCGACCCGGACGATCGCGACTTCGAGGCCGTCTTCACCCGCAGCGGGGTCCCGGTCGCGGGCCTCGCGGTCGAGCGCCCGCGCTCGATCCCGGCCCTGAAGAAGCGGATAGAGAACGGGCATTGGCCCGCGAAGAGCAGAGAGGAGGCAGCGTGAGCTACCGGGCTGTGGTGGACCCGAACGAGTGCAGCGCCCACGGCGACTGCGTCGAGATCCTGCCGGAGGTGTTCCGCCTCGACGACGTCGCGGTCGTGATCGGCGTCGGCCCCTTCGAGAAGATCCTCGAGGCCGCCGAGGCCTGCCCGGCGGTCGCGATCTCGGTCGTCGACGACGAGACCGGCGAGACCGTCTTCCCCTGAAGGCGCGCGTAGGCGGCGGAGCTGGCATGCTGGCAGCCTGGCCTCGATTCGCAAGGAAAGGAAGATCGACGCCGCGCCCGAGGACGTCTGGGACGCGCTCAGCGATTGGCCCGCGATTCATCGGCGGCTGGTGCCCGGCTTCGTCGTCGACACCGAGCTCGATGGCGAGGACAGGCTCGTCACCTTCTTCAACGGCGCCGTCGCCCGCGAGGTCCTGATCGACCTCGACGAGGAGCGCCGCCGCTTGGTCTGGTCGGTCGTCGACGGTCCCTACACCCACCACAACGGCGCCGCCCAGGTCCTGGCCGGCGAGGGCGGCGGGACGCTCTTCGTCTGGACCGCCGACCTGCTGCCGAACGAGGCCGCCGAGCTGACCGACGCGATGATGGAGCGCGGGGTCGAGACCGTGAAGCGGACGCTCGAGGACGGCTCGGGCGGCGGCTCTTAGCTCACTCGGATTCGGCGGGCCGCAGCTTCTGGTCGATCTGCTCGCGGACCGCGTCGCAGACCGATTGCGCCTCCTCGTTGTGGCGCTCGGCCGCGAGCACGCCGAGCAGGACCTCGGCCTCGGATCTCGAGATCGTCAACTCGATCGTCTGCTCTGACATGACTCCTCCTATCTCTTTCTCGCGAGCCTTCCAGCGGAGAGCTCGACGCACTTCATCGAAGATCCCGAGGTCCGCGTCCTCGTGGGTTATCACCAGGATGCCGGATCCGGCGGCGGTTCACCAAAGGCACGATGCGGCCTACCCGGGGGTCACCGGGATCGCGCCTCCTCCGGAGCGCAACAGCCGGCCGAGCTCCTCGACCGTGATCACCTCGGCCTGACGCGGGAAGATCTCGGTCACGAGGAACTCGTGAGCCTCCGCTTTGGGGTCGGCGCTCGCGTCGGCCAGGACGAGGACCCGGTAATCGCGGTCGTGGGCGTCGCGTACGGTCGAGAGGACGACGCCGCTGGTGCTGATCCCGGCGAGGACGATCGTGTCGATCCCCCGCGCCGAGAGCTGCTCGGCCAGGTCGGTCGTCGAGAAGGCGCCGACCCTCGTCTTGCGGACGACGACGTCGCCCTCCTGAGGGGCCAGCCGCTCGTGCACGGCCGTCTCCGGCGAGCGGGCGTCGAGCCGCTCGCCGGCTTCAGCCGCGCGCTGGGCCATCCGGCTCGTCTCGGGAACGCCCTCGAGGTCCTCCGGCGCGAACGCGACCCGGACATAGCCGACCGTCGCGCCGGCCGCGCGGGCGATGTCGATCGCGGCCGCCGCGCGCTCGAGCGCGGTCTCCGGATCGGGAAGATTGGCGAGAATCCCGGGCTGGAAGTCCATCACCAGGACCGCGGTGCGGCTCGGGTCGAGGGGTTTGTTCGTTTCGTCGTTCATCACTCGTTGCTCCTCGGTCGTGGGTCGGGGGTGAGTCGGGGCCGCGCCGGCCTCAACTGAGGATCATCGCGGCGGCTAACCTCGGGGCGTGAGCGCACCGACCCGCGACGAAGCCTGGGAGCTCTTCTGCGAGTGGACCGAGTCGGACTCGCTCCGCAAGCATGTCCTCGGGGTCGAGGCGGCGATGCGCGCCTACGCCCGCAAATTCGGCGAGGACGAGGAGCTCTGGGCGGCCACCGCGATCCTCCACGACCTCGACTACGAGCGCTATCCCGACCTCGACACGGGTCACCCGCGGGTCGCCCTGAAGCTGTTCGAGGAACGGGGCTACCCGCCCGAGCTGATCGACGCCGTCGCCGGCCACGCGTCCTTCCTCGGCGTCCCGCGTGAGACGCCGATGGCGAAGGCCCTGTTCGCCGTCGACGAGCTGACCGGGTTCATCGCCGCCGTCGCGCTGGTGCGGCCGACCGGGATCGAGGGGATGACCCCGAAATCGGTCAAGAAGAAGCTGAAGCAGCCGAGCTTCGCCGCGGCGGTGAGCCGCGACGAGGTCCGGCGGGGGGCCGAGGAGCTCGGAGAGGACTTCGACGAGCACCTGGGGTTCGTGATCGCCGCGCTCGAGCCCGAGGCCGAGACGCTCGGCCTGACCGGCTCCTGAGGCCTAGCTCCCCTCGCGCCGGCGGCGCTCGTCGCGGCGGTGCCGAAGCAGGACCGGGGCCACGTACCCGATCAGGGCGCCGATCCCGACCGCGACCAGGAGGGTCACGATCAGCGGCGCGTTGACGTTGACGAAGAGGACGTCGACCCGCACCTCCTGCGAGTTCTGCAACGCGACGATCAGGACCAGGGCGATCAGGATTCCGATCAGCCAGGTGCGCCAGTTCGTCTTGTTGTCCTCTCTCTTCATCCTCCGCCGCAAGATATCGACGGGCGCGGCTCGAGCCGGGGCCGGGCTCAGACGCCGAGCGCGAAGCTGAGGCCGAGCATGACCGCGGCGCCGAGCAGGATGCCGGCGCTGGGCCCGAGCCGCTGCCGGCCCGAGTAGGCGGAGGGGAGCAGCTCGACCGCGATCAAGGAGAGCATCGCCCCCGCCGCGAATGCGAACGAGAACGGCAGCAGCGCTCCGATCTCTTCGACGAGGAGGAACGCGATCAGCGCCCCGACCGGCTGCGGGAGGCTGGTCCCGACGGCGGCCCAGAACTGGCGCCCGCGGCTCAAGCCCGCCGCCGCCATCGGGATCGCGACGCTTGTCCCCTCGGGGATGTTCTGGATCGCGATCGCGAGGATCACGAACAGGCTGAGGCCGGAGCGGTCGGAGGCGAACGCGGTGCCGATCGCGAACCCCTCCGGCAGGCTGTGGACGAAGAGGACGAGGAAGACCAGGGCCGAGGTGCGGGCTCTCGGCCCTCCCCTGCCCATGAACCCCTTCTTCGGGTCGAGGCGGCGTCGGGCGACGCCAGAGCAGCGCCGCACCGGCGGCGAGTCCCAACACGACCGCGAGCACCGATCCTTCTTCGGCCGCCGGGATCAGCAGGCCCGCGACAGACGCCACACCCATCACCCCGGCGGCAATGCCGATGCAGGAACGGCGTCAGCTGCGCGGCGCGATCGCCGAGAAAGAAGACCGGGATCGCGCCGAGCCCGGTAGCGAGGGCGGTGGCCGACGCGGCGAGCACGAGGACGACCACGTCGGGCATCGGCCAAACCTAGCGCCGCTATGGCGAGGCGAGGTCAACCATCAGGTCGACCGCGTCTGCGCGCGAGAGGCCCTGCTCGCGAACGAGCGAGCGCCAGGTGCCGAACGAGACGGCGTGGCCGAGCGCCGCTCGCGCGCGACGCCGCGCGGCGCCGCACTCCGCTCGCCCCGCCATCAGCGTCTCCGCCGCGGCCTCCGACCACTGGACGGAAGCCGCGATCGCCGGCCGCATCGCGGGAACGACGGCCGCGTCGCGGGTGGTCTTCTCGAGCATGTACTCGCCCCGCTCGAACCAGGCGTAGAGCTCCTCGAGGCCGGCCCGCAGCCTCTCGTCGGGGTCGGCGATCGCCGCCCACACGGCGAGGTCGGGGAGCGGGTTCGCCGCCATCCAGTGTGCAGAGCAGGCGCCGAAGAGGGCCCCCTCGTCGGGGAAGTGGCGGTAGACGGTGGCGCGCTGGACCCCGGCTCGCGCGGCGACCGCGCTGACCGTCGTCCGGGCCGGCCCGACCGTCCCGTGCAGGTCGACCGCCGCCTCGGTGATCCGACGCCGGGTCTCGTCCTCCTGCTGGGCACGGCGGCGCTTGCGATAGCGCCGTTTCGTCGCTTGCTCCGATTTCGTGGACATATCTGTTCGATGAATATTGACAGACCTCGTGGCCTGTGTTATTTTCGCCGCACACTATTGTTCAACGAATAGAACATGAAGATGTCAACTGCCGAGTTCACCGAGACGCTCCGCCGCTTCGACGCCTCCCAGGGGCCCCGCAAGGTCGGCCCCGAGGACGCCCCGGTCGCCGAGCTCGGGGGCTGCGACGCCCGGTTCCTGGTCTGGGGCGAGGAGTCGGGTGGCGGGTTCTCGATGGTCGAACACCCGGTCCCGCCCCGCTCCCTCTGCGCGCCGCTTCACCGTCACACCGGCGTCGACGAGTACAGCTTCGTCCTCGAGGGTCGGATGGGCGCCGTGCTCGGCGATGACGTCGTCCACGTCGAGGCCGGAGAGCTCGGCTTCAAGCCGCGCGACCAGTGGCACACGTTCTGGAACGCCGGCGACGGGCCGTGCCGGATCCTCGAGGTGATCTCACCCGGGGGCTTCGAGCACTTCTTCCGCGAGCTCGGCGAAAGGCTGAGCACCGGGGACCTCGATGGGATCGCGGATCTCGAACGCCGCTACAACGTCGAGCACGACTTCGAGAGCGTGCCGCGGCTGTGTGCCGAACACGGGCTGGTCCACCCGCTGCTCGCCGCGGGTGTGGTCAGCGGAGGCTAGGCCCGCTCCGGCTCCTCGTCTCCGGGCCACCTGCCGGTGAGCCGCGCGAACCCGCCGCGGGTGGCCCGGTCGACGAGCCCTTTCGTCAGCCGGAAGACGGCGCCCTCGACGACCAGGGCGGCGGCGAGTTTCGGCAGCGATGCCTCCCGCTGCCCGGGCTCCGGCGCCTCCTGGTCGTCGAACAGGGCCCAGAGGCGCTCGAAGGCCCGCTGAGCGACGAGGCCGGCGAGGAGGCCGGAGACGATCCCGATCGGCGCGAAGATCAGCTTCATCGGCCGGCCAGGCGGTCGAGCTCGTCGGCGAGTTCGGAGAGGAACGGCAGCGAGGGCTCGGCCGCGCGCAGCTCGACCAGCGTCCGCCGGTAGTGATCGAGCCGCTCGCCCTCCGGCTGCTCGCCGGTTTCGTTCAGCCGCCGCACCTTGGCCAGCTTGTCGGCGGCGTAGATCGCGGCGACGCAGCTGTTGCCCGCGACCCGGCCGCGATGCTCGGCCTTGCGCTCGCGATAGGCGGAGATCGTCGAGTCCTCGGTCATCTCGCCGACCAGCTCGGCCACCTCGGCGCCGAACTCGGCCTCGATCTCATCCCGCTCGGTGGCGGTGTCCTCGATCACGTCGTGAAGCAGGGCGGCGGCGACCACGGCCTCGGGGAAGCCGTTCTCGTCGCAGCAGCCTGGCGACGGCGACCGGGTGGTCGATTCTGCGTGTCGCCGCGGCTGCCGCGGGCCGTGATGGGCGCTCACGGCCATCCCGTAGGCCCCTTCGAGGAGGGCGGATCCGGTCACGAAATCCGGCGGCGAATCGAACCCACCGGGCGGGGCCATCAGGCCACCATAGTGCGAGCCCATGGCCAAACTGTGACGCATCTGTCATCGCGGCGACGGCCGGAATACGCCGATCCCGCGCAGGAAGGCGCCGAGCCGCCGTTCGTAGAGCCGGGGATCGACGTTCCAGGACTCGACGTGGTCGGCCTCGGGCACGCGGTAGAAGGTGACCCACCGCGGCAGCTCGGCCGCCAGGTCTTCGCTGGTCGCGATCGGGACCACCTGGTCCTCGGTGCCGTGGAAGAGGAGGATCGGGAGCCGCAGGGCCTGCGGATGGCCGAGGGCGTCGAGGTCGCCCCAGTCGGCGTCGATCCGGGCCCCGATCGCCCACTCGACCGGCTTCGCCGCAAATCCGGGCAGCCCCATCTCGGAAGCCTGGAAGGAGAGGATCCGCTGCCAGTCGAGGGCCGGGGCGTCGAGGACCAGGCCCGCCACCCGGCCCGCCAGCGCCGAGTGCTGCATGAACTGGGTGACCAGGGACCCGCCCATCGAGTAACCGATCAGGACCAGGCGCCTGGCCCCGTGGGCGAGCGAGTAGCGCGCGGCCGCCTCGAGGTCGCGCCACTCGGTCAGGCCCATGTGGTGGAGGCCGTCCGGGCTCGGCGGCGCGCCGAGGTCCTCGCGGTAGGTGATCAGCAGCGAGGTCAGGCCGGCCCGGCGCAGCGCCGGCAGCAGCCGCAGGCCGACCTCGGGATCGTCGTTGATCCCGTGGACGAGGATCGCCCAGGTCGGGGACCTCGGGCCGACCCGCCAGGCCGGCATCGTCCCCAGCTCGCCGCGGACGCCGACCTCGGCGAACGGCATTCCGAGCGCCTGCCTCGGGTCGCCGCGGTAGACCCTGGAGTCGATCGCGACCTTCATCCCCGGCACGAGGTAGCCGTCGACGCTCCGCAGCCTCCTCGTCACACCACCGGTGCCGCCAGCGGCCAGCCTTGCGCCGACGATCGCGTGGCCGGCCTGCCAGTCGAGCCCGTAGACGCCCGGGCGCCGGCTTTCCTCGGTGTCCTCGAGGCGGATCGTCCCCGGCGCGAGGGCCTCGACGGTCACGTCCTGCGGCAGGTCCGAGTGGTCGGGCACGAGCACCGCCGAGGAGAAGTGCCAGCTGATCGCCGCCCCGATCCCGAGCACCGCGATCAGCGCCAGGGCGCCGGCGAGCAGCGCCCGCCAGTGGCGCCGCGGCCAGGCTCCCCCGATTTCCTCTCCCACGGGGCCAGACTAACCGCGGGGTTGCCGAACCGAATCGGCGGTGCGAGGATGCGCGCCGTGGCACTCACCGAGCGGGAGCGAGAGCAGGTCGAGAGGGCGAACGCCGGCGACAGGACGCCGGCGGTCTTCATCCACGGGCTCTGGCTGCTGCCGAGCAGCTGGGACAACTGGGTCGGGGCGTTCGAGGAGGCCGGGTACCCGGGGGTGACCCCGGTCTGGCCGGACGACCCGCTGACGGTCGAGGAGGCCCGGGCCGACCCCGACGTCTTCGCGAAGAAGTCGCTGCGCCAGGTCGAGGAGCACACCGCCGAGGTGATCGGGGCGCTCGACCGCAAGCCGGCGGTGCTGGGCCACTCGACCGGCGGCCTGCTGGCGCAGATGATCGCCGGGCGAGGTCTCTCAGCGGTGACGGTCGCGATCGACCCGGGGCCGTTCCGCGGCGTCCTGCCGCTTCCACTCTCGGCCCTGAAATCGGCCTTCCCGGTCCTCTCCAATCCGCTCAACAGGAATCGGGCGATCACCCTGACCCCCGACCAGTTCAAGTACGGCTGGGCCAACGCGCTCTCCGAGGAGGAAGCGAAGGAGGCCTACGAGCGCTACCACGTCGCGGCGCCGGGAAAGGCGCTGATGCAGATGGCCAACGCGAACCTCAATCCGTTCACCGAGGCAAAGGCGGACACCAGGAACCCCGAGCGCGGGCCGCTGCTGATCATCGATGGCGAGGTCGACCACACGGTGCCGTGGGCGATCGCCAACGCCTCCTACAAGAAGCAGAGCCGCAACCCCGCGGTGACCGAGATCGTGAAAATCCCGAATCGCGGCCACTCGCTGACGATCGACAACGGCTGGCGCGAGGTCGCCGACACCGCGATCGAGTTCGTCAAGCGCTTCGCCCCGCCCGGCTGACCCGCGGCGATGGAGTCAGAGGGTCTCACCGCCCGCCTCGCCGGCCCTGAGGACGCCGAGCACGTCGCCCGGCTCCTCCACGACTTCAACACCGAGTACTCCGAACCGACGCCGCCGGTCGCGACGCTCGCCGAGCGCGCCCGCGAGCTGCTGGCGACGGGGGACATCCGCGTCCTCCTGGCCGGCGCGCCCCCGTTCGGCCTGGCGATGGTCCGATTCCGGCCGTCGATCTGGAGCGGCGGGCCCGACGCCTACCTCGAGGAGCTCTACGTCGCCCCGGCGCAGCGAGGCAGGGGTGCGGGGAGGGCGCTGCTGGAGGCGGCGATCGAGCTCGCCCGGAGCGAGGGCGCAAACCACTTCGACGTCGTCACCGCCGAGGCGGACACGGCGGCGATCGGCCTCTACGAGAGCTTCGGGATGGTCAACCGCGAGCGCGGCCCCGGCGGCCCGCTCATGCTCTACTACGAGCTCGAGATCTGAGCGCGAGAGGAGCCCCGTGAGCACCGCCCAACGACCTGACCCGACCGAGTCGGTCCGCCACCAGCTACGCCCCCTGTTCGACCAGGTGGTGATCAAGGAGCTCGACCAGGACCGCGTCCGCCGCTCGGGCCTGGTCGTCCCCGCCGGCAGCCACGAGCCGCCGCCCCAGCAGGGGATCGTCCTCGCGGTCGGCCCCGGCCTCGACTGGTGGGGGCAGGCCGGGGTCGAGATGCCGGTCGGGCCGGGGGACCACGTCGTCTTCCCGGCGAGCGCCGGCGTCTGGGTCGAGATCGACGAGGAGCGGCTCCTCGTCTGCCGCGTCGGGCAGCTGCTCGGCGTGCTCGAGTCCGCCTAGCCCTCGGAGTAGGCGGGCTCGCCGGCCGACTCGCGCTCCGGCGCCTCGGCCCCTTCGGGCACCGGCTCGTAGCGGAGGGCGACGACGGCGACGACGAGGGCCACCGCGACCAGCGCCGCGCCGACGACGTAGGCCAGATGGAACCCGGAGTTGAGCGCCGAGAGCTGCGAGGCGCCGGCTTCGAGCTGGGAGTCCGTCCGCTGGCTGGCCAGGGTCGCCAGGACCGCGAGCCCGATCGCGCCGCCGACCTGGGCGCTGGTGTTGACCAACCCCGAGGCGAGCCCGGCGTCCTCCGGAGTCGCTCCCGACATCGCCAGCGTCATCAGCGACGGGAACGAGGTTCCGATCCCGAGGCCGGTCAGCAGCAGCGGCGCCAGGAGGTCGGTCGAGTACTGGCCGTCGACCGGGGTGCGCGCGAACAGGAGAAGCCCGACGCCGATCAGGACGAGGCCGGCGATCAGGGTGCGCCGCGGCCCGAAGCGCATGATCAGCTTTTCCGAGAACCCGAGCGACATCGTCCCCATCACGATCGTCGTCGGCAGGAAAGCGAGACCGACCTCGAGCGGGTCGTAGCCGAGGATCCGCTGCAGGTAGAGCGCGCCGAGGAAGAACATCGAGAACATCCCGGCGACGAGCAGGGCCTGGATCGCGTTGGCCCCGGTCACGTTGCGCGAGTGGAACAGCCGCAGTGGCATCAGCGGCGTCTCGATCCGGGCCTGGCGGGCGATGAACGCCGCCTCGAGCGCGATCGAGATCGCGCCGAGCACCAGCGTCTCGGTCGCCCCCCAGCCGACGTCGGCGACGTGGAGGATCGTGTAGACGCCGAGCATCAGCCCGCCGACGAGCAGAACGGCCCCGGGGATGTCGGCACCCTTGTCGAGGCCGATCCCGGGGACGTCGTCGACCAGCCGCACCGAGAGGAAGGCGGTCAGGATCCCGACCGGGATGTTGATGAAGAAGATCCAGTGCCAGCTGATCGCCTCGGTCAGGACGCCGCCCGCGAGGAGGCCGATCGAGCCGCCGGCCGAGGCGACGAACCCGTAGACCCCGATCGCTTTCGCCTGCTCGCGGGGCTCGGGGAACATCGTCACGATCATCCCCAGCACCACCGCCGAGGTGAGCGCGCCGGCGACCCCCTGGATGAACCGCGCGGAGATCAGCATCCCCTGGGTCTGGGAGACGGCGCAGAAGAGCGAGGCGAAGATGAAGACCGTGAGCCCGGTGAGGAAGATGCGCCGTTTGCCGACCAGGTCACCGAGCCTGCCGACCAGCAGCAGCAGGCCCCCGAACGGGATCAGGTACGCGTTGACGACCCAGGCGAGGCTGCTCTGGCTGAACCCGAGGTCCTCCTGGATCGAGGGCAGGGCGACGTTCACGATCGTGATGTCGAGGACGATCATGAGGACCCCCGTGCAGAGGACGTAGAGGGCGAGCCAGCGGCGGCGGTCTTCGGCGGCGGTCATGCTGTGACCCTAGCAAATACTCCTGAAAAATGACTACCAGGTTGCAAGTTTGTACTAAAAGACATAGACTGCCGACATGGCGACTACCCGCTCCTACGGGGACGCATGCCGATTCGCCTCCGCTCTCGACGTGGTCGGGGAGCGGTGGGCGCTGCTGGTCGTCCGTGAGCTTCTGCTCGGCCCCAAGCGCTTTACGGACATCCGCGCCGGCCTGCCGGGAGCCAGTCCCAACATACTCTCCGAGCGCCTCCGGGAGCTCGAGAGCGGAGGCGTCATCCGCCGCCGCAAGCTTGCCCCGCCCGCCGGCTCGTGGGTCTACGAGCTGACCGAGTGGGGCGCCGAGCTGGAGCCGGTGATCACCCGGCTCGGCAGCTGGGGCGCCCGCTCACCCCTACCCCCCTCCGGAACCCGGATCGGCGCCGACTCGATCGTCCTCGCGCTTCGCTCTCTCTTCGACCCCGAGCGGGCCGGCGGTTTGACCGCCGTCTACGAGCTGCGGGTCGAAGGCACCCGGTTCCGGGTCACGGTCGGTGGCGGCGAGATCGAGCTTGTGCGCGGCGGCGCCGAGGCGCCGGACCTGACGATCGAGGGCGACCCCGCCGACCTCGCGGCGCTGATCACCGGCCAGGTCGCGCTCGATTCAGCGCTCGATTCGGGGGCGATCCGGATCGAGGGCGGCCGGCGCGAGGCAGGCCGGTTCCTGCGCCTCTTCCCGATGCCCGAGCCGTGCGCGGAGAGCGCTCAGGCGGCGGCGGGGGACGAGAGCGGCGTCGCGGTCACCGTGTAGACCTCCCACTCGTCCGCGACCCCCTTCAGCGAGTGGCGGGCGCCGAGGTCGAACTCGATCCCGGAGCCGGTCACGAGGTCGCGAACGGTGCGCGACGCGAGCACCGTCCCGCCCTCCGCAAGCGCCGAGATCCTGGCGGCGACGTGGACCGCGATGCCGCCGACGTCATCGCCGATCAGCTCGACCTCGCCGGTGTGCAGCCCGGCCCTCACCTCGATCCCGAGCGAGGGCGCGCCGGCGACGATCGCCCGCGCGCACTCGACGGCGCGGGTCGGCCCGTCGAAGGTGGCCAGGAACCCGTCGCCGGTCGTCTTGATCTCCCTTCCCCCGAACCGCTCGATGTGGCGGCGGACCAGCTCCTGGTGGCGCTCGAGCAGGTCGCGCCAGCGGCTGTCGCCGATCTCGGTGGCGAGCCTGGTCGAGTCGACGATGTCGGTGAAGAGGACGGTCGCCAGCACCCGGTCGACCTTGGGGCCCGGCCGCACCCCTGTCAGGAACTCCTCGATCTCGTCGAGGATCCGCTCGGTGTCCCCACCGGCCCACGGAGCATGGTCGACGCCCTCCAGCTCGAGGTAGCGACTGCCGGGGATCTGCTCGGCGAGCCAGCGCCCGGCGCGGACGTTCACCGCATGGTCATGGCGCCGGTGCATGACGAGGGTCGGCGCCTGGATCAGCGGCAGGACGTCCCGCACGTCGAGGTCGAGGAACATTTCGAAGAATCGCTGAACTCGGATCGGGCTCGCCGCCTGGCGCTCGTAGCGCGCCTGGAACTCGCGCGCCTGCGGGTCCTCGGCGTGACTCGGCGCGAAGATGTCGATCGACGCTCCCTGGCCCCACATCGGCGCGAGCAGCTCGTTGAGGGCTTCCTCCGCGGAATCCCTCTCCGGGGCCCATGGGTAGTCCTCGGCCCAGGTCGACCTCGCCATCGCCCCGCAGAGGACGAGGGCCGAGGTTCTCTCCGGATAGGTGGCGGCGAACAGCATGCACATCGTCCCCCCCTCCGAGACGCCGATCAGGGCCGCGCGTTCGGAGCCGGCGGCGTCCATCACCGCGCGGACGTCGTCCATCCGTTCCTCCAGCGTCGCCGGGGCCGAGAGCGGATCAGACAGGCCGACGCCGCGCCGGTCGAAGAGGATCACCCGCGCGAACGAGCTGAGCCGCTCGACGAAGCGAGTGATTGCGGGGCTCTCCCAGACCAGATCGAGATGGGAGACGAACGGGAAGGCGAGAACCACGTCCATCTCGCCCTCGCCGACCACCTGATAGGCGATGCCGATCTCGCCGCTGCGCGCGTACTGGGTCTGCGGTGGCATGGCCGCAGCCTACGCCGCATCCGCCAAGCCTGCGAGGGGCGCGGGCAAGGCGCTTTCCGAAAGCACAGGTTCGGAAAAGCGCCTTGGCCTAAGGGGTGAACCCGTTTTCTTCAATCAGGCAGTGGCGGAATTCGTAGGCGACGACGAGGTTGTTGGCCTTGCGCGAGCCGTTGGTGAATTGGACGACCAGCTTCTGGGCGCGCGAGCGTTCCCCCGCGATCGCGGCCTTCCCGGCCTTGCGCAGCCGCACCACCTGGTCGGAGACCTGGTCCAACCACCGGTCGAGTCGGTGGGCGTCGATTTCGGGGCGCGGAACCCCGCGCAACTTCGCCAGGGCGTGGCCGAGTGCCGTCGACGCCCTCAGCAGCCGTCTGCCTTGTTCCTTCACCGCGGTGTCTGCTCCTCCAGGCGGGATGGCGCGGACGCCGCCCATGATGCGCTCCTTCGCTTCCCCCTCGGCCTGGCAGATCGGCTCGACCTGATCGCGATATTCGGCCCGCGGGGCTTCGAGGGCCGGCGCCGCGATCGGAGTCGCCAGGGCGCAGGCGAGGAGCAGGCCGGCGATGCCAAACGCGCGCTTCATCCTCCCCCCAGTTCGGCCCGCAGCGACTCGAGCTGGGAGCGGAGCTCGGCGACCTCGCGCTCGATCCTCCCGAGGCGATCTTCGGACGGCGATCCGGCGCCCGGCGCGGGGTCTGGTGTTGGTTCATCGGCGGTCCCGGCGGGGATCGTCTCTCGATCCCCGTCCTCCGCCCCGGCGCCCGGCCCGAGCAGCTGCTCGTAGCGGTCCTCCTTCTGGCCGGGGCGGCGCGGGTGGCGGGCGACGAGGCCGCGCTCGACCAGCTTGCCGAGAGTCTCGTGGACGGCGGGCAGGCTCTCGAAGTCGTACAGCCGCTCGGCCCGCTGCTTCAGCTGCCCCGGGGTCTGTTCGCCGCGCAGCATCAGGACCGCCAGCAGCGAGACCTCGGCCGGGTCGACGTCGAGCGCATCGTCGAGGAGGTGGCGGTACTTGCGGGCGCGGCTGCCGGCGCCGCTCGCGAGCCTGGTCCAGCCGCGGAGGGCGAGGCGCCGCAGGGCCTCGACCACGGTCTCCTCGTCGTAGGAGACGACCGGATCGCGATTCGTCGACTGGTTGCAGGCGAGCCGCAGCGCGTTGACCGAGAGCGGGTAGACGTCGGGGGTCGTCCGCTGCTTCTCGACCAGGCAGCCGACGACCCTGATCTCGACCGCGTCGGGCTCCATCAGCGCCTGTCCGGCCGGTCCGGGTAGAGCTCGTCGATCGTGACCAGTGCGCGGTAGGGCGCGGCCGCCGCCGCCTCGATCGCCTCGCCGCCGCCCGCAAGACGGTCGACGGCGGCGAGCACCCCCGCCACCTCGAGCCCCTCGGCCCGGATGCGCTCGATCGCGTCGACCGTCGAGCCGCCGCTGGTCACCGTGTCCTCGACGACGAGGCAGCGGTCGCCGGGGCCGACCGGGCCCTCGACCCAGCGCTGCAGGCCGTGCTCCTTGCGCTCGCCGCGGACGAAGAACCCGGCCAGGCCGGACCCGGCCTCGACCGCGATCGCCGCGCAGGCGAGCGGGATCGCCGCGGTCGCGGGGCCGCCGACGGCGGCGGCGCCGGCCTCGATCGCGGCGGCGGCGATCAGCTCGCCGGCCGCAAGGAAGCCGGCGGGGCGCAGCAGGGCGCGGCGAGCGTCGACGTAGTACTGGGCGACGGCGCCGCTCGAGAGCGTCACCTCGCCGATCACGAGCGAGTGCTCGCGCAGCTCGGCGAGCAGGGTCCCCTTCGCAGCTTCGAGATCGGCGCCGGCCACCATTACCTTTCGTGCTTCGCTCGGTGCGCGGAGAACCAGAGGTGCACGCTTCCTCGCTCCGCACTCATGCGGCGAATCCTACGGAGGAGGCGTCAGCCGAGCGCCTCGCGGAAGCCCTGGCGCCAGCTCGGGAAGCGCGGCTCCCACCCCAGCTCGCGCTTGGCGCGGGCGTTGGAGGCGCCGCGAAGCTCAACCGCGTTGAGGGCGACCGGGCCGGCGATCAGCTTCGCCAGCCAGAGCGGCACCCGGCGCGGCTTCTTCGCCCCGACCGCGTCTGCGTAGACCGGGGCCCACTCGCGCTGGGGCGCCGGCTCGTCGTCGACGACGTTGAGGACGCCGACCGCATCGCTTTCGATCGCGGCGACCGTCGCCCCGGCGACGTCCTCGACGTGGGCGAAGGAGAAGACGCCGCTGCCCTTGCCGACGATCGGAAACCGGCGCCTGTGGAAGTCCTCGGCCACGGCGCGATCGGCGGCGTAGCTCGTACCGGGGCCGTAGAACCAGCCGAAGCGGAGGACGAGCCCCTCGATTCCATCGTCGCCGAGAACCTGGCGCTCGAGGTCGGCCAGCGCCGCGACCGCCTTGCCGAAGCGGCCCGGAGCGCCGGTGAAGAGCGGCGCGTCCTCGTCCTTGACCCAGTCGCCGCTCGGCTCATAGAGGAAGGCGACGCTCTCGGCGACGACCCGCCGAACGCCGGCCGCCCTCGCCGCCCCGATCAGGTTGCGGGTCCCCTCTTCGCGCAGCCTGTTGGTGGCGGCGACGGGGTCCTGCCTCGCCTTCCACTCGATCCGGTCAGGCAGCGCGGTGAGGGCGTGGACGACGACCTCCGGCTCGGCCTCGGCGACCGCTCGGGCGAGGGCGTCGGAATCGAACACGTCGCAGAGGGCAGCGGTGGCGCCTGCCGCGCGGATTCCGGCCGCGCGCTCCTCGCGCCGGGTCGTGCCGGTGACCTCATGCCCTGCCGCGACCAGTTGGCGGACGAGGGGCCGGCCCATCGCTCCGCTCGCCCCGGCGACGAACACCCTCATCCGCGGTCGAGCCTTTCCGAGACCCGCGCCAGCCAGCAGGCTCCGAACGCGCCGGCGGCGATCAGCAGCGTGTCGCCCCAGCCGCGCGTGTCGCTCTTCGCTTCACCGGTGTCGAACACGTGGTTGATCGCGTGGAACCCATACCAGAGGGCGCCGAGCCAGAGCAGCGGCGCCCGCCATGCGGGCCGAACGACCGAGATCGCGAGCGCGACACCTATGGCGAGGTAGAAGCCCCCGACGTCGCCGACATAGTGGGAGTTCTCGACCCCGTAGTGGCCGATCTGTTCGAAGAACGTGTCGGGCGCGACCAGGGCCATCAGGCCGAGGACGACGTGGAAGGCGGCCGTGAAGGCCAGGATCGCCTGCAGCGCGCGCTCGGAAATCACCGGCGAGAAGCCTACGCGCGGCGACGGCGCCGATGACAGGGCCAGTGAGGGCCCCTCAGCCGGTCCAGTTTCAGAAGACGAAGATGCTTTCGCCGAAGTTGATCCGCTCGTAGATCTCCGGCTGGTCGGCGATGAAGGTGCGGATGCAGCCGTGGCTCGCCGGGTAGTCGGGAACCGAGTTGTAGCCGTGCACGGCGTAGCCGCCGTAGAAGTAGAACGAGTAGTACATGCCCTCGGCGTTGTAGCCCGGTTCCTGCCTGATGAAGGTGAAATGCCCGGTCACGGTCGGGGTCGAGGGCTTGCCCGAGGAGACGGGATAGATGGCGTAGGGCCGGTCGCCCTTTGCGAAGACGAGGACCTGCTTGCGAGAGCGGCGCCTCGAGGTGCTGCCCGGCCCCCGGGTGGCGGACCCTGTACCCGCCGCGACCCGCGAATGCCCGCTTGACCAGGCCCTTGCCGGCCCTGAAGCTCCGCTCGAGGCCGTTGACCTTGCGATAGCCGAGGACGCCGCGGCCGGTCTTGCCACCGAAGCAGCGGCCGCTGTTTGCGATGTAGCCCATTTTCCGCATCGCCTTCTTGAAGCCGACGACGACATCGCCGCACTGGCCTTCGTGCAGGGCCGGGAAGCTGACCCGCCAGCTCTTGCGCTCGGTTCTGTCGCCCCCGAGCCGGGCGGTCGCGGCGTGGCGGGCGCGCGCCGCGTACTTGCCGGCGGAGTCGATCCTGATGCTGGCGCGGAAGGAGCCGCTGCTCCCCCTGCCCCTGCTTACCCTCACCGTCCGCCGCTGGATCCGGTCGCCATTGAGGTAGAAGCTGACTTCGACCGACTGGCCCGGGGCGTAGGGCCGGACCGTTCCGATCACCGGCACCTTGCTCATGATCTGCGCCTTGCCGCCGTGGAGGTGGCCGACCTCGATCTTCACCGTCGCCTTCGGCACGGCGTTGACCGCGCCGTTCTTGGCGCCGTCCTTGGCGGCGAGGGCGGCGGTCGGAGCGGCGAGGGCGGCGAGGGCGGCGGCGACCTCAATCAGCGGGACGAGGCGTCTCATCGGGGCCGACATTGTGCCTGACGGATCGGCCGTGCGCCGTTACTGGCCCAGAAGCGCGAACGAGTTGTTCAGCATGTGAAGCATGATCCCTGGCCAGATCGCTCCGGTTTTCTCGTAGAGCAAACATAGGACGATTCCGAAGACCATCAGCGGCGGCACCGCGCTGAGGCCGGTCAGGGCGTGAAGGCCGCCGAAGATCAGGCCGCCGATCAAGGCGGCGCCAAACCGCGGCAACCGCTCCCGCAGGCCCCCGTAGAGCATCCCCCGGAAGCAGACCTCCTCGCTGATCGGGGCGGCGACGACGATCAGGAGGATCTGGGCCGGCAGGGTCCCGAACGATTCGGCGATGTCCTCCTGCTTCGGTTCGCCGAACAGGGTCGTGTAGAGGATCGCGATCGCCAGGTAGGCGACGACGGCGACGAACATCCAGAGCAGAGCCGAGGGAACCTCGAAGCGGCGGGCCCCGAGCCGGCGCAGCGCATCGCGGATCGGCACGCCGCCCCTCGTCGCGATCGCGATCGGCACGATCAGGAACCCGAGCGCTGTCGCGAACTGGACGAACGCGTTGGCGGCGCTGCTGAGGTCCCCTTCGCCGCTGGGATGATCGATGAGCACCGCCGGGATGCCGAGGATGATCCCGACCACCAGCGCAAGGAGGACCCCGAATAGAGCCGCGGCGGGGCCCCAGTTGGAGTAGGGGAAGCTCTGCTTTGGGGGTAGGTTTGCCTCCATGCCGCCGGCAGTCTCACAGGTCTCGCGCTCGACGAAAACGAGGCTGCGGTTCCTGCGCCGGGTTGCGGTCCTGGTCGCCCTCCTCGTCCTCGCGGCCCTGGCACTGACCCAGTTCACCGAGCTCAACCGGCTCGCGACAGGGATCCTCGCCTCGACCGCCGTCGTTGCCGCGATCGTCGGGCTTCGCCGCCCGGCACACCCTCGGCAACCTCGTCGGCCGGGGTCCAGCTCGCGATCTCGCAGCCGATCAAAATCGGCGATCGCATCTCGTTTGAAGAAGTCGAGGGCAGGGTGATCGACATCACCCTCGCCTACACCTACGTCGACCCCGGGGACGCCAGCTCTGTCGTGATCCCGAACGAGATGCTGGTCGAAGGGATCGTGCGGAACCACTCGACCGGGGACACGCAGGTCTGAGCGGAGACCGCGTCGAAGTACCCTTTTCCGCATGACGCAGCGCCAACGCCGCCGCGCCCGCCGCCGCGGCGGGGCCCGCAGCAAGATCCTCTTCGTCCTCGCGGCGGCCCTCGCCCTGCTCGCGGTCCTCTCGGTCGGCGTCGCCTCCTGGGTCCTCGACGTCGCCGCCAAGGCCCCGCCGCTCTCGGACTGCCGGCCGATCGACCGCGGCGGCAACTCGATCCTCTTCGCCGGCGACGGCAGCAAGCTCGGCAACATCGCCTCCGACCAGGCGCGGACGCCGGTCTCGATCAAGCGCGTCCCCGCCGACCTCAAATACGCGACCGTCGCGATTGAGGACGAGCGCTTCTACGAACACGACGGGATCGATTACCAGGGCGGCCTGCGGGCGCTGGTCAAGAACGTCGAGGCGGGCAAGATCGTCCAGGGCGGCTCGACGATCACGATGCAGCTGATGCGGAACCTCTGCATCACCGACCCCAAGCGCGACCTCGAACGCAAGATCCAGGAGGCCCAGCTCGCGCTCGAGTATGAGAAGAAGTTCAGCAAGGAAGACATCCTCGGCAAGTACCTGAACGGGGCCTCCTACGGGACGATCAACGGCAGCACCGCGGTCGGCGTCCAGGCCGCCTCGCAGATCTACTTCTCGAAGCCGGTCTGGAAGCTGACCCTCGAGCAGGCGGCGATGCTCGCCGGGCTGCCGCAGGCGCCCTCCGACTACAACCCGATCCTCAATCCGAAGGGCGCGCTCGAACGCCGCAACGAGGTGCTGGCGAAAATGGGCGACCTCGGCTACATCTCCAAGCAGCGGGCGCTCGAGGGCGAGCAGCGCGGCCTCGAGCTGAATCTCTCCGACACCTACTTCGAACGCCGCCAGCCCTATTTCTTCGACTACGTCGAGGACAAGCTGATCGAAAAGTACGGCGTCAACACGGTCCGCCAGGGCGGCCTCCGCGTCTACACGACGATCGACCCGAAGCTGCAGCAGGTCGGGCTGGAAGCGGTGCACTCGATCCTTCCCTATTCCGAAGACCCGGCCTCGGCGCTGGTCTCGATCGAACCCGACACCGGCTACATCAGGGCGATGGTCTCGAGCTCGAGCTACGACGTCAGCCAGTTCAACCTCGCCGCCCAGGGCCACCGCCAGCCGGGGTCGACGTTCAAGACCTTCGTCCTGACGACGGCGATCAAGCAGGGCGTCGACCCGTACTCGACCTACTACACGTCGAAACCGCTGAACCTCGACCTGCCGAAGTGGGGCCACTGGGAAGTCCACACCGCCGACGAGGGCTACCTGGGGACGATCAACCTCCAGCAGGCGACGGTCGCCTCCGACAACACCGTGTTCGCCCAGCTCGACCTCGACGTCGGCCCCGGGAACGTCGCCGAAACCGCGAAGTCGATGGGAATCGAAACCGAACTCGACGGGATCCCGGCGGAGGGGATCGGCGGCCTGCGGATCGGAGTCTCGCCGCTCGAGATGTCTGATGCCTACGCGACGCTCGCCGCCGGCGGCGTCCACCACAACCCGATCGCGATCCGAAAGGTCGTCTTCCCCGACGGCCGCGTCGACCACCCCGAGCATCCGGAACCGAAACGGGTGATCTCCGAAGCGGTCGCCTACGAGGTGACGCGGCTGCTGCACGACAACATCACCGGCGGCACCGGCACCGCCGCCTACACCGGCTGCTCGGGGCAGGCGGGGAAGACGGGGACGACCGACAACTACACCGACGCCTGGTTCGCGGGCTACCAGCCGAACCTCTCGACCGTGGTCTGGGTCGGGTACCCGCAGTCGAACGACATCGAAATGACGAGCGTTCACGGGATCACCGTGTTCGGGGGGACGTTCCCGGCCGAAATCTGGAACTCGGTCTACTCCAACGGGGAAATCCCCTGCGAGGAATTCTCCGAACCCGAAACCCCGATCAGCTGGGCCCCGTTCTACGGCCACTACACCTCCTCCAGCGGCTACCGGCGGCTACTCGAGCGGAGGCGAAGTGGAAGAAACCGAAGGCGGCAGCAGGCCCGGATCGGCCGCAGTCGGAGGGTACGACCCGAACGCCTACGCGCCCGGAGTGGGTCAGGAACCGACCCCGGCCCCCGAACCCGCCCCCAGCCCGCCCAGCGGTGGTCGGAGGCGGAGGCGGGCCGCCCCCCGCCGGGGTCGGCGGCGGCACCGCGACCGGCGGGGTCGGGGCTGGCTGATCGCCTGCGGGCACCGCGAGCGGTCGGCCTCGCGGGACTGACCGGCCTCCTCGCGGCGGCGGTCCCGCTCGCCGCCCCGGGGCCGGGGCTGGTGCCGGCCGGCGGCCGGCGATGGCCCGGGCTGGCTGCTCGGCCCCTACGGCGGCGGGCTCGGCATCGGAGCAGGCGCCTACTACGCCCTGCTCTGGGTCGCGTTCGCCGCCTACCTCTGCGTTGTGCTCGCCGCACCGGCGCTCCGGACCCGGCTCCTCACCGGCGCCGCGGTGGTCCTGGTCCTCGCCTTCGCCCTCTCGCCGCCACTCCTCTCGCAGGACGTCTTCAGCTACATCGCCTATGCCCGGCTCGGCGCCCTCCACGGCCTCAACCCCTATGCGCACGCCCCGATCGACGCCGCCGGCGACCCCGTCTTCGCCCACGTCGGCTGGACTGAATCGTCCAGCTCCTATGGGCCGCTCTTCACGCTCGCGACCTACCCGCTGGCGCTGCTCTCGGTACCGGCCGCGCTGTGGACGCTGAAGGCGGTCGCGGCGGCCTCGGTGCTGGCGCTGGCGCTGCTCGTCGCCCGCATCGCCCCGGCCCGCGGCGTCGACCCGGGGCGTAGCTTCGCGATCGTCGCGCTGAACCCGCTCGTCCTCGTCCACGTCGTCGGCGGGGCCCACAACGACGCGACGGTGATGCTGGCGGCGGTCGCCGCAGTCGCGGCGATCCTCGCCCTTCGCGAGAGCGGCGGGGGAGCGGCGGTCGTCGTCGCGATCGGGCTGAAGCTGAGCGCCGCCTTCGTCGCCCCGTTCGCGCTGCTCGGCGCGGTCCGGCGCAACCGGTTCGCGGCCGGCGCTGCGGTCGCCGCGCTCGCGATCGCCGCCGCCGCCCTCGCCGCGTTCGGCCCCGATGCCCTCGACTCGGTCGAGCTCGTCGGCGAGAACCAGGGCCGGGTCAGCAACTACAGCCTCCCCAACCTCCTCTCCGAGCTGCTGGGGGTCGGCGTCGGCCCGGTCCGGGCCCTCACCGCCGCCGCCCTCGCGGCCCTCGTCGTCCTGCTCGGCCGCTGGGTGCTTCGCGGCGGCGACTGGATCCGGGCAACCGGCTGGGCCGCCTTCGGCCTGCTGCTCGCCAGCGCCTGGCTCCTCCCCTGGTACGTCATCTGGGCCCTCCCCTTCGCCGCCCTCTCCCGCGACAACCGCCTCCTCACCGCCGTCCTCGCCCTCACCGCCCTCCAACTCGCCGCCCGAGTCCCACTCTGAATTCAGCTGGAGTCGGACCGGCCGGCTGACAGGCCCCCGACTCCGTGGAGCCGCAGGCCGACCGAGCGGAAGGGATCGCCGGGCGGCCCCGGGGAGGGGGATCGGATGTCCTCCGAACGGGCGGATACTCAAAGTGCCGGTCTGATTAGACCGGCACTTGTCCGGGCGGGGGACATCCGATCCCCCTCCTCAGAGAATTTCCGGCGTATGAATCTCCTGCTTCCCGCCTTTGGCGTCCTCGGCCTCCTCGGCGCTGGGATGCAGAACCCCGGTCGGAATCGACCACCCCTCGCGTTTCCCCAGCGCGGTGACGGCGGCGACGTAGATCACCTCGACCAGGGTCTGGACTCCCCGGACCGCGATCGCGATCAGCGAGCCGACCGCGAAGCTGTTGCCCGGGACCGCGCCCTTCACCGCCCAGGCGAAGGCGGCATCGCGCACCCCGAGGCCGGCCGGGGCGATGAGGGTCGCGAGCGCAGCGACGTACCCGACCGCCTGGGCCGAGCCGACGGTGAGCATTTCGTCGACCGGGACATCGGAGACCGAGCGGGCGACGCAGTAGACGCCGACCGAGATCACGCCCCAGATCGCGGCGAAGACGATGATCAGGATGAGGATTCCTTGAAGTGAGATCACCGCCGGGAGCGGCTCGCGGCCGAAGGCCCTCAGGATCCGGTTGGCGAGCGGGCCGAAGACCCGCGGGTGGAGGACGACGATCGCGGCCGGGACGAGGAGCAGGACCGCCCAGCGCAGCGGCTGGCCCTGGAGGTCGGGGTGATTGATGATGAAGTAGGAGGCGATGGCGATCGCCGAGGTGGCCGAGATCGCCTGTTCGTAGGCGACGCTCGCGAGCGTGATCCGCCGCGGGACTCCGGCCCGCTCGGAGAGGAGCAACCGGCCGAGCACGTAGAGGACGCTGCCGGGGACGTAGCGGGCGAGCAGCGGCTGGCCCCAGGCGACCTGGGCCCGCCCCATCCCGATCCGGTAGCCGAGGAAGCGGAGGATCAGGTCCCACCCGAGCGCGCTCAGCGCGTAGTAGATCGGCAGGACGATGAAGGCCGGGACCAGCCACCAGACATGGAAGTGGACCCCTTCGTCCTTGATCTCGGACCACTGCTGGACGACGGTCAGGACCAGGAAGCCGAAAATCACGATCGCGAGGCCGAGCTGGATCGCGAGCCGGACCCGCTTGCTCCGCGGCGGCGTGGTCCCGAACCGAGCCCCGGCTTCGCCGATTCGGTGAAGTAATGGCTGGCGTTGCTCCACGCAGCCGCACCTTAGAGAGCGCCGGGGCTGCACCGCCGCCGACCCGCCGCCAGAATGGATCGATGGGCGAGTTCGACCTGCTGGCGCGCATCCGGGAGCGGCTCCCGCCGCCGGGCCCGCAGGTCCGGCTCGGCAGCGGCGACGATGCCGCGGTGACGGTCCCCGGCGGCGCCACCGCGACCTCCGTCGACGCCCTCGTCGACGGAGTCCATTTCCAGCGCCGGCAGGCGAGCCTCGAACAGGTCGGCGCCAAGGCGCTGGCCGCGGCGCTGTCCGATCTCGCCGCGATGGGGGCGCAGCCAGGCGAGGCCTACGTGGTGCTCGGGGTGCCGGCCGACCTCGACGAGGACGGCTGCCTCGAGCTGCTCGATGGGCTCTTCGCGGTCGCCGAGGAAACCGGCACGACCCTGGCCGGGGGCGACGTGACCAGGGCGCCCGTCCTCTCGCTGGCGATCACCGTCGTCGGCCACGCCGGCGAGCCCGAGCTGCTGGTGACCCGCTCCGGCGGACGCCCGGGCGACGTCCTCGTCGTGACCGGTGAGCTCGGCGGCGCCGCGGCCGGTCTGCTCCTGCTCCAGCGGCCGGTCTCGACCGCGCTCTCCGCGGGGGAGGAGGCGGCGCTGATCTCCCGCCAGCTCGAGCCGCAAGCTCGGCTCGACGCTGGACAGGCGCTGGCGGCGGTGGGGGCGACGGCGATGATCGACCTCAGCGACGGGCTCACGGGCGACGCGAGCCAGCTCGCCGCGGCGAGCGGGGTCGGCGCCCGCATCGACGCCGCCGCGCTCCCGGTTGCGGCGGGAGTGGCGGAGGTCGCGCATGCGGTTGGGCGAGACCCGCTCGAGCTCGCCACCTCCGGCGGCGAGGATTACGAGCTGCTCGCCGCCCTGGCCCCCGACAGCGTCGAGGGGGCGGTCGCGGCCCTCGGCGCGGCAGATCTCGGACTGACCCCGATCGGCGAGCTCGTCGCCGGCACCGGGGTCGAGATCAGGCTGCCCGACGGGTCGCCAGTGCGGTCGGCCGGGTTCGATCAGCTCGGCTGAGCGGCTCACTCGCGGTGAGCAGCTCGCGCACGCTCTGCCGGCTCAGCATCGCCTCCGCGACGAGCGCCGGATTCGGCTTGTACAGCCCGGCTGCGACCATGCTCTTCAACTGCTCGTTTGGCATGTGTCCCATATCGGCGCCATCATTCCAGATCATTAGTTCTTGGTAGTCCTACATTTGTCCAGTTCACCCCGCACAGTGCGCGGATTACCCTTAGTCCGATGCCCAACGGGACTGCACGGATACTGCTCGTGGACGATGAGCAATCGGTCCAGACGCTGCTCAGCTATCCGCTGCGGAAAGACGGCTACCACGTCACCTCGGCGATCGACGGCCAGGAGGCACTTCAGCGCTTCAGCGAGGCGCGGTTCGACCTCGTCATCCTCGACCTGATGCTGCCCAAGCTCGACGGCGTCGAGGTCTGCCGGCAGCTGCGCCGCAACAGCCAGGTCCCGATCATCATGCTGACCGCCAAAGGCAGCGAGACCGACAAGGTCGCCGGGCTCGAGGTCGGTGCCGACGACTACATCACCAAGCCGTTCTCGATGCGTGAGTTCCGCAGCCGGGTGAAGGCGGCGCTGCGGCGCTCGCGGATGATCGGCGAGTTTCAGGACGAGGGCTCGATCGAGCACGAGGAGCTGACGATCGACTTCGGCCGGCGGATGGTCCTGCTGCGCAGCGAGGAGATCAAGGTGACCTACGTCGAGTTCGAGATCCTCAGCGCGCTGGCGCGCTCTCCCGGCCGGGTCCTCAGCCGCCAGACCCTGCTCGAGTGCGTCTGGGGTGACTCGGAGTACCGCGACCCCCGCACCGTCGACGTCCACATCCGCCACCTCCGGGAAAAGCTCGAGCAGAACCCGAAGGAGCCGGAGTTCCTGTTCACGGTCCGCGGGGTCGGCTACCGCTTCAAGGAATGAGGCGCCTCCAGCTCACCCCGCTCGGCAATCGGATCACGATGATCTCGCTGGGCATCGCGATCGGGACCGCGGTCGTCATCTACGTCTACGTCGTCCACATCGCCGGCATCTCCGGCGCCAGGGAGGCGATCACGACCGGGGCCCTGATCGCGCTGGTTCCCGCCCTTGCCACCGGCTTCTACTCCGCGACGCTGGCGACGCAGCGGATCCGGAAAATCCAAGAGGCCGCCCACAAGGTCGCCGAAGGCGACTTCGGCGCCCGGATCCCGGTCGACTCCTCGGGCCAGCTCGGCCAGCTCGCCCGCAGCTTCAACGAGATGCAGCGGCGCCTGGCCGAGCTCGACAACGCCCGCAAGCAGTTCATCGCCAACGCCTCGCACGAGCTCCGGACCCCGATCTTCAGCCTCGGCGGCTTCGTCGAGCTCCTCGAGGAGGACGAACCGACCCCCGAGGAGCGGGAAGAGTTCGTCCGCACGATGCGCCAGCAGATCGACCGGCTGACGAAGCTCACCGCCGATCTCCTCAACCTCTCCCAGCTCGACGCGGGCGGGATCGTGATGGCGCCGAGCAGCGTCGACCTCACCGAGCTCGCCCGCAGCGTCGCCCGCGAGTTCGGCCCGCGGGCGGACCTGCGCGGCTCGCGACTCGAGCTGCGCACCCCCGACCATCAGGTGATGGCGACCGCCGACCCTGAACGGGCGCGGCAGATCGTCCGTATCCTGCTCGACAACGCCCTCACCCATACCCCCGAGGGCGCGAGCGTGACCGTGACCGTCTATTCCGTCAATCGCAGGGCAGAGCTGACCGTCTCCGACGACGGTGCCGGCATCCCGCAGCGCGTGCAGGGCCGGATCTTCGAGCGCTTCTACACGGCGAAGCCGTCGGGAGGCTCCGGCCTCGGCCTCGCGATCGCCCGCGAGCTCGCCCAGCGGATGGAGGGCCGGATCTCGATCACCTCGACGAGGCGCTTCACCGCCTTCACGCTCGACCTTCCCCCGGGCCCCGCCGAGGCGGCCCCGATCGTCGTCACCGAGCCGACCGGGGCCGGAGTGTGAGCCGGGCGGCGGCGCGAGTCGCGCTGGCGGCCGCGCTGCTGGTCCTGGCGCTCGCGGGATGCGGCTCGAGCGACGGGGGCGGCGGCTCGGCCTCGCACGCCTCGACGGAAAAGACGACGCGCGTGGTGGTCGAGACCAGCGCTCCAGGCTTCAACGCCGCCTCGGTCTTCGCCAAGGCATCGCCGGGCGTGGTCACGATCCGCTCGATAACCGAAACCGGGGGCGCCGAAGGCTCGGGGTTCGTGCTCGACGGGGACGGCAGGATCGTCACCAACGCCCACGTGGTCACCGACGACACCAGCGGCGAACGGAAGGAGGCCGAAGCGGTCTACGTCGAGTTCCCCGATCGCAACGTCGTGCCGGCGAAGATCGTCGGCGTCGACCCGTTCGCCGACGTCGCCCTGCTCGAAGTCGATCCCGACGGGCTCGAACTGCACCCTCTGAAGCTCGGCGACGACCACGACCTCGTCGTCGGGCAGCCGGTGGCGGCGATCGGCAGCCCGTTCGGCGAGCAGCAGTCGCTCTCGGTCGGGATCGTCTCGGCGACCGACCGCTCGGTCCGCTCGCTGACCGAATTCCAGATCGAGGGCGCGATCCAGACCGACGCCTCGATCAACCCCGGCAACTCCGGCGGGCCGCTGCTCGACGCCAACGCGCGGGTGATCGGCATCAACCAGCAGATCGAGACCAACTCAGGCGCCAACGACGGCGTCGGCTTCGCGGTCCCGATCTCGGCGGTGAAGCGCTCCGTCTCCCAGCTCGAAGACGGCGGCAAGGCCGAATACGCCTACATCGGCGTCTCGACCCAGTCGCTCTACCCGCAGCTCGCGGACCGGCTCAACCTCGACACCGACTACGGCGGCCTGCTCGCCGAAGTCGTCCCGGACGGCCCCGCTGACGAAGCCGGGCTGCGCGGGGGCGACGGGCGGATCCGGTTCCAGGGTCTCCCCTACCGGACCGGGGGCGACGTGGTCCTCTCGATCGACGGCCACAAAATCGTCGAACCGGACGACCTCGCGAACCAGATCGCCGGCCTCGAACCGGGCGAAACGGTGACGCTGGATGTCCTCCACGAGGACGGCGAAGAGGAAAAGGTCGACGTCACCCTCGGCACCAGGCCGGAGCACAACCTCGGCGGCTGACGCCGCCCCGCCGGACGCTCCATCCGGCCTGCGTGTAGAAATCCGGCCCCATGCTTCAGGAAGTCAGCCTCGGCAACAAGTCGCTCGCCGACTACACCCACATCGCCGGCAAGGAGCTGAGCGAGCAGATCCGCGCGCTCGCCGAGCCGCTCCAGGGGCACCGCGTCCTCCACGTCAGCGCGACCGCGTTCGGCGGCGGCGTCTCGGAGATCCTCTACACGATCGTGCCGCTGATGCGGGACGCGGGCCTCGACGCCCACTGGCAGGTGATCTTCGGCAAAGAAGAGTTCTTCAACGCGACCAAGCTCCTCCACAACTCGCTGCAGGGAGCCGACGAGACGCTGAGCGACGAGCAGTGGGATCTCTTCGACGAGATCAACGAGCTGAACGCGAAGGGCCTCGAAGGCGAGTGGGACACGATCGTCGTCCACGACCCGCAGCCGATCGGGCTGCGGCGCGGCGCCGCCGAGAAGAGCCGCAACTGGATCTGGCGCTGCCACATCGACCTCTCCGAGCCGAACCCGGCGCCGATCGCGAGGCTGCAGCCGCTGATCGAGGAATACGACGCGACGGTCTGGCACCTCCCCGACTACGTCCCCGACGGCATCGTGGGCGGCGACGGGATTCGGATCATCCCGCCGGCGATCGACCCGCTCTCGCCGAAGAACATGGCCTTCTCCCCCGACGACGCCGCCTTCGTCTGCAACCAGTTCGGGATCGACGTCGACCGGCCGCTGCTGACCCAGGTCTCGCGTTTCGACCCCTGGAAGGACCCGATGGGAGTGATCGACGCCTATCGCTCGGTGACCGAGGAGCTGCCCGAGGTCCAGCTCGCCCTCGTCGGTTCGATGGCGACCGACGACCCGGAGGGATGGGAGTTCTTCCAGCACACCTTCGAGTACGCCGACGGCGACCCCGACATCAAGATCCTCAACAACCTCAACAACGTCGGCGCGATCGAGGTCAACGCCTTCCAGTCGCAGTCCGACGTCGTCCTCCAGAAGTCGATCCGCGAGGGCTTCGGGCTGACCGTCACCGAGTCGCTCTGGAAGGGGCGGCCGACCGTCGCCGGCAACGTCGGAGGCATCCCGCTCCAGATCGAGGACGGGATCAGCGGGTATCTCGTCGACTCGCCCGAGGTCTGCGCCGCCCGCTGCGTCGAGATCCTGCGCGACCCCGAGCTCGGCAAGCGACTCGGCAAAGCGGGCAAGGAACGCGCCCGGCAGCGGTTCCTCTCACCGCGCCTGCTGCGCGACTGGTTCGAGCTCTTCAATGAGTTAGAGGGGTGACAAACGCCGCCTCCTCTGCTCTCGCTCGGGCCCGAGGAAACAGAATTTGACGGGCCCTCGCTCCCGCGTCCGGGGGCGGCTCAGATACCGCCGGGGTAGGCTGAGGTCGTGAGTGACCGCGATCCTCTGATCATCGTCTCGAACCGCGGTCCCGCCCAGTTCGAACGGGACGAGGACGGCGAGCGGGTCGTGCGCCGTGGGGGCGGCGGACTGGTGACAGCGCTGTCCGGGCTCGTCTCCCACCGCGACGCGCTCTGGATCGCCTCGGCGATGACCGATGAGGACATCGCCGTCTCCGAAGAGCGCGGCGGCCCGGTCGAGCTCTCGATCGATGGGATCGATTACCGGGTGTTGATGGTCGGCAGCGATGCGGAAGCCTACGACCGCTTCTACAACGTGATCGCCAACCCGATCCTGTGGTTCATCCAGCACTACCTCTGGGACCTCTCGAACGCCCCGGACGTCCGCCAGGAGGAGCTCGACGCCTGGGACCTCGGCTACCAGGCGGTCAACAGGGACATCGCCCGCGCGGTCATCGGCCAGATCGAGTCGCGGGAGCGGCCACTGGTGATGCTCCACGACTACCACCTCTACACCACCCCCGGGATGATCCGCGAGGAGCGCCCGGACGCCTTCCTGCACCACTTCGTCCACATCCCCTGGTCCCAGCCCGACAGCTGGCGGATCCTGCCGGGCCGGATCCGCGAGGCGATCTTCCGCGGGATGCTGGCCAACGACATCATCGGGTTCCACACCCACTCCTACTGCATCAACTTCCTCCGTTGCTGCGACGAGCTGCTCGAGGCCGACGTCGACTACGAGGCGGCGGCGGTCCGCCACGACGGAGGCCAGACGGTGGCGCGCGCGTACCCGCTCTCGATCGACGCCGAGCGGCTGCTCCGGGCCGCCGAGTCGGCGGAGGTGATGGCCGCCGAGCGCGAGGTGCTGGAGCGCCGCCGCGAGCACCTGATCATTCGGGTCGACCGTGCCGACCTCTCGAAGAACGTCCTGCGCGGCTTCACCGCCTTCGACACCTTCCTCCAGCAGCACCCGGAGTTCCGCGAGAAGGTCACCTTCATCGCCCACCTGCAGCCGTCGCGGCAGGACGTGCCCGAGTACACCGAGTACCTCGAGCGGATCGAGGCGCTGGTGGCCGTCGTCAACCACCGTCACGGCACCACCGACTGGATGCCGATCGACCTCAAGATCTACGAGAACTTTCCCGAGGCGGTCGCCCGCTACAAGCACTTCGACCTGTTGATGGTCAACTCGATCTTCGACGGGATGAACCTGGTCGCGAAGGAGGCGCCGGCGGTGAACACCCGCAACGGGGTCCTGATGCTCTCCGAGAACACCGGCTCGCACGAGGAGCTCTCCGACTGCGCCCTCTCGGTCAACCCTTTCGACATCCAGGAGCAGGCCGACGCGATCTACCGGGCGCTGACGATGGACCCCGAGGAGCGTCGGGTCCGTGCCCTGCATCTGAAGGAGATCATCTACTCCAGGAACCCGGGCGACTGGGTCGATGCCCAACTCCATGACATCGAGGAGCTTCGGCAGAGCGTTGCGTAGGAGGGTCGGGTGTCCCTCTCCCCGCCGCTTCGCGGGAGTTCGTGGAGAGGGGACACCCGACCCTCCCACCCAAACCTGGGGCGAACGTCCGAGGCCGTGGACTTGACCGAGCGTGTCGCTCCGGGTTCGGTGGTCATCTGCTGCGAAGGGCGTCGCGGCGGTTCTCGCCGTATTCGCAGCTCTGCAGCTTCTACCGGGACTGCTGACACCTCCCGACCCGCCGCCATTGCCGCCCGACGTCGGCCTGATCGGGGTCCACGCCGCACCACCGAAGCAGCCTCCGCCGCCTCCGCAAGAGCCCGAGCGGCGGCGTCCCCGGACAGCTGAGCCGCGGCGGGGTCTCGGGCGGGTGGCGCCGGGGGCGGGGGTTCTGCGTAGCGCGAAGCCTTCGGAGGGCAAGGCCCCACCCATCGCACCGAAGCGTCCTTCTGCCCGACGAAGGTCGCAGCGCAAGCGGAGCCCCCAACCCGGGGGCCAGGACCCGCCCGAGACCCCGCCCCCGATCCCCGAAGTGGTGACACCGCCGCCCTCGCCACCTCCGCCGCCGGCGGCAGAACCGGTATCGGAAGCGCCCGTGGCCCCCGCGCCGCCCGATGACGGCTCGATGGAGTTCGCGCCGCGCTGAGGATGGTCGCTGGCTATAGTCCATCGCCGCTTTTGGCAGCAACACGCGAATACGAGCTGGTTCTGATGCTGGACGCGGGGCAGGACTCCCCATCGCGCGACGCGCTCGCGCAGCAGGCGCGCGCGCAGATCGAGGGTGGCGGGACGCTGAAGCACGAGAACAACTGGGGCTTGCGCAAGCTCGCCTACGAGATCGCCCAGCGGACCGAGGCCGACTACCGCTGGTTCCGGTTCGAGGCGAATCCCGATCTGCTCCAGGAGCTCGATCACAACCTCAAGATCACCGACGGCGTCCTCCGATTCCGGATCTTCAAAGTCGACCCCGACGCCCCGGTGATGGTCCCGCCGGCGACCGCCGCGCCGGGGCCGGAGTCATCCCGCGAACGGCCCCCGGCGCCGGCCCGTTCGGCGCCGCAGCCTGCGGCCGAGCCCGCTCCCGTCGAGCCGGCCGAGGAGCCCTCTGCCGCGGAAGCGGCGCCCGAGCCGGCCGCGGAGCCGGCGTCCGAGGCCGCCGCGGAGCCGGAGGCCGACGCCTCCCCTGAAGCGGCGGCACCCGAGGCCGCCGCCGACGGCGCCGAGTAGGCCGTCCCCGCTCTTTGCGCGAATCGCCCTCCCCGGGGGAGAGCGGCCGCCGTCCGCGCTCTTAGACTGGAATCCATACAAGCGAATATCAGAGGAGTGAGAGCCTTGGCAGCTTCGAATATCAACGTGGTGGTCATCACGGGCAACCTGACCCGCGATCCCGAGCTCCGCAGCACCGGAGGCGGGACCTCGGTCTGCGAGCTGCGGGTCGCCGTCAACAGCCGCCGCAAGAACGGTCAGACGGGCGAATGGGAGGACAAGCCCAACTACTTCGACGTCACCGTCTGGGGCGCGCAGGGCGAGAACTGCGCCAACTACCTCTCGAAGGGCCGGCCGGTCGCAGTCGAAGGCCGCCTCGACTGGCGCGAGTGGGAGGCCAAAGACGGGAGCGGGAAACGGCAGGCGGTCAGCATCGTCGCCAACTCGGTCCAGTTCCTCGGCTCGCGGGACGGCTCGGGCGGCGGCAACGGCAACGGCTTCACGCCGAGCAGCGACGTCCCGGCCGACACCTCCGACTACGAGGGAGCGCCGGCCGGCGGCGGCGGGGGCGGCGCCGACGACGACATCCCGTTCTGAGCGCGGAGCGAGCCGCGGCGGTACCCGCGGGTCTGTAGCATCCCGGGCCGCAAATGGCTCGGACAAGAGAGACAGGACAGGCTGGGCCGCGCCGCGGAAGGCGCGGAATGGAGCGCGTTCGGCCGCGCAAATACACGCGGATCAACTCCGCCGCGGTCGACTACAAGGACCTCAACCTGCTGCGCCGGTTCCTCTCCGACAAGGGGAAGACCAGGGGCCGGCGGGTCACCGGCCTCTCCCGCAAGCACCAGCGCCAGCTCTCGGTCGCGGTCAAGCGGGCGCGGGAGATCGCGCTCCTGCCCTACGTCGGGGAGCGCTGAGGAATGCCGCAGGCGATCCTCCTCGAGGACGTCGAGAGCCTTGGCCAGCGCGGAGAGCCGGTCGACGTGTCCCCCGGCTACCTGCGCAACTACCTGATCCCCCGCAAGCTCGCGATGCCGGCAACCCCCGGCGCGCTCGAGGAGGCCCAGCGGCGCCAGGCGGCGGCCGAGAAGGCACAACAGGCTCGCGCCGAGCGCGAAGAGCGGGCCGCCTCGCTGATCTCGAAGACCGTGCTCACGATCCACCAGCGGGCGGGCGAGGACGGCAAGCTGTTCGGCTCGGTCGGTCCGAAAGAGATCGTCGACGCGATCGCCGAGGCCCGCGACCTGCGCTTCGACCGCCACCAGGTCAAGCTCGAGCAGCCGATCCGCGAGATCGGCACCCACATGGTCGAGATCGAGCTCGCCGACGGCTCCGTCGCCTCGGTCAAGACGATCGTCGCCGAGGAGTCCTAGCGAGCTTCGCGATCGGAGCATGGGCGAAGCCCATCATAGGCTCCTGCCGCCGGGTGGCGGCCTAGATTGAGCCAGTGGGCAAGCGCCGGCTCCCGACCCGCATAACTCGCCGTGCCAGGGCGAGAACGCGCCTCGACTGGGCGCGCTCGGAGCGGGCGACCCTCGGCCTCGCAGCGGTCGCCCTGGGTGGCGTCGCGGCGGTCGTCGCCAGCCAGTTCGGGCGGATGCTCAACCGCCGCTCCCGCGCCCCCGAGGATGGCGAGAGCCTGGTCGAAGCGGCGCCCGCGGCCGCACTCGACACCGTCGGGGTCGCGGTCACCGGCTACGTCGAGGCGCCGCGCAGCGAAACGATCCTCTTCAACCTCCTCGCCGGCTTCCTCGGCTCGTTCGCGCTGATCCGGCTCTCGACCCTCGGCGTGCGCAGGAGGTGGCGCCCGTTCCGCAACATCCGCCTCGGCGACCGCCACATCCATCACTTCGTCCCCGGCATCCTCCTCGCCTTCGGCTCGGGGACCGTCGCGATGCTGACCGAGGACGAGGCGCTCGAGGAGGCCCTCGCGATCCCGATGGGGGCGGGCATGGGCCTGACCTTCGACGAGGCCGCGCTGCTGCTCGACCTCCGCGACGTCTACTGGACACGGCAGGGCCTGCTGAGCGTCCAGCTCAGCCTCGGCGCGACCGCGATCCTCAGCATCGCGATCCTCACCCTGCGGATGCTGCGGCGGGGCGAGCGCCGCCAGGAGATCGCCGGCCAGATCCCACTGCCGCCGGACGCCACGGTCCCGGGCCGAGCCGACTGAGATTCTTTTTCCCGCCGTTTGCGAAATGGCCGCTGGCCGGCTCCTGCCGCCTCTGATTTCCTTGAACGAGGGGAGCGAACGGGGGTGAATTCTGCCGACCGGGGCTCTCCCTTAACTAGACCTCGATGCCGCAGCCGCCCACAGCCCACGTCCCGCCGCAGAACATCGAGGCCGAGGAATCCGTGCTCGGGGCGATGCTCGTCTCCGAGCCCGCCCTGAACCGGGTCTTCGACGACGTCAAGCTGAACGCCGAGGACTTCTACCTCGACAAGCACGCGGTCATCTTCAGCTGCATCCACGACCTCCATGCGGCGTCGAAGCCGGTCGACGAGCTCAGCGTCAGCGAGGGCCTGGTCCAGCGCAACGAGATCGACGCGGCCGGAGGCAAGCACTACGTCTCCGAGCTGGCGGCCAAGGTGCCGGCCGCCGGCAACGCCAGGCACTACGCCGAGATCGTCCAGCAGAACTCGCTGCTGCGGCGGCTGCTCGGCGCCGGGCAGGAGATCCAGTCGTGGGTCAACGAGCGCGACGGCGAACCGCGCGAGCTCTCCGAGCGGGCCGAGAAGCTGCTGTTCGAAGTCGCCCACAAAGAGCAGGCCGGCGACTTCCGGATGCTCTCGGAGATCCTCCACGACGAGGTCGACCGGCTCGAGAAGCTCTCCACCGGCGAGGCCGAACTGACCGGCACCCCGTCCGGCTTCCAGGACATCGACGCGATCACCGGCGGCTTCCAACCCGGCAACCTGATCATCGTCGCGGCGAGGCCGGCGATGGGAAAGTGCCAGAGCGCGCGGAGCCTTGTTTACGACCCCAGGACCGGCGCCCGCCGACAGAGTCGACTCGCTCCATGAGGCGTTCGAGCAGGGTGAGGAGGTCTGGGTTGCGTCACTGGCCTCGGACCTCACGATGAAGCCGGCGAAGGTAGCTGGGATCGAGAGCAACGGGCGCCGAGCGCGTCTATCGGATGACAACCCGGCTGGGGCGATGGACTGAGGCAACGTCAAACCACCCTGTTCTCACCAGCTCAAGGATGGAAAGACCTAGGGGAGGTGACGCCGGGCACCCGGGTTGCGGTCCCGCGGCGGCTGCCCGGCCCTGCCCGGCGATTGCGATTTGCCGGACCACGAGATTGTTCTTCTCGCTGCGCTGATCGCCGATGGCTCAATAGGCGGCTGCACTCCCGCTTACTGCTTCGGCCACGGCTCGATCCGTCGCAGAAACCGTCGAGGCCGCGGCGCAGAAAGCCGGAGTGCGCTTTCAGCCACCACAGAGTGGAGCGCGGGGCAGTTCCTACCTCAGCGCCGGCATGGGGTCTAGGTCCAATCCGGTCACCGAGATGCTGAAGCGCCACGGGCTGATGGGTCTGCGCTCTGCCGAGAAGTTCGTTCCCGACGCGATCTTCGGACTTGACGAGGAGCAGATCGCTCGCTTCCTCGGCGTCATGTATGCCTGCGACGGCCACATCTATTGCAGCGACCGGCTTGCTCAGATCGGCTACACGACGATCAGCGAGAGGCTCGCTCGGGATGTCCAGCACCTGCTGCTGCGCCTGGGGGTCGTGGCGACGATCCGGACCCTCAAGCGCTCGGTCTACGAGGGCACGGAGAAGATCGCTCGCGAGGTGAGGATCACCTCGCAGGAGAGCCTGCGCAGATTCTGCGAGACGGTCCCCGTCCCCGGCAAGGAATCGCGACAAGAGCAGGTACTGGCGCGCCTCGAGTCGACCCCGCGATCGACGAACACCGACACGATTCCGGCTGAGATCTGGGAGGACGTCCTGCTCGCCAAGGCCGAGCGGTCATGGGCGGATGTGAGCTCCGACACCGGTCGCCCCCGCACTCACAACTGGCACGTTGGGAAGCGGGATCCCTCTCGCGGACTGGTCGCAGAGCTCGCAGCAGCCACCAAGTCCCCGACGCTGGAGGAGCTGGCCGATTCCGACATCTGGTGGGACGAGGTCGACTCGGTCGAGTACGTCGGCGTCGAAGAGACCTATGACCTCGACGTACCGGGCTTGAGGAATTTCGTCGCCGACGACGTGATCGTCCACAACAGCGCGCTCGTCGCCAACATCGCCGAGAACGTCGCGGTGAAGCAGGGCATGCCCGTCGCCTTCTTCTCGCTCGAGATGTCCGAGGTCGAGCTGGCGCAGCGCTTCATCGCCTGCCGGGCCCGGATCTCGGGCGACAAGCTGCGCAAGGGCCAGGTCGCGCAGAAGGACTGGCCGAAGGTGGTGCGGGCCTGCAACGAACTCGAGGAGGCGCCGCTCTGGTTCGACGACTCCTCCGACCTCGGGATCCTCGACCTGCGGGCGAAAGCGCGGCGGCTCCACGCCCAGGAGCAGGACAAGGGCGGGCTCGGCCTGGTGATCGTCGACTACATCCAGCTGATGCGGGCCGACGACCACCGCGCGAACAGAGTCGAGCAGGTCGGCCAGATGAGCCGCGGCCTGAAGATCCTCGCCCGCGAGCTCGAGGTGCCGGTGCTGGCGATCTCCCAGCTCTCCCGGGCGCCGGAGCAGCGCCACCCGCCGAAGCCGATGCTCTCCGACCTGAGGGAGTGCGGAAACCTCGAGCAGGACGCCGACCTCGTCGCCTTCCTCTTCCGCGAGGACTACTACCGCGATTCCGAGGACGAGCCGGACGGGCTCGCCGACGTGATCATCGCCAAGCATCGCAACGGCCCGATCGGGACCAGGAAGCTGGTCTTCCTCGACCGCTTCCCGAAGTTCGCCGACCACTCCGGCAAGGACCGGCCGATCGAGCAGCCCGCCGGCGAGGGACCGCCGCTCGACGACGTCGCCGCCGCGGGGCCCGACTTCTGATGGCGATCACCCCGAACCGAGCCGTTCGCGGCCTGCCCGCTCGGCGTCTGCGACGGCTCGGGCTGGATCCTCGGCCCCGAGGACGTCGCCCGGCCCTGCGAGTGCCGCGAGCAGCGCCTGCGCCGGGGACGCAGCCGCGGCGTCGCCTCGGTGATCCCGCCCCGCTACCGCGGCGTCTCCTTCGATCGCCCCCCGGTCAGCGACATGGAGCGCGACCTGGCGACGAGGGCGGCGGTCGGCGAGATCCGCGGCTACGTCGACGAGCTCGACGAGCGGCTCGCCGCCGGCCGCGGCCTGTGGCTGTTCGGCGACACCGGGACCGGCAAGACGACGCTGGCGATGCTGGTCTCGAAGTCCGCGATCGAGGCCGGCCGCTCGGTCGCGATCTACTCGCTGCCGAAGCTGCTGGCGAGGATCCGCCGCACCTTCGAGTCCGAGCCGGGCGGCGAGTCCTACCTCTCGTTCTTCGAGCGGCTGACCTCGGTCGACCTCCTCCACATCGACGACCTCGGCGCCGAGAAGCGCTCCGACTGGGTGCTGGAGCAGCTCTACGCGCTGATCAACGAGCGCTACGAGGCCCAGCGCTCGGTCCTCGTCACGACCAACCTCCCCCACCAGGAGCTCGAGGCCCAGATCGGCGCCCGGACGGTTTCGCGGCTGACCCAGATCTGCGACGAGGTCCCGCTCTTCGGCGACGACCGACGCTACGGCAAAGTTGCCTGATTCCAGGCACAATCCCCTTCTGTCATGCCAGGCGTAGTCATAGTCGGCGCCCAGTGGGGCGACGAGGGCAAGGGCAAGGTCACCGACCTGCTCGCCGAGCGGGCCGAGATGATCGTCCGCTTCCAGGGCGGCAACAACGCCGGCCACACGATCGTCCGCGGCGGCGAGGAGTTCAAGTTCCACCTGATCCCCTCCGGGATCCTCTATCCGGAGAAGACCTGCGTGATCGGCAACGGGGTCGTCCTCGACCCGAGCATCCTGCTGGCCGAGATCGACGGGCTGAAGCGGCGCGGGATCGACGTCGGCAACCTCAAGGTCTCCGCCAACGCCCACCTGATCATGCCCTACCACGTGCTGCTCGACACCGCCGGCGAGGTCAAGCTCGGCAAGCTCTCGATCGGCACCACCCGGCGCGGGATCGGCCCCTGCTACGCCGACAAGGCGCTGCGGCTCGGGATCCGCGTCCAGGACCTGCTCGACGAGAAGATCCTGCGGACCAAGATCCGGGCCGCGCTCGCCACCAAGCAGCAGGCGCTGCGCGAACTCTCGGTCCGGCGGCGCAAACTGCGGCGCGAGGCGGGCGAGGAAGCCAAGGACGCCGCGGGCTCGTTCGAGAACGCGCCCGACCCGCGGCTCGACCTCCACGCGATGACCGAGGAACACGTCAGCTTCGGCCACCGGCTCGAGCCCCACATCGCCGACACCTCGCGCCTCTGCTGGGACGCGCTCGACGGCGGCGGCACCGTGCTGTTCGAGGGGGCGCAGGCGACCCTGCTCGACCTCGACCACGGCACCTATCCCTTCGTCACCTCCTCGAACCCGATCGCCGGCGCGGCGACGCGTCGGCGCCGGGGTCGGGCCGACCGACATCGACGAGGTCTGGGGGGTCGCCAAGGCCTACACGACCCGGGTCGGCGCCGGCCCGTTCCCGACCGAGCTCGACGGACGAGGTCGGGCGGCACATGCTCGAACGCGGCCACGAGTACGGGACCACCACCGGGCGCGAGCGCCGCTGCGGCTGGATGGACCTGGTCGCGCTGCGCTACGCGGTCCGGCTGAATCGGATGAGCGCGCTGACGATCACCAAGCTCGACGTGCTCAGCGGGCTCGACCCACTGCGGGTGGCCGTGCGCTACCGCTCGAGCCAGGGCGCGGTCTTCGACCGCTTCCCCTACCACCAGTCGATCCTCCACTCGGCGGTGCCCGAGTACGAGGAGCTGCCGGGCTTCCACGCCGACCTCACCGGCTGCCCGCAGCGAGGCCGACCTGCCGCCGCAGGCCCGCGCCTACCTCGACTACATCGCCGACTTCGTCGGCGTCCCGATCCGCCTCGTCGGCGTCGGGCCCGATCGCGATCAGGTGATCTGGATCGGCGACGAGATCGGCCTCCGCGCCGCCTGATCCCCCCGCGGCTGCTCTAATGTCCTGGAGTGGCTTCCGGTAGACGCGCAGCCAAAACGGGCGAGCGCCTGCCACGGGGGCGTCACGGGCTACCGCGGGAGGCGGTGACCGAATCCCAGCGGCAGCGCATCCTCCAGGCGATGATCGAGGTCGTCGCCGAGCGCGGCTACCCCGAGACGAGGGTCGTCGACGTGATCGAAGTCGCCGGCGTCTCGCGCAAGACCTTCTACGAACTGTTCACCAGCAAGGAGGACTGCTTCCTCGCCTCCTATGACGTCCTGCTCGGGAACCTGCTCGGCGACACCGCCCGCGGGTTCGAGTCGAAGCCGGGGGCGCCGTGGGCAGAGCGGGTCGCCGCCGGGCTCGGAGCCCTCCTCGAGCACCTCGCCGAGCACCCCGACGAGGCGCGGTTCGCAATCGTCGAGGTGCTTGCCGCCGGGCCGAAGGCGCTCGCCCGGCGCGATGCCGCGCTGCGCCAGTTCACCGGCTTCCTCGACGCCGGCCGGGCCGAGACCTCGGTCGAGTTGCCGGGGATCACCTCGCTCTCTCTCGCCGGCGGCGTCAACGAGCTCCTCTACAGCGAGATCCTCCACGGAGCGGCCTCGCGGCTGCCGAGCCGGCTCCCCGACCTGATGTTCTGGATAGCCCTTCCGTTCCTCGGCTCCGAGGGGGCCGAAAAGGAGCGGGAGCGGGTTCGGCTCTCGATGAGCGAGCGCTGAATCGGCTTGTTAAGGCGCTCTTTTGCGGGTCTGCCGGGGTTTACTCAATTGATCTGAGCCTGTTAGTTTGGCCTCTGGAGGGGTAGAGACAGAAGGCTCTACGGCCGGCGCACGCTGGCTTCGGCACTGAAAAGGAGACTGAGAGATATATGCGCAAGCGCTTGATGTGGACACTCACCCTGGGTGCCGTGGTTGCGATCGCGTTCGCCGGCGTTTCGGCGGCGAAGCCGGTGGTCGTCAGCCTGGGCAACCTGGTGCTCAAATTCGACAGCTCGGTCAGCCCGAAGGCGCTGCCGAAGAAGGAATTCGCTCCGATCACCTTCAAGCTGAGCGCGAACATCTCGACCAAAGACGGCAAACACCCGCCGGCGGCGAAGACGTTCTCGGGCGACGTTGACAAGAACGGCATGCTCGACACCAAGGGCCTCCCGGTCTGCAAGGCCGGTGCGCTCGAGGCGCGTCCGACCAGCCAGGCGAAAGCCGCCTGCAAGGACTCGCTGATCGGCGAAGGCTCGGCAACCGCCGAGGTCGAATTCGCCGAACAGGCGCCGTTCACCGCGAAAGGCCCGCTGCTGGTCTTCAACGGCGGCACCAAGGGCGGCAAAACGCTGATCCTGGTCCACGTCTACGCCAACGTGCCGGCGCCGACGGCCTTCATCACCAAGGTCTTCGTCACCAAGGAGCACAAGGGCAAGTACGGGATGCACCTCGACTCGAAGATCCCTGTCGATCGCGGGCGGTGCCGGCTCCCTGACCAATTTCGAAATCAAGAACAAGAAAATCTTCACCTACAAGGGGAAGAAGCACAGCTACTTCAACGCCAAATGCCCGACCGGCAGCCTGTTCGGTCAGGGTGAAGTCAGCTTCAGCAACGGCGACAAGCTCAAAGGCTCGGTCGTCGTGCCCTGCACGCCGAAGGGCTAGCGGGAAGGCGGCTCTGCCCGCCTCATAGACAGCACTGCAAGAGGGCGGCCTACGGGCCGCCCTCTTTGTTGCCAAGGCAAAGCCGGCTCTCGTCCCTGGGCGGGGGTGCAATAGCATCGACGCTCTGTGGCCGTTCCACCGCCGGATCAGGCGTTTGAGTTGCCCGACGGGCGGTCGCTTGCCTGGTGCGAGTACGGAGCGCCGGAGGGCGCTCCGGTCTTCTATTTTCACGGCATCCCGGGCTCACGAGTCGACGGCCGCATCACTGCCGATGCGATTGCCGCCGCGGGACTGAGGTTGATCGCACCTGACCGCCCTGGCTTCGGCAACTCGACTCCCGTGCCCGGCAAGCGCTCGTATACGGGGTGGGCAAGCGACGTCGAGAGCCTCGCAGGGGGGCTCGGTATCGACCGGTTCGCGATCTTGGCTTACTCCGCCGGCGGCCCCTACGCGCTCGCGGCGGCGATCTCCCTTGCAGACCGCGTTACCAGGCTCGCGATCGTCAGCGGCGTCGCGCCCTCAGAGATGCCGGACTACCGCAAGAGGGTGTGTCCCACCGACAAGACGATGACGTTCCTATCGCTGCGAGCACCGTGGCTCGCTCGCGGCCTCATGGGTCGAGCCCTCAAGCAAGCCAGGCAGGACCCGGAGCGGTTCGGCAAGAGCGTGGATCGCGATTTCGGGGCCCCCGCCGACCAGGAGCTGCTGGACGACGGCTTTCGGCGCCTGATGCCTGATCTTTTCCTTGGAGCGGGGAGTAACGGCCCTGCGGGAATAGTCGAGGACTTTGCCGTTTGGGCAAGGCCATCCGGGCTCACACTCGGGAACGTCAATACACCGCTCCGCCTCTGGCACGGCGAGGACGACCGCACCGTCTCGGTTTCCCACAGCCGCTGGATCGCGTCACAGGTCCGATCGGCGGAGCTCACCGTCTGGCCCGGCGTGGGCCACCTCCACACTCCCGAGCGCTGGGCCGAGGTCTATGCGACTCTCAGCTGAACGCACAAGGCTTCCTGGCGGCGCCCCCCGAGGGCGTCCGGCTTCAGCCGCCCTGTTCGAACGTGTGCTGGTAGGTGGTCGCCGGCCGGCCGCCGCCGAAGATCGGTTCGAACGGGGCCTGGGCGGTGCAGCCGGGGGCCGGGACGGTCGTCGTGCTGTCCTGGCTCGCGAAGGCGTACTGGCGAAGGCGGTTGAAGAAGTCGGTCGCTTTGTCGACCTTCCCTTCGGTGCGTTCGTTGAAGGCCGCTTCGTTCGGCGTGTTCGGGTTGAGCGAGGCGGAGATCCCGCGCCGAGCACTGGCGGGTCTCGAAGCTGAGCAGACCGGTGGCGAGGCTTTCCGAGGAGCCAGGCTGGATGTAGGCGTTGGTGCGGTTGGTGGTGCGCCGTCCCGGCATCGTCGCCAGCGACTCCGGCGTGAACGGCCCCATCACCCGCAGGTAGTGGATCTGCTTGCTGTTCGACCCGATGTGGACGGCGTTGGTGGCGGCGGCGACGTTCGCCAGCGAGGCGGCGAGCTCGCGTCGGTACTGGCCGAGGCCGGTGAGGATCGGGTTGATGTTGCGGATGAAGGGCCGGGAGGCGCGCAGGAGCGGCGGGAACTGGTCGCGGAAGAGCTTGCGGAACGCGGTGAACCCGCTCGAGGACTCGTTGATCACCGGCAGCAGGCCCTTGAAGAAGCCTTCCGCTTCCGGTGAGAACTTGGCGAGGGCGATCAGCGTCGGCGAGAGCTGTTCGGCCGCCGGCACCAGCTGGCGCATCAGCGGGTCGGTGTTGACCGAGAAGGTGCGGAGGCGGTCGAGCGTGGTCCGGAACTCGTCGAGGAAGGTGGGGAAGGCGCGGAACAGCGCTTCGATGTCCTGTTCGCGGGTGGCCGTGGTCTGGAAGACGGCGTTCGAGCTCTGGATCAGGTCGGCGAGCGCGCCTTCGCGGCCGCGGAATGCCTCCAAGCGCGGTGGCGCTGTTGCGGAACAGCTGCCGGACCGCCAGCTCCTGGCTGTCGAGGACGCGGAAGAGTTTGTCGAATTCGGTCAGGGTCGGCCCGAACTGGCCGAAGGCGGCGGAGAGGTCCTGGCCCCGCCCCTCGATCGCGATCGCCGCGTTCCTGCATCCATTCCTGGAACGCGGCGCGGGTCGGTGCGTTGAAGGTGCGGAAGATCTCGTCGAGCTGGACCGATTCGGCGATGTTCGCTTCGGGCAGGGTGCCGCCGTCTTCGAGCGCGGGTTCGGAGCTGCTGCCCGGAGTCAGTTCGATGTAGGTCTCGGCGAGCAGCGTCTTGGTCCGCAGGATCGCCCGCGTGTTCTGCGGGATCGGGCCGTACTTGTCGTCGATGTCGACCGTGGCCAGCGCCTGCTGGCCGTTCGGCGCGACGTCGATCGACTGGACTTTGCCGATCGAGACGCCGGAGATCCGGACGTCGGACTGCTGGGCGAGCTGGGTCGCCTCGTTGAACGGGATCTTGATCTCGTACGGCTTCGCTTTGAACGGCGTCGGGCCGCCGAACGTGATCCACATGAAGAGCAGGATCCCGAAGCACGAGAAGGCAAAGCCCGTGATCACGAGCAGCTGGGTTGTGCTTGGCGCCTTCTTGCTCATTTTTCGGGTTCGGCGGTCGGGCCGCAGAAGTAGGGGGTGTGCGATGCCGGGTCCGGCGGAATCGGCGGGATTTCTTTCGCCCGCGGGATCCGGATCGCTTCGACGATCGTCTTCAGGTACGGCGACTCCGCGGTGATCCCTTTCGCGAGGTTGGTCCCGTTGCAGGTGATCATCGCCAGCGCCCGCTGGACCGGCCCGTTGGCGTCCTGGAGGTAGCCGGCGTTGAGGTTGTGGATGCCCCAGGGCGCGTAGAAGAGGAAGCTCTGCTTCCCCTTCGGCTTGAAGGCGAGCAGGTTGAAGAAGCTGTTGAGGCCGCTGAGCGAGTTGCCGAAGCCCTTGACCGTCTTGGCCAGCGGCTCAGCCCCCTGCTTGGCGTGGACGAGGACGGGCCGGACTTCGCGGGTGAACGGCCGGATCTGGTTCTCGATCGGCCCCTTCGTCTGTTCGAAGAGCCGCTCCGAGGCGGCGAACGCCGGGCCGAGTGCCTGCGCCTGCGGGATCAGGCCCAGCAGCGCCGGGCGCGCCGCGGTCGAGAACGCGTCGGAGCTGGCGAGGGCCGACTTGAGCACGGTCAGGGCCTGCGGGAACTCGATCAGTGCCTGCTGGATCGACTGCTGCTGGTTGGCGAAGTTCCCGAGTGCCGCCCGCGAGGAGGAGACGAATCGTTCGATCTCGCGGTCGTGGCGGCCGAGTTCGGTCGTCAGCTGGCTGAAGTGGTGGATCGCCCCCCTCAGGGCGACACGGCGCTGGGCCAGCACCGTGTTCAGTTTGGCGATGAAGTGGGCGAACGGCTGCAGCCTCCGGAACGCGCCCGAGAGCTGATGGGCGCGGCCGCCGATGCCCTGCGCTCCCCCCGCCACCAGCAGCTGGATGTACTGCTGGGTGTCCTTGTCGAGCGTCGCGAAGAAGGCATCGAGGTTGACGTTCGGCTGGGTCTGCGAGAGCGGGAAGGTGAAGCCGTCTTCGACATGACCAGGCGCCTTGCCCGGGTTCGACCTCGATTGCCATATCGTTGAGGTTCGTTTTCGGCCGCAGCAGCAGCGTCGCGTCGGGATGGATCAGCTTCAGGTACTTGGGTTCGATGTCGAGGCCGACGACCGCGTGGCCGTCTTCGAGCGAGACGGTGCTGATCTTGCCGACCTTGACCCCTGCGATCACCACCGCCTGGCCCTGGCCCGGGGTGACCGCCTGGGCGCTGGTGAAGTCGGCGCTGAGGTGGGCGAAGTCTTCGCCGACGAACGGTGCCCACGACGGCAGCGAGGCTTTCTGCTGGGTGAAGATCCAGAGCGTCAGCGCCACCGCGATGAAGGTGAGGGCGGCGATTGCAATCGAGTCTTTGCCGCGGCCGCGCGCCTGCCGGCCGAGGGCGGCCCGGAAGTGCCTGAAGCGGCTGGTCTTTTCCTCGGGCAGGGTCATGGGTTGGTCACGCTCAGGATCGGCGGGCCGGGCTGGCCGAGCGACCCGTTCAGGTCGGGGGCGGGATTGGAGTCACAGCGGACTTCGGGCTTCTTCGGCGGGCGGCCGCCGAGCTGTGGTTGGACGCCGATCGGCGCCACCGCCGAGTGGGCGAACACTTCTTTTTCGGTCTTCAGCGCGCCACTGGGGTTGGCGCCATGCAGCAGCAGGGAGCCGCCGCCCGGCTGGACCCGGAGGAAGTAGCCGTTGCCGTCGAAGTTCTGGCCCTGGCCGTCGAGGAGCAGCAGCCAGTAGAGGAACTCGCGATAGGCCGGGCCGCCGGTGCTGAACCGGTCGTTGATCGTCTGGTCGAAGGTCGGCGCGAGGACCCGCGAGGTGCAGAGGCTGATCCGGTTGAGCTGCGGCAGGGCGTTCGCCTTGCCGGCCTGGGTCGGCGCGCGGCGAGGCCCGGAGTCGCTTCCGCGAGCAGCCTGCGCGATGCCGCCGCCCTCCTGGTCGGAGAGCGCCGCGAAGGCCTGCTTGGTCCACGGCTCGCCGGCGGAGATCAGCCCCGGCAGGCGGGCGATCGCGGGCCGGATCTCGATCGCCCAGGCGCGCAGCGGCGGCAGCGTCTTGTTGAGGCTGGCGAGCGAGGTCTCGGCTGGTGCTGAGGGCGGGGGCGAAGCGGCGGATCGTTTCCGAGAGGTTTTCCGACTGCGCGGCGAGCGCCCCGGTGAAGGTGTTGAAGTTGTCGATCAGACCCTGGAGGTCGGCCTCGTTGGCGACGAAGGCGCCGAAGGTGCGGCCCGTCCCGGCGACCAGGCGCGGCAGGTCCTGCGGCCCGTTGCCGAGCAGCGCGTCGGCGACCTGGGCGCCGTAGCGGCCGGCCGGGCCGCCGTAGCGCAGCGCCCCGTTGAGGCCGGCGGCGCCGGTCTTGCCCTTGACCTCGGGCAGCTGGGTCGCGTCTTCGGCCGCGGTCGGGACGTCGGAGAGGGCGCCGCCGAACGCTTCCAGGGCGCGGCTGAAGTTGGCGCGCACCGGCGACTGCAGCGAGGTGAAGATTTCGTCGATCTGGACCGCGGTCGAGGTGCGGCTGACCGGGATCGTTTCGCCGCTGTCCATCTCCGGCGCGCTCGGGCTGCCGGGGTCGAGTTCGATGAAGAAGTTCCCCTCGAGGAAGATCCGCGGTTTGATCACCGCGTAGGCGTCCTTGTGGATCGGGCGCCCGCTGCCGCTGACGGTGAAGCTGACCTTGGTCGCGTCGCCGTCGGCTTCGGTCTTGATCACTTTGCCGACGTCGACGCCGGCGATCCTGACCGGCGAGTTTTTCGAGATGTTCGCCGAGTTGGAGAAGGCCGCGTTGAGCTCGTAGCCGTAGCCGGTGAACGGGATGTGTTTGGTGAACGCCAGGTACGGCCCGACGATGAAGATGAAGAGGAAGATGATCGCGATCGCGACGTTGCTCGGGCGCCAGTTGATCAGGCGCTTCTTCGTTTCCGCCGCCCTGTATGTCGCGCTCCGGCAGGCGTCCCATCAGCCGTTCCCTCCCTGCCCTGAGGTCCTCGTGCCCTGGTTCCCGGGCACGTTCCCGATCCGCGTCACGCCCTTTTCGTAGACCACGTTGCCGGCCTCGCACTCATGGGTCTGGCCCGGCGCCGCGGTGTTCGGGATAGAGGTTCGCGTGGAGGTGGTTCTCTTTTTCAGGCCCGTTCGCCGGCGCCGAGGCGGGCATCGTCTCGCCGTTCGGGCCCGGATGGCCCCTCGTTGGCGAGGGCGCCGGCCCAGTTGCCGACGCCGTTCGTTTCGCTGAAGATGCTGGCCAGGTTCCTGAAGGCGATCGTCAGGTAGTTGCAGACGGTCTGGGCCGGGGCGAGGAATCGGATCGGCGGCTTCAGCAGTTCGTTGGCGTCGATCAGCAGGTTGAGCCCTTCGGTGACGCCGGGGGCTTCCTGGAAGGCGAGCAGGGCGTCGGCGGTCGGCTCGAGCTGGGAGAACAGCGCCGGCGACTGGTTGAGCGCCGGGATCGCCGGCGCGAAGCGCGGCGTTGATCGTCGGCGAGGTGTCGGCGAGCGCCTTGGCCCCGGGGGCGAAGGCGGTGAAGAAGCGCGCGGAATCGTGCAGGAACGGACGCAGCACCGGCAGGTCGCGGGCGGCGGCGTCGAGGAACGGCGGGCCTTTCTCGATCGTTTCCTGGATGAACGGCCGCGCGACGCGGGCGAAGGCGCCGAAGGTCCGGTCGAGGGCGACGAAGAGGTCGGAGTTGGTCAGCGCGACCGGGGCGACGGTCGAGGCGAGGTCCTCGAGCGCCCGCCAGAAGCCGTCGAAGTTGGTGCTGGGGGCGACGAGGGAGCGCAGGACCGGGCCGCTGCTTTCGGCGAGTTTGCGCAGGGTCCCGAGCGCTTCGTTCAGCTGCGGCGCGCGGCCGGCGAAGGCGTTGCCGAAGCCGGTCAGGTTGCGCTGGACGTTGGTCCGCGTTTCTTCGTTGAACATGCTGAAGAACTGGTCGATGTCGACCGGTTCCGGCTTCGCCTGGGCGAGCGGGATCGTGTCGCCTGCCGCAAGGTCTTCGGAGGAGTTGCCGGGGTTGATCTGCAGGAACTTCAGCCCGAGCGGCGACTTCGGGCGGATGATCATCGTCGAGTCGACCGGGAGCGGTTCGGCGCTCTTGTCGAGCTTGAGGTCGAGTTCGGCCACGGCTTCCCCCGTCGGGAGCTGGACCGGCTTCACGGCGCTGATCGTCCCCACCCGCGAGCCGCCGATCCTGACCTCGTTGCCTTTGACCAGCGCGTTCGCGTTCGGGACCCTCGCCTTGATGTCGTAGGTGGAGACGAACGGGAGGCCGTTGTTCGCGTTGTAGGCGAGGAAGACGGCGACGATCACGACCAGCACCGTCACCGCGCCGACGATCACCGGGCTCGTCGCCACTCCCTGGATTCCGCTGCGTCGGCCTTTCATCGTCCCAGCGTCCTCATCAGTTCTTCGGGTGACGGGGCGGTCGAGATCCCGGGCCCGAGTCCTTCGCCGCCGCCGAGCTGAGGACCGGTCGGCGTCGAGGGGGACAGGGACGGGGCGGGCGGGCCGACCGAGGACGTGCCGGCCGCGGTGCCGCCGCTCTGTTCGGCTTCCATTTCTTCGATGTGGGCCATGATCGCCGCCGGGTCGTTGACCGACGATTCGACCGCGTTCGGCCCGGTGAAGTTGGCCGAGCAACCGCTCTTCGCCGAGAGGCGGTATTCGGCGCAGTCGACGATCGTCACCAGGGTGCGGAGGAAGTGGCCGTATTCGTCGAATTCGCTCGTCGCCGCGGCGCCGTTGTAGATCAGGTCGACCAGCGTTTGAACCCGTTCGACTGGTTGGTGCTGGCCAGGAAGCGGGCCAGTTCGGAGGTCGGCACGACGCCGCTCTTCGCCAGGTTGCGGGCCTTGCGGACGATCGGGTCGGCTTCGGCGAACTTGGGGCCGGCGAGTTCGCCGCTCGCTCCCAGCGACTTCAGCGAGACCGTCGCCGCGGCGCTGAACGGCGTCAGCGCCCGGGTCGCTTCGGTCAGCGCCGGGGTGGCGCGGTTGAGGTCGCCGAACACCGGCGTCGCCGCGGTCGAGAAGCCCTGCAGGCTCCGCAGCGTCGACTCGAATTCGGTGATGAAGCCGGGCAGCTTCTTCAGCGAGGCTTCGAGTTCCGCGCCCCGTTCGGCGCTGGCTTCGGCGGTCGCGCCGGAGTTCGAGAGGAAGCCGGCGACGTGGGCGCGCTGTTCGGCGAAAGGTTCGAGGATCTGCTCGGAGTTTGTCGAGAGCTGGGCGAGCTGGTCGCGCTGGTTGGAGAGGATCTGGAACAGGCGGCCGGCGTCGCGGAGGACCGGGTTGGCGCGCCTGACGGCTTGCTCGACATCTTCGCCGCGGCCGGCGAGGGTGGCGCCGAGTTCGTTGATGATCAACCGGAAGCGCTGCGCGTAGGGCAGCCGCTGGATGTCGTTGACTAGGTCGGGGTCGACGCTGGCGCTGTTCTGCTGCAGCGGCAGCAGGTGCTGGCCGGCGCCGGGCTGGCCGTCGGGGATCACCTTCAGCGGCGGCGAGTTGTCTTCGGTGCCCGCCGCATGGGGCAGGGTCGTCCGGCAGTCGACGTACTTCTCGCCGATCAGCGACTGGGGGCGGATTTCGCAGGACGCGTCCTGGCGGAAGTCCTGGAAACCCGGGTCGTCGATCTTCAACACCAGCACCGCCTTGCCGGGCGCGTCGGTGAAGCGGCCGTTTTCGTAGCTGGCCACCTCGCCGGGCATCGTCACGCCGACCGACTGGATCGTCCCGACGCTGGCGCCGGCGACGCGCACTTCCTCGCCCGGGACCAGGAACGAGCCGTTGTCGAATATCGCCCGCACGAGGTACCCGTTTTCGGACCTGCTGCCCGAGATCAGGATGATCAGCAGGACGATCGCGGCGGCGACGCCGATGCCGATCAGGGTTTTCTTCCGGCTCCTCTTTTTCATGATCCCGGCGGCACTTCGCTCGGATTGCATTCGGAGCTGTTGATACCGGCGCCGGCGAACGGCGGGTCGAGGAACGGGTTCGAGCCGTCGGGGGCGGGCTGGGTCGCCGCTCCCGGGCAGGGCCGCCTGACCGGCGACGGGCGGCCCGAGCGCGTTGAACTGTTCGCTCGGTTTGATCGGTTCGAGCACGCCGGTCGAGGGGTCGCGTTCGAACAGGTTGAGGTCCGAGAACGAGACCCGCGCGTAGTTGCCGTTGCCGTCGTAGTTGCCGGTCACCTGCCCGACGCGGCCGAGGCCGTTGAGGAGGTCGGGCGCGTAGACGCGGAAGAAGTTGAGGTTCGGCTGGAAGGCTTCGATCGCCCCTTCGGCGTGCGGGAAGGCCTTCGAGGCGCGCTGCTGGACCGCGGGGAGGGTGGCGAGCAGTTCGGCCGAGTCGTTGGCGAAGCCGGGGCGGGCCACGGTGAGCCGCAGGTTGCGGAAGACCGGTATCGACCGCGTCAGGACCGGGCGCAGGTCGCGCAGGAACGGGGCGAGGTTCTTCGTCGCCGGCTTCGCGGTTTCGACCAGCGGGTCGAGGTCGTCGAGGGCGGCGCGGAGGTTGACGAAGGTCGTGTTGCTCTGGCGGAAGACCGGCGGCAGCAGCTCCAGCATCTGGTTGAACGCCTGGGTCTGGTCGGCGATCGCGTTGAAGGCGGTGTTGGCGTTGGAGATCGCGCTCGTCAGCTGTTCCCCGCGCTCGGAGACCGCCGTCGAGAGCTTGCTGGTGTTGACGACGAACTGGGTCAGCAGCCGCGAGTCCGCGTTGAGCCCGTGGGCGAACGCGGCGGCGCGGTTGAGGCCGGGCGCGAAGTACTTGTAGGCGGCGTTGGCCTGCGGCCCGATCCCCGAATACCATTCGCCGAAGCCGCGGATGAATTTGCCCAGGGCCCTGCGGACCGAGCCGGGGAACGTGTTGATGAACTGGTCGAGGTCGACCGCCGAGGTGGTCGAGTCGAGGCCGAGGGTGGCGCCGTCTTCCAGTGCCGGGTTGCTGTTGGGGCCGGGGCTGATCGTGATGTAGTGGTTGGCGACGCCGGAGAGCGAGGTCGCGCGGACGGTCGCGGTCGTGCCCTCGTGCAGTTCCTGGTCGATGCTGACTTCGATCTCGGCGAGGTTGTCGTCGGTCAGGCTGATTTCTTCGATCGAGCCGACCGGGTGGCCGCCGACCAGGACCTGGTTGCCGCTGACGAGCTGGCTGGCGTTCTGGAAGACGAGCTTGTAGGTGTGGCGAGCTGCCGCCGCTGAAGACGATCACCAGGAGCGCGATGACGACGATCGCGAGGCCGGCGATCGCGGCGATCCGGGCAGGCGTGGTGCGCCGGCTCGTAGCCTGGCCTTTCTCCTCGCCTAAGGGGTTAGCAGCCACGGGTCGTCGCTCCGATTCCCCCGCCTCCGACCCGGAGGAACCGCGAACCGATCGTATCGGGGCTAAGGGGCACGGAGATGGCTCTGGGACTCACTTAACTGGATGTCAACGCGTTGGATTTGCAGGGCCTTCAGACGTTCAGACGGGGAGTGATCCGGTCGAGGAAGCGGGGGTACCACCAGACCTTGTCGCCGATCAGCAGCATCAGGGCCGGGAGGAACACGATCCGCACCACCGTCGCGTCGAGGAAGACCGCGACGGTGAGGCCTGTCCCGAGCTGGCTGACGTTGGCGATCGGCGCCCCGGCGAAGGCGATGAAGACCGCCATCATGATCACCGCGGCGCCGGTGATCACCCGCGCGGTTTTCTCGAGCCCGAACTCGATCGCGGCGGCGTTGTCGCCGTCCTCTTCGTAGCGCTCCCGCATTCGCACGAGGAGGAACACCGCGTAGTCGATCGATAACCCGAAGACGATCCCGAAGATCATCGTCGCCCCGACCGCGTCGACGTAGGTGTGGCCTCCCAGCGGGTAGTTGTCGGGGAGGTTGAACAGCAGCGTCAGGACCCCGAAGGCGACGCCCACCGTCGCCAGGTTGAGGCCGACGGCGATCGCCGCCAGCGGGATCGCCCGCAGGATCAGGACGAGGATCAGGAAGGTCGCGACGGTGATCGCGGCGATGATGAACGGGATCCGCTCGCGGGTCACCTTGCTGTACTCGTTCAGCGTCGCGGCGCCGCCGGCGACGCCGGTGTTGAGGCCGGTTTCGTCGGCGAGTTCGGCCGCCTCGCCTTCGAGCGTCTTGTTGAGCGCGATCGAGCCGGGGCTGTTGAACGTGTAGCTTGGTGAAGATCGTGACCGTCGCCCCCTGGCCGCCTTTGTCGAGGTCGACAGCCTGGGTCGCCTGGCGGCGCAGGCGCGGGTTCGCCCCGTCGAGGGCGGAGAGGACGAAGTAGCCGGAGTCGAAGATGCCCGGCGATTGGTGTCGCAGTTGGTCGGTCTGTTCGCGCGCCTGGTTGGCGTTGACCGTGACCCGCACCGCTCCGCGGCGGAGCCCGGTCTCGAGCGGGTGCGAGCGGCTGAACGCGTCGCCGAGCCCGACCTGGAGCGAGGTCGCGCCTTCGCCGAGTTCGGCGATCCCGGTCGCGAGGCGGGCGGCGCCGGCGCCGAGGCGGCCGAGGCCCTTCTTCCAGTTTGCGGCGTTTCCCTGGCGAGCGTTTCGGCGCCTTCGGCGAGTTCGCCGCTGCCCGACGCGAGCTTCTTCGTTCGCCTTGCACCAGTTTTTCCTCGCCTTCGACGATTTCCTGGGCCGTCCCCACTTCCCGATTCGACTTCTTCGATCCCGGTCTTCGCCCAGAAGCTGACTTCCCTCGCTTCTTCGGATTCTTTGATCAGCTGGGCCTGAAGCTTGTCGAGCCCGGCGAAGGTGGTCGCGGACTGGCTCGACGCCTGGCGCATGGCGTCGAGAGTGGCGTTGTAGTTGGGGTCCGACTTCCCGACCGTCATCCCTTCCAGAAGCTGAAGGGCGGTCTTCGACTGCGACTGGGCGGCGGAGGCAGGAGCCTTGAGGTCGTCGAGGTGTCGTGCGCGGTCCGGGTCAGGTTCTTCTGCAGCTTGCGGGCCCTGCGCAACTGGTTACGCCGCAGGTTCGCCGAGAGGTTCTTGAGGTTCGAGTCGCAGGATTTCCGTCCCTTCGAGCTCTTCGGCCTGGCCTTGGGAAACCCTCGTCGCTCCGTCCTGCAGCTTCTTGGCGCCGGCGGCGAATTGATCGAGGGCGCCGACGGCTTCTTCGCTGCCCGCGGTCGCCGTCGAGAGGCCGCCGGCAAGGCGGAGCGCGCCCTCTTCGGTCGTGCCGGTGCCCTGGACGAGGAGGCCGGCGCCCTGGGTCGCTTCGGCGATCCCGTCCCGCAGCCTGGAGACGCCCCTGGCCGCCTGCTTGAGGTTGCGCCCGAGGCGTTCGAGGTTGCCGACCGGGCCGCCCTTCTTGACCAGCAGGCCGTTGCCCGGCTTCGCGCAGCGGCGCGACCGATTTCGATACCTGCTCGGGCCCGATCACGACCTGGACGCCGGGGATCGAGGCGACCTTGTCCTGCCAGCGGCGCAGCGCGTCGAGTCGTTCCGGCGTCGTGATCGGCCCGTTTTCGGATTCGGCGACGACGACGAACGGGGCGTCGAAGCCGGGGGCGATCGTGCGGTTGATCAGTTCGGCGTCCTTGCGCGCCTGGTTCTTGTGGGAGAGCTGCTGGGCGCTCGGCGGGCCGGTCTTCAGCCCGATCGCCGGCGTCGCCAGGGCGAGGACGACGGCGCCGACGACCAGACAGACGAGCGCCGGGCGCCGCAGGGCGGCGCCGACGACCGTCATCAGGCCCGAGCTCTCGTCGGCGTAGCTCTGCGGCTTGCCGACCCGCCAGCGGTTGACGTTGTGGCCGATCAGGGTGAGCACGGCCGGGCCGGCGATCGTCGCCACCGACACGCTGAGGATCACGACCAGGATCACCGTCGCCGCGAGCGAGGAGAGGAGCGCCCCGGGGACGATGAAGAGGGCGACGAGCATCGCCGCGATCAGGGTGCTGCCGGCGAAGACGGTGGTCCGCCCGGCGGTGTGGCGGGTCTGGATCGCAGCCGTCTTCGGGTCCGCCCCGCCGGCTAGCTCCTCGCGGAACCGCGAGACCATCAACAGCGCATAGTCGACGCCCAACGCCAGGCCCATCATCGTGCAGACGGTCAGCGCGAACGCGTCAACCGATACCCAGCGGGTGACGATCGTCAGCACCCCGCTCGATATGAGGACCGTGATCGCGCCGAATGTCAGGGGGATCGCCGCCGCTATCGGCGATCTGAAGACGAGCAGGAGAACGATCAGGAGGATCGGGAGGGCGATCAGCTCGGCGCGCTCGCTGGCGGAAATCGACTCGTCCTGGAGCGCCTTCGAGAGGGTGGGGAAACCGGACTGAGTCGCTTTGACCGGCGGTTTGATCTGCTTTTCGAGGATCGCTTCGACTTCCTCGACGCTCTCCTTGACCGCGGTCGCGATGTCGGTGTGGAAGTCGGTGATGACCAGCGCCCGGTTCGGCCCCGGCCGCAACTGCTCGACCGAGCCCCGGTCCCAGGGCGAGAGCGTCGTCACCTGCGGGTTGCTCGCCCGCAGCGCCCGGACGAGTTCCGGGCCCTGGCGGTCGATTTCCTTGGCCGGGCCCTGAAGGAGGATCGCGAACAGGGCGGTGTCGCCGAAGTTCTTCTTCAGCATTTCGTTCGCTTCGGAGGCGGGGGTGCCGGAGATGTCGAGCGAGGTCGGGCTGAGCTTGCTGTTGACCTGGAAGCCCGAGCGTCGCCAGAAGGACGACGACGACAGCGAACCCCACGAGCACGCCACGGGGGTGGCGTAGCAGCACGGGCGTGCGCGCACCACCGCTCTTGGCCGGCGCGCCGCGCCGGCCCCTGCTCCTCCTCAGTCGCACGCCTGGTATTTTCGCTGTAGGGACAAGGCTGGGGCTACGGAAATGCCGAAGTTTCTGTTAAGGAAGCCTGAACACGGCGGCCTGTTTTCGCCCTGGACTGCAACCCTCGAAATGCCGTGAAATTGCGCCTCCCCACTTACGCGCTGATCGCGATAATCCTGCTGCTTATCGCCGGCATGGCCGATGCGGCGATGGTCAGGGTCGGAAGGATAGTGCTGCGTGCCGACGGGGGGTTCACGCCCCAATCGCTGCCGCGGCACTCCTACGCGCCGATCTCGTTCCGGGGCCACGCGAACGTCGAATCGACCGATTCCCAGCCGGTACCGGCGCTGCGCAACTTCAGGCTCGAATTCGACAAGGACGGCCGCCTCGAGACGAAGGGGCTGCCGGTCTGCCAGCCGGCGAGCCTCGCCGGCACGACGACCCAGACCGCGCGGCAGATCTGCGGCAAGGCGACCGTCGGCTCGGGGACCGTCGCCGCCTCGGTGGCCGATCCCGGCCTGCAGGGAGTGGTGCTGCGCTCGCCGCTCAGCCTCTTCAACGGCCCCCGCATCAACGGCAACGCGACGGTCGTCGCCCACGCCCGTGCCCTGGTCCCAACCCCGCAGACCTACGTCGTCCTGATCACGATCGAACGGCTGAAGAAGGGCGCCTTCTCCTACCGGGCGTCGGCCAACGTGCCCGAATTCGCCGAAGGGACCGGCTCCCTGATCCACCTCGAAGCCGAAGTCGGCCGCCGCTACAAGTCCGGCGGCGTGAAGCGGTCCTATGTCTCGGCCAAATGCAGCGACAGCATCTTCGAGACCCGCGGCCGGTTCGAATTCGGGGACCCCGAAGCCACCGTGATCGAAGGCAGCGTCTTCAAGGCCTGCAACCCCATCCCCTAGCGCCGCCGGCGGGGCGGGAGCGGGGCGCGGCTCCTTCCTATACTGCCGACCCGAGGGCCGTTAGCTCAGTTGGTAGAGCAGGAGACTCTTAATCTCAAGGTCGTAGGTTCGATCCCTACACGGCCCACTCTCGATGAGCGCGGAGCCGGCAAGGGACAGTCTCACGCGCTATGCGCCGCTGTCGGGGCTGGCGGTCTTCGCGCTCTTCGCGGTCGGCAACCTGCTGTGGTCGATCGACATCCCGGCGACCGACGCACCCGGTGCCGAGCTGGCCGGCTTCTACGAAGACCGCTCGACCCAGATCATCGTCGGCGCCAGCCTCAGCATCCTCGCGATCGTCCTCTTCGTCTGGTTCAGCGCCCTGCTGCGCGACCGGCTCGAGCTCGAACTGGGCGATCGCGGCGCCTCGCTGCCGCTGGCGGCGTTCGGCGGCGCGATCCTCGCCTTCACCGTCGGCCTCGGGGCCGAGACGATCAACATGGCCGGCGCCCTGCGCGCGGCGAGCGGCGGCGGCATCTCCCCCGCTGCCGCCCAGGCCTACTTCGACATCTCCCAGATCCTCGGCTTCAACGCTGCCGGCGTCGGCCTGGCGACGCTCGTCGCCGCGACCGCGATCGCCAGCCTGCGCGGCTCACTGATCCTGCCGCGGGCGCTCGCCGTCCCAGCGCTGATCCTGGCGGTGACGCTGCTGGTCCCGGTCGTGGTCCGGTTCACCCTGCCGCTGGCGATCCTGCTGCTGCCGCTCTACAGCATCCGGCTCTACCGGCTCGGGGAGGGAGGCTGAGTCGCGACGGCGGCGCTACGGCGTCAGCGTCGGGGCGCTGCTGCCGGAGAGCCCGCCGAACGGGTTTTCGATCTTTTCCTTGCCCTGCTTGGAGGCCTGCTTGGCGAGTTTCCTCCGCTGTTTCTGCCAGCTCTGGGCGCGTTTGCGATACCCGGCCATCTGTGTTTCGACCGATTTGGCCTGCGACTTCGAGGGCGATTCCTTCGCCGCTTCTTCGGCGGTCTTGTCGCCGGCGGCGAATTCCCCGTTGAAGTACTGGAAGATCGCCAGGGTGCTGAGCGTATTCAGGTTCGGGGTCGCTTCCGCCGCGACCTGCTGGGCCTTGGCCGCGTTGGAGATGCTTTCTTCGATGACGCCCACCGATTCGCCGTGTTCGGCGACGTTGAAGTAGGTGCTCGCGACCAGCGCCGCGGTGGTCGGGCTGGCTTCGTCGCCGGCCTGCTTGCGGTAGCGCAGCCAGGCATCCTGCGCCGCTTCGTATTGTTCGATCGACTCCGGCGTCAGTTCCGGCGTGCCGGTGGTCGGGTTTTCTTCGGCGAGCGCCCTGCCCGCCCCGATCCGGACCCGGATCAGCGACAGCAGCAGCTGTTCGTCCTGCGGATTTTTGACGAGGCGCTTTTCGATCCTTTCGGCCTGTTCTTCGGAGATGTCCGCGGCGCTGCTGGCGCTGCCGTTGCCAAAGAATTCGGCGAGGTTGAAGGGGCCGACCGCGACGAAGAGGCTGGCGCCCATCAGCAGCGCGAGGCATGCGTAGACGACGCGGATCACGTTCTTCCGTCCTCGCCCTCTTATGTCGAACAGCATTCGCCGTTCTTCGCCTGCCATCAGCCGTTCATCGCTCCTGTGTAGACGGTTTGACCATTCCTCCCGGCGCCCGCCGCCTCTCGAAGATCCGGGCAAGCAAGATACTCAACTCGAACAGGATCAAGAGCGGGACCATCTCGAGCAGCATCGAGACCGGGTCGACTCCGGGGAGCGCCGCGGCGACGATCGCGATCAGAAGATAGGCGTAGCGCCGGTTCGCGCTCAGCTGCGAGACGCTGACGATCCCGAGTCGCGTGACCGCGATGATCGCCAGTGGCAACTCGAAGATCACGCCGCCGGCGAGCATCGTCATCGAGAAGAAGCTGTAGTAGTCGCGGGCCCTGACCTGGACCTCGAACTGGCTCTGGTTGACCCCGAGCAGGAACTTGACCGCGGGCGGCATCACGACGAAGTAGGCGAAGGCGACCCCGACCAGGAACAGAACCGGGGCGAGGATCAGGATCGGAAGCACGGTCCGCCGCTCGGTCTCGCTGAATGCCGGCAGGACGTAGGCGTAGATCTGGTAGAGCAGGACCGGCATCGAGAGCACGATCGCGCCGTAAGCGGCGACCGTGACCGTCGTCGTGAACGGCTCGGTGACGCCGAAGGTGAGGAGGCGCTGGTGCTCGGCGGGCAGCGGGTTGGAGGCGATGTCGAGCAGCGGTCGAGCTCTGCCAGAAGCAGAGCGCGAGGGCGACGCCGAAGGCGGCGAGGGAGACGATCAGCCGGTGCCGGAGCTCGTCGAGATGCTCGACGAGGGACAGCTCATCCTCGTGGGAAACCGGCCTGACTCGGCGGGGCATCGGGCCCGCCTAGGGACGTTTGTGGGCGACCGGCTCGCGCTCGCCGGCCTCGATCTCCTGCGGTGAGGCTTTGTCGCCCTCGTCGTCGTCGTCGTCACCGCTGATGGAGCCGCGGAACTCGCGGATCCCCTTGCCGAGCGAGCGTCCCAGTTCGGGCAGGCGTTTCGGCCCGAACACGATCAGGGCGATGATCAGGACGATCGCGATCTCGAGCGGTCCGATGTTGCCAAGCATCAGAACCATGGTAACGGGCGCCCGGGCCATCAGTGCTGGGGAGCTTGTAGTACCCGATTCTTGTGTTTTCTGGCGTCTATGTGCAAAAACGCGGATGGAGTTTCTCTTTCCTGTGTTCGATAGTCCAGGAATGGCCAACGCAAGCCGGACAGGGACAAGGGTTGACACCGGGCTCCACATCTGCCCCGAGTGCCACTCCGAGATGGTCCAGCCCACCCGCTGGGAGCAGGCCGACGAGCGAGGCCACTGGCGTCTATGGCGCCGCTGCCCCGAATGCGAGTGGCGCTCCGAGGGCGTCCACGGCGAGCACGAGATCGACTGCTTCGACGAAGCGCTCGACCGGGGCACCGAGGCCCTCACCGAGGATCTGCGAACGATCGTCCGCGAGAACATGGAGTGGGTCGCCGACACGTTCGCCGCGGCACTCGCCGCGGACCTGATCACCGCCGACGACTTCAGCTAGCTGTAGCGCTGGACGACGCCGTCGGCGACGAGCTCGAGGAGGCGGCGCTGCTCGGGGTCGAACTCGGCCCGCTCGAGGCGGCGCTTGGCGCTTGCGACCATCTCCAGCGCCCGGGCGCGGACGCGCTCGAGGGCGCCGGTGGCGGCGATCCGGTCGCAGAGGGCCTCGGCCGAGGCCGGATCGAGCGATCGGAGATCGGCGGAGCCGATCTCCGGATCGGTCGCGGCGGCCTCGATCAAGGGCAGGGTCACCGTCCCGTCGAGCAGGTCGGTCCCGCGCGCCTTGCCTGTCCGCGACGCCGGCCCGGAGACGTCGAGGACGTCGTCGAGCAGCTGGAACGCGAGGCCGACCTCGGCTCCGAAGGCCCCAAGGGAGTCCTCGTCGCGGCCGATCCTGCAGGCGCATTCGAACAGCGCCGCTGTCTTCAGCCGGCAGCGCTCGAGATAGCGGCCCTCCGAGATCGCGGTGTCGTAGGCGTCCTGGCGCTGGGCGAGCTCGCCCCGGGCGAGCGACACCGAAGCGGTTGAGAGCAGGGCAACCGCTCGGGTGTCGCCCGGCTCGGCGAGCAGCGCGAACGCCCGTGAGAAGAGGAGGTCGCCGACCGCGGTCGCGCGGTCGCGCCCGGACTCGGCGAACACCGTCGGGCGGCCGCGACGGAGGTCGGCGTCGTCGAGGACGTCGTCGTGGACCAGGGTCGCCATGTGGACGAGCTCGATCGCGGCGGCGCCGCGGACCTCCGCCTCCCCCCGCCCTCGCCGGCGCATAGCAGCGTCAGCATCGGCCGCAACCGCTTCCCGCCGGCATCGAGGGTCGCCGCCGCGTCGGCGCCGAGAGGGCCGCCGACCACCGCCTGTCGACGCAACACGTCCTCGACCTCGCCGAGCCTGACCGGGAGCCAGCGGCTCGATGCGTCGAGGACCGCCGTGACCGGGGGCGGCACTGCCGAAGGCCGGGTCACCCGCGGATGCCGCTGTGGATCGTGACGATCCCCCCGGCGAGGATCGTGTACCTGATGCCGCTCAGGCCGGCCGCGTCCATCTTCGCCGCCAGACCGGGGGGGTCGGGGAAGCTGTGAACCGACTCGGCCAGGTAGGAGTAGGCGGCCGGGTCGCTCGTCAGGCGGCCGAGGACGGGCACGACCCGGTCGAACCAGATCGAGTAGAAGGTTGAGAACGGCGGGCGCCGCGGCGCGGTGAACTCGAGCACGACCAGGCGGCCGCCGGGCCGCAATACGCGCGCCATCTCCTCGAGGCCGCCGTCGCGGTCGGAGAAGTTGCGAACCCCGAAGCCGACGGTGACCGCGTCGAAGCGGCCCGCGTCGTAGGGGAGCTGGAGCGCGTCGGCCCACTCGAACCGGACGCCGTCGGCGGCCCGGGCGGTCGCCTTCTCGCGGGCGAGGTCGAGCATCGGCTCGGAGAAGTCGCAGCCGATGACGCTGCCCCCCGGCGCGACCCGGGAGGCCAGCTCGAGGGTCAGATCCCCGGTTCCGCAGCAGACGTCGAGGGCGGAGCCGCCGGGCCCGAGCTCGGCTCGGTCGACCGCCCGCTCGCGCCAGCGGTGGTGGAGCCCGGCGCTCATCACCGAGTTGAGGAGGTCGTAGCGGGACGCGATCCGGTCGAACATCCGGTTGACCTGGCCCGCGAACTGGGCGGAGTCGCGGGAGGGTTTCGTCGTCCCGGTCACTGATTCGGCCACCGCATCGCGAGCGCCCCGAGCGCCGGCCACTCAGTCGAGCGAGGCGAGGAAGTCGGCGAGCTGGTTGAGCTTTTTCGGCGGCAGGTCACGGAACGACGGCATGATCCCAGGCCCGATTTCCAACGAGCGGACGATCGCCGCGCGCGGGATCCTCGACGCGATGTGGGTCAGTTCCGGCCCCGGCCCGTGGTTGCCGTTCTCGCCGAGCTTGTGGCAGGCAAGGCAGCCGGAGGAGGCGACGACCTCCTTGCCGGCTTCGAATTGGGGCGCGACCTTCATGTCCACTTCGGTCGGCGAGCCGGCCGTCGCGCCGAGATAGGTCAGGTAGGCCATCGCGATGATCGTCATCAGCCCCGCGGTCGTCGCGATCGGGCGGCGGCCGGGATGACGCTCCGGCCCGCGGTCGTAGAACGGCAGCGCGATCAGAAGCACCATGCAGACGGTCGGGATCCCGATCGTCGCGATCGGGACCAAATGCGGCGCTTTGATCACCCGCAGGACCTCGAAGAGGAAGAAGAAGTACCACTCGGGCCGCGGCACGTAGGTCGTCGTCGTCGGGTCGGCCTTCGGGCCCTGCTCGGCGCCGAGGACGACGGCCATCAGGATGATCACGGCGACGACGATCAGCGCCATAACCGTGTCCTTCAGCACCGCGTAGGGGAAGAACGGCTTGCCCTTCTTCTTGAGGAGCTCGTACTCCTCGAGATATGCCTGCTTCTCGGCGGGCTTCATCGACTCGGCGCCGCTCCGTTGCCGCCGCCGTTGACCCCGGCGTCGAGCTGTTCGAGCGGCTCGGCGATCTTCGGCTTATCGGTGTGCACCCACGGCGGCGCGGTGGTGCCGAGCTTGACGACGAGGTAGAGGTGGGCCCCGATCAGGGCGATGATCGCCCCCGGCAGCAGCAGCATGTGGATCGCGTAGAAGCGCGCGAGCGTGGTCGCCCCGAGCTCCGGCCCGGCGCGCAGGAAGTCGCTCAGGTAGGGGCCGATGATCGGGCCGGTGCCGTTGATGTTGATCCCGACGACCGACGCCCAGAACGAGCGCTGGTCGAACGGCAGCAGGTACCCGGTGAAGGCCATCGTCATCGTCAGGATCAGGAGCACGACGCCGATCACCCAGTTCAGCTCGCGCGGGTACTTGTAGGCGCCGAAGAAGAAGGTCCGCCCCATGTGGACGAAGATCAGGATCACCATCACGCTGGCGCCCCATTTGTGCATCCCGTGGACCAGCTGGCCGAGGAAGACGTCTTCGTTGATGTGGGAGATCGAGCCGTAGGCCTGGGTCGGCGACGGGGTGTAGAACATCGCCAGGAAGACCCCGGTCACGGCCTGGACGATGAACGCGAACAGGGTCGCCGAGCCCAGCGTGTAGAACCAGTTGGTCCCCTTCGGCACCTTGCGGTAGAGCATCCCCGTGAGAAATCCGGTGGCCGCGGTCCGCTGGTCGACCCAGGCGAGGACATCGACCGCAGTGTCCTTGGCGCCGGAGTCGGACGGGCGCTCGGGCGGCGAGGTCCTGAGGTCGGCCGGGGCCGGGCCCTTGGCGCCGTTGCCCTCGCCGGGCTTGGCGGGTTTCCGCAGTGGTGCCGGGATCAGTGAGTCAAGTTTCATCGTCTACCTCTCACTCATGGCGGCGGGAAGGTGGAGGGACGGGGCGGGTACAGATATTCCCAGATCCCACCGGTGAACTCGCCCGGGTCGCGGGCGCGGACCGGTTCGAGCTGGGAGGTGACGCTGTAGCGAGGGCCGAGTTCGACCTGATTGCCCTGGACCCGTGTCTGGAAACGATCGAGCGGACGAACGGGCGGGCCGCCGATGACTTTTCCTTCGAAGTCGTAGACGCCGCCATGGCAGGGGCAGATGAAGTTCCCGGCGGCCTCGACGAACCGGACCGGGCAGCCGAGGTGAGCGCAGCGGTTGGACACGGCGATGAATTCCTTCGGGTCCTCGCCGAGTTCCTTCGAACCTTTGCGGACGTAGGCGGTGACCTTGCCGGCATCGCCGATCCCCGGGGTTTCGGTGAAGACGACCTGGCGGTAGGTGTCGGTGACGAAGTCGCTGGTCGGGCCGACCGCCTCCCAGCGCTCCTTGCCGCGGTGGAAGATCGGGGCGACGGCAAAGCCGACGGCGGGCAGGACGATCGCCAGGCCGGCGACGCCGCCGAGCCCCTGGACGGCGATCGTGAACGCGTGGCGGCGGGTCATCGACTCGCCCTCGAAGTAGCCCGCAGGCTTGGGCTTCTCGCGCTCCCGTGGAGCCGCCTCGGCTCCGTTGTGCTTGTCCGCTTCGTCAGCCACCGTCATCCAGATTCAGGACGACGAAGTTTATTGCCTGCGGCCCCGGACGGCTCCGCCGGCCCCGCCGCCGATCGCCTCAGCCGAGGTCCGCCAGAGCTCCGGCACCCGGTCGGCGCTGCCCTCGGCGTGGTGGCGGGCGCACTGGCTGATCAGGTCGGCGAGGACGAGGACCGCCTCGCTGTCGCCGAGCGCCGCCAGCCGCTCGATCCCGAGCGCATACAGATAGTCGCCGGCGAGCAGGCCGAGGTCGGCGTCTTGGCCGGCGATCAGCCGGGGCTTCCCGAAATGAAGCAGATAGCCCTCGCGCACCGCCTCGACGACGAGCGCGTACTCGGCGGGCGCGTCCGCAGCGCGGGGGCCGGCGGCGGCGATCAGCCCGAAGGCCGGCTCCTCGACCGGGTCGACGACGTGGGCGGCGATCGGCGTCTCGCCGTCGCGGAGCAGGCCCGCAAGGCTCCGCAGCGCGTCGGCGGGCCCCTCATCCCTCACGCGAAGGCCTCTTCGAGGGACTCTGACGCGGCGGCGACGGTGCGGCCGATCGCCGCCTCGTCGTGGGCGAGCGAGACGAACCAGGCCTCGAACTGGGATGGCGGTGGGTAGATGCCGCGCTCGAGCATCGCGCGGCAGAAGCGGGCGTGTGCCGCGAGGTCGCAGGACGAGGCGCCCTCGAAGTCGGTGACCGGCGCGGCGCTGAAGAAGAGGGTGAGCAGCCCCGGCGCCGAGGAGATCCGCAGCGGCCGGTCGCCGACAAGCTCGCCGAGGCCGGCTGCGAGGCGGTCGGTCAGCGACTCCAGCCGCGCGTAGGCCCCGGCGTCGAGCGCCCGCAGCGTCGCCAGCCCGGCCGCGGTCGCCAGCGGGTTGCCGGAAAGTGTCCCCGCCTGGTAGACGTCGCCGGCGGGCGCGACGCGCTCCATCGCCGACCTCGGGCCGCCGAAGGCGGCTGCGGGAAGGCCGCCGCCGAGCACCTTGCCGAGGACGGTGAGGTCGGGCTCGACCCCGTAGCGCTCCTGGGCGCCGCCGCGGCCGACGCGAAACCCGGTGATGACCTCGTCGAGGACGAGCAGGGCGCCGGCGTCGCGGGTCGCGTCGCGGAGGAACTCGAGGAAGCCGTCCTCGGGCGGGACGACTCCCATGTTTGCCGCGATCGGCTCGGCCAGCAGCGCCGCGACCGGGTGGGACTCGAGGGCCCGGGAGACCGCGTCGCGGTCGTTCCAGGGGACGACGACCGTGCCGGCGGCCTGCGCCGCGGTCACGCCAGGGGTCGCCGGCACCCCGAGCGTCGCGAGGCCGGATCCGGCGTCGGCGAGCAGACCGTCGGAGTGGCCGTGGTAGGCGCCGGCGAACTTGACGACGGTCTCGCGACCGGTGACCGCGCGGGCGAGGCGCACCGCGCCCATCGCCGCCTCGGTTCCCGAGCTGGTCATCCGCAGCATCTCGACCGAGGGGACCCGGGCCGCGACCTCCTCGGCGAGCTCCACCTCGGCCTCGGTGGCGGCGCCGAAGCTGGTGCCACGAGCGGCGGCCTCGGTAACCGCGGCGACGACCGCCGGGTCGGCATGGCCGAGGATCAGCGGCCCCCAGGAGCAGACCCAGTCGACATACCGGTTGCCGTCGACGTCGATGAGCTCGCAGCCCTCGCCGCGCTCGATGAAGATCGGGTCACGCCCGATCTGCCGCATCGCCCGCACGGGGCTGTTCACCCCGCCGGGAAGGACCTTCAGCGCCCGCTGGTAGAGGTCAGCGCTTGTGGTGGTTCGCATCAATTCCGGCAGGAGGGAGCGTCACGATCTGATTCTCTGCGACCGGAGCCCGGCGCAGGCAATTTATGAGTGCTCCCGCTCCCAGCGGGAGTACTCGTCGGTGAAGTAGTGAAGGCGGATCTTCTTGTACTCGGTCGAGGAGTAGAGGGTGGCGCGGTCGGCGGGGCCGATCCCGCACTCGGCGGCGATCGAGTCGAGGATCGCGTCGCACTCCTCCTTCGAGCGGCCGTGGGCCATCGTGAAGACGCTGTAGGGCCAGTCCTCGTAGGTCGGGCGCTGGTAGCAGTGGGAGATCCCGCGGAACGAGGCCATCCGCCGCCCGGTCTCCATGATCTCCTCCTCGGGCACCTTCCAGACGCCCATCCCGTTGGCCGAGAACCCGGCCCGGCGGTGGAAGAGGATCGCCGCGACCCGGCGCAGCAGCTTGCGGTCGACCATCCCGCGCAGATGGTCGAGCAGGTCCTCGGTCGCGATCCCCAGCTCCTCCGCGGCGGCGTCGTAGGGCCGCGTGACGGGGCTCATCGGCCCCTGCAGGGCGCGGATCACGGCGATGTCGCGTTCGTCGTAGGGCTGCGGGTCGAGCTCCCGCGGCGGCGAGGCGTCGACGGAGCTGGCGAGGGTCTCGGTGCCCTTCTCCATCTCCAGGTTCATGTTGATCTTGAACAGGGTCAGGGTCGGCAGCTGGCGCATCGACTCGGCGCCGGTCTCACGCATCAGGACCTCGAGGGTGCCATCGAGGCCCAGTCGCGAATCGGGCGGCGTCGCGATCGTGAACCAGAGGTTGAAGTCGTGCGTCCGCAGGTAGTTGTGGGAGACGCCGGGGTGGGAGTTGACGACCGCCGCCGCCCGCTGCGGGTTCTCGTCGTCGACTTTGGCCGCGACGAGCATCGACTCGTACCCGAGAGCGCGGGTGTCGAAGATCGGCGTGATCTCGCGGATGATCCGCTCGTCGAGCAGCCGCGTCGTCCGCGCGATCACCTCGTCCACCTCGAGGGCGGCCTCGGCAGCGATCAAACCGAAGGGCTCCGGGTCGAGCGGGAAGCTCGACTGCAGCAGGTTCATCAGCCGCCTGTCGGTCTCGTCGAGCGGGACCGCGGCGCCGTCCTTGCGCGAGCGGGCCTTCGACTGCGGCACCTTCAACATCAAGCGTTCACGCTCGCTCGTTCGCAGAGAATCAGATTTCGATGCTTCCTCGCTCGGTTCACTGAAGCCACGCGGCGGCCTCCTTCGCGTAGTAGGTGACGATCGCGTCGGCGCCGGCGCGGCGGATCGAGGTCAGCGTCTCGAGCACCGCCGCCCGCTCGTCGATCCAGCCATTCTCGGCGGCGGCCTTGAGCATCGAGTACTCGCCGGAGACGTGGTACGCGGCGACCGGGGCGCCAGTCGCCTCCTTGACCCGGCGGACGACGTCGAGGTACGGGGTCGCCGGCTTGACCATCACCATGTCCGCCCCCTCCTCGAGGTCGAGCTTCGCCTCCCGCACCGCCTCCTCGGCATTGGCGGGGTCGAGCTGGTAGCCGCGTCGATCGCCGGACGCGGGGGTCGAGTCGGCCGCCTCGCGGAACGGCCCGTAGAAGGCGGAGGCGTACTTGGCGCTGTAGGCGATGATCGGGACCCGCGAGTGCCCCTCCTCGTCGAGCTGGTGGCGGATCACCCCGACCCGCCCGTCCATCATGTCGCTCGGGGCGACGGCGTCGGCGCCGGCCTCGGCGTGGGAGATCGCGGTTTTCGCGAGCAGCTCGAGGGTCAGGTCGTTGTCGACGTCGCCCTCGAGGAGGAAGCCGCAGTGCCCGTGCGAGGTGTACTCGCAGAGGCAGACGTCGGTGATCACGACCAGGTCCGGATGAGCCTCCTTCAGCGCCCGCACCGCCATCTGGACGACGCCCTCTTCGTCATAGGCGCCCGAACCGGTCTCGTCCTTGGTCGCCGGCAGGCCGAAGAGCAGCATCGCGCCGACCCCGGCGGTGGCGATCTCGGTCGCCTCGGCGACGAGCTCGGAGATCGAGAACCGCTCGACGCCCGGCATCGACTCGACCTCCTCGCGCACCCCCTCACCGGAGACGACGAAGGCGGGCTGGATCAGGTGCGCGGCGGAAAGGTCGGTCTCGCGGACGAGGCCGCGCAGCGTCTCGGTCCGGCGCAGGCGACGCATGCGTGTGGCGGGAAAGGCCATCAATTCGATTCTAGGGGGAGTGCGGCAGCGCACCCTGCCGCGGAACCTCGCCCGCGACGCAGGCGGCGATGAATTCCTCGAGGGCCTGGCCGGGCCGCAGGCGGTCGCGCGCGTGCTCCAGCGCCTGCCGCTGGGTGAGCTCGGCGAGCGAGCGGCGCCGCGATCGGACCGCCGCCAGCGCGGCCGCCTCGCCGTCGATCTGAAGGCACCCGTGGCGACTCAGATAGGCGGTCGCCTTTGCCAGCACCTCGCCGGTCTCGAGCCGGCACGAGATCCCCTCGAGGACGGTGACCTCGTAGTTCCCCTCGGTCTCCGAGATCAGCTCGAGCTGGGCCGCGGTCGGGAAGGCGACGAACACCGGCACCTCGGTCCCGGGGCTCCTCCGCAGCGTCGCCGGGACCGATCCGTAGGCAGTGATGTGGGCCGAGTAGACGACGTCGAACTCCGACAGCGAGGCTCGGATCACGGCGACCGGATCATCGTCCCCCGCCAGCTTGCGGGCGAGCACGGCGGGTGAGGCGTTGGAGCCGTAGGCGAGCATCGGCACCCGGTCCGGGCCCGGCGCGGGCGCGGCGGATATCTCGACCGCGCCGCCGCCGACGATCGCGAACGAGCGCTCGGGGACGGCGAAGGGATAGCCCAGCGCTCGCTCGACAACCTCGCGTTGTCCCTCCATCACTTCCTCCGCGGCCAGTATCACGGATAGGGTCCGCGATTACATGCGGGTGCTCTTCATCGGGGACGTCGTCGGCGGGCCGGGGAGGCGGGGTCTGAAGGCGGCCATGCCCGAGCTCCGCGAGCGTCACAGCCCCGACCTCGTGATCGTCAACGGCGAGAACTCCGCGGGTGGGATCGGGATCACCGAGAAGACGGCGGACGGCCTGTTCGACGCCGGCGCCGACATCCTCACGACCGGCAACCACGTCTACCGCCATCGCGAGGCATACGAGTTCCTCGACCGCACCGACCGGGTGATCCGCCCCGCCAACTATCCCCACGCGAATCCCGGGAAGGGGTACCTCGTGACCGAGGCGGGCGGGATGCGGGTCGGCGTCGTCAACATCAGCGGCGGTGTCGGCCTCACGGTCGCCCGATCCCCCTTCCACGAGGTCGACAGCATCCTCGAGCGGATCGAGGCCGACTGCGTCGTCGTCGACTTCCATGCCGAGGTGACGAGCGAGAAGGTCGCGATGGGTTGGCACCTCGACGGCCGGGTGGCCGCCCTGTTCGGCACCCACACCCACGTCCCGACCGCGGACGCCCGGGTACTGCCGGGTGGGACAGCGGTGATCACCGACGTCGGCATGACCGGGTCGCGGACGAGCGTTCTCGGGGTGAAGCCGGAGCAGGCGCTGCAATCGCTGATCACGCAGATGCCGGTCCGGTTCGAAACCGCGGAGGACGACGTCTGGGTGATGGGCGCCGCGGTCGAGATCAACCAGAAGGGACGGGCTGACTCGATCGAGCAGGTTCTGATGCCGGCTCCGACCGGGTAACCGGCTCGCGCCGATCGGAGGCCGGGGGCTCCGCGCCCTCGCACATCGCGACCAGCAGCAGCGGGAAGAACCAGACGATGTAGAGGTAGAACCAGTGCATCGCCGTCAGCTGCAGGGCGATGATCAGGGCCGCGGCGAGGGCGGCGACCTGGACCAGCGACTTCCGCCGCGGGCGGAAGGCGAAGGCGACCGAGAGCGCGGCGACCCCGACGAGAATCGCGATCCGCAGCGGCTCGAGGCCGGGGACCTGGCCCCAGATGCTGAACGGCGAGTCGCGGCCGGCCTGGTAACCGAGCGTGCGGTCCCAGAAGGTGGCGAGGCCGGGGTCGATGACCGGCCAGAGCATCAGCAGCCCGGCGGTGGCCGCGAACGCCACTGCGAACAACAGGGTGGACCGGCTGGCGGGTCCTGTCGCGGCAGGAGGAGGGGATCTGCGGGCCGGGCTGTCCTCGACCCCTCCTCCTGCCACGCCACCCGCCAGAGGATCCACCGCGTTGGACGGCGAGGGGCGGTACGTGGCCAGCATCGGGGCGAGGATGAGGGGGGCGAACTTCGTCAGGCCCGCAAGGGCTGCGAAGACGCCCCGATAAACCGGGCGGGCGAGGACCAGGAGCGTCGCGACGAGGAGCAGCGCGACCAGGGTGTCGTTCGAGTTCGTCTCCAGCGGCAGGGCGGTGTAGGGGTAGGCGGCCCAGGCGAATGCGAGCACCGCTGCGAGGCGGCGCCCGGCGGGCCCGGGGCGGATCCGCAGCGCGAGCAGGACGAGGAGCGCAATCGTAGCCAGGTCGAAGACGACCGCGGCGCCGTGGGAGGCGGGGAGGTCGTCCCAGGTCCCGTGCCATGGCCAGATCGCCTCGAACGGGACGTAGGCGACGTAGTTGACCGGGCCATAGGTGTCCCCCGCCGAGACGTCCTCGGGGAAGTTGCCGTAGAGCCGTTCGCCGTGCTCGATCCGGTCGGCTCCGACCACGCTCGCGTAGCCGACGTCGATCGTCCCCGCGTCGGCGACGTTGAGCCCGACCCGGAGGCCGATCAGGAAGAGGGTGGCGACGATCAGCCACGTCGTCGGCCAGACCGGCCGGATTCCCTCGCCCCTCCTGCGCAACCCGATCCAGAGAGCCCTCCCCAGGAGGTAGAGGAGAACCGGGTACTGGAGCGGGACCGAGACGCCGATCTCGGCTCGGTTGAAGAACCAGTGCGAGATGCCGAAGCCGAGGAGGACGGCGACGTCGAGCGTGGCGAGCCGCCACGGGCGGCGCCAGTCGATCAACCCGAGCGCGAACAGAGCGAAGAGGGGGAGGATCACGTAGGGCGCGTTCAACCTATGACCGAAGGCGCCGGAGTATCCGCGGGCCATCTTCCACCCGACCTGGTAGCCGGTCCACGACTCGGTCACCACGCCGCTCCGCGGGTCGACGATCGCGAGGGCCACTCGTTCGTCTGCAGCGAAGTAGCTGACCTCCCAGTTGCCGTCGTTCATCGCGGCGCTCGAGGTCATCCCGGGGTGCTCGCGCCGCTCTTCGACGACCTTCGGGTCGCGATCGGCCCTGGCGCTCGCTTCGGCCGCGGAAATGTCACCCGACGCGGCGAGGGCGGGAGCCGGAAGGCAGGCGAGGAGCAGAGCGGCGAGCGCTGCCGCGCGCCTCACAGAACGACCTCGTCCTTCACAGGCCGAAATGATCGAGCACCGCCGGCGCCACGTCGCGCAGGGCCCACTGCTCGCGGTCGGCGGCGTCGTCCGGGCCGCAGCCGCAGAAGAGGAGCGGCCCGAGCGAGTCGTCGCGCATCAGCGAGCCGTGGCTTCCGCCCCCGGCGTGGCTGGTTCCGCCCCAGTCGAGCGCCTCGTACCCGGGGGCGAGGGAGACGATCATGTCGCCGGCGTGAGGCGCGGTCAGCGCGGCGTGGACGCGGGCGAGAGGGTCCGGGTAGAGCTCGCTCCGCAACCTGCCGGCGGCGACCTCGGCGGCGAGGGCATCGTGCTCGCCCTCCACCTCCCACTCCCCTCCGCGGAGGTCGGTGAGTGGCCCCCCGGGCCGGAAGCGCAGGCGGCGGCCGCGCCGCTCGACGACGGCCCAGACCTCCTCGCCGTCGGGCCCGCCGGCCTCCGGCCTCGGCAGCGGCGTGCCACCGGCGCCCTCGAGCCAGCAGACGAGGTCGACCCCTTCGGTCGCCGCCAGCGACTCGCAGACCTCGCGGTGGTCGGCGGTGTCCCCGTCGGCCGGCAGGAGGTAGACGTGCGCCGCCCGTCCCGTCGGGCTGACGGCGAGCTGGGCCTGCTCGGGGCGGTCCTCGGAGGGCTTCAGCACCGACCACTCCTGCCCGAGGAGGTCCGCCAGCGGCAGCCCCCGGTCGACCTCGGAGTGGGAATGATCGGCGACCAGGATCAGGGCATGGTCCTCGAGGAACCGGTCGAGGCCCCCGGCGGCCTCGACCAGCATCGCGAAGCACTCGTCGGCCCGGGCGATCGACTCGCCGCTCGCCTCCGGCCCGTAACGGTGGGAGTGGTTGTCGTTGTCGGGCAGCGAGAGCAGGAGGAAGTCGAAGCCGCCGTCGCGGGCGAGCTCGGCGGCGCAGCAGGCCGCGTAGCTGTCGCGGTTGCCGGGGATCGAGGTCGACTTGCACGGAACGTCGCGGCTCGCGTAGAGATCGCCGTAGAAGAGCTCGCCCGGCCCCCAGGTGTGGTGGTCGAATTTGAGCCGCCCGGCGTCGACGACCGCGCGCCGCATCAGCCCCTCGAGCGAGACCTGGTGGCGGTGGCGGCCGCGGTAGATCAGGAAGGGCGTGCAGGCGGTGCGGGCACCGGCGTCGTCGAGGCGCTCGAAGAGAGTCGGCACCTCGGGGCTGAGGTGGGCCAGGTTCATGTTGTAGACGAGGTCGTAGAGCGCCCGGAAGACGCCGACCGCCCGGGTCGCCTCGAGTGAGGACCCGTACTCGACGTAGCGCCGCTCGAGCCGGTGGTACCAGTTCATGCCGCTGATCCAGTGGCGGTCGGCGGCGACGCCGGTGACCATCTCGGCGCAGGCCACGGGGGTGACCGACGGGAAGCTCGAGACGCAGTCGGGGATCAGCGTCCCGTGCTCGAGCAGGGCCTCGAAGGTCGGCGCTTTCCCTTCCTCGATCGTCCGCTCCAGCATGTCGGTCCGGAGCGAGTCGACGTAGGTGAGGACCAGCTTCTTATCGCCCATCGGTCATCCCGGCCGAATGATGACTGTCATCGGACCCCGGGACCCGCTGCGCCGCCCTTGAAAGAACAAGACGCCGCCTCGGGACTCACGGCGCTTGTTATCGGAGAACGCGAAGCCCCTCGTGTTTGCGCTTGGCGCGGCGGTGGCGGGCGAAGCCGAGCCAGGCGAGGGCGATGATGACCAGCAGGGTCACGTCCGGAACCAGCAGCGCGGCGACGGCGACGACGATCGCGGCCAGCGAGACCAGGAAGCCGAGCGCGGCGCCCCCTCCCCCCTCGCGCCTGCCGGCGCCGAAGACGATGTCGCTGACGACGATGCAGCCGAAGGCGGCGCCGGCGAGGCAGAAGACCGCCCCGAGCAGGTTGTCGAGGTCGGCGTGGCCGGCGAGCAGATACCCGACGACGAAGCCGATCACCGCGGCGAGCAGGGTCATCCGTCCCCGCGCCGAGCCGTGGGTTCCGGTGGTCCCGGCCAGCATCCCGATCGCGATGCCGATGCCCACCTCGAAGCCGACCCCCTCAAGAAAGCTCATGCGAAAAACCTACACTTCATGGATGAGCGCGGAGCGAGCAAGCATCCATCTCTGGCTCTTTGCGCAGCGAGCGAAGCGCGAGGCTGTGTGATGCCCGAACCCCCTCACCGGCGGCGAGCGCACACGCTCACGCGGGACCTCGAGCGGTACGCCGGGCTGTTCGCCGGACGGACGAAGGTCATGCGGTCATCGGCGATGCGGGACCTGATGGCGATCACCGCCCGCCCCGAGGTGATCTCACTGGCGGGGGGCCTTCCCGACACCTCGACCTTCCCGCCCGCGACCTTCGCCGCCGACATGACCCGGATCGCGCAGACCTCGGCCGCCGAGGCCCTTCAGTACGGGCCGACCGAGGGCTTCGAGGAGACGGTGGACTGCATCATCCAGGTGATGGGGGCGGAGGGGATGCTCCCCGACCACGACGATGTGATCGTCACCACCGGCGGCCAGCAGGCGATCGACCTCGTCTCCAAGACCCTCCTCGACCCCGGCGACGTCGTCATCTGCGAGGCGCCGTCCTACCCCGGGGCGATCCCGGTCTTCTGCAGCTACGAGGCCGACGTCATCCAGATCGAGTGCGACGAGGACGGGATGAGGATCGACGAGCTCGAAGCGGTCCTCGAGCGGCTCGACCGCGAGGGGCGGCGGCCGAAATTCGTCTACTCGGTCCCGACCTTCCAGAACCCGGCGGGGGTGACGATGTCGCTGCACCGCCGCCAACGCCTGGTCGAGCTCGCGCGCGGTCGCGAGATGCTCGTCGTCGAGGACAACCCCTACGGCCTCCTCCGTTTCGGCGGCGAGCCCCTGCCGCCGCTCTACCAGCTCGACGGCGGCGACTACGTCATCTACATCGGGACGTTCTCGAAGATCCTCTCCCCCGGGATCCGGCTCGGCTGGGCGGTCGCGCCGCCGCCGGTGATGGAGAAGATCGTGCTCGGCAAGCAGGCTGCCGACCTCTGCACCTCGACCCTGACCCAGTTCTTTGTCCGCGAGTACTTCGCCGAAGGTCGTTGGCGGGAGTACATCGAGAGCCTGGTCGAGATCTACCGCGGCCGGCGCGACACGATGATCGCCGCGCTGCGCGAGCACTTCCCGCCGGAGGCGAGCTGGACCGACCCCGAGGGCGGGCTCTTCATCTGGGCGACGCTGCCGGACTTCATCGACACCGGCGACCTGCTCGCCAGGGCGCTGCGCGAGGACGTCGCCTTCGTCCCCGGCCAGGCCGCGTACGTCGACGAGCGCGGCCGCAACTCGATGCGGCTCAACTTCTCGGGCTCCGGCGACGCCGAGATCGCGCGAGGGGGTGCGGCGGATCGGCAAGGTGGTCGCCCAGCAGGTCGACCTCTACTCGACCCTGACCCGGGAGCACCCGCCCATGCCCGGACGCGAAGCGGAGGACATGGGCGGAATTGATTCTGCCAAGGCCTCATCGGCCTCCGGTCGCAGTCTGTCTCTCCCGGAGGCCGAGGAGGGCCGAGCCGGCCAGGACAAAGGTGGGGACGTCCTCCCGTTCCGCAAGGAGGAGTCGGCGTGAAGGTGGCGGTCCTCAAGGGCGGCAGGTCGCTCGAGCGCGGCGTCTCGCTGCGCTCGGCCGCCCGGGTCGAGGAGGGGCTCGCCAGGCTCGGCCACGACGTCACCTCGATCGACGCCGGCGCCGAGCTGGTCGAGGAGCTGAACCGGCACCGGCCCGAGATCGCGTTCGTCGCGATGCACGGCCCCGGCGGCGAGGACGGGACGGTCCAGGAGCTGCTCGAGATCCTCGGCATCCCGTTCACCGGCCCCGGCGTCGCCGCCTGCGTCCGCTGCATCGACAAGGCACTCGCCAAGCACGAGTTCCGCGCCGCGGGGATCCCGACACCCGACTGGCTCGCGTTCAACGAAACCGCGTTCCGCGAACTGGGGGCGACCGACGCCCTCGACCACCTCGAGGATCGGCTCGGCTACCCGCTCGTCGTCAAGCCGAGCCGGGGCGGCTCGTCGCTCGGGGTCAGGTTCGCCGCGAGCCGGGCCGAGGTCCCCGAGGCGCTGGTCTCGGCCTTCAGCTACGACGACCGCGTCGTGCTCGAGCGCTTCGTCGACGGACGCGAGCTGGCGGTGAGCATCCTCGGCGACGAGCCGCTGCCGATCGTCGAGGCGATCCCGGTCGGCGGCGACCGCTACGACTTCGAGGCGCGCTACGAGATCGGGCGAACCGAGTTCGTCTGCCCCGCCGATCTCACCGAGGAGGAGGCGGCCGCGGTGACCTCCGTCGCGCTCGCCGCCTACGAGGCGCTCGGGTGCACCGGCTTCTCCCGGGTCGACGTGATCCTCGAGAAGGGCAACGGCCCCCAGGTGCTGGAGGTCAACGCGATCCCGGGCCTGACCGACACCAGCCTCCTGCCGCAGGCCGCCGAGGCCGCCGGGCTCTCGTTCGAGGAATTGGTCGAGCGGATCCTCAAGCTCGCCTCGCCCGTCGCGCTGAAGCAATAAGCCGCCCCCGGACGCGGGAGCGAGGGCCAGTCCATATCTGATTCCCCCGGCCCGAGCGGGAGCAGAGGAGGCGGCGTTTTACGAATTGCCCTGGGCGAAGTCGTCCGGGGAGACCTCGTCGAGGAACTCCTTGAACTTGTCGACGACCTCCTCGGTGTCCTCGACCTCATGCTCGAACTCGATCGCCGACTCCTCGATCACGTCCTCGGCGGCGAAGATCGGGGCCGAGACCCTGACCGCGAGGGCGAGCGCATCGGAGGGGCGCGAGTCGATCTCGAGCTCGGTGCCGTCGATCGAGACCGTGATCGAGGCGTAGAAGGTGTTGTCGCGCAGTTCGGTCACCGAGACCCGCTCGCATTTCGCGTCGAGCTGCTCGAGCACGTCGGAGAGCAGGTCGTGGGTCATCGGCCGCGGCGTCGAGGCGCCCTGGAGCTTCATCAGGATCGCCGCCGCCTCGGGGTGTCCGATCCAGATCGGCAGGAACCTGTTCCCGTCGACGGTCTTCAGCAAGACGATCGGCTGCTTGCCGACCATGTCGAAGCTGACACCGTAGATCTGCATCTGCTGCACAAACTCGCTCCCACGCTGGATGGCCGCCCATTATAGGTCCGCGCCGAAGCCGGATCGCGGGAGCCATATGCGCAGTGGGCGATCCTGGATTCGAACCAGGGACCTCGTCCTTATCAGAGACGCGCTCTAACCGACTGAGCTAATCGCCCGCGAGAACAGCGCGATGATAGCGGCCGCCCGTCGCTGTCCGCCGCGGTCGTTCAGCGCCGGCGCTTGCCGAGACGGCGGGCCAGCTCGAGCGTCTCGGCGAGATCGGTGAGGTGGATCTCGACGACGATCTCCTCGCCGCGCGGACGCACCCGGACCTCGTGGCCGATGCTCGACTCGAGCTCGTCGCCGACCTCACGCAGTGCCGCCTGGCGCTCGGCGTCGACCGGCTCGGGACGCGGCCGGCGGTTTGGCTGGCTGGCCAACTTAACCCGGTTCTCGGTCTCTCGAACCGACCAACCGCCCTTTGCCGCGTCGCGCGCGAGGCGGCGGCGCGCATCGTTGCCGCGGATCGCCGAGCAGGGCCCGGCCGTGGCCCTCCGTGAGCTCTCCCGACTCGAGCAGGGCGAGGGCGTCGTCGGGCAGCTCGAGAAGCCGGATCAGGTTCGAGACCGCCGGCCGGCTGCGGCCGATCCTTTTTGCCAGCTCCTCTTTCGAGAGCCCGAGGTCGTCGACCAGCGCCGCGCAGGCCCGGGCCTCGTCGATCGGGTTGAGGTCCTCGCGGACGACGTTCTCGATCAGCGCCACCTGGAGCCGCTCGGCACGCTCGGACTCGCGGACGATCGCCGGCACCTTCTCGAGGCCGGCCTGCTGCGCCGCGCGCCAGCGCCGCTCGCCGGCGATCAGCTCGTAGCTGCCGTCGGGCAGCGGGCGGACGAGGAGGGGCTGGACGACTCCGCTCGCCTCGATCGAGGACGCGAGGCCGCTGAGCGACTCGGCGTCGAAGCGCTTGCGCGGCTGGTTCGGGTTGGGCTTGATCAGATCGATCCGCAGCTCGCAGAGGTCGCCGACGTCGTCGCCGGAGGCCTCCGGCAGGATCGCGGCGAGGCCGCGGCCGATCCCCGGGCTAGCCACGGGCCGAGACCTCCTGGGCCAGCGCGCGGTAAGCGTCCGAGCCGCGCGAGGAGGGGGCGTGCTCGGTCACGGGCAGTCCGTAGCTCGGCGCCTCGGCGACCCTGACGCTGCGGGGTATGACTGTCTCGAAGACCATTTCCGGAAAGTGGTCGCGCAGCTCCCGCTCGACGTCCTGGGCGAGCCGCGTGCGCTCGTCATGCATAGTGATCAACAGACCCGACACATTCAGTGAGGGGTTCAACTCACGCCGGATCATCCCCACCGTGTCAAGGAACTGGACCAGGCCCTCGAGCGCGAGGTACTCGGCCTGGACCGGGACGATCACCCGGTCGGCGGCGGCGAGCGCGTTGACGCTGACCGGGCCGAGCGAGGGTGGGCAGTCGAGCATCGTGAAGGCGAACCGCTCCCGGACCGGGCCGAGCCGTTCGCGCAGCCGCGTCTCCGAGCCCTCGAGCCGCGGTAGCTCGACCGAGGCGCCGGCGAGGTCGCGGCTGGCGGGCACCAGCCAGAGGTTGTCGGGGCCCGCCGGGCGCGCCGCCTCGGCCACGGAGACGTCGCCGATCAGGCAGTCGTAGGAAGAGGGATGCAGGTCATGGGCGGCCGCCGAGCGCGGTGGTCGCGTTGCACTGGGGGTCGAGGTCGACGAGCAGGGTCTGGGCGCCGCCCTTCGCGATGCAGGCGGCGAGGTTGACGGCGGTGGTCGTCTTCCCGACCCCGCCCTTCTGATTGGCGATCGCGTGCACCAGGCCCATCGGCGCGCAGGTTAGTTGCCGCCGGGCCTCAGCCGCGGGGGCGCTTCTTCGCGATTCCCGGACGGCGCGGAAGATCCTTCGGCGTCGGTCCCGTCTTCCGCAGGACGTGCAGGTGGCGGTTGCGGCTGCCGGCGTAGGGGCCGACGTCGAGGATCGCCTCCGGCCGCATCGCGAGCGCCGCCGCGGCCCGCTCGGCCTGGCGCTCCTCCTCCTCGTCGCGCCTCCCCTTCCAGGCGACCAGCACGCCTCCATCGCGGAGCAGCGGCGAGGCCAGCTCGGCCAGCGTCGAGAGCCTGCCGACGGCGCGGGCGGTGACCGCGTCATATGCCCCCCTTCCCTCGGCTCCCTCCGCGGCCCAGTCCTCCGAGCGCGCGTTGAGCACGCGCGCGTTCGCGATCCCCGCGCCGGCGATCGCCCGCTCGAGGAACTCGCACTTGCGGCCGATCGACTCGATCAGGTCGACCCGGGCCGCCGGCAGCGCGACCGCCAGCGGCAGGCCCGGGAAGCCGGCGCCGGAACCGACGTCGGCGATTCGCCGGGCATCCCCCAGGTCGGCCACGTCGAGGCCGCTGAGGCTGTCGGCGACGTGGATTTTCCAGGCCCGATCGGGGTCGACGACGGAGCTGACCGAGGCCCGCTCGGCGGCGAGCAGCTCGAGGACCCTGCGGAGCGCGGCGCGGCCGGCGTCGTCGAGCGAGGCCTCCGGGCCCGGGCTCACTCCGAGACGAGGGGGGCGACGACCACGCAGCGGTGGGGCTCGTCGCCTTCGCTGTAGGTCTCGACCCCGGCACGGTCCCGGAGGTACTCGTGGACGACGCGGCGCTCCTGGGCGCTCATCGGGTCCATCTCGACGATCCGGTTGGCGCTCAGGGCCTGCTCGGCGGCGCGGGCGGCGCGGGCGGTGAGGACCTCGCGGCGACGGTCGCGGTAGCCGGCGGCGTCGACCAGAACCCGCTTGCGATCCCGGATCCCGCGGAAGGCGGCCTGGTGGCAGAGCAGCTGCAGCGCGTCGATCGTCTGCCCGCGGCGGCCGATCAACAGCCCGTAGTCGTCGTCCCCGGCCACGACCGCTTCGATCGTCTCGTCGTCCTCCTCGACCTCGACATCGCCCTCGAGGTCGAGCTCGTCGAGGACACCCTCGATCAGCTCGCGAACCCTCTCGGCCGGCTCCTCCGGCCACTCCCTCTCGGCACTCGACTCGTTCACGAATCTCACCCTATCCAACGATCGCCCGGGCCGCCGGGACGGGTATCGCCCGCAACGGATCGGAGGCGGGGCGATTGGTTGCCCCCGAACGGGCGGATACTCAAAGTGCCGGTCTGATTAGACCGGCACTTGTCCGGGCGGGGGCAACCAACTCCCGCCCCTACCTGCGCCGCTTCTTCTTTTTCGGAGGCGGCGGAGGTGGCTTGGCGGCTGCCGCTGCGGCGGGGGTGAGGACGGCCGGCGGCGGGATCAGTTTCGCCGCGGCGTAGGACTGGCCGACGGTCCAGAAGTTGGTGGTGATCCAGTAGAGGCTGAGGCCGGCCGGGACGGCGGGGACGAAGAACAGGCCGACGAGCGCGAACGCCCCCAGCATCACGTACTGCTGGGCCCCGGCCGCAGTCGGCGACGAGCGCATCGTGATGTACGTCGAGAGCGCCATCGAGCCGGCGAAGAGCACCATCAGCACGATCAGTTCGGGGCCCTGCGGCTTTTCGATCACGCTGTTGATGAAGAACCAGCCCGCGCCGCCGGCGGCTTCGACGTCCTGCTGGAAGCTGTCGCCGCGGAGAGTGCGGAACAGCGCGAAGAAGATCGGCAGCTGCAGGAGCAGTGGCAGGCACGAGGCCAGCGGGTTGATTTTGTTCTCCTGGTAGAACCGCATCATCTCCTGCTGCTGGCGCTGGCGATCGTTCTTGTATTTCTCCTGGATCGCTTTGATCTCCGGCTGCAGCGCCTGCAGCGCGCGCATGCCTTTGATCTGTTTGTAGGTGAGCGGGATCAGCACCGCCCGGACGCAGACCGTGAGGGCGATGATCGAGGTGCCCCAGCTGAGGCCGACGTTGTCGTGGAAGAAGTTGAGGACCGATTCCGCGACGTTCTCGAGCGGTTCGAGGATGTCTGCGATCGGAATCAGGGCCGCACCTCACCGTGGTGGGCGGCGGGGTCGACGGGGCCGACCCTGAGGGTGAAGTGGCGCGGCACGGGGTCGAAGCCCCCGTGGCTGAAGGGGTTGCAGCGCAACAGCCGCCAGACGGCCAGCAGCAGGCCGCGGGCGGGGCCGAAGCGCCTGATCGACTCGGCCGCGTAGGCGGAGCAGGTCGGCTCGTATTTGCAGCGCCGGGGGAAGGCGGGGGAGATCCAACGGCTATAGGCCCCGATCAGGGCCAGGAGCGACCGTTTCACGTGGAACGCTCCGGCCGGATTCCGGCCTCGCTGAGCGCCTCATCGAGGCTCGCCTGGGCGCCGGCCAGCCCCTCCTTCTCGATCAGCTCGCCGAGTTCGGGCCGGGCGACGAGGACGAAGTCGTGTCCTTCGGGGAGGCGATCGACGCTGGCCCAGAAAGCCTCGCGCAGCACCCGCTTGACCCGGTTGCGCTCGACCGCACCGCCGACCTTGCGGCTCGCCGAGACGCCGAGTCTGATCTCGGTCTCATCCCCCTCGGCACGGCGGGGGAAGCTGTAGAGCACGAGGTAGCGGGTGGCGTGAGATGAGCCGTCGCGGTAGACGCGGTCGAACTCGCCGCTGCGCGAGAGGCGCCGTCGCTTCGGCATCGCTAAGGGGTGAGGCGCTTCCGGCCCTTGCGGCGGCGGCGCTTGAGGATCGCCCGACCCCCGCGGGTGCTCATCCGCGCTCGGAACCCGTGGGTCTTCGCCCGCTTGCGCTTCTTCGGCTGATAGGTCCGCTTCATCTCAGATTGCTCCCACGTCGCTTCCTCGCGAAGAGGCAGACTGTCACGCTCGGTCGCTCCGCGCTCATTGGCCGTCGCAGTATACGGACGCGGCCCGAGCGGCCGCCCGAACGATTTCTCGGCATTTGCGAGGCGGCCGAAATCGTGCCCGGGGCGCGCCGCTATGGTCGGCTCCGGGTGCACGATGACGATTATCAGAACGACCTCGACGCGCTCTGGGCGGAGGTCCAGTCACGGCTTCGCGCATCCGTCCCCGAGTCCACGTTCCGGCTCTGGCTGGAGCCGCTCCGGGTCGTCGGGGCACGCGGCAGGACCCTCCACCTCGGCGCCCCGGACGGGATCCGGGCCTGGGTCGAGCGCCGCTACTCGTCGCTGATCCGCGACGGCCTGGCGGGAGCCGGGAGCGACATCGACGAGGTCAGCTTCGGTGGGGTGGACCAGGAAGCGGAAGGCGGCGAGGTCGCCGAGCTGAACCCGCAATACAGCTTCGACCGGTTCGTCATCGGCGAGGGAAACCGCCTCGCCCACGCCGCGGCCCTGGCGGTCGCGGAGGCGCCGTCGGAGGCCTACAACCCGCTCTTCCTCCACGGCCCCCCCGGTCTCGGCAAGACTCACCTCCTGGTCGCGATCGCCAACTACCTGCGGACCCACGCGCCGGAGCTCGAGGTCCGCTACACGACGGCCGAGCGCTTCACCAACGAGTTCGTCACCGCACTGCGCAGCAGCGGCGCCGAGGGGTTCAAGGAACGCCACCGCGACCTCGACGTCCTGCTCGTCGACGACGTCCAGTTCCTCGAGGGCAAGCACGCGACCGAGGAGGAGTTCTTCCACACCTTCAATGCCCTCTATGAGGGCGGCAGCCAGCTGGTCCTCTCCGCCGATCGGCTGCCGAGCGAGCTCTCGACCCTCGCCGAGCGCCTGCGGGACCGCTTCGAGTGGGGCCTGACCGTCCCGGTCGGCCACCCCGACCTCGCAACCCGCCTGACGGTGCTCCGCCGCCTGGCCCGCGAGGCCGGGCTCGAGGCGGCCAGCCGCGATGCCCTCGCCGAGCTCGCCGACAGGATCGACACCAACGTCCGCCGCCTCCGCGGGGCGCTGACCAAGGTCATCGCCCACTCCTCGATCACCGACGAGCCACTCAGCCCCGAGCTGGTCGCCGAGGTCGTCCCGAGGACGAGGAGGGCGGGGCCGACCGACCCCGTGGACCAGATACAGGGCGCCGTCGCCTCCTCGTTCGGCGTCTCGGCCGCCGACCTGATCGGCCCCTCGCGCGCCGCGGGCCCGGTCCGCGCCCGCCACGTCGCGATCCTCCTCACCCGCGAGAGCACCGCGCTCTCCCTTCCGGAGATCGGCCAGCGATTCGGCGGCCGGGACCACTCGACCGTCCTCAACTCGCTGCGCCGCGCGGAGGCCGCGATCGGACAGGACGAGGATCTCGAGGCCCGCGTCAACAGCCTGCGTGAGACGATCCACAACCCTTCCGACCAGCGTCGCTGACGGCCGACGCCGCTGTAAGAATCAAGTGCTCCCCACATTTCCGTCCACAACCCGGAAGCCCCGCCACCGTGGGGAATCACCGCCCCTCCGCCGGTTTCCACAGGCCCTAAATCAACTCGATAGAAAGTTCATCTTTTGAAGCTGACCACTCAACGTGAGGAGCTCTCCTCAAAGCTCTCGACCGTCTCCCGGGCGGTCTCGACCCGCGCCGCGACCCAGGCGCTCTCGGGGATCCTGCTGACGACTTCGGAGGACTCGGTCACGCTGAGCGCGACCGACGGCGAGATCGGCCTCCGCACCGAGCTCGATGCGGTCGTCGAGGGCCCGGGCACGATCCTCCTCCCCGGCCGGCTGTTGGCCGATCTGGTTCGCTCGCTTGCCGACGACAGGGTCGAGATCGAGCTGCGGGAGGCCGAGCGCGACGTCGAGATCCGCTGCGGAGGCTCGCGCTTCCACGTCCGCACCCTTCCCGCCGAGGACTTCCCGAAGGTCCCGACCGCCGACGGCGACCCGCTGACGATTCCGGGCAAGGCGCTGGCCGAGACCGTCGACCTGGTCGCCCCCGCCGCCTCGCAGGACGACATGCGTCCGGTGCTGACCGGCGTCCTGGTCAGCGCCGCCGGCGAGGAGATGACGATGGTCGCGACCGATTCCTACCGGCTCGCGGTCAAGCGGACGCCGCTCGAGGGCGGGATCGGGGGTGAGCTCGAGGCGAACATCCCGGCCCGCGCGCTGCGCGAGCTGGGCAGGATCGTCGCCGCCGACGGCGTCGAGGAGGTGAAGGTCAACCTGCTCCCCAATCAGGCGCTTTTCCGGGCAGGGGCCGTCCTCCTCAACACGAGGCTGATCGATGGCCAATTCCCCAACTTTCGACAACTCCTGCCGGAGTCCTACGAGCACGACGTGCGCCTCAACCGGACCGACTTCCTCGACGTCGCCCGCCGCGTTAGCCAGCTCGCTCAGCGCAATGCGCCGCTGCGGCTTTCGTTCAACGAGGGGGAGCTGAAGGTCTCGGCCTCGACCCCGGACGTCGGCGACGCCGAGGAGGCTATCCCGGCGGCCTTCGACGGGGAGGCGCTCGAGATCGGCTTCAACCCCGACTTCCTCAAGGACGGGATCGAGAGCGTCGAGGGGGACGAGGTGATGCTGCGGCTGATCTCGCCGCTGCGGCCCGGCCTGCTGCAGCCGGTCGACAACGAAGACTTCCGCTACCTGGTGATGCCGATCCGCCTCAACGTCTGAGAGCGCGGTCCCGGTGCTCGTCACCGTCGTCGAAGCCAATCCCTCGCGGAGCCTGTCCGGCGCACGGGTCGACCTCGGGCCCGGCGTCGCGAGCCTGATCGGCCCCAACGGCGCCGGCAAGACGAACCTGCTCGAGGCGCTCTACTTCGCCCTCACCGGGCGCTCGTTCAGGACCTCGGACCGTCGCGACCTGATCCCGTTCGGCGGTGGGCTCGCCCGGGTGGAGGCGACGGTCCGCGACGACGACGGCGTCGAGCACCGCCTTCTGGCGTCGGTCAGCCGCGCCGAGGGAAGGCGCCACCTCCTCGACGGCAGCCCCGTCGACGCGGCGACGGCGGCCAGGCACCGACCACCCGTCGCCGTCTTCTCACCCGACAGGCTCGCGCTCGTCAAGGGCCCCCCGGCGGAGCGGCGGGCGCACGTCGACCGTTTCGTCGCGGCCCGCTGGCCGTCCCGGGCGGAGCTGCGGGTCCGGTTCGGCCAGGCGCTGGCCCAGCGGAACGCGCTGCTCGCCCGTGGCCCGGCCGGCGCCGGGGAGCTCGACGTCTGGGACGGGAGCTTCGCCGCCGCCGCCGCGTCGCTCGCCGAGGCCCGCGCCGAGGCGATCGAGGATCTCGCGCCCCGGTTCGCCTCCGCCGCGGCCGACCTCGGCCTCGAGGGCGAGGCGCGCCTCGAGTACGCGCCGCGGTCTCCCGGTCCGGCCGACGAGGTCCGCGAAGGCCTGCTCGAGCGGCGCGAGGCCGATCTGCGACTCGGGCGCTCCTCCTGGGGCCCGCACCTCGACGAGGTCAAGATCTCGGCCGGCGGCCGCGCCCTGCGCCGGTTCGGCTCCCAGGGTCAGCAGCGAAGCGCGCTCCTCGCCCTCCTGTTCGCGGAGCGGGCGGCGCTCGCGCGAGGCCCGGCGGGTGACGCCCCTGCTCCTCCTCGACGACGTCATGAGCGAGCTCGACGCAACCCGCCGCGAGCGCCTCGTCGAGCTCCTCTCGGGACCCGGGCAGGTCGTGATCACGGCCGCGACCGAGGAGTCGCTGCCGGCGGCGCTGCGCGGCAACGCCACCAGGATGCCGATCCCGACCGCGCCTGCTGTCGAGGCGGCGTGAGCGGGGGGTGAGCGAGTTGACCCACCGTCGTGCCCCGCGGCCGGCCGGCGAGGCTTTGCGCGCGGCGCTCGAGCGGGCCGCGCCGAAGACGCGCCTGGCGGCGGTCCAGGGAGTCTGGGCGGCGGCGGTCGGAGAGCGCATCGCCGAGGTCGCGCGACCGGTCTCCGAGCAGGGCGGGACGGTCGTCGTCGGCTGCGCCGACCCGGTCTGGGCGGAGGAGCTCGACCTGATGCAGGACCAGTTGGTTCGCCGCCTTCGCGAGCGTCTCGGGGAGCAGGCTCCGGAGCGTTTGCGATTCCGTGCGGATCGCGACTGAGCTAAGTCACACTTTATTCGTGTTTTGCAGGGATTTTGGGCGCCTGGCGCGGCTCTTCTGGGTGCCTGAACTGGTATCCTTATGTCAACTTGCATTGCGGCCCCGACCGAGCGCGGCAAGGACGTCGTCCGGTCGGGGCTTTTCTGAATCAGAGAGGATCAATTGCCGAAATCCAAGAAGGGCTCCTCGGACTCCTACGGGGCCAAGGACATCACCGTCCTCGAGGGGCTGGAAGCGGTCCGAAAGCGGCCCGGGATGTACATCGGGTCGACCGGGCCGCGGGGCTTGCACCACCTCGTCTACGAGGTGGTCGACAACTCGGTCGACGAGGCGCTGGCCGGGCACTGCAGCGAAGTCAGCGTTGTCCTTCACCCCGACGACAGCTGCACCGTCCGCGACGACGGCCGCGGGATCCCGGTCGAAGAACTGAAAAAAGAGAAACGTCCGGCTGCCGAGGTCGTCCTCACGACCCTCCATGCGGGCGGCAAGTTTGGCGACGGCGGCGGCTACAAAGTCTCCGGCGGTCTCCACGGCGTCGGCGTCTCGGTCGTCAACGCCCTCTCGGAGACCCTGCACCTCGAGATCAGCCGCGACGGCCACGTCTGGACCCAGGACTATGAGCGAGGCCGTCCCAAGGGCGCGCTGAAGGAGGGCAAGGCGACGAAGGCGACCGGGACGCTGATCACCTTCCAGCCCGATAGCGAGATCTTCGACGAGCTCGAGTTCGATTACCCGACCCTCGCCGAGCGCCTGCGTGAGACGGCCTTCCTGACCCGCGGCCTGAAGATCGAGCTCATCGACGAGCGCGGCGCCGGCGAGCGCGACACCTTCCACTACGAAGGAGGGCTGATCGACTTCGTCGCCCACCTCAACGAGAACAAGGACCCTCTCCACCGCAAGACCGTCTTCTTCGAGAGCGAGCAACGACGACGGCCAGGTCGAGGTCGCGATGCAGTGGAACTCCTCCTACCAGGAATCGGTCTTCAGCTTCGCCAACAACATCAACACCCACGAGGGCGGGTCCCATCTCTCGGGCTTCCGCTCGGCCCTGACGCGGACGCTGAACGCCTACGCGCGCGGCAAAGGGCTGCTGAAAGAGAAAGACGAGAACCTGACCGGCGACGACGTTCGCGAGGGCCTCACCGCGGTGATCTCGGTCAAGCTCCAGGACCCCCAGTTCGAGGGCCAGACGAAGACGAAACTCGGGAACCCGCCGGTCGAGGGCCTGGTCAAAGAGGCGGTCAACCGAAAACTGGGGGAGTTCTTCGAGGAGAACCCGGGCGAGGCCCGGCGGATCGTCGGCAAGGCGGTCGACGCCGCCCGCGCCCGGCACGCGGCGCGCAAAGCCCGCGACCTGACCCGGCGCAAGTCGGCGCTCGAGAACTCGACCCTCCCCGGCAAGCTCTCGGACTGCACCGTGCGCGACCCGGCGCTGGCCGAGCTCTTCATCGTCGAGGGCGACTCGGCCGGCGGCTCGGCGAAGCAGGGCCGCGACCGCAACACCCAGGCGGTTCTGCCGCTGCGCGGCAAGATCATCAACGTCGAGAAGGCGCGGATCGACAAGGTCCTCTCCAACCAGGAGATCCAGGCGCTGATCACGGCGATCGGGACCGGCGTCCGCGAGGAGTTCAACATCGACGATGCCCGCTATCACAAGGTCGTGCTGATGACCGACGCCGACGTCGACGGCGCCCACATCCGCACGCTGATCCTCACCTTCCTCTACCGGGAGATGCGGGAGCTGATCGAGGCCGGCTACGTCTACATCGCGAAGCCGCCTCTCTACATGGTGAGAAACGGCAAACAGGAAATCTACGTCGAGCGCGAGTCCGAACTGGAAGAGATCCTTCTCCGGGACAAACTCGAGCACCTCGAGCTCACCGACGGCGACGGCAAGTCGCACAAGCTGACCGCGGCTCGCTGGCAGCGGTTCAACCGTCGTCTCAAGGAGCACGAGGGTTGGTCGGACTCCCTGCAGGCCGAGTTCGGCCACGACTCGGTCCGCTTCCTGACCGAGTCCGGGATCCTCGACGGCGGTGCCGCGACGCTTGCCGGGGTCAGGAAGCTGCTCGCCGGAGAGGGCGCCGAGCGCGATTCATTCGACACCGAGGTGCTGGCGGAAACCGAGTCCGGGATCCGAGTCCGGGCCGTGAACCGCGGCGACGGCCTCGCCCGTACACTCGAGCTCAGCGACGACCTCTTCAAGTCGGGCGACTACCGGCGCCTGGTCGAGTCGCACGCAGAGCTGCTCAAACAGGTGGGCCCGCCGCCGTTCGAAATCTCGCTCGGCGAGAAGAGCAAGGAGGCCGCAAGCTTCGAGAAGCTCCGCACCGAGGTGCTGGAGCTCGCCCGCGGCGGCCTCAAACCGCAGCGGTTCAAGGGCCTCGGAGAGATGAACGCCGATCAGCTGCGGGAGACGACCATGGATCCGGCGAGCCGGATGCTCGAGCGGGTCAGGGTCGACGACGCCGCGCTCGCCGAGAGGATCTTCACCGATCTGATGGGCGACAAGGTCGAGCCGCGAAAGCACTTCATCGAGCGGCACGCCAAGGAGGTCAAGTTCCTCGATGTCTGAGCGGGAGAGCTAGATGGAGGGCGGGGGGCTCGAGGCCCTGACCGGCCGCATCGAGGAGCGCGATCTCACCAACGAGATGCGCTCGTCTTACCTCGACTACGCGATGAGCGTGATCGTCGGGCGGGCGCTGCCCGACGTCCGCGACGGGCTGAAGCCGGTCCACCGCCGGGTCCTGTTCGGGATGCACGACCTCGGCCTGCAGCCGGGCCGGCCCTACCGCAAGTCGGCGACGATCGTCGGCGAGGTGATGGGGAAATATCACCCGCACGGGGACTCGGCGATCTACGACACCCTGGCCCGGATGGCGCAGGACTTCTCGCTGCGCTACCCGCTCGTCGACGGCCAGGGGAACTTCGGCTCGATCGACGACGACCCCCCGGCGGCGATGCGCTACACCGAGGCCCGACTCGCCCGGCTCTCGACCGAGCTGCTGCGCGACATCGACTCGGACACGGTCGACTTCAGCCCCAACTTCGACGAACGCCAGCAGGAACCCGATGTCCTGCCGGCCCGGTTCCCGAACCTGCTCGTCAACGGCGCCTCCGGGATCGCCGTCGGCATGGCGACGAACATCCCGCCGCACAACCTGCGCGAGGTGGTCGGGGCCGTCCGCGCGTACGTCGCGGATCCCGAGATCGGCCTCACCGGGCTGATGGAGCACGTCAAGGGCCCCGACTTCCCGGGCGGCGGCATCATGAGCGCCGAAGGCATCCGCGACGCGTACGCCTCCGGCCGCGCCTCGGTCCGGATCCGGGCGCGGGCCCACGTCGAGCCGCTGAAAGGCGGCCGCGAGGCGATCATCGTCACCGAGCTCCCGTTCATGGTCAAGAAGGGCGGCGACGGGGGGCTGATCACGAAGATCGCCGAGCTCGTCCGCGAGAAAAAAATCACCGGGATCTCCGACCTGCGCGACGAGTCCGACCGTTCCGGCATGCGCCTCGTGATCGAGACGAAGCGCGGCGGCGACCCCCCCGAGGTGGTGCTCAACCAGCTCTACAAACGGACGCCGATGCAGGCGACCTTCGGGATCAACATGGTCGCCCTCGTCGACGGGGTTCCGCGGACGCTCAGCCTCAAGGAGCTGATCGAGCACTACGTCTCGCACCAGCGCGAGGTGGTGATCCGCCGCACCCAGTTCGAGCTGCGCCGCGCCGAGGCGCGGGCGCACATCCTCGAGGGCCTGCTGATCGCCCTCGGCAACCTCGACGAGGTGATCGAACTGATCCGCGCTTCGAGCGATACCGACCGCGCCCGCGAGGGGCTGATGGACAAATTCGAGCTGACCGAGCTCCAGGCACAGGCGATCCTCGACATGCGACTCGCCCGCCTGACGGCGCTGGAGTCGGACAAAGTCCGCGACGAGCACAAAGACCTGATGGAGAGGATCGGCGAACTGCGGGCGATTCTCGGCGATCCCGCCAAGGTCGACGCGATCCTCATCGAAGAGCTCGACGAAGTCGTCGGGAGCTACGGCGACGAGCGTCGCACCGAAGTCGACCCACTTCGAGGGCGACATGAACATCGAGGACATGATCGCCGACCAGCAGATGGTGATCTCGATCACCCACTCGGGCTACGCCAAGCGGCTGCCGCTGGCCACCTACCGCCAGCAGAACCGCGGCGGCCGCGGGGTGATGGGGATGGACCTCAAAGAGGACGACTACATCGAGCACCTGCACATCTGCTCGACCCACGACTTCCTGCTCTTCTTCACCAACCGCGGCAAGGTCTACCGGCTCAAGGTCTACGAGCTGCCGGAGGGCTCGCGGACCTCGAAAGGCCGGGCCCTGGTCAACGTGCTGCCGCTGCGCGACGGCGAGAAGGTGACCGCGGTGATCCCGACCCGCGACTTCAGCGAGAACAGGTACCTCGTATTCGCGACCGCCGGCGGCCTGGTCAAGAAAACCGAGTTCAAGGCCTACAACACCCCGATCCGGGCCGACGGGATCATCGCGATCAAGATCCGCGACAACGACGAGCTCGTGCAGGTCCGCCTGACCTCGGGCGAAGATGACATCCTCCTCGTCTCCAAGTCCGGGCAAGCGGCGCGCTTCTCGGAGAAGGCGGTACGGGCGATGGGCCGCGACACCAGCGGCGTCAAAGGGATGAACGTCTCCGCCAAGGGCAACCGCGTCCTCGCGATGGACGTCGCCCGCGACGACACCGAGCTCTTCGTCGTCACCGAGAACGGCTACGGGAAGCGCACCGCGGTCGCCGAGTACCCGGTCAAGGGGCGGGGGACGAAAGGCGTCCTCACCGCGAAACTGACCGAGAAGAAGGGCGGCCTCGCCGGCGCCCTGATCGTCCGCGAGCACCAGGACCTGCTGTTCATCTCCCAGAACGGGATGGTCCAGCGGACCCGGGCCGGCGGGATCTCGCAGATGGGCCGCCCGACCCAGGGCGTGAAAGTGATGAACATGAAGGACGACGACGTCGTCAGCGCCGTCGCCCTCGTCGTCGAGTCCGACGACGCCGCCCCGGTGGATGAGCAGCCGCAGCAGGACGAGCTTGTCGAGCAGGAGCCCGCAGGCTAAACCGCGCTGCAGGGGGAGGGGACGACCCCGCGGTCGGGCTGGCCCGCGACCGGCGACCCCTCGTCCCAGCGGTATTCGATCCGGGTGAAGTGGACGCGGCCGTCCTTTGCGCAGCGCGCGGTCCTGAAAAGCCGAATCTCCATCGGCCCGCTGCGGCTGCCGCCGGCAGCGCAGCTCGGGTTGCACGTCTTCCCGGTTCCGGTCCCCGAGCCCTCCGCCTCCCGGCGACCCCAGCGCTTCCACTTCAGGTGTTCGACAAAGAGGCCTGCGTCGGCGCAGGCAAGGATGATCCGGCCCGGCTTGAAGTTGTGGCCGTGGCAGTTAGCGCTTACCACCGTCGGCGGCTTCGCGCCCTCGGCCGGCACCGCGACCGCCACCGCGGCAAGGATCGCGAGGGCCGCCGCCGCGACCGCCACCCGCTTGGCGAAAAGGCCCATCACGCGGCCGCGGGTAAGTACTGCTGCCAGGCCGCCGGGATGCTCGGCGACGCGACCTGGATGAAGACGGTCGGCCCCGGGGCCTTGGGGCGCTTGCGGGGATGCATCTGGATCTCGCGCGGGAGGCGGTTGCCCTTGCGCCGGTTGCAGCTGGCGCAGGCGGCGACGATGTTCTCCCAGACGGATTTGCCGCCGCGGCTGCGGGGAATGACGTGGTCGACGGTGAGGCCCGACTTCCGCGAGCCGCAGTACTGGCAGGTCCAGGCGTCGCGGGCGAGCACGGCACGGCGCGTGATCTTGCGGCGGTGCGCCTCGCGTGGGACACGGACGTAGCTGATCAGGCGGATCACGTCGGGCCTGTCGATTGCCATGTGCTCGGAGTGGATCGCGCCCTCGCGGCGCTCGAGCAGCTCGGCCTTTTCCTTGAGCAGGAGCACGGCGGCGCGGCGGAGTGTGCAGACGTTGATCGGCTCATACGTTGCGTTCAGAACCAGGACGCGCGCCATATCGCCCGCGAATTCTACGCACGCCCCCTGAGGGACTTGTGAAGAGGGCGGCCTCAGCCGTGTGGGTAGGAGCCGAGGATCCGGACCGACTCGGCCTTGCCGCGGAGGGCGGCGATTGCCTCTGAGACCGCGGCCTCCCCCTCGCCCCCCTCGAGATCGCAGAAGAACATGTAGCGGCCGAGACCTCGCCGCAGTGGCCGCGACTCGATCCGGGTCAGATTCACCTCACGGCTCGAGAACTCGCGCAGCGCGTTGACAAGGGCGCCCGGATGGTCCTCGCCGAGCTCGGAGAAGACAAGCGAGGTCTTCCACGGCCCGCCGCTCTCGACCGCCGTCCCGGCGGGGGCGATCCAGACGAAGCGGGTGACGTTGTCGGCCTCGTCCTCGATCCCCTCGCGGAGGATCACGCAGCCGTAGAGCTCGGCAGCGGAGAGCGCCCCGATCGCCGCCCATGGCCGCTCGGACTCGCTCACCATCCGCACCGCCGCCGCGGTGCTGCTGACGCTTCGCCGTTCGACTCCCGGCAGCGACTCGCGCAGGAACCGCGCGCACTGGGCGAGTGGCTGGGGGTGGGAGAGGACGGCCTCGATCCGCCCGAGCTCGACCTCCTCGCGCGCGATCAGGTGTGCGCGCACCGGGAAGTCGTGCTCGCCGACGATCGTCACCGACTCGGTATCGAAGGCGAGGGTGTCGAGGGTGCTGCGGACCGAGCCCTCGATCGAGTTCTCGAATGGGACGAACGCCCGCTCGGACTCCCCGCGCTCGACGGCGAGGATCGCGTCGTGGACTGTCGGCGTCCGCAGCGACTCGATCTCGCCCTCCGACACCGCTTCGCGCAGCGCGTCTTCGGTGAAGGTGCCGGCCGGGCCGAGGTAGGCGACCTTCACCGCCGCCCCTACAATGCTTGATGCCCCGGCCTGGTGTGACTGGGGACGCGTCATCCAGGTGTGCTGTGTCGGGGCATCGAGCATTTAGCCGAATTCGACCGTGTAGGTGGCTTCGTTGTTTTCCGTGAGCTGCTCGCCGGCCACCGGTTCGACCTTGACTTCGAGCGTCGAAGTTCCTTTCGGCGCCGGCGTCAGCGGGATCGTCACCGTCGCCGTTTCGCCGGCGCCGATGCTGGGGATGCTTTCCTGCAGCGTCGTCCCGCCGGCGGTCACCGAGACGTTGACCCCGTTCTCGGTCGATTCGCCCTGGTTCTGGACTTCGACTTCGACTTCCGGGGTTTCTTCCGCTTCGACCGCGGCCGTCGATTCGGGGACGAGTTCGGTGCCGTTGATGCTGGTCGAGACGAGGCCGAGGCCGTGGACGCCCGGCGTTTCGGCGGTCGTCGAGCCGTTGACGGTCCCAAGCGCGGTGGTGACCTTGCTTTCTTCGAGCCATTCGGTCCCACCGGGCAGGAATTCGCTCTTCGGCACGTCCTCGCCTTCGATCCCGTTGTCGGCCAGGACGCCGTTGATCTCCGGCCGCGCCACTTCGGCATAGAGGACGTCGCTGGCGAGCATGGTCCGCATCTGCTTGGCGATCGTCGTCGCGGCTTTCTCGGCGCCGACGTCGCCGAGCGCGGTGCTCATCTTGTCGGCGATTTCCCCCATCGCGTGGCTGCGCAGCGCGTAGACCAGCTCGAGCGTGTTCTGGGCGTCGCCCATGTCACCCGGCGGGTCGAGGCCGTCGACCCGCGCGGTGTAGCTGTCCATCGCGCTGCGATCGGCGTTGACCTCGCCGACGAACTCGGTCACCGAGAGGCTGCCCGGGTCCGAGAGCTTGCCGAAGAACTGTTCGCTGGTCTGTTCGGTCTCTTCGGCGATCTGGGTGACGTTGCCCGCGTAGTCGGAGAGCGCCCGGTTCTGGCGCGCGTTGAGGCACCCCCTGACGCCGAGGACGATCAGGATCAGGACGATCAGCCCGGCGACGAGCGCCAACCCCCGCCGCAGCATGATCTGCTGGCGTTCGGGGCGGCGGCTCGGCCGCTGTCTGCGTCGCGGCCCGGATACAGGCGAGTCCTCCAAGAAATGGCTCTCCCAAGCAGGTTGACTGGGCGGAGAGTATCCACGCTGGCGCGGTCGTATCGTCAAGAGGCGCAGCAAAGGGCGCGTTTTGCCCGCACCCCGCAGGCAGGAGAGCCGCGGGCCCCGGCGAAGGTCGGAGTGCCGTGGTCGGATCACTGGTCCTCAACCGCTTCCTGATCGAGCGCCGGATCGGCAGCGGCGGCTTCGGCGTCGTCTACGAGGCCTGGGACGGGCGGCTCGAGCGGCCGGTCGCGGTCAAGGCAATCGACACCGGCGGCGCCGAGGAGGGACGGGCGCTGCGCGAGGCGCAGGCGGCCGCCCGCCTCAACCACTCGGGGATCGTGACCCTCTACGAGATCGGCGAAGAAGACGGCAACGCGCTGCTCGTGACCGAGCTCGTCGACGGCGACACGCTGGCCCGCAAGACCCGCGAGGGCGCGCTCAGCGACCGCGAGATCGGCGAGATCGGGGCCGACCTCTGCGAAGCGCTCGACCATGCCCACGCCCGAGGCGTCGTCCACCGCGACGTCAAGCCGGAGAACATCGTCGTCACCGAGGTCGGGGAGCCCCGCGCGAAGCTGATGGACTTCGGGGTCGCCCGGGTCGCCGGCGCGGCCGGCCTCACGGCCCCCGGCGACGTCGTCGGGACCCTCGCCTACATGGCCCCGGAGCAGGCCGAAGGCCGCGGCGCCGGCCCTGAGGCCGACGTCTACGCGCTGGCCCTGACGCTGTATGAGTGCTGGGGCGGAGTCAACCCCAACCGGCGATCCAACCCGGCCGCCACGGCTCGGGCGATCGGCGCCCGAGCACGCCCGCTGCAGCGGGTCCGGTCCGACCTTCCGCGCGAGCTGACGGCGACGATCGATGCCGCGCTGCAGGCCCGCCGCTCGCAGCGGCCGACGTTGGAGGAACTCGGGGCGGCGATCGAGGATTCACTCGACGACCTCGCCGAGAGCCCTGCGCAGCGGGGCGCTCCGCTGCCGCTGCGGGCCGGCGTCGCCGCCTTCGCGGCGGTGCTGGGGGCCCTGCTCGCGGTCGGTCACGGCTTCGCTCTACCGTAGGATTTCAGCCGGTTTCTCCGTCCCGGAGGACCGCACCCGCGTCTGCGAAGGGAGCTCGCGATCAGCGTATTGCGCAACCTCGAGAGTCGAATCGAAGGCCTTGTCGAGGGGGTGTTCAGCCGCGCATTCAGCTCCGAGGTCCAGCCGGTCGAGTTGGCCCGCCGGCTGGCGAAGGAAATGGACTCCCACAAGACGGCCGGCGTCGCTCGCGTCTACGTCCCGAACGAGTACACGGTCTTCCTCTCGAGCCGCGACCGCGACCGGCTCGAGGGATACGAGCGCTCGCTGGAGCAGGAGCTGTCCGGGTACCTCCTCGAGCACGCCCGCCGGCGCAACTACGACCTTCTCACCAGGCCCGAGGTCGAGTTCAAGACCGACGAGCGGCTACGCCTCGGCGAGTTCGGGATCCAGGCGCGGCTGGTCAAGCCCCCGGCGCGGGAGGGTGCGCCGGCGACGCAGGGCGAGGAGGGCCACACGATGGTCTACTCGGCGGTCCGCTCTGCCCCCGAGCCCGAGGGCGAGGGCCGGCAGGTGGCGACGGTGGCGACCCGGGCGGTCGTCGCGCTCGGCGACCGGCGCTACGTCCTCGAGGGCCCGCGGGCGACGATCGGCCGCTCCAAGGACGCCGAGTGCGTGCTGCGCGACCCGAACGTCTCGCGCCGGCACGCGGAGCTAAGGCGCGCGGCCAACGGCGACTGGACGATCGCCGATCTCGGATCCACCAACGGGATCAAGGTGAACGGCAGGCGCGTCAGCTCGGCCCGCCTCGGGCCCGGCGACGAGGTGACCCTGGGAACCACGACTTTCCGCTTCGACGTCGAGTCGTAGGGTGAGCCCGCTAGGTGCGAGCCATTAGATGGACTACGAACCGATCTCCGTCGCCCTCAAGTTCGGCTTCCTGGCCGTCCTCTACCTGTTCCTGCTCTGGATCGCCCGCAGCGCGCTGAAGGACCTGCGGGGCACGGTCGCGCCCGCGCCCGATGCGACCGGGTTCCACCCGGCGCCGGCCTTCGACGCCCCCCGTGAGGGATCCGAGGCGTGGCTGATCGCCGAGCGCGGCGGCGGCCTCGACCCGGGCGAGAGGTTCGACCTCTTCGGCGGCCTCTCGATCGGGCGCTCGGGCGAAGCCGACGTGACAATCGATGATCGCTACGCCTCCGGCGTCCACGCCAGGATCTTCAGCCGTGACGGCCGCACATACATCGAAGACATGAACTCGACCAACGGGACGCTGCTGAACGACGCCGGCCTCAAGGGCGAGGCCCAGTTGATCGACGGCGACGTCGTCAGGATCGGCGACACCTCGTTCAGGTTCGAGGAAGGGTGAGGCCGGTGCTACGGGTCGACGACCAGGCCTTCCGCACCGACACCGGCCGCCAGCGGAGCGCCAACGAGGACTCGTTCTTCGTTCGCGCCCCGATCTTCGTCGTCGCCGACGGGATGGGCGGCGCCCAGGCCGGGGAGGTGGCGTCGCGCGCCGCGGCCGACGCCTTCGACCGCGATCTCCCCGGCGGCGCGCCCGAGCAGTTCCTGCGCGAGACGATCGAGGCGGCGAACCGCGAGATCCATCATCTCGCTCACGAGAACCCGTCGCTGGCGGGGATGGGGACGACGATCACGGCGGCGGTCGTCGACGCGGCCAACGAGGAGGTCTGCATCGGCCACGTCGGCGACAGTCGCGCCTACCGCCTGCGCGGGGGGAAGGTCGAGCGCCTGACCCGCGACCACTCGCTGGTCGAGGAGATGCGCCGCAAGGGCCAGATCACAGATGCCCAGGCGGAGGACCACCCCCAGCGCTCGATCATCACCCGGGCGCTGGGCCCCGAGGCCGATGTCGAGGTCGACATCCAGACCGTCTCGGCCGCCCCCGGTGACGTCTTCCTGCTCTGCTCCGACGGGCTGACGACGATGGTCGATGAGGAGCGGATCGCCCTCGTTCTCGCCGGCGCCTCCTCGATGAAGGAGGCGGTCGCGGCCCTGGTCGACGACGCCAACCGCGCCGGCGGCCGCGACAACATCACCGCTCTCGCGTTCCGGCTCGAGGACGCGGCCGCGCCGCAGCGCCAGCCCGAGGGCGCGACGCTGGTCGGGCCAAGCGCCGAGGAGGCCGGCCTGACCGCGACCGAGGTCCGTCGCCGTGCCGCCGCCGCCGCCGCGCGCGAGCGCCGCGAGAAGCTGACGGCCAGGCCGGGCCGAAGGCGGTTGCGGACCGGGGCGAAGGCTCTTGCGCTGGTCGCGGTCCTCGGCGTGATCGCGTTCGGCGCTTGGTACGGGCTGCGCCAGGTCTGGTTCCTCGGCACCGACGCCGGCGGTCGGGTCGCCCTCTACCGCGGCCTGCCCTACGAACTCCCCTTCGGGATCAAGCTCTACGGCGAGCGCTACTCCTCGCCGGTCCAGACCGACGCCCTGCCCAGCCGCCGCCGCGAATCGGTCACCGGCCACGACCTCCGCTCGCGCGAAGACGCGGTCTCGCTGATCGAAGACATCGAAGCCTCGCAGTGGCCGAAGCAAGTCGCGGCCCCGCGACCGCAGCCGCAGAAGCCGCCGAAGCAGGAAAAGGGGCAAGGCGGGAAGTGATCTCTGCTCGCAATCGGGAGCTCCTCGCCCTTGTCCCCGTAGCCCTCCTGCTCACCGCCGGCTTCACCGCCGTCTTCGCCCAGGACAATTCCAAACTCGGCAACCTCAGCCTGGTCTACGGCGCCTACTTCTTCGCCGTCTGCCTCGCCACCCACATCTATCTGCGCCTACGGCTGCCCGACGCGGACCCCTACCTGTTTCCGCTCGCCGCGCTGCTGACGGCGTTCGGCCTGGTGATGATCTACCGGATCGACGACGGTCTGGCCCGCGACCAGGCCAACTGGTTCGTCCTCGGCCTGGTGCTGTTCGCGCTGACGATCCACTTCCTGCGCGACTACGACGTGCTCGAGCGCTACCGCTACACGATCGCCGCGATCGGCCTGCTGCTGTTGCTCGCGCCGCGGTTGCCGGGGATCGGCGCCCAGGTCAACGGCGCCTACCTGGGAGTCGACATCGGCCCGCTCGCCTTCCAGCCGGCCGAGTTCTCGAAGATCGCGATCGTCGTCTTCCTCGCCAGCTATCTGCGGGAGAACCGCGAGGTGATGATCGTCGGCGCCCGCCGCGTCCTCGGGGTCACCCTGCCGCCGCTCAAGCACCTCGGCCCGCTGCTGGTCGTCTGGGGCGCCTCGATGTTCATGCTCGTCTTCATCCGCGACCTCGGCAGCTCGCTGATGTTCTTCGCCGCGTTCCTGGCCCTGCTCTACGTCGCGACCGGGCGCTTCTCGTTCGTCGTGATCGGGATGGCGTTGTTCATCGTCGGCGCCTGGTTCTTCGCATCCCACGTCACCCACGTCCACGACCGGGTCGACATCTGGCTCGACCCCTACCACGACCCCCTGACCGGCAGGTACGACCCGGGCGGCGACGGCTACCAGATCCTGCAGTCGATCTTCGCCCAGGCCGACGGCGGCCTGTTCGGCAAAGGCTTCGGCCAGGGGCTGATCACGATCCCGGGGACGAACAACGCGCTGCTGCCCGCGGCCCAGACCGACACGATCTACTCGCTGATCGTCAACGAGGTCGGCCTGTTCGGCGCCTGCGCGCTGATCCTCGCCTACCTGTTGTTCACGGCCCGCGGGTTCAAGATCGCGCTGCTCGCCGACGACGGGTTCTCGAAGCTGCTCGCGACCGGCCTGACCGCGGTCTTCGCGATCCAGGCGTTCGTGATCATCGGCGGGGTGACGCGGGTGATCCCGCTGACCGGCGTCACCCTGCCCTTCGTCAGCTACGGCGGCAGCTCGATAGTCGCCAATTTCGTCCTCCTTGCGCTGCTGCTGCTGATCTCCGACCGCGCCCGGCGTGAGGCGAGATCGTGAACCGCCAGATCGTCAAGCTGTTCGCGTTCCTCGTCGCCCTGTTCGTGGTGCTGGTCGGGTTCACGTCCTACTGGTCGGTCTTCGACGCGAAGGCGCTGAAGGAAAAGGACGCCAACAAGCGGCCGCTGCTCGAGCAGCAGCAGATCCGCCGCGGCAGGATCCTCGCCGACGACGGGACCGTCCTCGCCCGCTCGATCCCGAAGGGCCGCGGCGACGCCCGCCGCTACGTCCGGCGCTATCCCGAAGGCGGGCTGTTCGGGCACCCGATCGGGTACAGCTTCGTCCGCCAGGGCGACACCGAGTTCGAGCAGTTCCACAACGACCAGCTGATCGGCGAAGAATCGGAATTCGGCTCGATCCTCGACGAGCTGTCCGGCAAGCCGCAGGAAGGCAACGACGTCGTCACCAACCTCGACCCCGAAGCGCAGCGTGTCGCGCTGGCCGGGCTGCAGGCGGTCGGGTTCGGCGGGGTGGTGGCGATCGAACCCTCGACCGGCCGGGTCAAGGTGGCTGGCATCGAACCCGCCGTACGACCCGAACCTCGTCCCAGAACATCTCGAAGAGCTCAACCAGGACCCGACCTCGCCGCTCTTCAACCGCGCGACCCAGGGCCAGTACCCGCCTGGCTCGACCTTCAAGGTGGTGACCGCCGCCGCCGGCCTCGACAGCGGCGCGATCACCCCCGAAACGGCGATCAACGCCCCCGGCACCCTCGAGGTCCAGGGGCAGCCCCTCGCCAACGACTTCAACCAGGACTGGGGCTCGATCACTCTCGACACGGCGCTGACCAACTCGGTCAACACCTGGTTCGCCCAGCTCGGCGAAAAGGTCGGCCAGGAAACCCTGTTCGAATACATGGAAGCGTTCGGCTTCGGGACGAAGCCGCCGATCGACCTCCCCTCGGAACAGCTTTCGTCGAGTGGGGTCTTCGATACCGAAACCCGCGAACTGCTCGGGCGGGGCGACCCCGTCGACATCGCCCGGGTCGCGATCGGCCAGGAGCGGCTGGCGGTGACGCCGCTGCAGATGGCCGAGGTCGCTGCTGCGGTGGCGAACGGGGGCCACCAGATGAAGCCCCAGATCTGGAGCCGGGTCGTCGACCCCGACGGCCGCGTCACAAAGCGCCTCGACCCCTCCCAGTACAGCCAGCCGATGTCGGAGCAGACCGCGGCCGAGCTGACGACCGCGATGGAAGGCGTCGTCAACGAAGGGACCGGAACCAACGCGGCGATACCGGGGGTTCCGGTCGCCGGCAAGACCGGCACCGCGGAAACCCCGTTCAACGAAACCTGCGGCGGCGGCGACCTCAATCAGGCCTGGTTCATAGGCTTCGCCCCTGCGAATGAACCGAAGATCGCGATCTCGGTCTCGATCGAGTGCACCAGCGCGTTCGGCGGCGACGTCGCGGCGCCGATCTTCCGCGAAGTCGCGGAAACCCTTCTGAGCGAGGAATAGCGACGATGGCGACCAAGGGAGCGACGATTGGCTGAGATCGGCGAGGGGGGCATCCTCGACTCGCGCTACCGGCTGTTGCAGCGGATCGGCTCCGGCGGGATGGCCGACGTCTGGCTGGCCGAGGACACCCACCTCCAGCGCCGGGTCGCGCTGAAGGTGCTGCACCGACGGTTCGCCCAGGACCGCGAATTCGTCGAGCGGTTCAGGCGCGAGGCCGAGGCGGCCGCCGCCCTCCAGCACCCGAACATCGTCGCCGTCTATGACCGCGGCGAGGTCGAAGGCACCTACTACATCGCGATGCAGTTCCTCGAAGGACACTCGCTGAAGGAGCTGATCGACGCCGGCCTCAGTCCCGAACACGCCGTCCTCCTGATCCGCCAGGTGCTCGAGGCGGCCGGCTTCGCCCACCGCCACGGGATCGTCCACCGCGACCTCAAGCCCCAGAACGTGATCGTCGACGCCGCGGGCAAGGCGACCGTCACCGACTTCGGGATCGCCCGTGCCGGCGCCTCGGAAATCACCCAGACCGGGTCGGTGATGGGGACCCCGCATTACCTCTCGCCCGAGCAGGCGCAGGGGCTGGACGTGACCGCGGTCTCCGACCTCTACTCGGTCGGCGTGATCCTCTACGAGGCGCTCACGGGCCGGGTCCCTTTCGAGGCCGACTCCGCCGTCGCGATCGCGATGAAACAGGTCTCGCAGGCGCCCCAGCGCCCGAGCTCGATCAACCCGCAGGTCTCGCCGGCGCTCGACGCCGTCGTGATGAGGGCGTTGGAGAAGGACCCCGGTCAGCGCTTCCAGAGCGCCGAGGCGTTCATCGCCGCGCTCGACGCCGCGCTCCGCGACCCGGCCGCCCAGGGGGCCGGCACCGCGGCCTTCGCGCCGCTGCCGCCGGTGGTCGCGTCGGCGACCGAGCCCGACGAGGAGCGTGAGGACGAGGAGAAGGACCCGCCGCCGCTGGATCATCGTCGCCGTCATCGCGGCGATCCTGATCGGCCTCCTGGTCGGGCTGCTGCTGACACGCGACTCGACGACCAACGTCCCCGACGTGACCGGCAACTCGCGCCAGGTGGCGGAACAGCGGCTCGAAGCCCAGGGCTTCAAGATCGGCGACCGCCGCGATGTCCGCAACGAAGCGGCCGAAGGGACGGTCCTCGAGCAGGAACCGCTCCCCGGCGACGCCTCGCTCGATTGCGCCTTCCTCGGGTTCTTCTGCTCGAAGCCGGAAGTGGTCCTCACCGTCAGCACCGGGCCGGGGAGCGGCTCGGTGCCGAGCACCGCCGGCCTCTCGACCGAAGATGCCGAAAGCGCCGTCGAAAGCGCCGGCTTCGAACCGCAGCTCACCGAAGTCAACTCCGAAGGCGTCGAATCGGGGCTGGTGATCAAGTCCGACCCGCGCGGGGGGACGACCGCGACCCGGGGCTCGGTGGTGACGCTGACCGTCTCGAAGGGCCCGAAGCTCTCGAAGGTGCCGGTCCTGGTCGGGACCACCCGCAGCCTCGCCGTCCAGCAGATCCGCGGCCGCGGCCTGGTGCCGAGCGTCACCGAAGAGGAGAGCGCGAAGCCGGCCGGCGAGGTGATCAAGCAGGCGCCGAGCGCGGGGTCCGAACTGCCGCGCGGGTCGGGCGTCGCGATCGCCGTCTCGAAGGGCGAAAAGAAATCGAAGGTCCCGAACGTGATCGGCAAGGAACGGCGGGAAGCGGTCGAAGCGCTGCGCGAAGCCGGGCTCGAACCGACCGTGCAGGAACAGCAGACAGAAGTCCCCTCGCAGGTCGGCCGCGTGACCGATCAGTTCCCGCCCCCCGGATCGGAAGTCGCCCCGGCCTCCTCGGTGACGATTGTCGTCGGCAAGCAGGCGGTCGGCGGCTCCGAACCGGAAGTCGAAGAAGGCGAAGAATGAGGGTCGCGGTCCTCTCCGGCGGCCGCTCCTCCGAGCACGAGGTCTCGCTCCGGTCCGGTGAGGCTGTGGCGAACGGTCTCGAGGCGGCGGGTCACGATGCGCTGCGGGTGACGATCGCCCGCGACGGCTCCTGGACCTGCGAGGGCGAGCCGGTCCAGCTTGCCCCCGCCGCCGGCCTGCTCGGAGCCGAGGTCGCATTCCCGGCGCTGCACGGGCCGTTCGGCGAGGACGGCAGCGTCCAGGGCCTGCTCGAGTGGCTCGACATCGCCTACGTCGGCTCCGACGTCCTCTCCTCGGCGATCTGCATGGACAAGCTGACGCTGAAGCGCCTCTTCGCCGACCGCGGCCTGCCCCAGGTCGAGTTCGTCGCCGTCGGTGAGGAGGGCTGGCGCGAGCGCTGCTCGGAGCTTGGCCTGCCGCTCTGGGTCAAGCCCTCGCGGCTCGGCTCAAGCGTCGGGATCAGCCGGGTCGAGACGCTCGACGCGCTCGACGCCGCCGTCGCCCAGGCCCGCCGCCACGACCCGAGGGTGATCGTCGAGGCCTCGGCCGCCGGCCGCGAGGTCGAGTGCTCGCTGCTCGGCAACGAGGAGGTCGAGGCATCGCCCCCCGGCGAGCTCGAGGTGCACGGCGACTGGTACGACTACGAGCGCAAGTACGGCGAGGGGGGGATGGAGCTCGTCGTCCCGGCCGAGATCCCCGCCGAGCGCCGGCAGGAGCTGCGCGAGCTCGCGATCGAGGCGTTCAGGATCGGCGGCTGCTCCGGCCTCGCCCGCTGCGACTTCTTCGTCGAGCCCGACGGCACGGTCCTCGTCAACGAGGTCAACACGATGCCCGGCTTCACCGAGACCAGCGTCTACGCGAAGCTCTGGGAGGCCGCCGGGCTCGCCTACCCGGCCCTCTGCGAGCGGCTGGTCGAGCTCGCGATCGAGCGCTACGAGCGGGCGCGCTCCTACGAGTTCTGAGGTTTCGACCCGCTCCCGGTTTCGACCCGCTCGCAGTTGCGCAGTCGGTCGCGGCGGTCGGCGCGGACGCGATCCTTCTTCCCGGAGCCGCAGTCGGCGCGGTCGCGCCCCCCGCCCCGCACGTCGAGGCGATCGCCGCCGCCGCCGCCCTTCAGCTGGTCCCGGCCGGGGCCGCCCTTGAGCCGGTCGCCGCCGCCGTTGCCGAACAGGCAGTCGTCGCCTTTCCCACCGCTCAACCGGTCGCCGCCGCCGAGCCCTTCGATGCGATCCCCGGCGGTGAACCCCACGACCCGGTCGGCCCCCTTGGTCCCCTTGCGCCGGTTGGCGCAGGGCCCCTTCCGCAGGCCGACGCTGACCGGGTGGGTGACGGCAGCGCTGAGGCCGGTGATGTCGGTCGCGGTCAGCGCCGCCTGGTAGGTGCCCGGGAGCGCGTAGAGGCGCGATGTCGAGGCGCCGGCCGCGTATGCCCCGTCGCCGAGGCTCCAGGCGAGGCTGAGCGGGTCGCCGTCGACGTCGCTGGTCTTGGACCCGTCGAAGGAGACGAGGTCGCCGAACAGCGGCGCCGGCGGGGCAAACTCGAATGCCGGGCTCGGTGGCAGCCGCTGGTACTCGTAGGCGCCGATGTCGGCGATGCTGCTGCCGTCGGCGTTGCCATCGCGGACTCGTGCCAGCCCGCGGAAGTCGGTTTCGCTGGTCGGCGGCACCGGGCTGCCCGCATCGAGCAGCACCGAGTCCGGCCGCAGCCGGTAGTCGCTCGCGCCGGCGTCGAGGAAGCCGCTGTCGGGCGCGTTGGCGAGGTTGTTCTGGAAGATGTCCGACCCCGAACCGAACCCGCCGAGCGACGCTTTTGAAGCGTCGTAACTCGTGTAACGCAGGGTGAGGTCGGTGTCGTCGCCCGGTTCCTCATTCCGCAATAGCGAGAACCCCACATCGGCGACGATCGAGTTGAGCAGGTTGACCGCCGCGTCTCCCGTGTTGCCCTTGACAACAGCGCCGACCGAGTTGGGCTCCCGGTTGCCGACGATCGTCACATTGACGGCAACGATGATGCCCGGGGTCTCGGGCGCGCCGTTGCTCGAGTTGGCGGTGACACCCGAAAAGACCGGGCTCTCCGGATCGGGTTCCACCACCGAGTCCCTGATCGTGACTATTCCCCCTACCGCCGAGATCCCGTTTCCCGCCCTGATCTGCATGCGCCTCGCGATTGTCGGTTCGCCGGTAGAGCCGATCCCGATGCCGGCCTGGACGAAGGAGTCGGTGAAGATCCCCTGATCGGTCGCGACTATCGCCTCGCTCTGCAGGTCGGGGCCAAGGCGAATGTCGAGCCCGCTTGCTTCGGTGCCCGGGTCTTCGGCGACTATCCCCGTCATGCTTGTCAGCGCGTCGTCGGCGCGGATCGAGAGGTCGCTTGCGTCGGCGCCATTGCCGAGCCGCAGCGCGTTCGCATTGGTCTTGGTCAGTCGTAGTTCGAGGTTCGAGACCGAGGAGCCTCCCGGGCCCTGGAGCGAGACCAGATCGGTCACCGTCGGATCGGCGACGATCCTGGTCGCATCGCGGCCGGCTCCGACGATGTCGACCTCGTTCACGGCGGAGACCGATTCGCTGATGAGTTCGCCCGGCCCGACCCGCACCGTGTCGGGCGCCACGTCTTCATTCGCCGCCAGCACCGCCGTTTTCAGCGTTACCGCGCCGATGCCACCCTGCGGGCAGGACGGTTCGGCGACGCAGTAGACGGTGGCGCCCGCGTGTCTGGGAAGCAGAGCTGAGAGCAGAAGGCCCGCGAAGAAGAGGGATGCGGCGAGCCGGCGCATCAGCCCGTGATCGTGAACCCCGCCCGCTTGATCGAGTCCCCCGCGCGTGCGGCCAGCCGGTACCGGCCCGGCTTCAGCGCCCTGCCCCCGACCCGGCCGGAGAACCTGAATGCTGTTCGCGCCCGACGATCCCTGGTGCGAGAAGCCCCCTTCGAGGGCCCTGAACCGGGCGCACTTCTTCGCCGCGGTTGGCCGCCGTCTGCTTGCGGCACTTTCCGCCGACCCTTCGGCCCGGGAGCCTCCGCTCGACCGTGAACCCGACTGTCGCCGCGCCGGTCAGGCCGTAGCGGACTGTTGTCCCACCGCCCCCCTTCGGTTTCTTCGTCTTGCTGGCGATTGCGCCACCGCCGACCCGGGGCCGGAACGATTTCGGCGACAAGGCAGAGCGAGGTCAGCGTCCCCGTGATGCCGGGGGCGGGACGAACTCGAAGGCGCCGATGTCGGGGGCCGCTCCGAGCAGCCTCGGATTGCCGGCGAGGTCGAGCGGCCCGATCCCCTCGCTCGAGCCGGCGTCGATCGTCGGCGACCCCGGCGCCTCGCGGTAGTCGCCGGGGCCGAGGAACAGCGGCGGCGCGGTCTGATTCGCCGAGCCGGTGACGGCGCCGACGGTCTCCTCTTTGACAACGTCGAAGTTCGAGTTGGAGACGACGATTCGACCGGGGCCGTTGCCGTCTTCGGTACGCAGGTCCGAGGCGCCCTGGGCAATCGAGTTGGTCAGGGTCAGGGTGTGCGAGCCGGGGCTCGATTCGTTATAGCGGGACTGGATCCCGGCCGAGTCCGTGCCGGTCGCGACTGCGGTGACGTTGCGCACGACCGCCCCGGTTTCTCCCGGTTTGATCCCGAGCGACTCCAGCGCGAGCGAGTTCGTCCCCTGCGCCAGGAAGAGACTGTCCCTGACGGCGCAGCCCTGGAACACGTTCGCGCCGGCCGCCCCTTCGCCGACCCCGCTGGCGCGAATCCGTTCCAGCCGGGTTCCTTCGAAGCAGCGGACGCCGACGGCCTCCGTCCCCTCGTTCCTGATCTCGAGGTAGCTGAGAGTGTCGCCGGCGACGCTGAGGTTGATCGCCGGCAGCGCCTCGAGCTCGGCGACGATCCTCGGCATCGGCCCCGCGTAGTCGCCGTGAATGTCCTCGCCCCCGACGACGTTGATCGGGGCCCCGGTCACCGCGTATTCGCCGGCGGTGACGATCACCTCGTCGTTCGGCCGAGGCGCCGTTGATCGCGTCTTCGAGCGAACAGGGTTCGCTCTGTTTGCAGGTGACCCCGGTCGCGCCCGGCGCCGCGTAGCGCTGGGCAGCCTGCGCCAAGCCCGGTCCGGCGAGCAGGGTCAGGCAGCATAGGACGATTCCCAGGACGAGCCTCACGCCACGATCGTAGCGCCGCCGCCGGGATCGGTTTGGGCTAATCGAGCAATTTGATGTCGCTGATCTCGACCTGGTAGCGGCCGGGCTGGTCGCGCGCTTCCGACGCCTTCGTGAACCAGAGCAGGAAGTAGGTCGAGGGTTGCGGGACCCTGAGGTCGATCTCCGCGGTGCTCGAGGCGTCGCTCGACTTCGCCGACCGGTTCGTCCCAGCCGGTGATGTCGGACGGCGGCCCGGCCGCCGCGGCGAAGACCTGCGCGTCCCAGCCCGGCGTCGGCGTGCGGACGATCATCGTCTTCGGCCGCGCCGGTGAGTTCGACGGTGACGTAGATGCCCGACCCCGGGGTCGGGGCCGGTCTTCGTGCCTTCGAAGACGTCGGAGTCGTAGTGCTCGGTTTCCCAGGCGGTCCCGGTCGGGTCGCCGTCGGCGGCGAGCTCGACCTTGCTGCCGATCTCTTCGCCGTCCCCCTCGGGGTCGTAGTCGGTCGCCGAGGTGACCTTGACCGGGGCGCCTTTGCCCTTGTTGGCGCCGCCGCCGCCGAGCAGGCCGTCGGAGATCAGCTGGACCGCGAGCAGCGCCCCGCCGGCGACCAGCAGCAGGCCGACGATCGCCGCCCAGGACCAGCGCGCCCGGCTCGAGAGCTTGCGCTTCGGCGGCGGCACCGCGTCGAGGACGCTGGTCGCCTCGCCGGTCGTCGAGCCCGCCCGCGCCGCCTCGACCTCGAGCGCGGTCTCGAGGTCGTCGATCATCTCGCCGATCGCCTGGTAGCGCTCGTCGGGATTCTTCGCGGTCGAGCGCTCGACCACCAGCGCCGCCGCCGCCGAGACCTCGGGCCGGCGCCGCTGGACGTCCGGCAGGTCCTCGTTGACGTGTTTCATCGCCACCCCGACCTGGCTGTCGGCGTGGAACGGGACCTGCCCGACCAGCATCTCGTAGAGGACGACGCCGAGCGAGTAGATGTCCGAGCGGGGGTCGACCCCGCGTCCCATCGCCTGCTCGGGGGCGACGTAGTCGGTGGTGCCGAGGACGCGCCCGGTCGCGGTCATCCCGTCCTGTTCGAGCTGGCGCGAGATCCCGAAGTCGGTCAGCTTGGCGCGGCCCTCCTCGTCGATCAGGACGTTCTGGGGCTTGATGTCGCGATGGACCATCTGCCGCGCGTGGGCGACGCTGAGGCCATGGGCGATCTCGATCGCGTAGGCCAGCGCCTCCTGGGTGTCGAGGGCGCCGACCCGCGCGATCCGCTGCTTCAGCGTCTCGCCCTTGACGTACTCGAAGACGATGTACGGGTGGCCCCCGTCCTCGCCGGCGTCGATCACCGAGACGACGTTGGGGTTGGTCAGCTTGGCGACCGCCCGCGCCTCCTGGCGGAACCGCTCGAGCTGGTCCGGCTGCTCCGACATCTCGCGGTGCATCACCTTCACCGCGACCGGCCGGTCGAGGGTCTCGTCGCGCGCCAGGTAGACCGTCGACATGCCGCCGCTGCCGAGCTTCGCCTCCAGCCGGTAGCGGCCGGAGAGCACGGTCCCGATCATGCGGGCAGAGGTCGAGCGAGCATCCATGTCTGTCGGTCCATTGTCGGGCACGCCGTCCCGAAGTTGGTTCTCGGTCGCGGGCGCGTCTCCCGCTCAGGCGCGGGAGATTTCGCCCACGGCCGCGGTGGCCCGGCCGATCCGCCTGGCCTGCGGGTAATGCCGCCGAAGGATCCCGACCGCGGCCGCCTCGTCCTCGGGGGCGACGACGCAGCAGAACCCGCATCCCATGTTGAAGACGCGGTGCATCTCATCGGCGTCGGCCTCGGCGCGCTCGCCGATCAGCTCGAAGATCGGGTGGGGTTGGAGCGGCTCGTCGATCTCGTAGCCGACCTCGGCGGCCAGCCGCAGCAGGTTCTCGAGGCCGCCCGAGGTGATGTGCGCGAGGCCGCGCACGTCGACCGTCGAGCGCAGCAGCTCGAGCACCGGCCGGACGTAGATCTCGGTCGGCTCGAGCAGGACCTCGCCGAGCGGCCGGCCGAGCCGGCCCTCGGGGTCCTCGTCGAGGGAGATTCCCTCCAGGGCCGAGCGGGCCAGCGTGTACCCGTTGGAGTGGATGCCGCTCGAGGGCAGCCCGATCACCGGGTCGCCCGGCTCGACCGAGGCGCCGTCGACGATCTCCTCCAGGGCGACCACGCCGAAGCAGGCGCCGGTGAGGTCGAAGCCGCGGACAAGGTCGCCGAGCTGGGCGAGCTCGCCGCCCGGTATCTCGACCCCGGCCAACTCGGCGCCGCGCGCGAGGCCGACCCCGATCTGCTCGCAGACCTCGGGGTCGGCGCGCTCGATCGCGATGTAGTCGAGCATCGCCAGCGGCTCGGCGCCGACGCAGATCACGTCGTTGACGTTCATCGCGACGCAGTCGATCCCGACGGTGTCGAACCGGCCGAGCTGCTCGGCGACGAGGATCTTGGTCCCGACCCCGTCGGTCGAGAGCGCGATCCCGGTCCGCTCGTCGATCCGGATCACGCTCGCGTAGTGGCCGGGCAGCGGCACCTGCCGCGCCGGCCGCCCGAGCTCGATCCTGCCGAGGGCGCCGACCAGCGCCGCGACGGCCGAGTCAGCCGCGCCCTGGTCGACACCCGCCTCGCGCGTAGGCGTCCTCGCTCATCGTTTTGCAAGCTTCGCAAGAACGGCGGCGGCGAGGGCCGCCCGGTAGAGGGCGTAGGGCCAGAGGGCGCGATCGCGCTCGACGAGGCGGATCAGCCGCTGCGAGGCGAGGGTCGATGCGAACGAGGCGGCTACGCCGAACGCCATCGAGCGCCGCAGCTCGGGCGAGGCGCCGCGGCGGCGCAGCCGGACCCCCTTGAGGAGGCTCGCGCCGACGATGATCGGCAGCGCGATCGTCCGCGAGAGCAGGTTCGCCTGGTCTCTGGAGAAGCGCCGCCAGCGGGCGGCGGCGAGGGTGATTCCGTTCCGCGAGACGCCCGGGACCAGCGCCGCGGCCTGGGCGACTCCGAGGACCAGCCCGTCGGCGGCGGTCGCTTCGCCCCGCCCCCTCTCCTGCGGCCGCCGGTCGGCGGCGAGCATCGCGCCGGCGCCGGCGAGGAGGCCGAACGCGGTCGCCCGCGGCCCTCCGAGCCGCTGCTCGATCGGCCGCTCGAGGGTGTAGCCGACGACCGCCGCCGGCAGGAAGGAGAGGGCGAGGAGCAGGGCCCGGCGCGCGTCGAAGCTACGCAGCTCCTCGACGATCAGGCGGCGCTGGCCGATCAGCAGGGCCGCGGCAGCGCCCGCGTGGAGCGCGACCTCGAAGCTCTTGCGGACCTCGGCGTCGAGCTCGTCCCATTCCCACCCGGCAAGCCAGGGGACGAGGACGATGTGGGCGGAGCTGGAGACCGGCAGCAGCTCGGCGGGTCCCTGTACCACTCCGAGCGCCAGCGCCCGGCCGGTTGGGATGCGGCCGTCGGCGTCGTCGCTCAAGCCCCGCTCTTCGAGCCGGCCGGCTCGGGGCCGCGCGGCCGGCGCGCGGCGCCGGATCAGCAGGTAGGCGATCAGCCCGATCGCGGCAAGGACGACGGCGTAGTCGAGGTACTGGAGGTGGTCGCGCCACTGTTCCCAGTTCTCGCCGACAGCGCGCCCGATCAGCGCCAGCATCAGGACCCAGGGAAGGCAGCCGGCGAGGGTCAGGGCAGTGAACCGCCAGAACGGCATCTTCGCGACCCCGGCCGGGAGCGAGATGAAGGTGCGGACGATCGGCACCATCCGGGCGAAGAAGACGGTGGCGCTCCCGTAGCGCTGGAACCAGTCGTCGGCCCATTTCAGATACTTCGGGGGAAGGTGGATCAGGCGGTTCTTTTCGAGCAGGTCGAGCCGCGCGTAGTAGCCGGCCGCGTACGCGATCCAGGAGCCGACCAGGTTGCCCAGCACACCGGCGCCGACGACCCCGACCAGCGTCAGTTCCCCTTCGGCGACGCTGGCGCCGGCGAAGAGCATGATCGCCTCGCTCGGGATCGGCACGCAGGCCGACTCGAGGGTCATCAGGATGAAGACCGCCGGCAGCCCGGTGCTGCTGATGAAGTCGGTCCCGGCGTTGACGATGAAGTCTGTGATGCTGGCGAAGGGGAGCATGCGGGGAGCCGGGATTGTAGGCAGTAAGCGGGGTAGCAACTAGACTCAGACCCGCCTGTGCCCCGAAAGGTGCTGCTCCCGATGCGCCGGCTGAACCACCCCGTCTACCGCAACCGCCTGCTGCAGCTCGCCGCCGACGGCGTGCTGGTCGCCCTCGCGTTCTACCTCGCGTTCCGGCTTCGCTTCCTCGACGATCCGCGCGGGCTGCCGCACCGGTACGAGGTCCTGTTCGCCCAGGCCGTGGCTTTCGTCGTCGTCGGCAAGCTCGTGGTCTTCGCCGCCTTCGGCCTCTACCAGAAGTGGTGGCGGTACGTCAGCGGCGGCGACTTCCTGATGATCGTGCGGGCGGTCGCGGCAGCGAGCGCGATCCTCGTCGTCCTCTTCACCGTCCTCCAGCCGTTCGAAGACGGGCTGCCGCGCTCGGTGGCGGTGATCGACTTCATGCTGACCCTGCTGCTGATCACCGGCGCCCGCCTCGCGGTGCGGCTGATCGTCGAGCGCCCCAGCCACGGCCATCTCGTCCCCAAACACGAGGTGCTCGTGATCGGCGCCGGGTCCGGCGGCCAGATGGTCGTCCGCGAGCTCCATCTCAACCCCAACCTCGGCTCGACCGCGATCGGGTTCGTCGACGACGACCCGCGCAAGCAGGGGATGAGGATGCTGGGCCTCAAGGTTCTCGGGACGACGGAGCAGATCGAGAAGATCCTCGACGAGACCGAGCCCGACGAAGTCGTGATCGCGATCCCCTCGGCTCCCGGGATGGTGCGCGGGAAGGTCGTCGCCGCGGCGCGCGAGCGCTCGATCAGGGTGCGGACGCTTCCGACCGTGTTCGAGCTCCTCCGCGGCGGGGTCCAGCTCAACCGCCAGCTCCGCGACGTCCAGGTCGAGGACGTCCTCGGCCGCGACCCGATCGTCGTCGAGCTCGACCGGGTCGGCGCCTACCTGCGCGACCGGATCGTGCTCGTCACCGGCGCCGGCGGCTCGATCGGCTCCGAGCTCTGCCGCCAGATCGCCCGCGTCCAGCCGCGGCTGCTGGTGATGCTCGACCAGGCCGAGGACAACCTCTTCCAGATCGACCGCGAGATGGTCGAGGAGCGCCACTTCACGAACGTCGAGTCGGTCCTCGCCGATTGCAAGGAGCCGCACCGGATGCTCGAGGTGATGCAGCGGTTCAAGCCGAGCGTCGTCTTCCACGCCGCCGCCTACAAGCACGTGCCGCTGATGGAGGCCAACCCGCTCGAGGCGGTGCGCAACAACGCGATCGCGACCCGGATCACCGCCGAGACCGCGGCCGCCTCCGACGTCGAGCGCTTCGTCCTCGTCTCGACCGACAAGGCGGTCAACCCGAAGACCGTGATGGGCGCCTCGAAGGCGATGGCGGAGTGGATCATCGAGACCGCGGCCGACAAGCACCCGGGGACGAGGTTCGCCGCGGTGCGGTTCGGCAACGTTCTCGCCTCCTCGGGAAGCGTCGTGCCGCTCTTCCGCCGCCAGATCGAGCGCGGCGGGCCGGTCACCGTCACCCACCCGGCGATGACGCGGTACTTCATGACGATCCCGGAGTCGGTGCAGCTCGTGATCCGCGCCGGGGACATCGGCGCCGGCAGGGGCGAGGTGTTCGTCCTCGACATGGGCGAGCCGGTGAAGATCGTCGACCTCGCCCACAACATGATCCGGCTCGCCGGCTACGAGCCGGAAGCGGACATCGCGATCGAGTTCACGAAGCCGCGGCCGGGCGAGAAGCTTCACGAGGAGCTGTTCGGCAGCGGCGAGACGCCGCAGCCGACCGCCGCCAAGCGGATCCACCGGGCTGTGCGTGAGACGCCTCTTGACCCCGAGTGGGTCGAAGCGACCCTCAACTCGCTCGAGCACATGGTCATGGCCGGCGACGAGGCCAACCTCGCCGAGCGCGTCGTCTCCCTGATCGCCTCGGGCTCCGATGACACGGCGGCAGTCGGCTACGACGGGTAGCCTCTCGCCTCTCCTTGCGTGAATTGATCCAGGAAATCGGGGCCTACGCGGGCCTGGTCGCGTTCCTCGGACTCGCCGTCCTCGCGCTGCTCGCCTTCGCCCAGGGACGCGACCTCCGCCGGCTGCGCGAGTGGGCAGGGTCGGCGCCCGAGCGCGATGCCGAGCGCAAGGAGGCGACCTCGACCGTCGCCGCCCAGCGGGCCGAGGAGCTGCGCAAGCTCGAGGAGGCGCGCGCCGCCGAGCGCGAGGCGACGCAGGAGCGGGAGCAGCGCCGCCGCCGGCGCGAGGATGGTCTGCCCGAAATGACGACCGGCGAACGGATCCGGGACCGGCTCTCGCTCGGCGGTCGCCTTGCCGAGCCGCGCTATCTCGCCGGGCTGTTCGTGGTCGTCGTCCTGATCGCCGGCGGTGTCGCCTACGCGGTGACCCAGTCGGGCAGCGAAGCCGACGGCAAGGGCCACGGCAGCAAGTCGGCCGCGGATGAAGCCCGAAGACATCGAAGTCACCGTCCTCAACGGGACCGCGGTCCCGGGCCTTGCGGGGACCTACGGCAACATGGTCGAGCGCAAGGGGTTCACGCTCGGCGCGGTCACGAACAGCCCCACGAGCTTCGCCGAAAGCGTCGTCATGTTCGGGGAAGGGGACGCACCGGAGGCACACAAGGTGGCGAAGTCGCTCGAAATCTCGGAGGTTCGCCCGATGACCCCGGAGATCGAATCGGTGTCTGCGGGGGCGCCGGTCTCGGTCGTGGTCGGCGAGGACAATGCCTCGTCGTCGGGCTAGCTTCGCGAGCGTCGTCTTCGCGCTGCTCGTCGTCGCCACCCTCGCCGCCTTCGCCTGGTCCCAGCGCCTGAAGCGGGACCCGCTGGTGCTCGACCGGGTCAGCTTCGTCGCGGTGCCTCGCCTCCATCCGAAGGCGCCGCGGGTCCACTCGTTCACGCCGAACGGCGACTGCCGCTACGACCGGATCCGAATCCGGTTCCGGATGACCCAGTCCGACCGAGGCAACGTCCAGGTCGTGAAGCCGGGGGGCAGGCTGATCGTGACCCTCGGCCGCGACCAATTCCTCAAGCGCTACACGTACCTCACCTACTACTGGGACGGCCGTATGCGGGGCGGCGGGACCGCCCCGCCGGGGCGCTACAAGCTGCGGGTGAAAATGCTGGGGCAGGATCGGACCCTCGTCCCGGGCGGGGTCATGCAAGGTGCCACCGGGCCGCCCGGCGCCCGTTGCGCGGGTGCCATCCGGGAGCGGGGGGCGACGCTTGAGCGACGTCCTCGCGGGAGCGGCGCTCCTCGCCGTTTCCGCCGCCGCCGCGGCCTCGATCCTGCTTCCGGCGGGCCGCGGCCGGTCGGCGGCGATGCTGTTCGCCGTCCTCTGCTTCCCGGCGCTGATCCTCGCCGACCAGTGGAACTCGGCGCAGATCTCGGACCTGCGCGACGACCCAGCACGGCTCGCCGCGCTGGCGGTCGCTCGCGCATCGCGGCCGCCGTCGCGCTGGCCACCGCCTTCCGCCGCTGGCCGGCTGCCCTCCCGCTAGCGATCGTCTTCGCCCTCCCGTTCCGCATCCCCCTCCACGCCGGCGGCGACACCGCCAACCTCCTCGTCCCTCTTTATCTCGTGATCGGCGGCGGGGTGCTTTACGCGGCCTTCCGCGACCTGGGGATCTGGCGTCCGGTCGGTCGCGCGGGTGGCATCGGGGGAGGGGGGGTCGAGGACAGCTCGGCCCGCAGATCCCCCCCTTCACCGATGACAGGACCCGCGCGCTCGGCCGCAACTGGCTGCCCCGAGTCCTGGCAGGCGTCGTGGTCCTCTACGCCCTCCAGTCCCTCTACTCCCCCGACCTCTCGAAATCGATCCAGAACGTCTGCTTCTTCTTCGTCCCGTTCTCGCTCGTCTACGCGCTGCTGCGCGACGTCGAGTGGGACCGCCGGCTCCTCACCGGGGTGCTGCTGGTCATCGCGATCGAGAGCGTCGTCTTCGTCCTCGTCGGCAGCGTCGAGTACCTGACCGAAAGCCTGTTCTGGAACGACCAGGTGATCCGCTCGAACGACTTCCACACCTACTTCCGGGTCAACTCGATCTTCTGGGACCCGAACATCTACGGCCGGTACCTGGCGCTGGCGATCGTGATCGCGATGTCGGTGCTGCTGTGGGCGAGGGAGCGGCGCGACCAGGCGCTGCTCGCCGCCCTGGTCGCGGTCCTCTGGGTCGGGCTCGTCCCGACCTTCTCGCAGTCGAGCTTCGCCGCCCTGCTCGGCGGGCTCGCGGTCCTCGCGGCGCTGCGCTGGAGCGTCCGTTGGACGGTCGCCGCCGTCGCCGTCGCCGCGGTGGCCGGGGCGATCGCGGTGATCTTCATCGGCGGCTCCTCCTCGCTCAATCCCTCGCGCCTCAACGTCGACACCGGCGGCCGCGCCAACCTCGTCTCCGGCGGGGCCGAACTGTTCGCGCAGCGCCCGGTCTGGGGCTACGGCGCCGGGTCGTTCCCGGCCGCCTACCGCGAACACATCGCGACCAGGAAGGCCCCGGTCTCCGTCTCCCACACCGAGCCGGTCACCGTCGCCGCCGAGCAGGGCCTGATCGGCCTCGCCGCCTACGCGGCCCTGATCGTCTGTGCCCTCTGGGCGATGGGAAGCGGGCTATTCGACCTTCGCGCGGTGGCATCGGTGGAGGGGGGTCGAGGACGCCTGGCCCGCAGATCCCCCCTTCGTCGATGGCAGGACCGCGCGCCAGGCGGTGCTGGCCACCTTCGTCGCCCTGCTGGTGCACACGATGGCCTACGCGGGGTTCTACGAGGACCCGATCACCTGGGTGCTGCTCGCGATCGGCGCCTCGCTCGCGGGGGCCGCGGTCCGCGTGCGCGCCTAGGCTGCATCGCGTGTCCGGCTACCTCCGCCGCCTCGCGACGACCGGCGCCGCCTACACCGCGGCCAACGTCGTCTCGAAGCTGATCGCGGTCGCGCTGCTGCCGCTCTACACGCGCTACCTGACCCGCGCCGACTACGGCGCGGCCGAGGTCCTGTTCGCCGCCGTCGTCGCCGCCAGCATCGTGGTCAGGCTCGGGGTGATCGAGGCGGTCCTCCGCTTCTACTACAAGGCCGGCGAGGACCCGGCGGCGGTCGTCAGAACTTCGTTCGCGGCGCTCTTCTGGCTGGCGACGATCGCGTCGCTGGTCGCGCTTCCCTTCGCCGAGCCGATCTCCGAAGCGCTGCTCGTCCACCCCGCACCCGGAACTCGCCCGGATCGCGATCGGCGGCCTCTGGGTCCTGACGATGAACGAGTACCTGCTCACGCTGTTCCGCCTCGAGGAGCGCGCCAAAGCGTTCTTCGGGGTGACGATCGTCAACGTGCTGGCGGCGATCGCGCTCACCGTCATCCTCGTCGTCGGCAGGGGCGAGGGCGCCCGCGGCCTCCTCCTCGGCAGCTACGTCAGCGGCGCCGCCGTCGTCCTCGCCCTGATCGTCGTCCAGCGCCGCCGCCTCTCGCTCTGGTTCGACCGGCTCCTGCTGCGGCGGATGATGCGCTTCGGGCTGCCGACGATGCCGGCCGAGCTCTCCCTCTACGCGCTCAACTTCGTCGACCGGATCATCATCGTCCGCACCGTCGGCGTCGCCGAGGCCGGCCTCTACTCGCTGGCGGTCAAGTTCGCCCAGGGCGTCAACGTCCTCGTCCGCGGCTTCCAGCTCGCCTGGCCGCCGCTGGCCTACTCGATCCGCGACGACGACGAGGCCCGCCGGGCCTACGCCGCGGTCGTCACCTGGTTCCTCGCCGGGTGCGCCTTCGTCGTGATCGGGATGTGGCTCTTCTCGCGCTGGATCGTCCGCGCGCTCGCGGCGCCCCAGTTCTTCGACTCCTACGAAGCGATCGGGCTGATCACGACCGCGGTCACCCTCTACGCGCTCTACCTGGTGCTGCTGGTGATCCTCGGCAGGACCGGCCGCACCGAGTTCAACTTCCCGGCGACCGCCGCCGCGCTCGCGGTCAACGTCGCCCTCAACCTGATCCTGGTCCCTTCGCTGGAGATCGTCGGCGCCGGCCTCGCCCTCGTCGCCTCATACGTGGTCGTGCTGGCGCTGATGTACCGGTTCACCCAGCGCCTCTTCCCGGTCCCCTACGAATGGGGCCGGCTGGCGAGGCTGGTCGCCGTCTCGGTCGCCCTGGTCGCGATCGGCGAGCTGCTGATGCCGACCGCGGGGGCGGTCGGCCTGCTCGGGCGGATCGTCGTCTGGCTCGCCTACCCGGTGACGCTGCTCGCGGCCGGCTTCTTCACCGACGAGGAGCGGCGCTGGCTCGGCCGCCTCCGCCACCCCAGCGCGCTCGTCGCCGAGATCGCCGCGCGCTGAGCCGCGCTGAGCCGGCCGTCGAGGGCGCGGCGATCCCCGAGGCCTACGAGGTCGCCCGGATCGACGAAGACTCGACCGCCTGAGCCGCCTCGGCGCGCTGCCTCAGGCTCTCGCCCTTCTGCGGGAAGAGCGCCTGGCGGGCGTGGGCCCAGTAGACCCGGGCCGGCCGGCCGGGGACGAGCCGCCGCGACAGCGCCCGCACCGCGTAGGACCAGGCGGTCAGCGCGCGCACCGCGAGCGCGCCGAGACGGCGTGCCGTGCTTGCGCATGTAGAGGTCGCGGTTGCGGTGGAATTCGACGATCCGCGGCAGCCCGGCGGCGAGGTCGGTCGAGAGCTGGTCGTGGTGGACGGCCTCGGCGCGCGGGGACGTAGAGGGTGTGCCATCCGGCCTCGGCGAGCCGGCGGCAGAAGTCGCACTCGTCGTAGTAGACGAAGAAGTCGGGGTCCATGTAGCCGACCGCCGCGGCCGCCTCGCGGCGGACCAGCAGCGCGCTCGACTGCGCCCAGTCGACCCGCCGGGTCTCCTCGCCCCGGCTCTGCACGGTCAGCAGCCGGTGCAGGAAGAGCGCGCCGACCGCGGCGGTCCCGACCCCGGGGAATCGCCAGGCGCAGGGGACGGGCCGCCCGCCGGAGTCGAGCAGCTGCGCGCCGGCCGCCGCCGCCCCGGGGTCGGCCTCGCAGCGCCGCGACCAGCGCCGCCGCCGCGCCCGGCCGCAGTTCGGAGTCCTCGTTGAGGAGCAGGCAGAACTCGCCGCCGGCCTCGCGCATCAGGGTCGAGTCGTTCTCTCCCTTGCCGGCGCGCCGCTCGAGCGCGATCAGGCGGATGTCGCCGCCGCGCGCCCGCACCGCCTCGGCGGAGCCGTCCTCGGAGGCGTTGTCGAGGACGAGGATCTCGCGCTCGAGCCCGTCCGGGTGGGTGCGCTCGATCGCGTCCAGGCAGGCGAGCAGGAACTCGCGCCCGTTGGTGTTCACGACGCAGTAGGAGAGCGTTGGCGCCACGCGGGTCACGATAATCGGCGGGATGCGAGTGCAGCTGGTCGATCCCTCGGCCTTCACGCCGCCCTACGACCGCGCCCTCGCCGCGGCCCTGGCTCGCGCGGCGCCGACGTCGAGCTGCTGACGAGCCGCTTCCTCTACGGCCCGGTCCCGGCCGCCGACGGCTACCGGGTGCGGGAGCGCTTCTACCGGCGCAGCGCCGCCCGCGGCCTCGAGGCACCCGGCCGCCGGGCGTTCAAGATGGCCGAGCACCTCCCCGACATGGCCGCCTTCAGGCGCAACGCCGACCGCCGACGTCGTCCACTACCAGTGGCTGACGGTGCCCGGGCTCGACGCGCTGCTGATCCCGCCGGCGCGGCCCCGGGTGATGACCGCGCACTACGTCCTGCCGCCGCGGCCCGAGCCGCCGCCAGGTCGCGAGCGCCCACCGCGCCTTCGGCAGGATGGACGCGGTCATCGCCCACTCCGAGCACGGCGCCGAGCGCCTGCGGGCCGAGGTCGGGCTCGACCCTGCGCGGGTCCGCGTGATCCATCACGGCGCCTTCGACTACCTGACCCGGCTCGAGGCGAGAAGCCGCTGCCGCCCGAGCTCGGCGAGCCCGAGGGCCCGGTGATCCTCTTCTTCGGCCTGCTCCGCCCCTACAAGGGGCTCGACACCCTGCTCGAGGCCTTCGCGGGCATCGAGGGCGCCGAGCTCTGGATCGTCGGCAACCCGCGGATGGACGCTCGAGCCGCTGCGCTCGGCCGCCGCGCGGGCGCGCGGCCCGGTCCGCTTCCTCACCCGCTTCGTCGAGGACGCCGAGATCCCGTCGATACTGCGGCGCGCCGACGTCCTCGTCCTCCCCTACCGCGACGCCGAGCACTCGGGCGTCCTCTACACCGGCCTCGCCTTCGGCAAGCCGATGGTGCTGAGCGAGGTCGGCGGGTTCCCGGAGGTCGCCGGCGCACGGCGCCGCCCGCCTCGTCCCGCCGGAGGACCCCGCCGGCGCTCGCGGCCGCGCTCGAGCAGCTGGTCGGCGACGAGGCGGAGCGCCGCGCCCTCGCCGATGCTGCCGCCGCGGCCGCGGCCGGCCCCTACTCCTGGGACGGCGCGGCGGAGAGGACGCTCGCCCTCTACGAGGAGCTGCTGGAGAAGGGCGGGGCCGGCGGATGACCCTCGCCGCGATCCTCTTCTGGGCGAGCGCCGCCCTGATCGCCTACACCCACCTCGGCTACCCGCTGCTCCTCGCGCCTTCTCGACCCGGCGGCGCAAGGAGCGCACCTACGAGGAGCTCGACCCGCTGCCCCGCGTCTCGCTGATCGTCGCCGCCTACGACGAGGAGGACGTGATCGGGGCCAAGGTCGCCAACGCGCTCGCGCTCGACTACCCGCGCGAGCGGCTGCAGGTGATCGTCGCCTCCGACGGCTCCGGCGACGCGACCGCCGAGCGGGCCCGCGAGGCCGGCGCCGACCTCGTCCTCGAGCTGCCGCGAGGCGGCAAGACCGCCGCCCAGAACGCCGCCGCCGAGCGGGCCGAGGGGCGAGATCCTCGCCTTCTCGGACGCCAACAGCGCCTGGTCGCCCGACGCCCTGCGCCGCCTCGTCGCGCCCTTCGCCGACCCGGCCGTCGGCTACGTCTGCGGCCAGGTGCGGTTCCTCTCGCCCGAGGGCGACAACCTCGAGGGCGCCTACTGGCGCTACGAGATGGAGGTTCGCGAGATGGAGTCGGCGCTGGCCGGCATCACCGCCGGCAACGGCGCGATCTACGCGGTCCGCCGCGACGCCTACCTGGCGCTCGAGCCCTCGGGCAGCCACGACCTCTCGTTCCCGTTCCTGCTCGCCAAGCGCGGCCTGCGCTCGCGCTACGCGCCCGCGGCGGCGGCCGAGGAGAAGATGGTCCCCACGGTCGAGGGCGAGTTCGCCCGCAAACGGCGGATGATGGTCGGGATCTGGGACATCGTCGTCGGCGAAGGGATGCTCTCGCCGCGCGGCTACCCGGCCCTCTACTGGTTCGAGCTCCTCTCCCACCGCCTGCTCCGCTACCTGACGCCCGTTCCTGCACCTGATCGCGCTTCGCCGCCAACGTCGCGCTGCTCGGCGACGGCTGGGTCTACTCGCTGACCTTCACCCTCCAGCTCTGCTTCCTGCTCGCCGCGCTCTGCGGCTGGTTGGTTCCGCAGGCGCCGTTCCGGATCGCCCGCTACTACCTGCTGACGACCGCATCGATCGCCGCCGGCCTCTGGGACCGCCTCCGCCACGGCCCGCCGGGGAAGTGGGAGAAGGCCGAGGGGACCCGCTGACGTGCCGCGCGCCCTCGACCTCGCCATCGCGTCGCTGACCCTTCTCGTCCTCTCGCCTCTGCTGCTGTTCGCCGCGGTCGCGATCCGGCTCGGCAGAGGAGGGCCGGTCATCTACCGCCAGCGGCGGGTCGGGCTCGACGGCCGCGAGTTCGAGCTGCTGAAGCTGCGGACGATGGTCGCCGGCTCCGACCCGGTCGGGTACGGGACGGCGGTCGACCCGCGACGACCCGCGGGTGACCGGGATCGGCCGCTTCCTGCGCCGCACCTCGCTCGATGAGATCCCGAACCTTGTCAACGTCCTGCGGGGCGAGATGGCGATCGTCGGCCCGCGGCCGACGATCCCGGCCCAGGTCGCCGACTACTCGCCGCGCCAGCGACGCCGCCACGAGGTGAGGCCGGGGATCACCGGCTGGGCCCAGGTCCAGGGGCGTGCCGGGATCCCGTGGGAGGAGCGGATCGAGCTCGACATCGAGTACGTCGAACGCCGCAGCACCGCGCTCGACCTGCGGATCCTGGCGAAGACCGCCTGGCTGCTCGTCACCGGCCATGGCCTCGCGCCCGACTGACCGCTCATCAACTTGACCGGGATATGGAGGGTCAAGTTGATGGGCTGGCTAGGGTTCTCGGCGTGTCGGAGCGAGGAGAGGTCAGCCTCGGCGGTTCGAGCCCGGCGACGCCGCCGCTGTCCACCGCTGGTTCAACAACCCGGAGGCGACGAGGACGCTGATGGAGCAGCGCGACAGCTTCTCGCCGCAGGACGCCGAGGGCTGGGTCGCGCGGGCGATGGACGACAGCGGCGAGGACCGCAAGTACGCGATCCTCGTCGAGGGCCGCGAGGAGCCCGTCGGGTTCACCGCGCTCTACGGCCTCTTCCGCCAGACGGCGCCGGAGCTGGGGGCGCTGATCGGCGACGAGGTGCGGGGCAGGGGGGTCGGGCGCCGGGCCGAGGCGCTGACGATCGCCAGGGCCTTCGACGAGTTCGGCGCCCACCGCGTCTACGGCCGGATTCCCGCCGACAACGAGGCCGCGAAGCGGGTCGTGACGAGCCTCGGCTGGCGCCACGAGGGGACGATGCGCGGCCACCTCCGCCGCGACGACGGGCCGGCCGCCGACTGCGAGGTCTGGGGCGTGCTCCCCGACGAGTTCCGCGCCGCCGCCGCGGACCTTCTCGCGTGAGCGCGGAGCGAGCAAGTGTCGCAGTCTGTTTCTGCGCGCGGCGAGCGAAGCGCGAACAATGACCGTCAGCGCCGTCGCCGAGCTGATCGCCGACCGCGGCGAGGCGGTGACGAGCGAGGAGTTCTTCCGCTCACGCCCGTTCCTCGACGCCGAGGGCGTCACCCACACGCTCCGGATCGAGGCCGGGGGCCGCGAGCTCGCCGCCCCGCTGGTGGTCCGCGAGATCGACGAGTCCGACCGCCTCGACGCGACCTCCCCCTACGGCTACCCGGGACTGGTCGGGACGCCAGGCGCCGCGATCGATCCCGCCTCGATCGACTTCGGTCCGACCGGCCTCGTCGCCGTCTTCCTCCGCCACATCCTCAGCGAGCCGCCGCTGGCCGGCGCGAGCGAGCGCAACGTCGTCCAGATCGCCGACCCGGCGCAACCCCCGAAGAGCCGGCCGAGCGACCGCAACCAGATCAACCGCAACCGCCGCCACGGCTACGAGGTGCGGATCCTCCCCGGTGCCGAGGCCGGCCCCGCGGACCGCTCGGGCTTCCTCGCCGCCTACGAGGAGACGATGCGCCGCACCAACGCCGAGGAGCGCTACTTCTTCGGCGCCGCCTACTTCGACCGCATCCTCGAGGCCGAGCGCGCCTGGCTGGCGCTTGCCGACGCCCCGGGGGGTGGCATCGCCGCCGGATCGGTCACGGTCGAGAGCGATGGCTTCCTCCACTATTACCTGAGCGGCAGCGCCGACTCGAACCTGCGCGACTCGCCGATGAAGAACATCCTCGCCGCCCTGGTCGAGCTCGCCGCCGAGCGCGGCCTGCCGCTCAACCTCGGCGGCGGCATCGCCCGCGGCGACCGCCTCGAGGAGTTCAAGCGCGGCTTCGCCAACCGCGAGCTGCCCTGGCACACCTCGGAGATCGTCTGCGACCCCGACGCCTACCGGGACCTCTCAGCCGGCCGACCCGACGCGGGCTTCTTCCCGCTGTACCGCATGGGGTAGCGGTCGGGGGTCTCTCCGAAGGAACTCCCGCGAAGCGGCCTGAGGAGACCCCCGACCGCTACTGCTTGGGTTCGATCGGCGTCGGGCCCGCGGCGAGGGCGAAGCCGTTGACCGGCTCGCCGCCGTACCTGCCCCAGGTCGCCTTGCCGAAGGCGCGGATCGCGTCGTCGGTGATCGCGCCCTTGTATTCGTCGCAGCCGAGGAGGTTGGTCCAGGTCGTCGCCGCGACCTTGTAGGGCATTTCTTCGTTCGGGAAGAGCAGCGTCCCGCCGTACATCGTGTCGTAGAGGCCCTTCAGCGCCAGCTGGTCCTTTTCGGGCAGGTCGGGGCTGTACTGGATCTCCATCCGCCCGTGCTCGAGCGAGTGAACCATGTCGATTTCGACCGGCATTTCAGCGTACGCCCCGTCGGCCTGCTGGAACGGCGGTTCGACGTGGTTGCCGGAGGTCGGCGGGTTGGTCCCGTAGTGAGGGGCGGGCGTCCCGGGCGCGAGGTGGCTGTGGCCCTCGTCCTTGAGGTGGAGGCGAAGGTCGCATCCGGCCTTCTTCGCCGCCAGCTTGAGGTTCGTCACCTTGGTCGGCGGCGGCGCCGTCCCGCTGCGGTCGTCCGGTTCGATCCCGTTGGTGCTGCCGCTGACCTGGTCGATGTGAGCGTCGGCCGTGTCGCCGCCGCCGCCTCCACCGCCGGAGCTGGCGATCAGGACGACGATCCCGGCGACCACGAGCAGGCCGACCAGGCCGGCGCCGATGTAGGCGAACATCAACCGCCGCTGGGCCTGTTTTGCCCGCGACGACTGGCGCTCCTCACGCACCTGGCGGAGCCGCTCCCGCTCTTCGTCCCTGCGATTGGCCACGATTGGTCGGCGGCAGTTTAGATCAGTCGTGCGCTCGGGCGGCCGCGGCACCGGCTCCGGCCCGCTCCCAGGGCCGCGCGGCGTGAAGCGCCCCGAGCACGGCCCGGGTCGCCGGCGCCCGGTTCAGAGCGTAGAAGTGGATCCCCGGGGCGCCTCCGAGCAGCAGCTCCGCGCACTGTTGGGAGGCGTAGGCGACGCCGAGCTCGAACTCAGCCTCCTCGTCGCCGCCGGCGGCCTCGAAGGCCTCCTCGAGCCGCGGCGGAATCGAGGCGTCGCAGAGGTCGCAGATCCGCTTCGTCTGGGCGAAGGTGGCGACTGGGATGACGCCGGCCAGAATCGGGACATCGATCCCGCGCCTCCCGCGCCGCCTCGACGAAATCGAAGTAGACGCGGTTGTCGAAGAAGAGCTGGGTGATCAGGAACGAGGCCCCGGCGTCGACCTTGGTCTTCAGGTACCGCAGGTCGGTCTCGAGGTCCGGCGCCTCGGGGTGGACCTCGGGAAAGCAGGCGCCGCCGATCGTGAAGTCCCAGCTCGAGGAGATGAATCCGGCGAGCTCGGCGGCGCTGCCGAGCCCTCCCTCGGGCTGGACGAAGTCGTCCTCCCCGCGGGGCGGGTCGCCGCGCAGCGCGAAGACGTTCTCGATCCCCGAGTCGGCGATCCGGTCGAGCGTCTTGGCCAGGCCGTCGGCGGTCTCGCCGACGCAGCTCAGGTGGGCCATCGCTTCGAGGCCGACCTCGTCCTTGAGGCGCTTGGTGATCTCCACCGTGCCCTCCCGGGTCGAGCCCCCGGCGCCGTAGGTGACCGAGACGAAGTCGGGCCCGAGCTCACGCAGCGAGCGCGCCGTCGCGAACAGCTGCTCGGTCGCCTCCTCGCTCTTCGGCGGGAAGAACTCGACCGAGAAGACCGGCGTTTTCGCCTCGATGATCTTGTCGATGCGCATCAGCGGAGCGTAAGCCAAGGCGGCCCCGGACGCGGAGCGCAGTCGCGAGGCTTCCAGTAGTTATGACCGCGGCCGCCGCCGGGAGGGGTCCAACCCGTCGCTCATCTGATTCGAAGGGGCACATTTTGTCGGAGTTTGCGAGGTTGCCGATTGACAGGACTGGCGCTTGAGCTTGCGGCGCGCTAGGTTCGCTTTGCGACTGGCAGAGAGAGGCCCCACAAAGCCAAGTGGGACACCATCTCGAAGGTGGCGGGAGCAAGCTTCTACGTGCGAAGGCTACGCGCGGGGCAGGCTTCGAACGCCACCGCTGGTCGTTTTTTCTTGCCCTGAAACAGGGTGGGGGAGTTGTCCGAGCCGGTCCCTAGCGTTCGCCGTGGCTTGGAACTGCCTGCCCTCCGAGCCGTGCGACCGGGGCGCAACCTGGGAGCCGGGCGCTTCGGCGAAACCCCGCGAGACCGCCGCAGCTAGCCCGCCCGCTCCCTACTCTTACCCGCGTGAACGCTAGAGCGAGCCCAATGAGGCATCTCAGGTTCTTCGCGAAGCGAGAGAAACGCGAACAATTGTTATGAGCGAGAGCGTTCGCTACGAGCGGGTCGGCGCCGCCGCGGTGCTGACGATCGACCGGCCCGAGCGCCGTAACGCGGTCGACGCCCCGACGGCCGAGCTGCTGCGGCAGGGCCTCCGCGACTTCGAGGCCGACTCGGGGGCGCGGGTCCTGGTCCTGACCGGCGCCGGCGGCGAGGCGTTCTGCGCGGGCGCCGATCTGAAGGCGCTCGACCTCGATGTCGACCACCCCGAGGGCCCGATGGGGTCGACCCGGGTCACCCCATCGAAGCCGGCGATCGCCGCCGTCGACGGCTGGTGCCTCGCGGGCGGGGTCGAGCTCGCGCTCTGGTGCGACCTGCGGATCGCGACCCCGGGGTCGACCTTCGGCCTCTTCGAGCGCCGCTGGGGCGTTCCGCTGGTCGACGGAGGGACGCAGCGGCTGCCGCTGGTGGTCGGGATGGGCCGGGCGCTCGAGCTGATCCTCACCGGCCGCCCGGTCGACGCCGAGGAGGCCCACAGGATCGGGCTCGTGAACGAGATCGTCGCCTGCCGGCGGCCATCTCGAGCGCGCGCTCGAGCTCGCCGAGAAGATCGCCTCGTTCCCCCAGGAGACGATGCTCGCCGACCGCCGCGCGGCGATCGAGGGCGCCGGCCTGCCGCTTGAACAGGGCCTGGAGCTCGAGCACCGGCTCGGCCGCGAGGTCCTCGAGGTGGCGGCCCGGGGCGCCGCCAGGTTCGCGGCCGGCGAGGGCCGCGGCGGCGAGGGCGTCTAGGCCGGGTCGCGGCCGGTTGAGACCCGGCGCATCTCGTCCTCGGCGGCTTCGGGCCCGAGGTAGGGCATCAGCACCGCGAAGACGAGGTCGGGGAGGATCCGTTCGAGCTCGGGGCCGCGGCCGGCGCGGATCTCGTCGAAGATCAGTGAGGTTGCCCCGCCGATCGCGAAGCGGGCAGTGTCGGGAGGGAGCGATTTGCCCTCGGCCGTGTATTCGCGCCCTTCCTCGAGCAGCCGCGAGAACCGGGTCAGCGCCGCACGGTAGCGCTCCCTTGCGCTCTCGCCGACCGCGGTCACCTCGACCATCGCCATCCGCGCGATGTCGGACTCGGCGGCGAGCAGGCTGACCAGGGCCCGCAGCGCCGCCGTCATCCGGTCCGGCCACGGCTCGCCGGCCGCGGCCTCATAGGCGCTGGTCACATGGGCGACGAGGACGTCGATTACGGCGTCGTAGGCCTCGAGGAAGCAGTCCTCCTTGTCGACGAACATTTCGTGGAAGGTCTCGCGGGAGACGCCGGCGACCTCGATCACGTCGGTGACCGTCGCCGCCTCGTACCCTTTCGCCGCCGCGACCCTGACCATCGCCTCCCGCAGGCGCTCCCGTTGGGAGCGGACGGCGTAGGCCTCTGGCAACCCGTGACGTCCACTCGGAGCGGAAGGGGAATCCATCGCAATCAGCCTAGGGCAGTCCCGGGGGCGCTGCAACGGCTCGTTCTGCGCCTAGACTCCCGGGGAGTGCGGAGCGAGCAAGCGTGCATATCTGATTCCTCGCGCAGCGAGCGAAGCGCGAAACTTGTCGCATGAAGATCGGGATCGTCGGCCTCGGCTACGTCGGCCTGCCCCTCGCGGTCGCCTTCGCCGAGGCTGGTCACGAGGTGGTCGGACTCGACACCGACCCGCGCAAGATCGAGGCGCTGAACGCGGGGCGCAGCTACATCGAGGACATCCCCGACGAGACGCTCGCGCCGCTCGGCGGCAGGCTCGCGGCGAGCACCGAGTACGCCCGGCTCGAGCCCTGCGAGGCGGTCATCGTCTGCGTGCCGACGCCGCTCACGAGCGCCCGCGAACCGGACCTGACCTACCTGATCGAGGCCTCGAACGCCCTCGCCAAGGTCCTCCGACCGGGGCAGCTGATCGTCCTCGAGTCGACGACCTACCCGGGCACGACCCGGGAGCGGCTGCTGCCGATCCTCGAGGAGTCGGGGATGTCGGCCGGCGAAGATTTCCACCTCGCCTTCTCCCCCGAGAGGATCGACCCCGGTCGCACCGACTACACGATTCGGACCACGCCGAAGCTCGTCGGCGGCATGACCGAGGCCTGCGCCGAGCGGGCGCGCGAGCTCTACTCGCTGATCTGCGACGAGGTCGTCGTGCTCTCGACCCCCGAGGCCGCCGAGCTGGCGAAGCTGCTCGAGAACATCTTCCGCTCGGTCAACATCGCCCTCGTCAACGAGCTCTCCCAGCTCTGCGACCGGCTCGGGATCGACGTCTGGGAGGTGCTCGACGCCGCCTCGACCAAGCCGTTCGGCTTCATGCGCTTCGACCCGGGGCCGGGGATGGGCGGCCACTGCCTGCCGGTCGACCCCTTCTACCTCGCCTTCAAGGCCCGCGAACACGACTTCTACCCCGAGTTCATCGAGCTCGCCGGCAAGGTCAACCGCGCCCAGCCGGCCTACTGCGTCGACCTGATCGCCCGCGCCCTCAACGAGGCCGGCAAGGCCGTCCACGGCGCCGGCGTCCTCGTCCTCGGCGTCTCCTACAAGGCCGGGGTCGGCGACACGCGCGAATCGCCCGCGCTGCAGATCGTCAGGCTGCTGCGCGAGCTCGGCGCCGAGGTCTCCTACCACGACCCGCACGTTCCCGAGCTGCCCGAGCTCCAGCTCTCCTCGGTCGAGCTGGCCTCGGCGCTGGAGTCGGCCGACGCGGCGGCGATCGTCACCGCCCACCCGGAATTGGACTACGAGCAGGTCGTCGCCACGGCGCCGCTGGTCGTCGACTTCCGCGGTGTCACCCGCGGCTTCCCGGCGGAGAACCTGGTCCGCCTCTGAGGCCAAAGCGCTGAAGGTCAAGGGCTCGCTGAGCTTCACCCCGACCGGCGGAATCGCCAGCAGGCAGAGCTTCAAGGGCACGCTGAGGTTGAGCCTGAAATAGGCGCCCGGGCGCATCCCGACCCCCCGGACAGGGTTTTTGGGGCGACGATGTCGAACCTGATGACCGGGCGCCTCGCGCCGACCTTGGCGGCTGCCCTCGCCGTGCTGTTGGCTTTCGTCGGCGTCGCGGCCGCAAAGGTGTCGGCCGGGGTCCGCCTCGATCCGACCTACGGAAAGTGGGGCCGAGTGGCCCTGCCGTCGGCGAGGCTGGGGTATCCGACCCGCCCCTCGCTCGCCGTTCTGATGCAGGACGGCGGCCTGCTCGTCCCGACCAGCCGGTCGGTACTCCGGATCGGGCTCGATGGGACCCTCGACGAATCGTTCGGCGTCGGCGGGACGCTCACCCCGCCGCCTGCGCCGGGCGCCGGCTTCGAGATCTCCGGGCTGGCCGTCGACTCGCAGAACCGAATCGTCGTTGCGGGATCGTCGATCCTGCCGGTCCAGGAACAGCCGTTGGGGGGAACGGTCGGGACGATCCCGGAATCGGCTCGGGCGGCACGGGTGATGCGGTTCATGCCGAACGGGGCCCTCGACCCGTCGTTCGCCGACCGCGGGGTCCTCGAAACCACCTTCGGCCTTCCGGTCCCGCTCGACTCCTCGGGGAGGCCGATCCTCACACGCCCTTGGGCGGAGGCCACGGGCGTCGCCGTCGACGCCCAGGACCGGGTGATCCTCACCGGCGGCGCCAGCGCCGGGGTCGAATTCGGTTGCGCCCACGACTGGTTCTGGAACACGGTCACCTTCGCGGCGCTCATCGCCAGGTTGACGCCGGCGGGGGCACTGGACGCCAGCTTCGGCGGCGGCGACGGGTTCTTCGGCGGCAGTAGCGCCGCGGAAAACCCTCTCCACGCCGAACTCAGCGCCGATCCGCTCGCGGGGACCGGGGGAGAGGTGACCTACGGTCCCGGCTCAGCTCCCTGCCCGCGGGCGGAAGGGGAGTTGGGCCTGGCCCGGCTGACCGCCGACGGGGAGCCACAGCCGGCCTTCGGCCCCCGGGGCTGGCTTCCCGGCTGGATCACCTCCGCGGTTCCGGGATCGGATGGCTCGATCGTCGCGCTCGAGTCGCTCGCCTCGAAATCGGACGATCCGCGCCGGGTTCGGGTGTTCGCCCTCAACCCGGATGGAACCCCCGCCGCGGTCCTTCGGCGCCGGGGCAGCGTGGTCGTGAGGCCGCCCGGGCCGCCCGGCAGCGAACTCGTCTCGGTCGCCGTCGGGGCGGAAGGACGGGTGCTGCTCGGGGGCACGCTCCGCAGAGCGGATGCGCCGAATGGCAAGGACCGCGGCAGGTTCCTGATCACACGGCTTGAGGCAAACGGGAAGATCGACATGCGCTTCGGTCGCGACGGCCGGGTCGCGACCGCCTTCAAAGGGCGCACGGTCCGTGGGAAGAGGCTGTTGTTGGACGGCCAGGGGCACGCATTGCTCGTCGGGGCCTTCCGTCGCGGCACCCGGCGAGGTCCCGGGCTGGCGGTCGCCCGCTACGCCCTCGGTGATTGAGGGACGGCGGCCGGAACCGCTGGAGATTCACTGGAGATCGGGAGGAAGCTGCTTTTCGATGCCGTCGAGGACGGCCTTCAGCCCCGCCTCGAAGCGCTCGACCGAGGCCCGGGTCCGGAGGTAGTCGGGCAGCGACTCCAGCTCCGGGATCACCTCGATCGCCGGCTCGGCGATGACGTCCTCGAGGGCCTCCGGCTTCGGGATCGTGGCGGCTCGCAGCGAGTGCCCGAGCACGTAGTCGTTGACCGTCCCCACCAGGACCCACATCTCGGCCGACTCCAGCGAGAGCCCCGACATCGCCTCGGCGAGCTGGGCGGCCTGCTTCTCGCTGTTGGGCCCGAAGCGAGGCTGCGCGCTGGTCACCGAGATCAGCCAGGGGTGCCTGACCAGCATCCCGTACAGGCGGCGTGAGATCTCGGTGATCGCCCGCCTCCACTCGGGCGGCAGGGGAGGGTCGACCAGCACCTCCGCCACGACCTCGTCCGCCATCGCGGAGAGCAGCATTTCCTTGCTGGCGAAGTGGTCGTAGAGGCTCATCGGCCGGGCGTCGATCTCGGCGGCGATGCGGCGGATCGAGACGGCATCCAACCCCTCCTCGTCCGCGATCCGAATCGCGGCGGAGATGATCCCCTCGGGCGTCAGCGGGCGCCGGCGCTTTCCCTTCCCCCGGTCACCACGCACGTCCGAAAACTTACCTCTCTCCGCGGCCGAGACGGCCGTTCGAAATCTGGTGATACAGTGTATCGTCAACCAACCAGCACCGTGGGGATCGGGGAGCGAAAAGGAAGCATCAGTGGGAATAGCCGACCGTCCCTCGTTGCGTTGGATCGATCGCGGCCGTCTGCGCCGGGCCCATCCCTGACAATCCCTGTTGGCGCCCGGTTGGCAACGCTCGGCCCAGTGAGGAGCCGCACGGCGGGGGGCTCGCGGGAGGCCCCCGCCGGCCGCGATCCTCTTCATGATCGGCCTGCGCGCCGACTATGCTGCCGGGAATGCGCGCTCTTCCCGGAAGGGGTTCCCGCACCTCGCTGGACGATTCGGCGCCCGGACTGACCCGCGAGACGGTTGCCGAAGCCCAGCGTCGACGCATCCGCCGCGCCACCGGCGAACTCGTCGCCAAGCGCGGTTACGCGGGTGTCCGGGTCGAGCTGATCGTCAAGCGGGCGAGGGTCAGCTTCAAGACGTTCTACAAGCACTACGTCGGCAAGGAAGCGGCGTTCATCGACCTCTTCGAGCATGCGACGGCGCTCACCGAGGCGCAGGTGCGGGCCGCGCTCGAGGAGACCAAGGGTCCCTGGCCCGAGCAGGTCGCCGTCGCCCTGACCGTCTTCTTCGAGGCGATCATCGCCGAGCCCCTGATCTCCCGCGCATGCCTCGTCGAGGGGCCGACCGCCGGCCCCCAGATCCTCCGGCACTACGAGAGGGTCGCCAAGGCCTTCGCCCCGATCCTCAGCCAGGGGCGGGCCTACAACCCGAAGGCGGCCGACCTCCCGGAGACCCTCGAGGACACGCTGGCCGGTGCCGTTCTCTGGTCCGCCTATCAGCGGCTCAACTTCTCCGAGACCGACCGGATCGCCGAGCTGATCCCCGAGAACATCGAGCTCGTCCTCCGCCCCTACATCGGCGAGGCCGAGGCCTCGCGGGTGGCCGCCGGGAGGGTGGCCGCGGGCGCCTAGCCGCTAGGCTGCAGTCGTGCCGCGGGATCGGGACCCGCGCGCATCGGGAGTCACACCAGGGGGAACGGGAGTTGAGCGAAGGTCCACCCAACCTAGACCCGCTCCACAGCGCGCTGATCGATCTCTGCTTCGAGCGGGGGTTCCACTCGCTCACCGAGGCGGACCTCTGCGCGCGCGCCGGGGTGAGCGTCGAGTGCTTCAGCTCGCGCTACGAGAGCCTCGAGGACTGCTTCTTCGAGGCCTACGCCGCCGAGTTCGCCCGCTACCGGCGCCGGGCCGCCGTTGCGCGGGAAGGTCTAACCGAGTGGCGCCCCCGTCTGCGGGCGACCGCGTACGCGCTGCTCCGCTACCTCGCCGAGGACGAGCGCGTCACCAACTTCACCGTCGTCGAGGTCCGCCGCGCCGGGGAGCGAAGCGCGCTGCTGATCGGCGAAGGGATCCAGGAACTGATCGACCTCCTCGATGAGGGCCGCTCCGAGCCGGGCGCTCCCGCCGATCTCACCCGCGCCACCGCCGAGTCGGTCGCCGGAGGGCTCTTCAACCAGCTCTACGTGGCCGTCGCCGGCGGCGCCGGGGCGCCCGTGGAGTCGGACATCGTCCCGCAGGCGATGTACACCGCGGTCCTTCCGTACCTCGGCGTCCAGGTCGCGACCGAGGAGCTCTCGATCCCGCCGCCACCGGACCCGGCGAAGATGCCCGACCCCCGCCCGCCGGTCGACCGCGCATTGATCGACCTCTGCCACGAGCACGGGTTCACCGCGGTCACCGTCGCCGACCTCTGCCGCAGCGGTGGGATCGAGGAGGCCGAGTTCCACCGCGAGTACGCCGACCTCGACGATTGCTTCTGCGCGGTGTTCGAGCGCGAGCTCGATCTGCTGCTGATCGAGTTCGCAGCGGTGGTCGATGGGGCCGACGGCTGGCGATCGAGGCTGCGGGTGGTGGCGTACGCGTTTCAGGCCTGGCTCGCCGAGGACCCGGCCCGGACCCATTTGATGGTCAACGAGATCCGCTCCGCCTCCGAGCGCGCCCGCCAGATCCAGTGGCGGGGGATCGCGAGCATGATCGACCTCCTCGACGAGGGGCGTGCCGAGGCCGCCGATCCGGACCGGTTGAGCCGGGCCACCGCCGAGGGGATCGCGGGCGGGATCCTCAGCCAGATCTACGAGGCCGCCGCCCACGACTCCGAGATCCGCCCCGAGGCGGTTCCTGAGATGCTCTACGCGGCCTACCTACCCTACCTCGGGCCCGAGATCGCAGGCGAGGAGCTCGAGATAGCGCCCCCCAGCCCCAGCAATCGCTAGGGCCGCGAGCCGAGCTCACCGGGGGCGGGGATCGTCAGCTCCTCCTCCGCCGCCTCGGCGCCGAGGTAGGTGAGGACGATGATGTGCATGACCGTCTTCACCCGCTGTTGGGATTCGCTCAGTCCCTCCCGGGCCTTGATCGACGCGATCGCGCTCTCATAGACCGCGCCGGTCAGCCCCTCGGCGGTGCCGCGGGTGAAGGCCGCGGGGTTCGGCGCCGCCAGCCGGCCCCCGTCGAGCATCTCGATGAACTCGTCCATCATCACGTCGCGGTGGGCGCGCACCATCTCGCCGCCGGCCATCACCTCGATCAGGAAGAAGCGGGTCCGAGCTTCGTTCGCGAACAGCCACTCGAGCGCCGCGTAGCCCGCCGCTCGCAGGCCGTCGCGCCAGCTTTCCTCCGCCATGTAGGCGCCCTTGCAGGCGCAGATGTAGTCGACCGTCATCCGCTCCCAGACCTGCTCGAGGCAGTCCTTCTTGTCGGCGAATAGCCGGGCGAAGTCGTCGGTGTCGACGCCGGCCTCGGCGCAGACCTGATCGACGCTCGTCGCCTCATACCCCTGGCGCCCGACGAGCTCCACCAACGCTGCCTTGACCCGCACGGCCTTCCCCGCCGCCTCGCTCACCATCGCGCCGGTAACCTTGCCAGGTGCCTCACGCGGAGGATGGTGAAGCGGATAGGAGGGTGGAACTCGGCCCGCTTCCCGGCGGCCGCCATGGCCTTTCCCGGCAGGAGGTCACCGAGTCCCAGCGCGAGCGTCTCCTGGCCGCGACCGCCGAGCTGATCGCCGAGCGCGGCTACACCGGCGTCCCGATAACCGAGATCGTCAGGCGGGCGGCGGTCGCCAACCGGGTCTTCTACGAGAACTTCAAGTCCAAGGAGGAGGCCTCCCTCGCCGCCTACGACGCGATCGCGGACCACGTGACCGAGCTGCTCTCCGCCGCCGCCGACCCGGTCGAGGACTGGCCGGACCGGGTCACAGCCGCTCTGCGCGCGGCGATCGCCTTCTTCGACGCCGAGCCGATGCTCGCCCGCTTCTGCCTCGTCGCCCCCTTCACCTCGACGCCGAAGATCGCCGCCCATGGCCGCGACCGCGCCGCGGCCGCCCTCCCCTACCTCGCCCAGGGACGCGACCTCCATCGAGGAGGAGCGGAGCTCCCCGCCTCGACCGAGGACTCGCTGCTGGGTGGCGTCGTCAGTCAACTGAGCCGCTCCCTTCTCGCCGGCCCGGGGCTGCTCGGCGCCCTTCTTCCGGACCTGGTCGAGTTCGTCCTCACGCCCTACCTTGGCCCGGACGAGGCTCGCCGCCGCGCCGACGAGGCGACGCTCCAGAGCTGAGAAACCTTCCTAAGTTTTCAGGACAGTTTGGTATATTCCCGCCGTTCTAGAACGCCCTCATTCCCTGGTCGCCTCCCTCTCCTGTGGCGGCGACCAGGACTGCAGCAGCGCAAACGATCGCACCGGCGGGGGTTCCCTTCTCCCTCCGGTGCCGTTTGTGTGCCGTCGATCGGCGCCGCGAACCGTTTCGCGTGTTCGTACAAGTACCTGACATGAGCGAACATCCAATCGATGCCGAGGCGATTGCCGCTTCGCTGGCAGACCCGCGTGCCTTCGGGGTCATTTTCGAGCGCCACTTCGCCGCGATCCACGGCTACCTGCGCCGCCGCCTCAACCGCCAACTCGCCGACGAGCTCGCCTCCCAGACCTTCCTCGTGGCATTCGATCGCCGCGCCGCTTCGACCGTCCACGCCTCGACTCCCGCCCCTGGCTCTTCGGCATTGCCACCAACCTGGCGCGAAATCACCGCCGCCGCGAAATCCGGGAGCTGCGGGCGATCGCGGAGCTGACGCCGGACCCGATCATGGGGATCGACGGAGTCGAGTCCCGGATCGACGCCGAGCGGATGCGCGGCCTGCTCGCGCAGGCCCTCGCCGGCCTGCCCTCCGAGGAGGCGACGTGCTCCTCCTGCTCGCCTGGGCCGAACTCGATCAGGGGAGATCGCCGATGCGCTGGCGATCCCTGTCGGCACCGTGAAGTCGCGTCTCTCGCGGGCCCGCGGGCGACTCCAAGCAGAGCTCGGGCCGGCGCCGCCGGCCGCCGGCCAACCGCTCTCAAACTCGACCGCCTCCGGAGGTGAGTACCGAAGAAAGCATGTTCGGACTCTGGGGCATCCTCGAACAGCCGGTCATCGACCCGAAGCTCCGGGCCGCGGTCTTCAATGCCCTGGCCGAACTGCCGGGCATCGAGCTCGACCGCGATGCAACCGACCTCATCGGGCGGCCCGGCTACGCGATCAGCTTCTTCGACCGGGAAACCGGGATGCGCGTCGAATACATCTTCGACCCCGAGACCTCGGAGATCCTCGGCGCGCGCACCGTCCTCACCGATCCCGCGCTGAGCTCGGCCAACGAAGGGCTCCCGGCGGGAACCGTGATCCGCGATGCCGCCCGCCTTCAGACCGGGATCGTCGGATCCACCGACGAAACCCCGGGCGAAGTCCAGGGCGCGGGGCCGGCCGCGACGACCGGCCCGGTCTATCGCAGCAGGTAGACGGCGAGCGCCCCGAGCAGGATTCGAACCTGCGGCCTACTCCTTAGGAGGGAGTCGCTCTATCCAGCTGAGCTATCGGGGCCGGGACCGGTGGTCTTCCCGAGCGGACTCCGGCGCTGGACAGAGTAGTGGTCTCCGGAATGGTATGAGAATGGCTCGTTTGGCACGCCGCGCGGTGGATTTATGCGGTACGCAATCGGATCTAGATACCTGCGGACCCGGGGCAGTTGTCGGGTGGCCAACATTCCCTTTGGAGAAGCCAAGTCTCAGAGGCCACATGTCGACCGCTCGCGCGGCCGCGGGCCCTGGAACCAAATTGTTTCTTGACATCCCGGTCCGCATCTGTTCAAATTGCGCCGCCAGAGGAGAACGGGGGATTCCTGTAAGGGAAATTCGCGCGTTCCCAATGGCTCAAGAAAATTTGAGGTTCCGCCGCAGCCAGGGCACCGGGTAAGGGTTAGGGCAGGGGGAGCCACAGGGACGAGAGGGAAGTGGGAAGCGGGAGTGATTCGCTCCGGAGTGAGAGAGGACTGCGATGCCGCCGGCCGGCGGCCGAGGAAGAGAGCGATTCTGCTCGCGACCTTCTGCCTCGGCCTGACCACGGCCCTGATGGCGCCCGCGATCAGCCAGGCGGCCCTGTTCCACAGCTTCGACTCCTACTTCGGCGGCGGTTCGCTCTCGTCGCCCCAGGCACTGGCCGTCGATCAGACGACGGGCGACCTCTACGTTCTTGAATACGGCAACGGGTGCGTGTCCCGTTACTACGGCGAACGCGGGGGGCCGGAAGCGCTCGAACCGCACGACTTCCCCGCCACCGGCGACAACCAGATCTGCGGCTTCGAATTCCGCGGCGAATCTTCCAACGCCCAGATCGCGATCGACAATTCGGGCACCTCGACCGAGGGTTCCTTCTACGTCAACTCGCCGGCGACCAACGGCGGCTACGGCGGCACCAGGGAGTACGACGTCGACGGAAACTTCGAAGCCGAACTGACGCCGAGATCAGCCGACGGCGGGCTCGTCTACGTCTGCGGCGTGACCACCGATGCTGCGGGGAACGTCTACGTCGACGAACACTACGTCGGACCCCAGAAATACAACCACGACGATCCCGTCACGGACGCCGATTACGAAACCGGGCTGGGAGGGGAAGGGCCGGCCTGCGCCTTCGCCCTGACCTCGACCGGGGCCAGGTACTCGTCATGGAACTCGGACGGTCCGCTGATCCATTCGGGCTCGGTTCTGAGGGACACGAGCCTGGCGATCACACTCGACCCCTCATCGGATGACATATACGTTTCCGAAGGGGGTGTCGTGACCGCGATCAGCGACGACGGGATCCGGTTCGACCAGTTCGGGGCGGGTCAGATCACCGAAGCGCGTGGCGTCGCGATCGACGCGGTGAGCGGCACGGCCTATGTGTCGGACACACCGAACGGCCGCATCGCCGTATTCGACGGCGAACCCGCCTGTCCGGCTCGAAGCCGAAACCACGGGGACGGGGCTCGGCGCGGTCTCCGCGGAGCAGCCGCCGCTCGAAGACTGCGGCGACAACGGCCAGTGCGCCGGCTACTACCCGCCGTCAACCGTCGTTCTCAAGGCGACGCCGCAGCCTCATTCGAAAGTCGACGGATGGACGGGCTGTGACGAAGTGAGCGCGGGCGGAGACGAATGCAGCGTCGAACTGACCAGCGGCGACCGGAAGGTCTCCGCAAACTTCACCCGGCTGCAACGAACTGTCACCGCCGCCACCGGAGGCACCGGCACCGGCTCGGTCAGCGACGTCAACGGGCTCGGCGCGATCCAGAGCTGCGGCGATTCAGGCACCTGCTCGGGCCCCTACGACGAGGGTTCGGAGATCGAACTGGTCGCCACCCCGACGGGCCACTCGACCTTCACCGGATGGTCGGGTGACTTGCACGAATCAGTCGGGGCCGTGCCACCTCGTCGTCGAAGGCACACCGTAGGTCACCGCCCACTTCACCGCGCAGCATGCCGTCAGCGTGAAAAAGGCCGGATCGGGCGGAGGCGGGGTTGTCAGCGAGCCCAGCGGACTCGACTGCGGAGCCATCTGCGTCGGGTTCTTCACCGATGGCGAATCGGTGACGCTGTCGGCCGTCCCCTCCGGCCACTCCACGTTCGCCGGATGGAGGGCGCCGGCTGCTCGGGAACCGACGTCTGCGAAGTCGAGGTCGGTGAAGCGACGACGACCGTCACCGCGAACTTCGTGCACGACGCTCCCGACGTCGTGACCGAACCGATCGTGACCTTCGTCGGCCAGCACGTGGCGACGGTGCACGGTTCGGTCGACCCGAACGCGGCCTCCGTGAGCAGGTGCGTCGTCGAATACGGCACCGGCCCGGGCTACGGCGCCGAGCAGCCGTGCGCGCCGAGCACGGTCGGCAACGGCGATGCGCCGGTGCCGGTCGGCGTGGACCTCAACGGCCTTCGACCTGGCACGACCTACCACTTCCGCTTCAGCGCGACGAGCTCGGGCGGAACCGCCTACGGCGCAGACCAGACGCTGCGGACCCTCGAGGACACATGTGACACGAACGAAGCGCTCTGCCCGGTGGTGGCCATTCCGGCCGAAGCCCGGACCACGAAGTGCGCGAAGGGCAAGGTCCGTAGGAACGGCCGCTGCGTCAAGCGCAAACGCCACCGTGCCCATGCCCGCAACCGCCGCAACGGGAGCGCCCGGTGAACGCCCGGAGACTCAGCCGGGCCCTGGCCGCGATGGCCGCCGCCGCCGCCTTCGGCCTTCTGGCCGCCGGCTCGGCGAGCGCCGCTTTCACGACGCCCGAATACGAAACGACCTTCAACGCCGATGGCGTGATCGGGCAAGCGGTGGGCGTGGCGGTGGATGAAGCAACGCACGACTTCTATGTGGCGGACCAGGGGAACCGCCGGATCGAGAAGTTCGACTCGGAAGGGAACCTCCTCTTCATGTTCGGAGACGGGGTGAACGTAACCACCGATGGCGACAAATGCACGGTCGGCTCGGGCGACACCTGCGGACCCGGACGGGACCTATCCGCCTTTCCCAATTTCACGAACCCGTCCGCGATCGCCGTCGACAACTCCGGCAGCCCTTCGAAGGGCTCCGTCTACGTGGCCGAAGGAATCAGGAACGAAGGTCCCGGAACCGTCTCGAAGTTCGACAGCAACGGCCAGCTCGTGTCGGGCTTCGGCACGGGCGGGACGTTGACGATCCCCTATCTGATCAGGATGACCATCAGCCCGTTCACGGGAGACATCTGGGTCCTCGACGGCTTCGGCACCTGCTGTTTTGATGGCAGGATCTCCGCATACGGCCCGACGGGCAACCGGCTCTTCATCCACGAAGAGTGGGTCAATGCCGGGGGCGACGGGGATTTCGCGGTCGACTCCGACGAAAACTTCTGGGTCGGCGACCAGAACGGGCATCCTCTGAAAGTCGACATCTCCCAGTTCGCCTTCAACGGAAATCACCCGCTGGGATACGTCCAGCCCGGTACCGCGCAGGGCTGGGCCACGAACCCCGCCAACAGCGACGTTCTCACGGTCCTGAACGGCGAAGCGGTCAACGTGTTCGAACGGACGTGCAATCCGGCGAAGGGATACTGCACCCCGAAGGAAAGCTTCGGAGCCGGAAATCTCCCGTCACCGAAGGCGCTCGCGGTTGACGGGTCGAACTACTCGGTCTACGTCGCAGTCGAAGGCGGGATCGCGGCGTTCCGCTCAAAGGTGATCCCCGACGTCGTTCCCAAACCGGCCTCGGTCGGCCACACCGACGCGATGCTTACCGCGCACCTCGATCCGGTGGGAGCGGGAGACATCGTCGACTGCGAGGTCGAATACGGGACGACCAACGCCTACGGGACGACGGTGCCATGCGAGCAGCCGCTGCCGATGACACAGCCCGGCGACGCGACCGTCCACCTCTCGGGCCTCGAAACCGAGACCGTCTATCACTACAGGTTCCGGGCGACCAACGGCAACGGCACCAGCAACGGCCCCGACCGCACCTTCACGCCCCACTGGGTCGCCGGCCTCGAAACCGGCGACGCCACGGACATCGGGCCGGGAACGGCGACCCTGCACGGAGAACTGAATCCGTCGGGTGAATCGACCCACTACTACTTCGAATGGGGCGAGACGAAATCGTACGGCCACCAGTCGCCGGCGGTCCCGGGAACCGAGACCTCGGCCGGAGCACTGACTCAGGTCGAAATGAGTCTCGCCGGCCTGCTCACCTCGGCGACGACCTATCACTACCGCCTGGTCGCCGTCAACGGCCTCGGGACCAGCTACGGATCGGATCGGGAATTCACCACGCCGCCTCTCCGATCCGCCGCAGATCCGGAACGTCGTCGCCACGGCGACCGGACTGACGACGCGCGACGCTTCATGCCGAACTGAATCCCGGGTTCGGCGAAACGGCCTACCGGTTCCAGTATGGGCCGGGGTTCTCGTATGGGAACAACACCGCGATCGTCGGGCCGATCGGAAACGACGGCAGCTTCCACCCGGTCGCCGCCGACATCTCCGGGCTCTCGCCGGGGACGACCTATCACTTCCGGGTCATCGCCTTCAACTTCGTCGGCCACGTCTCGAGCTCGGACGCCGTCTTCACGACCCCGACCGTCCCGGCGATGGGCGAAGCCACGGCATCGGTGCTGAATGCCCACAGCGTCCGCCTCTCGGCGAGAGCGGGGGCCCCGGGGACCAGCACGACGATCCACTTCGACTATGGCGTCAGCCCCGGCTACGGCGCGCAGTCCGTCGGCGTTCCGGTCGGGTCAGACGGCATCGGCTCAGTGATCGTGACCGGCCTCAGCCCCTCGACGACCTACCACTTCCGCGCGGTCGCGGTCAATGAGTTCGGGCAGGCCGCCGGCAGCGACCAGGTGTTCACGACGCCGGCGGAGCCGAGCACGCACCCGGCCAGGAAGTGCAAGCGGGGCTTCGTCCGGCGCAAGGGCAAGTGCGTGAAGAAGCACCGGCGGCACAGGCACAACGTAAAGCGAGGACGCCGATGAAGATCCGAACGACATTCGTGCTCCTCCTCCTGGTCGGCCTGGCCGCCGCGATGCCGGCCGGCGCGGGCGCCGAAACCACCCACAAATTCCTCAAGAACATTTCGCTGCCCGTCAACGGGGCGCGCCTTATGGGGGTCGATCCCCAGGGGAACATCATCCTGCTCGCCGAAGGGGCGGTGCGGAAGTTCAGCCCAGCCGGCGAACCCGTGAACTTCTCGGCGCTGGGTACGAACGTCATCGACGGCGCCGGCGGGGGCAACTGCCCCGCGACCCCCTCAGATTGCGACGAAACCCCCTGGAACAGCCTCGGTCCGGCGACCGATCGCCGCCATGAACCAGTCGACGACGGGACCGACGGCGGGTTACATGTACGTCGCCGCGGTCAAGGAAGTGGAACCTGGAGTCAACCACGCGCAGATCGTCGCCTTCGACCCGAGCGGCGCCTACCGCGGGCAGATCGACACGACACAGCCGACGCCGGTGCAGAGCCCGGAAGCTGTCCCCACGTACCTGTCGGTCTCGCCGAGCGGCAGCAGCATCATCGTCACCTACAACGACTCGTCGGCCCACGCCGACAAATACCAGGCGATCGACGCGGATCCGGCACACGACCCGTTCGTCGGTCAGATTCGGAAGGGCACGTACTTCTCGAACCAGCTCGCCTCCGGCGGCTTCGCTGAGGGCACGGTTGCCGATGACGAAGTCGCCTACGTCGGCCGCGGGAATTTCTACGGCCCGACCGGCTTCCACCCGATCTGGGAGCTCTACGACAGCTCGGGATTCACAGGACCGCCCGGCGACTCGCCTCCGGTGGACCTCGATCCGAACAAGTGCGAATGCGACACGTCGGGACCGTGGTATCTGGGCGGCCGCCATGAAGAAGGCTACGGTTACGTCGAATCGGCCTCGATCAATCCGGCGGACCACCACGCCTTCCTTCTTGACGGTGGAACGCGGAATCATCGAAGAGTGGGCCAGCCCCACCGAAAAAGTCGGTCCCGCATTCGGGAGCACGGAAACGATCGGCTTCGCGAGCGGGCCGATGGCGTTCGACACCTCGGGCATTCCCAGCACCGATGGGCGCATCTACGTCAGCAGGGGCAGCTCGATCGCGGTCTTCGGGCCCCCCGTGCCGATTCCCAATATCGAAGACGTGCAGGCATCCGTCGGGCACAACGACGCGACCATCTCGGCGACGATCGATCTCGACCACGGGCCGAAAGTGTTCGAATGCCGCGTGGAATATGGCGAAGAGCCGTTTGAACCGCCCTTCCTCTACACCCAGTTCACGCCCTGTGAACCGCCGGCGCCCTACGAAGACGAATCGACGGCGATCAGCACCGACGTGACCGGGCTCTCGACCGAGGTCAGCTACCGGGCGCGGGTCGTGGTCAGGACGAACAACGGGGTGAACCGGAGCCCAGCGGTGAAGATTCGGCCGGCCGCCGTCCTCGACGTCAAGACCGAACCCGCGACGAGTGTGACCCGCACGACGGCGGTGCTGAACGGCTCGCTTGACCCCGACGGCATGCCGACGACGTACTGGTTCGAGTACGGAATCGACACCAGCTATCGGCAGAAAACGGCGGAAGCGTCGGCAGGATCCGGATCCGGGAGTGTCGCGGTGGACCCGACCGAAATCGAGAACCTGCAGCCGGGTCGGCGCTACCACTTCCGCCTCGTCGCCCATAACTCACTGGGGACGACCAGAGGCCCGGACCTGACGTTTGTCGCGGCGTCCGCCCCCACCATCTCCGGTGTGCGCCCGTCGGACGTGGGCGAAACGGGGGCGACACTCAATGCTCGCATCGACCCGGCCGGCTTCCCGACGAAATACCGGTTCGAATACGGGCCGACTACGAGCTACGGTCAGGTGAGTCCCCCGGGCGAAGGGAGCGTCGGCGAAGGCAACGGGCCGGTGCCCGTGTCCCAACAGATCACGGGCCTCGAACCGGGTGTCACCTACCACTTCAGGGTCGTCGCGACCAATCAGTGGGGCACCGAAGTGACGGATGACTCGACGTTCAACTTCTTCCCCCAGGACTGCCCCAACGCCTACGCGCGCCAGTTGACACGTTCGGCCTATCTGCCCGATTGTCGGGCATACGAGCTCGTCAGCCCGGGCAATGCGAGCGCGGTCGAGCTCTACCCGGGGGACGTCACCGAAGATCTCGTCTTCTTCAAATTCGGGTCGTTCTTCATCCCTCACTACAAGACGGAAGCGCTGAATCAGGGTACCGCGAGGAATCCCTCTCGCTTCTCCTTCGAGGGCCTGAGCGGAGCCCTGCCGGGCACGAATCCTCCGAACTCCCTTATCGACACCTACACCTCGACCCGGACGACGAGCGGCTGGGTGACCCGGTACTGGGGATTGCAGGGCAACGAAGTGCTCCAGGCGAGCGGCTCCAAGTGCGATCTGGAGATGAAGATCTGCATCGACTACAAAATCCGGCCCGTGCTCGGATCGACCGAAGAGGACGTCGAAGGCGTGTCACGGTCACCCTATGTCTGGGATCCGGAAGGAAACAGCCTCGGGCGCTGGCCGACAAACGTCAACGTAGTCAAAAACGGCACGAAGTACATCGGCGACGATCACCCCTCACCCGACTTCAGCCACTATGTCTTCTCGTCGGTGAACATCCCGTTCACCCCCGATGGGGTAACCGGGACCCCCGGGTCGGCGTACGACAACGAGATCGAAGACGCCACGGTCGAAAAGGTGTCACTGCTCTCCAACGGCGACGACATCCAGAAGGGCACGGGCGGTTCCGGTGAAACTGAAGAATTCGTGAAAATTCCCGCCGTCTCCACCGACGGAAGTCACATTCTGATGACGACGGAAAACAACGGTGGGGTCAACCTCTACATGCGCGTCGACGATTCGATCACCTACGAAATCGCCAGTGGGAAATACGCCATTCACCTGATCGGCATGACGAGTGACGGCTCGAAGGTCGTCTTCTCATCGCCCGATCACGTCACCGCCGATGACACCGATTACCCGTTCAGCACGGACATCTACGTATGGGAAGAGAAGACCGGCGAAATCACCCGGGTCTCACAGGGCAACGGGGCCGGCGACTCGAATGCGTGCTCTCCGAACGAAGAATGGGACTTTGTCTGCTCCGCGGTGCCGCTGAAAACCAAGAGGCACGACAGCGACGATCCGATCGCGTCCCAGAGTGGCGACGTCTACTTCTACTCGCCCGAGCAGCTCGATCCCAACAATCCCGGCGTATTCAACGAGAAAAACCTCTACGTCTACCGGCACGGCGCCGTCCATTACGTCGCCACCCTCGATGACAAGACGTCGATCGATCGCATCCAGATCTCACCGGATGGAAGCCACGCCGCTTTCCTCACCGCGGCGCGCCTGACCAGCTACGACAACCAGGGCTGGCGCGAGATGTACACGTACAACGCCGAAACGGGTGTGGTCCGGTGCGCCTCCTGCCTCCCCAATGGGGAACCGCCGAGCGTCCTGCGGCCGCCGGAGGAAGCCGGGCTCGCGCAGTTCGAAATCGATCCGGAACGCGCCGAACCGAGCAAAGACGTGATGGCCAGCCAGAGCGGGCGTTTCATGGCGGATGACGGGCGAGTCGTGTTCGCCACCTCCGACGCGCTCGTGGAAGGGGACACCAACGGGCTGGTCGACGTGTACGAGTTCGTCGGCGGGCGCCCGCAGCTGATCAGCAGCGGCACGGCTCACGCCGACCTGCTGCCCGGGAACCACTTCTACCCCGGGGAGTACACCGGTGTCGAGGCGATCAGCCACGACGGAGTGGACATCTTCTTCTCGACCTACGACACGCTGGCCCCCGATGAAGACTTCAACGGCCAGTTCATGAAGTTCTACGACGCGCGCACGAACGGAGGCTTCCCACCGCCGCAGGCACATCTCCCCTGCGTCGCCGCCGACGAGTGCCACGGCGTGGAAAACCCCACCCCGGGGACTTCGCAGATACGGACCGATGCCCCCCTCGACTCGAATCACGGGTCGAAGCGGAAGGCCGCGAAGCACAAGAAGCGCCACAAGAAACGGTCGAAGGCGCGCCACCGGCGCCGTCGGCACGCCGGAGGGAGCCGGGCCCATGGCTGAGCGAACCGACATGAGCAGGGTTCTCGCCACGCTGGCGGCGACGGTCGTCGCCATGGCCCTGACATGGGGCTTTGCGGATCGTGCGCTTGCGGTCGAGGAAATCTCCGAGTTCGACACCCACGTCTCGACGACCCAGGCGGGCGGGCACCCCGATGTCACCTACAAAGTCACCTGGACCGCCCGCGAATCGAGCAACCGGCCGTGCAACTGCGAGGACGCCAAAGTCCTCGACATGCATTTCCCCACCGGTTTCATCGGAGATCCACACAACGTCCCAGCCTGCAGGCTGACCGAATTTGCACTCCACTCATGCCCGCCCGGAGTCCCAGGTGGGAGTCGTGGAGATCCAGGGCGCGGTACGGGAGGCGATGTTCAACCTGGTGCCTCACGCCGATGAGGCGGGCCTCACCGGCTTCTACGTGATCGGAGTGGACACCGCGCTCTTCGTCGTCCTCCACGCGCGGACGGGATCGGACTACGGACTGGACGCCACGACCTCGGCGATCTACCAGTTCTTCGCGCTCACCACCACCGAAGTCCATCTCTGGGGCGTGCCCGCGGATCCGAGTCACGACGCAAACCGCTTCCCGGTCGGCACGACCGAGGGGATCGATTCATGCAAACCGTACCCGGAAGGTTGCTACGGCCCGGTGAAATCGACCGCGCCGCCGGCCCCGTATCTCCAGAACCCGACCACCTGCGGCGTGCCGCTGACGGCCAGCCACTCGATCGCCTACTACTCCGGGGCCGTGGTCGAGGCCGAGGACGATTGGCCGGCCACCACGGGCTGCGATCAGCTCACCTTCAACCCGAGCCTCACCGCGACGCCGACGACCGAAGCGGGAGACAGCATGTCGGGGCTCGACGTCACCCTCACGGTGCCGCAGACGCAGAGCCCGACGACCCCCTCACCGTCGGAGATCCGAAGCGTTGCGATGACGCTTCCGGAAGGGTTCTCGTTGGCGCCCAACGCCGCCAACGGCAAGGTGGCCTGCGCCGACGAGGAACTCTCCTTCACCACGGAGGATCCGGCGCACTGCCCCGAGTTCGCCAAGATCGGCACCTCCTCCATCGACAGCTCGGCCCTGCCGGGCCCGATCCAGGGCAGTGTCTACATCGGCCAGCCCCTCCCGGACCAGACTTACCGGATCTTCGTCACCGCAGACGGCTTCGCCACCCACGTGAAACTGAAAGGAGCGGTCAACCTCGATCCCCGGACGGGCCGGGTCGTGGCCACGTTCTCGAATCTCCCGCAATCGCCGATCCAGGAGGTCGACCTCCACTTCTTCGGCTCCGAGCGCGGCATCTTCGCCACACCGAAGCGGTGCGGGACCTATCCCGTCGTCACCCGGTTCACTCCCTGGGACCAGGCGCTCGAAGACCAGGTCTCGACGAGCTCGATCTCGATCGCCACCGGGCCCAACGGGACGCCTTGCCCGCCGTCGCCGTCGCCGTTCCACCCGGCGGTGAACGCGGGCAGCGCCGACAACACGGCGGGAGCGTTCACTCCCTTCACCGTCGAAGCGAGCCGCGACGACGGTGATCAGGAACCGACCGCGCTCAAGGTCAGCACGCCGCCGGGCTTCCTTGCGTCGCTGCGGGGAGTCGCGTACTGCCCCGAGCCCACCATCTCGGGCCTTGTCGGCGGCGCCTACGGCGGGCGCCAGGAGCAGGCAGCGCCGCTCTGCCCCGCCGCGAGTCGCATCGGCTTCATCAAGGCCGGCGCCGGGCCCGGGACCCGCCCGCTCTACGTCGGCGGCGACGTCTACCTCGCCGGTCCCTACCGGGGCGCTCCGCTGAGCCTACTCGTCGTGATTCCGGCGGTCTCCGGGCCATACGACCTCGGCAACGTCGTCGCTCGGGTCGCGGTCTACATCGATCCCGCGACCGCGCAGATCACAACGGTCTCCGACCCGCTGCCGCGGATCCTCGACGGCGTTCCCCTCCGCACCCGCTACCTCCAGGTGGGCCTCGATCGCCCCGACTTCACCCTCAACCCGACCCGCTGCGACCCGTTCTCGGTCGGGATGCAGGTGTTCGGGGACGAAGGGGCGGCTGGCGAACCTCCAGACCCATTTCCAGGTCGCGAACTGCTCGGCGATGGGCTATTCCCCGGCGCTCAGCCTGTCGCTGACCGGCGGGCTCGAAGCCCGGGGCCACCCGGCCATCCACGCGCTCTTCAAGGCGCGGCCCGGCGACGCGAACACTCAACGCGTCTCCGTCGACCCTGCCGAATGGCGAGCAGCTCGACAACGCCCACATCGGCACCGTCTGCAGGCGGGGAGAGTTCGCGGCCGACCAGTGCCCGCCGAGCTCGCTGGTCGGACACGCGAAGGTGACAACGCCGCTGCTCGACGAGCCGCTCGAGGGAAACGTCTACCTGCGCGCCTCCTCGCACAAGCTCCCCGACCTGGTGATGGACCTGGAGGGCCAGATCGAAATCGAACTGGCCGGGCGGGTCGACGCCGTCAACGGACGCCTGCGCACGACCTTCGAATCGGTCCCCGACGCGCCGGTCACCTCGCTCAAGTTCGACCTGCTCGGCGGCGCAAAGGGCCTGCTCGTCAACAGCGAAGGCCTCTGCGGCCGGACGAAGCGGGCGACGGTGCGGATGACCGGCCAGAACGGCGATGTCGTCAACGTCAAGCCGAAGCTGAAGACGAGCTGCGGTTCCGGCGCGAGCCGCAAGCGCCATGGCTCGGGGCGGGGAAGGGGTTAGGCGGTGGAGATGCCGACGAAGACGGTTGTCAGGGTCCTCACGGTCGCGGCCATCGCGGCGCTGTCGCTGCTGGCCGCGGCCGGCCCGGCGAGCGCGCGCACGGTTCCGGTCTACACCTACACCGGCCAGTACTACGACGGGACCGGGTCCACGGCGGGGACCCTCGCCGTTCCGACCGACCTCGACATGAACCAGACCGCCGAAAAGGGCTACGTCACCGACCCGGCGCGGCTGGGCGGCTCGGTGTCGCAGTTCGACGGTGAAGGAAACCCACTGGCGTTCAGCGCGCTCGAAGGGGCGACGGCAATCTCCCTCCACGCCGAATCGGCCCAGCGAGTGGCGGTCGACAACTCGACGACGTCATCGGAGGGCAACATCTACGCGCTCACCGAAAAAGTGGTGAAGGGATACCGGCCCGACGGCACCGAACTCGGAGGAGGCTTCCCGCTCGGAGGCTTTCAGAGGGTCTGCGACATCGCGACCGACGCGGAGGGCGATCTCTGGGTGGTCGACTACCCCCGCTACAAATTCACGGAGTACGACTCCAACGGGGTCCCGACCGGCAAGACGATCCCGTTCAAGCCCTTCACGACCGGCAACTACAACGGTGCGTGCAGCCTCACGATCGACTCCCAGGACAACTTCTACTTCGACGCGGCAGGCTACCTCGACGGGATACCTGACGACTACGGCAAAAAATACGACTCCGAAGGCCATGTCCTGTCCGACTTCGCCGGCAGCGCCGCCTCCACCACGAACGCGACGGCTGACATGAGCACGGACCACGTATTCACGATCGAGTCGAAGCCGTTCGAAGGGAGTTTCGCCCCGGTCGTCATCGAGTACGACGAGAACGGTGAAGCGATCACCTCATTTGGGACCCCGGACCCTGCGCACTCGTTCGCGGGCCTCGAAGGCCCGAGCGGGGTGGCCGTCACAGCCGGCGACGAAAAGGTCTACGTAGCCGACAACCGTGAATACGAAGGGGCGAAGCACATCGAGATCTTCGAAAAGACCGGGCAGGCCACGGTGCCCACGGTGAGAACCGAAGCGCCGGGGCTGACTCCGACGAAGGTAACCCTGCGCGGGACGGTCGACCTCGACGGAGCCGGCGACGCAACGGAATGCTATTTCCAGTGGGGGAGCTACGGGAACTACGGCGAAGTGGCGCCGTGCACTCCGGGCAGCCCGATCTCCGGTGCCGGGGTCCACGAAGTGACCGCGCAGCTGGAAGGGCTGACGCAGGGCACCCAGTACCACTACCGGCTGGTCGCGACGAACGCCAACGGAATCCTCGCCTTCGGCCGGGACCGCCCCTTCCGGCCGCAGGGTGAACTCTCGATGTCGGACACGGTCGTCTCCGAAGTCAACTCGGACGGGGCGCGCATATCCGCCGATGTGAATCCGAATGGCGGCGAAACCAGGTATTTCGTCGAATACGGGCAGGAAGACTGCGATCTCAGCTCGTGTTCAGTCGCCCCGCTCGAAGAAACCTTCCTTCCCAAGGTGCTGGGCACCCAGGAAGCGTCCGTTGTGCTGAGCGGGCTGAAATCGGACACCAGCTATCACTACAGGCTGGTCGCGAAAAACGACTTCGGAGAAGTGGCCGGCGCCGAAGACGTCTTCCGGACCTATGTGGTCGAATCGACGGTTGACACCTGCCCGAACGCGCTGATCCGCAAAGAGACCGGCACCGTCCTGCTGCCAGACTGCCGCGCCTACGAGCTCGTCTCGGCCGCGAACACCGGCGGCTACGACGTCCGGTCCGATCTGATTCCGGGTCAGGCCCCCCTCGCCGCCAAGCCGCGCGCCGCCGACAGCGTCCTCTACTCCCTGAACTTCGGAAAGATCCCGGGAGTCGGCGGCGAACCGACGAACCACGGCATCGATCCCTACATCGCGAGGAGGACGAACGACGGCTGGACCACCACCTACGCCGGAATCGCGGTCGGCGACCCGCCGTACCAGGGCCCGTTCGCGTCGACGCCGATCGAGGAGTCCGAAGACCTCTCGACCCTCCTCTTCGGCGGCCCCGAAATCTGCAGCCCGTGCTTCCCCGACGGCAAGACGGGCTTGCCCATCCGCCGCAACGAAGGACCGCTCACTCAGGGGATGGCCGGCTCTCTCGACCCCGGGCCCTCGGCCGAACCCGACGGATACATCGGCCGGCGGCTATCCGCAGACGGCACCCATCTGATCTTCGGTTCGACCGCGGCCTTCGAGCAGGGCGCAGCCTCGAGCGGAGACGTGTCGATCTACGACAGGGATCTCGTCGCAGGCGTCACCCACGTCGTCTCCAAGACGCCCGGCGGGACTTCACTGCCGTGCCTCCAGGGCGCGGGCAACTGCCACGGACCCGGCGACGCCGACGGAATCGCCTCCCTCGACGTTTCCGGCGACGGCTCCCGGATCATCGTCGCCCAACGGGTGTCGACCGACTCGGCCGGCAACCGCTACTGGCACCCGTACATGAACATCGACGACTCCCCGAGCACGGTCGATCTCGCCCCCGGCACCACCAGTGGCGTCCTCTACGACGGGATGTCCTCGGACGGCTCCTCGGTCCTCTACACGACCGTCGACCCGCTGACGGCCGATGATCACGACAACAGCGCCGACATCTATCGCGCCGACGTCTCGGCCGGCGGCGCCCGTCACGCTCACGCGTGTCTCGAGCGGGACCGGAGGCGGCGACACGGATTCGTGCGACCCGGCGCCCGCCGCAGGCCGCAACAACTGGAACGCCGTCGGAGCCTCCTCGACGAACAGCTGCGCAGCTGTCGCGTTCGCCGGCGGGGCGGGAGTGGCGGCAGGGACCGGAGCGATCTATTTCCTCTCTCCCGAGAGGCTCGACGGAACCTCGGGCGTTCAGAACCAGCCGAACCTCTACCTGTCGGTGCCCGGGGAACCGGCTCGCTTCGTCGCCACCCTCGAGCCCTCCAATCCCGCCATCACGCGTGCGGTCCTGGACAGCGAGATGCGCGGCTTCGGCGACTTCCAGGTCACGCCGAGCGGCGATTTCGCGGCCTTCTCGTCCAGCGTTCCCCTGACCGGCTTCCCGACCGCCGGACACACGGCGATCTATCGCTATGCGGCGCAGGGGAATTCACTGATCTGCGCCTCCTGCCCGACCACCCGGGCGACGCTGAACGCCGACACCGAACTGTCCGAATACGGCCTGAACCTCGCCGACGACGGCAGGGTCTTCTTCACCTCGACCGAAGCTCTGGCGCTGCGCGACACCGGGGTGTCGTCAGATGTCTACGAGCGGAAGGACGAACGGCTCTACCTGATCTCGACAGGCCGGTCGCCGACGGCCACGGGCCTTCTCTCGGTCAGCGCCGACGGGCGCAACGCCTACTTCTACACACGCGAGACATTGGTGAGCGGTGATCACAACGGAAGGACGGTGAAGATCTACACGGCGCGTGAAAACGGGGGCTTTGCGGTTCCTCCCGTGATCCAGGAATGCCAGGCATCCGATGAGTGTCACGGGCCCGGCTCCGTGGCGCCGCCCTCCGCCGCCCTGCCCACCTTCCAGGGAACGGGCGGGAATGTGAAGCCGGTGCACAAGAAGAGGCACCGGCACCGGCACCGCCGCGGGCACAGGCACAAGCATCGCCACCATGCCAATGCAAAGGGGAGGACGCGATGACGGCCCGGCTCGCCACCGTGCTCTCGCTCTGTGCCCTCGCCCTCGCGGCCTCCGCGCAGACGGCGACCGCCACCGAGCCGATCAGCTCGTTCGGAGTGACGACCTCGACGACCGCGGCCGGCGCTCACCCGAACCTGACGGCGAGCTTCACCCTCGAGGAACCGGGCGAGCCGGAGGCCGCCGAAAACGTCACCGTCAACCTCCCGCAGGGGGTGTTCGGGAACCCGAACGCGATCCCGACCTGCACGCGTTTCCGACTTCGCGCTGTTCCAATGCCCCGCCGCCTCCCAGGCGGGCACGGTCGTCGTCAGGGCGAACTACAACGGGGATCCGAATGCCCTCCTCGGCGCGGCGCCGGTCTATGACATCGCCGTCCAGGTGGAGGGGGAGACCGCCCGGCTCGCGTTCGTCGTCCCGACCCTCGACATCCCGATTTCGATCCCGATCCAGGTTCGAAGCGGATCCGACTACGGGCTTCGGATGACGGTCGCCGGCATCACGCAGTCGATGCCCCTCGCCGGAGCCGCGATCTCGATCTGGGGATTCCCCGCCGCGATCGAAAACGACGACGAACGCTTCCTCCCTGGCTCACCCGGCAACCCGGCGGGCTGCACCGGGGTGGCCAGCGCGCGCTGCGCGTCGAACAACGGCCAGGCGCCGCACCACGCGAACGTCGTCGAGGAGCCGATGATCGACAACCCCAGCACCTGCACCGGCCAGCCGCTGACCGTCTCGCTCGACGTCCGGACCTACCAGGATCCCTCCCAGACCTCGCATGCGGAGGATCAGTATCCGCCGACGACCGCCTGCGACCAGCAGACCTTCCAGCCGGCGCTGAACGCCGGGCTGACCTCGGAAGCGGCCGACTCGCCCTCGGGGATGGACATCACCCTGCGGGCGGCGCAGCCACTGAGCCGCTCGCCGACGCCGTCGAGCATCCGCTCCGCCACCGTCATCCTGCCCGAAGGCGTCTCGGTCAATCCGGACGCGGCGGACGGCCAGACCGCCTGCACCGACGCCGAGGCCGGCTTCGGCAGCGAGGCGCCGGCGCAATGCCCGAACAACTCGAAAATCGGTCGTTTCGACATCGTCACGCCGGCGCTCGTCGGTCCCCTGACGGGGTCGCTCTACATCGGCGAGCCCACCCCCGGCAACCAGTACCGGCTGTTCATGATCGCCAGCGGCTTCGGCATCAACGCGAAGATCGTCGCCTCGGTACGGCCTGATCCGACGACCGGGAGGCTGGCCATCTCCGTCACCGACCTCCCGGAGGTGCCGTTCGAAGAGTTCAACCTCCACGTGTTCGCCTCCGACCGCGGGCTGATCGCCACCCCGACCCAGCTGCACCATCTACCAGGTCGATTCGAACTTCACCCCATGGAACAGCCTGCTCGCCCCCCAGCGCTCGCGCCCGGTCCTCAGCATCAACTCCGGCCCGGGAGGCGCCCCCTGTCCGGGTCAGATCAGGCCCTTCTCTCCGCGCCTCGAAGCCGGGACCTCGAACCCGGTGGCCGGTGCCTTCAGCGCCTTCTCCCTGAAACTGGACCGTGACGACGGCGACCAGTTCCTCCACGACCTCGACTTCACGATGCCGCCGGGGCTCACCGGGTCGCTGCGAGGAATCGAATACTGCTCCGAGGACGCGATCCGGCAGGCCGCGGCGCAGCTCGGTCGCACCGAGGAGATCTATCCGAGCTGCCGCAGCTCGAGCCTGATCGGCACCTCGAACGTCGCAGCCGGCCCCGGAAGCCATCCGTTCCACGTCACCGGCAAGATCTACCTGGCCGGTCCCTTCAAAGGCGCGCCGCTGAGTTTGGTCGTGATCACACCGGCCGTCGCCGGCCCGTACGACTACGGGACGCAGGTGGTGCGGGTCGCGATCCATGTCGATCCGCTCGACGCCCACGTCACCGCCATCTCCGACACTCTGCCGACGATCATCGGCGGCGTGCCGCTGCGAATGCGGACGATCAAGGTCAACATCGACAGGCCGAACTTCATGATCAATCCGACCCATTGCGGCAGCTCGAGCATTGCCTCGCGGGGGATCGGCGACCAGGGGAGCATCACCGATTTCAGCTCCTACTTCCATCCGGTGAACTGTTCGGACCTCGGCTTCAAGCCGAGGATGACCGTGCGCCAGCTCGACCACCAGACAGACCGCGCCCAGAACCCGCGGCTTCAGTTCGACCTTCGCACCCGCAGCGGCGACGCGAACCTGAAAACGGTGACCGTCACCCTGCCGAAGGCCTACCAGGTCGATCAGCGCCATCTGTTCAATATCTGCTCGCGCTCGCAGCTGGAGGCCGAACGGTGCCGGGGCCGCCAGCCGATGGGGACCGTCTTCGTGAAAACGCCGCTGCTCGACGAGCCCCTCTCGGGCCCGGCCTACGCGGTCTCCGGCTACGGCAGGCTGCCGCACCTGGTCTTCATCCTCGACGGCCAGGTGACGGTGATGCCGCAGGCGGAATCGGCGTCGGACAAGACCGGGCGCCTGCGGACGACGGTGCCGGTTATTCCCGATGCGCCGATCGGCCACTTCCGCCTCACACTCCTCGGCGGGAAGAAGGGCTACCTGAGCAACACGAAGGACCTATGTCGCCGACCGGGCTCGATCCAGGTCGAGTATGTCGCCCAGAGCGGCAAGCGGCTGAAGCAGTCGATCAAGGTCCAGACTCCCTGCGGGTAGAGGCGATCGCGGGCTCCGTCCGGAGCGGGACGAAGACCGCGACGCGACGGAATCTGCTCCGCCGCGGCGCCCCCGCGGCGCGCGCGCCCTGTGGAGCGCGCCGGCCTCTGAACGTCTCCCCGCGGCCTCACCCCGCCACCTCCGGCTCGGCGTCGTTCGCAGGGAAGAGGCGGGGTCGCATGACGGTGAGGACGGTTGTGAGGGAGAGGGCGATCAGGATCGCCGCGCCCGCCAGCACGGTGGGAACCCCTTCGACCAGGGCATGGGCTCCGGCACCGTCGCTGGCGCCGGCGAAGACGGTGATCAGGGCGCCGACGCCGAGGGTGCCGCCGAGCTGATGGGCGACGTTGATCAGGCCGGAGGCGGCGCCGGCATCGCGGTCGCCGACGCCGGCCATGCCTGCCGTGGTCAGCGGGGTCAGCGCCGAGCCCATGCCGACGCCGAGCAGGACAAGCGGCGCCGCCATCTGGGTCAGGTAGTCGGCGCCGGGGGAGATCTGCCCCAGCCAGAGCATCCCGACCAGCGCCAGCGAGAGCCCGGCGGCGAGGACGCGCACCTCGCCGATCCGCGGCGCGATCCGCGGCACGACCCGCACCATCGCGAACACCGAGAGGGTCATCGGCAGGAAGGCGGAGCCCGCCTCGAGGGCGCCGTAGCCCTGGACGAGCTGCAGGTACTGGGTGAGGAAGAAGAAGGTCGAGTACATCGCGCCGACGACGAGGATGCGGGCGAGGTAGGCGCCGACCCGCTCGCGGCTGGCGAACAGCCGCAGCGGCGTGATCGGCTGCTCGGCACGGCGCTCGCCGACGACGAAATACGCCAACAGCGCCGACGCCGTGGCGAACGAGGCCAGCGCCCAGGCGTCTCCCCAACCGCCTTCGGCGGCGCGGACGAGGCCGTAGACGAGCGCGGTCATCCCGATTGTCGAGCTCAGCGCGCCCGGAAGGTCGAACCGTCCGCGGCGCCGCTCGGTCTCCGGCAGGTAGCGCGGAGCGAGCGCGATCAGCGCGACCCCGAGCGGGACGTTGATGAAGAGGCCGCAGCGCCAGGAGATCCAGGAGGTGAGCAGCCGCCGAGCAGGAGGCCGATGCTGCCGCCGGCGCCGGCGACGGCGCTGTACCAGGCGACGGCGCGGGTGCGCTCCGGCCCCTCGGGGAAGGTGACGGTGAGCAGGGCGAGCGTCGAGGGCGCGGCGATCGCGGCGCCGATCCCCTGCAGGGCGCGGGCGCCGAGCAGCCAGGCCGGCGTCTGGGCGACGCCTCCCAGCATCGAGGCGAACGTGAAGAGGGCGATGCCGGCGATGAAGACCCGACGCCGGCCGAGGATGTCTCCCGCCCGAGCTCCGAGCAGCAGCAGCCCGCCGAAGGTGAGGGTGTAGGCGTTCTGCACCCAGGAGAGGCCGGTGGTCGAGAGGCCGAGGTCATCGTGGATGCTCGGCAGGGCGGTGATGACCACCGAGATGTCGAGGATGATCATCAGGTAGCAGCCGAGGATGATCGCGAGGGAGAAGGCGTTTCGAGGTGAGGCTGAAGTCATGAGGTCCTTTTCTGAAGCCGAGTCTGGTGCTAAACTGGAGGGAACCTCCGGGTAATTCGGAGGATACCTCCGCTTCTGGAGACCACTATACGGAGGGTCCCTCCGGTTTGTCAAGTGAATTCAGGAGAAATTCGTGAACGCGAATCCCAATGACGTCGCAGCTCTCGCCCCGCGGCCCAAGCGCGCCGACGCCCGGCGCAACTACGACAAGCTGATCGCCGCCGCGCGCGAGGAGTTCACCGAGGAAGGGGCCGGCGCGACCCTCGAGGACGTGGCCGCCCGCGCCGGCGTCGGGATCGGAACCCTCTACCGCCACTTCCCGACCCGCCAGGACCTGCTCGAAGCGGTCTATCTCGGAGAAGTGGAGGCAATCTGCGAGTCGGCGAAGAAGTACGTCGATCAGCCCCCGCTCGAGGCGCTGACGGGGTGGCTGCACGAGTTCGTCGGCTTCGCGGCGACCAAGCGGGCGCTCGCCGAGGAGCTGTTCGCCTACGTCGACCGTGATTCGCCGGTCTTCAGCTCCTGCGCCACGGCGATCTACGGCGCCGGCGAGGGCCTCCTGAAGCGCGCCCAGGATGCGGGCGCGGTTCGCTCCGACGTCGACATCTCCGACGTCACCAAAATGGTCAGCGGCATCGCCGCGATCCGCAACGCCGACGCCGAGCAGATCGACCGCATCCTCGGCCTCGCCCTCGACGGTCTGCGGGTTCCTGCGGCTGAGTAGCTCCCGCCCTCGTCGGAGGCTGCCGCGAACCGATTCCCGAGTTCGTACAAGTACGTGACATGAGCGAGCGTCCAATCGACGGCGAGGCGATCGTCGCCTCGCTCACCGGCCCGCGCGCCTTCGGCGTCATTTTCGAGCGCCATTTCGGCACGATCCACGGCTACCTGCGCCGGCGGCTCGACCGCCAGCTCGCCGACGAGCTAGCCTCGCAGACGTTCCTGGTGGCCTTCGACCGTCGAGCGAGTTTCGATCGTATGCGCCCCGATTCGCGCCCATGGCTGTTCGGCATCGCCACCAACCTCGCCCGCAACCACCGGCGGCGCGAGGTCCGGGAGTTGCGGGCGATCGCGGAGCTGACGCCCGACCCGGTGATGGGGATCGACGGAGTCGAGTCCCGGATCGACGCCGAGCGGATGCGGGGCCTGCTCGCCCAGGCCCTGGCCGACCTTCCCTCCGAGGAGGCCGACGCGCTCCTTCTCCTCGCCTGGGCCGAACTCGATCAATCCCGAGATTGCCGATGCGCTGGCGATCCCACTGGGCACGGTGAAGTCGCGCCTCTCCCGCGCCCGCGGGCGAGTGCAGAACGGCCTCGGAGTCGCGCCGCTGACCGCGGGCGCTTCCCCCACCAACTCGAACGCCCCCGGAGGTGTGCGATGGACGACCTGACCCTGACCGCAGCTTCCGCGCCGAGCGCGCCGACGGCGATCCACGGGCCCGGGAGGCGGCCTGGCAGGCGCTCGAGGCACGGTTCGCGTCAGGCCGGGCAGCCTCCTCGCCGGTTCCGGCCAGACCCCGGCGCCGCGGCTTGGTGGCCCTCGCCGGCGCCGGCGCGGCCGCGGCCGTCGTCGCCGGCATCCTCGTCCTCAGCTCCGGGCCGAGTGCCGAGCCCGCCGCCGCCGAGGTCCTGCGGCAGACCGCCGCCGCCGCCGCCGCCGCGGATACCACGCCCGAATCGCCGCCCGGGCCGGGCCAGTTCCCCTACGGGCACGGGAAGACGATGGAACTCGAGGGCTGGGTCCGTGGTGGCGGCCCGGTCAGCATGGGCGCGCCGCTGAACGGCGCCCACACGCCCAACGCGTTCCTCGGGTTGGTTCCGAAGGACCGCGAAAGCTGGATCTCCCCAGAGGGGGTGATGCGCTCGCGCGAAGTCGTGGGCACGCCACAGTTCCTTTCGAGCGCCGAACAGAGCCGTTGGGAACAGGCGGGGTCGCCGCTGCCGGGCAGCTTCGATCCAAGTGACCAGGACACCCATTCGGGCTGGATGGGGCACATGGCCGACACCGGCGGCCGGCTCCTCGAGATGCGCCGCGGCGTCCTCGACTTCGAAACCCCGAAGATGGAAGGGTTCAGCTTCCCCGACGTCGCGGGCCTCCCGACCGATCCCAGGAAGCTTCGCCTCACCGTCCAGAACGACCAGATCCCCTGGCCTCTGGAACCGCCGAGCGCGAAGCCGCTCGATACCGAAGAGACGATCTGGACGCTCTGGAGCATCCTCGGGGTGCCGATCGCGACCTCGGAGCTCCGCGCCGCCACCTTCAACGCGCTGGCCGAACTCCCGGGCATCGAACTCGAGAGCGAAGCCACCGATCTCCTCGGCCGCACGGGCGCCGCCCTCCGCTACCTCGATCACGAAACTGGCATCCGGGCCGAATACATCTTCGACCCCCACACCTCCCAGGTCCTCGGGGAGCGCGACGTCCTCGTCGACCCCGGCACGTCGTCCTCGACCGCGGGCCTGCCTGCGGGCCTCGCGATCCGCGATTCCGCCGCCCTGCAGTCCAATGTCGTCGACTCGACTCAAGAAACGGGCGACGAATCCCGCAACGCCGGCCCGACCGCGACGACCGGCCCGGTCTACCGCCGGTAGATCGACGGCGATAACAGCGCCCGTCAATGCGCTCGGGCCGCGTCCTCCAAGAGGGGGTGACTGGGGTCGCCATCGGCCACCCCCTGGCTCCGCCAAGGCGCCCTTGTGGTACGTGCAAAAACCAATACGGCGTGTCTTGTCACACAATGTCGACGTCGGCAAAGCGCCCTGTAGAGCCAACTCCGTCGCATTACGCGACTATTCAGCAACCACTGGCCTTGACACAACGGTAAGTATCTGTTCTCATATGGCGCGCCTGAGGAGCGGTCGGCCCGGCTAGGGGGGCTCGCTCCGAAGGTGGGAGAAGACAATTCGGCCGTCCGGAGCTTCGGGGACTCACAGTAGGTGGGTCAGGGCGAGGGCGACCTTGGGACAGAGGAGAGCTAGTTGAGACGCCAACGAAGCGCACCGCCTCGGACTCTCTGGTGCGGCTATTTCGGGCTTCCCTGCCTTCTGGCACTCGCACTGTCGGCCCTCGCCATCACGGCCACTCCCGCGTTCGCGATCACCTCTGGCCATAGGTTCGCCTTCGAATTCGGATCCCCCGGCACAGCTAACGGACAGTTCGCGAGCGACGGCTACAGCCTCAATCTCGGGGTCGACCAATCCACCGGCGACGTATACGTCGCCGATTCGCTCAATTATCGGATTCAGAAATTCGACGCGGCAGGGAACTTCCTGCAGGCCTGGGGCTACGGCGTCAGCGACGGCGAAGAAAAAAGCGAGGTCTGCGTCGTGCCGAGTGCCTGTAAACCGGGCATTCCCGGAGCTGCACCAGGGCAACTGATGCGACCAGACGGGATCGCAGTCGATAACTCGGGCGGGCCCAACGACGGAGATGTCTACGTCGTCGACAGCAACAGCCCGTTCTATGCCGGGCGCAACGAAGTCCTCAAGTTCAGCGAAAACGGGACCTTCCTCAACGCCGTCGACGGCTCCGAATCTCCGACCGGCAAGTTCGGCTTTGTGTCAGCCGCCACTGTCGACAGCAGCGGCTATCTGTGGGTATCCACCGGGAACAACACGATGGAGTTCGCAAACGACGCCGAAAACGAATACATCGGCGGATCCGAGTGGGAAGGCGGCGGCTATGCGCTTGGAATCAATAAGGCGCGGTCGAAGCTATACATCGACAACCACCTGGTCGCCACCAATGGCACGAACCCGCAGCCTCCTTATACCGACGGCTTTGGCGCGACCGTCAATCAGAGCAACGGAAATGTATTCGCGTTCTGGTACGACACCGGCACCGCCGAGATTCAGGAGTACACGGAAACCGGCGAAAAGGTGGGCCCGCCATTTGTCGCCAACACCTTCCCCTACTTCTGCGTAGGCGCCGGCGCTGGCGGAGTGGCGGTCAATGAAGCGACAGGCACCGTTTACGAGATCGATGCGTGCAACGCGAGGGTATTCGTTTTCGTCCCGCGGGTCGTCCCGGAAACGATTACCGGCCCCCCCAACGCCATTGGCCACACGAGCGCGACGCTGACGGGAGAAACCACGCCAGACCCCAGCGGCGGCGGAAACGTCACCGACTGTCATTTCGAAATCGGATCGACCACCTCCTACGGCACGAACGTCCCCTGCAGCCAGGCCACGCCGTATGCCGGGCACACGTCGGTGAGCGCGGACGTAACCGGCCTCACGTCGGACGCGACCTATCACTATCGGCTGGTCACGGCCAACTCCGTCGACGCGAACGATGGGGCCGATCGGACCTTCACGCCGCGGAAGGTGCTCGGCCTCAGCACCGATCCTGCCACGAGCATCGGCCTATCCAGCACGACGCTGAACGCGTCCTTCGACCCCGGCGGCGAAGACACGCACTACTTCTTCGAATGGGGCTCGACGACAGCCTACGGCCATACCACCGCCTCGGCCCCAGGGGTCGATGCCGGCTCCGGCTCCGGTTCGACATCGGTCTCGGCGACGATCACCGAACTCGCGAGCTACGCCGTGTACCACTACCGGGTCGTCGCGAGCAACAGCCTGGGGACCAGCGTCGGAAACGACGAAACCGTACGAACTCTGCCTCCCCTCGCGCCGGTTGTCGCGGACTCCACGGCAACGGAACTCACCAGCTCCTCCGCACATCTGAGCGCAACTGTCAATCCGAATCATGGTGCGACCAGTTACAAATTCCAGTGGGGGACCGACAGCACCTATGGTCACCAGACGCCCGAAAGCGAACTGCTGCCCGAAGATGAAGCCGCGCATCCGGCCGTGGCTGATCTCTCGAGCCTGAGCCCAGGGACGGTCTACCACTACCGCATCGTGGCCGTCAATCTCGGCGGAACGGCGGATGGCCCTGATATGACTTTCACGACGTCCGGGCCGCCAGACGTCAGTGGGGAGGCGGCGTCGGGAACTTCCGCGACCTCCACGACCCTCGGCGCGCAGGTGAATCCCGAGCTCAGCCCGACGACGGTCCACTTCGAGTATGGGCCCACGACCGCATACGGGAGCCGCACCCCGGAGACCCCGGCAATCGGAGCGGATCGATCCGGCCACCCAGTATCGGCGGCAATCGGTGGGCTCGCGCCCGGCACGACGTACCACTACCGGGCGGTTGCCTCCAACGGGATTGCGGTGACATACGGGTCCGACCACACGTTTGCGACTCCGGCGGCAGTGTCACCACCACCACCGACAGGTATCAGCTGCAAGAAGGGGTATGTCTCGCGGCATAGGAAGTGCGTTAAGAAAGTTGTGCACAAAAAGCACCACGGCCCGAAACGACGTCACGGCAAGAAGCGAGGGGACGGCTGAAATGTCGATCAGCGGCAATCGAGAGATGAGCAAGACCATCAAATATGCCTCGGTCCTGGCGCTGCTCGGACTCGGCCTGTGGATGACCTGGGGGGCGGACAGCTCCCTTGCCGCCACCACACACCCGTTCCTCTACTACATAAGCACGGCGAGCGGCACGAATGTCCAACCCGAGGGTGTGGACGAAGAAGGCAACATCATCGTCTTTGAGGGCGACCAAAACACGGTGGCCAAGTTCGACATAAACGGCAACCCGGTCAACTTCTCTGCCCTCGGCACCAATGAAATCGACGGAAAGGGCGGCCAGAACTGCCCCACGGTTCCGACCGACTGCGACCGGGTGCCGACGAACGGCTTTGAAGAAGGGACCGGCTCCTTCGGCAACGACCACTACCGCGCGGTCGCGGTAGACAACTCCGGCGGCCCCGCCAATGGCTACATCTACGTCGCGAACGACTTCAGGTCGGTGACCTAACAGGGTGAAACCCGCGGGCAGATCGACGTATTCAACCCCGCGGGAGTATTCCTAGGCAAGATCGACCAGAGTCAGACCGCACCGCTGGCGGGCGGCAACGAATCCGCGACGATCTGGGTAGACCCCGATGGAGTTCTGTGGACATCGATCACTGGGCGTTTGGCGGTGGCTCACATGTCGATCGCTACGTTCCCATCGACGGCAACCCGGCCCATGACCAGTTCTCGGGCCAGATCCGAATTGCATTCGGCTCATACGAGGAGATCGCGGCCGGACGCCAGTACGCATACACGGTCGGCTTCGACGCGACCCACGGCCAGCCGTTCTCGAGCTATGCGCGGTATCCGCAGTCGGAGTTTCACCGCCAGGGCGTGAGCAACTTTTCGGTCTCGGAAACGTTCCCGCCGGACCAGGGACCGTTCGGCCCTGACGCGTCTTCCTGGGGCCTCAACTGTGGGTGCCTCCCGGTGAACATCTACGTCGATCCGGTTGACGAACACGTTTACGTCGGCGAAAGCTCCGCGGGATTCAGGGAGTTCGACAAGGAAAACAAACGCATCGGTCCAACGTTTGGGGATGAAGGTTGCAAATTCGGCGAATCCGGTTGCCACATCGCGGGTCAGATCCAGGCCATAACGATCGACCACTCAGGAGACGCAAACGACGGCGACATCTACGTGCACGGAAGCGGCGCCAACCGAATTGCCGTATTCGGCCGGCCCGTCATCGTTCCGGACATAGAAGACATCGAAGCGACGGCAAGGCATTCCACGGCCCAGGTGAGTGCGGCGATCTCGCCGGCGGGCGGGCCGCCGGTGACGAACTGCATTTTCGAATACTCGACGACGGTGAACGTGTACGGCCAGTACGAACACGCTGTCCCGTGTACCCCCGCTACTCCGTACTCCGGCAGCACGGTCGCGACGCAGAATCTGTCGAACCTCGGCATCGAGGCCACCTATCACTACCGGTTCTTCGCCTACAACGCCAACGGGCGCAACTACACGGGCGACCACACCTTCCAGACGCACGCCGTTCTTGATGTGTCAACCGATCCAGCGACGAACGTGGAAAGGACCAGTGCCGATCTCAACGGCTCGTTCGACCCCGACGGCATGGACACCCACTATCGCTTCGAATATGGAATCAGCACGACCTATAACAACCGATCGGAACTGCTGGACGCCGGCGCCGGCACCGGGGCTCAGGCCGTGGCGCCGGTCAACGTCACCGGCCTGCAGCCGGGGCGGACCTACCACTATCGGATAGTCGCGATCAACTCTCTTGGCAAAACCCGGGGAGCTGACGAAACCTTCACCGTGCCGAAGAGGCCGGACATCTCAGGTGTTCGGGCCACCAACATGACCGAAACCTCAGCGGTGCTGAACGCGCGGATAGACCCGTTGTCCTACGCAACGCAGTACTACTTCGAATACGGGCCCTCACCGGCCTACGGGGCAAAAACTCCGGAAACGGCCCTGCCGTCGGCCAGCGGGCCGCAGGCGGTCGAAGAGCCGATCTCCGGGCTCGAGCCAGGTGTCACCTATCACTACCGGGTTATCGCGACGAACCAGTGGGGAACCACGACAACCGCCGACTCCGTCTTCAGCTTCCAGGCGCCCAGCTGCCCCAACTCACATGTGCGTCAGCAGACGAGCGCAAGCTACCTTCCGGACTGCCGCGCCTACGAGCTCGTTTCACCCGGCATCGCCGGGGCCGTGACCCTCTATCCGGGAAACGTAGTCAAAGCGGGAAATACCGCGAATTTCAACAGCATCGCCGAAGCCCTCTACATCACGGCACCGAACTACTCTGGTCTTGCCCAGAGCCCCCCACGCTTCGGGTTCTTCGGCGCCGAGGGAGCAATAAACGGGCTCCATCCGCCCAATGCCATCCTCGACCGCTACGTGGCGACGCGGACGGAGACCGGCTGGGTCACGACCTATCCGGGACTCAGGGGCGATGAAGGAATCCTCGTCGAAAAACCCATGTGCAGCGAGACCTTGGACAAATGCCTGGATGTGAAAACTGCCCTATTTGAAGGAATCCCGCCGAGCCATGGTCCGTTCCTCTGGAACGTCGAAGGTGAATCACTGGGCAGATTGCCAACCAACGTGAGCGTGATTCCGAATGGCAACTCCTTTGAAGGAGATATCCATCCGTCTCCGGACTTCTCTCACTTCGTCTTCAGCTCGCGGAACATCGCGTTCGCGCCGGGAGGATTGGAAAGCGCGCCAGGCTCGGTGTACGACAACGACATCGGCCCAGGCACGGTGACTCTCGCATCGAAAACGGCAGGCGGACAGACCATTCCACAGGATGCCGCAGGCGCGGGAGGGGCATCGGAGACGATACGAATCCAATCGGTCTCCGAGGATGGGTCGCACATCCTGATGTCCACGCTCGGGCCGGCAGGGACCGAGCACCTCTACCTCAGGGTCGACGATTCGATCACCTACGAACTGGGAGAGGGAAACTTTGTCGGCGCGACGGCGAATGGATCCACTGTTGCGCTCACCTCGCCGGACCGCCTGGTCCCGCAGGACACCGACAACAGCGTCGACATGTATGAGTGGAACGAGCAAACCCAGGAATTCACTCTGCTCTCCCAGGGCAATGGGAATGGAAACTCGGACAGTTGCAGCGCCACCTTCGCTCTGAACTGCGACGTCAAGGCGTTGAAAACCCAGAGGCCCGACCTGGACGATGCAATCGCGTCGCAGGGCGGCGATGTTACTTCTACTCGCCGGAGCAGCTCGATCCGGAAAACCCGGGAGTCAAGAACGAGCGGAATCTATACGTCTTCCGTAACGGTCAGATTCATTACGTCACCACGATGGACCCGGGAACCCAGGTCGATCGCATCCAGATCTCTCCGAACGGCGATCATATGGCGTTCCTGTCGAGAACCCAGGCAACAGGGTACGTGAACAAGTCACTCGACGACGGCGCGCCGAAAGAAGGAGACAGCAACAAACTCGAAGCCTGGGAGGAGATGTACACCTATGACCCCGAAAGTGGGGAAATCCTCTGCGCCTCCTGCACTCCCTCCGGTCTGCCGCCGGCGATCCCGACCGTGGACACCGGTCCGCGGGCATCGACGACCAACAAGGACGTGATGGCGAGCGAGAGCGGGCGTTTCATGTCCAACGATGGTCGGGTCGCTTCACTAGCGCCGATGCGCTGGCTCCTGCCGACACGAATGGGAAGCTCGACGTCTACGAGTTCGCCGGCAACCGGCCGCAGCTGATCACCTCCGGTACCAGCTCGCCCGAGACGCGCAGGGCGAATCGCTCTTCTATCCGACCACGCACACCGGCTTCGAGGGGATCAGCCAGAACGGGACGGATCTCTACTTCTCTACGTTCGAGACCTTGTCCCCGAAGACCAGAACGGGGCATTCGTCAAGTTCTATGACGCGAGGGTGGACGGTGGCTTCCCGCAACAGCCCCCGCTCCTGCCGTGCACCGCTGCCGACGAATGTCGCGGCGACAGCACCTCGGCCCCGGGGGAACCGAGCTTCGCCACCGCGGCGGAACTCGGGGCCGGCGGGAACGCCCTAGCCGCTCCCAAACAGAAGCGCCGCAATGCCCGCAGAGCACGGAGGCACCGGCGTCACAGAAGCCATAGGGGCCAGCTTAGGGGAGGTGGCCGTCGTGGCTGATCGAGGCGAAACGTCGAAGGAGAGAGCGATCATGACCAACCGCCGAAGGATCGCAGTCTGCGCCTTTGCCGCCGTCGCCGTGAGCGTTTTCCTCGGTACGAGCGCCCCGTCGGCATTCGGCTACGCGCACGTCAATTCTTTCTCGGTAAGCCCGTCGATCACGCAGGCGGGGGGCCATCCCGACGTCGACATCACGCAGTCATTCGACAACAGGGCTGTGAACGAAGGTGGGGCACCGGAATCCTCGAACCCCCCGTGCGGGTGCCAGGACGTCTTCGAAATCAAAAACGAATTCCCGACGGGGTTCATCGGAAACACGACGGCGGTCCCGCGATGCTCGCTGCTCGAATTCGCACAGCGGAACTGCCTTGCAGAGTCACAGGTGGGGGTCGCGGGCGCGATCATCTTCAACGGTCAGCAGCCGATCTTCAATCTCGAGCCGCATCCCGGCGAACCTGGCCTGCTGGGGTTCTTCGCGCCGCTGATCAATGCACCGGTCTTCATCGAACTGGCGGGCCGCACCGACAGCGACTACGGGCTCAACGGCAGAACCACTGCCATCTACCATCCGCTGCCGCTCAGCAAGGTCGAACTCCATCTCTGGGGAGTCCCGGGCGACCCGTCTCACGACATCCACAGGTTCGCGCCGCCCCAGGATAGGACGTGCTTCCAGCCTTACCCCGAACCCTGCGAAGGTGTGCCGTCAACACCGTTCAACGGCTCCGTTCAGCCGTTTCTCGAGAACCCGACGTCATGCGGGTCGGTGCTCAACATGGGACTGGAGCTCGTCTACTACGAGTACACCGAGCTGCGCGCGGACACCGCCTGGCCCACCACGACCGGCTGCGATCAGCTCAGCTTCAATCCGAGCCTGACGGCGAAGCCGACGACCACGGAGGCGGATACCGCGACGGGCCTCGACGTCGACCTGGTCGTTCCTCAGAGCCAGAGCGCGACCACGCCATCGCCGTCCGAGATCCGCGCTTCGAAGGTGACGCTGCCGGCCGGCTTTTCGATCAACCCCAACGCGGCGGACGGTAAGGCCGTCTGCACCGATCAAGAGGCCGCGTTCGGGACGCTGAACGAAGCGACCTGTCCCGAGCACGCAAAGGTCGGCACGGCGACCATCGACAGCACGGCCCTTCCCGGCCCGATCAACGGCGCGATCTATCTCGGTGAGCCGAAGCCGGGCGATCCTTACCGGATCGTGGTCACCGCGGACGGCTTCTCCACCCACGTGAAGCTCGCAGGGGACGTGCATGCCGACGCCACGACGGGACAGCTGGTCACGACGTTCACCGACCTGCCCCAGAGCCCGCTCCAGGAGTTCATCCTCCATTTCTTCGGTTCGGAGCGGGGGCTGCTGGCAACTCCGGATAAGTGCGGCAAATACCCGGTGGAATCGGAATTCACGCCGTGGGATGCCGTGCTGCCGTCCCAGACCTCGATCGCCTACTTCACCGTGGATTCCGGGCCAAACGGAGGTCCCTGCCCGGGAACGACGCGGCCGTTCGACCCGGCGGTATCGGCAGGCAGCCCCGATAACACCGCCGGGGTCCACAGCCCGTTCGCCTTCAGGGTCGACCGCTCGGACGGCGATCAGAATCTCAGCGGCATCCATGTGATGACGCCACCGGGTTTCTCGGCGAAGCTTGCCGGGGTGCAGTACTGCCCCGAGTCGGCCATCGCCAGGCTGGCGGAACCGGCGTACTCGGGACGCGCCGAGCAGTCCTCGCCCGCCTGCCCCGCCGCGAGCCAGATCGGGACCGGAACTGTGGGAGTGGGAGCGGGCACGCACCCCTTCTACGTGCCGGGGAAGGTCTATCTCGCCGGTCCCTACAGGGGGGCTCAGCTCAGCCTGGTCACCTCGATCCCGGCCATCTCCGGCCCCTACGACCTCGGGAATGTTGCGGTGCGCGCGGCGATCCACGTGGACCCTCTCACCGCTCAGGTGACCACCGACTCGGACACGCTCCCGTCGATCGTCGGCGGCGTCCCGGTGAGATTGCGGTCGATCCTCATCAACCTCGACCGGCCGGACTTCACGCTGAACCCGACCAGATGCGATCCATTCCAGGTGAATTCGCGCCTGATCGGAGACGAAGGTGGGTTGGCCGACTCCAACATCCATTTCCAGGTCGCGAATTGCGCCGTGCTTCCATATGCGCCGAAGCTGAAGCTCAGGCTCAGCGGCGGGACGAATCGGCGCGGACATCCGGACATCCACGCGACGTTCGACACGAAACCGGGCGAAGCCAACACGAGCAGGGTCTCCGTGACGCTTCCCGAAGGCGAGCTGCTCGACAACAGTCACCTCGGCGCGGTCTGCCCACGGGTCGATTTCGCGGCGGAACGGTGTCCGGCGAATTCGCGTATCGGCAAAGCCCAGGTCGAGACGCCCCTGCTCGGCCAGCCTCTCTCAGGCGCTGTCTATCTGCGCTCCTCATCTCACAGGCTTCCCGACATGGTGCTCGACCTCCGGGGTCAAATCGACCTCGAAGCCGTGGCCCGTATCAGCAGCGTCAACAAGGGCCTTCGCGCGACGTTTGAAACCGTGCCCGACGTCCCCATCGGGACCTTCGCCCTCGATCTCGAAGGTGGGAAGAAAGGCCTGATCCAAAACAGCGAATCACTCTGCGGCGCGCAGAAGAGCGCAACGGTGAGGATGGCCGGGCAGAACGGGGCGCGCGAGACGGCGAAGGTTCCGCTCAGCGCGTCGTGTGGGAGCAAGGAGAGCAGGCACAGGCGTCATCGGACCGGGGAGGGCAAGTGATGGTCAGGCGAGCATTCCTCGGGCAGGCGGCAACCACGCTCGCGACGGCCTGCCTCCTTGGCTTCGCTGCGCCCGCATCCGCGACGCTGGTGCACACCCATGAAGTCGTGGGCTCATTCAACGGCGCCGGATCGAAGAGCGCCGAAGGCTCAACCGGGCCCTTCGGACGACCGTACAACATCGGCATCGAACAGGAATCAGGCACAGTCTACGTATCCGACCAGGGATACGGTGGGGTGATCGACAAATTCAACGCGGGGGGGACGCCGGTCCCGTTCAGCGCGCTTGGGCCGGGCGTGAACTCGGTTGTCGCGTCAGCATTCGGCGTGGGCGGGGACACCGACCTTCCCGTCGACAACTCCGGGACGTCCACCCAGGGCCAGTTCTACTCGTTCACGCCCTACACCCCCATCCACGCACACGCGAAAGATGGCACCGAGATTCTCGGCCCGAACTTCCCGCTTCAGTCGCCGGGCCCCAATTGCGGCCTCGCCGTCGACCCTCACGGGAACGTCTGGATGGCCGTGAGTGGTGAAGGCCTAACTGAGTTCTCGTCGGGCGGCGCGCCTCTCGGCAAAACCATTCCGATCACCGAATATGGCAGCTGCCACCTCGCGATCGACCAGAGCTCATCGAGCCCGACCAGCGGGTACATCTATGTCGAGGACTCATACGCCGGCACCGGGGTCCATGTTTACGACTCGACCGGCACCGAAAAGTACCGGATCAACCAGTTCGGTCTCAGCATGGCCGTGGATCCATCCAACAGCCATATCTACATCGACGACGGCCAATTCGTCCAGGAGTACGAACCCAGCACCGGTAGCACTCCAGGGGCGCTGGTGTCGACCTTTGGAGAACCGGATCCCGCCCATAGTTTTGGTGGCTTGTGCGGTTCGGAGGGCGTGGCGGTCAACGAACTCACCCATTACGTGTACGCATCGAACTGCGACGGGCGGGTGTACATGTTCGGCAGCGCGGTCGAATACATCGTCCCCAACGTGCTCACCGATACCGCCGAAATCCACCCGACGACCGCCTTACTGCGCGGGCACGTCGATCCGGATGGCGGGAAAGACATCACCGACTGTCACTTCGACTGGGGGATCAACAGCGGATACGGAGAAATCGCGCCGTGCACCCCCTCGACCATCCACGGCACCGATCCCAATACAGCGGTGAGCGCCGAAATCTCCGGGTTGACACCGGGCACGGAATATCACTACCGACTGGTGGCCTCGAGCGAAAACGGGAAAGTGATCGGAGCCGACCAGACCTTCAAGCCCCAGGGCCCTCCGGTGGTCAGCGGTCAGTTTGCGTCTGACGTGAACTCCGACGGAGCACGGATACTCGGAAGGGTCGATCCGGATGGGGCGGAATCCTCCTACCACTTCGAATACGGCCCCGATACGGGCTACGGAACGAGCATTCCGCTTACGGATGTCAAGACCAAGAGCCCGACCGAAACCGAACTTGTTGCGACCAACATCACGGGTTTGGCGCCGAATACGAGCTACCACTTTCGGATTACGGCAAGCAACGAACAGGGCACCACGCATGGCGCCGACCGGCAGTTCACGACATTCGCTCTGTATTCCGGGGGCAGCGACCGGTGTGCGAACGCACAGGTGCGGAAACAGACGGGAGCCGCTCTTCTCTTCGATTGCCGCGCGTACGAGCTCGTGTCCGCGGCGTACACCGGGGGCTATGACGTCGAGAGTGACCTGATTCCCGGCCAGGCGCCCCTGGTCGCCGAGCCGCAGGCTCCCGATCGCCTGCTGTACTCACTTCACTACGGGGCGATCCCTGGAATCGCCGGCAACCCGCCAAACCTCGGCCTCGACCCCTATGTGGCGGAACGAGGCGCCGACAGTTGGACGACCCGATACGTGGGTGTCGCGGCCGACGGAGCGCCTTCGACGAACGCCTTCGGCTCGCCGCTGGCGGCCGCCGACTCGAGCCTCTCGGCGTTTGCCTTCGGCGGAGAACTGCTGTGCGAACCATGCTTCTCCGACGGGACGACCGGCATTCCCGTCCGCCTCCCGGATGGAGCGCTCGTCCAGGGTATGGCGGGAGCTCTCAACCCAGGAGCTGGAGCGAAACCGGCCGGATACGTTGGCAGGGCCCTCTCCGCCGACGGGAGCCATCTCGTCTTCGGCTCGACCTCGAAATTCGAGCCGGACGGGAATTCCAATGGCGACATAACGATCTACGACCGGAACCTGGAAACGGGCACGACGGCTGTGGTCTCAAAGGCGCCGAACGGATCGGGGACGATGACAGGCCCCGGTATCGGCGAGCTCGACATCTCCACAAATGGCTCTCGGATCCTGGTCGGCAGGAAGATCTCGACCGACGCGGCGGGCAATACCTACTGGCATCTGTATATGAACACAGGGGACTCGGGTCAGACGATCGACCTGACCCCGTCCACGACCGCGGGTTTCCTCTACGACGGGATGACCGCGGACGGGTCCAAGGTGTTCTTCACCACGCCGGACAGCCTCCTGGCAGCCGACACCGATGGCAGCTCCGACCTCTACGAGGCCGATGTTTCGGGCGGCGGCGCGGCGCTTCAACTTGTCTCGACGGGCAGCGGCGGCACCGGGAATACGGACGCGTGCAACCCCGTCAACGCCAACTCCCTCACCCACTGGAACAGCGTCTCGGCCGCCGCCAACTGCGATGTCCTGGGCCTCGCCGGGGGCTCCGGTGTGGCATCGGACGATGGAACCGTGTTCTTCCTCTCGCCTGAGAGGTTGGACGGAAACGGCGTCGCAAACGCGGCGAATCTATTCATTCGGAGACCAGGCGGCTCGCCGCAGCTCGTCGCTACCCTCGCGCCCACTGACCAAGCGGTGCGCAACGCGGATACGAACAACGAGATCCACAACTACGCGGACTTCCAGGTGACGCCCGACGGGTCCGACGCGGTCTTCTCCTCGATTCAGTCGCTCACCGGGTTCAACAACCTCGGCCATCAGGAGATCTTCCGGTACGACAGCCAGAGCAATGAACTGGCCTGCGCATCCTGCCCGCCGACCGAAGCGTCGCCCAGCACGGAAACGACGCTGTCCCCATTTGGATTGAACCTTAGTGACGACGGCAGGGTGTTCTTCACCTCGGCAGAGCAACTCGCACTCCGGGACACCAACAAGAAGAAGGACGCATACGAGTGGGAGAACGGCGTCATCGACCTTATCTCGACTGGCGGAAGCAGTGGTGCGTCCGGACTTCTTTCGGTCAGCTCCAACGGGATCGACGCCTTCTTCTTCACCCGCCAGGTTCTGTCGACTCAGGACGACAATGGGACCTCCATGAAGGTCTACGACGCCAGGGAAGAAGGCGGATTCTTCACGGACATCACGCCGCCTCCATGCCAGGCATCGGACGAGTGCCACGGACCGGGAACCCAGCCGCCCGCGGCCGATCAGATCTCCACCCTCGAAGGAGTCGTGGGGAACTCCACCCCGTCTGTCCAGACCTGCCGGAAGGGCCTTGTCAGAAAGCACGGCAGGTGCGTAAAGAGGTCGAAGAAAAAGCACACGAACAAGCGAAAAAAACCATGGCTGAGCGCAAGAACGATGATCAAGGAGACCCACACGATGAGGGCCGTGAAAACCAGTGTGAGCGTTGCCGCAGCAGTGTTGCTCGCGATGGTCACCGCCGCGTCTCCAGCCTGGGCGAATGAGGGCATCGAAGCGATTCAGATCTCAACGACCACAACGCAGGCCGGAGGTCACCCCGACCTCGAGACGGCATTCTCACTTGAACACGCGGGTGAGCCGGAAGCGGCGCGTGACATCGCCGTCCATCTACCGAGGGGGCTCTTCGGCAATCCCAACGCAGCGGAAAAGTGCACCGCGGAAGACTTCGCTCTGACGCAGTGCCCGAGCGATTCCCAGGTGGGCATCATCACGGTGAAGGCCAACTACGCGGGATTCGAAAGGACACTTCTCGGGACCGCGCCGGTCTTCGACATGGAGTCGCAGGCGCCGGACGAGACAGCTCGCCTTGCGTTCATAGCGCCGGTCGCGAATGTGCCGATCAACATTCCGATTTTCGTTCGCACCAACAGCGACTATGGCCTGACGATGACCGTGTCGGGAATCAGCCAGGTGATCCCGCTCTACTCAGCCGATATCACGATCTGGGGCTTTCCAGCCGCGACGGAACACAATCTGGACCGCTTTCCGAAAGGCTCTCCCGGCAATCCCGCGGGCTGCCCGGGCTCCGCCACGACCGCGTGCGCTTCGCAGGGTGGCTCCAATCCTCACCCGTCGTCACGTCTCCAGGCTCCCTTCATCGACAATCCAACCGTCTGCACGGGCGAACCGCTTCCGTACAAGCTCGTCGTCACCACATACCAGGACGAAAGCAACCCCTCGGAAGCGGAAAGCACGCATCCGCCAACGACTGGATGCGAAAACGAGGCCTTCGACCCTCTGTTCAACGCAGCTCTCACCTCGGGCCGGGCGGACTCTGCTGCCGGCCTTGAGATAGAGCTGAAAGCCGGGCAGTTCCTGGGGCGAGCGAATTCTCCGTCGACCCTGCGATCGGGCAGCCTCCAGTTGCCGGTGGGGGTATCGATCAATCCGGATGCCGCGGACGGCCAGTTGGCCTGCTCGGACGCCCTGGCGAACTTCGATAGCACCGGACCGGACAATTGCCCTGACAACTCCAAGATCGGCAATTTCGACATCGAGACGCCGGCGCTGGACGGCCCCCTGAGCGGCTCGCTCTACTTCGGAGAACCACGACCGGGAAACCAGTACCGGGTCTTCATGATGGCGAACGGGTTTGGCATCCACGCAAAGATCGTGGCCTCAGTGCATCCGGATCCGCAGACGGGTCAGCTGAACATGTCCGTAACGGAACTGCCGCAGGTTCCTTTCGAACGGTTCAACCTCCACCTCTTCGCATCGGATCGCGGTCTGGTCGCGACTCCCACGAGATGCCAGATCTACCAGGCCGACTCGATTCTTACTCCCTGGAACTCTGCATTGGCGCCGCAGCATTCGCAGCCGATCATCTCCGTGACGTCGGGCCCGAATGACTCGACCTGTCCGGGGGAAATCAGGCCATTTCATCCGAGCCTTGCCGCCGGGTCGACGAACCCGGTGGCTGGAGACTTCACGGACTTCCACCTCCGCCTGGATCGCCAGGATGGCGACCAGTTCCTCGGCGACCTCAACTTCACGATGCCGCCAGGGTTCACAGGAAATCTGCGCGGGCTCAGTTACTGCCCCGAGGCAGCAATCGCGGCGGCAGCGCAGAAGCTGGGGCGGGAAGAGCAGGCATCCTCGAGCTGTCCAGCCTCGAGCCAGATCGGCACGACGAACGTTGCCGCTGGACCGGGCCTCCATCCTTTCCACGCGGTTGGCAAGATGTTTCTCGCAGGCCCATTCAAGGGGGCCCCGCTATCGCTTGCCGCCATTACCCCTGCCCTGGCCGGACCCTACGACTACGGAACCGTTGTCGTGAGGGTCGCTCTACACATAGATCCGCTAACCGCGCAGGTCCGGGCTGTATCCGACACGGTGCCCTCAATCATCGGAGGGGTGCCTATTCGCATGCGGACGATCCAGGTCAATATCAACCGCGAAAAGTTCACGATCAACCCGACCAATTGCAGCCCGTCATCGATCCAATCGCAGGGCATCGGTGACCAGGGGACGGTCACGGACTTCTCATCCTATTTCCACGTCGTCAACTGCTCGACCCTTGGCTTCAAGCCGCACATGACGATTCACCAGCTCGGCGGAAAAAGGGCGACCGCTCGAAGCCAGAACCCAAGCCTGCGCTTCGACCTGACCACCCGCCCAGGCGACGCGAACCTCAAGTCGCTGTCCGTGACCCTGCCGAAAGCCTTTGAGATCGATCAGCGCCACCTTTCCAAGATTTGCTCCAAATCCCAGCTCGAAATGGAACACTGCGCAGGCCGAGCGGCGATCGGAACTGCATCCACGGAAACCCCGCTGCTCGAAGCCCCGCTCACGGGTCCGGCCTACGCGGTGTCGGGGTTCGGCAGGCTCCCACACATCGCCTTCATTCTCGGCGGACAGGTGACGATCATCCCCGAAGGCGAATCCAGCTCGATCAACGGTGGCCACCTGAAGACGACGGTTCCGACGATCCCAGACGCCCCGGTAGGCCATTTCCGCCTAACCCTGTTCGGCGGCAAGAAGGGGTACATCATCAATACCCGAAGTCTTTGCGCCGGGCGGGCCGTGGCCACCGTCCAGTACTTGGGACAGAACGGGAAGTCCGCCACCGAGCAGGTCCCGACCAAGGCCGCCTGCGGCAATTCCAGTCAGCGTCGTCGATCGCATCGCCTGGCTGGGTTCCACTAGCGCCCCGAGCAGGATTCGAACCTGCGGCCTACTCCTTAGGAGGGAGTCGCTCTATCCAGCTGAGCTATCGGGGCAGGCGCCGGGACAGCCTCGCCGAGCTGCTCCGGCGTCGTGAAGGGTAGAGGTCAGGCCTTGAGCTGGGCGCCGACCTCGTATTTCTCGACCGAGACGCGCTGTCCCATGCCCGGGCCCGGGTGGGTCCATTGAGTTCAGCGTCTGATCGCCCTGGTTGTAGTCGTCCTCGGTCTCGAAGAGCATGACCGCGAGCGAGCGGCCGTTCTCCTTGTCGTTCAGCAGGAGGAATTCCTTCGCCGGGACACCCTCCGGCGGGCCGGTATCCGCATCGGAGCGGATCCGTGACGCCGTCTGCTCGAGCGCATCGGCGTCGGCGCCCTCGAACCGGACAACTCGTGCGTACATCTCTACCTCCTCGACTGGTTTTCGAAGTACTGCCAGCCGAGGCTATCGCGGCTTGTGCCGGATGTTCAGCCGTCACCATTTCTCCTGCGCCTCGGTCGCCCGCTCGTAGGCCTCCTCGGCGCCGATGAACGGCGCCAGCGTCATGTAGGTCGCCATCGGCGCCAGCTCGGGCAAGCGTCTCCGGCCCGTGGCGCTTGACCTGGTCGTGGATCAGGGCGTAGATCGCGCCGCCGATCGCCTCGGCCGCGATCGGCGCGGTGTCGGGCGCCCGTTCGTAGCCCGGCATCAGCAGAACCTCGAGGCCTTCCATCACCCGGTCCCGGGTCTGCAGCGCCTTTCTCCCGACCGTGTACATCTCGACCGCGCCGAGCCGGGTGTACTCGGGCTCTTCGATCCCGAAGGCGAACATCGCCTCGTAGGCGCCCCGGACCGACTCCTCCCAGCTCTTCGCCCGGCGGAAGGCCGGCAGGACCGTCCCCAGCATCTGCGCCGAGCCGCTGTCGAGCGCCGCGAGGAAGGCCTCTTCTTTGCTCTCGAAGTGCCCGTAGAAGACGCGCTGAGAGGTGCCGGCGAGTTTCACCACCTCGGCGACCTTGGTCTCCTTGTAGCCCTTTTCGGCGACGATCGCCGCCAGCGCCCGCAGAACCCGCTCCGGCGGGTGGGCGACGGCCTGGCGCTCGGCGAACGGCCGTGGCCTTGCGGCCGCGGCGGCGCAGCGCCTCGAGCGGGCCAGGCGGCGGCGGGTAGGAGAGTGCCCCAGTCGGCGATCTCCTTCGCCAGCCGCGGCAGCTGGTCGGCTTCGTCGCTGTAGAGGCGTTTATGGATCACCTTCTGAAGGCCGCCGAGCAGCGCCCGCACCATCTGCGGCGGGGTCCCCTTGCGCCCGGGGATCTGGTTCAGCTGTTCGATCCCGAAGCGTTCGAAGGTGTCGACCGCCCGCTCGACCGTCGCTTCGCCCTCCGGGCCGGCCGCGTAGACCTCGATGAAACCCATCCGCGACGGCCGCCGGCTGGGACGCGATCAGGCTCAGGAAGGCTTCGACCGCCTGATGGACGCGCGCCTCGCCGGTCGGCGCGTCCTCGGCCCGCTCGATCGCGGCGATCGTCGGCTCGACGAGCGCTTCGACCGCGGCCAGCAGGCACTCCTTCTTGTTCGCGAAGTGGTCGTAGAAGGCGGCCCTCGAGACGCCGGCGATTTTCGCCAGGTCGCCGATCTTCGTCGCCTCGTAGCCCTGCTCGGAGCTGATCGCGACCATCGCCCCGAAGAGCCGCTCGCGCTGGCTCCGCTCCGACTCCTCGGGCGTGTTTCCACGCCCCGGGCGCATCTTCATCGACCTCAGGTCTGCAGCGTTCCCCCATGGTGTGCGCACCATTGCGGTCACCATATCCGGGTACCTATAGATCTCTCAAATGGCTTGCCGTGAGTCCTGAAGTATTGTGGTTATGCGTCGGTCTCTATTGCCTCTGCCTTCCAAACTTTCTGCATACCTGACCGATTAGCAGGGATTTTGCGAGTTCAACCAGGTGCCGCGTTTGCAGCCGCGGACCCGTGTGTCTCTCAGAGGCACTAAGAAATCGTCAAAATTTCTGATATAGTGCCGCTCGGGTCAACGGACAGAGTCGTTCGTAAGGCACACGGGGGTTCCAAAGGCGGACTTGGCGCTGGGCCCAGTCCGGAGCCCGAAGCTGGCTACCAGAGGCGATCGTGACTGGTCGAGGCCGCTTCAAGAGACCGTAATGGTACGCAAGAGAACCAATATAACGCAATCGGCCGGAAACCTGTTGCAGAGCCAAATTAGCGCTTCGAAAAAGGGCTATTCTGCGGCAGCCGAGAGAGTGCACTCGCGAGCAGTCTCCTGTGCGTCCGACCTTGACTTTATGGTCCATCTGTGTTCCGATTCAGCCCTCAAACGAAATCATGGACGGGGAGGAAGTGGTTGGCCGATTGTTGGTGAGTCAGGAGAACGGCGGCAGGAGGATCGGTCAGCTGGCGGCTGGCGAGTCATCGGCGGCCGCGGCACGGCGTGGAAAGGCCCGATTCCTTCCCAGCTTCGCGGCACTGAAGGACCAGGTCGCGCGGCCTGCGGCGGCCAGGATGCGTGGGAGGCCAAGGTGGTTGCCGGGATCCAGGCCGTGCTCGACTTTGCGGCCTCCGATCCGAGGGAGCCCACGCGCTCACCGTCGAGGCCCGGCGCCGAGCCTCGGGCGAGGTCGATCTCGAGCAGGAGGCGGTCGCCTACTTCGCCGGATCTCCTTCGGCAGGTGGTTGAGGTCGAGCGGCGCTTCGCGATATCCACGAGGAGGCGGTCATCGAGTCGATCGCGACGATCGTCAGAGGCCACCTCCAGCTGGGGACGGCCGCCGCGCTGCCCGATCTTGCCCCCGACCTCGTTTACGTCACCCTGATGCCCTATCTCGGGATCACCGAGGCGAGGCGCTGGGCCGCAGCCACTGCGGCGATAATATAAAGTAGCGGTACAGTCAATTTTTGCTTTGCTAGGCGTTGATAGTCGGGCAAAATGGCAGTTATCTTGACATTACGGTCCATTCCTGTTCTGATATTGCGGATGCGAGAAACGCTTCGTCAGCAGACTCGCAGCTGGAATGCCAGACGAGGGCCGACCCGTCTCTTCCCTGTGCGGCGCGACCCGATCGTCACCGCAGACACCGTGGCCCGAGGGGGACCGTAAACGGCCTCGCCCGGGCGGGTCTGCGCTTCCGATCGCGGGTCCTGCTGGCGCTGCGACGGTCGCCTTGCTCTGCATCACGGCGGCCCCCGCCCTGGCGCACGTCCCGGATCGGATCCATGGGTCGGCCTCGCCGGCGGGCATATGGGCGATGTCCAGTGGTCGGTAAAGGTCGCGCGGCCCTCCGGCGAGGCAGCGGCTCAGCGTCCATGCCTTCAGGTCGGGACGAAACGGCGAACGGAGCCGTTTCGACTACGAACGGAGCCGATACCAGGGATGCGTCGAGCCGCTCGACCCACCTCGCCGCGACCCAGCCGCCGCTGATCGTCACCGGCGCCCAGGCCTCGGCGGACATGCGGGTCAGCCTCACCGCTGTCGGCATGGTCGCCTCACCGGCCGCCCGCCGGGTCGAGGTGACCTACAAGGACGGCCGACAGGCGACGATCCAACTCCAAGAGCCGAGCCCGACCACGGAGCAGAGGGCCGGCCTGGCCCACTTCCGCTACGCAGCGTTCGCCATTACCGGCACTTGGTCGGTGGAGCGCCTCGTCACCGAGAGCGCCTCTGGCAGGACGTTATGGGAAGAGGCATATGGCTGAATGCTGAGACGAATAGAAACGCCTGAATTTCCTAAGAGACCTGCGTAAGGCGCCGCTCGCTCTGGAGTTCTTGGCTCCGCCCGCGCCAGAAGCCGGGCAGAGCCGAAATTCAAAAAAGTACAGATACGTACCGCAAAAGCGGCCCAGACAAGGTATTCTGAGCGGAAGAGGTGCCCGTGCACTGGGCGCCTGATCTTGAACCGAGGACATCGGATGGGTCACACCGCGGAGGTATCGGTACTGCCGCTCCAGGCACCGGGGAGGCTTGTCTGAAGCGGCTCGCCCGACACCCGGTTCGTCCTCGCGCTCGTCGCCGTCGCCGCGGCTGGCGCCGTCGCAATCCGACCCCTTGCCACAGCCGAGCGGTCCCAGGTCGGCAACCTGATCGTCTCCCTCAACGGCGGGATCCACCCGCTGAAGCTGCCGCGGCACGACCCGGCGCCGGTCGGGGTCCACCTTTCCGGCCGGGTCATCACGGCCGACAAGACGCCCGTTCCCCGGGTCAACTGGATCCGGCTCGAACTGGCCTGGAGAGGCGTGCTCCACACCAAGGGCCTGCCGGTCTGCCCGCAGTAACGGCTCGCCGGCCGTCTCAGCGGCCAGGCGATCAGGGCCTGCGGGCCGGCCCTCGTCGGCCGCGGCGGCCTCGACGCCGAGATCTTCGTCCCCTACCAGGAACCGTTCCGGATCAAAGCCCACCTCCTCGTCTTCAACGGAAAGACCAAGGCCGGCCGGCCGAAGGTCCTGGTCCACGCCTTCACCGCCGACCCGCCGGTCTCATTCGTGATCCCGTTCACCGTCCACCAGCGAGGGCCCCTACCAGACGATCCTGATCACGACGATCCGGAAATCGGTCGGCCCCTGGCCCCACGTCGCCAACTTCCACGTCTACGTCTCGCGCAAATTCAACTACGAAGGCCATCGGGTCAGCTACCTCAGCGCCTCCTGCCCGATCCCGAAAGGGTTCACGGCCGGGTTCCTCTCCTTCGCCCGCGCCACCTACACCTTCGAGGGCGGCAAACAGATGCGGACCGAATCGGTCCGCAGCTGCCGGGCCCGCTAGGGCACGTCGTAGAGGCTCTCGGAGGCGAGCTCCTGGGCGCGCCGGCTCCAGAGCTTGATCTGCATGAAGATGTCGTCGCCGTAGCCCTTGAGGGCGTCGAGGGCGAGGAGGGTGAAGCGGTCGCCCGAGACCAGTTCCTGGTCGACGGTCCCGCCGTCGAGCTCGGCGGTGGCGGCGACCGCGTTGGCGATCAGCGGCCGGCCCCAGACGAGGGTGACGTCGCCGGCGCGGCCGTTCTCGCCGAGCCAGCGGCCGACCACGTCGTCGTTGAGGTCGATCTTCCAGTCCGGGTTGTCCTCGGCGATCACGTCGGTGAAGTCGGCCGCCGCTTTGAAGTCTTCGGGCTCGCCCCCCTCGGGACGGGCGTAGGAGACGTGGCCGAACAGCTCCAGCTCCCCCTCCGGCCCCGGCGCCCGGGTCGTGCACGGGACCCAGGTCCGGCCGCCCCAGGAGCGCTCCGGGAACCAGAGGAGCTCCTCGGTTGCCTCGACTCCGTCGGGCAGGTCCTCGATTCCGTCGCAGGCCTCGCGGAACGGGCCGGCGAGGCGCTCGGCGAAGCGGCCCTGCGGGATCCCCTCCTGGGTGCTGTCGGCGATGAAGCTCGGAATCGGGCGTGCTGTCGGCGGCATCGGGAACCGGAGACCCTATTGGCCGAGCGCCGCCCGCAGGTCCGCCGCGGCCCGCTCGGGCGGGTAGATGTTGATGTCGACCCCGGTCGCGAGCTCGAACGAGGCCCGGACGGTGAGCCGGGGGACGATGTCGATGTGCCAGTGGAAGTGCTCGGCGCCGCGCGGGGCGGTGCGGACCCACAGGTTCAGCTCCGGTGAGCCGCCGAACATCTCGGCCAGCGCCCGCAGCGCGGTGCGGAGCATCGCCGCGCCGCCATCGCCGTCCTCGAAGCGCGCCGACTCGACCCGCGGCACGACGCGCAGCTCGAACGGCGAGCGCGACGCCCAGGGGCAGATCAGCGCCGCCTCGTCGTCGATCGCCACCAGCCGGTCCTTGCGGCGGACCTCGGCGACGAGGACGTCGCTGAGGAGGCCGCTGCCGCCGGTCCGTTCGCGGTAGGCGCCGAACCGCTCGCGCTCCCGCGCGACCGCCAGCGGCACGAACGGCAGCGCGTAGAGCTGGGCGTGGGTGTGGGGGAGCGAGGCGCCGGCCCCGGCGCCCTCGTTGACGACGAGCTGCACGTAGTGGGCGTCGCGGTGGACGCGCATCCGCTCGCGCCAGGTCGCGACCGCGCCGGCGAACCGCTCCTCGCCGAGCTCGGCCATCGCCGTCACGTGCTCGGGCGCGTTGACGATCACCTCGTGGCTGCCGCGCGCCGGCCGCGAGGAGAAGAGGTCGGCTTCGCCCGCTCGGCGCGAGGCGAGCAGCGGGTCGCCGCCCTCGCTGAAGGCGCCGGCCTCCGCCGAGGTCGCCGGCCGGGTCGCCGCCGCCCTCCTCTCCCTCCTCCAGCGCCGGGTAGAGGTTGGGGACGACGCGGCTGGTCCAGCCCGGCGAATCGGCCTCGCCGCCGCCGGGGCGCACCGCGTAGACCTCGGGCGGCGTCTTCGCCTCGCTGCCCTCGCAGAACGGGCAGCCCTCGGGCCCCTTCTCCTCGCTCCGCGCCGGGTTGAACCCCTCCGGCCGCTCGGCGCGGCCGGGCGCGAGGATCGTCCGCAGCCCGGTCAGCTGGTCGATGCGTATCTCGGGCGCGCTCAGGACCGCGAAGGGGGAAGGTCGTCGGGCGGTGGCGGCGGCTCGGGCGGGGCTGCGGGCGGCTTGCGGCGCGGTTTCGGCGTCGGCGCAGCTCCGCCCTGGCTGCGGCCCTCGAAGGCCTCGAGCAGGTCCATCGGCAGCGGGAAGACGACGGTGGTGCTCTGGTTGCTGCCGATTTCCAGCAGGGTCTGCAGGTAGCGGAGCTGGAGCGAGGCGGGGTTGGTGCTGATGATGTCGGCGGCGTCGGTGAGCTTCTGCGCCGCCTGGTACTCGCCCTCGGAGTTGATGATCTTGGCCCGCCGCTCGCGCTCGGCCTCGGCCTGGCGGGCGATCGCCCGCTGCATCTGTTCGGGAATCTCGACGTCCTTGATCTCGACCGCCGTCACCTTCACGCCCCAGGGCTCGGTCGACTCGTCGATGATCGTCTGCAGCTCCTCGTTGAGCCGCTCGCGCTCGGAGAGCAGCTGGTCGAACTCGGCCTTGCCGAGCACCGAGCGCAGCGCCGTCTGTGAGATCTGCGAGGTCGCGAGGAGGAAGTTTTCGACCTCGGTGATCGCCTTGCGCGGGATCGATCACGCGGAAATAGGCGACCGCGTTGACGCCGGCGGGGACGTTGTCGCGGGTGATCACCTCCTGCGGCGGGATGTTGAGCGTGACGGTTCGCAGGTCGACTTTGACCATCCGGTCGACGAACGGGATCAGCAGGATCAGCCCCGGGCCCTTCTGGGCGATCAGGCGTCCGAGGCGGAAGATCACCCCGCGTTCGTACTCGCGCAGGATCCGCACCGCGGAGAACAGGACGACGAGCAGAATCGCGAGCACCACCACCAATGCGATAAGAGCTGCCATCTAGTTCGCTCCTTCCTCGGTTTCGGTCACCGGCACGACCTCCAGCGTCAGGCCGTCGACCGACTCGACCCTGACTCTATCTCCCAGTCGCGACCCGCCCCCGCCGAATCGCGGAGGCGGGCGTGCCAAACCGCCCCATGAACGAACACCTGGCCCTCCGGGTCGAGGGTGGATCGGACCTCCGCGATCTTCCCGATCATCTCCTCGTAGCCGGTGCGGACCGGCTCGTTGCGATACGCGGCGAGCGCTTTGCGGCCGGCGAGGATGACCAGGGCGCCGAGCACCAGGGCGACCGCGACGATGACGACGACCGGGCAGGCTGTGGCCCTCGTGGCGGAAGATCAGCCCGGCGCCGACGAGGGCGCCGACGCCGAGGATCCCGAGGATCCCGCTCGGCACATGGGCCTCGGCGATGAACAGGACCAGCGCCAGCAGCCAGCAGGAGGACGATCTCCGCGGTCATACGGACATCATGAACCCAACGCGTAGCGGCGAATGTCCGCTTCGAGATCGGAGCCGTCCGTGTAGGGGCCCTGCTTGAGGTAGACGCAGCTTCCCGTCGCGCGAGTAGAACGCCGTGTTCGGGAGGCCGCGGCCGGCCCCGATGCTCTCGGCGATGTCCTCGTCGGGGTCGGTGTAGCTGGGGTAGGGGACCGGCTGCTCGCCGAGGAAGGTGCGGGCCGCGGCGTCGGAGTCTTCGCTGTCGATCGCGAGGAACGCGACCCGTTTCCCGTACTTCGCGCTCACCTGCTGGAAGAGGGGGAACTCGAATCGGCACGGGCCGCACCACGATGCCCAGACGTTGACGACGGCCGGGTATCCCTTCAGCGACCGCGATCCGGGACTCGTAGGCATCGACGCCTCCGCCGAGCAGGTCGTTGGACTGGCGGTAGAGGGAGGCCAGCGGCGGCGGCGCGCCCGCGAGCGCCTTCGCGTAGTCGGGGTGCCCGCCTCCCGCCCTCATTGCCGGACCCGCACCCCGCCAGCGACCGCGACGACAAGGGCGATCGCGAGGCTTTGCCGCAATCCCGCCAATTCCTTGACTACAATACGTGCCGTTCGGTTCGCCCGTATGCGAGCCACTTGAGTAAGCCGGGGGAAGGGATGTCGGGTCCTCCGGCCGCCTCATCAATTTCCTCGGCAGCTCGTCCGACTCGCTGCTGAGACGGGATCCCCAGAAGCCGTCATGGCCAAGACCAGCGAAGTTGCCGCGCAAGTGGCAGTTCCTTCAGACGCCGACATCGAGCGGGCGGCCGCGTTTGCCCGCGAGCCGTTCCTGCTCGACGGCGAGGGCCCGGAGGCGCTGGCTCCGGGGACGGCGCGGCGCGAAGCGCTCGACGCCGCCATCGCCGAGCTCGACCAGGGCCTCGAGAGCCCGTCGATCGAGTGGCGGCGGAACTACTCGCTGCTGCTCGGTCTCGAGCGGCTCCTGGCCGAGGAGCCGCCGAAGCTGCGCGACGGCGCCGAGCTCAACCCGCACCAGGTCGACGCGCTGTCCGGGACCCTGACCGAGCTGATCGCCGAGCAGCAGGTCGCCCTCAACGGCGCCGGCCGCAACGGCGGCAACGGGAGCGCGGCGGAGGTCGCGGCCCCGACGGCCGCCACCGAGGACGGCGCCGACGGCGACGGCGACGGCGACGAGGAGCCGCTCGAGGACGAGGCGCTTGCCGCCGACGAGGAGCCACAGGACTGGGACGAGCCGAAGGACGAGGACGAGGAGGAGCAGGTCGCCGAGGCGCCCGAGGACCCGGGCGCCGCTCGCCGCTTCTGGTTCGAGCACGCGACCGGCGCCGGCAAGACCGTCGCCGCGGTCGGGTTCATCGACGCCTCCCGGACCGGCGGCGTCCTGATCCTCACCCACCGCCGCAACCTCGTCGACCAGTTCATCGGCGAGATCTCCGATCGCGGCTACAAGGAGCGCCTGCGGCCGCCGCTGCTCGACGGCCGCGACGACCCCGACGGCCCGGTCACGGTCGAGACCTACCAGTGGTTCGTCCGCAACCACAAGAAGATCTCCGACGCCTACTCGATCGTCATCTGCGACGAGGCCCATACCGCGCTCGGGGAGAAAACCAGCGCCTGCATCCGCGCCTGGGACGGCCCGGTGTTCATCGGCATGACCGCGACCGGGGCGCTGATCGCGCGCCACGTCGCCGACCTCTTCCCGACCCAGACCTCGCGGTTCGACCTCGCCCAGGCCGCCCGCCGGGGCGTGATCGCGCCGCTTCGCTGCATGCGGATCCCGCCCGGCCCCGGGGTGCGGACGATCGCCAAGGTGCCGCTGCGCAAGGGCGAGGTCGACCAGGACTTCGACCAGGAGGAGCTGGCCGCGCTGCTCGACCAGGAGCCGTTCAACGTCGCGATCGCCGATCTCTACAAGACCCGCTTCAAGGACGTGCCCGGCGTCCTCTACACCGCCGGCGTCCAGCACGCGAAGAACGTCGCCAAGGCGCTCCAGAACGCCGGGATCGACGCCCGCGCCGTCTCCGGCGAGACGCCGAAGCGCGAACTCGCCGAGATCCTCGCCGGGTTCGAGCGCGGCGAGGTCGACGTCCTCTGCAACGCGATGCTGCTCGCCGAGGGCTGGAACTCGCCGCGGGCGACGATCTGCATGCACCTGGCGCCGACCGCCTCGCGCCGCGTCTACCAGCAGCGGGTCGGGCGCGTCACCCGCCGCGCCCCCGGCAAGGAGGCCGGGCTGGTCGTCGACTTCGTCCACCCGGCGACCACCCACGACGAGACGATCGTCACCCTCCACAGCCTGCTCGACCGCGACGTCTACCGCGGCGGCGCGATCGTGATCGGCCCGGTCCGCCGCGGCCGCGGCCGCCGGGTGCGGGTCGAGCGACGGGTCGTCCCCGTCTCCGAGGACCCCGAGCGCCGCACACAGGTGCTGGAACGGGAGATGTGGCGGATCGCGGTCGAGAACCTCGACTACCCCGAGCGCCACGCCTGGGCGGCGCTCGCCGGCGCCCGCGTCAACCCGCAGAACTGGCGCCGGGCGCGGGCGATGCTGCAGAACGACAAGACCAAGGAGCTGCGCCGTCGCTTCCTGCTGACCTGCATCCAGCGCAATCGCAACTCGCAGCTGCGGCTGAAGGCGCTGGCCGAGGTCGCCGACCTCCGCGACGCCGACGCCTTCGACGACGCGATCGACATCGTCGGCACCTGGAGCCGCGAGGACAAGCGTGCGGGGACCAAGACCCTGCTGCAGGCCCTGGTCGACAAACGGATCGGCCGCCGCGACCAGGCCCAGGCCTGGGTCTGGCGGCTCGCCTCCTACACCCGTGAGCTGCACGAAGAGTACGCCGTGCAGCGCTGGCCGGAGACGAAGCGCCTGCTCGGCCTGCTGGTCAACTCATCCGGCCGCGCCCACGGCCGCAACGCCCGCCGCCTCGTCCACGCGGCGCGCAAACAGGACCGCCGCCTCGCGGTCGCGCTGTTGGCCGCCGCCGTCTCCCACACCCCCGAAGGCGAGGAGGTGCTGCGCGGCGCCCGGATGCGGATGGCGCGAAAACCGTCGGCGACGGCGCGTGAACTGCTGCGCAACTTCCCGAAAGGCGGCAAGCGGCGCCGCAAGCGGAAAAAGGCGAAAGGCGGAGGCGAGAACGGCAGCGGGAACGGTGCCGCGAACGAGGCGGTCGCCGAGGCGAGCTCCGCCAACGGGGAGGCCGACACCCAGGTCGAGGCCGCCGAGAACGGATCAGACGCTGAGGTGGACCTCGCCGGCGCCGAGGGCGACGCGATCGCCGCCGGCGACGACGACGAGTAGGTCTCCCGCCTCGCTGACGCCGTCGGCGACGCCCGAGCCGCCGTCCCAGGAAATCTCGCGGCCGCGGAGTGCGTCGCGCGCCTCCCAGGCCTCGAGGATCTCCTTCCGCCTCCGCGTCGACCCAGGCCCCGAGGCTCTCGTCGAGGACCGCCCGGGCAGCTTCCGGCGGCGGCGCCGAGCCGAGCGAGGTCGCGGTCTCGCGCAGCTCGGGCGGAAACTCATCGCTCGAGATCGCCAGGTTCAGCCCGACCCCGATCACCGCCCACCCGTCCTGCGGCCTGGCCTCGATCAGGATCCCCGCCAGCTTGCGCTCCGCGACCCAGACGTCGTTCGGCCACTTGATCCGGCACTCGATCCCCTCCTCAAGGCGCTCGGCCGCCGCGCAGACCGCGACGGCGGCGGCGAGCGGAAGCAGCGCGTGGCGCTTCTCGAGCGGGCGGACGATCGCGGAGTAGAGGAGGGCGCCGCCCGCGGGCGCGGTCCAGCTCCGGCCCTGGCGGCCGCGCCCCGCGGTCTGCTCGGCGGCGGTGACGACGGTCCCTCCGGGAGCGCCGGCGCCGGCGAGCTCGCGGGCGCGGGAGTTGGTCGAGTCGGTGACCCGGTAGTGCCGGTGGGGCGCCCCAAACCTCATGGATGTCGCATTTTCCTTCGTGGGGTGGAGGGAACTGCGAGAGCTCAGCGGGTGGCGTCGGCGAGCAGGGCCTCGAGCGAGGCCCTCGATGTCGTGGCGCTCGGCCTCGGCGTGGACCGTCGAGCCCCGCCTCCCGCGCCGCCTCGCTGGTGACCGGGCCGATCGAGATCACCCGGGCGCCTTCGGGGAAGCTCCCGCCGAGCGCCTCGGTCAGGTTTCGGACCGTCGAGGAGGAGGTGAAGGTGACGTAGTCGGCTTCCCCGGCCGCCTCGATCGCCTCCGGCGCCGGCTCCTCGCGGACGGTCTCGTAGATGGCGACGTCGTCGACCTCGGCGCCGCGGTCGCGGAGGCCGTCCGGGAGGACGTCGCGGGCCTCGGCCGCGCGGGCGAGGAGGACGCGACGGCCGTCGACCTCGATCTCGGCGAGGGCATCGAGCAGGGCCTCGGCGACGAACCGCTCGGGGACGACGTCGGCCTCGATCCCGTGCGCCGCTCAGCGCCGCTGGCGGTGCCGGGCCCGATCGCGGCGACGGTCGCGCCGGCCAGCGCCCGGGCGTCGCGCCCCGCCGCCCGCAGCGCCTCGAACAGGAGGCGGACCCCGTTCGGGCTCGTCAGGCAGACGACCGAGTAGGCGTCGATCTCGGCCACCGCCCGGCGCACCTCGTCGCTCTCGACCCGGGGCTCGATCCTGATCGCGGGCAGCTCGATCACCTCGGCTCCGAGCAGGCGCAGCGTCCGGGCGAGGCCGCTGGCCTGCGCCCGGGCGCGGGTGACGACGACGCTGCGGCCGTGCAGGGGGCGCCGCTCGAGCCAGGCGAGGACCTCGCGCCGGCCGACCACCTCGCCGACGACGATCACCGCCGGCGCGCCGATGCCCGCCCGCTCGACCTCGGCTGCGAGGGTGCCGAGCGTCGCCGTCGACGGTCCGCTGTCCGGCCATCGTCCCCCGCTCGACCGCCGCCGCCGGCTCGTCCGGGTCGCGTCCGCCGGCGATCAGCGCCGCGGCGTTCTCGGCAGAGCCGTTTGACGCCCATGTAGAGGACGAGGGTCCCCGGGAAGCGCGCCAGCGCCTCCCAGTCGAGCGCGGTCTCCGCCTTCTCGGGGTCCTCGTGGCCGGTGACGAAGGCGACCGCCGAGGCGTCGTCGCGATGGGTCACCGGGATCCCGGCGTAGGCGGTCGCCGCCACCCCGGCGGTGACCCCGGGCACGACCTCGAACTCGACCCCGGCCGCGCGCAGCGCTTCGGCCTCCTCGCCGCCGCGGCCGAAGACGAAGGGGTCGCCGCCCTTGAGGCGGACGACGCTGCTCCCGGAGCGCGCCGCCTCGACCAGCCGCTCGGAGATCTCCTCCTGGGGGACCGAGGGCCGGCCGGGCTCCTTGCCGACATAGACGAGCTCGGCATCCGCGCGGGCGCCGTCGAGGGCGCCGGGCGGGATCAGCCTGTCGTGGTAGATGACGTCGGCGGCGGCGATCAGCTCCAGCGCCCGCGCGGTCATCAGGCCCGGGTCGCCGGGACCGGCGCCGACCAGGTAGACGACTCCCGGTCGCGCGCTCATTCCGGTGTTCCTTTTGTCGGACTATTCGACATTTCGAACACCGGAAAGCCTCTCGGCGCGCTCGAGGATGTCGCGCGCGCCCGCGGCAGCGAGCCGCTCGGCGAGCAGCGCCCCGGCGGCGGCCGGCTGCTCGACCTCGAGCTCGACCCGATCGCGGACCCACTCGCTGCCGTCGGGCAGGCCGACGAAGGCATCGACCGCGATCCGCTCGCCCTCGAGCGAGGCATGGACGCCGATCGGGCTCGCGCAGGTCGCCTCGAGCAGGGAGACGACGGCCCGCTCCGCGGTCAGCTCGCGCAGCGCCCGCTCCTCGCCGATCGCCGCCGCCGCCTCGAGCGCCTCGGCGTCGTCGGCGCGGGCCTGGAGCACCAGGGCGCCCTGGCCCGCGGCCGGCGTCATCAGCTCGGCGGGAAGCTCGAACGCCGCCTCGCTCTCGCGCCCCAGCCGCCTCAGCCCCGCGGCGGCGAGGACGATCGCGTCGAGCTCGCCCTCGGCGAGCCGCCGCAGCCTGGTGTCGACGTTGCCGTGCAGCTCTCCGACCGCGAGGTCGGGCCGGGCCGCGAGGAGCTGCGAGCGCCGGCGCAGGCTCGCCGTCCCAACCCGGGCACCCTCCGCGACCTCTTCGAGCGAGCCGCCGGCGCCGATCCAGACGTCGGCGGGGTCCTCGCGCGCCGGCACGGCGGCGATCGCCAGCCCCTCCGGCATCTCGGCCGGGAGGTCCTTGGCCGAATGGACGCCGATCTCCGCCTCGCCCTCGAGCAGCGCGGCCTCGACCCCGCGCACGAAGCGGCCCTTGTCGCCCGGCTCGCCGTCGGAGGAGACCTCGACGATCTCGGCCCCGCCGAGCAGCTCTGCGACCCACTCGGCCTGGGCGAGCGCCAGGGCACTCCCCCTGGTCGCGAGGCGAAGCGCCACGCGCGTCCCTAGCCGGACTTGCGGCGCCGGAGCTCGGTCACGTTCGCCCGGCCCTCGGCCTCCGGCTCGGTCTCGACGTCGAGGCCGAACAGCTCGCGCAACGCGCTGACGTAGAGGTAGGCGTCGTCACTGCCGGCGGCGCGCTTCATCCGCAGGGTCGGCTCGTGCAGGAGGCGGGACGCAACCGCGCGGGCCATCGCCGCCATCCGCTCGCGGTCGGCGTCGCTGAGGCTCTCCCACCGCCCCTCGTTCTCGGCCAGGATCCGCTCGACGATCTCGTCCGCCCGTTCGCGCAGCGACGCCACGGTCGGCACGACCGTGAGCGAGGCGAGCCAGCGTTCGAAGCGGTCCTGCTCGGCCTCGAGAATCGGCTCCGCCCGCCGGGCCTCGGCCTGGCGCCCGCTCGCGTTGCGCTCGACGATCTGCTGGAAGTCGTCGATGTCGTGGAGGGTGACCCCCGGGATCTGGCGGCACTCGGGCTCGATGTCGCGCGGCACCGCGATGTCGATCAGCAGCAGCGGCCGCTCCTCGCGGCTCGCCATCACCTGTTCGAGCTCGTCGCGCTCGACGATGTGGTGGGGCGAGTTGGTCGCCGAGACGACGATGTCGGCCTTTCCGAGCTGCTCCGGCAGTTCCTCGAGGCGGACGGCGGTCCCGCCGAAGCGCTGGGCCAGGCCGATCGCGCGGTCGTGATGGCGGTTGGCGACGAAGACGGTGGCGACGCCGCGCGCGACCAGCGCCCGCGCGACCAGCTCGGCCGTTTCTCCGGCGCCGATCACGAGGACGCGGCGCTCGCCGAGGTCTCCGAGCGTGCGCCGGGCGAGCTCGACCGCCACCGAGGGGATCGAGACGCCGCGCTCGCCGATCGCGGTCTCCGCGCGGACGCGGCCGCCGCCGGCGAGGGCGCCGCGGAAGAGTCGGTTGAGGACCGGCCCGGTCGCGCCCTCGACCAGGGCGAGCTCGTAGGCGCGCTTGACCTGGCCCTGGACCTCGGCCTCGCCGACGATCATCGAGTCGAGCCCGGCGGTCACCCGGAACAGATGTCGCACGGCGTCGCTCGAGCGCAGCGAGTAGAGGTGGCTGAGCAGCTCGGTCGGGCGCAGCTCCGCCTGGCGGGTGAGAACGCCGAGCGCGGTCGACTCGGCTTCGACCGGGTCGGACACGATCAGGTAGAGCTCGGTCCGGTTGCAGGTCGAGAGCGCGGCGGCCTCGTGGATCCCCTCGGCCGCCGTCAGCTCGCGGAGCGCTCCGACCGCCCGGCCCTCGGTCAGCGAGAGCCGCTCGCGCAGGTCGAGCGGCGCGGTCTTGTGCGAGACGCCGAGGGCCAGCAGCTCAGACATCAGACGCCGCCTCCTCTGCTCTCGCTCGGGCCAGCGGAAACAGAGATGGACTGGCCCTCGCTCCCGCGTCCGGGGGCGACGTGGCTCTCCTCGATCGTCGGCGCGCCCTCGCTCGTGTCTGTCGTCGTTGTCTTGTCTGCTCGGCGAACCCGGCCAGGTCGCGCAGCTCCCTCTCGATCCGCTGCAGTTTGATCGCCATGATCGAGACGTAGACGACGAGCAGGACCACGAAGACGACGTAGGCGCCGGCGACGTACTTGCCGGCCTCGTCGAGCGGCAGCGCGGGCATCTAGCTCACCTCCGGGGCGATTCGCGAGCGGGTGCCGGCCGGCGGGGCGTCGAGCGCGCGCCGCAGCCGCTTCACCTGGCCCGAGGCGCTCTTCGCGGTCAGCTCGAGCTTGACCAGGGTCACCCAGAGCAGCGCCATCGCGGTCAGGCAGACGAGGAAGGTGAGCATCATCGAGCCGGGCAGGCCGCCGCCGGTGGTGGCGAAGACGCGCGGGTGGACGAGGCTTTCGGCGAGCCGCACCGCGATGAAGTTGAGCGGCACGAATGCGCCGGCGGTGATCGCGAACACCGACGCGTAGCGGGCCTGGCGGTCGCGGTCCTCGATCGCGTAGCGGAACGGGTAGTAGGTCGCGTAGAGGAGGAAGACGATCAGGAAGCTGACCAGCGTCGGCTCGTCCCAGACCCACCAGTGGCCCCACGAGGCCTTCGCCCAGATCGAGCCCGTGATCAGCACCGCGACGCCGAAGATCACCGACATGTGGATCGAGACGTATGAGTAGGCGTCCCAGCGCCGGTCGCCGCTGCGGAGATGGAGGATCGCGAAGACACCGCCGACGATGAAGCCGACCAGCGAGACCATCGCCAGCGGCACGTGGAGGTAGAAGATCTTCTGGATGAAGCCCTGGTCGGCGTCGTTCGGCGCGTAGAAGAAGACGAGCGAGAGCCCCGTGGCGAGTGCCACCACGGTCGCGATCGAGAGGGGTTTCAGTCCTTTGCCGTACATCCGCTGCGGGCGCCCGCGGTGGCGCGTGCTCAGTCCTCCAGGAGGAAGTCGAAGACCGCGTATCCGACGAGGATGAAGATCAAATCGTATAGGCCGAGGACCGCAAGCCAGGTGCCGAAGCGCTCGTAACCGGGTCCGCCCGCGGCGAGCAGGTGCCTGCTGGCCCCCGTGGCGGCGATCATCAGCGGCACCACGAGCGGCAACAGCACCAGCGGGCCGAGCAGGTCGCGGGCGCGCGAGTTGACCGCCATCGAGGAGATCAGGGTGCCGGTCGCGGCGAGCCCGATGTCGGCGAGCAGCAGCACCCCCGCAAGCGGCGGGATCGCCGCCGCCGAGTCGAGGAAGAAGATCGCGAAGACCGGGACGACGATCAGCTCGAGGATCCCCAGGTAGACGACGAGCGCCACCGCCTTCGCCGCGAACAGCGCCGTGCGATCGATCGGCGCCAGCCGGATCGCGTCGAAGCCGCCCTCCTGGCGCTCGGCGACGAAGAGGCGGTTGATGCCGAGCACCGCGGCGAACAGCAGTGTGGCCCAGAGGACGCCGGAGGCGAGGCTTCCCGAGAGCTGGGTTCGGTCGAGGCCGAAGCGGAAGATGACGAAGGTGGTGACGGCGAACAGCGCCATCGCCGGCAGCGACTGCAGGGTGCGGAGCTCGGTCCGGAGGTCCTTCTCGAGGATCGCCCGGAAGGCGACCGAGGAGGCATCGCGGTCATCGAACCACCCCCTCCGCGACCTCGGCCCGGCCGCCGACCGCGAGCCGCAGGGCCCGGTCGGCCTCGTCCTGAAGCGCTCGGGATCGTGGGTGACGACGACGCGGGTCCGGCCCGGGCCCGGCGCCGATCAGTCCGCTCGCCAGCTCGCGCCCCTCCTCGTCGAGGTGGGAGTCGGGCTCGTCGAGAAGGAGCAGCTCTGGCTCGTGCAGCACGCAGCGGCAGATCGCCAGCCGCTGCCGCATCCCGGCCGAGAGGTCGCCGACCCGCTCGTCCGCGCGCCGCTCCATCCCGATCGCCCGCAGGGCCGACTCGATCCGGGCCTCGCCGGGCTCACCCGCGATCCCCTGCAGCCGGGCGTGGAAGCGGAGGTTCTCGCGGCCGCTGAGCTCGCGGTAGAGGAGCGGCTCGTGGCCGAGGTAGCCGACACGCCCCCGCAGCTTCCAGGCCTCCCTCGGCAGCGGGCAGCCCGAGGACCTCGACCGCGCCGCCGGTCGGCCGCAGCAGGGTGGCGAGGATCCGCAGCAGCGTCGTCTTCCCGGCCCCGTTCGAGCCGAGCACGAGCAGGGTCTCGCCCGCCCCGAGGCTGAGGTCGACCCCCTCCAGGGCCGTCCGTTCGCCGAATTCGTGGCGCAGGCCGCGCAGCTCGATCGCCGGCGCTGGTAGCGGCTTTGCACTCATCGGCCACGGATTGTCGCTCCGATCTGGCTGTTGCTGCTGTGCGGCGAGCCGTTGGGCGCCCGAATGGACTGGGCGCCGATGAGCGCCCCGGCCGCCGAGATGCTCTGGCAGCCTTCGGCCGCAATGGTCGAGCGAGCCCGGATAACCGAATTCGCCGGCTCCGAGTTTCCTTCCACTTCGACCATCCCCCCGTTTTCCCGCTCCCCACGATCAAAGTCACCGATGTGTAGCCCGGTGCACTGACGACGTGGATCGGTTCCAGATTCTCCTTGATGCAGTCCTGCCGGCCGAGCCGAAATGAGCGAATAGATGCCTCGTTCGCTTTACCCCTTGATCGTGAACTTCTTGACCGCGGGGGATGCGTCGGACTTCCCCTGCTGATCGACGGCCTTGACCTGGAACTTGTGCTTGCCCGCCTTCAAATTCTTGTAGGTCTTCGGCGACTTGCACTTCGCGAACTTCTTCTTGTCCAGCTTGCAGAGGAACGTCGAGCCCTGCTCGTTGGAGCTGAACTTGAAAGTCGCCTTGTCCTTCTTGATCGTCGCCGACTTCAGCTTCGTGTTGGGCGCGGCATTTTCGGGTGCGGGCCCGGGCGGGGGCCCGCTCGAGGGGGCTTGCACCGTGATCACCACGCTGTCCGTGCTGCACAGGGGCGGCGCGCCGTTGTCGCAGACTTCCAGCTCAAAGCCCAGCGTTGCAGGTCCGGTCGGTGCCGTGAAGGTGGCATTAGCGGTGTTTCCTCCGCCCAGGGCAACGCCTGGACCGCCGGTCTGGGTCCACTCGTAGGTCAGCGGGTCGCCATTGGGATCCGAGGAACCGCTGCCGTCGAGCGTCACGCCGGCTCCGGAAGCCACTTCCTGGTCGGGTCCGGCGTTTGCCGTCGGGGGCAGGTTCCCGACATCTATCGCCACGCGTCCGTGCTGCAAAGCGATGGGCCGCTGTTGTCGCAAACTTCGAGTTCAAACGTCAACACCGTGGGTTCGCTCGGCGACGTGAAGGTGGGGCCCGGCGTGGTGGCTCCGCTCAGGGTCACGGCTGGCCCGCCGGTCTGCGTCCATTTGAATTTGAGCGCGAACGTTTCCTCGCTGGAGTCCGACGATTCGTACCCGTTCAGTTTCACTTTGTTTCCAGTGGCCACGTGCTGGTCGGGCCCGGCGTTTGCGGTGGGGGCCCGGTTGGCCGCGTTGTTGACCGCGACGCTGGCGAACGCGGGAGCCGTGTTGATTTCGATCGTGGTCGGCGACGCCTTCTCCACCACGTTGCCGGGGTCGCAGCCGAATTCACTGTGATGCCGCCGGGGATGAACGATTCGATCAGGATGCCGGCTTTGGAAATGGTGAATCCGGGCGGAATCGCTGCTTTTGGACCGAGCACCGTTGCCTCGCGGAAATTGATCGGGCCGCTGGGACCGGCGGTCCAGGTCTGGTTGTTGTAGGTGACTTTGACCACCCCCGGGGTCGCCGTCTCGTCGCCGGTCGCCCGGTTCGCCGTCGGGATCTGTGATGGTCGTTTCGGCTTCCGCTCCAGGACTTTGTTGGTGGCCTGGGTTTCCTGGACCGTGTTGGTGCCCCTGATGAAGGTTTGAACTTCGGTGGGGATTTTGTTCAGCCCGGTTTTCAGAACGCCGACGTTGTAGCCGGAGACGAAGACCGCTGGCGGGACTTTCAGTTCCTGTTTGATTTCTTCGAGGGTGATCGAGTCGCCGGCGTTCACCGGCCCCGCCGTGGACGTTTTGGCGGTCATGACCACCGGGATCGAGCTCGACTGTGTCCGGGATGACGTTGTTGACGCAGGCGTTCGGGAATTCGAGCGCCTGGGCCTGACTCGCGGGCAACAGGAAGATGGCGGTGGCCACCAGTGACGAGCAGGCCGATGCAGTGACCTGTTGCGGCGCTTAGATACAGGCATCGAAACTCCTCCTCTTCCGTGGCATCCGAGAGTCCCTTGGGGGATTGCCACCAGACTCAACCGTGGCGGTGATCGTTGTCATAGAGTGTTCATCAGTTGCTGGCAAGAACGTGCCGTGTAGATATTCCATACCCCTGAGGCATCGCTCTGGAAGGCCAGGCCTGTTCTGTTGGCCAACGAGGGAGCCTCTTGGAGCCCGGGCTGGTTGGCGTCCACCGGCTGTTCGGTCATATTCATCGCAAGGTTGCGCCACCACAGCCGCGGCGCGCCGCTGCGGAAGTCTTCCCATGCGATCACCGATTCAGAGATCACCGGTCCGATCTGGTTGCCAGGCGCGCTGGTCACGGTGAAGGTCTGGCCGGTGCTGAGCCGCTTGCCCATTATCTGGATGCCTTCCGGCGTTTCGGATTGGTTCGGCCACGCCTGCCACACGACCCAGTCGCTGGAGATCGCAGGCCTCCACTCGTTCCATGGATCTTCGGACACCACTGTGGTCGTGCCGGTGGCGAGGTCGAAGAGGCGGATGCTGGCCCACTGACCAGTTGGCGCATACATGTAGACGATCCGTTCGCCGTCGCAGGAGGGGTAGGCCTCCACCGCAGAGGATGTGGCCACCGGGACGACGTTGCCGCCGGCGAGGTTACGGGCGTACACGTCGGCAGTGGAGTTGTGCATGTCGGTCCAGGCGACCACCGAGCCACATAGCACCGGGTCCGCCTGAGTGGCCTGTCCGGAGGTGACGTTGAACACCGATCCCGTCGAGCGGTCCTTCGCCCGGAGCCGGCCGCCGTCGACCCACACGATGTAGCTGTTCGAGATCGCCGGTTCCACCTGATCACCACTGCCTCCTGCGACGAGCGTCTCGGTCGCGGTGCGCTGGTCGTACATGTAGATATCGGTGCCCTGAGTTTCTTCGCCGCGCGCGTCTTCCCAGACGATGCTTGACCCGCTGATGGCAGGGGAGGTCTGGTCGTATTCGCTCGGATCGAGCCGCGTCGCCGCACAGCCCACCATGCTCATCGCAGCCCCGGCGGCGGCAGCAATGAGCAAGGCCTTACGGGCAAGACTCTTGTCCATGGTGTCGCGGAACCCCGCTCCTCAGGCCCGGTTGACAAAGGTTGTGCATTCAAGCCACAAGACCTCCACGACCCGCGGATCGTGGAGGTCATCGTGACGTCGCACAGTCTGTCTACTATTTCGTGGCTGTCGTCGTAACCGAGTCTTCGTTGTTGCCGGAATTGCTGTCTTTGGCGACGGTTACTGTCGCGGTGAATTTCACGGTATCTCCCGCTTTCACCGTTCCGGCGGCGTAGGACCAGGTGTAACCGAACTTCGTCTTGGCGCCCGGGCTCAGAGTTTTGCTACTTACCGAGTCAGGCGTCACGACACCAGTGGGCGAGCCGTTGACCGTCACCGTCCAGCTGACGTCGGTGCTTTTCACCGTCAGGCTCCCCGTTCCGAGGTTCCTGATCTGCGCGGAAATCGACTTGCTCGTCTTTTTCGCGCTGACCTTTCCGCTGACGATGGCTTCCACGCTCGCATCCACGACCGGCTTCCACTTCTTTCACTATGACCGCGACTTTGTCGGTGTTGCACAGCGGCGGCGTGCCACCGTCACACACTTCGAGCTGGAATTCCAGCGTCGCCGGGCCGGTCGGTGCCGTGAACGTGGGTTTCGTTGTGGTGGCTCCTTCCAGCGTCACCGTTGCCCGGCCGTCTGGGTCCATTTGTAGCTCAGGGTGTTGAGCGGCGCTTCGGTGTTGGGATCGGTCGAACCGCTCCCGTCGAGCGTCACTTTCGCGCCCCGAGGCGACTTCTTGGTCAGTCCCGGCGTTTGCCGTCGGTGCCAGGTTCGGTTCCCTCACTTTGACCGTCACGCTGTCGGTGCTGCAGAGCGGCGGCGTGCCACCGTCACAGACTTTCAGTTCGAACGTCAATTCCGCGGGCCGGTGGGCGCCGTGAAGCTGGGCGTCGCCGTGCTGGCTCCTTCCAGGGTCACGCTCGGCCCGGCCGTCTGGGTCCATTCGTAGCTCAGGGTGTTGAGCGGCGCTTCGGTGTTGGGATCGGTCGAACCGCCCCCATTGAGCGAGACTTTCGATCCCGATTCGACCGTCTGGTCTGCGCCGGCGTTTGCCGTCGGAGCCAGGTTCGGTTCCCGCACTTTGACCGTCACGCTGTCGGTGCTGCAGAGCGGCGGCGTGCCGCCGTCGCAGACTTTCAGTTCGAAGGTCAGCGTCGCCGGGCCGGTCGGTGGCGTGAAGCTGGGTTTCGCCGTGTTGGCTCCTTCCAGCGTCACCGCCGTCCCACCCGTCTGTTTCCATTCGTAGCTCAACGTGTTGAGCGGCGCTTCGGTGTTGGGATCGGTCGAGCCGCTGCCGTCCAGCGAGACGCTCGGCGTCCCCGATTCGACCGTCTGGTCTGCGCCGGCGTTTGCCGTCGGTGCCAGGTTCGGTTCCCTCACGTTGACCGTCACGCTGTCGGTGCTGCAGAGCGACGGCGAGCCGCCGTCGCAGACTTTCAGTTCGAAGGTCAACGCCGCCGGGCCTTTCGGCGCTTTGAAGCTGGGCGTCGCCGTGGTGGCTCCGCTCAGCGTCACCGCCGTCCCACCCGTCTGTTTCCATTCGTAGGTGAGGGTGTTGAGCGGGGCTTCGGTGTTGGGATCGGACGAACCGGTCCCATTGAGGGAGACGTTCGCTTCCGATTCCACCGTCTGGTCGGCTCCGGCGTTCGCCGTCGGTGCCTGGTTCGGTTCCCTCACATTGACCGTCACGCTGTCGCCGGGGCTGCTGCACAGCTGCGGCGAGCCGTTATCGCAGACGTTCAATTCGAATGTCAGCGTCGCCGGGCCTTTGGCGCCGCGAAGCTGGGCGTCGCCGTGTTGGCTCCGTTCAGCGTCACCGCTGTCCCACCGGTCTGTTTCCATTCGTAGTGGAGCGCGAACGATTCCTCGCTGGAATCGGTCGAGCCGAACCCGTTGAGGGACACTTTCGCCGTTTCCGATTCCACCGTCTGGTCGGGCCCGGCGTTCGCCGTCGGGGCCCGATTCGCTTCGTTTTCATTCGCCACTGTGGCCAGCGCGGGAGCGGTTTCGAGGACGATCGTGCTCGGGGGTGCTCCCTCGACCACCGTGCCGGGGTCGCAGCCGAACGGTGCTTTGATCGGCCCGACTTCGGCGAGGATGTTGATGCCGCCGCCGGTGGAGAGCGCCGGAACAGGTGAGAGTGGCGTTTGCGTCTTCTCGCGGAAGACGATCGGACCGCTGGCACCGGCGGTCCAGGTCTGGTTGTTGTAGGAAACGCTCACCGCGCCCGGAGTGGCCGTCTCGTCCCCGTTGGTTCGTTCTTCAGGAGTGGGATCGGTGATCATCGTTGAGGTTTCAGTGGCAACGATGTTGGTCAGCTGCGTTTCCTGGACCGTGTTCGTGCCCCTGATCTGCGTGTCGATTTTTATGGGGATTTTGTTTTCCCCGGTTTTCAGGATTCCCGCCCTGTAGCCGGCGACGAAGACCGCAGGCGGGACGTTCAGTTTCTGGGTGATGTTGCTCAGGGTGATCGAATCGCCTGCTTTCACCGGGCCGCTCGGGGACGCTGAACCGGTCATCGTCACCGGGATCAGGCTCGCCTGGGTCGGGATCACGGCGTTCACGCAGGCGTTGTTGAAGGACACTTCTTTCACTTTGACCGTGACTTTGACTTTGTCGGTGCTGCAGAGCGGCGCCGGGTCGCAGACTTTCAGTTCGAATTCCAGCGACGCGGGCCCAGCCGGCGCTTTGAAGGTCGGTTTCGGCCGCGGTGTTGCAGCTCAGGGTCACCGCGGGGCCGGCTGTCTGGGTCCATTCGTAGGTCAGCGGGTCTTCGTTGGGATCGGTCGAGCCGCTGCCGTCCAGGGTCACCGTCGCTTCGGAGGCGACTTCCTGGTCGGGGCCGGCGTTGGCCACCGGCGGCTGGTTCACCGGGGATTCGACCGTGACTTTGACCGTGTCGGTGCTGCAGAGCGGCGCCGGGTCGCAGACTTTCAGTTCGAATTCCAGCGTCGCCGGGCCTTTCGGCGCTTTGAAGGTCGGTTTCGCCGCGGTGGTGCTGCTCAGGGTCACCGAGGGGCCGCTGAGCTGGGTCCATTCGTAGGTCAGCGGGTCTTCGTTGGGATCGGTCGAGCCGCTGCCGTCCAGGGTCACCGTCGCTTCGGAGGCCACCGTCTGGTCGGGGCCGGCGTTGGCCACCGGCGCTTTGTTTTCCTCGGCTTGACCGTGACTTTGACCGTGTCGGTGCTGCAGAGCGGCGCCGGGTCGCAGACTTTCAGTTCGAATTCCAGCGTCGCCGGGCCTTTCGGCGCTTTGAAGGTCGGTTTCGCCGTGGCGGCGCTGCTCAGGGTCACCGAGGTGCCGCTGAGCTGGGTCCATTCGTAGGTCAGCGGGTCGCCGTTGGGATCGGTCGAGCCGCTGCCGTCCAGGGTCACCGTCGCTTCGGAGGCGACCGTCTGGTCGGGGCCGGCGTTGGCCACCGGCGCTTCGTTGGCCGCCGTTGACCGTGACTTTGACTTTGTCGGTGCTGCAGAGCGAGGGCGAGCCGCCGTCGCAGACTTTCAGTTCGAATTCCAGCGTCGCCGGGCCTTTCGGCGCTTTGAAGGTCGGTTTCGCCGTGCTGGCGCCTTCAGGGTCACCGCGGTGCCGCTGAGCTGTTTCCATTCGTAGCTCAGCGTGTTGAGCGGCGCTTCGGTGTTGGCATCGGTCGAGCCGCTGCCGTCCAGGGTCACGCTCGCTTCGGAGGCCACCGTCTGGTCGGGGCCGGCGTTGGCCACCGGGGCCACGTTCGGTTGCCTCACGTTGATCACCACTTTGTCGGTGGCGACAGGTTCGGTCGCTACCGACTCGCAGACTTTCAGTTCGAATTCCAGCGTGGCAGGGCCGGTCGGCGCCGTGAAGGTCGGTTTTTCCGCGGTGGTGCGAGCTCAGGGTCACCGCGGTCCGGCGTCTGGGTCCATTCGTGTAGGTGAGCGTTTCGCCGTTGGGATCGGTGGAGCCGCTGCCGTCGAGGGTCACGCGTCGTTCGTGCCCGATTCGACCGTCTGGTCGGGACCGGCGTTCGCCGTCGGGCGGCGATTTCACGTTGACCGTCACGCTGTCGGTGTTGCAGAGCGGGGCGTGCCGTTGTCGCAGACTTCCAGTTGGAAGGTCAGCGTCGCGGGTCCGGTCGGTGCCGCGAAGCTGGCCCCCGGCGTGGTGGCCCCGGTCAGGGTCACGCTCGGGCCGCTGGTCTGGGTCCAGTTGTATTTGAGGGCGAACGATTCCTCGCTGCCGTCGGTCGATTCGAACCCGTTGAGCTTCACTTTCGCCACTTTCGAGGCCACGCTCTGGTCGGGGCCGGCGTTTGCGGTGGGGGCCCGGTTCGCCGCGTTGTTGACCGCCACGCTGGCGAGCGCGGGAGCCGTGTTGATTTCGATCGTGCTCGGGGGCGCCGTCTCCACCACGTTGCCCGGGTCGCAGCCGAATCTGGCGGTGATGCCGCCGGGGACGAACGGATTCGATGTAGGATGCCGGCTTTGAGATGGTGAACCCGGCGGATTCGCGCCCTGTTGCGGGACGAATCACCGTCTTCTCGCGGAAGTTGATCGGGCCGCTGGCGCCGGCGGTCCAGGTCTGGTTGTTGTAGGTGACGTTGATCATTCGCCCGGGGTCGCCGTCTCGTCGCCGGTCCCCGGTTCGCCGTCGGGATCGGTGATGATCGTTTCGGCTTCCGCCCAGGACTTTGTTGGTGGCCTGGGTTTCCTGGACCGTGTTGGTGCCCCTGATGAAGGTTTAGACTTCGGTGGGGATTTTGTTCACCCCGGTTTGGAGAACGCCGACGTTGTAGCCGGCGACGAAGACAGCTGAGGGGATTTTCGCTTCCTGTTTGATTTCTTCCAGCGTGATCGAATCGCCCGGCGTTCACCGGCCCCGCCGTGGACGTTTTGGCGGTCATGACGATCGGGATCGAGCTGGCCTGGGTCGGGATGAGGTTGTTCACGCAGGCGTTCGGGAATTCGAGCGCCGCGGCCTGGCTCGCGGGCAACAGGAAGATGGCGGTGGCCGCCAGTGAGAGCAGAATGACTAGTGACCTGTTGCGGCGCTTAGAGACAGGCATTAAAACTCCTCATCCTCGACAACGGGCTGATCGGTGTCGCCACGATTCCTCCGCAAGCACCGCAAAATCGTGGGAACCTGCGCGAACCTAACACAAAATGTTCCCGCAATGTCGGGAAAATTGTTTTTTACCGATTACGCACCAAGAAGTAAGGGATGTTTCTGAATTATTGGGCCGCTATGGACTCCATAGAGGGGGTGTGGACTCCATATGGGTGGGGGGGTATGGACTCAATACGAGAGGTAATCAACCTAGATGGCGATGCACTTAGGATCGAAGATGAGCCAGTCCACAGTTTCCATCGTCTCCGATACCTTCCCGGAAACCGACCGACCAATCGCGCGGCCACCCTCAGCCTCGGGTACAGGGTCAGCTCGGTCGCATTTGGCTCGGGCTGTAGGGGCGTTGGTGTTTCATGGCCCCTTCATCTTCGGGTGGTAGACCTGCTTCACCCACGGTGGCCAGAGACTCGACAGGCTCGCCATGAATGACCGACCCGCGCATGCGCTGAAGAAGGGGATGGCTCCGGATTCTTGCCCTTGGGGCGATCGGGGCGTCGGCGCTTGCCGCCACCTACACGAGCGCCCGAGGAGATTTATTAATGCGGCTGCCAGGCCCGCGCCCATCCGAGCTTGCCCCGATTCATGGCAAGTATTCCCCGAAGATCCGCCCAGCGGATTTCGTGACCACGGTCGACAACCCGTACTGGCCGCTCAAACCTGGTACTGCCTTCCACTACCGTGGCATCCGCGGGACGACGCCACAGATCGATGATGAGGTCGTCACCCACCGGAAGAAGCGGATCTTAGGTATCGCTTCTACGGTCGTGCGCGATACGGTCTCCGAGAGGGGCCATCCGATCGAGCGCACCTTCGATTGGTACGCCCAGGACAGGCAAGGCAACGTCTGGTACATGGGGGAGCTGTCCCTCGAGCGAAGGCACGGCCGATTCGCCAAGGCAAGCGACTCTTGGAAGTCGGGGGTCAACAGAGCCAAACCGGGAATCATCATGCCCGCCGACCCCAGGCGCGGCGACCGCTACCGCCAGGAGTACTACCCGCCCGGCGAAGCGCTTGATGAGGCGCACGTGCTCGGTCGTATTGGGACGGTGAGCGTGCCATATGGCGGCTTCAGGCATCCATTGGTGACCAGCGAGTTCAGCCCGCTGGAGCCACAGACCGAGCGGAAGTACTACGTCGCCGGGCTCGGCGAGGTAGCGGAGAGAGTCGTCAAGGGAGAACACGAGGAATTCAAGCTTGTGAAGGTCACCCACTCAGCAGGGTGAACGGCTCCAAGCGACGGGGTTCCCGGCACAAAGAGGACGAGTCAGCTGTTTCCTTCGACGTTGATCGGTCCGGACACGGAGTTGTTGTCCACGGTCGTCCCACCCGAGTTTCCCGTCACCGTGAGCGATCCTCGGATGACGTTGCCTTCGATCAGGACGCCCGCCGTGTTGCCCGTGGCGGTTAGCGACGCGGTGATGGTGTTCCCAGGGCAACCTGGTCCGCCGATCACGACCGGTCCCGTGCCGTTGGCCGCTATGACCCGGCCCGAGATCTTCGCGCCGCAGAGGAAAAGTCGCGCTGCTTCGTTGGCAGTGACCGGCGCCGAGACCGTCCCCCCTTCGATGTCAAACGCGCCGCCTGCTTCCACGGTCACCGGCCCCGTGATCCTCCCTGTCGAGGCGAGCTTGACCACTTCGCCGGCCTTCACGGAGAGCGGTTCCTTGACGGTGCCCGTGATGACACGGGTGTAGTTGCCGAGTGCGAGCGTGTAGCCCTGGGGCAGATACTTGGGCAGCGGTGTTTGGACGAGGCCGCCATCGCTCCCGGGCGCCTCGATTGTCGGCAGCCGCAGTTCGAGGTTCTTCACCTGGATCGATTGAGGCGATGACGAGTTGCGCGCGTAGGTCGAGTCCTGGAGGAGCAGCTCGAGCTTGACGACGTGTCCCGCCGCGACGTTCCACCCCTGCGGGTGGATTTGGAACACCTGCTTGGTGAAACCGCCGCCCGGGTTGATTGGCCGGTAGATGGCACGGCCGATCAGCCGCTTCGTGCCACCTTCTGCTTCGTTCACATCGTATAGCCGCGCGATGACCTGGTCGTTTACTGCCGGCGTCGAGAATTCGCCGATCACTGTGGGTGAGCCGGCGATCGTAAAGCCGGCGGCGGGCGCGGGCGCGAGTTTGTAGCTTGCGGCCGAGGCGTTTTCGCCGGCAACTTCGGTCGCGCACACGTTGCCCGAGGTGAACGGCGTTTGGGGCGGGGTGCCGGGGGCCTGGATCGTCTGTTCGGCGGCGCCCTCGAGCCGGACCTCGCCGGGTGCCAGGCTCGCCCAGTCCTTCGCTGTGTATTCGTGCCCCGAGCTCGAGGTGCCGGCCGGGCAGACGCTCGTGATTGCGGTCACGCCGCCGTGCGCGCCGGCGGGTTCGCTGCCTTCACCCTTGACGTAGAAGCGGAACCAGGCGTTCTCGGCGGCAAGGAGCTTGCCCACATCGACGGCCGACGGTGCGGTCGAGGAACGCGGGTTGTGGCCAAGGTCCAGAGCGAAGAGCTCGATCGCCGCGGTCGGGTAGGCGGTACGGACCTTGTTGTAGTAGTCGACGCTCTGGTCGACGGGGAACAGGTCATCGTTCCAGCCGTTCTCCATCAGCGCCGGCGCAGGAGGCTCGGAGAGGTTCGTGTAATAGGAGGCGTGGTTGGGCAGCTGTGTTTCTTGCTGGACCGCCAGCGGCAGACCGTCGTAGGGGCCGCCGGTGCTGTTGAAGTTGAACCATTCGGTGAGGTTCGCTTCGGGGTCGACGCCCGGTGGCGCGTAGAATCCCCCGGCCAACAGACCTCCGAAGTAGAGACTTGTCGTCCAGTTCTGCTTCTGAATTCCGAATTCGTGGTTGCCAAGAACTCCCGAATAGGGCGCGTTGGCCACATAGTCGAGGTTGCTGCCGTTGGGCTGCAGCGACTGCGCGAGGTCGGTCCAAGTGAACTCGGGCGCCGTCGCCGCGATCTTCATCGCAGTGCCTTCAGGGCTGACCCACGGAATCAGTTCACCGTCGGGCAGCTGGACGCGGTCCTTCAGCGAGCCGAGCTGTGAGGACATTCCACCGCCGTAGCTCCCGCCGGTGGCACCGATCTTCTGCGGGTTGATCAGGCCTTCGTCGACGAGCAGGCCGAGCAGGTACTGAACATCGCGCACTTCATATGCTCTGCTCATCAGGTGGACGTATCCGTGTTCGCAGGGTGGGGTTCCGAACACTGCTGATTTGGTCCCGCACGAGCCACCAAAGCCGCGGTCGGTGATGCTGAAGACGGCGTAGCCCTGTGCCAGCCACCGCTGCGCAGTCGAGCTCGACGGCAGGATCTTGGTCCCGCCGTATCCGTGGTAGATGCCGACCACGGGATAGTTGTTGTCAGATCCCGAGGCGGGCGGGAAGGCAGCGGAAACGTCGATCGGCGTGCCGTCCCAGCTCGGGACAGTGGTCCCCGTCGAGTTACCGCACCAGCGCTGGCCCGAACCCTGGGTCGCACACGGCACTGACCCGAAGACGCTTGTGATCGAGGCGTTGGCGGCTGACGGCACCAACAGTCCGAGGATCACAACAGACAAGACGACCAATTTGCGCACGTCAAAACGACCGACAACTGAACGTCCGTTGAACATCTTCAAGGCCCTCCTCTCACCCGACCGGACCGAGGTCGGCTGGACAAGACAACGAACCTACAAGGAAATACCAAATAATGTCGATAAACTTATTTTTTACAGTGCGGGCCTTCTCCTGGCTAGCATCGAGCCATGTCCAGGCTGCAACGAGTGCTGCTGGCCGGAGGCGGGGCTTGGCTGGCTCCACGTGCCTGGGCCGCGCTTCGCCGACGGCGTTTCCCTATTTCGGCCGGCTGATCCCCGGGCGAGCATATTACGTCGAGGCTCTGGCCTCGGGCACCGGGTGCTACGCGACTCGGCCCGGGTACTACCTGCCGCACGCCTTCAGCCGGAAGGCACCCTGGAGATCCTCGATATCCGCCCGAGCTTCCTGGACCACACAATGGTGCGGACCTGCAGAGCCGGGCTCGAGAATGTCATCCCGACACTGGGCGATGGGGCGAAGATCAGCGCGAGCCATGGAGATCCTATGCCCCTCTGCCCCTGGCGTGCAGCTATCCGCCGCCTATGCTTGGCTGATGGCCGACGGTGGCGAAGAGCCCGCGACCCGAAAGCCGCCACGCCCCAGAACGGTCCGGCGGCGGGCTGGGCCGCGGCCCGGGTGGTCGCGATGTTCTTCACCGCCATCGGGTGGGCTGATCGGCCTGTTGCTGCTCGCCGGGGGGATCGCCGCACGGATCGTGAGCAGCTCAACAGTGCCTCCTACGCCATCACGACCGAGGACATCGACCTCGGCGCAGACGAACTCGACTGGGCCCCGGAGGGGGTACTCAATGTTCGGGTCCAGGTGGACAGCGGAAAGCCGGTTGCCCGTGGCGGTTAGTGGCGCGGTGATGGTGCTCCCAGGGCATCCGTGGCCGCGCTACAGCGCGGCTGACGTATCCTGCCTTTCGGCGTCACCCTGGCTTATCGCGCGGCAAGCCCATTCCGCTCAAGGCACGAGCAAACAACCGGCGTTAGCGGGGCCTTTCTTCGATGCCGGCGGAGGATGCCGTCACCGTTGACGTCGAACGGGGCGAACAGGGGATCGCCGGAGGGGAGAACCCGCCGACCAGCCTCCGAAACCGGCGTCGTTCTTATCACGCGTTGGGCACCCGAGCGGCTGATCGGCTGTAAAATATTAATTTCCCGACATTGCGGGAACATTTTTTGTTAGGTTCGCGCAGGTCCCACGATTTGCGGTGCATGCGGAGGAGTCGTGGCGACACCGATCAGCCCGTTGTCGAGGATGAGGAGTTTCAATGCCTGTCTCTAAGCGCCGCAACAGGTCACTAGTCGTTCTGCTCTCACTGGCAGCCACCGCCATCTTCCTGTTGCCCGCGAGCCAGGCACAGGCGCTCGAATTCCCGAACGCCTGCGTCAACAGCCTCATCCCGACCCAGGCGAGCTCGATCCCGGTGGTCATGACCGCCAAAACGTCCACGGCGGGGCCGGTCAATCCAGGCGATTCGATCACCCTGGAAGAAATAAAACAGGAACTGAAAATCCCTCCAGCAGTCTTCATCGCCGGCTACAACGCCGGCGTTCTTCACGACCGGGGTGAACAAAATTCCCACCGAAGCTCAAAACCTTCATCAGGGGCACGAACACGGCCCAGGAAGCCCAGGCTCACCAACAACGTCGCAGGGAAGCCGTAACGTTCATCACCGATCCCGACGATGAAATACCGGGCACCGGCGACGAGACGGCTACCCCGGGCCAGGTCAACGTCACCTACAACAACCAGACCTGGACCGCCGGCGCCAGCGGCCCGATCAACTTCCGCGAGAAAACGGTGATTCGATCCCTTTACGCCGAATCCGCCGGGGTTCACCATCATGCCAATGGTGGCATCCTGCATCGAATCGGTCGTCGCCGGCACCCTCACGCCGCTTCGGCTGCGATCCGGGCAACGTGGTGGAGGCGGCGGAACCGAGCACGATCGAAATCAACACGGCACCCGCCTTCGCCAGCGTGGCGGTCAATAACACGGCCAACCGGGCCCCCACGGCGAAAGCCGGGCCCGACCAGAGCGTGGCCTCGAAAAAAGCGACAGTCTCGCTCAACGGGTTCGAATCGTCCGACGGCAGCGAAGAATCGTTCGCGCTCAAATACAACTGGACCCAGATCAGCGGCCCGAGCGTGACCCTTACCGGGGCCACCACGCCGGGGGCCACCTTCGCGGCACCGACCGGCCCCGCGACGCTGGAATTCAAACTGGAAGTCTGCGACAACGACGCCACGCCGCTCTGCAACAGCGACAACGTGGTGGTCACCGTGAAATCGCCCCCGACCGCGAACGCCGGGGCCGACCAGACGGTCGAATCGGGCACGAACCCCGTGACCCTCGACGGCAGCGGCTCCTCCGATCCCAACGGGGAAACGCTCACCTACAAATGGAGCCAGACCGCCGGACCGAGCGTCACCCTGAGCTCGACCACCGTGCAAAAACCGACCTTCACGGCGCCGACCGGCCCCGCGACGCTGGAATTCAAACTCGAAGTCTGCGAGTCGGTTCAGAAAACCTCGTGCTCCACCGACACGGTGGTGATCCACGTGAGGCAGCCGAACGTGGCCCCGGTGGCAAACGCCGGCACCGACCAGACGGTGGCCTCCGAAGCGACGGTGACCCTTGACGGCAGCGGCTCGACCGATGCCAACACCGAAGCGCCGCTCAACACGCTGAGCTACGAATGGAGCCAGCTCAGCGGCACCGCGGTGACCCTGAGCTCCACCACTGCCCAAAAACCGACATTCACGGCACCGACTGGACCCGCGACGCTGGAATTCGAACTGAAAGTCTGCGACGGCGGCTCGCCCTCGCTCTGCAGCACCGACAAAGTCAAAGTCACGGTCACAGCGGCCAACGAAGCGCCGACCGCCAACGCCGGCCCCGACCAGACGGTCGCCTCCGAAGCGACGGTGACCCTCGACGGCAGCGGCTCGACCGACCCCAACAACGACCCGCTGAGCTACGAATGGAGCCAGCTCAGCGGCCCCGCGGTGACCCTCGAAGGCGCCAGCACGGCGAAACCGACCTTCAAAGCGCCGAAAGGCCCGGCGACGCTGGAATTCGAATTGAAAGTCTGCGACCCGGCGCCGCTCTGCAACACCGACAGCGTTACCGTCACCGTCAAATCGCCCCCGACGGCGAACGCCGGACCCGACCAGACGGTCGAATCGGGCACGAACCCCGTGACCCTCGACGGGAGCGGCTCCTCCGATCCCAACGGCGAAACGATCACCTACAAATGGAGCCAGATCAGCGGCACCGCGGTGACGCTGAGCTCCACCACCGCGCAAAAACCGACCTTCGCGGCGCCGACCGGCCCTGCCACGCTGGAATTCAGTCTCGAAGTCTGCGAGTCGATAGCGACCACCTCGTGCGCCACCGACACGGTGGTGATCCACGTGAGGCAGCCGAACGTGGCCCCGGTGGCCAACGCCGGCCCCGACCAGTCGGTGGCCTCCGAAGCGACCGTGACCCTGGACGGCAGCGGCTCGACCGATGCCAACACCGAAGCGCCGCTCAACACGCTGAGCTACGAATGGAGCCAGCTCAGCGGCACCGCGGTGACCCTGAGCTCCGCCACCGCGCAAAAACCGACATTCACGGCACCGACTGGACCCGCGACGCTGGAATTCGAACTGAAAGTCTGCGACGGCGGCTCGCCCTCGCTCTGCAGCACCGACAAGGTCACAGTCACGGTCACAGCGGGCAACGAAGCGCCGGTGGCAAACGCCGGCCCCGACCAGAAGTCGCCTCCGAAGCGACGGTGGACCCTCGACGGCAGCGGCTCGACCGACCCCAACAACGACCCGCTGACCTACGAATGGAGCCAGCTCAGCGGCCCCGCGGTGACCCTCGAAGGCGCCAGCACGGCGAAACCGACCTTCAAAGCGCCGGCTGGGCCGGCGACGCTGGAATTCGAACTGGAAGTCTGTGACCCGGCGCCGCTCTGCAGCACCGACACGGTCACAGTCACGGTCAAGAAGCGGGAAACGAAGCGCCGGTGGCAAACGCCGGCCCCGACCAGAAGTCGCCTCCGAAGCGACGGTGGAACTCGACGGCAGCGGCTCGACCGACCCCAACAACGACCCGCTGACCTACGAATGGAGCCAGCTCAGCGGCCCCGCGGTGACCCTCGAAGGCGCCAGCACGGCGAAACCGACCTTCAAAGCGCCGGCTGGGCCGGCGACGCTGGAATTCGAACTGGAAGTCTGTGACCCGGCCGCCCCGCTCTGCAGCACCGACACGGTCACAGTCACGGTCAAGCAGCAGAAGAAGCGAACGAAGCGCCGGTGGCAAACGCCGGCCCCGACCAGGACGTCGCCTCCGAAGCGACGGTGGAACCCGACGGCAGCGGCTCGACCGACCCCAACAACGACCCGCTGACCTACGAATGGAGCCAGCTCAACGGCCCCGCGGTGACCCTCGAAGGCGCCAGCACGGCGAAACCGACCTTCAAAGCGCCGGCTGGGCCCGGCGACGCTGGAATTCGAACTGGAAGTCTGTGACCCGGCACGCCCGCTCTGCAGCACCGACACGGTCACAGTCACGGTCAGAGCGGGCAACGAAGCGCCGGTGGCAAACGCCGGCCCCGACCAGGACAGTCGCCTCCGAAGCGACGGTGGACACTCGACGGCAGCGGCTCGACCGACCCCAACAACGACCCGCTGAGCTACGAATGGAGCCAGCTCAACGGCCCCGCGGTGACCCTCGAAGGCGCCAGCACGGCGAAACCGACCTTCAAAGCGCCGGCTGGGCCGGCGACGCTGGAATTCGAACTGGAAGTCTGTGACCCGGCAGCCGCTCTGCAGCACCGACACGGTCACAGTCACGGTCAAGAAGCGGGAAACGAAGCGCCGGTGGCAAACGCCGGCCCCGACCAGAAGTCGCCTCCGAAGCGACGGTGGAACTCGACGGCAGCGGCTCGACCGACCCCAACAACGACCCGCTGACCTACGAATGGAGCCAGCTCAACGGCCCCGCGGTGACCCTCGAAGGCGCCAGCACGGCGAAACCGACCTTCAAAGCGCCGGCTGGGCCGGCGACGCTGGAATTCGAACTGGAAGTCTGTGACCCGGCGCCGCTCTGCAGCACCGACACGGTCACAGTCACGGTCAAAGCGGGAAACGAAGCGCCGGTGGCAAACGCCGGCCCCGACCAGACAGTCGCCTCCGAAGCGACGGTGAAACTCGACGGCAGCGGCTCGACCGACCCCAACAACGACCCGCTGAGCTACGAATGGAGCCAGCTCAACGGCCCCGCGGTGACCCTCGAAGGCGCCAGCACGGCGAAACCGACCTTCAAAGCGCCGTGGCCGGCGACGCTGGAATTCGAACTGGAAGTCTGCGACCCGGCCGCCGCTCTGCAGCACCGACACGGTCAAAGTCACGGTCGAAGCAGCAGAAGAAGCAACGAAGCGCCGGTGGCAAACGCCGGCCCCGACCAGACGTCGCCTCCGAAGCGACGGTGGAACCCGACGGCAGCGGCTCGACCGACCCCAACAACGACCCGCTGACCTACGAATGGAACCAGCTCAACGGCCCCGCGGTGACCCTCGAAGGCGCCAGCACGGCGAAACCGACCTTCAAAGCGCCGACAGGCCGGCGACGCTGGAATTCGAACTGGAAGTCTGTGACCCGGCCGCCCCGCTCTGCAGCACCGACACGGTCAAAGTCACGGTCAAAGCGCCGGAAGCGGTCGTCGACGCCAGCGTAGAAGCCATCATCAACGGCAAGGTCAGTGGGAAAAAGACGAGCAAGTCGATCTCCGCGCAGATCAGGAACCTTGGAACGGGAACCCTGACGGTCTGTGCCAGCGACGTCAGCTGGACAGTTACGGTCAACGGCTCGCCCACGGGTTCCGTGTCGCCGAAAGAAGGGTGCAAAACCCTGAGCCCGGGTGCCAAGACGAAGTTCACATACACCTGGAATTACGGAGCCGGAACGGTGAAAGCGGGAGATACCGTGAAATTCACGGCTACCGTCACCGTTTCCGGAGATAGCATTTCCGGTAACAACAGCGATTCGGTTACTGTGAAAGCCAGCAAATAGTCGGGCAAATGGCTGACGCTTATGCGTCCTGACGGGACCATCGAAGCGCCCTATCTGGGGATGCGCGTGACCATTCCAGAAAAGTCAGCTGTCTGTCGAGACCGAGGAGAACTGCAGCCGACGTCCCAACGGCCCCCGCCAGGCCGGCAGTCGGCTATCCTCCCGCCCGTCAGGGGCCTCGCGGCTCAGCCGCGCTTCTTGCGCCGCGTCCGCCGGCCGACCGCGAGCAGCGGCCCCGCCCCCTCACGCAGCGCGGCGGTACGTTCGGCGCCCCGGCCGTAGAACAGCTTCGCCGAGGCGCGCACCGCTTCGCCGAGAGTGCGGTCGTAGGGATGCCACCAGAAGTCCCCGGCCAGCCCCGGCTCCCGGGTGTTCATCTTGATGTTCACGCACTCGTAGAAGCCGAATTTGGAGTGCGAGCGGCCGACCCCGGAGTCCTTGACCCCGCCTGTTCAGCGACCAAGAGGCACGCTCCGCAGACACCTCGGCGAGCGCGGGGCCGCCGCCGGATGCTCCCTTGGCGGTGCGGAGAGGCCGCGGTCGTTGGACGAGCTGGTGGGGCAGGAGCAGGTGCTGGGGGAGGGGTCGGCGCTGCGGACCGCGATCGAAGCCGGCCGCCGCACAGCGCGATCCTCTATGGGCCGCCCGGGTCGGGGAAGACGACCCTGGCCCGGATCGCCGCCGCGGCCTCCGATTGGGCATTCGAGGAGGAGTCGGCCGTCAATGCCGGCCGGGCCGAGATCCGCGCGGTGATCGGGCGCGCCGGGGAGCGGCGGCGGACGAGCGGGCGCCAATCCGTCAGCGTTGCCTCTGCTTCCGACGCGCCTGTTCTTCCCGCGCTTCTTCCTTTTGCGCTCGCTTGAATTCGCGGGCGAACCGGCGTTGCAGCTCTTGCTTCGACGGGGCCGCTTCGCCGGCGTTCTGTGATGTGTCCGAACCGCCGCAGCCAGAGACGCCCAAGCCGGCGAGAGCGGTGACAACGCACACGCCCAAAGCGGCTTGACGCACCCTTAGGTTAATGCCGCCTGTCACGGTCACCATCGTCTCGTACACCGTCACAGAGTGCAAGCGGCGGTCATATTCGCGGCTCGAATCCGTAGTGGAAAGGTGCAGGAAGTGGTCGACTCCCACCCTGTCGTTCATCAACAGGACCCAGTCGTGGGCGTAGAACGTCAGCTTTCTATCGAGATCGAGAAGAACTGCTGCCGCCCGCCAAGGCGTCGAGGCTCAGCTGCGCTTCTTGCGAAGCGTCCGCCGGCCGACCGCAAGCAGCGGCCCGGCGCCCTCGCGCAGCGCGGCGGTCCGTTCGGCGCCCCGGCCGTAGAGCAGCTTCGCCGAGGCGCGCACCGCTTCGCCGAGGGTGCGGTCGTAGGGATGCCACCAGAAGTCCCGGGTAAGTCCCGGCTCCCAGGCGTTCATCTTGATGTTCACGCACTCGTAGAAGCCGAATTTGGAGTGCGAGCGGCCGACCCCGGAGTCCTTGACCCCGCCCCACGAGCACTGGCAGGCGCCGTGGCTGAAGGAGTGGTCGTTGACCCAGACCATCCCCGATTCGATCCGCCGCGCGATCCGCTCGCCCTTCTGCCGGTCCTTGGTCCAGACCGAGGCGCCGAGCCCGAACTCGGAGTCGTTGGCGAGGTCGATCGCCTCCTGCTCGGAGTCGACGACGACGATCGGCAGGACGGGGCCGAAGATCTCCTCGCGCATGATCCGCATCTCGTGGGTGACTCCGGTGAGGACGGTCGGGGCGACGAACTTGCCCGGCAGGCCGGCGACCTCGGTCGGGCCGCCGCAGAGCTTCGTCGCGCCGGAGGCGACCGCATCCTCGATCAGGTCGACGACGATCCGGTACTGGTCGTCCGAGGTCATCGGGCCGATCTCCGTCTCCCACTGCAGCGGGTCGCCGAGGCGAAGCCTCTCGGCCTCGCGAGCGACGCCCTCGACGAACCGGTTGGCTATCTGGCGGTCGACGTAGACGCGCTCGATCCCGGAGCAGGTCTGGCCGGCGTTGGCGAACCCGCCCCAGACGGCGCCCGAGATCGCGTTGTCGAGGTCGGCGTCGGCGCAGACGATCATCGGGTCCTTGCCGCCGAGCTCGAGCACCGAGCCCTTGAGGCGCTCGGCGCAGACCGCGCCGACCTTGCGGCCGATCTCGACCGAGCCGGTGAAAAAGATCTTGCCGGCGCTCGAGCGGGCGAGCGCGTCGCCGACTGCACCGCCGCCGTGGACCACCCGCACCAGCCCCTCCGGCAGGCCGCCCTTCTCGAACACCCGCCGGATCGCCTCGCCGAGCAGCGGCGTCAGGCTGGCCGGCTTGAGTACTACGCCGTTGCCCGCCATCAACGCGATCGCGACCTCGCCGAAAGGGATCGACCACGGGTAGTTCCAGGGCGCGATCACCCCGACGACCCCGATCGGCTCATAGGAGAAGCGGCTTTTCTTGCTCATCAGGATGGGCTGCGACATCCGCACCTTCTCGTCGGCGAGGATCTTCGGGCCGGCCTTCGCGCACCAGTGCAGGGCGTCGACCGTCGGCAGCAGCTCCATCGTGTAGGCCTCGGTGCGCGGCTTCCCCTGCTCGTTGACGAGCAGCTCGGCGATCTCGTCGATGTCGTCGAGCAGCGCGGCGGCGGCGCGGCGCAGGTAGGCGGCGCGATCGTCGAGCGAGAGCTCGGCCCAGGCGGGCTGGATGCGGGCGACGTCGTCGACGACGCCCTGGACCTGGTCGGGCGTGATCGTCGCAACCGAGCCGACGAGCTCGCCGGTGGCGGGATTGAACGACTCGAGGGTGGACGCGGCTGGGCGTGCTTCTGTGGTGGCCATACGGTCGATTCTAAGCCGGGTTTGGGGAATCCGGGGACCCTCTCCGTCGCAACAGCGGGGAGGACGTCGCAACAGCGGGGAGGCTCCGTCGAGGGCCCGTCGAGGGTCCCCAGGACTCCCTCATACTCAGCCGTAGTGGCGGACCGCCTGTTCGACAGCGAGGAAGCACGACCCGCCGGGGGTCCTGGCGAGGGTGCTTCGGCCGCGGTTCCTCCTGATGCTCCTTTGGCGGTGCGGATGCGGCCGCGGTCGTTGGAGGAGATCGTCGGGCAGGAGCAGGTGCTGGGGGAGGGGTCGGCGCTGCGGACCGCTGTCGAGGCCGGCCGCCCCCACAGCGCGATCCTCTACGGGCCGCCGGGCTCGGGGAAGACGACCCTGGCCAGGATCGCCGCCGCCGCCTCCGACTGGGCCTTCGAGCAGGAGTCCGCCGTCAACGCCGGGCGGGCCGAGATCCGGGCCGTGATCGGGCGGGCCGAGGAGCGGCGGCGGACGAGCGGCCGCCACACGGTCCTCTTCCTCGACGAGATCCACCGCTTCAACAAGGCCCAGCAGGACGCGCTTCTGCCCGCGGTCGAGGAGGGCCTCCTGACCCTGATCGGAGCGACGACCGAGAACCCCTACTTCGAGGTCAACTCGGCCCTGCTCTCGCGCTGTCAGATCTACGAGCTCCGCCCGCTCGAGCCCGGACAGGTCGAGGAGCTGCTGCGACGCGCCCTCGCCGACCCCGAGCGCGGTCTGCCGAACCCGCCGCCGGTCGAGGACGCGGCGCTCGCGATGCTCGCCCACCGCAGCGGCGGCGACGCCCGGGTCGCGCTCTCTGCGCTGGAGCGCGCGGTCGAGCGCTCGGCGGACGGTCATCCGGTCGACGTCGCGGCGATCGAGGACGCCCTGCAGCGCAAGGCGATCGACTTCGACCGCCAGGGCGACCGCCACTACGACTTCATCTCGGCCTGGATCAAGGCGACCCGCGGCTCTGACGTCGACGCATCCCTCTACTACCTGGCGGTGATGCTCGAGGGCGGCGAGGACCCTCGTTTCATCGCCCGCCGGATGGTGATCTTCGCCTCCGAGGACATCGGCAACGCCGATCCTCAGGCGCTGCTCATCGCCGACGCCGCGGCGGGCGCCGTCGACCGCGTCGGCCTCCCTGAGTGCGCCCTCAACCTCGCCCAGGCCGCGGTCCATCTCGCGCTTGCGCCGAAGTCGAACGCCTCGATGAAGGCGCTCTCCGCCGCCCGCGCGGAGGTCCGTGAGAACGGCGCCCAGACCCCACCCGACCACCTCCGCGACGCCCACTACCCCGGGGCCGGCAGCCTCGGGCGCGGCGAGGGCTACCGCTACCCACACGACGAGCCGGACGGTGTCGCCGACCAGCCGCTGATGCCCGAGGGACTGGAAAATCGGCGTTTCTATGAGCCGACCGGCCGCGGGTTCGAGGCCGAGCTCGGGCGTCGCCTCGAGACGCTCAGAAATTTGCTCAAAAAGTCCTGAATCGGCGGCGCAACTTCCCCTGCGACCCCGTGTTTCGGAGGTTGGCTTTCCAAGCTAGAGCCAGGGAGAGCCGACACCGGCCGGAGGCCTGGACTGGGGGCCTCCGGCCGGACCTAAGTCAAGGGAGACAGGGGGGACTCGACGACCGCGCTCAGGGCGCGGTTGTCGAGCGCCTGCGGCGAATCCCTACCCTGGTGGGTGTGAGCGAACGGCTGAGACTCGGCGGGATGGCGCTCCGCAACGGGCTGCTGATCCACGGGCCGACCCACTGGGCCGCGGCGGTCCGGGCCGCCGACGGCTCGATTGCGGTCGCCTCGGAGTCGAAGCCGGAGCTCGCGCCGCGGCTCGCCGCGCGCCTGCCCGGCCTGCGCGGGCCGCTGAAACTGGCCGAGGCGATGGCGGTGCTGCCGCTCGTCCGCCGGCGCCTGCCGGCAGCAAGGCTGCCCTTCGAGGACCCACGGGTGATGGCGGCGATCGCCGCGACGCTGGCCGCGACGGCGGTGCTGAGGCGAAAGCTCGTCTCGCCCGGCATGCGCGAGGGCGTCATCCAGGCCGTCGGCGTGCTCCCGGCCCTCGTCGCCCTCAGCGATCGCAACCTCGCCGCCTACCACGGGGTCGAGCACAAGGCGATCGCCGCCTACGAGCAGGGCATCGACGACCCCGCCACCGTGCCCAAGGAGCACGACCGCTGCGGCTCGAACCTGATCGCGCCGATGATGATCCTCTCGGTCGGCGGCACGCGTCCTGCTCGAGCGGCTGGTCGAGAGCCCCGGCCCGATCGCGAGGGCCGGCGTCGGCCTCGGCGGCGCCTCGCTCGCGGTCGAGATGTTCGCCTGGAGCGACCGCAACCACGGGGCGCCCGCTGGCCGAGGCGTTCCACGCGCCCGGCCGCGAGATCCAGCGGCTGATCGCGACCAAGGAGCCGACTCCGGAGCAGCTCGAGGTCGGGGTCGCCGCCCTCGCCGAGATCCTCCGGGTCGAGGGTGACTACACTGCTCCCGCCCGCGGCGGACGCGGGAGGAGCGCGGAGCAAGCGAGCGAGATCTCCGGTGAGGATGAACGCGAGTGAGCGAAGCGCGACACTGGATTCGAGTGAGCAAGATCTCCGGAAATATGAGTGCGAACGAGCGAGAGCAGAGCACGCGGGCGGAATAGATGTTCGGACGGATCGATCACATCGGAGTCGCGGTCGAGGACCTCGACGCAGCGATCGCGCTCTATGAGACCAGCTTCGAGATGGCGCTCGCCCACCGCGAGACCGTCGAGTCGCAGGGGGTCGAGGCGGTCCTCCTCGACGTCGGGGACGGCCACGTCGAGCTGCTCCGCCCGCTCGCGGCCGACACCGCCGTCGGCAAGTTCATCGATCGCAAGGGCCCCGGGCTGCATCACGTCGCCTACGCCGTCGACGACATCGACGCGACGCTGGCTTCGCTGCGCGACGCCGGCATCGGGCTGATCGACGACGAGGCCCGGGTCGGCATCCGCGACAGCCGCGTCGCCTTCCTCCATCCGCGCTCGACCGGCGGCGTGCTGACCGAGATCGTCGAGCCCGCGGGGCACGGAGCGCACTGATGGCGGACGCGCAGCGGGTCGAGATCGGGTTCGAGGGCGGCCAGGTCGTCTCGGTCAGGCTCGACGACGGCGCGCTCAAGGACCTCCGCAAGCAGCTCGAGAAGGGCGGCTGGTACGACGTCAGCACCGAGGACGGGATCCTCTCCGTCTACCTCGGCAAAATCGCCTTCCTGCGCATCGACTCCGGTGAGCACCGGGTCGGCTTCTCCCTCGGCAATCCGGACTGATGCGAGCCCGGACCCTGCTTGGCCTCGTGGGCGCGGCGACACTCGGCGCGGCGCTGTGGTGGCGCAAGAACCCCTCCGCCTGCCCGTATGGACAGCGCTTCTGGGTCGAAGCCCCGCACCCGATCATCACCCGCGAGAGGCTGCGCGCCGTCCTCGTGCCCCAGCCAGGGGAGCGGGTGCTGGAGATCGGCCCGGGCACGGGCTACTACACCTTCAGCATCGCCGACTGGGTCGGCCACGATGGCCGGGTCGAGATCTTCGACCTCCAGCAAGAGTTCCTCGACCACGTCATGCGCGGCTCTGGCGAGCGCGCCAACATCGTCCCCACCCAAGGTGACGCGACCGAGCTTCCCTACGAGGACGGCTCGATCGACGCCGTCGTCCTCACCGCGGTCCTCGGCGAGATCCCCGACCCCGGCGCCGCGCTGCGGGAGATCCGCCGCGTCCTGCGCCCGGGCGGCAGGCTGGTCGTAGGCGAGCTGTTCGGCGACCCGCACTTCACGACGCTGGCCTCGCTGCGGCGCCAGTCGGGCGACGCCGGCCTCTCCTACCAGGACCACTCAGGCAACTGGCTCGGCTACTTCGCGCGGCTCGCCCCGGCCTGATGGGAGCTCACACGGCGGGCGTCGCCGCCCGTCGTGTGGTTCCCGAAGGCGCTACTTCTTGCCCTTCTTCTTCTTCTTGCCCCCGCACGGGGTCTTGATCTGCAGCTTGTTGTTCTTCAGCTGCTTCCCGTTCTGGGCCTTGATGTTCAGCTGGGCCTTCTGCGGCTTGTCGCAGAGGCTCGAGGTGTTGATCAGCAGCCCCTTCTTGCCGCCGTTCATTTCCAGCGTGAACTTCTTGACCGGGAGGTCGGGAACGGTGCGGAACACCGTCTTCAGCTTCCCGCCCTTGGACAAGATCACGCCGCGGAGGCGGATGTTGACCTGGCCGTTGAGGTCGGCCAAGAGGTCGGGGAGCTTGTTGCTCGACGACGTCAGGTAGACCGGGCCCTTGAGCGGCCCTTCGATCAGAGGCGAGGTCGCCTTTGCGTGGCCGTAGACGGAGCCCTTCGGGCAACTCTTCGCTGCCAGCTGCACCCTGGTGCAGATCGTCTTGATGTTGCTCTGGTCGAGGATCGTCGTCTTCGGCAGCGTGAACGCCGTCCTGGCGACGTTCGCGTCACCGGTCCGACCCTGCAGGATCGCCTGCAGCTTCGGGTGCTGGCGGCGCTTGGTCGCCTTCTTGCCCCCGAGGATCTTGGCGCTGAACTTCGGCTTGAACTTCAGCGCGTTGCAGTCGGTCGCCGTGAACGGGTTGTTCTTGGTGACCGTCGACCAGGCTGCTTCGTCGTCCGGGTTGCCGCCGCCGCCAGAGATCGTCGCGGTGACCCCGAACGGGCTGCAGTTGGTCGGGTTGATCGTGTACGAGTTGCGGTTGACGTTGATGTCGATCGTCCGGATGTCGAGCTTGACGCCGTCGAGGATCCACGGGATTTCGTCGGAGACGGCATTCACGACCCCGGTTTCCGGTTCGACGTTGAGCGCCGTGCGGACGACGACATCGCCGAGGTCATACGGCCCGGCGACCGCCGGCGTGATGAACACGAGGCTCACCGGCGCGCCCTTGTAGGGGCCCGCGAAGTAGACCTTTCCGGGGGCGGTGAACGGATCCGCGCCCGACCCGGTCTTGATCGTCACTTCGCCGACCAGGCTGTTTGCCGGGCAGCTCGGGGTGGCCTGCTCTTCCTTGCCGGACCTGAGCGCGGCCGCGGTGATCGACGCCTCCGGGCAGTAGGTGAGGCCGGCGAGCTTCGCCGACATCCCCGGCGGCAACGTCACGTTGAGCTTGCGGAACTCCTGCTGTCCGTCGGGGCGCACGAGGTGCAGCTCGAGCGGACTGTAGGCGCCCGCTTTGGGGTTGGTCGTCCCGGCTTTGTAGGCCGGGTCGAACGGACGGTCGGCGAGCGTTTTCGCGCACGCCCCGCCACCGGGAGCGGTTGTCAGTTCGAACTGGGACTGCGCCGTCGCGTTCGGCGACTTCCGGCGTCCCCCATGGTGTGTAGTCCGCGTTCGACTGGTGCGGACCGCACGTGTAGGGCGAGGTAAGCGCGCCGTGCGGCCCGCCGTCGATGTTGACGCGGAACGAGGTGAACGGCTGTTGCGGGTTGTTGTCGACGACCGCGGTCACCTGACCGGTTTTCTGGTTCGTGAACACGTTGCCGACCAGCCGGACGTTGACGCCATATCGGTCGTTGAACGCGTGGAGGAAGATCCGGAACATTTCTCCGGAGCTCGGATTCTGGTTCAGCGGTTCGGCGGCGTAGACGGTGCCTTCGAGTGGCTGATCTATGGCCGGGCTGTCGACGTCGACCGTCCCGATTTTCGACCCGGCCGGACACTGGACCGGGTTATCGGTTCCTTTGCCGAACTGGGCGTCGCTGCAGGTCTGGAGGCCGTTCGCGAGCGACGGGTTGATGCTGGTGCCTTCGGGCAGGGTGACCTTCGCCGTCAGCAGCCGCGAGTTTTCGAGCCCCGTGGGGCTTGGATTGAACGGCATCTGGACGTTGACCGTCGCCGGGTTCGGCGAGTCGGTGTCACCGCTCGATTTCACGTCGACTCCGGGTTCGAACGGAACTTCGTCGCAGCCGATGGTGCCGACTGCGGTTGTGAACGCCGCAGTGTCGGTTTTCGGCGGTTCGTCGTGGGAGTCGACCGTCAGGGTCGTGGTCTGCCCTTCTTCACCGGTGCAGTTGCTCGGCATCGTCAGGTAGGTGCCGTTGCCGGCGCGGCCGTTGAAGACGAGGCGCGAGCCGATGACCGGGAGGCCGCCTTCGGTCGGCGACTCGATGTCGAACACCCGGAAGATCACGCTCTGATCGATCGGGTCGAGGTCACCGACGATGTGGGTAACCCCGGTCGTAGTCGGGAACGCGACTTCCGAGGGCACGCCGGGCGCCGGTTCGACGTTGAAGACCGGAACGGCGGCGCGAACCTGCGGGCATTTTTTCAGTTCGGGGGTGACTTCCACGCATTCGCCGGAAGTCGGTGCTTTGACCGCAATCGTGAAGTAGTTCGTACCAACGATCACGCCCGGACCTTTTTCGCCGAGGCATTCGACAGAGAGGCCGGCCGGGGTTTCGGCCTGTTCCTGGGTGCAGGCGTCAGCGGCCTCCGGATTCACGTTCAGGCCTTCGGGGAGATGGACTTCGTTGTCTTTGATGAAGCCGTCGGGGAAGCCTTCGAAGAAGAGAGAGGGGCCACCCGGGATTTTGTTGTTAAGTTCGAAGTCGGTGATCCCGAAGTTCGGGTGCCCCGAAGCCTGGCGGTACCACTTTCCGGGAGTCGAGGCGAGGCACTGTTCGCCGGACTGCGCGAGCGGGGGAAGGCCCGGCGGCGTGGTCGTGCCGACCGCCGGAGTGTCGACGTTTTCTTTGCAGGTCAGCGCTTCCCATCTCTTGATGCCGAATTCGGCATTCGCGGGGGAGGCGCCGATCGCGAGAACGACAAACGCCGACAGAAGCACCAGCAGCCCAGCGGGGCGAGCCTTACCTCTCATATGTGTTATCTCTCCTCAAAGACGGGTTCAACCTGCATTTGCCTACCCGCCTCCCGCTGGCCCAACCGTACCGCATGCAGTCAAGGGCGACCGCGGTTTAGCGGCGAGTCGTACCCTGGAACACAGATTGGGCCGCGTTGTTTCGGCTCAGGAATCGGCGAGCGCGGACCAGAGTCGGTCCTCGGCTTCGCCGACCGAACGCGCTCTCTCGTCGATCTCGGTCCAGAGCTCGGGCTCGGGTCCGGTCGACCTCGCTGGCCGCCTGGAAGGCCGTGGCGAGGCTCGGTCCAGCGCTCCGCGGCATGGCCGCCAGGGGCGCCTCCGCGCGCCCGGCCTCCTCGAGGAACCGCGAGTACATCAGCCGGAAGCAGCCGCCGCCGGTTCCCCGCCGCTCGATCACCTGGTACCCGAAGCGCGCGCACCACTGCCAGTCCTCGGCGACCTCCGGCCAGGAGCCGGCCTCGGCCGCCAGCCGGTGGACGGCATCGAGGCCGGAGAACTGGCGGAACTCGGGCTCGGTCATCGCCCTCGGCACGCGCGCTCGATCGCCTCGCGCAATCGGGCGAGGCCGGGCTCTCTTACCAGGACCACTCGGGCAGCTGGTTCGCCTACTTCGCGCGGCTCGCCCCGGCCTGATGGGAGCTCACACGGCGGGCGACAATGCCCGCCGTGTGATTCCCGAAGGCGCTACTACTTCTTGCCCTTCTTCTTCTTGCCCTTGCACGGGGTCTTGATCTGCAGCTTGTTGTTCTTCAGCTGCTTCCCGTTCTGGGCCTTGAGGTTGAGCTGGGCCTTCTGCGGCTTGTCGCAGAGGCTCGAGGTGTTGATCAGGAGCCCCTTCTTGCCGCCGTTCATTTCCAGCGTGAACTTCTTGATCGGCTGGTCGGGAACCGTGCGGAACACCGTCTTCAGCTTCCCGCCCTTCGACAAGATCACGCCGCGGAGGCGGACGTTGACCTGGCCCTGGAGGTCGACCAGCAGGTCGGGGAGCTTGTTGCTCGACGACGTCAGGTAGACCGGGCCCTTCAGCGGCCCTTCGATCAGAGGCGAGGTCGCCTTTGCGTGGCCGTATACGGAGCCCTTCGGGCAGGTGCTGGACGAGAGCTGCACCCTGGTGCAGATCGTCTTGATGTTGCTCTGGTCGAGGATCGTCGTCTTCGGCAGCGTGAACGCGGCGCGGGCCACGTTCGCATCGCCGGTCCGACCCTGCAGGATCGCCTGCAGCTTCGGGTGCTGGCGGCGCTTGGTCGCCCTCTTGCCGCCGAGGATCTTGGCGCTGAACTTCGGCTTGAACTTCAGCGCGTTGCAGTCGGTCGCCGTGAACGGGCTGTTCTTGGTCACGGTTGCCCAGGCGGCCGGGTCGTTCGGGTTGCCGCCGCCACCTGAGATGGCGCCGATGACCCCGAACGGGCTGCAGTTGGTCGGGTTGATGACATACGAGCTCCGGTTCAGGTTGACGTCGATCGACCGGATGTCGAGCTTGACGCCCCCGAGCATGAACGGGACTTCGTCCGAGACCGCGTGGACGACAGTCGTTTCCGGTTCGACGTTGAGCGCCGTCCTGACGACGTCGGTGCCGAGGTCATACGGCCCGGCGACCGCCGGGACGATGAAGACGAGGCTCACCGGCGCGCCCTTGTAGGGGCCCGCGAAGTAGGCCTTGCCGTTGTCATCGACGAACGGCGCCGCGCCCGACCCACTCTTGATCGTGACATCGCCGACCTGGCTGCTCGCCGGGCAGCTCGGAGCGGTCAGCTCTTCATTGCCCGACTTGGTCGCTGCCGCGGTGATCGATGCCTCCGGGCAGTAACTGACGCCGGCCAGTTTCGCCGCCATCCCCGGCGGCAGGGTGACGTCGATCTTGCGGAACTCCTGCTGGCCGTCCGAGCGCGTCAGGTGCAGTTCGAACGGGCTGTAGGCGCCCGCCTGGGGGTTGATCGTCCCGGCTTTGAAGCCCGGGTCGAACTTCCGCTCGGCCAGCGTTTTCGGGCAGCTTCCACCGTTCGGGTCGGTCGACAGGGTGAACGGTTCGCTGCTGATTTTGACCGTTTCATCGGGCCGGGCCCACGGGGTCATTTCGCCGGTCGTGGTCGCCGGCGAGCAGGTCGGCGGGCTGGTGAGCACCGCTTTTGCTTTGTCGAAATGGATCCTGACCGAGGTGAACGGCACCTGCGGAAGACCTTCAGGCAATTCGCCGGCGAGTTCACCGACCTCCTGTTCGTTGAAGATCGCCGTCAGCTGGCCCGTGCTTGGATTGGCTTTGACGTTGCCGACGAGGCGCGCGTCGAGGCCCTCTTCTTCTTCCTTGGCTTCGACCAGAATCCGGAACTCTTCGCCCGACTGCGGGTCGCGGCTCTTCGGTTCGCCGACGTAGACGTCGCCGGTAAGCGCCCTTTCGAGGGGCGGACTTTCGATTTCGACCGATCCGACTTTCGATGAAGCCGGGCATTCGTTTTCGTACGTCCGCGCGCCCTTGTTGAACTGTTTGTCACTACAAGCCTGCAAGCCCTGCGCCGCGGACGGGTTCAGACCCATCCCTTCCGGCAGCGTCTCCGCCGCCATGCGCAGGTGCGACTCCTGCTGTTCGCTTTCTTCGCCTGTGAAGTATTCGAGGGTCGTGTTGACCGTCGCCCCCGCCGGCGAGTCGATTTCGTCGGTACCGGGTTCGACTTCGACCGCGGATTCGAACGGGACAGTTTCACAGCCTTCCTGCTGGATAAGTTCGCCCGTGGAGCTCTCCACCTTGGCCTCGAACGGAGTCGAGCCGAACGGGAAGTTCGAATCTTCTTCTCCGTAGGAGTGAGCCCGGAACCAGGTCGAGTAAAGGGTCGGGAACTGTTCCGGTTCGAGGCAGGTGGTCGGGTTGTTGATGTAGGTCCCGTCTCCTTCTTCGACCAGGCCTGTGTTGCCGGCTTCCTGGCCGAAGTTGACCAGGCGACTGATCAGGGTCGCGAAGGGCGGGGCCTGATTCGGCAGTTTGATCGTGAACGACTCGTGGAAGTCGTTCTCCCAGGAGACTTCGGTTTCGAGGAAGACGACCTCTTTACCTGCCGCGACGAAGCCGAACAGAGCCGGTTCACCGGGTTTGGGCTGGAGGTTGTAGACCGGGATTTTCGTGCCGCTCGCTGCGCTCGGCGGGATGATGAAGCCTTTGGGAAGGGTGTTGCCGGCCGGGAAGGGCGGTGACGGAGCCGGAACGCCGGCGATGGTGGTGACGAGGGTGATTTCCTCGCGGCCCACGATCGTGCCTTCTTTGCAGGCGGGCACGTGGAATTCGCCGACTTTGTTTTCGAATTCGGCGAGGGAGCACTTCGGCGTCGCGTTCGGGTTGACGGTCAGGCCTGGGGGCAAATCGACCCGCAAGGTCTTGATCGACTGGTCGCCTGCCGGGTCTTCGACTTCGGCGGTGGGAACCGGGATCCCGGCTGGTTCTACTTTGCCTTCGCCTGATTTGTGCTTGATGATGTACTGCGTGAACCCGATCGGCGGATGGCCGCCGGCCAGGGTGTAGAAGGCTTCTGCCGTCTGCGGCGAGCAGTGGATTTTGGGTTCACCGCCCACCGGTTCGTCGGTTTTGCAGGTTGCAGCCTGCCAGCCGTTGGCGGCATTCGGCGGTTCGGTGTTCGGTTCGATGATGTTGCCGGTGTCGGCTCGGGCCATCACTGGGGCCACAAGCAGCACACCGAGACACATGAGAAGCAGTGCGATCGAGCGCTTTGCCGTCGGGGACGAAGCGCCGACGGCGGGACGGGCAAAGGCGGACAGACGTGCCAGCCCAGCGGGGCGAGACTTACCTCTCATATTTGTTGACCTCTCCCTCAAAGACGGGTTTCAAACTGCATTTGTCTTACCCGCCTCCCGCTAGTGGAAACGGTACCGCATGCAGTCAAGGGCGACTTGCGGTTCGACGGCGAGTCCTACCCTGGAACACGCCCTGAGCGGCGTTGTTTCGGCTCAGGAAGCGGCGAGCGCGGTCCAGAGTCGTTCCTCTGCCTCGCTGACGGCCCGCGCCCTCGCGTCGATCTCGGCCCAGAGATCGGGCTCCGGGCCGGTCGACCTCGCTGGCCGCCTGGAAGGCCGACGCGAGCTCGGTCCAGCGCTCCGCCGCGTCGGCCGCCAGGGGCGCCTCCGTCGCGCCCGGCCTCCTCGAGGAACCGCGAGTACATCAGCCGGAAGCAGCCGCCGCCGGTCCCCCGGCGCTCGATCACCTGGTACCCGAAGCGCGCGCACCACTGCCAGTCCTCGGCGACCTCCGGCCAGGAGCCCGCCTCGGCGGCCAGTCGGTGGACCGCATCGAGGCCGGAGAACTCGCGGAACTCGGGCTCGGTCATCGCCCTCGCCGCGCGCTCGATCGCGGCCGGGATCGCCTCGCGCAGGCGCGCGGGGTCGATCGCGTCGGTGGTGGTGAACATGTGCCCGGCGAGCGGGTAGGCGGGGTGGTCGCTGTGCCGCGCCCGGTCGAGGCTCGCGAGCGAGGTCCGTCTGCAGCTCCTCGAACCCGGTGTCGGAGAGGTGCGCGACCTCCTCGTCGTAGCCGGCGAGGACGACGGCGTGGCCCGGGAAGTGGGCCGAGTTGCCGTAGTGGTCGAGGTAGTAGAGGTCGGTGAGCAGCAGGGCCGGGGTTCCGGCATCGACCGCCGCGCGCGCCGCATGCCAGGCCTGGTCGTCGCCGTTCTCGAACGTCCGCAGCTCGAGCGCGGTGCCCGGTCAGCTCGCTGAAGTTCTCCTCGAGCCGGGCCGTGCGGCCGTTGAACCACCGCGTCGGCGAGGCGTCCTCGAGGGTGACGTAGTAGAAGCAGGGCCCGGCGCCGAGCCCGAACGCCATCTCCTCGCTGATCTCGACGCCGTCGAAGGCGAGCAGGTTGCGCAGCGCGGTCGAGCCGCAGTGGTGGCCGGGGGTGTGGGTGTAGCCGGGGACGAAGGGCATCGCGCTGATTATCGAGGCTCGCCCCGCCTATGCTGCCGCACCGATGGCGAGCTTCGACGAAAGACTTCTGCTGGCGATGCGGACCCGCGGGCACGCGCCCGCGCTCGAGCGGTTCGCGATCGCCCTGGGAAAGACCGGGAACAACGGCGGGATCTGGTTCGCCCTCGGCCTCGTGCTCGCGATCGTCGACTCCGCCAACCGCGAAGCGTGGCTGATCTGCGCCGCGCTCGGCCCGGTCGCGATCGGCATCAACTACGTCGTCAAGCTCGCGGTCCGCCGCCCGCGCCCGGTCCTCGAGGGCCTGCCGCCGCTGGGCGGGGCGCCGAGCTCGCTCAGCTTCCCCTCGGCCCACGCGACCTCGTCGTTCGCGGTGGCGACGGCGATGACCCGCGTCGAGCCGGTCGCGGCGCTCGCATTCCTCCTCGCCGCCGCCCTCGCTCTCGGCCGCCCCTACCTCGGCATGCACTACCCCTCCGACGTCCTTGCCGGCGCCCTCCTCGGCGTCGCCCTCGGCCTCCTCGTCCCCCTCTCTATGAGGCCAAGCCGACACCCACCGGCGCGGACGCGGGAGCGAGCGCCAGTCCATATCTGTTTCTTCTGGCGCGAGCGAGAGCAGAGCAGCCGGTGGTTTGCGTATGAAAGTCGGGATCGTCGGGCTTCCGAACGCGGGCAAGTCGACCCTCTTCAACGCCCTGACCAAGGGAGGGGCGCAGACCGGCGACTACCCGTTCACGACGATCGAGCCGAACGTGGCGATCGCCCAGGTGCCGGACGAGCGCCTGGAGAGGGTGGGGGAGACGGTCGGCAGCTCCGAGTTGGTGCCGGCGACGATCTCCTTCCACGACATCGCCGGCCTCGTCAAGGGCGCCTCGGAGGGCGAGGGCCTCGGCAACAAGTTCCTCGCCTCGATCCGCGAGACCGACGCGATCTGCCACGTCGTCCGCTGCCACGCCGACACCGGCGTCCCGCATCCCGACGGGCGGGTCGACCCGAGTGCCGACATCGAGACGATCGAGACCGAGCTGACGCTCGCCGACTACGAGCAGGCCGAGCGCCGGCTCGAACGGGTCGAGAAGGGAGCGAGGTCGGGGGACGCCGAGGCGATCGCCGAAAGGGAGTGGCTCGAGAAGGTGGTCGCCGAGCTCGGAGCCGGCCGCCCCGCCCGCTCGGTCCCGCTGCCCGAGGCAGCCCCATCGGCGGCGATCAACCTGCAGGCGCTGACCTCGAAGCCGATCCTCTACGTCGCCAACGTCGACGAGGGCGACGCCGACCCGCCCGAGGAGGTCGCCCGCCACGCCGAGGGGCTCGGCGCCGCTGTCGTCGCGGTCAGCGCCCGGATCGAGGGCGAGCTGGCCGAGCTCGACGCCGCCGAGGCGGAGGAGATGCGCGAGTCATACGGGGTCGAGGGGTCGGGCCTGTCCCGCCTCGTGCGCGCCGCCTACGACCTCCTCGACCTGATCACCTTCTTCACCGCCGGCGAGGCGAAGGAAGCGGTCGCCCGCCCGCTGGGACGAGGGGCGACGGCGTGGGAGGCGGCGGGGACGATCCACACCGAGATCCAGGACGCGTTCGTCAAAGCCGAGGTGATCGGGTGGGAGCAGCTGGTCGAGTGCGGCGGCTACGCGCCGGCCCGCGATCGCGGGGTGCTCCGGATCGAGGGCCGCGATTACGTCGTCGCCGACGGCGACGTGATCACGATCAAGGTGTAGCGTCACCCCATGGATCAGGGGGCGAGGTTCCCGAAGGTGGCGGCGAAGCGCGGCCACTACGAGAGCTTCTACATCAAGGCCTGCCGGCCCGGCGGGGGACAGGGGCTCTGGATCCGCCACACCGTGCACAAGCGGCCCGGCGCCGAGCCCAACGCCTCGATCTGGTTCGTCCTCTTCGACCGCGATGCCGAGGGCCCGCGGGCGACGAAGGTGACGGTCCCGGCCGCCGAGCTCTCGACCCCGGCCGGCTCCTGGATCAAGGTCGCCGGCGCCGAGATCGGCCCGGGCAGGGCCAGCGGTGCGATCTCGACCGACGCGCTCGAGGCGTCGCTGGGAGCTGACATTCAGCGGCGACGCCGAGCCCTGCAAGTACCTGCCGGCCGATTGGCTCTACGAGGCCCCGGTCCCCCGGACCAAGTTCGTCGCCCCGTTCCCCGACGCCCGTTTCACCGGCCGGCTCGAGATCGACGGCGACACGATCGAGCTCGACGGGTGGCCGGGGATGATCGGCCACAACTGGGGCAGCGAGCACGCCGAGCGCTGGGTCTGGCTCGAGGGGACCGGCTTCGAGGGGTCCGGGGAGACCTACTTCGACGCCGGCGCCGCTCGGATCAAGCTCGGCTCCCGGACGACCCCGTGGGTGCCGTCCGGGATGCTCGTGCTCGACGGCGAGCGCCACCGCCTCGGCGGCCTCGGGAAGGTCCGCTCCGCCTCCGTCGTCGAGTCCGCGGGTGAGTGCGCGTTCGTCCTGCCCGGCAAGGACGTCGTCGTCCGCGGCCGCGTCTCCGCCCCTCGCAAGGACTTCGTCGGCTGGGTCTACGCCGACCCCGACGGGCCCGAGCACAACACGATCAACTGCTCGGTCGCCGACCTCGAGCTCACGATCGAACGCCCCGCCGTGCCCGCCCGCGAGCTGAGGCTCGCCGCCGGCGCCGCCTACGAGCTCGGGATGCGCGAGACCGACCACGGGATCCCGATCCAGCCCTACCCGGACGGATAGGGCGGCAGCGACCATCGCGCTCGCTACGCCGGCTCGCCGTTCCCCTCGAACTAGCGGTTGACGCCGCCGGGTGGGTTGCCGCGACCGGCGGGGGCGGCGCGGCCCTGCCGCCGACGACCTTGGTGAAGGTCATCCAGCGGTCGTAGGCGCCGAGCGCGCTCTGCAGCTGGTCGCCGCGGATCATCGTCGTGCCGCCGGTGCCGACCAGGCGCGCCCAGACGATCCGCGGCGAGCTGCCGCGCTTGGTGACGATGACCTGCTTCAGGCGGCCGTCGAGGTAGCCGCCGAGCCTGGCGCTGATCTCGGCTCCCGAGAACCTGAGCGTCCAGGAGTGGAGCGGGCAGGCGCCGTCGTAGGGGTCGGGGACGCCGACCAGGTAGGGGATCGGGAGGGCCGAAGAACACGTTCTGGACGCTCTCGGTGTGGCCGCCCGAGCAGGCCGAGAAGAAGGTCTGGGCGATTTCGCCTCTGTAGAGGACGACCTGCCCGCGGGTCGCGGCGGCGGCCGCGTTGCTGCGGTCGGTCTCGCTTTCGATCCCGTCGTAGACCTGGCTGCGGGTGTCGTCGTAGAGGTCGAACCCGTTGCCGTCGACGCTGGTCGCGAGCGCGAAGGAGCGCGCCGCGACCGCCTGGGCCTCGAGCGCCGCCATCGGCCAGGAGGGCGGCGACTCGTTTGCGATCACCCCCTTCACGTACTGGTCGACCGCGACGGCGTTGACCGCGTTGAGGGAGCCGGGGTCGCTCTTGGTCGGGACGACCTCGAGCGCGCCGCGATACGCCCTGCCGTCGATCCGGATCGTCCCGGGCCCGGCGGCGCGCAGCCGCGGTCCGCAGTTGGCGAGGGATCGCCCGCCGCCGCTGCGCAGCCGCACGGTGCCCCCGACGAGATGGGCGGCGTAGGTCGCCCCGGGGTCGAGCGCCTGGCCGCAGGCCCCGGTTGCGCCGCTGAAGCCGACGTCGCCCGCGGTCGATCCCGACCAGGACGCGGACGACCCGGGGCCCGCCGATCGTTCCGATCGTGGTCCCGGTGTAGTAGTGGGCGAGGATCGCCCGGTAGCCGTACCCGTGGGTCGCGTAGCCGTAGGCGCCGTACTGGCTCATCCCGACGCCGTGCCCGAAGCCGTGTCCCCTGATGACCCAGGTGACGCCGGCCCGGGCGGTGGCGGGCAGGAGCAGCAGCCAGAGGGCGAGGACGATTGGCGAGGCGGCGGCGCATGATCGGTCAACCAATTCGCCCCTGGCGAGTCGCGGCCTGCTCTAGGCTGAAAGAGACGAACCAGAGGAGGTAGCAATGGCGACGCAGACGGTCCAGGTTGTCGACCACAAACTCCTCGCCGCGGGCGAGTGGGCGGCGACGGGCGATTGGGACGAGGTGCTGAGCCCGTACGACCAGACGCCGGTCGGCAGGGTCGCCCAGGGAGACGCGGCGCTCGTCGACAGGGCTGCGAGGGCGGCGCACGAGGCCTTCGAGGCCGGCGACTTTCCCCAGCACGAGCGCGCCGCGATGCTCGATCGCGCCGCCGAGATCGCCGGCGAACGGACCGAGGACCTGGCGCTGACGATCGCGGCCGAGGCCGGCAAGCCGCTGAAGACGGCGACAGTCGAGGCGCAGCGCTGCGTCGAGACCCTGACCTTCTCCGCGGTCGAGGCGCGCAAGCTGACCGGTGGCACGGTGCCGATGGACGCCTCGGCCGCCGGCGCCGGCAAGCTCGGCGTGATGCTTCGGGTCCCCTACGGCGTCGTCGGCGCGATCAGCCCCTTCAACTTCCCGCTCAACCTGGTCGCCCACAAGCTCGGGCCGGCGATCGCCGCCGGCAACGCGGTCGTCCTCAAGCCGGCCGGCCAGACCCCGATCTCCTCGATCAAGCTGGCCGAGATCCTGCTCGAGGCGGGCCTGCCCGACGGCTGGCTCAGCGTGATTCCCGGCCCCGGCTCCGACGTCGGCAACGCGATCGTCGAGCACGAGCTGACCCGGGCCCTGACCTTCACCGGCTCGGCCCCGGTCGGGTGGGGGATCCGCAGCAAGGTCCCGCACAAGAAGGTCAACCTCGAGCTCGGCTCGAACGCGCCGCTGATCGTCCACAGCGATGGCGACTGGGAGACCGCGGCGGACAAAACCAAGCTCCACGCCTACTCCCACGCCGGCCAGAGCTGCATCTCGATCCAGCGGATCCTCGTCCACGAGGACGTCGCCGATGCCTACACCGAGCGCCTCGTCGCCAACGTCGGCGAGCTGCGGGTCGGCGACCCGCTCGACCCCGAGACCGACGTCGGCCCGCTGATCTCGCCCGGCGACCGCGACCGGGTCAAGGAGTGGGTCGACGAGGCGGTCGCCGGCGGCGCCGAGCTCCTCGCCGGCGGCGAGCTGGTCGACGAGGGCCGCTGCCTGGCGCCGACCGTGCTCGGCTCTCCGCCGCGCGACTCCAAGGTCTGGTGCGAGGAGATCTTCGGCCCGGTCGCGACGATCGACCGCTTCTCCGATTTCGGCGAGGCGCTGCGGATGGCCAACGACTCGAAGTTCGGCCTTCAGGCCGGGGTCTTCACCCGCGACATCGGCCGCGGCCTCGAGGCGGCCGAAACGCTCGATTTCGGCGGCGTCCTGATCAACGAGGTGCCGACCTTCCGCGCCGACCAGATGCCCTACGGCGGCGTCAAGGACTCGGGCAACACGCGCGAGGGCCCGGCCTACTCGGTGATCGAGCTGACCGAGGAGCGGTTCGTCACCCTCCAGGGCTAGCGCCCGAGCTACTCGTGCGGGCGCGCCATCCGGCGGTGGTCGAGAGCCTCCTCGAGGACCGCCGGCTCGACGCCCTGCTCGAGCGCGACCTCGCGTAGCGAGCGACCCGACTCTGCCGCGACCTTGACGATGTCCGCGGCGCGGTCGTACCCGATGTGGGGGTTGAGCGCCGTCGCCGTCGCCAGGGTCGCCTCGGCGTTGCGCTCGGTCATCTCCTCGTTGGCCTCGATGCCGGCGACGCATTTCTCGTTCAGCAGCCGCGAGGCGGAGGCGAGGAGCTTGATCGAGTCGAGCAGGTTGCGGGCGATCAGCGGCACCCGGACGTTGAGCTCGAACTGGCCCTGGCTGCCGGCGACGGTGATCGCCGCGTCGTTGCCGATCACCTGGGCCGCGACCTGGATCACGACCTCCGGCATCACCGGGTTGACCTTGCCGGGCATGATCGAGGAGCCCTTCTGGAGCTCCGGCAGCCGCAGCTCGGCGAGGCCGGCGCGCGGGCCCGAGCCCATCAGCGCCAGGTCGTTGGCGATCTTGTTGAGCGAGACCGCGTAGACCTTCAGCATCCCCGATAGCTCGACCAGGGCGTCGCGGTTGCCCTGTGCCTCGAACGGGTCGGCCGGACCGGAGATCGCGAGCCCGGTCTCGGCCGCGAGCTTCTCGCGGACCTTGGCGGCGAACTCCGGGTGGGTGTTGAGGCCGGTCCCGGTCGCCGTCCCGCCGAGCGGGATCTGGCCGACCCGGGGCAGGGACGAGGAGATCCGCTCGGCGCCGAGCCGGACCTGTGCCGCGTAGCCGCCGAACTCCTGGCCGAGCGTGACCGGGACGGCGTCCATCAGGTGCGTGCGGCCGGCCTTGACGACGTCGGCGAACTGCGCCGCCTTCGCCTCGAGCGCCGTGCGGAGGCCGTCGATCGCCGGCAGCAGGTCGCGCTTGACCTCGCCCAGCGCCGCGATGTGGACGGCCGAGGGGAAGACGTCGTTGGAGGACTGGCCCATGTTGACGTGGTCGTTGGGGTGGGCCGCGTCGCCGGCGAGCGCCGCGATCACCTCGTTCGCGTTCATGTTCGAGGAGGTGCCGGAGCCGGTCTGGAAGACGTCGATCGGGAACTGGTCGTCGTGCTCGCCCGCGGCCACCGCGTCGCCGCCCGCGGCGATTTGCTCCGCCAGCTCCGGGTCGAGCTGGCCGAGCTCGGCGTTGACCCTCGCCGCCGCCGCCTTCAGCCGCCCGAGCTCGCGGACGACGGGCACCGGGACCCGCTCGCCGGAAACGGGAAAGTTCTCGACCGCCTTCATGGTCTCACCACTCCAGAGCTGCTCAGTCAAAGTCGTCGCCTCCATCGAGTTCATCACAACGGCAGCGTATTCAACGGCCGCCGGCCGAGGGCCCTAGCCGAGGACCTGGCCGGCGTCGAAGCCGGCTTCGTAGGCGCGTTCGAGCTTGCGCGGAAGCGGCCGGTCGCCGGGGCTGTACTTGGCCGCCGCTTCAAGCCGCCGGACCAGCTCGGCGTGGATGCCGGCGGTGTCCTCGGCTCCGCGTTCGACGGCCCCGAGCAGGAAGCCAAGCTGCAGCGGCGCCGGCCCGCCAGGTTTCGCGCGCGCCTCGGAGTTGAGCTGGGTCGCCGCCCTCACCATCGCCGCCCCGACCGTGGCCAGGGAGCCACCTCCCTGGTTCTCGGTCAGGCAGTCGCTGATTCGGGTCCCGCCCGGGAGCCTGACCGGTTCGGGGGCGTCGCCGAGCGCCTCGACGTAGGTCTTCGAGCCTTCGAGGCAGGCGACCGGCGTCGCTTCGTCGGTCGTCCCGCAGGCCGCCAGAGCCGGGGCGAGCCCGGCCAGGCCGAGGGCGAGGATGGCAAGACGGCGCATCGGCGCCGAATCCTATGAACAGCGGAGCCCCGGCTCAGTCGCCGTGGGGGGAGAGGCCGCCCGAGTGGATCGTGGAGATCCCGCCCGGCGGCGGCGGGGGCACGGCGGGATGGGCATCGCGCTGCGGGCTCGGCCGCTGGGCGACTCCCTCGAAGCCGGCCGGGAAGACTTCGACCCATTCGGCCAGCTCGGAGGGCGGCGCCGGAGCGTGGCTCCAGGAGAGGTGGAGGTGGTTGCCGCAGCCGTGGCCGGCGTCGCCGTCGTACCCGACCCAGCGGAAGGGCGGCCGCGGCAGGTTCTGTCGCGGCTCGGCCCAGTGGGCGAGGCGGGTGATGCCGCGCCAGGTGCTGTCGCAGCGGCCGTCGCCGTTGAGCGGGACGATGTCGACCGCGAGGCCGTTGAGGTGGTCGGAGTGCTCGACATGGCAGCCGCTGCAGCCGACGTGTTCGCCGTCGGGCAGCCTGCCCGAGAAGCCGTCGGTGATGTAGATCGGGTAGCGCTGGGCGATCCAGCGCAGGTCGGGGACGATCCGGCGGTCGATCATGTCGCCTTCTTCGTGCGGCACCGAGGCCGGAATCGGGACGATCTCCCCGGTGGCGTAGGACAGCCTGGTCGGGATCGGCGCCGCGCCGGCGGATGCCGTCAGAGATGCCGGGACGACCATGAGGGTGAGCGCGAGCGCGCAGGCGACCGAGCGTCCATATCTGGCTCTTCGCGAGGGAGCGGCGCGCGAGCCATTGTTCTCGGTCATCGAGCGCCCCATCTTCCTGCATATCGGGCGGTTCGGGGACCCGCTTGAGTCCCGCAATCTCCCTGTAGGGTCTCGCCATGCCCACCGTGCTCGGCGCCAGCTTCGACCTCTTCCGCGCCCACGGGATGACGACGATCTTCGGCAACCCGGGCTCGACCGAGCTGCCGATGCTGGCGCGACTTCCCCTCGGACTTCCGCTACGTGCTCGGCCTCCAGGAGGCGGTCGTCGTCGGGATGGCCGACGGCTACGCGCAGGCCTCCGGACAGACCACGGTCGCCAACCTCCACACCGCGCCCGGGGTCGGCAACGCGATGGGGGCGATCTTCAACGCCCAGGCGAACCACTCGCCGCTGCTGATCACCGCCGGCCAGCAGGTCCGCGCCCAGATGACCCTCCAGGCGAACCTGACCAACCGCGACGCGATCCGGATGCCGCACCCGCTGGTCAAGTGGGCCTACGAGCCGGCCCGCGCCGAGGACGTGCCGCTGGCCCTCGCCCACGGCATCCACCTCGCCTCGCTGGCCGCCGCGCGGCCCGGTCTTCGTCTCGATGCCGATGGACGACTGGGGCGCCGAGGTCGACGACGCCGACGCCCGCGAGGCGATCGCCCGCCGCGTCACCGGCCGCGCCGTCGCCGACCCCGAGGCGATCGCCGCGCTCGCCGCGCGCCTCGACGGAGCCTCGAACCCGGTCCTGGTCGCCGGGCCCGACATCGACGCCAGCGGCGGCTGGGACGCCGCGATCGGCCTCGCCGAGCGCCAGCGGCTGCCGGTCTGGGCGACGCCCGGCCCCCGGCGGCGGCCGGATCGGCTTCCCGGAGAGCCACCCCAACTACCGCGGCGTCCTGCCGCCGGCGATCGGGCCCGTCGCCCAGACCCTCGAGGGCCACGACCTGATCCTCGTCGCCGGCAGCTCGGTCTTCCCCTACTACCCCTACATCCCCGGGCCGCTGCTGCCCGAGGGCGCGGAGCTGGTCGCGATCACCAGCGACCCCGACGAGGCGGCGCGGGCGCCGATGGGCGACGCGATCGTCGCCGACGTCGGGCTCAGCCTCGCGGCGCTGCTCGAGGCCGTGCCCGAGTCCTCGCGGCCGGCGCCGGAGCCGAACGAGGGCCCGCAGGAGCTGCCGGCGAGCGACCCGCTCAACTCCTCGACCGTGCACTCGGCGCTCGCCGAGGTCTTCCCCGAGGACGGGATCGTCGTCCTCGAGTCCCCCGCCAGCACCCTGGCGCTCCGCAACCAGCTGCGGCTCTCGCAGCCCGGCAGCTACTACTTCAGCTCCGGCGGCGGCCTCGGGTTCGGCCTCGCCGCCTCGGTCGGGGTCCAGCTCGCCCAGCCCGACCGCCCGGTCGTCTGCGTCCTCGGCGAGGGCTCGGCCCAGTACGCGATCACGGCGTTCTGGAGCGCGGTCGCCTACGACACCCCGGTCACCTTCCTGGTCATGAACAACGCCGAGTACGCGATCCTCAAGTGGTTCGCCGACGTCGAGGGCGTGACCGGGGCGCCCGGCCTCGACCTGCCCGAGCTGAACGTCGCCGCGGTCGCCGCCGGCTACGGCGTCAGCACCCGCCGGGCGAGCGGCCGCGACGAGGTGCGGGAGGCGCTGGAGACCGCCCTCGCCTCCTCGAAGCCGGAGCTGGTCGAAGTCCCGGTCGAGCCCGGGATGTCCCTCTTCTAGGGCGGACGATGGGGCTGCTGGAGCGGAACCTCGCGCCACCCCCCTCGGAGCCCGCCGCCGACCGCGCGCCGGACGAGCTGGCGGCCGGGCACCCCGCAGCCGCTGCGCGGTGAGCTCGAGGCGCTGCTCGGCGCCGACCGCGTCCTCGCCCGCGCCAGCGACATCGTCCGCTACGCCTCCGACGCCAGCCCCTACCGGCTGCTGCCGCGGGCGGTGGTGATGGCGCACGACGCCGCCGACGTCGCGAAGGTCCTCGACTACGGGCGCCGGACCGGGATCCCGGTCGTCTTCCGCGCCGGCGGCACCAGCCTCAACGGCCAGGGCCAGACCGACGGGATCCTCGTCGACGTCCGCCGCCACTTCGGCGGCGTCGCGGTCGAGGAGGGTGGAGCGCGCGCCCGGGTCGGCCCGGGGACGATCCTCGGCCACGCCAACCGCGTCCTCGCCCCCCACGGGCGCAAGCTCGGCCCCGACCCCGCCAGCACCGACATCGCGACCGTCGGCGGGGTGATCGCCAACAACTCGGGCGGGATGCGCTGCGGCGTCATCCACGACTCCTACTCGACCGTCCGCTCGCTGACCTTCGTCCTCCCTTCGGGGACGACGATCGACACCGCGGCGCCGGGGGCGGCCGAGAGGCTTCGCCGCGGCCGAGCCCGAGCTCGCCGCCGGCCTCGGGGCGATCCGCGACGAGATCCGGGCCGACGCCGAGCTCAGCGACCGGATCCGGCGCAAGTTCGCGATCAAGAACACGACCGGCTACCGGCTCTGCGCCTTCCTCGACGCCGACGAGCCGCTCGAGATCTTCCGCCGCCTCCTCGTCGGCTCCGAGGGCACGCTGGCGTTCGTCGCCGAGGCGGTCTTCGAGACCGTGCCGCTGCCGGCCCGGACGACGACCGCCTGGATCCACTTCCCCGGGATCGACGAGGCGATCGCCCCGGTCCGCGACCTCGTCGACAGCGGCGCGACGGCGGTCGAGCTGATGGTCGCGCCGGCGCTGATCACCGCCGCCTGGAACATGGTCGGCGCCCCCGAGGAGTGGAAGGAGCTGCCGCCGGAGTCGGCGGTGCTGCTGGTCGAGTTCGGCGCCGCGAGCGACGCCGAGCTCGACCCCCAGGTCGCCCGGGCCGGGGAGATCCTCTCCTCCCACACGACGATCCGGCCGATCGAGTTCAGCCGCGACCCGGAGGAGGTCGAGCTCGCCTGGCGGGTCCGCGAGGGCCTGCACGGCCTGATCGGGCGGCTGCGCCTTCCCGGCACGGCGCTGATCGTCGAGGACGTCTGCGTCCCGCCCGGAGCGGATCGCCGAGGGGGCGCAGGACCTCCAGGCGCTGCTCGGCGAGCACGGCTTCCTCCCCGGCGTCGCCGGCCACGCCTCGGCCGGGAACCTCCACTTCATGCTCACCCCCGACTTCGCCAAGCAGGAGGACCTCGACCGCTACGAGGCGTTCATGGCGAAGCTGGTCGAGCTGATCGTCGGCAAGTACGACGGCTCGCTGAAGGCCGAGCACGGGACCGGGATCAACATGGCCCCCTACGTCGAGCGCGAGTGGGGCGAGAAGGCGACCGAGCTGATGTGGCGGGTCAAGCGGCTCGCCGACCCCGACGGCGTCCTCGCCCCCGGGGTCGTCCTCAACCGCGACCCCGGCGCCCACCTCCGCAACCTGAAGACGACGCCCCAGATCGAGGACTCGGCGAGCGCCTGCGTCGAGTGCGGGTTCTGCGAGCCGGTCTGCCCGAGCCGCAACCTGACGACGACGCCGCGCCAGCGGATCGTGCTGCGGCGCGAGATGGCGCGCCAGCCCGCCGGCTCGCCGCTGCAGAGGGCGCTGCTGGAGGAGTACGAGTACGACTCGCTCGACACCTGCGCCGCCGACGGCTCCTGCCAGCTCGCCTGCCCGGTCGGCATCGACACCGGCAAGCTGGTCAAGGACCTGCGCGGGGAGCGCCACACCGAGAGGGCGGAATCGCTGGCCCTCGCCGCGGCGAAGCGGTGGTCGGCGGTCGAAGCGGCGAGCCGGGCCGGGCTGCGGGTCGGGAGGGCCGCTCGCCCGTCGGACCGAGTCGCGGTCGCGGGCTTGCCCGGGCCGGCGCCGGCGGGGCTGCCGGAGACGGGCCGCGAGGGAGCCGCCGCCGTCTACATCCCGTCCTGCACCAACCGGATCTTCGGCCGCGGCAGCGCCGGCATGAGCCTGCCCGAGGCGCTGGTCGCGGTCTCGGCCCGGGCCGGGCTGCCGGTCTGGATCCCGCCCGAGGTCGCGGGAACCTGCTGCGGCCTTCCCTGGAGCTCGAAGGGCTTCGGCGCGGCGCACCGCCGGAAGGCGAACGAGACTGCTCGAGCGCCTCTGGGACTGGAGCGGGGAGGGGGAGCTGCCGGTCGTGATCGACGCCGCCTCCTGCACCCAGGCGGTGGCGACCCCGGGCGACGGGGTCCTCGACGAGGAGAACGCGGGGCGGCTCGGGGGGCTCGAGATCGTCGACTCGGTCGCCTGGGCGCACGACCGCCTCCTGCCCGAGCTCGAGGTGACCCGCAGGGTCGGCTCGGCCACCGTCCACCCGACCTGCGCCACCCGGCTCATGGGCCTCGCTCCGCGCCTTCGCGCCCTCGCCGGCGCCCTCGCCGACGAGGTCTTCGTCGCCCCCTCGGCGACCTGCTGCGGCTTCGCCGGCGACCGCGGCATCTCCCATCCCGAGCTGACCGCGGCGGCGACGCGCCGACCAGGCCGCCGAGCTCGCCGGCCGCTCCTTCGACGCCCACCTCAGCAGCAACCGCACCTGCGAGATCGGCCTGCAGCCGGGCGACCGGCGCCGAGTACGAGTCGTTCGTCTTCCTGCTCGAGGAGCTGACCCGCCGATCGAAGGGCTAGCGGCGGGAGGCCTCGACCGCGGCCGCGCCTCGCTCGTCGGCCGCAGTCTCGATCTCGCGGGTGATCGAGGTCGGATCCTGGTGCTCCCCGAGGCGGCGGTCGAGCAGCGGGTTGAGGATGCCGCGGAAGGCCGAGACGATCCGCCACCAGCGTGGGGCGAAGATCCGCGGCGATCTCTCTTCGATCCCGCGCACGACCGCCGCGGCCGCCTCGGCCGGCTCGATCCGGCGTTTCATGAACGCCGGCAGCTGGTTCTGGAGGCGGTCGAAATGCTGCTGCTCGGCGGCGTCCTGGACCATCCGCGTGTCGACCCAGCCGAAATAGGCGACGCTCGCGCTCGACCCGAGCGGCGTCAGCTCCGCCCGCAGCGAGCGCCCGAGGGACTCGACCCCGGCCTTGGCGGCGGCGTAGGGGCTGTTGAGAAAGCCGTTGACGAACGCGTAGACGGAGGAGACGAGGACGACGTGGCCCTGCCGCTCGACGATCTGCGGCAGCGCTGCGCGCACGGTGCGCCAGACGCCGAGCATGTCGACCTCGAAGACGCGTTCCCATTCCTCGCCGGCCATCCCGCGTGCCGTCGCCAGCTTCTGCGGCGCGATCCCGGCGTTGGCGACGACGATGTCGAGGCCGCCGAACCGCTCGACCGTCTCGGCGACGGCGCTCCTCATCGCGCCCTCGTCGGTGACGTCGGCGCCGATCCCGATCGCCCGCTCGCCGATCCGCTCGGCCGCCTCGCGCGCCTGCTCGGGGTCGAGGTCGACGACGGCGACGGAGGCGCCGCGCATCTGCAGCTGGCGCGCGGTCTCGAAGCCGATCCCGCGCGCCGCGCCGGTGACCAGAGCCACCTTGCCGTTCGGGTCGAAGGCCGGCATGCGGCGCGCAGCCTACCCGCTCCTAGAATCAGGCTCCGATGAGCGAGCAGAGCGCCGGATTCCGACCGGTCGACCCGAGGCAGTCATTCCCCGAGCTCGAGGAGCGGATCCTCGCGCGCTGGGCCGAGCGCGACGTCTTCCACCGCTCGCTGGCCAACCGCGAGGGAGCCGAGGTCTGGAGCTTCTACGAGGGCCCGCCGACCGCCAACGGCCGGCCCGGCTCCCACCACGTCCTCGCCCGCGTCTTCAAGGACATCTACCCCCGCTACCGCGCGATGCGCGGCTACCGGGTCCCGCGCAAGGCCGGCTGGGACTGCCACGGGCTCCCGGTCGAGCTCGAGGTCGAAAAGGAGCTCGGGATCGAATCCAAGCAGGAGGTCGAGGAATACGGGATCGCCGAGTTCAACAAGCGCTGCCGCGAGTCGGTCTTCGAGTACGTCGAGGAGTGGAACCGGCTGACCGAGCGGATCGGGTTCTGGATCGACCTCGACGACCCCTATGTGACCCTCGACGACCCCTACATCGAGTCGGTCTGGTGGTCGCTTCGCAAACTCTGGGACGCGGACCTCCTCTACGAGGGCCACAAGGTCGTCCCCTACTGCCCTCGCTGCGGGACGGCGCTCTCCTCGCACGAGGTCGCGCTCGGCTACGAGGACGTCGAGGACCCCAGCGTCTACGTGAAATTTCCGGTCACCGGTGTGCCGGCGAACGACGAGATCCCGGAGTCCCCGGTCGAGCCCGGCGACAACCTGCTGATCTGGACGACGACCCCGTGGACGCTGATCTCCAACGCGGCGGTCGCCGCCGGCCCCGAGATCGAGTACGTCCGCGCCCGGCTCGACGACGAGGTGCTGGTCCTGGCCCGCGACCTGGTCGAGCGGGTGCTCGGCGAGGAGGCCGAGGTGATCGGCCATTTCCCGGGCTCCGCCCTCGCCGGCGTCGCCTACGAGCCGCCGTTCTCCTACGTCACCGATTTCGGGCCGCGCGGCCACACCGTGCTCGAGGCCGATTTCGTCACCGTCGAGGACGGCACCGGTCTCGTCCACACCGCGATCGCCTTCGGCGAGGACGACTTCGCGCTCGGCGAGCGCTACGGGATCAAGCTCCAGAACCCGGTCCTTCCCGACGGGACGTTCGAGGACCGGGTCACCGAGTTCGCCGGGCGGTTCGTCAAGGATGCCGACCCCGACATCGTCGCCGCGCTGCGAGCGATCGGGCCGCCTGCTGCGCTCCGAGGTCTACGAGCACGCCTACCCCCACTGCTGGCGCTGCGGCACCCCGCTCCTCTACTACGCGAAGGCGAGCTGGTACGTCGCGACCTCGCAGCGGCGCGACGGGCTGCTCGCCAACAACGAGCAGATCGGGTGGCACCCCGAGCACATCAAGCACGGCCGGTTCGGCAAATGGCTCGAGAACAACGTCGACTGGGCGCTCTCGCGCGACCGCTACTGGGGCACGCCGCTGCCGATCTGGGAGTGCGGTGGCGAGGGCTGCGAGGAGCGCGCCTGCATCGGCTCGGTCGCCGAGCTGCGCGAGCGCGCGATCGGGGAGGTCCCCGACGACCTCCACCGTCCCTATATCGACGAGGTCGCCCTGCGCTGCGGGAGCTGCGGCGGCGAGATGCGCCGGGTCGAGTCGGTGATCGACACCTGGTACGACAGCGGCGCGATGCCGTTCGCCCAGTTCCACTACCCGTTCGAGAACGAGGAGCAGTTCGAGGAGCGTTTCCCTGCCGACTTCATCTGCGAGGCGATCGACCAGACCCGCGGCTGGTTCTACACCCTGCTGGCGGAGTCGACCCTCCTCTTCGACACCTCCAGCTACCGCAACTGCGTCTGCCTCGGGCTGATCCTCGACCCCGAGGGCCAGAAGATGTCGAAGAGCCGCGGCAACGTCGTCGAGCCATGGGACGTGATCTCGGCCCACGGCGCCGACGCCTTCCGCTGGTACTACCTGACCTCGCAGCAGCCCTGGTCCGGCTACCGCTTCTCGCTCGACACCGTCGGCGAATCGGTCCGCCAGTTCCTCCTCACCCTCTGGAACACCTACTCCTTCTGGGTCCTCTACGCGAATGCCGAGGGCCTGGGCCCACGGACTTTCGCCGCCCGGACGCGGGAGCGAGGGCGATCGCAGTCGATTCCTCCGCTCTCGCGGGAGCGGAGGAGGCGGCGGAATATGTCGAGGCGGCGGGTTGGGACTTGGGTGTGAGTGGGGACCTGGATCGGTGGGTGCTGTCGAGGCTTCAGGGGACGATCGCCCGGGTGACCGAGCGGATGGACGAGTTCGACTGCACGGCGGCGGGGCGCGAGATCGCGGCCTTCGTCGAGGAGCTCTCGAACTGGTACGTGCGGCTTTCGCGCCGGCGGTTCTGGGATGGGGATCGGGCCGCGTTCGCGACCCTGCGCCACTGCCTGCTGGAGACCGCGAAGCTGCTGGCACCGTTCACCCCGTTCCTCGCCGACGAGATCTACTGCAACCTGAGCGCAGGCCAGGCCGAGGACTTCCCCGAGGACCTGGACTCGGTCCATCTCCGCGATTTCCCCGCGCCGGAGCCGGCGCTGGCCGACCCCGGCCTCGAGTCGGCGATGGAGGCGGTCCGGCTCACCGTCGAGCTCGGCCGCGCGGCCCGGGCCCAGGCGAAGGCGAAGGTGCGGCAGCCCCTGCGCCGCGCGGTGATCGTCGCCAACGACGCCGAGCGCGAGGCGATCTCGGCCCGCGCCGACCTGGTCCGGGCCGAGCTCAACGTCAAGGAGCTCGACTTCGTCTCCGAGGAGGCGGACCTGGTCAGCTACTCGGTCAAGCCCAACTACCGCATCGCTCGGGCCGCGGTTCGGCAAGCGGATGCCGCAGGTCGCGGCGGCGATCGAGGCGCTCGACCCGGCCCATGTCGCCGACGTGATGTCGGAGGGAGGCGAGATCGGGATCAACATCGACGGCGACGACCACACGATCGGCGCCGAAGAGGTGACCCTCGCCCTGCAGCCGCTCGAGGGCTACGAGGTCGAGGCCGAGGCCGGCCACGCGGTCGCGCTCCAGCTCGAGCTCGACGCCGAGTTGCTGCGCGAGGGGCTTGCGCGGGAGATCGTGCACGCGGTGCAGAACGCGCGCAAAGAGGCCGGCCTCGAGATCACCGATCGGATCGCGCTCACCCTCGGCGGCGACGCGGGGCTGGTGGAGGCCGCGCGCGAGCACCAGGACTACGTCGCTGGCGAGGTCCTCGCGACCTCGGTCTCCTACGACGGCGCCGACGGCTCCGCGGCGACGATCGACGGCCGCGAGCTCCGGATCGGGCTCAGGGCGGACCGCTAGCGCTGGGCCTAGTCGTCGGCGGGCTCGCCGATGATGAAGTCCGATTTCGCCGAGTCGGAGAACTTCACCCAGCAGTGCTCCGGGGGAACCCCGGCGACCTCGATCAGCGCCGCTTCGACCCGCTTGGCGATCTCGGCCTTCTGCTCGTCGGTACGACCCTCGTACCAGTGGATGTGGACGAAGGGCATCGGCCCGGCCTAGGCGAGCGCCGGCTCGAGCTCGGCCTCGAGGCGGCGCTTCGGCATCGCCCCGACGACTTTCTTCGCGATCGCCCCGTCCTTGAACAGAAGCAGGGTCGGGATCGAGAGGACTTCGTACTCGGCGGCCGTCTGCTGGTTCTCGTCGACGTTGAGGCTGAGGATCGTCAGGTCGTCGCGCTCGGCGTCGATCTCTTCGAGGACCGGATGGACGACACGGCACGGGCCGCACCAGGGAGCCCAGAAGTCGACGAGCACGGGACCGCCGGCCTCCAGCACGTCGGACTTGAAGGTGGCGTCTGTCACGTCGGTGAGCTTGCCTGTCACTGAGATCGGTCTCCTGGGATCGGGGATTTGCCAGCGCTCAATACTTCAAAAAGTATAGCGACGCCCCTGGGGGTGCCCGGAGGCGGGTCATATCTTGACGAGTATGACCAACGGTGAGATCGCCGCCGCCCTCGAGGAGCTCGGGGTCCTCTACGAGCTCGACGGCGCGGTCAAATACAGGGTCCTCGCCTACAGCGCCGCGGCGAAGGCGATCCGCGAAAGCCCGGTCTCGGTCGCCGACCTCGCCGCCGAGGGCAGGGCGACCGAGATCCCCGGTGTCGGCAAGACCCTGGCGGAAAAGATCAACGCCCTGATCGAGACCGGCGAGATCCCGGCTGCGGTGAAGCTGAAGGCGAAGTTCCCGCCGACCCTGATCGCCGTCACCCGCGTTCCCGGCCTCGGGGCGAAAACCGCGCGCCGCCTCTACGACGAGCTCGGGATCACGACGCTCGAGGAGCTGAAGGAGGCGGCCGAGGCAGAAAGGATCCGCGACGTCCGCGGGTTGGGGGCGAAGGTCGAGGAGAACGTGCTGGCGGCGATGGAGCGCCTCGGCGAGCCAGGCGAGGGGCCGGGCCGGCTCCTGCTCTCCGCTGTGCGCCCGGTTGCGGAGGAGTTGGTCACGGCGCTCCGCGATCACCCGGCCGCCAACCGGGTCGAGGTCGCGGGCTCGGCCCGGCGCTGGGCGGAGACCTGCAAGGACATCGACCTGATCGCGACGGCGGACGAGCCGGCGGCGCTGGCCGAGCACCTCGCCTCCCATGCTCTGATCGCCGCAGCCGGGAGCCCGGGGCCCAACGGGGTCCGAGTCCAGACCCACAACGGGATCGCGGTCGACCTGCGGATCGTCGCGCCCGAGGCGTTCGGCAACTTGCTCCAGCACTTCACCGGGTCCGCGGCCCACAACGTCGCGCTGCGCGAAGAGGCGGTCGGGCGTGGGCTCTCGGTCTCCGAGCATGGGATCACCGACACCGAGACCGGGAAGGTCGAGCTCTGCGAGACCGAGGAGGACGTCTACAAGCGCCTCGGCTATTCCTACATCGTCCCCGAGCTGCGCGAGGGGCGGGGGGAGCTGAAGGCCGCCCGCGAGGGGAAGCTGCCCGACCTGGTGACTGTCGCGGACGTCCGCGGCGACCTCCACTGCCACACGACACTCTCCGACGGACGCAACACGCTCGAGGAGATGGCGGCAGCGGGGCGCGAGCGCGGCTACGCCTACATGGCGATCACCGACCACTCGGCGAGCCACGGCTTTGGAGACCACGTCACCGCCGAGCGGCTGCGGAAGCGGATCGAGGAGATCGGAGCCTGGAACGAGGGCAAACGCGGCTTCCGGCTCCTGGCCGGCTCGGAGATCAACATCGGCCTCGACGGCTCGCTCGACTACCCCGACGACCTCGTCGCCGCGCTCGACTGGGTCGTCGCCAGCGTCCACACCTCCTTCTCGATCTCCGAAAAGGAGATGACCGCGCGGGTGCTGGCCGCGATCGAGAACCCCGACGTCGACTGCATCGGCCACCTGACCGGCCGCCTGATCGGCCGCCGCGAGCCCTACGGGGTCGACGTCGAGGCGGTCGCCGAGGCCGCCGCGCGGACCGGGACGATGCTCGAGATCAACGGCAACCCCAACCGCCGCGACCTCTCCGAGCACCACGCCCGCCTCGCGGTCGAGGCCGGGGCGACGATCGTCCTCAACACCGATGCCCACGGGGTCGACACGCTCGACAACGTCGCCTACGCGGTGGCGACGGCGCGGCGGGCCTGGCTCACTCCGAAGGACATCGCCAACACCCGCGGCTGGCGGGATTTCAAGCGATTTTTGTCCCGCTGAGGCGGTCGCTTCGCAGGCCCGGCGTGCGGACCAATTCGATCGGCCGCAGGGCGGAGTTGGGGACGACGTAGAACTTGACGCCGTCGCGCTGCTCGACCCCGAGCACCGCCGCCTCGTGGGTGCGCAGCGCCAGCGCCGCCAACAGGGCGAAGCCGGCTCCGATCGCGGCGACCCCGGGGTAGAGGGCGCCGAGCCCCCCGGCGGCGACGGCCGTGACCGCGATCGGCCAGAGCCGCGTCAGCGTGATCCGGGCCGGCGACTCCTCGGGCAGGGACGTCGCCGTCTTGGCTCGCGCGAGGGCGTCGCGGACGCCGTCGGCGGCGCGCTCAGGGCGGCCGAGGCGGAGGCCGACGAGGAGCGCCGCGAGCCACCACACGGCGGCGACGACGATGGTCCGGGTGTCGGTCTCGCGGCCCGCGGTGAGGGCGGTGATCGCCCCCAGGACGGTCGCCTCGCCACCGGCGAGGAAGACCGTTGTCCGCAGCAGGTCGGTGAACGGCACCGATCAGTCCGCCAGCGACTCGAGCGCCGCGAGCCAGCCCTGCGGGCCGTCGACGGTCCAGTCCGATTCCTGGGCGAGCTCCGGCGGCGCCTCGGGCGAGGCGACGCCGACGCAGAGGGCGGCCTCGAGCTCGCCGTCGTCGCGCAGCTCGCGCAGGCGGCGGAAGGCGTCGAGATCGGTGCGGTCATCGCCGCCGTAGAGCGCGACGGTGATCCCATCCATCGCCAGCAGGGCCGCGACGGCGGCGTCCTTGCCGCCGCCTCCGGCCGGGCGCAGCTCGAGGACCTTGCGGCCCCAGCGCGGTTCGAGCCCGGCCCGGCCGCCCTCGGCGGCGAGCTCGCGCGCCCGCGCCTCGGCCCCGCGCTCGTCCTCGACGCCGCGCCAGTGGAGCGCCTGGATCGGGCCCTTGTCCTCGACCCGGAGGCCGGCAGCCTCGATGACGGCGGCCTTGCCGGCGACGAAATCGGCCGCCACCCGCTCGCGGTCCCGCAACGAGGGGTCGAGTTGAGGGGCCTCGCTGCCGGGCAGCAGCAGTTCGAGGCCATGGTTGCCGGCGTAGGCGATCTCCTCGACGCCGACCAGCCGCCGCGCCTCCTCGGCCTGACGGCCGGAGACGCAGCCGACGAGCCCGTACCGGGCGCTGAGGGCGACGAGGGCCTCGCGCGCCTGCGCCGGAACCGCGGCCTGCTCGGGCCGCTCGACGATCGGCGCCAGCGTCCCGTCGACGTCGGTCAGGATCGCGGCCGAGGCAGGCGCGTCGCGCAGCGGCTTCAGCCCATCGGGCCCCGCCCCGCCCGCCCCGCTGCCGGTTTCGGGAGACACTGGACTTAGTATCGCGCGATGTTCGACGAGCGGACTCTGAAACTTGCCGCGATCGGCACCCTGGCAGGCCTCTTCAGCGGCCTGTTCGGCGTCGGCGGTGGCACCGTGATCGTCCCGCTCCTGATCTTCTGGTTCGGCTACGGCGAGCGGGTGGCGACCGGGACCAGCCTCGGCGCGATCGTCCTGATCGGCCTCCTCGGCACCTTCGCCCAGGGGGGGATCTACGGCAACGTCCATCTCGCGACCGGCCTGGCGCTGACGATCCCGGCGGTCCTCGGTGTCCTCCTCGGCACCGCGATCCAGCAGCGGATCCCGCAGCGCGCCGTCTCGCTGCTGTTCGCTGCGCTCCTGGTCGCGATAGCGATCGAGCTGATAATTCCGTGAGCGCGGAGAGCGCGAGATGAACGAGGTCCTGGCGGTGCTGATCGCCGTCCTCGGCGGCCTGGCAGGGGGCCTGGTCGGGGTCGGCGGCGGAGTCCTCTTCGTCCCCGCGCTGGCGATCTTCCTCGGCCTCTCCCAGGTCGAGGCCGAGTCGACCTCGCTGCTGATGATCGTGATCGTCGCCGCCGTCGGCGCCTACCGGCAGCACGGCTACGGCAACCTCAGGATCCGCGACGCGCTCTGGATCGGCGCCCTCTCGCCGATCGGGGTGGTGATCGGAGTCGTGATCGCCAACGAGGTCCCGCAGCGGGCGCTGGAACTCTCGTTCGCGGCGCTGGCGCTGTTCGTCGCCTACACGCTGGTGCGCCGTGCGCTCGCGGCCGGGGAGGAGCCGGATTCCTCCGGCGGCTCGGAGCCCCATCGGTAGTCTCAAACTGTGGAATCGCTCAGCTGGGAGACCGACGTCCCGTCGCTTCGCTCCCCGATCCTCGTCTGCAGCTTCAGGGGCTGGAACGACGCAGCCGGCGCCGCCTCGACCGCCCTGGCGGCGATCGCCTCGGGGTTCGAGGCCGAGCTGATCGCCCGCGTCGACCCCGAGGAGTACTTCGACTTCCAGGAGACACGCCCGACGATCACCCTCACCGAGGGCCAGGCCCGCCACATCGAGTGGCCACAGAACAACCTGATCTCGGCGCCGGTCCCGAGCGCCGAGCGCGACCTAGTCCTGCTCGACGGGACCGAGCCCAACCTTCGCTGGCGGACGTTCTCGGAGACGATCGCCACCGCCGCCGACGCGCTCGGGGTCGAGATGGTGGTGACGATGGGCGCGCTGATCGCCGAGGTCTCCCACACCCTGCCGGTGCCGATCACCGGCCTCGCATCGGACTCGGAGCTGGTCGAGGACCTCGAACTCCAGCGCTCCAGCTACGAAGGGCCGACCGGGATCGTCGGCGTCCTCCACGACTGCTGCAACCAGGTCGGGATCACCTCGGCCTCGCTCTGGGCCGCGGTGCCCCATTACGTCGCCGCCGTGCCCAACCCGAAGGCCGGCTTGGCGCTGCTGAGGCGGCTCGAGGGCCTGACCGGGATCGCCGTCGAGGCGCGCGAACTCGAGGAGGAAGCCGACAGCTACGAGGAGCAGATCGGCCGCGCGGTCGCCGCCAACCCGGAGATCGCCGAGCTCGTCGAGCGGATCGAGGCCGAGCAGGTCGAGCAGCTGAGCGATGGCGAGGACCTTCCCTCGGCCGACTCGATCGCCCGCGAGTTCCAGCGCTTCCTGCGCCAGCAGGGCAAATGAGCCCGGTTGCTCAGCTCTCGGCGGCCGGGCAGATCAGCCGGTAGTCACACCAGCTGCAGACCGCGGGCGAGGGCCGCGGCTCGAAGTCCTGGCCGAGGATCCCCTCGCCGACCTCGAGCACTGTGCGCTCGACCCGCTCGGCGTCGTCGGGCTTGGTCGGCGCCGCCACCTTCTCGGCGTCGAGGACGTAGTAGTAGCTGCCGTGCGCCGCCTCGATCTCCCAGGCCTCGCGGGCGGCGAGGCGATAGAGGGCGAGCTGGAGGTCGCTCTCGAGGTCGGACTCGGTCTTGCGCTCGCCGGTCTTGTAGTCGATCAGCTCGTGCTCGCCGTCGGGGAGCCGGTCGACCCGGTCGACGCGGCCGCGGACGTGGTGGTCGCCGATCTTGATGTCGAACTTGCGCTCGAGCCAGACCGGTTCGCCCTCGGCGCCGCCCTCGCGCTCGCAGTAGAGGCGGAGCGCCTCGCGGGCGCGCTCGCGGTACTGGAGCTCATCGTCGCTGGTGCCGAACCCACCGCGCCGCCAGCCCGCCTCGAACAGCGCCATCAGCCGCTCGAGGTCGTCCTCGCCGCCCTCGCTCGGCTCCTTGTGGAAGCGCTCGAGGACGTTGTGGATCAGGATCCCGAAGCGCTGGTTGATCGTCGGCTCCTGCGGGATCCCGAACACGCGCGCGAACTTGTACTTGAGCGGGCAGGTCAGGTAGAGGTCGAGGTCGGATGCCGAGAGGCTGAGGGCGCCGTCGCCGCGACGGGGGATGAACGCCTCCAGCGAGGGCTCCTGGCGGGCGCCGATGATCCGGCGGCGCCCCTCGCGCCGCCGTTCGGAGTCGAGCAGGTAGGAGTCGAGCGCGGAGGCGTCGAGCTCGGCCTGCTGCTCGGGAGTGGCGACCTGGCGCAGGAGCCCGTTGACGGCGTCGACCGCCTCCTCGGTCGCCTCGTCCCCGGGGCGCTGGGCGAGCGCCGCCAGCTTCAGCAGCTCGAGGAAGCGGGCGACCGCACGATTGACGTCGACGGCGGTGTCGAGGCGGGGCTCCGAGAGCTGGCGGCCCGCTTTCCAGGACTCCTCGAGGACCTCCTCGCGCAGGGTCCGGTAGGTCGCGTGGAGGCCCTCGGCGGGCCCGAACAGCTCCTCGGCGTGGCGCTCCTCCCTGGCGCCGGCGGCCGCCAGAGCCCCGGTGTAGAAGGGGGAGGGCCTGACCTCGCCGCCGTCGTCGCGCTCGATTCGCGAGAGGACGAGGCCCGAGCGCGCCGGCCGGCCGATCCGGTCGGCGGCATCGTCCTGCTCGAGCCCGAGGACGAAGACATGGTCGAAGCCCATCCCCTTGGCGGCGTCGCGGGCGAGACCCTGGACCGAGTCCGGCGCCGGCGGCTCGCTCACCCCGGCCGGCTCGACTCCCGCCTCGGCGACCGCGCTCAGGTGGCGGACGAAGTCGCGGGTCGAGCCGTGGGGCTCGCGGCGCGCCCAGGCGGTCGCGAGCTCGGCGAGCCGCGAGAGGCCGAGCAGCCTCTCCGCGACCTCGGGCTGGGCCGCGAACAGCCGCTGGCGCCGGATCCCGACCCGCTCGATCAGGCGGCGGACGAAGACGTCGGCGCGCCGTTCCTCCATCGCCGCCGAGGCTTCCCCGTAGAGCTTGAGGAAGTCCTCGATCCGCTCGCGCGCCTCGGGCGCGATCCGCGGGCTCTCGAGCGCGGCCTCGCAGGCGGAGACCATGTCGAGCTTGCGGCGCCGGGCGATCGTCGTCAGCCGCGCCAGGTCGGCGGGAGCGAGCTCGATCGGCGGCCGGGTCAGCGCTCGCGCCGCCGCCGCCGAGTCGGCCGGGTCGGCGAGCACACGCAGCCAGGCGATCGTGTCGCGCACCTCGACCCGCTGGAAGAGCGCCGCCGGCCCCGAGAGGTGGAACGGGATCCCGCGCTCCTCCATCGCCGCCGCCACCGGGCCACTCCTCATCCCCGGGTCGTCGATCAGGACGCAGACGTCATCGGGGCGGATGCCGCGCGAGAGCAACGTCTCGACCTCGCGCGCGACGGCCTGGGCCTGGGCGCGCTCGTTGGCGCAGCGCCAGAACCGGATCTCGGGGTCGCGGAAGAGGTGCTCGAGCCGGATCACGTCGCCGTCGGGGTGGACCTCGCGGTACCAGCTGCCGAGTTCGGCGGCGGCGGTCGGCTCGAGCGCGTAGACGTGGCTCGGGCTCTCGGCGGCGAGCGCAGCCAGCAGCGCCCGCTGGGCGACGGTGGTGTCCTCGAGCTCGTCGACCAACACCTCCGCGAACCGCTCGGCGAGCGCCGAGCGCACGTCCCCGCGCTCGGCGTGGAGCCGGTTCAGGGTGAGGAAGACGTCGCCGCGGTCGAGGTTGCAGGTCGCGGCGATGATCCGGTCGTGGGCGGCGAGGAGGTCGGCGAGCGCCGCGTCGGGCGCGTCGGCCCCCGCCTTGATCTCGTCGATCCGCTCGAGCAGCCGCGCCAGCAGGCCCGCCGGGTTGCCGCGGATCTCATGACGCCGCAGCGGCAGCTCATCGAGGCGATCGAGGAGCATCGCCAGCCGCTCGGCGGGGCCGAGCACGTCGAAGAACGGGTCGAGGCCGGCGGCGTCGGAATGCTCGCGCAGGAGCCGTTCCCCGATCGCGTCCCAGGTCCCGATCCAGAGCTCGCCGTAGGGGTCATCGAGGAGCGATTCGACCCGCGCCCGCAACCGCTCGGCCGTCGCCGGGGTCGAGGCGATCAGGAGCACCTGGTCGGGTGCCGCCTCGCCCTCGGCGGCGAGCCGCGCCAGGCGCCGCGCAAGCGCCTCGCTCTTCCCGGTGCCGGGCTCGCCGAGGATCAGCAGCGGCGCGTCGGCATGGCGGATTGCAGCGTCCTGGGGGGACGTCTCGTCCATGCCTCAACGCTAGCGACATAGCATTGCCTTGATGGACGTCCTGTCCGCAGATTGGCGGGGAATCTGCCGCCGGATCGTCGCCGAGCAGCGCCGGATCTTCGAGCAGGCGCCGGGGATCGAGGAGCGGACGGTCTACGAGGGGGTCGGCGAGGGTGGCGACCGCGCGCTTGCGATCGACCGCCGCTGCGAGGACGTCGTCTTCGCCGAGCTCGAGCTGCTTGCGGAGGAGGGCGCGTCGTTCGTCGCCGTCTCCGAGGAGCGCGGGGAGGTGCCGTTCGGCGACGGCGGCGAGGCCCGGGTCGTGATCGACCCGATCGACGGCTCCCTCAACGCCCGCCGCACCCTCCCCCCGCACAGCCTCAGCATCGCCGTCTCCTCCGGTCCCTCGATGGCCGACGTCGAGTTCGGCTTCGTCCACGACTTCGGTGCCGGCGAGGAGTTCACAGCCGAGCGCGGCGCCGGCGCCACTCTCGGCGAGACCGCGATCGGCGTCGGCGCCGACCGCGAGATGCTCGAGGTCCTGGGGGTCGAGTCGGCCGAGCCGCGGTGGGCGCTGCCCGCGCTGGAGGCGCTCGACGGGCGCGTCTACAGGCTGCGGGTCGTCGGCTCGATCGCGATCACCGCCAGCTACGTTGCCGCCGGCCGCTTCGACGCGATGTTGAGCCTTCGCCCGTGTCGCTCGGTCGACATCGCCGCCGCCCAGCTGATCGCCCGCGAGGCCGGCGGCCTGGTCGCTTTCGGCCGGCTCGAGGCCGGCGAGGCCGACCTCGGGATCGAGGCCCGCTATCCGGTCGGGGTCGCCGCCGGCGAGCGCTCGCTCGAGACGGTGCGCGCCTGCCTTGAGGCGGTCGCCTGAGCCTGCGAGGATGACGGGGATGCAGACGGCGATCCTCGTCTACGAGGAGATGACGGTTCTCGACGCGATCGGCCCCTACGACGTCTTCCGCTCGGTCCCCGGCTGGGAGGTGCGGTTCGTCGGCAAGGAGCGGGGCGAGGTGCGCGACGAACCGGGCCAGCTCGGGATCACCGCCGACCACTCGCTCGACGAGATCACCGAGGCGGACATCGTTCTCGTCCCCGGCGGCGCCGGCAGCCGTCCGCTGATGAAGGACGAGCTGGTCCTCTCCTGGCTCCGCGCCATTGACGAGACGACGAAATGGACGACCTCGGTCTGCACCGGCTCGCTCGTCCTCGCCGCCGCCGGCCTGCTGGAGGGCAAGCGGGCGACCGGCCACTGGCTCTTTCTCGAGCCGCTCGCCCTGCTCGGCGCCGACCCCGTCGGCGGTCGCTGGGTCGAGGACGGCAAGGTGCTCACCGCCGCCGGGGTCTCGGCCGGGATCGACATGGCCCTGCATCTGGTCGGCCGCGAGCTCGGTCCCGAGATGGCGCAGTCGGTGCAGCTCGGGATCGAGTACGACCCGCAGCCCCCATACGACGCCGGCTCACCGCAGAAGGCGCCGCCGGAGATCGTCGAGGCCGTGACCGCCGTCGCGGGCCCGACGGACGAGTGGCGCCAATCGCCGCTGTAACCCGGCACGCGAACTCGTTTACAAACGTGTGTTCGCTACGAACAGATGTTCGCTACACTCGCGGACTCCCTGCCCCAGAATCCCTACTCCCGAAAGGTTCGATCTTCATGCCCACCCAGAGCAAGAGCACCAAAGCCAAATCGACGACGACGAAGACCAGGCCCGAGGCCAACGGCGCCGTCCACGTCGAAGCGTCAGCGGCCGAGCGCGCGAGGAACGCCGCCGAAGCCGCCGTCGACCTCCCTGTCGGCGTCGTCCTCGAGGTCTCAGACCGCGTCGCCGACCTGGTCGAGCCGTTCACCGGCCGCGACACCGCCGAGAGGCAGCTGAAGTCCTACCGGACCAGCCTCCGCCGGTCGGTCAAACGCACCGAGCGCCGCGGCCACACCGCCCGCCGCAAAGCGGCGACCGAAGCCCGCAAGACCCGCAACCGGGTCGAGCGCGAGGCCCGCAAGCGCCGCCGCACCGTCGAGACGACTCTGAAACGGAACCGCAAAGAGGTCGAGCAGCGCGTCCGCAAGACGCTCGACGAGCAGGGCACCCGCGCGCAGGACCTCGTCGACCAGGTCGGCGAGCAGCTCTCCGCGCTGCGGTAGTCCCCGTCCTCAGATCCCCAGCACCGCGACTGGCCCCGAGCTCCCCGGCTCGTAGGGCCAGTCGCTCTGTGCGGGGGCATGGGCGCGGAACTGGAACCGTGCGCCGCGGCTGTCGTCGTCGCTGAACGAGTAGGCGTAGCGAAACCGCCCGAGCCGATCGGTCCTGACCGTCCGGAACTCCGTCCAGGGGACGCCTGGCAGGCGGAACTGGAGCGCCAGGGCCTTTCCCTGCGCCGGGATCGCGCCCTCGGCGGCGATCACCCGGCCGCTGAAGACGACCGGCGGTCCTCCGACTCTTGCCGTGGTGGATGAGACCCGCAGCCTGACCCTGGTGCGCACCCCCAGCCGCAGCGGAGCGCCGGCGGAGCGGGTCAGGGTGCGCGTGCCCTCGAAGCTGGCGGAGATCTCCCGGCTCGGGCCCGGAGGCAGGCGCAGCGAGAACCGGCCGTCGGCGCCGGTCCCGACCGTCTCGATCCGTGCGGTGCTTTCCGCTCCGCGCCCGAGGCGCTCGACGATCCTCACCGGGGCGCCCACCACCGGCGCCCCCGCCGCGGACCTGAGCAGGCCGCTGATCAGGGCTCCCCGCCCATACGGCACCACCCGGCTTTGAGGCCGGCTCCCGAATCCGGAGATCTGTTCGCGCCGGCAGCGGCGATCGCCCTGCCGGCGGGTGCAGTGCTGCCAGACGAGGGTCTCGCCGCCAAAGCCGACGCTGAGCGCGGTCGGCGTCTTCAGGGGGTTGGCAAGGATCATCGGGGTGCCGTCGAGGCGACTCTCGGCGAGGCTCGGATTGCCCGCGGCGTCAAAGCCGACGGCGCGAAACTCGTATCGGCCCGGCGGATAGGCCTCGGAGTCCCATCGTCCCCGCAATCCACCCGGGACGATTTCGGTCGGGAGCGCCTGGAATCCGTCGCCGGACCCCGCCGCCCGGACGCCGATCGACCCCCGCGCCGCGCTTGGGCCGGCGAGGGTGTCGGTCACCCTTGCGCGGATCAGCTCGGGGTCGGCCGGGTCCTGGGAATTGAGGAACGCAACCCTCGGTGAACCCCTGTCGATTCCGAACGTCGTGACCGCCGGAGCGAGGTTGCGGATCCCGTTGCGGGTGGCACCGTCGTTGACGTTGCCGGCGGCATCGCGAGCGTAGTGCGCGATGCGATGGACGCCGTCGTCGATCACGGTCGCGGTCACGAGATCGCCGGCGGCGACGCTCGGTCGGCCGTCGTCGATCTGGACCGCGGTGAACGCGCCGCCTTCCGCCATCCCGGACCCGGAGTCGGTCGCGGTGACGGCAACGGTGACCGCCCGGTTCGTCCATCCGGCCGGGACCCCGCCGAGATGCGTGACGGGGTCGGTCCTGTCGACCCGGAGGACCGTGTCGCCGGCCGCCGCCGACCGCATCCCCGATCCCGACACCGCGACCACGTGGACGTGGCTGTCCCCCTCCGGAAGTTCCGGGATCGACAGCGAGTCGTCGCCGATCCCGCCGCGCAGGTCGGTCTCGCTCTCGGTGCACTGGCTCGGGCCCTCGCAGGGGCGGCCATCGGGAGAGCGGTCGATCGAGACCGCGTAGCCCCGTATCCCCGAGGGAGGCTGGGTGCCCTCGGGGTGCTCGATCCGGATCGGGTGGGGGAAATCGGCACGGCCGAGCCAGCCGTCGGGCTGCTCGGCCCTGGCGGTGCCGGGTCGCGAGTCGTCGTACCTGAGTGACGCCTCGGCCGGGGGGCCGGCGCCGAGCGCGTCATCGAGCCAGACCTCGGCCGTGTACTCGCCCGGCGCTCCGTGTATTTCGACGTCGGTGTGCTCGACCGGCCCGCCGAAGTGCTGTTGGGCGATCACCGCGCCGGAGCCGTCGCGAACGACGACGTCGGTGCCGATCACCGGGAGGCCGAACCCTGTGCCGGGCAACTGCCAGATCAGGTAGAACCGATTCGAGGGCCGCCAGGCTTCCTCGCCGCCCACGACCTCGAGGCCCAGCGGCGCCGGCGGGCGCGCCCAAGCATCGTTCGCCGCGCCGGGCCCGAGGAGGGCGACAACCGCCAGCGTCGCAAAGAGCAGGACGCGCCCGCTCATGGCCCGAACTCCCCGGCGGCGCTGCCGCTGCTCGGGGCCGATTCCTGGGTCGCGCTCGAGGCAGGGGGCGAAGGCGGTGGCGCCGTGTATTCGACGGCGCCGGCCGAGATTTCGGGGGCGGGCGGCGGCGGAGCCGGTTCGGGCTGCGGATCCGGCGCGCTCGCGGCGGGGTCAGGGGATGGCGCCGGCTGAGGGGCGGGTTCGGGCTGGGGGCGGGCGGGCTCGGATTCGACCGTTTCCGTCGCGGCCTCCTCGAATGCCGCCCGCGAGACGTGCTCGACCTTCGGCGCCATCGTCTCGTGCGAGGGGATCAGCGGCGCCGGCGCGACCCCGACGGCGACGCAGGCGGCCGCGCCGCCGGCGGCTCCGGCGCAGATCGTCAGCAGTTTCGCCAGGGCGGCCATTCCCGCCCCGCGGGTGCCACCTGCCGCGGCCACCTGTGAGATCGCCGAGTCGCGGCCCGCCCCACCGCCGAACGGGAGGCGCGACTGGGCCGCGGCGCCGAGATCCTGGAGTCGCTCCAACAGGCCGCGTGCGGGCAGTACCGGCGCCAACGCGGCGGCTGCGCCGGGGGTCGCGCGGTAGGCGCGCATCGTCGCCCGGCATCCGCCGCAGGCGCGAAGGTGCTCGCGCACCTGCTCGACGTCGCCGGCATCGGCCTCGCCGTCGCAGAAGGCGGATAGCAGCGGCCGTAGCTCGACGCACCGGCTGCCGTCCTCGCTGCGGGCGAAGAGCTTCCGGAATCGCTCCCGACCCTCCGCCAGGCAGCGATTGATCTTCGTCCTCGTCCAGCCCGTGATCTCGCCGATCTCCGCATAGGAATAGCCCTCGGCGAGGAGGGTGAGCGCCCTCAGCTCGGCGGGCTTCAGCGTCTGCAAGGCCTCGCGGCTTCGGGCGATCCGCTCGCCGCGCTCGGCCTGGAGGTCGGGCCCATCGGTGGTTGCCGGGATCAGCGCGACCCAGTCCTCGCGGGCGGGGTCCTCGGCCGACTGTGGCACCCCTCCCAGCATTCGCTCCCGCTTGCGCCGGACGGCCAGCGCCTCGTGTTTGATCACGGTGTGGGTCCAGCGGACGAGGTCGTTGATCCGGATGTTGGGGGCTTTGGTCAGCAGGATCTCGAGCGAGCGCTGGTAAGCGTCCTCGGCGTCCTCTGCATTGAGTGAGTAGCGGCGGGCGCTGCGGCGCAGGGCGCTGCCGTGCTGCGCGATCAGCTCGACGGCGGCGCGCTTTCGCGCCGCGAGGTCGGCGCCGGGCGCCTCGATCGCGATCGACTCCTGCTCCATCTGAGACACGCACCTCCCGCTGCACACCCCCCGGTGCACCGGGACGGCTTCGAGTTGGACGACCCAGGTGCAACCGCGCGAGAGACGGGTTTCTCCCCCCAAATCGCGCGAATTGACAAGAAAAGAGCGGAAATTGCAGCAAATGATCGGAGCAGCTGCGCCGCTCGACGCCCTGTAGCATCGGGCCGACGATGAAGCTCGAGGACATGCGATGAGCTCCTGCGTCGTCACCGGCGGGGCCGGTTTCCTCGGCTCACACCTCTGCGAGCACCTGCTCGGGCAGGGGCACCGCGTGATCTGCATCGACAACCTCGAGACCGGGTCGCTGCGGAACATCGAGCACATCCGCGACCCGGAGTTCGAGTTCCGCCACATCGACATCATCGAGAAGGTCGAGATCCCGGAGCCGATCGACTTCGTCTACCACCTCGCCTCGCCGGCGAGCCCGATCGACTATCTGCGGCTGCCACTGCACACGCTGAAGGTCGGCTCGCACGGGACCCACCACATGCTCGGCGTCGCGAAGTGGAAGCGGGCCCGGTTCCTGCTGGCGTCGACCAGCGAGGTCTACGGCGACCCCCAGGTCCACCCGCAGACCGAGGACTACTGGGGCCACGTCAACCCGATCGGCCCGCGCGGGGTCTACGACGAGGCCAAGCGCTACGCCGAGGCGCTGACGATGGCCTACCACCGCCAGCAGGGCGTCGACACCTCGATCGTCCGGATCTTCAACACCTACGGGCCGCGGATGCGGCCGCGCGACGGCCGCGCGATCCCGACTTTCCTCCGCCAGGCGCTCCAGGACCAGCCGCTGACCGTGTTCGGCGAGGGCGACCAGACCCGCAGCTTCTGTTACGTCGACGACCTGGTCCGCGGCATCGTCGCCCTGGCCGAGTCCGATGCCCACCAGCCGGTCAACATCGGCAACCCGGACGAGTTCACCCTGCTGGAGCTGGCGAAGAAGGTGATCGAGGTGACCGAGTCGCGCTCGGAGATCGTCTTCGAGACCCTCCCGACCGACGACCCCCAGCAGCGCCGTCCCGACATCACCCGCGCCCGCGATTTGCTCGGCTGGGAGCCGGAGGTCGCCCTCGCGGACGGCCTCCGTCGGACGATCGAGCAATCCGGGCTCGAGCGCCTCGTCGGCGCCACCGACTGAGAACGAGACGCCGCATCGGCCCCGGGGCGTTTCCCGCAATATCCTCTCGGTATGCCAGGAAACGGCGATTCCGCAGCGGCGGGCGAGGTCCGGACGATCGCGCCGGTCGTCGGCCCCGACGACGAGCGCATCTTCACCGACTCCGGGATCGAGATCGAGCGCCTCTACACCGAGGACGACGTCGCCCCCGAACTCGAAGAGCGCCTCGGCCGGCCCGGTGAGCCCCCGTTCACCCGCGGCATCCACGAGGGGATGTACCGCGACCGCCTCTGGACGATGCGCCAGTACGCCGGGTTCGCGACTCCCGAAGACACCAATGAGCGCTATCGATACCTGATCTCACAGGGCTCGACCGGGCTCTCGATGGCTTTTGACCTGCCGACCCAGCTCGGCCGCGACTCCGACGACCCGCTCTGCCACGGCGAGGTCGGGCGCACCGGGGTCCCGATCGACACGATCGAGGACATGCGGATCTGCTTCGAGGAGATCCCGCTCGACCAGGTCTCGACCTCGATGACGATCAACGCCCCGGCGGCAATCCTCCTGCTTCTCTACGAGCTGGTCGGCGAGGAACAGGGCGTCTCCTCCGAGAAGCTGCGGGGCACGGTCCAGAACGACGTCCTCAAGGAGTACATGGCCCGCGGCAACTACATCTACCCGCCCGAGCCGACGATGCGGCTGACGACCGACATCTTCGAGTACTGCCACGAGCGCGTGCCGAGATGGAACACGATCTCGATCTCCGGCTACCACATCCGCGAGAAGGGCTGCTCGGCGGTCCAGGAGGTCGCCTTCACCCTCTCGAACGCGATCGCCTACGTCGAGGCGGCACTCGACCGCGGCCTCGCGATCGACGAGTTCGCCCCGCGCCTCGCCTTCTTCTTCAATGGCCACAACAACGTCTTCCAGGAGGTCGCGAAGTTCCGCGCGGTACGGCGGATGTGGGCGGAGATCGTCGCTGAGCGGTTCGGGGCCCAGGACCCGAACTCGATGAAGATCCGATTCCACACCCAGACCGGCGGCGTCACCCTCCAGGCCCAGCAGCCCGAGGTGAACATCATCCGCGTCGCCCTCCAGGGCTTTGCTGCGGTCTGCGGCGGCACCCAGAGCCTTCACACCAACGGCTTCGACGAGGCGCTGGCGCTGCCGACCGAGCGCTCGGCCCGGATCGCGCTCCGCACCCAGCAGGTCCTCGCCCACGAGTCCGGCGCGGCCGACACCGTCGACCCGTTCGCCGGCTCCTACTTCGTCGAGTCGCTGACCGACGAGATCGAACTGCGCTCGAAGGAGCTGATGGGCAAGGTCGAAGAGCTCGGCGGCTCGGTCGAAGCGCTCGAGTTCATGCAGCGCGAGATCGAGGAGTCGGCGCTCTCCTACCACCAGCGATACAAGAGCGGCCAGGACATCGTCGTCGGGGTCAACAAGTACGTCACCGATCAGGTCGACGACGTCGACATCCTCCGCGTCGACCCCGAGTCCGAGGAGCGCCAGCTGGCCCGGCTGAAGACGTTCAAGGAGAACCGCGACCAGGCCGGAGTCGAGGAGAAGCTCGAGAGCCTTCGCGATGTCGCCCGCGGCGACGGCAACCTGATGCACCCGATCCGCGCCGCTCTCGCCGCCGGCGCCTCGCTCGGCGAGGTCTGTGGCGCGCTGCGCGACGTCTTCGGCGAGTACCGCGGCGGCGCCTTCTTCTAGCCCTCAGAGCAGGATCGCCTGGCGCTGAACGGTCTTGCCCAGGCACCGCTCGGCGAGAAGGAACGCCGGCGCCACGGTTGAAGCGGGTCCCATGCTTGAAGTCTCGAGGACGCTGGTCAAGTCCGAACCGGAGCTCGCCGAGCTCGTCGACACGGTCGAGGGGGTGGAGGTGACGATGGCCGAGAAGGGCTTCGGAACGCGCGTCGAGGTGCGCGCCGCCGAGGGCTCCGGGCTCGAGGTCGCCGACCTCGAGCGGATTCTCGACCGGCTCGCCGAGCCGCAAAAGCAACCCTTCGACAGCGCCTGAGTGTTGTCGGAGGACAAGACGAAATCGGGGCCTGAGCGCCCTGGAAGGAGCGTTTCGACGTGAAGAACCTGAAGAGGCACCTCAACGTCGCCAACGTGCTCTCGGCGATGGCGTTGTTCGTGGCGCTCAGCGGGGTCACCTATGCGGCGACCGCTGCGAAGAATTCGGTCAAGACGAAGAGCATCGCCAAGGGCGCGGTGACGACGCCGAAAATCAAGAACCTGGCCGTGACCTCGGCCAAGCTCGGCAACGGCGCCGTGACCTCCGCGAAGATCGGGGCCTCGGCGGTCGGCAGCAGCCAGATCGCCGACGGCTCGGTCCGCGCCACGGACCTCGGCGGCGGGGTCGTCACCACCGCGAAACTGCAGAACGGCGCGGTGACCGACGCCAAGCTCGCCACCAACGCGGTGACGACGAACAAGGTCAACTCCGAAGCGGTGACGACCGGCAAGCTCGGCAACGAAGCCGTGACCGGGGCCAAGCTCTCGTCGTCGATCCTCGGCCAGCTGGTCAAGAACGTCAGCTATGTGTCCGTCAAATCGGCGAAAAACAGCGGCAGCGAAAATGCCAACGAAGCGACCGCCACCTGCCCGACCGGCAAGCAGGCGATCGCAGGCGGCGCCCGCATCCTGTCATCGACCCCGACGACCAAAGTCGCGATGACCCAGAGCGCGCCGGTCTTCGACAGCGGCGGCAAAGCGACCGCCTGGTTCGCCCAGGCCCGGCCGTTCGGAGGCCCGGATCCGGTCGACTGGGAACTCGAGGTTCACGCGGTCTGCGCCGAACTCTAGGCGGCGGCAGACGCAGTCCGGGAGGTCTGAGGGGCCCGCTTCGGCGGGCCCCTTGTCATGGCCCCGTACTGCGCCATAGACTGCGCGCTCCGATGCGCGGACAGCACCCCGAAACCCACGACGAGAAGCTCGCCCACCTGCGCGAGCTGCGCGAGGCCGCGATCCACTCCGCGTCCGAGGAGGCGGTCGAGAAGCAGCACGCGAAGGGCAAGATGACCGCGCGGGAGCGGGTCGAGAAGCTGCTCGACCCCGGCTCGTTCGAGGAGCTCGACACCTTCGTCCGCCACCGGACCTACGACTTCGAGATGCAGAAGAAACGGCCCTGGGGCGACGCGGTCGTCACCGGCTACGGGACGATCGAAGGCCGGACGGTGTTCGTCTTCTCCCAGGACTTCACCGTCTTCGGCGGCAGCCTCGGCGAGGTGATGGCGGAGAAGATGTGCAAGGTGATGGACCTCGCCGCCGAGGTCGGGGCGCCGGTGATCGGGATCAATGACTCCGGCGGCGCCAGGATCCAGGAGGGGGTCGTCTCGCTCGGCGCCTACGGCGACGTCTTCGTCCGCAACGTCAAATGCTCCGGCGTGATCCCGCAGATCAGCCTGATCATGGGCCCCTGCGCCGGCGGCGCCGTCTACTCGCCGGCGATGACCGACTTCATCTTCATGGTCAAAGAGACCTCGCACATGTTCATCACCGGCCCCGAAGTGATCAAGACGGTGACCGGCGAGGAGGTCGAGTTCGAGGAGCTGGGCGGGGCGATGAGCCACAACACGAAGTCGGGCGTCGCCCACTTCGCCGCCGAGGACGAGGAGAGCTGCCTCGAGGACGTCCGCTACCTGATGAGCTTTCTGCCCTCGAACAACCTCGAGGCGCCGCCGCGCTTTGAGCCCTCCGACGACCCCGATCGCGAAGACGAGGAGCTCGACACCCTCGTCCCCGACGACCCCTCGAAGCCCTACGACATGCGCGACGTGATCGCCCGGATCGTCGACGACGAGGAGTTCCTCGAGGTCCACGAGCACTTCGCGAAGAACATCGTCTGCGGGTTCTCCCGCCTCGACGGGTACCCGGTCGGCATCGTCGGCAACCAGCCCGCACACCTCGCCGGCGTGCTCGACATCGAGGCCTCCGAGAAGGCGGCGCGCTTCGTCCGCACCTGCGACGCCTTCAACGTGCCGCTGCTGACCTTCACCGACGTGCCGGGGTTCCTGCCCGGCACCGACCAGGAGTGGAACGGGATCATCCGCCACGGCGCGAAGCTTCTCTACGCCTTCACCGAGGCGACCGTGCCGAAGCTCACGGTCGTCACCCGCAAGGCCTACGGCGGCGCCTACGACGTCATGAACTCGAAGCACATGCTGGCCGACTACAACGTCGCCTGGCCGACCGCCGAGGTCGCGGTGATGGGGCCCGAGGGCGCGGTCAACATCATCTACCGCAAGGACATCTCCTCCTCGCCGACCCCCGAAGAGCGGCGGCAGAAGCTGATCGACGACTACAAAGCCCACTTCGCGAACCCCTACTCGGCGGCCGAGCGCGGCTACATCGACGACGTGATCGAGCCGCGCCAGACCCGGCCGAAGCTGATCCGGGCGCTGCGGATGCTGCAGTCGAAGCGGGTCGAGCAGCCGAAGCGCAAGCACGGCAACATCCCGCTGTAGGAGAGGGAAGGGTCGGGTGCTCCTCCCTCGCGCTATCCGGCTGCGCCGGTAGCGCCGCGCTCGGGTAGTGGCACCCGACCCTTCCTTCCCAGAGCGTGCTGTCGCCCCGAGGTGGCGGACACGGGACGGCGGTGGCCCCGGGTTCAACGCCGCCGCCGGCTGAACCCCGCGCCCCCCATGTACGTAGGTCGGGTCAACCGGCCAATTGCCGGGATCCCAGCAAAGGAGAAACGCCATGAAACGGTTGCTGTTGGCAGCAATCCTCGCGGTTCTCGTCCTCGGTGTCTCGTCCCCAGTCGCCCTCGCCGGTGGAGGAAACCCATCCGGCACCGGGCCGCCGAGTCAGTCATGCCAGGAAATCGAGGCGGAAGGGGGAACGACGCCCGGCCACGCGGCGTCCTCGCCGGGCTCGCCGTTCAACGAGCCTGGAATCAACAGCCCCGAAGGGGGAGTCGGGGGTCGCCACTACAGCGAGAGCTCGCAGTACGACGTGGCCTGCCTCCACGTCTCACATCGCTGAACTCGGCGGGATGCTCGGGGGCGCTGCTCCCCGAGCATCCGACGGCATCCTCTACGGGACCGCGGTCGCCTCGGTCTCGACGCCGCCTCCCTCGAATTTGCCGCCGCGGCCGGCCACCGCCCCGCCTTCCTCGGAGGTCAGGCGATGGGCGATGTAGACGGGGATGATCGAGATCAGGACGACGATCACCGCGACCGCGTTGACGATCGGCCGTTCCTGGGCCCGGAACAGGTTCGTGAAGATCCAGATCGGGAGCGTTTCTTCGCCGGCGCCGATCGTGAAGGTGGTGACGATGATCTCGTCGAAGGAGAGGCCGAAGGCGAGCAGGCCGCCCGCCCCGAGCGCCGAGCGCATGTTGGGCAGGGTGACGTAGCGGAACGTCTGCCAGGGGTCGGCGCCGAGGTCGGCCGACGCTTCCTCGAACGACGCCGACATTCGCCGCAGCCGGGCGATGACGTTGTTGTAGACGACGACGATGCAGAAGGTCGCGTGGGCGACGACCACTGTGAAGCAGCGAGAGTTTGATCCCGAACACCTGGGTGAAGGTGTTGTTCAGCGCCACGCCGGTCACGATCCCCGGCAGCGCGATCGGGAGGATCACCAGGAAGGAGATCGTCTCGCGGCCGAAGAAGCGGTGCCGCGACACGGCGAGAGACGCCAGGGTGCCGAGCACGAGTGCGATCGCGGTCGCTATGAGCGCCACTTTGATCGAGGTCCAGAATGCGTCTGGCGCCGTGCTTTCGAACGCCTTCGGGAACCATTCGAGCGTCAGCCCCGGCGGCGGCCATTCGAGGATTTTGCTGGCGTTGAAGGCGTAGATCGCGAGGATGATCAGCGGGATGTAGATGAACGCCAGCCCGATCGCGACCGCGAGGCGGAGGAGGATCGTCGACTGTCGGGAGAGCCTCATGGTCGCCTAGATGTGCTCGAACGCGCCCAGCTTCCGCGCGACCAGCAGGTAGCCGACCATCACCACGATCGGGACCAGCGCCAGCGCCGAGGCGAAGCGGCAGGTTGTTGGAGATGTTGTTGAAGACGACGTTGCCGATGAACTGGTTGTTGGAGACCAGCCGTCGGCGTGATGTAGTCGCCGAGTGTCAGCGCGAAGGTGAAGATCGAGCCGGCGACGACGGCGGGGAAGGTGAGCGGCAGGATCACCCGCCTGAAGGTCGTGAACGGCTTTGCGCCGAGGTCCTCGGAGGCGCTGATCAGCGTGTTGGGGATTCGCTCGAGCCCGGCGAAGATCGGCAGCACCATGTAGGGCAGCCAGAGGTAGCTCATCACCAGCCAGACGGCGGTGTTGCCGTAGCCGGGGCTGCTGCAGGCCGAGCGGTTCCAGAACCCAGCTGATGAAGCCGCCCGAGGGGGACAGCATCGTCCGCCACGAGAGGACCTTGACCAGGTAGCCGGACCAGAGCGGGATCAGGACCGCGATCACCAGCGCGCGCCTTCGTCCGGCGGCTCGCCACCTTCGCCATGTAGAAGGCGATCGGGAAGGCGAGGATCGCGTCGGTGATCGTCACCAGCGCCGCGATCAGGACCGTGCGCCCGACGATCGTCCGGTAGACCGGTTCGTTCCAGAGGATTTCGAAGTTTTCGAAGCTGAGGCTCTTTTCGAGCTCGCCGCTGACCGGGTTGACCCCCCAGAAGGCCGCGATCAGGAGGAGCGCGAGCGAGCCGAGGTAGCCGATGACCAGCCAGCCGACCGGGCCGGCCAGCAGGGCTCCCGACCTGGAGGCGAGGGCGGCCGTGGAAGAGGCCGGCGAGCCTGCGGCCCACCGACCTCCTCTCCACGACCGCCTCAGCCGCCATCCGTCGTCACTGCGCTGATGATCAGCCCTTGATCGAGGTCCAGGCCTGGACCCAGTCGTTGTAGTCCTTGCAATCTTCTTCGCCGTTGCCGCAGTCCGCGAGCGGCGTCTTCCAGTAGTAGACGCGTTTCCAGAACGCCGGGTCTTCCGCGTGGTATTCGGCGCAGAAGTTCGGGTTTTCGGTTTTCTGGCAGGCCTTTTCCTGGGCAGGTGCCTCGCCGAAGTATTCGGACACTTCGGCGTTGGCCTGCGGTTCGATGATCCAGTTCATCCACATGTACATGCAGTTGGGATGCTGGGCTTCGGAGCTGATCATCCAGGTGTCCGACCAACCCGTCGCACCCTCTTCCGGCAGGAAGCCCTGGCTCGCCGGGCTCGCGGCCACCGGCTTGCCTTCTCCTTTCAGAAGGAAATACTGGTACTGCCAGGTCGTGCCGACCTGGTTGTCGCCGTTGGCGAAGGCCGAGATCTGCTTTTCGGCTTCCGACCAGTATTCGCCGACGTAGCGACCGCTGTTCCTTCAGCAGGTTCGACCGCGGCTTCGAACTGCTCTTCGTTGAGCTCGTAGGGGTCTTCGATCCCCAGATCCGGCTCGTGCATTTTCAGGTAGAGCGCCGCTTCGGCGATCGACATCGGATCGTCGTACTGGCTGATCTTGCCCTTGTATTTGGCGGCTTCCTTGGGATCCATGGTGATGCTCCACGATTTCGGCGCCGGCTTCACGTCGTTGCTGTTCCACATCAGCAGGTTGGCGCCGCGGGCATGCGGGATCCCGTAGGGCTGGCCGTCGAAGGTGTTGTACGGCTGTCCCTTGAGGTCGGAGAAGACCGTCTTGTAGTTGGGGACGAGGTCGGTGTTGACCGGTGCCACGTCGCCGCCTTCGAACAGCCGTGCGGTCGCGTTGCCCGATGCGGAGACACCGTCGTATTCGCCGGTCCGCATCAGGTTGACCATTTCGTCGGAGGTCCCGGCGACCTTGTCGTTGACCTTGCAGCCGGTCTTTTCTTCGAACGGCTTGCTCCATGCGGGTTCGACGTAGCCGGCCCAGGAGATCAGGTCGACTTCGCCCTCTCCCTTGCCGAGCTTGGTCAGCTCTTCGCCGCTGGATTCGCTGCTGCCGCCACCGCCGCAGCCGGCGAGCAGAAGCATGAACGCCAGCAGGCCGGCGATGACCATCCACGCCGTCCGGTGCGGGTTTGCGCTCCTAGTCCTCACTTGACTCCTCCTCCTTTGTTGCTTTCGCCCGTACGGCGACCGCGTGCTCCGGGCGCCATCCGACCTCGACCTCCTTGCCTCGCTCCGCGGTCGAGTCCTGCGACGCCCTCTCCACGTTCTGGCGCACAAGCTGAAGCTCCCCGCCGGCGGCGAGCGCGACGGTGTAGCGGGTCACCATCCCGGCGTAGGCGATCTCGGCGATCCGCCCGCGCTCGGTCCGCAGCCCGTCGGACCCGCTGCCGGGCTCGAGGAGCTCGATCTTCTCGGGCCGGATCGTGAACCGCTCGCCGTCGCGCTCGAGGACGTTGGAGACGCCGACGAAGCCCGCGACGAATTCGGTCGACGGGCTGCTCGTAGAGCTCGAATGGCGGGCTCACCTGCTCGATCCGGCCTTCGTTGAAGACCGCGATCCGGTCGCTCATCGTCAGCGCCTCGTCCTGGTCGTGGGTGACGTAGACGAAGGTGATCCCGACGTCGCCCTGGATCGACTTCAGCTCGACCTGCATCTGCTCGCGCAGCTTCAGGTCGAGGGCGCCGAGCGGCTCGTCGAGGAGCAGGACCTGGGGGCGGTTGACGATCGCCCGGGCGAGCGCGACGCGCTGGCGCTGTCCGCCCGAGAGCTCGGCCGGCTTGCGCTCGGCGTATTCGGGCAGCCGGACCATCTCCAGCGCCTCTTCGCGTCGCTTGGCGCGATCGCCCTTGGAGACGCCGCCGACCCGCAGCCCGTACTCGACGTTCTCGCCGACGGTCATGTGCGGGAACAGGGCGTAGTCCTGGAAGACGGTGTTGACCGCCCGGTCGTAGGGCGGAGTGCCGCTGACGTCCCGCCCGGCGAGTTCGATCGTGCCGCTGGTCGGGTCCTCGAAGCCGGCGATCATCCGCAGCGTCGTCGTCTTGCCGGAGCCCGACGGGCCCAGCATCGTGAAGAACTCGCCGCGCTCGATCTCGAGGTCGATGCCCTCGACCGCCCGGACCTCGCCGTAGCGCTTGGTGAGGTCGGCCAGGCGGATGTCAGGTGGAGCAGCTACACGGAGAAGTTATCCGAGAGGTTCTGGAAAGCAAGGACAAATTCACCCCGACCGCTTGGCCGGGGTGGAGTATGTCCTTGCTCGAGTTCTCAGAAGCCGGCCGGGTGGCGGGCGATGTAGCCGACGTTGTCGCGCAGTTCTTCGTGCCAACTTGGCCCAGTGGTGCCATCGGTATTCCCCGATGTGTCCCACCGGTAGCCGGCGATCGACGGCGTAGGCGTGACCGGCGTTGGCGTAGACGGTGATCCAGCGCCCTTCGCCGCGCAGGCCCCAGCTCTCCAGGGGCCCCGACGGCAACGGGCTTTCGAGGAATTCTCCGCCGCGCAGCGCGTAGCTGACCGAGCCGGAGCAGTCATAGCCCCTGTCCGATGAAGCTGGCGTGGCCGCCGCCGTAGATGTAGGGCTTGTTGCGAATCCGGTTGGCGTATTCGACCGCCTCCTTGACCCGCAGGGGAGCCGCCTTCGGCGGAATCAGCATCCCGTTTGCAAGCAGACGCGCCTTCGGCGTCGGCGTGCACATGTCTATTTCGGCCGGCGTGACGCCGCCGCCTTCGCAGGCCGCGGACGCGCCGCTGGGAGCGATGGCGAGGGCGGCGAATGCCGCCATACAAGCCAACCCCGACCAAAACGTTCGATTGTTCGTAGGCACTACCGATCTCCTTCGTCGGCCTACGGGGTTAGCTGTCGGGCTGGCGCGAAAGGAGCCTGCGCCCCCGCCCTGCTGGGCGGGTTAGCCCCGAAAACGTGGTTCCCCCGCTCCCGTGCGCCGCAATGCGCACGGGACTCGGCGTCTCGGTTGTTCGGAACGCGGGGCAGTGTAGACGATCGCCCCGCCGTTTGCTCATAAAAAATAAACATTTAGTAGCCATTCGCACTTGCCGCCGCTTTTCCTGTCGGCCCGACCCGGCTGCTAGCTTGCGGCTTGGGATGGAACTTTCCGGTCGCACCGCTCTGCTCACCGGCGCCACCGGGGGCCTCGGCCGGGCGATCGCCGAGGCGCTTGCCGACGAGGGGCGCGGACCTTCTGCTCAGCGCGCGCAGGAGCGGAGGCGCTCGAGGCTCAGGCCGCGGCCCTGCCCGGCGAGGGCCACCGCGTCCTGCCCGCCGATCTCGCCGAGCCCGGCGCGGCCGAGGCGCTCGCCGCTGCGGCGGGAGAGGTCGACGTGCTCGTCGCCAACGCCGGCCTGCCGGGGGCCGGCTGGCTGTCGGACTTCAGCTCCGAGGAGGTGAGCCGGGCGCTGCGGGTCAACCTCGAGGCACCGATGCTGATGGCGCGGGCGCTCTACCCGGCGATGATCGAGCGCGGGTCCGGGCCACCTCGTCTTCATCGCCTCGCTAGCGGGCAAGGCCGCGAGCCCCCGCACCTCGATCTACAACGCGACCAAGTTCGGCCTGCGCGGCTTCGCGCTCGGCCTGCGCGCCGACCTGGCGCCGAAGGACGTCGGCGTCTCGCTCGTCAGCCCCGGTTTCATCCGCGACGCGGGGATGTTCGCCGACTCGGGCGCCAAGCCTCGCCGATGGGACTCGGAACCGGCCGGCCCGAGCAGGTGGGCGCGGCTGTCGTCAAGGCGATCGAGCGCGACAAGGTCCGAGCTCAGCGTCGGCCCGATCCGCCAGCGCGCCCTCGCCCACCTCGGCCTCGCCAGCCCCGGCGATCTCCGTTCGCGCCCAGAGCGGCTCGGCCGGCCAAAGGATCGCCGACGGGGTCGCCGCCGGCCACCCGCCGAGAAGCGGTAGCGAGGGGCGGGTCGGGCACTCTCGCCCGGACAAGTGCCGGTCTAATCAGACCGGCACTTTGAGTATCCGCCGTTCGAGAGGCACCCGACCCGCCTGCTCGCGCCGTTTGCCTAGGATTGAGCCATGAGCAGTCTCGACTCCTTCGGCGCGAGTTCGACCCTCGAGGTGGGGGGCCGCTCGTACGAGATCTTCCGGCTCGACGCGCTGCAGGAGAAGTTCGACGTCGCCCGCCTGCCCGTACTCGCTGAAGGTGCTGCTGGAGAACGTGCTGCGGCTCGAGGACGGCGTCTCGGTCATCGCCGACGACGTCGAGGCGATCGCCAGCTGGGACGCCGCGGCCGAGCCCAGCGTCGAGATCCCGTTCCAGCCGGCCCGGGTGCTGATGCAGGACTTCACCGGCGTGCCGGCGGTCGTCGACCTCGCCGCGATGCGCGACGCGATGGCCGAGATCGGCGGCGACCCGGAGAAGATCAACCCGCTGGTCGACGTCGACCTCGTGATCGACCACTCGGTCCAGGTCGACGCCTTCGGCAACGAGCGCGCCTTCGCCGTCAACGCCGAGCGCGAGTTCGAGCGCAACCGCGAGCGCTACTCGTTCCTGAAGTGGGGGAGGGAGGCGTTCGACAACTTCTCGCGTCGTGCCGCCGGCGACCGGCATCTGCCACCAGGTCAACCTCGAGCACATCGCCCAGGTCGTCTACAGCCGACGACGCGCGGCGAGACGCCCCAGGCCTACCCCGACACGCTGGTCGGGACCGACTCCCACACGACGATGGTCAACGGCCTCGGCGTCCTCGGCTGGGGCGTCGGCGGGATCGAGGCCGAGGCGGCGATGCTCGGGCAGCCGATCTCGATGCTGCTGCCGCAGGTCGTCGGCTTCAAGCTCGACGGCGAGCTGCCCGAGGGAGGGACCGCGACCGACCTGGTCCTGACCGTGACCGAGATGCTGCGCGAGCACGGCGTCGTCTCCAAGTTCGTCGAGTTCTTCGGCCCCGGGCTGGCGACGCTCGGCCTCGCCGACCGGGCGACGATCGGCAACATGTCGCCGGAGTTCGGCTCGACCTGCGCGATCTTCCCGGTCGACGCCGAGACGCTGCGCTACCTCGAGCTGACCGGGCGCCCGACCGAGACGATCGAGCTGGTCGACGCCTACGCCCGCGAGCAGGGGATGTTCGCCGACGCCGAGTACGAAGACCCGGTCTTCTCCGCGACGCTCGAGCTCGACCTCGGCTGAGGTCGAGCCGAGCATCGCCGGGCCGAAACGCCCCCAGGACCGGGTGCCGCTCTCGCAGGCGAAGGAGGCCTTCCTCGAGGCGATGGAGGAGTTCGACCCCGAGGCCGCCGAGCAGCTGGGCGACGCTCGACGAGGCGGGGCAGGAGTCGTTCCCGGCCTCGGACCCGCCGGCCGAGGACCACGACGTCGAGCGCGACCGCCCGCGGCCCGCGGTGACCGGCGGGACCGACGGCGACGATGTGGCGCGGCAGCGAGGACGCGGTCGAGGTGACCCTCGAGGACGGGACACTGGTCGAACTCGACCACGGCCGGGTCGTGATCGCGGCGATCACGAGCTGCACCAACACCTCGAACCCGTCGGTGATGGTCGGCGCCGGCCTGCTCGCCCGCAACGCGATCGAACGCGGCCTGATGCGGCGGCCCTGGGTCAAGACCTCGCTCGCGCCGGGCTCGACGGTCGTCACCGACTACCTCGAGAAAGCCGGCCTGACCGAGTACCTCGACCGGCTCCAGTTCAACCTCGTCGGCTACGGGTGCACCACCTGCATCGGCAACTCCGGCCCGCTGCCGCCGGAGATCTCGGCCGCGGTCGAGGAGAAGGACCTGGTCGTCTGCTCGGTGCTCTCCGGCAACCGCAACTTCGAGGGCCGGATCAACCAGGACGTGAAGGCCAACTACCTGGCGAGCCCGCCGCTGGTCGTCGCCTACGCGCTCGCCGGGCGGATGGACATCGACCTCGCCGAGCGAGCCGCTCGGCCAGGGCTCCGACGGCGAGCCGGTCTACCTCGCGCGACATCTGGCCAGGCTCCGAGGAGATCAAGGAGGTCGTCGGCAGCTCGATCGCCTCCGAGATGTTCACCCGCAACTACGGCGAGGTGCTGGCGGGCGACGAGAACTGGAACGCCGTCGAGGTGCCCGAGGGCGACCGCTACACCTGGCCCGATTCGACCTACGTCCGCCGGCCGTCCTTCTTCGAGGGGATGCCGGCCGAGGCGCCGGGAGTCGAGCCGATCGAGGAGGCGCGCGTGCTCGCGCTGCTCGGCGACTCGATCACGACCGACCACATCTCCCCGGCCGGCGCGATCAAGAAAGACAGCCCGGCCGGTCGCTGGCTGATCGAGGAAGGCGTCGAGCCCCGCGACTTCAACTCCTACGGCTCGCGCCGCGGCAACCACGAGGTGATGATCCGCGGCACCTTTGCCAACATCCGGCTGCGCAACCTCCTGGTCGAGCGCGCCGGCGGCTTCACCCGTCACTTCCCCGACGGCGAGGAGACGACGATCTTCGACGCGGCGATGGCATATGCCTCCGAAGATGTGCCGCTCGTCGTTCTCGCCGGCAAGGAGTACGGCTCGGGCTCCTCGCGCGACTGGGCCGCGAAGGGCACGCGGCTGCTCGGGGTGAGGGCGGTGATCGCCGAGAGCTTCGAGCGGATCCACCGCTCCAACCTGATCGGGATGGGCGTGCTTCCGCTCCAGTTCGCCGACGGCGAGAGCGCCGAGAGCCTCGGCCTCACCGGGGCGGAGATGTTCGACGTCGGCGACCTCGAGGACGGTCGAGGCGAAGACGGTGAAGGTCGCCGCCCGCCGCGACGGCGGCGGGCTGACGGAGTTCGAGGCGACGGTTCGCCTCGACACCCCGAACGAGGTCACATACTTCCGCAACGGTGGCATCCTGCAGACGGTTCTGAGGAACCTCAGAGGCTGATCAGCCGGGCCCGGTGGTGGCCCGACAGATGTAGGCACAGCAAGGGCCGCGGGAGGCAGGGGGGTCCGCGCGACCCTCACTGCACCTGCGCGTCGGTAGCCAGGGAGGGATGCCGACGCGGCCGTTCCCCCGGACGGGACTGCCCGGAAGAACAGTCACCTCCTAGCTATACCGCCTCAGGCGGCTGTGGTCAAGGCGAGTTGAGCGTGCCTACGGCTAATTCGCGGCGTTCGCGAGGGACTTCGGCCACTCCCCAACCCTTGCGCTCGATCAGTTCGATCCCGATCACGCTTCCGACCGGGCCGACCGGTGTGAGGGTGGCCGCAAGCAGTGTGTACGGAGCCTCGCGCCTCACCGCGGCGATCCAGATCACCACGCACAGCGCGATGAAGCCGAGGCCGTGCGCCCATCCGAACACCATCGTCTCGGTTTCGAACCCGGGCGCGAGCCAGAACACGATCAGGGCCGAGAAGATCGCCAGCTCGACCCAGCTGAAGCGCTTGACCCAGCGGAACAGCGGGCCCGGCACCGGCTTCCGCATCAGCTTCCGGGGGTGAGGGCGGTGAGGACGATCCGCTCCTGCTCGCGGGCATGGGCGGCGGCGTACCCCTCGCCGGTGCTGGCGCGGGTCGGGCGGCCGACGTAGCCGAGCTCGACGCCCTCCGGCAGCAGCTCGGGAAGGCGCCTCGACATCACCTTCGAAGCGCCCATGTTGCGCGGCTCCTCCTGGGTCCAGACGACCTCCTTCAGGTTCGGGTAGGAGGCGATCAGGCTCTTCGAGCTGCTCCTTGGCGAAGGGGTAGAGGAGCTCGACCCGGGCGATCGCGACGTCCTCGGCCGCATCGCGGCGCTCGCTGGCGTCGAGGTCGTAGTAGATCTTGCCCGAGCAGAGGACCAGCCTCTCGACCTTGTCGCGGCGATCCGCCGCCTTCGGGTCGTCGAGGATCAGCTCGAAGTGGCCGTCGGTCAGCTCCTGCGGCGTCGCCGCGGCGCGATCGAGGCGCAGCAGCCCCTTCGGGCGTGAAGACGACGAGCGGGCGCGGCTTGCGGATCAGCGCCTGGCGGCGCAGGAGGTGGAAGTACTGGGCCGCGGTGCTCGGGTTGGCGATCCGGATGTTGCCCTCGGCGGCGAGTGCGAGGAAGCGCTCGATGCGGGCGCTCGAGTGCTCCGGGCCGGAGCCCTCGTACCCGTGCGGCAGCAGCAGCGTCAGGCGGCTGGTCTGGCCCCACTTCGCCTCGCCGGAGACGATGAAGCTGTCGATGATCACCTGGCCGGCGTTGGCGAAGTCGCCGTACTGCGCCTCCCAGATCACCAGCGCGTTCGGGTTCGCCGCCGAGTACCCGTACTCGAAGCCGAGGCAGGCGACCTCCGAGAGCGGGCTGTTGTAGAGCTCGAACGGCGCGTTTGCGTCGTCGAGGTTCTGCATCGGGCAGTACTTCAGCCCGGTGTTCTCGTCGTGGAGGACGAGGTGACGGTGTGAGAACGTGCCGCGCTCGGTGTCCTGGCCGGTGAGGCGGATGTGAACCCCCTCGGTCAGCGAGCGTCGAGAACGCGAGCGCCTCGGCGTGGCCGAATTCGATCCCGCCCTCCTCGAGCGCGTGATCCGCTTCGCCAGCGGTTTGCGCAGCTTGCGATGGATCGTGAAGCTCTCGGGCACCTCGATCAGCGCCTCGTTCAGGGGGCGCAGGCGCTCGATCGGCACCGCGGTCTCGACCGGCGGGCTGGCGCTGCGGTCGAGTTCGCCGGTGGCGCTGGTCGTCACGGTCGGGTCTTCGTACTCGCCGAGCTCCATCTTCTTGCGCAGGTCCTTCAGCGCCGCCGACATCTCCTCGCGCCGTTCGCTCGCGCTCGCGCTCGACGTCGCCCTCGGCGATCACGCCCTCGTCGATCAGCTTCCTCGCGTAGATCTCGGACACCGGCGGGTGCGCCTTGATCTTGGCCGCGGTCGTCGGCTGGGTGTAGGCCGGCTCGTCGGTCTCGTTGTGGCCGTAGCGGCGGTACCCGATCACGTCGATGACGATGTCCCGGCCCCAGCGCTCGCGATAGGCCATCGCGAGCCGGATCGCGGCCGAGCAGGCCTCGACGTCGTCGGCGTTGACGTGGACGATCGGGACGTTGAACCCCTTCGCCATGTCGGCCGCGTAGGGGGTCGAGCGGGCCTCCTCGGGGTCGGTCGTGAACCCCACCTGGTTGTTCTGGATGATGTGGATCGTGCCGCCGGTCGTGTAGCCGCGCAGCGCCCTGCAGGTTGAGCGTCTCGGCGACGACGCCCTGGCCGGGGAAGGCGGCGTCGCCGTGGAGCAGGACCGGGACCGCGCGGCGCGGGTCGTGGTCGATCCTCGCCCCCTCGAAGTCGGACTGGAGGAAGCGCGAGGCGCCCTCGACGACCGGGTTGACGAACTCGAGGTGGCTCGGGTTCGGGTAGAGGCGGACGGCGATCTTCTCGCCGGCGTGGGTCTCGTAGATCCCCTGGTGGCCGTAGTGGTACTTGACGTCCCCGGTGCCGTGGTGGGGGATCGCGGCGACCGCCTTGACCGCCTCGATCTGCTTCGAGCCCTCGAACTCGGCGAGGATCGACTCGACCGAGCGCCCCATGTTGTGGGCGAGGACGGCGAGCCGGCCGCGGTGCGCCATCCCGAAGCACGACCTCCTCGGCGCCGGCGCGGCGGGAGAGGGTGATCAGCTCGTCGAGCATCGGCACGATCGCGTCGAGGCCCTCGATCGTGAAGATCTTCTGCCCGAGGTAGGCCTTCTCGATGAAGCGCTCGAACTCGAAGACGTCGATCAGCCGCTGCAGGAGGCGCCGTTTCTCGTCGTCGGCGAGCGGCTCGCGGTGGGCGCCGGTCTCGACCATCTCCCGCAGCCAGGTCCGCTGCTGGTGGGAGGAGAGGTGCTCGAACTGGTAGGCGATCGTGCCGCAGTAGGCCTCCCGCATCCGCGGCAGCGCCTCGAGCAGGGTCTCGCCGGGGACGCCGATCCGCAGGATCGAGGCCGGGATCCGCGACATCAGCTCCGGGGTCAGGTTGAGGTTCTCGGGCTGGATCGCCGGGTCGCCCTTCGGCTCGCTGCCGAGCGGGTCGAGGCGGGCGGCGAGGTGGCCGTGGGTCCGGTAGCCCTTGAGCAGCGAGGTCGCCGCCTGCACCGCCTGCAGCAGCTCCTCGTCGGGCTGCGTCGGCGTGGTCGCGGGCGGCGGCGCCCCCAGCGGCGGCGCCGAGGCCGCCGCCGGGTGGGCGGCGGTGACCGCGGCCGGGTCGATCCCGAGGTCGGTGGCGACCGACTCGTAGAAGCCGTCCTCACCCTGCAGGAGCTGCTCGATCCGGCGCAGGAACGAGCCCGACTCGGCGCCCTGGATGACCCGGTGGTCGTAGGTCGAGGTCATCGTCATCACCTTCGAGACGCCGAGCTGCTTGATCCGGTCGGGGCCGGCGTGCGCCCACTCGGGCGGGTAGGCGATCGAGCCGGTGGCGATGATCGCGCTCTGGCCGCTCAGCAGGCGCGGGACCGAGGAGACCGTCCCGATCCCGCCCGGGTTGGTCAGCGAGATGTTCGTCCCCTGGAAGTCGTCGGCGGTCAGCTTGCTCTCGCGGGTCTTCTTGATCAGTTCCTCGTAGTAGCTGTGGAAGGCGGCGAAGTCGAGGCCGTCGGAGCCCTTGATCGCGGGCACCATCAGGCTGCGGGAGCCGTCCTTGCGCTCGATGTCGACGGCGATTCCGAGGTTGACCGGCCCGCCCTCGATCGCGAACGGCTTGCCGTCGCGCATCTCGAAGACGCGGGTCATCACCGGCCACTCCTTCGCCGCCTGGACGATCGCCCAGGCGATCAGGTGGGTGAAGGAGACCTTCATCCCGCGCTCGTTGAGGATTCCGTTCAGGGCCCTGCGCTTGGCGTCGAGCGTGTCGACCGAGATCGTCCGGAACGAGGTCGCGGTCGGCACCTCGCGACTCTCGTCCATCGCCTGCGCCAGCATCGCGGCCGGCCCTCGCAGCGGCTTCGCCTCGCCCGCGGCGGGCGCGCGGCCGCCGCCGCCCCGTCGCCACCGCCGTTGGCGGCCGCCAGCACGTCCTCCTTCGTCACCTTCGCCCCGGCCCCACTGCCCGCAACCGATCCCAGGTCGACGCCGTTCTCGCGGCAACCCGCCGGGCAAGGGGCGTGGCCCTCACGTCGGCGCCATTGGCACCGTCGCCAACCTGGCGATCGGTCCCTCCGCCTGTTGCAGCCGCATCTCCCGCGGGTGGCGCGGGGACGGGGGGGTCGAGGACGCCTCTGGGGCGTCCGAGGGCCCCTCCTCCTCGGCGACAGGACCCGCGGGCTGTGCGGCTGGTCCCTCGGAGGACCCGTCGCCCGGCTCCATCTCCGCCAACGGCGCCCCGACGGGAACCTCGTCATCGACCTGCACCAGCAGCTTGGTGATGACGCCGGCCTCCGGCGCCGGCACCTCGGCGTCGACCTTGTCGGTCGAGACCTCGACGACGGTGTCGCCCTCGTTGACGAAATCGCCCACGGCGACGTGCCACTCGAGGACGATGCCCTCGGTCACCGACTCGCCCATTTCGGGCATCTGAATCTGCACAGTGGCCGTTTGCGCCATCCTTGCTTTGAGTGTATGAAACAAGCGTGAGCGCCGAGCTAAGGCAGGAAGGCTGAAATGAACTACTTCGTCACCGGAGCGACCGGCTTCATCGGCCGCAATCTCGTCGAGCGGCTGCTGCAGCGCGAGGGCACGATCTACGCGCTGGTGCGGTCGGGCTCGCGCGGCAGGCTCGAGGAGCTGCGGACCTCCTGGGGAGCCGACGGGGCCCGGATCGTCCCGGTCGCCGGCGACCTCTCCCAGGCGGGCCTCGGCATCTCCGAGGAGGACCTGCTGACGCTGCGCGGCGACGTCGACCACTTCTTCCACCTGGCCGCGATCTACGACATGACCGCCGGCGCCGAGGCGCAGGAGGTGGCCAACGTCGAGGGGACCCGGCACGCGGTCGAGCTCGCGACCGCGATCGAGGCCGGCTGCTTCCACCAGGTCAGCTCGATCGCCGCCGCCGGGCTCTATCGCGGCGAATGGCGCGAGGACATGTTCGACGAGGCCGAAAACCTCGACGTCCACCCCTACTTCCGCACCAAGCACGAGTCCGAGCGGGTCGTCCGCGAAGAGTGCACGCGTCCCTGGCGCGTCTACCGCCCCGGGATCGTCGTCGGCGACTCGCGCACCGGCGAGACCGACAAGGTCGACGGCCCCTACTACTTCTTCAAGCTCCTCCAGCGTGCCCGCCGGGTCCTCCCCTCCTGGCTGCCCACGGTCGGCGTCGAGGGCGGCGAGATCAACATCGTCCCGGTCGACTACGTCGCCGCCGCGATCGACCACATCGCCCACGAGCCGGGGCTCGACCGGCAGGCCTTCCCCCTCACCGATCCGCACCCGAAGACCGCCGGCGAGCTGGTCAACCTGCTCGCCAGGGTCGCCGATGCCCCGCAGGCGGCCTACCGGCTCGACGCCGAACGTCACCGACCCGGCGACGAGCCTCGTCAAGACCGGGCTGCGGCTGTTCCCGCCGGCGAAGCGGGTCGGCAACCGTGCTCTCAGCGAGCTCGGGATACCGCCCGGCGTCCTCAACTACCTCGACTACCCGACCCACTTCGACTCGACCAACGCCGAGGCGGCCCTTGCCGGGTCCGGTATCGAGGTGCCGCCGCTCGAGTCCTACGCGGGCAGGCTCTGGGACTACTGGGAGCGGAACCTCGACCCCGACCTCTTCAAGGACCGCCCGCTCGCATCGGCCGTCCGCGGCAAGGTCGTCCTGATCACCGGCGCCTCGTCCGGGATCGGCAAAGCGACCGCGGTCAAGGTCGCCGACGCCGGCGGGACCGTGCTGCTCGTCGCCCGCTCGATGGACAAGCTCGAGGAGACCAAGGAGGAGATCGAGGCCGCGGGCGGGGTGGCCCACATCCACCAGTGCGACATGTCGGACGTCGAGGACGTCTCGCGGATGGCCGATGAGGTGCTCACCTACCACGGCCGGGTCGACATCCTCGTCAACAACGCCGGCCGCTCGATCCGTCGCTCGGTCGGCCTCTCCTACGACCGCTTCCACGACTACGAGCGGACGATGCAGGTCAACTACTTCGGCGCGGTGCGGCTGATCCTCGCCCTGCTGCCCTCGATGCGGGCCCACAAGACGGGCCACATCATCGACATCAGCTCGATCGGCACCCAGACCAACCCGCCGCGGTTCTCCGCCTACGTCGCCTCGAAGGCGGCGCTCGACGCCTTCGGCCGGGTGATCGCCTCCGAGGTGATCGACGACGGCGTCCACATCACGACGATCCACATGCCCCTGGTGCGGACGCCGATGATCGCGCCGACCCGGATGTACGACATGTTCCCGGCGATCACCCCCGAGGAGGCGGCGGAGCTGATCTCCGGCGCGATCGTCAACCAGCCGAAGAAGGTGGCGACCAGGCTCGGCACCCTGGGCGAGGTCATCTATGCGGTGGCTCCCACCTTCAGCGACCGGATCCTCAACACCGCCTACAAACTGTTCCCCGAGTCGCAGGCCGCGAAGGGCAAGGGCGAGGAGGCGCCCGACAAGGCGCCGACCACCGAGGCCGTCGCCTTCGCCCACCTGATGAAAGGAGTCCACTGGTAGAGGGCGGGCCCTCGCCGGACAAGCGCCGTCATGGACCGACGCTTTAGACCGCCCGTCGAGAGCCCCCCTCTACTGGTGGCGGCGATGGCACGGCGGCTGAAGCACTGGGGTTGGGGCTACGAGGACCAGGCGCCGTCGCGCTCGCAGCTGGAGGAGGCCGCGGCGGGGATTCGCGACCGCCTCGGGCTCGGAGGCGAGGTCGAGGACCCGGTGCCGCTGGAGGAGGTCGAGATCCGCGCGCCGCGGTTGAAGGCCCCGAGCGGGTTCGGGGACCTCTTCTGCGACGAGAAGTACGAGCGGGTCTCGCATGCGCTCGGCAAGTCCTACCGCGGACCTCGTGCGCGGCTTTCGGGGTGAGTTCGAGAACCCTCCCGACCTCGTCGCCCGGCCGCGCGACGAGTCCGAGATCGAGGCCGTGCTGAGCTGGTGCGAGGCCGAGGGCGCGGCGGTGATCCCGTTCGGCGGCGGGACGAGCGTCGTCGGCGGAGTCGAGGGGCGGCTCGGCGACCGTCCCGTTCGTCAGCCTCGACCTGCGGCGCCTCGACCGGGTGCTCGAGGTCGACCCCGTCTCGCTGGCGGCGAGGATCCAGGCCGGGGCGACGGGCCCGCACCTCGAGGACCAGCTCCGCGAGCACGGCCTGACCCTGCGCCACTTCCCGCAGTCGTTCGAGTACTCGACTCTCGGCGGCTGGATCGCGACCAGGGCGGGCGGCCACTTCGCCACCCTCTACACCCACATCGACGACCTCGTCGAGTCGGTGCGGGCGATCACCCCGCGCGGGGACTGGGAGAGCCGGCGGTTGCCGGGATCCGGGGCCGGGCCCTCGCCGGACCGGGCGCTGATCGGGTCCGAGGGCATCCTCGGCGACGATCGCCGAGGCCTGGGTGCGGGTCAGGCCGAGGCCCACGTTCAAGGCCTCCTGCGGGGTCGAGTTCGGCGACTTCCTCGCCGCCGCGGGGGCCGTTCGCGAGATCTCCCAGTCGGGGCTGTACCCCTCCAACTGCCGCCTGCTCGATGCGCTCGAGGCGGGGACGACCGGCGCCGGCTCCGGCGACGCGAGCCTCCTGATCCTCGGCTTCGAGTCCGCCCACCACCCGGTCGACGCCCAGATGGAGATCGCCGTCGGAATCGCCGAAGAGCACGGGGGTGAACCCGGCATCGCGGACGCGGCCGCGAGCCGGAGCGACCGACCGTCACGATCTGATTCTTCGGGAGGGAGCGAAGGCGATGCACTGGTGGAGGGCCGGTCGGCGGTCGACACCTGGCGGAAGCGCCTTCCTCCTCGCGCCCTACCTGCGCGACACCTTCGTCGCCTGCGGCGTCCTCTCCGAAACCTTCGAGACCGCGATCACCTGGGACCGCTTCGAGGAGTTCCACGCGAACGCGATCGAGGCCGTCAGGAAGAAGGTCGCGGAGGTCTCCGACGCCCCGGCATCGGGCCCGGGTGCCCCGCGCGTGAGCTGCCGCTTCACCCACGTCTACCCGGACGGGCCCGCGCCCTACTTCACGGTGATGGCCCCCGCCGTCCGCGGCGGTGAGGTCGAGCAGTGGGGCGAGATCAAGCGGGCCGCGGCCGAGGCGGTGATCGAGGGCGGGGGGACGATCACCCACCACCACGCGGTCGGCCGCGATCACCGGCCCTGGTACGACCGCCAGCGCCCGGCGCCGTTCGCGGCGGCCCTCCGCGCCGCGAAGGCCGAGCTCGACCCGGCGGCGATCATGAATCCCGGCGTGCTGATCGACCCGTAGGCGGGGCCGACCGCCGCGCAGCGCTACCCTGTCGCGACGTATCTCCCTTGGCCGGGCGGCATCGGCGGTGCCGCGCGGCGGCTCACGATGGAAACGATCACCTCGGAACAGCCGACGATCGCGGTACCCGCAGAGCCCGACACCGCGGCCGACCAGCCGGTCGTGCCGACGCGAACGCCGTTGCGGGCGGCGATCAAGACGGCGCGGCCGCAGGAGTGGGTCAAGAACGTCTTCGTCTTCGCCGGGCTCCTCTTCTCGGGCAAGTTCAACGACCCGCACGACGTCCTCGCAGGCGTCGCTGGCGTTCCTCGTCCTTCTGCGCGATCTCGAGCGCCGGCTACTACGTCAACGACCTGATGGACGTCGAGCTCGACCGCAAGCACCCGAAGAAGCAGTTCCGCCCGCTCGCCGCCGGCGAGCTCTCGGAGCGCGCGGCGCGGACGATTGCTCCCCTGCTCGCCGCGTTCGCGATCGCCCTCGCCTTCGCGACCGTCAACTGGGAAGTCGGCCTGATGGTCGTCGGCTACGGGATCGCCCAGGTCGCCTACAGCCTCGGCCTCAAGCAGATCGTGATCGCCGACGTGATGACCCTCGCCGGGCTGTTCATCCTCCGCGTCGCCGCCGGCGCCAGCGCCGTCGACGCCCACGCCTCGGAATGGCTGATCCTCTGCACCGGCTTCATCGCACTCTTCCTCGGTGTCACCAAGCGGCGCCAGGAGGCGGTCTCGGAGCTCCACCAGGGGACCAGCAGCCGCCCGGTCCTCGAGCATTACTCGCTGCCCTTCCTCGACCAGATGGTCGCCCTGGTCACGACCGGGACGATCATCAGCTACTCGATCTATGCCGTCAACTCGCCGCTGATCGGCAACCAGATGATGTGGACGATCCCGCCGGTCCTCTACTGCGTCTTCCGCTACCTCTACCTGATCTACGACCGCGCCGACGACCGCTCGACCGCGGCGATCATCGTCGAGGACAGGCCGCTGATCGCGGGCGTCGGGACCTTCGCTCTTGTCGCCTTCCTGCTGCTGTACGTCTTCAACTAGATGGGAACCAGGACCGAGCACGCGCCGGGGACGTTCAGCTGGGTCGACCTGACCACGAGCGACTCCGAGGCGGCGAAGTCCTTCTACGGCGGGCTCCTCGGGTGGGAGTTCGACGACAACGAGATCCCCGGCGGCGGCACCTACACGATGTGCCTGGTCGGCGGCGAGAGTGCCGCCGCGATCGCGCCGCAGACCGACAAGTTCCGGCCCCACTGGAACAGCTACGTCACCGTCGCGAGCGCCGATGACGCCGCCGCCCGGGCAAAGGAGCTCGGCGGGACCGTGATCGAGCAACCCTTCGACGTGATGGAGGCAGGCCGGATGGCCCTGCTCCAGGACCCGACGGGAGCGGCCCTCTGCGTCTGGGAGCCGAACCAGTCGATCGGAGCGACCCGCGTCAACGACCCCGGCTGCCTGACCTGGAACGAGCTCCACAGCCCCGACCCCGACGCCGCGCTCGAGTTCCTCACCGGCCTGTTCGGGTGGGGGACGGAGCAGATGCAGGGAGAGGGAGCGCCCGCCTACACCATCATCAAGGTCGGCGACCGCAGCAACGGCGGCGTGATTGCCGCCCAGCCGGGCGAGCCGCCGCACTGGATTCCGTACTTCGTCGTCGAGAGCCGCGACGAGTCGGCCGACCGGGCCGGGGAGCTCGGCGGCCGCTCATATGTCCGGATGGAGATGCCGCAGGGCAAGATCGCGTTCCTCAGCGACCCACAGGGCTCCCCGTTCGGGATCTGGGAGGGCAACACCGACGACTAGTCGGGCTCGACCGGCAGGTCTGAGCGGAGCTCGACCTTGCCGCCGCGGTGGAACTGGAGGTCGACGGTCTCGTTCTTGCGGTAGGTCCCGAACAGCCCCAGGTACATCGCCAGCCAGCGCCCGGTGCCGACCCTCTCCTTGACCAGTTGCCGGGTGAAGACGATCTCCCCGGCGCGGACGTTGTAGTCGGCGCCCTCGCGCTGCTCGACCCCGTTGACGAAGACCGTGTAGGGGGCCTCGGCCCCGGCCGGCAGCTTGATCCGCCGCCCGGCCGCGTAGCTCCCCTTAGGGATCTCGGCCTCGACCGGCTCGCTCATCCGCCCGCCTCCAGCGCCTCGCGGACCGCGTCGAACGGAGTGTCGTACTCGGTCGGGTCGAGCTCCTCGCGGCCGATCCCGCCGCGGTAGGGGACGAAGGTCCCGTCCCCCCTCAGGTCGACGCCCGCGACCGGCTTGCGCAGCAGGCCGCGCCCCGCGAGCTGCAGCCGTGCGTGGACCTGCTCCCCCGGCCCGAAGTCCCTCAGCCCCGAGACCGGCGCCGCCGACCCCTCGGCCCGGATCTCGAGCGCCCGCCGCCGCATCGTCGCCACCGCCTCCCCGAGATCGTCAAACCCCGAATGCTCCACATCCGACCCATGCCGCACGGTGAGCTTCCACTGGCCCGGCGATTAGCGAGCATCGCAGTCTGATTATGTGCGAGCGGCGTTGGGGATGCGCTTTGCCGCCACCCCCGGACGCGAAGCGGAGCGAGGTGGCGGATTGTTCAAACCCAGCGCCGCGGGAGGCACCCCACGATCCTCGTCGCGAACCTACGCTCCCCGCCGTGGCCGTTTCGGCCGTTTGCGCGGGCGGCCCGACGATTTTTTCGGGCCCCTCGCGGTCTGCGATCGGGACGTACTCGCGCTCGCGGTGGCCGGTGTAGATCTGGCGCGGGCGGGAGATCTTCTGCTCGGGGTCGTCTTTCATCTCCATCCACTGCGCGACCCAGCCGGCGGTGCGGGGGATCGCGAAGATCACCGTGAACATGTTGGTCGGGATCTCGAGCGCCTCGTAGATGATCCCCGAGTAGAAGTCGACGTTCGGGTAGAGCTTGCGCGAGGTGAAGTACTCGTCGTCGAGGGCGCGTTTCTCGAGCTCGCGCGCGATCTCGACCAGCGGGTTGTACTCGGTCGCCTCGAAGACCTCGTCCATGTGCTGCTGGATGATCCGCGCCCGCGGGTCGTAGTTCTTGTAGACGCGGTGGCCGAAGCCCATCAGTTTCTCCTCGCGCTCCTTCACCCGCTCGAGGAAGTCGGGGATGTTGTCCGGCGACTCGATCCGGCGCAGCATCCGCAGCACCGCCTCGTTGGCGCCGCCGTGCAGCGGCCCGTAGAGCGCCGCGACGCCGGCGGCGACCGCCGAGTAGGGGTCGACGTCGGAGGAGCCGACCCCGCGCACGGCGTTGGTCGAGCAGTTCTGTTCGTGGTCGGCGTGGAGGATGAAGAGCACGTCGAGCGCCTTCGAGAGCGCCTCCTTGGGGACGTGCTGGGCTTCCGTTTTTTTGAACATCATCGAGAGGAAGTTCTCGGCGTAGTTGAGGTCGTTGTCCGGATAGGCGTAGGGGAAGCCCATGTTGTGGCGGTAGGAGAAGGCGGCGAGCGTCGGGATCTTGGCGATCAGCCGGACCGCGGCCATGTAGCGCTCTTCGGGGTCGTCGGTCTGCTTGGCGTCGGGATAGAAGGTCGAGAGCGCCCCGACGCCGGCGAGCAGCATCCCCATCGGGTGGGCGTCGTAGCGGAAGCCCTCGAAGAGCTGCTTGAGGTCCTCGTGGACGTAGGTGTGGTGGGTGATGTCGAAGACCCAGCGCTCGAGCTGCGGTTGGGTCGGGAGCTCGCCGAAGATCAGCAGGTAGGCGACCTCGAGGAAGGTCGAGCGCTCGCAGAGCTGCTCGATCGAGTAGCCGCGGTGTTCGAGGATCCCGGCCGCGCCGTCGATGTAGGTGATCGCCGAGCGGCAGGAGGCGGTGTTGGTGAAGGCCGGGTCGTAGGACATCATCCCGAATTCGTCCTCGTCGACTTTGATCTGGCGCAGGTCCATCGCCCGCACGGTCCCGTCGCTGATCGGCAGCTCGTAGGTCTGCCCGGTCCGGTTGTCGGTGACCGTCAGTGAATCGGAGCCGGTGGCGACGTCCCCCTCGCCGGCTGGACTGCTGATCTGCTGCTCGGTGGCCATCACCCCTCCTCTGTGGACCGGACTGGTAGAGAATCCAGTATCGCAGTTCGGCCCCTCCGGACCGCCCGATCAGAGCCGGTGTGGGGCTACTCGCTGGGGACCGGGAGCGGGTCGAATCGGGTCATCGAGACGAGCTCCTCGAAGCGCGCCTCGATCTCCTCGCGGCTGAGCCGCGAGACCCGCTCGGTCCCGAACTCCTCGACGTTGAAGGAGGCGAGCACGGTGCCGTAGCCCATCGCCCGCCGCAGGCAGGCGTCGTCGAGGGTGCCGGGGTGGCTGTCGATGTAGCCGAGGAAGCCGCCGGCGAAGCTGTCGCCGGCGCCGGTCGGGTCGCGGACGTCCTCGAGCGGGTAGCCCGGCAGGGCGAAGAAGCTGTCCTCGGTGAACAGCGCGGCGCCGTACTCGCCCTGCTTGGCGACGACCGCGCGGGGCCCGTGGGCCATCATCGCCCGGGCGCCGCGGGCGAGGTTGGCCTCGCCGGTCAGCTGCCGCACCTCGGCGTCGTTGACGATCACGCACTCGACCTCGGAGATCGCCGCCAGCAGCGAGTCCTTGGTCGTTTCGATCCAGAGGTTCATCGAGTCGAGGGCGCTGAAGCGGGTCTCGGCGCACTGGGCGCGGACCTGGCGCTGGAGGTCGGGCTGGATGTTGGCGAGGAAGACGACGTCGGCTCCCTTGGCGGCGTCCGAGAGCTTCGGCTCGAAGTCGCCGAAGACGCCGAGCTGGGTGTCCTCGGTGTGGGCGACGTTGAGGTCGTACTCGTAGCGGCCGCGCCAGAAGAACGACCGCCCGCCCTCGATCACCTCGATGTCGTCGGTCGGTATCCCGCGGCTCTCGAGGACCTCGAACTCGTCTGGCCCGAAGTCGTCGCCGACCGGGCCGACCGGCCGCACCTCGGTGAAGAAGCTGGCCGCCAGCGAGAAGTGGACGGCGGCGCCGCCCAGCATCCGCTCGCGCTCGCCGAACGGCGTGCGGACGGAGTCGAACGCGATCGATCCGACGACCGTCAGCGACATGACGCCGGGAGAATAGGGGGTCGGGGAGAGCCCCGCCGGGCGCCTGAGACACGCCGCGCAATAGTGCGGCTGCGATGAAGGCGATCCAGATCGAGGAGTTCGGCGGGCCGGAGGTGCTCCGGTACGTCGACGTGCCCGACCCCGAGCCGGGCGACGGCGAGGTCCTGGTCGAGATCGCCCGCGCGGGGATCAACTTCGCCGACACCCACGCCACCCGCAACGACTACCTGGCCGAGCAGTCGCTGCCGATGATCCCCGGCGGCGAGGTCAGCGGCCGCACCCCCGACGGGCGCCGGGTCGCGGCGCTCCTCGGCGGCGGCGGCTACGCCCAGAAGGTCGCGGTCCCGGAGGCGCTCGCTCGTCCCGGTCCCCGACGAGGTCGACGACGACCAGGCCGCGGCGCTGCTGCTCCAGGGGCTGACGGCGATGGCGCTGGTGCGGCTCTGCGCCCGGGTCGAGGCGGGCGAGACGGTGGTGGTCGAGGCCGCCGCGGGCGGCACCGGGTCGCTCTCGGTCCAGCTCGCCAAGCGGGCCGGAGCGCGGGTGATCGGGCTCGCCTCGAGCGAGGAGAAGCGGGCGCTGGTCGAGCGGCTCGGCGCCGACGCGACCGTCGACTCCCGCTCCGAGGACCTCAAGGAGGAGATCCTCGCGGCCAACGACGGCAACCGGGTCGACGCGGTCCTCCACATGAGCGGCGGCAACGCCTTCGACGAAGAGCTCTGCGGCGCTCGGCGCCGCTGGGGCGGATGGTCGTCTTCGGCATCGCCTCGCGCGAGCAGCGCGAGGTCTCGACCGCGCGGCTGCTGCGCGGCTCGAAGGCGGTGATCGGCTTCTGGCTGATCCACCTGCTCGCCGCCCGTCGCGAGCTGGCGACGCAGATGATCGGCGAGCTGCTCGCCGCGGTCGCCTCCGGCGAGCTCGAGGTGACCGTCGGCGGCGTCTACCCGCTCTCCGAGGCGGCCCGGGCGCACGAAGACCTGATCGCCCGGACGACCACCGGCAAGCTGCTGCTGGACCCCAGCAAGTGACGCGCGTTCCGGACCTCGGCCTCGCGCCCGAGATCCAGCAGGCGCTCGACGAGCTCGGCTTCGAGGAGCCGACGCCGATCCAGGAGCAGGCGATCCCCGAGCTGCTCGCCGGCCACGACGTGATCGGCCAGGCGCAGACCGGGACCGGCAAGACCGCCGCCTTCGGCCTGCCGCTGCTCCAGTACCTCGACCCCGGCCAGCGACGAGGTCCAGGCGATCGTCCTCACCCCGACCCGCGAGCTCTGCATCCAGGTGACGCAGGCGCTGCGCGCCTACGCCGAGCACCTCGACGTCGAGATCGTCGCCGTCTTCGGCGGCGCCCCGATCCGCTCCCAGCAGGCCCAGCTGCGCGCCGGCGCCCAGGTCGTCGTCGCCACCGTCGGCCGGATGATGGACCTGATGTCGCGGCGCTCGCTGGTCCTCACCGCGGCCCGCTACGTCGTCCTCGACGAGGCCGACGAGATGCTCGACCTCGGCTTCATCGAGGACGTCGAGAAGATCCTGCGGATGTGCCCGAGCGGGCGCCAGACGGCGCTCTTCTCGGCGACGATGCCGCCGCCGATCCAGCGCCTCGCCGAGGGCTACATGTACGACCCGACGACGATCCGGATCACGCCGAAGAAACTCACCGTCGACGCGATCCAGCAGGCCTTCGTCGAGGTCCCGCAGCGCGAGAAGGCGGAGCGGCTGGTCGAGCTGCTGAAGGCCGAGGAGCCCGAGCAGGCGATCATCTTCTGCCGGACGAAAATCGGCGCCTCCCGGCTCGAGAAGACCCTCAAGGACCGCGGCCTCGACGTCAAAGCGCTCCACGGCGACATGAGCCAGGGCTCGCGCGACGGAGTGATGATCGCCTTCAAGGACCACCGCGTGAAGCTCCTGGTGGCGACCGACATCGCCGCCCGCGGGCTCGACATCGAGCACGTCACCCACGTCATCAACTACGACGTCCCCGCCTCCTCCGAGGTCTACGTCCACCGGATCGGGCGGACCGGCCGGGTCGGGCGGACCGGCAGGGCGATCACCCTGGTCACCCCTGACCAGCGCGACGAGATCGACCGCATCGAGCGCGACGTGAAGACCTCGATCGGCGAGTGGGAGACGCCCGAGGAGCGGCTCGAGCACGCGCCGCGGCCGCGCCGCCGCGAGCGCCGCGCCCCGCGCGAGGGCGGCCCGCACCGAGGAGGAGGAGGGCGGAAAGAGCGTGAAGCTGTTCGTCAACCGCGGCGAGCGCAGCGGCATCACCGAGGAGGACCTGCGCTGGGCGCTGCGCGAGGGCGCGGTCGTCCCCGAGGAGGCCGTCCACGAGGTCCGCGTCCTGCACCGCTTCTCCTTCGTCGAGGTCGACCCCGACCAGGCCGAGCGGGCGGTCGAGTTCCTCGACGGGACCAAGCTCAAGGGCAAGGAGCTCCGGCTGGAGCTTGCGAAGGCCTAGTTGCCGTCGTGGTGGGTCAGCTCGGCGATCCGCGCGAACAGCTGCTCGAAGTCGATCGGCTTGGTGATGAAGCCGTCGATCGCAAGGCCGGCCTGCGAGGCCGCGTCCATCTCCCCCTGATGGGCGCTGACGATCAGCGCCGGGGTCGCGACCCCGGCGGCGCGGAGCTCGCGCAGGGCGTCGATTCCCGACTTGCCGGGCATCATCGCGTCGAGCAGCATCACCTCGGTCCAGCCCTGGGTGTGCTGGATCGTGTCGACCACCTCCTGGCCGTTGACGGCGGTCGCGACCTCGTGCCCCTCCATCTCGAGCCTGGTCCGCATCAGCAGCAGGATCGTCTCCGAGTCGTCGGCGACCAGGACCCTCGCCATCTCAGGCCCCCGTCCAGCTCATGCCGGCCCTGTCGGGCGCCGGCGCGGCCGGCAGTCGCATGCGGAATGTCGCGCCGTCGCCCGGCCTCGACTCGACCCAGATCGTCCCCCCGTGCAGCTCGACCAGCGATTTCGAGATCGCGAGGCCGAGGCCGGTGCCGCCGACGCGTTGGGTCAGGCCGGCTTCGCCGCGGGTGAAGCGCTCGAAGATGTGGTCCAGCTGCTCCGTCTGGATCCCGGGGCCGTCGTCGATCACTGCGATCTCCACCTGTCCGTCGACTCTTCCTCGCCTCGACCTCGATACCCGCGCCTTCGGGGCAGTACTCATTCGCGTTCGTCAGCAGGTTGACCAGCACCTGGCGGATCCGATCGGCGTCGGCGTTCACGTGCGGCAGTTCCGGCTCGACCTGCTCGGAGAGGGTCTGGTGTTTGCTCTCGATCTGGCCGCGCATCGTCCGCACCGCTTCCTCGACAAGCTGTGACGGCTCGACCAGCACCGGTTTGATCGTCAGCCGTCCGGCGTTGCTGCGGGCGAGGTCGAGGAGGTCGTTGAGGAGCCGGACCAGGTGACGGCTGTTGTCGAGGATCACCTCGACGGTTTCGGCCTGCTTCGAGGAGAGCTTTTCGCGCTCGAGCATCAGCAGCTCGGCGAAGCCCTGGACCGCGGTCAGCGGGCTGCGGAGCTCGTGCGAGGTGGTGAGGACGAACTCGTCTTTCATCCGGTCGAGCTGGTCGCGTTCCCCGGCCCGGCGCTGCAGCTCTTCGGCCATGTTGTTGAAGGCGGTGCCGAGGGCCGCGGTCTCGGAGAGGCCGCCGACCCTGACCCGCGCCTCGAGGTCCCCCGCGGCAAGCCGTTCGGATGCCGCGACGAGGTCGTCGAGCGGCCGCCGCATCGAGGAGATCAGGCCGCTGAAGAGAAGCGCCGCCCCGGTCAGGCCGGCGATCAGCCCGACCCCGACCAGCAGCGCCGTGTCGCGCGTCTTGCTGTCGATTTCGTCGTGGAGGGATTCGCGCTGTTCGTGCTGGAAGACGATCGTCTGCCGTGACTGGGCGGGCCTCACCCCGCTGGCGAGTTGGTTGCGCGCCTGGATCTCGCGTTGGTAGGAGCGGGCGGTCGCGTTCTCGTAGTCCTGGCGCTGGTGGATGAATCGCGCGACGCCGATCACGGCCAGGCCGGTGAGGACCGCGAACGCGATCGCGAAGCCGATCGTCAGCCTGTTTGCCAGCGACGGGCTGAGCCTCATGCGGCGTCGGGAATATGCTTGCGAGCCGATGGGCGACGAGGCTACCGACACTGGCCCCGGCACCGCCACCGAGGTCGAGGGGATCGACCGCGAGGGCGTCGAGGCGTGGTTCGCCGAGAATGTCTCGGGAGTCGAGCTGCCGCTCTCCTTCGAGCGGATCTCGGGCGGCCACTCGAACCTGACCTTCGGCGTCACCGACGCCGCCGGGCACCGCTGGGCCCTGCGGCGCCCCCCGCTCGGCAAGCGGCTCGGGTCCGCCCACGACATGGCGCGCGAGCACAAGGTGGTCTCGGCGCTGGGGCCGACCGAGGTCCCCGTCGCCCCGATCGCCGGCCTCTGCGAGGACGAGAGCGTCAACGAGGCCCCCTTCTACGTGATGGAGTTCGTCGAGGGCCCGATCCTCCGCTTCAAGGCCGATGCCGGCGTCTTTCCGGATCAGGCCGACCGCCGCGCGATCGGCGAGCGGGTGGTCGACACGCTGGTCGCGATCCATGCCGTCGACCCCGACGCGGTCGGGCTCGGCGACCTCGGCCGCAAGGAGGACTACGTCGCCCGTCAGCTCCATCGCTGGCAGGGCCAGTGGGAGAAGTCGAAGACGCGCGAGCTCGAGGTGATCGACTCGGTCCACGACCGGCTCGCGGCGCGGATCCCCGAGCAGGGCCCGGCGACGATCGTCCACGGCGACTACCGCCTCGACAACATGATCCTCACCCCGGAGGGCGAGGTCGCCGCGGTGGTCGACTGGGAGCTCTGCACGCTCGGCGACCCGCTCGCCGACGTCGGCCTGCTGATGGTCTACTGGTCGGACCCCGACGACGAGCTGCGGCCGCTGGCGGAGCCGGCGACGATCGAGCCCGGCTTTCCCAAGCGCGACGAGCTGCGGGCCCGCTACGCCGAGCGCTCCGGCCGCGACCTCTCCGACCTCGACTTCTTCATCGCCCTCGGCTACTGGAAGCTGGCGATCATCCTCGAGGGCGTCTACGCCCGCTACGCCGCCGGCCAGTACGGCAAGACCGACGAGGGCATCCACCACTTCGCGGTCGTCGTCGAGCAGCTCGCCAACGCCGCCGACGAGGCCGAGCGGCGCGGCGCCTGAGCGCGCTCAGATCGGGCGCGGGGCGTGCCGCGGCTCGAGCTCGCCGGCGGCCTCGGCCTCGGCGCGTTTTGCCCAACGGTTGAGCTCGCGCCGGGCGAGGACCATCTTGTGGACCTCGTCGGGGCCGTCGGCGAGGCGCAGCATCCGGCTGAAGCGCCAGAGCGCCGCCAGCGGCGTGTCGTCGGTCATCCCGAGGCTGCCGTGGACCTGGATCGCGCGGTCGAGGACGTCCATCACGATGTTCGCGGCGACGACCTTGATCGCCGAGATCGACTGGCGGGCGGCGCGCTTGCCGTCGGTGTCCATTTTCCAGGCCGCGTACATCGTCAGCAGCCGCGCCTGGTCGATCTCCATCCGCGACTGGGCGATCGCCTCCTGGACGAACTGCTTCTCGCCGAGCGGGCCGCCGAAGGCCTGGCGCTCGTTGGCGCGCCGGCACATCATCTCCAGCGCCCGCTCGGCGGTGCCGATCGCGCGCATGCAGTGGTGGATCCGGCCCGGGCCGAGGCGGTCCTGGGCGATCGCGAACCCGGCCGCCTGCTCGCCGAGGAGGTTCGAGGCCGGGACGCGGACGCCTTCGTAGCGGATCTCGCAGTGGCCGGGGCCGGCGGCGTGGCCCATCACCGGGATCGGGCGGACGAGGTTGAAGCCCGGCGCGTCGGTCGGGACGCAGATCATCGAGGCGCGCGCGTAGGGGTGGGCGTCGGGGTCGGTGACGACCATCGCGATCGCCAGGTCGGCGCCGACGGCGCCGGAGGTGAACCACTTATGGCCGTCGATGACCCACTCGTCGCCGTCGCGGACAGCCTGCGCCTGCAGCAGCGTCGGGTCGGAGCCGGAGACGTCGCGCTCGGTCATCGAGAAGCAGGAGCGGATCCTGCCCTCGAGCAGCGGCTCGAGCCACTGCGTGCGCTGCTCCTCGGTCCCGTGCTCGGCGAGGATCTCCATGTTGCCGGTGTCGGGGGCGGAGCAGTTGAAGGCCATCGGCGCCGCCGCCGGGCTGCGTCCCATCTCCTCGCAGAGCAGGCCGTACTCCCAATTTGTCAGCCCCGGGCCGAAGCGCTCGTCCGGCATGAACAGGTTCCAGAGCCCCTCCGAGCGCGCCTTCTCGCGGATCTCGACCAGGATCTTCGGATAGGGGACCCCGGGGCCGACCTCGGCGTCGATCCCCTCCATGATCTCCCGCTCCTGTGGGTAGATCTCCTCGTCCATGAAGTCGAGGATCCGCTCGCGGAGCGTCTCTACCTGGGGGCTCGGCTTGAAGTCCATCGGCGGGGATCCTTTCAGGTCCGGCTGTAGCGGGCGAACAGCTCGCCCTCCTCCTCGAGCAGCCAGCTCAGCTCGAGCGGGGCGATGCCGGGAAGGTCGCCCTCGAGGATCCGCGGCGCGTCGCCGCCGCCCAGCTTCGGCGCGATCGTCAGGAAGAGGTCGTCGACGAGGCCCTCTGCCTCGAGCTGGGCGTGGAGCCGGGGGCCGCCCTCGCAGAGCAGCGCCCTGATCCCCTCCTCCTGGTGCAGGTGCCGCATCGCCTCGGCAAGGTCGACCGCCGGGTCATGGCGGACGACCACCACCTCGGTCTCGGTCTCGGGCGGCTCGGTCTCGGCCGTGGTGAAGACGAGGACGCGGCCGGCGCCCTCGGTGAAGAGGGCCGCGTCCCATGGCAGGTCGAGCCGGCCGCTGACGATCACCAGCAGCGGGTCACCGGGAAGGCCGAGCGCCTCGCGGCCCGCTCGCTTGTCCGGGTCGGAGACCGGGCGGCCGTAGCGCTCGGCGCGCATCGTCCCGGCGCCGATCATCACCGCGTCGAACCGGGTCCGCAGCCCGACCAGCATCGCCGTGTCGTTCGCCGACCCGATCGGCCCCGAGACGCCGCCGATCGAGGCCCGGCCGTCGACGGTGGTGGCGAAGTTCATCGCAACGAACGGCCGCTCCTCGCGGGCCTGCTCCCACGGCCGGTAGGCGTCGAGCTGCTCCTCGACGCTGGTCGGCGCTGGGTCGGGGGTCAGGCGGCGCATCGGGCTGAGACTATTTGGCGCGAACGCACTATGTCCCGGCATGCGGGACGAAACTGGGTTCGCCGTCCTCCTGTCCTTCAGGAGTACTCGTGCCAGCCGGCGAACTCGCGCCCGGCGAACTGCTGGAGCGCGGCGACGTCCTCGCCGAAGCGGCCGCGGAGCGTCTCGATCAGGTCGTCGGGAAGCTCGGGCTTCGGCGCCGGCGGCTTCTCGGGGTCGTGGACGACCTTCTCGACGACCCACCGCAGCGACTCGGGCAGGCGGTCGAAATTGCGGTCGAAGGAGCGGAAGCCGGGGAGTTTGATCAGCTTCTCCATGAACTGGTATTTGTCGCCCTGCTTGGCGCTCGACTTCTCCCACTCGCGGTCGAACTGCTCGGAGCTGAAGCTCTCGTCGACGCCTGCGAAGGCGAACGCCTTCCGCATCGTCTCGTCGCGTTCGGTCTGGAGCTCCTCCTGGGTGAAGATCTCGATCTGGGAGCGGTCGAAGAGCTCGAGGTAGGGCTGGAGCTGCATCCAGTACAGCGAGCGATGGATGTAGGAGGTGTCGGGCGCGGAGAGGGTCGGGACCAGCTCGCGCGTCTCATACCCGGCGCCGGTCGCGTGGACCCAGTGCGAGAGGATCCGCTTGATCGGGTCGCGGACCATGTAGATCAGGCGGGCGTCCGGGCAGTTGGCCTGGATCCGCTCCGGCACACCGGTGAACCGGGGCAGGTTTGTGTAGTGGGGCGAGGACTCGCCGCGGACCTTGAAGCGGTCGTCGAACCGGCTCGCGTACCAGTCGAGGCCGAGGTCCCAGTTCAGCTCCTCGACGAAGAAGTTGAGCTCCTTCGGCTTCGACATCTGGATCTCGGGATGGAGGCCGAGGTAGTGGTGGATGCTCGTCGTGCCGCACTTCAGCCCGCCGACGATGATCAGGTTCGGCAGCTCGGCGTGCCGTTTGCGGCGGCGGCGGAGGGAGCTGCGGCGGTCGCCCGAGTAGCGCTCGCGGGCGCGCGCGCACATCGCCGCGTCGGCTGGATCCGGCGTCGCGGCTGGGGTTTCAGGGGTCTCAGTGGGGCTCTTGGCCTCTGACACGAGCGGGTCAGTCTAGCCGCCTCGGGCGCGGGAGCGGCCGCCACAGCGTCATAGTTTGGTCGATGTTTGTCGCCGACCTGCAATCGAGCCTCGAATCCTTTGGGCGGGGCGCCGAAGCCTTCTTCCAGAACCTCTCGGCGATCGATTGGACCGCGTTCGGCCTGGCGCTGCTGTTCCTGCTCGCGATGCAGCTCGCGCGAGCCTGGGCGTGGCGCAACGTGCTCCGCGCCGCCTATCCGGACACCCGGATCGACTTCCTGCTGCTGAGCGCCGCCTACCTCGCCGGCGCCGGGATCAACGCGATCCTCCCGGCCCGGGCCGGGGACGTGACCAAGGTCTTCCTCGTCAAGCGCCAGATCCCCCACTCCTCCTATCCGGCCGTCACCTCCTCCTTCCTCGTCCAGGGCATCTTCGACGCCGCGATCGGCCTGCTGGTCCTGCTCTACGCGATAACCCAGGGGCTGCTGCCGAGACCCCCGCGCCTACCGCACCTGCCCGCCTTCGAGCTCTCGTTCTGGGCGGAAAACCCCAAGGTCTTCGCGCTCACCGTCACCGCCCTGCTGATCGCGATCACGGTCGCGATCTACGTCCTCGCCCACCGCGTGCGCAGGTTCTGGGACCGGGTCAAACAGGGTGTAGTGATCCTCAGGACGCCGAGCCGCTACCTGCGCGAGGTGGCCGCCTGGCAGAGCGTCGGCTGGGTCTGCCGTTTCGCCGCCTTCTGGTTCTTCCTCGAGGCCTTCGGGATCGGCGGCTCGGTCGGGAACGTGCTGCTGGTGATGAGCGTGCAGGCGATTGCGAACGTCGTCCCCTTCACCCCCGGCGGAGCAGGCGCCCAGCAGGCCCTTCTCATCGCGACGCTGAGCGGTCCCTCCCGGGCTGTCGTCCTCTCCTACTCGGTCGGTACCCAGATCGCGATGGCCGCCTGGTCGGTGGTCCTCGGCTTCGCGGTGATGGTGCTCGTCTTCCGCACCACCGACTGGCGCGGCCTGATCAAACAGGCCGAGGAGGACGAAGCGCGCGAACGCGGCGAGAGCGGCGAGGGCAAACCGCCCGCAGTCAGCCCTGGCAAGGCCTGACGTCGAGAGCCAAGGCTAGGCGCCTTCGGCCGGGCGCTCGACCGTCCAGTGGGAGAGAAAGTCGGGGTCGATCACCTCCTCGCCGGTGCTCTTGAGCCTGTAGATGCCCGGCTCCGCCGGCGAATAGGCACGAAGGTCGGGCGGCAGCCACTCGAGCTCGCCGTTGTCGGCACGACGAATCGCAAACCCGTGTCCGGGATCGGCCGACTCGATCCGACCGTGGAACTGCACGTACACGGGGTCGCCCCCGTCGACGACGATCGTCTCGGCGACCAGGACCGTCTTGCCGATCATCCGCCGCGCCTTCTCTTCCCAGAACGGGGGCTGCTCGCTCACCTGGCGGTTATCGGATCGGAGCGAGACTCCCTCAAACGGCGGCTTTGGCACCGCTTCCGGCGGGTATCTGGATCGAAGACATGGTGATTGCGGCGTAAGGAGGAATCGATGACGACGACCACGGATCGACGGGAGTTGGCGCGTGATGTCTATGACGCATACGTCACCGGGGACCGCGGCGCAATCGAGGAGCTGATTGCCGACGATTTCGCGTTCTTCAGTCCTCCCGACCCAGGCATCGACCGCGCCGCCTACTTCGAGCGCTGCTGGCCGAACTCGGAGACGATCGAGGCCTTCGATTTCGTGCGCCTGAGGGAGATCGGCGACGACGAGGTGCTCGTCACCTACGAGAGCACGAAAAGCGACGGCCGGCGCTTCCGCAATACCGAGGTCCTCACCTTCTCCGGCGAGAAGCTCCGTTTGGCTGAGGTCTATTTCGGCTGGGACCTCGACTGAGCGCTGTCTGTCCCTCGAGGGGATTGAGGCGGAGTCGCTGCGACGGGCCATGCTCGGAATCCCGCCCTTCGATTCTCGATCTTCCAGCGGTGGAGCTGCTGGAGCTGCTCGCCCTGGGCGTTTATCGATTTCGGGTTAGGGCTATTGGCGGCGACTAGAGTGGCCCAATGGTGTCCAACGCAGAGCGAGCGCGGGAAGCACTCCGCGAAATCTTTACGGGCGACCATTCGCGGCTCGCCGCTTATTACACCCCAGACTTTGCAGACCACGTAAACCGGATGGAGTTCAGGGGGATCGAGAGTATTCCCGTCTCCACGGCGCTCCCCCGAAATCTCTGTCCAGATCTCAGCGTGGAATTCGACCGGCAAATTGCAGAGGCCGATCTGGTCACTACTTATTGGACTCTGAGAGGGACTTACCGGGGACGGGCGTTGCGGTTTGCCGGCGTCTCTACGCACCGCTTCCAGAACGAGAGGATCGTTGAGTGCTGGGACGTCGCCGACAGCATCGAGACCTTTCGCCAGCTGGGGGTCTGGCGTTCGAGCTTGATGCTTCTCACTCAATGGCGTGCAATGCTCGACCTACGCCGAGCCGAAAAGGCAACAGGGCGCCAGACCGATTGAGCTCGCCAGTTGGCGGCGGATTGGATCCGTCAGCTCGACCAGCCGGGATAACGGCTCTCGATCTTCCAGCGCCAGGGTGGCTCCTCGCCGCGCGGGAACTCGTACTGGTCGCGGCCCGGAAGGGTCTCGAGCGGGACTAGCATCGGGTCGTCCTCGAGTAGGACTGCGGTGCCGGACGCAGCTTCCACGTCGGCCTGCGTCGCGCGACGGATCACTCGACTCCAGCCCAGGCCCGGTCGGTAGAGCCAGTAGGTCACCTCGACCCAGCCGAGCGAGCGCCGGAGGTCGCGGATCGAGGTGAAGACGGTCGTCCGGCGGCCGGATGTGGTCAGGTGGGCCCCGTCGGCCCCGGATTGCGGCACGGCGCAGCTGGCGCTGCGGCAGCGGCGGAAGTCGACCGGGACCAGCGCCAGCCCTTCGGCTCCCGTGCGTCTCGACGGGGCCGGGGCGAGGGCCCGGACGAGGCGGGCCAGCGCCCATCCGTAGGCCGGAACGAGGGGGTGGTGATGGCAGGCGTCGGGGAGGCGGGGAGCGCAGCTGATCCGCCGCCCGATCGTCCCCGCCAGGTCGCGGCCGCCGTCGATCTCGCCGTCGGCTGCGACCGCTGCTACGGCCACGATCAGGAGCAGCGCGATCAGCGCCGCCAGGCCAGCCTGCTCGACGCTCGCCGAGCCCCGCTCCGGATCGTCGCCCATGCGCCGACCGTACGGCGCCGCGCCGCGCGCGTGGCGCGCAGATGCCGACGAGACTGAGCCGCCGCGGCGCCTCTGCTTACATTTGGGGAGATGGAGGGCGGCTTCAACCTTTTCGGCGACCCGGAGGAGTTCCGCGCCCGCATGGAGGAGCTCTCCGAGCAGATGCAGTCCTCGCAGCGGGTCGCCTGGGCCGACAACGCGATCAAGCTCGCGGTCGAGATGACCGTCGCCTCGATCGGGCGGCTCGAGCTCAGCGGCACACCCGACGAGCAGGCGATGCAGGTCCGCGACGCGATCCGCAATCTCTTCCCCGAGGCCGTGACCCTGGTCCGCGAGGCCAGGGAAGGCCTCTCCTGAGCCGGGGCGGCTAGAGCAGCTCGAACCGCAGCCTGATCACCCCGCCCCGCCCCAGCGGCGCGGCGAGCAGCTCCAAGGGTAGGGCGATGATCAGTGCAGGGACCGCGGCGAGGACGCTGATCGCAGCGTCGAGGCGGCGCTGCCACGGCTGGGCGGCGGGGACCGCGGAGGAGCGGCCGAGCGCGCGGAGGGCGATGTTGCGCCCGAAGGTGAGCCCGTTGAGGATCGTCTGCCACATCAAGGCGATCCCGGCGCCCGGGGCCCAGCGGGCGCTATTCACCACCTGGTCGCGGCGGGCGACGAGGCGGCGCGCCGCCTCGACGGTGAACAGGTAGCGGGCGCCGCGTTCGAGCCCGGCCCACCCGGCTCCGCCGAGCGAGGCCGACCACCCGCCGCGGTTGGCGATCGTCAGCCTTTCGCCCGCTTCGAGGCGGTCGAGCTCCCGCAGGGCCTCGGCCGGGTCGCCGCGGTCGCCGACGACGCCGAGGCCGCAGCTCTCGCAGCGGCTGACCGGCCCCGCCAGGCCCGGCCGCTGGTCGATCCATCCGAACAAGGGCTCGCCGCAGGCTGGGCAGGGCGGGTTCTCGGGCCCGGCGCCCGCCTCGAGCGGCACGACATGTGTTCGCTCCAGCTCCGGCACGTCTGTAGCGTACGCATCATGCAGTTGAGCGAGATCATGACTTCGGGGGTCGTGACCTCCGCGCCGGAGGCGAGCGCCGTCTCCGTCGCCCGCAAGATGCGGGACCACCGGGTCGGGTCGGTGGTGCTCGTCGACTCGGCCGACCTGCCGGTGGCGATGGTGACCGACCGCGACCTCGCGGTTCGGGTCTTCGCCGACGGCGTCGACCCCGAGACCGCGGTCGGCGAGCATGCCTCGCGGCCGCTGATCGTCGGCGAGCCGGCGATGGAGCTCGACGAGGCGGCGGCGCTGATGGTCCAGCACCGGGTCCGGCGGCTGCCGGTCGTCACCGGCGATAGGCTCGCAGGCATCGTGACCCTCGACGACATCGCCGTCAGGACCGGGAATCTCGAGGTCGCCCAGCGGATGACCGCCGAGGTGATCGAGGGCGCCCTGCCCCAGTTCTATTTCCGCGAGCGGGGCTGAGTTGGGTTCCAAGCAGGAGGTCCTCGCCTGGGAGGAGCGCTGGTCGCGGCCCGCCGGGTACGCCGCTCTGGCGGCGATCGTCCTCCTGGTCGCCTCGCTGATCGTCGGCTCGCAGATCGGCGGCGGCTCCGGCACCGCCGAACAGCTCCAGAACGTCGAGAAGGACTCCGGCACCCAGATCCTGTCCAGCTTCCTGCTGGCGATCGGCTTCGTCCTCCTCGTCGCCCCGCTCTACTTCCTCTTCCGTGCCGCCCGGGGCCGCAGCGATCGGGTCCGTCGCCAGCTCGTCGGGGTCGTGATCGCCGGGCCTCTGTTCTTCGCCGCCGCCTCGATCGTCCTCGGCTTCGCCACCGTCGACGCCTCCGAAACCTTCGTCGAAGACAAGGTCCCGGTGCTCGAAAAGGAAAACGTCAAGCTCGATAGCGACAAGGCCGACGAAAAGGCCGAAGACACCTTCTCCGAAGGCTCGCTCGCCGGGCTCGGGGTCGGGCTCAAATTCGCCGGCCTGATCGGGTTCGTCGCCGGCTTCCTCTACACGGCGCTGTGGGCGATGCGGGTCGGACTCCTGACCCGGTTCTGGGGATCGCTCGGGATGGCGCTGGCGGCGGTCTCGATCTTCTTCTTCCAGTTCGCCCTGCTCTGGTTCGTCTACCTCGGCCTGCTGCTGCTGGGGGTCGTACGCGGCGGCCGTCCACCGGCCTGGCAGTCGGGCAAAGCCGAGCCCTGGCCCACGCCCGGCGAGAAAGCGGCGCAGGAGATGGGAGCGGACCCCGGCCTGCCCCCGCCAGAGCTGGAGGACACGCCAGAATCTGAGGACGCGCCGAACAACGGCGCGCCGAGCGAGGGCACTCCTCCGAAAAAGCGCAAGCAGCGCGGCTGAGGCTCAGCCGAGTGGGTTGAGCCCGGGCGGGCTCTCGGATGCGACGCCCGCCCCGACCTGCTTGCGGTGGGTGCGGATCTCGCTCAGGATCCGCTCGAGCCGTGGCTCCTGAGAGTTGTCGACGTGGGTCATCGCCGCGGCGACGGCGGGGTGGATCGCGGCGATCCGCTCGTGCATCGCCTGGGCGACGGCGCGGTATGCCGGATGCCCCTCGCGGCCCGAGCGCAGCTCGATCAGGTGCATCGCCTCGCGCGCGTTGAGATCGAGGACGTACCGGATCCGGTAGGCGAGGCAGAGCGCGTACGGGGCCGCCTCGGCCTGGCCTGAGTCGCGGAGCCGCTCGTACTCGGCCCGCGAGACCTCGAGCGCCCGCTCGAACTCGTCGCCGGCGCCTGCCTCGCGGACCTCAGCCGGGACGCCGGCGCCGAGGTCGGGCCCGAGCCGCTGCCACTGGCAGGTCAGCATCCGGTGCCGCTGGAGATCGCGGAAGGCACCGTAGTCGGAGACGATCTCGAACCGGTAGCGGAGCGCCTCGAAGCCGCGGCCGGGGCGGTGGCGCCGGTTGGCGCGATCGCCGATCAGCGCTGCGAGCAGCTCGGCCCGCTCCTCGCGGTCGAGGACGTCGACCCGGGCCCGGATCTCGGTCTCGGATGCGGTCGCCCCCTCGAACAGGCAGGACGCGAGCAGGTCCTCCTCGGTGCCGTCGACGTGGATCAGCTCGACCGCGGGCGCATCCTCGTCGCCGCCGCGGCGGTCAAGGCCGAGCCGCGAGACCCAACCATCGGTCGCGGTGCGGCGCTGCTGCAGGTAGGAGACCCACTCGCCGCCGCGATCTGGCCGCTCGACCCTGGAGACGAAGCTCGGCATCACCAGCTGCAGCTCGCTGAGGATCATCGCGCCGATCTCGCGCGCCTCCGGCAGCGGCGAGGCCATCAGCCGCAGCAGCAGCTGCTCGTAGGCCTGGCCTGTCGCGTAGATGCCGACGTGGCTGAGGGTCGAGGCGGGGAGGAGGCCGCGCAGCAGGTCGAGGGCCTTGGCGCGGATCGAGCGCCGCCAGGCCGCCTCCGGCTCATCGCCGCGCGGCCAGCGCTCGGCGGCCCAGGCCTCGACCCGCTCCAGCGAGCGCGAGTAGATCGAGAACAGCTCGTCCATCGCCGCCCCGAACTCGGGCCCGAGCTCCTCGTCGCGGTAGTACCGGAAGCCGCCGCCGGCGTCCTCGGGAAGCGGCTTGTCGTAGGGGATGTAGCGGGTCGACTGCTCGAGGTAGGCGGCGAGCCGCCCCCGCTGCAGCACCTTGGTCAGGACATTGGAGACCCACTCGCAGGCGATGTGGGCGCCGCCGACCTGGGCGATCGAGTCGTCCCCGTAGCCGAGGAAGACCCTCTCGTACAGCTTCGCCGCGCGCTCGCCCTCGGCCCCGTCGAAGGGCCTCGTCCCGGCCGCGACGTCGCCGGCGAACTCCTCGAGATAGAGGCGCCGCACCGTCCCCGAATATCGCGAATAGCGGGCAAAAAGCGCTCCCTTGACGGTCTCGGGGAGGTTGACCAGGGCGAAGACGGGACGGTCGAGGTTGGTGAAATGAGGGGCCAGAAGCGCCCGCTCCTCCTCGTTGAAGTCCTCGACCGGGTAGCGCACCGGCGCATCGTAGCCGCAGGCCCCGACAGGCCTCAGCCTCCGGGTGGGTGCTCCATCAGCTCGACCCGGTGCCCGCTCGGCGCGATCGCATCGGCCCGCTTCGAGTCCCAGCGCTCGCGCTTCGGGCGGACCTCGAAGCCGCTCTCCTCGAGCCGTTCGAGGGTGCGGTCGAAGTCGGGGACGACGACCGCCGGGTGGCCGTGCTCGGGGATCGTCGGCTCGTTGGTCCGCAGCAGGTGGATCTGGGTCCCGTTGCGTTCGTACCAGCTGTAGCGGTCGGCGAGGTCGGGCGGCGGGTCGACCTCGGAGAAGCCGAGCATCGACCAGAACTCGGCCGCCCGCCCTTGGTCCGGCCGGGAATATCTCGAGCGTGACGTGGTGGAGCATCACCGCACCCCCGCTTCGCTCGCTCCGCACTCATGGGCCCCAGAATACGCTCGCCTGCCCGTCAGAAGAGGAGCGAGAGCAGGGCCGCGGCGACGACGATCGCGGTCGACCAGGTGACCGCCTCGGCGGTGATCTCCATGTCGAGGCCGTAGGCGTGGGCGACGACCAGCGAGTTGAGCCCCGAGGGCATCGCCGACATCAGCAGGTACGCGGTCGGCAGGTCGATCAAAGGCGCCGCTAGGCCGATCAGGATGGCCGGGGTGAGCGCGAGCCTGGAGGCGAGCGCAACCCCGACCGGCCGGGTCAGCGGCGGTGGAACCGGAAGCTCTCCCTCCTCGGCGTTCTCGGCGAGGGTCGCGCCGACGGCGAAGAACCCGATCGGCAGGATCGCGACGACGAGCGCCTGCGAGGCGTCGACGAGGGCGTTCGGCGCCAGCGCCGACGGCGCGAGCAGCCCCGCGATCGCGGCGTAGAGCGGCGGGTTGCGGGTGAAGAAGGCGGTGGTCCGCTCGCGCGCTCCCTCGCCCGCGCGGTCGCCGAACGCGGCGCCGACCGCGAACGCTCCGAGCAGCAGCGAGGGGCCGGTGACGAGGACGTCGAAGAGGACCGCATTGTGGAGGTCGTCGCGGCCGAGCAGCGCCAGGGTGAGCGGGTAGCCGAGGTAGCCGCTGTTGACGCTGATCACGGCGCAGATCACCGCGCCCGTGCTCCGGCGCGAGAGGTGCAGGACGCGACTTGCGACGAGCCAGGCGACGATCCCGGCGAGCGCGTAGGAGACGAGCCCGAGCAGGAGCCCGATCCCGTGGCCGACGTCGATCTCGCTGCCGGCGAGGTTGAAGAAGATGACCGGCGGGAGGAGGAAGTAGAGCATCAGCAGCAGCGCCCGCCGCGCCGCCCTTGCCGCCCCCTGCGGCCAGCGCCGCTCCGACCAGACCCCGATCGCGGTCGCGGCCCCGATCGCGGCGGCTGTCAGCACCACGCCCATCGCGACACCCTTTCAACCGATCCCACCGAAGCTCCGGCTTGTGCTGCCTTCCGGTGTTCGTTATGGCGATCTATTCGACATTTCGAACACCGGAACGGATGCGGCCACACGGCATCACCCGGCGGTGGATTCCGACGCGAAGCGGAGGAGGCGCGGTCTAGGAGAACAGCGAGGCGCCGGCGTGTTCGGCGAACTCGACCAGCGGCTGCGGGACGATGCCGAAGAAGATCACCGCCGCGGCCGCGATCAGCGCCGGGACGACGAGGTAGATGCGGGTGCCGGCGTCGGGGTCGATCGGGTCGGCCTCGGGCGAGGCGCCGGCGATCGCGGGCGTGCCCCCGGCCTCTTCGCCGCCGGGCCGCATCCACATCGCCGCCACGACTCGCAGGTAGTAGGCGAGCGAGATCATCGTCCCGACCGCGATGAAGACCGCGAGCCAGGTGTAGTCGCCCTCGACCAGGGCCTCGATCAGGTAGAGCTTGCCGATGAACCCCGCCGTCGCCGGCAGCCCGGCCAGCGCCAGCATCGAGATCGTCAGCGGCCAGGCCAGCAGCGGCCGCGACGCTCCGAGCCCGCGCACCGACTCGATGTCGTCGCCGTGGATCGTCTCGCGCTCGCGGGCGACGACGACGGCGAACGCGGCGAAGTTCATGAAGGCGTAGGTCGGCGAGGTAGAAGACGAGCGCGTTGACGCCCGCTTCGGTCGCCACCACGAGGCCGCCGAGGATGTAGCCGGCCTGGGCGATCCCCGAGTAGCCGAGCAGCCGCTTCAGCGAGTTCTGGCCGAGGGCGCCGACGTTGCCGACGACGATCGAGATCGCCGCCAGCGCCGCCAGCGCCGGCTGCCAGTCGGAGGCCTCGGAGATCAGGGCGACGTCGAAGAAGCGGACGAAGACGGCGAACGCCGCCGCCTTGGTCGCGACCGCCATGAACGCGGTGATCGGGGTCGGCGCCCCCTCGTAGACGTCGGGAGTCCACTGGTGGAAGGGGGCGATCGAGGTCTTGAACGCGAGCCCGACCGCGGCCAGCGCGATCCCGACCAGAATCAGCGAGTCGCCGCTCATGCCTTGTTTGGAGATCCCGGCGGCGATCCCGGCGAAGTCGGTCGAGCCCGAGCCGCCGTAGATGAAGGCGAGCCCGTAGAGCAGCGTCGCCGAGCCGAGCGAGCCGACGATCAGGTACTTCAGCCCCGACTCGAGCGAGTGCTCCTTGCCGAGATTCGTCGCGCAGAGGATGTAGAGCGGGATCGAGAGCGTCTCGATCGCGACGAAGAGGGTGACCAGGTTCTGCGCCTGGACGAGCAGCACCATCCCCAGCACCGAGCCGAGCAGCAGCGCGTGGTACTCGCCGCAGCCCGCCTGCCTCGGCCGCCGGCTCGCGGATCGAGAGAAGGACCGCGAAGCCGGCGCTGAGGATCGCGATCAGCGAGATCGCGATCGCGAGGTCGTCGAGCCGCAGCGCCCCGGAGACGAGGTCGGTCGGTTCGTCCCAGCGCCAGATCAGCAGCCCGGCGGTGGCGAACAGGGTCGCCATCGTCATCGCCGGGCTGGAGAACGCGCAGCGGCCTGATCACCGCGCTGAGCAGGACGACGCAGAGCCCGACGGTCAGCGCCGAGGACCGGCGAGAGCCCGCCGTAGTCGATATGCGGGGCGTTGAAATCAGCCGGCATCTGTGTCGCTCCGAATCAGGCCGACAGGTGCTCCGCTCCGAATCAATCCGGCATCTGCTCTGCTCCCGCTCGGATCAGAAGAAACAGAGATGGACTGATCCTCGCTCCCGCGTCCGCGATGCCGGGCGAGCGACACTGTGGGGGCGCCGCCTTCGACCGCTTCGACCCGCTGCTGCACGGACGGGTCGGTCCGCTTCAGGATCAGCTGCGGGTAGAGGGCAAGGCCGAGGATGCAGAGGACGAGCGGGACGAGGACGAGGCCGTCGCGCAGGCCGATCTCACGCGAGGCGATCCCCTCGGGCCTGCGGTTGTGCATCGTCCGCTGGTAGAGGCGGAGCGCGTAGTAGGCCGACATCGCGACGCCGGAGATCGCGATGAAGGCGAAGACGATCTTCGAGTCGAAGAGGCCGTTGAGGATGTAGAACTCGCCGATGAAGTTGGCGGAGCCGGGCATCGCCAGCGTCGCCAGGGTGACGATCAGGAACAGCGCCGCGAGCACCGGGGCCCGCAGTCGCCATCCCGCCCATCTCGCGCAGGTCCTCGGTCCCGGAGCGCTCGGCGAGGAGGGCGACGATCACGAACAGCGGCGCGACGACCAGGCCGTGGTTGACCATCTGCAGGATCGCCCCGTCGGAGCCGTCGGCGGAGAGGGCGAAGATCCCGGCGGTGATGAAGCCGAGCTGGGCGACCGAGGAGTAGCCGGCGACGAGCCGACGTTGGTCTGGGTGAAGGCCATCACCGAGCCGTAGAGGATCGAGGCGAGCGCGATCACGAGCACGACGTCCTGGAACTGGACGGTCGCGTCGGGGAAGAGCGGCAGGACGACCCGGAGGAACCCGTAGGCGCCGACCTTCGCCAGCACCCCGGAGAAGACCGCCAGCACCGGCAGCGGCGCGGCGCGGTAGGCGTCCGGCATCCAGCCGTGGAGGAGGAAGGCCGGCATCTTGACCAGGAAGGCGACCGCGAAGAACCAGAAGATCCAGCGCTGGCTGCCCTTCGCCAGCGGGTGCCTTCGCCAGTTCGGCGATCGAGAAGGTGATGTGGCCGCCGTCGGCGGCGATGATCGCGGTCGCGATCGCCCCGACCAGCATCAGCAGCGACCCGACCAGCGTGTAGACGATCATCTTCGTCGTCGCCGCGACCGCGGTCGGCCCGTCCTCGCGGTCGCTGCCCCAGGCCCCGAACAGGAAGTAGAACGGGACCAGCATCAGGTCGAAGAAGAGGACGAAGAGGAGCAGGTCCTGGGAGAGGAACGAGCCCAGGGTCGCGGTCTCGGCGAGCAGCATCATCAGGAAGAAGAGGTGGGGCCGGTCCTGCTCGCGGAAGGCGGCGAACGCCGTCGCCGCCGTCCACAGCACCGTCGTCAGCAGGAGCAGGAAGATGTTGAGGCCGTCGATGCCGAGGCTGTAGTCGACGCCGAGGCCGGAGATCCAGGTGACGTCGACGGTGTCCTGCAGCCCGGAGGCGCCGGTGTCGAACCCGGCGAGCAGCGCGATCGCGATCCCCAGCGTCACCGCGGCGCCGAGCGTCGCCCACCAGCCGGCGAGCCGGCGCGGGAGGAAGAGGCCGACGAGGCCGAAGGCGAGCGGTGTCCAGAGCAGCGAGTTGGTCATGAAGTGCTGAGCAGGAAGTAGAGGGCGAGGCCGGCGAAGCCGGCGACCAGCAGCAGCGCGTAGCTGCGGACGAAGCCGCTCTGGACGACGCGGACGATGCCGCCGGCGCCGCGGACGGTGTCGGCGGTGCCGGTGACGATCCCGTCGACGACGATCCGCTCGAAGGTCCGGTTGGCGAAGCGCCCGATCGCCAGCGCCGGGCGGACGACGAGGATGTCGATCAGCTCATCGAAGTACCACTTGTTGACGAGCAGTGTGTAGACCGGCCGCAGGCGCTGCGATCAGCGTCGCCGGCAGCTCGGGCCGGACGACGTAGAGCGTAGTAGGCGATCCCGATCCCGGCAAGCGAGATCGCCGCGCCGATCCCCAGCCCCACCCAGGAGGCGCCGACGCGTCGGCTGGATCGCGCTCAGCGGCGAGTCGGCGAAGACCGGGTCGAGGAACTTCGTGATCGCGTCGTCGACCCCCGGGACCTGGACCAGGCCGCCGAACAGGCGCCAGGAACGCGAGCGCGCGCCATCGCCACCCTCATCGGCCATGACTGCTCGGCGATGTGGTGCTCGGCGCCGGGGAAGCCGACGTCGGTGTCCTCGACCTCGCCGGTCGCCGGGTTCTCGGGCTCGGCGTGGACGACGTGGCCGCTGTCGATCAGCTCCTGCGCCTCCTTGCACGGCGTCGCCCGGCAGGACCCGGAACACGAGCCGGAAGGTGTAGATCGCGGTCAGCAGCGCGCCGACGTAGCCGAGCACGGTGAAGATCAGTGTACATGCCGCCGCGGGCGGCGGCGTAGGCGAGGATCTCGTCCTTGGAGAAGAAGCCCGAGGTGCCCGGGAAGGCGGCGAGCGCGAGGCCGCCGATCAGCGAACGTCGATCGAGGTGAATCGCATCGCCTTCCCGAAGCCGCTCATCTCGTCGATGTTCTGGTTGTTCGCCATCGCGGCGATGATCGAGCCGGCCGCCATGAACAGCAGCGCCTTGAAGAAGGCGTGGGTCATCAGGTGGAACATCCCGGCGCTGTAGGCGCCGATCGAGACGCCGACGACCATGTAGCCGATCTGGCTCATCGTCGAGTAGGCGATCGCCCGCTTGAGGTCGGTCATCACCAGCGCGATCGAGCCCGCGACGAGCAGCGTCGCCAGCCCGGTGAAGGCGGCGATGTCGGCGGCGGTCGGGGCGAGGACGAAGAGGACGTGGGTGCGGGCGATCAGGTAGACGCCGGCGGTCACCATCGTCGCCGCGTGGATCAGGGCCGAGACCGGGGTCGGGCCCTCCATCGCGTCCGGCAGCCAGGTGTGGAGCGGCAGCTGCGCCGACTTGGCGAAGGCGCCGACCAGCAGCAGCAGGCAGATCGCGGTCACCGTCCACTCGTTGGTGCTGAACGCTTCCGGCGCCTTGGCGAAGACCTCGCCGTATTCGAAGGTGCCGAGTTCGCGGAAGATCAGGAAGGCGGCGAGGACGAGGCCGATGTCGCCGACGACGTTGATCACGAACGCCTTCATCCCGGCGCCGGTCGCCGTCGTCCGCCGGTACCAGAAGCTGATCAGCGCGTAGGAGGCGAAGCCGACGAAGGCCCAGCCGACGATCAGGAGGACGAAGTTGCCGGCGAGGACCAGCAGCAGCATCGAGAAGACGAAGAAGTTGAGGTAGCTGAAGAAGCGGTGGTAGCCCTCGTCGGACTGCATGTACCCGAACGAGTAGAGGTGGATCAGGGTCGAGACGCCGGTGACGACGAGGACCATGAAGACCGAGAGCGGGTCGACGAAGATCCCGAGCTTGATGTCGAGGCCGGCGGCGCTGGCGTAGTCCCAGAGCGAGGAGGCGTGGTGGCGGGCGTCGGGGTCTTCGCCGAGCAGGCTGATCAGGGTCGCGACGCCGCAGACGAAGGCGAGGCCGATCGCGGCGGTCCCGATCGCGCCGGCGACGCGCGCCGGCAGCGCCCGGAAGCCGAGCCCGATCACGATCGAGCCGAGCAGCGGGAAGAGCAGGACGAGCCAGGCCCAGGCGGTTGCGCTCATCCGCGCAGCTCCCTCAGCTCATCGACGTCGAGCGGCAGCTTGCGGCGGAAGATCGCGACGATCAGGCCGAGGCCGACGACGACCTCGCAGGCGGCGACGACCATGACGACGATCGCGAAGATCTGCCCGTCCTGGTTGCCGACCATGCGGCTGAACGCGACCAGCGCCAGGTTGCCGGCGTTCAGCATCAGCTCGAGGCAGAGCAGGATCACGATCGGGCTGCGGCGGATCAGGATCCCCATCGCCCCGATCGCAAACAGCAGCGAGGACAGCACGATGTACCACTCGATGTTCACGATCGATCCACCGGCGGCCGTCGCCGGCGTCTTTCGCTGCCCGGCGAGTACGACTGCGCCGACGGCGGCGAGCAGGAGCAGGATCGAGGCGGCCTCGAAGGGGATCAGGAACTTTTCGAGCAGCAGGCGGCCGATCGCGGCCGGGTCGCCGAACCCGGCCTTGACGTCGGGCCCGTCGGTGCCGAGCGCCAGCAGCGAGGAGGCGAGGACGGCGATCGAGAGCTCGACGAAGAGCGCCACCCCCAGCAGCGGCGCCAGGAAGCGCTGGCCGGGTATCGGCTCCCAGGCCGACTCGCCGTCGCCGCCGACGTAGGCGACGACGAAGACGTAGAGGACCATCACCGCGCCGGCGTAGACGACGACCTGAGCCGCGGCGACGAAGGCCGAGGTCAGGAGCAGGAAGAGGACGGCGAGCGAGAAGAGGTGGACGATCAGCGCCAGCACCCCGTAGAACGGGTTGCGCATCGCGACGACCCCGATCGCCCCGCCGAGGGCGCCGATCGCGGCCAGCGAAGAAGAGGACCTCTTCCATCCTACTCGCCCTCGGACCGCAGCGGCGTCCGCTCGATCGGCTCGGCGAGCAGCATCTCCTTGGTGAAGATCAGGTTCTCGCGGTCGTAGTCGGCCATCTCGTAGTCGTGGCCCATCGTGATCGCGTCGAACGGGCAGGCGATCTCGCAGTAGCCGCAGAAGATGCAGCGCGAGAGGTTGATCTCGTAGACGGCGGCGTAGCGCTCGCCGGCCGAGACGCGCTCGCCGGGGATGTTCTCGGCGGCGACGACGCGGATGCAGTCGGCCGGGCAGGCGGCGGCGCAGAGCGAGCAGCCGACGCATTTCTCGAGGCCGGTGTCCTCGAAGCGGTGCAGTTTGTGGCGGCCGCGGAAGCGCGGGTAGACCGGGGTCTTCTCCTCCGGGTACTGGATCGTCATCGGCCCCTCGATCAGCCGCGCCATCGTCGTCTTCAGCCCGCGCAGGGTCTCGCCGAAGGCGCGGTAGGCGCCGCCGACCCCGCCGGGCTCGGGCCCGCGCTGGACCTCGACCACGTCCTGGTCCTCCAGGTAGCGGGAATTCAGCCACGGTGCCTCCCGAAGACACCCGCCGCCCCCGGACGCGAGATGCGAGTCGCCAGCCCATATCTGCCTCTTCTGGCGCCGGAGCGAGAGCAGAGGAGGCGGCGGAATATTCATGTGGCCACCACCAGCACGGCGGTGACGAGCATGTTCAGCGTCGCCAGCGGCAGCAGCACCTTCCAGCCGAGGCTCATCAGCTGGTCGTAGCGCAGGCGCGGCAGCGTCGCCCGCACCCAGATGAAGACGAAGATCAGGCAGAGGATCTTGACCAGCATCCAGATCGGGTCGAGGAAGCTCGGGCCGGGCCCCATCCAACCGCCGAGGAAGATCGCCGCGGCGATCCCGGAGACGACCAAGATCTCCATGTATTCGACCAGCAGGAAGCTGCCGAATCGCATCCCGCCGTACTCGGTCATGAACCCCTGGACGAGTTCGGCGTCGGCCTCCGGCATGTCGAACGGGGTCCGGTTGGTCTCGGCGAAGCCGGCCAGCATGAAGATCAGGAAGCCGACGAACTGGGGGACGATGAACCAGATCTCGCCCTGGGCCTCGACGAGGTCGACCAGCGAGAGCGAGCCGCCCATCATGATCGCGCCGAGCAGCGCCAGGCCCATCGCGACCTCGTAGGAGATCAGCTGCGCGGCGCCGCGCATCGCGCCGAGCAGGCTGTATTTCGAGCCCGAGGCCCAGCCGCCGAGGAGCACGCCGTAGAACGCGATCGAGCCGACGGCGAAGAAGTAGAGGATCCCGATCGGGACGTCGATCCCGTAGAGCCCGACGCCGTCCTGGACGTCGCCCCAGGGGATGATCGCCAGCGCCAGGACGCCGGAGAGGACCGGCAGCAGCGGCCCGAGCACGAACAGGGTCGGGATCGCGTTGCGCAGGCATGAAGGCCTCCTTGCTGAGCAGCTTGCCGACGTCGGCGAGCGGCTGCAGGATCCCGAACGGGCCGACCCGGTTGGGCCCGTAGCGGTGCTGGAAGCGGCCGATCAGCTTCCGCTCGACCACCGTCATGATCGGCAGGATCGCGAAGACGATCGCCGAAGATCACCAGCGACTTGACGACCATGATCCAGCCGGCTTCGACGAAGGTCGTGTCGGCGAGTCGGGATCACGCGCCGGCCTTCTCGATCGTCACCGTAGACCGGGCCTCCGTTGAGCAGCGCGTTGGCGTTCCCCTCGGCCGTCCCCTCGATCAGGAAGCAGACGCCGTCGGCTGACCCGCTCCTTGATGTCGACCCTGGCCCGGACGCTCGTCCCGTTCTCGCCGACCCGGACCTCGTCGCCGTGCTTGAGCCCCAGCCGCTCGGCATCCGCCACCGAGATCTCGACCCGCTGCTGCGGCTCGAGGAACCTCAACGGCGGATTGAGCTCGGTGATCGGCCCGACCCACAGGTCCCGGTAGGTCCCGAGCGCCAAGGCGTCCGGTGCCCCCTCACCGGAAACTCTCCGCGAATGCGGATCCGGGGAGGGCGTCGCCGGAAGACTGCGCTTTCGCCGAGGCGGTGCCATCAGCTCCACCCGGCTTCGGGAAGCGCATCTGCCGCGGCCCGCTCCTGCCAGCGGACTCCGCGGCCGCCGATCTCGGCGTCGGTGATCCCGGCGTAGAAGGGGACGGCTTCCGTCAGCGCCGCGAAGGCGGTGGGCTGGGACGAGATGCCGGTGTCGTGGCCGAGCGCCAGCGAGAGCTCGGCGAGGACGCCCCAGTTCGGGCGGATGTCGCCGGGCCGCGAGGCGCTCGGCCGGACCCGCTGCAGCCGGCCCTCGGGGTGGGTGACGGTCCCGTCCTTCTCGGCGTGGGTCTCGATCGGGAAGACGACGTCGGCCATCGCCGTGGTCTGCGTTCTCGAAGGTCGAGAAGACGACGAGGTGGTCGGCGGCGGCGAGCGCGCCGCTTCCAGGCCTCGGTGTCGGGGAAGTCGCGGAGCGGGTCGACGCCGAACAGGAGCAGTGACTTCAGCTCGCCGGACTCGAGCGCGGCGCGGATCTCCTCGGTCGCCCCTGCCGGCGTCGGTCTCGGCCAGCCCCGGCCCGGCGTCGGGCAGGCAGCCCGCCTCGCGCAGGCCGCGGGCGTTGGCGAGCTCCGGGACCTCGAGCAGTCCCGAGCCCTCCTTGTCTCCAGGCCAGCGCGGCGGCAACGTCGAGCAGGACCTCGAGCGGCCCTCGCCTCGCGGCCGATCCGCTCGCCCCAGACGATGACGACGCTCTCGGCGCCGCGCAGCACCTCGGCGATCGGCGCGGCATCGTTGCTCGGCGCTCGTGGCGGAGCGCCTCGACAGCTCGGCGAGGAAGCTCGTGCGCCGCCGCCGGGCTGTAGCGGGCGACCGCCTCGGCGCCGCCGTCGAGGGCGGTCGGGCGGTCGGTCGCCACGCGCGAGCCGGGTGCCGTTGCGGCGGATCGCCTTGCGGATCCGGAGGTCGAGGATCGGCGAGCTGTGCAGGGGGTCGGTGCCGACGACGAGGACGACGTCGGCGTCGTCGATGTCGCGGACCCGGGCCGAGATCGCCGGGTCGGCGAGGCGGAGCAGCGTCTCGCGGTCGGGCCCGCCCGATCGGCGCGAGTCGACGTGCGGCGAGCCGAGCGCCTCGCGCATGATCCGCTGGACGAGGTAGCCCTCCTCGTTGGAGGCGTCGCCGACGATCGCGGCGCTCGCCGCCCCGCCGGCCTTCAACCCGGCCGCGGCTTTCTCGATCGCCTCGGCCCACTCGACCTCGGCGCCGCCCGCGCAGCCGCGGGCCGGTCACCCGCTCCTCGGCGCCGAACATCTCGAACCCGTAGCGGCCGCGGTCGCAGAGCCAGCCGTCGTCGACGTCGGGGTTGTCGCGGGCGACGACCCGCTTCACCTCCTCGTCGCGGACCGTGAAGCTGACGTTGCACTGGCTCGGGCAGAGCGTGCAGACCGAGCCCGAGTTCTCGATGTCCCAGGGGCGGGCGCGGAACCGGTAGGTGTAGCTGGTCAGCGCCCCGACCGGGCAGAGGTCGGTGATGTTGCCGTGGAAGGGCGCGATGTAGGGGCGGTCGTCGAAGGTGCCGACGAAGGTGCGGTCGCCGCGCTCGAGCAGCTGCAGCTGCTCGTCCTCGGCGACCTCCTGGCTGAAGCGGACGCAGCGGTAGCAGAGGATGCAGCGCTCGCGGTCGATCGCGACCAGCGGCGAGAGCTCGACCGGCTTCTGGAAGTGGCGCTTGTCGTCGGTGAAGCGGGTTTTGCCCGGCCCCCAGCCCATCGTGATGTCCTGCAGCGGGCATTCGCCGCCTTTGTCGCAGACCGGGCAGTCGAGCGGGTGGTTGACGAGGAGGAACTCGACGACCGCGCTCTGCGCGTGTTTGACCTGGTCGGTGCGGGTGTGGACGACCATCCCGTCGCGGACCGGCGTCGAGCAGGAGGTCTGCAGTTTCGGGATCCCCTCGATCTCGACCAGGCACATCCGGCAGGCGCCGACCGGCTCGCCGAGCTTCGGCTCGTAACAGAAGACCGGGATCTCGACGTCGCCCTGCTTCGCCGCGTCGTGGAGCATTTCGCCCTCGTTCGCGGTCACCTCGCGCCCGTCGATGATCAGCGTTATCTCGCTCATTCCGCCATCTCCTCTGCTCTCGCTCGCGCGCGCTCATCACAGCCGGTGATCTCGCGCGCTCGCTTCCGCGTCCGGGGATGGCGGGTCATGCCAGGACCGCCTCCGTGGGGCTCGGCTGGCGCGTTCGCCATGACCTCCTCGAACTCGTCGCGGAACTTGCGGACCATCGCGCCGACCGGCATCGCCATCGAGTCGCCGAGGACGCAGAGGCAGTGGCCGATGATGTTCTCCTGGACCGAGGCGACGATGTCGAGGTCCATCGGCGTCGCCTCGCCGCGCACGACCCGTTCCAGCATCTTCACCGTCCAGTTCGTCCCCTCGCGGCAGGGCGTGCACTTGCCGCAGGACTCGTGGTGGTAGAAGCGCGCGGTCCGCAGCGCCATCAGCGGGATCGAGACGGTGTCGTCGGCGACGATGATCGAGCCCGAGCCGAGCATCGAGCCGGCGTCGGCCATCGCCTCGAAGGAGTAGGGAAGGTCGAGGCCCTCCTCGGCGGTGAGGACCGGGGAGGAGGAGCCGCCGGGGTAGAGCGCCTTCACCTCGCGCCCCTCGGCCGGCCCTCCGGCGAGGTCGTAGATCAGCTCGCGGGTCGGGATCCCGAGCTCGACCTCGTAGTTGCCGGGCCGCTGGACGCAGCCGGAGACCGAGACCACCTTCGTCCCCGGCGACTGCTCGGTCCCGAACCCCTTGAACCAGTCGGCGCCGTGGGCGACGATCCGCGGCACGTTGGAGAGCGTCTCGACGTTGTTGATCAGGGTCGGCCCGCCGTAGAGGCCCTGCACCGCCGGGAACGGCGGCTTCAGCCGCGGGTTGCCGCGCTTGCCTTCGAGCGCGTCGAGCAGCGCCGTCTCCTCGCCGCAGATGTAGGCGCCGGCGCCGCGGTGGACGACCAGCTCGAGGTCGCGGTGGCTGCCGAGGATGTCCTTGCCCAGGTAGCCGCCCTCATACGCTTCGGCGACCGCCCCGTCGAGGATGTCGCCCTGGAGGTCGTACTCGCCGCGGATGAAGATGAACGCGTGCGAGGCTTCGGCGGCGATCGCGGCGATCGCGATCCCCTCGATCAGCTGGTGGGGGTTGCGCTGCATCAGCTCGCGGTCCTTGAAGGCCCCCGGCTCGGACTCGTCGGCGTTGCAGCAGAGGTACTTCGCCATTTCGCCGCGCGGCAGGAACGAGGCCTTTTTCCCCATCGAGAAGCCGGCGCCGCCGCGGCCGCGCAGGCCCGAGTCTTCGAGCTCCTTCAGCACCTCGTCGGCCTCCATCTCGCGGTAGGCCCGGGCCAGGGTCTCGTAGCCGCCGTAGCCCCTGTAGCCGTCGAGCGTGCGCAGCTTCGGGTCCTCGGCGTGCTCGAGCAGGATGCGCGTCTCAGGCATCGCGATCACCCGCCAGCGGCCGCTTCTCCAGCGCCTTCTCGGGCAGGACCTCGCCGCCGGCGAGCAGCTGCTCGATCGCCGTCGCCGCCTCGGCCGTCTCGAGCGGGCCGAAGTAGCGCTCGTCGATCGAGGCCATCGGGGCGATGTCGCAGGCGCCGAGGCACTCGAACCCGGTGACGAAGACGTCCCTGCCCTCGGCGGCGGCGCGGAACGCGTCGAGCAGCTCGTCGCCGCCCCGCATCCAGCAGCTGATGTTGGTGCAGACCGCGACCTTGTGGGTCTCGACCGCCTCGGTGTGGAGGAGGTCGTAGAAGCTCGCCACCGACTCGAGGTAGGCCGGGCGTCACCCGCATCACCGCCGCCGCCTGGCGGATCCCCTCCGGCGTGCACCAGCCGTAGCGCCGCTGGACCTCCCAGAGCGCCGGGATCGAGGCCGATTTGCGGTCCGGGTAGCGGCTCATCAGCTCCTCGATCCGCTCCTGCATCTCCGGCGGGCAGTCGACTTCATGCAGCTCCGGGATCTCCTCCGGCGCGCGGTCGGGAACGCGCCCCTCGGTCAGCGCCGGATCCACCGGCGTCCCGCCGATGCCGTTGCCGCTCACCGGTCGACCCCGCCGAGGATCGGGTCGAGCATCCCGAGGCTGCAGATCATGTCGGCGATGTAGCCGTCGACCGACATGTCCCTGAACGCCTGCAGGTTGACGAAGGAGGGGTCGCGGATGTGGACCCGGGCCGGCTTGGAGGAGCCGTCGGCGAGGACGTAGCAGCCGAGCTCGCCGCGAGGGCTCTCGATCGCGTAGTAGATCTCGCCCGGGTCGACCCGGTAGCCCTCGGTGACGAGCTTGAAGTGGTGGATCAGCGACTCCATCGAGGTCGAGAGCTCCGAGCGCGGCGGCAGCACGTACTTGCGGTCGTCGGCGATGAACGGCCCCTCGGGCAGCCCGTCGAGCGCCTGCTCGATGATCCGCACCGACTCGACCATCTCGGCGAGCCGCACCCGGTAGCGGTCGTAGTTGTCGCCGACCGTCCCGACCGGGACCTTGAACTCGACGTCGGGGTAGGCGAGGTAGTCGAACGCCTTGCGCAGGTCCCAGGGCTCGCCGGCGGCGCGCAGCAGCGGCCCGGTGACGCCGAGCTCCAGCAGCCGCTCGCGGGAGACGATCCCGACCCCCTTCGTCCGCGAGAGGAAGACCTCGTTGCGGTCGAGGAGCGCCTCGTACTGGCCGACCCGGATCGGCATGTCGGCGATGAACTCGCGCAGCTTCTCCTCGAAACCGAGCGGGATGTCCTCGATCACGCCGCCGACCTGGAAATAGCGGGTGTGCATCCGCTGCCCGGTCGCCATCTCGAACAGGTCGAGGATCCGGTCGCGCTCGCGGAAGCAGTACCAGAGCATCGAGATCGCGCCGAGGTCGAGCGCGGTCGTCCCCAGCCAGACCAGGTGCGAGTGGATCCGGTTGAGCTCGAGGAAGATCGTCCGCAGGTACTTGGCCCGGGGCGGGATCTCGAGCTCGACCAGCCGCTCGACGGCGCCGCAGAAGGCCTCCATCTGGAAGAAGTAGGAGACGTAGTCCATCCGCTCGACGAAGGGGATGACCTTCCAGTAGCTCTTGTCCTCGCAGGACTTTTCGATCCCGGTGTGGACGTAGCCGATCACCGGCCGCAGCTCGCGCACCACCTCGCCGTCGAGATCGACGACCAGCCGCAGCACCCCATGGGTCGCCGGGTGGTGCGGCCCGATGTTGATCGTCATCACCTCGGCTGGTCGGGAAGTCAGTCGCCGCCGACTCCGCTCCCGCTGCGCGCCATGTCTCCGGCGATCTGCGGCCAGTCGCGTCCGCTAGCCATATCGCCGCTCGTTGTAGGTGAAGGTCACCGGCTCGCCGCCGACCGGGAAGTCGCGCCGCTGGGGCCAGCCGACGTAGTCGTCGGGGAGCAGGATCCGGGTCAGGTCGGGGTGGCCGCGGAAGACGATCCCGAAGAAGTCGTACGCCTCGCGCTCCTGGAAGTTCGCGGTCGGGAAGAGCTCGACGCAGGAGTCGATCTCCGGCAGCTCGCATCCGCGCGCCGGGTCCGCCAGCATCGCCTTCACCCGCAGGCGCTCGACCCGGTCGCGGTTGATCAGCTCGTAGTGGACGCCGAAGCGTGGTTCGGCCGGCAGGTAGTCGGCGACGTGGAGGCTGGAGAGGAAGTCGTATTCCTGCCCCGGCGACTCGCGCAGCCAGCTCAGCACGGCGAGGATCTGGGCCGGATCGACGACCAGCGTCGCCGAGCCGTGGTCGAAGCCGGTGTCGAGCACGGCGCCGGGGTTGCCCTGCTCGATCTCGCCCCGGATCAGCTCGAGCCCGGGTGCGTCAGGCATGGGCCAGCCGCCTCGCCTCTTCGTAGGCCTCGACCGACTCCGGGGCCGGTGCGCCCTGCGCCCACTCCTCGGTGCCGCGGGCCTCGTAGCGCGGCCCGCCAGCCCTGGTCGGGGTTGCCCATGATCTTCCGCTGCAGTTTGGTGAACCCGTAGAGGACCGCCTCCGGGCGGCGGCGGGCAGCCGGGGATGTGGAGGTCGATCGGCATGAACTTGTCGGCGCCCTGGACGACCGCGTAGTTGGAGAACATGCCGCCGCTGGAGGAGCAGGCGCCCATCGAGATCGCCCATTTCGGCTCCAGCATCTGGTCGTAGAGGCGGCGGACGACCGGCGCCATCTTGATCGAGACCCGGCCCGAGAGGATGATCATGTCGGCCTGGCGCGGCGAGGCCCGCAGCGCCTCGGCGCCGAACCGGGCGAGGTCGTAGCGGGCGGTGACGAGCGAGATCGGCGCTTCGATCGCGCAGCAGGCGAGGCCGAAGGTGAGCGGGAAGGCCGAGTTCGCCCGGGCCCACCCGAGCATCTTCTCGAAGTTCGTCATCACCACCCGTTCCTCGACGTAGCGCTCGAGCTCCTCGCCCTCGAGGTCGCCGCGCAGCATGTCCCGCGCCCGCAGCTGGCGGTCGCGCATCGATTGGCGCTCTACCTCCAATTCAGCGCTCCCTTTCGCCAGACGTAGATGAAGGCGACCAGCAGCAGGACGACGAACGTGACCAGCTCGCCGAGGACGAAGAGGCTGTCGGCCGCCTTGAAGATGACCCCGATCGGGTAGAGGAAGACGACCTCGATGTCGAACAGGATGAAGAGCATCGCGACGAGGTAGAAGCTGACCCCGAAGCGCATCCCGCGGGCGGCCTCGACCGGGATCCCCGACTCGTACGGCTCGGCCTGGCGCCGGCTCGCGGCGGTCTCCTTCTGCGGCCGCTTCGGGCCGATCAGGTGGTTGAGCATCACGAATGCGCTTCCGACGACCGCTCCGAGGAGGGCGAAGACGAGTATCGGCGCGTAGCTGCTCAGCATTTCCAGGGGCCCGGCCGGTGTTATACACCCACCTTGTGACACATTGCTACATAGTGATTTTCCGCATCAGCAAGCGGAATCCCGACCCTTTCGGGCGGATATAGATGGCCCCGGTCCATCTCGTCGTCGGAGTCGCCCTGATCGTCCTCAATCTGGTCGCGTTCGGGCTCGGCGGTGTGGCCTGGCTCAGGAAGCGGCCCTCGATCCCGTTCTGGTACCTGCTGCGCGCCGCCCAGGTCTCCGTCTTCCTCCAGGCGCTGCTCGGCGGCCTGCTCCTGTTCACCGGCCATGAGGCCCCCGAAGACCTCCACTACCTCTACGGGATCCTGCCGCTCTTCATCTCCTTCATCGCCGAGGGCGCCCGTGGCGGGCGCCGCCCAGCGCGAGATCGGCGACCTCGACTTCGAAGGCCTCCCGGCCGAGACCCAGCAGGAGATCGCGCTCGCGATCGTCCGCCGCGAGATGGGGATCATGGCCGTCAGCTGCGGCGTGATCTTCTTCCTCGCCCTGCGCGCCGCCGGCACCAGCAGCGCGTTCTAGCCGGCGCTGATCCGGAAGACGGGATGGTCGGGGGCGATCCGCAGCAGGTCCTCCTCGGGCGCCTCGGGGCCGACGCCCCCGAAGAACTGGCCGACCTCCCATTTCCACTTCTTCAGGTAGGCGCGGAGCAGGGGCGGCTTCTCCTCGTCGGGGAGCTCGGTCGCCGAGAACTCCTCGACCCGGCGGCCGAGCACGAGCCGGCCGGCGCCGCTGACCCGCATGTTGCGGACCCACTGGGTGTGGCCGCGCGGCGCGACCAGGTAGCGGTCGCCCTCGAAGACGAGGAGGTTGACCGGCGTCTGCCGCCACTCGCCGCTCTTCCGCCCCCGCACTTCGAGGACCCGCGAGCCGGCGAGGCCGATCCCCAGCCGCGTCGCCAGGGCGACGATCGGGTTGAAGACGTTCCTCGTGAACCAGCCGGGCTCCTGGAATCGCGGCTCCACTTCGATAAGTGTTGCAGCGATAGCCTCTCGGCCATGCTCGACCACATCGGGTTGGAGGTCACCGACTTCGCCCGTAGCAAGGCGTTCTACGAACAGGCGCTCGAGCCGCTCGGGATCAGGCTGTTGATGGAGCCGGTCGAGGGCTCGGCGGGATTCGGCAGCGAGACCGAGCACGGGCCGAAGCCCTACTTCTGGGTCAACGCCCGCGAGCGTCCCGCGGTCATCAGCGCCCACGTCGCCTTTTCCGCTCCCGACACCCCCACGGTCGACGCCTTCCACGCCGCCGCGCTCGCGGCCGGCGGCTCCGACAACGGCGCCCCGGGCCGTCGTCCGCACTACCACCCCGGCTACTACGGCGCCTTCGTCCTCGACCCCGACGGCAACAACGTCGAGGCCGTCTGCCACCGCGCCGGTTAGCGCCGGTTCAGCCCAACGGGCGGTACTCGCCGCGGTGGAAGACGAGCGGGTCGCCCTCGCCGGCCTCGAGGCCGGTGACCTCGCCGGTGACGATGACGTGGTCGCCGCCGGCGATCACGTCGCGTAGCTCGCAGGCGACCCAGACCACGGCGCCGGCGATCGCCGGGATCCCCTCGCGGTCGTGCCAATCGACCCCCTGCCACTTGTCGGCGACCGGCGCCTTCGTCGCGAAGGAGCGGGCGATCTCCTCCTGGCCCGCGTGCAGGACGCTGACCCCGAACCGGTTTGCCGCCTGCACCGCGAGCAGGGTCCGCGAGCCGCGGTCGAGGCAGGCCAGCATCAGCATCGGCTCGATCGAGAGCGAGCAGACCGCGTTGGCGGTCGCCCCCGCCGGGCCGTCGGGGCCGTTCGCCGACACCACCGTCACCCCGGTGGGGAGGATTCCCATCGCGGCTCGGAAACTGGCTGGATTCGGCGGTTCCATCGTTGGAGTCGAGGATCGGCTGAAGACAATATGATGCGCGCCGCGTGCGCCCAGCCCTCCTCACAGCAACGGTTCTCGCCGCCGTCCTCGGCCTGTCCGCATGCGGCTTCGGCGAGGAAGGCATCTCGGTCTCCAAGGACGACGCGAACTACAACGGGGCCGTTCTCTTCGCCACCCACTGCTCCGGCTGCCACACGCTGAGCGCGGCCGGTACGCAGGGAACGGGGAACCGCAGCATCCGCACCCAGGGGCCGAACCTGAACGAACGGACCGAGACCTACGAAGACGCCCTCTTCGCGATCGAGAACGGCGGCTTTTCGGGCGCGATCATGCCGCAGAACATCGTCGTCGGCGAAGAAGCCGAAGAGGTGGCCCGCTTCGTCGCCAAGTACGCCGGCGAAGACGCCCAGGAATCGCCCCGCCCGGGCGAGAACTCGCCCTGAGCCCGGGCCCCGGATGCTCGACCTGAAGCTGATCCGCTCGGACCCGGAGCGGGTCAAGGCGGCGCTCGAGCGCCGCGGCGCCGGCGAGGACGTCGACGAGCTGCTGGCCCTCGACGCGCGCCGGCGCGAGCTGCTGCCGCGGATCGAGGGCGCGCAGGCCGAGCGCAAGACGCTCTCCAAGCAGATCGGCGAGGAGAAGCAGAAGGGAAACGAGGCGGCCGACCTGGTCGCCGAGGTGGGGCGGCTGAAGGAGGAGATCGAGACCGGCAAAGCCGAGCTCGAGGAGGTCGAGGCCGGGATCGAGCGGGTCGCGGCGGCGCTCCCCAACCTGCCCGACCCCGACGCTCCCGACGGGATGACCGAGGAGGACGCTGTCGTCGTCCGCGAGGTCGGGGAGCGGCCGAGCTTCGAGTTCGAGCCGCTCGACCACCTCGAGATCGGGACCAGGCTCGGCCTGATCGACGTCGAGTCGGCGGCGAAGCTCTCCGGCTCGCGCTTCGCATACCTCAAGGGCGACCTCGTCCTGGTCGAGATGGCCCTCGTGCGCTACGCGCTCGACCTTGTCGGCGGCGAGGGCCACGAACCGGTGGTTCCTCCTGTCCTGGTCCGGGAAGACGCCCTCTACGGCACCGGGTTCCTGCCCGGCGACCGCGACCAGATCTACGAGATCCCGAAGGACGACCTGTTCCTCGTCGGCACCTCCGAGGTGTCGCTGGCAGCCCTCCACGCCGACGAGATCCTCGACGCCGGCCGGCTCCCGATCCGCTACGCGGGGTTCTCGACCTGCTTCCGGCGCGAGGCGGGGGCTGCCGGCCGCGACACCCGGGGCATCTTCCGCGTCCACCAGTTCGACAAGGTCGAGATGTTCTCGTTCGTCGAGCCCTCGGAGTCCGCCGCCGAGCACGAGCGGCTGCTGGCGATCGAGGAGCGGATCCTGACCGAGCTCGAGATCCCCTACCGAGTCGTCAACGTCGCCGCCGGGGACCTCGGGGCGCCGGCGGCGAAGAAGTACGACTGCGAGGCATGGATCCCGAGCCAGGACCGCTACCGCGAGCTGACCTCGTGCTCGAACACGACCGACTACCAGGCACGGCGGCTCGCCTGTAGGTATCGGGCCGCTGACGGCGAAACACCACAGGCAGTGCACACTCTGAACGGAACAGCGGTCGCCGTGGGGAGAACGATCGTCGCCCTGCTCGAGAACCGACAGGAGCGCGACGGGAGCTTCTCGCTACCCACTATTTTGCATTCGTACGGTTCGCCTGCAAGGATCGATGCACGATGAACGCGGAAAGAGCGACATTTCGGTTGTCATGAACAGCGGCGTCAGAGAGGCAAAGCGAGTGGTGCTCTGCGACGACCACGAGATCGTCCGCGAGGCGATCAAGGCGCGAATGGCCAGCTCGAACGCGCTCCAGATCGTCGGCGAGGCCGGGAACGGCCGCGACGTCGTCGAGGTCGTCAAAGAGCTCGAGCCCGACGTCCTGATCATCGACGTCGAGCTGCCCAAACGGGACGGGATCGAGGCGACCAAGGAGGTCCTCAAGGTCAGGCCGAGGACCAAAGTCATCATCTTCACCGCCCACGCCCAGCCCGACCTCCTGGCGCTCGCCCTGCGCGCCGGCGCCTCCGGCTACGTCCTCAAGTCGGCGCCCGCCGAGGACATCGCCCGCGCCGTCAAAGCCGTCACCACCGGTGGGACCTTCCTCGGCGGCGACTTCGCCGGCGGCAAGCCCTCGGAGGTCGAGAAACTGCTCGACCTCTCCCCGCGCGAGCGACAGATCCTCGAGCTGCTCGCCGAGGGGCTGCGGGTGAAGGAGATCGCCGAGCGGCTCGGGCTCAGCCCGGCGACCGTCCACACCCACGTCCGCAACGCGATCGCCAAGCTCGAGGTCGACACCCGGACCGAGGCCGTGGCCCTCGCGGTCCGGTTCAGCTACCTCGGAGCCGGCGGCGCAGTCAACAAATAGAGGGCGCTACTCGTCCTCGTCGCGCTCGAGCGTCAGGGCGCAGCCGTTGATGCAGTAGCGCTGGCCGGTCGGGCCGGGCCCGTCCTCGAAGACATGCCCGAGGTGCCCGCCGCAGTGCTTGCAGACCACCTCGGTGCGCCGCATCCCGAGGCTGTTGTCGGAGCGCAGCTCGACGTGCTCGCGGTTGACCGGCTCGGTGAAGCTCGGCCAGCCGGTGCCCGAGTCGAACTTCGTGTCCGAGGAGAAGAGCTCGGCGCCGCAGCCGGCGCAGCGGTACATCCCGCCGCTCTTCTCGTCCCAGTAGGGGCCGGTGAAGGCGCGCTCGGTGCCGGCGTTCCGCAGCACCTCGTACTGCTCGGGCGTCAGCTCATCGCGCCATTCCTGCTCGGACTTCTGAACCTTCGTCGTGTTCTCGGTCATCGCCTTCCTTTCCTCTATATCCCAGCTTACGCACCCTGTCCAGGGCCTCGGCCCGCTTAGGATCCGCACGTGAGTGCGGAGCGAGCAAGCGTCCATTTCTGGGGACTCGCGCCGCGAGCGAAGCACGAAAGTTCTTAGATGGAGACCTTTTACGAGCCCGACGGCGACGGCTTCGTTGCGACCGAGCTGACCCGCGGGCCGTGGGACCCCGGCGCCCAGCACGCCGGCCCGCCGTCGGCGCTGCTCGGGCGCGAGATCGAGCGCCTCGAGGGCGGCGAGGGCTTCCAGGTCGCCCGGGTCAGCTTCGAGATCCTGCGGCCGGTCCCGATCGGCCCCGTCAGGGTCGAGGCGCGGCTGGCCCGCCCCGGCCGCTCGGTGCAGATGGTCGAGGCGGCCCTCCGCGACGAGGAGAACGAGCTGATGCTGGCCCGTGCCTGGCGGATCAGGACGTCGCGGCTCGAGCTGCCGCCTGAGGTTCCGGAAGGCGTTCCGCCGCCGCCGGGCCCCGAGCAGGGGTTCCAGCCCGAGTTCTTCGATACCGGCCAGGACGTCGGCTACCACACTGCGATGGAGTGGAGCTCGCTCGATGGCGGCTTCCGGGACCCCGGCCCGGCCAGGGTCTGGATGCGGATGCGCCACCCGCTTCTGCCCGGTGAGGAGCCCTCGCCGCTGCAGCGGACCCTGATCGCGGCCGACGTCGGCAACGGGATCAGCGCCGTCCTCGATTGGCGCCGCCACCTGTTCATCAACGTCGACCTCAGCGTCCATCTCGAGCGGATGCCCGAGGGCGAGTGGGTCTGCGTCGACGCCACGACACTCCCGCACCAGCACGGGATCGGGACCGCCGAGTCGGTGCTCTTCGACGAGCGGGGGAGGATCGGCCGCGCGGCCCAGAGCCTGCTCCTCGCCGAACGCTGACTTGGACGTGCCGTGACTTAGCCGCCCATATGGGCGGCTAAGTCACGGCACGTCCTCTAACCGGCCTCGGCTCGGCGGGCGGCGAGCAGTTCGTCGCTGCGGCTTGAGATCGTGACCGCGATCGTCGTCGCGCAGACCGCCGCAGCGCAGGCGGCGAAGAGGAAGGCTCCCTGGTAGTCGCTGAGGGCGGCGGCGACCCCGGCGAGGGGAGCGCCGAAGCCGACCCCGGCGTCGAAGAACGCGGTGAAGGTCCCTAGCGCGGCGCCGCGGCGGTTGACCGGGACGCGGTCGACGACGATCAGCGAGAGGGATGGGTAGAGCAGCGAGAACGCCGCCCCCATCGCCAGAGCGCCGGCCAGCGCGACGACAAGGCTGCCGGCCGTCGCGATCACGACCAGGCCGGCCATCTCGACGAGCGCGGCGGCGGTCGCCACCCTGGCCGGCCCGATCCTGTCGGGGAGGTCGCCGCCGAGAAGCCGGGTGAGGACGACCATCGAGGCGAAGGCCCCGAACACCGTCGCGCCATGCCCGATCCCGCGCGAGTCGAGGTGGAGGACGACGAAGGCGGCGACGGTCGCGTAGCCGATCGAGGCCAGCGCCAGCGCGCTTCCCGGCCGCACCGCCTCCCGCGCGATCAGCGGCTGGCTCTCGTCGTGGCCCACGGGCCGGAACGGGTCCGGGAGCCGGAGCGCGATCAGCGCTCCGACCGACGGCGCGAGCCCGGCGAAGAGCCAGACCGCCGTGTAGCCCGAGGTCTGCTGCAGCAGCTCGCCGATCAGCGGCCCGACGCTGAGGCCGGTCCAGATCGCGAGGCCGTAGAGGCCGATGACCCGGCCCCGCCGGTGCGGGGGCGCGATGTCGACGACCCAGGCCGAGCCGGCGGTGAAGACCGTCCCCTCTCCGGCCCCGAGCACCAGTCGCGCCAGGATCAGGCCCGGAATCCCGAGCGGGAGCAGGTAGAGAAAGCCCGAGGCGGCCACCAGCAGCGAGCCGACCAGGACCGTCGGCCGCCGGCCGCGGCTGTCGGCGAGGCGACCGGCGACCGGCCGCAGCAGGAGCCCGGTTACGGCATAGGACCCGATCACGATCCCGACCGCGACGTTGCCGCCGTCGAGGGGGCCGTGCACGTAGCGGGGGAGGATCGGCAGCACGGCGCCGACCGCGACGATCCCGGCGAAGGTGACCGCGAAGACCCCTGCAAAGGCCATCCCCGGCCGCGCGACCCGCGCCGATGTCGCACTTCCGTTCACCTCTCGGAGGGAGCTGCGACATCCCCGGAGGGGGGCGGGGTGAGGAGGCCGGCGAGGTCGTCGATGACGTGGTCCGCAGCGGCCGCGGCCGCTGCGTCGCCGCCGCTGGTCGCGCCGCTGAGGACGAGCACCGTGTCGAGCCCGGCCCGGCGGCCGCCCTCGATATCGGAGGCGACCCGGTCGCCGACCATCGCCACCCGCCCGGGCTCGCCGAGCCGCTCGCGGGCGAGGTCGAAGAGGTGGTGCTCGGGCTTGCCGCCGATCTCGGCGCTGGCTCCGCTCGCGGTCTCGACCGCGGCCAGGACAGCTCCGGTCCCGGGCCAGGGCCCGCCGGGCATCGGCAGGGTCGGGTCGCGGCTCGTCGCGACCAGCCTGGCCCCGCCCTGCAGGGCCAGGGTCGCGGTCAGGAGCTCCTCGTAGTCGAAGTCGCGGTGGCCGGAGACGACGACGATGTCGGCCTCCCGCGCCGCGTCCCCATCGACAACCTCGAGTCCCTCGGAGGCGACCGATTCGCGGAAGGCGTCGGCCCCGATGACGAATGCGCCGCCGCCAGGGCCCGCGATCTCAGCCGCCAGCCGCGCCGTCGATTCGCCGGCGGTGGCGATCCGCTCCTCACCGACCTCGACCCCGGCCTCGCGCAGGCGCTCGGCGTAGAACGCCCGCGGCCGGCCCGGGTTATTCGTGACGAAGACGAAGTCCCTGCCCCGCTCGGCGAGCTCGCGGAGGGTCTCGGCGGCGCCCGGGATCAGGTCGCGGCCGATCCAGACGACCCCATCGAGATCGATCAGAAACCCCTCGTATTCGTCGGCCAGCGGCACGCGGCGGAGCGTAGTCGGATCTCGCTAGCGTGTGAGTGAGTGAGTACGGACGGACAGGTGGTCGTGGCGAGCGACGTCTCTCGCCGCTACGGCGAAGGCGATGCCGCTGTCGACGCGCTCGTCGACATCAACACCGGCTTCGAGCGCGGCCGGTTCACGGCGATCATGGGCCCATCCGGGTCGGGGAAGTCGACCCTGATGCACATCCTCGCCGGTCTCGACCGGCCGACCTCGGGGACGGTCAGCCTCGACGGCCAGGAGATCACCCACCTCGACGACGCCGAGCTGACCAAGCTTCGCCGCGACAAGCTCGGCTTCGTCTTCCAGTTCTTCAACCTGCTCCCGGTCCTGACCGCGGAGGAGAACCTCGTCCTGCCGCTCTCGATCGCGGGCCGCAAGCCCGACCGCGAGTGGCTCGAGCAGCTGATCCGGACCGTCGGCCTCGAGGACCGGCGCACCCACCGGCCCTCGGAGCTCTCCGGCGGCCAGCAGCAGCGGGTCGCGGTCGCGCGGGCGCTGGTCTCGAAGCCGGCCGTCGTCTTCGCCGACGAGCCGACCGGGAACCTCGACTCGAAGGCGAGCGCCGACGTCCTCGCGCTGCTGCGCCAGGCGGTCGACCAGTTCGGCCAGACGGTGATCATGGTCACCCACGACCCCGGCGCCGCGACCCATGCCGACCGGCTGATCACGATCCGGGACGGGCAGATCGTCCAGGACGCGGCGCCGGGCTCGAGCGACGACGTGATCGAGCTGATGAAGCAGACCGACTAGCGGGTGACGCGGCTCGCGCTGAAGAGCCTCTGGGCCCGCAGGGTCCGCGCCTTCGGGACGACCTTCGCCGTCGTCATCGGCATCGCCTTCGTCGCCGGCTCCTACGTCCTCACCGACACGATCTTCGCCGCCTTCGACGAGATCTTCAGCGAGTCGCTGAAGGGCACGAGCGTCGTCGTCACCGCCAAGAACCCGGTCAAGCAGGAAAGCGAAGAAACGCCGACGTTCAGCTCCTCGGTCCTGCCGAAGGTCAAGCGGACGAGGGGGGTCCGCCTCGCCTCGGGGGCGATCTTCACCCCCGGCGGGTTCTTCGACTCCGAAGGCGATGCGGTCGGCGCCAAGTTCGCGCCGCAGTTCATCTCCTCGACCCTGCCCGACGGCCTCGAGTCGCTCACCTATGTCGAAGGCCACCGGCCGCACGGCCCGACCGAAGCGTCGCTGGACCAGGCGGCGGCCGAAGACGCGGGGTTGAGGATGGGCGAAAAGCTGAGAATCGTCGGCCAGGGCAGCGCCAGGTCATATCGCCTGGTCGGCTTCACCGAGCTCGGGAGCGCCTCCTTCGGCGGAGCCAGCATCGCCCAGGTGACGCTGCCCGTCGCCCAGCAGATCACCCACAAGCTGGGCCGCTTCGACCAGATCTCGGTCGCGGCGGAACCGGGGGTCTCGCCGGAGACGCTCAAAGGCCGCATCGAAAGGGTCGTGCCGGACAACATCAGGGTCGAGACCGCGCAGGAAAACGCCGACCGCGGCTCCGAAGAAGTCCGCGAAGGGCTCGGCTTCCTCCAGACGGTGCTGCTGGTCTTCGGCTTCGTCGCCGTCTTCGTCGGCGCCTTCATCATCTTCAACACCTTCTCGATCACCGTCGCCCAGCGGGTTACCGAGTTCGGTCTGCTGCGGACGCTTGGCGCGTCGCGGCCCCAAATCCTCGTCGCGGTCCTGTTCGAAGCGATCGCGATCGGCCTGGTCGGCGCCCTGATCGGCCTCGCCGGCGGCTACGTGATGGCGGAGCTGCTGAACGCCCTGCTCGAGGCGTTCGGGGTCGATCTGCCGACGACGGGCCTGGTGATGGAGTCGCGCACCGTGATCGTCGCGCTCCTGGTCGGGATCGTGGTCACCGCGGTCTCCTCGATGATCCCGGCGCTGCGATCGACCCGGGTGCCGCCGATCGCGGCGCTGCACGCCGCCGAGCAGCCGCCGAGCCGGCGCCGCTCGCTGGTCGTCTTCGGGCTCTCGGTCCTGCTCGGCGTCGGCGGCCTGGCGATGCTCCTGATCGGTCTCTTCGGAAGCGCCGAGGCGGGGGCGGCGGCCGCCCTGATGGGCGCCGGGGCCGTCGCGATCGTCCTCGGGGTCTCCCTCTTCAGCCCGCGGCTGGTGCCGCCGCTCGCCGCCGTCGCCGGCTGGCCGCTGGAGCGGGTTCGCCGCCTGACGGGACGACTGGCGCGCGAGAACTCGCAGCGCAACCCCAGCCGCACCGCCGTCACCGCGGCGGCGCTGATGGTCGGACTCGCCCTCGTCACCTTCGTGACTGTCTTCGCCGCCGGGCTGAAGACCTCGGTCGCCAGCGTCATCGACGAAAACTTCGCCGGCGGCCTCCTGATCCAGAACACCGACGGCTTCTCGCCGATCCCCAACCCGGCGGCGGCCGCGGCCGAAAGGGTCCCGGGTGTCGAGTCGGTTGCGACGATCCGCTCGGTGCAGGCCAACCTCCTGCCGGGCGGCAGCAAGACACAGGTCACAGCCCCTACGCACAACATCGGCGAAGCCCTCAAGGTCGAATGGAAGAAGGGCGGGCCGGCCGTGCTGCGCAACCTGAGCGATTCGGAGGCGGTCGTCTCCGACGGCTTCGCGTCCGACCACGACCTCGCGGTCGGGGACAGCTTCCGTCTCCTGGGCCAGACCGGGGCGAAACCGACTTTCCGGGTGGTGGGGGAGTTCGACTCGAAGCTCGACCTCTTCGGCAGCGTCCTCATCACCCAGCCGGTTCTGGCGCGGGACTTCGCCCAGACCCAGGACACGATCGACTTCATCCAGACCGCCCCAGGGGTCGACCAGGCGAAGGTGCAGGCGCCTGCTGACCAAACTCGCCGAAACCTCGTTCCCGACCGCCGAAGTCCTGAATCAGCAGGAACTGAAGGAAAACCGCGAAGAACAGGTCAACCAGCTGGTCAACCTCTTCAACGCGCTGCTGGCGCTGGCGATCGTGATCTCCCTGTTCGGGATCGCCAACACCCTCGCCCTCTCGATCCACGAACGCACCCGGGAGCTCGGGATGCTGCGGGCGATCGGGATGTCGCGGCGCCAGGTGCGGACGATGGTCCGCTACGAGGCCGTGATCACGGCCCTGATCGGCGCCATCCTCGGGATCGTCCTCGGCGTGATCTTCGCCGCCCTGCTGGCGCAGCCCCTGAAGGACGAAGGGTTCGAGCTCTCCTACCCGGTCGGGTCGCTGATCGGGCTGCTGGTGCTCGCCGCGCTGCTCGGCGTTCTCGCTGCGATCCCACCCGCCTTCCGCGCCTCGCGGCTCAACGTCCTCGAATCGCTGCAGTACGAGTAGCTCAGCCGAGCGCTTCGACGAGCAGGACCGCGATCCCGAAGACCGCGGCGAGAGCGGTGACGATCGCGACGGCCCCGATTGGCGGTCCGCCGTGGATGCCGGTCTCGTGCACTGCGACATGGCCCCTGCCGCGGGCGATCAGCCAGCGGTTGACCGGCATCGCGACCGCGCCGGCGAGGACGAGGGCGAACGCAAGGCTGCCCCAGAAGAGGAGGTCGCCGAGCCCTGCCTCCATCGCGCCGGGAATGACGAGGATGATCAGGTTGTCGACGACCTCCATCGTCGCGATGCTGAGCGTGTCCGAGGCGAAGGCGATCGGGACGACGGCGCCGAGCGCCATTCCCGCCCGCAGCAGAGGCAGACTGGTGAGCGTGTATCCGAAGAGGAAGGCGAGGGCGACCGCGAGCGCGATCGTCACAAAGTTGGAGAGACCGAGCGCGGTCCCGAGCGCGACCCCCGCGATCTCACCGATCGCGCACCCGGTCAGGCAGTGCAGGGTCGCGCTGATCGCGACCGCGGTCAGCGCCGCCCCTTCGGTGGGCATCCGGGGCCCGGTGTGAGGTGCTGAGGCCTCCATGCTCTCCGTTCAGCCCCCTCAGTGTCAGGAAAGACCCATCCGAAGGGCGCCGGCGGCCTCGCTCATCGCTTCCCGCGCCGGCCGCGAGAAAGAGGTCATGTTGGCAAAGGTGTGGATCAGCCCCGCGTGGCGGCGGACCGCGACCCGGACACCGGCGCCGCGCAGCCTTTCCGCGTATCGCTCTCCCTCGTCGCGCAGGGGGTCGAAGCCCGCCACGGCGACATAGGCCGGGGGAAGGCGGGAGAGGTCGGGTGCGTGCAGCACGGAGGCGAGCGGCTCGGCTGCCCGGGTTGGATCCGGCAGGTAATACCGTTCGAACTCGACGATGTCGGCATTCGTGAGTTTGAACCCGGTGGCGAATAGTTCACGGGAGTGCTGCTCGCCGTAGGCGTCGGTGACCGGGTAGATCAGCAGCTGCATCGCCGGCATCCTCCCGCCCTCTTCGCGCATCGTCTGACAGATCCCGGTCGCCATGTTGCCGCCGGCGCTGTCGCCGCCGACCGCGATCCGGGCCTCGTCCGCTCCCAGCTCGGCGGCGTTGTCGAACGTCCAGCGGAGAGCCGCTTGCGCGTCTTCCACGGGTCCCGGGTAGGGATGCTCGGGCGCCAGCCTGTAAGCGGCGGAGAGCACCGCTGCCCCCGAGTGGGCGGCGAGGAACCGGCAAACGCTGTCGTGGGTGTCGATTCCGCCGACCACCCAGCCGCCGCCGTGGAAGAAGAGCAGCAGGGGCCGGGGCGCCGGCTCGGCGCCGTGGGGCACGTAGTGGCGTGCGGGAAGCCGACCAGCCGGCCCGTCGTATTCGAAGTCGGTGACGGAGGCCATCGGCAACGGCCGCCCGGCACCGGCCCGGGCGTCGAGCTGGATCGAGCGGCGGGCCAGGTCGGGTGGAAGCCCGTTGGTCAGAGTCGGACGGCCCGCGATCCTGGCGAGCCTGAGGACGACCTGCATCGTCGGGTCGAGCCGCTGACCATCGATTGTCGGCGGTGGCCCGAACAGCAGCCTGACGGTCCGCGGTGGCAGCGCGCAGCAGGCACGAAGGATCGCGTTCTCCGAGCGGGCCGGGAAGGTCGGAATGCGCGCCATTTCGTGCCTCAGGCTAGGCGATGCAACGGGGGTGTACGGTGGCTGGAGGCTCGATGGAGGCCACCGCGACAGCCGCTTCCCCGCCGGCAGCCCATCCGGCGCGGCGGGAATTGCCGCCCGGGCCGCCGCTCCCGGCGCAGCTCCAGACCGCGATCTGGTCGCGCCAGGCCCGCCGCCTGCTGTTCGCCTGCCGCGAGCGCTACGGCAGCACCTTCACGATCAGGATCGTCCACGAAGGAACCTGGGTGATGCTCTCCGACCCGGACTCGGTGAAGCAGGTCTTCACCGGCGATCCCCGTGTCTTCCACGCCGGCGAGGGCAACCAGATCCTCGAGCCCGTCCTCGGGCCGAACTCGGTCCTGGTCCTCGACGAGAAGCCTCACATCAGCCAGCGCCGCCTTCTGCTGCCGCCGTTCCACGGCGAGCGGATGCAGGGCTACCGCGAGACGATGGCCGAGATCGCCGCCCGCGAGATCGAGAGCTGGCCGACCGGGATCGCGTACGCCCTGCGCCCGCCGATGCAGGCGATCACCCTCGACGTCATCCTCAGCACGGTCTTCGGCGTCGGCGAGGGGGAGAGGACGGCCGAGCTGCGGGACGCGCTGCGCCGCTTCCTCGACCTGACGACCAACCCCCGCGTCCTGATGCCGGTCCTCCTGCTTGGGCCCCACCGGGCGACGAGGATGGGCTGGTTCCGGCGCCGGATCGAGGCCGTCGACCGGCTGATCTACCGCGAGATCGCCGAGCGCCGCCGCAGCGAGGACCTCGGGCAACGCGACGACATCCTCTCGCTGCTGGTCGCCGCCAGGCACGAGGACGGCAGCCCGATGAGCGACGCGGAGATCCGCGACGAGCTGCTGACCCTGCTCGTCGCCGGTCACGAGACGACCGCGACCGCGCTCTCGTGGGCGGTCGAGCGCCTCTCGCGCCATCCCGACATGCTCGGTCGCCTCCGCGAGGAGGCTGAGGCCGGCGAGAGCACGTATCTGACGGCGACGATCCAGGAGACGCTGCGGCTGCGGCCGGTCGTCTCGATCGTCCTTCGCCGCCTCACCGAGCCGGTCGAGATCGGCGGCTACGAGATCCCCGCCGGAGCCTCGGTCGCGCCCTGCATCTACCTGGTCCACGCCAACCCCGACGTCTATCCCGACCCAGGGCGATTCCTGCCCGAGCGTTTCGTCGACAACCCACCCGGCACCTACACCTGGATCCCGTTCGGCGGCGGCGTCCGCCGCTGCCTCGGCGCCTCGTTCGCCCAGTTCGAGATGGCGGTCGTCCTCGAGGAGCTGGTCAAGCGGCACCGGATCCGGCCCGCCCGGGAGAGGCCCGAGCGCGTCTTCCGGCGCGCGATCACCGAGACACCTCGGCACAACGCCGAGGTGATCCTCGGCTAGCTCCGGGGGATCCGCTTCGGCTTCCCGAGCGCGAGCGGGACCGGCTCGGCGCTTCCCTCGGCCTGGACCAGCAGCCGGACCGCCCCGGTGCCCTTGACGCGGATCCCTCCGGGCCAGATCGTGCGCGGCCTGTCGGCGCAGGGGTGGAACACGACTTCGCTGAACCCGGGGCCGTCGAGGCCGGTCGAGCGGCGGCCGTTCGGCCCGTCGTGGAAGCCGTAGTAGATGAAGACGCGATCGCGCAGCGGTTGCGGCACGCTCAGGGTCACGGGGGCGTGGCCCTCGACCAGCGCCGGCATCTTGGCGACGAGCTGGCCGTTCCGGGTCCGGCTCATGTGACTCAGGGGGTGTTGGAGGACCCCAACCGGCCCCGCGTCGAGCGAGGTCCGGCGCCAGTCTGCGCTGCCGCTGCCGGCGATCACGGGCCCCTTCTCGCAGGTCGCTTCCTGCGTGCCCGCGGCGAGCGCCTGCGGGACACCGAGCAGCCCGAGGACGACGACCGCGGGCGCCACTCCCTTGGCGAGACTCATGCCGTGGAAGCTACCGAGGGCTATTCGGCCTCCCGCTGGAGAGCCACGAGGATCGGCAGCGACGCCGTGCCGAGCAGGTAGAGCACGGAGACGACCCCGAATGCCTTCAGGCCGATGTCCCGCCCGCCGGATGAGACTTCGATCACGGCCATGAGCGCTAGGGCGGCGAGAGCGAGCAGGGTGCCGATGCGAGTCAGTCGCAGGCCATCCGAATCGTTCTCCCCGGAGAAGGCGAGCAGGACGCACGCCTGGCCCGCGGCGAGGGCAAGGATCGCCGTGACCGCCAACGGGGTGACGCCGTTCTCGCCGCCGAAGGGGTCGAAGCCGACGATCACCCTCATCGCCGTCGCGAAGGCGAGGACCGCGACGACGAGGGTGGCGTATCCGAAGAAGGCGTGGTTGCCGCCCTTCCTCGCAAGCATCCATCCCGCCGACCCGATCAGGCAGTAGTACGACAGCGCGACCACCGCGCCGAGAACGTCGGCAATCGTCCTGTCGGTCTCGCTGCCGCTCATGATCACGATGATCAGGACCAGGGCTCCGACGCAGAGAGCCGTGATCAGGATCCGCGGCAGTTCCGTCGTGTCGCTTCCGCCTGCCATCCGTCGCCTATCGGCCAAATGCCGCGTGAACCTGATCCGCACTGAGGCGTTTGCGGCCAAGTGGGACGGTGACCGTGACAACCCGGCAGTGGTAACCACGGCGGGTTGTCACGGGTGCCGGATCCACGCCAGCCGCAGCGGCTCAGCCGCAGCCGGTGTTGTTGCCGCAGCTGGAGCAGGTGTAGCAGGAGCCGGTGCGCTGCATCATCCCGCCGCACTGGTCGCAGGCCGGCCCGAGGTCGCCGCCTACCATCTTGGCGGGCCGGACCGGGGGCGTTTCGGTCATCGCCTCGGCCGCCGCGACCGGCTTCGAGTGGTGGCCGCTACCGCCATTCCCTCCGTTGCCGCCGTTCCCGCCGTTGGCAGGTCCGGCCGAGCCGCCCGACTCGGCGCCGAGCGCGAGCTGCGCCGTCTCGGCTTCCTGCTTGGCGCGGACGTCCTTGGTCATGATCCCGAGTTCCTCGAGGATCTCGGGGTCGTCGATGAACCGGCTCGCGACCCAGCGCATGATGTAGTCGGGCATCGATTTGGCGAACGGGATCTCCGGGTTGTTCGTCATCCCCTCGGGCTCGAATCGCATGTAGCTGAACTTGCGCACGAAGTCTTCGAGCGGGACCCCGTACTGGAGGCCGAGTGAGATCGCCGTCGCGAAGGCGTTCAGCAGCCCCCGCATGGTCGAGCCCTCCTTGCCGATGTCGGTGAGGAAGATCTCACCGACCGAGCCGTCGTCGTACTTGCCGGCCGTGATGTATCCCTCGTGGCCGGCGATCGAGAACTTGTGGGTGATCGATTCCCGCTCCTGCGGCATCCGTTTGCGCTCCGGGGCTTTCGCGGGCTCCTCGGCCGCCTCCTCCTGGGCGTCGGTGCGGAGGGCCTGTGCCGTCTTCGAGCCGTCGCGGTAGATCGCCAGCGCCTTCAGACCGCCCTTCCAGCCGCGGGTGTAGGCGTCGGCGATGTCCTCGACCGTGGCCGACTGCGGCAGATTCACCGTCTTCGATATCGCGCCGGAGATGAACGGCTGGGTCGCGGCCATCATGTCGATGTGGCCGGTGTGGGAGATCGCCCGCTCGCCGACCGCGACGTCGAATACCGGCAGGTCCTCGTCCTTGAGCCCGGGGGCGCCGACGATCGTGCCCTGATCGGCGATGTGGGCGTCGATCTGCTCGACCTGCGGCTCGGCGTAGCCGAGCGTCCGCAGCGCCAGCGGCACCGAGCGGTTGACGATCGTCATCTGGCCGCCTCCGACCAGCTCCTTGAACTTGACGAGCGAGAAGTCGGGCTCGATCCCGGTCGTGTCGCAATCCATCAGGAAGCTGATCGTCCCGGTCGGCGCCAGCACCGTCGCCTGGGCGTTGCGGTAGCCGTGCGCCTCGCCGAGCTCGACCGCCTCGTCCCAGGCTCGCTGCGCGGCCTCGAGCAGCTCGCCCTTGATCCCGGTCGGGTCGATGTCGTAGGCCGCGTCGCGGTGCATCCGCATCACCCCGTTGTGGGGATCGCGGTTGCGCTCGTACTCGTCGTAGGGCCCGGTCGCGCCGGCCGCGATCAGCGCCGACTGGCGGTAGGCGCGGCCGGTCATCAGCGCCGTGATCGCGGCGGCGACATTGCGGCCCGCCTCGGAGTCGTAGGGGAGGCCGTCGGACATCAGCAGCGCGCCGAGGTTGGCGTAGCCGAGGCCGAGCTGGCGGAACGCGTTGGCGTTCTCGCCGATCTGCTCGGTCGGGTAGCTCGAGTAGCCGACCACGATCTCCTGGGCGAGGAAGACGATGTCGACGGCATGCTCGAAGTCCTCGACGTCGAAGCTGCCGTCCTCGCGGCGGAACATCATCAGGTTGAGCGAGGCCAGGTTGCAGGCCGAGTCGTCGACGTGCATGTACTCGCTGCACGGGTTCGAGGCATTGATCCGGCCTGACTCCGGGCAGGTGTGCCAGCGGTTGATGATCGAGTCGTACTGGACGCCGGGATCGGCGCAGCGCCAGGCGGCGTCGGCGATCTGGCTCATCAGCTCCCGCGCCGGCAGCGTCTTGGTCGGCTCACCGGTGATGCGCGCGGTCAGGCTCCAGTCCTCGCCGGCCTCGACCGCCTCCATGAACTCGTCGGTGGCCCGCACCGAGTTGTTCGCGTTCTGGTACTGGATCGAGGTGAACCCGTCGCCGTCGATCGACATGTCGAAGCCGGCGTCGCGCAGGGCCGCGGCCTTCTCCTCCTCCTTCGCCTTGCACCAGATGAAGTCCTCGATGTCGGGATGGTCGACGTCGAGGACGACCATCTTCGCCGCGCGCCGGGTCTTGCCGCCGGACTTGATCGTCCCGGCCCAGGCGTCGGCGCCGCGCATGAAGCTGACCGGGCCGGACGCGAGCCCGCCCTTCGAGAGCGGCTCGACCGAGCCGCGGATGTTGGAGAGGTTGATCCCCGAGCCGGAGCCGCCGCGGAAGATCATCCCCTCCTTCGTGTTCCAGTCGAGGATCGACTCCATCGAGTCGTCGACGCTGAGGATGAAGCAGGCCGAGCACTGCGGGCGCTCCTCGAATCCGACGTTGAACCAGACCGGCGAGTTGAAGGCGGCCTTCTGGTTGAGCAGGATCGAGGTCAGCTCGGCCTCGAAGGCATCGGCGTCCTCGGCCGACCCGAAGTAGCCGCCGTCGCGCCCCCACTCGGAGATCGTCCCCGAGACCCGGCCGATCATCTGCTTTACGGACCGCTCGCGCTGCTCGCTCCCGAGCTGGCCGCGGAAGTACTTCTGGGCGACGATGTTGGTCGCGTTCTGGGACCAGCTCTTCGGGAACTCGACCCCGTGCTGGGCGAACGCGGGGCTCTCGGGATCGCCGATGACGGCGTCCCGCGTCTCCCACTCGACCTCGTCGAACGGGTGGGTCCCCGGCGTCGAGAAGCGCCGCTCTATCGACAGGCCCTGGAGGTCAGTTCGGTTCGTGCTCATAGCGGTCCTGGACATCAACTGGCTCCTCTCACGGCGGGCTTTGGGGGGACTGACGAGGATCGTCTTCGAGTCGGACGGAACCCGTCGGCCCAAACCCCGCAAAAGCCGGGAATTCGAAGCCAACTCCCTCTATGGTGACAAGACGATGATGCCGGCGAGGGCAGCCGAGAAAGCTGAAACTGCAAAGGAAGTTGCAACCGACGCGCTCGCCGCGGTCAAGCCGAAGCTCCGCGGCGTCTCCCACGAGTGGGCGTTCTTCGTCTCGCTCGGTCTCGGCGCGGCGCTGATCCTCGCCGCCAAGACCCCGAAGGCGACCCTCGCGGTCGGGATCTACGCCGTCAGCCTCTCGGCGCTGTTCGGGACCAGCGCCCTCTATCACCGCGTCAACTGGACCCGGCCCCACGCCCGGCTCTGGATGCGGCGGCTCGACCACTCGATGATCTTCTTCCTGATCGCGGGCACCTACACGCCGTTCGCGCTGCTGGTCCTCGATGGCGCCCTCGCCGACGCGATCCTCGCCGTCGTCTGGGTCGGCGCGGTGGTCGGCGCGATCGTCGAGATCGTCTGGATCGACCACCCGAAATGGGTCGCGGCGCTCGTCTACATCTCGCTCGGCTGGGTCGCGGTCGTCGCCTTCCCCGGGCTCTGGGACGAGATCGGGGTCGGCGGGACGCTGCTCGTCGCCGCTGGCGGCCTCCTCTACACGACCGGCGCCGTCGTCTACGCGACCCAGCGCCCGAACCCGAACCCGCGGGTCTTCGGCTACCACGAGGTCTTCCACCTGTTCGTGATCGCCGCCGCCGCCGCCCACTTCGCGGCGATCGCGTTCTACGCGCTGCCGGCCTCCTGACGCCGCTGCGGTCGAGGTCTCAGGCAATCGCCGCGGCGGCACGCTCCTTCGCGGCCTCGATCAGCGCCAGCACCTCGGCCTCACGGCCGTCGCGGATCAGGTCGACCGGGTCCGGGTCGCCGTTGACGATCTCCTCGAAGAACTGCTTGCGGTCTTGGTAGGTGGGCAGGGTGTCCTTGGCCCAGCCGCGCGCCCCGTTGAGGATCACCGCCAGCCGCGCGTACTCATCGCCGAACAGGTCCGAGATCTCGCGCTTCATCCGTTTCGCCAGCGCCGGGGAGGCCCCGGCGGTCGAGATCGCGATCGCGAGCGGGCCGCTGCGGACGATCGCCGGCAGGATGAAGTTGCAGAGCGGGGGGACGTCGACGACGTTGACCAACATCGCCCGCTGCTCAGCGTCGTCGTAGACGCCGATGTTGACCTCGCTGTCGTCGGTGGCGGCGATCGCCATGAACGCTCCCTCGAGGTCGGGGGCGCCCGCGTAGGCTCGCCTCTCCCACTCGATCGACCCCTCCGCCGCGAGCGCCTCGAGCTCGGGGTGGGCGACTGGCGCGATCAGGGTCACGTCGGCGTCGCAGGTGAGCAGCCCCTCGACCTTCTCGAGGCCGATGTCGCCGCCGCCGATCACCAGGCAGCGCCTCCCCTTCAGCTTCAGGCAGGCGATGTAGAACGGGGTCTCGAGCATGTCGCGCACGCACGACTGGTCGCAGATCCCCTTGCGGAGCTGGCAGACGCACTCCTTGCCGGCATAGGCCTGGGCGGGCATGAAACCTAGGTTAGAGGGAGTCGAGCGTCAGCCGGAGGCCCTCGTCGAGCCCGGTCTGCGCGCGCCAGCCCAGCTCGCGCTCGGCCAGGCCCGGGTCAAGCGCGATCCGCTGAACCTCTCCCGTCCGCGGCGGCGCGAGCTGGGGCTCGAAGTCGTCGCGGCCGGCCAGCTCGCCGAGCCGCGCCGCGAGCTCGAGGACGTCGGTCTCGATCCCGGTGCCGATGTTGATCGCCCCGCTCGCCTCGGACTCGGCCGCGGCCAGCGCCGCCGCGACGACGTCGCCCACATATATGTAGTCCCGGGTCTGGGTGCCGTCGCCGTACACGGTCGGCCGCCCGCCAGCATCGAGCAGGCCGCAGAAGATCGCGATCACGCCCGCCTCGCCGAGCGGGTCCTGGCGGGGGCCGTAGACGTTGCCGAGCCGCAGGCTGACGCCGGAGAGCCCATGGAGGCGCTCATAGAGCGCCAGGTAGCCCTCGGCGGCGAACTTGCTCTGCCCGTAGGCGGAGAGGGGAGCGATCGGCGCGCTCTCGTCGAGCGGCAGGTCCTGGCCCTCGCCCTCGCCGTAGATCGCGCCCCCGGTCGAGACGAAGACGACCCGGGGCGAGCCCACCGCGCGGGCCGCCTCGAGCACCTGCGCGGTGCCGCCGACGTTGATCGAAGCGTCGAAGGCGGGGTCCGCGATCGACTTGCGGACGTCGATCTGCGCCGCGAGGTGGAAGACCGCCTCGGGCTCCGCCCCGCGCGCCAGCTCGAGCAGCGCGGCGCCGTCGCGGACGTCGATCTCGGCCAGCTTCGCGCCGGCGGCGAGCGCCGGCTCGAGGTTCTCGCGACGGCCGGTCGAGAGGTCGTCGACGATCGTCACCTCGTCGCCGCGCGCGAGCAGAGCGTCGGCCAGGTTCGACCCGATGAATCCCGCTCCGCCTGTGACGAGGCACCTCATCCGAGGGCCGATCCTAGGGCGCTTCGCGACCGGGTGCCGGCAGGGCACGCTGGAGGCCCCTGCTACCCTCGCCGCCCGATGCGTCTGATCGTCACCGAGAAGAACAACAGCGCCAAGAAGATCGCCGAGATCCTCGGTCGCGGCGAGGCGTCCGAGGACAAAACCTTCAAAGTCCCCTACTACACCTGGTCCGATGAGGCGGGCGAGCACCGCTCGATCGGGCTCAAGGGGCACGTGCTCGGCCCTGCCTTCCCCGAGGGCTACTCGAACTGGCAGAAGACCGACCTCCACGACCTGATCGACGCCAAGCTGATCAAGGAGCCGACCGACAAAAACGTCGTCAAGGCGATCAAGAAAGTCGCCAAGGAGGCCGACGAGCTGGTGATCGCGACCGACTTCGACCGCGAGGGCGAGCTGATCGGCCTCGAGGCGCTCGAGGAGATGCTCGACGCGAACCCCGAGCTCGGCTCGCGCGAGGAGTCGGAAGCGGGGACGCTGACGATCCAGCGCGCCCGTTACTCGGCGCTGACGCGGGAGGAGATCGAGCGCGCCTTCAACGATCTCGACGAGCTCTCCTACCCGCTCGCCAATGCCGGCGCCGCCCGCCAGGACATCGACCTGCTCTGGGGGGCGACGCTGACCCGCGCCGTCTCGCTCAGCACCCGCCGGTTCGGCTCGAACTTCCTCTCGGTCGGCCGTGTCCAGAGCCCGACCCTCGGCCTGATCGTCGAGCGTGAGATGGAGCGCCGCGCCCATGTCGCGAAACCGTTCTGGGAACTGTTCGCCAACTTCCAGCACCCCGACGGCAGCTTCGAGGCGCATCACGTCACCGACAAATTCTGGGAGAAGGCGGAGGCCGACGCAGCTCTCGCGGGCACCGCCTCGCCAGGCACCGTCACCGCGGTGACGGCTCGCAAGAACACGCGCAAACCGCCGACTCCGTACAACACGACCGCCTTCAGCACCGACGCCTCCAGCCGCCTCGGCATCACTCCCGCCAGCGCGATGAGGATCGCCGAGGACCTCTACATGGACGGCTTCATCTCCTATCCGCGGACCGACAACACCGTCTACCCCTCATCGCTGCCGACCCGCGAGCTGGTCTCCTCGCTGGTCCGGATCTCGGAGTTCTCGGCCGCCTCGGGGCTGCTCGAGGGCGAGTTGAAACCGACCCGGGGCAAAAAAGAGACGACCGACCATCCGCCGATCTACCCGACCCAGGCGATCCACCCGGGCGCGCTCGACGGCCCCAAGCGGCGTGTCTACGAGCTCGTCGTCCGCCGCTTCCTCGCCACCTTCAGCCCGCCGATGATCACCGAGTCGACCCGGGCCGACATCGAGGCGGGCTCGGAGACCTACTTCGTCCGCGGCTCGGTCGTCGTCGACCCCGGCTACGCCGGCATCTACACCTACGCCCGGTCCTCCGACGACGAGATCCCGAAGCTCGAGGAGGGCCAGAGCCTCGAGATCGACGGCGAGCCCTGGATCGTCGACAAGGAGACCCAGCCTCCGGCGCGGATCTCCCAGGCGAAACTGATCGAGCTGATGGAGGAGCGCAACCTCGGCACCAAGGCGACCCGCGCCGACATCATCCAGAAGCTGTTCGACCGCGGCTACGTCTACGGCAACCCGCCGGTCCCCTCGGAGACCGGGATCGCGCTGTATGAGGCGTTCAAGACCTACGTGCCGGAGATGGCGACGCCGGAGATGACCGCCCAGCTCGAGGCCGAGATGGACCGGATCGCCGCCGGTGAGATGACCAAGGGCGAGGTCGTCGGCGAGAGCCGCGACCTCCTCCACAACACCTGGTCGGAGATCGACAAGAGCAAAGAAGACCTCGCCAAAGTCGTCTGGAAAGGGATGGACGAGGACCGCATCCTCGGCCCCTGCAAGGTCTGCGAAAGGGCGGGCCGGACCAAGGAGGACGGCTCCCCGAACATGCTGCGGATCATCCGCGCGAAAAAATCTGGCAAACGCTTCGTCGGTTGCAGCGGCTGGAGCGCCGACGACCCCGACTCCTGCGACCAGACCTTCCCGCTGCCCCAGCGCGGCGACGTCTTCCGCCTCGAGGAGCGCTGCACGGTCTGCGACGAGACCCCGCGGCTGAAAGTCGTCCCGTTCCGCGGCCGTCCCTGGAACCTCTGCCTCAACGACGACTGCGAGTCGATGCAGGAGATGAAGAAACGCAGGGCCGAGCGCGAAGCGGCGAAAGCGGCGAAGAAGGCGATGGAAGAGAAGCCGCCGCCGGACGGCAGCGAGGACGGCAAGGCCAAGCCGACCAAAGCCGACACCGGCACCCGGCGCCGCAAACGCGCCAAAGCAACCGCCAAAGGCTGAGCCCCCGGGCCGTTGTTCATCTCGCTCGAGGGGATCGACGGGTCGGGCAAGAGCACCCAGGCGAAGCTGCTCGCCGACGCGCTCGGCGCCGGCGACGGTCTCGATCCGCGAGCCGGGGGGGACCGAGGCCGCCGAGCGGATCCGCTCGCTGCTCGCCGATCCCGGCCTCGAGCTCGACCCGCTCGCCGAGCTGCTGCTCTTCCTCGCCGCCCGGGCCGACCTCACGGCGCGGGTGATAGCGCCGGCGCTCGAGGCCGGCCGCGACGTCGTCTGCGACCGTTTCGCCGACTCCAGCGTCGCCTACCAGGGCGCCGCCCGCGGGCTCGGGGTCGGCGAGGTGATCTCGCTCACCGATGCCGCAAGCGAGGGTCTCTGGCCCGACCTGACCCTGCTCCTGCGGGTCGATCCCGAGACCGGCCTCGGCCGGGCCGAGGGCGGCGACCGCTTCGAGTCGGAGGGCCTGGAGCTGCAGCGGGCCGTCGCCCAGGCCTACGAGGAGATCGCGCAGATCGCCTCCGACCGGGTCGTCGCGATCGACGGCTCCGGCACCGTCGAGGAGGTGCACGTTCGGGTGATGGAGGTGGTCGGTGAGCGCCGCGGCACTGACTGAGGCGACCGAGCACCAGCCGCGGGCGAGGCTGATGCTGAGCGCAGCCCTCTCATCCGGCCCCGGCCATGCCTACCTCTTCAGCGGCCCACCAGGCGCCGGCAAGCGGGCCGCGGCGCGGGCGTTCGCGGCTGAGATCCTCGCCGCCGGGGCCGCCGACCCCGACGATGCCCGCCGCCGGGCGCTGCTCGATCCCTCGCCCCACCCCGACCTCGTCTGGCTGACACCGAGCGGCGCCCAGCACCTGGTCGAGGAGGTCCGCGAGCGGGTGATCCGCGCGTCCGCCTACCGACCGTTCGAGGGCGGCAGCCGGGTCTTCGTCCTCGAGGCCGCCGAGGCGATGCGCGACGAGAGCCAGAACGCGCTGCTGAAGACGCTCGAGGAGCCGCCCGATTTCGTCCACCTGATCCTGCTCAGCTCCGAGCCGGCGGCGCTGCTCGAGACCGTCGTCTCGCGCTGTCAGTCGATCGACTTCGCTCCGCTCCCGGTCGAGGCCGTCGAGGCGGAGCTGGCCGGCGCCGGCGACTCGGCGGAGGTCGCCGCCGCCGCCCGCCTCGCCGCGGGGGACCTTGACCTCGCCCGCTCGCTGCTCGACCCCCAGGGCCGCGAGCTGCGGGCCGAGGCGGAGCGCTGCGCCGCCGCGGCGATCGACGGCGAGAGCGCCTCCGCCCCGTGGAGAACGCTGCTGAAGACGGCCGAGGACGCGGGCGCCGCGGTCGAGGAGGCCACCCGCGAGGCGCTCGAGGAGGAAAAGGCGGCCGGCGTCAGGCGCTCGGCCCGGGAGATCGGCGACGAGGCGAAACGGGCGGGTCGCCGCCGGCGCACCGAGGTCCTCGACCTCGGGCTGGCACTGCTCGCGGCCTGGTTCAGCGACCTCGCCGCCGGCGCGGCGGGCGCCGCCGACCTCGCCCATCAACCGCGACCGGCTCGACCTGCTCTCAGCTCAAGCGGAGGGGCTCGACCCGGGTCGCGCGCGGCGGGCCGCCGAGCTGGTCCAGGACACCCGGCGCCGGCTCGACCTCAACGTCTCGGAGGAGCTTGCGCTCGAGGCCCTTCTGTATGGGCTGGAGCGGACCCTCCGTTCTCCCTAGCCGCCTGCTCGCGCGCCTTCTCGATCGCGCGCTCCTGGGCCAGGCGGGTGATCTGCGCCGCCTGGCGGGACATGATCACGCTGAAGTTGAGCGCCAGCGCCAGCAGCAGCAGGAGGACGATCGAGAACAGGGCGACGTTGGTGTCGCGGACCCCCATCACGTTGGCGGCGAAGGTGAGGAGGTCGGGGAAGGCGGCGCCGAGGAGCATCGCCAGGCCGGCCACGAACCAGACGATGCTGTAGCGCTCCTGGAGTCTGTCGCGCCGGATCAGCTCGAGGATCATCACCATGAACGCGATCGCGATGAGCCCGGCGATGATCCGCGTCTGCGCGGTCAGGTGGACGGCCGGCTTCTCCGAGACCTCCGCCAGCAGCAGCAGCACCCTCATCGCTCGGCCTCCACCTTCGCGGTCCGCGGCCGGAACTGGCCGACGAGGAGCACGATCAGGCCCTTGAAGATGAAGAAGGCCGAGCGCAGCGGGGTCAGGAACGAGGAGCCGCCGACGCGCTCCAGCATCCGCACCGGCACCTCCTCGACCCGCAGGCCCTCGCGCACGGCGAGCTGTAGCGACTCGATCTCGGCGAAGTCGGGCGAGTAGTTCTCGCTGAACAGCTCCATCACCCTGCGGTTCGCGGCCCGCATCCCGCTGGTCGTGTCGGTGAAGCGCTGGCGCGTCGCGAGGGTGAGGAAGAAGCGGAAGACGCTGGTCCCGATCCGGCGCGAGATCGTCGGCCGGTAGTCGTCGCCCTCGGCCTCGCCGGGGTCGCGGTAGCGCGACCCGATCACGAGGTCGGCGCGGTCGGCGCGCACCTCGTCGAGCAGCCGCGCAACCTCCGCCGGGGGATGCTGGCCGTCGGCGTCGAGGTGGGCGCAGAGGTCGTATCCCTGCCGCAGCGCGTAGAGGTACCCGGTCTGGAGCGCCGCCCCGAGCCCCTGGTTGAACGGCAGCGAGGCGACCAGCGCGCCGGCCTCGCGCGCAACCGCGGCGGTGTCGTCGACAGAGCCGTCGTCGACGACGAGCACGTCGGCGTCGGGGAGGCGGTCGCGGACCCCGGCGATGACGGCGGCGACGGTGCCCTCCTCGTTCCAGGCGGGGATGAAGACAAGGGTCCTCATGGATCGATTCTCCCATGCAGTGGAGGCGGCATTGTGTTAGTAAACCTTCATGAAGGGAATAGGGATGCGGTTTTGGCTGGCGGCCACGTTCGCCGCGGTCAGCCTGATCACCGCCGGCGCGGTCTACCTGCTCGGGGACCAGCCGAAGGCGGTCCTATTTGCGGTCGCCATCGGCACCGTGGTGGGCTTCCTGATCGCGGTCGGGATCTCCCACCGGGTGCTTCGCCTCTCGCGCGCCGCAAAGGAGATGGCGGCCGGCTCGTTCGACGTGGCGCTCGAGGCCGGGGGCCGCGACGAGATCGGCGAGCTCGCCCGCGCCCTGGAGTCGATGCGCGACTCGCTCAAAGAGAGCTTCGGGGTCCTCACCGCCGACCGCAACAAGCTGCAGGCGATCTTCGACGGGCTCACCGACGTCGTCGTCGTCGTCGACGAGGACGGGCCGCTGCGGTTCTCGAACAGCGCCGCCGAGAGCCTGCTCGAGTCCAACGGCCTGCTTCCCGAGGCGATGCTGCCTCATGTGAACCGGGCGACCGAGCTCGGCTTCGCCGCCCACCCGGCACTGCGGCTCGGCGACCGAGCCTACGCGATGACAGCCCGCGCTCTGCCGGACGAGCGGGCGGTCCTGATCGTCGCCCGCGACCGCACCGACGAGATGCGGCGCGAGCTCGCCGAAGCCGACTTCATCTCCAACGCCGCGCACGAGCTCCGCAACCCGCTGGCCGGGATCTCGAGCGCGATCGAGGTCCTCCAGGAGGGCGCCAAGGACGACCCGAAAGCGCTCGATCACTTCCTCGGCCACCTCGCCGAGGACACCGAGCGGATGAACCGGCTGACCCGCTCGCTGCTGACCCTGGCCCGGGTCGAGTCGGTCGGTGCCGGCGAAACGGAGATCGTCGACGTTCCGGCCGCGATCCGCGACGTCGTCGAGGCGGTCGAGCCGCCGCGGCACATCGAGCTGGTCGTCGAGATCGAGCCCGACCTCGCCGCCGAGGGCGACCCGACGCTGCTGCGCCAGGTGATGGTCGGGCTGCTGACAAACGCGTTCAAGAACACGCCACCCCCCGGGACCGTTACCGTTCGCGGCCGCCGTGACGGGGAGAGGGGAGTGGAACTGGCTGTGGTCGACACCGGGACCGGGATTCCGGAGGAGGAGATCGAGCGCGTCTTCGAGCGCTTCTATCGCCGCTCCGAGACCCGCAAGCACGAGGGGTTCGGCCTCGGCCTCGCGATCGCCCGGCGGATGGTCGGAGTGATGGGCGGCGAGATCGGCGCCAGCTCGGTCGAGGGCGAGGGCAGCACCTTCTGGGTCCGCCTGCCGCTGGCGCAGCCGAGCCCGACGCCGGTGGCATGAGGGGATGAGATGAGCAGCGGCCACATCCTGATCGCCGACGACGAGCCCTCGGTCCGCGACTCGGTCGGGTACGCGCTCGCCCAGGAGGGGTTCGACGTGACGCCGGCCGCCGACGGCGACGAGGCCGTCGCCATGCTCGGCGACGGAATCCCCTACGACCTGCTGATCCTCGACATCATGATGCCGGGGCCGAGCGGCCTCGACATCTGCCGCGACGTACGCTCCCGCAGCGCGGTCCCGATCATCGTCCTGACCGCGAAGGACGCCGAGGTCGACAAGGTGGTCGGGCTGGAGGTCGGCGCCGACGACTACGTGACGAAGCCGTTCTCGGTGCGCGAGCTGCTGGGCCGGGTCCGGGCCCAGCTCCGCCGCCGCGAGCTCGACCGGGCGCCGCTCCCGCAGGCGGCGCGAATCGAATCGGGCCCGGTCGCGATCGACCTCGTCCGCCACGTCGCGACGGTCCGCGACGTCCCGGTCAACCTGACCCGCTCGGAGTTCCAGCTGCTGCGATTGATGGTCGCCCACCCGGGCGAGGTGTTCGCCCGGCGCCAGATCATGGAGGAGCTCTGGCAGACCGAGTTCGACGGCGACGAGCGGGCCTGCGACGTCCACATCTCGAACCTCCGCCAGAAGGTCGAGCGCGACCCCCAGAACCCCGAGCTGGTCGTCACCGTGAGGGGCGTCGGCTACAAATTCGCCAACTCGGAGGGCTGAGTTCCCATACCGGAGGCCCCATTCCGGCGTACCGGTATGTTTAGTATCTGTTTGGATCGGGCTCGTCGGCGTACGGATGACTTTCCCATTCCAAAGCCATTTGAGGCCCCGAACCCCAGTCAGCTGACGATTTTTCACAGCGGTGTTTCTTGACATCAGAGTCCCGCTGTGTTCTCATCGTCGGCGTCTTTGGGTCGGCAACCTCAGGGAACCGGCCCCGAGGCAGGGTATGTATTTACCCAGTCAGGGAGCCGGCCTTCCCACCGGCTCCTTAGCAGCATCCGCCGGGGTCGATTTCCCACGGCACCGGCAAGAAGCAAGCGGACACAGCCCGGGCCGGCCAAACCTCACCCGGTTGGCCCGGGAGTGACCGCTGCTCAGTCGCGGGGCGCGCGGCCGTCGCCGTTGGCGACCTCGGCCGCGGCGTCGGCGCCGATGAACGGCGATAGCGCGATGTAGGTGGCGAGCGGCGCGATCTCCGGCATCGCCTGTGGGCCCTTGCTGATGATCGCCTGGTAGAAGAGGCCCCAGACCGCGCCGATGATCGCGTCGGCGACGAACAGCTCGACGTCGGGGTTGAGCATGAAGCCGGGCTTCATCAGGATCCGCATCTGCTCGATCGACCGGTCCCTTTGGGCCAGCGCCTTCGGCCCGGCAGCGGCGGTCTCGACCGCGGCGAGGCGGGCAAAATCGGGCTCGGTCGCGCTGAAGAAGCAGAGCGCGCCGAAACCAGCCCGCAGGGCGTGGGGCCAGTCGGGCGAGCGCCGGGCGGCGGGGAGCATCACCGCCATCGCCTGCGCGGCGGCCGAGTCGAGAGTCGCCAGCAGCGCCGCTTCCTTGTCCTCGAAGTTCGCGTAGAAGGTGGCCTGCGACATCTGGGCGCGGGCGGCGATCTCGGCGATCGTCACCGCGGGGTATCCGCGCTCGCCGGCGACGGCGGCGAAGGCGCGGATGATCCGCTCCGGCTGGCTGTAGGCGGCGAAGGCGGGGGGGTAGCTCTCGATCTCGCGCGGGTGGCGACCGGTCAGGCGCAGCGGCACCGGCGGGCGCTCGTAGCTGATCGCCCAGTCCATCAGGTGGTCGGCGAGGTCGGGCAGCTTGTCCTCTTCTCCGCGCCGGAGGTGTACCTGGAGGATGAACTGGGCGCCGCCGAGCAGCGCCCGGACCATCTCCGGCGGCAGATCCTCGCGGCCGGTGATCTCGGCGAGCGCCGGACCGATGACGGCGCCGAACCGGGTCATCGACCGTTCCAGCGCCTCGTGCCCCGGAGGCCCGAGGTCGTAGGGATGGTTGAAGCAGAGGTCGGCGGCTGCCGGCTGCGCGACGACGGACTCGAACATCGCCCGCAGCCCGCGGCGGGCGCGCTCCTCGAGGGTCCCCGGACCCTCGAGCTCGGTGCTGACGATTGCCATCGCCAGCTCGTGGAGGGCGTCGAATGTCGCGAGGAAGCAGTCATCCCGGTCGCGGAAGAGGTCGTAGAAGGAGCTCCGCGAGACGCCGGAGAGCTCGAGCAGGTCGCCGACGGTGGTCGCCGCGTAGCCCTTGTCGGCGACCGACGCGACCATCGCTCCGTAGAGGCGCTCGAGCTGGTTGCGGGCGCCCTCCTCACGCGAGGGTTGGGGCCCGGGCCTCAGCATCCGCTCGCGGAGCCGGTCCACCCTGCCCCACGGAGTCCGGTCGGCGTCGACCCGCCCGTCCCCCGACCTCTGCTCCCCGCTCGTCTCGGACATCGGGGGCAGTCTCGCGCCGGCGGAACGCGATGTCAATCGCCGGCTGATCCTCGAGCGGTCGAATAGGTGTATTCGCTTGTACCCAGAATTCAGACAGAAGTACTTCCGTGTCCGTCCTGAATAGCATCTGAATGTGGGCGATTTCCAGGGATTTCTATGGCGAGACCCAAAAGGGGACTCGGCCGTTCCGGTACTACTTCTTGACACAGCAGTCCGGATGTGTTCTTATCCCGGCCGTCTTGTGAACCACGGTGTTTACCCATCGTGGCCAGCTGGGCACAGGGGGCCACCAGGGGTGGTGGCAAACAGACAGGAAGGGATTGGAACCGGCCGGTCCAAGGCAGGAGACCCAAGTGGTCTCGGGGGAAGAGCGGTAGGGACAACAGACATGAGGGGAGAGCGAGTGAGAGACGCGGGATCGCGATTCGCGGGATCGACCCAGCCTGCCGGCGCACATGGCCGGCATCGTCCAGGCGGTCCCTCCGATGGTCGCTTCCCCTCCGCCCCCTCCGACGGGATTGGTGCGCCCGCAGCCGGGCGACTCGGCCTCCTCGCCCTTGCTCTGGCCCTAGCCGCCTTCGCCTCGCTTCTGATCGCATCCTCGGCCGGCGCGGGGACGATCCACCAGTTCGAAAAAAGCTTCAAAGTCCCGGGAACCGGCGAATCTCGGCCCCGGCTCGCTCGGGATAGACGAAGAAGGTGAAGTGCTCTATTCCATCAATACCGGGGGCCAGCGCCGCAGCAGCCTCGAAAGGTTCGACCTGGCCGGCAACCCGATCGACTGGCCGGGGCTCCTGGGCCCGAACGAGTCCCAGACCGTCACCTTCCAGGGCAGCTGGGAATTCTCCGACACCTTCACCCTCACCTGCCCGAATTCCGAAACAACAGCCGCAATCGAATACGGCTCCGAATCTCAGGAAATCTCGGCCCACATCAAGGCGGCGCTGGAAAGCAAATGCGGGGGCACCTTCCGGGTCGAAGGCGGTTTCTTCAACCAGACCGTCCAATTCGAAGGGACCTTTGCCCACACGAATGTCCCGAAAATGACCTGCACCAAAGTCACCGGCGCGGGCAGCTGCGAAATCACCAACGTCATAGACGGCAGTCCCGGGACCAACGCCATCCACGTGAACTGCGGCGGGGAAAACAGCTGCAGCCAGGTCGTGGTCGACAACTCCGGGGGGCCCAACGAGGGGACCATCTACGTCGCCTCGAGCAGCCAGGGTGGGCGAGTGCAGGTGTTCCTTCCCGACGGAACGAACGTCGGCCCGATCACGAACGTCCCCGGCGACCCGATCTACGGTAACGAGGCGCCGTGTGGCGTCGCGGTCGACGACGAAGGCAATCTCTACGTAACCCACGCGGAAGGCCAGATCGCGTTCACCTTCGTCGACCGCTACGCGCCGCTTGAATGGGCGACCCACCACCAGCAGACCGTGCCGGCGACCGGGACGATCCGGCCACTCGACTTCAACACCCCCTGCCGGACGGCGGTCGACTCGAGCAAGTCGCTGCTGATCAGCACGGGCCAGGAATACTACGTTTCGGGCGCTCTGCACCGGATTGCCCCCAACTCCTTCGGGCCGCCCGTAGAACCGTTCACGCCGGGCACCAGCAGCACGATCATCAACAGCGGCGCCCGCGAACCCGCGGTCGACAGCTCCAACGACGACGTCTACGTCCCGATCAACGGGAAGATCCTGAGGTTTGACTCCAACGACTCGCAGATCGAAGAATTCGGGAGCGGAGAACTCTCGAGTGAAATCGGCGGTCTGGATGTCGACGGCCAAACCGGGAAGGTCTACCTCTCCGACGGCGTCTTCGGCGGTTCGCACGAAGTCAGGATCTACAAACCGGTCACCGTCCCCGACGCGATAACCCAGGACGCGACCGGTGTCCTGCACACGGAAGCGACTCTGCACGGCCACATCGATCCGGTCGGCGCCGGAGAAATCACCGGCTGTGAATTCCAGTACGTCAAAGACAGCCTCTTCAACGCGAGCAAATTCGCGAGCGCGACCTCGGTGCCATGCTCACCGGCGGCGCCGCAGACCTCCGCCACCGATGTCAGCGCCTCGATCAGCGGTCTGGCGATCGAGGAAGGGTTCCACTTCCGGCTGCGGGCGACGGACGCCAACGGCACTGTCGAACGGATCCGTCAAGACCTTCAAAACCCGGTCGGTGCTGGACATCAAGACCGAAGCGGCGACCAACGTCGCCCCGCGCAGCGTCACCCTGAACGGGTCGTTCACAGGCGAGTCGCAGCCGACCGAATACTTCTACGAATGGGGCACGAACCAGTCCTACGGCAACCTGACCCCGACCCAGACCCTGCCCTCGCCCTCCGGAGCCACCCAGGCGCCGCAGGCCCTGCCGGGGCTCGAACTCGAGACGCTCTACCACTACCGGATAATCGCCAAGAACTCGCTCGGGACGAGCAAAGGCGAAGACATGACCTTCACCACGCTCCCGGCCGTGACCGCGCTCGAAACGAAGCCGGCGACCTCGCTCGACCAGGAAAGCATCACGCTCAACGCGGAATTCCACGGCGACGGCCTCGACACGAAGTACTACTTCGAATACGGGCTGACGACGGCAGAAGAAAACGAAACGCCTGAAGAAGATGCCGGCGTTACCAGTGGCGCGACCCCGATCTGCGTTCGAACTCGAAGAATTCAACGGCTTCCGGACCTATCACTACCGGATCGTCGCCATCAACAGCTTTGGCAAGACCAAAGGCGAGGAAATGACCTTCGTCGCCCCCGACCCGCTGAAACCGGGGATCGAAGGCACAGAACTCGTCTCGATCACCCCGACGACGGCGACCGTCTCGACCGATGTCAACCCGAACCACTGGGAAACGATCTACCTCTTCGAGTGGGGCGAAACGCGGGAATACGGGACCCAGACCTCGTTCGGCGAACCGATCGGCGGCCTCGATAACGAACCGATTCAGGTCGGCGAGGAACTCACGGGCCTGACGCCCGGGACCGTCTATCACTTCCGGGCGGTCGCGGCGAACTTCAGGGGGACGACGAACGGCGAAGACGTGGTCTTCACCACCCCTGCCCTGCCCCGGGTCGATTCGACCGCCTCCGAATCGGTGGGCAAGACGAGTGCGCACTTCAGCGGCCTCGTATCCGCGGGGGCGAGCCCGACGAAAGTCAGCTTCCAGTACGGGACCACCACCGCCTATGGTCAGGGCACGCCCGAGGTCGCGATCGGCGAAGAACTGCTTTCCCACAAAGTCGACGCCGACGTCAGCAGCCTGACCCCCGGCACCACCTACCACTTCCGGATCGCCGCGACCAACCAGTTCGGGACGACCTACGGGCCCGATCAGACCTTCACCACCGTGGCGGAACCGCCGGGGCAGACGCCATCGGCCGAATGCGATCAGCTGAGTCGCAAGGCAAAGAAGAAGGAAGACCAGGCCAAGAGCAAGCGGAGCAAGGCTGCGAAAGCGAGCGGCAAGAAGGCGAAGGCGCTGCGCCGCGAAGCCAAGAGCCTCTCGAAGCAGGCCGCGAAGTTGAACCAGGAAGCCAACGCATGTAGGAGCACGAGCGGGGGGAGCGGCAAGTGAGCCAGACAGCAGAGATTCGAAGCGCCGGCTCGGCGAGGATCGCGCCCCGGGCGCTGCTCGCCCTCGCCCTCGCCCTGGCGATCGCCGCATCGCTGTTCGCAGCGAGTCCCGCGTTCGCGATCTACAACCATCAGGAACTCCAGGCCGAATTCCCCTCGGGTTGCGCGGACCACGCCAATCCCTCCGTCCAGGACCTCGCCGTCGACGAAGCCCGCCAGGTGGTTTACATCTACTGCGAGTTCGGCGAATTTGGGTCCCCCGGGGCGGGGGTCTTCAGCGTGAGCTACAGCGGCGCTCCGGTCAACTGGGAAGCGGTCAAACCGTACATCGCCGGCAACCAGCTGATCGGCAATCCGGGTGCAGCAAACGGATCCCTGAACGCCGGCTTCGCCGGGGGCCACATCGCGGTCGACAACTCCGGCGGCCCCAACGAGGGCCTGATCTACATCCTCGCCGGCGGCTCCGGGCTCTCCGGGGGTAGCGAAAACATCCAGATCTTCGCCCCGACCGGTGAATTCCTCGGTTCGATCATCGTCCCGCCGTTCGCCGGCGACTCGAAGGACATCGACGTCGGATCCGACGGGTCGGTCTACTTCCTGAACGAAAACCGGGTCTCGAAATACAGCCCCGGCTACAACGAAGTCGCGCGCATGTACACGGGTGGCTCGGCGACCTTCAGCGAGGGAAACCGGGTTGCCGTCGATGGTCATGGCGCGGTCTGGACGGTCGTCAACGGGCCCCAGAAGTTCGAGCCGGACCAGCTCTTCACGAACTTCCCGCCGTCGCTCTCCGCGGAACGGGAAAAGTTCACCGGCAAACCGTCCCCCTTTGCCCCATATCCGCTGCTCACCGGCGAATTCAACGGTGGGATCCACATCACCGTCGATCCGAGCGGTCGCAATGACCTGCTTGTGAATCGGGGCAACAAAATCGAGGTGTTCAGCGAAGGCAACGCCTCCGAGCCCGCGTTCATGAGCTCACCGCCGTTCGGCAACGCCGGCAACGTCGCGCCTCCCGGGATCGCTGCGACGAAGGGTCATCTCGTGTTCACCTCGGCGCCGAACGCGAAAGTCTCGAAGTGGGGCCCCGGCCAGATCATTCCCGATGTCCACACCCATCAGGTCGACGTCGATCACGTCGGACACACCTCGGCCGAACTCGACGGCGAAGTCGACCTCGACGGTGGCACGCCGGTCACCAGCTGCGAACTTCAGATCGGCACCACAACCGCGTACGGCAGCCCCCCGGTTCCCTGCACCCCCGGCTCGTTCGGCAGCGACAGCACGGTAGAGGCCCAACCGACCGGGCTGACGACGGGCACGCTCTACCACTACCGGTTCAAAGCCACCAACGAAAAAGGGACCAACTTCGGGGTCGATCGCACCTTCGTGCCGGCGTATATCCTGAAAGTGAAGACGCTCGCGCCGTCGCCTGTCTCCGAACACGAAGCGACCCTGCGCGGATCGCTCGACCCGGACGGCAAACCGACCGAATACTTCTTCAAATACGGGGTCGACACGAGCTACGGCCAGCAGACCGCAACGCTCAGCGCCGGCTCGGGCACCGGTGTCGTCAACCTCAGCTCGGTCATCAAAGACCTTCCGTCCAACCGGGAATTCCACTACCGGCTCGTGGCCACGACCGAAGGCCACACGACCGTCGGCGAGGATCAGGTCTTCAACACCGCCTCCGTCCCCGACATCAGCGGGCTCAGGGCGACGGATCTGACCGAAACAGCGGCGACGCTGCACGCCTCGATCAACCCCGTCGGCTACCCGACGACCTATCGGTTCGAGTACGGGTCGAGCACGGCCTACGGGCAGTCGATTCCGATACCCGACGAAAGCATCGGCTCCGGCACCGAACCGGTCGAAGTCGAACAGCGGGTGACCAACCTGACCCGCGGCATCACCTACCACTTCCGCGTCGTGGCGACCAACGAACCGTGGGGGACGGCGGTCAGCACCGACACGACCTTCGACTTCGCGCCGCCGGCCTGCCCGAACGACCACGTCCGCCAGGAGACGGCGTCCTCGTTCCTGCCCGACTGCCGCGCCTACGAGCTGGTGTCACCCGGCGCGGCCGGCGCCGTCCAGCTCTTCCCCTCGCAGGAGGCATGGGACCTCTTCGGGGAAAGCCAGGACCCACTCGCCGAGAGGGGGATGTGGGCGCTCAACAACGGACTCGCGTCGAGCCCGTCGCGGTTCATGTTCTACGGCCTGCTCGGCACGGTCAACGGCCTCGCGGCCCCGAACCTGCTGTCGACCGACAGCTACCTGGCCACCCGTACGAACAGCGGCTGGGTCACCACGCTGCCGGGGCTCGACGATCACTTCGGGACCCCGTCCGGCAAGGAGTGCTCCGACTCGATGAGCCTCTGTCTCGAATACAACACCGACCCGTTCGGGACCGAAGAACGCGAATCGGAGGCCTACCTGTACAACGCGCAGGGCAAATTCATCGAACGGCTGCCCTCGATCTCGAACATCATTCCCGGCGCCAACGAATACAAAGGCGCCCACCGGACATCTGCCGATTTCACCAACTACGCCTTCTCCTCGAACGAAGCGAAAGGCATCTTCGGCGAACCGTATCCGGGCGTCGCGTTCACCGTCGACGGCCAGACGACCGGCGCCGGCTCGGCCTACGACAACGATCTCCAGCACCGGTCGGTCGAACTGATCTCGCGGGTCCCGGGCGGGGGCATGATCCCTCAGAACGGGGCCTCCACCAAAGCGATTCAGTTCCCCGGGATCTCCGCTGACGGATCCCACATCCTGATGATGACCGAAGGGGGCGTGCCTCCCGGTCCTCCGTTCCACCTCTACATGACCGTCAACGACGCACTCCACTACGACGTCTCGAAGGGGTCGGCAGTCGAATTCGTCGGGATGACAAGGGATGGCTCGAGCGTCACCTTCACCAGCGAAGAACAACTGACGGGCGCCGACCACGACGCCAGCATCGACCTCTACCGCTGGGACGAAGCGACTGACAGCCTGACGCTGCTCTCGGTCGGCAACGGCAAGGGCAACTCCAACGAATGCAGCGCGACCTGGATCGAAGGCTGCGGCGTCCAGGTTCCCAACACGGAACGGCGCTACGCGATGATCCAGGAAATCCCGTTCGGGCACCCAGGGGTCCCGTTCTACGAGGCACAGGGGCTCGACGACGTCACCGCCGAAAACACCGGCGACGTCTACTTCTACTCGCCGGAGCTGCTGGACGGCAGCAAACTCGGGATCCCGAACCAACGCAACCTCTATGTCGCCAACGCGGCAGGCCAGGTCCACTTCATCGCGACGATGGACGTCGGCACCGAAGTCAACCGGATGACCATCTCCCGGGACGGCAAGTTCGCCGCCTTCCTGACAGCGTCCCAGCTGACCTCCTACGACAATCGCGGCCTCCGCGAGGTCTATCGCTACGACTCGGCGGCGGAAACCCTCGTCTGCGCCTCGTGCAGCCCGGAAGGGCCTCCGACCAAGGACGTCACGGTCAGCATGGGCGGGAAGTTCATGTCCGACGACGGCCGCACCTTCTTCGCGACCCAGGACTCTCTCGTCCCTCGCGACAAGAACGGTGAAATCACCGACGTCTACGAGTACATCGGCGGCCGCCCGCAGCTGATCAGCGGTGCCCTCGCCGCCCGTGACTTCACCGGCGAAAGCAAAATCCTCGGCCTCTTCGCGAGACCCGAGCACACCGGCCTCGAGGCGGTCAGCCGCGACGGGCAGGACGTCTTCTTCACGACGTTCGCAACGCTCGTCGACGAAGACCACAACGGCCAGTTCGTGAAGTTCTACGACGCGCGTACGAACGGTGGGTTCGCGCAGCCGCCGGTGTCCGCCATATGCAATGCCGCTGACGAGTGCCACGGCGCCGACAGCTCCCCGCCGACCCCGCCGACGCTCACCTCCGGGACCGACCTCGGAGCGAGCGGCAACATGCCCTTGCAGAAGCCCGCGGCGAAGAAGAAAAAGGCCAAGAAAAAGGCGAAGAAGAAGGCCCACAGGCGGGCGGCCCACGCCAGGCAGCAGAGCCGACAGGGGGGGCGGAGCAATGGTTGATCGGAGGACTAGCGAGGAGAAGAGGATGACGATGTCTGGCCGATCGACAGCAGCGACGCTTCCGGAGTCGGGCTCGACGCTCGCAAGGGCCGTCGCGCTCCTTCTCGCCCTCGTCGCGCTGATGACGTGCGCGGCCGCCGTGATGTCGAGCCCCGCCTCGGCGGCGACGAGAGAAGAAATCGAAGAACAGCTCGGCTTCACCAAATTCGCGATGGAACCCAGCGACACCCAGGCGGGCGGGCATCCCGATCTCAACATCGTCACCGAATGGGTCAGCGGCGGAATCTTCGGCGGCGGCGGCCCGCTGCCGACGCTGCGGCGTCTCAAGCTCCACACGCCGACGGGGTTCATCGGCGATCCGCACGTGACCCCGAAATGCAGCCTGACCGAGTTCAGCAGCGGCGCCTGCCCGGTCGACTCGCAGATCGGGACGGTCTCGGTCCCGAACCTGGGGATCTTCGGGATCTTCTTCCCGCTCTACAACATGGAGACGAACCCCGACCAGGCCGGTCTGCTCGCCTTCACGACGCCGCTGATCGCCGCCCCGGTGTTCATCGAACTGACCTCGCGGACCGATAGCGACTACGGGCTCGACGCCGTCTCGACCCCGCAGATCAAGCTCGGGATCAACTCCCTCGAAACCAATCTGTGGGGCGTCCCGGCCGATCCGAAACATGACCTGCACCGCTTCAAAGTGCCTCTCACCGGCCTCGCGGCGTGCTTTAACTACCAGAATGGCTGCCCGGCCGGGGGCGAAGGGAGCGAAACCTTCGCGAAATCGAACATCCCGGAAAAGCCGTTCCTCCAGAACCCGACCACCTGCGGCGCCGAACTGATCGGCCGCGGGGAGGTCGAATACTACGAAGACTATGAAGTGAGCGGCGAAGCCGTATACCCGGCGACGACCGGCTGCCAGCAGCTGAGCTTCTCGCCGAGCGTCCTCGCGAAGCCGACCACCGACCGCTCCGACACCGCGTCGGGCCTCGACCTGACGATCAAAGTCCCGCAGTCCCAGAGCGGCGAAACGCCCGCCTCATCGGAGCTCCGGACATCGCTGATCACGCTCCCGGAAGGCTTCACGATCAACCCCAACGCGGCCGACGGCAAGGTCGCCTGCCCGGACATCCAGGCGAACATCGGCACGCTGTTCGAAGCGCACTGCCCGCAGTTCTCGAAGATCGCGAACCTGATCCTCGACGTCGCCGCGCTCCCGGCCCCGATCCCCGGTGCGATCTACCTGGCTGAACCGAAACCGGGCAATCCGTACCGGGTGATCCTCGCCGCCGACGGCTTCGCCACGCACGTCAAGCTCCTCGGCTCGGTGCGGCCCGATCCGCAGAGCGGCCAGCTGACGCTCGCCTTCGAAGACCTGCCCCAGGCGCCATTGCAGGAGTTCGACGTCCACGTCTTCGGCTCCGAACGAGGCCTCTTCGCCTCGCCGCCGAAGTGCGGGCACACACCGGTGAAATCGGAGTTCGTGCCCTGGGATGGACAGTTGCTCAACTCCCATTCCACCGGGTTCATGGACTTCACCGGCGCACCCAACGGCAACGGCGTGTCCCGGAGCCACGAGGCCGTTTGCGCCCGTTGCCCGCGCGGGGGTCGCCAACAACACCGCCGGCCAGCACAGCCCGTTCAGCATCACCGTCAGCCGCAGCGACGGCGACCAGAACCTGACCGGGCTCAACGTCAATACGGCGCCTGGCTTCGCGGCCACCCTCCGGGGCGTCCCGTACTGCCCGGAGTCGGCGATCGAACTGCTGCACAACCCGGCCCACACCGGAAGAGAAGAGCTGGCCTCGCCGGCATGCTCGGCGGCGAGCCAGATCGGCACCGCGACCGCCGGAGTCGGCGCCGGCAACCATCCGCTCTACACGCCGGGCAGCGTTTACCTGGCCGGTCCATATAAGGGGGCGCCGCTGAGCCTCGTGGTCGTGGTCCCCGCCGTCTCCGGGCCCTATGACCTCGGCAACGTGGTCGTGCGCTCGGCGATCTCGGTCGATCCCGTCACCGCCCAGGTGAAGACGGTTTCCGACCCGATCCCCCAGATCCTGGAAGGCGTGCCGCTGCGGCTCCGCTCGCTGCTCGTCAACCTCGATCGGCCCAACTTCACGCTCAACCCGACCAACTGCGACAAACTCAGCGTCGACACCGCCTCCTTCGGCAACGAAGGCGCCGAGTTCGACCAGTCGGGCCTGTTCCAGGTCGCCAACTGCGCGAACCTCAACTTCGCCCCGAAGCTGGGGTTGAAGCTGAACGGATCGACGAAGCGGCGCGGGCATCCGGCGGTCAGGGCGCAGCTGACGACGGGCGAAGGGGAAGCGAACCTCAAGCGCGCCGTCGTCACGATGCCGAAGAACGAGCTCCTGGACAACGCCCACATCGGCACCGTCTGCACGCGGGTCCAGTTCGCGTCGAAGACGTGCCCGGCGGACTCGGTCTACGGCACGGCGACGGCGTACACGCCGCTCCTCGACCAGCCGCTGACCGGCCCCGTCTACCTGCGGTCCTCGACGACGAAACTGCCAGACCTCGTCGCCGACCTGCGACGGGCAGTTCGACATCGAGCTCGCCGGCAAGATCGACACGGCGAAGAAGGGCGGGCTGCGAACGACATTCAACTCCGTGCCCGACGCGCCGGTCTCGAAATTCGTCCTCGAACTCCAGGGCGGCAAGAAGGGGCTGCTGGTGAACAGCAAGAGCCTCTGCAAGGCCGACCGCAAGGCAAACGTCGAAATGACCGGCCAGAACGGGCGCACCGACAACGGCAGCGTCAAGCTGCAGAGCTCCTGCGGCTCGAAGGCATCGCGACATAAGCGCCACCACAGAAGGGCGGTGCGGTAGCGATGGGGACCACGAGGAGAGAGCCGAAAACGATGACTGACACCGGCAAGCAAACGGGAGGGGCAGTGAGGTCGATTCGGATCCTGATCGCACTCGCAGCCGCACTCGCCACCTGTCTGTTCCTGGCGGTCGGGTCCGCGAGCGCGAAGACGGTCTACAAATACGTCTACTCCGGGGAATCGTTCGACGGCAGCGGCTCGACGAAAGGCCAGTTCAAATCGCTCGCCGGCATCGACTACGAGCCGGCGACGGAAAAGCTGTACGTCAGCGTGCCGGGATCGCCGGGGGTGATCGACAAGTTCAACAAGAACGGCACCCCCGCGAACTTCAGCGCCCTCAACAACGGCGCCGGCCGCGACTTCATCGACCTCGGCAAACAAGGCGGCGGCGAAATCTCGGTCGACACCTCGGAAAACGGAGCGACCAAGGGCAACATCTACCTCGGCGGGGCGCCCCTGTTCGGTTACCACCCGAACGGACTGCCGATCGAACCCGCCTTCAACGAAACCCAGTTCGGCGAAGCCGGCAAACCGGGTCGTAGCGACATTCAGGCTTGCGGCGCCAGCTCCGGCCCTAACGGCGAATACTGGGACTTCACATTTGGCAACGGGCAGCCGGAAATTCACAGACGTAATCTCGAAACCTTCGAAGCGGAAGTTACCTACATGACCGAGGGCACGTTTGGAAGTCCGACGGTTTGCAACATGAAGGTAGACAGCCAGGGGGACTTCTACGGTCTCTGGCAGCACGGGTCGTTCGGCGGTGAAATGGAGGTCGTCAAGTTGCCGCCCGAACCGGTTGCAGACACCGCGGGCGGAACGGCTGAAAAGCCCCCCGAGAGGGAACAGAACTACAGGCTGAATGCCGCCTGCTGCAACTTGTCCGCCGAAAACAACCGTCCGACTCATATCGCCGTTGACCGGTCTGACGATGACGTATTTGTCAGCGAATCCACCCCTGTCTACCCGAAACAACGCGTCTCCCTCTACGACTCCAAGGGCGGATTGGTGACCCAGTTCGGCGAAGCCGAAGGCGGCTACCTGGGTCTCGAAGGTGTTGGCGGGCTCACGGTCGACCCCGTCACCCATGACGTCTACGTCACCAACAATCGCGACTACGGCGGCGAAACGCGCCACGTCGAGAAATTCGTCCGTGGTCCGTCGTTCACCGTCCCGACGACCGACACCGAGCAGCCGACGCAGCCGGCGAACGCGACCGAAGGAGTTCTCCACGGAACCCTCAACCCCGACGGCGAACAGACCATCGCCTGCTGGTTCGAATACGGCCTGACCCAGAGCCTGGGCTCGGTCGTGCCCTGCTCACAGGGAATGGAACTGAGTGGAACCAGCAGCATTGACGTGACCGCACCCGTCGGCGGCCTCAAAAAGGGCACCAAGTACTGGGTGAAGCTGTTCTCCGCGAACGCCAACGAAATCATCTCCGACGGCGGGCCGGAAAAGTTCATCGCCCAGTCCAAACCGATCTTCAGCTCGACGTTCGTCAGCAAGATCAACACCGACGGCGCCAACTTCAACTCGACGATCGACCCCAACGGGGGCCGCACTTGGTACCACTGGGAATACGGCCCTGACACCTCCTACGGGCAGACGACGCCAGATAGGCGACTGCGCCGCGAAGACTCGACCGAGCTCGAACTCCCGGAAGCGCTGACCGACCCGTACGCGGTGAAGGACCTGGTCTCGGGATTCGAACCCGGCAAACCGGTCCACTTCCGCGTCGTGGCCCACAACGAACAGGGCACGACGGTCGGCGAAGACCAGGAATTCGTCACCTACCTCCAGGAAGGCGAGCCGAGCTGCCCGAACTCACTCGTCCGCCAGCAGACGGGCTCCGCCCTTCTTCTCGATTGCCGCGCGTACGAGCTCGCCTCGACCCACTACAGCGGCGGCCACGACGTCGTCTCCTCGACGATCCCCGGCATGAAACCGCTCGTCTCCTATCCGGATGCCAGTGGCCGCCTGCTCTACTCGCTCGACTCGGCCGTGGTTCCTGGCGTTTCCGGTGACCCGACCAACCTCGGCCGCGACCCCTACGTCGCGGTCCGCGGCGCCGATGGCTGGACGACCGAATACGTCGGACTGCCCTCCGGCGGCATGGCCGATCCGGGGACCTTTGGGTCGCCCCTGCTCGAAGCAGACGACGGGCTGAATCAGTTCGCCTTCGGGGGAGAAGAAATCTGCGACCCCTGCTTCGGGGACGGCTCGACCAACATCCCACTCCGGCGCTCGAACGGAGATCTCGAAAAGGGCATGGCCGGCAGCCTCAGCCCGGCAGCCGACGCGGCCGGCGAGGTGCGCAAGCGCTTCTCCGCCGACGGCTCGACCTTCGTCTTCGGCGCCGACAAGAAATTCGAGTCGACCGGCAACGAAGGCAGCGTCTCGATCTACTCGCGCGACCTGAAATCCGGCGCCACCCGGGTCGTGTCGACGCTCCCGAACGGCTCGACGATGACCGGCTCCGGGATCGCCGAGCTCGACGTCTCGGCCGACGGCCAGCGGGTGCTGGTCGGGAAACAGGTCGGCGAAGACAGCGCCGGCAATGAGTTCTTCGACCTCTACATGCACGAGGGCAGCAGCGCCAACTCGGTCGTGGTCGTCGAATCTCCGAGCGGGGTCGAGTTCAACGGGATGACCTCCGACGGCAGCAAGGTCTTCTTCACGACGGTCGACAAACTCGCCGGCGACACCGACAACGGCAACGACTTCTTCGTGGCCGATGTCGGCACCTCCTCGGCGACGATCACCAGGCTCTCGACCGGGACGGGGGGGACCGGGAACACGGACTCCTGCGAACCGATCAGCAACTGGAACGTCGTCTCCGGCGGCCCCAATTGCGGCACCGTGGCGATCGCGGGCGGCGGCGGCGTGGCGAGCGGCGACGGGACCGCGTACTTCGCCAGCCCCGAGCTCCTCGACGGGGCGGGGAACGGCACCGTGAACCAGGCGAACCTCTACGTCGTCAGGCCGGGCGACCCACCGCAATTCGTGGCGACGATCGACTCGAGCCTGGTCAAGCCCGGGCAGGCGCCGCCCAAACACCCGCTGGCGAATGCCGCCTTCGCGACGGCCCTGAAAAACCCCGAAGCGCTGGCGGTCGACCAGGCCACCGGGGACCTCTACGTCCTCGAACGCGGGTTCCCGCAGGGAGTCAGCCGCTGGGACTCCGAAGGGCACGCGAAGAACTTCACCGCTGGCCCCAACGCGGGCACGAACAAGGTCCTCGTCAGCATGGCGGGCGGCACCGCCGAAGCCCAGGTCGCCTTCGATAGCTCGGGCGGGGTCTTCAACGGCGACTTCTACGTCACCAACGGTGGCGGCAACGTCAAGATCTTCGCCGGCAGTGGAGAAGAACTCGGCACGATCGGCGGCTTCAGCTATGAGTGCGGGGTCGCCGTCGACCAGTCCAACGGCGCCCTCTACGTCGGCGACTACGGCTACGGCGGGGTCAAGCGCCTGATGCCGACCTCGGGAACGACCCCGGTCAGCGCCGCCAACTACACCGAAACCAGCCTCCACACGCAGGGCATGAACCCCTGCCAGGTGGGGGCGGACACCGCCGGCAACGTCTACGCGTCGAACTGGTCGAACGGGCCGACCAAAAAGTTCCAGGCCTCTGATTTCGAAGCCGCCGGGCCGACCGAGGAAGGCGTCGCCGTCGCGTCCAACTCGAGCAGCATGTACACCGATCCGGCGACCGACGACGTCTACGTCAACGAAAGGACTCAGATCGGCCGCTACGACTCCTCGGGGAACCTGATCCAGACGATCGGGAGCACCGAAACCCTCGGCAGCAACTCGCGCGGGGTCGCGATCAACTCGACGACCGGGCACATCTACGCGTCGAAGACGCCCGCCGTCGTCGAGTTCGGGATCGAAGTGGTTCCCTACGAACCGATCGACAACCCGGCCGTCGTCCACGGCGTCCGCGACTCCGGTACGCACAGCTACGAAGACTTCCAGGTGACGCCGGACGGGCGCTATGCCCTGTTCAGCTCGGTCGTGCCGCTGACCGGGTTCAAGAACCAGGGCCACAGCGAGCTCTACCGCTACGACTCGCAGGCGGACTCGGTCGCCTGCCCGTCATGCGCGCCCACGCTCCAGCCTGCGCTGAACGACGTGAAGCTGACGCCGTACGGGCTCAGCCTGACCGACGACGGGCGTGTGTTCTTCACGACGAAGGACTCGTTCGTCCTCCGCGACACGAACGGCAAGGCGGACGCATATGAGTGGTCGAGCGGGAAGACCCAGCTGATCTCGACCGGCCTCGGCCCCGATGACTCGGCGCTGCTCTCGGCCAGCGCCGACGGCAAGGACGCGTTCTTCTTCACCCGCGACGTGCTGTCCCGCCAGGACGGCAACGGCAGCGCGGTCAAGGTCTACGACGCGCGCGAAGGCGGCGGCTTCCTGTTCGAAGACTCCTCGAAGCCGTGCTCCGCCTCGGATGAGTGCCACGGTGCCGGGACCGAACAGCCGCCGGCGCCGGACATCAACTCGGTCACCGGTGAAGGGCCGGTTCGCCACCCGAAGGAAGCGGCCGACTGCAGCCAGCTCGAACGCAAGGCGAAGAAGGCGAACGAACGCGCCGCCCAGCTGCAGCGCAAGGCGGACCAGGCCAACTCCTCGGCCCAGTCACGGAAGCTCCGCAAGCAGGCGAAGCAGGCGGCCAAGCAGGCTCGAAAGCTGGAAAAGCAGGCCAAGTCCTGTAACCGGTCGAGCGGGGGAGGAAGCAAGTGAGCGGGCTCGAGGATCGGCAAGGAGAGAATGACGATGAGCACGGAGAAGACCGGCACCGCCGCCAGGGCCCGCAGGGCCAGTCGGGCGGTGGCCGCACTCGCCGCCGTGATCGCGGCCGTCGCCGTGACGGCCTCCTCGGCCTCGGCCGCCCCCGAATTCGCCGAATACGTCGTCGGCAGCTCCGACACCCAGGCCGGCGGCCACCCCGACCTCAACGTCGTCATGCGGCTCGAAAACGCCGCCGACCCCGAGGTGGTCCGAGACCTGACCTTCAACCTGCCGCAGGGCGTCTTCGGGAATCCGGGCGCGATCTACAAATGTGAGGCGGCGGACTTCGCGATCAACCAGTGCCAGCCGGGATCGCAGGCCGGGATCGTGAAGATCGTCTCCAACTACGAAGGCGTCCCCAACACGATCCTCGGCACCGCTCCGGTCTACAACATGCGGACGATCAACGAAGAAGAAACCGCGCGCCTGTCCTTTGTGGCGCCTCTGGTCAACATCCCGATCGGGGTCCCGGTTTCGGTCCGCAGCGGCTCGGACTACGGCCTCCAGATGTCCGCGCGGAGCATCTCGCAGACGGTGGCGCTGAGTTCGGCCGAATTCACCATCTGGGGCTTCCCCGCCGACCACGAACACGACAAGGAACGATTCCATCCCGGCGAACCGGGCGAACCGCCCGGCTGCATCGGCGAAACCTCGACCGACTGCATCGCGGCGCCGTTCCCGGTGGCCGGCAAACTGCCAGCGCCCTTCACCGACAACCCGAGCGTCTGCACGGGCGAAGAACTGCCGGTGACCGTCGACGCGGTCAGCTACCAGGACCCGAATCAGACCGCGCACCTGGTCTCCAGCTACCCCGAAACGACCGGCTGCGAAAACCAGCGCTTCGACCCGGTGTTCAACCTCGGGCTGACCACCGATCAATCGGACGCGCCGTCGGGCATGGACATCGAACTGCGCGCGCGCCAGTTCCTCGAAGGCGAAGCTCCGACCCCATCGAATCTCCGATCCGCGACGCTGACGCTGCCGCGCGGTCTGACCGTCAACCCCGACGCGGCGGACGGCCAGACCTCCTGCAGTGACGCTGAGGCCGGCTTCGGACAGGATGCGGCGGGAAGCTGCCCCGACAACGCCAAGATCGGCACGGTCGAAGTGCGGACGCCGGCGCTCGACGCGCCGCTCGAGGGCTCGCTCTACATCGGCAAACCGCAGCCCGGCAACCAGTACAGGCTGTTCATGCTGTTCGACGGCTTCGGGATCCACGCGAAGCTCTCGGCCGACGTCCATCCCGACCCGACCACCGGCCAGCTGACGGTGACGATGACCGACCTGCCGCAGGTGCCGTTCGAAACCTTCGACCTGCACCTCTTCGCGTCCGACCGCGGGCTGCTGGCGACGCCGACTCAGTGCTCGCTCTACCAGGCCCAATCCGACCTGGTTCCCTGGAACCCGACGGCGGCAGCGCAGCACTCCTCGCCGTTCGTGACGATCACCGCCGGCCCCAACAACCGGGACTGCCCGGGCCAGGTGCGGCCCTTCTCGCCACGCCTGGTCGCCGGCACGTCCAACCCCCGGGCGGGCGACTTCAGCACGTTCACGCTGAAACTCGATCGCGACGATGGCGACCAATTCCTGGGCGACGTCAACTTCAGGATGCCGCCGGGCTTCACCGGCTCGCTGCGCGGGCTGACCTACTGCCCGGACGCCAACATCCTGGCGGCGGCGGGCAAGACCGGCAGCGCCGAGCAGATCAGCCCGAGCTGCCCGCAGTCGAGCTTCGTCGGGACCACCAACGTCGCCGCGGGGCCGGGTGAACACCCGTTCCACGCGGTCGGCAGGATGTATCTGAGCGGACCGCTGAGCGGCGCGCCGCTGAGCATGGTCGCAATCACCCCGGCCCTGGCCGGCCCCTACGACTACGGCGTCGTCGTCGTCCGCGTCGCGCTCCATGTCGACCCGAAGACGGCGCAGGTGAGCGCGGTCTCGGACGCGATGCCCCAGATCATCGGCGGCATCCCGATCCGGATGCGCTCGATCCGAGTCAGCATCGACAAGCCGAACTTCACGATCAACCCGACGAACTGCTCGCCGTTCACGGTCGACTCGCAGGGGATCGGCGACCAGGGAACGATCACCGACTTCTCCTCGTACTTCCAGGCCGTCAACTGCATCACCCTTCCGTTCAAGCCGACGATGAGCATCAAGCAGCTCGGCGGCAAGAAGGCGACAGGGCGCAGCAAGGACCCGGCGCTGCAGTTCGACCTCCGGACCCGCAGCGGCGACGCCAACATCAAGTCGGTCGCGGTGACGCTGCCGAAGGCCTTCGCGATCGACCAGCGCCACCTCGGCAACATCTGCTCGAAAGCCCAGCTGATCGCCGAACGGTGCGCCGGCAGGCAGGCGATCGGCAAGGCGACGACGACGACGCCGCTGCTCGACCAGCCGCTGAGCGGTCCCGCCTACGCCGTCTCCGGGTTCGGCAAACTCCCGCATGTCGTCTTCATCCTCGACGGGCAGGTGCTGATCATGCCGGAAGCGGAATCGTCCTCGGTCAAAGGCGGCCACCTGAAGACGGTCGTCCCGGTCGTCCCCGATGCGCCGATCGGCCACTTCCGCCTGCAGCTGTTCGGCGGCAAGAAGGGCTACCTGGTCAACACCAGGGACCTCTGCGCCTCGGCGGCGAACACCACGATCGAATACACGGCCCAGAGCGGGAGGACGCTGACCCAATCGGTCTCGGCGAAGACCGCCTGCGGCAAGGGCAAGGGCTCGAAGCGGGCCGCTCGGCGAGCCCACCGCTGAAGCGAAACGCGATTGAGGCCCGGCGGCGCTAGAATGCCGCCGGGCTTTAGACCAAACCTTTGAGTGCGTAGGGGGGTTCTCTATCCATAGGGAACCGCAAACTTGGGAGAAAGCGGAGGAGCGAGATGCAGGACGATGTGAGCAGGAAGCGGGCATGGTTGCCCTCACCGGCGATGGTCGTTGCGGTCGTTGCCCTGTTCTTGGCGACGGCGGGATCCGCGTTCGCGGTCAAGAAGTCGACCGAACTGCCCCCGAACTCGGTCGGCACCAAGCAGCTCAAGCCGAAGACGGTGACCACCGGCAAGATCACGAACAACGCGGTCAAGACCAACAACATCGTCGACAAGTCGCTGACCGGCGAGGACATCAACGTCGGCAAGCTTCCCCCAGTCCCCTCCGCCACCAACGCCGACCAGACCGGCAACGCCGGCACGATCACCGGACACACGGCCGCGTGCCCCGGCGGCACCACGCTGATCCGCGGCGTCTGCTTCGACTCGGCCTCGAACCCGGCCGTCGACTCGCTGACGAAAGCGCGTGATGGCTGCGCCGCCAAGGGCGGATATCTGCCGAGCCCGCTGAAACTGTATTCGGTACGCGGGGTCCTCAACCTCGGAACCGGTGTCGGGACCGATGCCCAGTTCACCGACACCTACTACGACAAACCCTACGAAACGGAAAAAGAAAAAGAAGAAGAAAAACCGATTGCCCCCTCGACAATCACCGTCGGCGGCCAGGGCAACCCGGTCGAGGTGAGCGCCGTCACCGACAAAGCCGAGTACACCTGCGCCTACCCGCTCGTTCGCTAGTCGATGAGGAAGATTCGCGGAAAGAGGGCCGCCCTCGCGGCGGCGGTTGCGGTGGTCGCGGTCGGCGCCCTGGTGCTGGCCCCGACCAGCCAGGCGGTGCGCGTCCTCAAGGGCAACCTGGTCGTCGTCTTCGAAGGGACGATCAGCCCCTCGAAGCTGCCCCGGACCGGCACCGCGCCGGTCGGGGTACAGATGGGCGGCAAGATCAAGACCACCGACCGCACGGCGCCGCCCAAACTCGAACGGATCATCCTCAGCATCAACAGTCACGGCCAGCTCCAGAACAAGGGGCTGCCGACCTGCTCGCTCGGCAAGCTGCGCTCGATCTCCTCGCAGGGGGCGAAGCGGGCCTGCGGCGATGCGCTGATCGGGTCGGGCTCGGTCACGTCCCGGGTCTCGCTGCCCGGCCAGGGCGCCTTCTCATCGATCGGGAAGCTGCAGGCCTTCAACGGCCGCCACAACGGCCGGCCGGCGATCTTCGCCCAGGTCGCGTCGGGAGCGCCGCTGCCGCTGACCTACGTGATCCTCTTCGAAGTCAAGAAGACGGGCGGGCAGTTCTCGACCACGCTGGTCGGGACGATGCCGCCGATCGCGTCTGAATACGGCTTCATCTCGGCTTTCAATCTGCTTCTCCGGCGCCAGTACTCGTTCCACGGCCAAAAGCTGAGCTACGCCGCGGCCGGCTGTCCGGCGCCCGATGGCTTCACGCAGGTCAACTTCCCGTTCGCAAAAGCAAGTTTCCAGTTTGCCGACGGGCGGGTACTTTCAAGCAAGCTTGTTCGTAAATGCACGGTCAGGAGGTAGGGATGCGGTCAAGAGGTAGGGGAGTGCTCTTCGGAGCAATCGCGGCGATGGCTCTCATCGGCGCGCTGGTAGTCGGCAACGCGATGGCCAAGAGCCAGAAAGTCGTCCTCGGCAATCTCGTGATCGAACTCGACGGCTCGGTCTCGCCGAGCAAGCTCTCGAAGAAGACCCCGCAGCCGATCACCCTCAACCTCTCCGGCAAAGCCGGCACCACCGACGGCACCCACGTGCCGCCGCTGAAGGAACTCTTCGTCGAATTCGACAAGAACGGCCACCTCAACACCAAGGGCCTGCCGAGCTGCACGGTCGGCAAACTGCAGAGCACGCTGACCGCCCAGGCGAAGGCCGCCTGCGGCAAGGCGCTGATCGGCCAGGGCCAGGCGACCGCCGAGATCGCGTTCCCCGAACAGGCCCCGTTCTCGGCCGGCGGCCCGATCCTGATCTTCAACGGATCGCAGGGCAACAAGCAGATGCTGATCTTCCACGTCTACGCCAAGGTCCCGGCGCCGACCACGTTCGTCTTCACCGCCCAGATCGGCAAGGGCAAGGGCCCCTACGGGACCTCCGCCAAAGTCAAGGTCCCGTCGATCACCTCGGGCCAGGGCTCGGTGACGTCGTTCAAAGTGAAGATCTTCAAAACCTTCAACTACAAGGGCAAGAAGCAGAGCGTCCTGACGGCGACCTGCAAGACCGGAACCCTGCAGGCACGGGGCGACTTCATCTTCGCGGGCAAGAAACTCGAAGGGAAAGTCACCCGGCCCTGCACCCCCGGGAAGTGAGGAGGCCGACGATGATCAAGAAGGCGATTGCACTCAGCCTCACCGGGGTTCTGGTGCTCTCCATCGCGGCGCCCGCCGCGATGGCGCTGACCCGCGACGAATACAAGACCAAGGTCGAACCGATCTGCAAGAAGAACTCCGAAGCGAACGACAAGATCCTCAAAACCGTTCGCAAGGAAGTCAAGGAAAACAAGCTGAAGACGGCCGGGGCGAAATTCATCAAGGCCTCGACCGCCCTCACCACCACCTACAACGAACTGAAGGTGGTCGAACAGCCGGCCGAAGACGCGGCGAAGCTGACCAAGTGGCTCGGCTACGTAAAGACCGAGGCGAGCCTGTTCAAGAGCGCCGGTACCGCGCTCAAGGCCGGCAACAAGTCGAAGGCGCAGAAGTTCGTCAACCAGCTGACGTCGAATGCCAACAAGGCGAACGCTGAAGTTCTCTCGTTCAACTTCAAATACTGCAAGTTCGAACCGTCCAAATACACCTGAGAGAGGCCCCCTGCGCGGTCTCTTCACAGCGCTGGCCCTGATGGGCATCCTCGTCCTCGCCCCCGGCTGCGGGGGCGGGGGCGGTGATGAAACCCAGCCGACCACGGTCTCCGAACGCGAGCAGCTGGAAGCCCTGGCGGAACCGCCGCCGCCACACGCCTCGTTCCTGCTGAAGAGCATCTACCGCGAGTTCCAGCCGCCGAAACCGAACCCCGAAGTCAAGGGCTCGGCCGAGGCGATCAAGAGCGGCGAACGGGAATGCAAGGAAAAGACGCCGCTGGAAGTGCGGGAAGAGTTCATCGGCGAAAGTGATCTGAACGAAGCTCAGGAAGAAGTCGTCAACGAACTCGAGCGCTACGAAAAGCAACCCGAGCCCGAGCTACCCCGCCGGCCAGCTCGGGGCGCTCGTCTACGAGAAGACCCTCCCGGAAGAGACCGCCGATTACGGGTTCCAGGGCTGTGTCTACTCGCTCTCGCTCGGGGTCAAGCGGGAACTGGAAAAGGGAAAGCCCTAGCGCTCCGCTCAGGAGATCTTTAGCCCGATTTGGACAATCCGTCGATGCGCCGACTGCTGACAGCACTGGCCCTGGTGGGGATCCTGGCGATCGCCCAGGGCTGCGGCGGCGGCGACTCCACCTCGACCGAAACCGCAGCCTCGGCCCCCGCCGAAACCACGGCCTCCGGCCAGAGCACCGGCAGCGGCGCCGAAGCCGAAGGCGGCTCCGCCGATAAGGGCGGCAACGGCAACGGCAACGGCGGCGGCGAGGGATCCTCATCGGGCGGCGGCGCCAACGGCCCCGGCCTGACCGAAAAGGCCCACTCAGACACCAAGGGCTTCAAGGCGCCGCCCGGCGGCGACAACAGCATCCAGACCTTCGGCGCCGAAGCGGAAACCTCCGAAGAAGAAGAAATCACGACCGCGATGGCCTCCTTCCTGCGGGCGATGGCGGCCCGCGACTACCCGGCGATCTGCGAAGGCCTGAGCGAATCCAACCGCAGCCAGCTCGAACAGCTCGCCAAGCTGAAAAAAGAAATCGGCTCCGACTGCCCCTCGATCCTCAAGGCGCTCCTCGTCGGCCCCACCTCCGAAGCCAAGAAGGCCGCCGAAGGGACCGTCTACCAGGTCCGGGTCGAAGGCGAAGACGCCTTCGTCATGTTCACCCCGCTCGGCGGCACCGCCTCCTACTTCGTGATGAAACACGACCCCGACGGCTGGAAGTCGACCACCCTCAGCAGCGGGGTCCCCTTCAACCCGTCGGCTGCGCCGACGGGTTGAGGTCGTGTCGAGCGGGGGTTTTGGCCGGCTCCGATTTTGGGGACTTGACAATCGTGACGCCATCTGGTGTTATGAGCGCGCTTCAAGTACGACTGAGTTTCTAGGCGTACCGAGCAGGGACGAAAGTCCAGGGAACAGGGAAACCCGAGTCCTTTCGGACACCGCTTGGGAAGGCGGCAGAGGGGGGCTCAAAGGGAGAGGAGATAGCGCGTGACGGATGCGGAATCGCGGTTCGCGGATTCGACCCACTGCGCCGGCGTTGACCGGAGCCCGATGGGTGGAGCCTCCTCGAAGCGCGCCGCGTCGACCGATGGCGACGGGAGAAGTGCGCCCGCAGGCCGGATCCTTGCCGCCGTTCTGATCGCCCTCCTCGGCCTCCTGATCCTTGCGCTCGGCGCCGGCCCGGCGTCCGCGGCGCTTCGGCACTCCGTCTTCACCAATGAGTTCGGGCCCGACGGAACGGCCTCGAGCGGATTCGAAAGCATCGTGAACGTCGGATTCGAACAAACGAGCAATCGGGTCATTGTGGGGACGCAGGGCAGCGCGTCAAACGTCCACAGCATCACGGTCAACTCGCCCGGGAGCTACACCCCGAGTGCCCGGATTCCCGTTCTCGGCAACGATGAACTCGGGCGATAGCGACATCGCGGTCTCCAGCGGTCCAGGCGCCACGGCGGGGTACATCTACACAAACAACAGCAACCCCGGCTATGTCGCCTACACCCCAGGAGGTACAGAAGCCGGCACCTTCAACATCGGCGGCGAAATCTGCGGGCTCGCGACTGACAACGCTGGCAATCTCTGGGCCGGGAATTACGGCACTACGAGAATCGAAGAGTTCCCGCCCGGTGGCGCAACAGGCCCCAGCACTACGTTCTCCACCAGCAGCATAGGCAAGGTGTGCAAGCTCACGGTGGATCCCGTCAGCCAGGACGTCTACGCCATGCCGTGGAACAACGGGCCGCTCTACAAATACACGGCTGCCAGCGGTTACACGGAAGACGAACAGGTCTTTGGCAACGGATTTCTGCGCATGGCCGTCAATGGCGCAAAGCATGTTCTCTATGTGACCAATGACACCGAAACCATCTACGCGATCAGCACGATCACCGGCCAGATCTTGGAAGAAGTCACACCCGGCGGGGGCTATCGAGGCGTCGCTGTGGACGAATCAAATGACACGCTCTACGCCTTCGCGTACGGAACGCAGCGCGTAAGGGAAATCCCCCTCGCCCTGGTCCCGAAAGCAGTGACGGGGGAACCGATCGGAAACAGGAAAGTGAGCGGCGTCGTCGCGCCCGACGGTGCCGGAAACATCACCGAATGCAAATTCGAATGGGGCGAAGGCGTCGGCAACTACAACAAGCCGGCGGTTCCTTGCGATCAGGCGACACCGATCACCTCTGAAACTGCAGTCACCGCGACCCTTCCGACGGGCGAAGCGCTGTCCGAGACGGAATACCACTACCGACTCAGAGCCGGCACCGCGACTCCGGGAGGAGTCAACTTCGGCACCGATGAAGTGATCACCCCTCACAACGTGCTCGGCCTGCTGACGAAACCGGCGACCGCGATCACGCGCACGAGCGCCACGCTGAACGGGCAGTTCGAAGGCAATGGCGAAGCTGACCGAATACAAATTCGAATGGGGCGAAGGCAAAATCGGCGAAGGAAGCCTGAGCTCGAACAGCGGCTTTATCTCCGCTGGAAGCCCGGGGATCGGTACCACCATACCGTTGAGCTTCAACGCCACCAGTCTGAGCGCCGGAAAGACGTACCATTTCCGCGTCGTCGCGAAGAACGGAATCGGGACGAGCAATGGCTTCGAAAAAGAATTCACGACGCTTCCCGCGGTTTCGACTATCACCACCGAAGACGCCACGGAAGTGACCGTCACTACGGCGAAACTGCACGGGTCGTTCGACATCGACGCCGAAGGCGGAGACAGCCACTACTACTTCCAGTACGGCGCCGACACCAATTATGGGTCGGTCGTTCCCGTCGGCGCACCTCCGGGTGCGGACGCGGGCAGCACGCCCGGCCACCCGTCTGTGCAGCAGACGATCGAAGTGACCGCCGGCGAAACGGTCCATTTCAGGATCGTGGCGATCAACTCGTTCGGCACGACCGTCGGCCAGGACAAGACTTTCAAAGCTCCGAACAAACCGGCGATCGTCGCGCTCACCTCGGCCAATGTGACGGCTTCGACCGCGGACCTGATCGCCAAGATCAACCCCAACGGAGACGACACGACGTACCACTTCGAATACGGAACGTCGCCCGCGTACGACCACACCGTTCCGATCCCGGATGAATCGATCGGGAACGGGGAAACCGCGGTCGAAGTGTCTCAGCACATCGCCAATCTCGAGATCGGCGCGACCTATCACTTCCGCGTCGTCGCCGAAAACCAGTGGGGCGAAGTCTCCAAACCCGACCAGACCTTCGCCTTCTTCACGGCCAACTGCCCGAACGCCCACGTGCGCCAGGAGAGCGGGGCCGCGTACCTGCCCGATTGCCGGGCCTACGAGCTCGTCTCTCCGGAAGTCGCCGGCGCGGTCCAGTTGTTCCCCGGCCAGGGCCTAGGGCCGATCGTCAACGAATTCATCGCCCACCCGCTGCCGTCGAACACCGGATTCGCGAGCTCGCCGTCGCGCTTCGCCTTCTGGGGAGGAATCGGCCAGATCAACGGGACCGACCCACCCAACATCACCCAGGACCTCTACGTCTCGACCCGCACCTCGGACGGTTGGAAGACCCACTACCCCGGCCTCTCCGCCGGCACGTCCTTCGCATCTGGTGGAACACACTGCAGCGCAAACATGGCGCAATGTGAAAACTACGACGTTCAAGACCCGCTCCACATTGCGCCTAAAGACACCGGCTCCAATGCGCCGTATGTCTTCGATGCGAATCAGAACAGCGACAGCGTCGGCCGCTTCCCGACGATGGTCGAAGAAGTCCCCGGTGGCGAAGAATTCACCGGACGGGGTGTCGCATCGGCGGACTACTCCCATTACGCCTTCGGCTCGAAGGACGTGGCGTTCGCGCCCGGTGGGCTCGAAACGCCCCCCGGCTCCGCCTACGACAACGACGTCGCCGCGAACACGGCGACGATCGTCTCGAAACTGCCCGGCGGCGGGAACATCCCGCAGGACCCGCAGGGCTGCAACAACGAAAAAGGCAGACAGCGGCAGTGCAAAGACGAGTTCGTGAGGATCCAGGGAGTGTCGACGAACGGCTCACACATCCTGATGTCGACGTGGGCCAAACCGACGAGCGGCAGAATTCCCGAGCATGAACGAAGAAACAGGTGTCGCCGACACCTTCATTCGCAGGGACGTGCACCTGTTCATGCATACCCCGGCGCTCAACTACGACCTCACCGAAGGCCACCGTGCGCACTTCGTCAGCATGGACCGCGACGGCTCGAGGGTCTATCTCACCTCCGACGAAAAACTGACCTCGGACGACACCGACGAAAGCATCGACCTCTACATGTGGGAAGAGGAATCCGGTGAACTGACCCTGCTGTCGAAAGGCTCAGGCGGGTCCGGGAACGGCGATGGGTGCACCGTGTCCTGGGTACCGAAATGCGGAATCCAGACGATCGACTCGACGATCGACCGGCTGATCAACTCGGAAGAAGAAGAAATCTACACCCCGGACAACTGGGCTTCCCAGACCGGCGAAATCTACTTCTACTCGCCCGAACAGCTCGATGGCAGCAAAGGCGCCGCCGAATCAGCGCAATCTCTACGTCTACCGGAACGGCGCGCCGCAGTTCGTCGCCAGGCTGACCGCGGCCAGCCCGGCCGCACGGATGCAGGTCGCTCCCGACGGCGCTCACATGGCGCTCCTGACCGCGTCGCAGCTGACTCCGTACCCAAGCAACGGCTCCCGGGAGATGTACCTCTACGAACCGGCCAAACCGCTAGAAGAACGGATCACGTGCGTGTCGTGCGACCCGACGGGCAACCCGCCGGTCGGAAGTGTGCTCGCCGCCTCGAACGGGCTGTTCATGTCCGACGACGGAAGGACGTTCTTCTCGACGAGGGCCTCGCTGGTCCCGTTCGACTCGAACGGCAAAGTCGACGTCTACGAGTACACCGAAGGACGGCCGCAGCTGATCTCCTCGGGGACCGCGAGCACCGACACCTGGGGTGGCGGTCTCCTGATCTACCCGGCGATGACGGTCGGGCTCGAGGGCGTCAGCGCCGACGGAGTCGACGTCTACTTCTCGACGTTCGACACCCTCGTGCCGCAGGACCACAACGGCGAATTCATCAAGTTCTACGACGCCCGAACCGGCGGTGGGTTCCCGTTCCAGGCGCCGCCGCCTCCGTGCAAAGCGGCCGACGAGTGCCACGGCGAAGGCAGCGCCGGGCCGCCCAACCCGCAGGTCGGGACCGGGGCACAGCTCGGCAAGACGGGCAACGTGAGAGTCGACGAAATGCAAGAAGGGCTTTGTCAAGAAGAACGGCAAGTGCGTGAAGAAGAAGGGGAAGAAGAAGCAGAAGCGAGCGCACAAGCGACAGGGGGGCCGGACAAATGGCTGAGCGAGCACTGAGGAACGAGGGAAGAAGGATGAAGAAGGTCATCCGTACGAGGCTCGCGTTGTCCATCCTGGCCCTGGTCGTGGCCGGAGCCTTCGGGCTGGCGCGCTGCTGCCCGGAGTCGCCCAGGCCGGCAACGAAATCAAAAATTTCGAAGCGTTCCCGACGACCGCCCAGGCGGGCGGCCACCCGGACATCGTGACCGAAGTCGCGTTCGGAAACCGCCTCAACAACGACAGCGGCTCATGCAACTGCTCCGACGGTCGCGCCCTCACCGTTCACCTGCCTACCGGCGTGATCGGGAGCCCGCAATCGATCCCAACCTGCTCGCTAGCCGAGTTCAGCCAGGCTGAATGTCCGGTCGAGTCTCAGGTCGGATACGTCTGGCTCCTGATCGCCGAAGCGATCTCGATCAAGAACCCGGCCTACAACCTCGACGCCGAGACCGGACGAACCTGGGTTGATCGGATTCGTGATCCCGATCATCGACGGGCCGGGATTCATCGAAATCGCGGCCCGTACCGGCAGCGACTACGGCCTTGATACCCACTCCAGCGGCTTCCAGCACCTGCTGCCGGCCGACACGGTCAACGTCAGGCTCTGGGGCACGCCCGCATCGAAACAGAACGATCCGCTTCGGTTCCCGTTCGGCTGGGGTCAGAGCACCTCAGACCTCTGCGCCAACCTCCCGGACCCGAACGCACCCTGCAATGGCTCTTCGCCGGTTCCGTCCGAATGCGCCGACGATCCCCTTCCTGCAGAACCCGACCACCTGCGGCGAATCTCTGACCGCGTCTGTCGACGTCCTCTCCTACGACGGAGATACGACACACGCCGAGACGGCCTGGCCGGCGACAACGGGGTGCGAGCAGCTGGCCTTCAATCCCGCCCTGACGGCGCAGCCGACGACGACCCAGGCCGACACCCCGACGGGACTCGACGTGAATCTGCGCGCGCCGCAGACTCTGAGCGAAAAAGTTCCGTCGGCATCGGAGCTCAAGGGGACGACTGTCACCCTTCCAGAAGGATTCTCGATCAATCCGAATGCGGCTGACGGTAAGACATCGTGCAGTGATGACCAGGCGAACTTTGGCACCACGCTCCCTGCGGAATGCCCCGAAATATCGAAGATCGGCTCTCTCGAGATCGATAGTTCAGCACTGCCCGCCGAACTGCCAGGCGCGATCTATATCGGCGAACCCCAGCCCGGCAACAAGTACCGGATCTTCATCACAGGGGACGGATTTGGAACCCACATCAAGCTGCCCGGATCGATCCATCTCGATCCGAATACCGGCCGGATGGTGATCTCCTTTGAAAACCTGCCGCAGACACCGTTGGAGGGATTCAATTTCCACTTCTTTGGCTCCGACAGGGGGCTTCTCGCCACGCCGACACACTGCGGTAGCTACGAAGTCAAGGCCGAATTCGAACCGTGGGACAACGCGCTCTCCAACCAGTCCTCCCTGAGCTCGTTCACGATCGACTCAGGCCCGAACGGGACCCCCTGTCCAGGCGCGGTCCGACCGTTCAACCCGACCTTGATCGCCGGAAATTCAGACAACACGGCCGGCGTCTACTCGAACCTGCTCCTGCGAGCGAACCGCGTCGACGGAGACCAGAACATGGTCCATATCAACACGGTGACCCCGCCGGGCTTCTCGGCGAAAATCGCCGGAATCCCCTATTGCCCGGAGTCGGCGATCCAGCTGCTCCAGTCGCCGGGCTACTCCGGAAATCAGGAGCTCGCCCACCCGGCCTGCCCGGCCTCGAGCCAGGTCGGGACGATGTTCTCGGGAACCGGAGCGGGGACGCACCCGCTGAACAACCCGGGGGAGATCTACCTCGCCGGGCCGTATAAAGGAGCCCCGCTCTCGCTGATGTTCGTCGTCCCGGCGGTGTCCGGGCCGTATGACCTCGGCGTTGTCGCGGTCCGCTCGAAGATCCTCGTAGACCCTGAAACCGCGCAGATCACCACCCAGTCCGACCGGATTCCGGAGATCCTTGACGGGATCCCGCTGCGGATCAGGTATCTGCACTTCGATTTCAACCGGTCGAACTTCACCTTGAACCCGACCAACTGCGATCCGTTCCAAGTTGAGGGGCAACTCGTCGGCAACCAGGGAACCGTCGCTGAACCGATGGCGCTCTACCAGGTCGCGAACTGCGCCGACCTCAAATTCGCTCCGAAGCTGAACCTGAAGCTGAAGGGCTCGACCAAACGACGCGGCCACCCGGCGCTTCAGGCGACGGTGAACGCGAAGCCGGGCGAAGCCAACATCGCCCGCACCCAGGTCTCGATGCCGAAGACGCTCCTGCTCGACCAAGGCCATATCGGGACCGTCTGCACCAGAGTCCAGTTCTCGTCCCACAGCTGTCCGGCGGACTCGGTCTACGGCGAAGCGATGCTCGAAACGCCGCTGCTCGCCAAACCTCTGTCGGGCCCGGTATACCTGCGCTCCTCGACCACCAAGTTGCCCGACCTGGTCGCCGACCTGCAGGGGCAGATCGAAATCGCGCTGGTCGGCAAGATCGACACCGCCAAGGGCGGCGGGCTGCGGGCGACGTTCTCCAAGGTCCCCGACGCGCCGGTGAGCAAGTTCGTCCTCAACATGCAGGGTGGCAAGAAGGGCCTGCTCGTCAACAGCGAAAACCTCTGCAAGCAGACCCAGAAGGCGTCAGTCCAGCTCGGCGGCCAGAACGGCAGCAGCTCCAACAGCAAGAAGAAGCTGCAGACGGCGTGCGGCGGTGCTTCGAAGAAGCACCGAAAGCGAAGTTCCGACCACGAAGGGGGGCGTAGCCGATGACCCGCACGCGCGCATCGACGATGCTTGCGGCCGCCATCTGCGCCTCGCTTCTGGCGCTGGCCCTCGCCGGCTCGGCGTCGGCGAAGGTCGTGAACCTCCGTCTCTACGAAGGCGTGTTCCCTGCCAGCTCCTTCAATGGGGAAGGCTCGGTCGGCCCGGCGCCCAAGCCCTTCGTCTCCGTGCACCAGCTCGCCATCGACCAAGCATCCAACAACATCATCGTCGCCAACGAAAACTACCTCTACAAGTTCAACTTCTCAGGCACACCGGTCGCCTTTTCGGCGGTCGCGCCCACCACTGAGCTTGGGCCGATCAGCTTGAATTACTGCTGCAGTGACATTGCGGTCGACAACTCGGGCGGCGCGGGGGGAGTGGGCGAAGGCGAACAGGGTCGTATCTACGCGATGTCGGAAGGCGGAGCCGAATCGAAAGTCGTTGCGTGGAAGGCGAGTGGCGAACCCGTGTCCGGCGGCTTCGCGCCGCCCAACGGCGCGAGCGTCAGCCAACCCTGCGGAATGGACGTCGACTCCGAAGGAGACGTATGGGTGGGGAGCTACGCCAACCATGTCCTGACCGAGTTCAACCCAAACGGAACCGCGACCGGCACCACGGTCGACATCGGCAGGTCCGACTGCTCGCTGGCGATCGACAACGACGGAAACTTCTACATCAGCAACAACAACGGCGAAGGAACCTTCAAATACGGGCCGACTGGAACGCAGCTGGCCCAGCTCGAAGCGAATCAAGACGAACCTCGCGACATCGCAATCGATAACACCAATGGCCACGTCTACACAATCCATTACGAATGGATCAATGAGTTCGATGAAAGTGGCGCGTTCCTTACGGAATTCGGCCGGCCAGAAGGAACCTTTCCGGGCTTTGCATCCTCCGGTGAGGGTGTGGCCGTCAATGAAGACAATCACACCGTCTTCGCTGGGCACTATCCCGGCTACGTCGACGCCTTCGCACAGACTGGCAACATCACCATTCCCGATGTCACGACCGGTGGCGTGAGCGTCACCCCCACCACAGCGACTGTCAAAGGCGAAGTGAGCCCCGATGTGGCGAACTCCGGCACGCCCGTCACGCTTTGTCAATTCGAATACGGCACCGAACAGAACAACCTGTCCTCTAGCAAACCCTGCGACGGCTCCTCGCCGTTCAACGGCCAGGTTCAGACGACGATAAGCAGCGGGCTCACAACGGGGACGACCTACTACTATCGGCTCAACGCGGCCAACGAAGCCCACCCAGGAGTGTTTTCCAAGGGCCTGATCCAGTCGTTCCAGCCGGCAGGTCCGCCTCAGATTGCCGAAGAAGCCGTTTCCGAAGTCAACACCGACGGCGCCACCATCTCGGCCAAGATCACGCCGAGTGGCGGGATAACGACGTACCACCTTGAGTACGGGGAAACGACGGCATACGGCCACGTGACTCCAGTACCCGACGCTGAACTCGCCGACAACCTCACGCCGGAACACGTCTCTCACGCGATAGCCGGGCTCACCCCGGGTACCACCTACCACTATCGGTTCGTCGCGACGAACCCGAGCGGGACCACCCCCGGCCCCGACCATGAATTCACCACGTTCGCGAGCCCGACCACCGGGCCGGACTCGTGCGCGAATGCCCAGGTGCGCCAGCAGACCGGCGCGGCCAAGCTGCTCGACTGTCGCGCCTACGAGCTCGCCTCGGCAGCGGATACCAACGGGTATGACGTCACATCGAGCATCGTCCCGGGGCAGAGCCCGCTGGCCCCCCAGCCCTTGGCGGGCGATCGCGTCCTCTACTCGCTCCAGTTCGGGACCATTCCCGGCGTCGGTGATCCGACGAACCTCGGGCAGGACCCGTATGTGGCCACCCGCACCAGCAGCGGTTGGGTCACGGGCTATGTCGGCATCCCGGCCAGCGGCACCCCGTCGGCGGCCCCATTCGGATCCCCGCTCGCGGGATCGAGCGGTGGGCTCAGCACCTTCGCGTTCGGCAACGGCACCCTCTGCGACCCGTGCTTCTCTGACGGGTCGACGGGGATTCCCGTGCACATGGCCAGCGGCGCCCTCGTCCAGGGTCTGAAGGGCTCGATCGCGAAACCGAGCGCTGAACCTGCCGGCTACATCGGCAAGTCGCTCTCCGACGACGGCACCCACCTCGTGTTCGGCTCGACCTCGAAACTCGAGAACGCCGCCACCGAAGGCGACCTGACCATCTACGAGCGCGACCTCAGTGCGGGGACGACACAGGTCGTCTCGACCCTGCCGAACGGCTCGACGATGACCGGCGCGGTCGCCGGGCTCGACGTCTCCTCCGACGGCAGCCGGGTCCTCGTCGGCAAAGCGGTCAGTACCGACGCCAAAGGCAACACCTACTACGACCTTTACATGCACTTCGGCAACAGCCCGAACTCGGTCCAGGTCGCAGACACAACGAACGGGGTGCTCTTCAATGGGATGACCGCGGACGGGAGCCAGGTGTACTTCACGACCACCGATCAGCTCACCGGGGACACCGACACCAGTGCCGACCTCTACCGTGCCGACGTCACCTCCTCGGTGGCGACCCTGACCCGGGTGTCGACAGGGTCCGGCGGCGGCGATACCGACAGCTGCAACCCCGTGGCGGGCAAAGAAGGTCCGGATTGGAACGTCGTCCCAGGCGGTCCGACCAACTGCGGCGTTGTCGCGTTGGCCGGCGGCGCGGGGGTCGCGTCAGGGGACGGGACCGTCTTCTTCCTCTCACCCGAGAAGCTGGACGGGTCCGGGGTTCTCAACGAACCGAACCTGTTCGTGGCACGGCCTGGCGCGGCGCCCAAATATGTGACGACGATCGAGCCCGCCGGCGAAATCGTCCTCCATGCGGTCAATGACAGCGAGTTCCATCGCTATCAGGACTTCCAGGTGGCCCAGAACGGAGATTTCGCCGTCCTCGCATCGACGCTGCCGCTTACCGGCTTCGACACCTTCAACCGAAGCCAGGTCTTCCGCTACGACACGGACGGCGGGACCATGGTCTGCGCCTCCTGCGCCAGCACGGGCGCCGCCCCGACCGGCGAAGCGCGGCTCTCATCGGGCCTCAATCTGACCAACGACGGCCGCGTCTTCTTCACCTCGATCGAACCGCTGGTGCTGCGCGACACGAACAACCGACTCGACGTCTACGAGTGGAAGGACGGGGTGCAGGAGCTGGTCTCGACCGGCATCAGCAACTTCGATGCCGGCCTCCTCGGGGTCACGGCCGATGGCGTCAATGCTTTCTTCTTCACGCGGGAGACCCTCGCCCCCCAGGACAAGAATGGCGAGACGATGAAGATCTACGACGCCCGCGAGGGCGGCGGCTTCCTCGACATCCCACCGCTTCCGCTGTGCGCGGCGAAGGACGAGTGCCACGGCCCGGGCACCGTGCAGGCGCCGCCGCCACAGATTGGCACCTTCAAGGGCCAAGGTGGCAACGTCAAGCACAAGTGCAAGAAGCCGAAGGTGAAGCGCAACGGCAAGTGCGTCAAGAAGCCAAGAAAGAAGAAGAAGGGGAAGCGGAGCAATGGCTGAGCCGCGGAAGATGAGCAAGGAGACGACGATGGGCACGCAGACGAACATCTCCCGGCTTCTCTCGCCGCGTGGTGCGATCCGAACGGCGTTGGTCGGCGTATTGGGCCTCCTGGCGGCGATGCTGATGGTCGCCCCGGCCAGCGCGAGCGAGGCGATCACCTCGTTCCACGCCTCGGTCTCGACGAACCAGGCTGGGGGACATCCCGATTTCAGCTACGAATTTGCTCTCGCAAACCCCGGCGAACCAGAGGCCGCCAAGGAAGTGGTCCTGAACGCACCCGAGGGGTTGTTCGGAAATCCGAACGCCGTTCCGCGATGCACGTCGAGCGATTTCGCGCTTCAGCAGTGCCAGGCCGCGTCGCAGGTGGGACTTGTCACGATTCGTGCCAACTACTCGGGCGACCCGAACAACCTGCTCGGAACGGCGCCGATCTACTACGTTCAACCACAGGAAGAAGAAGAGACGGTGCGATTCGCGTTCATCGTCCCCGCGCTTCAGATCCCGATCAGCACGCCGGTCTCGGTCAGGACCGCGTCCGACTACGGGTTGCGTTTCAGCGTTTCGGGTCTGACCCAGCTGATTCCTCTTGCGGGAGCCAAACTGACCGTATGGGGCTTCCCCGCGGACAGCAGCCACAACGCCGATCGCTTCGGGAAAGGCTCACCAGGCGATCCAGCCGGTTGTCCAGGCGTCGAAGACACCAGCTGCGAGGGGTCGCACTCGGCGGGTACCGCCGACCACCCGATGATCAACAACCCGACCGTCTGCACCGGCGAAGAGCTGCCGGTGACGATCAGCGCCGTGACCTACCAAGACCCGCAACACGCGACCGAATCCGAAGACCAGCTGCCACCGGTCGAAAACTGCGAGATGCTCAACTTCTACCCGGTCCTTAACGCGTCGCTGACGACCGACGAAACGGACGCGCCGTCGGGCCTCGACCTCGAGCTGCAGGCGAAACAGTTCGAGAGTGACGCCCTGTCGCCGTCGCAGATCAAGCAGGCTACGGTCAAACTGCCCAACGGCCTGACGATCAACCCCGACGCCGCCGACGGCCAGCAGGCCTGTCCCGACGCGCTGGCGAACTTCGACAGCGAGGGTCCGGCCGAATGCCCCGACCACGCCAAGATCGGGACGATGGAGCTCGAGACCCCGGCCCTCGAAGGGCCGCTCAAAGGGTCGATCTACTTCGGCGAACCGAAGCCCGGAGACCAGTACCGCGTCTTCCTGATCGCGGACGGCTTCGGCATCCACGCGAAGCTGGTCGGCGACATCAAGCCCGATCCGAAAACGGGGCAGATCACGGCGGACTTCGCAAACCTGCCGCAGGTCCCGTTCGAAGCGTTCAACTTCCACATCTTCGCCTCGCAGCGGGCGCTGCTGGCGACGCCGACGCACTGCGCGAACTACAGCGTCGAATCGGTGTTCAAACCGTGGAACTCGGCCCTCGCCGACCAGCCCTCGAGCCCGAACTTCAGCCTCAACTCGGGCCCCAACGGCAGGCCCTGCCCGCCCGAGGTGCGCCCGTTCCAGCCGCGTCTGGTGGCCGGAACGTCGAACCCGCTGGCCGGGGCATTCTCCAGCTTCCACCTGAAGCTGGACCGCGACGACGGCGACCAGTTCCTCAACGACCTCAACTTCAGGATGCCGCCGGGGTTCACCGGCGACCTGCGTGGCATCACCTACTGCTCCGAGGCCCAGATTGCCGCGGCCGCCGCCAACGCGGGCCGTGCCGAGCAGGCGAGCCCGAGCTGCCCGGCCTCTTCCCAGATCGGGACCACGAACGTCTCGGCCGGCCCGGGGACGAACCCGTTCAACGCGGTCGGAAGGATGAACCTCTCGGGACGGTTCGACCCCGACGGACCCGGGCCCGAACCGGTCGCCCCACTCAGCCTTGCGGCAATCACCCCGGCGCTCGCCGGCCCCTACGACTATGGTGTCGTCGTCGTCCGCGTCGCCCTTTATGTCGACAAGCGGACCGCGCAGGTCTCGGCTGTCTCGCAGGCGGTCCCGCAGATCATCGGCGGCGTTCCGATCCGGATGCGGTCGATCCAGGTCAACATCGACAGGCAGAAGTTCACGATCAACCCGACCAACTGTTCGAAGTTCTCGGTCGACTCGGAAGGGATCGGCGATCAGGGCACACCGGCCCTCTTCTCCTCGTTCTTCCACGCCGTCAACTGCCGTTACCTCGACTTCAAACCGAAGATGACGGTGAAGCAGATCGGCAAGGGCGCTACCGGCCGCAGCGCGAACCCGAAGATGCGCTTCGAGCTGCGGACGAAGAAGGGCGAAGCCAACATCAAGTCGGTCAAGGTGACGCTGCCGAAGGCGTTCGCGATCGACCAGCGCCACCTCAGCAACCTCTGCTCGAAAGCGCAGCTTGAAGCCGAAAACTGCGCAGGGCGCCAGCCGATCGGCTCGGTGATGACGAAGACGCCGCTGCTCGACCAGCCGCTGAAGGGCCCGGCCTACGCGGTGTCCGGCTTCGGCAAGCTGCCGCGCCTCGCGTTCCTCCTCAACGGCCAGGTCCAGCTCGTGCCGCAGGCCGAATCGAAATCGGTCAACGGCAAGCTGACGACGACCGTCCCGACCATCCCCGACGCGCCGATCGGCTACTTCCGGCTCGACCTGCTGGGCGGCAAGAAGGGCTACCTCGTCAACACCCGGAGCCTCTGCAAGGGCGACCCGGTGATCAAGGTTGTCTACCAAGGGCAGAACGGCAAGGACGCCGCCCAGAATGTCGAGACCAAGACGGCTTGCGGTGGCGGCAAGGGCTGAGAACGTCAAAAATCGCGGGGCGCCGCTAGAATCTCGCCGGGTTCTTAGACCAAACCTTTGAGCGTGTAGGGGTGTTCCCTCAAGGGAACCGCAAACATGGGAGAAAGCGGAGGAGACAGATGCAGCAGGACGTGAGCAGGAAGCGGGCCAAGATGCCCTCGCCGGCGATGGTCGTCGGAGTCATAGCGCTGATCGTGGCGTTGACCGGCACCGCGTTCGCAGGCGGGTTCAAGCTCGGTAAAAACTCGGTCGGCTCACGCCAGCTGAAGGCGAAGGCGGTCACCGGACCCAAAATCGCCAACAATGCCGTCAACGGCACCAAGGTCTCGAACGGGTCGGTCACCGGTGACGACATCGACCTCGGCAAACTCGGCACCGTCCCCAACGCGGCCAGCTCGGCGACTGCCGGCAACGCCAACACCGTCGCCGGTCATGCCGCCTCGTGTCCTGGCGGGACGACGCTGATCCGCGGCGTCTGCTTCGACTCCGCGGCCAACCCGGTGGTCGGCAGCGTCCTGGATGCGGCCAGCGCCTGCGCCCAGAAGGGCGGCTACCTTCCGGACCCGCTTGAACTGTCGTCGACCGGCAGCCAGCTGAACCTGGGGAGCGGCACTCAGAGCGATCGCATGTACACCGACACCTATTACGGCAACACGTCGGGCTCGGGGTACAGCACGATCTTCGTCTCCCAGGAAGGCTTCGCAGAGGGCGCCTTCGACCTAGACGCCAAGTACATCTGCTCCTACCCGCTCGTTCGCTAGACGATGGAGAGGATGATCCGCAGAAGAAGGGCCGCCCTCGCCGCGGTGGCGGCGGTCGTCGCTCTGGGGGCTCTGGCTCTCGCCTCGACCAGCCAGGCGGTAAACGCGATCAAGGGCAATATCGTCGTCGCCTTCAACGGCACGATCTCGCCCTCGAAGCTGCCCCGCGAGGGCACCGCCCCGGTCGGCGTCCAGATGGGCGGCAAGATCAAGACGAAGGATCGGACGGCGCCGCCCAAACTCGAGCGGATCATCCTCGAAATCAACCGTCACGGCCAGCTGCAGAACAAGGGCCTGCCGACCTGCTCGCTCGGCAAATTGCGCTCGATCTCCTCCCAGGGCGCAAAGCGGGCCTGCGGCGACGCCCTGATCGGCTCGGGCTCGGTCACATCGCGGGTCTCGCTGCCGGGCCAATCCGCCTTCTCCTCGATCGGGAAGCTGCAGGCCTTCAACGGCCGCCACAACGGCCACCCGGCGATCTTCGCCCAGGTCGCCTCGGGGGCGCCGCTGCCGCTGACCTACGTGATCCTCTTCGAAGTCAAGAAGAGGGGCGGCGAATTCGCGACCCAGCTGGTCGGGACGATGCCGCCGATCGCCTCCGAATACGGGTTCATCTCGGCGTTCAACCTGCTGCTCCGACGCCAGTACTCGTTCCACGGTCAGAGGATGAGCTACGCCTCGGCGGGTTGCCCGGCGCCGGCTGGCTTCACCCAGGTGAACTTCTCGTTCGCCAAAGTCAGCTACCAGTTCGCCGACGGCAGCAACCTCTCGAGCAAGCTCGTGCGCCGCTGCACGGTCAAGAGGTAGGCGGCACGTTTGCGGCGTAGACGACCGGCACTGATCGCCCTCGCGGCGCTGGCGCTGGCCGCGGGCCTGATCGCCGCCGTGGCCACGGGCCAGGTCGTCAAGCAGGGCAACGTCGAAATCGAAATCGAAGGCTCGGTCTCGCCGACCAAGCTCTCGAAGACGACCCCGCAGCCGATCACCCTCAACCTCTCCGGCAAAGCGGGCACGACCGATGGCGCGCATGTGCCGCCGCTGAAAGAACTCTTTGTCGAATTCGACAAGAACGGCCACCTCAACACCAAGGGCATGCCGACCTGCTCGGTCGGGAAACTCCAGAGCACCCTGACAGCGCAGGCGAAGGCGGCATGCGGGCCGGCGCTGATCGGCACCGGGCGGGTCAGCGCCGAGATCGCCTTCCCCGAACAGGCGCCGTTCTCGGCCGGAGGCCCGCTGCTGATCTTCAACGGCTCATCCGGCGCGAAGCAGATGCTGATCTTCCACGTCTACGCCAAGGTCCCGGCGCCGACGACCTTCGTCACCACCGCCCAGATCAGCAAGGGCAAGGGCCCCTACGGGACCGCGGCCCGAGTCAAGATCCCGACCATCACCTCGGGCCAGGGGTCCCTGACCTCATTCAAGGCGACGATCTTCAAAACCTTCAACTACAAGGGCAAGAAGCAGAGCGTCCTGACTGCGACCTGCAAGACGGGAACGCTGAAGGCCAGGGGCGACTTCTTCTTCCAAGGGCTGACGCTCTCGGGCAAAGTGAGCAGGGCCTGCACCCCGGCAAAGTGAGGAGAGAGAGACGATGATCAAGCAAGCGATTGCACTGAGCCTGACGGCGATGCTTCTGTTCGCGGTGGCCGCCCCGCTCGCGATGGCGATCACCCGCGACGAATACAAGGCCCGGGTCGAACCGATCTGCAAGAAGAACTCGGAATCGAACGACAAGATCCTCAAGACCGTCCGCAAGGAAGTCAAGGAAAACAAGCTGAAGACGGCCGGGGCGAAATTCATCAAAGCCTCGACCGCCCTGAAGAAGACCTACAACGAACTGAAGGCGGTCGAACAGCCGGCCGAAGACGCGGCCAAGCTCACCAAGTGGCTCGGCTACGTCAAGACCGAGGCCGAACTGTTCAACAGCGGCGGCAAGGCACTCAAGGCGGGCAACAAGAAGAAGGCGCAGAAGTTCGTCAACCAGCTGAACTCGAACGCCAACAGGGCCAACGCCGAGGTCCTCTCCTTCAATTTCCACTACTGCAAGTTCGAACCGTCCAAATACACCTGAGAGGCCCTCTGCGCCGACTGCTGACAGCACTGGCCCTGGTGGGGATCCTGGCGATCGCCCAGGGCTGCGGCGGCGGCGACTCCACCTCGACCGAAACCGCAGCCTCGGCCCCCGCCGAAACCACCGCCTCCGGCCAGAGCACCGGCAGCGGCGCCGAAGCCGAAGGCGGCTCCGCCGATAAGGGCGGCAACGGCAACGGCAACGGCGGCGGCGAGGGATCCTCATCGGGCGGCGGGGCCAACGGCCCCGGCCTGACCGAAAAGGCCCACTCAGACACCAAGGGCTTCAAGGCGCCGCCCGGCGGCGACAACAGCATCCAGACCTTCGGCGCCGAAGCGGAAACCTCCGAAGAAGAAGAAATCACGACCGCGATGGCCTCCTTCCTGCGGGCGATGGCGGCCCGCGACTACCCGGCGATCTGCGAAGGCCTGAGCGAATCCAACCGCAGCCAGCTCGAACAGCTCGCCAAGCTGAAAAAAGAAATCGGCTCCGACTGCCCCTCGATCCTCAAGGCGCTCCTCGTCGGCCCCACCTCCGAAGCCAAGAAGGCCGCCGAAGGGACCGTCTACCAGGTCCGGGTCGAAGGCGAAGACGCCTTCGTCATGTTCACCCCGCTCGGCGGCACCGCCTCCTACTTCGTGATGAAACACGACCCCGACGGCTGGAAGTCGACCACCCTCAGCAGCGGGGTCCCCTTCAACCCGTCGGCTGCGCCGGGGGGATAAGATCCAGGTGAACATCGACCGGCCCAACTTCACGATCAACCCGACCAACTGCGACCCGCTCAGCGTCGACTCGCAGGGGATCGGGGACCAGGGCACCGTCGCGGACTTCTCATCTCCCCTTCCACGCCGACAACTGTGCGACGCTCGGGTTCGAGCCCGCGGATGACGATGCGTCAGGTCGGCGGCAAGAAGGCGACCAGGCGCTCGGCGAACCCGGCGTTGCAGATCGACCTGCGGACCCGTCCCGGCGACGCCAACCTCAGGTCGCTGTCGGTAACGCTCCCGAAAGCGTTTGAGATCGACCAGCGCCACCTCGGCAACATCTGCTCGGAGCGGGAGCTGGCCGTCGACCAGTGCGCGGGACGTGCGCCGATCGGCACGGCCACGACCACGACGCCGCTGCTTGACCAACCGCTCACCGGCCCCGTCTATGCCGTGTCCGGATCCGGTGGGCTGCCCAGACTCGCATTCATCCTCAACGGCCAGGTTTCGCTGATCCCGCGCGGGATCAGCAAGACCGTCAAAGGCCGGCTGAAGACCACCGTCCCGGTGATCCCCGACGCCCCGGTCGGTCACTTCTCGCTGAAGATCTTCGGCGGCAAAATCGGCTACCTGACGAACACGCGGAGCCTCTGCGGCCGGCCGCCCCAGGCCGAGATCGAATACTTCGGCCAGAACGGCAAGTCGACGAAGCAGACGTTGAAGCTGAAGACGGCGTGCGCGAAGCGTTCCGCCCACGGCAAGCGCGCCGGCCGCCACAGCTGAGAACGGCTCGACCGGCCGAGTCGAGCAGGCCTTAAGATCGAAGCCATTCTGCCCGGATAGCTCAGTTGGTAGAGCACTTCCATGGTAAGGAAGGGGTCACCGGTTCGAGTCCGGTTCCGGGCTTGTGGACTTTGCCCTGACCGATGAGCAGCGGGACTTCGTCGCCGCGATCCGCGACTTCTGCGAGCGCGAGTGCGGGACCCAGGAGAAGCGCGAGGAGCTCACCGACGGCTACCGGCTCCACCACAACAACTCGATCTACCGGCAGATGGCCGGCCTCGGCTGGCTCGGGGTCACGATCCCGGAGGAGTACGGGGGATCGGGGGGCTCGATGCTCGACGCCACCCTGTTCATGGAAGAGACGTCCCGCGGGCTTGCCCCGATCGGCGGCTACGCGACGACGTTGATCGTCGCCGGGGCCACCGGCCGCTTCGGGACCGACGAGCAGAAGCGGCAGATCCTCGGCGGGATCGCCGGCGGCGCGGTCGAGGCGATCGCGATGACCGAGCCCGAGTCGGGCTCCGACGTCGGCTCGCTGACGACGTCTGCCGAGCGGGTCAACGGGGGCTTCGTCATCAACGGCCAGAAGGTCTTCATCTCCAACGCCCACATCTCCGACCACGTCCTGATCGTCTGCCGGACGACCAAGGGCGAGTCCAAGCACGAGGGCCTGACGATGATCTCGGTCCCGCGCGAGGTCGACGGGATGGAGATCGTCCCGATCGAGACGATGGGGGGCCGCGAGACCAACACCCTCTATCTCAACGACGTCGAGGCGCCGGCCGAGGCGGTCCTCGGCGAGGTCGACCAGGGCTGGACCCAGCTGATGGCGGGCCTGAACGTCGAGCGCCTGATCCTCGCCGCGACGATGCTCGGCATCGCCCAGCGCGCCTTCGACGACGCCCTCGCCTATGCCAAGGAGCGGAGGCAATTCGGCCGCCCGATCGGCTCCTTCCAGGCACTCCAGCACCGCTTCGCCGACCTCGCGACCGATCTCGAGGCGGCACGCCTGATGACCCGCTGGGTCGCGACCCTGACCGACGAGGCACCGGACCGGATGCTGCCCAAAGAGGCCTCGATGGTGAAGCTCCACGTGACCGAGGTGGCGAAGCGGGTCACGCTCGAGGGGATGCAGATGATGGGCGGATACGGCTACTCCTCCGAGTACGACATGGAGCGGCTCGTCCGCACCTCGCTGGTCTCGACGATCTACGGCGGCACCTCCGAGATCCAGCGCGGCATCATCGCCAAAACCCTCGGCCTCTGAGTCGCTATCCTTCAGGTCTGCCTCGCGCCTCGGCCCGGGGTTTTCTCTTGTAAGAGCTTCCGTCGACGAGGGAGAAATGGCTCGCGGAGATGTCCGCATCGCGGTGACGCTGGCTTGCGAAGACTGCAAGCGGCGGAATTATCAGACCAACAAGTCGCGGCGCAATTCGCCGGACCGGATCGAGCTGCGCAAGTTCTGCCGCTGGTGCGGGCGCCACACCGCCCACAAGGAGACGCGCTAGCCGATGGCCAAGACCCGGGCACAGCGCAAGGCCGAGAAACGGGCCCGCGAAGCGCAGGAGCAGAAGCGCTCAGCCGAGTCCAAGGACGGCGGTCAGGCGCGCGCCCAGCACGACACCCAGGTACCCGTCTCCGGCGACATCGCCGAGATCGAGGCCGTCGAGGCCGGGATCGCCGCCGGCGCCCCCGAAGCCGAGCTCGAGACGCCCGACGCGCCGAAGGCCGTCCCGCGTCCCAACGCCGCGAGCGAGGCGAAGAAGGCCAAGGAAGCCGAACAGCGCGAACGCGACGAGCGCAAGCGCCGCGAGCGCGAGCAGCTCGCCAAGCGCCAGAAGCAGGCGTCGGCCGAGCGTCAGCGCGGCGGCGTCTTCGGCTTCCTCGCCTCCTGCTGGGCGGAGCTGAAGAAAGTCCAGTGGCCGGATCGCGACACCCTGGTCCAGGCCACCGCGGTGACGATCATCTTCGTCGCCGTCGCGGCGGCCTACCTCGGCGCCCTCGACGGCATCTTCAACTTCCTGATCCAGAAGATCCTCTAGCAGGTATCCCGACAAAGGCTCCAGATGTATCGCTGGTACGTGATCAACACCTACTCCGGGCACGAGAACAAGGTCAAGCACAACCTCGAGCACCGGGTGCAGACGATGAGCCAGAACCGCAACGTGCGGCAGGTCGTCGTGCCGACCGAGCAGGTGATGGAGGTCAACAAAGACGGCCAGAAAGAGCCGAAGGAGAAACGGACGATGCCCGGCTACGTCCTGGTCAACATGGAGCTGACCGACGACGCCTGGGGGCTGGTCAAGAACACGCCCGGCGTCACCGGCTTCGTCGGCTGCCCGCAACAAACCGGTGCCGCTCTCCAAAGTCGAGGTCGACCGCCTGCTGCATCGCGAGACGGCGGAGCGGCCGCGGACCCAGGCCCAGTTCTCGATCGGCGAGTCGGTCAAGGTCATCTCCGGCCCGCTCTCGGACTTCTCGGGCGAGATCGCCGAGATCAACGAGGACGCCGCGAAACTCAAGGTGCTGGTCTCGATCTTCGGCCGCGAGACGCCGGTCGAGGTCGGCTACGACCAGGTCAAGAAGATCTAGCCCGGACCGCTACCCTCACCGACCCCGATGGCGAAAAAAGTCCTCACGATCATCAAGCTGCAGATCCAGGCCGGGCAACGCGAACCCCGCGCCGCCGGTCGGCCCTGCGCTCGGCCAGCACGGCGTCAACATCATGGAGTTCTGCAAAGCCTTCAACGCCCAGACCCAGGGCGAGGGCGGGACGATCATCCCGGTCGAGATCACCGTCTACGAGGACCGCTCCTTCGACTTCATCACCAAGACGCCGCCGGCCGCGGTCCTGATCCGGGAAGCGATCGGGATCCCGAAGGGCTCGGGCGAGCCGCACGTCAACAAAGTCGGGACGATCTCGATGGACCAGGTCCGCCAGATCGCCGAGCGCAAGATGCCCGACCTCAACGCCAACGACATCGACGCCGCCTCGAAGATCATCGCCGGCACCGCCCGCTCGATGGGCGTCGACGTCGAATAGGAGAGCGGGATGGCCCACGGAAAACGCTACCGGCAGCAGTACGGCAAGGTCCAGCGCGACCAGGCCTACCCGCCGGCCGAGGCGATCGCGCTGATCAAGGAGACCGCGAGCGCCAAGTTCGACGAGACCGTCGAGCTGCACATCAGGCTCGGGGTCAACGTGCGCCACGCCGAGGAGCAGCTGCGCGGAACGCTTGCGCTCCCGCACGGCCTCGGCAAGGACGTCACCGTCGCCGTCTTCGCCGACGGCCAGCAGGCGCGCGACGCCGAGGCCGCCGGCGCCGATTTCGTCGGCGGCCAGGATCTCGCCGAGAAAGTCCAGGAGGGCTGGACCGACTTCGACATCGCGATCTCGACCCCGGACATGATGAAGACCGTCGGCCAGCTCGGCCGCGTCCTCGGCCCGCAGGGCAAGATGCCGAACCCCAAGGTCGGCACGGTCACCGACGACATCGAGAAGGCCGTCACCGAGTCCAAGGCCGGCAAGGTCGAGTACCGCACCGACCGCCAGGCGATCGTCCACCTCGCGATCGGCAAGGCGAGCTTCGACGCCGGGAAGCTGCTCGACAACTGCATGGCGGTGATCGAGGAGATCAACCGCGCCAAGCCATCGTCCGCCAAGGGCCGCTACATCCTCTCGGCGACGCTGACGACGACGATGGGTCCCGGGATCAGGGTCGACACCGTCGAAGGTCAAGGATGCCGACGGGCCTGTGCCCGCCGGCCCCGGACGCGCAGCGGAGGAGCCGGCGGGCCGAGGGCGAGCCGCAGAGGAGCCGGCGACCGCCTAAACTCCGCCGCCGCACGCCCGAGACCACCGGCGGGGCCGCTGCAGGCCCGGAAGCCCGGTGCAGGTGAGACGATGAACCGAGAAGAAAAGGCAGCAACAATCGAGGAGGTCGCGGCCCAGATCGAGGGCGCCGCGGCGATCTTCGCGGTCGACTACCGCGGCATCAGCGTCCCGCAGGCGGCCGAGCTGCGCGGCAAACTGCGCGAAGCCGACGCCAGCTTCCGGATCGTCAAGAACCGGCTGACCAAACTCGCCGCCGAGAAGGCCGGCGAGGAGCGGCTCGCGGCCCTGCTCGAGGGCCCGACGGCGCTCACCTTCGTCCGCGGCGACACCGCCCAGGCCGCGAAGGCGATCACGACCTTCAACAAAGAGCACGAGGTCCTCGCTTCAAGGGCGGCTTCATGGACGGCGTCGACCTCGACGAGGAAAAGTTCAACTCGATCGCCCGCCTGCCCTCGCGCGAAGTCCTCGACGGCCAGTTCGCCGGAGTCGTCGCCAGCCCGCTGACCGGCCTCGTCCGCGGCCTCGGCTCGATGATCCAGGGCCTCGCCCTCCAGCTCGGCCAGATCGCCGAGAAAGGGCTCGTGTCGGGCGAGGCCCCGGCAGACGCGGAGGAGGCTCCCGCTGAGGAGGCGCCCGCCGACCCCGGACGCGAAGCGGAGGAGGCGGCGGTTGATGGCGAAGCCGATAGCCGAGCGAGGAGGCGTCGCAATCGATCCTCCGACGAGCGAGGGCCGAGGCTCCGATGCTGACGGCTGAGGCGAGGCTCCGCGAGGAGGCGCCCGCCGACGCGGCAGAAGCTGAAGACCGAGCGAGGAGGCGTCGAATCTGAGACGCCCCCGAGCGAGGAGCACCGAGACTGAGCAGACGCGACTGACCCGCCGGCGACGGACGCGGAGCGAGTACGCCGGCGAACCTGAGAAGGAGGAGTAGATGGCAACGAAAACTTCAACAGAGGATTGGATCGAGGAGCTGAAGGGCATCTCGGTCCTGGAGCTCTCCGAGCGGATCAAAGCGCTCGAGGAGGAGTTCGGCGTCTCCGCGACCGCGGTCGCGGCGGCGGCGCCGGCAGCTGCCGGCGCCGCCGATGGCGACGGCGACGGTGGCGGCGAAGAGGCCTCGACGGTCGACGTGGTCCTGACCGAGGTCGGCGGCCAGAAGGTGCCGGTGATCAAGGTCGTCCGCGCCGCGACCGGCCTCGGCCTGAAAGAGGCCAAGGCGCTGGTCGACGAGGCCCCGAAACCGATCAAAGAGGGCATCGAGCGCGACGAGGCCGAGAAGATCAAAGGCGAACTCGAGGAGGCCGGCGCCACGGTCGAGCTCAAATAGGAGCTCGAGTCGCCCCGAAATCGGCCCCAGGCATGGGGGATGCCTGAGGCCGAGCGCGGCCGTGTGATATTTTTCGCGGTCGCGCGCCTGTTGTCATTCCCTCGCCAATATCTGCGCTGTATCCACGTCCCTCTGACCGCCCGAGGAGTCGCCCACTTTGGCACGTTCTAACGCTGCCCCCGTAACCCGCAGGAGTTTCTCCCGACTCAAGAACCCCCTCGAAGTCCCACACCTGATCGATATTCAGCGTCGCTCCTTCGAAGAGCTGACCGATCCGAAGAAGGGCGGGCTGCGAGAGACGATCGACGACATCTCCCCGATCGAGGACTACACGGGGAACCTCGCGATCGTCTTCAGCGATTTCAAGTTCGAGGAGCCGCCGCACTCGATCGAGGAGTGCCGCGAGAAGGACATGACGTACTCGCGGCCGCTGACCGCGACCGTCGCCTTCCAGAACAAAGAGACCGGTGAGATCCGCGAGCAGGCCGTCTTCATGGGCGACTTCCCGTGGATGACCGACCGCGGCACGTTCATCATCAACGGCACCGAGCGCGTCGTCGTCACCCAGCTCGTGCGCTCCCCCGGCGCCTACGTGATGGCGCCCAAGGACCCCGAGAAGCAGGTCTTCATCGCCAACCTGATGCCGGCCCGCGGCTCCTGGCTCGAGCTCGAAGTCGACAAAAAAGGCCGCGTCTTCGTCCGCATCGACCGCAAGCGGAAACTGCCGGTCACCGTCCTGCTGCGCGCGATGGGCTACGTCGAGGACGAGCAGCTCCTGAAGATGTTCGACGACTCGATCTACATCAGGCACACGATCGAGGCCGACACCGAGGCGACCAGGACCGAGGACGGCGCCCTGATCGAGCTGTTCAAGAAGCAGCGCCCGGGCGAGCCGCCGTCGGTCGACGCCGCCAAAAACCTGCTCGAGCAGCTGTTCTTCGACCCCAAGCGCTACGACCTGACCAGGGTCGGCCGCTACAAGCTCAACGCCCGCCTCGACCTCGACGTCGACCTCGACAACCGGGTCCTGACCCACGACGACATCATCGCCCTGGTCAAGGAGCTGGTCAGCCTCCCGAAGCTGCTCGGGATCCCCGAGGAGATCGACGAGGAGAACCCGATCAAAGACTATGCGGCGGAGGCGCTGACCTACCCGCGCGAGCCGGTCAACGAGCACCTCGACGAGTACGAGCACTTCGGCAACCGCCGCCTGCGCACGGTCGGCGAGCTGATCCAGGAGGCGTTCCGGATCGGCCTCTACCGGATGGAGCGCGTGGTCCGCGAGCGGCTGACGACCGAAGACGCCGACGCGATCACCCCGCAGACGATCATCAACATCCGCCCGGTGGTCGCGGCGCTGAAGGAGTTCTTCGGCTCCTCGCAGCTGTCGCAGTTCATGGACCAGACCAACTCGCTCGCCGGCCTCACCCACCGGCGCCGCCTCTCGGCGCTCGGCGCCGGCGGCCTGACCCGTGAGCGGGCCCCGATCGAGGTCCGCGACGTGCACCCGACCCACTACGGCCGGATGTGCCCGATCGAGACGCCGGAGGGGCCGAACATCGGCCTGATCGGCTCGCTCTCCTCCTACGCCCAGATCTCCGAGCACGGCTTCGTCACGACGCCCTACCGGGAGGTCAAGGACGGCGTCGTCAGCGACGAGATCGTCCACCTCGACGCGACCCAGGAGGAGGACAAGGTCATCGCCCAGGCGAACGCCGAGGTCGATCCGAAAACGAAAAAGCTGAAAGGCCCGAGCGTCCTCGTCCGCGCCGCCGAGGAGGAGTACGCGACCGCGGCTCCCAAGGAAGTCGACCTGATGGACGTCTCACCGACCCAGATCTGGTCGGTGGCGACGGCGCTGATCCCGTTCCTCGAGCACGACGACGCCAACCGGGCGCTGATGGGCTCCAACATGCAGCGCCAGGCGGTGCCGCTGCTGAAGCCCGACCCGCCGCTGATCGGGACCGGGATGGAGCGCCGCGCCGCGATCGACACCGGCGACGTCGTCCTCGCCGAGAACGACGGCGAAGTCAGCCACGTCGACTCCGAGCAGATCGTCGTCACGCCACGGCTCGAAGAAAGACGAGTACCCGCTGAACAAGTTCATGCGCTCGAACCAGGGCACGATCATCCACCAGCGCCCGATCGTCAACTCCGGCCAGAAGGTGAAGGCGGGCGACGTCCTCGCCGACGGCTCCTCGACCGCCGGCGGCGAGATCGCGCTCGGCAAGAACTGCCTGGTCGCCTTCATGTCCTGGGAGGGCTACAACTTCGAGGACGCGATCATCCTCTCCGAGCGCCTGGTCAAGGACGACGAAATGACCTCGATCCACATCGAGGAGTACGAGATCGACGCCCGCACGACCAAGCTCGGCGACGAGGAGATCACCCGCGACATCCCCAACCGCTCCGAGGAGAGCCTGCGCAACCTCGACGAGCGCGGCATCGTCCGCGTCGGCGCCGAGGTCGTCTCCGGCGACCTCCTGGTCGGCAAGGTGACCCCGAAGGGCGAGACCGAGCTGACCGCCGAGGAGAAGCTGATCCGCGCGATCTTCAAGGAGAAGGCGCGCGAGGTCCGCGACACCTCGCTCAAGGTCCCGCACGGCGAGGGCGGCGTCGTCATCGACGTCCTCACCTTCAGCCGCGACGACGGCGACGACCTGCGCGCCCGGGGTCAACGACCTCGTCCGCGTCTACGTCGCGACCAAGCGCAAGATCGCCGAGGGCGACAAGCTCGCCGGCCGCCACGGGAACAAGGGTGTGATCTCGAAGATCGTGCCCGAAGAGGACATGCCTCACCTCGAGGACGGCACCCCGGTCGACGTGATCCTCAACCCGCTCGGCGTCCCGAGCCGGATGAACATCGGCCAGGTGCTGGAGACGCACCTCGGCTGGGTCGCCGGCAACGGCTGGTACGACGACGGCTCCGAGGCCTACAAGCAGGCGCATTCCAAGGACGGCGACGGACGCGTCTACGTCTCGACGCCGGTCTTCGACGGCGCGACCGTCGAGGACGTCGACGAGGCCCTCTGCGCCTGGGCCGGAGGAGAACGCCGACCGCGGCATCGACCTCGGCATCGACAAGCGCGAGCGCCCCGGCGCCCGCTGCTCCGGCACGGTTCAGCTCTACAACGGCCGCACCGGCGAGCCCTACGAGGGCAAGGTGACGGTCGGCTACATGTACATCCTCAAGCTGCTGCACCTGGTCGACGACAAGATCCACGCCCGCTCGACCGGCCCCTACTCGCTCGTCACCCAGCAGCCGCTGGGCGGCAAGGCGCAGTTCGGCGGCCAGCGCTTCGGCGAGATGGAGGTCTGGGCGCTGGAGGCCTACGGCGCCGCCTACACGCTGCAGGAGATGCTGACCGTGAAGTCCGACGACACCGTCGGGCGGGTGAAGGCCTACGAGGCGATCGTCAAGGGCGAGAACATCCCCGAGCCGTCGATCCCCGAGTCCTTCAAAGTCCTGCTGAAGGAGATCCAGAGCCTCTCGCTCGACGCCAACGTCGTCTCCGAAGGCGGCGAGGTGGAGATCTCCGACGAGGACGACGACCTGCTGAAAGCGGCCGAGGAGCTCGGCATGGACCTGACCGGGGTCCGCGCCGACTCCTCCAACGGCGCCGCCGACGAGAAGGAGGAGCAGGTGGTCGTCGGAGGGCGAGGGCGGCACCGACGGAAGCGATGGGGCCGAGGCCGAGGCAAAAGAAGAGACGAAGGTGGAGGACTGATGATCGACATCAACAACTTCGACGCGATCGAGATCGGCCTCGCGTCCTCGAAGAAGATCCGCTCCTGGAGCTGGGGCGAGGTCACGAAGCCGGAGACGATCAACTACCGGACGCTGAAGCCCGAGAAAGACGGGCTCTTCTGCGAGCGCATCTTCGGCCCGACCAAGGACTGGGAGTGCTACTGCGGCAAGTACAAGCGGGTCCGCTACAAGGGCATCGTCTGCGAGCGCTGCGGCGTCGAGGTGACGCGCTCCAAGGTCCGCCGCGAGCGGATGGGCCACGTCGACCTCGCCGCGCCGGTCTCCCACATCTGGTTCTTCAAGGGAGTCCCGAGCCGGATCGGCTACCTGATCGACATGGCTCCGAAGGAGCTCGAGAAGGTCCTCTACTTCGCCGCGTCGATGATCACCTGGGTCGACGTCGAGGCCCGTGACAAAGACCTCGGGAAACTCGAGAAAGAGGTCAAGAAAGTCGTCGACTCCTACGAGAGCGAACGGCAGAAACGGACCCAGGAGCTGAACGAGTCGCTCGAGCGCCGGATCAAGTACCTCGAGGAGGGCGGCCAGGAGAAGTTCGACGACGACGACCACATCTGGGCCGACTCGCTGAAACTGACGGCGGCGCAGCTGCGCAAGCTGAAGGACGACGAGCGCACGAAGATGATCAAAGAGCTGCGCAAAACGTTCGAGGCCGAGATCTCCGACACCGAGGCCTACATCGAAGAGGCGATCGAGCGGATGGACGAGGTCTGGAAGATCTTCACCGAGATGAAGCCGAAGGACGTCGTCAACGACGAGACCGTCTTCCGCGAGCTGAAAGACCGCTTCGGCTCCCCGTTCGGCTGGGGCGAGTACTTCCGCGGCGGGATGGGCGCCGAAGCGGTGCGCGACCTGCTCGAGCAGGTCGACCTCGAGGCCGAATGCGAGGAGCTGGAGCAGGTCATCAACAGCTCCAAAGGCCAGAAACAGGCCCGCGCCGTGAAGCGGCTGAAGGTCGCCTCCGCGTTCCTCAACTCCGAGAACAAGCCCGACTGGATGATCCTCGACTGCGTGCCGGTGATCCCGCCGGAGCTGCGGCCGATGGTCCAGCTCGACGGCGGCCGCTTCGCGACCTCCGACCTCAACGACCTCTACCGCCGGGTGATCAACCGCAACAACCGGCTGAAAAGGCTGCTCGACCTCGGCGCGCCCGAGATCATCGTCAACAACGAGAAGCGGATGCTGCAGGAGGCGGTCGACGCGCTGTTCGACAACGGCCGCCGCGGCCGCCCGGTCACCGGGCCGGGCAACCGCCCGCTGAAGTCGCTCTCCGACATGCTCAAGGGCAAGCAGGGCCGGTTCCGCCAGAACCTGCTCGGCAAGCGGGTCGACTACTCGGGCCGCTCGGTGATCGTCTCCGGGCCGAGCCTGCAGCTGCAGCAGTGCGGCCTGCCGAAGCTGATGGCGCTCGAGCTCTTCAAGCCGTTCATCATGGCCCAGCTGGTCGAGCGCAAAGCGGTCCAGAACATCAAGGCCGCGAAGAAGATGGTCGAGTCGATGGTCCCCGAGGTCTGGGACGTGCTCGAGGAGGTCATCCACGAGCACCCGGTCCTGCTCAACCGGGCGCCGACCCTGCACAGGCTCGGGATCCAGGCCTTCGAACCGGTCCTGGTCGAGGGCAAGGCGATCCAGGTCCACCCGCTCGTCTGCCACGCGTTCAACGCCGACTTCGACGGCGACCAGATGGCGGTCCACGTGCCGCTCTCGGCCGAGGCCCAGGCCGAGGCCCGGGTCCTGATGCTGTCGGCGAACAACATCCTCTCGCCGGCCCACGGCGCGCCGCTGGCGACGCCGACCCAGGACATGGTGCTGGGGATCTACTACCTCACCTACGGCCCCGACGGCGGAGGAGCTGGCGAAGCTCGACGAGGAGCTGCAAGCGGCAAGAAGGCCGCGACCAACGGCTCGCGGCCGAAGACGTTCCGCTCCGCCCAGGAGGCCGAGCTCGTCTACGAGAACGGCGGCTGCGGGCTGCACGACCACGCCGAGTACCGGCGGGCCGGGCACGAGCACTTCCTGACCACGGTCGGGCGGATCATCTTCAACGAGAAGATCGAGCGCGCGCTCGCCGACGCCCTCGGCGACGAGTTCGACCCCGAGCAGTACGAGTTCGCCAACCGGGCGCTGAAGAAGCGCGACGTCAACGAGATGGTCTCCGACCTGGTCGAGGCCTACGGCGCGCCGGCCGTGTCGCAGGTGCTCGACGCGTTCAAGGACCTCGGGTTCCACTACGCGACCCAGGCCGGGATCACGGTCTCCAAGAACAACGTCGTCTCGCCGCCCGACAAGGCGGACATCCTCGAGCGCTACGAGAAGCAGACCGCGGCGATCCAGTCCCAGTACGACGACGGCTACATCACCGCCGAGGAGCGCCATGAGGCGGTCACCGTCGCACTGGAACAAAGCGACCGACGAGGTCGCCCAGGCGATGGAGGACAACCTCGACGAGCTGAACCCGATCTTCATGATGGCCAACTCCGGCGCCCGCGGATCGTTCAAACAGATCCGCCAGCTCGCCGGGATGCGCGGCCTGATGGCCAATCCGAAAGGCGAAATCATCGAGCGGCCGATCAAGGCCAACTTCATGGAGGGGCTCTCGGTCCTCGAGTACTTCATCTCCACCCACGGCGCCCGAAAGGGCCTCGCGGACACCGCGCTGCGGACCGCCGACTCGGGCTACCTCACCAGGCGCCTGGTCGACGTCGCCCAGGACGTCATCGTCCGCGAAGAGGACTGCAAGACCAAAGACCACATCGAGATGGCGCTGCGCAAGGACGACGGCTCGCTCAACGACAACCTCTTCGGGCGGCTGGCGGCGAAGAAGTTCGAAACCAAACGCGGCCGCGAGCTGCTCAAGCGCAACCAGGAGATCACCCTGGCCGACGTCGAGGAGATCGCCGAGGCGTTCGGCGACGAGGAGGTCACGGTCCCGGTCCGCTCGACGCTGAAGTGCGACGCCGAGTCCGGCGTTTGCCGCGCCTGCTACGGGATCGCGCCGGCGACCGGCTCGATCGTCGACATCGGCGACGCGGTCGGGATCATCGCCGCGCAGTCGATCGGCGAGCCCGGCACCCAGCTGACGATGCGCACCTTCCACACCGGCGGTGTCGCGGGCCAGGACATCACCCAGGGCCTGCCCCGGATCGTCGAGCTCTTCGAGGCGCGCAAACCGAAGGGCCTGGCCCAGATGGCCGAGGCGGCCGGGAAGGTCTCGGTCGAAGAGACCGACAAGGCGGTGAAAGTGATCATCACCGAGTCGAGCGGCGAGGAGCATGCGCACTACGCTTCCCGGCCCGCACCCGCCTCCACGTCGCCGACGGCGACAAGGTCGAGGTCGGCCAGCAGCTCAACGAGGGCTCGCTCTACCCGGCCGACCTGCTGGCGATCCGCGGCCGCACCGACACCGAGCTGTACCTCGTCGCCGAGGTCCAGAGGGTCTACCGCGCCCAGGGCGTCGACATCAACGACAAGCACATCGAGCTGATCGCCCGCCAGATGCTGAAGAAGGTGCGGGTCGAGTCGAAGGGCTCGACCAGCCTGCTGCCCGGCCAGCTCGAAGATCGCGGCAACCTCAAGCGCCTCAACAAGCAGACCAAGGAAGACGGCGGCACGCCGGCCAAAGGCGAGGAGGTCATCCTCGGGATCACCAAGGCCTCGCTGGCGACCGAGTCGTTCCTCTCGGCGGCCTCCTTCCAGGAGACGACCAAGGTCCTCACCGACGCGGCTCTCGAGGGCAAACGGGACAAACTCGTCGGCCTCAAGGAGAACGTGATCATCGGCAAGCTGATCCCGGCCGCGACCGGCCTCAAGCACTACCGCACGCTCGCGGTCGAGCCGGCGATCCCGGTCGAGCCGCCGAGCGACGAGGCGCTGCTCGACGAAGACGAGCTCGCCGCCGAGCTCGGGCATCGAAGGCGGCGAGGCCCCGGTCGAGAGCTTCGGGCCCTCCTTCGCGGAGGAGCTCGAGGAGCTCGCCCAGGAGATCGAGCAGACCACGGACGAGCCGTCGAAATAGCTCCAAGGGGGAGGGCTGGGCATGTCCCCCTCCCGCTGGGTTGTCCGCTTCGCGGACAACAAGACGCCGCGGATCGGGCGACACGCCCACTCCCTCCTCCAGCGATGCGGCGCGCTTCGCTCGACGAGTAGATTTGCTCGAATGAGTGCGCCGGAGAAGGTCTGCGTCATCGGGGCCGGCAGCTCCGGGATCACGGCGTGCCAGGTGCTGGCGTCGCGGGGGATTCCGTTCGACTGCTTCGAGAAGGGCTCGAGGATCGGCGGCAACTGGCGCTACGAAAACGACAACGGGCTCTCGTCGGCCTACCGCTCGCTCCACATCAACAGCGGCCGCAGGATCATGTCGTTCCGGGCCTATCCGATGCCCGACGACCTGCCGGACTACCCGGACCACTTCCAGATCGCCAGGTACTTCGACGACTACGTCGAGCACTTCGGGCTCGCGCGACAGGATCACGTTCAGCACCGAGGTCGAAGAGCGTCGAGCCGGCCGAGGGCGGCTGGGATGTCACGGTCGAGGGCCCCGACGGCGGCTCGGAGACCCGCCGCTACCGCGCCGTGATGGTCGCCAACGGCCACCACTGGGACCCACGCTGGCCCGAACCTCCGTTCCCCGGCGCCGAGGAGTTCACCGGCGAGCAGATCCACGTCCACCACTACCGCGAGCCCGACGTCCTCGTCGGCAAGCGCGTCCTCGTCCTCGGGATCGGCAACTCGGCGGTCGACATCGCCGTCGAGTCCTCGCGGATCGCCGACGCGACCTTCCTGGCGATGCGCCGCGGCGCCTACGTCCTGCCCAAGTTCCTCGGCGGCAAGCCGATCGACGAAGTGTCGCCGGCCTGGACCACCTTGCTGCCGCTTTCGATTCGGCGGGTCGTGATCGGGCGGATGCTGAACATGGCCGTCGGCGACGTCACCGACTACGGCCTGCCGAAGCCGGACCACAAGCTGCTCGAGGCGCACCCGACGGTCTCCTCGGAGCTGCTTCCGCGGCTCGGCCACGGGGACATCGCGGTCAAGCCGAACATCGAGCGGTTCACCGGCGGCCGGGTCGTCCGCTTCGTCGACGGCAGCGAGGAGGAGATCGACCTCGTCGTCTACTGCACCGGATACAGGATCACCTTCCCGTTCATCCCGATCGGAGGTCTTCGAGGCGAAGGACAACCGGATGCCGCTCTACCGGCGAGTCGTCTCGGTCGAGAACCCGGGGCTCTACTTCATCGGCTTCATCCAGCCGCTGGGGCCGATCATGCCGGTCGCCGAGGCCCAGTCGCGAATGGGTCGCCGACCTGCTCGGCGGGCGCGGCAGGCTGCCGGCGGAGGCCGAGATGCGGTCCGAGATCTCAGATCACGAAGCGGGGATGAGAAAGCGCTTCGTCGCCTCCAAGCGCCACACGATCGAGGTGGACTTCCACCCCTACCTTCGTCAGCTCCGCCGCGAGCGGAAGCGGGCGGCTCAGGGGGTGTGAGGAGGAGACAGGGACGTCTCCCTCCCCGCTGGGTTGTCCGCTTCGCGGACAACAGGACGCCGCGGATCGTGAGACATCCCTATCTCCTCTCCACGTCGCCTTTGCCGCGGGGTTCCTACTCTCAGATCGTTTGTAGGCGTGGGGTGGGGGCCGCGGGGGCGGGGCCGGAACGGCGGCCGGCGGCCGAAGCCGCCATCGCTCCCGGGGCGGCGGTGTCGTCCGGCTTCGGTTCCTGTGCGGCCCACCAGACGAGCCAGAGCGAGCCGAGGACAGGGATCTTCAGCACGACGAGGAGGAAGAAGATCGGCAGGAACCCATGCATCGCGGTCAGTCTAGACCGCTTGCCCACGCCGTCAATGCCTCGACCTGGACCTCCTCGAGCCCGAGCTCGGACTCGGTCGGGACCAGAAGCGTCGGCTCCTTCCGCGCCCTGGCCCACTCGTAGCAGCTCTCGTCGAAGCTGTCGTCGATCCAGGCGAGCGCGCGGCCCGTGCCGTAGTCGTCGAGCGGGCCGAGCTTCCAGTGCGCGGAGCCGAACCGGGCGGCGCCCTCGAAGCTCACGTGGGGGAGCTCCGGGCACGCCGAGGATGTTGGGGAGGTAGTCGTTGGCTTTTTCCTCCCATCCGGTCGCCCAGACGAGGTCGTAGAGCTCCGTCAGGCGGTTCAACCGCTCGCCGGCGGCGATCGAGATGCAGTGCACCATCCCGTCGACGAGCTCGAACCGGGCTTCCTCCCGGCTCGGTGGCTGCTCGAAGCCGAACAGGGAGATGACCCCGTCGACGTCGACGGCGAGGATCGGCTTGCTCATGCTTGGAACCCAAGAGACACGCATGGCCTTCCGAGTGCGGTGGCCGCTCGCTGAGGTCTGGTGCGGTGCGTGGAATCCGTCTCGAACGGGCGGATACTCAAAACGCCGGCCTGATTAGGCCGGCGTTTGTCCGGGCGAGAGGGATTCCATGCCCCCCTCACCACCGGTAGTGCGCGAACGCCTTATTCGCCTGGGCCATGCGGTAGATGTCGTCCTTCCGCTTCCAGGCGCCGCCCTGCTGCTGGATCGAGTCGAGGATTTCGCTCGCCAGGCGGTCGGACATCGAGTACTCGCGACGGTTGCGGGAGAAGTCGACCAGCCAGCGGACCGCGAGGGTGCGGGCGCGTCGCGCCGGGACCTCGACCGGGACCTGGTAGGTGGCGCCGCCGACCCGGCGGGAGCGGACCTCGAGCACCGGGGTCAGCTGTTTGATCGCCGCCTCCAGCGTCTCGACCGGGTCCTCGCCGCTGCGCTCGCCGACGATCGCCAGCGCGTCGTAGACGATCCGCTCGGCGAGCGACTTTTTGCCGTCGCGCATCACCTTGTTGATCGTCTGCTGGACCAGCCGGTTGCGGTGGCGGGCGTCGGCCTCGACCGGGCGGATCTGGGCTGCGGAGCGGCGCGGCATCAGGAGGCCTTGACGCCGTAGCGCGAGCGGGCCTGCTTGCGATCGGATACCCCGGCGGCGTCGAGGGTGCCGCGGACGACCTTGTAGCGGACGCCCGGCAGATCCTTGACCCGGCCGCCGCGGACCAGGACCACCGAGTGCTCCTGGAGGTTGTGGCCCTCGCCCGGGATGTAGGTGGTGACCTCCATCCCGTTGGTCAGGCGGACACGGGCGATCTTGCGCAGCGCCGAGTTCGGCTTCTTCGGGGTTACGGTCGCGACGCGGGTGCAGACGCCACGCCTCTGCGGCGCCGCGACCCTCTTCTTGCGACCCTGCCCCGACTTGAGCCCCGGCGTCGTCGTCTTCTTCTTAGGCCGCTTGCGGCCCTTGCGAATAAGCTGGTTCGTGTTCGGCACGGCCGCGCATGGTAGCGGGCCGAGGCTCTTGGAGCCAGAACGAGCAGCAATCCGCCGAGCATCAACCCACCCGCGGCCGCCAGCTCGCCGTAGAAGCCGCTCTGCAGGACCGCCGTCGCCCCCGAGAAGCGGGACGTCTGGGCGCCGGCGTCGAGGCCGGCGGGACGGTCGACGAGCAGCACGACGCCGAGGCTGATGAGGCCGAGGGCGAACACGACCCGGCCGAGCCGGTAGCGCCCCGTCCAGACGGCGAGCACGGCGAGCGCCGCGGCGATCGCGCCGACCGGGACCAGCAGGTAGGCATGGGCGGCGCCGGCGGCTTCGCCGCCGACCAGCGGCGGCGACGCGGCGGGAAGGCCCGCGTAGCCGGGCTGCCCGACCTCGACCGCGCTGTAGTCGATGAACTGGGAGGCGAGGAGGCCGGCGCCGGCGGCGAAGATCACGGCGCAGATCGCCCGTTCCGGGGTGAGGACCGCGCTCGTCCGCGTTGCGACCCGGATCGCCAGGTCGCGGGCCGCCAGCAGGCGCCTTTCGAGCACCGAGAACGCTCGCAGGAGGAGCACCCCGACCGGCCGCAGCCGACGTCCCAGCCAGCGCGACCACCGCTTCGCGGTGGCGGCGACCCTGCGGGCGAGGCGCGAGAGCGGCGGCCAGACCCGCACCATGAGGCGATTGACGCCGCGATCGAGCCGCGCCGTCGCCCCTCTCACCCGGGTCCACGCCGCGCGCGCCAGCGCCCGCGGACGGCGCCGCTTCGCTGCTATCATCGCCCGTCGCTCAGGCTTCTTTTTCGCTGGACGATTCGCCGGGCCCGCGAGGGCCTTTTTCATGCGCCGACCCCGGCTCTTGCCGGAAGGCTCTCTTTTTCGCTCCCCGCTTCACGTCGACCCCTTACCTTAAGACCATGGCACGCAGCTTCCCCCTCGAGAAAACGCGCAACATCGGGATCATGGCGCACATCGACGCCGGTAAGACGACGACGACCGAGCGCATCCTCTACTACACCGGCCGCACCCACAAAATGGGCGAGGTCCACGAGGGCGCGGCCGTCATGGACTGGATGGAGCAGGAGCAGGAACGGGGGATCACGATCACCTCGGCGGCCACCGCATGCGACTGGGAGGGCCACCGGATCAACATCATCGACACGCCCGGACATGTCGACTTCACGGTCGAGGTCGAGCGCAGCCTCCGCGTCCTCGACGGCGCTGTCGCCGTCTTCGACGCCGTCGCCGGCGTCGAGCCGCAGTCGGAGACCGTCTGGCGCCAGGCCGACAAGTACCGGGTCCCGCGGATCGCCTACATCAACAAGATGGACCGCACCGGGGCAGACTTCTTCAACGCGGTCGAGACGATGAAAGACCGGCTCGGGGCACACCCGCTGCCGATCCAGCTCCCGATCGGCCAGGAGGCCGACTTCATCGGCGTCGTCGACCTGATCGAGATGAAGGCGCTGACCTGGAAAGACGAGCTCGGGACCGAGTTCGAGACCTCCGAGATCCCGGCCGAGCTGTCCGAGCAGGCCGAGCAGTACCGGACCGAGCTGATCGAGGCCTGCGCCGACTACGACGACGAGCTGATGGAGGCCTACCTGGGCGAGGAGGAGATCCCCCACGAGCGGATCGCCAGCTCGCTTCACCGGGCCTGCCTCGACACCAAGGTGACGCCGGTCCTCTGCGGCTCCTCGTTCAAGAACAAGGGCGTGCAGCCGCTGCTCGACGCGATCGTCGAGCTGCTGCCCTCGCCGCTCGAGGTTCCGCCGGTCACCGGCGAGGTCCCCGCCGCCAAAGGCGAGGATGGCCCGACCGAGGCCGAGCGCCCCGCATCCGACGACGAGCCCGTTCGCGGCGCTCGCCTTCAAGGTCATGACCGACCCCTACGTCGGCAAACTCACCTACTTCCGCGTCTACTCGGGCAAGCTCGAGGCGGGCGGGCGCGTGCTCAACGTGACCACCGGCAAGACCGAGCGGATCGGGCGGCTGCTGATGATGCACGCCAACAGCCGCGAGGAGATCGAGGAGTGCTACGCGGGCGACATCTGCGCCGGCGTCGGCCTCAAGCAGACCTCGACCGGCGACACGCTGGCCGCCCCGGACGCTCCGATCATGCTCGAGAACATCGAATTCCCGGAGCCGGTGATCGCGGTCGCGATCGAGCCGAAGACGAAAGCCGACCAGGAGAAGATGGGGACCGCGCTGCAGCGCCTCGGCGAGGAGGACCCGACCTTCCAGGTCGAAACCGACGAGGAGACCGGGCAGACGCTGATCCACGGGATGGGCGAGCTCCACCTCGAGGTGATCGTCGACCGGATGCTGCGCGAGTTCAAAGTCGACGCCAACGTCGGCAAGCCCCAGGTCGCCTACCGGGAGACGATCCGCAAGGACGTCAAGAACGTCGAGGCCCGCTTCGTCCGCCAGACCGGCGGTCGCGGCCAGTTCGGCCACGTCGTCATCAACCTCGAGCCCGCGCCCGGCGAGGGCTTCCAGTTCATCAACAAGATCAAGGGCGCCTCGATCCCGACCGAATTCATCAAGCCGGTCGAACAGGGGATCGGGGAGGCGCTCGAGAACGGCGTCAAGGCCGGCTACCCGATGGTCGACGTCCAGGTCGAACTGATCGACGGCTCCTCCCACGACGTCGACTCCTCGGAGATGGCGTTCAAGATCGCCGGCTCGATGGCGATCCAGGAGGGGGCCCGCAAGGCCAACCCGGTCCTGCTCGAGCCGGTGATGTCGGTCGAGGTCGTCACCCCCGAGGACTTCCTCGGCGACGTGATCGGCGACCTCTCGCGGCGCCGCGGCAAGGTCCAGGGCCAGGAGCAGCGCGGCAATGCGCTCGCGGTCCAGGCCTTCGTCCCGCTCGGCGAGATGTTCGGCTACGCGACCGATCTGCGCTCGTCGACCCAGGGGCGCGCCACCTACACGATGCAGTTCGAGCGCTACGAGGAGGTCCCCTCCAACATCGCCGAGGAGATCGTCGAGCACAGGGCCGGCGAGCCGGTGGGCGCGGCCTCGTGAATTCCGACTTCCACACGCACGGACGAACGCAGCAGGCGGGCGTTCGATCCAGCTATATTTCCCAGGTTCGCCTGCAGGCAGCACAACGCGTGCTGCCCTAGGGCGCTGACGCCAGACTTAACCAGCCAAACCAGACGGAACCCGAACTCGAAAGGTAGAACCGAGAGCGATGTCAAAGGAGAAGTTCGAGCGCGATAAGCCGCATGTGAACGTCGGCACGATCGGTCACATCGACCACGGCAAGACGACGCTCACCGCGGCGATCACGAAAACGCTCTCCAGCAAGGGCGAGACCGAGGAGAAAAGCTTCGAGGAGATCGACAACGCGCCCGAGGAGAAGGAGCGCGGGATCACGATCGCGACCTCGCACGTCGAGTACGAAACGGACAACCGTCACTACGCACACGTCGACTGCCCGGGCCACGCAGATTACGTCAAGAACATGATCACCGGCGCCGCCCAGATGGACGGCGCGATCCTGGTCGTCTCGGCCGCTGACGGCGTCATGCCGCAGACCCGCGAGCACATCCTGCTCGCCCGCCAGGTCAACGTGCCCGCACGTCGTCGTCTTCCTCAACAAGGTCGACCAGGTCGATGACGAGGAGCTGATCGAGCTCGTCGAGGAGGAGGTCAAGGACCTGCTCAACGAGTACGACTTCCCCGGCGACGAGACCCCGATCGTCAAAGGCTCGGCGCTGAAGGCGCTGGAGGGTGACGAAGAGGCGCAGAAGGCGGTATTCGAACTCGCCGACGCGCTCGACTCCTACATCCCGGAGCCGGTTCGCGAGCTCGACAAGCCGTTCCTGATGCCGATCGAGGACATCTTCTCGATCACCGGCCGCGGCACCGTCGCGACCGGTCGCGTCGAGCAGGGCATCGTCAACACCGGCGACGAGGTCGAGATCGTCGGGATCACAGACACGACCAAAACGGTCGTGACCGGGGTCGAGATGTTCCGCAAGATCCTCGACCAGGGACAGGCGGGCGACAACATCGGCGCGCTTCTCCGCGGCACCAAGCGGGAGGAGATCGAGCGCGGACAGGTGCTGTGCAAACCGGGCTCGATCACCCCGCACACCAAGTTCAAAGCTGAGGTCTACTGCCTGAAGAAGGAGGAGGGCGGTCGTCACACGCCGTTCTTCTCCGGCTACCGGCCGCAGTTCTACTTCCGCACGACCGACGTGACCGGGATCGCCAACCTCCCCGAGGGGACCGAGATGGTGATGCCGGGGGACAACGTCGAGATGACGCATCGAGCTGATCCAGCCGATCGCCATGGACCAGGGCCTGCGCTTCGCGATTCGCGAGGGCGGCCGGACCGTGGGGTCGGGGGTCGTCTCCGAGGTCATCGAGTAGGACCCCGGGGCGGGCCGAGCACCCCGCCCCCTCGCCGCCATCCGGCGGCGGGACAACTGCAAAAGAACATACGACCGGGGCGGCGCCCCACCAAACAGGGGCGGCGCCCCTTTCACGCGGTTAAGGGCCGCACCAAACGAAAAGGAACAGAGAACGAACTGTGGCGACGATTGCGGCGCAGAAAATTCGAATCAGGTTGAAGGCGTACGACCACGACGCCATAGACCGCGCTGCCCGCGAGATCGTCGAGACCGCGGAGCGCACCGGTGCCAGCGTCTCCGGGCCGGTGCCGCTGCCGACCGAGAAAAACGTCTACTGCGTGATCCGCTCCCCGTTCAAGGACAAGGACTCGCGCGAGCATTTCGAGATCCGCACCCACAAGCGGCTGATCGACATCCTCCAGCCGTCGCCGAAAACCGTCGACTCGCTCCAGCGCCTCGACTCGCTGCCGGCGGGCGTCGACATCGAGATCAGACTCTGATGGCCGCGATCCTCGGGAAGAAGCTCGGCATGACGCAGGTCTTCCGCGAGGACGGAACCGTCGTCCCCGTCACCGTGATCGAGGCCGGGCCATGCAAGGTGACCGCCGTCCGCGACGCCGAGCGCGACGGCTACGCAGCCGTGCAGCTCGCATTCGGCGAGGTCTCCGAGGGGAAGCTGACCGGCGCCGAGCTCGGCCACCTGAAGAAGGCCGGCGCGCCGGCGATGCGCCACCTGGTCGAGTTCCGCGACGAGGATCTCGGGGCCGAGGAGGGCCCCAAGGTCGGCGACGACGTCACCGTCGCCTCGTTCGAGTCCGGCCAGAAGGTGAAGGTCTCCGGAGTCTCGATCGGCAAGGGCTTCCAGGGCGGGATCAAGCGCCACAACTTCAGTCGCGGCCCGGTCACCCACGGCTCCCACAACGTGCGGGCGCCAGGGTCGATCGGCGCCAGCGCCTTTCCCGCCCGCGTCTTCAAAGGGATGCGGATGCCCGGCCAGATGGGCAACAAGCGCATCACCCAGGGCGGCCTCGAAGTCGCCGAGGTCGATGCCGAGAGCAACCTGCTGCTGGTCCGGGGCTCGGTCCCCGGGTCGAAGAACGCCATGGTCGAGGTGAGGACCGATGAGTAAAGCGGCCGTACTCGGCAAGACCACCAAAGCCGACCTGCCCAAAGAGCTCTTCGGCGAGCCCTTCCACCAGTCGCTCGTGCACGAGGCGGCTCGCGCCGACCTCGCCGCGCGGCGCCGGGGCACCGCATCGACCCTGACCCGCGGCGAGGTCTCGATGACGACCGCGAAGGCCTGGCGGCAGAAGGGGACAGGCCGCGCCCGCGTCGGCTCGCTCGCCGTCCCGAACCGCAGCGGCGGCGGCGTCGCCTTCGGCCCGAAGCCGCGCCATTTCGTCGTCAAGGTCAACCGCAAGGCGCGCCGCAAGGCGATGCGCTCGGCGCTCTCGGTCCACGCCGAGCGCGGCAGCATCGCCGTCGTCGACCCGGCCGCCTTCGAGACCCCCTCGACAAAGGACGCCGCACAGGCGCTGGCGAAATGGGACGCGACGCAGCCGACCCTCGTCGTCCTCGACGCCGAGGACATCGGCGCCCTGAAGAGCTTCCGCAACATCGACCGGGTGACCGTCGCCGAGGTGGGCGCGATCGGCGTCGCCGACGTGATCGGCGCCGCCTCGCTGGTCCTCTCCGAGGGTGCGCTCGAGAAGCTGAAGGAGAGGCTGGCGTGATGGATCCGCGAACCGTCCTGATCCGCCCGGTCGTCTCGGAGAAGAGCTACGCGCTGATCGGCGAGGGCAAGTACACCTTCCGGGTCGACGGACGGGCCCACAAGACCCAGATCGCGCACGCCGTCGAAGAGATCTTCGGCGTCGACGTCGTCGCGGTCCGGACCTCGCAGGTCCGCGCGAAGCCGAAGCGGCGCAACCTGGCCCAGCCGGTCGGCAAGACCCGCGGCTGGAAGAAGGCGATCGTCCAGCTCGCCCCCGGCGAGCGGATCGAGCTGTTCGAGGGCGCGGAGACCGCGTAGGGACCGAAGAGATGCCGAACCGCAAAACAAAGCCGACCAGCCCCGGGCGCCGCTTCGCGACGTACCCGATGCGCGAGCAGCTGACGGCCTCCGAGCCGGAGCGCAAGCTGACCGAGGGCCTGCGCAAGTCCGGCGGGCGCAACAGCAACGGTCGCGTCACCTCCCGGCATCGCGGCGGCGGCGCCAAGCGCCGCTACCGCCGGATCGACTTCAAGCGACGCAAGGACGGGGTCCCGGCCAAGGTCGCGACGATCGAGTACGACCCGAACCGCAGCTGCTACATCGCGCTTCTGCACTACGCCGATGGCGAGAAGAGCTACATCCTCGCGCCGGCGGGTCTCACGGTCGGGGACCAGGTCCAGGCCGGCAAGGGCGCGGACATCCGTCCCGGCAACGCGCTCTCGCTGCGCGAGATGCCGACCGGCACCGTCGTCCACAACGTCGAGCTCGTCCCCGGCCAGGGCGGCAAGCTCGGCCGCGCCGCGGGCACCGCGATACAGCTCGCCGCGAAGGAGGGCGACCTGGTGACGCTGCGCCTGCCCTCCTCGGAGATGCGGATGGTCCGCGCCGAGTGCCGGGCCACGGTCGGGTCGCTCTCCAACCCCGAGCACCAGAACGTGAAGATCGGCAAGGCCGGGCGCAACCGCCACAAGGGCAAGCGCCCCCAGACCCGCGGCGTGGCGATGAACCCGGTCGACCACCCGCATGGCGGCGGCGAGGCCCACCACACGCCGGGCGGCCATCCGGTTACCCCGTGGGGCAAGCCGACGCTCGGCTATCGGACCCGCAAGAAGCGCAAGCAGTCCGACCGCTACATCGTCCGCGGCCGCAGGCGCGGGAAGAAGAAGAGGTAGGCAGTGGGACGCTCGACGAAAAAGGGCCCGTGGGTCGAAGAGGCGCTGATGAAGCGGATCGAGGGGATGAACGAGTCCGGCCAGAAGCAGATGGTGAAAACCTGGTCGCGGACCTCGACCGTGTTCCCGGAGATGGTCGGGCACACGATCGCCGTCCACGACGGGCGCAAACACGTGCCCGTCTTCATCTCCGAGTCGATGGTCGGCCACAAGCTCGGCGAGTTCGCCCCGACCCGCACCTTCCGCGCCCACTCCGGCACCGGCAAGTGGCGGAGTAGAGATGGCTGACGAGAAACAGAAAAAAGACGCGAAAAAAGCCGCGCCGAAAAAAGCGGCCGCGAAAAAAGCGGCCGCGAAAAAACCGGCCAAAAAAGCCGCGCCGAAAAAAGCCGAGAAATCGACCAAATCGGAGAAATCGGCGAAAAAAGGCAAAGAGGCCGAGAAAGCTCCGGCGAAGAAACCGGCGAAGAAGAAAGAGGCGCCGGCCCCGAAGCGGAAACCGGCCCCGATCGTGGTCCGCGCCAGCTCCCGCTACGTGCGGGTGCCGCCGCGCAAGGCCCGGCTCGTCGCCAACCAGGTCCGCGGCCTGCAGATCGAGCGCGCCCGGGCGCTGCTCGAGTTCTCCCCGCGCGGCGCGGCGACCGACATCCGCAAGCTGATCGATTCCGCCGCCTCGAACGCCGAAAACAACCATGACCTGATCGCCGACGAGATGAAGGTCGTCGAGATCACGGTCGACGAAGGGCCCACCCTGCGCCGGTTCCGGCCGCGGGCGCTTGGCCGGGCGACGCCGATCAACAAGCGGACCAGCCACATCGCCGTCGCCCTCAGCCCCGAAGGAGAGGATTTTTGAGATGCCGGCCTCCCCGACCATGCACACCCGGATGAGCCGACCGGCGCTTCGCATCTCTGCGCCCTCGGGCTTGCCTTTGGCTCCACCAAAGGCCGCGCCCTGCGTCCTTGATCTGCTCGACCACTCGCCTCCCCAGGCGCACACGCCCAGGAAGGCAGGCATCTGATGGGACAGAAGATCCACCCCGGTGGCTTCCGGGTCGGCTACATCCAGGACTGGAAGTCGAACTGGTTCGACGAGAAGGGCTTCGCGGACGTCCTCCAGGAGGACCTCCAGATCCGCGCCCACATCGAGAACAAACTCGCGCACGCGGGCCTCTCGGAAATCACGATCGAGCGCCGCGGCGAGGTCTCGGTCGACATCCACACCGCGAGGCCGGGCATCGTGATCGGCAAGTCGGGCAGCGAAGTCGACGCCCTCCGCAAGGAGCTCCACAAGCTCACCGGCAAACCGGTGAAAGTGAACATCCGCGAGGTGAAGCGGCCCGAGCTCGACGCGAAACTGGTCGCCCAGTCGATCGCCGAGCAGCTTCAGAACCGGGTTGCGTTCAGGCGGGCGATGAAACGGGCGCTGACCTCGGCGATGCGCTCCGGCGCCAAAGGGGTCAAGGTCCAGGTCTCGGGCCGCCTCGGCGGGGCCGAGATGGCGCGGACCGAAGGCTATTCCGACGGCCGCGTCCCGCTCCACACGCTGCGCGCGAACATCGACTACGGCTTCTACGAGGCTCGCACCACCGCCGGCCGGATCGGCGTCAAATGCTGGATCAACAAGGGCGAGGTGATGCCCGAGGGCTTCCGCTCCGACCAGATCCCGGGCGACGGCGAGCCGCAGCCGCCCCAGCGTGGGCGCGGCCCCGACCGCGGGCGCGGGGGAGGTGGTCGCTGATGCTGATGCCGAAGCGGGTCAAACACCGCAAACAGATGCGCGGCAGGATGCGCGGCTACACCAAGGGCGGCAGCCATGTCGCATTCGGCGAGTACGGGCTCAAGGCCCTCGATCGCGGCTGGATCACCAACCGCCAGATCGAGGCCGCCCGCGTCGCGATGACCCGCAAGATCAAACGCGGCGGCAAGGTCTGGATCAACATCTTCCCCGACAAGCCCTACACGAAGAAGCCCGCCGAGACCCGGATGGGCTCCGGCAAGGGCAACCCCGAGGGCTGGGTCGCCGTGGTCAAGCCCGGCAAAGTGATGTTCGAGCTGGCCGGGGTCCCCGAGGACCTCGCACGCGAGGCGCTGCGCCTGGCCGGACACAAGCTCCCGGTGCGGACCCGGTTCGTCAGTCGCGAGGGGGCCGAGTCCTGATGAAGGCCTCCGAGGTCCACAACATGAAAGACGACGAGCTGGTGGCGAAACTGATCGACGCCAAGGAGGAGGCGTTCAACCTCCGCTTCCGCCACGCGACCGGCGAGCTCGAGAACACGGCGCGGCTCGGGACCACCCGCCGCGACGTCGCGAAGCTGCTGACGGTCGCCCGCGAGCGTGGGATCGATGTCGACAAAGAGCTCAGGAAATAGCGATGGCAGACGAAGAGAACAAAGACGCAGTAGAAGAGACGCCGCAGGACGACAGCGCCGCGGCCGCGGGTCCTGTCGAGGGGGAGGACTCCTCGGCCTCGCGGGACGACGCTGCGGGCGAGGAGTCCACCCCCACGCCACCCGCGGCAGAGGCGGAGGAGTCCAGCGACGACTCGCCTGCCGACGACGCTGACTCCTCGCCTGCCGACGCTCCTGAGGGCGAGGGCGGCGAGGCGCCTGGTGCCGATGAGGCCGCCTGAGGAGAACCCCGAGGACGATCTGCCGTGGAAGGAGCGGCGCCGGCTCGAGAGAAGTCGCCGGCCGCACGAGGCCGGGCCGCAGCTCAGCCCGGAGGAGCGCGTCGCCAAGCGCGCCGAGGCGCGCAGGGCGAAGGCCGATCTGCGACGCAAGCAGCGCGCCGCCGCCAGGGCGGAGGGCGGCTCTGCCGGGACCGGGACGCCCCGCGCCGAGCACGAGGCCAACGCCGCCAAGGTCGCGCCAGGGCATCGTCGTCTCCGACAAGGGCGAGAAATCGATCACCGTCCGGATCGACATCGTCCGCCGTCACCCGACCTACGAGAAGGTGGTCCGCCGCTCGCGGACGCTGCACGCCCACGACGAGCGCAACGAGGCGGGCGAGGGCGACACCGTCCGCGTCGTCGAGACCCGGCCGCTCTCGAAGACCAAGCGCTGGCGCCTGGTCGAGGTCCTCGAGAAGGCGAAGTGAGGAAACCGTGATCCAGCAGGAGTCGAGACTGAAAGTGGCGGACAACTCGGGCGCGAGGGAGATCCTCTGCATCCGGATCAAGGGCGGCTCCCACCGCCGCTATGCCGGCGTCGGCGACGTGATCACCGCGACCGTCAAACAGGCGAGCCCGCAGGGCGGCGTCCGCAAGGGCGAGGTCGTTCAGGCCGTGATCGTCCGCACCCGCAAGCAGCTCGGCCGCTCCGACGGCACCTACATCTCCTTCGACGAAAACGCGGCGGTCCTGATCGAGCAGGACGGCACCAACCCGCGCGGCACCCGGATCTTCGGCCCGGTCGCCCGCGAGCTCCGCGACCGGAACTTCATGAAAATCGTCTCGCTGGCGCCGGAGGTTCTCTGATGGGAAGGCGATGAAGATCAGAGAGGGCGACGACGTGGCGATCATCGGCGGCAAGGACGCCGGCAAGACCGGCCGCGTCGTGCGGACCGAACCGAAGCGGAGCTTCGTCTACGTCGAGGGCCTCAACATGGTCAAGCGGCACGAAAAACCGCGCCCGGTCCAGGACGCGCAGAAAGCCGCCAACATCGGCGGCATCGTCGACAAGGAGGGGCCGATCCACGTCTCCAACGTGATGCTGCTCGACCCCAAAGACAACAAGCCGACCCGGGTCGGCGTGCGCCGCGACAAAGGCGGCAAGCGCGAGCGCTACTCGAAGCGGAGCGGAGCAGCGTTCTGATGGAGGCGACCGCGACCCCGACGACACAGGCGGCGCCGCCGCCGCGCCTGCGCGAGCGCTACGAGCAGGAGGTGCTCCCGGCGCTGATCAAACGTTTCGGCTACTCCTCGGAGATGGCCGCCCCGCGGCTGACCAAGATCACCCTCAACATGGGCGTCGGCGAGGCGAAGCAGAACGCGAAAATGCTCGAGGCGGCGCAGGAGCAGCTGGCGACGATCGCCGGCCAGCAGCCGAGCGTGCGGCGGGCGCGCAAGTCGATCGCCTCGTTCAAAGTCCGCGAGGGAATGCCGGTCGGCGTCTCGGTGACGCTGCGGCGAGCGCGGATGTGGGAGTTCCTCGACCGCCTCTGCTCGATCGCCGTCCCCCGGATCCGCGACTTCCGCGGGCTCAACCCGCGCTCCTTCGACGGCCGCGGCAACTACTCGATGGGTGTCCGCGAGCAGCTGATCTTCCCCGAAATCGACTACGACTCGATCGACGAGGTGAGGGGGCTGGACGTGACGATCACGACCACCGCCGCGACCGACGTCGAGGCGTTCGAGCTGCTGCTCGGGCTCGGGATGCCGTTCGCGAAAGACGGCCGCCCCGGCGGAGTCGACGAGGAGGCGCTTGCCGCCGAGGAGGAGGAGAAGCGCAAAGAGCAGGCGCGGGCTCGCGCCGAGGCCGAGCAGGCCGCGCTCGAGCAGCTGAAAGAGGAAAACCCCGACGCGTACGCGAAGCCCGAGCCGGAGGCGGAGGAGGGCGAGGACGCGGAGGGCGACGAGGGCGAGGCCGACGAAGGCCCCGGCCGATGAGGAGAGCTCAGAGGATGGCTAAGACCTCCCAGAAGGTGAAGCAGAGCCGCAAGGCCAAGTTCAAATCGCGCGAGTACAACCGCTGCCGCCGCTGCGGACGTCCCCGCGCCTACTTCCGCAAGTTCGGCCTCTGCCGGATCTGCCTGCGCGAGGCCGCGCACGAGGGCTACGTCCCGGGAATGAAAAAGTCGAGTTGGTAGGAAGATGCTGACCGACCCGATAGCCGACTACCTGACCCGGATCCGCAACGCGCTCGGCTCCGGCCACGACGAGGTCGAGATCCCGGCCTCGCGGCTGAAGGAGGAGATGTCGCGGATCCTCAAGGAGCAGGGCTACATCCGCGACTACTCGCGCGAGCAGGCGCGGGTCGGCGAGGCGATCCGGATCCGCCTCAAGTACACCGAGGACCGCCGCCCGGTGATCGCCGGGATGGAGCGGATCTCGCGGCCGGGCCGCAGGCGCTACGTCAACCACAATCAGGTGCCGCGGGTCGACGGCGGCACCGGAACCGCGATCATCAGCACCTCGACCGGGGTGATGACCGGTCACGAAGCGAAGCAGAAGGGCGTCGGCGGCGAGGTCGTCGCCTACGTCTGGTGAGCGTGCAGGACCGAGGATCTCCATGAGCAGGATCGGAAGAAAGCCAATCCCCGTCCCCGACACCGTCACGGTGGAGGTCGCCCCTGGCAGCGTCGCCGTCAAGGGGCCGAAGGGCGAGCTCAGCCAGCGGCTCTCGACGGACATGAAGGTCGAGCAGGCCGACGGCACCGTGACGGTCGAGCGGCCGACCGACCGCGGCGAGCATCGCGCGCTGCACGGCCTGACCAGGAGCCTGATCGCCAACATGGTCGAGGGCGTGACCGAGGGGTTCGAGAAGCGCCTCGAGATCCAGGGGGTCGGCTACCGCGCGCAGCTGAAAGGCAAGAGCCTGGAGATGGCGCTGGGCTTCTCCCACCCGGTCTCGATCGAGCCGCCGGATGGGATCGAGTTCGAGGTCCCGCAACCGACCGAGGTGATCGTCCGCGGGATCGACAAGCAGTTGGTCGGCCAGGTCGCCGCCGACATCCGCAAGCGGCGCCCGCCCGAGCCCTACAAGGGCAAGGGGATCCGCTACCGCGACGAGCACGTCGCGCGCAAGGTGGGCAAGCGGGCATGACGGTCGTCACGAAGCGAGAGCACCGCCTGCGCCGTCGCCGCCGGGTCCGCGCCCGGGTCATCGGCAGCGCCGAGAGGCCGCGCCTCTCGGTCTACCGCTCCAACCGCGGCGTCTTCGCGCAACTCGTCGATGACCGCGCCGGCCACACGCTGGCCGCCGTCAACTGGACCGAGCCGGAGCTGCGCAAGCTGACCGCCGCCGACCAGGCGAAGAAGGCCGGCGAACTGCTCGCCGAGCGGGCGAAGGCGGCCGGGATCGAGACCTGCGTGTTCGACCGCGGCGGCTACCAGTACCACGGCCGCGTCCGCGCCCTCGCCGAGGGCGCGCGCGAGGGGGGCCTCCGCTTCTGAACCGCTACGGTGGGCGATCGCTATGAAGGGAATGGACACCACAAACGTCGAGACGGTCAGCCCCCGCGGGCTCGACCTCCAGGAGCGCGTGATCGAGATCAACCGCGTCGCCAAGGTCGTCAAGGGCGGCCGCCGCTTCTCGTTCACGGCGCTCGTCGCCGTCGGCGACGAAGAGGGCGTGGTCGGGATCGGCTACGGCAAGGCCCGCGAGGTGCCGCTGGCGATCCAGAAGGCGGTCGAGAACGCGCGCAAGAGCCTGATCCGGGTCCCCAAATACGGCCAGACCCTGACCCACAAGATCATCGGCCGCTACGGCGCCGGCCACGTCGTCCTGCGCCCGGCCAGCCCCGGTACCGGGGTGATCGCGGGCGGCGGCGTCCGCGCGGTGCTCGAGCTCGGCGGCGTCCGCGACGTCCTCACCAAGAGCATCGGCACCCAGAACCCGATCAACCTCGTCAAGGCGACGATGGACGGCCTGATCCGCCTGCGGCGGCCGGAGGAGGTGGCCGAGCTGCGCGGGCTTACCGTCGCCCAGGTGCTGGGGGTCGAGAAGTCCAACGGCCAGACGACTGACGAGGGGTCGGCCGCTGCGCCCGCGGGTCCTGTCGCGGGGGAGGCCTCCTCCTCCTCGCAGGCTGCGGGGGAGGAGCCCACCCCCGCGCCACCCGCGGAGGCAGAGGCTGAGGCCCCCGAGGCGCAGGCCGCTGAGGCTGACGCCCCGTCGACTAAGGCGGCGGACTCCCCGGCGGAGGGTGCGGGCACGAGCGAGGCGGCGTCACGATCTGATTCCCCGCCGCCGAGTGAGGGAGAAGCAGCTCCTGAGCAGAGTTCCGCTGCCCCGTCCGCCCCCGGAAGCGAAGCTGAGGAGGCGGACGGCGATGTCGAGGGCGGTGGATCGTGAGCGCCCTCAAGATCAAGCAGGTCCGTTCCGCCAACGGCACCAACCCGAGGCAGAAAGCGACGCTGGAGGCTCTCGGACTGGGGCGGATCGGGAAGGCCGTCGAGCTCAAGGACTCGCCGCAGGTGCAGGGCCAGATCCGGGTCGTCTCCCACCTGGTGGAGGTCGACGGTGGCTGAGAAAGGCGGCAGGGACCGCGCGGCCGAGATCGGCCTGCACAACCTGAAGCCGAAGCCAGGCTCGCGGCGTCCGCGCCGCCGGGTCGGCCGCGGCGAGGGCAGCGGCCTCGGCAAGACCTCGGGCCGCGGCCAGAAAGGCTACGGCTCGCGCTCCGGCTCGAAGAAGAAGGCCGGCTACGAGGGCGGGCAGAACCCGATCCACATGCGGATGCGAAAGCTCCGCGGCCCGCACAAAAAGCAGTCGATGCCGTTCGAGAACTTCCGCACCGTGACCCAGCCGGTGAACGTCGGCGACCTCGATGACCGCTTCGACAGCGGCGCCGAGGTCAACCCGGCCACCCTCCGGCAGAAGGGGCTCGCGAAGCGCTCCGACCCGGTCAAGATCCTCGCCCGGGGCGACATCTCGAAGAAACTCGAGGTCCACGCCCACGGGTTCAGTGCCGCCGCCCGCGAGAAGATCGAGTCGGCGGGCGGCTCCTGCCACACTCTGGAGCCCTGATGCTCAAAACGATCGCGAACGCATTCAGCGTCGCCGACATTCGCAAAAAGCTCGCCTTCACCGCGGCGATGCTCCTGCTCTACCGGCTGGGCGCCTACATCCCCGCGCCGGGCGTCGACAGCGAAGCGCTGAAGGAAATCCAGGGCAACTTCGGCGGCAGCAACATCCTCGGCTTCCTCAATCTCTTCTCGGGCGGTGGCCTGTCGCGGCTGTCGCTGTTCGCGCTCGGGATCATGCCCTACATCACGGCCTCGATCATCCTCCAGCTGCTGACCGTGGTCGTCCCCTCGCTGGAGAAACTCCAGAAAGAAGGCGAGGTCGGGCAGCAGAAGATCACCCAGTACACGCGCTACCTGACCGTCGGGCTCGCCTTCGCCCAGTCCTTCGGCTACGTCTACCTCTTCAGGTCGTTCGGCCGCAGCGCCGGCAGCGACCCGCTCGGCCAACTCAGCGGCGGCCGCATCCTCCTGATCGTCATCTGCCTGACCGCCGGCTGCACCCTACTGATGTGGCTCGGCGAGCTGATCACCCAGCGCGGCATCGGCAACGGCATCTCGCTGATGATCTTCGCCTCGATCGCATCGCGCATCCCCCAGGGCGTCGAATCGTGGTGGAACAACCCGGACCAGGTCTTCGTCGTGATGATGCCGTTCGTGGCGCTGGGGGTGATCCTCGCGATCGTCTTCGTCCAGGAGGGGCAGCGGCGAATACCGGTCCAGTACGCGAAACGCGTGGTCGGCCGGCGGATGACGTCGGGCGGTTCGACCTACCTGCCGCTGCGGGTCAACATGGCGGGCGTCATCCCGGTCATCTTCGCCGCATCGATCATGGCATTCCCGCCGACGATCGGCCAGCTCCTCAACACCCCGGCGGCGCTCGACTTCGCCGCCTTCTTCAGCCCCAACGGGTGGGCCTACGTCGTCGGCGAGGTGTTCTTCATCATCATCTTCACCTACTTCTACACCGCCGTCACCTTCAACCCGGTCGACCAGGCCGACAACCTGAAGAAATACGGCGGGTTCATACCCGGGGTGCGCCCGGGCCGGCCGACAGCCGAATACCTCGATCGCATCCTCTCCCGACTGACCTTCCCCGGCGCCCTCTACCTCGGCGCCGTGGCCGCGCTGCCGGCGATCCTGTTCAGCCAGACCTCCGCCAACTTCTACTTCGGCGGGACCTCGATCCTGATCGTGGTCGGGGTCGCGCTCGACACCGTCAAGCAGCTCGAGGCGCAGTTGATGATGAGGAACTACGAGGGATTCCTGAAATAGAGCTCAACCTCGTACTTCTCGGGCCGCCGGGCAGCGGCAAGGGCACCCAGGGCGAGCGGCTCCAGGAGGACCTGCAACTTCCCTACTACGCGACCGGTGACATCCTGCGGGCGGCCGTGCGCGACAAGACGGGCCTCGGCAGGACCGCCAAGGAGTACATGGACCGCGGCGACCTCGTGCCGGACGAGGTGATCGTCGGCGCGATCGCCGAGCGGATCGACTCGACCGAGGCCGCCGACGGGTTCATCCTCGACGGCTTCCCGAGGACAGTGCCCCAGGGCGAGGCGCTCGAGGCGAAGCTGGACGAGCTCGGGCGGCGGCTGACCGGCGTGCTCCTGATCGATGCCTCCGACGATGAGGTCGTGCGGCGGCTCGGCGGGCGGCGCACCTGTGTCGAGGCCGGCCACGTCTTCCACATCGAGTTCAACCCGCCCAAGCGCGAGGGCGTGTGCGACGTCGATGGCAGCGAACTGATCGTCCGCGACGACGACCAACCCGACGTGATCCGCCACCGGCTCAATACCTACCACGAAAAGACCGAGCCTCTGATCGAGTTCTTCGACCACCAGAGCCTGCTGCGCCGGATCGACGGCACCGCCTCCCCGGACGAGGTCGCCGGCGAGGTGGCCCGCACCCTCGCCACGCTTAAACTCGAAGCTGACGAGGCGATCTAGCGTGTACCGGATGATCATCCGCAAGAGTCCCGATCAGGTCGAGAAGATGGCGGCCTCCGGCCAGATCCTGGTCCGCTGCCTGAAGATGCTGGCGGCGAAGGCGCGGCCGGGGGTTACGACGGGCGACCTCGACGCCGCGGCCGAGAAGTTCATCCGCTCGCAGGGCGCCGAGCCCGCGTTCAAGGGCTACCGCGGCTTCCCGGGCTCGATCTGCGCCTCGCCGAACTCGATGGTCGTCCACGGCATCCCTGGGGCCTACGAGCTGAAGCGCGGCGACGTCCTCTCGATCGACGTCGGGGTCGTCAAGGACGGCTGGGTGGCCGACGCCGCGATCACCGTCCCGATCGGGCCGGTCGACCCCGATGCCCGGCGGCTGCTCGACGTCACCCGCGCGGCGCTGTTCGCCGGCGCCGAGCAGATGCAGCCCGGCAACCACCTCGGCGACGTCTCCTCGGCTGTCCAGAAGGCGGTCGAGATGGAGGGCCTCTCGGTGATCCGCACCCTGGTCGGACACGGCATCGGACGCGAAATGCACGAGGACCCACAGGTGCCCAACTTCGGCGAGGCCGGGAAAGGCCCGGCGCTCGAGGAGGGCACGGTGCTCGCGATCGAGCCGATGGTCAACGCCGGCGGCCCGCTGGTGCGGATGGGCGACGACGGCTGGGCCGTCTACTCCCAGGACGGCTCGCTCGCGGCCCACTTCGAGTTCACCGTCGCCGTCACCGCCGACGGCCCCAGGATCCTCACCCCCTGGCACGAGGACGAGTAGGCCTCCTTGAGCGCGGAGCGAGCAAGCGTGCGTCTCTGGTTCTTCGCGCAGCGAGCGAAGCGCGACACCGGGTGATGGCCGGGGAAGGCTGGGCCGAGGTTGACGAGTTCGTCGGCGCGACGATCGCGCCCGACGACGAGGTCCTCCGCCACGCGGTCGAGCGCTGCGAGGCCGCCGGCCTGCCGGCGATCCAGGTCTCGCCGCCGCAGGGGAAGCTGCTCAACCTGCTGGCCCGCTCGATCGGCGCCCGCACCGCCCTCGAGTTCGGGACGCTGGGCGGCTACAGCTCGATCTGGATCGGCCGGGCGCTGTCCGTGGGCGGCCGCCTCACATCGCTCGAGGCCGACCCCGCCTACGCCGAGGTCGCGCGCGAGAACATCGCCGAGGCCGGCCTCGGCGAGGTCGTCGAGGTGCGGGTCGGGCCGGCGCTGGAGACGCTGCCCCTGCTCGAGGCGGAGGGGGCCGGGCCGTTCGACCTCGTCTTCATCGACGCCGACAAGGTCAACACCCCCGGTTACTTCGCCTGGGCGTTGGAGCGGACCCGGCCCGGCGGGCTGATCATCGCCGACAACGTCGTCCGCGGCGGCACCCTCGCCGACGGCGAGAGCGAGGACCCGACGATCGTGGCCCAGCGGCGCCTGCACGAGTGGCTGGCGGCCCAGGATCGGGTCAGCGCGACGACGATCCAGACGGTCGGAGTCAAGGGCTATGATGGGTTCACGCTCGGGCTCGTCGCCGCGTAGCGTCCCCTGCTATCTTTCTCGATTCGGCCCAGTGGGCCGGTCGTGTCCGCTTGCCCGACTCCTGGGGCAGGCGGGAGTCCTGTATTCGAGACGAGACCGGAGCGATGAAGGTCAGAGCTTCCGTAAAGCCGATGTGCGAAAAGTGCAAGGTGATCCGCCGCAACGGCGCCGTGCTCGTGATCTGTCAGAACCCGCGTCACAAGCAGCGGCAGGGGTAGCGCGTGGCACGTATCGCGGGGATCAACATCCCGGTCAACAAGCGGGTCGAGATCGGCCTCACCTACATCTTCGGGATCGGCCGTTCGACGGCCCAGGAAATCCTCGCGGAGACGAAGATCGACCCGAACACCCTGGTCAAGGACCTGACCGAGGACGAGGTCGTCCGCCTCCGCGAGGCCGTCGAGCGCCACGAGGTCGAGGGCGACCTCCGCCGCGAGCGCTCCCAGGACGTCAAACGGCTGATGGAGATCGGCTCCTACCGCGGCCTCCGCCACCGCCGCGGCCTCCCCGTCCGGGGCCAGCGGACCAAGACCAACGCGCGCGGCCGCAAGGGCCCGCGCCGGATGAGCGTCGCCGGCAAGCGCAAGGCGCCGACGCCGAAATAGGAGATCGAGACGATGGCAACCGCGAAAAAACCCGCGAAAGGGCGCACCCGGCGCCGCGTCAAAAAGAACATCGCCTACGGCCAGGCCCACATCAAGACTTCCTTCAACAACACGATCGTCACCCTCACCGACACCCAGGGCAACGTGATCGCCTGGGAGTCGGCCGGCTCGGCGGGCTTCAAAGGCTCGCGCAAGTCGACCCCCTTCGCCGCCCAGGTGACCGCCGACGCCGCCGCCAAGAAAGGCATGGAACACGGCCTCGAAAAGGTCGAGGTCTTCGCCAAGGGCGCCGGCTCCGGCCGCGAGACGGCGATCCGCTCGCTGCAGGCCGCCGGCCTCGAAGTGACGACCGTCAAGGACGTCTCCCCGCAGGCCCACAACGGCTGCCGCCCGAAGAAGCGGCGGAGGGTCTGATGGCGCGCGATACCTCTCCCCAGTGCAAGCAGTGCCGGCGCGAGGGCCAGAAGCTCTTCCTCAAGGGCGAGCGCTGCTTCACCGACAAGTGCGGCGTCGAGCGCCGCTCCTACCCGCCCGGCGAGCACGGCCGCGGCCGGATGCGGCAGTCCGAGTACCGCGTGCAGCTGCGCGAGAAGCAGAAGACGCGCCGCTACTACCAGGTGCTCGAGAAGCAGTTCCGCGCCTACTACGAAAAGGCCGCGCGCCAGGAGGGCGTCACCGGCGAGAACCTGCTGCGCCTGCTCGAGTCGCGTCTGGACAACGTCCTGGTCCGGCTCGGCTTCGCCGCCTCGCGGCGCCAGGCCCGCCAGCTGATCCGCCACGGCCACTGGATGGTCAACGGCCGCCGGGTCGACGTCCCCTCCTACCAGGTGCGCCCCGAGGACGTGATCTCGATCAAGGCCGACTCAGCCGCCACGGACACGATCCGCAAGGCAACAGAGCTTGTCTCGACCGTGCCGGCCTGGCTCCAGGCCGACCACGATTCGCTTACCGCCAAGATCCTGCGCTACCCCGAGCGCGCGGAGATCTCGGCGCCGGTACAGGAGCAGCTCATCGTCGAGCTGTACTCCAAGTAGTCCGGACCGATTCCGAAACATCCCATACGCAAGGAACTCATGACCACTGACTTCCAGGTCCCCCGCATCACCTCAGAGAAGGTCGACGACCGTCGCGGCACCTTCACCATCGAGCCGCTCGACAAGGGCTTCGGCTACACCTTCGGCAACGGCCTGCGCCGCGTGCTGCTGTCCTCGCTGGGCGGCGCCGCGGTCACCAGCGTCCGCATCGAGGGCGTCGCGCACGAGTTCTCGAGCGTGCCCGGCGTCAAAGAGGACGTCACCGACATCGTCCTCAACCTGAAGGACCTCGTCGTCCGCATGCACACCGACGCCGACGAAGTCGAGGCGCCGCTCGTCGCCACCGGCCCGGGCGAGGTCAAGGCGAAGGACATCGACCTCCCCTCCGGAGTCGAGATCCTCAACCCCGACGCGCCGATCGCGACGCTCGAGAAGAAAACCAAACTCGAGGTCTACCTGACGATCGGCCGCGGCCGCGGCTACTCCGCCGCCGAAGACAACAAGTCCGACGACCAGCCGATCGGCGTGATCCCGATCGACTCGATCTTCTCGCCGATCCGCCGCGCCTCCTACTCGGTCGCCGCGGCCCGCGTCGGCCAGCGGACCGACTTCGACAAACTGACCCTCGACCTCGAGACCGACGGCTCGATCGAGCCGGCCGCGGCGCTGCGCGAGGCCTCCGAGATCCTGATCAAGACCCTGGCGATCTTCACCGACGCCGAGCGGGTCGAGGAGCTGACCGCGCGCGAACCGGTCGCGATCCCCGCCGGCGACGGGCTCGACGGCGACCGGCGGCGACGGGGCCGCCGTCGAGCAACGGCCTCGACGAGATCCTGATCGAGGAGCTCGAGCTCGGCGTCCGCTCCTACAACTGCCTCAAGCGGGCCGGCGTGCAGACCGTCGGCGACCTGGTGCGCAAGACCCGCACCGAGCTGAACGCGATCCCGAACTTCGGCTCAGAAATCGATCGAGGAAGTGATCGAGACCCTGCACTCCCGCGGCCTCGACCTCCAGCAGGACTGAGGCGAGAGGCGAGCGGAGGAGCGAGAGCGATGCGGCACCGCAAGAAGCGCAACAAGCTGAGCCGGACCTCCTCGCATCGCGAGGCGCTGCTCTCGAACCTCTCCAAGCAGCTGATCGAGCACGAGCGGATCAAGACCAGCCAGGCGAAGGCCAAGGCCGTCAAGCCCGAGGTCGAGCAGCTGATCACGCTCGCCAAACGCGGCGACCTGCACGCCCGGCGCCAGGCCCTCGCCACGCTCCACAACGACAAGTTCATCGTCCACAAGCTGTTCGAGGAGGTCGCGCCGCGCTACGTCGACCGGCCCGGCGGCTACACGCGGATCGTCAAGCTCGGCCCGCGCAAGTCGGACTCGACCGAGATGGTCTTTCTGGAGCTGGTTTAGGGAGGGATCGGTAGCCCTCTCGCCCTGACAAACGCCGGCCTAATCAGGCCGGCGTTTTGAGTATCCGCCAGTTCGAAGGGCAAACAACCCCTTCGCCAAGCCGTCCCATTGATCCCCAGCCGAGTGAGCCCGACTGGGCTCAGGAGTAGGTGACTGACTCGAGGTAGAGGCCGTGGGGCGGGGCGGTGTCGCCGGCGGCGGAGCGGGGGGCGCCGGCGAGGAGGTTGGTGAAGTCCTCGACCGTGCGGCGGCCTGAGGCGACCTCGAGCATCGTGCCGACGAGGACGCGGACCATGTTGCGCATGAAGGCGTCGGCGGTGATCCGAAGTACGCCCGTCCCACCATCCCAATGCCAGCCTGCGTCGAGGATGTCGCGCTCGAAGCGGACGTGGTCGGTCTGGGTCGGGGTGAAGGCGGTGAAGTCGTGGGTCCCGGCAGGGCGGCGGCGCAGGCGTCGAGCGCGGGCCGGTCGAGCGTGTGCGGCCACCAGAGGGCGCGTCCGCGCTCGAACGGGCTCGGCGCCCTCGCGGCGAGGACGCGGTAGCGGTAGCTGCGCGAGGTCGCGTCGCGGCGCGCGTCGAAGCCGTCTGCGACGACGGTCGCGGCGGTGACGGCGATGTCGTCGGGGCCGACCGAGTTGACGGCGCGAGCCAGGTCGGCCGGCAGCGGCGTCTCGGTACTGAAGCTCGCGACCTGGCCGAGCGCGTGGACCCCGGCGTCGGTGCGGCCGGCGACGGTCAGGTCGACCTCTGATCCGCGAGGAGCGTCGCCAGCGCCGTCTCCAGCTCGCCCTGGACCGTCCGCAGGCCCGGCTGCCTGGCCCAGCCGCTGAACCCGCCTCCGTCGTATTCGATGTCCAGTCGGACCGTCGCCACCGCGAGCAGTATGCAGCGCAACCTAGAATCGGCCCCGTGAGGGTCCTCCTGACCAACGACGACGGGATCTCCGCCCCCGGCCTGCAGGCCGCGCGGCGGGCCCTGCGCGAGCTCGAGGGCGTCGAGGTCGACGTGATCGCGCCCGACTCGAACCGGAGCGCGACGGCGCGCAGCATCACGACCCGCTCGCCGCTGACGGTCGAGGAGGTCGAGTTCGGCGACGGCGATCGCGGCTTCGCGACCGACGGCACGCCGGTCGACTGCGTCCGCTTCGCCGACCTCGGGCTGCTCGGCGGCCGGCCGGACCTGATCGTCTCCGGCATCAACCACGGCTCCAACCTCGGCGACGACATCACCTACTCGGGGACTGTCGCGGCGGCGTTCGAGGGGATCGTCCTCGGGATCCCGGCGCTGGCCGTCTCCCAGCAGTCCTCCGGCGGCGGCATGGGCTACGTCAGCGGCCGCTTCGAGTTCGGCTTCGCGGCGACCGTTCACGGCACGAGCTGGTGAAGCGCCTCGCCGAGCGGGCTCGATGCCGCCGGAGACCCTGGTCAACGTCAACTTCCCCGCCGGCGAGCCGACCGGGATCGAGGTGACGCGAGCTCGGCAAACGCCTCTACAACGACGAGCTGAAGCTGGTCGGCGAGGACGCCGAGACGGGCAAGCTCCGCTACGAGATCTACGGGTTCGAGCCCTCGTTCAAGGACGAGGAGGGGACCGACCTCTCGGCGGTGGCGCGGGGCAGGGTCTCGGTCACCCCGATCCACTTCGACCTCACCGACCACGGGGGGCTGGAGCGGCTGCGGGAGATCGACTTCGAGGCGATGCTCGCCTCGACGGTATGAGCGCCGCCGACGCCTGCCAAGCGTGCGGCCGAGCTGCGCGAGGAGCTGGCGCGGCACAACCACCTACTACTACGTCCTCGACGAACCCGAGATCGGCGACGACGCGCTACGACGAGCTGCTCGACGAGCTGCGCGCGATCGAGGCCGAGCAACCCCGAGCTCCTCACCCCCGACTCCCCGACCCAGAGGGTCGGGGCGCCGCCGCTCGACCGCTTCGAGCGGGTCGAGCACGTCGAGCAGATGCTCTCGCTCGCCAACGCCCGCAGCGAGGAGGAGCTGCGGGCCTGGGAGACGCGGCTCCGCAACCACCTGAAACGCCTCGACATCGCGCGCCTCGGAGTTCAGCTACACGACCGAGCCGAAGATCGACGGCCTCGCGATCTCGCTCACCTACGAGGACGGCGTCCTCGTCCGCGGCGCGACCCGCGGCGACGGCCGGGTCGGCGAGGACGTGACCCGCAACCTGCGGACGATCGGGGCGATCCCGCTGCGGATCCCCGGCCCGCCCGAGCTGGTCGAAGTGCGGGGTGAGATCTACCTCCCGATCGCCGACTTCAAGGCCCTGAACGAACGCCGGGCCGAGGCCGGCGAGCCGACCTTCGCGAACCCTCGCAACTCGGCCGCCGGGGCGATCCGCCAGCTCGACCCGGCGCTCGCCGCCGAACGGCCGCTCTCGATCTGGTGCTACGGGATCGGCGCCGCCCGGGGCCTCGACCTCGCCAACCCACATCGACGAGGTCGAGTGGCTGCGCGAGCGCGGCTTCAAGGTCAACCCCGACACCGACCACCACGCCGGCGTCGAGTAGGTCGTCAAGCGCTGCCAGCTGGTGGGAGGAGCGGCGCGAGGAGCTCGACTACGAGATCGACGGCGTCGTCGTCAAGGTCGACGAGCGGGCGCTGTGGCGGGAGCTCGGCGTCGTCGGCCGCGAGCCGCGCTGGGCGATCGCCTGGAAGTTCCCGCCGACGACGGCGACGACGAAGCTGCTCGACGTCGTCTGGAACGTCGGCCGCACCGGCCACCTGGTCCCGTTCGCGATGCTCGAGCCGGTCCACGTCGGCGGCGTCACGGTCTCGACCGCGACCCTCCACAACGAGGAGGACCTCGCCCGCAAGGACGTCGGGTCGGCGACGAGGTCGTCGTGATGCGGGCCGGCGACGTGATCCCCCAGGTCGTCTCGCCGCTGATCCAGAAACGGCCGAAGCGCACCCGACGCGCCAAACCGCCGAAGCGCTGCCCGGCCTGCGACACCGAGACCGTCAAGCCCGAGGACTCGGTCTTCACGATCTGCCCCAACCGCGCCGGCTGCCCGGGCCAGTCCTTCCAGCACGTCAAGCACTTCGTCAGCAAGGGGGCGATGGACATCGACGGCCTCGGCGAGAAGCAGGCGCTGCGCTTCCTCGAGGAGGGCCTGATCGCCGACGTCGCCGACATCTACGAGCTCGACGAGGAGAAGCTGGTCGGGCTCGAGGGGTTCGGCGAGGTCTCGGCCCGCAACCTGCTGGCGGCGATCGACGCCTCCCGCGGGCGCCCCTTCAAACGGGTCCTCTACGCCCTCGGCCTGCCGGGCGTCGGCTACGTCACCGCCGAGGCCCTGGCCGACCACTTCGGCTCGATCGACGCGCTCCACGCCGCCGATCCCGAGCTGATCGAGGAGGTCGAGGGAGTGGGGCCGATCATGGCCGTGCAGATCGCCGAGTCGCTCGCCGACGAGCGCACCTGGGAGCTGATCGGGAAGCTGCGCGAGAAGGGCCTGCGGCTGGAGCAGGACGCCTCGGAGCGGCGCGCCGAGGGCGGCCCGCTCGAGGGCCGCACCCTGGTCCTCACCGGCACCCTCGCGGACCTCACCCGCGAGGAGGCGGCGGCGCTGATCAAGGCGGCGGGCGGCAAGGTCGTCAACTCGGTCTCGAAGAACACCGACTACGTCGTCGCCGGCGACAACCCCGGCTCGAAGCTGGCGAAGGCCGAGGAGCTCGGCACCGAGGTGCTCGACGAGGCCGGCCTGCTGGAGCTGGTTCAGTAGCTCGCGACGGCGGCGGCGATCCGGTCCTGCTCGAGGTGGGCGAGGTTGAGGTCGCGGACACCGTTCATCAGGATCGAGAAGATCATCGTCCGGCCGCTGCCGTTGAAGCAGTAGCCGGAGAGGGCGCTGACGCCGGTCAGCGTGCCGGTCTTGACCCGGCAGCGCCCGCCGCCGCGGTCCCGTCGCATGCGGTCGGCGACCGTCCCTTCGCGGCCGGCGACGGCAAGCGAGTCGATGAAATCCTCGCCGTAGGGCTCGGCCCGCATCGCCTCCAGGAAGCGGGCGACCTCGCCGGTCGAGGCCCTGCCGGTGCGGGTCAGGCCCGAGCCGTCGACGGCGTGGACGTAGGAGCCCTCCGAGCGCGCGAACTGCTTGACGACGGCCGCCCCGGCGGCGGTGCTGCCGGAGCCGCCGAACCGAGCTCCGAGCAGCTTGATCAGCGTCTCGGCGTAGAAGTTGTTCGAGGGGACGTTGGTCGCCGCGGCGAGGCGTGCGATCGTCGGCGAGCGTACGACCGCGACCGTTTCCGCGTCGGCCGGGGCCCTGGCGAGCGCCGGCTGGGCGCGGACGTCGACCCCGGCGGCGTCGAGCGAGCGCGCGAGCTTGGTGGCAGCGAGGCGGGCGGGGTCGGAGGCGAAGCTGGTCGCGCTCGAGCTGGAGAAGCCGGCGTCGAAGGCGAGGCCGGAGAGCGGGCCGATGTAGGGGCTCGTGGCGTAGCCGGAGTCGGCGACGCCGCGCAGGTGGTCGAAGATCGTGTCGTCGGCGTAGAGCCGCCCCCTGACGGCGGTGATGCCGTCGGCGCTGATCTGGCTCCTCAGCCCGAAGAGGTTGGTGCCGAGGCCGCCGAGGAAGCGGTCGTAGAAGGAGGGAGTGCCGAGGGCCGGGTCGCCGCCGCCGACGAGGTAGAGGCTGCCGTCGAGGACACCGCGCTCGTCGACGCTGCCGCTGGCCTCGACCTTGGTCGGGATCCGCGTTTCCGGGCCGAGGCGGCCGATCGCCGTCGCGGTCGTGAACAGCTTCATGTTCGAGGCCAGCGAGAAGCGCCGGCTCGGCGCCCGCCTGCAGACGACCCGACCGGTGTCGGCGTCGAGGACGAACAGTCCGCTCGCCTCGCCGCCGCCGCGCACGACGCGGCTCTGGAGCGCGCTGCACCCTTCGCTGGCAAAGGCCGTCGGAGCGGCCAAAAGGGCGCTCAATGCGAGAGCAAGCACGAATATTGAGGGGGGAGTCCACCGCATCTCCTGGGATAATCCACGTTGATGGGCAAAGTTGTGGATATCGAGGCCTCGCGACCACGTCGCAGGCGTGGCCGCAAACGCCCGTCGAAGACCGCCCTTGTCCTCGGCGGAGGGGGCATGACAGGCGGCGTCTATGAGATCGGCGCCCTCCGCGCCCTCGATCTGCTCGCCGTCAACAGCACCGTCAACAACTTCGACATCTACGTCGGCACGAGCGCCGGCTCGTTCGTCGCGAGCATGCTCGCCAACGGCGTCACACCCGACGAAATGATGCAGGTGATCAACGAGCGGGTCCCCTCCGACCTCGACGATCTCGACCTCAGCAAGGTGCTGAAGCCCAACTACCTCGGCTTCGTCGAGAAAGCCGCAACCCTGCCGCTGCGATCGCTGGAGCTGGTCCGCAACCTGATGCGGATGGGCGATTTCTCGGCGATCGACGTCGGCGTCGGGCTCGCCGAGGCGCTGCCCACCGGCATCTACTCCGGCCATGGCATCGCCGACTACGTCGAGGGCGTCCTCGGCGAATCCGGCCGCAGCAACGACTTCCGCCTGCTCGACCCCGAGCTCTACCTCACCGCGACCGACCTCGACACCTGTGAGCGGATCGTGTTCGGCGAGGATGGTTGGAGCGACGTGCCGATCTCCAAGGCGGTCCAGTGCTCGACCGCGCTTCCAATCCTCTACAAGCCGGTCGAGCTGAAGGGCCGCCACCTCCTCGACGGCGGCATCCGCTCGACCACCAACGTCGACATCGCGGTCGAGAGGGGCGCGAAGTTCATCGTCGTCGTCAACCCGCTGGTTCCCTACATCAACGATTTCGAGAGGTCCCTGACGACCGTCTTCGGCACCCGCGCCCGCCGGGTCGCCGACATGGGCCTGCCGGCGATCGCAAGCCAGACCTTCCGGCTGATCGCCCACGCGCGCCTGCACGAGGCGGTCAAGCACTGGGAGGAGAAATACCCCGGCGTCGACATCGTCCTGGTCGAGCCCGAGCCCAACGACGAGCTGATGTTCGGGACGCCGATCATGGACTACTCGCGACGCCTCCGGATCGGCCAGCACGGATTCGAGTCGGTCACCGCGACGCTCGCGCAGGACTACGAGCGCTACGGCGAGGTCGCCGAGCGCCACGGGCTCGAGATCTCGGGGCGCCGGGTCCAACGCGTGGTCGAGCGCGCCGCCGAGGAGGAGCCGGAGCAGACGTCGGCCTGGCGTCGCGTTCTCGAGCAGACGACCTCGGCCCTGCTGCGGCAATCGGGCGAGGAGGTCTCCTAACGCCCCGGGGTTCGAGGGGAGAGGCATATCCCCCCCTCCAATCGCCCCCGCACCGTTCACCCGGCAGCTGGATTCGGCGGGAGGAGGTTGATGGGAGAGGCTACAACCCTCCGCCGGGATGACTCAGCCCGCGTAGAGCTTCTCGATCTCCGGGGCGTGCTTCTGGGCGACGACGGCGCGCTTTACCTTCAGGGTCGGCGTCAGCTCGCCGCCCTCCTGCGAGAGGTCGCGGGGGAGGATCGCGATCTTCTTGACCTGCTCGACGCGGGCGAATTTCTCGTTGATCGCGTCGACGTGGCCTTCGATCGCCTTGCGGATCTCGGGATTCGAGCTGAGCTGCTCGGGATCCTCCGGCAGGCCATGCTCCTTGGCGAAGGCGACCGCCTCTTCGGGGTCGAGCGTGACCAGCGCCACGAGGTAGGGCTGGCGGTCGCCGACGACGACGCACTGCGAGACCAGCGGGTGCTGCTTGATCTCGTTCTCGAGGTTCGCCGGGGTGATGTTCTTGCCGCCCGCGGTGATGATGATGTCCTTCTTGCGTCCGGTGATCCTGATGAACCCGTCGTCGTCGATCGAGCCGATGTCGCCGGTGTGGAGCCAGCCGTCGACGATCGTCTCCCTCGTCGCCTCCTCGTTCTTGTAGTAGCCCTGGAAGACGTTGGGGCCCTTGACGAGGATCTCGCCGTCGTCGGCGATCTTGATCTCACACCCCGGGAACGGTTTGCCGATCGTGCCGATCTTGAAGTCCTCGGGCGAGGAGATCGTCGCCGCGGTCGAGGTCTCGGTCATCCCCCAGCCCTCGAGCACGAGCACCCCGGCGCTGTCGAAGAAGCGAAGGATGTCGGGGCTGATCGGAGCCGCGCCGGAGACCGCGAGTCGCAGCCGTCCGCCGAACAGCCCGCGGATTTTCGAGAGGACCCGCTTGTCGGCGAACTCGTACTGCTTGCGGAGCAGGAAGCCCGGCTCGCGGCCGGCCCGTTCGGCGTCCCGCATCTTGCCGCCGACCCGGATCGCCCAATCGAAGATCGCCTTTTTCAGGCCACCCTCTTTCTCCATCCCGCTGGTCGCCGCGGTGTAGATCTTCTCGAAGATCCGCGGCACCGAGGGGAAATAGGTCGGCCTGAGTTCAGCCAGGTTGGGGAGGATCTTCAGCGGGTCCCGCTCCCAGTAGGCGAGGGTGGCCCCGAGGTCGAAGCTGCCGAGCTGGATCAGCAGCGCGAACGAGTGGGCGAGGGGGAGGTAGAGATAGGTGATGTCTTCCTCCTCGATGACGCTGGTCTCGTTGACCATGTCCAGCATCGAGCGGTAGTTGCCGTGGGTGATCACGCAGCCCTTCGGCGGCCCGGTCGTGCCCGAGGTGTAGATGAATGTGCAGACGTCGGACTTCGTCACCGCGCTCCAGCGCTGCTCCCATTCGGCGGCCGTCGCCGCTGCCGCGGGCGGCCAGGTCCTCGAGCGAGATCGCGTCGTCGCTCGAGCCCGTCATCCGGATCACCTGCTCGAGCATCGGAAGCCTCTCGCGGACGGCGCGGATCTTCTCCAGCTGCTCGTCGTCCTCGACGATCACGACCTTGGCGTCGGAGTTCTCGAGGACGTACTGGCACTCCTCCGGCGAGTTGGTCTGGTAGATCGGGACGACGACGGCGCCGATCGAGAGAGCGGCGAAGTCGAAATAGGTCCACTCGGGTCGGGTGTTGCCGAGGATCGAGACCTTGTCGCCCTTCTCGACACCGAGCCCGGCCAGGCCCAGCGCCAGCGGCCGGACGGTCTCCTCGACCTGCCGGAACGTGCGCGAAACCCACTCCTCGCCCTCCTTGAAGCGGATCGCCGGCATCTCCGCGTACATCTCCGCGGCACGCGGCAAAAGGTCCGCAAGCGTGGCGGAATGGGTTCCCCGCTCCTCCATCACGGGGAGTCTAGTTCAAGCGCGAAAGCTGATCTCTAGGCAGCCGAGGCGCGGCGCTGCGGGCTCGTCGCGATCGCGAGCGAATGCTTCAACGAGGTCTCGAAGAGAGATTTGTCGATCCTGCCGTGGAATATCGGGACCCCCATCTCCACGCATTTGCCGATCACCTCCTGCCGTTTCATGTGCATCTCTTCGGCAAGCTCCGACGGAGTGAGGTGATTTGCCACGGCAGACCTCCCAGGTCGCTGAATCGAGGTAGCCAGATACTTACCCTGGAGGCCGGACGTGTCAACCGATTCGCCGCAAATTGCGGTGGTTGTGCCTGGCCCGGGCGAGGGGCGGGCGACATTTCCCGATCGCGATAATGCAGCTATGTCGGAAGCAGCCGCGACGCCTATCCCTCGCCGCGGGCGCCTGTTCGTGATTGCGATCCTCGCTCTCACCGTCCTCGCGCTCGGCTACGCCGCGGTCCAGGCCGCGACCCGGGAGGCGGGGCGCGATGTGGTCAAGGTTGCCGGGATCGAGGAAGCGCAGGAGATCTTCGGTGGCGTGCCGCAGGAAGGCGACCGCCTCGGGTCCTCCGACGCCCCGGTCTCGATCCAGATCTTCACCGACATGCAGTGCTCGACCTGCCGCGCGGACTTCCTCGGGATCGTTCCCGCGCTGACCGAAGGCTTCGCCCGCCCCGGCAACGTGAAGCTCCTGATGCGCCACTACTCGGTCGCCGAGAACGAACTCGAGCTCGGCTTCTACGGAGCCGAGGCCGCCGCCCAGCAGGGCTACGGGTGGCAGTACACCTATCTCTTCTTCCGCAACCAGGACGAAGCCGAAAAGTTCGGCATCGACGAAGACTTCCTCGAATCCCTGGCCGGCTCGATAGGCGAGCTGGAAATCGAAGAATGGCGCGACTACCTCGACAGCGAGGGGGGCTCGGACGGCGCGATCACGACCCGGCTCAAGGGCTACGAGCAGCTCGGCACCGACCTCGGGATCCGGACCGGGCTGGGGGCGATCGTGACCGGCCCGAACGGGACCCGGACGCTCCAGGACGGGCCCGGCCTTGGCCGCGTCGAACGGGCGATCGAAGCGGTCAGCTGAGCGCGCGGGCGATGAACCCGGCCTTTGCCTCGGTGTATCGCTCACGGTCGTGCTCGAATTCCCTCGCCAGCCGGCCCTTGAGTGCCCCGTAGTCCGTCGCCGCCCCGGGATCCCCGCGGAGGAGGTCGCGAAATGCGAGCTCATCGAGGAAGCGGGCGCTCCCCTCCGGAACCAGATGCAGGTGGTGCGTCCGTCGCCGGGGGTCCGGCTTGCAGAACCAGTGCATCTGATCAGGGAGATACGGCGCGTAGAGGTATTCGAGCTCCGCCAGCGGCTCGAAGCAGGCCCGAGCGCCGGCCAGGTCGTCGACGCCGACGAGGATGTCGATCACCGGCTTTGCCGCAAGGCCGGGGACGGCGGTGCTGCCGACGTGGTGGATGCCGCCCACGGCCCAGCTCCCGATCGCGCCCTCGAGGAGGGTCCGCTCGCTCTCGAACCGCGCCGGCCATCCGGGGTCGTATGGGACCAGCCGGATCGGCTCGTCGGCGCCCCCCTCATCGCTCACTCAGCCCTCCGAGGCGGCAGGGTCGTAGGTGCCGAACGACCAGAGGTTCCCCTCGACGTCGCGGGCGCTGTACTCGCGAGAGCCATAGCTCTGGTCGGTCAGCTCCCGGACGATCGTCGCGCCCGCCGCGACGGCCCGGTCGTGATGGGCGTCGGGGTCCTCGACGACGACGTAGAGACTCACCGTCGATGCGAGGGGCTGCGGCTCGCTGCCGCCCATCCAGCCCGCCGGATCGGACTGCCCGAGCATGATCATCCCGTCGCCCAGCTCCAGCTCGGCGTGCATCACATTGCCGGAGTCGTCGCGGTGGACCGCTCGCTCGGAGAGCCCGAACGCCCTGCTCAGCCACTCGATCGCCGCGTCGGGATCGCGATACCGGATTGCGGGATAGAACGTCATCGCTTCCTTGCCACATCGGGGCGCCCGGATTTGAACCGGGGACCTCACCGACCCGAACGGTGCGCGCTACCAGGCTGCGCCACGCCCCGAGAGGGGGCGGATTATCTCAGAGGGGCAGCCGACGGGACGTTGCGGGCCCCCCGGTCGCTACTTTGAAGCTACCGGGGGTTACGTCCGAGACATGAACCGCACAGCAAGCCTGGCCACGATCGCCCTCGCGATGGCGCTGGTGCTGCTCGCAACCCCGGCGACGGTCGCCGCCGGCCGCGCCCCGGCAGGGCTTCGTCGGCATCTCGCCGCAATCGGTGCCCTCGGACTCCGACCTCGAATTGATGGCCGAGGCCGACGTCGCCAGCGTGCGGCTGCCGCTCTCCTGGTCGCAGGTCGAGCCGGTCAGCCCGGGCGCAAAGGATCCCGACTGGTCGTCCTTCGACCACGGGGTCGAACTGGCGGCCGACCACGGCCTGTCCGTCTTTCCGTTCGTCTGGGGCACGCCGCCATGGCTCTCCGAATCGCCTGGGGTCGAACCGGAGACGCCGCGTGAGCTAAGCGCCTGGAAGTCGTTCCTGCGCCGGGCTGCGCTTCGCTATGGCCCCTCCGGGGAGTTCTGGGAAGAGAATCCCGAACTGACGCCGGAGCCGATCCGCAGATGGGAGATCTGGAACGAGCCGAACATCGTCACCTTCGGCAGCGCCGACCCTGAGGGCTTCGCGAACGTCCTCCGCGCCGCCGGGCAGGTCCTGCACCGGGTCGAGCCCGGGTCGAAGGTGATCCTCGGCGGCCTCTTCGGCCGGCCGCTGCAGGTCCCCCCGAACCTGCAGCCCGGCACGTTCCTCTCCCGTCTCTACCGGACCCGCGGCGTAAAGCGGTGGTTCGACGGCATCGGGCTGCACCCGTACGTCGCCGGCGCCGCCGCGATGCGCGGCCAGATCGAAAACCTGCGCCGGGTCATGGCCGTCCACAACGATGCCTCGACGCCGATCTACGTGACCGAGCTCGGCTGGGGCTCCGACAGCTACGAGTCGCGCTGGGAGCGGGGCCTGTACGGCCAGGCCGATCAGCTCAGCCTCGCCTTCTCGATGCTCTCGCGCCACCGCTACAGCTGGCGGATCGGAGGCGTCTGGTGGTTCTCCTGGGCCGACGCGAAGGGGCCGACCTGCCAGTTCTGCGACTCGGCCGGCCTTCTGACCGACAACCGGGAAGCGAAGCCCGCCTGGTACCGCTTCAACGCCTGGACCGGAGGGGACGCCGAAACGGTGCCGCGAGCGGAGTTCGAACCAGGCCCCTTCGGTTGGGAACAGCGATTGCCCGCGGCCCCCATCGGGTAGCTCGTACCCTGACTGCCAGGCAATCGAAAGGAGTGACCGCGATGGAGGCTTCGGCGCCCAGCAAGGGCATCTTCGACAGCGCCAACCTCGAGGCTCGCGAGGGCGTCGTCGAGCTTCTACGCAAGGCCTACTGGATGGAGCTCGAGACCGTGATGAGCTATATCGCCGCCTCGGTGAACCTCGACGGCGTGCGGGCGCAGGAGGTGAAGGAGTCCCTCCGTGAAGACGTCGAAGAGGAGCTCGGCCACGCCCGCCAGTTCGCCGAGCGGATCAAGGAGCTCTACGGAGTCGTGCCTGGCTCCGAGGACTTCGCGGCCGAACAGCCCTTCCTGCAGCCGCCGGAGGAGCAGACCGACATCGTCCATGTCATCCGCGGGGTGATCAAGGCCGAGACCGGGGCGATCGAGCACTACACCCGAATCATCGAGGAGACCGATGGCGTCGACCCGGTGACCCAGGACATGGTGATCGCGATCCTCCACGACGAGCAGGGCCACCGTCGCCTGTTCGAGGGATTCCTGCGCGAGTACGAGATCGAGGGGATCGCCTAGCCTGCGCGGTGTCCGGGCGCTCGACGATTTCCAGCAGCGTCACCCGGCGCTGGCAATCCCCGTCGCCGTCGGCAGGAAGTTCGGCGAGGACGAGGGCGGCAACCTCACCGCCCTGATCGCCTGGGCCGGCCTCGGGGTCGTCCTCGCGACGGGCGAAGCCCTGGACCGGATCTGGGGGGTCCCCCGCGGAGACCGGCCGGGCTGATCGGGCTGGTGTTGCCTGGGTCCACCTGGGAGCGATGCTCACGGTCCTCAGCGCCGAGCTGAACGCCGTCCGCGCGAGGGGCCTGTGGCCGCGCAGCCTGCTCCCCTGACTGGACATCTGGTCGGCATCGGTCATACTAGTTTTTAGGTAGCGTTCGAATAGAAGGGCGAGGTTGCGAAGTTGGGGGGAATCGTCGAGGCGGTTGCGGTGGTACTCGCGCTTTTCGCGCTGGGCGCGACGCTGTGGGTGCTGTTCAGCCGCGAGCGCGAGGCCCGGCGCCGCTACCGGATCCTGAGCGAAACGGCGGCCGTCTCCGACGCCGGCGGCTCGCTCGAGGAAACGATCGAGGCGATCTGCGACATCCTCGTGCCCGAGTTCGCCGACTTCTGCATGATCGACCTGATCGACGAGGACGGGGAGGTTCGGCGGGCGGGGCTGCGGGTCGCGCCCGGCGGCGACCCCGGTGTCGAGGAGGGCCTGGCGGCCCGCCGGCCATCGATTCCGAGGCGGATGATCGAGGGCGACCACGGGACCTCGCTGACGCCACGCTTCTACGAGCGGATGACGGACCGCGACCTCGAGGGCCTCGCCGACGGCCCCGAGGACCTCGAGTTCCTGCGTGGCCTGAAGAGCCGCTCGGCGATCACGGTGGCCCTCAACGCCCGCGGCAGGGTCACCGGGACCCTGACTCTCGCCGTCGCCTGGTCCGGCCGCGGCTACCGAGGCGAGGACGCCCATTTCGCCTGGGTGCTCTCCGGCCGGGTCGCTCTCGCGCTCGACAACTGCGGCCTGTTCGCGGACCTCGAGCGCGCCGAGCAAGCACGCGCCGAGATAGCCGAAGCCCTGCAACGTGGCCTGCTGCCGCCGCCGCTGCCGAACATCCCCGGCTGGTCGGTCGCGGCGATGTACCGGCCGGCGGGCACCGAGAACGAGGTCGGGGGCGACTTCTACGACGTATTCCGCGTCGCCGACGGCTGGATGCTGGTCATCGGAGACGTCACCGGCCGCGGCGCCCGCGCCGCCTCGCTGACGGCTGTCGCCCGCTACACCCTGCGCACCGCCGCCTCGCTTACCGGCGACCCCGTCCAGGCTCTGGAGACGCTCAACCGCGCCCTGTTCGCGCGCGGCGACTCCTCCCTCTGCAGCGTCGTCGCCCTTGCGCTCAGCGAGGACCCGGCGCGTCCGGTCAGGCTGGCTGTCGCCGGCCATCCCCTGCCGCTGCTGATCGACGGCGAGCAGGTGGCGGAGGTGAGCGACGCCGACCCCGTCCTCGGGGCCTTCGCCGACGCCCGCTGGTCGGTTTCCCACTGCGCGCTCGAGCCCGGTCAGCAGTTGGTTGTCGTCACCGACGGGGTCTTCGAGGCGAAGGGAGCGAGTGGGCGCTTCGGAGAGGATCGCCTGCGAGCCGAGGTGCGCGGCGCGAAGGACCCGTCGCAGGTCCTGCAGCGGATCGAAGGGTCACTGCAGTCGTTCACGAGCGGAGCGCTCGACGACGACATCGCGGTGATCGTGCTCGCGCCGGCGGCCGAGGTCGGCTCGAGCCGCAGGGCAAACGTCCCCAACCTCGAGGTCGCCAATGGTTGATGCAGACATGGAGCTGGTCGAGTCGCCTCTACAACGCCTTCAACCGGAGGGACGCCGAGCGGATCGTCGCGATCTGCGACGAGGGGATGGAGTTCTTCCCCTATGAAACCGCCGGCCAGATGGGTCGCGAGGCCCCCTACGTCGGGCGCGAGGGGCTGCGCGAATACCTCGCCGATGCCGCCCAGGTCTGGGAAGAGCTGCTGGTGACCGCGAGCGAGGTCGAGCAGATCGGGGACCAGCTCCTGGTTCGCGGCCGGGTCTACGTTCGCAGCAGGGAGCTCGGTATCCGCGACATGCCCGCCGCCTGGATCTGGGGCATCCGTAATGGCCGCTTCGTCTTCGGTGAAGTCTTCCCCGACCCCTCGGCCGCCGAGGAGCGATTCGCCGAGCTGACCGTCGTCTAGGCGTTGGCCGGTGCCCCGCCCCGCAGCTCCGCGAGCGCCGCATCGCGGCCCTCGTGGACCGAGATCGAGGACTCGACGCCGGTGATCCTCAGCAGCCGCAGGACCTGGGTGTTGATGCAGCAGAGAACCAGCTTGCCCTCGCCGCCGCCGGCGCCGCCGCTGTCGAGCCGCTGCCAGGCGCGCACGATCAGGGCGATGCCGGTCGAGTCGATGAAGTCGCATTCGGTCAGGTCGATCACGACCTGAGCGCCCTCGCCGATCACGACCTCCGCGAGGCTCTCCTCGAGCTCAGGGGCGGTGTTCATGTCGAGCTCCCCGCGTACGGTGACAACTCGGATCCCGTCCTCCAGCTCCTCCGCCTGTACCTCGAACGGCATCGGATTCACGGGCCCGATCCTAGCGCAGCAACTGTCATCGCATACCGCGCAGTTTGCTAATCGTGCAGCCTGGGTAGTTCCGTGGGCAAGAGCCGGGCGGATAAGCTCGGCACCCCGGGGAAAGCTCCCCAGCGGGGATTCCGGTATGGCCGTGACCTCGACTATCAGCGAACAGCCCAGGGGGCTCCAGATGATGCTTCCGGCAAAAGCGGAGAACGTTGCTGTGGTCCGCCACGCGCTCGCCGGCCTGGCCGAGGAGATCGGGATGGACGAAGCCGGCATCGCCGACCTGAAGACGGTCGTCACCGAGGCCTGCATGAACGTCGTCGCCCACGCCTACGCGGGCGATCCGGGCCCGCTGACCGTCGAAGCCAACCCAGACGCCGACGGGCTCACGGTCATCGTCCGCGACCAGGGCCGCGGCATCCGCCCCCAGGCCGACGTCGACCAGCCGAGCCTGCGCCTGGGCCTGTCGCTGATCGCCGCCCTGTCGAGCAGCTTCGCGATCTCCGGCGGGCTCGACCGCGGCACCGAAGTGTCGATGCGGGTCCCCCTTCGCGGCGGCGGCACCGAAGCGGCCGCGGACTCGGTCGAGATCAAGCCGGTCCCCTCGCCGCGGACCGAGGTGCTCGCCGACCGCCCCGAGCTGCTGGCTCCGGTGCTCGCCAGCATCGTCGGCGCCCTCGCCGCCCGCCGCGACCTCTCCGTCGACCGGATGTCCGACGCGGTCCTGGTCACCGACGCGATCGCCGCGGCGGCGCCGTCGGCGTTCGCCGACGGCAGGGTCAGGCTCGGGCTCGAGGACGCCGAGGCCGGCATCCAGCTCCGACTCGGACCGATGGAGGCGGGTGCGGCCGGGCAGATCCGCGATGACCTGCGGGTGCCGGAAATGGGCGGGTCGCTGGAAGCCCTCGTCGACGAGCTCACGCGTCGAGAGCTCGGACGACGGCGAGTACCTGCTGATCAGCTTCGCGGCTGCTGCTCCTGCTCCTTGATCTGCTCGCGGATCCGCGACAGGGCGCGGCGCAGTATCCGCGAGACGTGCATCTGCGAGTGGCCGACCTTCTCCGCGATCTGAGATTGGGTCATGTCGTCGACGAACCGCATCCGCAGCACCAGCCGCTCGCGCTCGTCGAGGTAGGGGAGCGCCGCGTCGAGGGCGATCCGGCCCTCGACCAGCTCGAAGCCCTCGTCCTCGGCTCCGATCCACTCCGAGGGGGCGGCTTCCTCGGAGTCGTCGCCGCCGGTCGGCCGGTCCAGGGAGAGGGGGCGGCGGTTGTGGTTTGCCTCGAGCACCTCGAGCACGTCGGTCATCTCGAGCTCGAGCCGCTCCGCGATCTGGGCCACCGACGGTGAGTGCTGCAGCTCCTTGGTCAGCTCGGTTATCGCTTTGTCGACCTCGGCCATCCGGTCGTGAAGGCCGCGCGGGACCCGAACAGTCCAGACTCGGTCGCGGAAATGCCGTTTGAGCTCGCCGAGGATCGTCGGCGAGGCGAAGGCGGTGAACGGGATCCCGCGATCGGGATCGAAGCGATCGACGGCATTGAGGAGCCCGATGTTGGCCACCTGGAGGAGGTCGTCGAGGGACTCGCTGGCGCCGCGGTAGCGAAGGGCGAGGCGTTTCGCGAACGCCATGTTGCGGCGCACGAGCTCCTCGCGAGCCGCCTGGTCGCGGTTGCGGGCGAAGCGGCGCCAGAGCTCTCGTTCGCTGGCAAGGCCCTGATCGGGCCCGGGGCCCGCGACACCGGGATCGTCTGTGTGCTGTGCAGCCATCGGTGGTGCTCCGAAACGCCGCCCTGGAGCCTCGCTCGGCCGTGCAGCGGTACCCCCTACCGTAGTAATCCCGCTCCTCGGAGGGTACCCGTAGGCAGTCGCCGGCAAACCGGGCAGGTTAGGCTGCCGCGCAACGCCGAAAATCCGATCAGAGGAGTTCCAGATGGCTTTCTCCGTTCCCGACTTGCCGTACGCATACGACGCGCTCGAGCCCCACATCGACGAGGCGACGATGCGCGTCCATCACGACAAGCACCATCAGGCATACGTCGACAAAGCGAACGCCGCCCTCGAGGGGACGGAGTGGGCCGATCGCGAAGTCGAGGACGTCCTCCGCAACCTCTCCAGCCTCCCCGGGGACAAGCAGGGGCCGGTCCGCAACAACGCCGGCGGCCACTTCAACCACACCCTCTTCTGGCAGATGATGAGCCCCGACGGCGGCGGCGAGCCGGGCGGCGACCTGGCCGCGGCGATCGACGAGACGTTCGGGTCGCTTCGACTCCTTCAAGGAGGAGTTCAAAAACGCGGGAATCGCCCGCTTCGGCTCGGGCTGGGCCTGGCTGGTCCGGGACGGATCCGGGCTCGCCGTGGTCTCGACCCCGAACCAGGACTCACCCGTATCGGACGGCAGCAACCCGCTGCTCGGCTGCGACGTCTGGGAGCACGCCTACTACCTCAAGTACCAGAACAAACGGCCCGACTACATCGACGCCTTCTGGAACGTCGTCAACTGGGACTACGTCGCCGAGCGCTTCGCGGAATAGCGCGGAGCTAGACGGCGCCTCGCCGGCGGGGGCGGGCCGCGCGGCCGAGGGCAGGCTGCGCGGCTCGGTCCCGTCCTTTGCCGGCACCAGCGAGAGCGCGTGCTCGGCCTTTGCCGTGATCGTCAGGCTGGGATTGACGCCGGGGTTCGCCGGGATCGAGGCGCCGTCGGTCACCAGCAGGTTCTCGTAGCCGAAGACCCGGTTGCCGGAATCGACGACCCCGCTCTCGGCATCGGCGCCGATCACCGCGCCGCCGAGGATGTGGGCGGTCGTCGGGACATTCTGGATCGACTCGGTGATCGCGCTCTGGGGGATCCCGCCGGTCCGCCTCGCGAACCAGCGTGCCGCCGCGGCCGCCGCCGGCAGGTAGATCGGGTTGGGGCGGTCGGGGTCCTGCTCGGTCTGCAGGCGGACCCCGCGCCCGAGGAGCTTGCGCCGCGGGCGGAGGTGCATCGCGGCGTCGACGGTCTGCATCACGAGCAGGATCACGGTCCGTCGCGACCATCGGTACGGGATCCTCATCCGCAGCGCCTGCAGCGGGTGGCGCAGCAGCGCCGCGGCCCACTTCAGCGGCCTCGTCACTCGGGTGCCGGGCCCGGCCATCGCCGTGAACGTGCCGCTCATCGCGTCGCCCGCCTCACCGTAGGTGACCACCTCGATGTGGGTGTCGGGGTCGGGGTAGATGCTCGATGTGATCGCCACCGAGCGACTGAAGTCGCGCTCGTCGTCGCGCGCGGTCACCGACTGGATCGACTCCGAGTTGGTGCGGACGACATCGCCGATCCGGGCCGAGAGGCGCGGCAGGGCGCCGGAATGCCGGCAGTTGGCGAGCAAGTTGTTGGTGCCGAGGGCGCCGGCCGCGACGACGACGCCTTTCGCCGTCGTCGTCCTTCGCTTCCGTCGCATCCACGCCCCCGAGCGCTCGCTCGTGACCCGGTACCCGTCGGAGCCGTCGGCGGCGCCGAGCGGGCTGATCTCGGACACCTGGCGTTCGGGCTGGATCTCGACTCCGAGCTCTCTCGGCGAACCAGAGGTAGTTCTTGATCAGGGTGTTCTTGGCGCCGTATCGGCAGCCCACCATGCAGCTGCCGCACCGCATGCACCCGGTCCGCGCCGGCCCCTCGCCTTCGAAGTAGGGGTCGGGGACCTCACGGCCGGGCTGGTCGAAGAAGACGCCGACCCGGGTGTTGCGGAAGGTGTCGCCGACGCCGATCTCCTCGCCGTATTCCTTCAGCAGCCGGTCCGCGGCGCCCATTCCCTCGTACTCGGTTACGCCGAGCATCCTTTCCGCCGTCTCGTAGTGGGGACGAAGCTCGGACTCCCAGTCGCCGAGCTCGTCCCACTGAGGGTCCTCGAAGAAGGCGGGCCGAGCCCGGTAGAGAGTGTTCGCGTAGCCGAGGCTGCCACCGCCGACACCGCTGCCAGAGACGACCAGCACGTCCTTGAAGAAGGTCAGCCGCAGGACCCCGCGCATCCCGAGCCGCGGCGCCCAGAAGTAGCGGCGCGGTTCGCGCATGCTGGACTCGGCGAAGTCCTCGTCGCGAAACCGGCTTCCGCACTCCAGCACGGTCACCGAGTAGCCCTTTTCAGCGAGCCTCAGGGCGGCCACCGAGCCGCCGAAGCCTGACCCCACCACCAACCAATCGACGTCGTGATTCATGGTTCCGAGCCCGCGTCCGGCCGCGGGTCGTTCGCAGTTAAGCCTCTCCGGGCTCCAGCGGCCGGAACTCGCTGGTGCGGGCGCCGCAGACCGGGCAGAACCAGTCCTTAGGGATGTCCTCGAACCGCGTTCCGGGCGGGATTCCGCCGTCCGGATCGCCGTGCTCGGGGTCGTAGATGAAGCCACAGCTCTCGCAGATCCAGAGGGTCGCTTCGGTCGTAGCGGACATGGCCAAAGCTTACGGGACCTATTTGTCGAAGCTGACCGAAACCGGCTCGCGCTCGGCTTCGTCGATCTCGAAGAACTCGCGCGCCGTGAACCCACCCTGGTTGGCGATGATCGAGCCCGGGAACTGCTGAATCGAGGTGTTGTAGGACTGCACGTTGGAGTTGTAGATCCTGCGCGAGGCCTGGATTTCATCCTCGAGCTCGGAGAGGTTGCGGCTGAGCTGCTGGAAGTTCTCGGTTGCCCGCAACGTCGGGTAGTTCTCCGCCACAGCGCGGAGGTCCGTCAGCGCGCCGGTCAGCTGGTTCTCGGCTTTGGCGGTGTCGCCGACGCTCGCGCGCCGACATCGCCTCGGCCCGGGCTTTGGTCGCTTTCTCGAACACCTCGCTCTCGTGCGAGGCATAGCCTTTGACGGTCTCGACCAGGTTCGGGACGAGGTCGTGGCGCCGTTTGAGCTGGACGTCGATCCCGCTCCATGACTCATCGACCCGGTTGCGCGAGGCGATGATCGAGTTGCGTTTCCCGATGTAGTAGAGAACCGCGATGACGATGATCGCGACGACGACGATGATTGCGATGAGCATGCGCCCATCCTACTTCCTGCTCGCTCCGCGGCAAGTGAGCCGGCGGAAATAGGATCGGGCCCATGAGCGCGGAGCGAGCAAGCGTCGAACTCTGGTGTTTCGCGCAGCGAGCGAGCGCGAGAGGTTTGTTCGTATGAGCGCCAAGGGCGAAGCGGAGGAATGGGCGGCGTTCGTCAGCCGCTACGGCGAGCGCAACGACCTCACCTACGAGCCGATCGGGGGCATCAACCCGAAAGACGGGCCGGTGGCGCTCTGCGTCGGCGGCACGAACCGACTCACCGGCCAGCTCAGCGAGGGCTTCTGGGGCTCCTCCTGCGACGCCGACGAGCGCGAGGCCGGCGGGCTCTTCGGCAAGGCCATCCTGCCGCGGAGCGCTGCTGGCCAAGGCCCACATGCCCGACCTGGCCAAGGTCGTCCCCGCCTTCAACGTCGAGTCGATCGAGGGCCATGAGGTCGTCACCCAGAGGTTCACCCGCAAGGTCGAGTTCGAGTCGCTCGAGTTCAACAAGCGATACCTGGCCACTGTCCCGAAGGAGTACGACCCGGTGGCGCTGCGCGAGCTGTTCGGCCCCGGCTTTCTCGCCTGGGCGACGACGATGACCGGCGAGATCGACTTCGGGATCAACGATCGCCAGCTCTGGTTCATGTGGCGGCTGCGTGAGCGCACCGAGGCCGAGCTGAAGGAAGCGCTCAAGAACGCCGGCCAGCTGTTCCGGCGTCTCCAGGGCGAGATGGACGAGAGCGGGATCCACATCTATCCGCCGGGCCCCTGGCACGCGGGCATCGAGCCCTTCCCCGCGGGCTAGCGGGCGATTCGTTCGAGCCCGCCGCGCACAGTTCGGCGGATGCCGCCGCTGCGGGGCGTCGCCGCGATCGCGGCGCGTACGGCGGAGGCCGCGGCGGCGAGGCTGTTATTGGCCTCGACCAGGCCCCGAAGCGCCCGCAGCTCGTCCGCTTCGAGGTCGAGAAGCCCGTCCCACAGCTGGTCGAGGTCGTCCGTGACCTCGGGTTCCCCGAACGGGTCGCGAGCCGCCTCCTCGTAAAGCGCCGCCCGCAGGACGACGCCCGCGGCACCGCCGTCCTCGGTGCTCCGGGCGACGACTACGCGGCGGCCGAGCGCCACCGACTCGAGCGTCGTCAGGCCCTGGGCGACGGTGATGTCGGCGGCGGCGAGGCGGGCGATCGGGTCCGGAGGCGCAGCCTCGAACCGCCAGGAGCCGGACGGGAGGCGCTCGGCGCAGAGTGCTTCGGCCTCCTCGCGGGTCGACCCGCTGCCGGCGACCGCGAGGCGGCAGCTCTCTCCCCGCTCGAGACCGCGCCTCGTCAGCTCCACGGCCAGCATCGGGATCGCGGCCTTCTCGGGAGAGTGGCGGGTCAACGCCAGGATCTCCCCGGTTTCGCCATCGGCGTCGAAGCGGGGCAGCGGGATCGACGCCGGCAGGATTCGCAGGCCCTCGGGCGGGACATCGAACGCCCGCTCGAACTGGCGTCGGTGCGCGGCGCCGCGGACGAAGACGAAGCCGCTGCGCTCTGCGGCGGCCCGCTCGAACAGCGCCCGGGCGCTTGCCATGACCTCCGGCTCGAACCACCGCAACAGCTGGTGCGGCGGCTGGTGGGCGACCAGCGCGGCGCGCCCGCAGGCCTCGAGCGCGGGCTCGAACGCATGCATCACCTCGTGGTCCCAGTGGACGACCGCGAACCCGGCCCGGCCCGCCGCGGCGCTCACCCGGCTCCAGCCTGCCGCCTCCTCGCGCTCCCAGATCGTCGGGATCACCTCGATCCCGGAGGCCGCGGCGGCGCCGGAGACGGGCCCCGGGGGGGAGAGGATGGTCGCCTCGCCGCCCGCCGCAACATGACGGCCCAGCAGGTGCACCCACTGGCGCGTCGAGCCGCCAGGGTCGAGGCTGTGCAGCATGCAGCAGACCCGGTGGACCCCCAACTCTCCCCGTTCCCCCATCCGTTGAGATAATTGCACCGTCTTGTCCTCGATGATCCCGTCGGACCTCGCTCCCAATCTGCTCGTCGGAGCGGAGGTGGAAATCGACGCTGACGCCGAGCTCGGCGCCAACGTGGTCATCCACGACCGGGTCACGGTCGCGGAGGGGGCGCGAATCGACACCGGCGCGATCCTCGGCAGGACCTCACTGCTCAACCGGCGCTCGCGGAGCGCCGTGGAGGCGTGCGGCTCGACCCTGATCGGCGAGAACGCGACCGTCTGCGCGTACGCAATCGTCACCGCCGGCGCGGAGATGGGCCCGCACTCGCTGCTCGGCGACCACGCCCACATCAGGACCGGGGTTCGGCTCGGCGTCGACGCGGTCGTCGGCTCTCTGTGTGGAATCGGCCCAGAGGTCGTGATCGGGGCTCGAACCCGGATGCAGAACCAGTGCGTGATCGGCCCCGGCACGCTGCTCGAGGAGGACTGCTTCCTCGGCCCGGGCGTGCAGCTGCTCACCGGGCGAACCATGAACGGCGGCGAGCGGAAGCCGCCGCCGGTGCTGCGGAGCGGATGCCAGCTCGGGGCCGGCGCGATGGTCATGCCGGGCGTCGAGGTCGGGGAGGGTGCGGTGATCGGAGCGGGCGCCGTCGTCACCGCCAACGTCGACCCCGGCGCGACGGTGAAGGGAATTCCGGCGCGGGCGGAGAGGGCGGCGCTGGCCGAGGTCGCTCAGCTCGGGTAGTCGGGATCCCCGGGAAGCACCACCCGGTGCTCCTCGCGGGTGCCGATCACCTTGGGAAGGATCGGCTCGACGAGGTGATCGCGGTGGGCCTCGATCGCCTCGGCGGCGGTGGCGAAGACCTCCAGGGCCCGGAGCTGGGAGATCGTCGGAAACGCTAGCGCCATCTCCCCGGCCGCCTGGGCCTCGAGGGCGGCACCCGGCGCGAACCAGCCGGCCTCGGTGGTCTCGACGCCGTCGGGCTCGGGTGCCGTGTGGGCGGGGGCGGGGGCGAGGAAGAACCAGGCGTCGAAGCGCCGCGAGATCACCTCGGGCGTGACCCATCGCGAGAAGAGCACCAGCTCGGCGTCGTCGGCAAGCTCGATGCCTGCCTCCTCGGCGAGCTCGCGCATCGCGCAGGCGCGATGGCCCGCCTCGCCGTCCCCGTCCTCGGGGTCGAGCGCGCCGCCCGGGAACACCCAGACGCCGGGCATGAACTTGGCCGCCTCGGTGCGCTTCAGGAGCAGGACCTCGAGGCCCCGGTCGGAGTGCCTGCCGCCGCCGCGAACGAGGACCACCGAGGCCGCCGGGCGCGGGGTCGACGGCTCGCCCAAATTGGGCCTCTCGGCCGGCCCGCGCCTTCTGGGTTTCACTGAACCAATGGCTCGCGCTTCGCTCGCTGCGCGAAGGGCCAGACCGTGACGCTTGCTCGCTCCGCGCTCATGGGCCCAGCCTACCTTTCATCCATCGCTAACACAGATCGGTGTTGCATCTGTTTTAGTCACCGGGCGGTGTCGCGGGGACGGACGATCGCGCTGGTGCTTGCCGCCTGCGTTGTCGTGGGCGCGTTCCTCGCCTGGCGCCTCTTCCCGCGCGACGACACGACCAGGGTCAGCGTCGGCGAAGCGGTGAGCCAGTTTCGCGCCGAAGGGGCCGGGGCCGGAGGCGGCGAGGGGGCCCTGTTCGAACGCAAGCCGGGCGTCTACCGCTACAGGACCGTGGGCAGCGAGTCGGCGGACACCGGCCTGATCAGCTCCACACACGACTACGACGGGATCTCGACGATCACGATCAGCCCGAAAGGGTGCGGCGTCGTCGAGCGCTGGCAGGTCCTTGGCGGTCGCTGGTCCGAATTCACCTCCTGCCCGACCAAGGGCGGCGACTTCTTCGAACTGATCGGCTTCGTCGAATATCACGAATTCTTCGGCGAAAGCCGCAGGTCGACCTACACCTGCACCGGCGACCCGGCCTCGAAGCGCTCGGCCCGCCAGGTCGGCAAGACCTTCCACGGCCGCTGCGAATCGGACGAAGGCGACAGCGCGACCAGCAGGTCGCTGGTCGCGTCGATCGAGAAGGTCGACGTCGGTGGCAAGCCGTATGACGCCGTCCACACCACCACCGACGTGAAGCTCGACGGCCACGTGTCCGGGACCGCGAAGCGCGACGACTGGCGACGTCGCTCGGACGGGCTGCTGCTGCGGCGGGTGACGAGCAGCGATGCCCATATGAGCGGGACGATCGACGCCGACTACAACGAGCGCTACTCGATCCAACTGCTCTCGGTCGAGCCCAGCCAGTAGCGCTCAGGCGGCGCGGGGGAGCTCCCGCGGCGGCGCGGTCCGCGCCACCGGGGGCGCGAGGACGGCCTCGATCGCCTCGGATGTGATCTCCACCAGGCGCCGCAGGTCGCCCTTCGAGATCGCCAGCGGCGGCATCAGGACGAGGACGTCCCCGAGCGGGCGGATGATCGCCCCGCGCCTGCGCGCCTCGAGGGTCACCCGGTGGCCGACGCGCTGCGCGGGGTCGTGATCGCCGAGGTCGATCCCGACCATCATTCCGCGGCTTCGGACCTCGACCACGCCGTGCTGTTCGGCGACGGCCGCCAGCAGCTCGCCGAGGAGGCGGATCTTCGGCTGCAGTCGGGCCAGGGTTCGCTCGCGCTCGAAGGTGTCGAGGCTGGCAAGCGCGGCGGCGCAGGCGAGCGGGTTGCCGGTGTAGGTGTGCCCGTGGAAGAAGGTCCGCCCCTCCTCGGGAGCGCCGAGGAACCCTTCGTAGATCCGCTCCGTGGCCAGGGTCGCGGCGAGCGGCAGGTAGCCGCCGGTCAGGCCCTTGGCGACGCAGAGCAGGTCCGGCGCGACGTCCTCCTGCTCGCAGGCGAACATCGTCCCGGTGCGGCCGAACCCGGTCGCGACCTCGTCGCAGATCAGGAGCACCCCGAACCGGTCGCAGAGCTCGCGCACCGCCCGCAGGTACCCGGGCGGATGGACCAGCATCCCGGCCGCGCCCTGGACGAGGGGCTCGACGATCACCGCCGCGATCTCTTCCTCGTGGCGCGGCGAGGGCCCGCTCGAGGTCCGCCGTGTCGCCGGGCTCGACCGCGTGGGCCTCGAACAGCAGCGGCCGGTAGGTGGCGTGGAAGAGGTCGATCCCGCCGACCGAGACCGACCCGATCGTGTCGCCGTGGTAGGCGTCGCGGAGGTGGACGAACGAGGTTCGCCGCGTGTGCTGGCCGCCGCGCTGCTGCTGGAACTGGAAAGCCATCTTCAGCGCGATCTCGGTCGCGGTCGAGCCCGAGTCCGAGTAGAAGACCCGGCTCAGCCCCGGCGGCGCGATCTCGACCAGCCTCGCCGCCAGCTCCGCCGCCCCGGGGTGGGTGAGGCCGAGCATCGTCGAGTGGGCGACCCGGTCGAGCTGGTCGCGGACCGCCTGGTCGATTTCCGGGTGGCGGTGGCCGTGGACGTTGCACCAGAGCGAGGAGACGCCGTCGATGTAGTGGCGGCCTTCGGTGTCGATCAGCTGCCAGCCCTTGGCCCGGGCGATCGCCAGCGGCTCTTCCTCGCACCATCCCCGCTGCTGGGTGAACGGATGCCAGAGGTGGTCGCGGTCGAGTTGCGAGTGATCCACCGACATCTCGGGCCCAGGGTAGATCCGGGGTCGGCCGGAATTCGCGGGGTGATATGCATCACACAAACAACTATTGCGCACCAGAAATAGTTGCGCGTGTGCAACTATTGGCGGAGTGCAGCCCACTGACCTGAAATCGATAGTCGACGAAGTCGAGGCGCCGCGGGCGATCGGCGCCGAGGTGCAGGAGACGGCGGCGCGGCTCAGCGCCGTGCTCCGCCACCTCTTCCTCTACGACCGCGGCAACATGCTCAGCATCCTCGAGGAGAGCGGCCTCTCGATGACCCAGACCAAGGCCCTGCTCGAGCTCGGCGGCCTCGGCGAGGACGCCGAGCCGCGCCAGGTCTCCGACCTGGCCGAGACCTTCGGCGTCTCGGTTCCCTCGATGAGCCGCGCGGTCGACGCTTTGGTCAAGAAACGGCTTGCGACCCGGGTCGAGGACCCCGATGACCGGCGCGTCCGGCGGGTCGCGATCACGAGCCAAGGGCAAGGACCTCGTCAACACCCTGCTCGTCATCCGCCAGGCCGGGATGGAGAACTTCGCCGCCAGCCTGACCGCCGCACAGCGACGCAAGCTCGACGCTGCCGTCGACTCCCTGATGGACCGCGAGGACATCGCCGCGGCCTACGAGATCTTGAAAGGAAAGGGGGACTCCACCCGATGACCCGCTACCGCCACCTGATCACCGACGAAAACCGCAAGTGGTGGACGCTCGGGGCGATGTGCTTCGCGCTGTTCATGATCATGCTCGACAACACCGTCGTCAACGTCGCGCTGCCGTCGATCCAGCGCGACCTCGGCGCCTCGCTGTCCTCGGCCTCGAGTGGACGGTCAACGGCTACACGCTCTCCTTCGCCGTCCTGCTCGCCACCGGCGGCCGCCTCGGCGACATCTTCGGCCGGCGCCTGATCTTCATGATCGGCGTCGTCATCTTCGCCCTCTCCTCGGCGACCGCGGGGCTCGCCGTCGACACGACCTCGTTGATCGCGAGCCGCATCGTCCAGGGCGTCGGTGCGGCGCTGATGATGCCGGCCACGCTCTCGATCGTCACCGACGCCTTTCCCGCGCACGAGCGCGGCAAGGCGATGGGCACCTGGGCCGGCGTCTCGGCGCTGGCGCTGGCGGTCGGGCCGGTGCTCGGCGGCTTCCTGACCGAGCACGTCAGCTGGCGGGCGATCTTCTACCTCAACATCCCGGTCGCGATCGGCGCCGTCATCGCGGCGCTGTTCGCGGTCCGCGAGTCGCGCGACACGACCGTCGGCCGCGACGTCGACTACCTCGGGGTCGGGGCGCTCACCGTGACGCTGACCGCGCTCGTCCTCGCCCTGGTCGAGGGGAACGCATGGGGCTGGGGATCGCCCGCGATCGTCGGCCTGCTGGTCGGCGGCGCGATCGGGCTTGCCGCCTTCGTGGCGATCGAGCTGCGGGTGAAGGTGCCGATGGTCGAATTCCAGTTCTTCACCGACCGCAACTTCCTCGGCGCCGTGGTCGTCGCGCTGATCGTCTCCTTCGCGATGCTCGGCGTCTTCTTCTTCCTCGCCCTCTACATGCAGAACATCCTCGGCTACTCGGCGCTGGAAGCCGGCCTCCGCTTCCTGCCCCTCGACCCTGATGATCGTGGTCGTCGCGCCGATCGCCGGCCGCCTCGCCGACCGGTTCGGCCCGCGCTGGCTGATCGCCGGCGGGCTTGGGATCGTCGCGGCCTCGCTCTTCACGTTCAGCGGGATCGCCGTCGACTCGACCTACGGCGACCTGCTGCCGGGCTTCGTGCTGCTCGGCATCGGCATCGCGATGACGATGTCGCCGATGACGAGCGCCGCGATGAATGCCGTCGCGGTCGAGAAGGCCGGGATCGCCTCCGGAGTCCTCTCGATGTTCCGGATGGTCGGCGGCAGCCTCGGCGTCGCCGTGACCGGCGCGATCTTCCAGAGCTGGGTCGGCGACCCGACGACGGCGACCCCGTCCAGGAATTCGTCGATGCGCTCGGATTCGCGATGTCCGTCTCGGCGGCGATCGCGTTCACCGGCGCGGTGATCGCGGCCGTCGCGATCCGGGCCAAGAAGCGCGCGATCAGCCCGGTCGAGGCGGAGACAGCGCTGGCCATCGGGCCGGATCCCGCAGATCGAGCCTCGGTACCGTCTCGACCCTGACCTCGCCGAGGGCGGCGATCGTCTCCAGGTTCGAGGCCTCGATCGCGCTCGGGGCGTCGGGCCACGGCGTGAGGACGACCATCGCGACCTCGAGCGCCGCGGCGCGGGCCGCCTCGACGGTGAGCAGCGTGTGGTTGATCGTGCCGAGGCCGGGCGCGGCCGCGACGACGACCGGCAGGCCGAGGTCGACCGCGAGGTCGCGAACCAGGTAGCTCGCCGGCGAGCGGGACCAGCAGGCCGCCGACGCCCTCGCAGACGATCTCGTCGGCACCGGCGGCCGCGGTCTCGGCGGCTGCGCGGAGCCGCTCCGGGTCGATCTCCTCGCCCGCCAGCGAGGCGGCCAGATGCGGTGAGGCCGGCGGCCCGTAGCGGTAGGGGGCGATCTCCTCGTCGCTCTGCTCGGAGCCGGCAGCCCGCCGCAGCAGCTCGTGGTCGGGCTCGCCCGGGTCATCGAGGCCGGTGACGGCGGGCTTGAACACCGCGACCCCGGATCCCGACTCGGCCAGGGTGCGAGCGAGCACCGCCGCGACGACCGTCTTGCCGACCTCGGTGCCGGTGCCGGTGACGAAGACGCCGCGCACCGTCTAGGCGGCGAGCTGCGACCGGGGCCCCGGCGCGTTGAGGCCGAGGCTGCGGGTGGCGGCGCCGAGCACCCGTCGCAGCTCGTTGGAGCGCCATCGGGTCGTGCGTGGCCATCGCCGTGAAGCGCAGCCGCGAGGTTCCCTCCGGCACCGTCGGCGGCCGGATCCCCTGGGCGAAGACGCCGTGTTCGAGCAGCGCCTCCGAGAGAACCATCGCCTGCTCGGAGTCACCGACCCGACCGGGACGATCTGGCTCTCGCTGACGCCCGACCGAGAACCCCTCCGCGGCCAGCGCCTCGCGCAGGACGGCTGCGTTGACTCCGAGGCGCTGGACCATCTCCGGCTCGGCCTCGAGCAGCGCCAGCGCCGCCTGCGCCGCCGCGACGACCGGCGGCGGCAGCGCCGTCGAGAAGATGAACGAGCGGACGGTGTTGAGCAGGTACTCGACCATCTGCGACGAGGCGCAGACGTAGGCGCCGTATGAGCCGAGCGCCTTGCCGAGCGTTCCGACCAGGAGGTCGACCTCGCCGCCGAGGCCGGCGGCGGCGACCGTTCCGCGGCCGCCCGGCCCGACCGTCCCGGTCGCGTGGGCCTCGTCGACCATCAATCGGCAGCGGTGGCGGCGGGCCAGCTCGAGGAGGCCCTCGAGCGGAGCCCGGTCGCCGTCCATCGAGAAGAGGCCGTCGGTGACGATCAGCGCGGCGCGATCGCCCGCCGACCGCAGCCCCCAGGCGAGGTGGTCGAGGTCGGCATGGCGGTAGACGAAGGTCTCGGCCCGCGCCAGCCGGCAGCCGTCGATGATGCTGGCGTGGTTGAGCTCGTCGCTGAAGACGACCTCGCCGCGTCCCGCCAGCGCCGCGATGACGCCGCTGTTGGCGAGGTACCCGGAGCCGAACAGGAGCGCCGCCGGGTAGCCCTTGAACGCCGCCAGCCGCTGCTCGAGCTCCTGATGCGGCTCCATGCTGCCCGAGATCAGTCGTGAGGCGCCGGCGCCCGCGCCCCACCGGATCGCCGCTTCGGCCGCCGCCTCGCGGACGAGCGGGTGCCCGGCGAGGCCGAGGTAGTTGTTCGAGCAGAGCAGAAGGACCGGGCGGCCGTCGAGCAGCACCTCGGGCCCCTGCGGGCCCTCGACCAGTCGCAGCCGGCGGTGGAGCCCCGACCCGCGGAGCTCCTCCAACCGCTCGGCGATCTCCGTCATGCCGCCGATTGCTTCGGGTACGGGGGAGGCTTCTTCGCCTTCTTGATCACCCGGAGCTGGGTCGAGGGGTCCCAGAAGTCGGCTTCGTCCTGGTGGTCGATCAGCTCCTCCATCGGCGTTGCCGCCGGGCTGGCGCCGTCGAGCCAGCCGGAGCGGTTGTCGGGCCGCGGGTTGGAGCCGTTGTCGGGCTGGCGGGCGACATTGAGCCCGAGGTCCTCGAACATCGCCCGGTCCTCCTCGGGCTCGGCGCCGAGCGTGGTGAGGAAGTTCCCCATCATCACCCCGTTGAGGCCGGCCCTGACCGCCAGCGGCTGCAGGTCGCCGAGGTTCTCGACCCGGCCGCCGCAGAGCCGGAACAGGGCGCCGGGGATGATCAGGCGGAAGATCGCGACCCACTTGACGACCTCCCATGCGTCCATCAGCGCCCGGTCGCCGAACTTGGTCCCCTCGCGAGGGTTGAGCAGGTTGATCGGCACCGAGGTCGGGTTCAGGTCCGACAGCTCGAAGGCCATCTCGACTCGCTGGCGGGGCGTCTCGCCGAGGTTGAGGATGCCGCCGACGCAGGTCTCGAGCCCGGCCTCCCTGACCGCCTCGATCGTCCGCAGGCGGCCCTCGTAGCGGACCGTGGTCGAGACCTCCGGGTAGTAGGAGCGCGCCGACTCGACGTTGTGGTGGACCCGCTGGATCCCCGCCTCGCGCAGCCGCGTCGCGCGCTCGGCCGACATGTGGCCGATCGAGGCGCAGCGCTTGAGGTTGGTGTGCTCGGCGACGAGCTTGGCGCCCTCGAGGATCTTCTCGAAGTCGCGTTTGGAGAGGCCCTGGCCCTGGGTCACCATGCAGAAGCGGTGGGCGCCCGCCGCCTCGGCCGCCTTCGCGTGCTCGAGGATCTGCTCCGGCTCCATCATCGCGTGCATCGGCGTGTCCGCCTCGGCGTAGCGGGACTGGGCGCAGAAGCCGCAGTCCTCGGCGCAGCCGCCGGACTTGGCGTTGACCAGCGAGCACATGTCGGTCGAGTCGCCGAAGTTCTCCCGCCTCACGCGCCAGGCGCGCTCGACCACGTCGCCGATCTCCTCGTGGTCGGTCAGCTGCCCGAGGGCGAGCGCTTCGTCGAACGAGATCAGGGGTCCCATTCGGCCGCAGGCTAGGCTCCGGGCCGGACGTGGATTCGGCTGAAGATCAGGCGGCGGCGGGCCGCGATCGCGATCGCGCTGCGGCCTCGCGATCGCCGCCTTTGCATTCGGCGTCGACGCTGGGCGACGGCAAGGAGGCCGTGCCGACCTCACCGCCCAGGATCGCCCCGCTCTCGAGCTCGACACGTCGCAGCTCGCAGGGGAGCGGATCATCACCGGCTTCCCGGGGCCGGCGATCCCCGACCGGGTCCGAAACATGATCCGCAGGGGCGCGGTCGCGGGGGTGATCCTCTCTCCTACACCGGCAACCTCCCGAGCCGTGCCGCCGGTCGGAGGCTGATCGCGAGCCTGCAGGCGATCCCCCGGCCGCGGGGGCTGCGCGACCCGCTGCTGGTGATGGTCGATCAGGAGGGAGGCCTGGTGAAGCGGATCGGCGGCGCCCCGACGCGTCGGCCCGGGAGATGGGCGAAAGGGGCCCTGCCTTCAGCCGCGAGCAGGGCAGGCGCACAGCGCGGAACCTGCGCGACGTCGGCGTCAACGTCGACCTCGCGCCGGTGCTCGAACTCGCCCGGCCCGGGGGAGACATCGCCGCCGACGAACGCGGCTTCGGCTCGACCCCGGCCGCGGTCGAGGAGAGCGGGGTGCCGTTCGCCGAAGGGCTGCAGGAGGCGGGGTCGCCGCCACCGCGAAGCACTTCCCGGGCATCGGCTCCGCCAGCATCAAACACCGATGACGCGGTCCAGACGGATCGAGCCGCCCGAAGGCGATGCTGCGGCGCGTCGACGAGGCGCCCTATCGCGCGCTTCATCGACGCCGGCGGCGACATGGTGATGCTGACGACCGCGATCTTCTCCGGCCTTCTCGGACCGGCCGGCCGCCTTCACCCGCTCGATCGCTACCGGCGAGCTGCGCGGCAGGCTCGGGTTCGAAGGTGTCTCGATCACCGACGCGCTCCAGACGGTCGCGGTCCAGGACTTCGGCGGCCCGGCAAGGCCGGCATCGCCGCCGCCCGCGCCGGCGCCGACCTCCTCCTCTATGTCGAACCGGCAGCCGCCCGGGTCGCCCACGCGGCTCTCGCCCACGGCCTCGCGACCGGCGCCCTCTCCCGCCCGCCATTCGAAGAGTCCGCGGGTCGCGTCCTCCGCCTCCGCCAAGTCCTCGCCCACTGAGGGTCGCTGCGGGCCGGCTACTCGTCCGGGACGGCGGCGAGCGACTCCCAGAGGTAGAGCGAGGCGAGGCTGCGGTGCGGCCGCCAGGCCTCGCCGATCTCGATCACCTCGGTCGGGGTCGGCATCTCGTCGAGGCCGTACTCGATCTGGATCGCCTTGCGGATCCCGAGGTCGCCGCCGGAGAGGACGTCCGGCCGTTCGAGGTGGAATAGCAGGAACATCTCCGCCGTCCACTGGCCGAGGCCGCGGACCGCGACGATCTCCGCGATCACCTCCTCGTCATCGAGATCGTCGAGGCGGTCGAGCTCGAGCTCGCCGGAGATCACATGGCGAGGCGAGGTCGCGGATGTACTCGACCTTCCGCCCCGACAGGCCGGCGGCCCGGAGGTCCTTCTCGCTCGCCTCCAGCAGCTGCTCGGGACGTCGGCGTCCCGCCGTCGAAGAGATCGAGGACCCGGCCGTGGATCGTCCGCGCGGCTTTGGTCGAGAGCTGCTGGCCGACGATCGCCCGCAGCAGCGCCCCGTAGGCGTCGGCGGGCCGCTCCTCGCTGCGCCGCCGCAGCCGGGTCTCGAGATCGATCTTGCCGATCCGTTCGATCAGCGCCGCCATCTCCGGGCCGGAGGCGGCGAGCGCCCTGCGTTCCGCCGCGCTCACTGCACTCGTTCGCGCTTGGCTCGCTGTGCGAGGAGACAGAGATGGCTCATTTGGCTCGCGCCGCGCTCATTGTCCCGTCCAGCGCGGCCGGCGCTTCTCGGCGAACGCCTGGATCCCCTCGCGGAAATCGGCGGAGCCGAAGCACGACTCGCGCAGGGCGACCAGCTCCGCCTCCTGCGCCGCGCTCAGCACCGGGTTCGCGTTGAGGACCTCGATCGCCTGCTTGTTGCCGCGCATCGAGAGCGGCGCGTTGGCGGCGATCGCCGCCGCCAGCTCGATCGCGGCACCCTCGAGCTCCTCGTCGGCGAAGACCTCGTGGACGAGCCCGATCTGCTCAGCCCGCGCGGCCTCGAGGTTGCGCCCGGTGAGGAACAGCTCCTTGGTCCGCGCCAGCCCGATCGTGTCGAGGAACTTGCGCAGGCCGGTATGGCCGTAGATCAGCCCCAATTTCGCCGGCGGCATCCCCAGCTTCGCCCCCGCCGCGCAGACCCGCATGTCGCAGGTGATCGCCAGCTCGAGGCCGCCGCCAAGGCAGTGGCCGTTGATCATCGCCACCGTCGGCCACGGATGGGCCGCGATCGCCTCCATCGCCGCGTGGAAGGGGTGGGCGACGAGGCTCTCGGCGTCGCGCTCGAAGGTCTGTTCGGGAATCGACCCGATGTCGTAGCCGGCCGAGAAGACCGGCGGCGCGCCGGTGATCAGGACGCAGCGGTTCTCGATCCCCGCAGTCGAGCCGCGGCAGCGTCTCGGCAAGGGTGTCGAGGATCTCGTGGTCGAGGGCGTTGCGGCGCTCGGGGTTGGAGATCGTGATCCGGACGACCGCCTCGGCCGGGGAGTCGAGGATCAGCTTGCCGCCGGCGAGCTCCTCGGCACTCACTCGACCACTACGAGGACGTCGCCTTCGCTGACCGACTGGCCCTCCTCGCAGCGGATCTCCTTGACGGTCCCCTCGTCCTCGGCCTCGACAGGGATCTCCATCTTCATCGACTCGAGGATCACGACCGTGTCGCCGTCCTCGACGGTGTCGCCGACGGCGACCTCGATTTTCCATACGTTGCCGGTGATGTGTGCCTCGATGTCCGCCATGGAGCGGGACAATATCCGCCGTGCCTGACCGCCTCGCCGTCCTCGTCGCGGCCCGCAACGAGGCCGACCGCGTCGGCGACACCGTCAGGGCGCTGCGCGGCAGCTTCCCCGACGCGGCGATCTGGGTCGCCGACGACGCCTCGACCGACGACACCGAGGGGGTCGCGCTCGCGGCCGGCGCCCAGGTCGTCAGCCGTGGCCGCCCGCACGGCAAGGGCGCGAACGTGACCGCCGCCGCCGAGGCGGCGCTCTCGGCCTCCCCGCCCGACCTCTTCCTGCTCTGCGACGGCGACCTCGGCGCCTCCGCCTCCTCGCTCGTCCCGCTCGTCGACGCGGTCGAGCGCGGCGAGTGCGACCTCGCGGTGGCCGCCTTCAGCCGCAGGGTCGGCGGCGGATTCGGCGTCGCGCTGGGGTTCGCCCGCTGGGCGATCCGCCGCCGCTGCGGGCTCGAGACGAGCGCCCCGATCTCGGGCCAGCGCGCGATGCGGGCCGATGTCCTGCGGGCGATCCTGCCGTTCGCCGACGGCTATGGGATGGAGGTCGGGATGACGATCGACGCGGTTCGCGCCGGCCACACGCTGCGCGAGTACGAGCTCGACCTCTCCCACCGCGCGACCGGCCGCGACCTCGCCGGCTTCTCACACCGGGCGAGGCAGTTGCGCGACTTTGCCCGCGCCTACGCGTCGCGGCGGGGGTAGGGAGCCCGCTCCCAGCCGCCGGCCGCGCGCTCGATCGAGCCGGCCAGTTCGAGCAGCGCCCGCCTCGCCGCCTTCGGGCCCGAGCAGCTGGGCGCCGATCGGCAGGCCTGACTCGGTTCGCCCGGCGGGGACGCTGATTCCCGGCCAGCCGACGACGTTCCAGGCGAAGCCGAAGGGGCAGGCGGCGCTGATCGCGGTGCTCGTCGCCCAGTATCCGCGGCCGTCGTGCCTGTAGACCTTCGTCGGCGGCTTAGCCGTGGTCGGGGTCAGGACTGCGTCGAAGCGGTCGAAGATGCGGCCGAGGCGGCGCCGCAGCGCCGGCTCCGCCGCCCGCGCCACCCGCAGCGGCGGCCCCGAGAGGAGCTTTCCGAGGCGCCCCTGGGTCCGCGTCCGCGACTCGAGGTTCGAGCGGTCGCCGACGTTGTCCTTCAGCCAGGCATCGACCCCCGCCATCCCGCGCGGGACGATCGCCGCTCCGACAAGGCCGTAGTCGGGATCTGCGGAGACCACGTCGTGGCCCATCTCGCCGAGCCGCTGGGCGAAGGCCTCGATCGCGGCGCGATGCTCGGGGTCGACATAGCTCGCCGACCCCGAGCGGCGTCGCGAACGAGAGCGCGACCCGCTGTGGGCGGGGCTCGCGGGCCGCCGCCTCGGCGAACGGCTCGGGTGGCGGCGCGGGCCGGTGGAGGTCGCCGGGAGCATTGCCGTGGACCGCGTCGAGCAGGAGGGCGGCGTCGACGACGCTGCGGGCCAGTGGCCCGAAGCAGGTGAGGCCGTTGAAGGCCTCGGGCTCGGGCAGGGTCGAGATCCGTCCCCGCTGCGGCTTCAGCCCGACAAGCCCGGTCCAGGCGGCGGGGATCCGGATCGAGCCCGCCCCGTCGGACCCGATCGCGGCGGGTACCAGGCCGGCGGCGACGGCCGCGGCGGCACCACCGCTCGAGCCGCCGGGAGTGTGGGCCATGCTCCATGGGTTCCGGGTCGCGCCGAAGGCGGGCCCCTCGGTGAACGGCCACTGGCCGACCTCGGGCGCGTGGGTCTTGCCGATCACGATCGCCCCCGCCTCGCGCAGGCGCCGCACGACCTCGGCGTCGCGCTCGGCGGGCGGGCAGGACCCACCACAGCCGAACCGGGTCGGGTGTCCGGCGAGGTCGACGTCTTCCTTGATCGCGACCGGGACGCCAAGGAGAGGCGCCCCCTCGCCCTCGGCGATCCTGCGGTCCGCGGCCTCCGCCTCCTCCAGCGCCTCCTCGGCGCGGATCACCCGGAACGCATTCAGGTCGCGCTGGGCGGATTCGGTCCGTCGCAGCGAGTCCTCGACCAGCTCGCGCGAGGACACGCCACCCGTGGCCAGCATCCCCACCTGCTCGACGCAGCCCGAGGTCGGGACCGGTCTGGGTCGGCATATCGGATTCCCCTTCCTTGCAGTTCGTTCGAACGAACAATAGGCGACCAACGGGTAGGGTGGCAGCCATGAGTGGGAAGGACAGAGGCCTTTAGATGGCAACCGTCACCGTCACCGACACCCGTGAGCGGATCCTCCGCACGACGCTCGACCTGATCGGGCGCGAGGGGATCGCGGCGGTCACGAACCGGCGGGTCGCCGAGGCGGCCGAGGTCTCGCTCGGCTCGCTCACCTACCACTTCGACAGCCAGCTCGACCTGCTGCGCGAGAGCCTGATGCTGATGGTCGGCGAAGAGGTCGTCCGGCTCGAGGGGATCGCCGCCGAACTGCGCCGGAACCGTCCCAGCATCGAGCAGGTCGCGGTCGCGGTCGAGCAGGTGGTCCGCGAAACCGGCCGCAGGATCCAGGAGCTCGCCGAGTTCGAGCTTCACCTGCAGGCGGCCCGCGACCCGGAGCTGCGCGATGCGTCACAGCGCTGTTTCGTCGCATATGAAGACGTCGCCGAGGCAGCGCTCGAGGCGCTCCAGGTTCCCAACGCGAAGGCTCAGGCGCGATCGATCGTGGCACTGATGTATGGGTTGGGGCTGCGCCGGCTCGGAACCGGAGAAGAAGACCCGGCCGGCCTCGCCGCGGCGCTACTGACAATCGTCCGCGGAGCCCAGGTCGACGCCGGATAGCCTGCCCGGCGCGTGATCCTCGCGATCGACCAGGGCACGACCGGCACGACCTGCCTCGTCTTCGACGACGAGGCGCGGATCGCGGGCCGGGCGTACTCGGAGTTCGAGCAGCATTTCCCGCGGCCCGGATGGGTCGAGCACGATGCGACCGAGATCTGGGAGACGACGAGGCGAGTCGCGTCGGAGGCGATCGCGGATGCCGGCATCGACGGAGCCTCACTCGAGGGCGATCGGCATCACCAACCAGCGCGAGACGGTCGTCGCCTGGGACCCCGACAGCGGCGAGCCGGTTCACCGGGCGCTCGTCTGGCAGGACCGCCGCACCGCCGAGCGCTGCGAGGAGCTCCGCGCCGAGGGCCGCGAGGAGCTCGTTCGCGAGCGGACCGGACTCGTCCTCGACCCCTACTTCTCGGGGACCAAGATCGAGTGGCTGCTGCGGAACGTCGAGGGGGCCGGGAGGGCCGTGTTCGGGACGGTCGACTCCTGGCTCCTGTTCAAGCTGACCGGCCGTCACGCCACCGACCGCACCAACGCCTCGCGGACGATGCTGTTCGACATCCGCCGCCACAACTGGGACGAGGAGCTCTGCGCGATGCTCGGCGTCGACCCCGAGCGCCTTCCCGAGCCGCTTCCGTCCTCGCACGTCTTCGGCACGACGACCGAGTTCGGCGGCGAGGTCCCGGTCGCCGGGATCGCCGGCGACCAGCAGGCGGCGTTGTTCGGCCAGGCCTGCCACAGCGCCGGGAGCGCGAAGAACACCTACGGCACCGGCAGCTTCGTCCTCCTCCACACCGGCGCCGAGCTTCCCGGCCCGGTCGAGGGTTTGCTCTCCACCGTCGCCTGCGAGACCGGTGAGCAGCCCGCCTACGCCCTCGAGGCCTCGATATTCGTCACCGGAGCCGCCGTGCAGTGGCTCCGGGACGGGCTCGGGATCATTGCCGAGGCCGCCGAGACCGAGGAGCTGGCGGCCTCGCTCGAGAGCAACGACGGCGTCTACTTCGTCCCGGCGCTGACCGGCCTCGGGTCGCCGCACTGGGATCCCTACGCCCGCGGCACGATCGTCGGGCTGACGCGGGGAAGCGGACGCGCCCACTTTGCCCGCGCCGCCCTCGAGGCGACCGCCTACCAGACGGTGGACGCCGTGCGGGCGCAGGAGGCAGCGGCGGGGGAGCGCCTTGCCGAGCTCAAAGCCGACGGGGGCGCGGTGGCGAACGGCTGGCTGATGCAGTTCCAGGCCGACGTCCTCGGCGCCCCGGTGATCGTGCCCGAGGTGAGCGAGACGACGGCGCTCGGGGCCGCCTACCTGGCCGGGATCGCGACCGGGCGCTGGAGCGAGGACGACGTCTGCCGGACCTGGCGCGAGGCGGCTCGCTACGAGCCGCGCATCGACGAGGGGAGGCGCCGCTCGCTGCTGGCGGACTGGCGCCGGGCGGTCGAGCGCTCGCGCGGATGGGACGCGCCGCGCCCGGGCGCGTAACCGCCGCCGCGGCAGGGGGTAGGCAAGGCGACGGGCCGCTCGGCCATCGCCATCTGACATGCCCGACATCAAGCCACAGGTCTACAAGGACGAACGCCCGGCGTCGTACTTCGACCAGTTCCACGCCGCCGCCCGCCGCGGGGTCGGCTGGACCTACCCGCTCGTCCGCGCCATCGTCTCGCTGCCGACGCTGCTGATCTACCGCACCCGCGCGATCGGTGTGAAGAACGTGCCGAAGTCGGGCCCGCTGATCCTCGCCCCCAACCACTTCAGCCAGATGGACCACTTCTTCACCGGCCTCTACCTGCGGCGCCAGATCCGGTTCATGGCCAAATCGCAGCTGTTCGGCAACCCGGTCCTCAACTACATCTTCAAGCACGGCGGCGTCATCCCGGTCCGCCGCGGCCACCGCGACGAAGAGGCATTCAAGACCGCGTACACCGTCCTCGGCCAGGACGGGATGCTGCTGATCTATGCCGAGGGCGGCCGCTCGCGCAGCGGCGAGCTCGGCGAACCGAAACCGGGCGTCGGCAGGCTGGCGCTCGAGTCCGGCGCTCCGGTCGTGCCGGTCGCGATCCACGGATCGGCGTCGGTGCGTCGTTGGAAGCGCTTTCGGTTCCCGAAGGTCACGGTTCAGTTCGGCGAGCCGCTCTCGTTCCCGGTCGAGGAGTCTCCCGGCCGTGAGCGCCAGCTCGAAGCCGCGACCGAGATCTTCGATCGGGTCCGGGCGATGTACACGCGGCTCGAGGCGCAGGGGCGTGGCAACGTGATCCGCACCCTCCACGAGGGTGTCACCCCCGAGCCGGGCGAGACCAACTACTCGTAACGAGCCTCGAGGCGGTCGTAGAACTCCGTGTCGTGCCCGGGGGTGACGATCGCCGCCGGGAACTCGCGGCGGAACAGCTTGACCTCCTGCAGCGAGCGCCGGTAGTTGTGGGCGTCGACCGGGCGCGGGGCCAGCGGGGCCTCGCCCTCGAGCTGGGCGAACATGTAGGAGGCGTCGCCGCCGATCACGAAGTCCCTGTCCCTGAGGTGGGCGATGACCGACATGTGGCCCGCCGTGTGGCCCGGGGTGTAGGCGAGCCTGATCGAGCCGTCGCCGAAGAGGTCGAAGGTGCGGCCGAACGTCGCGTAGGAGTCGATTCCGCCGCGGTCGAAGTCGACGGTGCGGTAGTCGAAGGCGAAGTCGAGATGGATGCGACGGTAGCCGTTGATCGTCGGCCGCTTCCCCTGGGTGGCCTCCTGCCACTCGACCTCGCTGACCACGAACGTCGAGTTGGGGAACTCCGAGATCGCCGAGGTGTGGTCGATGTGGAGGTGGGTCATGATCACGATCGGGATCTCGCCCGGGTCGAGCCCGCGCTTGCGGAGCTGGGCCGGGGCGTCGCCGTCCGGCTCGACCGAGGGCCTGCAGAGTCGAGTGGGGAGGCGGCCGAAGTTCTCTTCTGCGTTCGGTCGCGATCGAGGGGTGGAGGCCGGTGTCGACGAGGATCGCGCCGGCGCTCGGGTGGCGGATGAGGAAGACGGGGACCGGGACCTCGACCGCTTCCTTGCCGGTCAACAGCGCCCAGCCGAGCCTGCGGGGTCAGGAAACGGCCGCCGGGGCTTTCCATCAGCGCGCGCGGGAAGTGGACCGTGCCGGTGACGATCGGCTCGACGGTCACGGTCGCGCCTGCGGTGCCACCGGAAAGCGGCTCGTGCAGCGGTTTTGCCTCCACCTGGACCTTCATCGAGGCGGACATTACTCGTGGCGATCCCGTCTATAGGCTGAGGATCGATGGTTGGGAGCGCTTATTCGCGCATATTCAGGGACGGCCTGCTCGAGGGCCAGGTTTGCCTTGTGTCGGGCTCGGGCAGCGGGCTCGGCCGCGAGAGCGCCCTGGAGCTGGCGCGGCTCGGCGCGACGGTTGTCGGGTGCGGCCGTCGTGAGGAGCCGTTGGAGGAGACGGCGACCCTCGCCGAGGAGCTGGCGGGGAGCTTCGAGCACGAGGCGATGGACATCCGCGACGAGGAGGCGGTCGAGCGGCTGATCGACGGCGTGCTCGAGCGGCACGGGAGGCTCGACGTTCTCGTCAACAACGCCGGAGGCCAGTTCCTCAGCCCGGCCGAGGCGATCAGCCCGAAGGGCTTCCACACCGTCACCGAGCTGAACGTTCAGGGGACATGGCTGATGACCCATGCCGCGGCGACGAAGGCGTTCATCCCCCAGGGCGGCGGCAAGGTCCTCAGCGTCACCCTCTCCCCGCACCACGGGATGCCGGGCATGGTCCACTCCGGCGCGGCCCGGGCGGCGGTCGAGAACATGATGCGGACGCTGGCGGTCGAGTGGGCCCGGTTCGGGATCACCACCTGCGCGCTGGCCGCCGGCCAATTCGCGACCGAGACGCTGCTGACGAAGTATCCGAAGGTGGTCGTCGACAACCTCGAGCGCTCGATCCCGATCGGGCGCGCCGGCCGCGCCGAGGAGCTCGCCTGGCTCGTCGCCTACCTCGCCTCGCCGGCCGGCGACTTCATCTCGGGGACGACGATCACGATCGACGGCGCCCGCGACAACTGGGCCGGGCCGTGGCCCCCCGACGCGATCGCCGGCGAGGGCGGCGAGCCGGTCGCGGAGGAGCGGCGCCCGAAGGCCTAGGCGCGGGGCTCGAGGACGACCATCGGGATCTCGCGACCCTTGCTGCGCGCCTGGTAGTCGGCGTAGCCGCTCCAGACCCTGACCGCCTCGGGCCAGAGCCGCTCGCGCTCCTCCGGCGTCGCGAGGCGGGCGTGGACCTGGCGCGTCTCGCTCCCGATCTGGACCGCGGTGTCGGGATTGGCCATCAGGTTGTGGTACCAGGCGGGGTTCTGCGGATAGCCGCCTTTGGAGGCGATGACCACGACGTTGCCGCCGTCGCGGATGTAGAGCAGGGGGCAGGTCCGCCTGGTGCCGCTCTTCGCCCCGACGTGGTCGAGCAGCAGCATCCGCCCGGGGCCACCGGGAACGTTCAGACCGAAGCGGCCGCCGGTGACCCTGTAGAGCAGGGTGTGGACACCGGCGAGGCGGCGGAGGACAGGCCAGGTCCGGTCCGCGATGTCGAGGTATCGGACCCGCGACCTGCCCTCTGTCGCCGCCCTGCTCAGGTGTACATCCCCCCGAACTGCCCACCGGTGACGTTGAGGATCTGGCCGTGGACGTAGTTCGCGTGCCCGGAGCAGAGGAAGAGGACCGGGCCGGCCGCCTCCTCGGGCTGGGCCGGGCGGCCGAGCGGGATGATCGCCGAGGCCATCGAGCGCATCTGCTCGGGGATCCCGAGCTCGATTTTCTCGCCCGACGGCGAGGTCATCTCGCCACCGGCCTCCTTGGCCGCGGTGAGCCGCGTCTCGACGAACCCGAAGGCGACGGCGTTGACGTTGACCTTGAACTGGCCCCACTCCTTGGCGAGCGTTTTGGTCAGGCCGACGACCCCGGCCTTGGCCGCCGAGTAATTGGCCTGGCCGGCGTTGCCCATCGTCCCCGAGATCGAGGAGACGTTGACGATCTTGCGGAAGACCTCCTTGCCCTCGCCGCGCTCGGCCTTTGCGGCCTCGCGCCAGTGCGGGGCGAGCGCCCTCGTGATCCGGAACGGGACGATCGTGTGGATGTCGAGCATCGCCTGGAACTGCTCGTCGGTCATCCGGTGGACTACGCCGTCCCAGGTGTAGCCGGCGTTGTTGACGACGATGTCGACCGCGCCGAAGGCCTCGACCCCGGCGGCGACCAGCTGGTCGGCGGCGTCGGGCTTGGTCAGGTCGCCTGCGTGGACGGCGGTCTCGCCGTCGATTTCGGTCGAGGCCTGCTCGGCGATATCGGCGTCGAGGTCGTTGATCAGCACCTTGGCGCCCTCGGCGGCGAAGAGCTCCGCCGTCGCGCGGCCGATACCCCGGGCCGACCCGGTGACGATCGCCGCTTTACCGTCTAGAAGTCCCATCAGATTGCGCTCTCCCTCCTGGATTCGTGAGTCGGGGGAGGCTACATGGAACGGCGCAATCCTGGTTGACCGGCCAGTCAGGGCTCAGGAGCCCGCGGTTGCCGCCGATCGGTGCGCCACGATGCGGATTCGTCCACTCCCGCAGGGAAAAGGAGGAGGCCAGCATGGAGCCCTCGGCGTACCCAGTCACGTTCTCCGTCGACTACCCGGACCGGCAGCTGAACCGGCTGACGACGTTCTTCCGAATCTTCACCGTGATCCCGATCGCGATCATCGCCTCGATGCTCGCCGGCGGAAGCTCCTACTCGGCCGGGGGCACCGAATACAGCTGGGCCGCGGGAGGCGTCGGGCTGCTGACGATCCCGGTCGTCCTGATGCTCCTCTTCCGCAAGAAATACCCGCGCTGGTGGTTCGACTGGAACCTCGAACTGCTGCGGTTCGGGAATCGGATCGGCGTCTACCTGACGCTGATGGACGACACCTATCCCTCGACCGACGAGCAACAGGCGGTCCATCTCGACTTCCCCTACCCGGACGCCGAGACCGAGCTGCAACGGGGCATGCCGCTGGTCAAGTGGCTGCTGGCGATCCCCCACTACGTCGTCCTCTTCTTCCTCTACATCGGCGCCTTCTTCGTCGTCATCTTCGCCTGGTTCGCGATCCTCTTCACCGGGCGGTATCCGCGCGGCGCCTTCAATTTCGTCGAAGGCGTCTACCGCTGGCACAACAGGGTGATCGGGTACGCCTTCACGCTGGTCACCGACCAGTACCCGCCGTTCCGACTTGGTCCGTAGCGGCCGTCAGCGTCCAGCCGAGAGCTTCGTAGAAGGCCCGCGCCCGGGCGAGATCGGAGACCCCGAGGTGATCAGGGTGAGGCGTTGCCTCATCGCCTCGTCTCCTCCGGTGGCGCAGCCATCAGCAGCCTGTAATCGAAGATCTTCTCGAAGCCCATCGCCCGGTAGATCGGCTCTCCCATCGGCGAGGCCTGCAGTGAGGCCAGATCGGCGCCGAGGTCGAGGCCGGCGTTGACCGCCGCCGCGGTCAGAGCCCGGCCGAGGCCCTGGCCGCGGGCCCTCTCGGTGGTGCCGACCCAGTAGATCCCGGCGACGCCGTTGTTGACGATCGTCATCGCGATCGCGACCGGGGCGGCGCCTCGGTAGGCGAGGAAGGCGACCGTGTTGTCTGTCATCAGCCCTGTGTGGTCGTCGTAGTGGTCGAACACCTCGGGTGGGAACCCGATGCTGACGTAGGACTCCCTCGCGACCCGCCAGTAGTCCGCCGCCTCCTCGGCGCCGTGGAGGCGGCGGAGCTCGACCCCATTCGGCAGCGGCACCTCCTCGGCACGCCCCACCATCACCATCTCCGGCATCTCGAAGAACGGGCTGAGCCCCTCGGCGAGGGCGACCTCGAGCAGGTCGCGGTCCTCGGGCTCGTCTCCACGCGTCCAGAGGCTGAAGCCGCGGCCGCGCATGCCGAAGAACGCCCGCGCCCGCCGCAGCAGCTCGGACGGGTCGAGCGCGTCGTCGACGCGGAACGCGGCGTTTGAGACCGCCGGGTTGTCGGAGCTGCCGGCGCCGAGGAAGCAGCCGCCGTGGGTCTCGACGGTGGCGCCCGAGTCGAGGTCGAAGAGCTGGTGCGAGCTGTCGATCAGGTTGAGGTGGGCTCGGCGCCTGCTTTCGTCCATGGCTCAGACCGGTGGGTCGTCGGCGACGACGAAGCCGTCCGGCTCGGCGATCACGTCGTTGCGGAGCTCGCCGATCCCGTCGATCTCGATTCTGACCGTGTCGCCGACCTTCAGCAGACCCTCGGGAAAGGGCTGGACCGAGGCGCCGATCCCGGCCGGGGTGCCGGTCGCGATCACGTCACCCGGCTCGAGCGTGAACGCTTCGGAGAGGTGGGAGACCTGCTGGAAGCAGTCGAAGACCATCTCCGATGTCTTGCCGTCCTGGCGCTGCTCGTCGTTGACGAAGGTGCGGATCCCGAGCCGCTGTGGGTCGCCGAGCTCATCGCCGGTCACGAGCCAGGGCCCGAGCGGGCCATGGGTGTCGAAGGACTTGCCGATCGTCATCGTCGGCGCCCGCATCTGCCAGTCGCGGACCGATACGTCGTTGGCGACCGTGTAGCCGGCGATCACCTCGGCGGCCCGCTCCGACGGCACGTGGCGGCAGCGCCTGCCGATCACGATCGCCAGCTCTCCCTCGTAGTCGAGCTTGTCCGAGACCCGGGGCATGTGCACGTCGGCGCCGGTTCCGACGACGCAGGTCGGCTGCTTGTTGAAGAAGGTCGGCACCGTCGGCGCCTCCATCCCGGTCTCGGCGATGTGGTCGGCGTAGTTCAGGGCGATCGCCAGGTACTTGCGGGGCCGGGCCGGGCTGAGGAGGGTCAGCTCGTCGAGCGGGGCTCCGGGACCCGCCCCGGCGGCGAGCTCGGCGAGGCGCGCGGCGCCGGCGGCGTCAAGCGCTCTGGCGGGTTCCGACGGCAGCTCGGGCCCCGCCGCGGATAGGTCGATCACGCGCTCGCCCTCGACCAGCCCGAGCCTGGCGCCGCCGTCGGCGCGGAACCGGCAGAGCCTCATTGACCCGCGGCGGCGATTGCCGCCAGGTCCTCGGGGCGCAGCTGCGCGATCAGGGTGCTGCCGTCGAGGATCGCGAGGCCGCCCTTGCGGAACTTGACGTTGGCGCCGGTCAGCTCGGCCGACCTCGGTCTTGAAGTCGGGGTTGTGGCCGACGAGGAGGACATCGCCGCGGCCGGCGGCGAGGGCGAGCGCATCGAAGCGACCGGCGAGCTCGTCCGCGGTCTCGGGTTCCACCGAGAGCGGCTCGCAGGCGAGCCGCGCGGTCTCGGCCGCCCGCACCTTCGGGCTCGTCAGGCAGGCGTCGATCTCGATCCCGAGCGCCGCCATCGCCCTCCCGGCGGCGATCGCCTGGCGCTCGCCCTTCTCGGTCAGGCGCCGCGCCGAGTCGTCGCCGTCGCCATGCTCGGCGTCGCCGTGTCGCAGCATGTAGATCACCCCGGGAGCTTCCCGATCGACTCGAGGTAGCGGTCGAGAGCCTCGGTCTTCTGGGTGTCCTCGTAGACCTCGTACTCGCGCAGCTTGCCCCAGGAGATCCGCCCCCAGATCACGTACCGGTTCTCATAGACGCGCTCCCCGTCCGGGGTGTCGAGATGGTCGGTGCCGCGCACGCAGATCGTCTGCTTCCAGGGGAACCCCTGCAGCACGACCTCGTCGGGGTAGATCTGAAGCCCGGCGTCGGCGAACCGCTCGAGCCACTTCCGCAGCTCGTCCTTGCCCTCCAGCTCCGTCGCCCAGGAGCTGTCGCCGGGGAATTTGAACCGGATGTCGTCGGCGTCCATTCGGAGCGCCGGCTCGAGGTCACCTTCACGGGACCTCGCCATGTTGCGGGAGATCAACAGCCTGCCGAGCCAGGACAGCATCCCCTGGAACCTAGCGCGACCGGCCGGCCGGTTGTCTAGGCGGCCGTGGTGGCGCTCAGCTCGGCGCTCTCGTCCCGGTCCGCGAGGCGGCGGGAACCCGCGCCTTCGGCGGCGAAGCCAGGTGGAGCGATCTCGAGATAGGCGTTGAAGGTGAGGTCGATCAGGCGCTGGGTCTTGTAGATGCGGAACGCCGGGCCCAAGAGGCGCACCGGGATCCAGGGGAGGATCTTCTGGACGAAGAGGAGGATCCCGAAGCCGGTCCTGTGAGAGTCGTGGAGATCGGTGTAGTTCGTCGCCGCCTGCTTGCGGGTGCGGCGGCCCTCGATCACGGCGCGCATCTCGCGGCCGACCGCGATCCCGTAGTAGAGCGCCGTCCTGATCCCCTCCGCGGTCAGCGGCAGGCACTGTCCGGCCGAGTCGCCGACGAAGAAGACGCCCGCTTCGGTCGGCGGGCGCAGCCGGTGCGGGATCCAGTTGCCCTGGTAGCGGACCTGGTCGGTGCCGAGGTCGGCGGAGAGGATGTCGGTTCCCTCGCGCACGTGGTCGTCGGGCCAGTAGGAGCAGGCGCCGATCCGCAGCTCCTCGCCGGCCGGAAAGCACCAGCCGTAGCCTGACCGGGCGTAGCGGCGGTCGACCCAGACCTCGAGGTCGTCGCTGTTGCCCCGGGGATGGACCTCGAGGCCGCGGGTCAGGGGAGCGTCGGTGGGCTGGAAGCCGTCGTCGCCGGCGAGGATCCGCCGCCATCCGAGCGCGTCTACGACCAGCGGCGCCGACACCGGTCCGCGGTCGGTCTCCACCGTGACCTTCCCGTTCTCACCCGGCGCCCGGCCCTCGACGGCCGCGATCTCGAAGCTGGCGTCGCAATCGCGCCACAGCGCCTCGCACATCTCGTCGTAGTTGAAGGTCGAGAACGTGTAGGGAAGGTCGAGGATCGTCCTGCGACCGGGGGTGTTGACGACGAGCTCGCCGAAGCGCTGGACCTCGATCTCGATCATGTCCAGCGCCCGCAGCCACTCGGTCGGGATCCCGCAGGCCGAGGTCGCGCGGGCCCCGATCTCGTAGCGGTCGAGGACGAGGACGTCGGCCCCGGAGCCGGCCAGCTCGCGGGCGACCGCGAGCCCGCCGAAGCTGGCGCCGCAGATGACGACGTCGTACCCGCCCTGCAGCTGTTTCGTGTCGCTTGGCCCTGCCACGCCCACCGCAGAACCGTAGCGGCTCTTGGTACGGGAATGGCCTCGGACCATTGGGCAGGCGTTACAGCCCCAGCTGTTTGCCCAGGATCTCCTTCATGATCTCGTCGGTGCCGCCGCCGATCGGGCCGAGGCGGGCGTCGCGGACGGCGCGCTCGATCCCGTACTCGCGCATGTATCCGTAGCCGCCGTGGATCTGGAGGCACTCGTCGGCGATGTCGAGCACGCCGCGCTGGGTGATCAGCTTCGCCATCGTCACCTCCTTGATGCAGTCCTGGCCCTCATGGAAGAGGCGCAGCGCGTTGTAGGTGATCGCCCGCGCGGCCTCGGCCTGGGTCGCCATCTCGGCGACCTTGTGACGTACCGCCTGGAAGTTGCCGATCGGTCGCCCGAACGCCTTGCGGTCGAGCGCGTAGGCGACGGTGGTCTCGATCAGCCGCTGCATCGCGCCGACCGCCCCGATCGCCATCAGCAGCCGCTCCCAGGCGAAGTTGAACATGATCAGCCTGAAGCCCTCGTTCTCCTCGCCGAGCAGGTTCTCGGCCGGGACCTCGACGTCGGTGAAGGAGAGCTCGCCGGTGTCGGATGAGTGCCAGCCGAGCTTCTCGAGCTTCGCCGAGACCTCGTAGCCGGGCATCTCGCTCTCGAGGACCAGAAACGAGATCCCGTGGTGGCCGCCGTCCTGGGTCGTCTTGCAGGCGCAGACGAGGAAGTCGGCGCGGACGCCGTTGGTGATGAAGGTCTTGGCGCCGTTGACGACGTAGCCGCCGTCGGTCCGCTCGGCGAAGGTCGTGATTCCGGCGACGTCGGAGCCGGCGCCCGGCTCGGTGATACCCAGCGCCCCGATCTTCTCGCCTGCGATCCCCGGCACCAGCCAGCGCTGCTTCTGCTCCTCGGTCCCGAAGTTGAAGATCGGCGGCATCGCGATCGAGGCGTGGGCGTTGAGGCCCGCCGCCACCCCGCCGGAGCCACCTGAGCGGGCAAGCTCCTCGACCCAGACCGCGTCGTGGAGGTGGGTCCCGCCCTGGCCGCCGTAGCTCTCGGGGAACTTGAGGCCGAGGAAGCCGAGCTCGGCGCAGCGCCGGTAGAGCTCGCGCGGGAATTCGCGGGCGGCCTCCCACTCGTCGACGTTGGGGGCGATCTCCTTCGAGACGAACCGCCTCACCGTCTCGCGCAGCTCCTCGTGCTCGGAGTCGAACGGCGGCGGGACGGCTCTCACGCCCGTGTCCTTGACGACCGTCATATCAGACCGGGACGCTAGCGCGTGTGAGGCGGGCCGGGGCCTGCGCCCGCCGATACCATCCTTTCCATGGGAGAGCCGGTTCTGCTCGCCGTCGATGGGGATCCCGATGCGCTTGCACGCACCGAGATCGAGCTGACGCGCCGCTACGGCCAGGACTACAGGGTCGTGACCATGAGGACCGCGGAGGAGGCCCTGGGGGAGTTGGAGCGGCTGCGCGAGGAAGGGGAGCCCGTCGCCCTCGTCCTCGCAGACCAGCGGCTCGGCGAGACTCCGGGCGCCGACCTGCTCGCCCAGGCCCGTGAGCTGCATCCGGCGGTCAAGCGCGGCCTGATGATCGGGTGGGGCGATTGGGCGAAGGCGGATACCGCCGATCAGATCTCGACCGCGATGACGCTCGGCAAGATCGACTACTACGTGCTGAAACCGCAGCGCTGCCCGGACGAGCTCTTTCACCGCACCGTCGCCGAGTTCCTGTTCGAGTGGGCGCGCCACGAGTCGCCGCTCCAGGGCGAGATCGAGATCGTCGCCGAGCTTGGGTCGCCGCGCGCCTCCGAACTGCGCGATCTGCTCAGCCGCAACGGGATCCCCTACGCCTGCCACCCGCCCGAGTCGGACGACGGCAGGGCGCTCCTCGAGGCCTCCGGCCATGGTGACCTGACGGTCCCGGTCGCTCGGGTCGGGGGCGGGCGCTTCATCGTCGACCCGACCAACGTCGAGCTGGCCGACGCCTTCGGCGTCCGCACCCGGCTCGGCGAGGACCGCCAGTTCGACGTCGTCGTGATCGGCGCCGGCCCGGCCGGCCTCGCCGCCGCGGTCTACGCCTCCTCGGAGGGGATGCGGGCGCTGGTGATCGAGCGCGAGGCGATCGGCGGCCAGGCCGGGTCGAGCTCGCTGATCCGCAACTACCTCGGGTTCTCGCGCGGGGTCAGCGGCTCCGACCTCGCCCAGCGCGCCTACCAGCAGGCATGGGTGTTCGGGGCGGAGTTCCTGCTGATGCGCGAGGTCGTCGAGCTGCGCCCGGGGGAGAGGCGGCATCTCCTGAGGACCTCGGACGGGACCGAGATCGAGACGATCGCGGTCCTGCTCGCGTCGGGGGTCTCCTACCGGCGGCTCGAGATCCCCTCGCTCAGCTGCCTCGAGGGCGAGGGCGTCTTCTACGGCGCCTCGGCGGCCGACGCGAAAGCGCTGCCCGGGAAACGGGTCTTCGTCGTCGGCGGCGGCAACTCGGCGGGGCAGGCGGCGATGCACCTCAGCCGCTACGCGGCGAGAGTGACGATGCTCGTCCGCCGCGAGACCCTCTCGGAGACGATGTCCGACTACCTCTGCCGCGCGATCGACGCCGCCGAGAACATCGACGTCATGTACGAGACCGAGGCGATCGGCGGCAGCGGTGAGCACCGGCTCGAAACGCTGACGCTGCTCGACAGGCCGTCGGGCAAGGAATCGACAGTCGCCGCCGATGCCCTGTTCGTGATGATCGGCGCCCAGCCGGGGACGGGGTGGCTGCCGCCTGAGATCGAACGCGACGAGTGGGGCTTCATCCTCACCGGGCCCGACATCGACATCGAGGACGGCGCCTCGCCGCGGATGGGGGAGACCAGCCTCAGTCGGGTGTTCGCCGTCGGCGACGTCCGCCACGGCTCGGTAAAGAGGGTCGCCTCGGCGGTCGGCGAGGGGTCGATCGTGATCCAGCAGGTGCACCACTACCTCGAGGCCGAGGCAGACGTGGCGAACCGCGCCGAAGTCGCCTAGTCCTCGAGCATCGTGTGGCCGCGGCCGCGGTGGTCGAACCCGAGCAGGTCGCCCTGCGGGTTCTTCGGACCGCCGTGATGGTAGGCGCGGACCTCGGCGATCCTGCCATCCTCGATCCGGAACCACTCGGTGCCGCGGTCGAGCCGCCGCTCTCCCGACTCGGGGTGGCGCCAGGTCATCGTCCACTCGATCACGACCTGATCTCCCTGCTCGATCGCGTTCTCCAGGTACCACTGGCCGTCGATCTGCTCGACCGCGAACGCCGCGTAGCGGGCGATCTCCTCGGCTCCCCGGTGCGGCCCGAGCCGCGTGTAGTAGTGGACCGCGTCGTCGGTGAAGTGGGCCGCGACCGCCTCCGCGTCCCCGGTGTTCAGCGCCTCGTAGTAGGACCGGACGTGATCAACGTGGGACATATGTTCGCCGCCTCCTTCTTCCGACTACACCGCCGGCTGCTCTGCTCCGAATAATGCCGCCGCCTCCTCTGCTCCCGCTCGCGCGCGCTAACGATCACCGGTGATCTCGCGCGCTCGCTCCCGCGTCCGGGGGCGGCGGTGCTATAGGCCGTAACTACGGCCTATGACCTCGAGCATGATCTCGTCGGTGCCGGCGCCGATCCGGTTGAGGCGGACGTCGCGGTAGGCGCGCTCGATCTCGTACTCCTTCATGTAGCCGTAGCCGCCGTGGATCTGGATGCACTCGTCGGCGACCTCGCAGGCTATCCGCGAGGTGTAGAGCTTGCACTCGGAGATCTCGCGGACCGGGTACTCGCCGTTCTTGTAGCGCCAGGCGGTGGCGTAGGTGAACTGGCGGGCGGCCTCGATCTTGGTCGCCATCTCGGCGAACTTGTGGCGGATCACCTGAAAGTTGCCGATCGAGCGGCCGAACGCCTTGCGCTCCTTCGCGTACTCGAGGGTGCGGTCGAACATCCGCTGCGCGCCGGCGACGGCGCCGGCGCAGGCGACCATCCGCTCGCTCTGGAGCTCCCAGGCGATGTGGTAGAAGCCCTTGCCCTCCTCGCCGAGCAGGTTCGCGGCCGGGACGCGGACGTCCTCGAAGCTGAGTTCGGCGGTGTCGGAGGAGTGCATCCCCATCTTCTCGAGCTTTCGCGAGACGCTGAACCCGGGGACCGTCTCGCCGTCATCGTCGCGGAGGTCGACGACGAGGAGGCTGATCCCGTCGTGGGCCTTCTCGGGGTCGGTCTTGACGACGAGGACGATGAAGTCAGCGCGGGCGCCGTTGGTGATGAACGTCTTCGAGCCGTTGACGACGAATTCGTCACCGTCGCGGATCGCCTTGGTGCGGATCCCGGCGACGTCGGAGCCGGCCTCGGGCTCGGTGATGCCGAGGCAGCCGATCTTCTTGCCTTCGATCGCCGCCGGCATGTAGCGCTGCTTGAGATCGTCGGTGCCGAGCATCTCGATCGGCGGCAGGACCATGTCGGTATGGACGATGAAGCCCATGTTGAGGCCACCTGAGCCGGAGTAGCTGAGGCACTCGGCGCGGACCATCGAGTAGTAGTAGTCGCCGCCCTGGCCGCCGTACTGCTCGGGGAAGCAGAGGCCGAGGTAGCCGAGCTCCCCGGCCCGCGTCATCACCTCACGGGGCCAGGTCGTCTCCTCCCACTCGTTGCGATGGGGGAACAGCTCCTTTTCGACCCACGACTGCATCGACTCGCGCAGGTCTTCGTGCTCCTGGGTGAAGATCATGTGCTTGCGCTCGGCGGCGTGGTCGGGCTTGATGACCTTGGAGCCGTTGGTGGTCGCTGGTCGTCACTGGGTGTCTCCCCTCGTTCGCAGTCGATCCGGACGGCGCCGGGCCGCCCTCGAAGTCGCGGTGGACAGTAGCACTTCCTACTTTCCACGGAGTCGGCTATCGTGCTCCGAGCGTGGAGCGAGCAAGCGTCCATATCTGGTTCATCGTGCAGCGAGCGAAACGCGAGGCATTGGTCTGAGGATGGACTATGAGCTCGTCAACTACGAGGTCGCCGACGGCGTCGCCACGGTGACGCTCAACAACCCGGAGAAGCGCAACATGCTCTCCGGCCAGATGCTGGTCGAGCTCGTCGACGCGATGAGGGCCGCGCGCGACTCCGAGGACGCCAGGGCGGTCGTCCTCACCGGCGCCGGCGACAAGGCGTTCTGCGCCGGAGCCGATCTCGGCGGGTTCGCCGCCGACGTCCCGCTGGTCGCCAAACACTTCGCCTCCGATCTCTTCCTCGAGTTCTTCCGGCTGATGCCGCGGCTCGGCAAGCCCTCGCTCTGCGCCGTCAACGGCCACGTCCTCGCCGGCGGGATGGGCCTGGCGCTCTCCTGCGACCTGGTGATCGCCAAGGAGGGGGCGACCTTCGGCACGCCGGAGATCAACGTCGGCGCCTTCCCCTACATGATCATGGCGATCATCTACCGCAACGTCCCGCGCAAGAAGGTCAACGAGATGATGCTGCTGGGCGAGCGGCTGAGCGCCGAGCAGGCGGTCGAGTTCGGCCTCGCCAACAAGGTCGTCCCTGCGGCCGAGTTCGACGACGCGGTCGCCGATTGGGCCGGCAAGCTCGCCTCCAAGAGCCCGGTCCTGATGCGGCTCGGCCACGACGCGATGTACCGCCAGCAGGACATGGCGGTCGACGATGCGCTCGATTACCTCCGCAGCCAGCTGTCGCTGACCTTCAGCACCGAGGACATCGTCGAGGGCGTCACCGCCTTCTTCGAGAAACGGGAGCCTCAGTGGAAGGGAAGATGAGACCGGACCAGCGCTTCGAGCTGTTCGACCGCGGGGTCGAACCGGCGCGTCTGGATTGGACTGATCGAAGACGGCGATAGAGCCCGCGGTACCTGATCGTGTAGTCGTAGCAATCGGCGCAGGTTCCGGGTCCGTCTCCCGGCGGAGCCGGGTGTCCCGAATATCGCGTCCTCCAGCGAGCCGCCCGCAGACGCCTGATCTTCTTCGCGGCAACGCGGAAGCTGGACGGTCGCCCCTCGGGCCCGAGCCGTCGCGTGACGACCGGGTTCGATCTGGAGCCCGATGGTTTCGGCCTTCAGCCCGCCGCTTCGGTGGTAGTCGACGGTGAACTGGGAGACGGTGGGAACCGGGTCGGGCGTCGGTTCGGGTGGGCATTCGCATCCAGAGGACGCGACCGCGCACGAGATCACCGCTGCGAGGAACAGGCCCATCGGAAAACGTTAGAGGAACCGACGAGGAGAGAGATTGAGCGACACCGACCACAAGCTTCCGGGGACGGCATCCCTGGGGGAGCTGACCGACCAGCTGCACGAGGCCCGCGAGAGGGCGCGCCAGGGCGGCGGCGAGGAGAAGATCGCCAAACAGCACGAGCGCGGCAAGCTGACCGCCCGCGAGCGAATCGGCCTCCTCGTCGATGAGGGCACCTTCGTCGAGCTCGGCCTCCATGGCCGGCCCCACTTCGCGCAGCGGGCGATGGACGGCGTCGAGGCGCCCGCCGACGGCGTCATCACCGGCTGGGGCGACGTCGACGGCCGCCCCTGCTGCATCGCCGCCTACGACTTCACCGTGATGGCCGGATCGATGGGGATGACCGGCGAGCTCAAGGTCACCCGGCTGCGGGAGATGGCGCTGCAGAAGCGGATGCCGTTCATCTGGCTGCTCGACTCGGCCGGCGCCCGGATCCAGGAGGCGGCCGGGTCGCTATTCGCCGGCTCCGGCCACCTCTTCCGCGAGGAGGTCGAAATGTCCGGGGTGATCCCGATGGTCGCGGCGATGATGGGCCCCTGCGCGGCAGGCACCGCCTACATCCCGGCCCTGTCGGACTTCGTCCCGATGGTCTCCGGCCAGGGGGCGATGGCGCTCGCCGGCCCGCACCTGACCAAGGCCGTCACCGGCGAGGAGATCTCGATGGAGGAGCTCGGCGGCGCCAAGGTCCACTGCCGCAAAGTCGGGGGTCGGGGACCTCGAGGTGAAGGACGACCCCGAATGCATCGAGAAGGTCAGGGCCTACCTCTCCTACTTCCCGCCGAACTGCGAGGAGAAGCCGCCGCTCCGCGAGCCCTCCGACTCCGACGACCGCCGCTCCGAGAAGCTGCTCGAGATCGTCCCCGAGTCATCGCGCCAGCCCTACGACATGTACGAGGTGATCGCCGAGATCGTCGACGACGGCGAGTGGTTCGACATCAAGCCGAAATTCGCGAAAAGCCTGATCACCTGCTTCGCGCGGTTCGGCGGCCAGCCGGTCGGGATCGTCGCCAACCAGCCGAAGCACCTCGCCGGGATCCTCGACAACGACTCCTCCGACAAGGCGGCGCGGTTCATCAACCTCTGCGACGCCTTCAACATCCCTCTCGTCTTCCTCCAGGACGTGCCCGGCTTCATGGTCGGCTCGAAGGTCGAGCACGCAGGGATCATCCGCCACGGGGCGAAGATGCTCTACGCGGTCAGCCGCGCGACGGTGCCGAAGGTGACGGTGATCGTCCGCAAGGCCTACGGCGCCGGCTATTACGTGATGTGCGGCAAGGCCTATGAGCCCGACGTGATCGTCGCCTGGCCCGGGGCCGAGATCTCGGTGATGGGCCCCGAGGGAGCGGTCGAAATCATCGGCCGCTCGGCGATCGAGGCCTCCGAGGACCCGGAGGCGACGCGCGAGGCGATGCTCGACGCGGTCCGCAAGCAGATCGATCCCTACATCGCCGCCGGCAACGCGGTCATCGACGACATCATCGACCCGCGCGAGACGCGGCCGACGATCGTCAGGGCGCTGCGGATGGCGCGGACCAAGCACGTCTCCAAGCCGGCCAAACGCCACGGGGTGATGCCGGTATGACCGAGGTCCTGCTGAAGAACGAGAAGGAGCAGTTCACCGGCCTGCTCGTCTTCGACGGGACGATCTTCGAGGCGTTCGGGTTCGAGATCGGCGGCTCGTTCGGGAGCTTCGCCCGGATCCCGGTGGCGATGATGGAGAGCGCCAACGCCTCCTTCGACTCGGGGTTGCTGAAGACGCCGAGGCTCGAGATCGTCGGCCGCGAGGACCTCGGTCTCGGCCACCTGCTGCTTCCGTTCGACCCCGACCCCTCCGAGCAGGCTGCCGTCGCCCAGCTTGTCGAGGAGATCCAGAAGGCGATCGAGGAGAGGGGAGAAGCGGCATGAGCTCATTCGATGACCCGGTGGTGATCAGCTGCTCGATCAGCGGCGTGATCGCCAATCGCGACCAGTGCCCGGCGATCCCCTACACCCCCGAGGAGTACGCGGCCGAGGCGCGGCGCGCGGTCGACGAGGGCGCATCGCAGATCCACATCCACGCCCGCAAGCCGGACGGGACGCCCTCCTACGAGGTCGAGGACTTCGGGGCGATCACCGACGCGATCCTGGCCGAGGTCGGCGACGTGATCATCAACTACTCGACCGGGGCGATCGGGATCCCGATCGAGAAGCGGATCGAGTACCTGCGCGAGCTCCGCCCCGACGTCGCCGCGCTCAACATGAGCTCGATGAACTACGCCAAGTACAGCTCCCGCCGCAAGGACTTCGTCTTCAAGGCCGTCTTCGAGAACAGCTTCGACACGATCATCGAGTTCCTGACGGCGATGAAGGAGCTGGGGATCAAGCCCGAGCACGAGTGCTTCGACGCCGGCCACGTCGCCAACCTCGACCCGCTGATCGACATGGGACTGCTGGATCGCACGCCGCTTCAGATCTCGCTGGTGATGGGCGTCAACGGCGGGATCCGGCCGAGCGCGCGGAACGTCGCCTTCATGTCGGAGCAGATCCCGGGCGGCGCCGAGGGCGAGAACCAGTGGCAGGTGATCGGGATCTCGCGCGACCAGTGGAAACTGCTCGGCTCCTCGCTGGTCCTCGGCGGCAACGTCCGCGCCGGGGTCGAGGACAACCTCTACCTGCCGAACGGGGAGATGGCGAAATCGAACGGCGACCTGATCGCGAAGGCGCGGCAGATGGCGGAGGACGTCGGCCGCCGCGCCGCGACCGTCGCCGAGGCCCGCGAGCTGCTGGGGGTGCCGAGACGTGAGCGGGCTCCCGCTTAGCGACGTCAGGGTCCTCGATCTGACCCGGCTCCTCCCCGGGGGCTTCTGCTCGCTGCTGCTGGCCGACCTCGGCGCCGAGGTGCTGAAGGTCGAGGACACGGGGATGGGCGACTACGTCCGCTGGGCGCCGCCCTACTACGGCGGCGAGGAGCACCAGGAGCTCGGCACCCGCTCGGCTCTCTACCTCTCGCTCAACCGCGGCAAGCGCTCGGTCCGCCTCGACCTCAAGACCGAGCGGGGCAAGGAAGCCCTGCTGCGGTTGGTGGAGGGATACGACGTCGTCCTCGACGGCTTCCGGCCCGGCGTCCTCGACCGGCTCGGGGTCGGGTATGAGCGGATGCGCGAGGCGAACCCGGCGATCGTCTTCTGCGCGATCACCGGCTACGGCCAGGACGGCCCCTACACCGAGCGCGCCGGCCACGACATGAACTACCTCGGCCTGGTCGGGCTGCTCGGGCTGACCGGAGCGAGCGGCGGGCCCCCCGTCCAGTCGGGCGGGCAGATCGCCGACATCGGCGGCGGCGCCCTGATGGCCGCCTTCGGGGTGATGGCGGCGCTGCACGAGAGCCGGCGCTCGGGGGAGGGCCAGATGGTCGACGTCTCGATGGCCGACGGCGCCCTCTCCTGGTTGGGGATGGTCGCCGGCCGCTACTTCTGCGACGGCGAGGTCCCGCGGCGGGGAGAGCAGCAGCTCGCCGGCGGCCTGATCTGTTACCTCCCCTACGAGGCGAAGGACGGCTGGGTGTCCTGCGGCGCGCTCGAGCCGAAGTTCTGGGCCGCCCTCTGCAACGGGGTCGGGCGGCCGGACCTGATCGAGTCCCAGTTCGACGCCCCCGGCTCGGATGCCTGGCGCGAGATCGCCGAGGTGTTCCGCTCGCGCACGCGCGAGGAGTGGCGGGACTTCAACGACGAGCACGACTGCTGCGTCGAGCCCGTCCTCGACGTCGACGAGGCGCTCGACTCGGAGCTCGTCCGCGCCCGCGAGATGGTGATCGAGATGGAGCAGCCCGGGCTCGGCGCGATCCGCCAGCTCGGGGTCCCGGTGAAGATGAGCCGCACGCCCGGCGACCCGACCCGGCCGGCGCCGGCCTTCGGCGAGCACACCCGCGAGGTCCTCGCCGAGGCCGGCTACTCCGATGAGGAGATCGCAGCCATGCTCGAGTCCGGCGCCGCGGCCGGACCCGGACCGCATATGGCGGAGGCCGGAGGCCGCAGCCATGGGCGTTAGTGGTTCGCCCCCGAACCCGGCCGCGTCCATCTCTGACTTTTCGGGGCCGGGTTCGGGGGCCTTACGCATCGGCGAGCTGGCCGAGGCCTCGGGTGTCCCGGTGCCGACGATCAAGCACTACCTGCGCGAGGGCCTGCTGCCCGAGCCGGTCAAGACGAGCCGCAACATGGCCTACTACCCGCCGGAGTTCATCGACCGGATCCGGCTGATCAAGCAGCTGCAGGAGGAGCGCTACATGCCGCTCAAGGCGATCAAGTCGGTGCTCGACGAGGGCCCCGAGCGGGCGCGGGCGCTGGTCGAGCTCGAGGACCGGATCCTCGACCGCGCCCTCGCCGGCGAGCGGGCCCGGACCAGCGCCGCCGAGACACGCGAGCGCTACGGGGTCCCGAAGGACGTCCTCGACCGACTCGAGAAGCTCGAGGTCCTGAGCCCCAACAGCCGTGGCTACTCGCCCTCCGAAATGCGGATCATCGAGGCGATCAGCCGCTTCCGCGCCGGCGGCTACGACGAGCAGATCGGGTTCACCGTCTACGACACCCTCCGCTACAAGCGGGCGATCGAGGAGCTCGTCCGCGAAGAGATCGCGGTCGTGATGGACCGCCTCGCGGGGGAGATGCCGCCCGAGCGTGTCGTCGCGATGCTCGAGGCCGGCTCGGAGCCGCTCCAGGACCTGATCGCCGCCCTCCACACCAGGGCGATGGTCGACCGAGCTCGAGCGGCACCGGGCCGGCCGGACCTAGGCTTGGTCCCGCAGCTCGGCCAGGCCCTGCTCGTGGGAGACGACCGGTTCGTAGCCCAGCTCACGGCGTGCCTTGGAGATGTCGATCGTGCACTCCTGGGTCAGGATCCAGGCTCGGAACCTGGTCATCGGCGGCTGGCCGTTCAGGGGTAGGGCCTTCCAGGCGGCCTCGGAGACCCGGGCGAGGGGCGCGGCAGTCCAGCTCGGCAGGCTGCGGTCGGGCGGCTCCACTCCCTGGGTCTCGATCAGCGCCGTCACGAACTCCCGGAAGACGACCGGCTCACCGTCGGTGATGAAGTAGGCCTCGCCCGCGCGGCCCTTCTCGGCGGCGAGGACGAGGCCCTCGACGACGTTGTCGACGTGGGCGGTGTCGGTGACGTTGCGACCGCCGCCGACCCAAGCCCATTTTCCGGCCTCGACGGTCCTCACCATCTCCGGCAGCAGCGTCGTGTCGCCCCTGCCCCAGACGAAGCGGGGCCGCACGGTCAACGTCTCGAAGTCGGTGCGGTTGGCGCGGCGGACGGCGAGCTCGGCGCGCGCCTTGGTCGCCGGGTAGGGGGCCGGCGAATCCGGTCGCAGGGGCGCCTCCTCGTCGACGTGCACCAATGGCTCACCCGCCATCAGGGCGGCCTCGGTGCCGCAGTGGACGAATCGGCGAACGCCCGCCGCGGCGCATGCGGCCAACGCATTCTCGGTGCCGTCGACGTTCCCCCGTTCGAACTCCTCCCAGTCGCCCCAGTCACCGAGGTGGGCGGCGAGGTGGAATGCGACATCGGCGCCCCCGGCTCCGGCCTCGAGAGAGTCGCGGTCGGAGAGGTCGCCACGCACCGGCTCTGCGCCGCGGCCGGCGACCGCCTCTGCCGATTGATCGGATCGGGCGAGAGCTCGCACGGCCACTCCGTCGCGGACGAGGCGCTCGATCAGGCGCCCGCCGATGAAGCCGGACCCGCCCGTTACGAATGCCGTTGAGATCACGGGCGCCGATGTTAGCCCGGCATCCTCCCGGATATGCGCATCGGTCAGACGTCCAAATCGCTTTGGCGCGGCGTGCCTGGGCTGGTACGGCTGCACTGCAAGGTGTGTCCATCCCAGACGTTCCGACCCGGAGGGAGGCGGCATGAACTTGACGACGATCGACAGGCGGGGGATCACACTGGCCTCTGTCGGGCTGTTCGCCGCTGTCGCCATCGTGTTGCTCGCAGCCGGACCAAGCATTGCGAAGGCCAACGCGGGCCATGGCTCGGCCAAGGCATCGAAGAAGCTGAAGAAGGGCAAGAGGGGCCCGAGGGGGCCGAAAGGGCCGAAAGGGCCGAAGGGCGCCCAGGGCCCGCCCGGCCCACAGGGCCCGATCGGCCCGCCGGGGCCCAAGGGCGACACCGGCGCGACCGGTCCGCAGGGCCCTGAAGGCCCGACCGGCAAAACCGGTGCCACGGGCGCAACCGGCGCGATTGGGGCCACCGGGGCAACGGGGGCCACTGGCGCAACCGGGGCGACCGGAGCGACGGGAACCCCGGGTGGCGGAACCGGTCCGACTGGCGCAACCGGGGCCACTGGAGCGACTGGGACCACTGGGGCAAGCGGGGCCGCTGGGGCAACCGGGGCCGCTGGAGCGACCGGCGCAACCGGCGACACGGGCCCACAGGGCCCGACCGGGGCCACCGGCGACACCGGAGCGACCGGAGCAACTGGCGCGAGCGGCGCAAGTGGGCCGCAGGGGCCGACCGGCGACACCGGGGCAACCGGTGCCACCGGTGCGACCGGCGAAACCGGCCCACTGGGTCCGACCGGCGATACCGGGGCGACCGGAGCCACCGGGGAAACCGGGCCGAAAGGCGACACCGGCGAACCCGGCCCCGCGGGGCTGGTCGGAAGCGAAGTCGTGACCGGCACGCCCAGCACGTCCACCTCGACCGCCGAATGCCCGACAGAATCGATCCTCCTGGGTGGCGGATTCACGATTCTCGGCGAAGGTGGCACGGGTACTCCGTCCTCGGAAGACGACGTTCTCGCCAGCCAGCCGAACGGTGGCGGAACGGGATGGGAAGCCACCATCAACCAGCTCGAACGACGCGACAGCTAGCGAAATCGAGGCCTTCGCCGTCTGCTCCGAACCCGCCCCGTAGCGACCCACAGATAGTCCGCTGTGCGAGCGCCCCGGGCTGAGGCCGGGGCGCTCAGCGCGGATATAGCCTCCGTGCGGTGAGATCCGCACTGGTCACCGGCGCATCGACCGGGATCGGGAGGGCGACGACGCTCTGGCTCGATTCGCGTGGGTGGCGGGTTTACGCCGGCGTCCGCAGGGAGGAGGACGCCGCTTCGCTACGCGAGGCGGGCTCCGACCGCCTGCAACCGCTGATACTCGACGTCACCAGGGCCGAGCAGATCGATGCCGCCGCCCGGCGGATCGCCGAGGAGACCGCGGGCGATGGCCTCGACGGCCTCGTCAACAACGCCGGGACCGCGGTACCGGGGCCGCTCGAGACGCTGCCGATCGAGGACTTCCGGCGCCAGATCGAGGTCAACCTGACCGCCCACGTCGCCGTCACCCAGGCGATGCTCCCCTCGGTTCGCGCCGCCCGCGGGCGGATCGTCTTCATCACCTCGATCGGCGGCCTGATGGCGATCAAGATGTTCGGCGCCTACCACGCCTCGAAGTTCGCGCTCGAGGCCGTCGGGGACGTCTTCCGCCAGGAGCTCGCGCCCTGGGGCATCGGGGTCTCGATCGTCGAGCCGGGCTCGATCGCGACCCCGATCTGGGGTCGCGGCGTCAGCGAGGCGGATGCCCTCCTCGAACGCGCCTCCGAGGAGGAGAGGGCGCTCTACCCGAAGTACATCGCCAGGTACCGCGACGCGGCGCTGGGCGCCGCCGCGCGCGGGATCCCGCCCGAGAGGGTTGCGGCGACGATCGAGAGGGCCCTCACCGCGGACCGGCCCCGGACGCGCTACCTGGTCGGCCTCGACGCGCGTGGCCAGGCGCTCATCGCCCGGTTCATCCCGGACCGGGTCCTCGATCGCCTGATCTCGATGATGACCGGCCTCTAGGGGAGCTCAGCCGGCCGCGGTCAGCGCCTCGCGCGCCTCTTCCATCGACATCACCTGTGCGCTGCAACCGGTGGCGGTCGCGATCGAGATCGCTTCGTCGAGAGCCTCATCGGCGCCCTCGAGCCCGGCTGCGGCACGGGCCTTGGCGAGTGCCCGCAGGCAGAGCGGCAGGCTCCAGTTCTGTCGATGCTCGCGCGCGCTCGCCACCAATTCCTCTGACAGGGCGAGCGCCTCGTCGACCCTGCCGACCCCGGCCAGCGCTTCCGCGCGGATGCTCGCGCGCCAGCCCCACATCTCCCCGCTTTCGCGCATCGCCTCGTTGTAGGTGTCTTCGGCCGCTTCGATCGTCTCCAGCGCCGAGGCGGGCTCGCCTGCCAGCAGTTCGATACCGGCCAGGCTCGACATCGAGACGGTCCTCGAGAAGACGTCGCCAAGCCTCTCGGTCGACTCGAGGGCATCGTGAGCGAGGAGAGCCCCTCCTCGACGTTTCCGCGCACAGCGACGAGAACGGCGTTGTTGCTCTTCACCCAGCAGGCGGTCTCCGGATCTCCGTCCTCGTCTGCGATTCGGAGCGCCTTCGCGAACAGCTCCTCCGATTCCTCGAAGCGGGCCCGCTCCCGCGCTGCCATCGCCTTGCTCATGTAGGCGTAGGCGAGTGGGCTGCCGACCAGCACGCCGGCCCCGATCGAGCGGTCGCCGTCGATCAGGTCGATCATCTCGTCGAGGATCGCTTCGAAGCCATCGAAGTCGCCGAGGATCAGGTGCGGGTAGGCCGCGATCGCGCGGATCGCCACCCGCAGGTGCATTTCCCCGGACTCGTCGGCGAGCTTCGTCGCTTCCGCGGCGGCCGCCAGCCACCTATCGGGGTCGCGCAGTCTCCCGGGGCGGACGTCGGCTGCCGTCCTCAGCAGGGCCAGCGAGTGGCTGTCGCCGCTCCTGGTCGCTATCTCCTCCGCTTCGGACACCAGCTTCGCTTCCTCGTCCGTGTCCATGCCGATCCGCCAGGCGTAGTCGAGCAGCATCAGGCGCGAGTTGACCGCGAGCGAGGCCGCTTCCGCGTTTTCGCTCGGGTCGGGGACGAGTCGCATCACCGATTGCCACATCCGCATCGCGTCGCGCGGCTGGCTGTGCCCGGCCCAGTAGGCGGCGCGCGCGGACCAGCGGGCGGCCTCGCGCAGCTCGCCCCCGGCCTCGAAATGGTGCGCGATCAGCCCCGCGAGCTCGTCATGGCGGTCCGGGTTGAGGTCCATCGTCGCCCGCGCCACCGCCGCATGCGTCCGGGCCCGCTGGTCGGCGAGCTGGCGACCCGTAGGCGACCTCGCGGGTCAGCGGGTGGCGGAAGGCGATGACCCGCTCCGGGTACAGCTCGGCCTCGTAGAGGAACTCGGCGTCGATCGCCGATCGCAGGGCCTGCCCGCAGGCCTCCTCGTCCTCGAAACCGGAGACCTGCATCAGCGCCGGCTCGGCCACTTCCTTGCCGGCGACCGACATCGCCTGCAGGAGCCGCTTCGCGTCGGCGTCGAGCCTGTCGATTCGGGCGGCGAGGACAGTCTGGACGCTGGCCGGCACCTTGACGTCGCAGACCGGCTGGACCAGTCGCTGCATGCCGCGCTCGCCCTCGAGCGCCCCGCTCTCGGCCAGCTCCCGCACGATCTCCTCGATGAAGAACGGGTTGCCGGCGGTCCGCTCGTGGATCAGCTCGGCGAGACCGTCGAGGGAGGGGTCGTCCCCGACCAGGTCGCGCAGCAGGCTCTCGGTGTCGGCGGGCCCGAGCGGCTCGAGCGGGATTTGGCGGTAGTTCGGCAGCTCTCCCCAACTCGGTGTGTACTCGGGCCGGTAAGTTGAGGATGACGAGCGTCTTCGTCCCCTCGACCGAGCCCAGCAGCTCGCCGAGCAGCGCGTCGCTGCCGGCGTCCATCCAGTGCAGGTCCTCGATCACGTTGACCGAGACGTCGCGCCGATGCGGGGCATGGAGGAGCTTGCAGAGGAGGCTGCGCAGCGCCCGCTGGCGGGCCTCCGGGCTCAGCTGCGGTATCGGCCGCTCGGGGTCCGGCAGCCCCATGAAGTCGAAAAGGATCGGCAGGTCCTCGATCAGCCCGGGATCGAGCAGCAGCGCCCGGCCGGCGATCTTCTCGCGCGAGACCCGCTCCGAGTCGGCGTCGGAAAGCCCGAAGTAGGCGCGCAGGATCTGGAGGACCGGCGCGAATGGCGTCTCCTGGCCATGGGCCTGCGCCTGCGCTTCGTAGACCTCGATCCCCTCTGCCCGGCAGCGCTCGGTGAACTCGGCGGAGAGGCGGCTCTTTCCGAGCCCGGCTTCGGCGGCGATCGCGATGACCGCTCCCTCTCCCGCCTGTGCCGCCGCCAGGCCTTCGTCCAGCGCGCTCAGCTCGGCCTTGCGCCCGACGAACTGGGAGAAGCCCCGTTCGCGGGAGAGGTCGAGCCGCGAGCGGGCGCTGCCGATCCCGGTCAGCTCGTAGACCCTGACCGGGCGGCTCGACCCCTTGATCTCGAACTCGCCGAGGTCCTCGAGGTCGAGGAAGCCGCGAGCGAGGTCGGCCGCCGCCTCGGCGAGGTAGGCCTTTCCGGGCTCGGCCAGCGCCTCCATCCGCTGCGCGAGCCCGACCGTGTGCCCGATCGCCGTGTAGTTGCCGTCGCTCCCGTCGCCGATCGCGCCCGCGATCACCTCGCCGGAGTTGATCCCGATCCGGGTCGAGAAGTTGAGCCCATGCTTGCGGCGCAGCTCGGCGGCGTACTCGGAGACGTCGTCGAGCATCCGCAGCGCCGCGTAGCAGGCGCGCCTTGTGTGGTCCTCGTGGGCGATCGGCGCCCCGAAGACGGCCATGATCCCGTCGCCGGTGAATTTGTCGACGGTCCCCTCGGTGCGGTGGACGGCCTCCGAGAGGATCGAGAAGAAGCGCTGCATGATCGCCCGCCACTGCTCCGGGTCCTGCTGCTCGGCCATGTCCATCGAGCCCTGCACGTCGGCGAACAGCACCGTGACGAGCTTGCGCTCGCCATCGGGCTCGATCCGTTCGGTCTCGTTCGACGCCATGCCTCGTGGCAATCGTAGCCACGAGGCCTCCTATACTGAGCCGTAACCGATTGACTGGTCAGTCAATCGCACCGCAAAAGAGTTCGAGCCGAGAGGAAGCATTGCGGGCAGCGGCGCGTACAGCTCAATTCGACCGACGACAGGGCGCGGAACATCGCCACCGCCGAGCGCCTGGTCCGCGACGCGGCCGCCGACGGGGCGGCCTTCGTCGCGCTGCCGGAGAAGTGGAACCTGCTCGCCGGCGGGGAGCAGCTCCTCGCCGAGGCCGAGCCGCTCGACGGCCCGAGCCTGACCGCGGCCAGGGGCTGGGCCGCCGAGCTCGGCATCCACCTGCTGGCGGGCAGCATCGCCGCCGCCGCCGGGGAGCGGGTGCACAACACATCGGTCCTGATCGGACCCGACGGCTCGGACCTCGCCGTCTACCGCAAGATCCACATGTTCGACGTCCTCGTCGGCGGTGTCGCCTACCGCGAGTCGGAGTTCGAGGACCCGGGCGAGGAGATCGTCACCGCCTCGCTCGGCGAGGCCGAGCTCGGGATGACGGTCTGCTACGACCTCCGCTTCCCCGAGCTGTACCGGATCCTGGCGCTCCGCGGCGCCCGTCTGATCACCGTCCCCTCGGCCTTCACCGCGGTCACCGGCCGCGACCACTGGGAGGTGCTGCTGCGGGCGCGCGCGATCGAGAACCAGGTCTTCGTCATCGCCCCGAACCAGATCGGCGAAGCGCCGCCCCACTACGACTCCTACGGGCACTCGGCGATCGTCGACCCCTGGGGGAAGGTCCTCGCGATCGCGCCGGATGAGGAGTGCTTCATCGCCGCCGACCTCGATCTCGGCGCCCAGGACGAGGTCCGCGACTCGCTTCCCTCGCTCGCCAACCGCCGGCCCGAGGCATACAGCTGGCCGCAGCTGTTGGAGGCCCACGCCTAGTGGCCTCGAAAGCGCCCCCGATCGACAAGCGCCGCCAGATCCTCGACGCGGCGATCAGGGTCTTCGCCCGCCAGGGCTTCCACTCGACCCGGGTCTCCGACATCGCCGACGAGGCGGGCGTCGCCTACGGCCTCGTCTACCACTACTTCAAATCGAAGGAGGAGGTGCTGAACGAGCTCTTCACCGAGCGCTGGTCCCTGCTCCTCGCGGCGATCGACGAGGCCGACGCGGCCGACCGGCCGCCGCGCGCGAAGCTCGAGTCCGTCGCCGCCTTCATCGTCGAGTCCTACCGCCACGACCCCGAGCTGATGAAGGTGATCATCGTCGAGGTGACGCGGGCCGCCAACTCCTTCGGCCAGACCCACCTGCGCGAGATCCGTCGCGCCTACGACTCGATCGCCAGGATCGTCGAGGAGGGCCAGGAATCGGGCGCGTTCAGGGCCGACATCGACCCCGCGTTCGCCTCGATGTCCTTCTACGGCGCGATCGAGCAGCTCCTCTCCGGCTGGATCTTCGACCTGATCCCGGCCTCGGACTCGGACTTCGCGAAGGCAAAGGATTTTGTGGTCGCGACGATCTGCGACGGCCTCGAGCCTCGATAGGTAAGGTCGGGCCCTCGCGGGTATGGACAACGACATCGTGAAACGTCTCGTTTGGAGTGGGGTGCTGGCGGGGGCCAGCGCCCTGGCCAGCATCGCCGCCACGCGGCTCGCCGCGGTCATCTGGCGGAGGGTGTTCGACGAGGAGCCCCCCGAGTAGGCGTCGATGTCAGGCCCGGGCGTCACCCCCCCGAAACCGACCGACGAGAGGTCCGTCGGCGAGCTGATCTTCGACGTCTCCGAGAAGGTCTCGACCCTCGTCCGCGAGGAGATCGAGCTCGCCAAGGCCGAGATCAGCGAGAAAGTCGGCAAGATCCTGCGCGGCTCGGCCGTCGGGGTCGCCGCCGGGGTCTTCGCCTTCCTGGCGCTGATCCTGGTCATGGAGGGCTTCGCCTGGCTGCTGAACGAAGAGGTATTCGACGGCAAGGCCTGGCCCGGGTTCTTCCTCGAGGCGGCGATCTTCCTCCTGATCGCGGCCGGCGCCGGGTACTTCGCCTACCGCTCGGTCCAGGCCGGGTCGCCGCCGGTTCCCGAGCAGGCGATCGCGGAGGCGAAACTCACTCGCGAGATGCTCGAAGGGGAGGAGCGCCTGAAGGTGGAGGAGAGCCTGAAAACCGAGGCGGACCTGAAACCGGAGGCGAAACCGTGAGTGCCCAGCCCGAGCAGGCCCGGCCCGCTGCCGCCGGCAGGCCCGGCCGCACCTCTGCCGAGATCCGCCGCGACATCGACGTCCAGCGCCAGGACCTGGGCCAATCGGTCGAGCTGCTCCGCCACAGATTCGCCGAGCTGACCGACTGGCGGCGCCAGGTCCGCGAGCACAAGAACGAGCTGGTGATCGGGGCCGCCGTGGTCGGCTTCGCGGTCGGCGGCTTCCTGGCTTTCAGACGCCGAAAATAGGGCGCCGCCTCCTCTGCTCCCTCCCGGGCCAGAGGAACAGATATGGATTGGCCCTCGCTCCCGCGTCCGGGGGCGGCTTGGTCTACTGCAGGACGGAGGTCGTCACCGAGCCGACGCCGAGCAGGCCGGGGCCGGCGTGGGCGCCGATCACCGGCCCGACCTCGGAGATGAACGCCGGCTCGCAGCCGAAGATCTCGCGGCAATCGTCGGCGAGGGTGTCGGCCGCCTCGCGGTCCTGGATGTACTGGACGACCCAGGCGTCGGCGCCGGACTCGTGACGCTCGCGGGCGTATTCGCGCAGCCGCTCGATCGACCGCGCCCGGGTCCGGACCCGCTCGATCGGCGTGATCTCGTCTTCGAGGGTGAGGATCGGTTTGATCCTCAGCGCCGACCCGATCCAGGCGCGGGCGCCGCCGATCCGGCCCCCGCGACGCAGGTACTCGAGGGTGTCGATCGCGAACCACATCCTCAGCTCCTCGCGGGCCTGCGTGGCGCGGGCCACGGCGCTCTCGCCGTCGGCGCCGCCGGCCGCCGCCGCCGCCGCCGGCCAGCGCGCAGAGCCCCATCCCGCCGCAGGCCGACCGCGAGTCGTAGAGGTGGATCCGCTCGCCGCCCTTGTCCTCGGCGATCAGCCGCTCCCGCGCCTGGCCGGCCGCCTCGAAGGTGCCGGAGATTCCCGAGGAGATGTGGATCGAGGCGATTTCGCGACCGGCGTCGAGCAGCGGCTCGTAGACCTCGACGAAGTCGCCGACCGACGGCTGCGACGTTGTCGCGGCGCCCTGCGAGGCGCGCAGCTGCTCGTAGAAGGCGTGGTAATCGCTGATCTCGGCCTCGGGCTTCTGGTCGCCGTCGATCGAGACGTAGAGGCTGATCAGCTCGATCCCCCGGGCGGCAACCAGGTCGCTCGGCAGGTAGCAGGTCGTATCGCAGACCACGGCGGTCTTCGCTCCCTCGCTCAAGCTCGCGATTCTCTCAGACGGGCAGCTACACTTAATGAAGTGACGGAGACCGATACACCCAAAGCTGCAATCACCCTCAGCGACAAGGCCGTGTCGAAGATCGGCGAGCTGCTCGGCGCGCAGGACGACTCCGAGGGCCAGGCTCTCCGGGTCGCGGTCCGCGGCGGCGGCTGCTCCGGCTTCCAGTACGCGCTCGCCTTCGATCGCGCCAAGGACGACGACAACGTCTTCGAGGTCGATGGCGTCTCGGTCGTGGTCGACAAGGTCAGCATGCAGTTCGTCTTCGGCTCCGAGGTCGACTACGTCGAAGGCCTCCAGGGCGCCGGCTTCCAGGTCAACAACCCGAACGTCGTCGCCGCCTGCGGCTGCGGCTCCTCATTCCAGGTGAAAGAGGACGCTGCCGAGCAGGCTGCCGTCTAGCCGCCCGAATTTAACCCGCGCTTGGGGCTGGCTTTGCCGCTCCTTACCCGGCACAGCAGAGAATGTGCTGACCGGAAGAAGGAGCGAAGAAATGAAGAACAGCAAAGCCAGGCTCGCAGCGACTGCCACGGTCCTCGGCCTCGGTGCGCTCGGCGGCGTCGCCCTCGGGACGAATCCCGGGATGCCCGCCCAGACGGCGCAGGTCCGACCCGGGTCGGGACCCGTGGTCACCGGCGCCAGTGGGACGACCGTGCCCGCCAGCCAGACGACCGTCGTACGCAACGGGACGACCCGCCGTCCGCCGATAGTCACGCGGGCCAGCGGCGGCGCAGCCGCAGTCGAATCGATCGACGACTGAGTCTCGGTGAACCCGGGACGCTCGGGGCGAGTATGCCCCGGCACACCCCTACGACAGAGGAACCAGGATGGAACAGAGACAGAGAGTGCTGGTGATTGCAAACCGGACTGCCGACTCCCCGGACCTGATCGAGGCCCTGCGCCGGCGGCTCGGCGACGATGGCTCGAGCTTCACACTCCTGGTCCCCGCCGTCCCCCATGGCCTTTCCTGGGCTGCGGACATGAAGGCCGGCTGGTCGGCGGCGATCCAACGCGCCGAAGCCGCATCGCAAAGGATGCGGGCCAGCGGCATCGCGCTCGAGGAGGTCATCGTCGGTGACCCGGACCCCTACGCCGCCGCCGGTGACGTGCTTCATGCGGGGGACTTCGGCGAAGTGATCGTCTCGACACTGCCCCGCGGCATCTCAAATTGGCTCAAGCTCGGCCTCGCCGACCGCCTGCGGCGGGCGTTTGCGATCCCGGTGACTCAGGTCAGTGCGCATCCGCGGGCAAGGCGGGGGGCGGTCAGGCGAAGAGAGCCGGTCCGCGTTCCGTCCTGAGCTGACGGTCGGCTATTCGATCTGCAGCGGTGGCGACTGCGCCGGCGGCGCCGCGTGAAGGGCGCCGGCGCCGGCGGGCTGATCGACCCCGAGCGCCTCGGCGAGCTCTCCGGACTCGAACATCTCCTCGACGAGGTCGGCGCCGCCGACCAGCTCGCCGTTGACGTAGAGCTGGGGGAAGGTCTGCCAATCGGAGATCTCGGCGGTGACTTCGCGGAGCGGCTGCAGCGCCGGCAGTACGTCGATCGCGCCGTAGTCGACGTCCATCGTGTCGAGGACCTGCACCACCCGCATCGAGAACCCGCAGCGGGGTGCTTCCGGGGTGCCTTTCATGAACAGCAGAACCGGGTGGCCCGAGATCAGCTCTTCGACTTTGCTCTTCAGCTCTGGATCGGCCATCGGTGGAAGCCTAGCGGGCGAGGGCACTCGTCCTGATCGAGAGGGCATGGATCTGACCATCGTCGAACCTTTCGACGACGGCCGCCTTGACGAGGCGGTGCTGGTCGATCCGCGAGAGTCCCTCGAATTGCGGGGCGGTCACGGTCGCCCGCAGGTGGTCGCCGGCGCCGGTCTCGTCGATCACCTCGACCACGGCGCCGGGCAGCGCCGCCTCGATCATCGACTTGATCTCCGCCAGGTCGGCCATCGCGGCGCGATTCTACGAGGTGCCCGAAGCGGGCTAGGATCGGCCGGTGGCGTGGGAAGAGATTCGGTTCGGCCCGGGCCCGGATAAATGCGTCGGTCGCCTCTACCGGCCAGATTCCCCGACCCGGCCACTGGCCTGCGTCGTCATGGGCTCGGGCTTCTCCTGCGTCCGCGACCAGGGCCTTGACGTCTTCGCCGAGCGCCTCGCCGGGACCGGGTACGCGGCGCTCGCCTTCGACTACAGGCACTGGGGCGAGAGCGGTGGTGAGCCCCGCCGGCTCTCGAGCGCGGGCAGGCATCGCGCCGATTGGCGAGCGGCGGTCGCCCATGCCACCGCGGAGGAGGACATCGATTCGGCGCGGATCGCGCTCTGGGCCTACTCGCTGGGAACCGGCCACGCTCAGGCCCTCGTAGCGGACGGCTTCGATGTCGCGGCCCTGATCTGTGTCGCTCCCCTTCTCAACGGCAGGAGCAGCCTCCTGCACATCGGCGGGCCGCGCCACGTGATGAGGCTCACCGGAGCAGGAATCCGCGACGCCGGCAGGGCGCTGCGCGGAGCGGATCCCTACCGGATCCCCGCGATCGGCGAGCCCGGCTCGCTATCGGTCATCAACAGCCCCGAGACGGTCGAGGGCTTCACCGCGATCACCCCGCCGGGCTCGAGCTGGCGCAATGACGTCTGCGCCCGGGTGGTCCTCTCGCCTCCCTACAGCCTGGTCAGGAAGGTCCGGAGAATCAGGTGCCCGGTCCTCTATTGCGTCTTCGAGGCCGATGACGTCAACCCGCCGGAGCTCGGCCGGCGCGCCGCCCGCCTTGCCCCTCGCGGCGAGCTTCGCGAATACCCCGGCGGCCACTACGCGGCCTTCTCGGAGGCGGTCTTCGAGCGCCTTCTGGACGACCAGCTCGAGTTCCTCGGCCGCCACCTCGGGTCGAGGAGGCCGGCGGCGGCTTCGGCCTAGCCGGAGATCTTCTCGCCGAGGGCGTCGAGCATCTCCTCGACCCTGACGAACTTGACCCGGGGACGGCCGTGTGGCTCGCCGCGACCGACCTCGGCCTCGTCGATCGCCTGCCAGTCCTCGAAGCTGACGAACCGGACCCCGCGCTCGGCGAGCAGCTCCTCGACCGCGCCCGGCTCGGGGTCGGCGGGGTCGAGCAGCGTCCCCGACTCGATGTCGGCGAGCAGGTGCTGGACCGTCTCCAGCGCGTCTTTCTTGTTCGTGCCGATCACTCCCGAGGGGCCGCGCTTGATCCAGCCCGCCGTGTAATGGCCGACCTTGTGGCCGGCGTCGTGGGAGTCGAGCACGCGGCCGCCCTCGTTGAGGATCAGGCCGCGGGCCTCGTCGAACGGCACGCCCTCGATCGGGATGCCCGTGTAGCCAACCGAGCGCAGGATCAGTCCGCACTCGAGCTCCTCGCGCTCGCCGCTGTCGCGGGCGCGCAGCGACCCGCCTTCCTCGACCAGCTCGTTGCGGCCGATCACGATCCCCTCGACCCTGCCGTCGCCCTGGATCTCGACCGGCGAGGAGAGGAAGCGCAGCACGATCCGCTTCCGCTTGGCCTCCGGCTCGCGCTGGGAGAACTCGCGCAGGGTCTCGACGTTGACCCGGGTCGTCTTGTCGGCCTCATCTGACTCGAGGAAGGCGGCGCTCGCCGGGTCGAGCTCGACCTCGGCGGGGTCGACGACGACCTCGGCGTCCGCCATCTCGCCGAGCTCCTGGATCTCGGGGTTGGTGAAGGCGGCCTGCACCGGGCCGCGGCGGCCGAGGACGACGATCTCGCGGATCCGGCTGCGGTCGAGCGCCTCGATCGCGTGGTCGGCCGTGTCGGTCTCGCGCAGCTCCGCGTCGGTCAGGGCGAGCATCCTTGCGACGTCCATCGCGACGTTGCCGTTGCCGATCACGACCGCTCGCTCGCAGGAGAGGTCGAACCGCTCCTCGCAGTAGTCGGGGTGGGCGTTGTACCAGCCGACGAACGCGGTCGCAGCGTGGCTCCCAGGCAGGTCTTCGCCGGGGATGCCGAGGCGGCGGTCGGTCTCGCAGCCGACGGTGTAGACGATCGCGTGGTAGAGGCGCTCGAGGTCCTCGACCTCGATGTCGTGGCCGACCTTGACGTTGCCGAAGAAGCGGAAGCCCTCGCGGGCGGCGGTCTTTTCGTAGACGCGGATCACCGACTTGATCTTCGGGTGGTCGGGGGCGACGCCGCCGCGGACGAGGCCGAACGGCGTCGGCAGCCGGTCGAAGAGGTCGACCTGGGCGTGCGTCGAGTCGTCCTTGAGGATGTGCTCGGCCGCGTAGAAGCCGGACGGGCCGGCGCCGACGATCGCGACGCGGACGGGGTTCTCTGGTGTTCCTACCTTGCTCATGGGCGAAATGGGGGACGCGGAAGGATAGGGAACGCGCGTTCGCTAGGTGGCTGCAGCGACCGCGCTCGGCGTCCCGTCCAGGGCGTCGAGCACTTTGCGCGGCGACATCGCGACGCAGGTGAAGATCGGCGTCTCGCGCTCGGTGAAGGCGCTCGACTCGGTCGGGCGCAGCTCCTGGACGAGATCGAGGAACTCGCCGGGGTCGTCGCCCTCGAAGGCGACGACGAACTCCTGGTCGTCGAGCCCGAACGAGTAGCTGGTGTTGATCGTGATCTCGGGGTGGCGCCGGCCGACCTCGATGTGGCTTTTCATGATCCGACCGCGTTCCTCGTCGCTCAGCCCGTACCAGCGGCGTTGCTTGACCATCGGGTATAGGAACAGGTACTTGCGCTCGGAGACGCAGATCTCCGGCCGCGCCGCCTCATCGGAGTAGGCGGAGCGCTTGGTCATCGAGAGGAAGGAGTGGGGGGTCGTCGCCCACTTCGCCAGCCCGCTCTGGCCGAGGACGACATGGAACGTGTGAAGATCCTCGAGGTTGGGGCTCTGGGTCAGCAGCACGAGGTCGACGTCGCCGCGCGTTCCTATGGTTGAGTAGGCGCGGAGCGAGCGGTCGAGGGCGAAGTCATCGCAGGCGGCCAGGAACTCCTGCTTGTCGGCGGCGCGCAGCTCGGCGTCGCGGCGGCGCCACTCGGGGTCGATCTTGAAGAAAGTGAACTTGGCGAACGTGCGATCGGCCATCGGGGTCACGATAGCGGTCGTCGCGCTTCTGGCAGCAGGGATCGGGTGGGGGCCTCCGCTTAACTTTTTCGATGAGGCGTCGGCGGCCGTCCGAGGCTCTGGAGCCGAAAAGGTACGAGACGCTCCGACCCCCACCCGATCCCCGCCCACCAAGGCGATCCTCGCTTTCGTGCCCCGAGAAACGACTCCTCGGCAGCTGGCGAGGGCCGGGTTCTCGCCGGGGTTGATGAGCGCCGGGCTCGGAAGCGTTCCGGCGGAGCAGACGTATCTGGATATCGGGCAGGGGAATCGGGTGTTCGACTCGCTCTATGACCCGTCGGACCTGCCGCACGCGATCTCGAATGATGTCTGCATCCCAGTGCGCTCCCGGACCGCGGTCGAACGGGCCGAATCGGCGCCGGCGGACATAGTTCCTGGTCTGCTCGCGACCACCCTCGCCGCCGCGGGCGAGCGTTGCGTGGTCCGCAGCACTACGTTGACGCAGCTCGTCCCGCTGATCCTCGCCTCGCAGGGCGAACAGAAACAGCTCGTGATCGCGATCGAGCGCCCGCCGCCGGCGACGGACCGGGCGCTCGCGATCGGCATCGCCGGCCCCGGCTTCGACGGCAACCTCACTTCCGACAGCACTCGCCTCGACGGCTATGTCCTCTCGACCGACGTCGCCCCGACGATTCTCGATTTCTTCGGCGTCCCGATCCCCGACCAGATGTCGGGTCAGCCGATCCGAACGGTCGGAAAGGTCGACCCCGCCGCGGTCGAATCGCTCGGCGATCGGATGGCCGTGATCTCCGAACGCCGCGGCCCGGTGATCGGGCTGGCGCTCCTCGCGTGGCTCCTCGCCCTGATCGTGACCGCTGGCCTCGGCGGCGGCCGGGCCGCTCGCGAGGGGGTCCGCGTCGTCGCCCTCAGCGTCGTCTACCTCCCCCTCGTCCTCCTGATCAGCGCCGCGATCGAGCCGAGCAGGGCGGTCGAAACTGCGCTGACGATCGCGACCGCGCCCCTCCTCGCCTTGCTCACCCTTCGCCTGACGAGCGGCTACCCCGCGCTCGGCCTCGCGAGCGCCGCGACAGTGGTCGCCTGCGCGATCGACGTGATCGCCGGCTCGCCTCTCACTGCGCTCTCGCTGCTCGGGCCGAACCCGGGCCTCGGGGTGCGCTTCTACGGGATCGGGAACGAGCTCGAGGCCCTCCTGGCCGTGCTCGTCGTCGCCGGCACCGGCGCCGCGCTCGCCGGCTTTCTGCCGCGGATTCCGGGCACCCGGGCGGCCGGCTGGTTCCTCGGGTCCGGGCTTCTCTTCGCCTTTGTATTCGCCGTCGGCCGCTTCGGAGCAGATGTCGGGGCGGCGATCGTCCTGCCATTCGGGGCCGCGGTCGCGGCTGCCGCGATCGGCGCCAGGGGCCTGCGATCGGCGCTCCTGATCGTCGCCGCCCCGGTTCTCGCCGTCGGCCTCCTGGCCCTGATCGACGTCGCCTCAGGCGCCAACTCGCACCTGACGCGGTCGGTGCTCGACGCCGGTGGCCTCAACCAGGTCGCGGATGTCGCCCAGCGGCGGCTCGAGCTCTCGGCGCACAGCTTCGCGCGGCCCGTCGTCTACCTCTTCATGCCCCTCGTCGTCGCGGTCGCGGTCCTGGCATTCCTCGGGCGCGACCGGATCGCTTTCTGGCTGCGCGACGCGGCGCCGCTGCGGGCGGGGATGATCGGTGCCCTGGCCGCAGTCCTGATCGGTGCCCTCGCCAACGACTCGGGAGCGCTGGTGATCGAGATCGGCGCCGCCTATCTGACCGCGTTCCTCGGGTTCGCCTGGGCTGAGAACTGAGTAAGGCAAACGTCGATTTCGGTCCAGTGGTCTCCCGTTCGGCGAAGGTCCGGCCGATGACCGGGCGAGGAATCTCCCTCAATCCGGAGGAAACGCCATCAGTCCTGCCCCGATACCAGCCGAAGGATCATCGCGCTCGCGGGCGAATAGTTCCGGCGTGCGCTCGTCGACTCTTGCAGCGATCTGCCTGGCCGCCGTCTCGGCCCTGGCCTTCACATTCCCGTCGATGGCGGGTGCCTACCTTGCGCCCGGCCCCTCGGTCCCCGGTGTCGGCACCGAACCGACGTCGGTGCAGACAGCCGACCTGAACGGCGACGGCAGGACCGATCTCGTGATTCCGAACACGGGCTCGGACAACGTCTCGATCCTGCTCGGCAACAGCTCCGGCGAATTCACCCGGGCGGTCGGCTCACCAGTGGCGAGCGATGGGGAACCAGGATCGCCCGAACCGGTGGCCGTCGCGATCGCTCCACTCAACCACGACTCGATCCCGGACATCGCGGTGGTCAACAAGGCGACCGATGACGTCTCGATCATGCTCGGTAACGGCACCGGTCGATTCAGCTTTGCCCCAGGTTCCCCCGAGCCAGTGGGCGAAGAACCGGTTGCGATTACGAGCGGAGACTTCGACTCGGATGGCAACACCGACCTCGCCGTCGCCGATGAAGGGTCGGATGAAGTCACGATCCTCAAGAACGACGGTGCCGGCGGGTTCAACGCCTCATCCTTCGGTCTAGGGGGCGGCGGCGGCCCCCGGGTGATCACCGCCGGCTATTTCGACGAAAACGGAAGCCTCGACCTCGCCGTGGCGGTGGACAACGGCGATCTCACGATCTTCAACAACAACGGCAATGGCTTCTTCTCGTCTTCTGGACCCGTGCCAACCGGCGGGAGCAACCCGGTCTCGCTGGAGTCGGCGGACCTGAACGGCGACTCGATTCCCGATCTCGCGCTGCTCCACGAAAACGACAGCGTGATCTCGGTCCTAGTCGGAGAAGGGAACGGTGGATTCACCGAAGTCTCCGTCCCGGCCTTCATCGGTGGGGCCCGCTCGCTCGCGGTCGGCGACATCAACGGCGACGGCGAGCCAGATCTGGCCGTCACCAACGAATTCACCAGCTCGATCCTGATCAACGAGATCCCGGGTTTGCTGGAATTCTTTCCGCTCCAGTTCGCGACGATCCAGGGCTCAGCGAACTTCGTGAAGATCGCCGACCTCAACGGGGACGAGAACCCCGACCTCGTCTTCGCCGAACCGACCCTCGACTCGGCATATGTCGTTCTCAGCCTCCCGAGCATCGTCTTCGAACCGCCCGAAGTCTCCTTCGGAACCCAGCCGACGGGCCTTTTCGGGCCCCCGCAGGGGACCATCGTCCACAACCTGGACCCTGTCGCGAGGCTTCAGGTTTCCGATGACAGGGTGACCGGAGCGGAGAGGGACGATTTCCTGATCTCCTCCGACGAATGCGAGGGGCGGACCGTCGATACCGAACAGACCTGTGAAATCCGGGTCCGCTTCGGCCCCGTCCAAGAAGGAAACCGCGAAGCGGTGCTTCAGGTCACCGACAACGCGATCGAAGACGCCGGCGCGATTCCTCTCGACGGCGTCGGCGGGCCTCCGCCGCACGGCGATACCGGCCCGACTGGACCGACCGGGGCGACCGGAGCAACCGGGGCGACTGGAGCAACTGGAGCGACCGGGGCAACGGGGTCCACAGGTGCCACCGGGGCGACCGGAGCAACCGGAGCAACTGGCGACACGGGCCCGACGGGTGCAACCGGCGACGACAGGCGCCGACCGGCGCGACCGGCGACACCGGAGCAACTGGCGACACGGGTCCGACGGGCCCGACAGGCGACACCGGAGCAACTGGCGACACGGGCCCGACGGGTGCAACCGGCGACACAGGCCCGACCGGCCGACCGGCCCGACCGGCGACACCGGAGCAACTGGCGACACGGGCGCAACTGGCGCAACTGGCGACAGCGGCCCGACCGGCGCCACCGGGGCGACCGGCGTCACGGGACCGACTGGTCCCACAGGCGCAACCGGTGCGACCGGCGCAACGGGCGCGACAGGTGCGACCGGCCCGACCGGTCCCACCGGCGCCACCGGGCCGAGCGGACCCTCCGGCCCGACCGGTGCGACCGGACCCAGCGGGCCGACCGGTGCCACCGGACCGACTGGGTCGGAAGGAAGGAACGGGCCGACCGGGCCGGAAGGCAACCCCGGGGAACACGGCCACAAAGGACACGACGGCGCCCGCGGCCCGAGGGGCCGAGACGCGGTCGTCACCTGCAGGGTCAAGGAAGACAAGAAGGGCGACAAGAAGCCCAAGATCAGCTGCACCGTCACCTTCGGAGCCTCGTCGACCGCGACCCGTGCTTCGGTCAGCATCTCCCGCGGCAATCGCACCTTCGCCCGCGGCCATGCGCCGATCCGCAACCGCCGGGTTCGGGTTCCACTTCGTGGATCGCTGACCCCCGGGCGCTACAGGATCACCGTCCGGTTCACGGACGCCAGCGGCGCGACGAGCGCGTCGAGCAGCTCGATTCGCGTCCGCTGAGCCGTTCTGCGGTCTGGGCCGGTCGATCCTCTACGCTGTGTGACCCGTGCGAATCGCACTCGTCTCGCCATATTCCTGGTCCTACCAGGGAGGCGTGAATAGGCACGTTGAGGCGCTTGCCGAAGAGTTTCTCGGCCGCGGTCATCACGTACGAGTTCTCGCTCCCGTCGACCCTCCTGACCGGCTCAGCCGGGTGCTTCACCGTGCGCCGGCTGAAGCGACCGAGCTCCCCGACTACCTGGTGCCGCTCGGCCGCACGGCAGGCTTCTCCGCCAACGGCGCGGTCTCCAACCTGGCGCCGTTCCCGGCCGGCGGTGTCGTCGCCCCGCGGCGCGAGCTCCGCAAGGGCCGTTTTGACGTCATCCATATCCACGAGCCGCTTGTTCCCCTGGTCGGCTGGAACGCCGCTCTTGGGGCCGAAGTCCCGGCGGTCGGGACCTTCCACGCCTACTCGACGAAGGGCCTCCCCAATCACATCGCCACGGCGCTCGGCGCCCGACGGGTCTTCAACCGGCTCTCGGCGAGGATCGCCGTCTCCGAGGCCGCCGCGTGGACCGGTCAGCGTTGGTTCGGCGGCCGCTACGAGATCGTTCCCAACGGCGTCGACGTCGACGCCGCCCCCGATGGCCCGAAGCCCGCGGGTGAGGAGCTGCGGGTGCTGTTCGTAGGTCGCCCCGAGGAGCGCAAGGGCCTGCCGATCCTGCTCACCGCCTTCGGCGCCCTCACCGAGCACGTGCCCTGCCGCCTGACCGTGATCGGCGCCGACCGCGCCGACGTGCTCCGCTACCTGGCCGACCCCGAGACGATGGAGCACATCGACATCCGCGGCCGTGTCTCCGGCGAGAGCCTCTGGCAGGAGCTCCACGACGCTGATGTGCTCTGCGCTCCCTCACTTGCCGGCGAGAGCTTCGGGATGGTGCTGACCGAGGCCTTCGCCGCCGGCACCCCGGTCATCGCCTCCGCGATCGCCGGCTACAGCGACGTCGTCACCGACGGCGTCGACGGCGTCCTGGTTCCGCCCGGAGACCCGCAGCGGCTCGCCGAGGAGCTCCAGCGCGCCCACCATGAGCCGGAGCGCCTCGCGGCGATGGGCCGCGCCGCGCGCCAGAGCGCCCAGCGGTACGCCTGGCCCCGTGTCGCCGACCGCGTCACCCGCGTCTATGAGCGCGCGATCGAGGTGCCGGCGCCGGTCACCAAGACCGAACGGGCGGCCCACTGGGCGGGCCTGAGGCCGGCCGACGGCCGCCCCCCGGTTCCGCCCCTGAGATTGCCTTCACCTGATCCGCCGCTCGCCGCCGATGGCAGTCGCGCGCGCCGCATCGCGCGCCGAGCCGGGCTCGCGGTCGCCGGTGCCCTCGGCATCGGGCTGACCGCCCTGGCGGCCCAGAAAATCGGCGTCGACAAGGTCTTCGCCAGCATCGTTCGCTCCGACCTCACCTGGGTCCTGATCGCGTGCGCGCTGATGTCGGCGTCACTCTTCTTCCGCGCGGCCTCCTGGTACTGGATCGTTCGCGCGGCGCTGCCGAACCGGTCCGTCCGCCGTCGCGACGTCACCTCGGCGACGATGATCGGGGTGCTGATGTCGGCGACTCTGCCGGCGCGCCTCGGCGAGCCGGCCCGCGCGATGACCCTCGCCCGGCGGACCGGCCGGATGCGGGAAACGTTCCCGGTCCTGCTCGGGACCCTGGTCTCGCAGACGATGCTCAACCTCATTGCGCTGCTGCTGCTCGGCGTGATCATCGTCTCGACGACCGACCTCTTCCACTCCGGCACCCAGAAGATCTTCGCCTTCAGCCTCGTGCCGCTCGGTGTGCTCCTGCTGGTGCTGCTGGCCCCGATGCTGATGCGCCGCAACGGAAACGGCCGCTTCGCCCGCGTCGGGGCCGCCGCTCACCGGGCGCTGCTCCAGGTCCGGGCGGGTCTCAGTGTCTTCCGCACGCCGCGGCGCGGCCTCGCCGCGGCCGGCGCCCAGTTCTCGGCTTGGGCGATCCAGCTCTCGGCATGCTGGGCGCTGTTCGCGGCGCTCGGGCTCGACCACAGCGCCGGGATCGGCGCCGCCGCCGCCGTCCTCTTCGCCGTCAACGTGACCGCAGTCGTGCCGGCGACGCCGTCCAACATCGGCGTCTTCCAGCTCGCGGTGATCAGCGTCCTTCACACCGGCTTCGGGGTCAGCACCGCCGACGCCCTCGCCTACGGCGTGATCCTGCAGGCGGTCGAGATCGCGACCGCCGTCGCACTCGGCCTGCCGGCGCTCGTCCGCGAGGGGATGACCTGGAGCGACCTCCGGGTCCAGGCGCTTTCCGCGGCCCCGGTCCGGCTCGAGCCGAAGCCCCGCCCGCGCACCCGTGAGCGCGAGGGCGTCCGAATCTAGCCTTCGAGAATCCGAAGGATCCTGGCCAGGAGCGCCTCGGGTTCATCCTCCAGCTGGTTCCAGGTGACCCGGATCACCCTGTAGCCCGCGGCGACCAGCAGCTGATCCCGCCACCGATCCCGCCCGAACGCCTGCGGCGTGGCGTGGGTTGCGGCACCGTCGGTTTCGACCACGGGCAGCTCGCCGGGCCAGAGGAAGTCGACCTCGATCCGGGTCCCGTCGAGGTCGACCATCGCGTTTGAGCGGGGGAGAGGGAGGCCGCGCTCCACCAGTTGCGGCAATAGGCGGGCCTCCAGCCTGCTGCGCAGTTTCGGCCGATCCTCGCCGGCGATCCGCCATGGCGCCAGCATGGCCGCGCAGCGCGGGAGCCCCGCGGCGGCGCGCCCGGCCGAGGAGGCGTTCCACGGCGTCGACGTCGAGCGAGCGTTGGACGGCCGCCTCCTCGATCAGCCCGCGAAGCCTCGACGTCCCGATGCTGCCGGCGAGGTCGACGAGAGTGCGGGCGACGCTCGTGGAGGGAATGCCGTGGCGGGCGGTGACCTCGTCCGGCCCCGGCGCGGGCACGCGGTGCCAGCGAATGCCGGGGATCTTGCGCCCACGCTGGTTGGGAGAAATCACATCGATCAGGACCGCCTGGGTGTCCGTCAGCCTCAGCAGCTCGGCCGCGCTGCGATGGGAGAGGACCGATTCGGGCCCTCCGGCCAGAACCGCTGCCTGCATCAGTCCGAGGCGACCGGCGCCCGGGGGCCCGACCGCATAGGTGCCGCGGAGGAGTTGGGTCAGGAAGCCGGTCGCAGCGGCATACGTGACCTGGCCGTCGCTGATCCCCAGATCGCGCAACTGCTTTCGTGAAACGACGCCGTGTTGCCTTGCGGCGAGGGTCCCGATTGCGGCAAACGGCCTTCCGGTGTTCGAAATGTCGGATATTTCGACATAAGGAACACTGGAAGCGGAGTCGCCCCCTATGCCTCGACCGGCGCCTCCTCCGACTCCTCGTCCGGATCGGACGCGGGGTCGGACTCCGGCGGCAGCTCGCCGCCGCGCTCGGTGCCGGCGATCAGCTCGTCGCCGGACTTGTCCTCGGGGATGAAGCCCGACTTCATCCCGAAGTAGACGGCCTGGGGGTGGTGGGCGACGATCGCGACCGTCGACTGCTCCGGCATCACCGCGTAGCCGTCGGAGAGGGTCATCCCGATCTGCTCGAGGCCGAGCAGGCGCCAGACCTTCTCGTGCTCGGACTGGTCCGGGCAGGCCGGGTAGCCCCACGAGTAGCGGCGGCCCTGGTCGAGGTCGATGCCGAGCTCGCGGCGGACGTCGGAGTGCAGCCACTCGGCCAGGCCCTCGGCCGACTGGACGCCGATCCCGTGCACGTAGAGCTGCTCGGCGAACTCGCCCTCGCTCTCGAGCCGCTCGATCAGCTCGGTCACCTCGGGCCCGACGGTCACCCCCTGGAGGGCGACGACGTCGCGTTCGCCGGAGTCGATCGGGCGGAAGAAGTCGGCGAGGCAGATCCGGTCGTGCCTGGGCTGGCGCGGGAAGACGAGCCGCTCGAGCTCGCGCTCGGGGTCCTCGGGGTCGAAGACGACCAGCTCGTTGCCGTCGGCGTTGCAGGGGAAGTAGCCGAGCCGGGCCCGCGGGTGCAGGTAGTCCTGCTCGCGCCACATCCGCTCGAGCCGGGGCGCGAAGCCCTCCTCCTCGTCGGTCCCCTCGACCAGCTCGCGCCAGGCCTCGCCCTTCACCCCTTTGCCGCCCCAGTGCAGCTTGAAGAGGACGTGGCGGTCGAGGTAGGGGAAGACCTCGTCGAGGTCGACCGGCACCTCGCGCACGCCCCAGAACGGCGGCGCCGGAATCGGGTTGTCGGTGCGGGCCGAGGAGCGGACGCTGTCGTCGCTCGTCGGCGGCGCCGTCGTCGACGATCGACCGGCTTCTCGCGCAGCTGCCTGGCCTCGGCGCGGATCCGCTCGACCAGCGCCGCCCGCGCCTCCTCGTCGACCAGCGCGTCCATCGTGTCGAGGCCCTGGAAGGCGTCCTTGCAGTAGAAGACGCCCGGCTCGTAGACGTCGTCGGACTCCTTCCCGTGCGGGTAGAGGGTGCGGCGGCCGAAGTCGCGGTTGATCGCGGCGCCGCCGATCAGGACCGGGAACGGGAGCTCGCGCTGGTGCAGCTCCTGGACGCAGATCGGCATCTGCTTCGAGGTCGAGACGAGCAGCGCCGAGAGCCCGATCGCGTCGGCCTCGTTCTCGACCGCGGCCTCGATGATCGCGTCGACCGGGACCTGCTTGCCGAGGTCGATCACCGTGTAGCCGTTGTTGGTGAGGATCGTGTTGACGAGCGACTTGCCGATGTCGTGGACGTCGCCGAAGACGGTCGCGATCACGACCTTGCCCTTGGTGTGGCCATCGATCCGGTCGAGGTAGTTCTCGAGCTGGGCGACGGCGCGCTTCATCACTTCGGCCGACTGCAGGACGAAGGGCAGGATCAGTTCGCCGGCGCCGAATTTGTCGCCGACCTCCTTCATCGCCGGCAGCAGGACCTCGTTCAGGGTCGGGACCGCGCCGATCTTCTCGACCGAGCGGTCGATCCACTCCTCGACGCCGTCCTTCTTGCGGCGCAGGATGTGCCAGTGCAGGGCCTCCTCGGGCTCCATCCCCTCGGTCGGGTCGCCCGCCTCCTCCTCGGCCTCCTCGCCCTTCGACTCGAAGTGGGCGATGAAGCGCTCGAGCGCGTCCTCGCGGCGGTTGAAGACGAGGTCGTCGGTCAGCTCGCGCTCCTCGTCGGAGATCTCCGAGTAGGGCGTGATGTGGTTGGGGTTGACCATCGCCAGGTCGAGGCCGGCCTCGACGCAGTGGTGGAGGAAGACCGAGTTGAGGACCGCGCGCGCCGGCGGCGAGACGCCGAAGGAGACGTTGGAGACGCCGAGCGAGGTCTTCACGCCGGGGATCTCGGCCTTGATCCGGCGGATCCCCTCGATCGTCTCGACCGCCGAGGGCCTCCACTCCTCGTCGCCGGTGGTCAGGGTGAAGGTGAGCGCGTCGAAGATCAGCGCCTCGGGGTCGAGGCCGTGCTCGCCGCAGGCGAGGTCGCGGATCCGCTTCGCGATCTCGACCTTGCGCTCGGCGGTCTTCGCCATCCCGACCTCGTCGATCGTCAGCGCGATCAGCGCCGCGCCGTGCGCCTTCGCCAGCGGCACGACGACGTCTGCCTTGTCGCGGCCGGCCTCGAGGTTGATCGAGTTGACGATCGCCCGGCCCGGGATCTGCTCGAGCGCCGCCTTGATCACCTCCGGCTCGGTCGAGTCGACCTGGATCGGCGCCGGCTGGGTCAGCGAGATCCGCTCGACCACCGCCTTCATCTGCTCGTCCTCGTCGGAGCGCTCGGTCAGCGCCACGCAGACGTCGAGCACGTGGGCGCCGCCTTCGACCTGGTCTTCGGCGACCTGGACGAGGCCGTCGTAGTCGTCGGCGAGCAGCAGTTCCTTGGCCTTGTTTCGAGCCCTGCGAGTTGACCCGCTCGCCGACCAGGGTCGGGCGCGGCTCCTGGACCAGCGGGGTCGAGGTCATCATCGAGGAGACCTGCGACGGGCCGCGGGCGGGGCGCTCGCCCGGCGCTCGCGCCGGCGACCCGCTCGCGGATCGCGCCGATGTGCTCCGGCGTCGTCCCGCAGCAGCCGCCGACGATGCCGACGCCGTAGCGCTCGACGAACTCGCCGAGCGTCGCCGCCAGCGGCTCGGGCTTTTCGGGGAAGATCGTCTCGCCGTCGGGCCCCTGCAGCGGCAGGCCGGCGTTCGGGATGCAGTGGACCGGCAGCGGGCTGTTCTCGCCGAGGAACCGGATCGCGTCGCGCATGTCCTCGGGGCCGGTCGAGCAGTTGAGCCCGATCACGTCGACCTCGAGCGCCGCCAGCGTCGTCAGCACCGCCTGGATGTCGGTGCCGAGCAGCATCTTGCCGCCCTGGGGGAGGAGCGAGACGCTGGTCTGGATCGGCAGCGTGCGGCCGGTCGCCGCGAACGCCTCGCGGGCGCCGAAGATCGCCGCCTTGACCTCGAGGATGTCCTGCGCGGTCTCGATGATGATCAGGTCGGCGCCGCCCTCGACCAGGCCCCGGGCCTGCTCGGCGAAGACCTCGACCAGCTCTGCCGAAGGAGATGTCGCCGAGGGTCGGGTCGTCGGAGGCCGGCAGGAAGCCGGTCGGCCCGATCGAGCCGGCGACGAAGCGGTCCTCGCCCGCCGCCTTGCGGGCGATCTGCGGCCGCCTTGGTGTTGATCTCGAGCGTCTGCTCGCCCAGCCCCCACTCGTCGAGCTTCAGCCGCGAGCCCTGGAAGGTGTCGGTCTCGACCACCTCGGCGCCGGCCTCGAGCATCGAGTCGTGGACCCCCTCGATCACGTCGGGGCGGTTCAGGACCAGCGCCTCGTGGCATTTGCCGAGCAGGCCGCCGTAGTCCTCCTGGGAGAGGTCGAACTGCTCCAGGGTCGCGCCCATGCCGCCGTCGAAGACGACGACCCGCTCCCGGGTTGCGGCTAGGTAGTCACGATCTGGCATTGTCCTGGAGACTTCACCTCCATCGAACCCGGCGTTAGCACCGCACCTCGATCCGGAGATCTCGGCCGGTTGCTGCGGTGTCAGCGGGCCGGGCCCCTCGACCGCTCTTGATGGTCGCTTAACGGTAGCGAACTCTGCGAAGTGCGGCTGAAAGAGCTCAGCCGCGAATCTGCCGAGGCGGCGCTTCAGGTCGCGGGCGTTGACCGCGGTGACGACCCGGCTGACGAGGCCGTGCCGCGCCTTCGTGTACGGGTACCAGGTCGGTTCGCGCTTGCCGCCGAAGCGGGTGACGACGATCGACTCCGGCCGGCAGTACTTCTTGATCCCGTACTCGCCGTGGCGGAACCCGATCCCGGACTGCTTCCAGCCGCCCATCGGCACGTCCATCGCCGCGCATGTTGCGAGATCACGTCGTTGACGTTGACCGACCCGGCCTCGATCCGGCGGGCGACGCTCTCGGCGCGCTGCTTCTCGCCGAAGACCGAGCCGGCGAGCCCGTAGCGGGTGTCGTTGGCGAGCCGCAGCGCCTCCTCGGAGTCGCGCACCTTCATCACCCCGACGACGGGGCCGAAGGTCTCGTCGCGCATCACCTTCATCGAGTGGTCGACGTCGACGAGGACGGTCGGCTCGAAGTAGTCGCCGGGCCCCTCGACCTGCTTGCCGCCGGTCAGCGCCCGGGCGCCGCCGGCGAGGGCGTCGTTGACGTGGTCTTCGATCACCGCCGACTGGTTCGGCGAGGTGATCGCGCCGACGTCCTTTTCGGGGCGGCGGCCGTCGGCGCCCTGGCGCAGGCCGCTCGACCTCCTTGGTCAGCTTCGCGACGAACTCGTCGTAGACGGGCTCCTCGACGTAGATCCGCTCGACCGAGAGGCAGACCTGGCCCGAGTTGAACATCGAGCCCCAGGCGGCGGCGTTGGCGGCGCGGTCGAGGTCGGCGTCGGCGAGGACGATCATCGGGTCCTTGCCGCCGAGCTCGAGGCTGACCGGGGTCAGCGTCTCGGCCGCGCGCGCCATCACCTTGCGCCCGGTCCGGTCCGAGCCGGTGAACTGGACGAAGTCGACCTCGTCGACGAGCGCGGCGCCGGCCTCGCCGGTGCCCAGCACGCAGTCGAAGACGTCGGGGGCGCCGATCTCCTCCTTCCAGGCCTCGATCACCTCGGTCAGGCTGAGCGGCGTGAACTCGGAGGGCTTGACGACGACCGCGGCGCCGGCCTGGAGCGCCGGGATCGAGTCGCCGAGCGCCATCGCGAGCGGGAAGTTCCAGGGGCTGATGACGCCGACGACCGGGTGGGGCCGGTACTGGATCACGAGCTTCTTCGCGGCGAGCAGCGGCGTGTGCGGGCGCACGCGTTTCCTCGCCGATGAACTTCGCGGCCTTGGAGCCGTAGAAGTTGATCAGGTCGGTGACGTAGAAGAGCTCGAGCGAGACGTCGGCGCGGACCTTCCCGGTCTCGGCCTGGATCGTGTCGGAGACCTGCTCGATGTTGTCGAGCAGCCAGTCGCGCAGCTTGCCCGAGCCAGTGGTAGCGGCCCTCGATCCCGAGCGCCTCCCACCCGGCCTGGTTGCCGCGCACCCGAGCCACCGTCTCCGCGACCGCCTCGGGTGAGTCGACGGCGATCGTCGCCGACCAGTCCGCCGGTCGCCGGGTTGCGGACCTCGATCCGCTCGGCGCCGCCGCCGCTCGGCGCCGTTTGCCGCGCTGCCAGTGCCCGTGCTCGTCTCGACCGTGCCGCTCTCCACCGGGGCTCCCTTCGTTGAAACTGGCTGGCCAGCCAGGATAGCCGCTACCGTGCCGGACGCAGTCGCTGGTACGACCGGCCCTTCGAGCGAGGCGACGTAGACCCTGCCCGCTGTCGTCTTCGCCGAACGAGGTCGGCGAGGCGACGGTCGGGCCGAGCACGTGGTCGCCGCTCGCCCGGTGCAGGTGCGGGTCCAGGCTCCGCAGCTTGCCCTCGCAGAGGTCCGCGTAGACGTAGTGGCCGGTAGAGGCCGCCGAGGCTGCGATCGCGGACGACGTAGCCGCCGATGATCGAGCAGCTGCCGTCGCGGCTGTGGGGGTAGGCGAAGATCGGTTTCACCGTGCCGCCGGGGTCCGGGGTGCCGCTGTTTTCGTCGTGGTAGGCGGAGTAGCCCTCGAACGCGTCCCAGCCGAAGTTGGCTCCCGCCGCGCCTGCCAACGGTGGTGTAGTCGAGCTCCTCGAAGCGGTTCTGGCCGACGTCGCCGATCGCGATCCGCGGCGCGCCGGCGGTGACGGTGTCGAAGGAGAAGCGGAACGGGTTGCGCAGGCCGTAGCTGTAGATCTCGCCGCGCCCCGGGGTCGAGCCGACGAACGGGTTGCCGGCGGGGATCGAGTACGGCCGCCCGCCCGAGGGCCGGGGGTCGATCCGCAGCAGCTTCCCGAGCAGGACGTTCTTGTTCTGGGCGTTGTTCGGCGGGTCGCCGCCGGAGCCGCCGTCGCCGGTGCCGAAGTAGAGGAGGTTGCCGAGGAACTGAAGCTGGCCGCCGTTGTGGTTGGCGAAGCCCGGATGCGGGATCGTCGATCACGTTGCGGCGCGAGCCGGCCGCCGCCCGGGTCGCGGTGCGCCGCTTGAATTCGTCGACCCGGATGTTCCCCTGGCGTGTCGGTGTAGTAGACGTAGAAGCGCTCCGTGTCCGCCTGTAGTCGGGCGGGAAGGCGATCGAGAGCAGCCCGCGCTCGCCGCCGAAGTCGACCCGGCCCGAGATGTCGAGGAACGGGTGGGGGAGCCGGTGGCCGCCGCGCAGGACCGCGACCCTGCCCGGCTGCTCGACCACGAACAGGAGCTTCGGGAACCCGGGCGCCCCGTCGATGTAGACCGGGTCTTCGAAGGTCCCGATCTGCTTCAGCGCGACGCCCGCTCCCGGCCTTCGCCGCCGCGGCCCCAGGTCGGGAGGCATCGTTTTCGCTTCCGGCACCGCACGACTGCAGGGCGATCAGTGCGAGCGCGACGGCGAAGATGCAGGCGCGGGCCGCTGCGGTCCATCCGGCGAACGCTACTTGTTGGGGTTCCTCGGTTCCTTCGACTTCGACGACTTCGCCGGCGCCGTTCACCGTCACGTTCCGGACCTCGGGGCTGATCGTCGCCGCCGAACGAGCCGCCCGGCTCGGCGCCCCGGAGGTCTTGAGCTTTGACGTCGCCGGAGGAGCCGATCGAGTAGACAACCGGTAGGCTGCCCTTGCGCGTCGCCGAGACCTTCCAGACCGCTTCCTGGTCTCGCGCCCGGCTTCAGCGGGCCGAACGTGAAGGTCTTGAGCGCCGCCGCCTTCCGCGCCGCCCGGCTTCGATGAGCCGACGAGCTTCGGGTAGCTCTGCGGAGAGGACCCAGACCGGCCGGTCGGGTTGGGCGAGGCCGGGCTGGGGATCGCGGATCGCGAACGGGAGGGTCGCCGCCTTCGCCTTCCTTGCCGGCGATCGAGATCGTGTAGGTGACGGCGGGGATCGGGTCTTCGCCTTCGTTGCGAACCCCGAGCTTCAGCAGCGAGGTCTGGCCGAGGCTCTGTTCGGTCGGGAAGCTGGCGTTCACGACCCTGACCTCGCGGGTACCGCTCGGTTCGTTCGGAGCTCGAGCTCGCCGCAGCCGGCGAGGATCGCGGCGCCGATCAGCGCGCAGAATGTGGCGGCGACGCCGATTCGGGAACGCCGGCGCGGTCTGAGGCGGTTCCCCCCGAGAGCTCCAAAGCGGCCGGAACATACCACGCGCTTTTGCGGGTTCAGCACCCCTTCACCGGCCTCGCCGGGGGTTAGTCCGATCTCAACAGTTGCGCCGCAGCGCATCCCATACACTCAGTTCACTGAGCGGAGTCAGGTGGAATGTGACTCACCCGCCGGAGGAGAGCTGATGGAAGCAGCCGCATCGATAGGCAGGAGGTTCTTGCCCGCCAAGTCGTTCTTCGAACAGGTGGGCGAAATGATGCTCCTCACCGGGCGGACGATCGTCTCCGCGATCCGGCCGCCCTATCCGTACGGCGAGGAGTTCATCGGCCAGTTCCTCTTCGCGTTGCAGCTCTGCTGGTTCCCGCTGCTGGTCTCGACGGTCGCGATCTGCTTCGGCGCCCCCGGCCTTCAGGCGGCGAACGTCCTCAACCTCTTCGGCGCGCTCGACCGGCTCGGCGGCTTCTTCGTCCTCGCCGCGATCCGCGAGATCGCCCCCTCCGTCACCGCCGTCGTCGTCGCCGGCGTCGCCGGCACCGCGATCACCGCCGACCTCGGCGCCCGCAAGATCCGCGAGGAGCTCGACGCCCTCCAGGTGCTCGGGGTCGACCCGATCAAGAACCTTGTCGTGCCGCGCTTCCTGGCGCTGATGCTGATCACCGGGCTGCTCGACATCTACGCGCTGATCTTCGGGATCAGCGGCGGCATCCTCGCCGAGATCCTCTACAACCAGCCGCTCGGCGGATTCTTCGCGACGCTGTTCTCGAACGCCTCGGTCACCGACCTCTGGGGCTCGGTGATCAAGTGCACCCTGTTCGGGGCGATCATCTCGGTCGTCTGCTGCTACAAGGGGATGACCGCGTCCGGCGGCGCCGCCGGCGTCGGCCGCGCCGTCAACCAGGCGGTGGTGATCTCGTTCATGGGCGTCTTCGCGTTCAACTACGTCTTCACCCAGACCCTGCTCGCGACCAACCCCGAGCTGCAGACCATCCGGTAGGGAACGTGGGCGCCTGGCTCGAAATCCCGCGCGGCTGGCTCGACTCGTTCGGCGAGATCGCCCGCTTCGGCTCGCGCGTCGCCGGCCTCGTCTACTCGGGCCGGGTCCTCAAGTTCTTCGGCGAGAGCCTGCGCCAGGCGGGGATCCTGATCCTCGGCTCGGCGCTGATCATCTGGGGCCTGATCTTCGTCCTCGGCCTCACCTGCGGGATCGAGGGCGCCTACCTGTTCCGCGCCCAGGGCGCGCCGGCCTACGCCGGGCTGTTCTCGGCCTGGTGCGACCTGCGCGAGGTCCTGCCCTACGCGTTCGGATACATGCTCTCGGCCAAGGTCGGGACCGGGATCGTCGCCGAGCTCGGCGCGATGCGGATCTCGGACGAGATCGACGCGCTCGAGGTGATGGGGGTGCAGCCGGTCACCTTCCTCTGCGCGACCCGCCTGCTCGCCGCCTGGATCACGTTCCCGTTCATGTACCTGGTCGGGATCGGCGTCATGTACTTCGCCAGCTACCTCGCCGTCGTCGAACAGATCGGCGACGTCTCCTCGGGCGGGTACCTGCTGATCTTCTGGATGTTCCAGAACCCCCTCGACCTCTTCTACAGCCTGGTCAAGGGCATGTTCATGGCGACCGCGATCGTGATGGTCGGCTGCTACTACGGCTACACCGCCTCGGGAGGGCCGGTCGGCGTGGGCACGGCGACCGCCAAGTCGATGGTGCTAAACATCGTCTTAGTCCACATCATCGGGATGTTGGGGACCCTGGTGTTCTGGGGGGCGAACCCGAGGGCGCCGATAGGAGGCTGACGAGAGAGATGGCGACAGAGCAGGGCCAGGAGCCGCGGAGCGAGGAGCCGACCGGGCCGTACGTGAGCGAGGACGGGGCGGTCATGGGCCGTGACTTCGTGATCCCCGGCGTCGACCCGAGCGAGTCCGACCCCTACCGCTTCCACACCGGCCGCAAGCGCGACCACGGCGGCGAGGACGCGATCGAGGTCATCGACCTCGTCAAGCAGTTCGGCCGCGCGCGGATCCTCAACGGCCTCAACCTCGGCCTGCCCGAAGACCAGGTCTCGATGGTGCTCGGGCCCTCGGGGACCGGCAAGAGCGTCCTGATCAAGCACATCGTCGGCCTCCTCTACCCCGACTCCGGCGACGTCCTCGTCCACGGCGAATCGATCCCGAACATGAGCGACGACGAGCTCTTCGACGTGCGGAAAAAGTTCGGCCTGCTGTTCCAGGACGGCGCCCTCTTCGGCTCGATGAACATCTACGACAACACCGCCTTCCCGCTGCGCCAGCACACCGACAAAGGCGAGGAGGAGATCGGCGAGATCGTCAACCGGCGGCTCAAGGAGGTCGGCCTCTCCGAGGCGACCTACAAGATGCCGAACGAGCTCTCGGGCGGGATGCGCAAGCGCGCCGGCTTCGCCCGCGCGCTGGTCCTCGAACCGGCGATCGTCATGTTCGACGAGCCCGACTCGGGCCTCGACCCGGTCCGCACGGCGCTCCTCTGCGAGCTGATCCGCGAGGTCCACGCCGAGAACGGCGGCTGCTACCTGACGATCAGCCACGACCTCAACACCGCGCGCCGGATCGCCGACTTCCTGGCCGTGCTCTGGAACGGCAAGATCGTCGAGTCGGGCCCCAAAGAAGAGCTCTTCGACTCCGAAAACGCCTTCGTCGCGCAGTTCCTCAAAGCGGACGTCACCGGCCCGCTCTCGATGGATTGAGGGACCGGTACACGATCCTCGTCGGCCTTGTCTTCCTGGCCGTGATCGTGGTCGCCGTGATCAGCAAAATCGGCGAGGGAGGGGAGGGCACTCTCGGGCTCGAACACCGGCCGGAGCGCTGGCCGCTGCCGGAGTTCGCCGTCCCCGACGCCGCCGGCGAACTCGAAGGCGACGCCAACATCGCCCAGGACGACTGCTCGACCTCGCAGCTGCCCTGCCCCGAGGATGCCCGCCGCGACGCCGGCCTGCAGGATCTCGGTACCGGGCTCGATCCGCGTCTGCGACCTGTTCGACCGCCCCTCGCTGATCTCGTTCTGGTTCACCAAGGGGGGCGACGACTGCATCACCGAGCAGGATGCGGTCGACCGCGGCCTACAGGCGCTACGGTGAGCAGGTGCGATTCCTCTCCGTCGACATCCGCGACGATCGGGACAGGGTTCGCGACCTGATCCGGGAACGCCGCTGGGCGATGCCGGTCGGATACGACCGCGATGGCGCTGTCGCCAGCCTCTACCGGGTGGGAGGCTGTCCGACCTTCGCCTACGTCTATCCCGGCGGCACGTTGGAGGACGCCAGCGTCGGCGTTCTCAGCGCCGATCAGCTCGGGCAACGGATCGAGAGCCTCCTGCGGGCAACCGCGAGGGCCGAACGGGGCTGAGATGGGGGCCGAGCCCGCACGCACGGATCTCGGCTGGGAGCCGGCCCCCGAGCCCGGCTGGGTCGCTCCGCGGATCGCCGCCGAGTTCCCGGGCCTGGCGATCTCCTCGATCGTCGTCGACGGCCGTCCCGGCCGCAGCCCGGAGCCGGTCCGACGGCGTCTCCGCGACCTGTCCGACCGCTTCTACGGCGTCCCACGCCGTCCGGATGCGGGAACGGCCGATCCCCTGGGCGTACCGCGCCTTCTTCCGCCAGATCGGGCTCGACCCCGATCGCACCCGGACACCGGTCGAGGAGCTCGCGCTCGAGCGGCTGCGTGAGGGCGCCTTCAAGGCGCGCGGCCTGCCGGCCGACGCGGTGACGATCGCGACGGTCGAGACCGGCGTCGCCCTGCGCCTGTTCGACGCCGAGCACGCTCAGCGGCAAACTCTGCGTCCGCGACTCGGCGCCGGGCGAGGTGCTCGCCGGGAGGCCGGGAGAGCTGTCGCCCGGGACGCTGGTGATCGCCGACGAGGAAGCCCCCGCCGGCCTGCTCTTCGGCGCCACCTCCGAGGCGTGCGCCGTCACCGCAGGCGACGCGCCGGATCGCGATCGCCGCGGTCCAGGTCAGCGGCGTGCCGCAGATCGCCGTCGACGAGGCGCTCTGGATGACGGCGGCGACGCTCGAGGCCGCCTAGCGGCCTCGAGCTCCCTTAACGAAGCCCTCTCATCGGGGGCCGTGCGGTGATCTACACTCGGTTTGGGTTATGCCGGATCTGCTTTATCGAGACAGCCGGACTGAGCCACTTTCCGGCGGGGACGAGCTTCTCGCCCGCGCTGAGCTGAGGCGTCAGATCGGCCGCTTGGAGCGACAGCTCGCGGCGGTCGTCGCCGAGGCGTTCCCGCGCTTCCGGGTCGACGCGGCGGTGCCTGCCGCCTCGCGGGAGCCCCGTGCGCTCGGCCTCGGCGAGCTCGAGTCGGTGCGCGACGCCCTCGCCGCTCAGGTCGCGGACGGGCGCCGGGCGCTGTTGGAGCGGGCCGAGCTCGAGACCGCCAACCGCGAGCTGCTCGAGCGGATGCTGGCGGCCCCGCAGGAGCACAGGTGGCTTCGGATCTCCCGCGCCGACATCGGCGAGCCGGGCTGCGGCCACTGGCACTCGCGGCCTGTGCTGGGCCCGCTCGGGATGCTGATGGGCTGGTGGCGGGTCAAGGTCTCCTCCGGATGCCCGTTATCCGGACGGCTTGCGGCCGTTGAGCGCGAAGCGGGAGCGGGGTGACGAGCGGCCGCCGGCGCCGTGGGGCAACTTCCCCCTCGCCGAGCTGACGATCCTCGCCGGGATCGTCCTGCTCGTCATCGGGTTCATCGGCGGCAGCCCGACAGCGCTGGGCCTGGGGATCGTTCTCGGGGCCCTGGGAGGCCTGGAGGTCTCGGTCCGCGAGCACTTCGCCGGCTATCGCTCGCACTCGACGCTGCTCGCCGGGACGGTGCTGGTGGTGGTCACCGGCGGCCTTCTCTACCTGGTCGGGCTGGCCCTGGCGATCTCCCTCGCGGTCGGCGCGGTTGCGTTCGCCGCCGCCTTCCTTGCCCTGCGGGCCGCCTTTCGCCGCGCCTCGGGCGGGCTCTCCTACAAGGTCGGCGGCCTCCGCGGCTAGCCGGGCCTCAGACGAAGAGGGAGTCCCGCGGACCGGATTTCGCCAGCAGCGCACCGGCGAGGAGCGAGCGCTGACGCGCCGTCAGGGTTCCGAGCCGCTTGTTCTCGTTCAGCGCCAGGGCCTGGAGGAACTTCCGCGCCCGGGTCCGGCCCCAGCGGCGCTGGCTGGTCAGCAGCTCGGCGAGGGTCATGCTCTCGGTCTCCCAGGGGGCCTCCTCGATGATCCCCGCGACGTCGACCTCACCGCGCGCGATCGATCGCTTCAGCTCGGCTCTCGCAAGCCGGACGCGGTTTGCGCGAGCGAGGGCCTGCATGTGCTGGGGGGCGGTTGCGGTCGTTGAAGCAGGGGCAATCGCAGCAGCAGAGTTCACAAGGGCTCCTTCCCTGAGGTGACTGAAACTGGGGTAACTCCCGCGCCCAGCCTGGCATTCGCCAGTCGCGTCGAGTGTCTTTCGCCGCCTCCCTGCCCCGGGAGGCAGCAACGAGAGGGGCAAGCTATTCGCGCCCAGGGCTGAGCGTCAACCCAGGCCCGACGAACTGACCGCGACTCCTTCGCTAAGAGCAACAATTTCCCGCCGCGGCGATCTCGTCCGATTCTGTACAAGGGCGAAATTACCCCGACCGGGGTAATTAAACCCCCGCCGCCCCCGGACGCGGGAGCGAGGGCCAGTCCATCTCTGTCTCTTCTGGCTCGAGCGGGAGCAGAGGAGGCGGCGGTTAATTTCGGGGAGGACGGGGAAGTCCTTTATGCGCGGGGGACTCCGGGAAGTCCTCGATGACCCGGCCGATGATCTCGAGCGCTGCGTCGAGGTGCTCGGTCTCATGGGTCGCCATCAGGCTGGTCCGGAGCAGCGCGCCACCGGGCGGGACGGCGGGATGGATCGCGACATTGGTGTAGACGCCCCTCTCGAACAGCGCCTTCCAGAGCAGCACCGCCTGCCAGTCGTCGCCGACGATCACCGGCACCACCGGCGTCGTCACGACCGAGCCGTCGGCGAGCGAGCCCGGCTCGACGACCCGGAGGCCGAGGCCGCGGAGCCCCTCGCGCAGGTACTCGGCGTTGGCGAGGAGCCGCTCGAACAGGGCCGGCCCCTCGCTGCGGATCACCCGCAGGGCCGCCAGCGCCGCCCCGACCGCGGCCGGGACCGCGGAGGCGCTGAAGACGAAGGAGCGCGAGGAGATCCTCAGGTACTCGATCACGTCGGCGGGCCCGGCGATGAAGCCGCCGCAGGAGGCGAGGCTCTTCGAGAACGTGCCCATCCGGAGGTCGACCTCGTCCTCGAGGCCGAACGCCTCGCACGCTCCGGCCCCGCGAGCGCCGAGGACGCCGGCGCCGTGCGCCTCGTCGACCAGCAGTCGCGCGCCGTGCGCCTTGCAGAGCTCGACCGTCCGCGGCAGGTCGCAGACGTCGCCCTCCATCGAGAAGACACCGTCGACGACGACGAGGACGCCGCCGCCGTCCTCCGTCGCGCGCCCGAGCATCTTCTCGAGCTTGTCCATCCGGTTGTGGCGGAACGGCCGCAGCCGGGCGCCGGAGAGCCTGCATCCGTCGAGGATCGAGGCGTGGTCGCCGGAGTCGCAGATGACGGTGTCGCCCGGCTCGAGGATTGCGCCGATGCAGCCGACGTTCGCCTGGTAGCCGGTCGTGTAGACGATCGCGTCCTCCTCGCCCATCCATTCCGCCAGCTCGCGCTCGAGCTCGAGGTGCAGCGGCGTCGTCCCGTTCAGCAGGCGCGAGCCGGTGACGCCCGTGCCGAACGCCTCGAGGGCGTCGCGGGCGCCCTGCTTGACCCGCTCGTCGCCGGTCAGGCCGAGGTAGTTGTTGGAGCCGAGCATGATCGTCTCCAGCCCCTCCATCTCGACGACCGGCCCGGCCGCGGACGTCAGCAGCCGGAAGTAGGGGAGAAGGTCGTGCTCCTTCGCGGCTTCGAGCTGCTCGAGTCGGTCATGGCTGCGGGCCTTCTCGAAGACGTCGACGGCGGCCCTGGCTGTCTCGCTCATGAGCCGAAAGTGTAGGTGGGAGCCGGCGCTAGTAGTAGTGGCGCCGACCGCCGACGGCGCGGCCCATCGCTCCCAGGATCCAGAAGATCACGCCCAGAACAATCAGGATCACGCCGATCGCCCAGAGGAAGCCGATGTTGAAGATGGCGGCAAGGATGAGACAGATGATTCCGAGGACGATCAAATCGAATCCCTCCGATCGGGGTCGGGTCAGGAACCTCTACCCAGTGGCCCCCTGCGGAAACTCCGTAGTAGGTTGCCCCGCGAGGATGGCTGGCCTCTCGATACGACCGGTGCGTTCAAGGCGCGACCTGAAGCGCTTCGTCAGGCTCCCGTTTCATCTGCACCGCGACCACCCACATTGGGTGCCGCCGCTGATCCTCGACCGGATGCAGTTCCTCAACCGGGGCAAGAACCCGTACTTCGAGCACGCCGAGGCCGAGTACTTCCTCGCCGAGCGCGATGGCGAGCCCGTGGGCAGGATCACCGCGCAGCTCGACCGGCGCTGGGACGAGTACCAGGGGGGCGAGGACGGGATGTTCGGGTTCTTCGAGGCGATCGACGATCCCGAGGTCGCCGGTGGCCTGCTCGGCGCCGCCGAGGATTGGCTGCGCGAGCGCGGCCGCAGGCGCCTCCTCGGGCCGATGGACTTCACCACCAACGACGAGGTGGGGCTCCTGATCGAGGGCTATGAGATCCGGCCGATGATCCTCCAGAACTGGCACCCCCGGTTCTACCGCGACCTGATCGAAGGGGCCGGATACGACAAAGAGATGGACCTCCTGATGTGGCACCTGGCACTCGGCGAGCTGAAGGAAGGCGACCAGTTCGACGCCTCGATCCATGCCGCAGCCGAAAACGCCCTGCGCGAGGAAGGGGTGACGATCCGCAGCATCGACAAGCGCAGGCTCCCCGAGGAGATGCGCCGCTTCACCGAGGTCTACAACGAGGCCTGGGCCGACAACTGGGGCTTCGTGCCGCCGACCGACGAGGAGATCGAGTTCCACGCCAAGCTGCTGAAGCAGGTGATCGACGAGCGCTGGGCGTTCGTGGCCGAACGCGAGGGGGAGACGATCGGCGTCGCCCTGACCCTCCCCGACATCAACCAGGTGCTGGCGCAGATGGGGGGGCGGCTGATGCCGTTCGGCTGGCTCACCTTCCTGCGCGGGAAGCCCCAGATCGACCGGGTGCGCGTGTTCGCCCTCGGCGTCAAGAAGGCCTACCGCCACACCGGCGTCGCCGCCGGCCTCTACCTCAAACATCTCGAGGCCGCGAGCCCGGACGGGGTCCCGGCCGGCGAGACGGGCTGGATCCTCGAGACCAACGAGGCGATGAACCGGGCGATGGAAGGCATGGGCGGGAAGATCGTCAAGCGCTACCGGATCTACGAGAAGGCGCTGGCTTAGCTACGTGCCGTGAGTTAGCCGCCCATATGGGCGGCTAACTCACGGCACGTCTTGAGGAAATTCGCAACTTGCGGTCTTCCGGGGCGGGGCCAGCTAACTCGCCCGGCCGTCTCGCTAAGGTCGCGAGGGTGAGTGAGGTCGAAGTTCAGGGCGAGGTCCTCTCCGAGGAGGACGTCGAGGCGGCGGCCGAGCAGCCCGTCCGCGCGCTCGAGGCATACCGCGAGCCGGCCAGCCCGGTGCTTCGCACCGAGGTCCGCACCGCGGCCCTCGCCGCGGCGGGCGGCGTCCTCGCCGGCGCCGCCACGGTGGCCGCCGTCAGGGCGGTCGGCGCCGTGACATCGCGGGCCGCGGGTCAGCGCCGGCTCAGGCGTCGGAAGGAGCAGCGGCCGACGAACGTCGTCGCCAGCCGCTCGTTCCTCGTCGACGTCCACCTGCTCGGGCGATGAAGCGCGATAGCTGAGGACGAGTGGACGAGGCGTTCGAAACGGAGGTCTCGCCTCCCTCCCCGTTCCTGATGCCCCGTTTCGGCGGCGAGGACAGGGTGATGAGGGTCGGCGGCGGCGTCGCGACCAGGCTGCTCGACGTCGACGCCTGCCCGGTCCTGGTCCGGGCCTGGCAGCCGCAGGCCAGGCGGGTCGTGTTCAGGGCCGAGCCGGTCGCGCCGGACGCGGTGACCGCGCCTCCCTATCTCTCCTCGCAGCTCCCACGGCGGAGCGCCGGCGAACGGGAGCTGCGGCTGGCGGTCGAGCGGATGCGGTTCGCTCTCGGCGTCGATGAGGACCTGGGCGATTTCTTCGCGCGCTTCAAGCGCGATCCGCTTCTGGGGCCGCTCCTGCGGCGCCGTCCCCATCGCCGCCCCCACCGCCGGCCCTGGCCGTGGGAGGCGCTCGCCTGGGCGATTGTCAAGCAGCTGATCGAGAGCGGACGCGCGGCGACGATCCAGCGCCGGATCGTCGGCCGCTGGGGACGGAGACTCCCCCGGGACCGCGGCACCCTGCGCGACGTTCCCGGCCCGGCCGCGATCGCCGGCAGGGCACCGGCGGAACTGGAGTCGATGGGTCTCTCTGCCGGGCGCTCGATCGCGCTGCGGGCGGTCGCCAGAGACATCGCCGCCGGTCGCTGCGAACCCGGTGAGACGGTCGCCGACGCCCGTTTTCTGCGGGTCCCCGAGATCGGCCCCTGGACCGTGCAGTGCCTCGGCCTCTTCGGCCGCGGCGAACCGGACTCGCTCCCCGCGGGGGACCTCATGTACCTGAAGCTGGTCGGGAAACTGGCCGGCCTCGGCCGCCGCGCGACGGTCGAGGAGGTCGAGGAGTTCTTCGCCCCGTACGCTCCGTTCCGCGGCCTTGCCGGCTCGTGGATGGTGGGCATCTGAGATCTGGGTCCCGGCATCAAGCCGGTCCGGTCGAAATGCCGATAGTTGGTACATATGGACCGCGAGTCTGTGGGAAAGCAGTGGCCCGATGACCGGGTAAACGAGTTTCTCGATCAAATCTCCGAGGCGGGGGAGGACTATCGACGCCTGGTCGAGCGCCTTCCCGCGATCGTCTATGCGTGCGAGGTGGGCGAGAACGCCCTCTGGCGCTACGTCAGCCCCCAGATCGAGGAGATCCTCGGCTACACGCCCGAGGAATGGGTCGCCGACCCCGAGCTCTGGGCCCGCCAGCTCCACCCCGACGATCGCGAGCGCGCGCTCGCCCAGGAGCTGGAACAGGCCGAGGCGAACAGCCGCAACGGGCGCCCGATCGACTACAGGATGATCACCCGCGACGGCGATGTCGTCTGGCTCCTCGACGAGGCGGTCCTCGAACCCGATCACGACGGGGTTCCGGTCTGGCACGGGGTTCTCTACGACATCACCGAGCGCAAGATCGCCGAGGAGGACCTGCGCCGGGCCGTCGCCCAGCAGGCGACCGTCGCCCGGCTCTCGAGCCACGCTCTCCAGCATGGGGAGTCGGACGCGCTGATGGAGGAGGCGGTGGCGCTGATGGTCGAGATCGTCGGCATCGACAGCTCCTGCATCTGGGAGGTGGGCCGCGACGGGCGCCGGCTGCGGATGCTCGCCGGAGCCGAGATCCAGGGGACCGACGGCAGCCGCCGTGCCTCGGCGGCGCGCAACTCGCACGCCGGCGCGGCGCTCGAGTCGGGCCTGCACGTGATCGTCGACGACTGGGAAACCGAGCGGCGCTTCACGATGCCGCCGGCGCTCCGGGTGATGGGGGTTCGCAGCAGCCTCGCAGTCCCGATCGACGGGCGTGAGAGCCCATTCGGCGTCCTCGACATCCACTCGCTCGAGCCGAACAGCTTCACCCCCCAGGACGTCCACTTCGCGCAGGCCTCGGCCAATGTCCTCGCCGACGCGGTCGAGCGCCACGCGACGGATCGTGCGCTCCGGCACCGGGTCCTGCACGACTCGCTGACCGGCCTTCCGAACCGGACGAGCTTCGTCCAGTCGCTCGAGATCGCCCTGCAGCGCGGGGCGGTGGCTGGGACGCCGGTCGGGGTGCTGTTCCTCGACCTCGACAGCTTCAAGCTCGTCAACGACAGCATCGGGCACCACGGCGGCGACGAGCTGCTGCGGGCGATCGCGCCGCGCCTGCGGTCTCACCTCCGTCCCGGGGACATCGTCGCCCGGTTCGGCGGCGACGAGTTCGGGATCCTGATCGACCGCCTCGCCGACGAGGACGAGGCGATCGCGATCGCGAACCGGGTGTCCGCCGCCTTCGCCGAGCCGTACACGATGGGAGGCGTCGAGCACTTCGTCAGCGCCAGCATCGGGATCGCCGTCGGCCGCCCAACCCGCACCGAACAGATCGGGGCGGAGTCTTTGATCCGCGACGCCGACGCGGCGATGTACAGGGCCAAGGAGCGGGGCCGGGCGCGCTCGGAGCTGTTCGATGCCGAGATGCGGGCCCGTGCGGCGCGGCGGCTCGAGGTCGAGCGCGACCTCCGGGACGCGCTCGCAAACGAAGATCTCCAGCTTCACTACCAGCCGCTGGTCGACCTCCGCAGCGGTGGGATCGTCTCGCTCGAGGCCCTGCTGCGCTGGGAGCACCCGCGGCGCGGCATCCTCGAGCCGGAGGAGTTCGTCTCGGTCGCCGAGGACTGCGGCCTGATCGGGCCGATCGGCGCCTGGGTCGAGGAGACGGCCTGTCGCCAGGCAGTGGAATGGCAGAGTCTGCGCCCGGATCGCAGGCCGATCGACATCTCGGTCAACATCTCCGCCCGCCAGGTGGCCCATCGCGAGCTCGCCGACTCGGTCGCCGACGTCCTCTCGCGGACCGGGCTCGACCCGATCCACCTCCACCTCGAGGTCAACGAGAGCATCCTGGTCGATGAGTCGGCAATGGCGACGACGACCCTCGAGGCGCTCGGCGAGCTCGGCGTCCGCCTCGTCCTCGACGACTTCGGCACCGGCTACTCCTCGCTCGCCTACCTCAGCCGCTTCCCGTTCGACGCGCTGAAGATCGACCGATCGTTCATCGAGGGCCTTGGGATGGAGCAGGAGCGGACCGCGATCGTCGAGGCGATCATCGGGATGGCCCGCGCCCTCTCGCTGGACGCGATCGCCGTCGGCGTCGAGAGCGACGTCCAGCTCGCCGAGCTGCGCCGCTTCGGGTGCGACTATGGCCAGGGCCACCTCTTCTCGCGACCGCTTCCGGCCGCCGACATCACTCGGTTGATCCGCGAGGGAGAGCTCGAGCTACTTGGGAATTCTGCCCGGTAGGTATTCGTTGCTGAGCACGTCGGACGGCGTCGGCCGGCCGCTGATCAGGCCGTGGTCGCGCATCCAGGCGATGAAGCTTTCCCACTCCTCCGGGTTCATTTCGCCGTAGGGAGGGTGTTCTGCGGCGCCCGGGGTCCTGCGCTGCGGCGGTTTCAGCAGCGGGATCGTCGCCTTCACCTCGGCCGCGGTCAGGCGCGGATCGAGATCAGGGTTGGCCGCGGTGAGCGCTTCGGTCGCCGCCTGCGGGTCGGCCGCGGCGGCGGACGTGCCGCGGGCGAGGGCGGCGAGGAACAGGCGCACGGGCTGCGGATCTTCTTCGAGCTGTTCGCGCCGGGCGACGAACACCAGCTCGTTGTAGGTCGGGACCCCCAGCTCGTCGACCGGGGTGACGACCGGGTCCTTGCCGCGCAGGCGGAGGTCGACTCCCTCGACGTTTCGGAAGCCCCCGAGCATCGCCTGGGCGCGGCCGCCGACGATCGCCGGCAGCAGGCCGTAGCCGACGTTGACGGTCGTCACGTCCGACGGCGATAGCCCGGCGCGGCCGAGGATCGTCTTCAGGTAGGCGTCCTGGTAGGGGATCCCGGCGGTGGCGATCGTCTTCCCGCGGAGGTCGGCGATGCCCCCGATCTTCGAGCTGTTGAGCCAGATCATCGAGGTGAGCGGGGTATCGACCAGGGCGCCGACGGCGACGACTTCGAGCCCCTGCTCGGCGGCGAGGATCACCTCCGGCTCGTAGGAGATGGCGAGGTCGGAATTGCCGGCGGCGACCTGCTTGATCGGGGCCGCCGGGTCGGAGGGGGTCTGGATCGTCACGTCGAGCCCGGCGTCCTTGAAGTATCCGAGCTTCTGGGCCATGTAGATCCCGGCGTGATCGGCGTTCGGGTAGAAGTCGAGCGTCAGGCTGAACGGTTCCGACTCGGGTGCGCCGCCCTCGCTCTTCTCACCGCAGGAGGCGAGCCCCAGGGAGATGGCCGCGACGGCGATGACAGCCATGGCGGCCGCTGATCGTGAGCGCCTCACCCCTTCTTTCTATCGCCAAGTGACGATGCGGCGCTCCGCGAGCGCGAGCAGGCCGAAGAGGCAGAGGGCGATCGCCGAGAGGACCAGCGGCCGCCGCGAACAGCCGCGCGGTCTCCAGTTGGCCGTTGTCGAGCAGGATCTGGTGGCCGAGACCCGGAGTTCGCCCCGACCCACTCGCCGAAGACGGCGGCGATCGGGGCGATCACGACCGCGATCCTGGCTCCGCTGAACGTGTACGGGAGCGCGGTCGGCGCCTCGACCCGCCAGAGAATCTGCAATCGCGAGGCGTCGAGCGTGCGCATCATCTTCGTCGCCTCGGGGTCGACCGAGCGCAGCCCGTCGAGGGTCGTGACCGTGATCGGGAAGAAGCAGATCAGCGCCACGACCGCCAGCTTCGGGCCGAGGCCGAAGCCGAACCAGGTGACGAGGACCGGAGCGATGACGACGATCGGGATCGTCTGCGAGGCGACGACGAGCGGGTAGGTGGCGAGCCGCAGCGTGGTCGAGAGGTGCATCGCGACGGCGAACGCGATCCCGGCGACGGCCGCGCAGCAGAAGCCGAGGAGTATCTCCTGCAGGGTCACCCAGGCGTTTTCGGCGAGCAGGGAGCGGTTCTCCCACAGCGAGGTGGCGATTTCGGCGGGCGATGGGACGAGGAAGTCCTCGAGGTCGAGGGCGTCGGCGATCGCGCCGGTGCCGGCCGCGACCTGCCAGGCGCGCGACGAGGCCGGCCAGCAGCAGCACCGGGAGGAGCCAGCGCCTCATCGCGAGCTCCCTCGCGGAGGGCGCCCATCGCCCGCTCGCGCGCGGCGATGAACCCCGGGTCGGTGACGGCGGCGTCGCGGTCGGCGGCCCGCGCCGTCGGGGCGCTGAGCTCGGCGACGACGCGCGCCGGGCGGGCCGAGAGCACGACGACGCGGTCCGAGAGGTAGAGGGCCTCCTCGACGTCGTGGGTGACGAGGACGACGGTGCGGGGGTCGGCCGCGATCGCGCCGGCCAGCCAGCCCTGCATCTCGGCCCGGGTGATCGCGTCGAGCGAGGCGAACGGCTCATCGAGGGCGAGGACCGGCTTGCCGGCGACCAGCGTCCGCAGGAAGGCCACCCGCTGTCGCATCCCGCCGGAGAGCTCGGCAGGGGCGGAGCGCTCGAACCCCGCGAGCCCGAAACGCGCGAACAGCCGGCCCGCGTCGCGCCGGGCGGCGGCCCTGCCGGCGCCACGGTTGCGAAGCGCCAGCGCCGCGTTGTCGAGCGCCGAGAGCCAGGGGAGGAGCATGTCGCGCTGGGGCATGAAGGCGCACCCCGCGAGGCGGTCGGCGGCGCCCGCGCGTCCGCCGACCTCGATCGTCCCGCCCGCCGGCTCCTGGAGGCCGGCGATCAGCTCGAGCAGGGTCGACTTGCCGCATCCCGAGGGCCCGACGATGCCGAGGACACGGTGGGACGGCGCCTCGAGATCGAGGCCGTCGATCGTCGTAAGGTCGCCGTAGGCGTGGCGGAGGGCGTGGACCGCGACCCCTGCAGGATCGGCTGCTCCGGAAGGCGATCCGGCGGCGGCGGCGAATTCCCTCGCTTCGGTCGGCACCTTGGTATCCTGGCGCACTCCGCGCTCCTGACCAAAGTAGTCAGGAAAGTCGATAACCAACCTCCGCGCGGCACATAGTGGACCCGGCAATCATCCTCTTCGGCTTAGGCATCGGCGTACTGGTCGGCATGACCGGCATGGGCGGCGGCTCGCTGATGACGCCGCTGCTGATCCTGATCTTCGGGATCCAGCCGACGACGGCGATCGGCACCGACATCTTCTACTCGGCGGTCACCAAGACGGTCGGCGGCTGGCGCCACTTCCGGATGCAGACGGTGAACATGGAGCTGGTCCGCTGGCTGGCGACCGGCAGCGTCCCCGCCGCGGTGGCGGGAGTCGCGCTCGTCTCGCTACGTTCAGGACCAGGTCGGCGAAGACCGACTGAACGAACTCGTCTACGCGGTGCTCGGCGGCACCCTGCTGATGGTCGGCGTCATCACCCTGGCCCGGGCGCTGATCCTCCGCAACCTGATCGACGAGCGCGACCGCTTCGACGTCGAGCGGCGCCACAAGGTCGCCGCGGTCGTGATCGGCGCCACCACCGGCTTCGTCATCGGCATCACCTCCGCCGGCTCCGGCACCGTGATCGCGATCCTGCTGATCGCCGTCTACCGCCTGGCGCCGAAGAAGGTGGTCGGCACCGACGTCTTCCACGCCGCGATCCTGCTCTGGGCGGCCGGCATCGCCCACTGGATCGGGGGCAATGTCGATTTCACTCTGGCTGCCAACATCCTGATCGGCTCGGTGCCCGGGGTCGTGATCGGCGCCGCCCTCTCCGACCGGGCTCCGCAGGGCTTCATCCGCACTGCCCTCGGGGTCGTCCTCGTCGGCTCCGGCGTCGTCACGATCCAGAAGGGCGACCCATCCGTCTGGCCGATCGCCGCCGGCATCGCCGCGATCGGCCTCGGCCTGGTCATCTATGCGCCGCACTGGCTCAACCGCCGCCGCGAGAACCAGCGTCTGGAAGAGGAAGCGGCCGAGGCCGATCGCGTGCGCAGGCAAGAGCTTGACCGGGCTGCCACCCTGGGACGATCGCTGCCCGCCGACTGATTAACTAGATCCATGCGTGTTTCCGCGAAGGCCGACTACGCGGTGCGGGCCGCTGCCGAGCTTGCCGCGGCGGCGGAGGGCCCGGTCAAGGGAGAGCGCCTCGCCGACGCCCAGGAAATCCCCCTGCAGTTCCTCGAGCACATCCTGCTCGAGCTCAAGCACGCGGGCCTGGTCCGCGCCCGCCGCGGGGCCAAGGGCGGCTACTGGCTTGCGCGTCCCGCCGACGACATCACGATCGCCGACCTCGTGCGCGCGGTCGAGGGGCCGATCGCCCACGTCCAGTCCGATCCGCCCGAGTCGATCGAATACCGCGGCAACGCCGAGCACCTGCAGGAGGTCTGGATCGCCGTCCGCGCCAACCTCCGCGCGGTCCTCGAGCACGTCACCCTCGCCGACCTCGTCTCCGGCGAAATGCCGGCCGTCGTCGAGGAGCTCTCGGCCGAGCCCGACGCCTGGGCGCCGCGCTAGTCGCGCGGCGTGCCGCCGGCGACGACGTTGACGAAGTTCTCGAGGTGCCGGGTCGTCCAGCACTCGAAGGCCCCGTCGCAGTGGCGCTCGTAGGCGGCCATCACCGAGTCGCCGTAGTTCCAGTAGAGCTTCGGCTCGGGGTTGAGCCAGAACAGCCGCCCGGCCCGCTCTGAGACCTGGGCGAAGACCTCGGCGTGGGGCTCGCGGCCGTTGGTGCGGGCGTCGCCGAGCACGATCACGGTCGAGCGCGGGTCGAGCTCGTCGGAGATCTCGGCGAGGAACTCGAGCCAGACCCTGCCGTAGTCGGTATAGCCGGAGACGTCGGCGACGCCGCCCTCGCTCGAGATCCGCTGGGCGATCGCGCGGAAGTCGCGCTCGTGCTCGAAGATCTCGGTCACCTCGGAGATCCGCTCGATGAAGACGAAGCTGCGGAGCTTGCGGAACGAGTCGTGCAGGGCGTGGAGGACCGAGAGGAAGAAGACGCTGGCCGAGGTCACCGAGGTCGAGACGTCGCAGAGGACGTAGATCTCCGGCCGCCGCGGCCGCTTCGGCCGGTAGCGGAGGCGGAGCGGAACCCCGCCCGTCTCGAGCGAGGATCGCATCGTGCGGCGGACGTCCACCGTGCGGCCCTTGCGCCTGCCCGCGCTGCTCGTGGCCGAGGGTCGCCAGCCGTCGCTTCATCTGCGAGACGGCGCGGTGGACGGCGGCGAGGTCCTGGGTCGGGCTGGTCGGCAGCGCCCGGTCGAGCTCCGCCAGGGGCCGCGAGGGGGGAAGGGTCGAGGTGCGCTCGATCAGGTCGCGTTCGAGCTCGCGCCGCAGGTGGCGCTCGAACGCGGTTGAGCTGGTCGCGGTCGATCTCGCGGAACCTCCTCGCCGTCCTCGTCGGCGGGCTGCGGCCCGGTCGAGAGGCCGAGGGTGCGTCGGATCCTCTGGACGTCGACGCCGACGACGCCCGATCCCTCGCCCTGGCGCCCGAAGGCGGCGATCGCGAGCCGCGCCAGGTCGCGCATCTCGCCTTCCTCTCCGTCGATGATCGCCTCCCGGATCTGGTCGCGGAGCTCGTCGATGTCGAGGCGCTCGGCCCCCTCGTGGCGCTGTCCCGCCCTCGGCGATCTCGCGGGCGACGGCCTCGGCCTCGGCGGCCCGGAAGAACCAGCGGTCGAAGAGGAGCTCGAACATGCGCCGGTCCTCCTGCGACTTGGCGACCGTCGCCGCCAGCGCCTCACGGAAATCGTCCTGCGAGGTCCACGGCACCTGCTCGAGCGCCGCGAAGGCGTCGAGGATCTCCGAGGTCCCGACCGCGACCCCCTCCGAGCGCAGCTCCTCGCAGAAGCGCGAGCAGCTTCGCCGCCAGGCCGGGAGGCCCGGTCTCCGCCTGCGGCCCGTATGGGGAGGACGCGCCCGGGCTCACCCGGTTGCCTGCGTCGGCGCGCCGGGCATCTTCATCCCGACCCGCTCGGCGACCAGGTCGATGTCGGTGCGGTGCTTGACGATGATCGACATCGACTGCTTGAAGGTCTCGTGGTCGATGTCGTCGGCGCCCATCAGCAGCAGGGTCCGCGCCCAGTCGATCGACTCGGCGATCGAGGGCGGCTTCTTGAGGTCGAGCCCGCGCACCATCCGCACCACCTCGACCAGGCGGCGGGCCAGCGTCTCGGGCAGCTCGGGCGCGTGGAGGTGGACGATCTCCATCTCGCGCTCGAGCTCGGGGTAGTCGAGCCAGAGGTAGAGGCAGCGCCGCTTCAGCGCCTCGGTCAGCTCGCGCGAGTTGTTCGAGGTGAGGACGACGATCGGCATCGTCGTCGCCGCGATCTGCCCGAGCTCGGGGATCGTGATCTGGAAGTCGGAGAGGAGCTCGAGCAGCATCGCCTCGAACTCCTGGTCGGTCTTGTCGATCTCGTCGATCAGGAGGACGACCGGGTCGGGGCTGGCGATCGCCTGCATCAGCGGCCGCTCGAGCAGGAAGTCCTCGGCGAAGATGTCGTCCAGTAGGCCACCTCCTCCGCCGCTCGGCCGAGCACAGTAGGCGGCCTCGCTCCCGCGTCCGGGGGTGGCCTGGATTGCGAGGAGTTGTTTGCGGTAGTTCCACTCGTAGAGGGCCTTGGCCTCGTCGAGGCCCTCGTAGCACTGGAGGCGGATCAGCTCCCTGCCGCTGGCGCGCGAGAGTGCCTTGGCGAGCTCGGTCTTGCCGACCCCGGCCGGCCCCTCGACGAGGACCGGCTTGCCGAGCTGCTGGGCGAGGAAGGAGACCAGCGCCGCGGGCTCGTCGGCGAGGTAGTCGGCGGCGGCGAGCGCCTCCTTCATCTCGGCGACGGAAGCAGGTGTCGGCGCGTCGGCCATCGGAGTCAAGCGATGATAGTCACCGTCATGCTCGACCTGGCCCTGCCCGCTCGCCACCCTCCTGCCGCACAGCGGCACCCCGTACATCACCATGGTCCTGGCCGGCTTCGCGCTCGGGATCCTCGGCTACATGTCGAGCACACGCTGGCTGGTCGGGGTCGGGATCGCCCTGATCGTCCTCGGGGCGCTGCTCTTCCCGGTCGCGATCAACCTGACCGAGAGCACCCCGCCCGAGGTCCACGAACCCCGCTAGCGGGCGGGCTGGCGAGACGGTTGGCGTACGATTCCGACTCGGATCCACGACCTGCAGGAGGCCCCCCGTTTTGAGAAGCAGACTTCGTGATCGCCCTCGCAATCGCTGCGACGGCCGCGCTCGCCGATCGGCATCGCGGCCTGCGGAGGCGGAGGCGGCAGCGACGAAAGCCCGCAGGCCGTGATCGAAAACGCGACCCTGGAAGGGATCGAAAGCGCCGACCTCGACCTCTCGCTGAAGGTCAAGTCGAGCGGCAAGGAAGGCAGCGACCTCGACGTCAGCGTCTCCGGCCCGTTCGAAAGCCAGGAAGGCAGCGAACCTCCCGCAGATCGACATCGAGGCCACCGCCAAGGGCAGCTACAAAGGCGAAGACGTCGATTTCGACGGCGGCCTCGTGCTGCTCCCGAGCAGCGCCTTCGTCAAGTACGAAGGGGTCGAGTACGAAGTCGACCCGACGACCTTCAGCTTCGTCGAATCGATCATCGACCGCAGCCAGCAGGGCTCGGGCGGGGAAAAGAAGGGCATCACCGGCTGCCGGGAGGCGGTCGGCGGGCTCGACTTCACCAAGCTCGGCGAAGACCTCAAGAACGAAGGCACGGTCGACGTCGGCGGCACCGACACGACCAAGCTCAGCGGCGAGCTCGACCCGACGGGGGCGAGCGACCTGCTGCTCTGAACTGAGCGAAGACCCCGCCTGCCGGACCCTGCTCGGCGCCGCCGGGAAGATCCCCTCGGTCGGGAACCTCGAAAAGTCGGGCGACGAACTCAGCAAATCGCTGAAGAGCGCCCACGTCGAGTTCTACGTCGGCGACGACCACATCGTCCGGCAGAGTCGTCGCCGACCTTCTGGTCGAACCGAAGGACAGCGGCAAGGAACGCAGCGAAATCGACCTCGACGTCACCCTCGACGGGGTCAACGAAGAACAGGAAATCGCCGCGCCGAGCGGCGCCAAGCCGCTCAGCGACCTCTTCCTCAAGCTCGGCATCAACCCGCTCGAACTCGCGGGCGCCCTGCAGAGGGGGGAAGGGATCCAGTCGCTGCTCGAACAGTTCGGGAAGAAGGGCGGAGGCCTGCCGAACCTGTTCGGCAGCGGTGGCGAAGGTGGCGAAGGCGGCGGCGGTGCCGGGGGGGCTGAACGAGCGCTCTCCTATGCCGAATGCGTGAAGGGCGCACACTCGGCGGCGGACCTGCAGAAGTGCGTCGAACAGCTGTAGCCAGGTTGTGAGCTACGTCCTGCTGGCGGCCAGCTTCGCCGTCATCCTCGCCGGCGCGCTGCTGTTCACCAACGCCGTCGAGTGGCTCGGCCACCGGCTGAAGCTGGGCGAAGGAGCCGTCGGCAGCATTCTCGCGGCGGTCGGGACGGCGATGCCGGAGACGCTGATCGCGATCGTCGCGCTGGTCGGCAGCGCCGAAGGCGGCGAAGACGTCGCGATCGGGGCGATCGTCGGCGCGCCGTTCCTGCTCGCGACGCTCGCGATGGGCCTCGTCGGCCTCTTCGCCTACCTCTACCGCGACCGTCGCGAGCAGGGCCTCAGGCTCGACGCCCACAGGCCGACCCTCGAGCGGGACCTCATCTTCTTCCTCGTCTTCTTCGCGCTCTCGCTGGCGCTCTCCTGGGGGGCTCCGGCCGCGGTGCGGATGCCGATCGGGGTGCTCGTCTTCCTCGCCTACGCCATCTACATCCGGCGCACGCTGAGCGGCGGCGGCGAGGTCCAGTCGCACGGGTCGCTCGACCCGCTGATCTTCGAGCGCCGCGCCGAGTACAGGACCAACCCGGGGATCGGGCTCTGCATCCTCCAGCTCCTCGTCGGGCTCGGGGCGATGGTCGGCGGCGCCCACCTCTTCGTCGAGGAGCTGCTCAACATCGCCGACAGCCTCGGCGTCCAGGCGGTCGTCCTCTCGCTCGTCCTCGCCCCGCTCGCGACCGAGCTGCCGGAGAAGGTCAACAGCTTCTTCTGGGTCAGGGAGGGGAAGGACTCGCTCGCGCTCGGCAACATCACCGGCGCGATGGTCTTCCAGTCGACGATCCCGTTCGGGATCGGCCTGCTGTTCACCGACTGGTCGCTGAGCGGGGACGCCGCGCTCTCGGTCGTCCTCGGGCTCGTCGGCGGCTTCCTCGCCTACGAGACGCTGCACCGCCGCGACCGCTTCTCGCTGCCGGTCGTCGTCGCCTGGTTCGCGCTCTACGCCAGCTACATCGTGGTAGTCGCGCTGACGGCCTGAGCGGCCTCAGGCCGCTGCAGCTCGGCGAGCGCCTCGAGCACGACCTCATCGTGGGTCTTCGGCGAGACCTTCGGGAAGACCCTCGCGATCGTGCCGTCGGCGTCGATCAGGAACGTCGCCCGCTGCACGCCCCAGTACTTCTTGCCGTACATCGACTTCTCGCCCCAGGTCCCGTAGGCCTCGGCGACCGAGTGGTCGGCGTCGGCGAGCAGGGTGAAGTCGAGGTCGTACTTCGCGGCGAACTTCGCCACGGCGTCGACATCGTCCGGCGAGACGCCGATCACCCGTGGCGCCGGTCGCGGCGTAGTCGGAGCGGTGGTCGCGGATCCCGCAGGCCTGGGTCGTGCAGCCGGGCGTGTCGGCGCGAGGGTAGAAGTAGAGGACGACGGTCTGGCCGCGCAGGTCGGAGAGGGTCAGCTCATCGCCGTTCTGGTCGGCCAGGGTGAAGTCGGGAGCCTGCTGCCCGCCTCGAGCACGACCTAGTCCTCGCGGCCGGGCTCTTGCCCGGTCTCGTCCCCGTCGAGCTCGTCGTCGCCCTGCTCCAGCGCGGTCGCCGAGACCGATCCAGCCGAGCCGGGGTGGTAATGCGTCTGGAAGCGCTCGAGCGCCTCGTCGCGGCGGTCCTCGTCGACCGGGACGTCGTCGGACACCCGGACCCAATCGGCGCCCTCGTAGTCCTCCATGTTGAAGACCTCCTGGTCGAGCGAGGCCGAGTCGTCGACGATCACGATCACCTCGGTCTGGGGATTGAAGTAGGTCCCCGGCTGCATCAGCAGCTCCTCGACCTCGTAGAGATTCTCCCTTGCCGCTGTCATGTCTCCCCCGAATCCTATGAAATCTGCGAGCTGGCGTTCGGTCTCGGCCTCGACGTCGAGCGGTTCCTCGCCCCGCCGCGCGCGGCGTTCGTTGCGGGCGATGACGAGGGCGCGCACCTCGGCGCGGAGCTCCTCGTCGTGTTCGCCGCCCGTCGCCTCGGCCTCGAGGTCGAGCAGGCGGGCGACCTCGGCCTCGACGTCGATCTCCTCGGCCTCGCCCCGGCGCCGCCGGCGATAGGCCTTCGCCTCGAGCATCTGGCGGGCCTCGGTCTCCTGCAGCGCCCGGTCGACCTCGGTGGGCGCCCCCGGCGCGTGCCGGCGGCGGGGCCTCTTCGATCGAGAACCGGCCGCCGCCGATTTCCCGCCAGGCCCGCCCGGAGCGGGCGAAGCTGACCGCCGCGATCGGCAGCACGGCGATCGTGATCAGGCCAATCGCCATGCCGCTGGAGATCTCGATTGCAGCCATCGCCCAAGGGTAGGGGTCGCACGGCTGGCGCGGCCATTCGCTACTCTTCGAACTGGTTGACTGACCAGTCAATCGGGCACTACTCCCACCGAAAGAAGGAGCTTCGAGCAGTGGTTGACTTCACCCTGACCGACGAGCAGAAGGACCTGCGCGAGCTGGCGCACAATTTCGCGGACAAAGAGATCCGCAAGGTCGCGTGGGAGTACGACAAAGACGGCACCTGGCCGCAGGAGATCATCGAGAAGGCCTGGGAGGTCGGGTTGATGAACACCCACATCCCCGAGGCCTACGGCGGTCCCGGCCTCGACTACCTCTCCGGCTGCATCATCGAGGAGGAGATGGGCTGGGGCTGCTCCGGGATCGGCACCTCGCTGATGGCCAACGGCCTCGCCTCGGCGCCGATCACCCTCGGCGGCTCGGAGGAGACGAAGAAGAAGTACCTCGGCGCGCTCTGCGAGGAGCCGAAGCTCGCCTCGTTCTGCCTTACCGAGCCCGACGCCGGCTCCGACGTCTCCGGGATGAAGACCCGCGCCGTCAAGAAGGGCGACAAGTACGTCATCACCGGCTCCAAGTGCTTCATCACCAACGGCACCTACGCCGACTACTTCACCGTCTACGCCAAGACCGATCCCGAGGCCGGCCACCGTGGGATCAGCGCCTTCGTCGTCGAGGCCGACCTCCCCGGGGTCACCGTCGACAAGAAGGAGGACAAGATGGGCCAGCGGGCCTCGAACACCGCGACCATCTCCTTCGACGAAGTCGAGATCCCCGCCGAGAACCTGCTCGGCGAGGAGAACAAGGGCTTCAAGCTGGCGATGATGACCCTCGACCGCACCCGCCCGGGCGTCTCGGCGATGGCGGTCGGCATCGGCCGCGCCGCGACCGAGTTCGCGACCGAGTACTCCAAAGAACGGGTCCAGTTCGGGGTCCCGATCGCGATGCACCAGGCGATCCAGTTCATGATCGCCGACATGGCGACCAAGGTCGAGGCGTCCCGGCTGCTGGTCTGGAACTCCGCTGTCCTGCTCGACCAGGGCCTGCGCAACAGCAAGGTCTCCTCGATGGCGAAGCGCTTCGCCGCCGACTCGGCGATGGAGATCTGCGTCGACGCCGTCCAGGTCTACGGCGGCTACGGCTTCATCAAGGAGTACCCGGTCGAGAAACTGATGCGCGACGCCAAGATCATGCAGCTCTACGAGGGCACGAGCCAGATCCAGCGGCTCGTGATCGCGAAAGAAGTGCTGCTGCCGCGCCAGGCGGACGAGCCGACCCCCGAGGCCGAAGCTCTGGCCGCGAAGGAGTCCGAGCAGAGCCAGGCCGAGCAGGCGGCCGCCACCGTCTGAGACGGAGGCGGTTGCCCCCCTCGATCCCCGCGCGTAGGATCGAGGGGAATGAGCGCGGAGCGAGAAGAGCTGTGATGGAGCCTGCGCGCAAGCAGATCAGCGTCGGCGACGTCCTCAGCGAGGCATTCTCGATCTACGGGCAGAACTTCGGCGCCCTGATCGGCGGCGCCCTCGTGGTCTTCGTCATCGTCGGGATCGCAACCGGCCTGCTTCAGAACGCGGGTGGCCTGATCCTCGGGACCCTGGCGTTGATCATCGACCTGGTCGGCCGGGCGATATTTGTCGGTTTCGTCGTCAAGCTCGTCCAGGACGTCCGCGACGGCAGGCGCGACCACTCGGTCGCCGACCTCTTCTCCTCGGCCTCGGACGCGATCGTGCCCCTGATCGCGTTCGGGATCCTGTTCGGGATCGGGGTGGGTATCGGGTTCCTGCTGCTCATCATCCCGGGCTTCTTCCTGTTGACGATGTGGTCGGTCGGGGCGCCGGCGATCGTCGTCGAGAAGGAGGGGCCGATCGGCGCCTTCGGACGCAGTTGGAAACTCGTCTGGGGCGATGGCTGGAGGGTCTTCGCCGTCGTCGTCGTCGTCTTCCTGATCGTCCTCGCCGCGACCCTGGTTCTGGTGGCGATCGCCAACGCCATCAACGGCGGGGTCTTGAACCTGATCGCGTCGATCATCGCCGGCGCGATCACGGCGCCCGTCTACGCGCTCGCGGCCACCGTCCTCTTCTTCAACCTCGGCGGCGGCGGCGGTCAGGCCGCCCCCGGCCAGGCCCCGACCGCGACGCCGCCACCGGCTCCCTGACGATGGGCGTCGCAGCGAGGGCCGCCGCCGGCAAGGAGGCCCGCACGCGGGTCCCACGCTCCTCCCACGCCGGATGGGAGGCTGACGGCAAGAGGGGGGACCCGGTCGAGATCCTCGAAGAGCAGGCCGCCGCCCGGGTGCCCGAGCTGCTGCCGATCCGCTACGGGAGGATGGCGGTCTCGCCGTTCACCTTCTACCGCGGCGCCGCGGCGGTGATGGCGGCCGACCTCGCCGCGACGCCGGTCTCGGGCCTGCGGGTGCAGATGTGCGGCGACGCCCACCTCTCCAACTTCGGCGTCTTCGCCGCCCCCGACCGGCGCCTCGTCTTCGACCTCAACGATTTCGACGAGACGCTGCCCGGGCCCTGGGAGTGGGACCTCAAGCGGCTCGCCGCGAGCTTCGAGATCGCTGCCCGCGACAACGGCTTCAAGCGCAGGGACCGGACCGCGGTGGTCGAGACGGTGGCGCGCACCTACCGCGAGGCGATCCGCGAGTTTGCGAAGCTTCGCAATCTCGAAATCTGGTACGCGCGCCTCGACGCCGAGCAGGTGCTGCAGTCGCTCAAGGCCGAGCGGCCGAAGTCGGTGAAGAAAGTCGAGAAGGCCGCCGCCAAGGCGCGCGCCAAGGACAGCCTGCGGGCCCAGGCCCGCCTGACCCACAGGGTCGACGGCGAGCTCCGAATCGTCAGCAAACCGCCGCTCATCGTGCCCGTCGAGGAGATCGCCGGCGCCGCCGACTTCGACTTCGAAACGGTGATTCGCAAGGTCCTGGACGAATACACGGACACCCTGAAGGGGGATCGCGCCCACCTGCTGGAGGGTTACGAGTTCCGCCACCTGGCCCACAAGGTTGTCGGCGTCGGCAGCGTCGGGACCCGCGCCTGGATCATCCTTCTCACCGGCCGCGACGAAGGCGACCCATTGTTCCTCCAGGCCAAGGAAGCACAGTCGTCGGTGCTCGAGCCGTACGCCGGAAGTGGCCGTTTTCGCAACCACGGCCGCCGGGTGGTCGAGGGACAGTGGCTGATGCAGGCCGCCAGCGACATCTTCCTCGGCTGGTGCTCCAGTGTCGGCCCCGACGGCCGTCGCCGCGACTTCTACGTGCGCCAGCTTTGGGACCAGAAGGGGTCGAGCGACATCGAAACGATGGCTCCCCGGGCGATGGAGATCTACGCGCGCGTGTGCGGCTGGAGCCTGTCGAGGGCCCACGCGCGCTCCGGCGACGCCGTCGCGATCGGCGCCTACCTCGGCTCCGGCGCGGCGTTCGACGCGGCGATCGCCGAGTTCTCAGCCGCCTACGCGGACCAGAACGAACGCGACCATGCGGCGCTCCTGGCCGCGATCGAGTCCGGCCGGCTCGAGGCCGAGGACGCCTGAGGTACACCCAAGCCGGCTGCTCCTCGCAGGCAGGGCCGCTAACGCGCGGCGGCGGCGCCCTGCCGGGCGGCCTTCTGGCGCCTGACTTTGTCGAGTTCGACCTTGCGCAGGCGGACCGAGGAGGGGGTCACTTCGAGGCACTCGTCGTCGCGCAGGAACTCGAGCGCGGCTTCGAGCGAGAGCTCGTTTCGGCGGCGAGAGGCGGACGAGGACGTCGGCGCTCGCCGCCCGCATGTTGGTCTGCTGCTTTTCCTTGATCGCGTTGACGTCGAGGTCGTCTGAGCGGCTGTTCTCGCCGACGATCATCCCCTCGTAGACCTCCTCGCCCGGCCCGACGAACAGGGTGCCCCGATCCTGGAGGCTGAGCAGCGGCATAGCTCGCGCTCGAGCCGCGGCGGTCGGCGACGAGCGACCCGGTCGGCCGCGTCCGGAGGTCTCCCGCCCACGGCTCCCAGCGGTCGAAGACGTGGTGGAGGATCCCCGAGCCGCGGGTCTCGGTCAGGAACTCGGTGCGAAGGCCGATCAGCCCGCGGGCCGGGATCAGGTAGTCCATCCGCACCCACCCGGTCGCGTGGTTGGTCATGTGGTCGAGGCGCCCCTTGCGGCCGGCGAGGAGCTGGGTGACGGCGCCGACGTGCTCCTCGGGCACGTCGATCGCCAGGCGCTCGACCGGCTCGTGGACCTTGCCGTCGATCTCGCGGGTGATCACCCGCGGCTGGCCCGCGGTCAGCTCGAAGCCTTCGCGCCGCATCATCTCCAGCAGGACGACCAGCTGCAGCTCGCCGCGTCCCTGCACCTCCCAGGCGTCGGGGCGTTCGGTGTCGGAGACCCGGATCGAGACGTTGCCGACGAGCTCCGCGTCGAGCCGGGACCGGATCTGGCGCGCGGTGAGCTTGTCGCCCTCGGTCCCGGCGAGCGGCGAGGTGTTGATCCCGACGACGATCGAGAGCGAGGGCTCATCGACGGTGATCACCGGCAGCGGCCGCGGGTCCTCGGGATCGGCGAGGGTCTCGCCGATCGTCACCTCCGCCAGGCCGGCGACGGCGATGATCTCGCCCGGCCCCGCCTCCTCGGCGGCGACCCGGTCGAGGGCCTCGGTCACGTAGAGCTCGGTGATCGCGGCGCGCTCGATGCTGCCGTCGGCGCGGCACCAGGCGATCTGCTGCCCGTTGCGAACGGTGCCGTTGCGGACGCGGCACAGCGCCAGCCTGCCGACGTAGGGGTCGGCGTCGAGGTTCGTGACGTGCGCCTGGAAGGGATGGTCGGGGTCGTACTCGGGGGCGGGGATCTGCTCCAGCATCAGGTCGAGCAGGGGGAAGAGGTCGGTGCCCTCGACGCCCTCCTCGAGCGAGGCCCAACCCGCCTTCGCGTTGGTGTAGACGATCGGGAAGTCGATCTGTTCGGAGTCGGCGTCGAGCTCGATGAACAGCTCGTAGACCTCGTCGACGACCTCGGCGATCCTGGCGTCGGGCCGGTCGACCTTGTTGACGACGAGGATCACCGGCAGCTTCGCCTCGAGCGCCTTGCGCAGGACGAACCGGGTCTGCGGCAGCGGCCCCTCGGAGGCGTCGACCAGCAGCAGCGCTCCGTCGACCATCGTCAGTCCGCGCTCGACCTCGCCGCCGAAGTCGGCGTGGCCCGGGGTGTCGACGATGTTCAGCTTCACCCCGGAGTGGTTGATCGCCGTGTTCTTGGCGAGGATCGTGATCCCCTTCTCGCGCTCGAGGTCCATCGAGTCCATCACCCGCTCGGCGACGTCCTGGCCCTTGCGAAAGGCGCCGGTCTGCCACAGCATCGCGTCGACCAGGGTCGTCTTGCCGTGGTCGACGTGGGCGATGATCGCGATGTTCCGCAGGTCGTCTCTGGTCTTCATGTTCGGTCTGGGGCCCCTGGCCAGGGTAGGAAAAGAAGAGGCCCGCCGGTGGCGGGCCTCGTCAGCGCAGATAGGTCAGCGCGTTCTACGAGGTCTGCTGGACGCTCGCCGCGGCGGGGCCCTTCGGGCCTTCCTCGGACTCGTAGGACACCTTCGACCCCTCGGTCAGGGACTTGAAGCCCTCGCCGAGGATGGCGCTGTGGTGGACGAAGACGTCCTTCGAGCCGTCATCGGGAGTGATGAACCCGTAGCCCTTGTCGTCGCTGAACCACTTGACTGTTCCGGTTGGCATGCATTGCCTCCACTTCGTGTGCTGCGAACGCGGAGGATGCTGGTGAAGCAACGACGCGAGCGCTACGCACGGCTTTTTCCGGGTATCGACCCGGACTGGTGGCCGGACCGTAGCATGCCGGCGGGCGAGATCGGCCTCTGCGCACCCCACGGATACATTCAGGGTTCAAGGGGAGATGGTGACAACCGATACCTTTGACCTGTGACGCTGCCTGGGAAAGCGCGCCACCGGCATGGGGTGCGGCGGTTCGCGCTCGCTTTTGCGCTTCTCGCCTGTGGGCTCTCGCCTGCGATTGCGCACGCCGAGGTCGGGCCCGCCGGCAACCCCGAGCTCTCCGCCCGCCTCTCCGAGCTCGTCAAGCCCGCGGTCCGCGCGGCGCCACATGCGGTGCAGGACGCGAGGCTGAGCCTGCCCCGCAGTGGCCCCGGCAGCCTCGTCCGCCGGGGCAACCGGGTCCTGGTCAACGTCCGCTTCGCCGAGGGCTTCGACGCCTCGGCCGGGGCCGGCGAGCTCGCGGCGGCCGGGGCCGAGGTCGTCCACGTGAGCGCCGAATACCAGACCGTCGCCGCCTTCTCCTCACCGGGGCTCCTGCCCGGGCTCGGCGCGCTCGCCGGGGTCGAGGGCGTGAACCCGGCGTTGGCCCCGATCGCGGCCGCAAGCAACTGCCACGGATTGGTGACGTCGGAGGGGGATGCCCAGCTCGGGGCGTCATCGGCGCGCAACGCCTTCAACGTCGAAGGGGATGGAGTGACGGTGGGGATCCTCTCCGACTCCTTCGACACCAGCCCGGAATCGGCGACGACCGCCGAAGACGACGTCGCCGGCGGCGACCTCCCCGGCCCCGGGAACCCGTGCGACCGGACCGACCCGGTCGAAGTCCTCGAGGATTTCAGCGACACAGAAGAACCGACCTTCGACGAGGGGCGGGGGATGGCCCAGATCGTCCACGACCTCGCGCCCGGCGCCGATCTCGCCTTCGCGACCGCCTACCCGACCGAATTCGCATTCGCGGAAAACATCCGCAGGCTCGCCTCGCCGCCACAGGCCGGAGGAGCCGACGCCGAAATCCTCGTCGACGACATCGCCTACCTCGAAGAGCCGTTCTTCCAGGACGGCCCGGTGGGGGCGGCGATCGAAGAAGTTACCGGCGCCGGCGTCTCCTACTTCACCGCCGCCGGCAACGACAACCTGATCGACGAAGAAGGCAACGACATCGCGTCATGGGAAACGCCCGAATTTCGCGGCGAAACGGCCACCTGCCCGCTCAAATTGAAACTTGCCACCGAAGCCGAAAACTGCCTCGACTTCGACCCGAGCGCCGGCGGCGAAGACCCGACATTCGGGATCACCGTCGAACCGGACGAAACGCTGACCGTCGATCTGCAGTGGGCGGAACCGCGATTCGGGGTCAAAGCCGACCTCGACGTCTTCCTGCTCGACGAAGAAGACAAACCGATCCCCGGCGGCACCTGCGCGCTCAGCGTCGCCGGGAGTTGCGACAACAACGTCGCGGGCGGGGTGGAAAGCACCGAACAGCCGGTCGAGATCTTCGGCTGGGAAAACGAATCGAGCGAACCGAAGGAAGTGCGGCTTGCGGTCAACCGCTGCTTCGGGTCCTGCAACCCCGGCGCGGAACCGGCCGTCACACCACGGGTCAAGTTCGCGTTGCTCGAGAACGGCGGCGGGGTGTCGGAGACCGAGTATCCGAAATCGGCCGAAGGCGACATCGTCGGCCCGACGATCTTCGGCCACGCCGGGACCCCGAACGCGATCAGCGTCGGCGCGGTCCCGTTCAACGACAGCGGAGAAGTCGAGCCATATTCCTCACACGGCCCGGTCACGCACTACTTCGGGACCGCCAAATCGGAACTGACCGCGCCGCTCGCCGAACCGCTCGACATAACCAAGCCCGATCTGGTCGCAACCGACTGCGGCCTGACGACGTTCTTCGTCCCCACCCAGACGCCCGGGATCAACCGCTTCTGCGGAACCTCCGCCGCCGCACCCCACGCCGCGGCGGTCGCGGCGCTGATGCGTTCGGCGAATCCGACCTTGACGAACACCCAGATTTGGACAGCCCTGGCGGCGAGCGCAAGGCCGGTGGGCAGCCTGGGGCCGGACGTGGTCGGCGCCGGCCTCGTCAATGCCAACGACGCGGTCGGCCGCGTCGCGCTGCCACCCGAAGTGGAAATCACCGAAGGCCCGGCGTCGCTCAGCTCGAACCCGAGCCCGCGGGTCGCGTTCGCCGCCAGCCGGCCCGTCACCTTCTTCTGTTCGATCGACGAAGGCGTCCCGATCCCGTGCTCCTCTCCGTTCGTGCCTGCGACGCCGCTCGAAGACGGGGAACACACGATCACGGTCAGCGGGACGGACCTCGCGGGCCGCTCGGGGTCGAGCGAACCCGAAGCGTTCGCGATCGATACCACCGCGCCCGAGACCTCGATCCGCAAGCACCCGAAGAAGGTCGTCCGCACGACCCGGAGCAAGGTGAAGCTCAGGTTCCGTTTCGTGGCCGATGAGCCCGGCGCCACCTTCCTCTGCCGGATCGACGGCTCTCGGTTCCGCGAATGCCCGGCGAAGCTGGTCCGAAAGTTCAAGCTCGGCAAGCACAGGGTGCAGGTCAAGGCGCGCGACCAGCTAGGCAACGTCGACGGCTCGGCGGCCGGGTTCAGCTTTCGGGTCGAGAGGCGGTAGGACCGGGCCGCCGAGCGATCCGGTGGCCGGCGAAGAGCAGCAGCAGCAGGGCGGCCGCGGTGCCGAGCACGAGCGGGTCGGTGAGGCTGAGTCCCTCGAGCTTGGTCCCGAAATAGACCGCCAGCGCGGTGATCGGCAGATAGCCGACGGCGGTCGTCCAGACGAAGCGCCAAGTCGGCACCCGCGCGGCCCCGGCCGCGTAGGAGACGAGGCTGAAGGGCAGGATCGGGATCAATCGCATCGCCAGCAGCAGGGTCGCGCCGCCGCGCTCGATCGTCGCCTCGATCCGCTCGAACCGCTCCTCGCCGAACCAGCGGTCGAGCAGCGGCCGCGCCAGCGAGCGGCCGATCGCGAAACAGATCAGCCCCGAGAGGATCCAGCCGCCCATCGCCAGCGCCAGGGCCGGGAAGAAGCCGTAGAGAAAGCCCGCCGCGGCGTCGATGATCTCGGCCGGGTAGAAGACGAAGGAGTGGAGCAGGGTCAGGGCCAGGATCAGGAGCGGCCCGGCGACGCCGAGGCTGTCGAGAGAGTCGCGGACTTCGGCCGTGTCGCCGCGAACCGCCGCCGTCGCCGCGTCGCGGAGCGGCTCGATCGCGACGACCATCAGCGCGAGGACCGCGATTCCCCCGAGAGTGGCCGCGATTGCGGCCGCTGAGGGTCTCGGCGTCTCCATCAGGGGCAGTATCGCGGGGGTCGGGATCCGGGCTAGCCGCGGAGCCGGCCCGCGAGGCCGGAGTGGCGGCTGCCGCCGTCGTCGCGGCGGACCGCCAGCGCCAGCGCACCGGGGTCGCCGACCAGGACGCAGCTGCGTCGCGCGCGGGTGATCGCGGTGTAGATGAGCGGCCGGGTCAGCATCCGCGCGTGCGAGCGGTGGCAGACGGAGACGACTATCGGCACCTCGCACCCCTGCGCCTTGTGGACCGAGATCGCGTAGGCGAGGCGCAGGGTGCGCCGTCTCCCCGTACGGGATCCTCAGCGGGCCGTCCTCGGTGTCGACGGCGATCTCCTCGGCCTCGGGGTCGTCGGCGCGGAGGAAGACGATCGAGCCGTTCATCAGCCCGAGGTCGTGCGAGTTTCGGGTCTGGATCAGGCGGTCGCCGATCCGGAAGCGGTCGCTGAGCGCCCGAACGCCGTCGGGGTTGAGCTCGCGCCTGGAGGCGCTCGTTGAGGGCATCGAGGCCGACCGGCCCCCGGTACATCGGTGCCAGCACCTGAACGTCGCGGATCGGGTCGATCCCGTAGCGGCCCGGCGCCCGCTCGGCGACGACCTCGACGACGGTGTCGAGCGCCCGCTGCGGATCGGGTCGGTCGATGAAGAAGAAGTCGCGCTCCTGCCCCTCGCGCGGCTCGAGGCGCGGGGCCCGGCCCTGGTTGATCTCGTGGGCGGCGGTCGTGATCATCGATCGCGCCGCCTGGCGGAAGATCTGGTTGAGCCGCACCACCGGGGCGATCCCGGACTCGATCAGGTCGTCGAACGGCCGCCCGGCCCCGATCGGCGGCAGCTGGTCGGCATCGCCGACGAAGACGATGTGGGTCGACTCCGCCAGCCCCGCGAGCAGCACCTCCATCATCCGCAGGTTCAGCATCGAGGACTCGTCGACGACGACGAGGTCGACCGGCAGGGGGCGCGCGGGCCCGAAGGCAGGCTCGCGCCCGGGCATCCACTCGAGCATCCGGTGGATCGTCGACGCCTCGTGCCCGGTCGCGTCCTCGAGCCTCCTGGCGGCGCGGCCGGTCGGCGCGCAGAGTGCCACTGAGGCGTTCGCCCGGGTCGCCTCGGCGACGATCGCCGCGGTGCAGACGGTCTTGCCGACACCCGGGCCGCCGGTCAGCACCGAGACCCGCGACGCGAAGGCGGCGCGCACCGCCGACCACTGCTCGGGGGTCAGCCCGTCGGATCCCGTCTCCGGCGGCTCATGGTCGAGGGTCGGCGGGGCGGAGGCGCGGGCGCGGAGGGTGGCGGCGACGGCCACCTCGCTGTCGTGGGTCCGCTCGCGATACGCCCGATCCCCGTCCACCATCATCCCGCGCGCCTCGACCAGGACCTCGGGATCTGGGCTGAGCCCGATCAGCTTCTGCGGCCCGCCGCGGCCAGCTCCCCAAGCGGCAGGTGGGTGTGGCCCTCCTGCTCGGCCTCGGCGATCGCGAACACGGCGGCCGCCTGGGCGCGGCGATCCGACTCGGGGGGCACGTCGCCGGCGAGGGCGATCCGGTCGGCGCGGGCGAAGCCGACGCCGTCGACCTCGGTCAGCCGGTAGGGGTCCTCGTGGAGGATCGCCATCGCCCGGTCGCCGAAGCGGCGGTGGATCGGCGCCGCGAGGTGGGCGAGCCCGTGCGGGGCGAGTTCGACGTGGAGATCGCGGATCGCGCGCGAGGAGTGCCAGGAGTCCGCGGCCGCGGCCGCCTGCTTGGCGCTGACGCCGCGCAGGGAGCCGAAGACGCCGACCGGGTCGGCGGCGATCGCGCCGAGCACCCCCTCGCCGTGCTCGTCGACGAGCCGCTCGGCGCGCGTCGGTCCGATGTGGCGCAGGGTGGTCAGGTACGCGACCCGCCCCTCGCGATCGGCGGGGTCGAGGGGGAGCGCGCCGCGCGCCCTCAGCTGCCTGCCGTAGCGGGTGTGGTCCTGCCAGTCGCCGCTCACCTCCGCCCGCTCGCCCTCGTTCAGGTGGGCCACCGGACCGACCAGCGCGAAGCCCTCGCCCGACTCGACCTCCTGGACCTCGAGCACCGCGTAGCCGTCGTCCTCGGCGGCGAAGATCACACCGAGCACCTCGACCGTGCCGGAAAAGGCCGCGGCGTCGGCGTCGAACAGGGTGGCGGTGTCCATCGCTCAAAGCTAGCGGCGCGGGGGGCGGCAGTTCGCCCATCGCCGCGCGGACTTTCCGGCCGATTCGCCCTCTAGCGTGCAGCGCACGTCACCGCTGAGAGCGCGGCGGGCGCCAACGTGTCTCGACCCCGAAGGAGGAAGCACTCGATGAGGAGAGCCCGCAGGAGACTGACCTACGGGAACGTCGTCGCCACCCTGGCGCTGTTCCTCGCCCTCAGCGGCGGCGCCGTCTGGGCCGCGAACAAGATCACCAGCAAGCAGATCGGCAAGGGCGCGGTCAAGAACAAGAACCTCGCCAAGAACGCGGTCAAGGCGAAGAACCTGGCGAAGAAGTCGGTGACGGCGCCGAAGCTTGCCAACGGCGCCGTGAAGAACGCCGCGATCGCTGACGGGGCGGTCAACTTCGCGAAACTCGCGGCGGGGACGAACGTAATCGCGAGCGCGACCGCAGGCCCGCTGCCGGCGAATCAAGAAAGCCTCACGACGGTTGCTCTCAACCCGCCTCTCACCGTGATTCCGGCTCCCGGCCAACCCCTGACCGTGAATTTCGAGGTACGCGGGACGCTCAGCCAATCCGGCGAAGAAGACTGCGGGGTGGAGATCCTCCCGACCGTGAACGGCAATCCGCTGATCGTCGGCGAGATCCTTTCCCTCCAATCGCCTGACATCCCGCCGGAACCAATCTTCCCGAACGGCGTCCCGGTGTCGAGCGTCAGCTTTCCGGTCGGGCTCGCCCAACCCGGGGGGGCGCAGAGCATCGGCGTGGTGATGGCCGGTGACGAAGACTGCACTGCGGGGTCGAGGGTCGACCAGATCGCGGTTGTGGTCACCCAGGAAAAGTGAGGTCGGTTCGATGAGGAGATTCCGTGCAGGCCTCACCTATGTGAACGTCGTCGCCACCCTGGCGCTGTTCCTCGCCCTCAGCGGCGGCGCCGTCTGGGCCGCGAACAAGATCACCAGCAAGCAGATCGGCAAGGGCGCGGTCAAGAACAAGAACCTCGCCAAGAACGCGGTCAAGGCGAAGAACCTGGCGAAGAAGTCGGTGACCTCGGCGAAACTCGCCAAGGGCGCGGTCAAGAACGCCAACCTCGCCGACGGCTCGGTCAACTTCGCCAAACTCGCGGCCGGGACGAACGTGGTCGCGAGCTCGTCGACGGCGATCATCCCGGCGAACCAGGAAGGCCCGGTGGCCTTCAACCCTCCGCTGTCCGCGACGCCGGCGCCGGGCCAGGTGCTGACACTCCATCTGGAGTCGCACGGCACGCTGGCCTCGGTAGAACCACCGAAACCATGTGTGGTCGTCCCCGTGCCGGTCCTCAACGGCAATCCGATGTTGATCGGCATTCTCCTCGAGCTCGCCGGGGGGGTCGCTGTTCCTCCATTCCCCAACGGCATCCCCACCGGTGATGTCAGCTTCCCGATCGGGCTGACGCAGCCCGGGGTGGCGCAGAACGTCAGCCTGCTCGCGGTCAAGGAGGGAGAAGATAAATGCACCCCCACCTCGACCTTCCAGGTCTCGGCGGTCATCACCCAGGCGAAGTGACCTGAGGCCAGATCGGGTCCGGCGGAGCGGCGGGCTCAGCCACGCCGCTCCGCCGCATGCTTCGCGGCGATAGGCTCGTGGTTCGTCCCGTCCAACACCCGAGCCGAGGAGACACTCGATGAGAAGAGCCCGCAGGAGCCTGACCTACGGGAACGTCGTCGCCACCCTGGCGCTGTTCCTGGCCCTCAGCGGCGGCGCCGTCTGGGCCGCGAACAAGATCACCAGCAAGCAGATCGGCAAGGGCGCGGTCAAGAACAAGAACCTCGCCAAGAACGCGGTCAAGGCAAAGAACCTGGCGAAGAACTCGGTGACCTCGGCGAAGATCGCGAAGAGCGCGGTCAAGAACGCCAACCTCGCCGACGGCGCGGTCAACTTCGCGAAATTGGCCGCCGGCACCAATGTGATCGCCAGCGCGACCGCGGGCCCCGTCGCCGCGAACCAGGACGGCCCTGTGAACATTCCTCTCAACCCACCGCTGACGGTGACGCCGACCGCCGGGCAGGCGCTGACCGTGAGCATCGAGGCGCGCGGTACGCTGACCGAGTCCGGGACCGACACCTGCAACGCGGCGGCGCTACCGACCGTCAACGGCAATCCCCTCCTGATCGGCGAGCTGGCGGCCCTGCAGTCTCCCGACAACCCGCCTGAACCGCCGTTCACCAGCGGCATCCCGGTCTCCGGAATCAGCTTCCCGGTCGGCCTCTCCCAACCTGGTGTGCCGCAGAGCATCGGGCTGCAATTGCTCGGCGACGAAGAAGATTGCGCCGCCGGATCGCGGATCGATCAGATCGTTGTCGTCGTCACCCAGGCGAAGTGAGGTTCCGCCGATGAGGAGACTCCGTGCAGGCCTCACCTATGTGAACGTCGTCGCCACCCTGGCGCTGTTCCTCGCCCTCGGCGGCGGCGCCGTCTGGGCCGCGAACAAGATCACCAGCAAGCAGATCGGCAAGGGCGCGGTCAAGAACAAGAACCTCGCCAAGAACGCGGTCAAGGCAAAGAACCTGGCGAAGAACTCGGTGACCTCGGCGAAGATCGCGAAGAGCGCGGTCAAGAACGCGAATCTCGCCGACGGCGCAGTCAACTTCGCGAAATTGGCGGCCGGGACGAGCGTGGTCGCCAGCTCCGCGGCGGGCCCCTTTCCGGCCAGCCAGGAAGGGCCGGTGGCATTCAACCCGCCGCTGAGCGTGACTCCGGTCGCCGGGCAACCGCTGACCGTGAGCGTCGAGGCTCGTGCCACCTTTGCCAACGAAGGGGGGCTTCCCTGCGTGGTCGTCCCATTCCCGGTCGTCAACGGAAACCCGATGTTGTTCGGCGAGCTATCGGCGCTCGTCTCACCGGGAGGCATCTCCCAATTTCCCAATGGCATCACCGTCAGCGAGAACAGCTTCCCGGTCGGGCTCACGGCGCCGGGTGTGCCGCAGACGATTAGCCTCTACGTAATCAACCAGGGGAACTGCACGCCTGCGTCAACCGTCCAGGTCTCGGTCGTGGTGACACAGGCGAAGTGAGCGGGCGACATAGCCCGAGCGCTCACCATTTGTCGCTCTCCTCGATCGCCCGTTCGTAGGCCTCCTCGGCGCCGACGAACGGCGCCAGGGTCATGTAGGTGGCCATCGGCGCCAGTTCCGGCATGCTTTCGGGGCCTTTGCGCTTGACCTGGTCGTGGATCAGGGCGTAGATCGCGCCGCCGATTGCCTCGGCGGCGATCGGCGGCGTGTCGGGGGCGAGCTCGTAGCCGGGCACCAGCAGCGCCTCGAGCCCTTCCATCACCGTGTCGCGGGTCTGCAGGGCCCGCTTGCCGACCGTGTACATCTCGACCGCGCCGAGCTGCGTGTACTCAGGCTCTTCGATGCCGAAGGCGAACATCGCCTCGTATGCGGCCCGGACCGACTCCTGCCAGCTGCGCGCGCGGCGGAAGGCCGGCAGGACCGCGGCCAGCATCTGGGCCGAGCCGCTGTCGAGCGCCGCCAAGAGCGCTTCTTCCTTGTTCGCGAAGTGCCCGTAGAAGACGCGGTGCGAGGTCCCGGCGCGGTCGACGACCTCGGCGACCGTGGTGTCTTTGTAGCCCTTCTCGGCGACCGTCGCGGCGAGCGCCCTCAGCACCCTCTCCGGGGGGTGAGCGACCGCCTGGCGCTCGGCGAAGGAGCGCGGTTTCCGGCCGCGGCGGCGCGGCGCCTCGAGCGGGCCCGGTGGCGGCGGATAGGAGAGCCCCCAGTTGGCGATGTCCTCGGCGATCCGCGGCAGCTGGTCGGCTTCTTCGCTGTAGAGGCGCTTCTCGATCACCTTCTGGAACCCGCCGAGCATCGCCCGCACCATCTGCGGCGGCATCCCCTCGCGACCGGGGATCTGGTTGAGCTGGCTGACCCCGAAGCGCTCGAAGGTGTCCAGCACACGTTCGACCGCGGCTTCGCCCTCCTGCCCCGCGGCGTAGACCTCGATGAAGATCATCCGCGAGGCGGCAGGTTGTCGAGCGACGAGGCCGAGGAAGGCTTCGACGGCCTGCCGGACGCGGGCTTCCCCGGTCGGCGCGTCCTCGGCCCGCTCCATCAGCGCGATGGTCGGCTCGACCAGGGCGTCGACCGCGGCCAAAAGGCACTCCTTCTTGTCCTCAAAGTGCTCGTAGAAGGCGGCGCGGGAGACGCCGGCCATCTTCACGAGGTCGGCGATCCGCGTTGCCTCGTAGCCCTTTTCCGAGCTAATGGACACCATCGCGCCGAACAGCCGCTCGCGCTGGCTGCGCCGGGAATCCTCCGGCACGTTTCCCCGGCCCGGCCGCATCTTTTTCGACCGGAGCTCAACTGAGTCGCCCCACGGTGTCTGCACCATGTATGCACCACCATAGCCGGGTACGCATACGTCGCTCAACCCCAGTTGTAGAGCCAATTTTTACGGTACGACACCGACTCAATTAAGGGGCCTAGATACTGCCTAGTTTCTAGCAGCTCCCCGCATACTCCCTTCTAATTATTGGTCCGCTAAAGTTCCTATTGAAATGGTACCCGCAACTGCCTTTGCGCCAAAACTGACGCATCGGCGTTCCAAAGCGGCGGGAGCGCCGCTGCCGGATCTCGAGTCCTGGAGCGAGCTGAGCCCGATCTCGGGTGGCCCGGCGGCGGACCGAGCTCGCGTGCCGGCTCTTGGAAACGACACTGTTCTTCTTCCGGTACGTTCGATACCTCTTTCTTCGTCCACTGTGCACCGATCGGTGTAACGGAAACCGCTCTACTAAGCCAGATCAGGTCGAAGCAATGCGACTACCCAAAAGACACACTTGACATGCCGGTCCGTTTGTGTTCTCATTACGCCCGCCTGACGGGGAGCTCGGCAGCGGTGGGCTTCCTCCGAGGGCGGGAGAGAAATGGAAAACAAGGCCGCCCGGCCGGGGCTAGGGAACTCGCACAGCGGGTCGGGGCCGAAGGCGAGTGACCAGGGGACGAGGGAAGGAGAGCGAGTGAGACGCGCTGAGGCACGGCCGATCGCTTTGAGCGGCGACCTCGCCGTGCGCAGCGCGCGGCGCCTCTCGATCGCCGTCGTCGCCGCCGCCCTCGTCCCCCTGGTCCTCGGCGTCTCGTCGGCATCGGCCTCCTTCGTCCACACCATCCAGACAGCCAGCTTCGGCGTGGATGGAACGTCGGGGACGACCTTCTCGAATCAGATCCGGGCGATCGCCGTCGACAAGAACACCCATCACCTCTACGTCGAGGACGACTCCGGCACGCCGAGGATCTACGGCTTCGATACCACCTCCACCCCCACCCCTTTCGCGCCGCTGACCGGCAACTTCCCGATCACCGTCGAAGCCGGGGGCTTCTACGCCGGCATGAGCGTCGATGGCGCCAACGGCAAGCTCTACTACTCCGGCACGGGCGAAACCGGGAAGATCGCCGGCTTCGATTCCGCCGGGTCCGCCCTCGGCGGCAACTTCCCGATCGACCCCACCTATCCCGCGGGCGTGTCGGAGTACATCTGCGGGTCGGCCGTCGATGCCGGAGGCAGCATCTGGGTCGGCAACTTCTATTCGAAGCCGATCCTCAGGTACACCTCGGCCGGGGTCTTCACCGGCACCGCAGATGGCACCCCCTCGTCGAATCCATGCCGCCTCGCGTTCGACCAGTCCAACGACGACATGTATGTGGGCCAATACAGCGGCGGCATCCGCCGCTACCCGAACAGCAGCGGATACACCGAAAGCATGCCGATCACATTCGGGCAGACGACCGGAGTTGCCGTCGATTCGAATACCCACACGATCTACATCGCCGCATCCAGCTCCGTCTTCGCATACGAACCAAACGGGAAACTGATCGAGGAATTCGGGACCGGGCTCGGCGCAAACTGGACGGGAGTTGCCGTCGACTCCACGACCGGCGACGTCTATCTCACCGATGCCAACGGCGGCGGCAAGGTCCGCGTCTTCCCCGGCATCAGCGTGCCCGATGCGTCCAACAGCTCAGTTTCCAGCCTGACCAGGACGTCGGTCACGCTTCGTGGCCACGTGGACCCGGCGGGCGCCGGCAACGTCGTCGATTGTCACTTCGACTACGGCACCGACACGAGCTACGGCTTGGGGAGTGTCGGCTGCCGCGATGGCAACGGCGCCGTGGTCGGCACCCCGGGCAACCCGATCACGACGCAAACCGATGTCCACGCCGATGTATCGAGCCTCACGGCGGACACCGGATATCACTTCCGACTCGTCGTCGCGAATGCCAGCTATCCGCACCCGGGGAAAGACGCGACCTTCAGGACGCCCATCGCGGTGGGGGGCGTCACCACGGGTATGGCGACCGGCATCACGAAATTCACCGCAACCCTCAATGGCGTCTACAACGGCGATGGCGCCGATATTCAGTACCTCTTTGAATACGGACTCGACACGAAATACGGCAAAACGACAGCCGTGCCCCCGGGCGTCAGCAACGGAAGCGGTACCGGGCCCCAAAACGTCAGCGCGAACCTGACCGGTCTCGAAGCGAACGGGACATACCACTACCGATTGGTCGCGCACAATTCCTTCGGCTACAACTACGGTGAAGACCAGGTGGTCGTGACCACACCGCCCGATCTACCCGTGATCGCGAGCACCTCCGCTGCGTCCGTCACCAAGAGCAGCGCAACGCTCAGTTCCTCGATCAATCCGGGCTCGGGGCCCACCGTCTATCGCTTCCAGTATGGGCTCACCACGTCATATGAAACGCAGACCTATCCCGGTGGCCCGACCCCTGCCGACGCCCAGTTCCACACCGTAAGCACCGATGTCTCCGATCTCGTGCCGGGAGGCACATACCATTTCCGTGTCGTCGCCACCAACTTCGGCGGCACGGTGCGAGGGCCGGACGAAACCTTCACCACCCCCTCCGCGCCGCGCGTCGGCTCGCTCGCGGCCTTGGCGATAGCTCAGACCTCCGCGACCCTGGGCGCGGTCGTCAATCCCGGCCTCAGCGCCACGACCTACCACTTCGAGTACGGGACCAGCGACTCCTACGGCTCGAGCACGCCGGACGACCCATCGGTGGGGGCGGACAACTCCGCGCATTCGGTCAGCGCGGCCGTGTCCGGCCTTGCTCCGGGAACCACCTACCACTACCGCGTCGTCGCCGTCAACGGGAACGGCAAGGTCGCCAGCCCCGACCAGGTCTTCACGACGGCGGCGCCCGCCGGCCCATCGGCCCCCACCACCGCCTGCAAGGCCGGCTTCGTCAAGAAGCAGGGCAAATGCGTGAAGAAGAAGCACCGTCGCAAACGCCACCACAAGCAGAGGGGCGCCAAGCATGGCTGAGAGACGAGTCAAGAGAGGGCGAATGACGCACCGAGTTGGAATTCTCATTGCCGTCACGGCATCGATGCTGGCCATCGCAGCTAGCTCGGCGTCGGCGGCGTTCGTCCACCCGACTGCGACCTCTTCCTTCGGGACCGACGGGACCGGCGCTACCAGCTTCTCCGGGTCCACCGGGCCTCTCACCTTCAACGAGACCACGCACCGCCTTTATGCACTCGACTCAGGCTCGTCGCGAGTCTATGGCTTCGACGCATCGACGCCCGGCACCTACACGCCTCTCGGAGGCTTCCCGTTCACTGTGAATCCCCCCGGGTCAGTGCCCGACCTCGCCGTCGACAGCGGTAACGGCAACATCTACTTCGTATCGGAGAACAGTGGCCTCTATGGGTTCACCTCCACTGGCTCGAGCATCTTCTCGGTCAGCGGCTTTGGCGATCCCTGCGGCGCCGCGACCGACGGCAGCGGTCACGCCTGGGTTGGCGACTACGGCACCAAATCGGTGAAGAAATACAGTTCGACCGGATCCTCGGAAGGTTCGATCAGTGTCTCCGGCGCCGGCTCTGGCCGACCCTGCCACATCGCCTTCGACCGTGCCAACGGCGACCTTCTCAGCGCCAACTACAACGGGCCCGTCTACAGGTTCACGGCGGCCAGCGGATACACGTCATTCAACCAGGTGAGTACGGGCAGCACCCAGGCCCTGGCCGTTGACGCCACGAACCATCTGGTCTATGTCGCCCAGACGGCAAACGTAAGCGTGTATGAACCGAACGGGACTCTGATCGAGGAATTTGCGTCCGGGCTCGGAGGGAGCTATAGGGGAATAGCGATCGACGAGGCCAGCGGAGACGTCTTTGTCGCCGACGCCAGCAACAGCAAGATCAAACGATTCCCCGGCGTGATCGTGCCGGATGTCACAACCAGCGAACCGACGGGCCTGGCGACGCTGCACGGCCACGTCAACCCGGCGGGTGGGGGTGAAGTCACCAGTTGCGTGTTCGAATTCTCGACCTCCGCCAACTACAGCAGCCCAGCGACTGCTCCCTGCTCACCCGCCCCCAATTACGCCAGCGACCAGGATGTAACCGCCGACGTGACGGGCGCCGTGACGGGCGAGACCCTCTACCACTTCCGTCTCAAAGTGGGGAACGCCAGTGGCAGCAACACGAGCGCAGACAGAACCTTCACGCCACATTTTGTCACGAGCCTTGTCACACAGCCGGCGACCGAAGTCAAACGTACCACGGCGAAACTGAACGCCTCCTATGAAGGCACCAATGAAACGACGCACTGGTACTTCAACTACGGGCCCACGACGGCATACGGACAACAGTCCGCAATTCCGCCCGGCGCGGTCGAAGCGCCGACGGTCGGAGCGACACCGCTGTCCTTCGAAGCCACGGGCCTGGAACCGGCGCACACCTATCACTTCCAGATCGTCGCGGAAAACTCCAAAGGGGTGAGCAAAGGGACTGACCAGTCATTCACGACCCAGCTGGCCGTCCCCAATCTCGTCACACAGCCGGCAACCGAAGTCACCCGGGGCACGGCGAAACTGAACGCCTCCTATGAAGGCACCAATGAAACGACGCACTGGTACTTCAACTACGGGCCCACGACGGCATACGGACAACAGTCCGCAATTTCGCCCGGCGCGGTCGAAGCGCCGACGGTCGGAGCGACTCCCTTGTCCTTTGAACTCACGGGCCTGGAAGGGGGGCACACCTATCACTTCCAGATCGTCGCAGAAAACTCGACAGGAGTCAGCAAAGGCACAGACTCTTCCTTCACGACACCGCCTGCGGTGACCAGCCTGATCACGGAGCCCCCCACCAACCTGCAACCCACGTCGGTGACACTAAACGGGTCCTACCTCGGAACCAACGACGCAACCACCTACCATTTTGAGTGGGGTCCCTCCACGAGCTATTCCCATACCACGCCGCCGGTGGGCCCGGATCAGCAGGCCAGCGGTACCCAGTCCATAAGCAGCGACATTGTCGGCACCGTCCCCGGCAACACCTACCACTATCGGGTTGTTGCCACCAACTCGTTTGGAACCAGCTACGGCGATGACGTGACGTTCGAAGCTCCGGAGATTCCGGCGATTGTCAGCCAGTCCGTAGCGAACGTCACCGCGACCTCCGCAGACCTCAAGGCGACAATCAATCCGCACAACTCGGAAACTACCTACCGGTTTGAATACGGGTCGACGCCGGCGTACGGGCTCAGCGCGCCGATCCCGGACGGCACCATCGGGCCCGGCGACACCGCGGTCCCGGTCAGCGTCCATCTCGACGATCTGACGCCACATGTCGTCTACCACTTCCAGGTCGTGGCCACGAACGAGTATGGCACCGCGTACTCCGGAGACCTCTCCTTCAATTTCTATCCGCCCAGCTGTCCAAATGAGACCGTCCGGCAGCAGACCAGCGCCAGTAGCCTGCCGGACTGCCGTGCGTATGAGCTGGTGTCACCAGAAGATGCCGGCACGGTTTCGATTTTCAGTGGTCCGACTCCACAGAGTCCCACCGCGACTTCGCCGTCACGAACGACCTTCTCGGGGCTGTTTGGCGTCATCCCCGGCGCTGGTAACCCGCCCAACACCAGGGGCGATCTCTATCTCTCAACTCGGACCTCAACCGGGTGGAAGACAGAATACGTCGGCCTGCCGGCGAGCATGGCGCAATGGTCGGGCGGCCCACCCTGGAATCTGGCGTACTGGAACTCCTTCTACGCGATGAATTTCGAGGATGTGTTGACCAATCCGAGCATGTCTCAGATCGGGATCTGGGATCGCGGCTACTACTACTGCAACGTCAACGACTACGCCACCTGCCAGACCGAAGGCTCGGGGGAGGGCGCCTATGGGCTTCCAGACGTTCCCAAGGGTCACTCGGACGCGCCCTACATAGTCAACACGACGACCGGGGCGATCACCGACCGCTGGCCGACCAACGTGGCAACGGTGCAGTACGGGGAAAAGTTCGTGGGTCATACGGATGCATCCGCGGACATGAGCCATTTCATCTTCACCTCGAACATCCCGTTCGTCCCGGGAGGACTTCCCGGATCATCGCCTCCGGGTCAGGCGATCCCCGGTGGAAATCCCGGTGACATGTACGACAACGACATTGCGAGCGGCACGCTCTCAATCGTCTCGCGTGATTCAGAAGGCAATCCGCTCGAAGCGATGCCGGTCGTGACGTCCGACGATGGCTCTCACATCCTGATGACTGTTGGAGGCGCCAGGGAACCCGGGACATTTGCCAAAACCAGCGGGCCGGGGAAGCTCTACATGCGAGTCGACGACGCGATGACGTATGACATCGCGGCGGGTCATGCGGTCCAGTACGTGGACATGACGCCCGATGGCTCCAAGGTCTACTTCACCTCCGGCCAGGATCTTACCCCTGACGGCAGCGACACGGACACCAGCGCGGATCTCTACATGTGGAGTGAGACGAGCAACTCACCCAATCGCATCACCTTGATCTCAAAAGGGAATGACGGCATCAGCGGCAACTCCGATTCCTGCAGCGCATCGTGGACGACGAAGTGCAATGTTGGAATCATCACCTTTTCGGGCACGACCGTTTATGACCTGGAGTACACAGATGCATCGGCGGGAGCCGGTGGCTCACCGCTGTTCGAGAACATCGTCGCCCCCGCCAATGGCGACATCTATTTCCTCTCACCTGAGCAGCTCGACGGAGATTACGGTGTTCCCGGGGCTGAAAATCTGTATGACTATCGCGGCGGGGAACTTCAGTTCGTCACCGCTCTAACGCCCGGTTCCACAGCCTGCGCGAGGGCGGGCGAAGGCCAAGAAGGATGCAGCGCGACTGCCGTCGCCCGCATGGAGATTTCACCCGATGACAGTCACATGGCGTTCCTGACGGTAAGTCAGGTGACCAACTACGACAATGCGGGCCACTCGGAGATCTATCTCTACACGCCGGCTACGGGCGATCTGAGGTGCACGTCCTGCCTGCCGGGTGGGGAGCCGCCCAGTATGAACGTGACCGCCAGCCACGACGGGCGGTTCATGACAGACGACGGCCGTACCTTCTTCAACACCGACGAGCCGCTGGTTCCCCAGGACACCAACCAAACGACTGATGTCTATGAGTACGTCGATGGTCGTCCTCAGCTGATCACCAGCGGCACCGCGGCAGCAAACAACAGCTTCGGGCTCTCGACGCTCTTCTCGGTGATCGGTCTACAGGGGGTAAGCGCTGACGGCACGGACGTCTACTTCTCCACGACCGACGCACTCGTCAAACAGGATCGCAATGGCGACAACATAAGAATCTATGACGCTCGGACCGGCGGCGGATTTGCCTTCGTTCCTCCTCCGCCGGGCTGCGCCGCGGCGGACGAGTGTCACGGCGCCAGTAGCTCCGCGCCGCCGGGCATGACGACCGGCACGCGAGGGGATCTCGGGGCCTCGGGCAACCTGGCTTCTGGCAAGAAGGCTCAGAAGAAGAAGATGAAGCACAAGCGCGGGGCGCAAAAGCGGCACAGGCGGCACAGGAAGGCACATCGCAGGGGGCGGCGCAATGGCTGATCGGACGATGGTCAAGTTGACGACGACGAAACCTCTTCTTGCCGCGGTGGGGGTTGCGTGTCTGCTCGCGATCGTCGGCGCGCTCAGTTTGGGTGTCCCCCAGGCTCAGGCCGTCGAAATTCGCAGCTTCGTGGCCGGTCCCAGCAGCCTCCAGGCCGGCGGCCATCCCGACCTCAGCATCTCCTACGCCGGCGAGACCGCTAGCGAACCCGACCTCGAACAAAATTGCCAATGCAACGAGCCGAAGACCGTCGACATAGACCTGCCCACCGGGTTCATCGGCAATCCCCACGCGACGCCACAGTGCCTTGCGGCTGACTTCGTCCGCAACGTGTGCCCGGCCGACTCGCAGGTCGGCGTGATCAGCGTCTCCGTCAAGGCGTTCGGGTTTTACCTGACCCTTCCCAATGAACCTGTCTACAACATGGTTCCGACACCGAATCAGGCGGGGCTGCTGGCAGTCATGCTGCTGCCGGAATTCTTTGGCATCCCGGTTTACACGGTGCTGGAAGCGAGAACGGGAAGCGACTACGGTCTGAGCGCAAACACCGAACTCACCCACTTTTCTGAGGTGCAGTCGTTCAACCAGACGCTGTGGGGAGTTCCGGCTGATCCGAGCCATGACGCCCTGCGCGTATTCAGCAATCAGAACCAAACCACGCCGACGCCGTCGAACAGCCCTCTCACCCCATTCCTCCAAAATCCGACCACATGCACCGGAACCCTGAGCACCACGGTCACCGTCGAGGGCTACGACAACAGTGTCAACAGCGCCAGCTCGCCATGGCCTACCGCCGTCGGTTGCGATCAGCTCAACTTCGACCCGAGCCTGAGTGCGAGGCCGACCACGACCGAGGCGGACTCGGCCTCCGGCGTCGACATCGATCTCACGGTCCCGCAGCTGCTCAGCGCGAAATACCCATCACCTTCCGAGCTCAGGGCGGTGACCGTGAAGCTGCCGGAGGGATTCTCGCTCAATCCCAATGCCGCCGACGGCAAGACCTCCTGCCCGGATGTGGCGGCGAACATCGGTACCGGTTCCAGCGCCGCAGCGAGCTGCCCGGAGTTCTCAAAGATCGGCACCGACACGATCGACAGCTCTGCCCTTCCCGGACCGGTCCCGGGCGCGATCTACATCGGAGACCCTCAGCTGGGCGATCGCTACCGGATGTTCCTCACCGGCGATGGATTCGGCACCCACATCAAGTTGGCCGGCTCGGTCCATCCCGACCCGGTGACGGGCCAGGTGATCGCCACCTTCGACGACCTGCCCCAGAGTCCACTGACCGAGTTCAACATGCACCTATTCGGGGCCGAGCGAGGCCTGCTGGCAACACCGGCCCAGTGCAGCACCTATCCCGTCGTGAGCACCTTCACCCCATGGGACGAGGCGCTGCCCGACCAGACGTCGACGCAATTCTTTACGATCGACTCAGGCCCGGGTGGGGCCCCCTGTCCCGGCCCGACCCGCCCCTTCAGCCCGGGCTTCGCGGCGAACTCATGGGGCAACACCGCCGGCGCTCACAGCCCGTTCTCGATCGACTTGACCCGCAACGACGGCGATCAGAACCTCGCGGGCCTGACGGTCTCGACTCCACCTGGCTTCTCGGGCACCCTGGCCGGCATTCCCTACTGCCCGGATGCCGCCCTGGCCGGCGTCGCAAACTCCGCCTATCCCGGTCTGGCCGAGCTGCAGGGCTCTGTCTGCCCGGCGTCCCAGGTCGGCACGGCGATCGCTGGGGTGGGCGCCGGAACCCGCCCCCTCTATGTGTCGGGGAAGGTGTACCTGGCCGGGCCATATAAGGGGGCTCCACTGAGCCTCGCCATCGTCATCCCCGCCGTGTCCGGTCCATACGACCTCGGCAACGTGGTCGTCCGGACTGGGCTAGATGTCGACCCGCGGGACGCTCACGTGACCGCGGTCTCCGATCCCCTTCCCAAGATCATCGAAGGCATCCCGCTCCGACTTAGACACATACGGGTGAACCTTGACCGTGCTGGCTTCACACTGAATCCGACCAACTGCGACGCGCTCAGTGTAGGAGCCTCGGTCATAGGCGATCAGGGCGGGGGGGCCGAACTTACTTCCCGCTACCAGGTCGCCAACTGCGCCCTCCTCCCGTTCGGGCCGAAGCTGGCGATTTCGCTGAGCGGCGGGGTACGGCGTCGCGGACACCCGGCGATCCATGCTGATCTTTCCACCCCTTCCGGACAGGCCAACCTCAGGCGGATCTCGGTGACCCTCCCCGAAGGAGAGCTCCTAGACAACAGTCACATCGGAAGCGTTTGCGCCAGAGTCGACTTCGTCATCAACGCCTGTCCGGCCGCCTCGAGGATCGGCAGGGCCAAGGTCACGACTCCGCTGCTCGACGAGCCTCTCACCGGCACTGTCTATCTGCGCACCTCGACTCATGAACTTCCGGACCTCGTACTCGACCTCGAAGGCCAGGTGGATCTCGAAATCGCCGCCAGGATCGACAGCGTCAAGGGCCGCCTCAGAGCGACCTTTGAAGGGGTGCCCGATGTTCCCTTCTCTCATGCCTCCCTCGATCTTGCCGGCGGCTCCAAGGGGCTGCTCCAGAACAGCGACACGCTCTGCGGCCGGAACGTGCAGGCTACCGCTGCGATGAAGGGCTACAACAACGGCAAGCAGACCAATCGGCCCAAGTTGCAGTACTCCTGTCGTTCCAAAGGTCAACTTGGACGCCACCTGCGGCGGGCAAGGGTGGCACGGTAGCCATGTTCAGATCAAGGGAGCCAAGAAAGTTGTACACCAAGACCGAGAAACCCAAACGCACTCGCCGTCAGCGCGCCGGACTGGTCATCCTCGGCGTGACACTGGGTGCGCTTGCCATCATGGCCACTCCAGCGTTTGCAGCGTTCGCTCCCAGGACCTATGACTCCCAGATCCCCGGCTTCGGCAAGCCTGGAGGCGTCTTCGTCGACCAGACCGGAGACGACTCCGTATGGATTTCGGATGTGGGCAAAGGGAGCGTGCTTTCTCACTACGATGCCTATCCCTCGCAGACGAAGATCGGCGAACAGGACGGTGGCGGCCGCTGGGGTGGCGGCAACCAGGTGCACGGCCCTTCGTTCAATGACTCGAACGGTTTCCTCTACGCAGCCGTGCCCGGGGGGCAATTCAACTACAACATCTTCGACAACTTCAATGAATTCTACGGCCAGATGCAGGGTGCGGAACCCTCGACAGAGTTCAACACTGCGGTCGACAACAGCAACAGCTTTTCGAGGGGCAGGGTTTACCTATATGGAAGCAACTTCATCCAGGTCTTCGACGGCTACGGGAACCCGATCGACTTCTCCGGAAATGCAAGCTACATAGTCGGCAACAAGTTGACTGGTACTCCCTATGGGAGCTTCTCGCAGTATGGGGGCGGCGACCAGTATTCCGACATCAGGTCGGGGATAGCGGTAGATTCCCACGGCAATATCTGGGTTACTGACGGTGACGGGTACAACGCAACGCACCGCGGGATATATGAGTTCGCGCCGAGCGGTCTCTTCATCCGCCGCATAACCGCGGAGTCCTCCGGTGTTCCGACGAATCCAAACACACCCGCCGCCTCGACTCCGGCCTGGGGAGGCGATTTTGCGGGCTTCGGCGGGATTGCAATCGATCCGACCAACGAACATATTCTGGTCTCCGACAGGGCAAATTTCTGGATCGATGAGTTCTCCGCGGCAGGAGATTACATCGGCCACCTGGATGCCTCCGATTCGCCCGCCGGTGGCCTCGGGTATCAGTGCTTTGGCGGCCTCAATCCACCGGCCTCCACTTACTGCTACGACTTCGCGATAGGGCTTGCCGTCAACTCGGAGGGATACCTGTACGTCAACGACGGAACCCATGGTGTCGTCGACATCTACACCCCGCATCCGCCCATGGAGACGGTCGCCTACAAGCCCGAAACAAATCTGGGCCCAACCTCGCTCACGCTGAACGCTACGGTCGACCCGAACGGCACCCAGGACATCAGCTCCTGCCAGTTCGACTACGTCGCGGACGCCGACTACTCTCCAGACAATCCGAACCCTTACGGCCTCGGTCCCTCTCATGGCACGGCCACCTGTGTGCCGGATCCGAGCGGCGCCAACTTCAATGCCTCGACCGATGTCCACGCCGACATCGCAGGACTCACTGCAGAGACCAAATACCACTATCGCGTGGTGATCTCCAATGGCGAAGGAACCGTTGCCGGAACAGACCGCACCTTCACTCCCCATTGGGTCACCGGGCTCAGAGCCGACCCTGCCACCCAGATCACGTCGACGGGGGCTACCTTGAACGGATCCTTCATCGGTGATGGCAGTGCTACGCACTATTACTTCGAATGGGGAACTACCATCAGCTACAACCACAAATCGGCGAATCCTCCAGGGGACGACGCGGGAACGCCGGGAGCTGGGGTTCCAACCTCCGAGGAATTCGCCATCAGTGGCCTCGAACCGGCAAGCACCTATCACTTCCGGATCGTCGCCGTCAATGGCGCCGGCACCAGCTCCAGCGATGACCAGGCGCTCAAGACCGCGCCGATCCTACCCCAGGTGAGGGAGTCCGTGAGCGCCGTCCATTCCAATGGAGTGCGATTCAAGACCGAAATCAACCCGGGCGGCGCCGACACCACCTACCACTTCGAGTTTGGCACGGGCCCTTGCTCGGACGTCCCCAACCCGTGCGCGTCGACCCCGACCTCTGAGGCGCACATTGGTTCGAACCTGGTCTACGACAACCAGAGCAGGACTTACGAGGGCCTCGAACCGAACACCACCTACTACTACCGGGTGGTGGCAACAAATTCGGTGGGGACGGTTGCGGGCCCGGACAAGGTCTTCGCCACGCAGCCGTTCAACGAGACTCTGAATGACGCCTGTCCGAACAAGCTGGCGCGCCAGCAGACCGGGGCAATCCAGCTGCTCGATTGCCGGGCATATGAGCTCGCGTCCTCCACCCATGCCGGCGGGTATGACGTCGAGTCGATTCTCGTCCCCGGCCAGACACCCTTCCCGGGCTACCCGCGAGCCATCAACCCCTCTCAAGTCCTCTATGGCGTCCACAGCGGCGCGATTCCCGGGGTCAGCGGCAATCCGACCAATCGCGGAGTCGATCCCTATGTCGCGACGCGAGGCGCCAACGGTTGGAGCACCTCCTACGTCGGCATCCCCGCCAACGCGCCCTCGGCCGCGCCGTTTTCGTCCTCCCTGGAGGGCGCCGACGCCGGACTCGACTCGTTCGCCTTCGGGGGTCCCGAAGTCTGCAACCCCTGCTTCGAAGACGGCAGCCAGGGAATCCCGATTCACAACCCGGACGGCACGCTCACCCAGGGGATGGCGGGATCGCTCCCGGTCTCGAACCCCGCATCGGCCGGCACGGTCAAGAAACCCTTCTCGAGCGACGGCTCGCACCTCATCTTCGGCTCAAAACAGGCGTTTGAGCCCGGCGCGAACAACAACAACACCGACGTCACGATCTACAGCCGCAACCTGAAATCCGCAACGACCGAAATCGCCTCCACTGACACCTCCGGCAACGCTCTCGCTGACGGCTCCAACATCGCCGAGCTCGACGTCTCCGACGACGGCTCGCGCGTTCTGATCGGCGACCTCATCTCAACCGATGCCGCCGGAAACCACTACTACGACCTGTTCATGCATGTCGCGGGCGTCCCCGACTCGATCCACCTGACGCCGAACGTCCCCGACGGCGCCGCCTATGACGGGATGACGTCGGACGGCACAGAGGTCTTCTTCACGACCGACGACGTCCCTACCGGCACCGCCGACGGTGACACCAGCGCCGACATCTTCGAGCGCCGACGTCGGCAACTCGAGCGCCACCCTGAACAGGGTCTCGACCGGAGCCTCCGGGCACCGGCGACACCGATTCCTGTGAACCGTCTTCGGGCTGGAACTCGGTTTCCGGCGGAAACAACTGCGACGCGGTGGCGGTCGGCGGCGGCGGCGGCGTCGCGACCGGCGACGGCACCATCTATTTCCTCTCTCCGGAGCTGCTCGACGGTTCCACCCACGGCATCCTGAGCCAGGCAAATCTGTATGTGGCCAGGCCGGGATCCTCACCCCACTTCGTCGCGACCATTGACACGACAGCTGGGAAGCCACCATTGCCGGCCGAATTCTCGGAAACGTTCGGCTCCTTCAATTCAGCCGAAGCCCTGACCGTCGACCAGAGCACCGGTAACCCGACGAGCGGCGACATCTACGTCGTCGACTCGGCCGAAGGGACGGTTTCTCGCTTCAAGGCCGATGGAACCCCCGATGACTTCACCTGCGGCACCTGCGCCGGCAACAGCCTCCCCGCGCCCTTCGGCTCCTTCTCCTTCGACGGTCCCTCCGCCTCGGAGGTCGCGATCGACGATTCGAAAGGGCCTTCCAGCGGCAACATCTACGTCGCCAGCTTCGGCGGAGTGGACATCTTCGATTCGACCGGGGAATACCTCTCGACCCTCGACGGGTCCGGAACTACAACGGGGCCTTCGGCGAGGCCTGTGGCGTGGCGGTGGACCATGACACGGGCAGTGTCTATGTCGGCGACTACTACAATCAGGTCTGGCGCTATACCCCGTCGGGGGCATACCCGACGGAGTCCGACTACACGGGCGGCCTCACCCTGACAGGATTTAGCGTTCCGACCCTATATCCCTGCGAGCTTGCCGCGGGCGCCGGAACGTATTTTCGGCGAAACCTACAGCGGGGGGGAAATGTGGCTCGCGCACACCTCTGAACTCACGCTTGGGTTCCCCCGCCAGATCGGGCAGCCAAACAAAGTGTCGCTTCAATGCCAACGCCGTCTCAACCGATGCAGTCGAACGGAGACTTCTACGTCGACGAGGGAACCCAGCTCCTGAGTTCGACTCCTCGGGCGACCAGCTCCGGACCTTCGGATCAGCCGACATCGCGCCCTTCTCTCGCGGCGTCGCGATCAACGGCAATACCGGCGTGATCTATGCCACGTGGGAGATCACATCGCCGTCTTCATCCACGGCCGGGCCCGATCGACAGCCCGACCGTCGTCCATGCGGTCTCGGACGCCGACACCCGTCACACGGCCGATTTCCAGGTCACGCCCGACGGAAATTTGCCGCTTCCCGTCGGTTCAGAAGCTGCTGCCACTGGTCGACAATGCCGGCCACAACGAGGTCTACCGCTACGACGCTCCCGGGCAGGCACTGGAGTGCGTCTCCTGCACCCCGACCAACGCAGGCGATCGGCGACGCGAGCCTCGCCTCCAAGGGCCTCAGCCTGACCGACGACGGCCGGGTCTTCTTCGACTCGACCGACGCCATCGTCCTGCGCGACGGCGACGGGCGCAAGGACGTCTACGAGTGGGAGCCCCCGGGACATGGGAACTGTGTCGCCGACAGCAGCGAACCCGAACTTCTTCGCCTTCACGGGGAACTGCCTCAGCCTGATCTCTGCCGGGCTCGAGCCACTTCGACTCGAGCCTGCTCTCGGCCAGCGCCGACGGCACCGACGCCTACTTCTTCACCCACGACACGCTCGCCCACGAGGACCAGAACGGGCCGGTGACGAAGATCTACGACGCCCGCGTCGACGGCGGCTTCTTCGACGTCCCGCCGCCGGCGCTCTGCGCGGCCTCGGACGAGTGCCACGGGCCGGGGACCCAGGCCGCCGGACCCGCCCCCGATCGGGACGATCGCCGGGACCCCCGGCAACTCCACCCCGCGCAGACTGCAAGAAGGGCTTCGTCAAGAACCACGGCAAGTGCGTGAAGAAGCGCAAGCACAAGAAGATGCACCACAAGCACGCCGCCACCGCGACCCGCAGCGACCGCTGAGCGACCGATGATCGGCAAGGAGAGCACGCAGATGACCGCCAAGACGATCACCGCCGCCCTGATGGCCGCATCGGCGCTGTTCATTGGCCGCGGCCGTCCCGGCGATCGGCGAAGGAGCAGATCGAATCCTTCGTTACCACGATGTCCGATCCCCAGGGGGGTGGCCCCTACTCACAGGCCGGTGGGCATCCCGACCTGGAGACGAACTTCACCCTGGAAAACCCGGGCGTCCCCGAGGCGGCCAAGAACGTCATCTTCAACGCCCCGCAGGGCCTGTTCGGCAACATCAACGCGATCACCAACTGCACCCCGGCGGACTTCGCCCTCGACCAATGCCCGTCCGAACTCCCAGGTCGGGCTGATCACCGTCTACGCGAACTACTCCGGCAACCGAACTTCCTGCTCGGCACGGCGCCGCTCTACGACGTCTCCCCCAGGCCGATCAGACGGCGCTGATCGAGTTCATCGTCCCGACCCTCAACATCCCGATCTCGATCCCGATCACGGTCCGGACCGCGACCGACTACGGGCTGCGCTTCAACGTCTCCGACATCACCCAGCTGACCCCGCTCGCCGCGCGTCGACATGACGATCTGGGGCTTCCCGGCGAGCCCGATCCACAACGCCGCAGCGCTTCGCCAACGGGCTCACCGGGCAATCCGGCCGGCTGCCCCGGCCTGGCCGACGCGAGCTGCATCCCGACGCCGACGAAAGCCGAGCATCCCGAACAATCCGCTCACCGACAACCCGACCCACTGCAGCGGCGAGACCGCTGGTGACCGAACTCGATGGTCGAGACCTACCAGGACCCCGGCAACTTCTCGCACGCCGAGAGCAGCTACCCGGAAATGACCGGATGCGAGCGCGAGACCTTCAAACCGCTGCTCCAGGGCCAGCCCGACGACCGACGAAACCGACTCGCCGTCGGGGCTCGACCTCAACCTGCAGCGCCAAGCAGTTCGAGGGATTTGCCGCCTCGCCGTCGGAGATCAAGTCGGCGGTCGTCACCTTGCCCCGAAGGCCTGACGATCAACCCCGACGCCGCCGACGGGCAGAGCGCCTGCACCGACGCCGAGGCCAACTTCGGCATCGGAGGGCCCGGCCAACTGCCCCGACAACGCCAAGATCGGGACCCTCGAGCGTCGGCTCCCCGACCCTCGACGGTCGCCTCACGGGCTCGCTCTACTTCGGCGAACCGAAGCCCGGCGACCAGTACCGGCTCTTCATGGTCTTCGACGGCTTCGGGATGCACGCCAAGCTGGTCGGCTCGGTCAGACCCGGACCCGCAGACCGGCCAGGTCACGGTCGTACTTCGAAGACCTGCCCCAGGTCCCGTTCGAAGACTTCGACATCCACCTCTTCGCCTCCGACCGCGGGCCTGATGGCGACGCCGACCCGCTGCACGATCTACGACGGTCAACGCCCACTTCTTCCCCTGGAACGAAACGCTCCCCGACTCAGACTCGGTCGCAGAACTTCGGCCTCAGACAGGGCCCGCACGGCGCCGGCTGCCCGGGCCAGATCCGGCCGTTCCAGCCGCGCCTCGAGGCGGGCACCTCCAACCCGCGCGCCGGCGCCTTCTCGCAACTTCCACCTGAAGCTCGACCGCGACGACGGCGACCAGTTCCTCGGCGACCTCAACTTCAGGATGCCGCCCGGCTTCACCGGCGACCTGCGCGGCATCAGCTACTGCCCGGAAGCCGTCGATCCTCGCCGCGGCGCCAGAACCTCGGGCCGCGCCGAGCTGGCAGCCCCGAGCTGTCCGCGCCTCGAGCCAGATCGGGACGACGAACGTCGCCGCCGGCCCCGGCGGCCACCCGTTCCACGCGATCGGGAAGATGTACCTGGCGGGGCCGTTCAAGGGCGCGCCCCTGAGCCTGGCGGCGATCACGCCGGCGCTCGCCGGGCCCTATGACTACGGCGTCGTGGTCGTCCGGGTCGCGCTCCACGTCGACCCGCTCACCGCCCAGGTGAGCGCGGTCTCCGACACGGTGCCCAGCATCATCGGCGGGCGTCCCGATCCGGATGCGCTCGATCCAGGTCAACATCGACAAGCCGAACTTCACGATCAACCCGACCAACTGCGTCCGATTCTCGGTCGACTCCCAGGGGATCGGCGACCAGGGCACGGTCGCCGACTTCTCCTCCTACTTCAATGCGGTCAACTGCGCGTCGCTCCCGTTCAAGCCGACGATGACGGTTCGGCAGCTCGGCGGCGAGCAAGGACACCAAGCGGAGCAGGAACCCGCGCATGCGGTTCGAGCTCCGGACCCGCAACGGCGACGCCAACATCAAGTCGCTCTGCCGTGACCCTGCCGAAAGCGTTCGCGATCGACCAGCGCCACCTCGGCAACATCTGCTCGAGGGCGCAGCTCGCAGCCGAATCCTGCGCCGGCCGCCAGCCGATCGGCACCGTCGAAACGAGGACCCCGCTGCTCGACCAGCCGCTCACCGGCCCGGCCTACGCGGTCTCCGGATTCGGCAAGCTGCCGCGCCTCGCCTTCATCCTCGACGGCCAGGTCCGCCTTGATCCCGCAGGCCGAATCCTTCTCGAAGGACGGCAAGCTGACGACGGTCGTCCCGGTCATCCCCGACGCGCCGATCGGCTACTTCAGGCTCGACCTGCTCGGCGGCAAACAGGGCTACCTCGTCAACACGAGGAGCCTCTGCGCCTCGCCGCCGAAGGTCGAGCTCGACTACACCGCCCAGAGCGGCAAGGCAGATGACGCAGAAGGTCGCCGTCAAGACCGCCTGCGGCGCGCTCGAAGAGCAGGGCGCAAAGCGCAAGCGGCACCGAGAAATTCCCCTGCTATTCCCGCCGCTTACGGTTTGGGAACATCTGCGGACCGCAAACTCCTTCCAGAAGCGTTAATGTCTCTTGTGACGACGTCCGAATGGTCCGGGCGTAAACGGGGAAAGTACGAGGAGAGCAAATAGGACATGGTCGAGCCGCATGGCAGGCCTGGTACGAATTTCGCCGTCCGTTTGCTGCGCAGCTAAGCGCGCCGGCTTTGCCCTGACCCTCGCCGCCCTTCTCGCCGTCGCCATCCTGCGTCGGAAACGCCGGGGCCGAGCGCGCCCAGCGCGAAAACGTGATCGCGATGATCAACGGCGGGATCAAGCCGCGGAAGCTGCCGCGCGATGAGCGGGTGCCGGTCACCGTCTTCCTCTCCGGCGGCGTCCAGACCTCCGACGGCTCGCCGATCCCGAGGGTCAACTGGATCCGGCTCGAACTCGCCTGGCGGGGCGCGATGAACACCCATGGCCTCCCGGTCTGCCCGCGCGAACGGCTGACCAGCACGACCGACCAAACAGGCGCTGGAAAGCATGCGGGGACTCGCTGGTGGGGCGCGGCAAGCTGTCGGCGCAGATATTCGTGCCCAACCAGCCGGCGTTCCACGTCAAGGCGAACCTGCTCACCTTCAACGGCCGCACCAAGGAGGGCCGCCCGGCGGTCTGGGCCCATGCCTACTCGATGGACCCCCCGACCTCGTTCGTGATCCCGTTCACGGTCCGCAACGAAAACCACCGGACGGTCTTGGTGACGACGATCAGGCGCTCAGTCGGACCTTGGCCACACGTCGCCAACTTCGCGGTCCGGGTCTCGCGGATCTACAACCATGCCGGCGACCGGAAGAGCTATCTCAACGCCTCCTGCCCGGTGCCGAAGGGCTTCTCGGCCGGTTTCCTCTCGTTCGCCCGCGCCACCTACAGCTTCGCCGGCGGCGAGAAGATCGTCACCGAGTCGGTGCGCAGCTGCCGCGTTCGCTGATTGTTCCGATCGGGACATAGTGGTACGTCGCAGGATCGAATTTCCTCGTGCAAATCGTCCCCATTTTTCCGCTTATCCAAGCCATTTCGGCGTTCTCAACGAGAATCCGCCTCCAAAATCCTCCTCCGGCTCCCTTGACAGAACGGGTCCGTGTATGTTCTTATTGTCTGGCCGTTCGAAATGCACAGCGCCAGACAGACACGGGAACGCCAGCCGGCGATTTCGCCTCAGCCGAACGGGGGCAGGAAGAGCCGCCGCGAAGCCGCTCCCGTGCCGATCGGCCGCCGTGCCAAGGGCGAGCCGTTCTCGGCCAGCTTCGACCGGCTTCAGGGGGAGGTAAGGGAGGCATGCGGCAGTGAGTCAGGCTGGGAGGCGAGGGTCATCGCCGGGGTCCGGGCGGCGCTCGAGTTCGCCGCCGCCCACCCCGGCGAGGCCCGTGCTCTGACGATCGAGGCCGGCGGAGCCGACGCTGCGGTCGACCGCCAGGACGACGTGATCGCGTACTTCACGAAGCTTCTCGGCGAGGCGTCGCCTTCCGAGAAGCTGTTTCCGATCGCCGCCGACAGAGCGATGGTCGCTTCGGTCGTGATGATCGTCCGCAGCCACCTCGTGTCCGGCTCGGTGAGACACCTGCCGGAGCTCGCGCCCGACCTCGCCTACATGATCCTGATGCCCTACGCGGGCCAGGCCGGCGCCCGGCGCGAGACGGAGCTTCGGGCCGAAATTAGCAGTTAGGTAGAGGCCCGTACGGATTCTGTACGCACGAATTAGCAAGGTTTTCACATTTCCTCTTGACTTTAGGGTCCGTTCCTGTTCTCATTGGGGACATGAGCTACGAGGGAACGATCGTCGTCGAGGGAGTCGAGTACGGGTCCCGCCTGCCCCGCGGCCGCCACGGGATCCCGCAGGCACTGGTGACCGAAAACCAGCGCGACCGGCTGCTGGATTCGGCAACCGCGATCTTCGCCGAGCGGGGTTTCGCGGCTCTCGCCGTCGCCAACGTGATCCAGCAGGCCGGGGTCTCGCGCGGGACGTTCTACGAGATCTTCGACAACAAATTCGACTGCCTCCTCGCTGCTCAGCAGCGGGCCTTCGACCGGCTCCACTCGGCGATCGTCACGGCCTGCTCGGCCGAGCAGGAGTGGCCGCGCGGCGTCGCCGCCGGGGTCGCCGCCGGCCTCGACTTCGTCGCCGAGTTCCCCGATGACGCCCGTCTCATCCTCGCCTCGAGCCACCCGTCTTCGGAGCCGCAGCTGGCCCGCGAGGGGATCTCTGCCAACGAGTGGCTCGTCGAGCTGATGCGCGACGGCTCCCGGCACTGCCCGGACGCGCGCTCGCCCAGCGACCTGACCGAGCAGGCCGCCGTCGGGGCGGCGATCTCGATCGTCGGGTCCTGCCTCGCGAGCGAACGTGTCGGGCCGATGCCGGAGCTGACTACCGCGCTCGTCCAGATCATCCTCACCCCGTACCTCGGCGGGGACGAGGCGAAGCGCGCGCTGCGGAGTTAGGAAGCGATGAACCGGCTGCTGAAGAGAATCGTGCTTACCGCAATGGTCGGAATGGCGCTCTCGGTCTCGTCCGCGATCGCCTCACCGGCAGCGTCGAGCGCCTGGGTCGTCCTCGATCATGGCCGCCAGGGCGACTACCTCTGGTCGGTCAAGGCGAGGCGTTCGGGCGGCCCGGCCGAGGCCGGCTCCCAGAGCGATGCGCGAGAGCCCTGCCTCCTGGTCGGGACGAAATGGATGCGCAGCCGGTTCAGCTATGGCAGGAGCCGGTACAGGCAGTGCGCCGACACATCAGGGAGCGTCGCGGCGACCGAAGCGCCGCTGGTCGCGAGCGGGGTCGTGCCGAGCAGCGGGCCGCGGCCGAAGCTGACCGCGGTCGGGATGATCTTCTCCGCCAAGGTCCACCGGATCCGGATCAGCTATGCCGATGGCACGACGTCGACGATCCCGGCGACCGATTTCAGTGCCGAGGAGTCTCATGACGGCGAACTGAGCGGGCTCCGGTATGCGGCGTTCTCGGTCCGCGGCCCCTGGTGCCCGGAACGGATGGCCAGCATCAGCGGCTCGGGCAGGACGCTGTGGGAAGGCGCCCCCGAGAAACGCCCCTGCTGATTGGCTACACGGCGTGACCGAGCGATCCGTCGCGCCGCGGGCTCTGCGACAGCTGCGTGCACCAACAGCTCGTTCCCAACACCCGCGGCTCGGTCTTCTCGCTCTGCCTGCGGTCGCGGACCGAGCCCGCTTACCCTCGGTATCCGCGCCTTCCGGTCCTCAGCTGCCCTGGACATGAGCTCCGGCTGGCTGGCGGGCCGCAGCAATAGCGGCACCCAGAAGGCCGAAGCCTACGATCACCGCCGCCAGCCCGACGAGCAGGCCTACGGCGGGCAGCAGCGCTGCGAGGCGCAGAATCGCCAATCCCGCCAGGAAGGCGGGGATTCGTCCGCGCGGCGCCTTAACCATGATCCGGCCGAGCGCCCAGGCCGCGGTCACATAGGCGACGGCGGCGAACGGGAGCGCGGCGAAGCCGAGTCCGATCGCGAGCGGCAGGCCAACCAGGGTGACGGCGGCGACGAAGATCGCGATCGGGATCGCGATCGCGATCGCGACCCCTATTCCGACTGCGGTCCAGAAGCGGTCCTGGGCCTGTTCGAAGATCGCCTCGGCCGCGCGGGGGGCGAGGATCAGAAGGAGGATCCCCAGGATCGCCGCGGAGACGCCGACCGCCAGCCAGAGGACGAATACGCCGACGATCGAATAGAGGCCGACCAGGTCAGACCACGTCTCCTTCTGGATATCCCCTCCCACCCTCGCGCTTGGGGCGATCCGGGGAGTGTCGTCCCCGTAGGTCAGGTCGCCGCCAACACTGGAGTGAGGCAGCAGGTGGGCGCGGCCCGCCACCGTCACCAGGTTGCCGTCGATCCGCCCTCTCAACACGACATCACCATCTACGACGACGACATCGCCGCTGACCCGGCCGGCGATCCTCGCGTGGCCGTTGACGAGGTACACGTCTTCGACTTCCTGTTCGGGGCCTAGGATGACGTCGCCGACGATCACGACGACGGGGTCACGCGATTCGTTGTCGACCTTGGCCGCGGCAGGGGATGCGGCAAGGAGCGCCACGATCAGCGCGGCGAGAAGGACGAGAAGCCAGCGCACCGGCCGCAGATTACCTCGCCATCGGGTCGGGTTCGCCCAGCTTCGAGTTGGCGGGCGGCTCGTAGGGGCCGCCGGGGACGCCGCCGATCGCCAGCAGCCGCACGCCGTCGTCTCCGGGCCAGACCTTGCGGTTGGTGCCCGCCGAGACGCGGATGACGTGGTCGGCGTCGAGCGGGAACCGCTCGCCGTCGATCTCGATCTCGCCCGACCCGCGCAGCGCGAAGAAGACCTCCTCCTGGCCGTCGCCGGAGTGGTCGTGTTCGGGATAGCCCTCGAAGTTGGGGGGGAGGTCGATGATCGCCATCCCGAACGACTCGACTCCGAGCTCGGCCCGAGCGCGCTTGAAGGCGCCGAGGTAGACGGCCTCCATCTCATCGATCCGCTTCACCGCATATCCGCTCATCGCTTTCTCCCTCCGCTGGTGTGGGTCGCGTCCGCGGCATCCTATACAGATCGCACGAACGTTCGTGCTTTTCTGTAGCCTGGGGTTGCGATGGAGGCCGGCCCGATGACAGCGACGACCGCCGCTCCCGATGCCGGCAGGGGCGCCGAGACGCGGGCGGCGATCCTCGGGCGAGCCGTCGACCTGGCCTCTGCCGGTGGCCTCGAGAGCCTCACGATCGGCCGCCTCGCGTCGGAGATGGGGATGAGCAAGAGCGGCCTATTCGCCCATTTCGGGTCGAAGCAGGAGTTGCAGCTGGCGACGGTCAGGGCCGCGGCGCTCGAATTCAGCCGCACCGTGATCGAGCCGGCCGCCGAGGCGCCCGAGGGGGCTCCGCGCTTGCGGGCGATGGTCGATTCCTATCTCGACCACCTCGACTCCTCGCCGTACTCGGGCGGCTGCTTCTGGGCCGCGACCGCCGCCGAGTACGACGACCGCCCGGGCCCCGTCCGCGACGCGATCGCGGCCGCGATCGACGCCTGGCTGGGAGAGCTGGAGCGCCAGGCGGGGCTGGCGGGTCTCGACGAGCCCGACCGCGTCGCATTCGAGCTCTACGCCCTCGTGATGGGGGCCAACTCCCGCTACCGCCTCAGCGGTGAGCGCCGCGTCTTCGACCACGCGCGGCGGGCGGCCGAGCGGGTCCTGGCCCTGCCTTGATCAGGCGGGCTTGTGGTCGACCCGCTCGGGCCTGATCCGGACGATCAGCCGCACTTCGCCGGGTTGGCGCCCCGGGTACTCGTCGACGTCCTGGTAGCGGCGGGCGAGGGCGTCGATGTGCTCGTCGGCGCCCTCGTCGGTGATCTCGATCGCCCGGCCTCTGATCAGCAGCCGCTCGTACGGTTCCTCGGGATCGGTGATCGAAATCGCGACCCGAGGGTCGCGGCGCAGGTTCTTCGGCTTCAACCTTCCCTCTGCGGTGTTGATCAGGACGGTGCTCCCCTCGTGGTCGATCCAGACCGGAGACACCTGCGGCGACCCGTCCGCCATCAACGTCGCCACGTGGGCGAAGGTCCTTCCCTCGAGCAGATGCATCGCCTCGGCCGGTATCGGCGCGGTCGCCTCCTGGGTGCTCGTCGTGCTCATGATCGCCTCCGTCGTCAGCTCGATGTTCTCGAGGACGAGCTACCCGGCGGCGGGAGGGGGTAATCGGAGCTCAGTCGAGCAGGCCGACCTGGCGCAGGATCGAGACGGAGTCCGAGTAGACGTCCTTGCGCTTGACGAGGCCGTCCTCGAACGGGATCGAGTCGATCCCGTCCCAGCTGACCGCGTTTCCGGTCGGCGCCGCCTCGATGTCGCCGCGGCGCATCGGGTTCGGTGTGGGTCGCGGTCGCGGTCCACTCCTGGACCACGAGGCCGTCGCGGACGTAGAGCCGTCGCGTCTCGAACCTCAGGTCGGGCCAGGCCTCGAAGATCGAGGCGATGTGGCCGCGGACCTCCTCGCCGCTCGCCGACTCCCCGGCGGTGTGGTTGGCGAAGACCATGTCGGGCGCGTGCATCGCCACGATCGCGTCGACGTCGTGGGCGTTCCAGGCGTCGTTGTAGCGGCCGATCGTCTCGGTGAGAGCATCGATCCCGTCCGCCTCGCCCATCGGCGCCAATCTATCCGACCGAGCCCGGGCTGGCGCCTTGGCTAGGCTCCGGGCATGGACATCGGCATCGGCCTACCGAACATGGTCCCCGGCGCGGGTGGTGCCGAGATGGTCGAGTGGGCGAAGCGGGCCGAGGCCCGCGGCTTCTCCAGCCTCGGAACCCTCGACCGGATCCTCTACGAGAGCTACGAGCCGCTGACCGCGCTCGCCGCCGCCGCCGCGGTGACCGAGCGGATCGGGCTCCTCACCGCGGTCCTGCTCGGTCCGCTGAGGACCAACGCGCCGCTGCTGGCGAAGCAGGCGCAGTCCGTACAGGCGCTGTCGGGTGGCCGCCTGACGCTGGGGGTCGGGCTCGGCGCGCGCGAAGACGACTACGAGGCGAGCGGCGTGGAGACCGGAGAGCGGGGCCGACTATTCGACCGGCTGCTCTCGGAGCTGACCGAGGCATGGCGGGGCGGCGGGGTCGGGCCGGCCGCGGGCGGCGCTCCCCGGCTGATCATCGGCGGCCAGGTCGAGAGGGCCTTCGAGCGAGTCGCGCGGTTCGGCGACGGCTGGATCCAGGGCGCCTCGGGCGCCGAGCAGTTCGGCGAGCTGGCCCCCAGGGTCCGGGAGGCCTGGAGCGAGGCCGGGCGCGACGGCGAGCCGGCCGCCCTCGCGATCGCCTATTACTCGCTCGGCGAGCAGCGCGGAGGAGAACGCCCGCAGGGATCTCGGCCACTACTACGCCTGGCTCGGCGAGGACATCGCCGAGTTGATCATCGGCGCGGCGGCGACCGATTCCGAGGGCGTTCAGAGCTACATCGAGGCCTACGAGAAGGCCGGCTGCGACGAGCTGACGTTCTTCCCCTGCAGCTCCGACGTCGAGCAGGTCGACCTGCTCGCGGAGGCGGCCGGGATCTGAGCCGGCGCGACTATCATCCAGCGGGGGGATGAGAGGTCTTTCGAACAGGGGCAGGGCCAGGGTGATCGCCCTGATCGGAGCCGGGCTGGTCGCTGGCCGGGGTCATGGCCACGCTCGCCCGCGCCGAGCTGACATCGAAGGGCAACCTCTTCGTCACCTTCAACGGCGGGATCGAGCCGGCGGCTCTGCCCCGGCACGAACTGGCGCCGATCACCGTCTGGATCGACGGCAAGGTGAGGACCCTGAAGGGGGACGACCCACCGTCGCTGCGCAGCATCACGATCGCGCTCAACCGCAACGGCCACCTCGAAACGCGCGGCCTGCCGAGGTGCAAGAAGGGCGAGCTGATCGCGGCGTCGAGGCAGCAGGCGCTCGAAGCCGTGCAGCGACGCGCTGGTCGGCAGCGGCGCCTACCGCGCCCGCAGCACCTTCCCCGAACAGACCCGCTCCCCGACCCACGGCCGGATCCTCGCCTTCAACGGCTCCGAACACGGCCACGAGACGATCCTCGCCCACGTCTACGGCGAAGACCCGGCCCCCAACGCGAACGTCATCGTCTTCACGATCCGTCACACCAAGGGCCGGTTCAGCACCGTGCTGCACGGTGTTTCTCCTCCCGGGCTGACCCGCTGGGGATTCCTCAAGAGGATCAGCCTCCGTCTCCATCGCAACTACACCTTCCACGGCCAGCACCGGACCTACCTGTCCGCCCCGTGCCAGGCTCCCGGCGACCTCAAGCAGGCCTTCTTCCCGTTCGTCTTCGCGGAAATGGACTTCGAGGACGGGCGTGAGCTGTCGGCGACGCTGACCCGCTCCTGCCGGGTCAAAGCCGGCGGATGAGCGCGAGGTAGCTGTTTGACCGCCCGCGCGGCAACGGCGATCGCGCTCGCGACGCTGGCCTGCCTGGCCGCGGCGGCGCCGGCCGCGGCGGCGCCGTCCTGGCTCGCCCCGGCGAACCTCTCCGACCTCGGCCGCGATGCGACCGAACCGCAGGTGGCGGTCGACGGCGCCGGCGGGGCGGTCGCCGTCTGGGCCCGCTCGGACGGGTCGCACACGATCATCCAGGCGACCTCGCGCCCGCCGGGCGGCGGCTGGGCGCCGCCGGTGAACCTTTCGGCGGTGGGCCGCGAAGCAATCGAACCGGAGATCGCCGTCGACCCTGCGGGCCATGCCGTCGCCGTGTGGTCACGAAAGTCAGACGGGGTTCATTTCCTGATTCAGGGCGCCTCGATGACAGCCGGCGGCGGCTGGTCGTCCCCACTCGACATATCCGACACCGAAAAGACCGCCACCGAACCGGAGGTCGCGATCGACTCCGCCGGTCGCGCGATCGCCGTCTGGTCCAGGTTCGACGGCTCCGACGACATCATCCAGTCGTCCGCGCTCGCGCCCGGGGTCGGCTCGGCGTGGTCCGAACCGGTCGACCTCTCCGCCGCGGGCGAGGACGCGAGCGAACCACAGCTCGCGATCGACCCGGGAGGCGACACGGTCGCCGTCTGGAAACGGCTGGAAGGCACCGACATGATCGCCCAGGCCGCGTCCCGGCCGGCCGCAGGCGCATGGGGGAGCGCGAAGAATCTGTCAGAAGCCGGCGGGGATGCCGATGGCCCCCAGGTCGCGGTCGATCCGGGCGGCGGCGCCGTGGCGGTCTGGTCGCGCACAGTCGGAGGGATGGGGACGGTCGAATCGGCCCAGATGACGCCGGCAAGGACAGTGGGGGCAAGCGGTCGAAATCACCGGCGCCGGCGAGGACGCGACCGAACCGCAGGTCGCCACCGCGGCCGGCAGATCGATCGCCCTCTGGACCTTGGGCGGGGCCGGTCCCTACACCTCGATTCAGTCCTCCGAGATGGCCGCCGGGCGGCCCCTGGCGGCCGGCCGAGAACCTCACCCAGCCGGGCCTGACCCAGACCGTGGTTTCGTCCCAGGTGGCGATCGACCCGAACGGCAATGCGGCCGCGGTCTGGGCGCGCTCGGCCGCCAGCCCGACCGTCATCGAGGGGCGGATCAAGCCCGCCGGCGGGGCCTGGACCGGCATCGACGAACTCTCCGAGCTCGGTTCGAGCGCGGGCGAACCGCAGGTCGCGCTTGGCGCGACCGGCGACGGAGCGTCGGTCTGGAGCCGGGACAACGGGGCAAACACGATCGTCCAGGCGGCCGGATTCGACGGCGCCGGCCCGCTCTTCCAGTCGCTCTCCATACCGGCGGCCGCGACGGTGCGGCAGCCGGTCACGTTCGGCGCGACGACCTTCGACAACTGGTCGCCGGTCGCGTCGATCGCATGGAGCTTCGGCGATGGAGGCGACGGCGCGAACGGGGGTCGGGTCGACCACACCTTTGCCCGCCCCGGGACCTACCCGATCTCGATCCTCGCTGCCGACAACCTCGGCAATGCGCGCGGCGCCTCCGGCTCGATCACGATCTACCGCCTGCCGAACGCCGGCCGCAACGTCAGGGTCCGGCGCGGGACCGCCTACCTGATGGTCCACTGTCCGAGCCCGGCGGGATGCACCGGGGTGGCGAGGCTGATCGCGAGGGTCCAGCTCGAGCGCAATGGCCGCAGCTTCGGCAAGCGGGCGCAGATCGGGCGCACTTCGTTCAGCGTCCCGGGGGGGACGAGCCCGGTGCCGATCAGGCTGACGCGAGCGGGCCGGGCCGCCGTTCGCGAAGGCGGCGGGAAGGGAGCTCGCACCCAGCTGACCGGACCCGGGATCCAGCACCGCCTGGTGCTGCTGCTGGCCCCGCGACGCTAGCCCGGTCGTTTGCCGTTCTCGCCGGCTCCGGTCGCCATCGCGTAGGCCTCTTCGGCGCCGATGAACGGGGCCAGCGTCATGTAGGTCGCCATCGGGACGAGCTCGGGAAGGCTCTCCGGGCCCTTCGCCTTGACCTGGTCGTAGACCAGGGCGTAGATCGCTCCACCAATCGCCTCGGCCGCTACCGGCGGCGCCTCCGGCGCCAGCTCGTAGCCGGGGGCAAGCAGGGCCTCGAGCCCCTCCATGATCGTGTCCCGGGTCTGAAGCGCCCTTTTCCCGGCGGCGTACATCTCGACCGCGCCGAGACGGCTGTACTCGGGCTCTTCGACGCCGAAGGCGAACATCGCCTCAAAGGCCTGGTGGACGGCGCTCTGCCAGTCCGGGGCGCGGCGGAAGGCGGGCAGCGTCGTACCCAGCATCTGCGCCGAGCCGCTGTCGAGAGCCGCGATCAGCGCCTCTTCTTTGTTGGCGAAGTGCTCATAGAAGGTGCGCTGCGAGGTGGCGGCACGGTCGACGACCTCGGCGACGGTCGTCGCCGGGTAGCCCTTCTCCGCCACCGTCGCGGCGAGGGCGCGGAGCACCCGCTCAGGGGGGTTGGCGACCGACTGGCGCTCCTCGAACGGACGCGGCTTCTGCGACCGCCGGCGCGGCGCGCGCAGCTCGTCGGGGGGCGGGGGGTAGGAGAGCCACCATTTCCAGATCTGCGGCGCCAGCGCGATCAGCTGGTCCTCTTCGTCGCGGTAGAGCCGCTTGTGGATCACCTTCTGGAGGCCGCCGATCATCGCCCGGATCATCTGCTGCGGCATCGCCTCGCGATCCGGGGATTTCGGCGAACAGTTCGGTGACGAAGCTCTCGAAGGCGTCGAGTGTCTTCTCGACCACCTGGACCCCCGCCGGGCCGGCCGCGTAGACCTCGACGAAGCACATCTTCGAGGCGCCGGGCTGGCTCGCGATCAGGGTGAGGAAGGCCTCGAGCGCCTTCCTGGTCCGCTCCTCGCCGGCGGCGTCGGCCTCGGCGCTCCTGATCACTTCCAGGGTCGGTTCGATCAGCGCCTCGGCCGCGGTCAGGAAGCACTCCTCCTTGTCGGCGAAATGGCGGTAGAAGGCGCTGCGCGAGACTCCGGAGAGGTTGACGAGGTCGGCGACGGTGGTCGCCTCATAGCCCTTGTCGGCGACGGTCGCGACCATCGCAGCGAACAGGCGCTCGCGTTGATTTTTCTCCGCCTCCTCGCGGGGAGTGCCGCGTCCAGGGCGCAGCATTCGCTCCCGAAGCTCGGTGGCGTCCCCCCAGGGCGTCCGCGTCATCGGGGCGGACGATAGCCGGGTATGCGGGTGTAGCTCAGCGCCGATCGCGGTCTCCGTTTTGGTGGTACGTCGTAGGCTCAAACTATGTCCTAGGGCCTCCCGCAATGCAGCCCCAATACGGCACTCTAAAGCCATCTTCCTGATTTGCAACCGAGGTAGACACGATTGTCTCTTGACAAACTGGTCCGCCTCTGTTCTAATACGCAACGCCTCAGGAGACGCGCTTGTCTACTGACAAGGTGTTCGTGTTCCGAAAGGCGGGAGAGAGATAAACCGTCCGCTTCGCGGCGGACACCGAGAGAAGCGCCGACTCCCAGCTAGGGGCTCGATCGCAAGATCGGGAACGAAAAGGGGGGCGGCAGGAGGAGAGAAACGTGGGGACTTCGTCGGCGACGGCGACGGACTTCGTATCGGGACGCAGGGCTGGCCTTGTTGCGGCCTGCTTGGCTGTGGCCGCGTGCCTGCTGATCCCGGCGGAGCAGGCTCACGCCACCATCACCCACGTGCTCGACTCGAGCTTCGAAACGAAATACGAATCCGCCCCTGGGGTCTTCTCACCGGTTAGCCCGCGAACCATCGCGGTCGACGAGTCGACCGGCAGCGTTTATGTGGTCAGCGAATCCCCTGGGCGCGTCACAAAATACGACGCCGACGGGAACCCGTCGAACTTCTCCGGCCTCGGCTCCAACACGATCAATTTCTCGGAACCGTTTGCTCAGCCGAGACAGATTGCCGTCGACAACTCCGGCGGCATCAACAACGGCGTCATCTACGTGGGAAGAAGCGGCTTCGGTCTTGGCAGCAGCGCCCTGGTCTTCCTTCCGTCCGGCTCCTTCGTTGCCCACATCACGAACTCATCCGTCTCCGGCAACGACGGCCCGTTCTGCGGAGCGGCAACGAACACGACCGGAGACGTCTTCATGTCACATCCCAACGCTCTTCTCCAGGGTCCGTACATCGACAAGTACCACCCAGGGCAGTGGCTTGCCGGCGCAAATCCCGAGCAGCAGTGGTCTGTCGCAGGGACGATGGTCGGAATACCGTCGGAAACGTGCAAGCTCGCGGTTGACTCCGAAAACTCGATCTACGTCAACAACTCGTATGTAACCAGTTCCGGGAACCTGCTCAAGTACGCCTCGACGGTATTCGATTTGGAAGAACCGCCCTCGAGAACTATCGATACCGGAAGCACCTATGTCTCGATCGACACTTCCACCGACGACGCATACTCGGACCGCAACAACTCCATCGCCCGATTCGACTCGGGCGGGCAACTCCGGGAAGTCTTCGGCGTCGGTGACTTCGAAGAATCCCCGAGTGTCGCACTCGACAGCACAACCGGAACCGCTTACGTCTCGGTCCTGAGCGCTGGTGGAGAAACCAAGAACGAAGTAAAGATCTACAAGACGGCCATCACGCCCGACATCACGAATGTCGTGGCGTCCACAGGTCCCACAAGCGCCACCGTGGCCGCCGACATCGGCACCGCTGGGGCCGGCAACGTCACCGGATGCGTGCTGCAGTACGGGACGACTACCCAATACGGCAATGAACAGACCTGTTCGCCCGACGCGGGAGGGACTCCGTACAGCGGCCCACAGCACATCAGCGCCAGCATCGCAGGGCTCGAAAAGGAGACAACCTATCACTACAGGTTGACTGCGACCAACGCAAATGGCACCACAAGGGACGTCGACGGCACGTTCACGACGCACAACGTCGCCGACGTCAGCACCGAGGTGCCGACGGGAGTGACTCAGACGAGTGCGACCCTGAACGGCTCCTTCAGCGGAAACGGGGAATCCGCGAGCTACCTCTTCGAATGGGGCGTGGACGAAACCTACGGGAATCAGACCGCTGCCCCTCCGGGTATCTCCGCGGGCTTGCCGACTGGGCACGCGAGCGTTTCGGCGCCGATCACGGGGTTGAACGTGTACCTGCCCGAATCGCCCGCATATCACTATCGGCTTGTCGTCAGCAACGCGTCTGGGACCACCTATGGTCCGGACCGGGAATTCCACAGCGCGCCTCCCTTCCCGCCGCAGGTGAGCGAAGTCTCCGTCTCGGAAGAGACCTCAACCACAGCGATGCTGACGGCAGCGATCAATCCGGGGAATGGTCCGACCGTCTACTCGTTCGACTACGGGACCGGCACCGCATACGGGCTCACCACCCCCGTCAGCCAATCGATCGGCGAGGATGAAAGCGACCATCTTGTCGGCTCGGAACTCAGTGGCCTGTCGCCCGGCACGACCTATCACTTCAGGGCGGTTGCGGCGAACTTCGGAGGTACGACACACGGACAGGATCAGACTCTTACGACTCCGGCGCTGCCAACCCCAGTGCCGCCACCGGGTCCAAGCCCGTCGCCGCCCCCGCCATCCGTGGGGCCGACTCCTGGGCCCGACTGCAGCAAGCTGACCGACGACGCAAGGCGCAGAGAACGCGAAGCCAAGGGGCTGCGCAAGAAGGCGGTCAAGGCGACGAACAGCAAGAGTGCAAGGGCCCTTCGCCGGCGAGCGGCGAAGGTCGCGAAGACCGCACGGCGGCTGGATAGACAGGCAGCGGCCTGCGGGAGGAGCGGAAAATGAATCACCAGCGCTCAAGGCTCTTGCGAGCCCTTTTGGCCGCGGCGTCCTTCTTGCTCATCTCCTGGGCGTTGTTGGCCGCCTCGGCCTCAGCCGCCCTCACCCATCCCTTTGCGTCTCAGTTCGCGACCAGCTGCGAACCCGGCGACATAGATGACATAGCTGTGGAGGAAACCAACGGCTACGTGTATGTGGCCTGCGGGGCTTTCCTCGGCGAAGGGTACGGCTCGCGGATGATCCGTCGCTTCCACCTCAACGGGACTCCGGCTCCCTTCACCGCGAGCGAGCCATATCTGGAAGGGAACAAGATCCTCTACAACCCCGCCGCCTTCGATCACGACATCGGCTACGGATTCGTCAACCACATTGCGGTCGACAACTCCGGCGGGAGCAACAACGGCGCATTCATCATGTTGGGAGACAAGTCGCAGGGTGGAACGCTTGCATTCTTCAAACCCTCAGGCGAATGGTACGCGGAGCTGCCCGTCTACCTCAACGTATGTGTGTGTGGGGTAGATGTCGGTTCGAACGGCCATATCTACGTTGGGGTCAGCAACAGAATTGCGGAGTACGACGAAGGATTCCACGAGGTTGGCCGTATCTACAACGACTTCGGCGGCGGTAATGGCGACGAGTACGTGAAGGCCGACTCGACTGGGGCGGTGTGGTACGCAAGCGCCACCTTCGGTCTCGGTGGCGGGAGCGAACTGAGAAAGGTCGAGCACACGGCCTTCGGACCCTACTTCAACGTGCTGCACCAGGCGGACGCAGAAGAACTCGGCCTCCCGTTTGCCCCCGAACCGTCGCCCTTCGTGTTCCCAGATCCCTTCGTCGTCGACAACGTCAGGGGCTTTGATGTCGACCCGACCGACGACGACATTCTCGTCAATCGCGGCAACCGTGTCGAAGTGTTCAGCAACGGCGACGCCGAAGAGCTGGCATACAAGGACGGACCGAACTTCGGAGAAGGCACGCTCACCGGCTCATCACAAACGCTTGCGATAACCGATAGCCGTGAAGTGTATGTCGCCCAGGGCGACAACATCGTCAAATTCGCATCGGGCCAGATTCTCCCCGACATGGTCACCCGGAGCCCGGAAATCGACGATGTCGGTCATACCGAAGCCGTGGTCACCGGCCGGGTCGATCGCTCGGGCGGCCCGGAAATCACCACCTGCGAATTCGAATACGGCACGTCGCAGTCATATGGCAACTCGGTGCCGTGCACCAGCACGGAAACCCTTCCCTACTCGGGATCTTCGACCGAAGTGACGGCGACGCTGCCCGGCCTGGCAACCGGCACGGCCTACAGCTACCGGGTCCATGCGGGCAATGCGAACGGCACCAACAACGGCGTCAACAGGACGGTGACGCCGGTCGCGGTCGTGAAGCTGCATACGAAACCCGCAACGGGCCTCGAACCCCACCACGCAACGCTGAACGGTTCGTTTGATCCGGACAACAGCGACACGAATTACTACTTCGAATACGGGCTTGACGCGGAATACGGCCAACGGACGCAGATGGCAGACGCCGGCTCGACCCCGGGGGTAAAGGATGTGGCGGTTGACCTCGATGGGCTTCCTCGGGGAAAACCTTTCACTACCGCGTCGTGGCCGTCAACGAACTGGGGACCACCTACGGGACGGACGAGTCGTTCAGGACGGCCTCGCCACCCGACGTCGCAGGCGTTACCGCGACGGAAGTGCTGAACGGAACGGCTACACTGAACGCGCGGATCGCCCCGACGGGATACGACACGACATACCAGTTCGAATACGGGACAACCCCGACTACGGGAGCGTCGTGCCGCAGCCCGACGAGGATATCGGCGCGGGCGTCGGGTCGCAGGCGGTGTCTCAGCACATTGCGGATTTGCAGAGCGATGTCACCTATCACTTCCGTGTGGTCGCGACTAATCAGTGGGGCACCCGGGAGAGCCCCGATACGACCTTCGACTTCGCACCGCCCAGCTGCCCGAACGGGCACGTCCGCCAGCAGACCGGCAGCAGCTACCTGCCGGACTGCCGCGCATACGAGCTCGTCTCTCCGGAAAACGCGGGTTCGATTCTGATGCAGCCGAGCGACGCGATCTGGGGAGTCAGCCTAAGTTCCGGGTGCGCGGGTACTGGGTGTCTGGTCAGATACGGAAACCTGTGGACCGTCAACACGGGCCTGTCGACCAGTCCCGCGCGCTTCACCTTTTACGCGGGGTGGGGAGGCATCGACCCTGTACGGAACGAACTCCGTGTTCGATCTCTACATGGCTACCCGGACGAACACTGGATGGGTCACCACTCTCCCAGGCTCGACCGGCAAAGAAGCTTTGCTGGCTGCCCGCCATCGCTGTTCGGATTCCATGGATATGTGCATCGATCACAACGATGGTGATCCGATTTATCACTACGAATCGGTTCCCGTCGAAACTCAGGCCGGCCTGTACAGCTGGAAGGGCCAGCGCATGGGGGTGCTGCCAACCAACGTCAACAGCGTCCCCGGTGGCGGACACGAAATCGGAAACCAGTATGGCGACGAAGCCCTCTCAGGCGATTTCGCCCATTTCGCCTTTTCGAAACTGAACTACGCATTCGCCCCCGGTGGGGTCGTCGGTGCTCCGGGCTCGGCCTATGACAACCAAATCGCCGACAAGACGGTCACGATATCTCGAAAACGCCCGCCGGAAGTGATGTTCGCAGGAGCGTGCGAACGCGCCGCGCGAATACATCGAATTCCCAGCGATATCGGGGGACGGCTCGCACATTCTGATGCAGGTCAAAGGGGTCGACGGTCCCGTGCACCTGTACCTGCGGGTCGATGATGCAATCACCTACGACATAACGCAGGGGGATGCGAAATTCATTGGGATGGCCCGAAATGGGTCGAAGGTTATTTTCGATTCGGCACCCAGCTGACCTCCGACGACACCGATCACAGCCTGGATATCTACCGCTGGGAAGAGGGAGAAAGTGGAGGCGCGCTGACGCGGCTGTCGCAGGGGAACGGCGCCGGCAATGACACCTCATGCGGCCCCTCATGGGCCGGCAGCGCGGGATGTGGAGCGATTCCACTGACGACCGAACGCGGAAATCCGTTCGGGTTCGTCAGCGTTCCCGCGATAGACGACTACATCGCGAGCAACTCCGGCGATGCATACTTCTATTCGCCGGAATCGCTCGATCCCGAACGGCCCGGTATCAAGGATGCTCGGAATCTCTACGTCTACCGGAACGGTGCCGCGCGCCTCGTCGCGACGCTTGATCCCGGGACCGAGATCGACCGGATGCAGATCTCTCCGGATGGCGCCCATGCCGGCTTTCTGACGGCTGCGAATCTGACCGGCTACGACAGCCATGGCTATCGGGAGATGTATGCGTACAACGCAGACACCAGCTCCCTGCTCTGCGCCTCATGCCGACCAGATGGTCTTCCGCCCACCGCGAGCGTCACGGCCGGCCAGAGCGGGCCCTTCATGTCGAACGACGGACGGGTGTTCTTTAACACGAAAGATTCGCTCGTTGCGAGGGACGTCGACGAAGGAATCATCGATGTCTACGAGTTCGTGGGCGGGCGGCCGCAGCTGATCAGTTCGGGAACTGGATCCCGTGATTTCACGGGCGGCAGTGCGGTCCAGAACATTCTCGAACTCCCGAAAGCGCGGACGGGGCTCGAGTCGGTCAGCGCCGACGGAACTGATGTGTACTTCTCTACATACGACAGCCTGGTGCCGCAGGACCACAACGGCGCCTTCATCAAGTTCTACGACGCACGTACCGGCGGCGGCTTCGATTCGGCCCCCGAATTCGCGCCGTGCGCGCTGCCGACGAGTGCCACGGCCCCGGCAATCCGACTCCCGCTGTGCAGGGGATCGGAACGGAAGGTGAACTCGGCGCCACCGGCAACGCGCGGCCGCCGTCTTCCAAGAAGGGCAAGCACGGCAGGGGACATAAGAAGAAGCGTCACGGGCGGCGGCACGGCAGGCGCCATGGCAACGGTGACGGGGGACGGAGCCGTGGTTAGCCGCAGGAGCTACAAGGAGGCGGAAAGCATGGGGTCGAGTCATTTGAACGCGCTTGCTCGGCGGCCGGGGCGGTCAGGGCTGGCGCCGGCCGTCTGCGCGATCCTGATCGCGATGGCGGCAATGGTGACCGTGTTTGCCGCACCGGCTTCGGCCGCCACCGGAATCGACGAACTGACGGCGTCGACGAGCACGACCCAGGCCGGCGGGCATCCGAATGCCCACTTTTCCATCACCTACAAATTCCGCTTGGACGAACCCGCAGATCCATGCTATTGCGACGATCCTCGACAGGTTTCATTTCACTTTCCAACCGGCTTCATTGGCGACCCCCACGCTGCGCCCAAATGTGACCTGAGCGCCTTCAGCGTGGCCAACTGCCCGGTTGAGTCGCAGATAGGGATGGTCGAAGCGGGCGAACCGGAAACCGGATTCACTTTTCACATGCCGCTTTACAACCTGGTCACCCATCCAGATCAGGCAGGCCAGGTCGGGTTCATCTTCCCTCTCGTCGGATTCCCTGTGCTGATCGACCTCTCGGGGCGAACGGAGAGTGACTATGGACTCGACTCGGTCAGCGCACCGATCGTCCACGTCCTCATGTTCCCCCGGCTCGGGTTCGAACTCTGGGGGGTACCAGCAGATCCGGTGAACGACTTCTACAGATTCATCACGCCGCTGCAGAGCTTTGGGGAATGTGGTGTCCTTGCGGCTTGCGGTGACGGAACGGTCTCTGGGATCGGCTCGAACTCCACTCCGGCGGCGTATCTCCAGAACCCAACCACATGCGGAGAATCGTTGACGTTCAGCGCCGATCTCGAATACTACAACGGGGATGAGTACCACGCCGAAACACCTTGGCCGCCGACCACCGGCTGCGATCAGCTGAACTTCAATCCAAGCCTCTCGGCGACCCCGACGACCAGTGAGGCCGACACGGCGTCGGGAGTGGATGTCGACCTGAAGGTGCCGCAGGGTCTCAGCCCTACCACTCCGTCGGCATCGGAGATCCGTACAAGCCGAGTCACCCTGCCCGAGGGGTTCTCGATCAACCCCAACGCCGCGGACGGCAAGGTCGCTTGCGCTGACGACCAGACCGGGATCGGAACGCGCGGGCCTGCCAGATGCCCGGAGTCGGCAAAGATCGGCACTCTTTCCATTGACGTCGCGTCGCTTCCCGAACCGATCGACGGTGGGATGTACCTGGGGCAGCCCCTGCCCGGCGAACAGTATCGGCTCGTTCTAGCGGCGGACGGGGCCGGCACCCACGTGAAGCTCCCGGGAACGGTCGATGCCGACCCACACACCGGACAGCTCGTCATCGAATTCAAGGACCTTCCGCAGCAGCCGCTGCAGGAGCTCGCCATGCACATCTTCGGATCGGAGAGGAGTCTGCTGGCAACACCTACTCGGTGTGGCACCTATCCAGTCGTGAGCGAATTCGTTCCATGGAACGGCGCCCTGACGAACCAGAATTCAACCAGCTACTTCACCATCGAATCCGGCCCGAACGGCACCCCCTGTCCGGGTGCACACCGGCCCTTCAACCCGTCGCTCGCGGCAGGCACCGAAAACCCGACTGCGGGTAAGCATACCCCGTTCACCCTCCGGCTGAATCGAGAGGATGGCGACCAGAACATCACCGGTGTCTCGGTGAAGACACCCTCTGGTTTCGCGGCGACACTCAGAGGAATTCCGTACTGTCCGCAGGCGGCCCTGGATCTGCTTTCCAATCCGAGCTACTCGGGCCTTGTCGAGCGGGCCACACCCGCCTGTCCGGCCGCAAGTCAGGTCGGCACCGCGGTCGCTGCTGCGGGAGCCGGCACGCATCCGCTCTACAGTTCGGGAAGGGTCTATCTGGCGGGCCCGTACAAAGGGGCGCCGCTCAGCCTGGTCGTGGCTGTACCGGCCCTGGCGGGACCGTATGACCTCGGCACGGTGGCGGTGAGGGTGGCGATCAGCGTGAATCCGGTCAGCGTGCAGGTTACGGCCGTGTCCGATCCGATCCCCCAGATCCTCGAAGGGGTCCCGCTCCGACTGCGAAAGATCCAGGTCGATCTCGACCGTCCTGGTTTCACGATCAACCCGACCAACTGCGACCCCTTCTCGGTGGAAGCTGCGATCCCGGGCGATGAGGGAGCGATTGCCAACGAGAGCACGCATTTTCAGGTGGGCAACTGCAGCGAACTCCCATTCGGTCCGAAGCTCGCGCTGAAGCTTCGTGGCTCGACCAAGCACACCGGCCACCCAGCTCTCCAGGCTGTGCTGAGAACCGGCGAAGGGGAAGCCAATCTGCAACGGGCAGTCGTGACGATGCCTCACGTCGAGCTCCTCGACAACGGGCACATCGGGACTGTGTGTACCAGATCGCTGTTCGCGGAAGGCGCATGTCCGGCCGGATCCCTGCTTGGCTATGCAACGGCCTTCACCCCTCTTCTCGACGAACCGCTGAGCGGTGCCGTCTACCTCAGGTCGTCGGATCACAAGCTGCCGGATCTTGTCGCCGACCTGAGGGGTCAGTTCCACGTCGAGCTGGTCGGCCGCATAGATGCGGTCAAGGGTGGCCGCCTCCGCTCGACCTTCTCGTCCATTCCCGATATCGCGGTCGACAAATTTGTTCTCAGCCTGCAGGGCGGGAAGAAGGGACTGCTGGTCAACAGCGAGGACCTCTGCGAGTCCGAGCGGACCGCGGCGGTCAAGCTGATTGGTCAAAACGGGGTGCAGACGACCCCCAAGACAAATCTGCGGACGGAATGCCCTGGAAAGGCCTCCCGAAAGCGCGACCAAGGGCTCCCCAACCGATCGAGAACAGTGCGGTAGACGATGGTGACTGTGAGGAAAAGGTCCAAAGCGATGCTGAGAGAACTTTCATATGGTCCAGCCACCAGGTTTACGGGAGTCGGCTCGATGGCCGCGGGCCTTTGTGCGCTGTCGATGTTGCTCCTCCCGGCGCCGGCCACTGCTGAAACGGTCGAACTGACGAAGTACAACGGTACGTATCCGACCGGCTCGATCAACGGAAGCGATGCGGTGGGAATCGAATCCCCAACCTTCCAAAATGGCTCGCTCCAGAAGATCGATATCAACCAATCGAGCGGTGACATTCTCGCGGCGTCCAGTGCCTTTCCGGAACGGATCTACAAGTTCAACGAAAGCGGCGCGTCGACGGTCTTGGAGCCCTGGCGCCGAAGACGGTGATCAGCCCTCAAAGCTTCGGCTACTACGGTGACCTCGAGATCGACAACTCGGGAACGGCAAGCCAGGGCCAGTTCTACGCCTTTCCCGAGTACGGCCCGATCCATGGATACCTCCCATCTGGCGCGCCCATTGAAGGCGGGGGATACCCGATCGAAGAAACCGGTGACGTGTGTGGAGCGGCAGTCGGGCCGAATGGGCACTTCTGGCGCGACAAGTACAACCAGGGAATCATCGAGTATGACGCGATGGGAATCGCAACCGGCACGGTTGTCAACCCGAGCCCGGGCAGCTTCTGTGACTTCGATATGGACTCCCAGGGAAACTTCTACACCCTGGCTCCCTATTACTCGGCTGCGGTCCTCAAATACAGCCCCACCGGCGAATATCTAGGGGAAATCGATCCCGGTCCCGCCACCGCGGTCGCGATCGACCTATCGAACGACGACATTTACGTCGACGAGGGAAACAGCATCAAACACTACACGCCGACCGGTGGCCTCCTGGATACCTTCGGCCAGCCGGATGAACCTGCGTACCCAGGACTCAGCAACTCGCGAGGGATTGCTGTCAATGAACATACGCACACCGTCTACGCGGCGAACAACAGGAGCCCTTCGACCATAGACAGCTTCTCGCCGACTGGGCCGATCAAGATACCGACGGTCAGCACAGGCGTTCCCGATGTGGGGCCGACCAGCGCCGTCCTCCATGGAGTCGTGGATCCAGACGGAATCGACACGACCGATTGCGAGTTCGAATGGGGGGCGACCTCGCTCTACGGTCACACTGAAGAATGTGCCGAGGGCAAGGTCTTCGGCGGAGCGAGCGGCGCCAACGAAGTTTCTGTTGCCGTAGGAGGGCTGGCGAAGGGAAGCACCTATCACTTCAGGCTGACGGCAGCCAACGCAAACGGCGTTATCTCGAAGGGCGCGGACCACGCGTTTACCGCCTCCGGCCCGCCCATGGTTGTGGAAGCCGGTGTCTCGAAGGTGAATACTGACGGAGTGCAATTCAGCCTCACGGTCGATCCGAACGGCGGGATGACCAGCTATCACATCGAGTACGGCACGGAAGCCGGCGTCTACGGAGCAACGACGCCGTCACCGGACGAGCAGCTCGAAACGAATGATGCCGCCGAAAGCTTCACCCAGGTCGTGACCGGCCTCACGGCGGACACCGTCTATCACTACCGAATCGTCGCCCACAACGACGCCGGCACAACGAACGGGCCTGATCAGACGTTCAGGACATTTCCGCCTCCCCCGGCGACCGACCCCTGTGAGAACGCACTGGTGCGGAAGCAGACGGGCGCAGCTTTGGTGCCGGATTGCCGGGCATACGAGCTTGTGTCTGCAGCCGAGCAGGGCGGTTATGACGTGGAATCCGATCTCCTGCCGGGCCAGGCGCCACTCGATGCCCGTCCCGACGCGCGGGACAAGGTGCTCTACTCATTCCACTATGGTGCTTTGCCGATCGGTGGGAGCCCGACGAACTATGGCCACGATCCATACGTGGCCACCAGGGGTGCTGACGGATGGACGACGAAGTACGTCGGCCTGCCTGCGAATGGGTTTCCTTCCACCGAACCGTACGGTTCGCCCCTGGCCGGCTCTGATGCCTACCTCGAAGATTTCGCGTTCGCCGGTAGTCAGATCTGCAATCCGTGCTTCGAAGACGGCTCGAGCAACATCCCGCTGCGCTTGGCTGACGGCGGCTTGGTCAAGGGCATGGCCGGATCCCTGAATCCGGCGGCCAATCCCGTCGGTGAGGCACGGAAGCACTTCTCGGACGACGGCTCCCACTTCATCTTTGCTTCAGACCAGCAGTTCGAGGCGTCCGCAAACAGCGGCAGCATGTGGATCTATGACCGCGATCTGGGCTCGGACACCACACAGTTAGTCTCCACGCTTCCCAACGGCACGCCGATCACCGGCGAAGTAGCCGAGCTGGATGTGTCCTCGGACGGCAGCCGTGTCCTGATCGGCAAGGTTGTCGGCGAGGACGCCGCTGGGAACCGGTACTACGACCTCTTTATGCATGTCGGCAACAGTCCGAATTCCATCAAGGTGCTCGAAAGCGCCAGCGGTGCCATCTACAACGGGATGACGGACGACGGCGGAAAGGTCTTCTTCACCACCCCGGATCCTGTGGTCACCGCCGAAGACCAGGACACCGACGAAAGCGCCGATCTCTTCCGGGCCGACCTCGGCCAATCCAGCGCCACCGTTCACCGGGTATCGACCGGCACGGAAGGCACGGGCAACACCGATTCCTGTGAACCGATCACCAACTGGAATGTCGTCTCGGGCGGCCCCGATTGCAGCACGGTGGCCTTTGCCGGCGGTGCTGGCGTGGCATCCGGAAGCGGCACCGTCTTCTTCGTCAGCCCCGAGAAGCTTGACGGTTCGGCCAACGGAGTCGCGGGGCAGCCGAACCTGTATCTGGCACAGCCAGGTCAGCCGCCCCATTTCGTCGCAACGATTGATTCGAGCCTCGTCAAGCCCGGACCGCAGCCGCCCGAACACCCCGTTGTCGATGCGAGCTTCGGGAACAGTTTTAAAACCCCGGAAGGCGTCGCAGTCGATCAATCCAGTGGAGATGTCTATGTTCCCGAGCTCGAAAGCGGAACGGTCTACCGGCTCCTGCCGAACGGCGAACCCCACAACTTCACGGCAGGCCCCGATGCCGGCACAAACGAACTCACTGGGTTCAGCTGGGCGATCGAAGGAACAGCGCAGGTTGCCATAGACAATTCCGGAGGAGCCACGGATGGGGATATCTACGTGGTGAGCGCGGCCTGCTGTTTCGAAAGCAGAGTCGACGTCTTCGCACCCAGCGGTGCACATTTGGGAACCCTCACAGGGAGCGGGGACGCCGACGGTGAATTCGGGCTTGCCTGTGGGGTTGCCGTTGATCAGTCGAATGGCTCGCTGTATATCGGCGACTACTTCGGCCATGTATGGAGATACACCCCAGGGGCAGACCCCGTGACCGAGGCCGACTACTCCGGCGCGGTGGCAACCGGTTCATTTTCGGGCACCTGTGATGTTGCGGCGAACGCGGGTCGGGTCTACGTCGGGCATATCGAAGGTGAAAGAGCTCTCGGTGCCTATTCCGCATCAGAATTCACAACAGGGACGCCGCCTGAACCAACGCCTGAATTATTCACGACTGAAGTTACGGCCGTGTCGACCGATCCAGCAACAGGCGACGTGTATGCCGATACCGGGACGATTGTCAAAGTCTTTGACTCGACCGGCGTGCCGGTTGCGACCTTGGGTGGCGCGCTCTCGAGCTCGACCGGCGTCGCGGTGAGGGCAAGCAACCACCATGTCTTTGCTACGAGCGGAAAGCAATCGATCACCGAGTTCGGCTATGTCATTCCGCCTTACCAGCCAATCGATCAGCAAGGTGTGGTCGACGGCGTGCAGCGCACGGCAACCCACAGTTTCGGAGACTTTCAGGTCACGCCTAATGGTGACTATGCGGCGTTCGAATCGCTTTTGCCATTGACGGGGGCTGCTAATCACGGCAACAACGAGATCTATCGGTATGAATCCGACGGCGATGAACTTGAATGCGTGTCGTGTGGCCCAAGCAATGCGGTCGATACCGAACTCGCGGACTTCGGCCTAAATCTGGCAGAGGACGGGCGGATGTTCTTCACCACGGCAGAACAGTTCGTCCTACGCGACACCAATGAACAGGACGATGTGTACGAGTTTGCGAACGGGAATACGCAGATCGTCTCTCTGGGCACCGGTCCGGCAGATTCCGGGCTGGTGACGACGAGCTCCAGCGGCAGGGACGTCTATTTCTTCACACGCGACACGCTGGCGCCGCAGGATAGGAACGGATCCCTGACGAAGATCTACGATGCGCGAGAAGGCGGGGGCTTTCTTGTCTCCAGACCCCTCCAGCCCTGTGCGGCCTCGGACGAGTGCCATGGGCCCGGAACGCAGGCTCCTCCGCCCCCGCCCATCAATACCTTCAAGGGATCGGGTAGATCAAGCGAACCCGTCGCGGACTGCGCGGCAATCCGGCATCGCGCGAAGCGAGCTTCAAGCGAAGCGAAGCAGCTGCGTGAAAAGGCGGGAGCGGCATCGACCTCACAGCGGGCACGCAGGCTCCGCGTCAAGGCTCAGCGCCTTGAAAAGGAGGCGAAGCAGTTCGAGAGGCGGGCCCGAACCTGCAGCGCATCGAACAGTGGGAGGGGCATATGACCGGGGAGCAGAAGGAGACCAACAGGTCGGCGGGTCGGGCGACGCGCATCCTCATCCTGCTCGCCGCATGCCTCTCTCTCACGGGAGCACTCTGCGGAAACGCTGCGGCAAATGAGCCCATCTTGTCATTCACCCTGGGGAGCACGAGCACCCAAGCAGGGGCTCACCCGAACATCACCGCTTCGTTCCAACTGGGGAGTGTCGGTGATCCGGAAATCGCGAAGAACATCCATGTGAACCTCCCTGCAGGAGTTTTTGGCAATCCGGGTGCGATACCGAAATGCCAGTCGACGGACTTCGCCCTCAATGAATGCGCACCGGCCACGCAGGCCGGCCTCGTGACGATTTTCGCGAAATACGAAGGGATAGAAAACTTCCTGCTTGGCACAGCCCCGGTCTATAACACCGAGCCCAAGGGGGAAGACGAGACCGCGCGGCTCAGCTTCGTGGCGCCGACAGTCAACGTCCCGATCATCGTCCCGCTGACAGTGCGCGCGGCGACCGACTATGGCGTTCGCATGAACATCGCGGGGATTCCTCAGAGCATTCCGTTCTACGCAGCGTCCTTCGAAACGTGGGGCTTCCCCGCGGATCCTGCAAATGACGAACATAGGTTCCCGATCGGCGCCCCAGGCGCTCCATCCGGGTGCCCGGGCTCGGCCACCACCGGCTGCATCACGACCCCCTACCCGAAGGCTGCGATATTCGTGCGGCCCTACATCAACAATCCGAGTCTCTGCACCGGACAGCCACTGTCGGTATCGCTCAGCGTTGAAACCTACGGAGATCCCACCCACCCATCCGAAGCCGAAGCGGAATACCCGGCGACGACGGGTTGCGAAAAGCAGAGATTCGACCCGATTCTCAACGCCGGCCTGACTACTAACCAAACGGACGCGCCGTCCGGTTTGGACCTCCAACTCAGGGCCGACCAGTTCCTCGAGAGATCACCCTCCCCTTCTCAGCTTCGATCCGCGAGCCTCTTCCTCCCCCGGGGCCTCTCGATCAACCCGGATGCCGCTGACGGCCAGACCTCGTGCACGGATGCCGAGGCGGGATTCGGCTCAGAACTTGCCGGGCACTGTCCGGACAACTCGAAGATAGGGACCTTCGACGTTAGGACGCCCGCCCTCGAGGGACCGCTGGAGGGCTCGCTCTTCATAGGACAACCATTGCCCGAAAACCAGTACCGCGTATTCATGCTCGCCGATGGCTTCGGGGTTCACGCCAAGTTCGTCACCTCCGTTCATCCCGACCCTGCGACCGGTCAGCTGACGATGAGCGTGTCCGACCTGCCGCAAGTGCCGTTCGAAGAGTTCAACCTGCACCTGTTCGCTTCTGATCGCGGGCTGGTTGCAACCCCAACGCAGTGCACGGTATACGGGGTCGATTCCCTGTTCGTCCCGTGGAACGACCGACTATCTCCTCAATCCTCGAAGCCGTCCCTGAGCCTGGCGGCGGGCCCGAACGACACTTCCTGTCCGGGCGAGACGCGCTCGTTCCATCCACGTCTGGTCGCGGGTGCCTCAAGTGCGGTCGCGGGTGCCTTCAGCAGCTTTCAGCTGCGGCTTGACCGTGACGATGGCGACCAATTCCTTGGGGACCTGAACTTCAGGATGCCTCCCGGCTTCACCGGAATGTCTGCGGGGAATCAGCTACTGTCCCGAGGCTTCGATCGCGGTGGCGGCAGAGAATTCGGGTCGGCGGGAGCAGGCGGCCGCCAGCTGCCCTGCCGTCCAGCGAGGTCGGAACCACCAACGTCGCCGCGGGTCCCGGAAGCCATCCTTTCCATGCAGTGGGCAGGATGTACCTGGCGGGGCCCTTCAACGGCGCCCCGCTCAGCGTCGTCGCAATCACCCCGGCTCTGGCGGGTCCCTACGACTACGGCACGGTGGTTGTGCGCGTGGCACTGCACGTCGATCCGCGCACCGCTCAGGTGAGCGCTGTCTCGGACACCGTGCCCTCGATCATTGGCGGCATCCCGATCCGGATGCGCTCGATCCAGGTGAATATCGATCGGCCTGCATTCACGATCAATCCAACAAACTGCTCGCCGTTCACGGTCGATTCTCAGGGGATCGGCGACCAGGGCACTGTGACCGATTTCTCCTCCTACTTCCAGGTTCGTCAACTGCCGGGCACTAGCCTTCAAGCCCAGGTTGACGGTTCGACAGCTGGGCGGGGTCAAGAAGACCACGCGGTCGAAGGACCCGGCAATGCGGTTCGACCTTTGGACACGTCCTGGCGACGCCAACATCAAATCGCTTGCCGTGACTCTCCCGAAGGCTTTCGCCATCGACCAGCGGCATCTCGGCAACATCTGCTCGCGAGCGCAGCTGGCGGCCGAACATTGCGCAGGGCGACAGCCGATCGGCACTGCCACGACGACCACGCCCCTGCTTGACCAGCCGCTGACAGGCCCGGCCTATGCGGTCTCGGGCTTTGGCAAGCTCCCGCATGTCGTCTTCATCCTCGACGGCCAGGTGACCATCATGCCCGAGGCGGAATCCTCTTCGGTCAAGGGCGGCCACCTGAAGACCGTGGTCCCGGTCATTCCCGATGCGCCGATCGGCCACTTCCGCCTCGATCTGTTTGGAGGCAAGAAGGGATACCTCGTCAACACGCGAAACCTCTGTGCCTCGCCGGCCAAGGTCGCCGTCCAGTACACGCGCAAAGCGGAACGACCCTCTCCCAGGAAGTCAAGACAAAGACCGCCTGCGGCAAGGCCGGCGCGAAGCGCAAGCGCCACCGGGGCTGAAGCCGCCAGACCCTGTGGTACGCTGACGTTCACAAAGTGAGGTCGGGCCGGGGGGCCCGGCTTCGGCGTCACAGGCCTCAGAATAGACGGGGATATGCAGCCGGAACGAACCTCGGTTTCGCTGAGCAGCGACTTGCTGCTCCCTTGTCGCAGGCCGCAGCCCGGGGTCCGGCTAGGTGAGGATCCGGCCGGCCGTCGCGGCCCTGATAGCGGTGCTTCTCGGCTGCGCCGTGCTCGGCGTGGTCGGGCTCAACGTCCAGGACGAACTCGACCCGCTCTCGCTGCGGATCTCCGGCACCGGCTCCGCCAAGGGCGAAGACCTGCTCGAGGCCCATTTCGGCGACTCGACGCCGTTCGCCGTTCTGCTGACGGGCCCGGCCGGCGAGATCGAACGCCAGGGGCCGCCCCTGGTCCGGGCGCTGCGGCACAGCCCCGACTCGTCGGTGATCTCGCCCTGGGACCGCGGCACAGTCGACGCCCTGCGGCCCGGACCGCGCAAGGCCCTGATCATCGTCGACTACCACCACCCGCTGTCGACGGCGATGCGGGAAACGGTCCCCGAACTCAACCGGATCCTCGAAGAGAACGTCCACCCGCCGCTGCGGGCGACCCAATCCGGCTTCGCGACGGTGTCCCGGGCCCTGCAGGAAGAGACGGTGAACGCGACCGAGCGGGCCGAGCTGCTCGCCGTGCCGCTGCTCCTGATCGTCCTCCTGCTCGTCTTCCGGTCGGTCGTCGCGGCGGCGATCCCGCTCGCGTTCGGCGCCCTCACCGTGGTCGCCGGTCGCGGTGTCCTGGTCCTGCTCAGCTCGGTGATGACGATCGACGCGATCTCGCTCGTCGTCTGCACGATGATGGGGCTGGCGCTCGGGGTCGACTACTCGCTCCTGATCGTCTCCCGCTTCCGCGAGGAGCTCGCCGCCGGCCTCGACCCGCACGATGCGGCGAAGCGCAGCCGGGCGACCGCGGGCAGGACCACGGTCTCGGCTGGCGCGACCCTGCTCGCCGCGCTCGCCCTCTCGGCCTACGTCCAGCCCGGCTCGCTGTTGCTCTCGCTGGCGGTGACGGTCGGCGTCGCGACGATCCTCAGCGTCGTCGTCGCGGTCGGCGCCCTGCCCGGGCTGCTCGACCCTGCTCGGCACCAGGGTCAACGCCGGCACGATCGGCGCCTCGCGCGGCTCGCACTCGCGGGTCGCCGCGATGGCCGCCGCGGCGCTCCGCCGCCCCGGGCTCGCGGCGATCCTGATCGCGGTCCCGCTGCTGCTCCTGGCCGCCCCCGCGATCGGCCTCACCACCGCCGCTCCCGGGATCGACGAGCTGCCGGCCTCGAACCAGGCGCGGGAGAACGCGGAAGCGATCGACGCCGCCGTCGGCCCGGGCTGGGAAGCGCCGTTCGTCCTCCTCGCGGCGGCCCCGGAAGGCCCGATCACGACGCCCGAGCGACTCGCCCTCCTCGATCGCTGGCAGCACCGGATCGCCGCCCAGCCCGGGATCCGGGCGGTGATCGGGCCGGCCGCGGTCGCCCGCGGCACGAAGCCGCTGCGCGAGCTCGGGAAGACCTTCACCGCGCAGGGCCCCGGCGGCACCGGCGATCTGGCCAAGCTCGGGCCGGGCCTGCGCCGCGCCGCGCAGGCGGTGTCGCAGCTGCGCGGCGGCCTCGCCAAGGGCGCAGCCGGCAGCGCCCTGCTGAGCCTCGGCGCCGAACGCGCGAGCGAGGGCGCCGGGCTGCTCGCCGGCGGGCTCGAAAAGGCGGCGGCCGGCGGCGAGCGGGCGAGCGGCGCCATCCACCGGCTCGGCGAAGGATCGAGGGAGCTCGCCGACGGGCAGCGGAAGACGGCGGTCGGCAGCCTCACCCTCCAGCTCGGCCTCCGCACCCTGCAGCCGAAGATCCAGAACAACGCCCTGCGCCGCTCGCGTGAACTCGCGACCCAGCTCGCTGAGGCCGCCGGGGAAGACCCCTCGCTCGTGCCCCAGGCGCGACGTTCGCGGACGCTCGCCCGGGTGATCGCCTCGGCGCGCGACGAAGTCCGGCGGCTGCGCAGCATCGCCGACCGCGTCAACGGCGCCCTCAACCGCCTGGTCGAAGGCGGAGGCCGCCTCGAAGAAGGGGTCGGGAAGCTCGAAGGCGGGTCCGAAGGCCTGACCGGCGGCCTCGCCCGCCTCGGCTCCGGCGCCGAACGGCTTGCCACCGGCCTCAACGCACTCCAGGGCGGCGCCGGCGCCCTTCAGGCCGGCCTCGCGGAAGGGTTCCAGCGCTCGCGGCCGCTCGAAGTCGGGCTGCGCCGCTCGAGCGTCCGCATCTCGGCCGTCGCCAACCCCCTTGCACGGGGGCGCCCACCGGCTCCGCCGCAGCTCACCGGGCCTGTTCGACTCCGGCTACTTCGTGCTCTCCGCGCTCGAAGGCGCTTCCTCGCGGCGGCAGGAGCTCGCCGGAGAGGCGGTCAGCGTCAACGGCGGTGGCCAGGCGGCGCGGATGCTGATCATCTCCGACTACGGCCTGAACACGGACGAGTCGCGCCAGGTCGGCGACCGGCTCGGCGGCGACGCCGCCAGCATCAGGCGCGACGGCGGGCTCGAAACCGGCCTGACCGGCGGCGCCGCGGTCATCAACGACTACGGCGAGGTGACCCGGGCCCGGATCCCGCTCGTCGTCGGCGCCGTCGTGATCGCATGCTTCCTGATGCTCGTGCTGATCCTGCGGGCGCCGTTGCTCGCCGCGATCGCCGTCGTCCTCAACCTCGGCTCGGTCGCCGCCGCGATCGGGGTGATGGCGTTGGTCTGCAAGATCCCCGACGGCTATCCGCTCGGCGGACATCCCTACGTCGACACCGTCGGCGCGGCGGCGATCTTCGGCGTCACCTTCGGCCTCTCGATCGACTACGCGGTGTTCCTCCTCGCCAGGATGCGGGAGAGCTACGAGCGCGACGGGGACAACCGCGCCGCGATCGAACACGGCCTTCAGCGAACCGCATCGGTGATCACCGGGGCGGCCGCGATCATGGCCGCGGTTTTCATCTCGTTCGCCGCGGCGCCGGTCGCGACGGTGAGCCAGATGGGCGTCGGGCTGACCGTCGCGGTGCTTCTCGATGCCACCGTCGTCCGCATTGTCCTGCTGCCGGCCCTGATGCTTCTATTCGGCGATCGAGTCTGGCGAACACCGCCCTGGCTGGCCCGCGTCCTGCCTGCGCAAAGCCGCCCCCAGAGCGCAATCTGAGGACAATCACGTACCGCCAATAGCCGTCCGAGGCGGTACAGTTCACGACGACGTCGAACCGGACGTCAACAGGGAATATCGAGGGGAATAGATGGGTCGAGTTGGAGGGCGTGCCGTGGTGGCCGTGTTCGCGGTAGCGCTTGCAGCGGGCGTAATCGGCGCTGCCGCATACGCCGAAGAAACGCCTACCGGGATCGCGACGACCGAAGGGCCGTCGCGAACCGAGTACGTCGACGAGCTCGAGGAAATCTGCAAGCCCGGCGCGAAGGAAACGCAGAAGGCGATGGACGGCGTCCGCGACGACGTCCAGAGCCCCGCCCGGATCCCGATCGCCGCGCAGAAGTTCCAGAAGGCGGCGGCGATCTTCGGCGGGACGATCAACCACATCTCGACCGTCCCTCGCCCTGCGGGCGACGAGTCGCGGTTGAAGAAATGGTTCGGCTATCTCAAACGGCAGGAGCAGTACCTCGAGGAAATCGCGGGCGAACTGCGGGCCGACCACACGATCAAGGCGCAGAGGCTGACGGCGAGGTTCATCCACCACGGCAACCTCGCCAACAACGTCACCCTCGCCTTCGGCTTCAACTACTGCAGCTTCAGGTTCTCGAGGTTCGGTTGAGATGAGGCGGCGGTCCCGGCTCGCCGTGGCTCTCGTCGTCCCCGTCCTGCTCGCATTGTTCGCCCTGCTCGCGATCCCCGCGGGGGCGGAGCGGACGCAGAGCGGCAATCTGATCGTCTCCCTCGATGGCGGGATCAGCCCGCGAAAACTCCCGCGTCACGAACGGGCGCCGGTCTCGGTCCACCTCGCGGGAGGGATCCACACCTCCGACAGCTCGACGCTTCCCCGCGTCGACAGGCTCAAGCTCGAACTCGCCTGGAGGGGGCTCCTCTTCACCCGCGGCCTGCCCGTCTGTCCCCAGGTCCGGCTGCGCGGGATCGACAGCCGCCAGGCGATCGCGTCCTGCGGCGGCGCCCTGGTCGGGCGCGGGCAGCTCTACGCAAAGATCTTCGTCCCCAACCAGGCGCCGTTCGGGATCCGCGCGAACCTGCTCGCGTTCAACGGGAAGACCAAGGTGGGGCGGCCGGCCGTCCTGGTCCATGCCTACACGACGGACCCTCCGGTCTCGTTCGTGATCCCGTTTGCCGTCCATCGCCAGAAGGGGGCGTTCCGCACCGTCCTCGTCACGACGCTCAAACGCTCGGTCGGGACCTGGCCGCACGTCTCCAACTTCCGGATCGAGGTCGCCCGCAACTTCTTCTACCACGGGAAACGCCACAGCTACCTCAGCGCCTCGTGTCCGGTGCCGCCGAAGTTCACCGCCGGATTCCTCTCCTTTGCCCGCGCCACGTACACGTTCGCCGGCGGCGAAGAGCTCTCGATCGAATCGGTCCGCAGCTGCCGGGCACGGAAGAAGGGCGGTACGTCAAAGGCTCAAAGACAGGTCGGCAGGGCGACTCCTCCTCACGCCTACATTTCCCATTAAGTAGCGGTTTTCGTCCTCCAGCTGGACCTGAACGGATGCGTGGACGCGTTCGATCTTGACTATTGGGTCCGTTTGTGTTCTTATTCGCCTCGTCTCTTTGCGTAAGGCGGGAGCGCCACATCCCTGGCTCTTTTTGTTGGCCTCGATAGGGGCCTCTTTGGCTGTGCCGGAGCGCCTGCCGGCGGGCGTGAGCAGATGGCTCGGCATGAGTGACTTTTCGACGAGTTTCGAACAGCTGATGGACAGGGTGCGGGAGGCCTGCGCCGGTCAGAGTGAGTGGCCGGCGAAGGTCGCCGCCGGAATCCGCGGAGCGGTCGACTTCTGCGTCCTGAATCCCGCGGCGGCCCAGGTCCTGGCGATAGAGACGCGGACCGCGGAGGGCGAGGGCGACTACCTCGAGATGGTCAGCGGGTTTGCCGAGTTCATCGACGGGGAGGTACGTTCGGGGCGGCGCTCCGCCGGCCCGACCGACGAGGCGCTGGTCGGGGCGATCGCGGCGATCGTCGCCTATCACCTCCGCTCCGAGCGTCTCGACCGGCTCGAGGACGCGGTTCCCGAGCTCGTCTGCCTCGCTCTCCTGCCGTATCTCGGCTTCGACGAGGCAAAGGGCTGGGCCGACTCGACCGCCCGTGCCTGACGCGGATCGGAGCGGTATGTGGATGTCCGGAAGAAGTGGCCGCAAATAAGCGATATTTGCGGTGAGCCCTTGACAAGTTGGTCCGTATATGTTCTTATGGACCATACCCGGGGCGAGCGCTTGATGTCGCTCGCTTTCCCGGCCCGATAAAGGCCGGGGCAAAGGTCGTCCCCTCCCCTGTGGGCACGACCTTGATTTACAAGCAGGCGAGGCCCGGGAAGGTCTTCCCACCTTCCCGGGCTTGTCTGTGCTCATGAGTCGGCGAGAATCGAGCTGTGCCCGACGACCTCCCGATCATCCTCTTTCCCTCGGCCGCCGACCTCGAGGCCTGGCTCGAGGCGGAGCACGATCGGTCGGAGGGGATCTGGCTGAAGATCGCCAAGAAGGACTCGGGCGTCGACAGCGTCAGCTACGCGGAGGCCGTCGAGCTCGGCCTCTGCTTCGGTTGGATCGACGGCCAGGCGCGCCGCTTCGACGACCGCCACTACCTTCAGCGATACACGCCGCGGCGGCCGCGCAGCAAGTGGTCACGCCTCAACCGCGAACGGGTCGAGGCGCTCGCCGCCGCCGGCCGGATGCGGCCCTCGGGGATCGCCGCGGTCGAGGCGGCGAAGGGCGACGGCCGCTGGGACGCAGCCTATGAGCCGCCGAGCACGGCCGAGGTCCCGCCCGACCTCGAGCGCGAGCTGAAGCGGGACCGGGCGGCGCGCGAGAGCTTCGAGGCGCTCGACCGCGCCAACCGCTACGCGATCATCTACCGACTGAACGACGCCAAGCGGCCCGAGACGCGCGCTCGGCGGCTGAAGAAGTTCGTCGAGATGCTGCGGCGGGGGGAGAGGATCCACCCCTGATTTCTTCCCGGACGTTCGATCGGTGGCCGCGTCATGGGCTGTCGGTTAGGGTCGTCTCGACCCCTCCCAGAAACGGAGACCGATGGCCTACGAGATGAACATCCGCGGCACTCAGGACAAAGTCAAGATCCGGAGCCCCTGGGCGGCCGCCCTGCTGCCGTTCGTGACGCTCGGCATCTACCACCTCGTCTGGTGGTACCGGATTAACCGGGAGATGCGCGACTACGGCCAGGCGAAAGGCTATGACCTTGGTCAGAACCCGACGAACTCGGTCCTCGCTCTGTTCCCCGGGCGGCCTGATCATCGTCCCGGCGCTGATCACGTACTGGCGTGGAACCAAGCGGGTGCAGGGCGCCTCGAGCATCGCCGGCACAGGAGCCGCTCAACGGGTGGATCGCGATCCTTCTCTACGTCCTGCTTTCCCCTGGCCTCTGGGCGTATATCCAGGTCTCTCTGAACAAGGTCTGGGAGGCCGAGGCCGATCCGGTCCCCGGGGGGGAGTTGCCCCCGCCCCAGGGCAGCGCAACGCCGCCGCCGCTCGAACCGCAGTCGGTGGAGCCGCCGCAGGAACAGGCTGAGCCCGGTGCGCCGCCGCCGGAGCCGCCGCCCGCTGCCGAGCCGCCTCCGGGCGAGGGTGGGCCGCCGCCCTCCCAACCACCGCCGGGCTCAGGCTCCTAGGACGCGCCGCCGGCCGCGCCGGCAGGAGAGGGTCCCCGACCTGCCGCGCGGGCGGTAGTCAAACTCCAGGGGTGGACCGAGCACTGCTCACCGATACCCTCGCCGCGGCGGGCGAGCCTGCCTACCGCGCCGACCAGGTCTGGGAGTGGGTGGCGCGTGGCGCGCGCGATTACGGCGAGATGACCAACCTGCCGGCGGGACTCCGCGAGCGCCTCGCCGCCGATGTCCCGCTCAGCACCCTCGGGCTCGAGGCCGAGGCCAGGTCCGACGACGGCACCGTCAAGGCCCTGTTCGCCGCTGCCGATGGCCGCCCGCTCGAGGCGGTGCTGATGCGCTACCGCGACGGCCGCCGTTCCGTCTGCCTCTCCTCTCAGTCGGGCTGCCCGCTTACCTGCACCTTCTGCGCCACCGGGCAGATGAGTTTCGGCCGCAACCTCAGCTCCGACGAGATCCTCGACCAGGCTCTTCACTTCCGCCGGGTCGAACCGATCGATCACGTCGTCTTCATGGGGATGGGAGAGCCGATGATGAACATCGAGGCGGTGCTCGAGACCTGCGAGCGGCTGCCCGACCTCGGCGTCACCAACCGCCGCACCGCGATATCGACCGTCGGCTGGGTGCCCGGGATCGACCGCCTTGCCGAGTGCGAGATGCCGGTCCGGCTGGCGCTCTCCCTCCACGCTCCGAACGACGGCCTCCGTTCCCAGTTGATGCCGGTCAACGACCGCTACCCGCTGGCCGAGGTGCTGGCCGCGTGCGAGCGCTACCGCTCTCGCCGCCGTCGCAAGGTGTTCGTCGAGTACGTGATGCTCTCCGACGTCAACGACCATCCCCATCATGCCCGCGAGCTCGCGGCGCTGCTCGACCCCCGCGCCTACAAGGTGAACCTGATCCCCTACAACCCGACCGGCGCCTACGACGGCTCCTCGCCGGAGCGGATCGAGCGCTTCCGCTCGATCCTCGCCGAGCATCGTCTCGGCGCGACGGTCCGCCTCACCCGCGGCCGCGACATCGCCGCAGCCTGCGGCCAGCTTGCCGCCACGACTGGCCAGCCAGCCAACTAGGATTCCTTTCGAGATGGCGACCCCGACCGCAACCCCCGCGCCGGCCCGTGCGCCGACCCCGAGGCCGCCGCAGAAATCGCAGAACCCATTCAGCCGGATCGGCAGCGATCTCGCCTCCGAATGGCGGGCCCGCGGCAAGTTTCCCCCCGGCGATCTCAACCTGAGCGTCGCCCGCACCCACAAGATCGCGACCGACCCACTCCCGATCCTGCTCAGTGCCTACGAACGCTACGGGCCAATCTTCACCCTCCGCCTTCTCCACAGCCGGGTCGTGTTCATGCTCGGGCCCGAGGCCAACCACTTCGTCACCGTCACCGGCCCCGACAACTTCCACTGGCGCGAGGGGAGCTTCGGCGACCTGATCCCGCTGCTCGGTGACGGCCTGCTGACGATCGACGACGGCTACCACGACCGCGCCCGGGCGACGATGATGCCGGCCTTCCACCGCGACCAGGTCGGCGCCGCGGTCGACGCGATGGCCGCCGAGGCGGGCCCGCTGATCGAGACGCTGAGGCCGGGCGAGGTGGTCGACATCTACGAGTGGATGCGGGGCCTCGCGATGCGGATCGCGATGCGGGCCCTGCTCGGGCTCGATCCTGACGAGGCGGGCAAGGGTGCGGCCGCCGCCGAGCACTTCGAGCGCGCGCTCGAGTTCTACGGGATCGAGTTCGCCGCCCGCTTCCTGCGCGGCCCGGGCTCGCCGTGGCGGAAGATGCTCGCCTCGCGCCGGGTCCTCGACGAAATCGTCTACGGCGAGATCGCCGAGCGGAGGAGGTCGCCCGATTCGGGCCGCCGCGATGTCCTCAGCCTGCTGCTCGAAGTGCGCGACGAGTCGGGGGAGGGCTTCACCGACCGCGAGGTCCGCGACCAGGTGATGACGCTGATGTTCGCCGGCCATGACACCTCGACCTCGACCCTCACCTTCATGATGTACGAGCTGGCGCGCCGCCCCGACGTCGTCGCGAAGCTGGTCGCCGAGCAGGACGAGGTCCTCGGCGGCGAGATCCCCGACATCGACACGCTCGAGCGCGAGATGCCGTATCTCGAGATGGTCCTCGACGAGGTCCTCCGCCTCTACCCACCCGCCTGGATCGGCCCCCGCCGGGTCATCAGGGACTTCGAGTTCGGCGGCTACGGCGTGCCGGAGGGCGCCTACTTCGCCTACTGCTCATGGGCCAGTCACCGGATCCCGGAGGTCTTTCCCGATCCCGAGGCGTTCATCCCGGAGCGGTTCACGCGCGAGCGCAAGGCGGCGCTGCCGCGGGGCGCCTACGTGCCGTTCGGCGGCGGGCGCCGGATCTGCATCGGGAAACGCTTCGGCCAGACCGAGGTCAAGCTGGTGGCGACGATGCTGCTCCAGCGGTTGCGCCTCGACGTCCTCCCCGGGCGGATCGATGAGCGTCCGCCAGATGCCCACCCTCTCCCCCAAGGGCGGGCTGCCGATGCGGGTGCTTCCACGGCTCTGACGCAATAGGGTCGATCGGACGAACCGATCAACCGCGTGGGAAGGGGTTGCTGAATGGGTCTGGACCAGAGCAAGGCCGGCCAGCACATGGCCGAACAGATGGAGGCGATCGAGGCCGACTACGCGAACCGCGAGGGCGAGTGGGAGATCGGGGACATCTGCACGATCGTCGAGGTCCGGGGGCCGGCCGGAGCCGAGGTGCGAATGCGCAGCAGCGCGACCTCCCCACACTCGACCCTCGGCCTGCTCAAATTCGCCGAGATCTTCGCGATCAGCCAGGTGACCCGCGGGGGTGGCGCCTAGGAGTATGCGGGCCCTCGTCATCTCCGACACCCATTTCGGCGCCTGGACCGGGCGCGATCTGCTGAGTGAGGAGCGCTATCTGGAACGTCTGGAGCCGGCGCTGGATGGGATCGACGAGCTGATCTTCCTCGGCGACCTCTTCGATTTCCTCTTCGGCTCGGTCGCCGGCGCCGTCGAGGCCTCCGACGGCCTGCTGCGGCTGATCGCCGAGAAGCTCGCCGGCAGGCGGCTCGTCTTCCTCGCCGGCAACCACGATCACCATCTCGTCCACCGCGACCACGAGGACGCGCTCGAGGCCCAGCTGGCCGCCGGAGAAACCCCGCGCGCCGACGTCGGACCGACGGCTCGGGGCCGGCCTACTTCCGGTCCTTTCTCGAGAAGCGGGTGCCGGGCGTCGAGGTGGAGATCGCCTATCCCGCCTACACCTTCGCCGGCGTCCTCTGCACCCACGGCCACTATCTCGATCCCCATGCCAGGCTCTCGGGCTCCCGCGGCGACCGCCTCCTGACCCGGACCCTTTGGTCGATCGCGACCGGCGGGCCCGAGGACCCGAAGACGATGGCCGACTACGAGTCGATCATGACGCTGCTGACCGAGTGGCTCTACATCGCCGCCCAGATGCCGCACGGGACCCACGCTCAGCAGAACGTCTTCCGCGCCGCCCAGCGCGCGGGTGCTGTCGGCAGGTCCTGGCGATGCCGGTGCGGGGCGCGCGGCGCATCGCCTCCCGGCTCCACGATCGCGACGATGTCGAGCTGCCGAGCGAGGAGCATTTCGACTCCGTCGTCCGCGAGGAGGACGAGCGCCGGAGTCGTGAGCGGCCTCCGGGCGCCGGCTTGCCTCCCGACGCCTTCCCGGCGGCGAGCGTCGTCTCGTCGAGCGACCCCTCCGAGCACGCGCTCGAGGCGTTCGCGAAGGCGGTCGAGAACATGGGCTGGAACCGGGAGTCCGACCGGATCGTCTTCGCCCACACCCATCAGCCACTCGCCGCCGTGCGCCCCCGCGGCGGCTCGCGGACCCGCTACTGGAACACCGGGTCATGGATCTACGAGCCCGACCTCTCCTCGCGCCAGGCGTACGCCCGTTACCTCCGCTACGGCTGGCCCGGCACCGCGATCGTGATCGACGACGAGGAGCCCGAGCCGCGCCTGCTCGAGCTTCTCGCAGACCTCAACCCGGCGGGGCGATCTTCAGCCTGACGACCCGCTTCACGACCGTGCCTCCGAACGCGAGTCTCTCTATGACGAGTACGTCGGGCGCGGTCGCGAGCCTGGCGGCAAAATTCATCTTCGGCTTCAGCGAGATCAGCGTCGTGCGCCCCGCCTTCGCCTTCCCCTTCGCCATCGGGGCCATCGCCTTGCCCTTGCGCCGCCTCGTCACCGCAGTGAGCTCGAACCTGCAGCCTTTTCGGCCGGCCCGGCGCCGGCCGCCAGTTGCCCGTCGCCGAAGTTCCAGTCGAAGCGGGCGATCGAGCCGTCGGGGTCGGTGGAGGCAGCGCCATCGAAGGCGACCGGCACCCCGGGCCGCGCCACCGGGGCGCTGAAAGCCGCGACCGGCGGCTGGTTTGGCGTGATCGCGATCCGCGTGACCGACCTCACTTGCCGCCCTCAACCCGAGGGGATAGCGTCGGATCGACCCGCAGATCCCGCCAACCAGGAGGAAGAATGGACGACGCCACCGCCGAGCAGCTGACCAGCAGGCAACGTGCGGTCTGGGCCTCGGGGGACTGGCCCGGCTTCGCTCCCCGGGTCCAGCACGTCGCCGACCGGACGGTCGAGACGATCGGCGTCGGGGACGGCGACGACTACCTCGACGTCGCGACCGGAAGCGGCAACGCCGCCGAAGCGGCGGCGCGCCGCGGGGCCACCGTGACCGGCCTCGACCTCGTCCCTGAGCTGATCGACGCCGCCCGCGCCCGCTTCGAGAGCGCCGGCCTTCGAGGGCGAGTTCGTCGTCGGCGATGCCGAGCGCCTTCCCTTCGATGACGACTCGTTCGACAGGGTGACCTCGATCTTCGGGGTGATGTTCGCGCCGCGCCAGGAGGCGGCCGCGGCGGAGCTGGTCCGGGTCGCGCGGCCGGGCGCGGTGATCGGCGTCGCTGCCTGGACGCCGACCGGCGCGATCGGCGAGATGTTCAAACGGCTCGCCGGACACATGCCACCGCCGCCCGAGGAGTTCGTGCCGCCGGCGATGTGGGGCGACGAGGACCACGTTCGCGGCCTCTTCTCCGGGTCCGACGTCGAGCTCGAGTTCGAGAAGCGGATGGCCACCTTCGAGTTCGACTCCTCCGATGAGTGGATGCAGTACACCGAAGAGAACCTCGGTCCCGTTGTCGTCGCCAAGGCGATGCTCGAGCCTGAGGGAAAATGGGAGGCCGTGCAGGCCGACCTCCGGCAATTGCAGGAAGAGACGAACGAAGCCGACGACGGCTCGCTCAGCAACCAGGGCGAGTACCTGCTGACCACGATCACGGTCACCTGAGGCCCCGCGCAGCGGGCAGATCGGGGATTACCGGGGTTGCAACGGGGGTAGTCGTCCTCCAACTTCGTCCCGAGGAGGCAGAGGATGCATCGTTCGTCGAAGTCACGCCCGCCGTTGCTTGCGATCGGAGCCGTCGCGGCCCTGATGGTCGTCGCACTGGGGGCCGTCGCCCTCGCCGCCGGCAGTGCTCAGAGCTCGAAGGCCAAGGTGAAGATCAAGTGCCCGAAGAAGGTCGCCAACGGCAAGAAGGTGACCTGCAAGGTGTTTGGCAAGCTGCCGCAGGGCCCGGCCGGCCCGAAGGGGCCAAAGGGCGCGAAGGGGAACACCGGCGCGCGCGGTCCCGCCGGCGACCCAGGAGTATCTGGATACGAGATCGTCTCGAATACGTTCAGTGAAGTCTTCATCGTCAACAGTGGCGGCCAGCGGGGCCTCAGCGAGGTCAAAACCGTGACCTGCCCCGGTGGGAAACGGGTGATCGGCGGCGGCACCGACCTAGGCACGAACGAATCCCAGAACGGTCAGCAGCGTCAGGTCACGGTGTCGTTCAGTGGCCCGAATGGGAACGGCACGGGTTGGTCGGCCCAGCTGTTCAACAATTCGATCTCGGTCGACACCTCAATCGACCTCAGGGTCTACGCGATCTGCGCCAAGGTCGGCTGACTAGCTCTTCACCCAAGCAGGCCGCTCCTCCGGCGGGTGGTGTCGGGGGTGGTTCCTCGCCCGCAGCTTGCGAGGACGAGGAGCCACCCCCGGCGACAGGACCCGCGGCCGGAGGCCTACTTGATGAAGAGCATCTCCTCGTACTTCGGCAGCGGCCAGAGGTCGTCGGCGACGACCTTCTCGAGCTTGTCGGCGGCCTCGCGGACGTGAGCCCATCGCGGCGATCTGCTTGTCGCGGGCGTGCTCGGCGAGCTCGAGGCCCTCGAGGTCGTCGGGGTAGGCGTTGGCGTCCTCGAGCGCGGCGAGCGACCTGCCGAGGTCTTCGAGCGTCGCCTTGATCTCATCCGCGACGCTCAGCGCGGCGCCCGACTCTTTGATCAGCGCCAGGTAGCGCAGCGCCGCCGGCAGGATCATCGTTTTCGCGATCGAGTGCGTCGTCTCGGCCTCGATGTTGGCCCGGATCACGTACTGCTCGACCCAGACCTCGTAGCGCGACTCGAGCTCGCGCTTGGAGAGGACGTCGTAGTTCTCGAACGCCGCGACCGTCTGGTCGGTGAGGATCTCCGGCAGGGCGTCCGGCGTCGTCCGCAGGTTCTTCAGGCCCCGCTGCTCGGCTTCGGCATGCCACTCCTCGGCGTAGTTGTCGCCGCTGAAGCAGACCTGTTTGTTGGCCTCGTAGGACTCCTTGACGATCTCCATGACGGCTTCGGGCATCTCGGTGCCGCCGTTCAGCTTCTCTTCGAGCTTGCCGGCGAGCTCGTCGATCGCCTCGGCGGCGATCGTGTTCAGGACCGTGTTCGGGAACGCGAGCGACATGCTCGAGCCCAGCGCGCGGAACTCGAATTTGTTGCCGGTGAAGGCGAACGGCGAGGTCCGGTTGCGGTCGCCGCCGTGCATCGGCAGCGCCGGCAGCACCTCCGCGCCGAGCTCGAGGAACGAGGCCGGCGTGTTGGGGTCGCCCTCGCCGGTCGCGATCGCCTCGAATGCCTTTTCCAGCTCGGCGCCGAGGAAGATCGAGATGATCGCCGGCGGCGCCTCGTTGGCGCCGAGCCGGTGGTCCTGGCCGATGTTGGCGACCGAGGCCCGCAGCAGGCCCTGGTGCTTGTTCACCGCCTGGATCACCGCGGCGCAGAAGAACAGGAAGTGGATGTTGTCGGCCGGCGTGTCGCCGGGGTCGAGCAGGTTCGTCCCGGTGTCGGTGCCCATCGACCAGTTGTTGTGCTTGCCGGAGCCGTTGACGCCGGCGAACGGCTTCTCGTGCAGGAGGCAGACCAGCCCGTAGCGGCGGGCGACGCTCTCCAGCACCTGCATCGACCAGCTGCTGGTGGTCGGAGCCGACGTTCGAGTTCTCGAAGATCGGAGCGATCTCGTACTGGTTCGGCGCGACCTCGTTGTGGCGGGTCTTGACCGGGATGCCGAGCTTCCGCATCTCGAGCTCGGACTCCAGCATGCAGGCGAGGATCCGCTCCGGGATCGAGCCGAAGTAGTGGTCGTCGAGCTCGTGGCCCTTCGGCGGCTTGGCGCCGAACAGGGTGCGGCCGGTCGCGATCAGGTCGGGGCGCTCGAAGAAGTACTGCTCGTCGATCAGGAAGTACTCCTGCTCGGGCCCGACGGTCGTGAAGACGCGCTTGCTGTCCTCGTCGCCGAGCAGCCGCAGCGCCTTGATCGCCGAGCGCGAGAGGGCGTCCATCGACCGCAGCAGCGGGATCTTCGCGTCGAGCGCCTCGCCGGTCCAGGAGGCGAAGGCGGTCGGGATGCAGAGCAGCGCCCCGTTCGGGTTCTCGAGGATGAAGGCGGGGGAGGTCGGGTCCCAGGCGGTGTAGCCGCGGGCCTCGAAGGTGGCGCGGACGCCGCCGGTCGGGAACGAGGAGGCGTCGGGCTCGCCCTGGATCAGCTCCTTGCCGGAGAATCCGGCAAGCGACTCGCCCTCGTCGGTCGGCTCGAAGAACGAGTCGTGCTTCTCGGCCGTCGAGCCGGTCAGCGGCTGGAACATGTGGGTGAAGTGGGTGGCGCCGTTCTCCAGCGCCCACTCCTTCATCGCCTCCGCGACCGCGTCGGCGAGCTCGGCGTCGAGCGTCCCGCCGCCCTCGAGCGTCGCCTGCAGCTTCTCGAAGGCGTCGGCGGGCAGCCGTTCGCGCTGGACGGCGACCGAGAAGACGTTGGCGCCGAACGGGTTGTTCTCGGGCACGGTCAGGTCGAGGGCGCCGAGAGCCTCTCCATTCGAGCTCCACTGCGCGGCGGTCACGTTCTGCTGGCGGATACGGGTCATCGCTTTAGTCCTTCTCCCACTGTCGAGCGCCCGTCGGGCGGGCGCGAACGAATTTCCTTCCTAATCCCTCTTCAGGAGCCAAGGCAGCCTAATGGCCGCGGGGCCTCGATGCCTTTGTACCGAGGTACAAGCTTGGCCCGCGGCCCTTGTCCCATCTGGCGCCGCGCCGGCGGCTCAGCGCAGCGGGCGTCGGACGGTCGCGACGAGGCGCTCGAGCGCGTCCTGGTCGGGTTGGACCGGGGTCCCCCGCCTCCTGATCGCGAGCCAGATCAAGAAGGTGCTCAGGATCGGGCCGCCGATCCCGAGCGCGAAGAAGGCGACGGGCGTTTCGATTTCGCCGACCAGCCAGCCGAAGTTCATCCCGAAGAACCCGGTCATGAAGGTCAGCGGCAGGAAGATCGTCGCGACCACCGTCAGCCAGTAGATCGTCTCGTTCATCCTCATGTCCATCACCTGCGCCATCGAGTCGGAGGCGGCGTCGATCCCGTCGATCAGCCGGTTGAGCTGCTCGTAGACGCGTTCGAAATAGCGTTCGCTGTCGGAGACCAGCCCCCGCACCTGCCCGATCTCCTGCCCCATCCGCTCGAACCTTCCGCGCAGCGGCCCGAGCCGCCGGCGCATCCTCGTCAGCCTGACGTTGATCGCCCGCAGCGTCCCCGCCCGCACCCGGGCGTTGCCGGTTTCGCCGGCCAGCACCTGCAGCCCCTCGAGGGCGAGCTCGGTCGCGCTGAGGGCGTCGAACGCGGTCGCGACCATCGCGTCGAGGACGACGTAGACGACGTACTGCTCGCTGCGGCCCTCGGTGCTGTATCTCGGGCAGCATCTCCGGCAGCGAGATCGGCTCGCGGTGGACGGTGAGGATGTAGTCGCCGTTGACGAGGACGTTGACCTCGATCGCTTCCATCCATTCCTCCTCGGTGTTGCGGGCGGCGTCACCCTCGAGGTAGCAGTGGAAGGGGAAGACGACGTGGTCGGTGTCGGCGTGGAACTTTCGCGACGGCTTCCCGACGTGGCCGAAGCTGAGCAGCGGCCGCAGCGCGTGGGAGGGGATTTCGAAGGCCTCGCCGAGCTCCTCGCCGGAGTGCTCGTCGATGCAGATGTCGGCCCAGAAGAAATGGCCCTCGGCGCGCAGGGCGGCGATCCGCTCCAGCTCCCCGGCGCCGAGCCCCTCGACGATCTCGCTCATCGGACCCGAGGCTAGGCGTCGGACCGGATAGCCTCCGCAGCCGCGGCGAGGGCCGCATCGCAAAGCCAATACTCCGGAGGACCCAGCCACATGTTCGTTTCCAAGGCCGCCGTCGTCGGCGGCGGCACAATGGGCGGCGAGATCGCGCAGGCGATCGCCACCGCCGACATCCCGGTCGTGATCAAGGACATCGACCAGAAGTTCGTCGACGCCGCGATCGAGAAAGCGCGGGCGATCACCGAGGGCAAACTCAATCGGCTCGTCGAGAAGGAGAAGCTGACCCGGGAGCAGGCCGACGCCCGGCTCGACGAGGTCCTCGGCAGGATCGTCGGCGCCACCGGCTACGAGGAGTTCTCCGACGTCGACTTCGTGATCGAGGCGGTCCCGGAGAAGATGGAGATCAAGCAGGCGGTCTTCCGCGAGCTCGACGCCGTCACCCCGGGCCACGCGATCCTCACCTCCAACACCTCCTCGCTCTCGATCACCGAGATCGGCGAAGCGACCCTGCGGCCGGACAAGGTCGTCGGGTTCCACTTCTTCTACCCGGCCTCGGTGATGCCGCTGATCGAGGTCATCGTCGGCGAAGAGACCTCGCAGGAGTCGGCGACCGCCGCCTACAACTTCGCCCAGGCGATCCGCAAGCAGCCGATCGTCTGCGGAGAGGTCCCGGGCTTCGTCGTCAACCGGGTCCTGATGGCGACGATGGGCGAGATCTGGCGCGCCCAGGAGGAGCAGGGGCTCTCGATCAAGGGGATCGACGAGGCGATCCTCGGCGCCAACCTGGCGCCGATGGGCCCGTTCGTGCTCACCGACCTGCTCGGCCTCGACATCGCCCTCCACACCGCCGAACACCTGGCCGACTCCTACGGCGAGGCCTTCTACGTCCACAAGGGGCTGCAGAAGCTCGTCGCCGACGGCAAGCTCGGCGCCAAGAGCGGCGGCGAGGGCTTCTACAAGGACGGCGAGCAGACGATTCCGGGCGACGCCGACCCCGACGCCGAGGAGCTGATCGCGATGTTCTCCGGCCGCGCCCTGATCGAGGCCTGCAGCCTGGTCGAAGAGGGCGTCTGCTCGGTCCGCGACATCGACGTCGGGATGATGACCGGCTCCGGGCTCGACCCGCGCAAAGGGCTGCTGCCGCCGTTCTGGCGGGCCGACGTCGAGGGCCTCGACACGGTCCTCGAGCGGATCGAGAACCTCGAGGAGAAATACGGCGAGCGCTTCGCGCCGCCGGTCCTGCTCAGGCGGCTCGTCGCCCAGGGCCGGCTCGGGCTCAAATCGGGCCAGGGCTTCTACCCCTACCCGCAGCCCGACGACGGCGACCAGGCCGAGACGGTCAAGCTCGAGACCCGCGACTCGGTCGCGATCGCCTGGCTCGCGAACCTGCCGATGAACGCGATCTCGCCCGACGTGATCCGCGACCTGAAGACGGTCTGGGAGCGGGTCAAGGCGGCCGACGGCGTCGGGGCGATGGTGATCGCCTCCTCGATCCCGCTCGTCTTCTCGGCCGGCGCCGACATCAAGGCGTTCACCCAGCTCGACGAGGGCAGCGGCAAGGAGATGGCCGACTCGGCCCATGCGCTGCTGCGCGAGTTCGGCCAGAGCCGGGTCGCGACGATCGCCGCCGTCAACTCGATCGCCTTCGGCGGCGGCTGCGAGATGGCGATGGCGTGCGACGTCCGGATCGCCGCCGAGGCGGCCGTCTTCGGCCAGCCCGAGATCAAGCTCGGGATCATCCCCGGGTTCGGCGGCACCCAGCGGCTGCCGCGGCTCGTCGGCGCCAACAAGGCGCTCGAGATGAACCTCGTCGGCGACGCGATCCTCGCCGAGGAGGCGCTCGAGTTCGGGCTCGCCAACCGGGTCGTCCCCGACCACGAGCTGTTCGAGACGGCGCTGATGTGGGGCCGGAAGCTGGCCGGCGCAGGCGCCGATCGCCCGCGAGCAGATCAAGCTCGTCTCCGACGGCGCCGACCTCGACGAGGGGATCGAGGCCGAGAAGGGCGGCTTCGCCGCCGCCTTCGGAAGCGACGACGCAAAGGAGGGCATCGCGGCCTTCCTCGGCAAACGCAGCGCCAAGTGGAGCGGCAGGTAGAGCACGCCGGCGCCGAGCGCCTCGCCGAGCTCATCTCCGGCTCGGGGACGGTCGTCGCCCTGACCGGGCGCCGGGGTCTCGGTGCCGTCGGGGATCCCCGACTTCCGCACGCCGGAGACCGGTCTCTGGGCCAAGGTCGACCCGATGGAGGTCGCACACATCGACGTCTTCGAGCGCGACCCCGCCCGTTTCTGGTCCTACTACCGGCCGCGCTTCCACTCGCTCGGCGACAAGCGGCCGAACCGCGCTCACGAGGCGCTGGCCGAGCTCGAGCGCCGCGGCCTGCTCGCCGGCCTCATCACCCAGAACATCGACCGCCTCCACCGCGCCGCCGGCTCCGAGAACGTGGTCGAGGTCCACGGCTCGATCGAGACCTCCTCCTGCGTGCGCTGCGGCGCCTCCTACGGGATCGAGGAGGTCGACGGGCTCTTCAACGCCGACGGGGTCGCGGAGTGCGATGCCTGCGGCGGCCCCGTGAAGCCCGGCGTCGTCCTCTTCGGCGAGCTCCTGCCCGAGCGGGCGATGAGGCGGGCCCAGGAGCTGGCGGCGGCGGCCGACCTGATGCTCTGTGTCGGCAGCTCGCTCGTCGTCCACCCGGTCGCCGGGCTGCCCGGGATCACGCTCGCGGGCGGCGGCCGGCTCGCGATCGTCACCAAGGGCCCGACCCCCTACGACGGCGATGCCGCGGTCAGGCTCGACGGCGAGGTCGACGAGGAGCTGGGCGCGATGATCGACGCCCTCGCCTAGGGCTCAGAACCTGACGCCGGCCTCTTTGCAGGCGGCGGTGATCGTTTCCGAGCGGGGGACGTCGAAGCCGGCGGCGCTGCTGCAGATCTGCTTCGCCTTGGCGCCGCAACCGACGATCGGTTCGGCCCCGACCCGGCCGGCGACCGCGACTTCGATGCAGCCGGAATGGGCGCCGCCGTGTTCGTCGAGCAGCGGGCTCTCGTTGTGGGCGGGGACGAACAGCAGCGCGAGGAGGGCGATCGCGGTGACCACCAGGCCGGCGACGACCACGTTCCTCTCGCGCGAGGTGAGCTTGCGCAGGGGCGTGTTGACTGTCCTGTAGTGCCCCTCGAGCGGCATCGCAGGCAGCATAGTGCGGTGCCGGCGGGCGGGTTTTGGCCACTTGGGAGAAAGATCGGCGCCGATCTTTAGACGCGTGTACGTGGTGGCGGGCGCCACTCGACGAAAGGCTGTCCGCCATCTGCACCCGGGCGCCTGCCCGCGATTGACGAAAGGAACAAATGAATTTGTTGGCAGCGGTGGATACGGGCAATACGTCCTGGCAGCTGACGGCCGCCACATTCGTCGGCCTGATGAGCATCCCGGGCCTGATGGTCCTCTACGGCGGCGTGATGCAGAAACGCTGGTCGGTGAACGCGATGATGATGTCGTTCGTCGGCTTCGCGATCGTCGTCGTCCTCTGGTGTCTGTTCGCCTTCAAAATGGGGTTCGGCGAGCCGATACACGTCGCCGACAGCGGCTTCTTCGGCAACTTCTGGGGCAAGCCGGAATCGATCCTGAGCAGCTCCAGCCTGCTGAGCACGGCGCACATCCCGGAGTACCCGGAACTCGAATTCACGTTCCCGGAGTCGACTCTGGCCTACTTCCAGATCGTCTTCGCGGGAATCACGCCGCTGCTGATGCTGGGCTCGGTCCTCGGCAGGATCAACTTCAAAGCGTGGCTGCCGTTCGTCGCGCTCTGGACGGTCTTCGTCTACACGATCAACGCCTTCCTGATCTGGGGCGGCGGCTACTTCGCCCAGCACGGGGCGGTCGACTTCTCCGGCGGCTACGTCATCCATCTCGCAGCCGGCGTCTCGGGCTTCATCGCGGCCTGGGTGATCGGTCCCCGTTTGCAGCGTGACCGCGAGGTCGACGCGCCGAACAACCTGGCGATGGTCGCGGTCGGCGCCGGGCTGCTCTGGATGGGCTGGAACGGGTTCAACGGCGGCGATTGGTACGAATCGGGCGAAATCGCCTCCGGCGCGGTGCTCAACACCAACCTCTGCACCGCGGTCGCGCTCCTCGTCTGGGTCGCCTGGGACTACCTGACCGGGCGCAAGCCGAGCCTGATCGGCAGCGTCAACGGGATGATCGTCGGCCTCGTCGCGATCACTCCCGGCGCCGGCTTCGTCAACGGCTGGGGCGCGATCATCATCGGCGTGATCGCGGCGACGATCGTCTATTTCGCGCTCAACTACCTGAGCCGGGCGGCACCGTTCCGGGGCGTCGACGACACCCTCGGGGTCGTCTACACCCACGGTTTCGCCGGGCTCGCGGGCGGGTTGCTGGTCGGCATCTTCGCCAACAGCGCGATGGCCGAAACGGTCCTCGCCGGGACGATCTCCGGCGGCGGCCTGCACCTGCTCGGCTGGCAGGCGCTGACCGCGCTCTGGGTGATCGTCTTCTCGGCGATCGGCACCTTCATCCTCCTCAGGCTGGTCGGCCTGTTCGTGCCGCTGCGGATGACCGAGGAGGAAATGGAGACGGGCGACCTCGCCGTCCACGGGCACGAGGTCTACCCCTCGGACGTTCCGTCGCTCGGCTTCCCCGACGGCGTTCCGGCCCGGCCGGTGCCGGCACCGGGGGCCGCCTCCTAGGCCCGCGCGGGCACCCCTCCGACCCGCGTATACGGACCCGCCCCGGCATTCCCACCGGGGCGGGTCCGTCAGTTTTCGGAGCGGGTCGGGCGGGACCTGGCGGCCTCGCGGAGGACGTCGAGCATCGTCGCCACCGCGGGCGTCACCGCCGCAGCACGGGAGGTCGCGGCGAAGACCCGGCGGACCGGGCTCGACGGGCTCAGCTCCCTGATCTGGATGTCCTCCCGGGTGCTCGAGAGCGCCAGCTCGGGGATCAGGGCGACGCCGACCCCGGTCGCGACCAGGCCCTGGACGACCTGATAGTCGTCGCTTTCGAACGAGACCTGCGGCTCGAACCCGGCGGCGTGGCAGGAGCGCACGACGTGGCGGGCGCAGGGGCTCGACTCCGAGGTCTGGACCCAGGACTCCTCGCGCAGGTCCTCGAGGCGCAGCTTCCGCCTCTGGGCGAGACGGTGGCCGGCGGGCAGCGCCAGGTGCAGTGGGTCCTCGAACAGCGGGAAGCGTCGGATCCCGGCCTCGAGCCGCTCGCCGACGCCTTTGAATTCGAACAGGAGCACGAGGTCGAACTCGCCCGATCGCAGGCGCGGGGCGATCTCCTCCGGCTCGCCCTCGGCGAGCGTCAGCTCGACCCCGGGGTGCGATGCGCGGAAGCCGGCGATCGCCTGCGGCATCAGCGTTGCGCCGGCGGTCGGGAAGGAGGCCGCGCGAAGCCGTCCGCCGCGCCCGGCGGAGATCGCCGCCACCGCGACCTCGGCCGCCTCGATGCCGGCGAGGATCCCGTCTGCGTGCCCGGCGAGCGCGGCGCCGGCGGCGGTCGGCCTGGCGCCGCCGCGGCTGCGCTCGATCAGCGGAGCCCCGGCTTCCCGCTCCAGCGTCGCGATCGCCTGCGACACCGCCGACTGGGAGTAGGCGAGCGAGTCGGCGGCATCGGAGAAGGAGCCGTGGTCGATGACTTCGCGGAGGATCCTCAGCCGGCCGGCATTCAGCATTAGAAAAACTGATCCTAACAAGCAGGAAAAACAGTTGTGCTAATGCTGGGCCTCTGCCACCCTCGCCTCAAATCTTCGAACGGCACCCAGAGGAGGCAAGAGAAATGGCACTGAAGATCATCGTTTCCTACGACGACACCGACAACGACCGCGACGCCCTCGCCCTCGGCCGGCTGCTGGCCGTGAACGGGGCCGAGCTTTCGCTCGCCTATGTCCGGCACTCATTCGGGGAATCGCTCGAGCAGCAGCAGGCGGAACAGCTGCTGGAGCGCGGCGCCGCCTCGGTCGGCTCCCCCGAGATGCCGAAGTACGTGGTCATCAATCCGGCGACCAGCGAGGGCCTGATGGAACTGGCCGAGAGCGAGAAGGCGGACGTCATCGTCTTCGGCTCCGAGTACCGGACCGCGAACGGCCTCCTCAAGCCGGGGATCTCGGCGCACAAACTCCTGCTCGGGGGATCGTCGGCGATCGCCGTCGCTCCGGCCGGCCTCCACACGAACCCGGCCGTCAGCGTCAACACCGTCGGCGTCATCGACGAGGGCGACCCGAGCGCCCGCCAGACCGCGGACAGCCTCGCCGCGGCGCTCGGCGCAAACGTCGTCGAGCACGGCTCCGGCCCGGTCGATCTGCTCGTCGTCGGCTCGCGGCCCGAGGCCCCGCAGGGCAGGGTGGTCCTCAGCGCCTCGAGTGACTACGCGGTCGAGGCGGCCACCTACCCCGTGATCGTCATCCCGCGCGGCACCGCGATCAGCTTCGCGGCGTCTCAGACCGAGCCTGTCTCTGCCTGATCAGGACGACGGCCGCGATCGAGGGGTCGCGGCCGTCGATCCGCTTCTGCGCGGCCGGCCACTCGACCTGGCGGGCGTCCCGCCCGGCGGTCATCTCGGCCAGGGCCGCCAGGGCTTCGGGTAGGGAGTCGACCTCGACCTCGATCGCGGTCGGCGCCGAGCGCCGCTCCCGAGTCTGCCCGACCTCGCCCAGCACGCGCCGGGTGACGTCCTCGGCCCCGCGCTCCGCGTTCGCCCAACCCTGGCCGAAGGAGAGCTCGGGCGGGTCGAGGGCGGGGCCCTCGAGGATCTTCAGCTCGGACGTGCGTGGCTCCCAATCGTGATCTCCGAGCCTGATCGGCTGCTCGTCCAACCACGGCTCGACGAAGCGGCTCCCGCAGCTCCTCGGGCTCGAGGTTGAAGGCCCGGGCGTGGTTTATGCCGTGGCTGATCTCGATGTGGAAGGGCACCCGACAACTCTATGCTGCGCGGTCTGATGGAGGCCGCCCCGCCCGATGCCGTCGTCTTCGACAACGACGGCCTCCTGCTCGACACCGAGTCGGTCTGGACCCGGGCCGAGCGGGACCTCTTCGAGCGCCGCGGCCTCGAGTTCACACCCGCCGACAAGCGCGAGCTGGTCGGGACTTCGGCCGAGATCGCGGGCGGGATCCTCGAGCGCAGGCTGGGAGAGCCGGGCAGCGCGGCTGATCTGATCGAGGAGCTGAACGAGCTCGTCGTCGCCGAGCTCGAGCACGGGGTCGAGGCGATGGTCGGCGCCCGCGACCTGCTCCATGAGCTCGCCGGCGCGCGGGACCCCGCTCGGCCTCGTCTCCAACTCGCCGCTCCCGTTCGTCCTCCGCTCGCTCGAGATCGTCGGGTTCGAGGATCGCTTCGACGTCGTCGTCAGCGGCCACGAGGTCGCCGCCCCGAAGCCGGCGCCGGACCCCTACCTCGAGGCCTGCCGCCGGCTCGGCGTCGAGCCCGGGCCGAACGTCGTCGCGCTCGAGGACTCGCCGACCGGCGTCACCGCCGCCCGCGCCGCCGGCCTCACCGTCATCGGCATCCCTTCGATCGAGGGCGTCGCCCTGGAGGAGGCCCACCACCTCGCCACCTCGCTCCTGGATGACGTCGTCGCCCACCGCCTCGTGCTCTGACGCGGCGTTCTGGGTGGCCGGCTGTTGCTCTGACGCGGCGCTCTCGGTGACTGAGGCAGGGGTGTCCTCCGGACGGGCGGATACTCAAAGTGCCGGTCTGATCAGACCGGCACTTGTCCGGACGGGGGATGCCCTGCCTCAGCCCCGCAGCACCCGCCGGCGACGCAGGACGCGCTCGCAGATCTCCAGCAGTTCGCGGACGACTTGCGTTGCGCGTCGGCGTCGAGCTCGCCCCGGAGGGCGATGTTGGCGGCCTCGCCCGCCTCTCCGCGCGGCGCGCGAGAGGGTCGCCATGTCCTCCTCGTGGCCGGGATCGACCAGCGCTCCCTGGAGCTCGATCAGGAGCGCCTCGAGCCCGACCCGCAGCTGCAATGCCGCCTCGCGGTCCCGGCCGGCGTCGAGGTCGGCGCGGGCGCGCAGCAGCAGCGTCTCGCAGGCATCGATCCGCTCGCGGCGGCCGAGCACGGCCGCGACTCTCTCCTGCGGCCGGAGCTCCTGCTCGCGGCGCCGGCGGCGCGAGGCCGGGGCGCGGACGTCGACGTCGTGAGCCTGCGTGAACCGCCCCGCGGCGACCTCGTCGCCGCTCCCGATCCCGACCCTGACGATGATCGCGGCCTCGGGGTCGAGCTCGGAGCCGTGGGGGTCGGCGGCGGCGGCGGCGTGGGCGTGGAGGGCCCGGTTGAGAAGGCCGATCCCCTCGGCGACGACGGCGTCGATCGACTCCTCCTCGGCGATCGCAGCGCCGAGCCATGCCGCCGCCTCCTCGGCGCTGCGTCGAACGGCGCGAAGGCGCGGACCGCGGTGGCCCGCGCCAGCGGCAGGGTCGTCGGCCCCTCGTCGGGGTCGGCCTCGGCTCGGGCGCCGGCGTCGCCTTCCCGGCGGCGGCGGAGCGCCGAGCGTTTCCAGCACCAGCACGCTCTGCGCTCCGTCCTCGCCGGCCTCGCGGGTCAGGTAGCGGCCGTCCGCCACCGGCAGGGTTCCGGCGAACTCGAACTGCGCGAATCCGAAGTATTTGGAGTCCATGGGCGCCGGCTCAGCGGACCCGATTCTCCAGGATTCCGAGGATCAGTCTTCGCCGCTCGTGCCGCCGGAGCCCTTGGCCCGGCCTTCGCGTGGGCCGTCAGGGAGCGCCGCCTTGGAGGGCGCGGTCCGGACTTCGGGGTTTTCGATTTCGTCGAGCCGGTTCGTCAGCCGCAGCCACTGCTTCGGTTTCAGGATCGCGTTCCACTGTTGCGTCGAACGGGCCGCCGAGCGGGTGGTAGCCGACATGGACGTGGTCGTAGTGGTCGGGGAGGGCGAAGCTCGTTTCCCCGGGCAGGTCCTCGAGCGAGATCACCTGGTGGGGGTGCATCGTCCCCTGCAGCTCCAGGACGGTGTGGATCAGTTCGTCGGTCAGGGTCCCGGGGCCCTGGTGGCCGGTGACCGGGACGCCGTTGATCGACCGCGATGTCGACCGCGTCGCCGGTCGAGTGCTCGGAGACGTAGCCGGAGGTGGTCATCAGGCTGTGGCCGCACTTGAGCGAGGTGATCGTCAGCTTGTAGCCCTTCGAGACGAGGTACTCGAGCATCGCCAGGACGCGGCGGTCGATCTGGCCCGAGGCGATGTCGGCGCGGCCGCATTCGTAGATGTCGAGGTTTTCGTCGGCGAGGACGCGCCGCTGGAGGGCGCCCTTGGTCAGCAGCAGCACCCCGGCGCCGCTCAGCTGCGTGGCTCAGCGGGTTCTTGCCCTTGGCGCGGTAGATCGCGGTCGCCTCGAGCAGCTTCCAGCCGTCGAGGATCGGCTTCGGGTCGATCCGGGGGGCGCCGCGGCCGGCCGGCCGGATCGAGAAGTTGATGTGGGGGTCGACGCCTTCCGAGCGGGCCGCCGATCCGGGCCAGGACGGTTCCGGCTATCACCCTCGACCCGACCTTCAGGGTTCCGTCGGAGCCCTTCGCGCCGGCCTTGTCGACCCTTTCGTAGGCCTGCGACTGATCGCGCTCGGGCGCGCGGTTCGGCAGCGCGTAGAGGCGGGGCCGGATGTTTTCGCTGTCGACCGGCACCTGCCGTTCCTTGCCGGTCGGCATCACGACCGCGCGCTGCTTGCGGACGACCCTGCCGAGCTTGGCGTAGGTGTAGCGATTGCCGTAGGCGTCGCGGAGGACGACGTAGTTGCCCAGCAGCTTCGAGTCGCCGCTCTTGACGATCACTCCGTCGTTGACGGCGACGACCGGCGAGCCCTTCGCGGCGAAGATGTTGATCCCGCGCCGGGTCGGCGAGGAGGAGATCACCGCGGCGGCGTTGCCGTAGGCGGCGTGCCGCTTCGAGTGTCGCCTGCTTCATCGCCTGCGCGGGTCGACAGTTCGTCGGCGTAGCGGGCATCGGCGGCGACCGGGAAGTGCGCGCCCTTCGGTCAGCCCGGTGAGCGAACCGACCAGGTCGGTGGGGAGCTTGCCGTAGGCGCGGGCGTAGAGGAGGACCTCCTGGACGTACCAGTCGGCGTGGTTGTAGGCGAAGATCGCTTCGTAGAGGTTGTGGTCGGCGCCGGCGATCTTCAGGTAGTGGGCGGCGGCGCAGATCGCGTCGACCGGGTTGTAGGGATCCTCGCGGCCGTCGCCGTTGGCATCGAGCCCGTAGGTCTGCCAGCTCGAGGGGAGGAACTGCATCCAGCCCATCGCCCCGGCGCTGGAGACGTTGAGGTTGGTGCCGAACGCGGTCTCGATTTTGTTGATCGAGGCGAGGACCTCCCAGGGGACCCCGTACTCGGTGCCGCAGGCCTGGTAGATCGGCAGCAGGAAGGGCGGGATCTCGAACGAGTCGATGACGAAGTTGGGGACGCCGATCGGAGCCGGGCCGAACATCGCGAAGGTCGTCGTCGGGTTGGCCGCCGTCGGGGCGCCGCCCTTGTCGAAGGCGGCGCTGCCGCCGTTGGCGCCCGGCTGCGCCGGCTGCACCCCGCCGGTCGCGGGCGGGGCGGTGATGCCGCCGCCGGCTCCGATTCCGGCGCCGCCGCCGGTTCCGTCGAGGCTCTGGTTGTGGGTGACGCCGCCGGCTTCGGGGGCTTCGGCGGCGTTCAGCGAGGAGCCGGTTTCGAGCCGGCCGGTCGCGGGCTGGGCCGGGGTCGGTTCGGGCGCCGGCTGGACCGGGGGCGCCGGGGTGGGGGAGGGGGCCGGCGTCGGTGCCGGTTCTTCAACCGGTTCGGGCGACTCTTCAGGGTCCGTGGGTTCGGTGCAGTCGGGGTCTTCGGAGTCGACCAGGCCGTCTTCGTCGTCGTCGATTTCGTTCTCGCACTGGGGGATTTCGGCGGCTTCGGTGCCGACCGCCGGAGGGGTGCCGAGCGCGTCGCTGCCGCCGAGTTCGGCCGCCGAGTCCGCGCCCGCCATCCCCACGCCGAGAGCGGTCACGACCGCGAAGCCGGCAAGGGCGATGATCAGTGCGAGCTTGTTTCTCATTCAGCGGCGCCTCAGATATGCCAATCCGCGGGTCATCGACCCCGGTCGTGTCCTCTCCCCACGCAAGAGACTCGGAAAAGCTACCCGCTTTAGAGGACCGTATGTAGCCACGCCCGGCGCACCCAACATGGCCTTAATCAAGGCCTTCTCTCGCGGCTGCCCCGACGCACTTGGCGACGCAGGATTTCAGGCGTTCCGGATGCGCTCGTTAAGCTGATGTCAATGGCAGATGAAGCGCAGGATCCAGGACGGCATCAGGGCACGCAGCGAGCAGGCGATCGGCGAGCTCGCGCAGGCCCTTCTCGACAGCGAGGTGCTGGAGAACGCCCTCGCCGCCGCCTTCGGCGCCCGCGAGAAGGCGGCGGAGGCCCAGCGAGCGGCGATGTCGGCCCTCAACCTGCCCTCTGCCGGCGACGTCGAGCGTCTCGAGCGACGGATTCGGTCGCTCTCGCGCCGCCTCGAGGAGGTCGAGGACCAACTCGACGCGGTCGGCCGCGACGTCGCCGAGCTCCGTCGCGAGATCAGAGCCGACGCGCCCCGTCCGAGGGCCGCGAAAGCGGCAGACTAACCCTCTACTTTAGGTTGAGAGTGCAGCCTGCGGCGGCGGCTCCGGCCCGTTTCGAGGCCGATGCCAGAGCGTCGTCATCGAGGTGCACGCCGTTCGCCTCGGAGACGATCAGGACGGCCGCCGCCGCGATCCCCAGCTCGCGGCCGCGAGCGAGCACCGCGACTGTCTGCATGTCGGCCGCTGCGGCATCGCCGTGGGACGCGGCCGGGTCGGCGGGGTGCTCGTCGAGGCTCACGACCCGCAGCGGCCGGGCGCTGTCCCCGAGGCCGCTCGCGCAGCCGCGCCGACAGCTCGGGGTCGGGCAGGACGGTCTCGCCGAGCCCGATGCCGTAGGCGGCGGCGCTGCCGCCGCCGGCGAGCGCCTCGGCGGCGAGGATGAGCTCGCCGGCCTCGAGGTCGGGCGCGAGTCGCGGTGCAGGTGCCGACCCTGATCGCCCGCCGCACCCCGAGCTTCGCCAGGTCGGCGAGGACGATCGCGGCGCTCGGGCCGCCCATCCCGGTCGCCTGGATCGTCAGCGCGCGGCCGGCCGGCGTCTCCCCTGAGTAGCCCCAGAGGCCGCGCGCGTGGTTGCTCATCTTCGGCTGATCGAGCAGCTCCTGGGCGAGCAGCAGCGCCCGCCCGGGATCGCCGACGAGGATCGCGTCGGCGGCGATCGCGGCGGTGGGGCGGAGGCGGGACGTCATTCGGAGCCGACCCTATGTCAATGGGAGAAAGCCTCCCTGCGTATTTCCTCCAGCAGTCCAAACACAGCCATCCGGGCCGCTCGTAGCTTGTGAGCGCATGAAGAAGGTCGAGGCGTTCATCCGCCACGAGGCGTTCGAGCCGATCCGGGCCGAGCTGCTCGAAAAGGGATTTCCGTCGCTCTCGATCAGCGAGGCGAAGGGATCGGGCCGGCAGAAGGGGGTCGTCGAGACATATCGCGGCTCGACCCTGACGGTCAATGTCCGGCCGAAGCTCAAGCTCGAGGTGGTGATCGAGGACAAGGACAAGTCGCTCGTCGTCGAGACGATCCTCAAGCACGCCCGCACGGGCGAGGTCGGCGACGGCAAGATCTTCGTCCTGCCGGTCGAGGAGGCGATTCGGATCCGCACCGGCGAGGACGGAGAGCCGGTCCTCCAGGCACATTCGGAGGACGAGATCCCCGCCTAGCTTCGTCACGCCACCGGCGCGACTAGGCTCGGCGATCGATGGCGGAAGAGCGGATCAGCCTCGCCGAGGCCTCGCGGCGTTCGGGGGTCTCGGCCGCGACCCTGAAACGGTGGGCGGCGGACGGGATCGTCCCGGTCCGCCGCGGGCGCTGGACCGCCGCGGCCGCCGCCCAGGCCCGGGTCGTCGCCCGGATGCGCGAGCGGGGCCACTCGCTCGAGGAGCTGAAGAGGGCCGGCCGCGAGGGCCGGCTCGCGTTCGGCTTCGCCGAGGAGCTGTTCCCGCGCAGCGAGGAGCAGGTCACGATCGAGGAGGTCGCCGAGCAGACCGGGCTCGAGCCGGAGCTGATCGAGCGGATCACTGGTGATCCTCGGCACCCCGCTCGGGCGCGAGCGGCTGCTCAACCCGGAGGACGTCGCCGCGATGCGCCACTGCGCCCGCGTCCTCGCCGCCGGCTTCCCGCTCGTCGCCTTCCTGCAGCTGGTCCGCGTCTACGTCCAGGCGCTGCGGCGGATCGCCGACGCCGAGGTCCGCCTCTTCCACCTCTACGTCCACGAACCGATGATCCGCGACGCCGTGCCGGAGCTCGAGATGGCGGAGGAGATCGGCGAGCTCGCCGCCGAAATCCTGCCGCTGGCGACGCCGCTGACCGAGTACCTGCACGCCCGCTACCTGCGCTTCTTCCTCGAGCAGGACGTCGTCGGTCACATGGAGAGCGAGCTGGGGACGTCGGGGTCCCAGGTCCACCATGTCCCGGTCACCCTCTGCTTCATCGACCTCACCGGGTTCACCCGCTACACCGAGGAGGAGGGCGACCTCGAGGCGCTCGACGTGGTCGAGAACTTCGTCCGCGACGTCGAGGAGACGCTGCCGCCCGAGGCGACGATCGTGAAGACGATCGGCGACGAGGTGATGGTCGTCTCGCCCGACCCCGGCTCGCTGACCGAGTGGGCGGTCGGGCTGCTGGCCCGCTTCCCCGAGCGCCCGCAGCCGCGGGTCGGGATCCACTACGCCCAGGCCGTCTACCGCGACGGCGACTACTTCGGCACCCACGTCAACCTCGCCCACCGGGTCGTCGGCCGGGCCCTGGCCGGCGAGGTGATGGTGACCGACACGGTCGCCGAGGGCCTCGGCGAACGGGGGCTGTCCTACTCGCCGATCGGCGAGGTCACTCTCAAGGGGTTCCCGGAGCCGACCGAGCTCTACCTCGTCCGAGCCGCCGTATGACGACCGGCAACTGGGGGACGTGCCGCGGGTTAGCCGCCCATATGGGCGGCTAACCCACGGCACGTCTGCGCCGACGGGCGCTCCTAGACTCAACCTCAATGGTGCGGAGCGCGGATATCAGCCCAGATCGGATCCTCGACGCGGTGCGCGAGGAGGGGCTGCTGGCGCCGGGCTCGACCGTGGTCGCGATGCTCTCCGGTGGCCGCGACTCGGTCTGCCTGCTCGACGTCTGCGTCCGGCTGCTCGGGGCCGGTGCGGTGACCGCTCTCCACGTCAACTACGGGCTCCGCGACGACGCCGACGCGGACGAGCGCCACTGCGCCGCACTCTGCGCCGACCTCGGGGTCGGGCTCGAGGTCGAGCGCCCGCGCCGGCCCGAGGGGCCGGGCAACCTCCAGGCCTGGGCGCGCGACGCGCGCTACGCCGCCGCCGCCAAGCTCGCAATCGAGTCCGGATCGCTGGTCGCGACCGGCCACACCTCCGACGACCAGGTCGAGACGATCCTCTACCGGCTCGCCTCCTCGCCGAGCCGCCGCGCCCTGCTCGGGATGCGACGCAGCGACGGCATGCTGGTCCGGCCGCTGCTCGCGTTCACCCGGGCCGAGACGACCGCCTACTGCGAGCAGCGCGGGCTCGGCTGGCGCGACGACCCGACCAACGACGCCGACTCCTACGCCCGCAACCGGGTCCGCCACGGCCTCGCGGCGGCGCTGGCCGCAGGTCCACCCGGCGGCGGCGTCCAACGTCCTCCGGACCGCCGAGCTCCTCCGCGACGAGGCCGAGGTGCTCGACGGGCTGGTCGACGCCGAGCTCGGGGGCGGCCAAGGGGCTCGCCGCGGAACACGATCGAGCTGGCCCGCCTCGCCGAGCTGCCGCCGGCGCTGCGGCGGCTCGTCGTCCAGCAGCTCGCCGACCGCGCCGCCGGGCGCCCCGTCCCCGGCGCCGCCAACCACGCCGAAGAGGTCGTCGGGCTGCGTCGCACCGGGACCGCGATGCTCGACCTCGGCGGCGGCGTCCGCGCCGTCGTCGAGCGCGGCGTCCTCCGCGCCGAGCGCTGAGCCCAGGTCCCGTATCTAGACTGCAACCGTGAGCGCGGAGCGACCGAGCTCCATATCTGATTCTCTGCGGGCGAGTGAAGCGCGAGACTGATCTCAGCGATTCGCGTGTCGGGGAGGTCCTCGTCGCGGCGGAGGACCTGCAGCGGCGGGTGGTCGAGCTCGGCGAGCAGATCAGCGCCGAGTACGAGGGCCGCGACCTGGTCCTGGTCGGGGTGCTGAAGGGCGCGGTGATCTTCCTCGCCGACCTGATGCGCCACATCTCCATCCCCTGCTGAGGTCGACTTCATGGCCGTCTCCAGCTACGGCTCGCAGACCGACTCCTCCGGGGTCGTCCGCATCCTCAAGGACCTCGACGAATCGATCGAGGGGCGCGACGTCCTCATCGTCGAGGACATCATCGACTCGGGCCTCACCCTCCAGTACCTGATGAGGAGCCTCAACGCCCGCGATCCTGCCTCGCTCGAGGTCTGCGCCCTGCTCGCGAAGCCCGATCGGCTCCGGGTCGACCTCGAACCGCGCTACGTCGGATTTGAGATCCCCAACCGGTTTGCGATCGGATACGGCCTCGATCACGCTCAGCACTACCGCAACCTGGATTTCGTAGCTGCGTTGAAGGACTAGGGCGTCCGAAAACGCCCTGGTACGCTGATTTTTCCCCCTATGAGGCGGTTTTTCAAAAGCGCGGCTTTTCCGATCCTTCTGGTGGTGATCCTCGCCTTCGTCGCCCAGAAGATGATCAGCAGCCAATCGTCGACCGAGCCTCCCACCTACAACCAGCTGATCGCCCAGAAGACCGGGCTGATCGCCAAAGGTCAGATCGAAGAAGTCACGGTCGACACCGAAGACAACAAGCTGGACGTCAAGGAAAAGGGCGAAGAAGGGAAGAGCTGGTCGACCGGGTATCCGCCGAACACCGAGCAGAGCCTGATCAACCTGCTCGACGAAAACAACGTCACGACGAAGGTCAAGCCGAAAGGCGGCAGCGGCTGGCTCGGGGTGCTGACCTACGTCCTCCCGTTCGTGCTCTTCCTCGGCTTCTGGATCTTCCTCATGAACCAGATGCAGGGCGGCGGCTCGCGGGTCATGAACTTCGGCAAATCGAAAGCGAAGCGGATGTCGGTCGACGCGCCCAAGATCACCTTCCGCGACGTCGCCGGGGTCGACGAGGCCGTCCAGGAGTTGCACGAGATCAAGGAGTTCCTCGAGAACCCGAAGAAATTCCAGGCGCTCGGGGCGCGGATCCCCAAGGGCGTCCTCCTCTACGGCCCGCCCGGGACCGGTAAGACGCTGCTCGCCCGCGCCGTCGCCGGCGAGGCCGGGGTGCCGTTCTTCTCGATCTCCGGCTCGGACTTCGTCGAGATGTTCGTCGGCGTCGGCGCCAGCCGCGTCCGCGACCTCTTCGAGCAGGCGAAGCAGAACTCGCCCTGCATCATCTTCATGGACGAGATCGACGCCGTCGGCCGCCACCGCGGCGCCGGCATGGGCGGCGGCCACGACGAGCGCGAGCAGACGCTGAACCAGCTGCTCGTCGAGATGGACGGCTTCGAGATGAAAGACAACATCATCCTGATCGCCGCCACCAACCGGCCCGACATCCTCGACCCGGCGCTGCTGCGGCCGGGCCGCTTCGACCGCCAGGTCGTCGTCGACCGGCCCGACCGCAAGGGTCGCAAGCAGATCCTCGAAGTCCACACCCGCGGCAAGCCGCTGGCGAAGGAGATCGATCTCGACGCGCTGGCCGGCCAGACCCCGGGCTTCACCGGCGCCGACCTCGCCAACCTGATCAACGAGGCCGCGCTTCTGACCGCCCGCCAGGGCCGCCGCGAGATCTCGATGCATGAGCTCGAGGAGGGGATCATGCGGGTGATCGCGGGCCCGGAGAAGAAGACCCGCGTGATGTCGGAGAAGGAGCGCCTGGTCACCGCCTTCCACGAGATGGGCCACGCGATCGTCGGCCATCTGCTCCCCAACACCGATCCGGTCCACAAGGTCTCGATCATCAGCCGTGGACAGGCGCTCGGCTACACGATCTCGCTGCCGAGCGAAGACAAGTTCCTGACCAGCCGCGCCGAGCTGACCGACACGATGGCGATGACGCTCGGCGGCCGCGCCGCCGAGGAGATCGTCTTCGGTGAGATCACGACCGGCGCCTCGAACGACCTCGAAAAAGTGACCGAGACCGCGAAGCAGATGGTGATGCGGTTCGGGATGTCGGAGCGGCTCGGCCCGCGGGTCTTCGGCCACGATCGCAGCCTGCCGTTCCTCGGCCGCGAGTTCTCCGCCGAACCCGATTACTCGGACGAGATCGCGCGCGAGATCGACGATGAGATCCGCCGCATCGTCGAGGCCGCCCACCAGACCGCGAAAGACCTTCTCACCGAGCGTCGCAAGGACCTCGACCGGATCTCCAACATCCTGCTCGAGCGCGAGACGATCGACGCTGAGCAGTTCATCGCCCTCCTCGATGGCAAGCCCGAGAGCGAGGTGTTCGTCGACGAAGAGGAGCCGGAGGCGGTCGAGCCGCAGCCGGAGCCGGAGCGGCCGCAGCGCGAGGGCGCACGGCCGTCGCCGCGCCCGCGACCCGGGTTCGCGGGCGGCGACGCGAGTTAGGGCGCGGGACATCTCCCGCCCCGACAAGTGCCGGACTAATCAGTCCGGCACTTTGAGTATCCGCCGGTTCGGGAGATGTCCCGCCCCCTTGCCCAAACCGCTGCTCGATCCCCGGAGCGGCCGCGGCGACACGCGCGAGATACTTCGGCGGTGCAGCCGATCGGCGAGCGTCATGATCTGATTTCCGCGAGCGGCGCCGAAATGGCGCGTCGGCGGACTGTGAAACCGAGGCTCATGGGCGTGGTGAATGTCACGCCCGACTCGTTTTCGGACGGTGGGCTGTACCTCGACGAGGAGAAGGCGATCGCCCACGGGCGGCAGTTGGTGCAGGAGGGGGCGGACATCCTCGACGTCGGCGGGGAATCGACGAGGCCCGGAGCAGAGGAGGTCAGCGCCGAGGAGGAGATCGCGCGAACCGAGCCCGTCGTCGCCGAACTGACGGTCGACCTGGCGCAGACCGGCCACGAGGTCTCGATCGACACCTCGAAGCTGGCGGTCGCCGAGGCGGCGCTCGACGCCGGCGCCACGATCGTCAACGACGTCACCGCGCTGCGCGGCGACCCCGAGATCGGGGCGCTCTGCGCCGACCGTGGGGCGGGGCTGGTCCTGATGCACATGCAGGGCGACCCGCGGACGATGCAGGAGAACCCGACCTACGACGAAGTCGTCGACGACGTCCGCGCCTTCCTCGCCGAGCGGCTCGAGGCGGCCCTCGCGGCCGGCGTCGCCGAGGAGCGGATCTGGCTCGACCCGGGCATCGGGTTCGGCAAGAGCCTCGACCACAACCTCGAGCTCCTGCGCCGCCTCGGCGAGCTCCGCCGGGCGCTGGGCCGGCCGCTCGTCGTCGGCGTATCGCGCAAGGGCTTCATCGGCAAGATCGACGGCTCCGAGGTCGGGGACCGGATCGGCGGGACCATCGCCGCCTCGGTCCTCGCCGCCGCCGACGGCGCCGACGTCCTCCGCGTCCACGACGTCGCCGAGGTCGCGCAGGCGGCCAGGGTCGCCGCGGCGATCCTCGGATAGGTTGCACGGAGATGGAGCAGCCCGCCGACAACGGGATCGAGGCGCGGGTCGAGGTCGACCTGCGCGGGCTCTCGATCTACACCCACCACGGCGTCAGCGACGCCGAGCAGGAGATCGGGCAGCGGCTCGAGTTCGACGTCTCCTTCGACGTCCCCGACTGCGACGCGGTGCTGACCGACCGGCTCGAGGACACGATCGACTACAGCGAGGTCTGCGACATCGTCGCCCTGGCCGCGACCGAGCGCAGCTACCGCACCCTCGAGCGGCTCGCCCAGGTCGCCGGCGAACGGCTGATGGAGCGCTACCGCTGCGAATCGGTCCGGGTCCGGGTCGCCAAGCCCGAGCCGCCGCTGCCGCTCGCGGTCCAGGAGGTCGCGGTCGAGGTCACCCAGGACCGCAGTGAGGACGAGAGCGAGGAAAACGGCGAGGAGGCCTAGTGCCTGCCCGGGTCGGATATCTCGGGCTCGGGTCGAACGTCGGCGATCGCGCCGCCCACCTCCGGGCCGCGATCGAGCTCCTCGGCGAGAGCGGGGTCGAGGTCGAGGCGGTCTCCTCGACGTATGAGACGGAGCCGGTCGGCGAGGTACTCGACCAGCCCGACTTCCTCAACGCCGCGGCCCGGATCCGGACCGAGCGCGAGCCCGAGGGGCTGCTCGACCTCTGCAAGCGGGTCGAGGCTGAGCGCGGCCGTGTCCTCGACGGCCCCCGCCACGGCCCCCGACCGCTCGACGTCGACCTCCTCCTGCTCGGCGACATCGAGCTCGAGACCGACCGCCTGACCCTGCCGCATCGCGAGGTGAGCAGCCGGCGCTTCGTCCTCGTCCCGCTGCTCGAGCTCGACCCCGACCTCGCCCTCCCGGACGGGACCCGGCTCGCCGACTCCCTCGCCGGGCTCGGCGCCGGCCAGCGGGTGATCCGCGCCGGCTCGCTCTAGCCGCGGCGATCGCACGCCGATAGATGCGGCATGAGCGCGTTGGAGCTGCTGAGCGGCCTCGCCGTCTCGGTGATCTGGATGGGTGGCTGGGCGCAGCTGATCGGGATGCCGATCGCCTGGCTGCGCCTGCGGGGGACGGCAGCCTGGGCCGAGCGACCCGCCGGCGTGCGCCGCATCGACCTGCTTGCCGCCCACCTCACCAGGCCGACGCTTGCGACGGTGGTCTGGGGCTGGCTCGTGGTCCTCGTCGCCGCGATCGGGGGCCTCGGGCTCTCCGACGCCGCCATCCTGGCCCTGATGTTCGGCGCGCCGCTGATCTTCGTTCCCTGGGCCGTGCTCCAGCTCGACCGAGACCGGCAGGCGGGCGAGCCCGGCTAGACCTGGGCCGAGGTGGTGGCCGCGGAGGCAGCCGCCTCCTTCAGCGGCTCTAGCCAGGCTGCGGGGATGATCGGCGGCATCTCGCCGGCGAAGTCCGGGACCGCGCGACGGGCATGGCGGCCCGCCGGCCGCGGGTCGATCAGCGGCCGCAGGTCGCTGCTCGTCAACGCCAGCCGGACGCTGGCCCCGATCTGGAAGTCGGCGGCGTTCAGCTGCTCGCCGTCGATGACGCCGGCCGCGATTTCGTCGTCGATCCTCTGCAGCTGGGCCGGCAGGGCGGCGAGGGCGGCGCGTGCGTTCTCGTCGGTCGCGTCATTGAGGCGCGCCGCGAGCGCGACCAGCGGCCCGCCGGTCTTCGCCGCGAGGCCGTGGGGAAGGCCGAGCCGCGCTTCCTCCAGGTAGCTGAGCCGGGAGCTCGGGGACCGGCGCGCGGCCCAGATCAGGATCGTGCGGACCGTCGACTGCAGCTCCTCGTCGCCGAAGCGCTCGAGCTCGAGCACGGCATCGCGCTGCTGCGCGTCGGCCGGGAACAGCGGCGGCTCGGGCTGAAGGCGGTCGAGCTCCTGGGCGATCGTCCGCGAGCGCTGCAGCCGGCGGCCGTCGACGACGATCGCCGGAACCGTCCCCTCCGGGAAGCGCAGGGCGCGGAGCGCGTAGCGCGAGACGGCCGGCAGCAGATCGACGCGCGTGTAGGGGATCCCCTTGTGGGCGAGCATCCTCTGCGCCGCCATCCCGGGATGGGACGCGGGAACGGTGTAGAGCCGCACCTTCACCGTCGGCGATCGTATTCGTTGGTGGATACTTGCGGCGGTTCGATGCTGCTCGCGGCCGATATCGGCAACACCCAGACCCACCTCGGCGCCTTCGACGGCGAGCGCCTGGTCGAGCACTGGCGATTTCAGACCCGCGCCGGGGCGACCGGCGACGAGCTCGGCGAGCGGATCGGGGGGATGCTCTCGCTCAGCGGGATCGGCCTCGACGACATCGACGCGGTCTGCGTCTCCTCGGTCGTGCCGCCGCTCGGCACCGAGTACGAGCAGCTGACCGAGCGCTACCTCAGCGCCAACTTCCTCGCGATCCGGCCCGGCGTCAAGACCGGGATGCCGATCCGGATCGACAACCCGATCGAAGTCGGCGCCGACCGCCTCGTCAACGCCGTCGCCGCCTACGAGCGCTTCGGCGGCGCCTGCGTCGTCGTCGACTTCGGCACCGGGATCAACTTCGACGCGGTCTCCGCCGAGGGCGAATACCTCGGCGGGGCGATCGCCCCCGGGCTCGAGATCTCGCTGACCGCGCTGGTCGAACGGGCGGCCCGGATCCCGCGGATCGAACTCTCCGAGCCGGAGGCGGCGATCGGCCGCTCGAGCGCGGCCGCGATCCAGTCCGGCGTCGTCTTCGGCTTCGCCGGGATGGTCGACGGCGTCGTCCGGCGGATGGAGGAGGAGCTCGGCGATGTGAGCCTGCTCGCGACCGGCGGCCTTGCCGCCAGGATCGTCCCCTTCACGGAGACGATCGATGAGGTCGACGAGATGCTTACCCTGACCGGACTGCGCCTCATCCATGACCGCAACCGATGAACACGCCGCCGCGGCTCAGCCGCCGCTGACCGACCCGTTCGAGATCGGCGGGGTCCGGATCGCGAACCGGGTCCTGCTGGCACCGCTGGCCGGGATCGGGAACTGGTTCGTCCGCCTCCAGGCCAAGCGCCACGGCGCCGGCCTCGCCGTCTCGGAGATGGTCTCGAGCTTCGGCCTCCACCACCGCAACGAGCGCACGCTGCGAGAGCTGATGCGGATCCACCCCGACGAGCACCCGGTCTCGATCCAGCTCTTCGGGCACGATCCCGAGGCGATGCGCTCGGGGGCGGCGATCGCGGCCGAGGCCGGGGCCGACCTGATCGACATCAACATGGGATGCCCGGTGCGGAAGGTCCGCAAGACCGGCGCCGGCGTCGAGCTCCTCACCGACCCCGAGCTCGCCCTCGCGCTCCTCGCAGCCGCCAGGGAGGGGAGCGGGAGGCCGGTGACCGTGAAGCTGCGCTCCGGCCTGCGGGCGGAGGACCGCTCCGGGTTCGACCTCGCGCTGCGCCTCGCCGAGGAGGGCGGCGCGGCCGCGATCGCCTTCCACCCGCGGGCGGCGTCGGCCGGCCACAAGGGCGCCCCCGACTACGCGCTGACGCGCGAGCTCGCCGACCGGCTCGAGGTGCCGGTGATCGTCTCCGGCGGGCTGAAGAGCGCCGACGCGGCCCGGCGCGCCTATCGCGAGTCGGGCGCCGACGCGGTGATGATCGCCCGCGGCTCGCTCGGCAACCCCTGGGTGTTCGAAGAGCTGACCGGCCGCCGCGCCTCCCCGCCCCGCCGCGAGGAGATCGTCGCCGAGCTGCTCTGGACGATCGACCGCGCCGAGGAGCACCTCGGCGGCGAGCGCGCCGCCCGCTACCTGCGCAAGTTCTACCCCTGGTACGTCGACTCGCTCGGGCTCGACAGGGAGGCCGCGCAGGAGCTGCAGCAGAGCGCCGACCTCGATCGTGCCCGGGCGCTGGTCGGCACCGGCGAGGCAGCCTGAGCCCGGTCCCCGCAAGCTCCTGAGAATTTCTGCCGAGACCGCTTTGACTTCCTGATCCATCGGGGTACGCTGCGACGCCGATGAGGTGGATCCTCGTCTGCCGTGCTGCTCTGTGCCGTCGCGGCCCTGCTGCTGCTCGCGCCAACGGCCCAGGCGCTCGTCGAAGCGAACATTCGCCTACACCGGCGGCGAGCAGGACTTCACGGTTCCCGACCGGCGTCTACAGATCGGATTCGTCGCGATCGGCGGAACCGGCGGCGCGGCGACGACGGCGTCGGGCGGTGAAGCGGCGGAGGTGGTCAGCGGGGCCTTGACGTCACCCCGGGCGAGACCCTCTACATCGAGGTCGGCGGCAACGGCCAGATCGCAGGCCGAAGGCGGCGAAGGCGGCTTCAACGGCGGCGGCAACGGCGGCGGGTGGGCGGCGGCGGCGCCTCCGACGTCCGCACCGTCGCCGAGGTCGACGCCGCTCTCGACCGAAGACACCCGCCTGTCGTCGCCGCCGGCGGCGGCGGCGGCGGCGGCGATGGCCCGACCGGCACGGGCGCGAATGGCGGAGCGGCGGGCAGCCACGGTCGAAGAAGGTAGAGAATCTATGAAGGCGGAACGGCGCTGGCACCGAAGACCGAAGGTGGCGATCGGCGGCTTCGGCTGCGTTGTCAACGGCGGCGGAGCGGCGAACTCGGTCGTCGGCGGAAACGGCGGCCCCAGCGCGAAGTCGAGACCGGACCGTGGCGGTGGCGGTGGCGGCGGTCTCTTCGGCGGCGGCGGAGGCGGCGGCGCCTGCACCTCAGGCAGCGGCGGTGGCGGCGGCGGCTCCTCGCTCGTCGCCGGTGGCGGCTTGATGAGCCTGACCTCGGCCGACCCGAAGATCGAAATCATCTACAACCCGCCGCCCTACGGTCGACGATCACCACTCCCGTCGACGAACGCCACGTTCACCCAGGGGCAGAGGCTGTCCACGTCACTTCAGCTGCTCGTCGCCGGAGGCACCGGCATCCTGCTCGGCGAAATGCGTCCGGCTCGGTTGCCAACGGCGGCGCCGCTCGATACCTCGACCGTCGGCGAATTCACTCTTCCAGTCGAAGCCGAAGACAGACGACAAAGGCACAGTCGTCCAAGAGCGTCAGCTACACCGTCGTCCGAAAGAAGAACCGACGCCCCCGGGGCCGGCCGCCCACGCTCGCTCGGCGGCCGTCCCCGACACCACCCTCGGCTCGCACCCGAAGAAGACGGTGAAGACCAGCAAGAAGAAGGCCAAGGTCAAGTTCAGCTTCAGCTCCGATGTCGCCGGTCGCGACCTTCGAGTGCAAGCTCGACAAGGGCGCGTTCGCTCCCTGCACCTCGCCCAAGACCTACAAGGTGAAGCCGGGGAAGCACACGTTCTCGGTCGAGGCCGTTGCTGCGGCCGGCACCGACGCTACGCCTGCGACCTTCAGCTTCAAGGTCAAGAAGAAGACCTAGGTAGATTCGCCGAGACCGCTTTGAGTTTCGCCGAGCGCGGGGGTACCCTCCGCCCCAGATGAGGAGGCTCCTCTCTGCCCTGATGCTCTGTGCCGTTGCGGCCCTGACGCTGATCGCGTCACCGGCCCAGGCCCTTGTCGGCAAACAGTTCGCCTATACGGGTGGCGAGCAGACGTTCACGGTTCCCGACGGGGTCCACCGGATCAAAATGGCGGCGGCCGGCGGCGCCGGCGGGGACGCCGCCGATGGAGAAGGCGGCGCGGGCGCGGTGGTGGCCGGCGGGGCGTTGGTCAGCCCCGGGCCAGACGCTCTACATCGAGGTCGGCGGCAACGGGAAATCGCAGGCCGCAGGCGGGGAAGGCGGGTTCAACGGCGGCGGATCGGCCAGCGGCGGGGGCGGGCGGCGGCGGCGCCTCGGACGTACGAACCTCCCCCCGATCCGCCGGGCTGACTCCAGTAGATACGCGCCTGATCGTCGCCGCCGGCGGCGGTGGCGGCGGCGGCAGCGGACCGCAGGGCGCAGGCGGGGACGGGGGTGCCGCGGGCGAAGAAGGCAAAGAATCCGAAGAAGGCGGCAATCAGGGCGGCGGCGAAGGCACGTCTCTTGGAGGCGGCGGTGGAGGCAGCGGCTGCGTCCTTGTCGCCGGAGCGGGAGCATTGGGCGTCGGCGGCGTCGGGGGCGACGGCGAAGCCGGGACCAACGGCGGCGGCGGCGGAGGTGGCGGCCTCTACGGCGGAGGCGGAGGCGGAGGCGGCTGCAGCTTCGGCGGAGGCGGCGGCGGAGGCGGGTCTTCGTTCATCGCTGGAGGCGGCTTGACGATTCTGACGACGGAGGAACCGGCGGTGGAAATCGCCTACAGCAAACCTCCGACGATCGAGATCTCCACCCCGGGGGCGGGCGCCACGATCACCCAGGGGCAGGCGCTGACCGCGTCCTACGCCTGCTCCTCGGAGGAAGGCATCCCGATCGACAAATGCGCGGGGTCCGTCGCCGATGGGGCGCCGCTGGACACCGCGACCCTCGGGCCGCACACGCTGACCGTCGAAGCCGAAGACGGAGGCAAAGGCACCGCCAGCGCGAGCGCCACCTACACCGTCGTCGCGCCGGCGCCGAAATCGGCGGCCGCGCTCCCCGACACGTCCTCAGCGCGCACCCGAAGAAAACGGTCAAGACCAAGAAAGAAGAAGGCGAAGGTCAAATTCAGCTTCAGCTCCGATGTTCCGGGCGCGACCTTCCAGTGCAAGCTCGACAAGGGCGCGTTCGCTCCCTGCACCTCGCCGAAGAGCTACAAGGTCAAGCCGGGCAGGCACATTTTCTCGGTCGAGGCCGTCGCTGCGGCCGGCACCGACGCCACGCCTGCGACCTTCAGCTTCAAGGTCAAGAAGAAGACGTAGGAAAGGCGTCTGAGGCGGCGAAGTCGCCTCGCTATAATCCCGCGGCTCTTGGCCCAGGTGTGGCGGCAGAGTTCGCCCGCACCCGGGCGTTTTTGGGTCCGGGACCCGGAATACCACCAGTTATCAGCAAAGCGAGGGCAGAGAAGTGACTCGGCAGGCCGTAATCACCCCCGAAGGGCTCGAGAAGCTCAAAGAAGAAATCGAGAACCTCTCGACCGAGAAACGGCGTGAGGTCGCGGCACGGATCAAGGAGGCGCGCGAGTTCGGCGACATCTCCGAGAACGCCGAGTACGACGACGCCAAGAACGAGCAGGCGCTGCTCGAGGCGCGGATCGCCCAGCTCGAAGAGCGGCTGCGCCGGGCCACGGTCATCGACAAGAAGGAAGTCGGCACCGACGAGGTCACCGTCGGCTCCGTCGTCCACGTCAAAGACCAGAAAAGCGGCGACTCGCAGAAATTCCAGATCGTCGGCTCGACCGAGGCCGACCCGCTCGAGCAGAAGCTCTCGAACGAGTCGCCGATCGGCAAAGCCCTGATCGGCCGCAAGCGCAACGACGTCGTCAGCGTCGAAGTCCCGCGCGGCCCGAAGAAAAAACTGAAAATCACGAAAATCGAGACTGCTTGAGCGCGGAGCGAGCAAGCGTGACAGTCTGATTCTTCGCGCAGCGAGCGAAGCGCGAAATTTATGGCGAAGCGCGATCCAGACCTATCCGATGTCCTCAAGGATCGCCGCGAGAAGCTCGAACGCCTGCGTGCCGACGGCATCGACCCGTTCCCGCACACCTTCGCCGAGCGCGAGGAGATCGCCGAGGTGCGCGCCGCCCACGAGGGCCTCGCGCCCGGGCTCGAGACCCAGTCGCGCCACCGGGTCGCGGGGCGGATCGTCGCCCGCCGCGGCCACGGCAAGGCCTGCTTCCTCGACCTCCGCGACGGCAGCGGCCAGATCCAGCTCCATGCCCGCGAGGACCTGCTCGGCGAGGAGCCCTACCGGGTGCTCGTCGACCTCGACCTCGGCGACCTGATCGGGGTCGAGGGGACCGCGATGTCGACCCGCAGCGGCGGCGAGCTGACGCTCTCGATCGACCGCTGGCGGCTGCTGGCGAAGAGCCTGCGGCCGCCGCCCGACAAGTTCCACGGGCTCGAGGACGTCGAGACCCGCCACCGCCGGCGCGAGCTCGACCTGCTCGCCAACGAGGACAGCCGCAGGACCTTCGCCCTGCGCGCCCGCACGATCGCCGAGATCCGTCGCTGGCTCGACGACCACGGTTTCGTCGAGGCCGAGACCCCGGTCCTGCAGCCGCTCTACGGCGGCGCCCTGGCCCGGCCGTTCGTCACCCACCACAACGCGCTCGACCGCGACTTCTACCTGCGGATCGCGACCGAGCTCTACCTGAAGCGGCTCGTCGTCGGTGGAATCGACCGCGTCTACGAGCTCGGCAAGGACTTCCGCAACGAGGGCGTCTCCCACAAGCACAACCCCGAGTTCACGATGCTCGAGTGGTACGAGGCCTACGCCGACTACGAGAAGACCGCCCACGACCTCGAGCTGCTGGTCGCCGACGTCGCCGAGCGGGTCCTCGGGAAGCTCGAGGTCGAGCGCGACGGCGTCACGATCGACCTCAGCCCGCCCTGGCGGCGGGTCACCCTCCGCGAGGCGATCTCCGAGCGGACCGGGATCGACATCGGCGAGCACCCCGGCCGCGAGGAGCTGGCGGCGGCGATGGGGACCGAGCCCGACCCGGCCGAGGGCTGGGGCAAGCTGGTTGACGGCCTGCTCTCGAAGTCGGTCGAGCCGGAGCTGATCCAGCCGACCTTCGTCCTCGACTACCCGGTCGAGCTCTCGCCGTTCGCCAAGGCGCACCGGAGCGAGGAGGGATTGGTCGAGCGCTGGGAGGCGTTCGTCGGCGGGATGGAGATCGCGAACTCGTTCACCGAGCTCAACGACCCCGACGAGCAGCGGCGCCGGTTCGAGCAGCAGGCCGTCGAGCTCGCCCGCGGCGACGAGGAGGCGCAGCCGTTCGACGAGGCGTTCGTCGAGGCGCTCGAGCAGGGAATGCCCCCGACAGGGGGGGTCGGGCTCGGGGTTGACCGGCTTGCAATGATTCTTACCGGGGCGAAAAGCCTCCGCGAAGTGGTCCTTTTTCCCGCCATGCGCGCCTGATTCGGCACCCTTCGGCGCCCAAAAACCCGCTACCAGCGAAATTCCGACCCCCGAGGCAAGGGGAGCGCCCTCGGTATCGTTTAAAGGGCGCTTAGGAGCCGCTCCGATATCGGAGATGAGATCCGGTACTTCGGCCCCCGATTCGCGTTTGATCAACCAGGAGTGAAATAGAGGCGAATTGTTCGAGAGATTCACAGAGCGAGCCCGACAGGTGGTCGTCCTGGCCCAGGAAGAGGCTCGCACGCTCAAGCACAACTACATCGGCACCGAGCACATCCTGCTCGGCCTGCTCCGCGAGGAGGAGGGACTCGCCGCGAGGGTGCTGGAGTCGCTCGACATCACGACCGAGCGGGTCCGCTCCCAGGTCGTCCGCATCGTCGGCTCCGGTGAGGAGGTCACCTCCGGCCAGATCCCGTTCACCCCGCGGGCCAAGAAGGTCCTCGAGCTTGCGCTGCGCGAGGCGCTCTCGCTCGGCCACAACTACATCGGCACCGAGCACATCCTGCTCGGCCTGGTCCGTGAGAACGAGGGCGTCGCCGCCCGGATCCTGCTCGACTTCGACGCCGACTCCGACAAGATCCGCAACGAGGTGATCCGGATGCTCTCCGGCCCCGGCGGGCGCCGCCAGGGCGCGGCCGCCGGGGCCGGCGGCGGCGGCGAGGGCAAGAAGTCCTCGAAACTGCTCGACCAGTTCGGGCGCAACCTGACCAAGCTCGCCGAGGAGGGCAAGCTCGACCCGGTCATCGGCCGCGAAACCGAGATCGAGCGGATCATGCAGATCCTCTCCCGCCGCACCAAGAACAACCCGGTGCTGCTCGGCGAGCCGGGCGTCGGCAAGACCGCCGTCGTCGAGGGGCTCGCCGCCCGCATCAACAAAGGCGAGGTGCCGGAGCTGCTGAAGAACAAGCAGATCTACACCCTCGACCTGGCGGCGCTGGTCGCCGGCTCCAAGTACAGGGGCGAGTTCGAGGAGCGCCTCAAGAAGGTGATGAAAGAGATCACCCAGCGCGGCGACATCATCCTCTTCATCGACGAGCTCCACAACCTGGTCGGAGCCGGCGCCGCCGAGGGCGCGATCGACGCCGCCTCGATCCTGAAGCCGGCGCTGGCCCGCGGCGAGCTGCAGACGATCGGCGCGACGACTCTCGACGAGTACCGCAAATACCTCGAGCGCGACTCGGCGCTGGAGCGCCGCTTCGCCCAGATCAAGGTCGACCAGCCCTCGGTCGAGGACACCGTCCAGATCCTCGAGGGGCTGCGCGAGCGCTACGAGCAGCACCACCGCGTCAACATCACCGACGACGCGCTGGCCGCCGCCGCCGAGCTCGCCGACCGCTACATCTCAGACCGCTTCCTGCCCGACAAGGCGATCGACCTGATCGACGAGGCCGCGTCGCGGATGCGGATCAAGTCGATGAGCGCGCCCCCCGTCTACCGCGACCTCGAGGAGGAAATCGAAACGACGCGGCGCGAGAAGGAGTCCTCGATCGAAGCCCAGGAATTCGAGAAGGCCGCCAACCTGCGCGACACCGAGCGCCAGCTGACGACCCGCAAGCGCCAGCTCGAAGACGAGTGGGCCGAGGGCGAGGAGGGCGACCGTCCCGACGTCGGCGAGGAGGAGATCGCCGACATCGTCTCGATGTGGACCGGGATCCCGGTCTTCAAACTGACCGAGGCCGAGACCAAGAAGCTGATCCGGATGGAGGAAGAGCTCCACAAGCGGGTGATCGGCCAGGAGGTCGCGATCACCGCCGTCTCGAAGGCGATCCGCCGCTCGCGCGCCGGGATCAAGGACCCGAAACGGCCAGCCGGCTCGTTCATCTTCCTCGGCCCCTCCGGGGTCGGCAAGACCGAGCTCGCCCGCACCCTCGCCGAGTTCCTGTTCGGCGACGAGGAGGCGATGGTCAGGATCGACATGTCCGAGTACATGGAGAAGCACGCGGTCAGCCGCCTGGTCGGGTCGCCGCCCGGCTACATCGGCTACGACGAGGGCGGCCAGCTGACCGAGGCCGTGCGGCGCAAGCCGTACAGCGTCCTGCTGCTCGACGAGATCGAGAAGGCCCACCCCGACGTCTTCAACATCCTGCTCCAGATCCTCGAGGACGGGAGGCTGACCGACGCCCAGGGGCGGACCGTCGACTTCCGCAACGCGATCGTGATCATGACCTCGAACATCGGCGCCTCGGAGATCGCGAAAAACACCTCGATCGGCTTTACCGTCGCCGATGAGACCGGGATGTCCTACGACGACATGAAAAACCGGATCATGGGCGACCTGAAAAAAGTCTTCCGGCCCGAGTTCCTCAACCGGATCGACGAGGTGATCGTCTTCCACAAGCTGGCCAAGGAAGAGGTCAAGGAGATCATCGACCTGATGATCAACCGGGTCCGCGTCCAGGTCGCCGAGCACGAGCTCCAGCTCGACCTCACCAACGAGGCCAAAGACCTCCTTGTCGACAAAGGCTGGGACCCGTCGATGGGCGCCAGGCCGCTGCGGCGCGCGATCCAGCGCTACATCGAGGACCCGCTCGCCGACGAGGTCCTGCGCCAGGGCGAGATGACGCCGGGCTCGACGGTGCTCGTCGACCGCGACGAGTCCGGCGACGACGAGGACAAGCCGCTGAAGCTGACGATCATCAAACCGGCCAAGCCGGCGAAACCGGCCAAGGCCGCCCTCGAGGAGGCCGAGGAGACCGAGCCCGAGAAAGTCGGGGTCGGCGCCAAGCGCGACGGCGACGGATCAGCGCCCTCGACCGACGCCGAGCCCGCCCCCGAGTCGAGCCCGACCGAGCCCGGCCCGGGCGACGACGCCTCCTAGGGCAGCTTCTTCCGGGTCTCGCAGCCGGCGGATTTGGGGTCTCTTGCCGGCGCCGCCGTTGCAGAGGTCCCTGCCACCGCCGCCGAGCAGCGTCAGCACGGCTGCCAGAGCGCCTATCGTCGCGAGGGATCGGGTCGGGTGCATCGGGCTTGTTCACGACAGTTCCGGCTGCAAGGTTCAGACCGGGCTACCGCTACGGTCTTACGATGAGCTCACCCGGGCGGACCGCGATCGGCACCTGGAGCGGGGGCCGGTTCCTCCGCTTCGGCGAGGCGATCCCCGAGGAGCGCCTCGAAGCGCTGCTGCGCCCGGACGAGGGGATCTCGACCATGCTGAGCGCTGACGCCTACGGCCAGGGCGAGGCCGACGAGCTCCTCGGCAGGGCGCTGACCGGGGTCCCGCGCGAGGACTACACGCCTGGTGGGCGCGATCGGCCACGACTTCTACGAGGGCGAGCGCGACGGGCCGCGCGGCTTCCCCCGCTTCACCGACCCGGCCCTGCGCGGGCCCGACACCTATGCCGACTACCTGCGGGCCGCCGCCGAGCGCAGCCTCGGCCGCCTCGGCGCCTCCTCCTTCGACCTGCTTCTGCTCCACAACCCCGACCGCGTCGGCTACACCAGCGAGGCGGTCTGGGACGGGATGGAGGCGCTGCGCGAGGCGGGCATCGCTGCCGGGATCGGCGTCGCCCCGGGGCCGGCCAACGGCTTCACCCTCGACCTGATCTCCTGCTTCGAGCGGTTCGGCGAGCGGATCGATTGGGCGATGATCATCCTCAACCCGTTCGAGCCCTGGCCGGGCGAGCTCTGCCTCGAGGCCGCCGCCCGCCACGACGTCCGCGTGATCACCCGGGTCGTCGACTACGGCGGCCTGTTCTGGGGCGACCTCGAGCCGGGGATGGAGCTAGCCGGAGGGCGACCACCGCGGGTTCCGGCCCGCCGGCTGGATCGAGGCCGGCCTCGAGAAGCTCGAGCGCGTGATCCCGATCGCCGAGCGGGCCGAGCTGAAGCCGATCCAGCTCGCCTGCCAGTGGAACCTCGCGCACCGCGCCGTCGAGTGCGTCGTCCCGACCCTGATCCAGGAGGCGGGGCCGGCGGCGCTCCCGATCGAGGAGAAGCGCGCCCAGCTCGCGGCGCTTCCCGCCGAGCAGCGGATCACCGTCGAAGAGGTCGCCGAGATCCGCGCCGTCGGCGACAACACGGGGTGCATGGCGCTGAAGGGCGCCAGTCCCGAGCACGAGGGCGGGGAGCGGCCCGATCGCTGGGCGCTCGACGAGGAGCTCGCCGTCGTCGCCGAGCGCTGGGGGATCGACCCGGCCCGCGACCTCTCCGGCGCGCCGGCCTGACCCCCAAATCAAGTTTTCCTCCATATGGGAGGAAAACTTGATGGGATCCCGGCTGTGTTTCGGATCGACGAGCGGTCCCGGCCCTGGTGGACCCTGGCCGGAGCCTGCGCCGGGCTCTTCATCCTGATGCTCGACTCGACCGTGGTCGCGCTGGCGCTGCCGAGCATCCACCACGACCTCGGGGCGAGCGCCGAGTCGCTGCAGTGGGTGATGAACGCCTACCTTCTGACGATCGCGGTCCTCGTCGTCACCGCCGGTCGGCTCGGCGACATGTTCGGCCGCAAGCGCGCCTTCCTGATCGGGATCGTCGTCTTCGGCGCCGGCTCGATTCTCGCCGGCGCCGCCCAGAGCCCGGCGATGCTGATCGGCGGCCGGGTCCTCCAGGGAGTGGGCGCGGCGCCGACCCTGACCCTCTCGCTGGCGATCGTCTGCAACGCCTTCCCGAAGGGCGAACAGGCGCGGGCGCTCGGGATCTGGGCCGCGGTCTCGGCGATCGCGCTCGCGGTCGGGCCGCTGGCCGGCGGCGCGCTGATCGAAATCGACTGGCGGGCGATCTTCTGGATCAACCTGCCGATCATCGTCGCCGGGTTCGCGATCATGGCGGTGGCGGCGCCCGAGTCGACCGACCCCTCGGCCGGGAGGCGGATCGATTTCCCCGGCCTGGTCGCGCTCACCGTCGGCCTCACCGCGGTCGTCCTGGCGCTGATCCAGTCGCGCGCCTGGAGCGCGGGGGCGGTCGTCGTCCTCGCCGCCGTCGGGGTGCTCGCGCTGGCCGCCTTCTGGCGGATCGAGCGCCGGGTCAGCGACCCGATCGTCAAATTCGACCTCTTCCGCAACGGCCCCTACTTCGGCGCCAGCGCCGCCGCCTTCGCGATCGTCGGCTCCTATTGGGCGGTGATGTTCTTCCAGCCCCAGTACCTGCAGGACGTCCGCGGCCACTCGGCGATCGAGAGCGGGTTCCTGATCCTCCCGATCACGGTGCCGATGATCGCGATCTCCCCGTTCTCGGGCCGCTTGATCGGCCGCTTCGGCGCCCGAGGGCTGATGACCGCGGGGATGCTGTTCGGGACCGCCGGCCTCGTCTTCCTGACCCGGATCGGCGCCGCCAGCTCCTACGCCCTGGTGCTCGTCGGCTACCTGCTATTCGGGATCGCCCTCGGCCTCGTCTACGCGCCGATGTCGACCGCGGCGATGGCGGCGATGCCGGGCGAGAAGGTCGGGATCGCCTCCGGCGTCCTCGCGATGGACAGGATCGTGGCCGGCTCGTTGGCGCTGGCGGCGACCAGCGCCGTGTTCCACGCGCTGCAGGGGAGCGGCGACTCGTTCGCGACCTCGATCGCCGGCTCGACCTGGGTCGGCGTCGCCCTCTGCGCCCTCGGCACCGTGCTCACCTGGGCGTTCGTCCGCGACGCCGATCCCCCGGGTCCCGACCCGGCGGTCGCGGGTGAGCCGCCGCCCGAGCAGCTGCAACACCACCGCCACCACCGTCGGTTCCACCTCTAAGTGAGGGATCGGCTTGACAATTGCTGTTCCGACCTTTCCACTAGGGATTAAGCAGACCGCATTGGAAAGCGGAATTTGGCATCCTTGCCTTGATGTCGGCGCTTCCTGGGGATGAGCTTCAAGAGCTTTCTGAACGGCAGGACCCCAGGCTTCTGAGGTCTCTCGACGTGGTCGCGCCGGGCGGCGCGCTGCGCGAGGGGATCGACAACATCGTCCACGCCCGCACCGGCGCCCTGGTCGTCGTCGCCGAGCCTGGCGACATCTCCCATCTGCTCTCGGGAGGGATCAAGCTCGACATCGACTACTCGCCGGCGATGCTCTACCAGGTCGCGAAGATGGACGGCGCGATCGTCCTCAACTGCGAGGCGACGAAGATCATCTGGGCCAACGTCCAGCTGATGCCGGACCCGACGATCCTCTCCAGCGAGACCGGCACCCGGCACCGCACCGCCGAGCGCGTCTCGAAACAGACCGATGCGCTGGTGATCGCGATCTCCCAGCGGCGCGACGTCGTCTCGCTCTATGTCGAGGGGACGAAGTACATCCTCCAGGACATCCCCGCAGTCCTCGCCAAGGCCAACCAGGGCCTGGCGACTCTCGAGAAGTACCGCGAGCGGCTCGACCAGGTCGCGACCCGGCTCAGCGTGCTCGAGTTCGAAGGCGGCAGCGTCCTCTACGACGCGCTCTCGGTCCTGCAGCGGGCCGAGCTCGTCACCAGGATGGCGGTCGAGGTCGAGCGCTACATCGTCGAGCTCGGCACCGAGGGCCGCCTGATCGAGATGCAGCTCGAGGAGTCGATGGTCGGCGTCGCGGCGGAAAAGGCGGCGCTGATCCGCGACTACTCGGTCGAGGACTCAGAGCAGAACCTGGAAACGGTCCAGGAGTCGCTCTCGCGGCTGCCGCACGAGGACGTCCTCGACTTCGGCCGCCTCGCCGAGCTGCTCGGCTACGACCGCAAGCTCAACACGCTCGACTTCCCGGTCAGCCCGCGCGGCTACCGCGTCCTCGGCCGCATCCCGAGGATCCCCAAGCTTGTCGTCCAGAAGATCATCCAGGAGCTCGGCACCCTCGAGGACGTGATCGCGGCCTCGGATGACGAGCTCGAGGCTGTCGATGGAGTCGGCCCGACCCGGGCCAAGGACATCCGCGAGGGATTGCGGAGGCTCCAGGAGGTCGATCTGGTCGACCGGTACTTGCAGAGTTGACGGTGCGCAGAGTGCCGTCTGAAATCGAAAGGAGCCAGCGATTCCTGAGCTAGAGGAGGTAGTCGAGGTGACCGAGGTGGACGTCGAGTACGTCTGCGACTTCGAGTTGGGGGACAAGGTCGTCTATCCCCACCACGGAGCGGGCCTCGTGATGAAGAAAGAAACCCGCGAGCTGATGGGGGAGGAGCGCGAATACCTGACGATCAAAATCCTCCACAACGAGCTCACGGTCATGGTCCCGTGCGAGAACGCGGGCAAGGCGGGGCTGCGTCGGGTGATCGACGAGGAAGAAATCAAAAAGGTCACCGCACGTCCTCACCGATGACGTCTCGGAGATGCCGAAGAACTGGAACCGGCGCTTCAAGTACAACCGCGAGAAGATCAAGACCGGCGACGTCTTCGAGCTGGCCGAGGTCGTCCGGAACCTGGCGATTCGGGAGATGGAAAAGGGCCTCTCGACCGGTGAGAAGCAGATGTACACGCGGGCCAAGAAGATCCTCGCGTCGGAGTTCATGTACGCGCTCGACAAGGACGAGGAGGGCGCGGAGGAGTACCTGGACGGCCTGCTGGAGGGGCGCTTCGCCGCCACGGCGTAGTTCAGGCGCAGTCACAGCGGTCATCGCTGCCGCCGGCTCCGGTCAGAGGCTTGGAGCCGGCGGCCCGAAGGCCTTCGTCGAGTTGGGGGGCAGGCGGATGGTCGACTGGTCGATCGAGGCCATGCGCGAGGCCCCGTCGGTGCGGTCGATCGTCGTCGCCTGCCCGCCCGGCCACATCCACGACCTCGGCGGCCACGACCTCGGCGTCGTCGACGGCGGCGAGACCCGGGCCGCCTCGGTCGCCAACGCGCTCGCCGCGGTCGGCACCGCGCTGGTCGCGATCCACGACGCGGCGCGGCCGCTGCTGACCGCCGAGCTTCTCGAGGGCGTGATCGCGACGCTGCTCGCCGACGATGGCGCCGACGGCGCGATCGCCGCCGTCCCGGTCTCGGACACGATCAAGCGGGCGGCGGGGGACGGGGCGGCGGCTCAGGGGTCGAGACGTGCATTCGCCCCCGATAACGTGGTCAAAACACACCTCGAGGGCGAGGAGGGGGTCGATCGGGTCTTCGAGGTCGCGGAGACGGTCGACCGAGCCGAGCTCTGGGCGGCGCAGACGCCGCAGGTGTTCAGGGTCGAGGCGCTGCGCCGCGCGCTCGAGGCCGACCCGGAGGCGGTCGCGGCGGCGACCGACGAGGCGATGCTGGTCGAGGCGGCCGGCGGCCGCGTCCTGATCCACCCCTCGCCGGCCGAGAACGTCAAGGTCACGACCCCGCTCGACCTCCGCCTCGCCGAGCTGATCCTCGCCGAGCGCTCCCCCGGCTCACCCGGAGGGTGCTAGCGCAGGAGCACCCAGACCAGGGCGGCGGCGAAGAAGAGCTGGCCGACGCCGAGGGCGACGCCGAGGTCGATCGCGCCGAGGATCGTCGCCAGCCCGACCCCGGCGGCGAAGGCCGCGGCGAGGACCCCCAGCTGGGCGGGTCGGGAGAGGCGGCTAGGCACGGTTGGATTGCCCCCGGTGGCGGTCGAGGCGCCGGCGGTGCAGGGAGCGGACGTCTTCGGACGGGAGCCCGGCATCTGCTCGCGAGCGGTCGGATAGATGGCGGTTGCGGCGGCGCTCGTAGAGCACCCGCTGTAGCTGGAGGGTGACCACACCGGCGACGACGATCGCCGAGAGGTTGATGCTGAGCTGCTCCATGGCCCCGACCCAGTTGTGCCAATTGCCGAGCGCTGCGGAAACGCCGATGTTGGCCGCCGCTGGGATCGTCGTCACCGAAACCAGGACCCCGATCAGCGCCCCCGACTTGGTCGAGGTCAGAGACAGCATTCCGGCGGCGCCTGCGAAGAGGGCGACGATCAGCGAGAACTCTTCCGGTTCGACGATGAACTTGATCAGGTCGTTTTCGGTGCTGTGGAAGCCGGAATCGACGATCCCGATCGCGACGCAGAAGAGGGTGAAGAGGAAGGCGGCGGTTATCCCGATCGGGAACCCGACCGCGAGCGCCGTCAGCGAGCGCATCGCGACGCCCCGGCGCCGCTCGATTACGGCGACGCAAAGCCCGGCCAGCGGCCCGAACTCCGGCCCGACGATCATCGCCCCGACGATCAGGATCGGCGAGCCGACGAAGATCCCGACCGAGGCGATCAGGCAGGCGAGTGCCATGAAGCCGATGAACGTGCCGCTCAGCTCGGTGGACTCGGAGGTGCGGGCCTCGACCTCCTCCCAGATCACGGCGTCGGACGGCGCCCCCGGAGCCGCCCGTTCCGCCCTGCGCGCCGCCTCGGAGATCTGCGAGTCGATCTCGTCGATCGAGATCGAGCCCCTCCGCGTCACCCCGAGCTCCTTCAGGTCTTCGACGATCACGCTCGTTTCCTCGCGTGCGATGTCGCAGAGGATCAGGTCTCCGGCCGGCTTCCGCGCCGCCCCCTCGAGAAAGACCAGGTTGGAGGTCGAGCCGCGCCGCTTCGAGAAGCGCCAACACCTTCTTCGTAAGCTCTGCGACGACGACGATCCGCATGTGGACCATGAGTCGCAGCGTATCCCCGCCCGGCGTCACCTAGGCTGACCCCGTGCTCACCGACTACCACCTCCACCTGCGGCCCGACGAGGACGGGACCACGGCGGATCGTTACTTCACCGCAGAGAACGTCGATCGCTACCGCGCGGCCGCGGCCGCGGCGGGGATCGCGGAGCTCGGCGTCTCCGAGCACATCCACCGCTTCACCCAGTCGCTCGAGCTCTGGGACCACCCGTTCTGGCGCGAACAGGCCCAGGACGACATCGACGCCTACTGCCACTTCGTCCGCGGCACCGACCTGCGGCTCGGGATCGAGATGGACTTCGTCCCCGGCGCCGAGGACCGCACCGCGAACCTGCTCGAGGCGCGCGACTTCGACTACGTCGTCGGTTCGGTCCACTTCCTCGGCGACGATGCGGTCGACCACGAGGGCTTCGACATCTGGGAGGAGACCGGCGACCCCGACCGGGTCTGGTCGCGCTACTTCGAGTCGCTCGCCGCGCGCCGCCCGCTCGGGCCTGTTCGACATCCTCGCCCACCCCGACCTGGTCAAGGTCTGGGGGCGGGGGAGGCCGGTGCCCGACCGCGACCCGCGCTCCTACTACGAGCCCGCGGTCGAGGCGATCGCCGAGAGCGGCGTCGCGGTCGAGGTCTCGACCGCCGGCCTGCGCAAGCCGGTCGGCGAGCTCTACCCATCGCCCGCCTTCGCCGAGATGTGCGTCGAGGCCGGCGCCGCCTTCGCCCTCTCCTCCGACGCCCACCTGCCCGAGCACGTCGGCTACGGCTACGACCGTGCGCTCGAGTTCCTCGACGGCCTCGGGGTCGGGGAGATCTGCGTCTTCGAGCACCGCCGGCGCCGGCTGGAGCCGTTGTCATGAGCCGGGTCGGGATCGGCTACGACAGCCACCGCTTCGGCCCCGGCCGTCCGCTGATCCTCGGCGGGGTCGAGGTCGAGCACGAGCTCGGCCTCGAGGGTCACTCCGACGCCGATGTCCTCGCCCACGCGGTGATCGACGCCCTGCTCGGCGCAACCGGCCTCGGCGACATCGGCACCCTCTTCCCCGACGACGACGAGGGCTGGCGCGACGCGGACTCGATCGACCTGCTGCGCACCGTGGTCGGGATGATCTCCGGACGGATCGAGAACATCGACGCGACACTCGTCTGCGAGGCGCCGCGGCTGGGGCCGCTGCGGGCGGAGATGGAGCGGATTCTCGCCGAGGCGACCTCGGCCCGGGTCAGCGTCAAGGCGACGACCAACGAGGGGATGGGCTGGATCGGCCGCGGCGAGGGAATCGCCTGCATAGCGGTCGCTTCGGTGGAGAGCGAATAGTCTTCGAGTGCCGATGGGAAGACTCAGCTCCATAGGCTCGAGCGTCCGCAAGACCGTCGCCGACAAGGCCTTCGTCGTGAAGGTGGCGCACGAGTCGGAGGTGCTCGGCCTGATGCGCCCCGACGTCGCCGCCAAGATCGGCTACACGCTTCCTGCGCTGGGGCCCCTCGCCGGCGACCGGCGTCGCGATCGCGGCGCTCCACCACCCGGACGAGACCGCGATCATCGACGAACGCGGCTCGCTCACCTTCGAGCAGCTGCACCGCCGCAGCAACGCCCTCGCCCACTCCTTCGAGGAGATGGGGATCGGGTTCGGGGACGGGGTCGGCGTGATGTGCCGCAATCACCGCGGCTTCATCGAGGTCACCGCCGCCGTCGCCAAGCTCGGCGCCAGCGCGATCTACCTCAACACGATGTTCGCCGGCCCGCAGCTGGCCGAGGTGACCCGCCGCGAGAAGGCCGAAGGTGCTCGTCCACGACGAGGAGTTCTCCGGCCTGCTCGAGGAAGTCGACGAGGGCGTCGAGCGGGTCATCGCCTGGGCCGACGGCGAGCCCGAGGGGCCGACGCTCGACTCCGCTGATCGCGGTCGGCGACGAGTCCGACCTGAAGCCGCCCCCCGACAATCCCCGCTTCGTGATCCTCACCTCGGGCACGACCGGGACCCCGAAGGGGGCCCAGCGCAGCAACCCGGAAGGCCTTCACACGGTCGCGGCGATGATCGACAAGATCCCCTACCGCAGCCGCGAGACGATGATGGTCGCCGCGCCCCTCTTCCACTCCTGGGGCTTCTTCCACTTCGCGATCGGCCTGCCGACCGCGGCTCGACCCTGGTCCTGCGGCGCCGCTTCGACCCCGAGGCCACGCTGCGGGCGATCGCAGGAACACCGCGCCCAGGTCCTCGCGGTGGTGCCGGTGATGATCCAGCGCATCCTCCAGCTGCCCGACGAGACGCTCCGCTCCTACGACCTCTCCTCGCTGCGGATCACCGCGCTCTCGGGCTCGGCGCTCCCCGGCGAGCTCGCGCTCGAGTGGATGGACCGCTTCGGCGACAGCATCTACAACCTCTACGGCTCGACCGAGGTCGCGTTCGCGACCGTCGCGACCCCCGAGGACCTGCGGGCCGCCCCCGGCACCGCCGGCCGGCCCCCGCGCGGCACCATCGTCAAGCTCTTCGACGAGGACGGCAGGGAGGTCCCGCGCGGCGAGGTCGGGCGGATCTTCGTCGGCAACGATATGTCGTTCGAGGGCTACACCGGCGGCGGCGGCAAAGAGGTGATCGACGGCCTGCTGAGCAGCGGCGACGTCGGCCACTTCGACGACGACGGCCGGCTCTTCATCGACGGCCGCGACGACGAGATGATCGTCTCCGGCGGCGAGAACGTCTTCCCGCGCGAGGTCGAGGACCTGCTCGCCGACCACGAGAGCGTCGTCGAGGTCGCGGTGATCGGCGTCGAGGACGAGGAGTTCGGGCAGCGGCTGAAGGCCTTCGTCGTCGTCGCCGAGCGGGCCGAGGTCTCCGAGGACGAGCTAAGGGCGCACGTCAAGGCCCACCTCGCCTCCTACAAGGCGCCGCGCGAGTTCGAGTTCATCGACGAGCTGCCGCGCAACGCGACCGGCAAGGTCCTCAAGCGCGAGCTGCACGAGCGGCAGCCGCAGAGCTCCGGCTAGCGCCGCCCCCCACTCGCCGTCGCCCCCAACCCTCGTTCCGGTGTTCGTAATGTCGGATATTTCGACATAAGGAACACTTTAAAATTAACGAGGCGGAGCTTCGGCCTCTTCGGCCTTCTTGCGCGAGCTTGAGCAGGACCGTGCGCGGTTCGACCCCGCTGCCGGTCAGAGTGGCCTTGAGCTTGATGCGCTTGGACTGGCCGAAGCCGCGCCGACGGCGCTGCGGCTCAGCTTGACCTTGACGACCTGCCTCTTGCCGGCGGGGACGGAGAACCCCTTCCGGCGAGATGTCGGGGCTTGGAACAGGGATCGCCTTCCCTCGCTTCCGGGTCCTGGGGGAAGAACCGACGGAGGCTCATTCTCCGGCAGGTTCGGTGCCCGGGCAGCTCAACGTCAGCAGCGCCCTGCCGCTCCTGACGATGGCCACCCGCCCCGCGACGGCGTTCGGGGCCCGACCCTCACCGCGGCGCTGGTCTGCGTGGCGGAGCCGGCGAAATTGGTCGCCGTCACCTGGCAGGCGTAGGCGCCGCTCGTTCCTTCGGCCGATGAAGTCGATCGGTTCGCGCCTCCGGGATCGGGGGGCCGTCCCTTCACCCACTGGTAGGCGAACGTTTGCGGCGCCCGGTAGAAGAGCGAGGCCGGTGCGTCGCCCGGCCCAGCCGCCCTTGCGAGCAGCTCGAGCGTCGACGCCCCATCATGAGCGGGCTCCGAGATCGACGGCGGGGCGTTGCCGGCAGGCCCGGCGCAGGATCGCGACGCCGTCGGGGAATTTGGGTTCGCGCCCGGGGTCGGCATGTCGCCGCCGCCGCCGCTGAGGTTGGCGAAGGAGATGGCTGTTTGGCCTGTTCGTTGGCCCAGTAAGACCGGTTCGTGCGGGATCGATCGCGACCGCCCGCAGGATTCCGGGGCCGTCGCTCCCGAGGACGTCTGAGTTTCGTGGCGCCGCTGCCGTCGAGCGCCGAGATTTCGATCGTGCCGTCGAGGGAGCGCCCAGAAGACCCGACCCGTGTTCGGGTCCAGCGCTCGACCCCGGTCCCGTTGGTGGCGCCGGGCGCTTCGAGATGTCGCCGCCTCCGCGCGGCCAGTTGAGCGGAAGCGCCCGCGGGTCGCCGAGCAAGCACGCCGCCGCTGCCATCGAGATTGGCGACGGAGATCCGTGAACCGCCGCCGCTGCCGCTCGCCCAGTAGATCTTCCCGGCAGCGGGATCGAGCGCGATGCCGTCTAGGCACTTCGGCCGCTTTCACGCCGCTGACATAGTTGAGAGTCGCCGGCGCCGCTGCCATCGAGATTGGCGTAGGAGATGCCTTTTGCTCGAGGAGAAGTAGACGCGGTCGGCGGATGCCGGGGCGGCCGCCGCGAGCATTCCCGCGACGATCAGGAGCACTGCTGGGGAACACCTCTTCCCCATCTGCCTCGATCGTACAGCCGCCCCGAGAGGTCCCCGCATTTTGCGGACTTTTTGGCGGCCCGGCCGGTGGCGGAGGCGCCGAGGTGCGTAGTAGGTTGCCTCGATGGGCGTGGAAACGGCGTGATGGGCGAGCCGGCGGTCAAATTGGACTCGGTCGAGGAATCGACGGCGGAGATCCGGGGCATAGCCGAGCGGGCGCTCGGCTGGGTGCGGGAGAGCGATGAGCGCGCCGCCGAGGCCGAGAGGAAGCTCGCCGAGAGCGGGTCCAGGGCAGAGGCCGAGAGCCGCCGAGCTGAAACGGCGGGCGAGGGAGACGCTGCAAAAGCTCGGGGAGGAGGGACGCGGTCGGGTAGCCGCGGAACGCGCGAGAAGGCGCGAGGCGGAGGCTCGCGCCGCCCGCGCCGAGCAGGCCCGCGACCGCGCCGAGGAGGCGTTCGAGTCCGCCCAGGAGTCGGCCGCCGCCGAGCGCCAGAAGCTGATCGAGAACACCGAGGAGGCTGTCGCCGCCGCGATCAGGCGGACCGAAGGCGAGGCGTCGAAACGAGTCCGCGAGGTGATCGAGGCCAATCAGGGCGACTCGGACCGCCGGGTCGCCGCCGCCGAGCAGCGCGCCGCCGACGCCGAGGCGAAAGCCGACGAGGCCCACGAGGCGATGGTCCGGCTCGAGGCCGAAATCGAGGAACGCGTGTTGAGGGGCACCGAGGAGATCCGGCGCGAGTCGGAGGACCGTGTCCGCAAACTGGTCGAGAAGGTCGAAGGCAAGGCGACCGAGCAGGCCCGCAAGCGCGCCGACGAGCAGCTCGAGGCGGAGTCGGAGCGGATCCGGATCCAGGCCGAGCAGCGCGAGGCCCGGGTCCGCGAGGCGGCCGAGGAGGAGATCAAGGCCAGCGCCAAGCGCGCCCGCCGCGAGGCGCTCGCCGCCGCCGAGGAGACGGCCCCGACCTGGTCGCGCGCCGCCGAGACCCCCACCGGCCCCGGCTACCGCAC